>NZ_CP109943.1:1415000-3077500 GCF_001673705.2 Brevibacillus sp. WF146
TAACAGCCCGAGGGGGCCGCAGTGAAAAGGCCCAAGCGACTGTTTAGCAAAAACACAGGTCTCTGCGAAGCCGCAAGGCGAAGTATAGGGGCTGACGCCTGCCCGGTGCTGGAAGGTTAAGGGGATGAGTTAGCGCAAGCGAAGCTTTGAACCGAAGCCCCAGTAAACGGCGGCCGTAACTATAACGGTCCTAAGGTAGCGAAATTCCTTGTCGGGTAAGTTCCGACCCGCACGAAAGGCGTAACGACTTGGGCGCTGTCTCGGCAAGAGACCCGGTGAAATCATAATACCTGTGAAGATGCAGGTTACCCGCGACAAGACGGAAAGACCCCATGGAGCTTTACTGTAGCCTGATATTGGACTTTGGTACGATCTGTACAGAATAGGTGGGAGCCTGAGAAGCCGGTGCGCCAGCATCGGTGGAGGCGCCGTTGGGATACCACCCTGATCGTATCGGAGTTCTAACCCGCGGCCCTGATCGGGTCGGGGAACAGTGTCAGGTGGGCAGTTTGACTGGGGCGGTCGCCTCCTAAAAGGTAACGGAGGCGCCCAAAGGTTCCCTCAGAATGGTCGGAAATCATTCGTAGAGTGTAAAGGCAGAAGGGAGCTTGACTGCGAGACCTACAAGTCGAGCAGGGACGAAAGTCGGGCTTAGTGATCCGGTGGTTCCGCATGGAAGGGCCATCGCTCAACGGATAAAAGCTACCCTGGGGATAACAGGCTTATCTCCCCCAAGAGTCCACATCGACGGGGAGGTTTGGCACCTCGATGTCGGCTCATCGCATCCTGGGGCTGAAGTAGGTCCCAAGGGTTGGGCTGTTCGCCCATTAAAGCGGTACGCGAGCTGGGTTCAGAACGTCGTGAGACAGTTCGGTCCCTATCTGTCGCGGGCGCAGGAAGTTTGAGGAGAGCTGTCCTTAGTACGAGAGGACCGGGATGGACGCACCGCTGGTGCACCAGTTGTTCCGCCAGGAGCACAGCTGGGTAGCTATGTGCGGACGGGATAAGCGCTGAAAGCATCTAAGCGTGAAGCCCCCTCCAAGATGAGACTTCCCACAGCGTCAAGCTGGTAAGACCCCTCAAAGACGATGAGGTTGATAGGTTCGGTGTGGAAGCGCGGCAACGCGTGGAGCTGACGAATACTAATCGGTCGAGGACTTATCCACTCCATAATCCACTGCCACCCATGCGTATCCAGTTTTGAAGGCGTGAAGTCTTCAACGTTCCTCGGTAGCTCAGTCGGTAGAGCAATCGGCTGTTAACCGATCGGTCGGGGGTTCGAGTCCCTCCCGAGGAGCCATTCATCTGCTCCTGTAGCTCAGTCGGTAGAGCGCTTCCATGGTAAGGAAGAGGTCGCAGGTTCGATTCCTGTCGGGAGCACCATAACACTTGGCCCGTTGGTGAAGTGGTTTAACACAGCAGCCTTTCACGCTGTCATACAGGGGTTCGAATCCCCTACGGGTCACCATAGCAAAATGTCCCTGGATCATGGGATCCGGGCTCCGCAAAGGAATCGGAGCTTGTTTGGAAGCACTGGTTCCCTTTGCGGGGCGGCGTGGAGGCTTAGCTCAGCTGGGAGAGCATCTGCCTTACAAGCAGAGGGTCGGCGGTTCGATCCCGTCAGCCTCCACCATTACTGCAGAATGATTATCATCGTCGCGGGATGGAGCAGTCCGGTAGCTCGTCGGGCTCATAACCCGAAGGTCGCAGGTTCAAATCCTGCTCCCGCAACCAAATATGGAGCTGTGGTGAAGCTGGAGTTCACGCCGGTCTGTCACACCGGAGGTCGCGGGTTCGAGTCCCGTCAGCTCCGCCATCTTTTCGAAGATGTGCGCAACCTACTTGCGATGGCACGCAGTTGACATCGACAATGGGTGTGCTATAATAAGCCAGGTACGCCGGTGTAGCTCAATTGGTAGAGCACCTGACTTGTAATCAGGGGGTTGTGGGTTCGATTCCTATCGCCGGCACCAGGAGAACGACCATGGGGAGATAGCGAAGTGGCTAAACGCGGCAGACTGTAAATCTGCTCCCTCTGGGTTCGGCGGTTCGAATCCGTCTCTCCCCACCACTTCTCCTTACCACGATATGAGCCATTAGCTCAGTTGGTAGAGCATCTGACTTTTAATCAGAGGGTCGAAGGTTCGAGTCCTTCATGGCTCACCAGTTTTTTTCCCACACACAGTGGCTGCGGGAAGACAGCTACATAGCGAATCGCGAAAACATCATACCGTGCGGTCGTGGCGGAATTGGCAGACGCGCTAGATTCAGGTTCTAGTGGTGGCAACACCGTGGAGGTTCAAGTCCTCTCGACCGCACCATATACGTTGCCCCAGATGGCGAAAGCTTTTCAAGCCCAACCGGCTTTTGTCGGGGTGTTGTGAATGCGGACGTAGCTCAATTGGTAGAGCGTCGCCTTGCCAAGGCGAAGGTCGCGGGTTCGAGACCCGTCGTCCGCTCCATTTTTATTTCTACCCAAACATGTGCCCTTAGCTCAGCCGGATAGAGCGTTTGACTACGAATCAAAAGGTCGGGAGTTCGAATCTCTCAGGGCACGCCATCGTTCAGAGGTGAAGGGGTTGCTGGGGGAAGCGAACCGGCCGCGCCGTTTTGTCTCTCCTCCACCCTCCCGCATCTCCGCATCCAACGGGAAGTAGCTCAGCTTGGTAGAGTACTTGGCTTGGGACCAAGGGGTCGCAGGTTCGAATCCTGTCTTCCCGACCATGTTTTTTCCAAAAAAGGGACGGATGCTCCCAAGGAGTATGCGGACGTTTTTCGGGGAGGCCCAAAACAGCGCCGGGGTGGCGGAATAGGCAGACGCAACAGACTTAAAATCTGTCGGGAGTTTCTCCCGTACCGGTTCAAGTCCGGTCCTCGGCACCAACACATGCCGTGCGGGTGTAGTTCAATGGTAGAACCCCAGCCTTCCAAGCTGGTCGCGTGGGTTCGATTCCCATCACCCGCTCCATACGCGATAAAGAAGCAGACGGACTGCACGTGTCCGTCTGCTTTTGTATGTGTCCGAGAGCGCTCGGCCGCCAACAGCAGGAGCGGCCCTCCCTCGAGCAGAGAGTGAGCCGCTCCTGCATGCCGTCTGGCTGAAAATGTCGAAAAGTGTCATAAGGTTGAGGGTGGTAGAAACATATGTTTTCGTGTAGAGTAAGGCTAAGATCGCTTACCCGATAGGTAACGGATCTCTTGCCTCGCCTCCTGCACCGAGCAGGAGGTTTTTTTTCGGTGATGGCCGTTCAGCCGAACGCAGGAAGACGGTCTCAAGAAAACGGCAGCCTCACGATAAAGCGGGTGGACTCCTCCGTGGATTCGCAGGAGATGGTGCCGTTGTGCTTTTCAATGATGTTTTTGCAGATGGACAGACCGATCCCCGTGCCGTTCTGCTTGGTGGTAAAAAACGGCTGAAACAGATTTTCCACGATCTCCGCCGGGATCATTTCCCCGTTGTTTTCCACAATCAACCGCAGCCATCCGCCCTCGCAGTGCGAGATGACACGGATCGACTTGTTCGTGCGGGTTTGGACGGCATCGATGGCGTTGTTGAGCAGATTGACCAGCACCTGCTTGAGTCCTTCTTCGTAGCAGTGCAGGGTGCATGGCTCAATGTGCTTTTCAAAGCGAATGTTTTCCCCGACCAGCCGCGGCGTAATCAGCAGCTCCACGTCGTAGAGGACTTGTCCGATTTCGACCGTCTTGTAAACCTCGTCCAGAATCGGCTTTTTCGAAAAGCTGAGGAAGCCGGTAATCTGCCGGTGCAGGTTTTCAAATTCGTGCATGACCACCTGGATGTAGGACTGCAGCTTGTCCTGCCCCTGGGTCGATTCGGCGATCAGCTTCAAGAAGCCCTCGATCGCACACAAAGGGTTGCGCAGTTCATGAGCCATGTTGGCGGCGATTTTGCCCAGCATGGTCAATTTGTCGTTGTGCAAATAGGAGATGGTTTCTTCCTTTTGGACGAGCTCCTGATTGATCATTTGCTCGAAGTGGTACACGGCCCAGAAGACGCTCTCATCCATGGCTTTTCCCAACTGTGTTTCCAGGTACAGCATCTCTTCCGGCGCCAACGACCACTGCTGCAGCTCCGGACGGAGGACCCGCCAGAATACGTTCCGGTACAACTGATAGGTACGCAAGATGGATGAAAACGGGAACTCCTGGGAGCGCAGCCATTCGCCCATGTCCAGCGACCAGGCCTGCATGTCACCGTCGACATCTTCCACCAGATAGCGAGCCAAGAGCACCGTCCGCTTCTCGGCAAAATTGCGGGGAATCGTCAACGGGGTTTCCATGCTGATCACGATTTCCTGCAGCCACAGCGTCGTGATCGTAGGCGCCATATCAAGAATTTTCTGTGAAACATCGTGAAGGTTTAGAGACACAGTTTCCGCCATAGCTTTTCCCACCCCAACTTTAATCGTACGGAAGGACGCCCAGAAAAACAAGGTATGTTTATCCTAATTTTCGCATTAAAATGTTTTTTTATGGAAGTATTTTTCTACAAAAACCGTGTTTTCTCGCCTTTTTTCGGAAAGAAAAGCGCTCATCAGTCCGCAAACGGGCGCATAGAGTAAGAAGGACAAACTTCAGACGGGCAGGGGAGGCGGAGATGGACGGGCAATTTTGGCTGGGATTCGTGCACATTTTTCTGATAGACGTCGTGCTCAGCAGCGATAACGCCGTCGTCATCGGCATGGCCTGCCGGAGACTGCCGGAGCGGGAACGCCGGCGGGCCGTCCTCTACGGAACGCTCGGGGCCATCGTGCTGCGCGTCGCGTTGACCGGCATGACCACCTGGATGCTGGACATTCCGCTGGTCAAGGCGGTGGGGGGGCTTCTGCTCCTGTGGATTGCCTGCAAGCTGATCCTCGGCGGCCAGGAGGAGACGATCGAGGTCAAGTACGGCGGCAATGTCGGCCAGGCTGTCAAGACGATCCTGTTGGCCGATTTTGTCATGAGCTTGGACAATGTGCTGGCGGTGGGCGGAGCCGCGCATGGGGATATCGTGCTGGTGATCCTGGGGCTGGGCATGAGCATTCCCCTCTTGATGTGGGGGAGCGCCTGGATTTCGCGGCTGATGAACCGCTTCCACGGCTTGGTGATCGCCGGCGGAGGCGTTCTGGCCTACACGGCGGCGGACATGTGTCTGGAGGATCCGTACGTCTGGAAAGTACTCAATCCGCTTCTCCTGAATCACGCCTGGCTGCCGATTTTGGTGGCGGCGGCGGTGATGGCGCTGGGCCGCTTTGGGAAAACGTGAGGAGCCGGCGGGCGGGCAAGGCGGATTTCCCGGTGTTTTCGCGAGAGGGTTCGGGGCATACTACCTAAGAAGAAACCCAGACGGAGAAAGGATCCGATCGCAGATGAATACGGGCATCTTGATGTTGTGGGGCGTTTGGGACACGATCTACCAACGATGCACCCGGCTCAGATACATTGACAAAGGCAACAACATTTTTCGCATCGTTCTTTTGCGCTACCGGGGAGAGCCGCTCGTCACAAGCGATCAACGCGTCATTTGCCACGGGGATCTGATCTTGAAACTGCATATCCACAATTATTATTTTGCCACTCTATGCAAGGGCGTAAAGGACGACCTGCGGGTGACTTTGCTGCTCCGTCACCACATCATGCGCTCCCTGCCGCAGTTGGCGGCGTATCTGGACGGGCATGAGGAGCGGGACCGCATCAAGGGCGTCGTCGGCACCACGATGCTTCACAAGGGAGTGAAACCGCTCGGGTTTTCCATCTCCGACGTGCCGATGACCTGGTTTTTTCGCTACAAGCGCTGGTATCTCAGACTGATGGTGCGCCTGATCCATCCTGACGGAAAGCGGCGCATCGAGCGATGGGACCGCGAGATGCCGCTGAAGCGGGTGTACATGTCCAAAGAGGAGCTGCTTCGCCGTTATCTGCCCCGGCAGCCGGAACCGGCAGGTGATCGGCAGTGAACGGGAAGCGCCTGTTGGTTGTCACCGAGGAGTGGGCCGGCAGCGGACACCGGATGGCGGCGGAAGCGCTGCGCGAGGCGGCGGTGGAACGCTGTCCCGGCGTGTACGCCCGCGTGGAGGGCGGATTGCAGTCGGCCAGCCCGGCACTGCGGGAGCTGTCCCGTTTTTTTTATGGGCAGATGCTGCGCTATAGTCCGATGCTCTGGCAGCGTCTGTACGACCGCGAACAGATGTGGGGAACCGCCCTGGCCAAGCCGATGGGGGCCTTTCTGGCGCGCCGTCTGCTCCGCGAACTGCTGGAGCGGGAACAGCCGGACGTGGTCGCCGCCACTCACGCCTACTGCTTGTCCGCCCTGGCGCACGCCAAGCAAAAAGCCGGCAAGCGGTTCCGGTTGGTCAGCATTCCGACCGACTTCCATGTCAACCGGTTTTGGGTGCATCCCGAGATTGACGCCTACGTCGTGGCGCACGAGCGGCTGGCGGAGCTTCTGGAGCGGCGTCACGGCGTGGCACGGGAAAAGATTCGCGTGTACGGCATTCCGGTGCGTCCGGCGTTTGCCGCGGCGGCGCGGGAAGAGAAAGCGTCCTGGAAAGAGCGGACGGGATTGTCGCCCGACCGGTTTACCGTGCTGGTGAGCGGGGGAGAGGGCGGCCACGGCGGCATGGAGGAAGTGGTCCGGTCCTTGTTGGACGTGACGGAACCGCTGCACATCGTGGTGATCGTGGGAAAAAACGAGCCGATCAGGCAGCGGCTGTCGCTGGTCGCCGAACGGCCCCATCCGCTTCACCGCCTCGTGGTAAAAGGGTACGAGCCGTCCATCTGGGAGTGGATCGGCGCTGCCGACGCCTATGTCACCAAGCCGGGCGGCATCAGTTGTGCGGAAGCGCTGGCGCTCCGGACGCCGCTGATCCTGTATCGGCCGCTGCCGGGGCAGGAGCGCCACAACCTGTCGTTTTTGCTCGGGCAGCAGGCCGCCGTGTGGGCGGAAAAGCCCGAGGAGATCGCCGCCATGATCGTTCGCTGGCGGCGCCGACCGGAAGAGCGGGAGGAGATGGTCCGCCGCATGGATGCACTTCGCCAACCCGATGCGGCCCGGCGCATCGCGGACTATCTGCTCACGCTATAACGCTATAAATTGCCAGTGAAATCCCGCTGTGACAATGAATGAAGCAATCGGCCATCACACATATTAAAGCTACAAACAACGAGGAGGTGAATACAAATGCCGAACAACAACCGATCCAGCAACAACCTGCTGGTGCCGCAAGCCAACCAAGCTCTGGACCAACTGAAGTATGAAATCGCTGCCGAGTTTGGTGTACAGCTGGGCGCAGACACCACTTCCCGTCAAAACGGTTCCGTCGGAGGAGAAATCACCAAGCGTCTGGTGTCCTTCGCTGAACAACAGCTCGCTGGCCGTGCATAACCAAATAGGTTGGATGTGGAAAGGCACCTGACCGGGTGTCTTTCCTTTTTGATTTGTTGTCTGTAAAAAAATAGAAAAAACTGGATCGTTCGGGGAAGAATATTTTGCTTCCCTTTGTTGAATCTATAGGTGCTAGGAGGTGAAAACAAATGACCGTCGCATCGCAAGTCAAACAAACGCTGGCCAGCCTGAAAGGGGCGCAGGCCAACCTGGAGCAGTTCGCGCTCAGCACGCAAAATCAACAGGCAAAGCAATTGTACACCCAGGCGGCCCAGCAAACGCAGTCGATCGTCACCAATCTGGAGCAGCGGGTAACGGAACTGGAGAACGAAGAGCCTCAATACAAAGGATTTTAAACTGGTTCATTCGCAGGACGGGGAGAGGGACTCGCTCTCTCCTCTCCACGCCAAGCCGGGAGGTGAGCACAATGCCTGAGTGGATCAACATCGTCATCCGCTCCGTAGTGGCACTGGTGTACCTGTTCATTTTGACGAAGCTGATCGGCAAGCGGCAGATCAGACAGCTTACATACATCGAGTACATCGTGGGTATTTCGATCGGGTCCATCGCGGCATTCATGGCGACCGACATGGACGGTCCGATGTTTCACAGCCTCATCGCCATGACGATCTTTGCCCTCTTTCCGGTATTAATGGAGTGGCTTTCGCTGAAAAGCAAGGCGATCCGCAACGTGGTGGAAGGACAGGCCACCATCCTGATCAAGGACGGCAAGATTTTGGAAGACAACCTGAAAAAAGAGCGGCTGACGACGGAAGACCTGATGGAGCAACTGCGTATGAAAAACGTGTTCCGCGTGGCGGACGTGGAATTTGCGCTGATGGAGACGAGCGGCGAGGTAAGCGTGCTGCTGAAATCGCAGCATCGACCGGTCACCCCGCAGGATCTGGACCTGCCCGTCGCACAGGCGGAAGAACCGCAGGCGGTGATCATGGACGGCAACATCATGGACGAATCGCTGGCCAATCTGGGACTGAACCGCAACTGGGTGCGCATGGAACTGCAAAAAGCGGGCGTGGCTCTGGAGAACGTGTTTCTCGGCCAGGTGGACCGGGCCGGGCAGCTCTACCTGGATTTGTACGACGACAAGATCAAGGTGGCGCCCTCTCAAGAATTGAAGCTGACCTACGCGCTCTTGAAGAAGTGCCAGGCGGATCTGGAGATGTTCGCCTTGTCGACGAAAAACAAGCAGACCAAACAGGTTTACGAAAAGGACGCGGAGCATCTGCAGCGCGTGATCGACCGGATGAAGCCGCTGTTGACCCAATAAGGAAAGGAGGGAACCCGAATGGCGGACCAGAAAAAGAAAAAGCTGACGCCCACCCAGCAGCAGTATCAGCAGTTGGCCAAACGGCACGAGCCGCCGCGCCCCTTGCTGAAAAACTTCGTCCGGGCGTTTCTCGTCGGCGGCCTGATCTGTCTGCTGGGGCAGGCAATTCAAGAAGGTTTCATCCATTACTTTCACTTTACCGAAAAGACGGCAGGCAACCCCACCGTGGCCGTACTGATTTTTCTCTCCGCCCTGTTGACGGGACTCGGGGTGTACGATCGCATCGCCCAGTGGGCGGGGGCCGGAACCAGCGTGCCGGTCACCGGCTTTGCCAACTCCATCGCGTCGGCGGCGATCGAACATCGCAGCGAAGGGTTTGTGCTCGGAGTGGGCGGCAACATGTTCAGACTGGCCGGATCGGTCATCGTGTTCGGCGTGACGTCCGCGTTTGTCATCGGGTTGATTAAAACGCTGATCAGAATGGGAGGGTAGCGCATGAGACAGGGTCATCAGTCGTGGGTCTTTCCTTCCAGGCCGGTGATCGTCGGTTCGGCGGCGATCGGCGGCCCGTTTGAAGCCAAGGGGCCGCTGGCCGACGATTTTGACACGCTGCACGGCGATTTGATGATGGGCCAGGACAGTTGGGAAAAGGCCGAGAAGGTCCTGCTGGAGGAAGCCTGCGACAAGGCGGTGGAAAAAGCCACGCTGCGAAAGGACGACATCCATTTCCTGCTGGCCGGCGATCTGACGAACCAGCTCATCACCGCCAGCTTTTCCGCCCGGACGCTGGGGATTCCCTACCTGGGACTGTTCGGCGCCTGCTCCACCGCGATGGAAAGTCTGGCGCTGGGGGCCCTGCTGGTGGACAGCCAGTCGGCCGATTACGTGCTGGCCGCAACCGCCAGCCACAACGGATCGGCGGAAAAGCAGTACCGCTACCCGACCGAGTACGGTTCGCAGAAACCGCCCACGGCCCAATGGACGGTCACGGGGGCGGGAGCGGCGGTCGTCGCTCGCCAGGGAAAAGGCCCGCAGGTCGTCGCCGCCACGATTGGGCGGGTGGTGGACATGGGCTTGTCCGATCCGTTCAACATGGGAGCCGCCATGGCGCCGGCCGCCCTGGCCACGCTGGAAGCCCATTTTCGCGACCTGGGGCTGCCCCACGATCATTACGACCTGGTGGTGACCGGAGACCTGGGAAAAGTGGGCCATTCGATTCTGTCGGAACTGCTGCCCAAGCACAACCTCCACATTCCGCTGGATCGCTACCAGGACTGCGGCCGGATGATCTACGGGGACAATCCCACCGTCTGGTCGGGCGGCAGCGGATGCGGGTGTGTCGCCACCGTCACGTACGGCCATCTGCTCAACCGGATGAGGGCGGGCGCGTGGAAACGGATGCTGGTGGTGGCGACGGGGGCGCTGCTTTCCCCCATTTCCTACCAGCAGGGGGAGAGCATTCCGTGCATCGCCCACGCCGTGGCCATCGAGGCGGAGCCGAACGAGGAGGGATAAGATGACGTTTCTCTGGGCGTTCTTGGTGGGAGGGACCATTTGTCTCATCGGCCAATTTTTGCTCGATGTCGTGAAGCTGACGCCAGCCCACACCATGTCCTCGCTGGTGGTGGCCGGCGCCGTGCTTGACGGCGTCGGCCTGTACGATCCGCTGATCAGGTTTGCCGGTGCCGGGGCAACCGTCCCCATCACCAGTTTTGGCAACGCGCTGGTGCACGGGGCGATGGCCGAGGCGGAAAGACATGGATTGGTGGGCGTCATCACCGGCATTTTCGAGGTGACCAGCGCCGGCATCTCCGCCGCGATCGTGTTTGGCTTTTTTGCAGCATTGGTCTTTCGTCCCAAAGGGTAGCGGGACAGAACTGTTTTCCAGAAGTGCCAGAAACCTCGAATTGAACCGCATTCATCCAAAAGCTAGAATGGTGGCTTGAGGAGGGATGATCAGTGTTCAAGCGAAAAACGGGAACCACCCTGCTGTTGACACTGCTTGTCGCGCTGATTTTGACGGCTGCGCCTGCTTCGGCGGCCCCCTTGCTGAAACAGGGGAGCCAGGGCGGAGACGTTTGGGACCTGCAGTACCGGCTGCAGGTGCTCGGGTACTACCAGCAGCCGCTGGATGGAATATTCGGACCGCACACCCGACAAGCCGTCATGCAGTTTCAGCGCAACTACGGGTTGGCCGTCGACGGGATCGCCGGCCGGCAAACCTGGCGGATGTTGAAACAAGTATCGGTCAACCGCGAGGAAATGGTACTGCTGGCCCGACTGGTGCACGCGGAAGCGCGCGGTGAACCGTATGTCGGGCAGGTGGCTGTGGCCGCTGTCGTAATGAACCGTTTGCAGTCGCCCCAATTCCCTCATACGGTAAAGGGCATCATCTTTGAACCGTACGCCTTTACCGCGGTTGACGACGGCCAGTTCTGGCTCGCTCCGGATCAAACGGCGTATCGCGCAGCGTACGACGCGGTTCGCGGCTGGGACCCGTCGGGCGGTGCCCTGTACTACTTCAACCCGGCTACGGCGACGTCCCGCTGGATCTGGTCCCGCCCGCAGATCAAACAGATCGGTCAACACATTTTCGCACGATAATACCCCCAACGGAGCGATGGAGTTGTCATGCGACCAATTCTCACGGTTCTCACCCTGTTGTTTGCATTGTACGCCCCCGTCTCGCCGGTTTCGGCCAAGCAGCCGGAAGAGAAGGCGTCTGTCCATCTGTACGTGAATCTGTGGAAGAAGCGGCTCTACCTTCGCACGTCAACGGGAGAAGTGCTGGCGTCTTTCCCGATCGCTCCCGGCGCCGTCGATACGCCTTCGCCGATCGGGGTCTATTCCGTCATTCAGAAATCGAAGAACTGGGGCGGAGGATTTGGGTCCAGATGGCTGGGCATTGATGTGGAGTGGGGCACGTACGGCATACACGGCACCAACAGGCCGGAGCAGATCGGACGTTTTGTCAGCCACGGCTGCTTTCGGATGCGAAACCGGGACATCGAAAAGCTCTATCCGCATGTCCGCATCCGGACGCCGGTCATCATCGACGGACCGATCATGGGGCACGAGCGGCTGACCTATCGCATTCTGGTTCCGGGGAGCCGCGGAGCGCTGGTCAAACTGGTGCAAAATCGCCTAAAGGCCGCCGGTTACTACGAGGGCAAGGTTCACGGCCGTTTTGACCAGCCGACGGAACGGGCCGTCTTTCGGTTCCAGAAAGGAGAAGGTCTTCCCGTGACAGGGCAGATCCGATTTGAGGATTTGGTCTATTTGGGCATTGTCGAGTAACCCCTTTCCTGTTCGCAGGAAAGGGGTTTCCTCTTTGGTGGGAAAGCGGGAAATCGCTGGCAAACATTGTAGGTTGTTTTCTGACAATATTTCGATAGAATGAAACGAGAGAAAACCAGCATGTTTGTTTCAGGAGGTTGATGATGAGAAAGATGCTGATCCTGGCCTCTCTGGCAGCCATCTTCGGGATGGGCGCGCCGGCGGCAGAGGCGGAGACAACACCTGCAACCACACCGTTTGTTGACGTTGGCGGACATTGGGCTGAAAACGAAATCGAAAACCTGTACATAGCGGGGGGCGTTGAAAGGGCGGACCGCTTCCGTCCGGACGAGCCGGTCACCCGCGGCGAATTGATCGCAATGTTTCTCAAAGCAAAAGGGATTGAGCCAGTGGCGGACGATGCCTCGCCGTTTGCAGACGTGCCGCGTGACAGTTGGCTGGCCCCCTACGCCGAAACCGCATACCGGCTGGGGATCATCCACGGCCGGAAGGAAGGCGGACGGGTGTACCTGCATCCCGACAAACCCGTGCAGCGGGAAGAACTGGTCTCCATCCTGACGCGGGCGACCGGAGACAGCGGAAAGGTGAACCAGCTCGGCTGGACCGCTTCCGTCAAGACGCTTCAGCGCTATCCGGACGGGGAAGCGGTGGAGGAAATGTTCCAGCGGCCGTTTGTGTACGCGCTGCAGAACGGTCTGGTCGGTGCCTATCCAGACGGCACCCTGCAGCCGAACAAGCCGATGACCCGAGCGGAAGCGGCCACGTATGCGGCCCTCCACCTGCTGCCGGACAAGGCGAACGCGGCGCAGCAGAGGCTGGCCAAGATCGGTACGCCGTACGTCAGGATGCTGACGGTGCAGACGACGGCGTACAGCTACCCGACCGACGATGTGTTCTCCTATCTGGGCTACCCGCTGCGCAAGGGAGTCGTGGCGGTCGACCCCAACGTCATTCCGCTGGGCAGCCACCTGTACATTGACGGGTACGGCTACGCGGTGGCGGCCGACATCGGAGGGGCGGTCAAACAGCGTCACGTGGATTTGTTCCTGCCGACCCTGCGGGAAGCGGCCAACCACGGACTGCAAAAGGACGTGCGCGTCTACATTCTGGATTGACATACAATACATGGAACATAATTCCCACTCTTTCCATTCATACTAACGGGGAAAGGGTGGGATTTTTTTGATGGGCTGGCTGGTAGTGGGCATCCTTGCCCTGGTGGCGTTGGCGGCCGTGACGCCGGTACGGATCGCGATCGAGTACGGTCGGGTCGGGGAAAACGACCATCTCGTGGTGGAGTTCTCCGCCTGGTTTCGTCTGTTCAGGCGAAAGTACGAACTGCCGGTCCTGCTGCAAAAGCCGACGCGGCAGGGCCCGGAATTGAAAGTAAAGGTGGAAAAGGTGCACAAGCGGTCGGAGATGGACGATTCGATTCAGGACGTCAACTTCAAGCAGGTGAAGCAGTGGATGAAAAAGTACCAGGACCTGCTGAAACGGGTGCACGACCTGCAGCCGGTGGCCCGGGCCTTTTTCCGGAAGATCCGCTGTTCCCGCCTGGAGTGGCACACCGTGTTGGGAACGGGAGGAGCGGCGGAAACAGGCACGCTGCTGGGGCTCGTCTGGGGTGTCAAAAGCATGCTGGTGAGCGTCTTTTCCGGCGCTGTCTCGCTGCGCAGCATGCCTCGCCTCAGCGTGCAGCCGGTCTGGAACCAGGAAGTGATCCGGACGCAGTTTCGCTGCATCCTGCATGTTTGGCTGGGACACGCGATGCTGGCCGGCGTGCGCCTTTTGCTCCGATGGCAAATAGGGCGCCGACGGGAGTGGAAAACGGCGCCGTCCGAGGCATGAAGCTGCATATGAAGCTGCATATAATGGACGTCCGGAAGCGGACGGAGCCTGTTCCCCCCAAGCGGATGAAATCAGCCCCCGGTACATGCCCCGTTCTTCTTTTGGGCATGCTAGCAAATGCGGAAAAGACTCGCTCAGACGGGGATTTCATCTCGACAAGGAGGAAACGGCATGGCAGACCATCCCATTCAGGGTTTGATGAGAACAGCAATGGAAAACATAAAACAAATGGTCGATGTGAATACCATCATCGGCGATCCGGTGGAGACGCCGGACGGCAGCGTGATTCTGCCGATCTCCAAGGTTGGGTTTGGTTTCGCGGCGGGAGGCAGCGAATTCCAGTACGAAAAGGATCACGCCGGAGTCATCGGCCATCCGTTCGGCGGGGGAAGCGGCGGCGGGGTGTCGATCACGCCGGTAGCGTTTCTGGTCGTGGGCAAGCAGGGGATTCGCTCGATTCCGCTGGAAAATACGACCCATCTGTACGATCGGATTTTGGACTCCATTCCGCAGGTTGTGGACAAACTGCAGAGCATGGTGGGCAAAAAAGAGCAGGCGTCCGTGACGTCCACCACGTTTGTCACCAGCGCGGACGAACACGATCTGGAAGAACTGATCGAGCGCAGCTAGGCGGAACCACCACATGCAAACAAACAACAGGTATGCCGCGATTGGAAGGCATACCTGTTGTTTGTTGTAGGCGGGAGTCGGATTCATGCCGCGATTCCGACCTGCCATTATTTGATCACCACAATTGATTAAGGAACAGGCCGGTGCTGGCCGCGTGCCGGAAAAACAGGTTCGGCAGCAGGGACGATTCGTACGGATTGCCCCCCTTTGACGGCGCGCCGCGGCGGGAAAAGACCCCCGGGGGCGCGGCCTGCAGGCGATCCGCCACCTGCCGGAACGACTGCGACAGGTCCTGCATCGCTTGTTCAAAGCCGGAGAAATCCTGGGCGACACCCTGGCGGAAGGCGTCGTCGTCCACATCCAGGCTGCCGTCCTGCTGCAGCCGGATGCCGTACGCGGGCAGCACGCTCTGTGCGGCCCGGGTAATGCGGGAGAAGGTATCGTCCAGACCGGGAGCGAACGAGTCGGGACGCTCCCGCCAAAATCGCTGCAGCCGATTGTACCGTTCCGCCAGTTGACGCGTCCGGCGGAGCAGCACTTCCACGTCGGGGGCGGTGCCGTCCGCCGCCGCGTTCCCGAGACTCCCCCGGCGGGATGGCGCAAACTGCCGCGCCGCCCGTTCCAGTTCCGTCGTGTACCGGTAGAGGCGGGACAAGACATCGGCCACCTCCGCCGTCCACTGCCGCTGTTTGGCGTAAAACGGGTGCAGACTGTAGCCGCGAATGGGCTCGACGGGGGCGCTCAGCTTGGCCTGGGCCATGTGGGCGCGGTAGCTGTCCACCCTGTACCGGTACGGCACCAGGCTGATCGAAGCCGGTCTCATGACGATCTCCTCCCTTCACCGTCGGATTGTTTCTCTTTCTATTATAGAACGATCTGCCGCATTATTCCATTTCCACGAGCAGATCACCCGTCTCAATGGCGTCGCCCGCCTTGACGTAGACTGCTTTTACCTTGCCGTCAAGCGGCGCCTGAATGGTCGTCTCCATCTTCATCGCTTCGCTCACCAGCAAATGTTCGCCCTTGCGCACCTTGTCCCCTTCCGCCACCAGCACCTTCAGCACCTTGCCCGGCATGGAGGCGCCGAGGTGGGCGGGGTTTTGCGGGTCGGCCTTGCGGCGGGTCTGTTCCGTCACCTGGGCGGACTGATCGCGGATGAAGATTTCCCGCGGCTGTCCGTTCAGCTCAAAGTAGATAATGCGCCGCCCGTCCGGATGCAGATCGCCGACCGCCACCAGCTTGATGATCAAGGTCTTGCCGCGCTCGATTGTGATCGCCGTCTCTTCGCCCGGACGCAGCCCGTAGAAGAAGGTGGCGGTGTCCAGGACGGACAGGTCGCCGTACTCTTTGACGCTCTGGTCGTACTGCAGGAAGACCTGCGGATACATGATGTACGCCAGCACGTCCAGCTCGCTCGGCTCCCGGCCGATTTTTTCCTCCAGTTCGGCCGCCACCTTGGCAAAGTCGACAGGGGGGAGCAGTTCGCCCGGCCGGGCCGTGAAGGCGTCCCGCCCTTTCAGCACCAGTTCCTGCAGCTTTTTCGGGAATCCGCCCGGCGGCTGTCCGAGGTAGCCCTGGAAGAACTGGATGACGGAGTCGGGAAAGTCGAGCCGCTGCCCCTTTTCCCAGATGTTTTCTTCGGTCAGGCCGTTTTGCACCATGAACAGCGCCATGTCGCCCACCACTTTGGAGGAGGGGGTGACCTTGACGATGTCGCCGAACATCCGGTTCACCGTGGCGTACATCTGTTTGACCTCGTCCCACCGTCCCTCGAGGCCGACCGCCTTGGCCTGCTGCTCCAGATTGGTGTACTGGCCGCCCGGCATTTCGTGCACATACACTTCCGTATTGCTCGCCTTCATGCCGCTCTCGAAGCCCTGGTACAGCGGCCGGACGTCCTCCCAGTAGTCGGACAGCTTGTTGAACGAGTCGAGGGAGAGGCCCGTGTCCCGTTCCGTGTGGGCGAGGGCGGCGATCAGCGCGTTGAGGCTGGGCTGGGAAGTGAGCCCCGACATGGAGCTGACGCAGGCGTCGACGATGTCTACGCCCGCTTCGATCGCCTTCAGCAGCATCGCCACGCCGTTGCCGGACGTGTCGTGCGTGTGCAGGTGGATCGGGATGCCGATCTCCTGTTTCAGGGCGCGGACCAGTTCGTAGGCGGCGTACGGCTTCAGCAGGCCGGCCATGTCCTTGATCGCCAGGATGTGCGCCCCCGCCTTTTCCAACTGCTTGGCCAGGTCGACGTAATAGCGCAGGGTGTACTTGGTCTTGCTTGGGTCCAGGATGTCGCCAGTGTAGCAGATGGCCGCTTCCGCCACTTTGCCGCTCTGGCGCACCGCGTCGATGGCCGTCTGCATGCCCGGCAGCCAGTTGAGGCTGTCAAAGATGCGGAAGACGTCGATGCCGTTTTCCGCCGAGGCCTTGACGAACGCCTGGATGACGTTGTCCGGGTAGTTGGTGTATCCGACGGCGTTGGCTCCGCGCAGCAGCATCTGGAACAGGATGTTGGGGATGCGCTGGCGCAGGATCTGCAGCCGCTCCCAGGGGGATTCCCGCAAAAAGCGCATCGCCGTGTCAAACGTGGCGCCGCCCCACATTTCCAGCGAGAACAGGCCGGCGCCCAGCTTGCCGGTCGCTTCCGCCACCGCCGCCAGATCGTAGGTGCGGACGCGGGTGGCAAACAGCGACTGGTGGGCGTCGCGGAAGGTGGTGTCGGTAATCAGCACCCGATTCTGTTCGCGGATCCAGCGAATCAGCCCGTCCACGCCTTCGCGGTCCAGAATCTGTTTGGTGCCGTCCGGGTACGGCTGGGCAAACGAGGTCCGGGGAATGCGCGGCGTGTCAAAGTGCGGTTTTTTCTCCTGCTTCGGCAGGCCCGGGTAGCCGTTGACGATCGTGTTGCCGATGTAGGAGAGCAGCTTGGTGCCGCGGTCTTGGCGGCCCGGGAAAATGAACAGCTCCGGTTTGGTGTCGATGAACGAGGTGTCGTATTGGCCGCTCAGGAAATCGGGATGGGTGACGACGTTCTCCAAAAACGGCAGGTTGGTTTTTACCCCGCGGATGCGGAATTCGCGCAGCGTGCGCAGCATTTTGCGGGCGGCCTGGTCAAAGGTGGTCGCGTAGGTGGAGATTTTCACCAGCAGCGAGTCGTAGTAGGGCGTAATGATCGCGCCGGGGTAGCCGTTGCCGCCGTCCAGCCGCACGCCGAAGCCGCCGCCGGAGCGCCAGGCCAGCAGCCGTCCCGCATCGGGCAGGAAGTTGTTTTCCGGGTCTTCCGTGGTGACGCGGCACTGGATGGCGTAGCCGCTCATCTGCACCGCCTCCTGGGACGGGATGCCGATTTCCGGATCGGACAGCGCGTGCCCTTCGGCGATGCGAATCTGCGCCTGCACGATGTCAATGCCGGTGATCAGTTCGGTAATCGTGTGCTCCACTTGAATGCGGGGATTCACTTCGATAAAGTAAAACCGACGATCCGGCGTCAGCAGGAACTCGACGGTGCCGGCGTTGCTGTAGCCCGCCTGTTTCATCAGCTTCAGCGCGGACTGGCAGATGGCCTCGCGCAGTTCGTCGTCCAGCGCCAGGCTGGGGGCCACTTCCACCACTTTCTGGTGGCGGCGCTGCACCGAGCAGTCCCGTTCGTACAGGTGGACGATGTTGCCGTGCGAATCGCCGAGGATCTGCACCTCGATGTGTTTCGGCTGTTCCAGATAGCGCTCCAGGTAGACCTTGGCGTTGCCAAACGACGACCGGGCTTCGGAACGGGCCCGATCCAGCGCTTCCTGCAGCTCGTCCTGGCTGCGCACGATGCGCATGCCCCGACCGCCGCCGCCTGACACCCCCTTGATGATGATCGGGTAGCCGTGCTCTTTGGCAAACAGCATCGCGTCCTGCAGCGTCTCGATCGGTTCCGGCGTCCCCGGAATCACCGGAATGCCCGCGTCGATCGCCATCCGGCGCGCTTCCACCTTGTCGCCGAACGCCTCGATCAGGTCGGGCGACGGACCGATGAAAATGATCCCTTCCTGCTCGCAGCGGCGGGCAAATTCGGCGTTTTCGGCGAGAAAACCGTAGCCCGGGTGGATGGCGTCGACGTCGTTGCGCTTGGCGATTTCAATGATGCTGTCGATGTCCAGATAGGCTTCGATCGGCCCTTTGCCCGCGCCTACCAGATAGGACTCGTCCGCCTTGAAGCGGTGAATGGAGACGTTGTCTTGCTCCGAGTAGATGGCGATGGTGCGAATCCCCAGCTCGGTGGCGGCGCGGAAGATGCGGATGGCGATTTCCCCGCGGTTGGCGACCAGCAGCCGGTTGATCTTGCGCTTGTGCATGGTGCTCTCCCCCTTCTTCTCTCGCAATCGTGAGTGAAAATTATATATAGTGTAAATATACAAAATTGCGGGTGCGGAAACATCAGTTTTTTTTACCATTATCAGAGAGTGGAAGTTTCCCGAATGGCAGACGATGTTTCACTGGAACATATTCCAAAATGGGAGGGGAAACCAAATGAATCCAAACCGTTTGCCCGTTTTCGTCTACGGCTCGCTCCTGGAGGGTTTCCGCAATTGGGAGCTGTACGTCAAGCCGTATCCCCATCACGCCCTGCCGGCGGAAGTGAAAGGGCGGCTCTACCATTTGCCCACCGGCTATCCCGGGCTGCTGAGAGAAGGGGAGGGGACGGTCAAGGGAGACGTGCTCCTTTTTTCGCCGGAGGTGTACGACGAAGCGCTGCGCGGACTGGACGAACTGGAGACGTATGTCGGACCGGGCGATCCGCGCAACGAATACGAACGCGAAATCGTGACGGCGCGGCTGGCGGCAACGGGAGAAGAACGGTACGTCTACGTGTATCGCTACGTGGACGAAGCGTATGCGAAACGGACAGGCATTTTCCTGGACGACGGCGATTGGCGGGCCTTCATGCGCCGCCGGGGAGAATAGGGGCGGGCCTTTTTGCCCAAAATGGTAGGGAAAAGGAGGGAGCCCTGCCATGGAATTGCTGCATGCCGCGCCCGCCGACATCTGGCGGCTGTTGATTCCGGCGGCGAACTGGATGTTTGCCGACGACATGCCGGAGGACGAACTGATGTTTCACTACCGCGACCACATCTACTTCGTCAACGGCGACGGTTCCGTTCTCGCCCTGCCCAAGCCCGCCAGCTTTGAGCGGATGGACGCAAGCGAGTGTTTGCAGCTATTGGCCACCTCGGACGAGACGGTCGACTTTGACGACAACGGAGAGTTTGACTACGGGTTTGTGCTGAAACAGATGGGCTACATCGCGCCGACCCGCCGCTCGCGGGAAAAGGCCGCCTACCGGATCGAGATCGTCAACACGATCCTTCCCCAGTCGATGAGCACGCAGTACGAACTGAAACGGGTGAGCTTCGACTTTGCCCTCTATCACGCGCTGATGCGCTGCCACGAGCTGAACCGCAGGAGCAACTGGGAGTACGAACACGAAGTGAAACGCATTGACAAAGTGGAACAGCGCACGGAGGAACACGTCCGCTTCCAGGTGTAAAATTCTACTGTTGGCATAGTGAAAAAGGTAGAAAAATAGGGTATCATGAAAGAGGTACATATGATTCTCTGGTGAGGAGGAAAATTTCATGACTGCAACTGTAGAACGCCAAGGCGTGGTCACGTTCAAAGGCAACCCGGTCACCCTGCTGGGCCCGGAAATCAAAGTGGGCGACACCGCTCCCAACTTTACCGTGCTGGCCAACAACCTGACGCCGGTTACCCTGGACGACTCCAAAGGCACCGTGCGCATCATCTCCGTCGTGCCGTCCCTGGACACGGGCGTGTGCGATGCGCAAACCCGCCGTTTTAACGAGGAAGCGGCCAAACTGGACGGCGTGACCGTCCTGACCATCTCCGTCGACCTGCCGTTCGCCCAAGCCCGCTGGTGCGGCGCCGCCGGCATCGACAAGGTGCAAACCCTGTCCGACCACCGCGACCTGTCGTTTGGTCTCGCGTACGGCGTCGTGATCAAGGAGCTGCGTCTGCTCTCCCGCGCCGTCTTCGTCGTCGATTCCAACGACAAGGTGGTATACGCCGAATACGTGCCGGCCGTGGGTGAACACCCGAACTACGAGGCGGCAATCGCGGCGGCCAAAGCAGCGAAATAACGGATGTTTCGAGGTGCCCCCTTCGTCGGACGAGGGGGGTTTTTCTTTTTCCAAAAGGAAACAAAAACTTCCACCATTCGTCTACATGGCAGGTATGATTTGGATGAATGGAGAGGAATCCCACATGTCAAAGGGAAGACAAACACTGCTTGCCTGCGCCCTCGTACCGGCCCTGCTGCTCCCGGGATGTGCCGGCCCAAACCTGAAGGGCCGGGACGACATCCCCCTGCCCGCAGCGAACGTCAGCCCGGGCGGCAAGACGCCGCAGGCGGGGGACAGCCAGGAAAGACAGCCGGACGCAAAACAGCCGGACGCAAAACAGCCAGACTCAAAACAGCCCGATGCTCATCCAACGGAAACGGGGGCGAGGAAGCCGGACGAGGGTGGGCCGCAGGCGGATCAGCCGCATGCGGGATCGCCGACCACCGACCAGCCGGGCACGGAATCCCGACAGCCCGGTGAGACCGGACCGGCATCGGATCGGCCTGGTTCGGCCGCGGCGGACACGCAGGAACTGGCCGTCTACCGCGGGCCGGTCGAACACATCTTTTTTCATCCGCTGATCGCCTACCCGACGTTGGCCTTCGACGGGGATGCGATGGACAAAGGCTACCGCGACTGGTTTGTCACCGTGCCAGAGTTTGAGCGGATCGTGGAGTCGCTGTACCGAAACCAGTACATCCTGATCGACATCCGCGACCTGTACGAGGAACGCGTGGAGAACGGACGGCGCCACCTGGTGAAAAAAGAGCTGAGGCTGCCGAAGAACAAAAAGCCGCTGATCATCTCGATCGACGACATGAACTACTACGACTACATGCGGAAAAACGGCAACGTGCACAAACTGGTGCTGGATGGTGACGGCAACGTGGCCGCCTATTCGCGCACCCCGGAGGGAAACGAGTCGATCGCTTATAACAACGAGATTGTCCCGATTCTGGACGCGTTCGTCCGCGCGCATCCCGATTTTTCGTTTCGCGGCGCAAAAGGGATGATCGCGCTGACGGGCTACGAGGGTGTGCTCGGCTACCGCACCCAGGACGCAGCCTCGCCGCATTACGAGAGCGAAAAGCGGGAGGCGCTCAAGGTGATCGCACGGCTGAAGGAAACCGGCTGGTCGTTTGCCTCCCACGGATACGGGCACCGCGACGCGCAGCGGATCAGCTACAACAGTCTGGTGGAGGACACGCTGCGCTGGAAACGGGAAGTGGAGCCGCTGACCGGTCCCACGCCGGTTTACGTCTACCCGTACGGCAGCCGCGTGGAGACGAACAGCGACAAGTACGCCTTTCTCGTCCGATCGGGCTTTGCCGTCCTGTGCGGCGTGGGGCCGGCCCCGTATCTGAAATTCACGGGCGAGGCGGTGATGATGGATCGGCGCCACATCGACGGGATTGCGCTGGAACAACAGGGTGAGCGGCTTGCCCACATGTTCGACAGCAGGCAGGTGATCGACGCCGAACGGTACCGCACGGCCGCGAAACCGTGAACATTAGTACCCTTTCGCGGCCAATTCCCGATAGGCGTCCGCCAGCCAGGGATGGATGACGTTCAGCTTCTCCCGCTGTTCCCACAGATGTCCTGTTTTTGTCCGCGCGGAGGGGATGGTTCGCACTCCGGTCAGGGTACGGGCACTTCCGGCCTGCCTTCCTCAAACAGCTCTTTCAACAGGTGTTTGGCGTAGCCGGCTGCCTGAGCAAAGGTGACTTTTGCCGGCATCGGGGCTTCCCGGGCGTCGACCAGCACATCGACGATGCACGGCTTTTTCTCTGACACGGCCTGCTGCAGGGCGGGGAGCAGCTCCTCCGGCTTTTCCACGCGGAAGCCGACGCCGCCGCAGATGTCGGCAAACCGGGCGAAGTTGGGGTTGTGCAGGTCTGTCGCGAATTCCACATTTCCCATGACTTCCTGTTCAAACTTGATCATGGCGATCTTGTGGTTGTTGAGGACGACGACCACGATGGGCAGTTGGTATTTGACGGCCGTGACGAAATCGCTCATCAGCATGGCGAAACCGCCGTCACCGCACACGGCGATTACCTGTTTGCCGGGATAGGCGATTTTTCCCGCGATGGCGCCGGGCAGGCCGCAGCCGAGCGTGGCCAGCCAACTGGAGATGACCAACTGCTGCCGGCTCATGCGGAAGTGGCGGGCCATCCAGACGGTGACGTTGCCCACGTCCACCGACAAGACGGCGTCGTCCTGGACAACCTGCTGCAGCGCGCGGATGACGCGCTGCGGTTTGATCGGAACGTCGGACTGTGCCTCTTCCCTGTCCATCTTTTCCCACCACTGCTTCATTTCCCGCTGACAGCGCGCAAGGAAGCTCCGGTCGGTCCTGACAGGCAGCTCCCTGGCCAGCCAGTTCAAGGTATGGCGGGCATCTCCGGCCAAACCGGCATCGACCGGATAGCGCTTGCCGATCTGGGCGGGGTCCGTATCGATGTGAATGGTCCGCGCCCCCTCCGGCAAAAATCCGGTGAACGGGAAGGACGTGCCCACCATGACCAGGGTGTCGGCTTCCCGCATGGCATCGTAGGCCGGCTTGGTGCCGATCAGCCCCAAACCGCCCAGGCAGAGCGGATGCTCGTCCGGGATTGTCCCTTTGCCGGGCAGCGTCAGCACGATGGGCGCGGCGATTTTTTCCGCGAACTCGATCAGGGGCTGGCTCGCCTCCCTGGCGCCGCGGCCGGCCAGGATCACCGGCTTTCGCGCCTGCTCGAGAATCCGGACCGCCTGCAGCAGATCGGCCGCCTGCGGCAGAATCTGCGGCCTGGCGAACAGCGAACTGGTCCGCCTGGCTTCCCGCTTCACCTCAAACCGGGGGATGTCGTCCGGTATGGTGAGGACCGCCACGCCTTTTTTCGCGTAGGCGGACCGGATCGCCTGATTGACCACAGCCGGCAGCTGCTCGGCCGACATGATGCGCTGGTTGTAGACGGCCACGTCGTCAAACATGCGTTCCAGGTTCACTTCCTGAAAGTAGTCGGTACCGAGCAGATCGGTCTCCACCTGACCGGTGATGGCCAGGACGGGCGCCCTGTCCAGCTTGGCGTCGTACAAGCCGTTTAACAAATGGATGGCCCCCGGGCCTGCAATCGCCATGCATACGCCCAGTTTTCCGGTCAGCTTGGCGTAAGCCGCCGCCGCCAGCGCCCCCGCCTCTTCGTGCCGCACCTGAATGAACCGGATCTTGTCTTTGGCCTTGCGCAGAGGTTCCATGATCGAGTTGATGGAGTCTCCCGGCATTCCGTAAATATGGTCCACTCCCCACTCGATCAGGAGTTCGATCAGCACTTCTCCCGCCGTTTTTCCCAACATCCGAACGCTCCTTTCACATAGGTTCACGTTAGTGTGTGCAATTCTCCCGCGAGAAAAACGGTGCGGGCCGCAGGACGGCGGCTGAACCGTCCTGTCCGTCCGTTTGTGCTATACTGACCAGGAAGGGTTTCCGACAAAGGAGAGACGACATGCTGGAAGAGCTGATTCGGTTTACGGCTACGGAGCGGGAAGCGGATATGACCATTCGCGACGCGCTGCAAAAACGGTTCGGGGTGTCCCGCCGGCTGCTGGTCCGGGCCAAGTACCAGGGAGCCGTCACCCGCAACGGGACGCCTGTTTTCGTCACGGAGCGGCTGCGGCCGGGGGATGAAGTGGCCATCCTGGTGCCTGGCGAAGAGGAAGAGACGGTGCTGCCGGAGCCGATGGAGCTGGCGATCCGTCACGAAGACGAGGACATCATGGTCATCGCCAAGCCGGCGGGACTCGTCGTCCATCCTACCGGCGGGCACACGGGCGGCACCCTGGCCAACGGCGTGGTCGCCTACTGGCGGGAGCGGGGCGAGCGGCGCAAGTTTCGCCCTGTCAACCGGCTGGACAAGGACACGTCCGGCCTGTTGATCGTCGCCAAAAACCAATGGGCCCACGAGCAGTTCAGCCGCATGCAGAAAGAGCGGACGCTGCACCGCTGGTACCAGGCGATCGTCGAGGGGGAGGTGGCCGAGGAGGAAGGAACGGTCGACGCTCCGATTGGCCTGCGCGACGATTCGATCATCGTGCGCGAGGTGCGGCCGGACGGCCAGCCGGCGGTCACCCGCTACCGGGTGCTGGCCAGGGGCGGCGGAATGAGCTGGCTGGAGCTGAAGCTGGAGACGGGTCGCACGCACCAGATCCGCGTCCACATGAGCCATCTCGGCCATCCGCTGGCGGGAGACGACCTGTACGGCGGCAGCCGGACCTGCATCGGCCGTCAGGCGCTGCACGCGGCCAGACTGTCGTTTGTCCATCCGCGCAGCGGGCAGGCGATGGAGTGGAGCGAACCGCTTCCGGCTGACATGCGGGAGCTGGCGGCTCGTGTTTTCGGACACCGGGACTAAACGGACAGACGTACGGCTCCCCTGAGGCGCACAGGGGCGAGGGGAGCGTACGCGTCGGCAGAGAAGTGTCAAGATTCCGTCAATTCCCTCTGGCGAAAGGAAAGCGTTTCCGTTATGATGGGGATAGAGACAGACAAGAGAAGAGCGGCAGCACTTTACGATGGCTGGCTGTCTGCGGGGGAATGCCCGCAAGGTTTTCTTCGGTAGCGGACAGAGCCCAGCTTGCGCCCGACACCTGTCCTGACTTGCATTGGCAACAGCGGATTGCCTTGTTTTCGTATGCAGTCGGGACGGCTTGGGGGTAAGCTGGGCTTTTTGTGTGCCGTCCCTAGCCCGACAGGGGCGCCGGCGAGGGGCGGCGCTGCCAAAAAAAGCGGAAGCGCAGGCATATGAACAATGGTGTGGCGAGGAGGGATGTGCGTGAAACTGGTGTCGTACCGTCGCGGCGGGCAGGGAGACTGGCGGGCGGGTTTGTTTCGGAGCGGTTTCGTGATCGACATCGCGCAGGCGATTCCGGAGGCCCCCGCTTCCGTGCTGGACCTGCTGGACGAGTGGGAGCGCTGGCGGGAGCGGCTGGAGCGTCTGGACCACGAGGCGGACGCGGCTGCCTGCGCGGTGCCGGCGGAGCAGGCCGTACTGGGTTCTCCCCTGCCCCGTCCCCGCAGCTTTCGCGACTTTTACGCGTTTGAGGCGCATGTCAGGACGGCGCGCGGCCGCCGCGGGCTGGACATGATCCCGGAGTGGTACCGCTTTCCCGTCTTTTACTTTTCCAACGCCGCCGCCTTCGTCGGCCCCGAAGCGGCGGTGAAGCGGCCCAAGGCGGCGCGCTGGCTGGACTACGAGCTGGAGGTGGCCTGCGTCATCGGCAAAGGGGGCGTGGACATTCCCGTCGAGCGGGCGGAGGAGCACATCGCCGGCTACTGCATCCTGAACGACTGGAGCGCCCGCGACGTGCAGCGTGATGAAGTAAAGGTGGGGCTGGGGCCGGCGAAAGGAAAGGACTTCGCGACGTCGATGGGGCCCTGGCTGGTCACTCCCGACGAGCTGGAAGACGTCCGCATCCCCGGCGGGAGCGGGAGCCGGTACGATCTCGCCATGGTCGCCAGGGTAAACGGCGTGGAGTACTCGCGCGGCCGTTTGGCCGACATCCACTACACCTTCGCCGAGATGATCGCCCGGGCTTCCGCCGATTGTCCGCTCTATCCCGGCGATGTGATCGGCTCGGGCACGGTGGGCACCGGCTGCATCCTGGAACTGGGGCCGGAACGCTGTCCGTGGCTTGAGCCGGGGGACGTGGTGGAGCTGGAGGTGGAGCGGCTGGGCGTTCTGCGCAACGTCGTCACCGAATAAAGGTTCAGCAAAACACGAAAAGGAGGAAGGATGGATGCCCTTTTACCATCGCATGGGGGACGTGCCGAAAAAGCGGCACACCACCTTTTACAAGCCGAACGGCGAACTGTACCGCGAGCAAGTGATGGGCACCAAAGGCTTCTCCGGCATTCAGTCGATCCTGTACCACCATCATCCGCCGACGCAGGTGCGCGCGACGCGCCGATGCGGCGAGATGAAGCCGGAGTACGTGGAGCAGGCGGACCTCCGGCACCAGCATTTCAAAACCTTTGACCTGAAGGCCGGGGGCGATCCGGTTACAGGCCGGCAGTACCTCCTGGGCAACAGTGACGTGGTGCTGGGCGTCTGCGCTCCGACCGAGCCGATGACCTATTTTTACCGCAACGCGGACGGGGACGAACTGCTGTTTGTCCACCAGGGGGAAGGGGAGCTGGAGACCATCTTCGGCACCATCTCCTACCGGCAGGGCGACTATCTGGTGATCCCGGTCGGCACCACGTACCGGGTCGTGCCGTCCGCCGCCAGCCGTTTTCTGGTGATCGAATCGCAAAGCGACATCGTGCCGCCCAAGCGCTACCGCAACGAGCACGGGCAGCTTCTCGAACACTCGCCGTATTGCGAGCGGGACATCCGCGTTCCTGAGCGGCTGGAGACGCACGTGGAAGAAGGCGAATTCGAGGTGCGCGTCAAGCGGCAGTCCGTCCTGTACAGCTACCTGTTTGACTTTCATCCCTTTGACGTGGTCGGCTGGGACGGCTACCTCTATCCGTACGCGCTCAGCATTCACGACTTTGAACCGATCACGGGACGGATTCACCAGCCGCCGCCGGTCCACCAGACGTTTGCCGGACAGAACTTCGTCGTCTGCTCCTTTGTGCCGCGGCTGTACGACTACCACCCGCAGGCGATTCCGGCGCCGTACTTCCACAGCAACGTGGAAAGCGACGAGGTGCTCTACTACGTGGACGGCCAATTCATGAGCCGCAAAGGGATCTTTGAAGGCTCCCTCACACTGCATCCGATGGGTATCCCACACGGTCCCCATCCCGGCAAGATCGAAGCGAGCATCGGCAAAACGGAAACCAGGGAACTGGCGGTCATGCTGGACACGTTCAAGCCGCTCAGGGTGACGCGCCAGGCGCTTGGCATCGAGGACCCGGACTACATGGCGAGCTGGCTTCCGCCCCGGGAGTAAACAGGAAAGGGGTTTCGCATGGAAATCGACATCAGCGCCATCGGGCGCCAGGACAAATACAAGCTCTTGATCGGCGGGGTCGTGCCGAGGCCGATCGCCTGGGTCACGTCCCTCAGCGCAGACGGCGTGGTCAACGCCGCGCCGTTCAGCTACTTCAACGTGGCCAGCATCGATCCGATGTTGGTTTCCGTCGCGGTCATGCGCAGGCCGGGCAGCGTGATGAAAGACACGGCCCGCAACATCGCAGAGACGAAGGAATTTGTCGTCAACATGGCGGACGTGTTCAACGTGGACGCGGTCAATCAGACCTCCGCCGACTACCCGCCGGAGGTGAGCGAGGTGGCGGAGCTGGGGCTGACCGAACAGCCGTCCGCCGCCGTCCGCCCGCCGCGCCTGGGCGAGTCGCGCATTCATTTTGAGTGCCGGCTGCACCGCATCGTGACGCTGGGCGAGCCGGCTGCGGCCGACCTGATCATCGGCGAGGTGGTGCACGTCCACATCGACGATTCCCTCTACCAGGACGGCAGGATCGACATCGGCGCCTTCTCCCCCGTCAGCCGCCTGGCCGGCCACTGGTACGCCACGCTGGGCGAGTTGTTTGAACGGCCGCGGCCGATTTATCAACCGAAAAGGGAATAGACCATCGGACTCCGATGGTCTCAGACTGAAGACAAACCGATCGCATCGAAGGAGAAGCATGTTTCCAGGCGGAGTGACTTGTGAGCCCTACCGAGCGGAGCAGCGATTTGCGGGGAACGGGATCGCCACCTTTGAATGGGCTGCGTAGCGATGCGACTTTGGCGATCCCCCGCAAATCACTGCGGAGCGTACAGTCTGTGCTTCCCTGCTGGGCGAGCACGGAACGGAAGCCGGAAACGTGCTTCTCCCCCCAGCAGTACTTTGTCTGCACATTGACACCATCGGACTCCGACGGTCTGATTCACTTTGAGGCAAAGGCACGCTTCCGCCATTGTCACATAGACTGTGGTGGACCCTTCCGGGCAAAGTGGTAAAGGAGGAGTACGCGTGCAATTTCATTACGACGAAAAGATGCCGCTAAGGATCTTGGACGAAGGAGACTTTTGGAAACTGCAGGAGAGTGAACACACCATCGTGCTGCGCGAGCTGGTGCCCAATCTGGAGGAGGAGTTCGTCCAGGCGCTCGCCGAGTGGGAGCAGGCGTTTTCCCAGACGCAGGGACTGTATGTCCGCTACATCGAGGCGGTCATCCGTTCCGGCGACCGGGTGAGCGATCCGCTCATGCGGCAAATCAGGGAGCTGGTCACGTTTTCCATGGAGCAGAGCCAGCAGTTTATCGGCCTGTTGAATCAGATGGGCTCCGCCAGTCCGGCGTTTCGCAGCAATCCCACGGCGCTGGCGGTGTTAAACCACATCCGCCGCGAATCGGAATACTTCATCGGCATTTCCGAAGCGCTGACGGCCAAGGCGCTGATCTAGCCCGCTGCTCCCAGCCGGGGCAGAGGAAGACGGCATCCGGCCGGAGCGGTCGATCGTACTCGCCGGCTGTTCCGGTGTTGGCGGGCGTCCCGTAGGGGGTGGCGTTCGGTTCCAGACCCTCATCCGCAGCGCGGACCTGACGAGGCCGTTTCATGCGGCAGGGACCGGAGGAAACCGGCGGCACCATCAGCCGGAAAAGCACAGGGGCCTCACGGGACGGAGCCGGCCTCCGTCCGGGGACGGAGGACAAATCCCCCTGGGGCCAGTTTTGGGCGTCCTTTCTTTCGGGTATCTTGGAAGTACCAGCAGAAACGGATACAGAGAGGAAGGAATGTCATGATGGAAAGACGTTTATACCGATCCCGCAGCGATAAACGCCTGTTTGGCGTGTGCGGAGGCATCGCCCAATTCCTGCGGGTGGACCCCACACTCGTGCGTGTCGGGGTGGTGATTCTCACCGTGTTCACTGGCGTGCCGCTGTTGATTTACGCGCTGCTCGCGTTTATCATGCCGAAAGAGCCGGCCTGGCCGTACGGACACGACGCCTACGATCCGTACGATCCGCTGGTTGCCGGCCGGGGATACGGGTCCGACCTGGACAGCGAGATTGAGCGCCTGGAAAAACGGGCCCTGATGCAGGAAGTGCACCGCCTTCGCGCCGAATTGGCGAAATGGAAAGGGGTATAAGAATCCGGCAACATTTGCGTACTTCCTCATATCATGTAAGGTGGAACCTTTACATAGGATGGGGAGGGGAAAGCAGTGTATCTCGGCGTGTTCGACATGAAGCAGAGGCTGGAACAGACCCGCAAGATTCTGCGGGAAAAACAGCATGTGAAGCGGTTGATTGAAGAGGACATCCGCGAACTGGAAAAAGACGTGCAGGAATTGGAAGCGCTTATGAACCGCTACGCGAACAGCGCGCAGCGCTAAACGCAAAACCCATAGGCCAAAAAGCGGCAGCCCCCTTGCTCAGGGAGCTGCCGCTTTTTTCGCAGCCGTCACTGCCGGGTCACCGTCACTGCCGGGTCAGAATCACGGGACCGTCGGCGGTAATCGCGATCGTGTGCTCGTACTGGGCGGACAGCTTGCCGTCGCGGGTCCGGGCCGTCCAGCCGTCCTCGTCGATCTTGACGTGGTAGCTGCCCGCATTCAGCATCGGCTCGATCGTAATCACCATGCCTTCTTTCAGACGGGGGCCGCGTCCCGGCGGTCCGAAGTGGGGAATGTACGGCTCTTCATGCATCTGTTGGCCGATTCCGTGACCGGTGAAGTCGCGCACGACGGAATAGCCCTGCGCCTGGGCATAGCTTTGAATCGCGTGGGAAATGTCGCCGACGCGGTTGCCCGGGACAGCCTGTTCAATGCCCAGATAGAGCGCTTTTTCCGTCACCTGCAGCAGCCGCTTCGCTTCGGGGGAGATGTTCCCTACGGCGTACGACCAGGCGGAGTCGGCCAGCCACCCGTTCAGGTTTACCACCATGTCGATCGTCACGATGTCGCCGTCTTTCAGCGGTTCCTTTGTGGGAAACCCGTGGCAGATGACGTCGTTGACGGAGGCGCAGGTGGCATAGGGGTAGCCCTGGTACCCTTTCTGCTCGGGAGTGGCTCCGTGTTCCGCGAGAAATTGCTCGACAAATTGGTCGATCTCCCAGGGAGTGACCCCCGGGCGAATCCGTTTGGCCAGAGCGCGGTGGCAGGCGGCGAGAATTTTGCCGGCCGCCCTCATCCGTTCGATTTCTTCGGGTGTCTTGAGGATAATCATCGGTTCTCTCCTTGTGTTCCGTTGTTCTCGTTATTAGTGTAGACCTCTTTGCCGTCGATTGCCACAGTCATTTCCGCGTGGTAGGATGGGGAAGAGACAGTGAAGATGGGGGTACTGGGCATGGACAAGTTTCAAGAGCACCTGGCTCACTACCAGGCTCATGTGAAGGAAGATCTGGAAAAGCGCGTGGCCTTTATCCGCGAGCAGATTGACGGACCCGGGCTGGGCGGCGCTGTCGTGGGCATCTCCGGCGGCATTGACAGCGCGGTAACCGCCGCTCTCTGCGTACGGGCGCTGGGCAGGGAGCGGGTGATCGGAGTGTGGATGCCGGCGTACTCTCAGGCCGTTCACGCGGAGGACGCCCAAAAGCTGGCGGACGCCATCGGTCTTCGGTTGGTGACCGTCGACCTCGGACCGGCGTACGACGCGATCGTGCCGGCGATCGAAAAAGTGCTTCCCCTTGACGACAAAACCAAAGGAAACACCAAGGCGCGGCTGCGCATGACCACGCTGTACGCGATTGCCAACCAAAAGGGCTATCTGGTGGTGGATACCTGCAACCGCAGCGAAATCCACGTCGGCTACATGACCAAGGGCGGTGACGGATTGGCCGACATCAATCCGGTGGCCAGCCTGACCAAGCACGAGATGCGCATTTTGGCGCGCGAACTGGGCGTGCCGGAGTCCATCCTGACCAAAGCGCCGTCCGCCGATCTGTGGGAAGGGCAGACGGACGAGAAGGAGATGGGCTTTTCGTACGAAGATCTGGACCGCCTGCTGATCACGGGCGAGACGGACCCGGAGGCCAAAAAGCGGATCGATTACCTGCACCGGATCTCCGAACACAAGCGGCGTCCGATGCCGGAAATTTAGACAGGGGGCAGTGGAATCACCGCGGACGTCGGTGCCTCTCCGTTCGGCGGCTGTCTGTTCGCGGCCGCGCATCGGCCAGAAAAGGCAGAAGAAAAGGGGAAGTCGTTGATTCTTCGCCCTGTTTGTACGATAATAGAAGGTATGCACGGATCTCTTTAGGAAAGAGGTGGAACAGATGTCGACAACAGAACTGATGCTGAAAACGTCTCTGGAAGGACGCGTGTTGCGGACCCTGCAGGCTTACTTCCGCCGTCCCAACGACGTGTTGATCCGCGAAAGCCTGTGGGCTAACGGCCTGTCTCACGAGCAGGTGGACGTTACCATGAATCTGCTGCAGCAAAACCTGACCGTTGCCGAAATCATGGAACAACTGCGGGAAAAGGGCTTTTTCGCGTAACCCTGTGACAAAGCGCTTCGATTGACGGCCCGCTTGCGCCAGCCGGCTGCCGTCAACGTCAAAAAAAGAGACCGGGTCGACAAAACTGTCGGAACCGGTCTTGTTTTTTTCGGATCCATCCCGCTTTGGGGGGACGCGCCCCGCTCTCCGGCTTACGGCGTCTGCCGTTTGGCAAGCGAGCGGCGGGCCCGCTTTCGCCGGTACCACTGCAGGGCGGAGTAGACGAGGAAATAGCTGCCGATGGCAACGACGAAACCCATGATCGCGCTGCCGGTAAAATAGGCGAGCCCTTTTTCCTTCATCCAGGCGATCCAGTTCGCCCACGGCTCGTTGTTGTGCTTCAGATGTTCATGCAGCGGTCTGCCGATGATGGAGTAGCCCAGTTTGAAATTCAGCACCATGAAGATTGGCAGGATCATTTTTCCGATCACGAAGCCGATCAATCCGGCGGGCAAACTGCAGCGAAACAGCTTTACCAGCGGAAACAGCAGGAGAAACGCCAGACCAAAGGTAGGCAGGGTGATGAACTCAACAAAAATGCCGACGGAGAATCCCCGGGCGACAAAAGAGGGCGCCCCTTTCATCCGGATCAGCTTGTAGTACTCGTATTTCAACTTGCGGTAGATTTTTTTCCACATGCTGGCTTGTCCCTCATTTATCCCATTTCCATACTCCCACTCATTATAGCGAAAAGAGAGTGGGAAAGCCACGGCGCGAACCCTTAAAATTCGTCATTTTTTGACAACGGGCCAAAAAAAGGCGTCAAACCCTTGTCGTAGCGCGGGCGGGCGCTCTGCCTGCCGCATACCGAAAAATCTTTCCAGCAAAACGGCGCGCGTGCCGGGCGCGGCCAACCACTGTCCGAGAAGCTGCTCCCGCCCTCCTTGGAAATGAATCACAGCCATTTGTCCCCCGCCTTTTCTTTTGGCATAATGAATGGAAAGAGGGGACAAGCTCGAAATGTGGTGAAAACATCTTGAATGAAATCGTAACAGTTTTTGGCGGATACATCTCGCAATACGGGTACGGCGCCTTGTTTGGCCTGTTTTTTCTGGGAATTCTCGGAATGCCCCTGCCGGAGGAAACGCTCCTGGTCTTTTCCGGGTTTCTCGTCTCCACCGGCCAGTTGAAGTACGTCCCCACGTTTCTCGTCTGTTTTCTGGGGTCCATAACGGCGATGACCACGGCGTACTGGATCGGCAGGACGCTGGGATTCGCCTTTGTCGAGCGGTACGGGAAGCGACTCGGCCTGGGCTACGCGCTTTACCGCAAGACGGAAGACTGGTTTAACCGCGTGGGCAAGTGGGCGCTGCCGCTCGGCTACTTCATTCCCGGCGTCCGCCAGTTTACCGCCTATTTTGCCGGCATCACCCGGCTTCCGTTTCCGACGTTCATGCTGTATACCTACACGGGGGGCTTGTTCTGGAGCGCCCTGTTCGTCACTGTCGGCTGGCAGTTGGGAGAGCGCTGGGAGGAACTGTTCGCGCTGATCGCGCGCAACCTGGCAGTCTTCTTCCTGACCCTGCTTGCCGTCATCGCCTTCTGGTCCTACTGGCGCAAGCGCAAGGCGGCCGCAAAAACGAAACGGGAGGAATTGCCATGAACGAAGAGCAGCGCCATCAAGACGAACGGCTGCGCGACGAGCGGATGCCCGCCGTCCGGCGGCCATCCGAGCCGGTGCCGGTGAAACTGCCGGAGCAGCACCAGCGCTTTTACGACAAGCTGCGGGCGAAGATCGAGGCCTTCATTCGCGAAAAGGGAGGCAGCGAAAAGGCAGCCGCGTACATCCTGCTGGCACCCGATTTGTTCGTGCTGCTGGCACGGCTGTTGCTGGACAAACGCGTCGGCGTTCAGGCGAAAGCGGTGGCCGGGATTGCCGTGGCCTATTTCATCACGCCGATCGACTTCATTCCGGAAGCCTTGACGGGCACCTTCGGACTGCTCGATGACGTCGTGCTGGCGGTGTACGCGCTGCGGCGCATCCTCGTCGACGTGGACGAGGCGATCGTGCGCGAACACTGGAACGGGGAAGAAGATCTGCTGCAAGTGATTACCAAGGTGGTCAAATCGGCTGACGAGCTGGTCGGCAAAAAACTGGTGCGCAAGATCGAAGAAACCCTGTTTCGCAAAAAATAGACGAGGAAGGACAAACAGATGAGATATCTGCTTGATTATCAAGAGGGAGAACGGGTTGTCACGTTTTGTCTGGTAAAGAGCAAAGAGGTGGGCGTCGCCAGCAACCAGAGCGAATACCTCAACCTGGAGCTGGGGGACCGCTCCGGCACGATTGCCGCCAAACTGTGGGATGTCACCCCGGAACTGAAGGAAGCCATCCAGGTGAAATCCGTCATCAAAATCGACGCGACGGTGCAGGTCTACCGGGGGAAAAAGCAGTTGGTCATCCAGCGGGTGCGGCTCGCGTCCCCGTCCGACGAAGTGCTGATGGAGTCGCTGGTGCCGGTCTCGCCGATCCCCGCCGACGAGCTTTGGGAGAAGCTGCAGCAGGCGGTTCGCGGGATCAAAAGCGAGACGCTGCGCGCGATCGTGACGGAGGCGCTCGCCGACGAAGAGATCGGCGGCCGCCTGCGCTGCTATCCGGCCGGTGTGCGCATGCACCACAACTACTACCACGGCTTGCTGGAGCACATCGTCTCGCTCCTGGCCGCGGCCGAGCGGCTGCTGCCGCTCTACCCCCAGGTGGACCGGGACGTGCTGTACGCCACGTGCATTCTGCACGACATCGGCAAGCTGTACGAGCTGTCTGACCCGATCGCGCCCGACTACACCACCCCCGGGCAGTTGATCGGCCATTTGGTGATGGGAGCGGAGATCGTCAGCGGCATCTGCCGCAAGCGGGGAATTCCCCTCGGAGATCCCGAAGTGCTGCATCTGAAGCACTGCATCCTGAGCCATCACGGCGATGTGGAAAACGGGTGGGGCAGCGCCGTCTCCGGCAAGACGCCCACAGCCGTGCTGTTCCACTATCTCGACCAGATCGACAGCAAGATGAACGCCCTGGGCCAGGCGCTGGCCGAGATGGGGGACGAGGAGTGGGCCTACGCCGGCGCCTTGAGGCGAAAGGTGTGGCGGGGCTATTAAAATCGACGAGTCAGGCAAAAGCGACTGCCGCTTGCGCAAGCCGGAGGTGCGGAGCGTGCAGTCTGTGCTTCCTTGCTGGGCGTAAACTGGGCCCCGCCGAACGCGAGCGTTAGCTTGTGTTCGGTGGGGAAAGCACGGAGCGGATGCCGGAAACGTGCTTCTCCCCTCAGCAGTTACTTTGTCTACACACTGACGAGCGGATCGGATCTGCTCGTTTTTTTCATTTTTGAAACAGACCGAATAGACAATCACTTTTGGCCGCAGTAGGATTTTTCCCGCAGGTGTCGAATACCCATCTTGATTCCCATTTGCTTGGCAGACCATTGCCAATAGCGTAGAAGGAGTAAGTTTATGAAACGGCCAACCTATACCCTGTCGAGTATCATCAAAAAGGTGTTTCGGTCTGGCGAACGCTCCCTTCCCCGCGAGGAGATCTGTTCCCGTCTGGAAGCGAGCGGGCTGATAACCGGCTTCGGCATGGACGGCAGCGCCCTGCTCGCCAAGGTGCTGCGGATGGATCAGTCACCGGTGCGGGTTGGGCGTTCCGAGGCGATCATCGAATTGACCTACCAGCCCCATCAACTGTTTGATCTGGCGTACCGTTTTGTGCGTGATACCCATACGCCCAAAACGTTGGAACAAATAGCGGCAGAGCTTCGCCGCCAGACCCAGTTCGGCTGGAATCAGATCATGCGCATGCTGCAGTTGGAGCGGGATCCCCGCTTCGTCCAGTACCAGGGCGATGCCCGCTGGTTTCTGGCGGAGTGGACGCTGGCCAACGACCAGGTGTACGCGTTCTGCCGCGCCAACGGCATCACCCAGGTGGCGGCCCGTTCCGTTCACCATTTTCTGGAGCAGGAAGCGGGCGTGGCGGTCGACGCGATGTTTTTGCCGGCGCTGGACGACCGGTTTCGTCTGGACGGCGAAACCTTGTACATAATCGCCCGCGACGGCGACGAAGAGGAAAAGCATGCCGGTCTGGAAGCGGCCGCAGCCGTGGAGACAGCGGAAGAAGCGGAGCCGGAGGCAGATCCGGCAGAAGCAGGCCAAACAGCCGCCGGTACGATAGACGCAGGGCTGTCCGACGATTCCCGGCCGCAGCCCACGGACGCGCAGCAGGGACGCGAGGAGCAGCGCGAACGAAACGAAACACACCACCATCACGAAGTACACGAGCAACTTCACTTTGAGGAGGAACTGTCCATGAATACCGTACAAAACCAATCGGTTCTTGAAGAAGTGCAGCAACTGCTTCGCCAGGCGCTGGGACGTCTGGAGGCGCGCAGTGCGGAGATGGCCCAGGAAGTGGTGGCCCATTTTCAGCAAAGCAACATGCAGGCGATAGAAGTGCTGATGAAAGAGAAACATAAAAACGAGCAGATCGCACTTGGCATTCAGCAAGTGCTGGCGGCTGCGGAACAGCAATGAGCGATCTGGAGGCCATGATCCGGTTTGAGCAGAGGTTTTCCTTGCTGCGCAAGATTATCGCGCGTTATCGGATTCGCCTACAGGAAATGGAACGGGAAGTGGTGGAACTGTTCGCCGCGAATCAGCTTTCCGCCATCGCCGACTGCATGAGCGAAAAGCAGCGCATCGTCGCGCTGATAAACCGGCTGGAGCAGTTTATCGCCCAGTGGGAGTCGTCCGCAGAGGCGGGCATCGCTCATGACCGAAACGAGAACACTTGAACACCTGATAAGAAATGCGGTATATATAGGGGGATTGCGCTAGATTCCCCGCGCATGCCGCGGCGGGAATGAAAGGAGATCCAAACCCCTTATGTCTGTAGGAAGAAATGATCTTTGCCCCTGTGGAAGCGGGAAAAAATACAAAAAATGCTGTGGGATCGTGACGCCGATCACGGAGCTGCGCAGCCGACACGAACAAAAGCTGCAGAAGGAGTACGCAGCCTGGGTGGAACGGCTGAACCACTTCGTCGCCGGCCAGGTCACCAGCGAAACGGTTCAAAAGGCACGGGAGCGCTTTGCCGCGGACGTCGGGCTGTCGGATGAGAGCGTCATGCAGCCGGAGTGGGCGGCCCACTTTTTCAACTGGTTCGTCCTTGACGTCAAGACCAACGGCGAAACCGTGCTGGAAAGCTACCTGAAGCAGCACGGCCGCCGGATGGACCCGGATCTGCGCCGCTCCTTCACCCGCCTGCATCTGAACGCCTACGAGATCGTGCAGGTGGAACGGGACGTGCTGACGGTCCGCCATCCGCTCAGCGGCGAGACGCGCTATGTGCTGAGAACCAGCCCCCTGAACATGCAGCCTGGCCAGATCATTGTGGGCCGTTTGCTCAATCTGGGGCTCCGTGATCTTTTGTTCTCGGGCAGCATCATCCTGCAGCCGCATGTAAAGCCCGCGTTGGTGGAGTGGTTGGGCGAACATCCGGAAGTGGCGGAAGCGGCGGCCGACTCCGGAAAGCGCACCTACACCACCTCGCTGTACCGATTCATCGTCGCCTTTGGCGAGTCGGAGGGCGGCAGCCGCAGCGCCGGCCTGACCCGGCGCATCTACGCGATTCCGGACATGGACCGGCTTCGTCAGGCGATCGATTCGCAGCGGGCGTTTGAGTTGAAAAAGCGGGAAGGCAGCCGGGAAATCTGGGTGTACGCCCCGCGCAAGGAAGAGCATCTCTTTTCGGCGCTCAAGGATGCGCTCTTGGAGCTGTACGAAGTGCAGGCCGAAGTGATCCTGCAGGACAAAACGGCATGGGTGGAAGGCTATCCGGCGCAGCTTGACGAAGTGGCGTCGCTGTTGCAGCTTCCCGGCGAAGCCGCCGAGGAAGAGATTCGCGTGCTGACGTCCACCGGTTCCAAGCTGGCGAAAGGCACGCTGTTTGTCACCAGCGAGCCGATGCTGCCGTCCAACGTTCTGCAGTGGGCGATGCGCGCCTATTTTACGGAAAAGTGGCTCGTGACCCCGCATGAAGCCTTGGACGGTCTGGCTCCCACGCTGGCAGCCGCCTCCGCAAGCGAGCCGCTGCAAAACAAGCTCCGGGAACTGATCGATCACCTGGAGCGGGACGGCCAGTCCGGCCAGGGTCTGGCCCGGCTCATCCACCTGGATACGCTCAAGCCGCGGCTGGCGCTGCCGAACGACACCCTGCACGTGGCCAACCTGCTCAGCCGTCCCCTGATCGAAGGACTGCCGGAGAGCGTCTATACGGTGCAGCCGGAGCGGCTGGCCGACATCAACCGCTTTGTGGTGGAAATGACCGAGGGCAAGTCGGAAGCGACGGTCAAGAAGTACGACGAAGCGATGAGCAACTTCCGCACCTTTGTCCGCAGCGCGTTTGGCCCGTCCTTTTCCTGGGAGCAGCTTCGGCAGGAAGACGTGGCGTACTTCCTCGTCCACGACATCTTTACCCGCGTGGACGCGGCGACCAAGACGCTGGCCGGCAACCTCTTGTCGGTGCTGATGGCCTTTTTCAAGTGGCTGGACAAGCAGTACGGCACGGCGATTGCCGCCGCCATGCAGCCGCTGTTCGGCGAGTTGAAAGAGGCGCTGCCGGAGGCGTACCGCCTGCGCGGCCTCCTGGAAAAAGAGGCGCACCAGCATCTGTTTGGCGCTGACGGGCCCAAGCAGGTGGCGGAAGAACACCTCGTGCTGATCGGCCGGGAAACAGACGGTTGGCTGGTGAAACGGCCGGGCGGCGAAACGATCCGGCTGTCGCTTGCCGCAGAGGCGGCCGACGCGCTGGCGCCCCATTGGACGATCGCCGGGCTGATCGGCCAAACCAAGGACGGCACCTGGTGTCTGTACGGGACACCCGAGCTGTATCCGCCGGCTGTATCCCAACTGCTGGGTGTCACTACCAGCGTTCCCGTGTAACCCGCATCACAGCAGAAAAAATCCCCCGAGGGCAGAACGCCCCGGGGGATTTCGCTTTTGCGGCGCCGCTTTCGTGTCCCGCGCTCACTGTTCGCCGCGCGCCCAGGCACGCAGGGTCTGATCCTTGGGCAGAAGCAGGCCGAGGGCGCCGATCAGCGGCATGAGCGAGCAGAGCGTGATGACGGACGCAATGCCGTACAGGTCGGCCAGGTACCCAAGCACCAGCGCGCCCATGCCGCCCATGCCAAAGGCCAGGCCGATGATCAGGCCGGAGACGGTGCCGATGCGTCCCGGCAGCAGTTCCTGGGCGTAGACGACGGTGACGGAAAAGCTGGACAGCATGACCAGACCGCTGAGGAACAAGGCAGGATAAATCCAGAAACCGGACACGTACGGTGTCAGGAGCGTCAGCGGCAGAGCGCCGAGCGTGGAGACGATCAGCAGGTTGCGTTTGCCGAACCGGTCGGCAATCGGGCCGCCCAAAAAGGTGCCGATCGCGCCCGCGAGCAGGAAGCCGAACACGCAGAACTGCGCGCTGTCATAGCTCATGTGCCGGGTGTCCATCAGGTAAAACTGGTAGAAGCTCTGGTAGCCCGCATTCATCCAGGAACGGATGCTGACGATCAGGACCAAGAGGCCCAGGGCGACCAGGCGCTTGTTGCGGTGGGTGTAGGCGATGGCCGCGGCGACCGCTTTTTTGGCGCGCTGCTGTCCCTGGTACCAGAGAGCGACGTACACCAGCACCGCACTGGCGGCAGCCGCCGGGACCAGAAACCACATTGCGCCCGGCTGGCCCAACTGTTTGAAGATCAAAATGGTCATCAGCGGCGCGAGCGCCTGGCCGGCATTGCCCCCCACCTGAAAAATGGACTGTCCCAATCCCCGGCGGGAGCCGGAGGCGTGGTGGGCGACCCGCGAGGCTTCCGGATGAAAGACGGCCGAACCGATGCCGACGCAGGCGACGGCGAGCAGCACGACGTAGTAATTGCTGGCGAGGGCCAGCGCCAGCATGCCGAGCCCGGAGACCAAGAGGGCGACCGGCGGCATGTACGGCCGCGACTTGCGGTCAGAAATGTACCCGACGACCGGCTGGAGAACGGAGGACGTCAGGTTCATTACCAGCAGGATCATGCCCACCTGGGTATACGTCAGGGCCAGGTTGGCTTCGAGAACAGGCAGCAGGGCGGGAATGACCGCCTGCAGGCTGTCGTTCAGCAGGTGGACGAGGCTGATCGCAAACAACATGCGGTACACCGTGGGAGCGGCATGTACCGCCACAGAAGCGTTAACACTGCCGGTATGGGCACTCATAGGGTCATCTCCGTGATCGTTTTTGCTCTTAAATGTAGCACTGTTTGCGGCGGCCGTCACTACTGAACACCGATCATATGCCGACTCGGCATACACGTGCACGCGGACGCCCATTCCATCTCCGGTAGGGAAAAACAGGATGGTGTCGAATGAGTAAGGGAACTCATTCAGACAGGGAATGGCGACGAGGGAGGGCTGCTGAAATGCTGGGAAGCATGAAGGAATACTGGGTGTGCGCAGGGGGAGCCAACGTGGACGTGCAGGGGATCACATCCGCCGGACTGCTGCCGGGAACGAGCAATCCGGGCACCGTACGCCAGACGGCGGGCGGAGTGGCGCGCAACGTGGCTGACCACCTGGCGCGGCTGGGAGAAGAAGTGCTGCTGTTCGCGCTGGTCGGCGAAGATGCGGAAGGGGAATGGCTGCGCCAGACAACGGCGCAGAGCGGCGTGGCGACCAACGGGATGGTCCGCGTTCCCGGCGGCAGGACGGGGCGCTATCTGGCCATCCGCGCCGCCGACGGCGAACTGCTCGCGGCCATCTCCGACATGGCGGTGAACGAGGCGTGGACGGAGCAGATGGTGGAGGACGGCGTGAAGCGGCTGCAGCAGGCATCCGGCCTGTTTCTGGACGCCAACCTGCCGCAGCCGGTCATCCGCCGTTTTGTGGAGGAAGGGAAGCGCCTGGGCAAACCTGTCGCGGCCGATCCCGTCTCCGTGAAAAAAGCGGAGCGGTGGCGGGGGCTTTTGAACGGCGTCAAGCTGATCGTCATCGGCACGGACGAGCTGGAAGTGCTGACGGGGAAGCCCGCGGCCTCGGCCGATGGCGCGGAAGCGGCAGCCCGCCTGCTGCTCAACGAGGGAGTCGAGCAGGTGATGGTGCTGTGCGGCGAAAACGGCCTGTATCTGTGCCGGCAGACGGAGTCGCTCTGGCTGCCGCAGCCCGATTGCTCACTGCGCGAAACCGCCAAGGATGCGTTTGCGGCGGGCGTGCTCGCTGTCCTGGGAAAAACCGAATCGCTCGCCGAGCAGGCGGCTTTTGGCGTGGCCGTGGCGGAACGGGCGGCGGCCTCGCTGCCGCTCGATCACGAAGCGCTGCGGCAGCGGACGGCAGCCTACGCGGCACAAGCGCGGGATGCCGTCGGCCGGGAATGAGACGCGGCGGTGTGACGTACACTATCCGGTAGCTTCAGTGAGGAGGAGTGTACATGGAAAAGAAGTCCAACGATCTGAACGGCAAGCAGGAAAGCCGCGTGCGGCACGGCGGAGACGCGCACCGCTCGACGCAGAAGCAGCCCGAAGGCCCCGTCCAGGGGTTCAGCCAGGCGCCGCAGGGGCGTCAATAAATCCATCCAATTGTTCAAAAGGAACCGCTCCCCCATCGACAGCCGATCGGGGGAGTTTCACGTTATGGTAACATTTTTCTACAAAAACGGACAGAGATGTGGTATAATACCGAAGTCAGAGTATTACTATTAGGAAGAAATATGCGGTGCTTATTGTCGAAAAGCACTTTTCTTGTTTTTTTCAATCTTTTCACAACTTTTGCCCAAGCAAACAAGGAGTTCGATACATATGCCTGAAACTGTCGCAAGAACGCGCGCTTCCGCGCAGAAGAAAAAGCCGGCGCGCCGACGCAGACTGCGCAGGCGGCTGTTTTTGTTCGGCTTGTTCATGCTGCTGATGATCGGCGGCGCGGCCGGCGCGGTTTACTGGAAGATCGATCAGACGCTGGATACCGTGACACAACCGCAGGACGACTTTGCGCCGCTGGCTTCAAACACGGACCCTACCTACCATGCCGACAAGCCGCTGTCGTTTATCATTCTCGGCCGGGATACGCGCCCGGAGACAGGGACGATGAATACGGACGTGATGATCGTCGCCGTCGCCAACCCGGAGACGAAAAAAGTGACCATGGTGTCGCTCCCGCGGGATACGCGGGTAAAGATTCCGGGGTACCGGGACTACCATAAAATCAACGCGATCTACGCCAACGGGGAGGCGGAGCGCCGGCAGGCGGAGCGGAACAACCAAACGCCGACGGAAGACGGCATTTCGCTGACGAAAAAGACGCTGACGGAACTGCTGGGCATTCCGATCCAGCACTACGTCGCAGTCGACTTTGAAGGCTTCAAGGCGGTCATCGACGAGCTGGGCGGCATTGAGGTCAACGTCGACCGCAAGCTGGTGTACGACGATCCGACGGACGGCACCCACATCAACCTGGAGCCCGGCCTGCAGCTCCTGAACGGCGAGCAGGCGCTGGGCTACGTCCGCCATCGGCACGACAACCGCGGCACCAAATACTTTTCCACCGACTTTGACCGCAACCGGCGCCAGCAGGAGGTCATCCGCGCTGTCGTGGACAAGACCACTTCGCTGGACGGCTTGACGAAAATCTTCAAAATCATGGACGTAGGCGCGAAGCACATCCATACCGATCTGTCCAAAGAGCAGATCAAGGGGCTCGCCTACGATTTCAAGGGGTTCAACTCCTCTTCCCTGGTCACGCTGGATAACGGGGCGTACTGGAAAGGTGGGTACACCTACCTGCCCAGGGAAAACCTGAACGCCATCCGAACCGCCCTGCAGACGGAAATGGGCCTGTCGGGAAGTGTCGTCGCCCAGTTGAACGACTCCCCCGTACTGGAAAGCGACGAAGAGACGGTGACCGTCAGCAGCAAACCGCGCAAAAAGAGCACAACCGCGACGGTGGAGACGGCTGCGCCGGCGACCCCGCCAGCCAAGCCGAAGCCGAGCGCGGAAACGCCATCCAAGCCGGCACCGGTCGAAACCGAGCCGCAGCCGGAAACAGGCGCAGCGCCGCCGCCGGACATTATTCCGCCGGCGACGGGACAGGAAGGCACGCCGTCGTCCAATCCCGTGCCTGCGCCGGCGACGGGAACCACTCCGCCGCCGGACATCGCGCCGCCGGGAAGCAGCCAGCAGCAGGAAGCGACAACTGTCGATCCGTCCGGCAAGCCGATCAGCAGTTCGTAGTCACCACAATACCATGTCAATACCAAGCAGAAAAACACCCGGGAGACCGGGTGTTTTTTGCTGGCGGAAGACGATGCCATTTTCGGCACACAAAAAGTTTTTTTGCAAAATAAACGCACAAGGTGGTTTAAAAACACCAAAACCATGGTAGAATAATAATATACTGATAAGACAGATCATTCAGACAATATGCTGACGGGAGGGATTTGGATGACGATTTTTTTAGTCAACCTGTTTCTGGTGATCGCGTTCGTATACCTGATCAGCCGCCAACAAAACGAAGAAATCATTTACGATGAAGATTTTTTTCTCCAGAACCCCTCAGCCTTGGAAGAGTATCAACAAATGCCGATCGACTTTCAGCAGGCGTTTTTCCGGAAGCATAAAGAGTGGATCAAGGAAAAGTACATGCGCGGTGAGAGCTACGTCCTCGCCTTTTGTCCCAATAAAGAAGTCCGGCGCGCCTGGCTGACGGAGTTCGTGAACCAAAAAAACGTCAAGAATACCCCGACCCCTTCCTCGTGAAGGGGTTTTCCGCTGCCCGGGCGGGCGTGATATACTGCAGAGGAAAGAGCCACAGCAAGACAGGAGGAGCATGTTCGTGTTGCAGCGCATGATGGAAGCATTGGATCAAGCACTCTCGGGCCACGGGGTGATCCGCGACGTGATTCTGCGGACGGAGCATTCCCTGCTGGAGGACGAGGAGACGCGGGAGATCACGGTGTACGTGACAGCTACGGCGGAGGAGTCCGAACAGCCGCTCGCGACCGTGCATCTGTTTCCGCTGCCCGACGGTGCCGCCTGCGAAGTGGAGGCGGAGATCGCCTATCCCGGAGCGGGTGAGGCAGAGGCGGCCGCTCTTCTGTGGGAGCGGGCGCGGGCGATCGTGCCGGAGGTCTCCCTGACGGAAAAGCGGCGCTGTCTCAAGCCGGGCGTTCCCGCCGAGCGCGGCGTGACGCTCGATTTTCACTTCGTGGTGGAAGGGCCGGAAACGGATGAAGCAAACGTACGGTGTCGGCAGGCCCTGGATCGCTTCGCGGCCGACCTGGGCAGATTGCTCCGGCTGTAAACAGGCCGGAGCGAGCAGGAAAACCGGTCGTGCCCGCCGAAATGATGGGAAACCAAAATGAATGAGCATTCATTCGATTTGTCAGGAGGGGGCACAAATGGAAACAAAACGCGTCTGGGAACCGATTCGCATCGGGGGGATCACCCTGCCCAACCGCATCATGATGGGCTCCATGCACGTTGGGCTGGAAAAGCTGGAGGGCGGCGTGCGGCGGTTGGCCGCGTTTTACGCTGCCCGGGCCCGCGGAGAGGCAGGCCTGATCGTCACCGGAGGGGCCGCCGTCCGGCCGGAAGGCGGTATGGGCGAACAGTATTGCAGCGTTTACCGGGATGAGCACATCGAGCCGTTGAGGGTGATCACCGAAGCCGTGCATCAGGCGGGAGGCAAAATCGCCCTGCAGCTCTTTCACGCCGGGCGTTACGCTTATCGGGAAGCCACCGGCCTGGATCCGGTCGCGCCATCACCGCTGCAGGCGCCGATCAATCGGACGAGGCCGCGTGCGCTGACCGGCGAAGAGATCGAGATAACGGTGCAGGCGTTTGCCGACGGCGCCGTGCGGGCGCGGAAAGCCGGCTTTGACGCGGTGGAAATCATGGGCTCCGAAGGATACTTGATCAATCAATTTCTTTCACCAGTCACCAACGTGCGCGACGATGAGTGGGGCGGCGACTTTGAACGGCGGGCCCGCTTCGGCGTGGAGGTGATGAGACGCGTCCGGGAGGCGGTCGGCCCCGATTATCCGGTCATCTTTCGCATGTCCGGGCTGGACTTGATCCCGGACAGCACGACGATGGACGAGACGCTGCGGTTTGCCCGCATGCTGCAGGAGGCAGGGGCCGACGCCCTCAACATCGGGATCGGGTGGCACGAATCGCGGGTGCCGACGATCGGGATGATGGTGCCGCGCGGCGCGTATGTGTGGGTGGCCCGCCTCGTGAAGGAAGCGGTGACGATTCCCGTCATCGCCAGCAACCGCATCAACGACGTGCGCCACGCCGAAGCGATCCTGCGAGACGGCTGCTGCGACATGGTTTCCATGGCCCGCCCCCTTTTGGCCGACCCGGATATCATCCGCAAGAGCCGGGAAGGGCGCTTTGACGAAGTCAACACCTGCATCGCCTGCAACCAGGCCTGCCTCGATCACGTGTTCGAGGGAAAAACGGCGTCCTGTCTGGTCAATCCGGCGGCCGGCCGGGAAGAGGAATGGACGCTGTCCCCCGCCCCCGTCGCGAAAAGGGTGGCCGTCGTGGGAGCGGGACCGGCCGGACTGGAAGCGGCCCGCGTGCTGGCGGAGCGCGGTCACCAGGTGGTCCTGATGGAAAAACGGCCGCAGATCGGCGGCCAGCTCAATTACGCGCGGCAGGTGCCGGGCAAATCGGAATTTAACGAAACGCTCCGCTATTACCGGACGCAGCTCGGCCTGCTCGGAGTGGAGATCCGGCTGGGCGTGGAAGCACAGGCGGAAGCGCTGCTCGCCGAAGGATTTGACGAGGTGGTGGTGGCCACCGGCGTCATCCCGCGGCGGCCGGAGATTCCCGGCATTGATCTGCCGCACGTGGTCAGCTACGCCCACGTGTTTGAAAAGCAGGCCGATGTCGGGAGGCGCGTGGTGATCATCGGGGCGGGGGGCATCGCCTGCGACCTTTCCCACCTGCTGGTCCAGGACGACAGCGTCTCGCCGCAGACCGCCCGCTACCTGCTGGAGTACGGCATTCTCAACGCCGAGGAGGTGCATCGCCTGCAGCAGAGCGGCAGACAGGTGCGGATGCTCCGCCGCGGTCGGCACGTGGGCACCGGATTGGGCAGGACGACGCGCTGGGCGGTGCTGGCCAATCTCAAGCGGCACGGCGTCGAGATGCTGACCCAGGTGGAGTACAAGGAGATTACGCCGGAGGGCGTGCGCATCGTCCACGCCGGCGAAGAGCGGCTCCTGCCCGCAGACACGGTGGTGGTCGCGGCGGGCGGCATCCCGGACAACCGCTTGTACGAAGCGCTGAAAGGACGGCTGCCGGTGCACCTCATCGGGGGCGCCAAAGAGGCGGGAGAGCTTGACGCCAAGCGGGCGATTTACGAGGGAGCGCTCATCGGCAGATCGATTTGAGGGAGGCGCCCTGCTTTCGCATGGAAGGGGCCTGATGTCGGGTTATGGGATCTTTTGTCGAAAGACTTTCATTTGGACATGAATTTTTGCAAAATGAAAGTACGCTGTTCAAATTCAGTTGAATGGGGGCACTCGCCTTGATGAATCACAATGGCATTCTGCTGGGAAAACGGCACTTTCTCTACTCATCCGAGCGGGTGGTGGAAGTGGAGGGCTGGACGTTCACGATTGCCCCGGGGTTTAAGGTGATTGCCGGCGGAAGCGCCAACCCGCTGCAAACGTTGATCAGCATATACCGCGGAAGTGAGAAGGTCGCGCAGCTTGTGCTCAGCCATAAACGCCACGACTCGGATTTGGCGGTCCAGGCGGTGTCTAGTGACGTTCTGTTGGAAATGTCTCCGGCCACACGCACGGTCAGCGTAGCAGAAAAACAGTAGGGCACCCTGTACGGGGTGCTCTTTCACGCTTCCCGCATTTGCGCAAAAAAACGAGGAGGCTGGTACCATGCAATTGACGAACATGCAGGCAGGCGCATTTTCCCTGACGTGGCTGCGGGGAGGGCTGACGCAGCTTGACGGAGGCGCGATGTTTGGCGTGGTTCCCAAACCGCTCTGGAGCAAGCGCTATCCGCCCAACGATCTCAACCAGATACCGCTGCGGGCGGATCCGATTCTGGTGGAAGGCGGCGGCAAAATCATCCTGATCGAGTCAGGCCTGGGCAACGGCCGGCTGACGGACAAGCAGAAGCGCAACTTTGGCCTGCTGGAGGAGTCGCAGGTGACGGAATCGCTGGCGGCCAAGGGATTGACGCCGGCAGACATCGACATCGTACTGATGACCCACATGCATTACGACCATGCCAACGGGCTTGTTTCCTGGCAGGACGGCCGGCTGGCCTCGACGTTTCCGCGGGCGGTCATTTACGTCCAGGAACAGGAATGGGCGGAGATGCGCGAGCCCAACATCCGCTCCCGCAACACCTATTGGGAGGACAACTGGAAGCCCATTCAGGATCAGGTGCAGACGTACGGCGACACGCTGGAGGTGCTGCCCGGCATTTCGCTGCACCACACCGGCGGACACAGCCAGGGACATGCGATCGTCCGCATCGAAAGCGGCGGTCAACTGGTGCTGCATCTGGCCGACCTCCTGCCGACGCACGCACACCAGAACTCCCTGTGGGTGATGGCTTACGACGACTACCCGATGACCTCCATTTTCGCCAAGGAAACATGGATCAAGGAAGGGATCCGGCAAGGCGCCTGGTTCACGTTTTACCACGACGTCAAGTACCGGGCGGTGAAATGGAACGAGCAGGCGGACATAACAGATAGCATTGAAGTGGAATAAGATCGGCCGTCGCCGGCGCTACAAGCCTCCTTTCGGTACAGCGTAAGCATGTTCCCGAGCGGGGGGCTTTTTTGTGCCGGTTTGACAGCGTCTCCTCCCGTTCGGCCCTCCGTTTTTCTGTCCGGTCTTATCGATTTTTCGATATTCGCTCTAGAAAATTTTCATAATCCAAAAAGTTTGAACAGCGATTGACGAACACATGACCGCTCACTACAATTAGAAAAAACTTGCAATGACTGTTCTGTTTCGATTGTCGGGCAGAACAGTTGGAGGAGAGAGAAACAATGGATAGGGTCAAGGGGTTGTTGCGCGAATTTCACCCGATCGTCTGGTCGCTTGTGGTCGGCACGGTGTTTGTCCGCGCGGCCAGTTCGATGAGCATGCCGTTCTTGTTTTTGTATCTGTCCAATCACACCGGCATGGATCTGGGGACCATCGGCCTGACGATCGGCGCGGGGGCGCTGGCCGGGACGGTGGGGGGCTTCATCGGCGGGACGCTGTCCGACATGTTCGGCCGACGCCGCGTCATGCTCGGGGCGCTGTACGTCTGGACCCTGGTGTTTGTAGGGTTCGCATTCGGCAAAAGTCCGCTGTTCTTCTTGCTGGTAAACGTCGTCGGCGGACTCTGTCGTTCCTTTTACGAGCCGGTGTCGCAGGCGCTGATGGCGGACGTGACGCCGCCGGAGAAGCGGTACCGCGTCTTCGGCCTGCGCTATACCGCGATCAACGTGGGCGTGGCCGTGGGGCCGATCGTCGGGGCGATGCTGGCGATGACCTCGGCGGCGCTGCCGTTTCTGATGACCGCCGTCATCTACCTGGTGTACGTCATCAGCTTGCAGGTGATGCTGAACGTGTTTGGCATCAAGCAGATCGAGGGACAGAAAAAAGAGCCGGTCAGCTTTCAGCGCGCACTGGAAGTGGTGGTGCGCGACAAAGCGTTCCGACTCTACATGGTGGCGGGGACGCTGGGGGCGATCGGCTACTCGCAAATGTCGACGACGCTGGCCAAGTTTACGGAGATGGCCGTTCCCGACGGGGCGAAGCTGTTTGCCATCCTGATGAGCGTCAACGCCATCGTTGTGGTGCTGATGCAGATGCCGCTGACCCGCTGGGCGGAAAACAAGACGCCCCTCACCAGCATCGTGGTGGGGAACGCCATGTACGCGCTCGGGGACCTGGGCTACGCCTTCGCCCACTCGTGGGTGATGTTTATCGTGGCGATGGTCGTCTTTACCATCGGGGAGATTCTCACCTTCACCGCGTCCGATGTCCTGATCGACCGGATGGCGCCGGAAAACATGCGCGGCACGTATTACGGGGCGAAAAGCTTCAGCAACCTCGGCCAGTTCATCGGACCGTGGATGGGCGGCATCCTGCTGGCTTCGTACGGCGGTCCCGTGCTGTTCGGAGTGGTCGCCGTCCTCTCCATGATGAGCAGCTTGTTTCAATGGGCCGGGCAGCGCGCCTACCAGCAGCGCAACGGCAAGTCGATCAACATCGCCCGGAACGCGTCACTGTAGCGCCTGCATGATCCGCTCGGCGATGCGGGCGTAGCCGGCCTCGTTGGGGTGGAAGTGGTCCGTGTAGAGATAGGTTTTTTCCTTGTGGACGAACAGGTCGTAGGTGGGGACGACGATGACGCGCGGATAGCGGGCCGCGATGGCGGCAGCGTCGCTGTTCCAGTCCAGCACGGGCTTGACGGTGTCGGCAGCCGCATCGGTGTCCCCGAACGGATTGTACAAGGCGGCGTAGACGATCGGCGCGCTGTCGTTCAGCTCCCGGATGTGCCGGAGAATCTGCTCGTAGTTGGCCGCAAGCCCTTTGACGGCAGCGGCCAATTTGTCGTTGTCGACGCGGTAGACGCCCCCGGACTGCTTGAACAAATCGTTTCCGCCGATGGTAAACAGGATGAGATCGGCCTGCGTCAGCAGCTTCTGCACCTGGGGCTGGGACAACTGCCCGACGAGGCCGGACGATTCCTGGCCGTTGATGGCCAGATTGGTCAGCGTGACCGGGTGGCCAGTCTGTTTTTCCAGCGCCTGACGGACGTGCCCCACGTAACCGAGCCCGTTGGCGTCGCCGGTTCCGCGCGTCAGCGAATCCCCCAGCGCCACCACGTGACGGATGCCTTCCCCCGGCGCCGGCGGGGCCGGATTGGCATGCTCGGCCGGTTCCGCGACCGGGCCGGATGCGAGCTGGCGGGGCTCCAGCGCGAACACAAACCCTGCGGCAAACAGCAGAAAGGAGAGAACGGAGAGCAGGCCGACCGTACGCCACATGAGTTGACCGGATGTGCGCATCGGGTACCTCCCATTCGTTGTTGGATGGTCATGCATGGTATAATGTGACATGTACTGTCAGTGTATCACAAACGCCGTTTTCGCGTCAGCGAACGGAGTCAGGATGGGAGGGCGAGCAGTGGCCGAGACGGTCCTTTCCGTAAAAGGATTGCGCAAAACGATCGGCGGCAGGCCGATCATTCACGATATGACGTTTGACGTTTACGCCGGAGAGGTCTTCGGCTTTCTCGGGCCCAACGGCGCGGGCAAGACGACGACGATCCGCATGCTGGTCGGGCTGGCCTCCGCCGACGGGGGAGAGATTGACATCGGCGGCATTTCCCTGCGCCGCTCGTTTCCGCAGGCGATCGCCCAGGTGGGCTGCATCGTGGAAAACCCGGAGCTGTACAAATTCATGACCGGCCGGGAAAACCTGGAGCATTTTGCCCGCATGAGCGGGGGCATTCCCCCTGAGCGGATCGAGGAAATCGTCCGCTTTGTCGATCTGGAGCGGGCCATCGACGACAAGGTGAAAACCTATTCGCTCGGCATGCGGCAGCGGCTGGGCATCGCGCAGGCCCTCCTGCACCGGCCGAAGCTGCTCATCCTCGACGAGCCGACCAACGGCCTGGACCCGGCGGGCATTCGCGAACTGCGCCAGTTCATCCGCAGGCTGGCGGAAGAAGAGGGGCTGGCCGTGTTCGTCTCCAGCCACCTGCTCAGCGAGATCGAGATGATGTGCGACCGCGTCGCCATCATCAACAAGGGACGGGTGATCTCCGTCGGACCGGTGCAGGACCTGATGGAACAGTTTGCCGACCGGGTGGCGTGGACCTTTCCGCCGGAGGCCGAGCGGAGGGGACACGACGTGCTGAGCGGCCTGTCCTTTGTGGAACGGGTGTGGCCGGACGGAGAGGGGCGGCTGTACTGCCGCATGGATACGGAGCGGATCGGCGAGGCAAACGCAGCGCTGGTGCGGGCCGGCGTCCCCGTCCTCGGCATCGCCGCCAAGACGGTGACTCTGGAAGATCTGTTCCTGGCGCTGACGGGGGGAGGTGGAGAAGATGGGGCCGAGCATGCTCGCACTGGTACAAAATGAGACGATCAAGCTGCTTCGCCGCCGCCGCTTTCTCGTCGTGCTGCTGATCCTGGCCGTCCTCATCCCGATCTTTACCTACGCGCAGTACCGCTCCGTGGTGACGGCCCAGGAGCGGATGGGCACGACCGACTGGCGGACGCTTTTGCAGCAGCAGATTGTGGACACGCAAAACCGGCTTGCCTCCAGCAGACTGCCGGAGGAGTGGCGGGAGTTTTTAAAAATTCGCGTCCAGCAGCAGCAGTACTATCTGGACCATGACATCAATCCGATGGCGCCGGGGGCGCCCACGTTTGCGCGCGGCTTCATGGATCAGGCCGTGTCGCTGTTCCTGCCGATGATCATCGTCGTGCTGGCGGTCGATCTCGTCTCCGCCGAATACAGCGAGGGGACGATCAAGCTGCTGCTGACACGGCCCGTGCGGCGCTGGAAGGTGCTGACCAGCAAGTACATCACCCTGCTGCTGTTTACCTCGCTCACGGTGCTGATGACCTTGCTGTTGGCCTACCTGATATCCGGTGTGGTGTTTGGCTATGCGGGCTGGGACCTGCCGGTGCTGACCGGCTTCGACGTGACCGGCGGCGAACTGGTCACGTCCGCGGTGTTCATGCTGCCGCAGTGGAAATACCTGCTCATGCAGTACGGACTAGGCTGGTTTGTGTGCATCGTGGTCGGCACGATCACGTTCATGGTCTCCGTGCTGGTGCGCAGCGCGGCAGCCGGCATGGGCATCATGATGGCGGCCCTGATCAGCGGAACGATTCTGACCCAGATGGCGTCGACCTGGGAGTCGTCCAAATACCTCTTCGTCGTCAATTTGCAGTTGACGGACTACCTGGCCGGCACGCTGCCGCCGATCAAGGGCATGACGCTGCCCTTCTCGCTCGCCGTGCTGAGCGTCTGGGCGGTGGCGGCGCTGATTGTCGCCTACGCCGTGTTTATCCGCAGGGATGTCGCGTCGTGACCTTCTCCTGACCGGAGTGGGCGGGAAAACGAACAGGGACACTGCTTTTGGCAAAATGCCTAAGGCAGTGTCCCTTTTTTCCGCGCCCGGCTGTTTGTGTCGGCAGGAAGCATCAGCGCCACGTCAACTGCTTGGACACTTCGACCAGTTGGTCGAGACGGATGCCCCGGGCGGTCAGCACGACGTAGAGCGAGCGGTTTCCCGTCTGGGCGTTGAAGTGGACGGCGTGCTGGGCGGCCGCTTCGCCAGACGAGGCCTGCTGGTCAAACGAGACGGCGATGGCCTGTTCGCCGTTGACCGTGAACAACTGGGTAGCCGTAAAGGTGCCGGGGATGGACAAGCTGCGCTTCCCCTTTGCGTTGGGCACCACGTCCACCTTGATCCACTCCTTGCTGTGTCGGTATTGGGCGGAGAGGCGGACCACCTTTTGGCTGGTCGGCGATTCGTACTGTACGGTGACCGCCTGCAGGGCCATGCCGTCAGGCGGTTGGTTCAGCACGGGCACAGGCAGGTCGGATGACCGGACGGCTGTCTCCAGATCAGTGAAGGTGGAGAGCGTAATTTCCTGTTTGGCCAGAGCGGTCGCGGGCGGACCGGCTACGGGCGGCACGCTTTCGGTTGACGGATCGGCCGCGAGCGCAGCGCTGAACGTTTGGACGCCCGATTCGTTCTCCGCTGCGCGAAAAGCAGTCACCCCGCCTGTCGGATTGCTCGCATCCGTCTGCCCGGACTGTGCGTCCTCTGGGTGGCTCTGGTCGGCCGCCGCTTTTCCGTTGGCGTTGCGGGCGGCGATGATCGTCCGCTTGTGCGGGGACGGCACCGATTCGTTGACCGTTTCTGCAGCCGGCTGCTGCGGCGTCTGGGGGGCTTGGGCCTTCTCGGCGGCCGCCTCTCCCGGCCCGGCCTGCGGTTCCTGCGCCTGGCTTGCATCTGCTCCGGGCTGTTCGGTTCCGTTTCCGTTGAGCGCCAGCGCGCCCGGCTGATCCATGGACGCGTCCGGAGACGTCTGCCCGTCCGGTTGTTTCGCGGCGGGGGCTGACTGACCGGACCCGGCGGCCGGGCTGGACACGGACGTGTCAGGCGAAAGCCGGATGGACGGAGCGTCGGCAGGTTGACCGGCTTTCTGCTCGTCTTTGGCCGTGCTGCCGCTCTGCATGGCGCTTTCCGAGGCGGCGCCTTGCCCGGCCTGATGGAACTGCTGGTAGCCGGCCACCCCGACAGCGAGAAGGATGGCGGCTGCGCCGACCCACGTCAGTGAAGGGAGGAGGAACGTCCAGCGGCGGAATTCCGCCTGTTTGGGTGACGTCGTGACGGATGCCGACGCGGCGTGAGGAGGGACGCCTTGTCCGGCGGTTTGATAGATCGCCTTCATGATTTTCTCTTCCAGATCGGCCGTCGGTTGAGGAACCTCTTTCAAGAACTGCACCTCCTCGCCGCTAGTCAATTGGGCTTCCATCCAGGCGATGCACTCCTCGCACGTCTCGATATGGGAAAGCGTTTCGATGTCCGTCTCGTCTGTCCATGCTTTTCTAAATTCCTGGCAGTTCATGCACGAGCCCCCCTTCCTTGCGAGTAAGCAGTTTGGCCAGTTCCTGGCGAGCGCGCAGATAGCGGACACGGGCCGTTGACTCGGCGATGCCGAGCAGCGACGCGATTTTTTCAAACGGATATTCGTGCGTGCAGCGCAGCACGATGACTTCCCGATACGATTCGGACAGCATCGAAAAGGCTTTCTCAATCTCCCGGCGGCGCTCCTTGTTCATGAGGGAGTCCTGCGGCGATTCGTCGCTCGCCTGGGAGGGGACGTACGCCAGTTGTTCGTCGGATTCGTGAAACTTGCGCCGGCGCAGGAAGTCGATGGTCTTGTTTCGCGCCAGCGTATACAGCCAGGAGGAAAACTGGCTGTCCCCGCGAAAGCTGGAGAGTTTTTCATACGCTTTGACGAAGACTTCCTGGGTCAAATCTTCCGCATCGGAGCGGTTGTTTACCATCTTGTAGATAAACACGTAGATCATGTGCTGATACCGCTGGATCAGCTCGCGGTACGCTTCGATGTCGCCTTGGAGAATCCGCTGAATGATTTCGGCGTCGGATTGCATTGAATCTCCGGCCTCCCTTCCTCTATGAGACGCTGGTATCGAAACGAACGTTTCAATCCAGCGATTCCATTTCTATCACGTCGTAGTGGTATCCCTGTTCCACCAGAAACAACTGGCGGTGAAGCGCAAACTCCTGCTCGCGCGTGTCCCGGGTGACCAGCGTATAAAAATGGGCGGCGTTGTCGCGCTCTTTGGGGCGCAGAATGCGGCCGAGCCGCTGCGCTTCTTCCTGGCGCGAGCCGAACGTGCCGGATATCTGGATGGCTACATTGGCATCCGGCAGGTCGACGGCAAAGTTGGCCACCTTGGAGACGGCGAGCCGGGTAATCTCGCCGCGCTTGAACTGCCGGTACAGCGCCTCCCGTTCCTTTTCCGGCACCTTGCCGGTAATCAGCGGGAGATTCAGCGCTGCGGCAAGCTGCTGGAGCTGTCCCACGTACTGGCCGATGATCAGGACGCGGTCGTCGGCGTGACGCTCCAGCAGGCGGCGCACGACCTCCAGTTTGCGCGGGTTTTCCGCCGCGATCCGGTATTTTTGCCGCGCGCCGGCACGGGCGTAGGCCTCCCGTCCGTTCGCTTCAAACGGCAGCCGAATTTCCCGGCAGTGCGCTTCCGCGATCCAGCCCTGTTCCTCCAGGGCCTTCCACGGCATTTCGTACTTTTTCGGCCCGATCAGGGTAAACACGTCTTCTTCCCGGCCGTCCTCCCGAACCAGCGTGGCGGTCAGCCCGAGCCGGCGCGTCGCCTGAATCCCGGAGGTGACGCGGAAGACGGGAGCGGGCAGCAGGTGCACCTCGTCGTAGACAATCAATCCCCATTCCCGTTCCGAGAACAGGCTCATGTGGGGAAACGATTCGTCCGCTTTCGAACGGTACGTCAGGATCTGATAGGTGGCCACGGTAATCGGTTTGACCTCTTTCCGTTCGCCTGTGTACTCTCCGATCTGCGAGGGATCGAGGTCGGTCTTGTCCAGCAGCTCGGCGATCCACTGCCGGACGGATGTGGTGTTGGTCGTCAGGATCAGCGTGGCCGTCTGGAGCTGGCAGATCGCTCCCAGGCCGATGACCGTTTTCCCCGCGCCGCACGGCAGCACCAGCACGCCGCTGCCGCCGGTGGCCGCGCCGGCCGCGTGGAAGGCGTCCACCGCCTCCTGCTGGTACGGCCGCAGCGCAAACGGCCGGCCGCCGGCGGTCACCTCCCGCAGCGCGACGGGACAGGCTTCCCCGGACGTGTAGCCGGCCACGTCCTGGACAGGGTAGCCGAGCCGGATCAGCTCCTGTTTGATCAACCCGCGGGCGTAGGGTTTCACCCGCCAGACGGCCGGACCGGTCTGTTCTTCCAGCAGGGCGTCCACCGCCTTGTAACCGGTGAGCTCGGCCAGCAGGAGCGGATCGTCGCCGGTCAACAGCAGGTGATCGCCGTCTTTTTCCAATCGGATCAGGCCGTACCGTCCCATCGTTTCGTCGATTTCCCGGACAATGGACGGCGGAACCCCGTATTTACTATACGTGCTCAAGACGCCGGTTACCTGCTCCGCCGTAAGGCCCCCTGCCGCGGCGTTCCACAGGGAGAGCGGGGTAATCCGGTAGGTGTGTATGTACTCCGGGCTTTTGATCAGTTCGGCAAAGCCGGACAGCGCCTGCCGGACTTCCGCAAACAGCGGATGCTGCGCTTCCAGCAGGATGGTGCGATCGCTCTGCACGATCAGCGGCAACTCGGGACGGTACGACACGGTCTTCACCTCTGCGGCTTTGTGGTCTCCATGTTCATACAGTCAATCGTATCACAATCGGGAAAAGAATGAAAAACGGGTTTCCCGCCGTCGCGCGCTTTTGACAGGAGCGGGCAACATTTGGCCGCCGGTGGGTTACACTAACGCAAGAAAACGGGCAAAAGGAGTAGGGACGGCATGGCGATATGGAGTACCCTTTTCAATCTGGTCCTGGTCGCATTTCTCGTCTTCCTCAACGGCTTTTTCGTGGCGACCGAGTTTGCCATCGTGAAGGTGCGGGAATCGCGCATCGCCCAACTGGTGGCGGAAGGAAACAGGCGGGCGGGCGACGTCGAACAGGTGCTGGACAACCTGGATGCGTACCTGTCCGCCACCCAGCTCGGCATTACGCTGGCGTCGCTCGGATTGGGATGGCTGGGGGAACCGGCCGTCGCCCATCTGCTCCACCCCGTCTTCCGCTACTTCGGGCTGAACGAGACGCTGGTCGGCAGCATTTCCTTCATCATCGCGTTCTCCATCATCACCTTTTTGCACATCGTGCTGGGCGAACTGGCACCCAAATCGCTGGCCATCCAGCGCTCCGAGCAGGTCTCGCTGTACGTGGCCCGTCCCATCCGGCTGTTTTACAAGCTGATGTACCCGTTTATCGCCTTTCTCAACTGGGCGGCGGCCAGGATTCTCGGGCTGCTCGGCATTGGCATGGAACCGCATCAGGAAGCGCACACGGAAGAAGAAATCCGCATCCTCGTCAACGAGAGCCACAAAAGCGGCCTGATCGACCAGACCGAGCTGATGCTGGTGGACAATATCTTTGATTTTTCGGAGACGATGGCCCGGGAGATCATGGTGCCGCGCACGGACATGGTGGTGCTCAACCTGCGCGACCCGTTTGAGGAAAACGTCAAGACCGTGCAAAACGGCCGGTTTACCCGCTACCCGGTGGTGGACGGGGACAAGGACCACGTGGTCGGCAGTTTGCATATCAAGGATTTGCTGACCAGCCTGCTGGAGGGGGAGCAAAAGAGCCTGGAGCAGTTGAGCCGCCCGGTGCTGACCGTTCCGGAGACGATATCCATCAGCCGGCTGCTGACCATGCTGCAGAAACAGCGCAGCCAGATGGCGATTATCATCGACGAGTACGGCGGCACGGCGGGCCTGGTGACGGTGGAAGATATAATGGAAGAAATTGTCGGTGACATTCAGGACGAATTTGACGACGAGCGGCCGGAAATCGAGCGGAAAGACGGCCTTTTGTCGCTGGACGGCCGCATGCTGCTGGAGGAGGTAAACGACTACCTCGGGCTTGATCTGGACGACAGCGAGGTGGACACGCTGGCCGGCTGGATCTACACGCAGATCGACCATCCGCCGCGCGTGGGGGACGCGGTCAAAGACGGCGGCTACGAGTTCATCGTCGGCGAGGTGGACCACTACCGGATCACCCGCGTATGGGTAAAAAGAGGAACGAAGGAAGCGGCGCAACAGGGATAAAACATCTTTTCATCGCCGGAAAGTGTGTTATAATGAAACACAAGTTTCTGTTATTGCAGAGCGAGAGCTTAGAGGAGGAAGAACAGATGAGACGAGCTGTGCATGCTGTACTGGCCGCATGTCTGTCGATTGCGCTGACGGCGTGTGGCACCCAATCCGGCCAGACGACGGACGCAACCGCGACCGCTGCGAACGGCCAGCAAACGGTGAAGCTGGGGCTGACCCAATTCGTGGAACACCCGGCGCTGGATGCGATCCGCCAGGGAATTGTGGACGGATTGAAAGCATCCGGATTTGAAGAAGGCAAAAACGTGGAGCTGGATTATCAAAACGCCCACGGTGACATGAACAACACGGTCTCGATCGCGCAAAAATTCGCCGGCGATGGAAAGGACCTGGTCGTGGCCATCGCCACGCCGTCCGCCCAGGCAGCAGCCAAGGCGATTGCGGACAAGCCCGTGATCTTCAGTTCCGTGACCGACCCGCTGTCCGCCCAACTGGTCAGCAGCCTGGAGAAGCCGGACAAAAACGTGACCGGCACCTCCGACAAGGTCTCGATGGAGCAGCAGTTGGAGCTGGTCAAACGCTTTCTGCCGCACCTGAAGAAACTGGGCGTCATCTACACCACGTCGGAAGTGAATTCCGAGGTGCAGGTCAAGGAACTGGAAGAAGCGGCGAAAAAACAAGGGATTGAGGTCGTCAAGGCGGGCATCTCCCAACTCTCCGAGGTGCAGCTCGCGGCCCAGGGGCTGGCCAGCAAGACGGAGGCCATGTTCATCCCGATTGACAACACCGTGGTCTCTTCGTTCGAAGCGGTGCTGGGCGCGGCGGAACAGCACAAGGTTCCGGTCTTCGCTTCCGACACGGATACGGTGAAACGGGGAGCCGTGGCCACCTACGGCATTGACTACTACCAGATCGGCAAGCAGACCGGGGAGATGGCCGCCCGCATTCTGAAGGGGCAGAAAGTGGCCGACACGCCGGTGGAAGTGTCCAAACAGACCGAGCTGTACATCAACGAGACGGCAGCCGCGAAGTTTGGCCTTGCCATCCCCGATGAACTGAAACAGCAGGCGAAAGAGATCTTTAAGTAGAAAAAGAGAGCCTTGCTCTCTTTTTCTGTTTGAAATGTGTTTCCATCATGGTAAAATGAAAAAAATTTCATGCCTAGGGGGATTTTCACATGAGAAAGCAAAAATCTTGGCGTGTCGTCCAGAAAATTCTGTGTCCTTTGCTGCTTTTATCCGTTGCAGCTTGTGGGCAGCAAAGCGCTCCGGCGGACAGTCAGCCGGCCAACTCGCCGGCTCCTGCCCAGGAGACAAAGCAGTTGAAGGTGGGCATCGTCCAGATCGTGGAGCATCCGGCACTTGATGCGGCGCGGGACGGGTTCATCGCGAAGCTCGGGAAAAACGGCTACGAGAAGGACAAACAGGTGGTGTACGACGTCAAGTCGGCCCAAGGAAACATGGACCAGGCCGTGCAGATCGCGCAGAAGTTTCAGGCGGACAACGTCGATCTGATCCTGGCGATCGCCACACCGGCCGCTCAGGCAGCCGCCCAGGTGACCAAGGATATTCCGATTCTCTTCACCGCCGTGACCGATCCGGTGGCGGCTTCGCTGGTGCAGTCGATGGAAAAACCGGGCGGCAATGTGACCGGCACGACGGACATGAACCCGGTGGAAGAGCAGTTGAAACTGGTACAGGAACTGAAGGCGGACGCCAAGACGGTCGGCATCATCTACAACTCCGGCGAGGTAAACTCCAAGGTGCAGGTGGACGCGGCCAAAGCCGCAGCGGATAAACTGGGCCTGACCATCCGGGAAGCGGCCATCACCAGCCCGACGGAAGTGAAGCAGGCGGCCGAGTCGATGGTTGGCAAAGTGGACGCGTTCTACATCCCGACCGACAACATGGTGGTCTCGTCCATCTCCGCCGTGCTGGGGGTGGCGGAATCGCAAAAAATCCCGGTGGTGGCCGGCGAGGAAAACTCCGTGAAGAGCGGCGCGATCGCCACCTACGGCATCGACTACGGCAAACTGGGTGAACAGACCGCCGACATGGCGGCGAAAATCCTCAAAGGGGAAGCCAAACCGGCTGACATGCCTGTAGAGAAGCAGGCCGAGATGAAGCTGGTGCTGAACAAAAAAGCGGCGGAAAAAATGGGCGTAACCCTTCCGCAATCCCTGCTCGACCGGGCAGCCGAAGTGGTCGAGCAATAATCGCAGCAACAGGAGGACGCTATGAACCTGGCATATCACGGAGCAATCGAACAGGGCTTGCTGTTTGCGATCATGGCCCTGGGCGTGTATCTGACCTTTCGCATCTTGAACTTTCCTGACCTGACCGTGGACGGCAGCTTCGCGCTGGGCGGGGCGTTGGCAGCCAAGCTGATCATTGACGGCACGAATCCGCTTCTCGCCACCCTGGCGGCCTTTGTGGCCGGCGGGGCGGCGGGCGCGTTTACCGGCCTCCTGCACACCAAGGGGAAAATCAATGGACTCTTGGCCGGGATTTTGACGATGATCGCGCTGTACTCGATCAACCTGCGCATCATGGAGAAAGCCAACCTGCCGCTTCTGCGGGAGGAGACGCTTTACACGTTTGTCAAAGACCTCGGCGTCCCCAATGTGGCCGTGGGCGGGTCCGTGCTGCTGACCGGTGTGGCGGTTGTGTTCCTGATTGGCATTCTGCTGCTGAAAGCCCTGATCGATTGGTTCCTGCACACCGATCTTGGCCTCGATCTGCGGGCCACCGGCGACAACCCGAAGATGATCCGCAGTTTCGGCATCAACACCGACACGACCACGATCATCGGCCTGGCCTTGTCCAACGCGCTGGTGGCCGTCTCCGGCGCCTGGGTGGCGCAGTACCAGGGCTTTGCCGACGTGGGCATGGGGATCGGGATGATCGTGATTGGTCTGGCCTCCGTCATTGTCGGGGAAGTGTTGTTTGGCAGTTCCTCCATCGTCCGGGCCACCATCGCCGTTATCGGCGGCTCGATCGTCTACCGGCTGGTGATCGCCCTGGCGCTGGACAGGGGGCTCAACCCGTCCGACATGAAGCTGATTACCGCCCTGATCGTGATCATCGCCCTGACGGTGCCGACCGTCGCCAAAGGCGTGTGGAAAAGACAGGGGATCCGCACGGCGAAAGGAGGGAACGGCGATGCTTAAAATTTCCGGCGTCCGCAAAGTATTCAACGAGGGAACCGTCAACGAGAAGGTGGCGTTGAGGGAAATCAACCTGCACGTCGCCCCCGGCGATTTTGTCACCGTGATCGGCAGCAACGGGGCCGGCAAATCGACGCTGATGAACATCATCTCCGGCGGACTGATCCCCGACAAGGGCACCGTGACGATTGACGGCAAGGACGTCACCCGGCTGGGCGAGCACCAGCGGGCCACCTTTGTCGGCCGCGTGTTCCAAGACCCGATGGCGGGCACGGCGCCCAACATGACCATCGAGGAAAACCTGGCTATCGCCTACGGCCGCGGCCGGCGGCGGACATTGTCGTTTGGCGTCACCAACCGCAAGCGGGAGCTGTTCCGCGAGCACTTGAAACAGCTCGACCAGGGGCTGGAGAACCGCTTGAAGACCAAGGTGGGCTTCCTCTCCGGCGGCCAGCGCCAGGCGCTCAGCCTGTTAATGGCGACGTTTACGGAGCCGAAGATCCTGCTGCTGGACGAACACACGGCGGCCCTGGACCCGAAACGGGCGCAGCTCATCGTCGAGCTGACCCGCAAGATCGTGGAGCGGCACAAGCTGACGACGATCATGGTCACGCACAACATGGAGCAGGCGCTGAACATGGGCAACCGCCTCTTGATGATGCACGAGGGCAGCATCATTCTGGACATTCCGGAAGAGAAAAAGCGGACGATGAAGCCGCAGGATCTGCTGCAGGCGTTTGAAGCGGCGCGCGGCGAATCGTTCAGCGAAGACCGTTACCTGCTGTCGTAGCGCGCGCCCCGTTTACATGCTTGAGCCTTCCCGAAGCGACGGGGAGGCTTTTTCCATTCGCTGCAGGAAAAGGTGCTGGGCCAGGGCCCCGACGAGCAGGAGAACGGCCGTGGCGCCGAACAAAAACGCGCCGCCGAAATGTAGAAGGACCAGACTGCCCAGATAAGGACCCACCGCGCGGGAGATGTCCCAGTGCAGCCCGGTGATGGCAAAGTAGCGGCCCCGCATGGAGGGCGGCGCGATCCGGGCCACCAGCGTCAGCAGGTGATTAAGGCCGACGCTTTCGCCGAGGATGAACACGAGCTGCATGGCAAGCAGCACGGCTGCACTGTCGGAATGGGCGTAGGCAACCGAGACGACGGCGAAGCAGACGTAGGAACCGGTGATGAGAATCCGGGGAGACACGTGCTGCGTCCATTTGACCAGCCAGAATTCCAGGAGGATGGATGCGGCCGCTTTTGTGGCGGCCAGCATGGCCAGCAGTTCCACATAGTCGGCGAATGTGTTCTTCAGATGAAGCTGCAGGTTGGTTTCCGTTTGCGCGTAGAACAGGCTGATCGGCATGGCCAAGAGCATCAGTCGGAGCGCGGGACGGAACGCGTGCGGGGCGCCGGGAGCACGCAAGTCCCCATCTGAGGCCGATGACGGTGTGCGTGCCAAAGACGACGCTTCTGGCGCAGACGCCGGTATCTTCCACCAGACGCACGCGGCGTAGAGAGCGAGCGAGAAGGCCGTCAGCAGAAAGGCGAGGCCGGGGGCGCTTTGATAGACCAGCACGCCCACAAGCGGACCGGCCGCCGCGCCGATATAGCTGGCCGTATTCAACAGGGCGAACGCTTCCGACTGGAGCCTGTGGGGGACGGTATCGGCCAGGAGGGCGCGTGCCGCCGGGATGAAGAGGGAGCGGCCCGCACCGTTCACCATGTACAGGATGGCAAAGGCCGCAAGCGAGTGGGCAAAAGCCATTCCCAGCATGGCCAGCGCCTGCAGGCCCAGGGCGACCAGCATGACGGATTTGCGCCCGTACCGGTCCGTCACGCCCCCGGCCGCGAGCGTCAGCGCGATTTCGCTGGCGGGCTGCAGCCCGATCACCAGCATGGTAAGGGGAACGGAGCTGCCCACCTGCTCGTTCAGGTACAAAATCAGAAAAGGGGCAATCATGCTGAGGGAGAGCTCCGTCACCAGTTCGCCGAAGAGACGGACCCAGACCGTGGTCGGATAGCGGGAGAAAAATGGTGTTCGTTTCATGTTCATCCTGGTATCCTTTCTGTATCGGGATTGGGGTTGTCCCCGATTGTACGCCGGGGGGAACGAAAGAAAAAGCGTACAAAACGACAGGTCGTTTTTTCATGTTTTGAGGCGGTGACGTGGTCATGATCCTGTTTGAACACTATCATCGGCTGTTCGCCGGCTGCCCGCAGGCTACGCTCGACAAGCCCATCACCCTCTCGCTGGCCCGTGCGGCCTCCATCTTGTGCTGCACCCCGCGCAATGCGGCCGGTACGGTAAAAAAGCTGCAGCAGCGGGGATGGATTCTCTGGCAGCCGGGAAAGGGCAGGGGAAATCAGTCCGTGCTGACGTTTCGCATCCATCCTGCCGACGCCGCGCTCTCTGTTGCCAGGGAACTGGTTCGGCAGGGAGAGATTCGCGGGGCGCGCGCGTTTGTTTCCCGGTATCGGGAGGAGTGGGCCGAGCTTGAGGAAACCTTTCAACGCTGGATGAGCAGCCAGTTTGGCCTGCATGTCAGCAGGAGCCCGGGAAGCCGGAAGGATGTGCTGCGCCTGTCCCAGGGCAGGCCGTTTCCCGTGCTGGATCCCTCCCGCGTGCTGCTTCGTTCGGAAGCCCATCTGGCCAAGCAGGTGTTTGACGGTCTTGTTCACTTTGATCCGGAGCGGGGCCGTTTCCAACCCCGGCTTGCCTTGTACTGGGAGGCCGATCCCCAGGGAACCGAGTGGACGTTCATTCTGCGGAAAGGGGTCTGGTTTCATCACGGCAGAATGCTGGAGGCGGAAGATGTGCGGTATGCCCTGCTTCGCCTGCGAGACCAGTCTCCCCTGCACCGGTGGCTTGTCCGGTCGATCCGTGCGGTGGACGTGGTCGATGCGTACACGCTGCGGATCAGGCTGCACCATCCGGACTCCCTGTTTCTGCACGCCTTGAGCAAGGAGTTCGCTTCCATCGTCCCGTTCGACTACACGGAGCGGATGGGCGGGCAATTTGGCCGCATGCCGTCGGGAACCGGGCCGTTTCGCGTGGTCCGCAATGACGACTCCATGCTGGTGCTGGAAGCGTTCGAACCGTATTTTGGCGGCCGTCCGTTTGTGGATCGGATCGAAATCTGGTGCGTCCCGGACATCGCGGCCGAAACGGAAGCCGGATGGCCCGAAATCGTGTACGCCAACGTCCCGGGGAGGGAGAAGCAGGATGGTTCGCGGTCAACCTGGACGGAGCTGTCCCGCAGCGAGCGGTGCTTTCAGTACCTCGGGTGCAACATGATCAAGCCCGGGCCGGTTCGGTCTGCTGCCTTCCGCGCCATCCTTGACCGCATCCTGGATCGCCGGCTGCTGCTGGAGGAACTGGGAGGAAGCCGGGAGCCGGCGGTCATCTGGGGAGAGCCGGAGACGGAGAGACGGGAGGTCAGCAGTTTCCCCCCGATGAGCGACTCGGAGATCCTGCGGCGTTTGAAGGCGATCGGCTACAGGGAAGAACCCCTCCGGCTCGTCAGCTATCCCGACGAGGATCACGCCGAGGACGCGGAGTGGATTCGGCAGCGCTGCGCCCGTTATGGCATCGACGTTCGGATTGTGTACGTAGAGCCGGAAGAATTGGCCCGGCCCGAGACATTCAGGGGAGCCGATCTCGTGCTGGACAGCGCCAACATCGACGAGCGGGAAGAACTGTCGCTCCTGGAATTTTTGCACGACCAGGCATTCAGCCCCTGTCACCACCTTCCGCGGGAGGCCGTCAGGGAAGTGATGGCACGATCAGCGGTTCTCACGCGCACCTTCGATGAAAAAGAGCGGCGCCGGCAGGTGCGGGCGATCGTGTCCTGGCTGCGCCGTCAGCGGGTGTTTTTGCCGCTGTACCGGAATCGCATCGAGCTGCTCGCCCACCCCCGATGGTCCGGCCTTTCGCTCAATGCGCACGGGTGGCCTGATTTTTCCCGCATGTTTGTCCGGTCGTGATAAAAAATGTCACATTTTTGTCTGAAACCGCTTTCCCCTTTCGTCGTATAATTAGGCAAACACGGCATCTCACATTGCAGTGAGTTTCGGGGGAGGAAATACGAATTGCATACCAAAACGGAAAAGGACAAACAGATTTTGTTTGCGTCCATTCGCTTGATGATCTGCGTCGGCCATGCCGACGGATATATAGGCAACAAAGAAGTGACCCGGATTCAGGAGATGGTCAATTCGGAGCACTTCACGCTGAAAGAGCGGCAGATTCTCATGGATGACATGGATTATCCCAAGCGTCCGGAGACGATCGTGGCCGACATGGTGGACCTGACGCGGACGGAGAAGCTGATGCTGCTGCGCCAGTTGTACCGGATCGCGCTGATCGACCACAAGCTGTCGCCGGCCGAAACGAACGAGATTCGCCGCATCGCCCGCCTGCTGGGGATTCCGGAGGAAAAGGTCGTCCAGGTGGAGGAGTGGATCGAAGAGGGCATCCGGTGGCGGGATCGTTGGAAGCAGATCGTCGACGAATAGGCGGCGATCCGGAGGCGAAACGCGTGCAGCCCAAAACTTCGTGCGGACCTCAAACAGGATTGGGGTCCGTTTTTCATTTTTGGTACAATAAGGAGAAAAGCGGGCAGCGCCATTAAAGTACCCTGCGGGCACCCTGATGTGGCTTGACGAGGAAGAATACTCGAGGTGGCAGCGCCACTAAGAAGCACCCTGCGGGCACTCTGATGTGGATTGACGAAGAAGTATAATCGAGGTGGCAGCGCCACTAAGAAGGAGGACACAACATGTTGCGGATTTTGTTGACCAACGATGACGGGATTGAAGCGCAGGGCATCAGGCGGCTGGCGGAAGCGCTCCTCGATCTAAAGGAAGCGGAGATTTACGTCGTGGCCCCGGCGGAAGAGCGGAGCGGGGTAGGGCACGGCCTCACCTACCGCAGCGCGCTGGCCCCTGTCTCTCACGCGTTTTACGGCTTGCCGGTAAAAGCATGGGCGATCAACGGCAACCCGGCCGACTGCGTCAAGGCGGCCTGCCATCTGCTGTTTGAAGACCGGCGCAGGCCGGACATCGTCTTTTCCGGCATCAATGTCGGCACCAACCTGGGCCGTGACATCTATTACTCGGGCACCTGCAGCGGGGCCAGGGAAGCGGTCATTCTCGGCGTTCCCGGCGTCGCCCTCTCCTACGACAACTGGTACGCCCAGGACGACTTCGGCCGGGTGGGCGAGCTGATTCGTCCGCTGCTGCAGATGTTCTGCGAGCAGGCGGCCGGCAAGAAACTGCCCGCCGACGTTTTCTGGAACGTCAACATCCCCCACCTGCCTCCCGAACAGGTGAAAGGAATCGCGCCGGCCGCGCTCGCCCTGCACCACTACGAAGACAGGTACGATCGGGAAGACGGGGGGTACTGGCTGACGCGGGAATACCCGGACGGTCAGCAGCAGTCGGATGCGGACGACTACCACCTGGTCAAAAACGGCTACATAACGGTCACGCCGGTACATATCGACGCAACCGACCGCTCGCTTTTGGCCGAAATGGCCGAGTGGCCGTTGGTGAAGCAGCGGGGACAGGGCACAACATGACAGGACAGCCGTTTCGTCCGGAGGTGGCGCCCGATCCGACGCTGACGTCGCCGACAGCGGCCACGCAGGGGGATGTGCTGGACGCCGCCGTCTTTGCCGATTTGTACCGCCTGGCCGGCGAAGAAGGGCTGCCCTACTTTGCCCGTCTCAACGCGGCCGGTGACGTGGAGCTGTTCCTCGTGTTCGAGAGCGTCGACGCGTTCAGCGAAGCGACCCGGGACGCCGTCTCGGTGGAGTTCAAGACCTACCGCGACAAGCTGCTCGCGGTGGTCTGGACCCTCTCCGATCCGATCCATCCGCTCGGCTTCCCGCTCGCGTTTGACATCAAGCGGCCGCAGGAGCGTCACATGGCCCTGCGCATGCTGGAACAGGAAAAGACGCTCCTGCACTACCTCTCCTACGAAGCAGGCCTGCTCACCCATATCTACACGGAAGCGATCACCTTTTCGCCGCTGGAGGCATCCCGTGCGGAAGCAATGATCCGCTCCCTGTACGAAGGGCGGATGGAAGAGGTGCCGCGCGAAGCAGCCGTGCGGGAAGAAGAGGCAGAGACCATTTCCGCTCTGGCGCTTCCCGATCAGGTGCTGGCGGAGACGGGCGTCGCCTACCTGATCGACTACGCCCGCATGCGAAAGAAGCACGGGGAGGAAGGGGCCCAGCACCTCTTGATGAGCGCCGTCCAGCAAGCGGTCTGGGTCATGCGCCGCCACGCCCGCAGCGAGGTGCGCGAGACCGCCTTTACGGTGTGGGCGGCCGAGCAGGGAGAGCAGCTTCGGCTGATCGTCACGCCTTCCTTGTCGCAGGTGTTTGAAGTGGTGCACATGTCCGCCGACGAGGCCAACCCGTTTGCCCGGTTTCTCCTCGCGCTGCCGGAGTTTGTCCGTACCGAGGAGGCTGCTCCCCTTGCGTGGGGCGCCTTTCCGCTGATCCGCATGGAAGACGGCCGCCTGTTTCACCTGGAACTGGACGAAGCCGTGCAGGAACGGCTGCAGCGCTTGTTCGCGTCCCGCTGGCCCGCAGCGTCCAATCCGTACGGGCCGCGATAGGGGAAGCAAAAAGCCTGTCCGTCGCGACTGCCTGATACGCGGGGCCAATCCGATCGTTCGACACGTTTTCCGGTGGAATGTTTGTCGTTTCGCGAAAATATGGGTAAAGTAGTCAGGTTTCCACAAAGGAAACGACAAGCGGTGCTGCGAAGTTAGGAAGGACAGATATTCTGCTGGGAAGGGTGAGAAGGATGTACTCTGTTCAACCTTGCGTGTTTGAGGCGGTTTCGGACTGCGCCCGCCGTTTTCAGGAGGAGGTCGCGCAGTTGGCCGAGCGGTTCGCGCTGCGCATCGACGGCGGATTCCCCGCGCTGGAGCTGCAGGTCCATCCGCATTTTCAGGCGATCCTGGAGTACACCTTGTGGGGAGAGGCCGGCGTGGTGGTTATCCGCGGCAGGGTCAGCACGCAGAACGAGACGCCGCCGTGTGAGCCGATCGCCGTGACGATGAAATTTTCACTGTCGCACTACCCGCATCTGGACATCGAAGGCAAGAAGCAGCGGATCGAGGAAATCCTCGCCGGTGAAGCGGAGCTGTTCTGGATCGTCCCGCCGGCAGGACACGTCGGCCATGTGGAGCTGACGCTTCGCTTTGAAAGCAAGCCCGGTTCCGGCCTGGTGGGCGAATACGCCCGCACGGTCCTGGGCATTGTAACCGGAAAGGTGATGGCAGCCTGACCAAAACCTGCGCACCGCGGCTCCCCGGCTTGGGGGAGCCATTTTTTGACGGCGCCCGGATCGGACAACCGCAGCCGGCCGGGCGCAACACAACGAGGAGGCACGACTGGTTCATGCGTCTGTTTGTTGCATTGGATCTACCGGAAAACGCCGTTCAGTACATCGCCGGCGTCCAGCAGCGGCTGCGCTCGCAGCTTGCCGCCGACCGCTGGCAGCCGCTTTCGAACCTGCACCTCACCCTCCACTTTCTCGGGGACGTGGACGAGAAATGGCTGCCCGCCCTGCGCGAGGATCTGGACATCGTGAGCGCGATCATCCCGCCGTTTTCGCTGCAGACGGGCCGGTTGGGCGCCTTTCCTGACGCGGAGCGGCCGCGCGTTCTGTGGCTGGGGCTTGGCGGCCAGACTGACCGGCTGAAACAGCTTCACCTGCTCCTGGGCAAGCGCTTTGAGCTGCATCCCGGCGTTTCGTTCGACCGCAAACCGTACCGGCCCCACATTACGCTGGCGCGCGGCCCGCACGCGGCGGATGGCGGGCTGCCGCTGTCCGAATGGAATCAGGATGTTCTCGCTCAACATCCGCCCCGCTGGCAGGTCACCTCGATGCACCTCTTCCGGTCGGAACTGCGGCCAGGCGGCGCCGTCCACACCGTTCTCCACACCAGCACGTTTGGCAAAGATCACGGCAAAAAACAAGCGCCTGATGAATAAACTGGTAGGGAGAACCATGGCTCGCACCGTTGCGCCAAGAAGGGGGAGCCTGCCAGAAAGCGGTGGAAATCGGATGGGTGAGTTCACGACCGGGATTTTGTATCCGCGCAAATACGAACCGAAAGTGCTGACCGCCCTGCCTAAATCGCGGCAGCCTTACTTCCACAGAAACGTCAATCACGACTGGAACGCCTTTTTCCTGCGGGACGAATGGCTGGAAACGCATCAAACCGTGCAGTTTCTCCTGCAGTTGTCCCGCCATTGTGTGCCGCTGCTCTGGTTTCACGACTCCGAAGAGAATGGGTGGGGCTTTCGGCTGTTCGACGGCGGGTACGAGGTATCCTCGGCCACGATCAGCTATTCGCTGGACGTGGAGCTGGCGGAAGCGGAGTTTGGGCGTCTGTTTCCGCACGTGGATCTTGAGGAAGGCATCGACGAAAGCGACGACGTCCGGCAGAAGTACGAGGAGATCCTGGATCGCGTGGTGCGATCCGACCGGTATCGACGGGAAGTGGGCAAAGGCATTACCCGGGTGCGTCCCCAATGTTTCAGCCGGTTGGTCGGCCACAAGCAGGTGCAGCAGATCCGTTCGCTGTTTGACCTGCAGCTCCTGACCGAAGTGGACGAGGAGACCGGGTCTTCGATGCTGTACGACTCGGTCGATCTGTTCAAGGAAATTCTCGGGATTGAGGAGATGGTCTGGGTCAATTACTCGTACCTGGCCAGCGGCGGCCGGGAGTAACAGAGAAGCGCGCGCCGATCACCGTTCGTTCCAGGAAGGGATCAACATGTCCATGGGAAGACGGCCAAGTCTGTCTCGCCGCGTTTTGCATGCGTGCTGTTTTCAGCGAACAATCCGGACAAAAGTGAAAACGCCCCTGTACCCGTTCCAGGTACCAGGGGCGTTGTTCGGTTTCAATCCTTTTTCCACTGCGCAAAAATTTCGTCCGCGTCCAGCAGCATGATCAGCTTGTCCTCCAGCCGGGCGATGCCGCTCAAGTATTTGCCCTCGACTCCGGCCACGATCGGGGGGGCCGGTTCGATCAACTGCCTGGACAGGTAGATCACTTCCGACACGGCGTCCACGACGATGCCCACATTCAGCCCCTCCAGCTGCAGGTCGATAAACCGGCTCTCTTCCGTCAGCGGCAGCGGCTCCAGACCGAACATCGTCCGCAGGTTGATGATCGGCAGAATCCGTCCCCTCAGATCGATCACGCCTTCCACGTACGGCGGTGACTTGGGGAAGCGGGTCACCGGCAGCGGCTTGATAATCTCCCGCACCAGCGAGATCGGCAGGCCGTAGGTTTCGTCCCCCATGCGAAACAAAATGGATTGGACGGAATCGCCTTCCGCTTTCCAGTCTGTACCGTCCCGTAGTTGTACCGTTTCCATCTTCCATGTCCCTCCCACAACGCTTTACCATTCTTTACCCGTATTGTACCATGGACAAACGCTGAGGGTAGGCATTTTTTCCCGGTTTTCTCAGAGCGGGATCACGCCGAGCGACACGAGGACGACCAGCCCCAGGCTGACGCCAAAGCTGATAAAGACGTTGCGGCTGACCGCCATCACGGCCAAACAGACCGCGCTGGCGATCAGAAACAGCGGCTGCACCGCCAGTTGTCCCTCGGCCACGAACAGGGAGGGAAAGATGAGCGAGGCAAAGATGCCAAGCGGAATAAAGCTGAGACCGTTCTTCAGCCGGGCGGAAAAGTGGCGGCTGGGCAAACGGAGAAACGCCCGGCGCGACAGGTAGGTGGCCGCCGCCATCACGAGATAGAGCAGGAGCGGATGGGTGCTCACGTCGACTCCACCTCCTTGGCGTTCGGCGGTTGGGTTGTTTCGGCCGGTTCCGGCGCGGGCAGGAAATAGCCGACGGCAAAGGCGAGCAGGCCCGCGGCCAGCACGGGCAGCCCGTTGGGGAGCACGAACGTCAGCCCGACGGCGGCCGCTCCGCAGAGCAAAAACGTCAGGATGCGGACAACGGACGACAACTGGTAGTACGCGAGCGCCACAAACATCGCGGTAAAGCTGAAGCCAAGGCCCAGAGAGGCCGGGTCCGGTATCCACTGGCCGGCCGCCGTTCCCAGCCAGGTGCCGGCGCCCCAGGCGATGTACAGCGAGAGGCCCACCCCGAGGATGTACGACGTGTCGCTCGGATAGCGGCGAAAACGGTTCAGGGTAATGGCGTACTGCTCGTCGGTCAGCAGAAAAGCCAGCGCATTCACCTGGGCGGGCGAAAAGCGCTGATAATAGGGAGACAGCGAAAAGCCCATCAAAAAGTGGCGCACGTTTAACAGGCAGGTGGTCAGAATGATCGCCCAAAAGCCTGCGTGTTCGGCGATCATCGAGCTGGCCGCAAACTGCGCCGCCCCCGAATAGACGAAAAGCGACATGGCCATGCTTTCCCAGGCGGCCAGGCCGGCCTGACCGGAGAGCATGCCGAATATGGCGCCGAACAAGACGTAGCTGGCCGTGATCGGCAGGGCGTCCAGCACACCCTGCTTCCACGCGGCGGTCTCACTCGTGTTCATGTCATCAGCTCCTTTCGGTCGTGCAGCAGACGGGCGATGATGGCCATGCCCCTGTCGATCTGCTCCGGCCGTTCGTGCGTAAAGCAAAGCCGGATATACGGCTGTTCCGCCTCCCGCAGCAAAAACATGTCGCCGCAGGCGAGCAGAACCCCCTGTTCCCGGCAGAGCGTCATCAGCCGGCGGGGGTTGATCTCTTCGGGCAGGGACAGCCAAAAATAAAACCCGCCGGCCGGCCGCTCCCAGCGGATGCCGAGAGGCCGCAGCCGTTCCAGGTGGCGTTCCATGATCGCCGCCTGCTCGGCGTATTGGCGGCGTGCGTCCGCCAGGTGAGGGAGCAGGGCGCCGTCCCGGAGAAAGGCTGCCACCGCCAACTGTCCCAGCGTATTGGTCGTGATCGACAGTTCCTTCAGCCGGGTCAGCAGGCGGACAAACGGCCGGCTGGCCGCCACCCAGCCGATGCGCAGGCCGGGGAACAGCAGTTTGGAAAACGTGTTCAGGTAGATGACGCTGCCGGTCTCATCCAGCGCCTTCAACGGCGGCGGCGGTTCCTCCGCGAGATGCAGGTGCCGGTAGGCGTCGTCCTCGACGATCGGGACGCCGTATCGTTCGCTCAGCGCCAGGAGCCGCTTGCGCCGTTCAAGCGACAGCGTCCGGCCGGTCGGGTTGTGATACGTCGGCACCGTGTAGAGAAAGCGCGGCCGGCAGCGGGCCAGCACGCCTTCCAGGACGTCGATGCGCATGCCGTCCGCATCCAGCGGTACCGGCACGATCTGCAGGCCGAGCGACTGGAAGAGCTGCAGCGAGCCGAAATAGGTGGGCATTTCCGTGACGATGCAGTCGCCGGGCCGGGCCAGAAGCGTGGTGATCAGGTACAAGCCTTCCTGGGAGCCGCTGGTAATCGTCACCTGCTCCGGTGAAGAGACCTGTTCCATCCCCATCCACTCCACAAGCAGCTCCCGCAGGTGGGGCAGTCCCTGCACCGAGGTAAAGTAATACGAAGGCAGCTCTTCCGCCGTCGCCTTCACGTAGTCGGAAAAGTGGGAGGAGGCCAAGGTGTGCTTGCCCCCGTCGCCGTGGGCAAAGTTGATGGTATCCGGATAGCGGTCGGTGACCCCCAGCAGGTCCGCCATGTGCGACGGGGAGGCGGCCAGCGATTCGTAACCGTGCCGGCTGTTCCAGTCAATCCGCCTGATCCCCGGAGCGGGCGGGAGGGCTTCCACGTACCGGCCGCTGCCCATCCGGCTGGCGATGAATCCTTCCGCTTCCAATTCGCCATAGGCCCGAACCACCGTATTGCGGCTCACGCCCAACTGCTCGGCCAGCTTCCGCTCCGGCGGCAAAGGGGAGCCAATTGCCAATTCGCCGCTTAAAATTTGATAGCGCAGGTGATTGTACACGCGCGTGTAAATCGGTTTTCGCCCCATGATGCTGCCTCTTTTTCTGTCTGTGCTTTGCTCTCCACTATACCGGCTCCCGGCAAAAAATAAAAGAGCCAATTTTCCGGCAATAAAAAACCAACAGACGGGCTGGGCCAGAGCCTGCCGATCTGTCCGTGAAGAAAGAAGGGGGAAGCCGTTTTACGGCTCCCGCAGCTCGTCCAACGAGATGCCTTGTTCCAAGGCAAATTCAAAGTCGTCTACATCGTAAAACTGAACGGGAATGACATATTCCAAAATCCGATCCTGGTAATCCGTCTGGTCGGTGATCAGCGGTATCTCAAAGCGCATCGATGTGAGCAGCAGTTGGGTTTCCACCGGATCGAACAGTTCTCCCCACATGGCGTTGTCGTCCACCTTGACCACGTTGAGCGTCACGCCGTTCGGAAACGAAAACGGCACGATGGACCAGGGAGCGATCAGGCCCTTTTCCATGCGCTTGCGGTTAAACGGGTCGGAGAAAAACTGGATCATTTCCTGCATGACCTTGCGTACGTGCTGATCGTCGGCCGGGATCGGCATGATCGGTTCCGGGCTATGGTAAAACTCGTCCAATTCGTAGATTGTCGACGCGGGTATGAAATACTCTACCGGTTGCGACGGTGCCATCAATTCCCCGTAGATGGCCAGCATGATCGCTTCGATAACGAATTGTTTCGGCATTTCGACAACCCTCCTCGTAACCATCATACTGAAATCGGAAGTTGACAACAACCCTGGACAGGCATAGCATGAAGGTGATTTCGATACGGCGTGGAAGACCATACTTATTTCGACAGGGGGTTGTCGGCCTTGTGGGATCCGGCGTTTTTTTCCGCACTCTTGCTTATTATTACCATCAATATCGTTCTGAGCGGCGACAACGCGGTGGTGATCGCGATCGCCTGCCGCAAGCTCTCGCGGGAACACCGCAAAAAAGCGATCCTCTGGGGGACGCTGCTCGCCATCATCGTCCGGATCGTCGCCACGCTGCTGGCCGTTTACCTGCTGCAGATTCCGTATCTCTACCTGATGGGCGGCATCCTGCTGGTCTGGATCAGCTACAAGCTGCTGGTGGACGATGACGGGGAAGCCCACATCGACTCCAGCGAGAGCCTGATCCAGGCGATCCGGACGATTGTGGTCGCCGATCTGATGATGGGGCTGGACAACGTGCTGGCGATCGCCGGCGCAGCCAACGGCAATGTGACCCTGATCATTCTGGGCCTGTTGATCAGCATCCCGATCATGATTTTCGGCAGCCAACTGATTCTGAAAGCGATGGAGCGCTTTTCCTGGTTGGTCTACATAGGAGCGGGGGTGCTCGCCTTGGCGGCGGCCAAGATGATTTTGCAGGAAGAGGTGGTCGCCGAACTGGCGCAGGCCTACACCTGGCTGGATGAGGCGGTCAAGGGGGTCATCGTGGCAGGGGTGATCCTGGCCGGCCTGCTGCAGCAGAAGCGAAGCCAGGGGGAAAAAGCGGCGAAACAGCCGTAAGCCAAACCAAAAAGCTGAGACGAGGGTCTCAGCTTTTTTGGCTTTCCCGGAAATCGGCCTCATCCGCCCGCGCAGTTGGCGGCAGGCTTGTCCGGTGTGGGGGATTCGCTCCGTCCGGCCTGACCGTCATTTCGGAAACGACGCGGCACGGAATCAGGGGCATGCGGCTAGTTCCCGGCGGTGGCGCCCCGGTCGGAACGCGTAAACCAGCGGAACGGATTGAGCGACCAGCGGGGCTGATGCCGCTCGAACCGCTCTTTTCGCCGGGTCAGACGCTGCTGCATGAGATCCATTTCAAACGTGACGCGGCGCATCTCCAGACGCAGCGATTCCTGCATCTCCTCGATGTCCGCGATTTTTTGCAAAATGGTGGACTGCAGTTGGTTCAATGACGACAGTTGGGCCAGCTCATGCTGAAACTGAAGCATCATCTCCTGCACGGTCAGCTCCATCTCGCGGAGGCCGGCTGCCTTTGGCCCGGTCACGGAGACCAACTGCTCCTGAGCGGCGGCCGTTTCCTCATCGACCAGCATGTCCGCCGGGATTCTGCCTTCTTCAATCAACTGCCGCTGTATGTCGCGCAGGGAGTAGCTGCCTTCGTCCTTGCGGTGCTTGACTTCTTTCAGCAAGGAAAACCCTGTCTCACTGATCAGGTAGTGACCCTGCGGATTTTTCTGCCGCTCCTGCGCCGGCACGAACATCTCCAGCCAGTTTCGCAACGTCCGGACGTGAACATCCAACCGATCCGCCACTTCCTTGGAAGCCATCCACACTTGTACATCCATCCCGAATCACTCCTTTTCCCATCAGGTATTCCCGTGGCCTCATTATAGCACCAATTTTTCCCGGTAAAAGGGAATCGACAAAGGTTCTGAAAACTAGTCGCGTTTCGGCCTTTTCGGACAGGTTGGCGGTTTTTGTCATGCGTTCGTCGGACATGGAAGCAGGGGCGGGGCCGTGCGGAACGGCTCCCCGCTTTGCCCCGGGAACCCGCAGCGGCCGGTTTTGCCTGCGGGACGACGGACGATCATAATGACCGGGACAGGCGCGTAGAATGGAAGGGACACACGTCCGACACCCGGATGGAAAGGGGACGTGCCATGGAACCGGATCTGATCGTGATACTGGCGGCGGCAGCCGCCGCAAGCAGCATCGGCGGGCTTCTCTTGTGCCTGCGCGCCTGGTCGGAAGAGACGCTGTACGCCATGGTCAGCGTCGGCGGCGGGCTGCTATTGGCGATAACGCTGCTGGACCTGCTTCCCCATACATTGGAAGGGGGAAGCGAGCGGGCCATGCCGTTTGTGATGCTCGGGTTTGCCCTGCTGTTCGCGCTGGAGCTGATCGGCCGGTCGGAGCGGAAAGCGGGCTCCCCCAGCCTGATCGGCCTGCTCTCCGGATTTCTGCTGCACGCGTACGTGGAGGGCGTCTCGCTTATCGCCAGCTTTCACCTGGACAGCGGCGTCGGGTTCTCCGTCCTGCTGGCGATGGTGCTGCACAAGGTGCCGGATGGAGTGACGGTCGCTTCGCTGGTGCTGGCGGCGACACGCTCGCAGCGGAAAGCGTTTTGGGGTACGGCCGCGCTGGGAGCGGCCACGCTGGCGGGAGCTTTCAGCGTAGGGGCCGTGGAACGGGTTTTCCCAAACGGATGGTCTTCCGTGGTGGTGGCCGTCACCACCGGCGTCTTCCTGTACGTCTCGGCCAGCCATTTGGTGCCGCTGATTCAGAACGGACGACGGGTCCTGGGGGTGTACTTTTTTGCCGGGATGCTCGCGTACCTGCTCGTCACGACCGTCTGGCTTCCGGGCGGTCACGTCCATGCATAAATGGCCGCTTCGCAAGCCAGCCTAAGTAATGATTGCGGGCAGCAAAGCCTGGACGGAAGGGAGCGATCATCCATGGAGAACAGGGAAGGCTTGACGCCGGCCGACGAACCTGCGCAGCTGCAAGCGGAATTCCCGGCAAACGGAACGCCGCTCAATCCGGTGGAAGAATCCTGGGTCTTTTCCGACAGGGCGGCCGCTCCGGCGGACGATTTGGCGAAAGCGATGCAGCAGGGAGAATAACCGGCTGCAGCGGTCCCGTTTCGCGTTTTTCCGGCAGCCTCTCGTAACCGCGGACAAGATCGGTTATAATGTCAGGGAAAAAACGTTGAAAAGGGGCCGATACATAATGAATACATGGATGCAAGGCAAGAACATCGTCATCATGGGCGTGGCCAACCACCGCAGTATTGCCTGGGGAATTGCCCAGTCCCTGCACAAGGCCGGGGCCAACCTGACCTTTACCTATCAGGGGGAGCGGCTGCGGGAAAACGTGGCGGAACTGGCCCAAAGCCTCGGCGGCGAACCGATTTTGATCAACTGCGACGTGACCAAGGATGAGGAAGTGGAAGCCGCGTTCGCCCAAATCAAGGAAAAAGTGGGCGTCATTCACGGCGTGGCCCACTGCATCGCCTTTGCCAAGACGGAAGAGCTGGAAGGCGAGTTTGTCAACACGTCCCGCGACGGCTACGCGCTGGCTCAGGACATCAGCGCCTACTCGCTGGTGGCGGTGGCGCGTGCCGCTCGTCCGCTGATGACCGAAGGCGGAAGCATCGTCACGCTGACCTATCTGGGCGGCGAGCGCGTCGTTCCCAACTACAACGTCATGGGTGTCGCCAAAGCGGCGCTGGATGCCTGCGTCCGTTATCTGGCGAGCGACCTCGGCAAAGACAACATCCGCGTCAACGCCATCTCCGCCGGACCGATCCGCACCCTGGCGGCAAAAGGAGTGCGCAACTTCAACAGCATTCTGAAGGAAATCGAGGAAAAAGCACCGCTCCGCCGCACCGTGGACCAATCCGAGGTGGGCGACACGGCGCTCTTCCTGTTCAGCCATCTCTCCCGCGGCATCACGGGCGAAATCATCCACGTCGATGCCGGCTACAACATCATGGCACGATAAACGGCAGACACACAGCCCCTGCTCCGGTTTTTTCGACCGGACGCAGGGGTTTTCCCGTTTTCCTCAGCCCGAACGGCTGCGGCAGAATGTTTTGTATACAAATTAAGAAGCAAATTTCCTGGAGGAGTGAAGCAGCGTGAACGAACGAAGATGGCGGATGGGCGTTCTCGTCATCGTCTGGATGGCGTTTTTGTTTTCCTTTGTGGACAGGCTTTCCTGGCCGCCGATCATACCGCTCGCATCCAAGGAGCTGGGGCTGAGCAAGGCGGAGGCGGGCAGCTACATGACCGCCTTTTACATCGGGTACGTGATCACCCAACTGCCGGGCGGACTCTTGACCGACCGGTTCGGCTACCGGAAAGTGCTGCTCAGCTCGTTTTTCGTCATGGGCGTGTTTACTGCGTCGATGGGCCTGATTCACGATTTTGCGGCGGGTTTCGCGCTGCGCGTGCTGGCCGGTCTGGGATCAGGCGCCGTCTTTTCCGCCTGTGTCCGGGCGATTTTTGACTGGTTTCCGGCGAAAGGGCGGGGAACGGCGATGGGCTTTTTCATGACCGCCTCTTCGCTGGGGGTCTCCGTCGTCAACATGTTTGTCCCGGCTGTGGCCAATGCCTACGGCTGGCAGACGTCGTTTCTGGTGGCGGGGCTGCTGCCGCTGTTCGGACTGGCGGCGGGGTATGTGATCCTGCGGGAAAACACGCCGGCAGCCGCCCGGCGTGCGCAGGCGCCATCCTCTTCCGATTTCTGGAAAAACGTGGGGCGCCTGTTTCAAAATCGCAACCTGATGATCACCGGCTTTTCCGGCTTCTGCGCCATGTGGGCCACCTGGGGAACAGCTACCTGGGCCAACACCTACCTGAACAAAGGGCTGAACCTCTCGCTGGTGGAAGCAGGCGTGATCATGTCGCTGTACGGCATGACCGCGCTCCTGTGCAAACCGGTCATCGGCATCCTGGCCGACGTGCTGAAGGTGCAGCGCAGGACCCTGCTCTTTAGCGTCCTGGCCCTGTTCGGCCCGGCGCTGCTCTGGTTCGGCACCACCACCAGTGTCACGATGCTGTACGCGGCGGCGGCGGTCCTGGGCGTGGCCGCCTTTGTCTACAGCCCGATCATGAACACGTTCATCGGCGAGCTGGTGCCGCCGGAGATGGTGGGAACGGCCACCGGCTTCGTCAATACCATCTGGCAGCTCGGGTCGCTGATCTCGCCGCTGGCGGTGGGGGCCGTTCTGGATGCGACCAACAGCTATGTTTTCGCCTTCCTGGCCTTGGCCGTCGGGCCGATGCTGGGGGCAATCATCATCCTGTTCGTGAAGGAACGACAGCCGTCCGCCGAGGTCGCGCCGGACCAGGCAGAACGGGCGGGGGCGTAAGGGAGCACGGCACTCCCTCGGCCCATGGACCGCGCGGGTATGCCCACTGGGGGATCGCAGTCCCCGCATGAAGCGCCGGCCCATCCCCGCACGCATAAAAGGCTCCCCATTTCCGCACGCTAGTACCAAACGTACGGAAGGGAGCCGTTTGTTGTGTTTCCAATCATTGCGTCGATGGAAGAATGGCTGATGTACATGGGCGGGGGACTGGACCGGCTATCCGCCCATTTCGGCGATGAACCGGGAGGGCCTGGTTTTCCGGCCGAACCGCTCGCGGGGGATGCCGACCGCGAGGGAATGGCGGGCCCGCGTGATGGCCACGTATAGGAGGCGCCTCTCTTCCTCCAGGGCGGACGACTCTCCCTTGCGCACGGCGTCCAGCGCGTACTCGTGAGGGAGAGCGCCTTCCACCAGGTCGGGCAGGAACACGTGGTCGAATTCCAGTCCTTTGGCCCGGTGAATGCTGAGAACGTGAACACCTTCCTCCGGGAGTGGCCGCTCATGGCGCCACTCCTTTTCCCGTTCCGCCATGCGTTCCACATGGCGCAAAAACTCGGCGACGGTGGCGTGCCGCCTGGCCGCGGCCAAAAGCTGCTGCAGTTCGTCGCTCCAGCGCTCCCGGCTGTCGTCCCGGTCCTTGGCCCGCTTTTTCAGGTAGTCCCGCAGCCGGCCGTCCTCGTAAATCAGCTCCAGCGCCTGGGCGGGCGGACATTCCCGGCAGGCAGCGAGGATGTCGGCCACGGTTTGCAGGTGCTTGCGCTGGTAGACTTTCCACTGCGGCAGGTGGGGCAGCACGTGCAGGACCGGCAGATCCTCCAGAATGGCCTGGCTGCGTACCGCGTTCCACATCTCCTGGGAGATGTAGAGGGTGGGGAGAATCTCCCTCAGCGCGTCGGCATCGTCCGGGTCCAGCGCAAGCCGCAAATAGCCCAGCGTCCAGCGAACGGCCTGCCGCTGGTAAAAGGAGTCCTCCTCCTGCGTGTAGTGAAACGGGATGCCCGCTTCGCTCAGCCGCTCCAGGATCGGCCGGGCCGACTCGCTGGTGCGGTAGAGGATGGCGCACTCGCCGGGCGGGGTCCCCTGCTCGATCCGGTGGCAGATCTCGTCCACGATCCGCGAGGCCTGTTCTTCCTCGTCGTCCGGCTCGAACAGGTAGGTTTCTCCTTCCTCGCTGTGAAACGAAAGGCAGTCTTTTTTCCAGCGCGCCCGATTGTGGCCGATCAATGAGTAGCCCAGCCCGACGATGGCGGAGCGGGAGCGGTAGTTCACTTCCAGCGTAATCGTTTGAGCCTGGGGAAAATCGTGGGTAAAGCCAAGTATGTACTGCGGATCGCTGCCGCGAAATCCGTAGATCGACTGATCGTCGTCCCCGATGACGCACAGATTGTTTTGCGGCGCGGCGAGCAGCTTGACGGTTTCGTACTGGATGCGGTTGATGTCCTGAAACTCGTCGATCATCACATGCGTGATCCGCTCCTGGTAGCGGCGCAGGATCTCCGTCTCGTCCCGCAGCATCTCGTAACAGCCGATCAGCATGTCGTCAAAGTCAAACCAGCCGAGCTTTCGCTTGGCCTCCTCGTACAGCGGGTACAGCTCGCCTGCCTGCCGTTCCGCGTCGCTCGCTGCTTCCCGCCGGACGGCCTGGCCGGGCAGCAGGTACTCGTTTTTCCAGCGGCTGATCACGCCGAACGCGTCCAGCACGTCGTGTTCCTTTTGCCCCAGGAGCTCGGGATGGCCGGCGAGCACGCCGCTTTCCCTGAGCAGCCGCCACTTTTGCCAGTCTTTTTTCAGCAGGCGGCGCTGATCCCAGCGTTCCGGCTGGTGGTACAGCAGCATGCGGTAAAAGATGCTGTGGAACGTGCCGGCGATCAGCTCCCGCGCCTGCTCGCGGGGGAGCTGGCGGGCCAGCCGCTGCCGGATCTCGTCCGCCGCCTTGGTGGTAAAAGTGACCACCATGATCTGCCGGGGAGGGACGCCTTTGTCCCGGATCAGGTGGGCGGTCCGGGCCGTCATCACCCGCGTCTTGCCGCTGCCCGCACCGGCCAGGATGAGAAGGGGGCCGTCCGTGGTCATGACGGCCTGCCGCTGGCGGGGATGGAGCGGTTCGTCCCGCTGTTCCGCCAGGTGCTGGATGCGCGTTTTCGGCATCAGCCGTTTGCGAAACAGCGGCGGTTCCGGCCCGGGCGTCACGCTGCCGCCGCCGATCGGCCGCCGTTTGGGCAGGCGAAAGGAGCCGACCCGAAGGGATTCGCCGTCGATGTCATCTCCCACTGGAGAGGCGGCGTTCGTCCGACACGGGTTGGCGTCACGCGGCGCGGGATCGGCCGCAGCCGCGACAGCGGCCGCCAGCTCCGGACGCGCGGCGAGCCACTCAGGCGGGGGCTCGTCCCGCCCCTGCCAGGCACAATCGCTGTCCGCGGGATGGAGAAAGCGGGGTTCCGCACTGATCCCCGCCATCAGGATGAGCGGCGAACCGCAGGCGGGACAGCGCACCTTTCCCTGGCGAGCGGCCATCCGCCAGGCGGGTATGCGAGGGTAAGTCTCGGGTGTAAGCAGGATGACCTGGTCGTCTAGCTGCGCGAATTTCATTGCGACACCTCGTACGGAATGCGGCGTGCGAAATGGCGGAGTCGCCGCCTTGACACGCCTGCGAATGAGTCCATCGGATGATGGGAACGGGGGCTGCCGGTGTTGTACCGCCGGCAGCCGGAAAGAAGAAGTGCCCCCTGCGGACAGGGGACACTTGCCTGTTCATTTGTGGGATCGGTACGTCATGACTGTGCGGGCAAAAGAACGGTCTCTTCGTTCTCTACCGGTTCGTTTTCGCCCACGTAGGTGATGCCTACCCGGGTGATGCGGTGGTTTTCCAGCTCGGTGATGGTGAAGAGGTAGTCCTGGAAGCGGACCGACTTGCCTTCCGCCACTTCCTCGTTCAACTGGCTGTAGAGCCAGCCGGCAATCGTGTCTACCTCATCGGAGTGCATCTCCACGGCGATATAGTCGTTCAGCTCGGTGAGCAGCGTCTTTCCCGAGACGGACCATTCGTTGTTGTTGGAACTTTCGATATCGGGACGTTCGTGTTCGTCAAATTCGTCCTGAATGTCGCCCACAATCTCTTCCAGAATGTCTTCCATGGTGATCAGCCCGGCGGTGCCGCCGTACTCGTCGATGACGATCGCCATCTGCGAGCGGCGCTTCTGCATCAGCCGCAGCACGTGACTGATTTCCATGGACTCCGGCACGGTCAAAAGCGGGCGGAGAAAATCCTTCAGCTCCGCTTTCCCATAGGTGAGAGCCGACAGGTAAAAATCCGAGGTGTGGACAAAACCGATCAGCCGGTCCTTGTCCTCGTGGGCCACCGGAAACCGGGAGTGCCTCGACTGGCGCATGATTTCCAGGTTCTCCTCAAACGTGTTGTCATCGTAGAGGCAGACCATGTCAATCCGCGGAATCATGATTTCCCGGGCCAGACGTTCGGAAAACGCAAAGACGTTGTCCACCAGCGCCAATTCGGTCTGGTCGATGTGGCCGCTTTTGTGGCTTTGGTTGACGAGCAGGCGAATCTCTTCTTCCGTGTGGGCGGAGTCGTTTTCCGTCGCGGGCTCGACGCCCAGCCGCCGGATGAAGAAGTTGGCCGTGCCGTTCAGCATCCAGATCAGCGGATAGCTGAGCTTGTAAAAGTACATCAGCGGCGCCGCCGTCCAGAGGGACGTGGTTTCCGCTCTCTGGATCGCCAGCGACTTGGGAGCCAGCTCCCCGAAGACAATGTGCAGGAAGGTAATGAACCCAAAGGCGATCGCCAGCGATACGGGCGTTGCCAGGGATTGTGGCAGGTTCAAAGAAACCAAAACGGGTTCGACAAAATGGGCGACGGCCGGTTCACCTACCCACCCCAGTCCCAGCGATGCCAGCGTGATGCCAAGCTGACACGCGGACAGATAAGCGTCCAACTGGCGGGTCACCTTTTGCGCGTAGGAGGCGCGCTTGTTTCCCTCGCTTGCCAGTTGGGCCAGACGGGTTTGGCGCACTTTCACCAGCGAGAATTCTGCTGCGACAAAAAAGCCGTTCAGGAACACCAGAAAGCCGACGAGCAGCAGATTCAGCACAATCTCCCCTATCGGACCTATCGGACTCTCCAAGAACGTCTCCCCTCTCGCATCCGCTTGCGCTTCTGCGACAGCAGGAGAATTCACCTCCACTTGTTATTGTCGGTTGTTTCATGTACGAACGCCCCATGGCCAACATTCGCACCTATCCTGTTACTGGATAGTATACCAGTTGAAAAAGCGAAGAGTCAAAACCATCCGATTTGTGCCGGCCCATCGGCACAATTGCCATACATACCCGTACCCGCTCTGACATAGAGTTAAGCGAAACCCTGTCCGGGGAGGAGAAGCGTGTGTACTGGCTGCAGAAAAGCGTGGCAATCCTGGCGGGCAGCGTGCTGGTCGCCGTGGGCGTCAACCTGTTTCTCGTTCCGCACAAGCTGATGGACGGGGGCATGATCGGCCTGGGGCTGTTGGCCACGTACTACCTGCATGTGCCCCCGGGGCTGGTGATGATTCTGGTCAGCCTGCCCGTCTACGCGCTCGTCTTCGCCTTCGACCGCAGGCTGTTTGCCCACAGCTTTCACGGCATGCTGATCTCTTCCTTTTTCGTTGACATCTTCTCGCCGCTCCGGTCCTGGAATGCCTGGTCGACGCCCGCCTCGGCTGTCTGGGGCGGCGCTCTGATCGGCTCCGGCATCGGACTGATGCTGGCGTACAAGACCAACACGGGGGGCACCGACCTGTTGGCCCAGTTTGCGGCGAGGCGGTACGGACAGCCTGTGGCGCTCCTGATTCTCGGCATCGACGGAGTGATCGTCGCCGGTTCGCTGCCGGCGATCGGCTGGGAACGCACCGTCTTTTCCCTGATCACCATCTTCGCCGTCGCGTCCTGCACCCATGTCTTCAGCGGCATTCGCCGCCGGCCTGCGCCGTACGTGGTAATCGGGCCGATCGGCAGGGATGGGGGACGCGCGTGGAGAAAATAAGGAAAAAGCCAGAAAAGAGGGAACGCGCGTGGCACAGCATATGCCCGAAATGATTACCGATCGGATCGGCTACTTTCCCGGCAGCGTCAACATCGGCCTCGTCCTGGGAACAAGCGGCGCCATCCTGATCGATTCCGGATTGGACGCACAGACCGCGAAAAAAATCAAAAAAGGGCTGGAGGCAATGCCCCAGCCGCTGGCTGCCATCGTTCAGACCCATGCCCATGCCGATCATTTCGGCGGCAATGCCTATCTGCTCACCTGCTGGCCGGAGGCGGTCGTATACGCTCCGCCGCTGGAGGAGGCGATCATCCGCTACCCGCTGTTGGAGCCGATTTACCTCGGGATGGGCGCCCAGCCGCTGGCAGAGCTGTGCAACAAGTTTTTGCTGGCGGAAGCCTCCCGGGTGGACCGCCTCCTGCCGGCGGAAGGCGAGCTGGACATCGACGGCATCCGCTTTGAGGTCATCTCCCTGCCGGGACATAGCTGGCAGCAGGTGGGCCTGGTGTGCGACGGCATCTGCTTTGCCGCCGACAGCTTTTTCGGCGAGGAGACGTTGAAAAAGCACAAGCTGCCGTTTCTCGTCGATGCGCATGAAACCCTGCGCAGCCTGGTGAAGCTGCTCGAGTCCCGCTGCCGCGGCTACCTGCCGGGCCACGGTCCCTACACCACCTCCCCGGAAGCGATCCTGACGAAAAACATCCACTGGCACCGCCGCCTGTACGACGTGATTGAAGAGATCCTGGCAGAGGAGAAAACGCTGGAACAGACGCTGGCCTTGCTGTGTGAACGCTTGCACATTTCCATTCAAAACGCCACGAGCTACGTCCTGTACCGGACCGCGCTGATGGGCTACCTGATCGGACTGATGAAGGAAGAGCGCGTCAGCTACCGCTTCGCCGCCAATCAATGGCTGTGGAGCCGAAAAGGGACCAATCAGGGCTGAGCGGCGGGACGGGACAGGTAGTCAGCGATTTCGGCCAGCTTGTGCTCGGCGGCTTCGCGGATTTCTTTGGGAATCACGAACTGGTCTTCGGCCGTCGCGTGCATGTAAAACTTCGCTTCCAGATAAGGGTGGCCCAATTTGACCGTCAATTCTCCCTTGCCGGTGGTGGTGCTGGTGTAGTTGGTCGGAATGCGGAGAAAATACGAAGTGCTGGTGGCGGAGTCGTAGATGACGACGTCGTAGGTGGGGGGGCTGTCGCCGCCGGAGCGGTGGAACCCTTGCTGCCGGAGCATTTTGTCGACGTAGGACAGCGGCTGTACAACACCGGTCAGGTTTTTGCTTTTTAACCGCATGGACATCCTCCTTGGCTACCACTCAAAATTGTGTGTTGCCTAATCATATGTGGAGGGGCGGCGATTCAGACTTACAGACAGGAGAATCATGAAGGAGTGGAACATCCCGTGAAACAAGCCGATCTGCATACCCATACACGCGCATCCGACGGCACCTGCGAGCCTGCGGAAAACGTCCGTCTGGCCGCGGAAGCCGGACTGGCCGCCGTCGCCATCACCGACCACGACACCGTCGCGGGGATTCCCGCCGCGCTGGAAGCGGCAGCCGGGCTGAACCTCGAGGTCATCCCCGGCGTGGAGATAAGCTCTGCCGCCAACGGACAGGATATCCACGTGCTTGGCTATTTCGTCCCGTACGACGACGAGACCTTTCAGGAGAAGCTGCGCGGGCTGCGCGAGACCCGGCACGAGCGCAACAAGCTGATGATCGCCCGCCTGCGCGAGCTGGGCATCCCGATCACCCTGGAGAGCGTCTACCGGCGCAAGAAGGGGGAGGACAAAAACATCGGCCGCCCCCACATCGCCGAAGAGCTGATGGAACTGGGCGTGGTCGGCTCCATCGACGAAGCGTTTGCCAAGTACCTGGGCCGCGAAGGAGCGGCCTATGTAAACCCTCCGCGCATCTCGCCTCAGGAGGCGATCACGCTGATCCAGGAAGCCGGCGGCGCCGCCGTGCTCGCCCATCCCGGCCTGTACGACGACGATGAACTGGTGCGGGAACTGATCGCCTTTGGCCTGGATGGCATCGAAGTATGGCACCCGGACAACGACGCCGCCGACCGGGAGCGGTATCGCACCTGGGCAGAGGAGCACGGCCTGGTCATGACCGGCGGCTCCGACTTCCACGGCTGGCGCGGCGAAGAGCCGTTTCACGCCATGCTGGGCACGCACACGGCACCGCTGTCCGCGGTGGAGCGGCTGCGGGAAATTGCGGCGAAGCGGAAGCGGTAAAAGGAGGGCAGAGGCCCCGAGCCATCAGGCAGCCCGCGGGCAGCCTCCTTACCTTCGTTTTTTTCTCGTCGTATTCCCGTGCCTTTTTGTCCAGATACAGATGGTTGTCGATGCCGTACACCTGCCCGATGGCAGTCAGGACGGTCATGAGGAAAAAGATCAATCCGTATGCGATCATAAACCGGTCCAGCGCAAAGCAGGCCACAATGGCGGCGATCAGAACGGCAAGCGCAGCCCACACGACTGTTTTCATGGCCATCCCCCTTTTTTGATTCGTTCACGTCGGATCATACGGCGTACTTGTATGTACGGAGGATGTTTTGGAACGTTTCGGAAACGGACAACCCCGCGTCCAGTAAGGGCCGCGGGGTTGTTGGCGGTGCGCCCGGCATGGGCGGTAGCTATAGGGTGAAAGTCCCGAACGGGGGTTGGCTGTACCAACCGTTAGCCTAAGGCAAGGGTGTCCGCCGCGAGGCGGAATCTGAAGGAAGCCGGCGGCAAAGTCCCGACCTGAGGTACACGAACCCGATTTGAGGCTGTTGTACTTGGGCGAGCCTGCCGCACAAGGTGAAGCCCCATACAGCCAAAGGGTACAACAGTAAATTGGGCAGGTACATGGGACGAAGGCTACCGCTCTTACCCGGGGAGGTCTGCATGGTACGCCTACTATCGTTGGCAACCGCCTCCGTGAGGGGGCGTTGAACATGCAGAAGTCAGCAGAGGCCATAGTACCCCAATCGGGGACGCCTGAGGGGGAAGGGCCGAACATCAAGTCAGCATATGTCCCAACCTCTTTCGATACGGTGTGTCGAAGCAGAATTCAGAACTGGAACTTCCTCTGGAGAGTAGGGGTGAAGCCCCGAGGGTACAGAGAAGGGCTGAGCATCGTACGGCAAGCTTGGCGACATGTGCGCGGAGGAAGGAGTATCGTTATGGATCTGCTGGAGAAGGTTCTGTCTCGGGACAACCTCACGGCCGCCCTCAAACGAGTGGAAGCCAACAAAGGCGCTGCGGGAGTCGACGGTGTTTCAACTGAACAACTGCGCGACTACCTTCGCCTGCACTGGGCGACCATCCGGTCGCAAATCGAGACGGAAACCTACAAACCGACTCCTGTTCGCAGGGTCGAAATCCCGAAACCTGACGGGGGAATACGGTTGCTAGGCATCCCTACCGTGGTAGATCGCTTCATCCAGCAGGCCATCCTGCAGGTATTGACTCCCATCTTTGACCCAGAATTCTCCGATTCAAGCCTCGGATTCCGCCCGGGTCGCCGCGCTCACAATGCTGTGCAGAGAGCGCAACAGTACATCAAGGAAGGATTCCGGTATGTGGTCGACATCGACCTGGAGAAGTTCTTCGACCGGGTCAACCATGACATCCTGATGAGCCGGGTAGCCCGCAAGGTGAAGGACAAGCGTCTCCTTAAACTAATCCGCGCTTACCTGCAATCCGGAGTTATGGTCAACGGAGTGTGCGTCTCAACGGAAGAGGGTACACCGCAAGGTGGCCCCCTGAGTCCGTTGTTGGCCAACATTCTGCTGGACGACTTGGACAAGGAACTGGAAAGGAGGGGACACCGTTTCTGCCGCTATGCGGACGACTGCAACATCTATGTCCGCACCAAACGCGCGGGGGAACGGGTAAAGGCGAGCGTGGAGCGATACTTGACCAGGGTGCTCAAACTCAAGATAAACCAACAGAAAAGTGCGGTAGATCGGCCGTGCAATCGAAAGTTCCTCGGCTTTAGCTTTGCTCCGGGAAAAGAGGCACGGATACGCCTGCATCCCAAATCGATCATCCGGTTAAAAGAACGAATTCGCCAACTGACCAACCCGCATTGGAGCATCCCTATACAGGAGCGAATTCAAAAACTCAACCAATACCTCATGGGATGGATCGGATATTTTGCGTTGGCTGAGGCGAAAACCCACCTCCTGCGGATTGAGGAATGGATTCGCCGAAGGCTCCGTCTCTGCCTGTGGACGCAATGGAAACGAATCCGTACGCGATACCGCGAACTTCGTTCCCTCGGTCTTCCCCACAGCAAAGCACTGGAGATTGCAAATACCCGCAAGGGTGCATGGCGAACAACCAAATCTCCGCACATTCACAAAGCCCTTGGTATTACCTACTGGCAACAACAAGGGCTCATGAGTTTGGTGCAGCGATATTTCGCACTTCGTCAAGCTTGATGAACCGCCGTATACCGGACGGTATGTACGGTGGTGTGAGAGGACGGGGGTTAGTCGCCCCCTCCTACTCGATTACTTAGTTTGTATCCAGTTTCTTTTCCATGGCGATGTGCTCAATGCCGGCTTCGTCGAACACGTCACCGTGCGGTTGGTAGCCGAGCTTCTCATAAAAGCGTTGGGCGTGGGTCTGGGCGTTCAGCTTGAGGCTGTGGTAGCCGAGACGGCGGGCGGTTTCCTCCATGGCCAGCATCAGCTCCCGGCCCAGGCCGGTGCCGCGCTCGCTTTTCAACACGGCGACCCGCTCCACTTTGCCCACACCGGGAGCGTACGGACGCAAACGGCTTGCCCCGACGGGCGTTTCCCCCGCGTAGGCGACGAAGTGAACGGTCCCTGTGTCCGGCCGGTCATGTTCGTCAATCTCCAGCTCTTCCGGCACCTGCTGTTCCTCGATAAACACGACCCGCCGCACCGACAGGGCATCGTTCATCTGCTTGTCAGACTGGACAGTCTCGATTTGGTACACCTGATTCATCGTCACGCTTCCTTTCGCTCTGCACAGAAGTTCCCTCCCCGCTAGCCGTGAAGGGGTTTTCGAACGGAGTCCGCTTGCATTCGCCCGCGCGGTATGTCCGCGTGGTTACTTTTTCAGCAGGAAGGTTTGATACACGCTCCAGATGCCGTCCTCCAACTGGTAAATCAAGTGGAAGCGGTCAATTTCCGAGGTCAGGTCGATCTTGACCATGCTCAGTTGGCTGGTCACGTCGCGCAGCTCGTCGTTGGACAGATCGCGACCGATGGTCAGATGGGGCACGTAGGCGTACGTTTCCGGGGTATTGACGCACTTGTTTACAATCTTTTCGTGCAGGGCCACAAACGGCTCCTTGTTCTGCACGGCAATGTAGATCACGTTGCTGGTCGGGTGGAACGACGAGATGCGGTGGAAATGAGCCGTAAAGCTTTCCGTCGATTGGGCTACCTGCTCGAGGTGGCTCACCAGTTCGGGCAGACGGGCGTCTTCCAGGTCAAAAGCCTCTTTCAGTCGGATATACGGCGGGATCAAAGCGTAGGTCGGGTCGTAGCGCTTTCGATACGAGTTGGCCACTTCTTGCACCTTGCTGGATGGGAATACGACGATACTGTATTTCATATGGAACCCCTCCTTCTTCACGTTTGAACATGCCATCATATCCAATTATTTTAACAGAAAATTCTCCATTTGTGTAATGTTATGCGTCAACCCGTATATTCCTCCCGCGACGGGACAGACTGTTAACAGCAGGGAGGTGTCCAATCCATCGTGAAAACAGCCATGATGATTACCTTTATGTTCCTCGTTCTTTTTCTGCTGGCGCTGCTTACCTTTACGATCATTACGGTCATCCGCAAAGCGGAATTCGAAGAGGCGCTCGTCTCGCCGGGAAAGGAAGACGGCACGCAGGAAGAACGACCACGGTAAGTTTACCCAAACAGCGTGCGCAGCATGCGCGGCAGGTTGGCCTGCCAATATCCCCACGTGTGGTCACCCGCAAAGGTCTCGTAAGCCAGGGTGACCCCTTTTGTTTCCAGGATGGCGCGCAGCCGTTCGTTGGCCGCGAGCAGGTTGAGCGTCCCGCGCGACGTCTCCACCGCCGTTTCGGCCGTCCCCACTTCCAGGTAGACGTGCAGGGAAGCAGGTAGATCCGTCTCTGCGACACGCCGGTTCAGCGCCTCATCCATCGCCGCCGACTGGCAGGCCACCTGGCCAAACGTGTGCGGATACGCCAGCGCCGTAAACACCGACACGACGCCGCCCAACGACTCGCCCAGCAGCGTCCGCGCCTGCCCCAGCGGGTGGGTGGAGTAGTGACGGTCCACGTACCCGACCGCCTCGACGGCCAAAAAGCGCCGGTAGGCCAGATGCTCGTCGCCGTCCGGATGGTAGCGCGCGTACCGTCGGGCCTTGTCCACCGGCAGGAAGACGGCGAGCAGGTCCGGGATCTCTTTCTCCCGGTGGTGCTGTTCCAGAAGCGTCGCCAGCCGGCCCAGCGACAGGTAGTCCTCGCCGTCCTGCACGTACAGGACGGGATAGGAGTAGAGCGGGGAGTACCGCTCGGGGGTGTAGATGAGGAGCCGTTCCGTGGTTCCCAGGCAATTGCTCGTCAGCGTGATTTCATTCAGCGGCACAGGGATATCCTCCTTTGGGTGTGCTGGTTTCATTATACCGGAGGGGAGGGGGCGGGGGGAAACCGGTCATTAGTTGGCAGGCAAGTCGGGCGTATGGCGCGATTGTGGGGTCTCTGGTTCGATCTTTGTCCCTGCTTCGATCTTTACCCTTGTTTCGTTTCTTTACGCTTGCTTCAGTCTTTGCCCTTGCCTCGATTACCATAAGCCTTGACCCATCTCGCCACATTTACCACCATGCAGCTCCTCCCTCGGACGGACACCCCGCCAGCCGAAAGATTGTCGCAATTCCGCCATCGTATGATACTATGATAGGGAATGACTTCACTCAATGGTGGAAGGGGTTGTCTCAATGAAGAAGCACGTACACAGCAGCGAAGTCAGAAATGCCGCCCTGACGCGTCTGGCGGAACGCGGCGTCACGGTGGAGGACATCGCCGAAATCGTCTATCTGATGCAGTCGCCGTACCATCCCGACCTGACCATGGAACCCTGCATTGAGAGCGTAAAAGCCGTTTTGGAAAAGAGGGAAATGCAGCACGCCATCCTCGTCGGCGTGGAATTGGATACATTGGCGGAAAAAGGCATGCTGTCCGAGCCGCTTCAAACCCTCATCGCGACGGACGAAGGCCTGTTCGGCTGCGACGAAACCCTGGCGCTCGGCTCTGTGTTCGGCTACGGGAGCATCGCCGTCACCACCTTTGGCCACCTGGACAAACATAAAGTCGGCGTCATCAAACGCCTGGACACCAAGCGCTCCGGACGCGTCCACACCTTCCTGGACGACCTCGTCGCCAGCATCGCCGCCAACGCCTCCAGCCGCATGGCCCACCGCCTGCGCGACGAACAGGAACAGCAGGCGGAGCAGGCGGAGATCCGGATTGAGGAGAAGAAGGCGGATCAGGCGGGGTGAAAAAGGGAGCGGACGGCTCCCGGGACAGCTTTCGCAAAATACGGTTACATGTGGATAGAGATGCAGCAGAAGAATTACCGGAAACAAAGCGAGAACAGGGCCATTCTCTTGCGCGTGTGGTAAGGCAGAGAATGGTTCTTTCTATGTCGGTAAAATTTTTTACTGGAATTTTGATTTTTCCTCTTGAAATCGAAAAGAAAATCCGGTATATTAAATCATGTGATCGGCGTCCGGTACGATTCGGGCCCTTAGCTCAGTTGGTCAGAGCGGTCGGCTCATAACCGATTGGTCGTAGGTTCGAGTCCTACAGGGCCCACCATGAGACAGGTGTTTGCGAAGTACATACGACATGATCCGGTAGCTCAGTTGGGAGAGCACCATCTTGACAGGGTGGGGGTCGCTGGTTCGAACCCAGTCCGGATCACCATAACAGAAATAGAAAAAAGCCTTGGTAATCAAGGCTTTTTTCTATTGTAATAGACTTAATTAACAATCTAGTATTGCAATCTGGGATGAAAATAATTAGTACCGCTGTCAGGAGTGTTTCCTTGGCTTTTGTTGAGTAGCCAATAACGTATCAAAAATTGTTTAGCCGATTCTTGGTCGCAGTTCGTAGAGTGCGACAGTAAATGTTTATGGGTGTCAAAATATTGGCGTGCCCTAGCAGCTCGGAGATAATTTTGGCGTATATTGCGATGAGGTTGATCGTTATAATCCTGACCGTGCTGGCAATGAGGGGAACCCTGTAGAGGTTAGCCACACTGAAGACAAAACCAAGCATCACCGTCTAAAAATGCTCCACAACTATTTTGGAATTCAATTTGCCAAGGATCACTATTTCGGTTAGCCAGTTCATCCAAGAATCCAGTGCATTTGTTTACTAAAAATGCTCAGCGGTGTTGATTAAATAGGAGCTGGAAACCGAAATGTACTACCAGGCTATGTTGCATGGTATTTGAACACGGACAAAGTAAAGGGAGAATTGTTGTTGAGGATCACAAACAGGAACCAACATTCCAAGCACCAACAAGCAAATAGTGGAGAATATTGAGTTTCCTGAACTGGATTTATCGAAACAACAGTTGATTACAGAGATACAGCAATTATATCTTAAAGAATAACGGCTGTATCAGCAACTAATGGCTGAAAAGCACAAGTTCTAAAGGTGGTTACACATCCCGTATAAAATGATCGAAATGTGAGGAGCTAACATGGAAAAAACAACGCAAGCCTATATAAATGCGGTTCTTTGGCAGGCATGTGACACATTCAGAGGGAAAATTGATTCCAGCATTTACAAGGATTATGTTTTGGTCATGCTGTTCGTCAAATATTTGAGCGATACATACAAAGAACGGCTTGAAGAGTACGTTAAACGATATAACGGTGATCAGGAACGGATTAAGCGGGCGATGTCCAGGGAGCGGTTTATCCTCGATGAATCCTCCACGTTCGATTACATTTACAGCAAACGGAACGATCCTGAAATTGGTGAGATCATCAACAAAGCTTTGGAACATATGGAAAATGAAAATACGGGAAAATTGCGGGGCGTGTTCCGTAATATCGACTTCAACTCCGAAGCGATTCTGGGAAAAACGAAAGAACGAAACGCGATGCTAAAAACGCTATTGGAGGATTTCGCCAAGCTGGATTTGCGTCCATCAGTGCTTGAGGACGAGGATATTATCGGTAACGCCTATCAATACATGATCAGTTTGTTTGCTAGCGATGCCGGCAAAAAAGGCGGAGAATTTTTTACGCCGCCAGAAGTATCAGAACTATTGGCGAGACTGGTCAAACCGCAGGAAAACGATCGGATTTACGACCCCACTTGCGGTTCGGGTTCCCTTCTGATTCGGGTGGTCAGACAAGTGCCAAGCCGAAAAGTGGCAGTTTATGGACAGGAACGGAACGGTCAAACCCATTCCCTGGCGTTGATGAACATGTATCTGCATGGCATTGACGATGCAAGGATTGAATGGGGAGACACCTTGGCCAATCCGCTTCATTTGAAAGACTGCAAATTGATGAAATTCCAGGTAATCGTCGCCAATCCTCCATTTTCGCTCGACAAATGGGCGATGGGCTTCGCGAGGGAAGGCATTAACGACGCAAAGTTCAAGATGGAAGCAAGCCTGGATCCACATGGGCGATTTGAATGGGGAGTGCCGCCTGCATCCAAAGGAGACTATGCTTTTGTCCTGCATATGCTCTATTCGCTTGCGGAAAACGGGCGAGCGGCGGTGATCCTACCCCATGGCGTGCTGTTCAGAGGCGCGAGCGAGGCGAAAATACGGAAAGAAATCATCAAGCATAATTTGCTCGATGCCGTTATCGGATTGCCAGAAAACTTGTTCTTTGGTACAGGTATTCCCGCATGTGTGATGTTGTTTAAGAAGAACCGCACGAGAAAAGACGTTCTGTTCATTGATGCCTCGGGAGAAGGAAACTACGAAAAAGGAAAAAACCAGAACAGGCTTAGGGAGCAGGATATTCAAAAAATTGTTGAGACGTATGAGAAGTACGAAACCGTTGACAAGTATTCCTATGTCGCAAGCATCGATGAGATTAAAGAGAACGATTACAACCTGAACATTCCGCGATATGTCGATACGTTTGAGGAAGAAGAACTGGTTGATATGGATGCGGTGAAGGAGAACATTGCCAACATCAAGCGAGAGCTTCAGGAAGTAGAGCGGCAGATGGAAAAGTATTTGGAAGAGTTGGGATTGAAGGGGGTATGAAACTAATGGCCATGTCAAATATAGATGAAATCCCCGCAGGATATAAAAGAACAGCGGTAGGTGTTATCCCCTCTGAATGGAAAATTGAAAAGTTAAGTTCCCTATTTCCTAAAATCAGAAATGGTTTTGTCGGAACAGCCACCCCTTTTTATGTTGAACAAGGGGTGAAGTATCTGCAAGGAAAAAATATAAAAAACGGAAAAATTATTTCAGAAGATATTGTTTATGTTAGCCAAGAGTTCCATGAAAAACAACAAAAGTCAAGGCTAAGTTTAGGCGATATAGTAATGGTTCAATCTGGTCACGTTGGGGAATGTGCAGTAATAAATGATGAATATATAAATAGCAATTGTCATGCATTAATTATAATGACACCTAAAGATAAAGTGAATTCCTACTACTATTCTTATCTATTCAATTCGGATTATGGAAAAAAGCTCTTTTATAAAATAAAAACGGGTAATACAGTTGAACATATTTTAGCTAGTGACATGAATAAATTAAAAGTTCCAGTCCCTGATTTTGCTGAACAAAATAAAATAGCCGATATTCTTTCCACCTGGGACAAAGCCATCGAGCTAAAAGAGAAACTGATTGAGCAGAAAAAAGAGCAGAAAAAAGGCTTGATGCAGAATCTATTGACAGGGAAAATTCGATGGAATGATGGTAGTAACTTAGGTTCAAAAGAAATTAACAAACGCTTGGAAATGTTAAATGAAGGTAAAGTTCCAGATGGCTACAAAAAAGTAAAGTGGTTCAGTATTCCATGGGAGTGGTCATTTGAAAAAATAGGAAATATTGCAGAAGAAGTATCAATAACTAATAAAGACAATAAGGAGTACACGGTTTTATCGATCAAGTCCGTATTTGTGTGTAAATTCCCCTCGGTAGAGAAATAAATTAGCCAATGCGAGTCACTTTAGACACCGCTTTTGTTGCCTGAGTTTCTCGCCATTCCAAATACTCTGCCATATCGAGATACTTTTTGCCACTTGCCCATTTTTCGTCTATCTCCATAAGCAAAGCTCCGATTAGGCGAATAACCGATTCACGGTTAGGAAAAATGCGAATGACACGTTCTCGTCGTCGAATTTCTTCGTTGAGTCGCTCCATGCCATTTGTTGTCCGAAGTCGTTTACGGTACTTTTCGGGCAGCAGAAGAATGGCTGTGGCATCATCAAAACCATTCTCCAAAACCGAAATCGCCTTTGTAGCTTTGGCCTCGTATATTTCCACCGTTTGTTGCAACAACAACCGTGCCGTTTCAAGATCAGGGGCATCCAAAATCGCACGAACACGGGGATACAACTCCTCCTGCAGCTGCTTGGGGGTGGCGTCAAGAATATTTCGCATAAAATGAGTCTGACACCGTTGCCACGTCACCCCTTGAAAATGAGTACGAATGGCTCGTACGAGCCCACCATGTTGATCGGACACAATCAGTTCTACGCCTCGCAAGCCTCGATCTTTCAGCCAGCTAAAAAACTCACTCCAACTGGCCTCTGATTCACTATCTCCAAGCATCAGTCCAAGGACTTCTCGGTAGCCTTCCTTATTCACCCCGTAGGCCAACATCACGCCACGAGAGCGTACACGCCCCTCTTCACGCACCTTTAAAACGAGGGCATCTACAATGAGAAATGGATAGAAGCTCTCTCGTAGATTTCGGTTGTTCCAAGCCGTTACAATCGGATCCAGGCGTTTACACAGGTCGGAAACAGTAGACTTAGAGAATTCGGTTCCACACAGTTCCTCCGTGATTTGGGCAACTTTTCGAGTTGATACCCCATTCACCACCATTTCCATGAGAGCTAAAACCAAGGCTTGTTCACTTCGCTGATAGCGGGCAAACATTTCTGTCGAGAACTTTCCGTTTCGAATTCGTGGCACCCGAAGGGTGACCGTTCCCACACGCGTGGTCAATTGATGAGGATATGTACCGTTTCGATAACCTTGACGTTCATCTGTACGTTCGTACGGTTCCGCAGAAAGCTGTTCCGTAGCCTGGGCCTGCAATACCTGATTCAATACCGATTCCAGCAGCTTGGCCACCCCCGAATCCTGCGAATTTCCGAGAAATAGTTGCTGCAAAAGCTGCGAATCTACAGTAATCTGGTAATGAGCCATTTTCAAAATCCCCTCTCCTGGAATGTTGTCTGGACAACTTCATTCTAACCGAGGGTTTTTTGAAATGGCTCTCTTATTTTAAAGAGACTCCGTTTTTACACAATTATATGGACTCAACTGTTTTATCGTGTACCAAATATGATGGATTAGTTGATTCATTAAAATATTTTGGCAAAAAAGTTTTCAGTGAAAATTTGACTAAATATAAGGTAGTTAAAAGGAATCATTTTGTCTATGCTACAAATCATATTGAGGAAGGGTCGATTGGATTACAGAAATTGTATGATTACGGATTAGTAAGTCCTATGTATACAGTATTTAAAGCAAAAAAAGAGGTTGACAACAATTACTTGTATTTCTTATTAAAAACAGAAACCTATAGGCGAATATTTGAAACAATGATGTCTGCTTCAGTAGATAGAAGAGGAAGTCTAAGATGGAAAGACTTTTCTACGATACAAATACCATTGCCGCCGTTATATGAACAACAAAAAATTGCAGAGATTATATTAACATCTGAAAAAGAAATCAAAGTTTTGGAGGAAGAACTCAAAGCTCTAAAACAACAGAAAAAAGGCCTCATGCAATTGTTGCTTACAGGAAAAGTTCGAGTGAAGTGCTAACGCTTCACCTTGCAAATGGGGAGGTGAAAATATGCCCAAAGCAAAGGATTATGATGAACGGAATATCAGCCAGCAGCCAGCCATTGAGGTGTTAAAGGCGTTAGGCTATCGTTACCTGACTCACAAAGAAGCGGAAGCGATGCGGGGTAATCAATTTTACGTGATTTTGAAAAATGTGCTAGAGGAAAAGCTTCGGGAGCTGAATACTTATGAATACAAAGGGGTTACACATCGCTTCAGCGAACGGAATATCCAGCAGGCGATTCGGGATTTAGATGAGCCGCTGACGGACGGATTGGTGAAAAGTAACGAGAAGATTTACGAATCGTTGATGCTGGGGAGAAGCTACACTGAAAATCTGCCCGATGGCTCCAAGAAATCGTTCACGATTCAGTACATCGATTGGGACAACATTGAAAACAATGTCTTTCATGTGGTGGAAGAAGTAGTGGTCGAGAAGATGGACGGGCAAGACACAGCCCGTCCTGACATCGTGCTTTACGTTAACGGGATACCCTTTGCGGTCATCGAATGTAAAAAAGCCTCGATTTCCATAGGGCAGGGCATCAGCCAGATGATCCGCAACCAGGGCAAGGATTACATCCCTCAACTATTCAAGTTTGTTCAGATCTTGATGTCAACCAACAAGAACGAAACTCAGTATGCGACATGCAACACACCCAAGAAGTTTTGGTCGGTATGGAAAGAAGAAGACGAAGATTGGTTGCAGGAACAAATCAGCAAGACGGTGCGTCACCGTCTGCCGACGAATCAGGATAAAAACATCATTTCCCTGTTCCATCCCAAGCGTTTGCTGGAGTTGACACGCTATTTTGTGCTGTTTGACAAAAATGAGAAGAAGATCACCCGTTACCAGCAATATTTTGCCATCAAAGAAATCCTCAAAACCGTCGAGGAGACCGACCAAAACGGCAATCGCCAAGGCGGGGTCATCTGGCATACCCAAGGTTCGGGGAAATCGCTCACGATGGTGATGCTGGCCAAGTATCTGCTTACAGAGATGCAATACATCAACCCGAAGGTCATTGTAGTGACAGACAGAAAAGAGCTGGATAAGCAAATTCACCGAACGTTTCATCATACCAGGCTCAAGGCAAGCCGAGCCACATCGGGCAAACATTTGGTGGATTTGATCAACGACAACAATGCCGACATTGTGATGACCCTCGTCCACAAGTTTGATACAGCGGCGGTAAAACAAAAGCCGATTCTCTCCAGAGATATTTTTATCCTTGTGGACGAATCCCATCGGACGCAGTACGGGGAACTGCATAACAAAATGAAACAGGTATTCCCCAATGCCTGCTACCTTGGTTTTACGGGGACACCGCTGATGAAAAAAGAAAAAAATACGATGGTCAAATTCGGTAAGCTGATCCATGCCTATACGATTGCCGACGGGGTTCGTGACAAGGCGATTGTCCCACTTCTCTACGAAGGCAAGATGGTCGAGCAAACGGTAAACCGCAAAGCCATCGACCACCGTTTGGAGATGATCACCCGCCACCTGAATGAAAAGCAAAAAGAAGAAGTGATGCGAAAGTGGAGCCAGTTTGAACGCATTGCCTCGTCTGATCAGCGGATTAAAATGATCGCTTTCGATATCAACGAACATTTTCTGCACAATTACAAGACCCAAGGATCTCATTTCAAGGCCATGTTGGCGACGAACAGCAAGAAAGAAGCCATCCGTTATCTGGAGGCGTTCGAAGAACTGGGCGATTTGTACTGTGCCGTGGTCATTTCTCACCCTGATCAGCGGGAAGGGCATCATGAGGTGGACGAAAGCACCGACGATAAAGTTCAGCAGTTTTGGAAACGGATGATGGACAAATACGGGAACGAGGAAGCCTACGAAGAAGCGATCAAGGATGAATTTATCAACGGCGACGACATCGACCTTCTCATTGTTGTCGATAAATTGCTGACGGGTTTTGACGCCCCAAGAGCGACGGTTTTGTATGTCGATAAACCGATGAAAGAACATACACTCTTGCAAGCCATTGCTAGGGTGAACCGCCTGTACGAAGGCAAGGATTACGGTCTCATCATTGACTATCGAGGATTGCTCGACAAGCTGGATGAAGCGATGGAGATGTATTCGGGGGCGGGTCTGGAGAATTTCGACCCGAAGGACTTAAAAGGCACATTGTACGATGTGATCAGTGTTATCGGAACGCTCAGGCATTATCATACGGAACTCATGAACATTTTCATCCCTGTGAAAAACAAAAGCGACATCGAAGAATACGAGGTTCTCCTGGAAAACGAGGAGCTCAGGGAACATTTTTACAACGTGCTCAGCCAGTTTGGACGCCATTTGGGGATCGCCCTGGAGTCGGAAAATGTGTACAGGGCATTGGGAGCGGAGGAACTCAATCGATACAAGAAGGATTTGAAGTTTTATCAGGAACTCCGCAAAAGCGTGAAGCTGAGGTACAGCGATACGATTGACCACAAAGAATATGAAGCCAAAATGCAGATGCTGATGGACAACTACATTTCAGCGGAAGAGGTCATACGGATCACGAATCCCGTGGATATCATGGACGAGAAAGGATTTGAGGAAGAGTTACAACGGTTGCAGTCCCCACGGGCTAAGGCAGACGCGATTCGTACCCGATTGTCCAAGCGAATCGAAACCAAATGGGATGAAAACCCTGCATACTACAAAAAGTTCTCCGAACGTATCGAAGAAGCCCTCCAGGCGTATAAGGACAAGCGTATCAGCGAGGCGGAATATCTGCAACGGATGAAGGAGATTTTGCGGGATTTTCGCTCAGGTTCGTCAGGCGTCACCTATCCCAATAACATCCGAAAGTGTCCCAATGCTCAGGCGTTTTACGGAGTAGCTAATGAAGTAATTAGGGAAGCGAATGCATCGTACGTCGTTAACGAAAACATCATGGGTAACCTAGCACTTAAAATCACGAAAATCATTGAGGACAATAGCAAAGTAGACTGGCACGACAATACGGAAGTGCATAATCGCATTGCCCAGGAGCTAGATGATTTACTTTACGATTTTGCTAAGAAACACGGCTTGAAGCTGGATTTTGACCAGATTGACAAAATCATTGAAGGTGTAAAGACGGTTGCTTTGAGACGATATTAAACGGGTGTGGTGACATGCAGATTCAACAGGTCGAGTTCGGAGGAAAGGTGATTCCGTTTGTATTAGTACGGAAACCAGTAAAACACGTCAATCTTCACATCAAACCCGATATGACAGTCATGGTTTCGGCAAACGAGAAAGTGCCGCTGGATTTTATTCTCGGTTTTGTAAAACAGAAAGCGGCATGGATCTTGAAGAACATACAGTTTTTTGAAGATGTTCAACCAGAGGTACAAAGCGAAAAGGAATATGTTAGCGGAGAGTCATTTAAATATTTAGGTAAGCAGTATCGTTTGAGGGTTGAAGAAAGTGAATCAGAGGGAGTTAAGTATTATCGAGGATTTATATACCTTTATGTGAAAGACGAGCTAGACTTCAAGAGAAAAGAGAAACTTTTTGGAGAGTGGTTACGAAACAGGGCCGAAACTGTATTCAATGAGTCCCTGGATAAGATGTATGCTTTGGTACAAAAGTATAATGTTAGGAAGCCCAAGTTGATCATCCGCACGATGAAGGCACGATGGGGATCGTGTTTGAGTGATGCTCATGCCATACTACTTAATTTCGAGCTGATTAAGGCTCCCAAATACTGTATCGATTATGTGGTCTTACATGAGCTCATCCATTTTTTATATAAAAACCATGATTATCAATTTTACAGCTTTCTTTCCGCATTGATGCCTGATTGGAAACAACGGAAAGCAATATTAGATGAAGAGATTGTTCGGGAGTTGTAGTCCGAAAACTTGAGTCTATAAACTATTTTGTGTAAACTCCTAACCTTCAAAATAGGGTACAATGAATTCTAAGAAAGGTTGGGAGAGCCCATGAGCCTGATGTCCAAAGAGCAACTGAAGCAGTGGATCAAGGAAAAGAACATGCAATCGGTGGAAGACGTCCAGTCGGCCTTGAAGGAGTTGTTTGCCGAGACCCTTCAGGAAATGCTGGAAGCCGAACTGGAGACGTCACTTGGCTACGCCAAGCACGACACGAAAAATAAGAAAACCACCAACAGCCGGAACGGCTACAGCAAGAAAAAGGTGCGTTCCGAGTACGGCGATGTGGACATTCAGATTCCGCGTGACCGGGCCGGTGAGTTTGAGCCGACCATCGTCAAAAAGAACCAAACGAACGTGACGGGTATCGAAGACCAAATCATTGCCATGTATGCCAAGGGTGTTTCTACCCGCGACATTCAGGATCACCTGCAGCAGCTCTACGGCATCGAGGTTTCTCCTACCCTCATCTCCAACGTGACCAACAAGATCGTCCCGCTGATCAAAGAATGGCAAAACCGTCCCTTGCAGGCGGTATATGCGGTCGTGTTCCTGGATGCCATTCACTTCAAGGTGAAACAAGACGGTGCCATCGTCAACAAAGCCGCCTACATGGCCATTGGCATTGACTTGGAAGGCCACAAAGATGTACTTGGCATCTGGATCGGGGAAAATGAATCGGCAAAGTTCTGGCTTCATGTCGTAAACGAGTTGAAAAACCGGGGTGTGCAAGACATCCTCATTACCTGTGTGGACAATCTTCGCGGCTTCTCCGAGGCCATTTCCGCTTGCTATCCCATCACGGAAATCCAGAAGTGCATCATCCACCAGATTCGCAACTCGATCAAATACGTTTCCTACAAAGACATCAAGAAGATCACGTCGGCCCTGCAGCCGATTTATAAAGCGGCCACGGAAGAGGCCGCCTTGGAAGAACTGAATCAATTCGAGCAGACGTGGGGACAAAAGTACCCCCTTATTGTCCGTTCCTGGCGTACGAACTGGGCGGAAATCTCCACCTTCTTCAAGTACTCACCCGAAATTCGCAAACTGATCTACACAACCAATGTCATTGAGAGCTACCATCGCCAACTCAGAAAGGTCACCAAAGGAAAAGCCATTTTCCCTACAGACGAAGCCCTGCTCAAAGTGCTCTACCTGGCAACCATGGATGTGTTACGAAAGTGGACGGGGAGAGTTCAGAACTGGGGCCAAATTCTGTTACAACTGTCCGTTCAGTTTCCGAAGCGAGTTTCAACCATATCTCCGCTGAGCCTAACGGCTATTGGAGTTTACACAAAATCATTGACAGACCCTCTCACTCAAATTGGATGATGGTGTGTATTACATCGATAGGACATCAGGAAAGGCACTGTCCTTCCCCTTATCGTGCTACGCGAAGTCGGAGAAAAAATACTAGGCATGGAGTGATGGGGGCCGAGACGAGCTCCTCTAACGACTTCCTCAGCGGAGAAGCGCAGGACGTGAGGAAAACAGGGGGCACAAGTCTGACTTCTTCGAAATACCCAGATGTTGGCCCTCCTGCCCGTTCCGCGTTTTGGAGCGGACGCTACCCACTCCTTCGCTGGTCATCAAGAGAGCGAGCGGGAACCATCACACATGGCACCGCGGACTTTGTCTACAGACGGGAACCTCTGCGAATGCAGGGGTTTTTTTATGGTCCGGCGGAAAAATCAGGGAGAAGCTGAGAATCATTGCGAACTGCCTTTATGATCTTTATAATCTTTCTGATGGAAGTAAGGACGTGCGTAAACCTCCAGGCGGGAAGAGGGACATGATGAGTATGGGGAAGCGTCTGCTTTTTTTTGTGTGTAAACTGATGTTGTTTGCCGCATTTGTGGGATTGTGCGTGTTCTTTTTGGATCTGAAGGCGATAAACAGACAGCTCCTCACATTGCTTCACCATCCGTTTACGCTTGCTGGGATGGCGCTCTTCTATGGGATGGCCTTTTGTCTCAGAGCGTTTGCCTGGAAATGGTATGTGAATAAGGATGTCGCGTTTTCTGTCTTTTTGTATGCGCAATTCTACAGTTTGTTCATCAATCACGTTTTGCCCGTCAAGGCAGGGGACGCCGTGCGAATTGGATTGCTGGCGAAAGAAAAGGATGTGCAGTGGGATGAATCCCTGCATTCTGTCGTGGTGATGCGATCGCTTGATCTGTTGGTACTGGCGGCATATGCGGGGATCGGCGTCTTCTGGATGGGGCTTGCATACACGTGGACGACTCTGTTTCTGGTCGCTGGTATCGGGGCAGCAGGTCTGGTTGTTTTGCTCCGCTGGGGGATGAAAAAGCCCTTGCTGAAAAAACATGTGCAGATCGTCAAAACAGCCTTTACAGGCACCAAAGGATGGTTCATCTGTGCGGCGATTGCTGCCAGCTGGGGGCTGGAAGCGTTTGTTGTGCTGGGAGTGACGAATGCCTTGTCCATCGATCTTTCCGTACTGAAAGGTCTCTGGGTAAACAGCATGACGATCGCAGGGCAGCTGTTTCATTTTACGCCTGGCGGGTTGGGCACGTATGAGAGTGTCATGACGTTTTCGCTGGTGACTGCTGGTGTGGGCTGGCAGCAAGCATACGAGGTGGCATTGCTGACTCACGGATGGAAGTTTGCCTTTTCCTATCTGGCAGGGCTGTGGGCGTGGATCGCTCTCCCCATACCATGGAGCGAATTGAGAAGTTGGATCAGCAAGAATCGGAACAGAGGTGAGAGCAATGGATAAGGTTGCCGTGTTGGGAGCGGGTTATGTCGGATTGACAACAGCGGTCGGCCTTTCTGCTTTTGGATGGCCTGTCGTTTGTACCGATGTGGACAAGGAGAAGATCGAATCGCTGAACAAAGGGCAGGTTCCTTTCTTCGAACCGGGACTGGAAGAATGGATGGCCCAGAGTATGCAGAAGGGACTGTTGACGTTTACCCCCGATGCTTCCATGGCGATTCGATCCGCTGATGTCATTTTTGTCGCGGTGGGAACCCCCAGTCTCCCTGATGGCAGCGTCGAACTGTCCGACCTGTTCGCAGCCGTGTCCACCATCAGCGAACACATGACGGAAGACAAACTGATCGTGATCAAGAGCACAGTCCCGCCGGGCACGACCCAGCGAGTGAAGGAATTTCTCGGGGAACGGCTGGCGGGCATTTGTTCTTTTGAGGTGGCGACCAACCCTGAATTTTTGCGGGAGGGATCGGCCATCGCCGACTTTATGCGGCCTGATCGCGTTGTGATCGGGACGGATCGTTCTTTTCCAATCGAACGGTTGCAGCGAATCTATCAGCCGTTGATCGAACGCGAGGTACCGTTTATCTATACCAACTTTCAGACAGCAGAGATGATCAAATACAGCGCAAACAGCTTTCTGGCGATGAAGGTAGCGTTTATCAACGAGATTTCCAGAGTGTGTGATCTGGTCGGTGCAGATGTCTCGACAATCGCTCGGGCGATTGGCCAGGACCCTCGTATTGGTCCGGCTTACCTTCAACCGGGTCCTGGTTACGGGGGCTCCTGCCTGCCAAAGGACACGGCAGCCTTTGCGCACTTTTTCCGCGAGAGGGGGATGCCCCTGCCGATCATCGAAGCAGTGATGGAGAGCAACCGCATGCAGCATCGCTACGCTGTCCAAAAGATCAGCGATTATTACAACACCCTGGACGGCATCAAACTTGGCGTGCTGGGAACAGCCTTCAAAGGGGGAACCAGCGACATGCGCCAATCCCCGGCAATTCCCATCATCAACCAACTGTTGCAGTTGGGGGCAGAACTGACACTGTATGATCCGCAAGCGTTAAATGAGGCCAGGCAGTTGTGGGGAGATGTGTGTCTCTACGCCGAAGACGAGTACGAAGCAGCGGCCGGCCAGGACGGAATCGTAATCGTCACAGATTGGCCATCGTTTCGCCACCTTGATTTGGAAAGAGTAGCTCAGGCCTTGTCACGCAAGGTTATGTTTGATTTTCGCTCTCTTTATCAACGAGCGAAACTGGAGCAGATGGGGTTCGATTATATAGCGATTGGCCGATAATTTTTTCTTTGCTAATTGACAACGAGTCTCATTATCTTTACAATGAGTTTTGTTGAGAGTGATAATGATTATCAATAAAACGCACCTTAGGGGGACCTCGTAACATGAAACCGGTAAAAGTTCTTTCCACGACTGCTTTGGTCATGAGCTTGCTGCTTGCTGGATGCGGTGACAAGCCTGCGGCGCAGCCTCAAGACAATGCGCAGACCCAAACGACACAACAACCGGCTGCGCAAGAGGAGGCCAAGAAATCTGAGGTTGCTGATCTTGTCGGCGCAACCAAAGAACTGGTAGGCGTCTTGAAAGCAGAACAAGTGGATTGGGACAAAGCGATCAAACTGTACGACGAAAAATTAAAATCTCATGTTCGATCCATGGATGAAGCGAACAGTGCACAAGTGAACGAACAAATCACTGCTGCTTTGAATGCAGGCAAGGACGGTCAGCTGCCGGCAAAAGTTGTTGCCCAGATCGGCGATAAATTGCTGCAAAAAGTGGCGTTCCTTTCCATTCGCAACGAGTTCAAGGGAGCAAATGATCAATTCGCCAACAAAGACGAAGCGAAAAAGGAATTGGCTGAAGCAAAAGAATATTATGACGGCGTGCTGAAAGCGATGATCGAGAAGCGCGACAATGCGTATGAAACACAACTGGTCAGCGCAATTGACGCCGGTTTTGCCGAGATGGAAGGCGCCATTGAAAAAGGCGACAATCTCGCGTTTAACCTTGGCAAGCAACTCGTCGACAAATCCATCATGAAAGCATTCTACCTGGCATCGGGCGCTGAAAAGGGATACGCCTACAAGATTGAGAAACTGGTGAAAGAAGGCAAGGCGGATGACGCGAAAGTAGGTCAGGCAGAAGGCTGGGCGTTCTTCCAATCCCTGCAATCCTACCTGGAGAAACACGACAAAAAAGATGCCGATTTCATTAACAGCCAGTTCGATCTCTCCAACGACGTGAAAAACATCAAGGGCGACACAATCAATCAAGCGTATGTGCGCGCGATTGCGAAGACAGCCAAGAGTGAATATGAAGCGTCTGTTGAAAACTGGGGCAAGGACAAGGCAGCAATCACCGCGCTCGAAGGAGCTCTGTTCATCGATATGATCAAGACGGATCTGCCGAAGGTTCTCGGCAGTGCGGAAAAAGCGGATGCCCTCCAGAAACTTGCGCAACAGTACCTTGACGCCGTAAAAGCTCAGGACAAGGCAAAAGCAGATGAGAGTTTCAAACAGATCAAGCCTGTGCTCGACTTGCTTGAAACATACGGGAAATAATGTAACAGAATAAGAAAGTGGATTTGCAGGGGGGCTGGGTAATGTCTTATGCACATAAGTTCATGTCCTCCCTCTTTGCTTTGTTATTGGCGGTGTTTACGCTTGTGCCGCATGCGGCGTTCGCGTATTCATACGGCAATCCAAACGAAGAGGCTGTGGCGGAAAACTACAAACAAGTCGTGGCAAAACTGAATCAAACGCCGGCTGACTACGCAGGAGCTTCTCAGGCATTTGAGAGCATCAAACAGGAACTGGACATGCACATGGGGCCGGAGCCGAGTCAGGTAATCACGCAAGCGTTGCAGGCGCAGGATAAACAGGCTGCAATCAGTGCGTACCAGAAAACGCTTGTGTTAAACATTGCAAGGCGCCTGGAAAGCGCGGAGAAGGAATTTGCCAACTATCAGCAGAGCAAACTGCTGCTTGCCAAAGCGCTGGCAACCTATGATGCCCTTTCCCCTGTCGTCAAGGGGAAGGATGCGGCATTGGATCAGAAAGTACGGGAAAGTTTTGATCTGACACTACAGGCGTTGGGGAATCCCGGGTTGTTCGGGGTTGGCGTAAAGGAACCGGATCAGCAGGCGTTCATCACCCACAAGGATGAAATCCTGCAAAGCCTTCAGACATTTTTCAACATGCCTGAATTGAAAGTGGGGCATTTCACACCTGGGCAAGGTCCGGGAAATGAAGTGGGGAATGATACCTCCACCATAACAGACAATCTAAAGAATTGGCTGCCGCTTGTCCTGATCGTGCTCGTGATCTTGTTCATCGTTGTTCGCACGATGCAAAAACGGCGCGCATGAGAGATGAATGTCCTGCTTCCGTTTGGAATCGCGTGCTTGGCCTTTGTGATCCGAGTGCCATTTCTGGCACATGGACCGGCTGGCTGGGATGATGTTGACTTTGCCCTTGGCGTGGACAATTACGATCTGTCGCTGATGCAGCCGCATTTTCCCGGCTATCCGGTATACATGTTGGTTGCCATTGGCTTCGCGCGTTTGATCGCGAATCCGTTTTTGGCGCTGTCCCTTCTGTCTGCTCTTGCGAACGCCTGCACAGTGTTCCCGCTGTATTCGATTGTCAAACGGTGCAGCCATCAGCGGACAGCTGTTTGGGTGGCGGTTCTTTGGGCAATAAACCCGCTTGGCATGGTCATGGGAACCCAACCGCTTTCGGACAGCTTCGGTAATTTGCTGGCTGTCTGGCTCGTGGCTGCCTCATTGGTTGTGGTTGACCCTGGTTTGGCGGAGAAAAAGCGGGCACTGGTACTGGTGTTCTCGGGAATCCTGCTGGGCTTATTGTACGGCGTGAGGATCTCGTACTTGCCATTGGGAGCCGTGTTTGCCTGGGCATTGTACGTGTACGGCAGGGATACCCGGCGATACGGCGATGTTGGCAGTGCGATCGTTTCTTCATTATTAGTCAATCTGTTGTGGCTGTACGGATTGGTGCAGAATGTGGGAAGCCTCACAGGTTTTTGGAAGTTGGCAGCAGTATTCACAGAAGGTCATTTTTCCGATTGGGGAGGAGCGTACACAGGAAGCCATGCGGGAGAGCGACTTCTCTATTGGATTGGGCGACAGTGGTTTGCCGCCGGGCTGGGTGCGCCGTGGAACGAGCAGAACTCATGGTTCAGCTATCTCATCCTGATTCTTGTTTGTGCGGGAATCACGGGGGGTGGAATAGCGGCAGGAAAGACGCGCTGGTTACAAACAGGGAACAAAGAACACATCGTGTTGCTTTTCCTGTGGATCGTTCCCTATCTCCTCTGGGCCTTTTTTGCCCAGAATGTCGAGAAGCCCCGTCATATTCTGCCATTGATGATTCCATTGATCTGGGGCATTGTATGGGGCTTGCAGCAGTGGAGACGGTTCTCCCCCATCTTGTTGACAGCGCTGGCCGCAAGTACGGCTGCCGTGGGTGTCATCCAGGTCCGTGAGCAGCCGGTGACGGATTCACCAATGGCGCAACTCGCCCATTATGTGGCACAAGCTGATCGTGGTGAATCGAGTATCATTTATACGTATGAAGAAGAACGCGTCATACGTTACCTTTATCCTTCTGTTACAACTGTCCGGCTCAGGAAGTGGTCCGATTTTCAGGTTTCCATCCTTGCGTATTCCGTGCTGCCCGATCATGTTTATTTGACAGATCGTGTATTGGACGGATTTCACAATCAACAACTGAAGAAATACGTGGACGAAGTAGCCCGATTTCGGGGAAGTGAGTGGCTCTATCCCACGTACCATGACATCGTATTATACGAAGTTCGTCAGGATAAAAGACAAGAGTGGATCAGACTGATCAAGACCGGGCAGCAGCCAGCAGGTTCATGACAGCATGCGGAGGTGAACGGGGTGGAATTGCAAGCATTTTTGATTACCTTTCGAGAAGCGCTGGAGGCATTGTTAATCGTCGGAATTATTACCTCGTATCTGAAGCGGGTACATCATCCGGAGTACGTCAAACACGTCTGGTTAGGCGCATCTCTCGCGATTGTTGCGTCATTGGGGATGGCTCTGGTCTTCCAGGTCGTGCTGGACGGGTTCGCCACAATGGGTTCCCAAAACTATATGAAAGCAGGGATCATGCTCGTTTCCGGAGTTTTGCTGACCCAAATGGTGTTCTGGATGGCGGAGCAATCCAAGGAAGTCTCCGGCAAGTTGCAGGGAAAATACAGCCAGTTTATTACGACTGGCAATATCGTCGGCATGGTGGTTCACGCTTTTCTCGTCGTTCTTCGCGAAGGTGTGGAGACCGTCTTTTTCTTCGCCGCGATTACGGGCGGAGACATCGGCAAAGCCATGCAGACATGGGGCTCATTTGCCGGTATCCTTCTGGCCGCTGTCGTGACTTACTTCTTTTTCAAAGGTTCGATGCGGATTCAGCTCAAGACGTTCTTCAAGATTACGGGTGTATTTATCGTTTTGATCGCCGCCGGATTATTCGTCCAGGGGTTTTCCATCCTTCAGGATATGCATGTCATTGGCTCTGTGGCGCCGCAATTGTATGATCTGACGTGGTTTATGCCGGAGCATCCCGTCGATGAAGAACATTACATCCGGGATCACGGTCAGCAACCGATCATTTCCGCACAGATCGGCATTTTCTTGAAGGCGTTGTTCGGGTACTCATCGACCCCTTCCCTTGAAGAGTTCTTGCTGTATTGGGGATATTTCCTGGTATTGTATTTGTTGCTGCGCAGTCGCGGAGAGCAAAATCGTGTACAGCCAGAAGGGAAGACACCTGAACAGACTGCACAGACAAAGGAAGTAGAAGCATGAAGATATTAATTACAGGGGGAGCCGGTTTTATCGGCTCCCATGTTGTAGAGAAGCTGCAACCGGATCATCAGGTCCTCATCGTGGACTCACTTGACCCGTACTATGATCCCAAGTGGAAAAAGGAGCGCCTGAACAAGCTGTTGAAGTTGCCGCATGTACAATGGCGCCCTGTCGATATCCTTACCTTTTCGGAGTTGGAAAAGGTATTTCATTGTTTTCAGCCTGATCGCGTCATTCACCTCGCTGCCATGCCGGGGGTTCAACCGTCGCTTGTCCATCCTGCCAAGTACGTGGACGTGGATGTGAAGGGGACGGTTCATGTGCTTTCCTTGGCTGCTCAGTTCGGAGTATCCCGGTTTGTCTTCGCTTCCTCTTCCTCCGTCTACGGTCCGGCTGTCAATCGTCCTTGCCGGGAGGATGATGAGCTGCGACCTGTCTCGCCTTATGCCGCGGCGAAGGCAGCCGCCGAGATGTACTGCCACACCTATCAGAGGCTGCATCATCTGCCTGTGACGATCGTTCGTCCGTTTACGGTGTACGGTCCCGAGCAACGACCGGACATGGCTCTTTGGAAATTTGTCATGAAGATGATGAAAGGGGAACCGATTACCTTGTACCGGGGCGCAATGGGACGAGACTACACCTATGTGTCAGATATTGCCGACGGCATTGTCCGCGCCTGCTTTCGTCCCCAAGCTGTGAATCGAACCTATAACCTGGGGAATGGGTGCGTGGTTCCGTTGGAGAAACTGGTGGCAGAACTGGAGAAGGCAATAGGCAAACGTGCCGTGATTGAGTGGAGAGACCTTCCTGCAGGCGATGTGCCGCTCACGTGGGCTGACACGACCCGTGCCGAGCAAGAGCTGGAATTTCGAGCACAGGTATCGCTTTCAGAGGGAATCCGGTTGTTTGCTGACTGGTTTTGGGAGGAAGGAGTGAAGAGATGAAGAAAGCTTCCGCAATTGAGGTTGTCATGGCACGATGCTGGAATGTCTTGAATGAAGGCAAGACATTCACACCCGTGTTTGTGCTTGGCGTTTTTTTGATGTACCACGCGACGCAGCTCCAGGCAGCGTCCTTTTTCCATGCCTTTGTATACATGCTGCCTGTTTTTGTGGTGTATTATTTGTTTGATTTCCCGCTTCATCTGCGCTGGTTTTTGCTGGTTCCCCTGCTTGCGGGCGGCATCCTGTTTGGTGTAATGGATGGGAATCTCATCTGGTTTGCGCTTGGTATGTACGTGTTTTTTACGGTCTTTTTCTGGGGAACGCTTTATTATCACCTGCGGATCGGGACCACCTGGTGGAACTTTTTGCGGATATGGAAGCTCTTTTTGATCAACAGTGATTCTACGAGCGGCAATGTATTGGAGCAGGTACCGAAATTCCCCCTCCAATTGATCCTGTTTACGGCGCTTTATCAGGCGGAGCCGGGGGGAGGAACGGGAGGAAAGGTACTCGTTTTCACGATCATCTTGGCCGTTTACGCGTACCTGGTTCATCGTTTCCTGTTTAACTGGAAGCCCAAGGAGTATCCGCATTACGTCACGCCAAATGAGCTTCCGCGAAAACCGCTGGCCAAGCGAGTGGTGATCGTGGTGATTGACGGTTGCCGAAAAGACAAGCTGTATCAGGCGGATGCGCCATTCCTTCATCAACTCATGCGGGAAGGTACAGTTTATGAGACGATGGAGACGATCTATCCTGCCCGGACCGTGACATGCTTCTCCTCCATGTTCACAGGGACGTATCCACGGGAGCACGGCATCCGATCCAACATGGTGTGGAGCCTTGGGGTGAAGGTGGAAAGTATTTTCGACGTGTTGAAGAAGCAGGGGAAAAAAGGCATTCTGTTCGGCTGCGCCCATCTGATTGACGCGTTCGGCGATCACGTGGAGAGTTTCACGGCTGTTTCGCACAACGATATTGTCGACTACAAGATTATGAATCAGGCAAAAGTGATCTATGAACGAGAACAACCGGATCTGTTTATCGTCCAGATGATTGCCGTCGATCAAACGGGGCACAGCCGGGGGGTGCATTACCCCGAATATCTGCAAAAGATTCATGAAGCGGACAAGTTAATCGCAGACTTCCACTCCCGGCTGGGAGAGCGCGGGCTTTTGGATGATACGGCGTTTATTGTCATGGCTGACCACGGACAAGGAAACGGGATTGGCGGACATGGGCATCTCGATGAAGGAGAGCGATTCGTTCCTTTCATGATGCATGGCCCCATGATCAAGCAGGGACAACGAGTGAACGAGTTCCGCAGCATCGTATCTGTGGCTGCCACGATCAGCGCGCTCTTGGGTGTCCCGGTTCCAGACCATGCGAGAGGACCAGTATTACACGAAGCGTTTGTACAGGATGGTGGAACACAACATGAAAAAACTGATCATCGTCATCCCCGCGTTTAACGAGGAAGAATCGATTGCCCGTGTGATCGGCAAGGTACCCAGACATTTTCAGCATGATGTCCAGGTGGAAGTGTTGGTGGTAAACGATGGCTCGACGGATCGGACAGAGGAAGTGGCCAAGGCAGCAGGAGTAGAGCACATCCTTCGCTTTTCCACCAATCGGGGATTGGGCGCAGCGGTACGAGCAGGTCTGAAGAAAGCCTATGAATTGGGCGCGGATTTGGCTGTGATGATCGATGCGGACGACGAGTACCCGGCGGACCATATCCCGCGTGTGGTTGCCCCGATTCTTGACGGCCAGGCAGACTATGTATTGGCCTCCCGCTTCATGCGACGGGTCAAAGGCATGAAGTTGCACAGGAGGCTGGGAAACTATTTTTTCACCGCATTGCAGGTCATCCTTTTGCGTCAATGGATCACGGACGGACAGACAGGCTTTCGCGCCTTCTCCCGATCAGTCCTTAGGGATCTGGAGATCATTCACGATTACAATTACGCCCAAGTGATGACGATGAATATTTTGCGTCAGGGATACCGCTTGCGTGAAGTGGATATCCCCTATAAAGTCCGTCAGACCGGGGAGTCATTTATCACCTTCAGAGGGTATGTGACCAACGTATTCCCTGCGATCTGGCGCGAATGGAGAAGGCAGTAGCAAACTTGTCGCTCGTCAAACCCTTGAGAAATCAAGGGTTTTTTGCTTTTGTCGATAATTTTTCTGAACAGGGGGAACCACAACGGGAAACATTCGAATCACGTCCAATCTGTCTAAAAAGTAGGTATAAGCATAAAAAACATGATCACGACAGCAAACACCTGCCGGATAAGGTAAACTTGTTATCAGAGCATCTAAAGAGTGAGGAGGATGTATGGCAACGATGACGAAATGCCCTTTCTGCGATACACGTTCTCTAAAAATTCTCCTGGAAAACGACAAAGCCATTGCCTTTTATGATAAATACCCGGTTCAACGAGGCCATTTGCTGATCGTACCCAAACGTCATGTGGCCACTTACTTCGACGCTACTGATGAAGAGATCATGGCTATTCACGAGCTGATGAAGAAAGGAAAAGAACTGATTGATCGAGAATACATCCCCGACGGCTACAACATCGGCGTCAATGTTGGGGAGTACGGCGGACAGACAGTGATGCATCTGCACGTACACTTGATTCCCCGTTACAAGGGAGACATTGACGACCCGCGTGGGGGCATTCGCAAAGCAATCCCCAATCTCGTACCTTATCCTTAAAAGGAGAATGTATTATGCCGATCTACAACAAATTGATCCGAGACCGGATACCGGAAATCATTGCAGCAACTGGCAAACGATATACGACCAGCATATTATCGGATGATGAATACCTGGTCAAGCTCCGCGAAAAGTGCCAGGAAGAGCTGAACGAGTACAACACTGCCCAATCCGATCAGGAGAGTCTGGAAGAACTGGCGGATTTATTGGAAGTCGTATATGCGCTTGCCCGTGTTCACGGAGCTTCCCCGAAGGATCTGGAAGAGATTCGCAGATCCAAAGCGGAGAAGCGGGGAGGTTTTGAGCGAAAGCTGTTTCTTCATGAGGTAGAAGATTAATGGCAAACGTCAGACTTATTACGGAAAATCTATTCACAGAAATGGCGCGGGAGATGAAGAAAGCTTCCTCCATCTACATACTCACCTCTTTTGTCATGTACTCCGGTGTTCGTCTGCTGGAGCCGCATGTGAAAGAGGCAATCGAGCGTGGAGCAGAAGTAAAGGTGCTTGCAGGAGATTACCTGTTTGTGACGCAGCCACATGCGCTGCAGGCACTGCTTGAGATTGACCCGCGTATAGAGGTACGCCTGTGGCGAAGCTGTGGAACATCATTTCATCCCAAAGCGTATCTCCTTCAATACGAAGACAACGATGGGGTTTTATTTGTTGGCTCATCCAATCTGTCGCGTTCCGCATTAACCTATGGCGTCGAGTGGAATTTGGCTATGCAGGCCAAGGCGGCACCCATGACATTTGAAGAAGCGCAAACCAAATTCATGCACCTGTTTTACCATGAGCAGACTGTTTCCCTAAACAGAGAGACCTGCTTGTCTTATGCAAAGGAGTATGATGAGTATCACCGTCTGCATCCCTCACTTGTGAAAACTTGGACAGAAACGGATGAAATCGAACTGACCATTCCGGTGGCCGAGTATGCCGAAGAGCAGAACCCTTTTGTGCTGAAAGAAGCTATCGCTCAATATGGTGGTATTGTTCCTCGTCCAGCCCAGCAAATCGCTCTCGAAGAATTGGAAAAAACGATGAGTGAAGGCTATGACAAAGCGATGGTGGTCATGGCTACCGGACTGGGAAAAACGTATTTGGCTGCTTTTTTTGCAAGGAACTTTAACAGGGTTCTCTTTATCGCCCATAGAGAAGAACTGCTATATCAGGCGCGTCGTTCCTTTGCGGAAGTGATGCCGGAACGAACCTGCGGGATCTATGACGGCCAAACAAAGGAAAGACAAGCAGATTCCGTATTTGCGTCCATATACACTTTAAGCATGAAGCGGCATCTGGAAATGTTTCGCCCTGACGAGTTTGACCTGATTATCGTGGACGAGTTTCACCATGCTGCGGCGAACTCATACAGGCGTGTGCTTGATTATTTCCAACCCGCCTTCTTGTTGGGAATCACGGCGACGCCATATAGGACAGACGGGAAAGACGTATACGCCATCTGTGATGGAAATGTTGCCTTTCAGCTCGATTTTATCGAAGCGGTGCAGCGTGGATGGTTGGCTCCGTTTCGCTACTATGGAGTGTATGACGATACGGATTATTCGCAAATTACCTGGTTGGGCACTCGTTACGATGAAGAAGAGCTGTTACAGGCACAACACAAAGAAGAGATGGCAGCAAAAATATATGCGGCGTGGAACAAGCATAAGCAAACCAGAACCCTTGCGTTTTGCTCCTCGATACGACAGGCGGATTTCTTGAAGAATTTCTTTCAGAATCAAGGTGTTCGGGCACTTAGCCTCCACTCCAAGACGAGGGAAATGTCACGGTCAGAGGCGATTCGCCAGATGGAAAAAGGAGAGTTGGAGATCATCTTTACCGTTGATCTATTTAATGAGGGAACGGACATCCCTTCGGTGGACACGCTCTTGTTTGTTCGCCCGACGGAATCTTTAACGATTTTTACCCAGCAAGTCGGTCGTGGATTGCGATTGTATCCTTCCAAAGAGTATTGCACGATTATTGATTTGATTGGAAACTATCGCAATGCGGATGTGAAACTGAGCCTTTTTGATACAAGAATGGATACGGAAAGAAAGAATCATGACTGGAAGCCTGTCGTACCCTTCAATTGCAGCATGGAACTGGAAACGGGTGTAATCAACCTGCTGCAAGAAATGGCGCGTAAAAGACAGCCGCGAAAAGAAAAACTTCTCCAGGCGTTTGAAGACGTAAAACGCGATTTGGGGCGGATTCCAACCTATCTGGAACTTCATCTGTACGGCAGAGAAAACAGCCGTGAGTACAGACAGGAATTTAAGTCGTACATCCGTTTTCTGGATTGGGCTGGTCAATTAAGTGAACAAGAGAGTGAACTGCTGAGAAAATATGAGCATTGGCTTAACGAAGTCGAAGCGACTGGAATGGCAAAAAGCTATAAAATGATCGTCCTACTTTACATGCTCAATCGGGGTGAACAAAGATGGCATCAGCCCGTAACTCCACAGGAGGTAGCACCTTTCTTTCACCGATATTTGACGGAGAAGGAATTCCGCAAACGGATTGACTTCTCGGACAAATCATCACAGAAATTATGGACGTACAACGAGGAACAAGTGGCCAAGTTGATAGCCGAGATGCCGATGAGCAAGTGGAGCGGCAGCTCGAAGGGATTGGTTACATTCACTGACGGTGTGTTTTCCCTGAATTTCGATATAGACCCGCAGGACAGCCCGATTCTCTACCGTTGGACAAAAGATATCTGCCTGTACCGACTGCACTACCATTTTGAAAAGAAAGCGGGGGATCAAATTGAGAGAGAAAACGCATGAGGAACTGCTCGAGGAAGAACTGATATGGGAAAGACAAGAAGACGAAATTGACCTTTTTACCTGGTGGCAAAAAGGAATCGAACTCTATAGAAAGCTGTCGCGATTGGATCGGGATAATAAACGGTTCAAAATCCAATTAGCCAATCTCCTGCTAAAGGCCGGCGGCGATCTCAAAATGAGGCAGCATAACTTCAACCAGGCACTACGACTGTTTCGAAAACTCATTTGGATGGAACCGGAGCATGCGATCGCCCACTATCGGTTAGGATTCCTCTATTATTACAAACAGGATTGGAGAAAGTCGATCCATCATTTTGAAAGGGCGTTGCGGGCCAGACCAGCGGAACGGTCTCATCAGATTCACCGAGAGCAAGAGATGAAAGCGTTATGTTATCTGGCAAAAGCGTATCAGAAGCTGAGCCTGTCCATATTTGAGAAGGCAAATGAAATGTTTGAAGCAGAAAGCGATCCTGCAGTTGCTGATGCGGTCGATCCGTTTATCGAAGAAACCAGGAGAGATCTGTATTCCTACGGGGAGTCAAAACCGTATGTGATGGTTACGCAAGATCAAACGCTATTTCTACATGAAGATGAAGTATTAAGATATCAGTCGGAAGAATTGGCAGCCAATGAAGTTCGACTGGATTTTCTGGGAGAAGAGATTTACCTCATCTTGCCATCACATGTCCGTATCAAACTATCCGAACAATTGGGCAAGTTACTCCGTTTTCTAATGGAAAACAAAAGACCAGTTTCTGCACAAACCATTCGAGAAAACATCTTTCCGGATTCAAGAAGCGAATCCATTGTACGCCGAACGATCCAAAGGCTGCGCGATGCCCTTGATCATCCTCGATTGCCAGTTGATCTTATTCTAACCACCATTTCGGGCTATCAATGGAATTGGCCGGGAGAGTTTACAATCTTTTATCGGAAAGATGATATTTTCTTAAAAGACATCATACACTTCTAACTGCCACGGGCCTAGAGCTCGTGGTTTTCTTATTTTTACGTATCAAGTGCAGCGCGTTACATCGTTTAACAGTCGGTCTCTACAATAAGAAACAGAAAAGTAAAGGCAGAGAAAGGTTGAGTGAGGATGTCTAAGATGATTACGTGGGAAAGGGCTTTTGTCAGGATGGGATTTGTTTTTGAGAAGAAGGAGGATTCATTTCTTTTCCTACGGGAAAATCCGGAGAATCTGCGATTGCTGGTAGGCATGCTGCAATACTTAGGGGTATGGTTCGGGACAATTTTATAAATCACCAGAAAACCTTTTCGATGTAATTATAGTTGACGAAGCACACCGCCTTAAGGGTAAGGGGGCTTATCAATACTTAGGAGAAAATCAAATTGAAGATATCATTAAAGCGTCTAAGGTTAATGTATTCTTCATTGATGATACTCAGCGCATTCGACCTGAAGATATTGGGTCAGTAGCTGAAATTAAAAGAATTGCAGAAAAATACGTTTCGGAAGTATACGAATTGAAGTTAGTTGCACAATTTAGATGTTCAGGAGCACAAGGTTTTATTAATTGGGTTGATGATGTGCTTCAAATAAGAGAAACAGGAAATTATAATGGCTGGGATAAACATGCATTCGAGTTTGAAATACTAGATACTCCAAACCAAGTATACGAAAAAATCAAAGAAAAAGTTCAAGATGGATATAATGCACGGATGCTTGCGGGATTTGCATGGCCATGGACTAAAGATGGGAATGCTAACGGGGAAGTACCAGATGTTAAAATTGAGGAACATGGGTTTAAAATGCCTTGGAATGGTCGATCTATATCTGAAACATGGGCCATCCATGAAGATGGTGTAAATCAAATCGGTTGTGTACATACTTCTCAGGGGTTAGAGTTTGATTATGTGGGAGTGATTTTTGGAAATGATTTGAAGTTCGATCCGAAAAAAATGGAACTTTATGCGGATTACGATGAATATAAAGATACGGTTGGTAAGAAAGGTCTGAAAAATAACCCCCGAAAGTTGACTGAGCTGGTTAAGAACATTTATAAAATATTGATGTCTAGAGGAATGAAAGGATGTTATGTTTTTTGTAGAGATGAGAACCTTCAAGAATACATGAAGAAAAGACTCAGTAAAATTGTTTGATGATCAACAATCGTAACGTCCTATTTTATCTTTACAGGGTGAGAGTTTATACGTGCTGTTAATCTCTTATGACCTAAAAATGTCTGTCCAGTTAGATTGCCGAAAACATGTATCTATTCGATTTAGATGTGGTCTTGTTAAGAACTCATGGAACCTCCTTAAGAGGAGGTTCTTTATTTTGTCGACTAGTGTCGATTTTGTTCGAATAAAACATGTAGGAATAAGGAACTATTTGGAGAAAATTGATAGAGACACTTGGACATAGCTAGGGGGTATCTGTATGGCACGAAAATATTATTATAGTACTACTGTAACGAATAGTTACTTAGGCGTATATAAGGAGATAAAAGGGGCCACCAGGGCAGAGGTTCAATTTAAAGCGGAAGAACAATTACGAAAATGGAAAGAAAGGGAATTAAAAGAGAGAGAACGAGCTGCAATAGCAGACCTTAAAAGCCAGGCAGAATTTGATACCTTACAGGCACAAAAGTTGATTGAGGAATACAAAAATATTCTCAAATCTACTTTGAAAGTAAATGATAAGCTAAACTGGGAGGCATTAAAAGAGAAGAAAGCGTATGAAGAAATCGAAAGAAGTCCGAAACTTGATAATATATTGAATGAATTAAACGTGCCCAAGGAAAATCGGTTCCTTGAATTCTTTTTCAAATCAAAGAAAGAAGCACGTCTTAAGAAAGAAGATGAGGCAAAGACTTTATTCGAGACCAGATTAAAGGAATATGAAAAAAGAAAAGAAGAGTTTTTAGCTAAACAGAAAGAACAAAATGAATCGATTGATCAGTTTAAAATCGATTTCGAATTAGGACATGGGGATGCAATCGAAAAGTATGTTTATATGGTTCTCGAACGCTCTACATATCCTGAAGGACTGGAAAGAGATTATGAAGTTCAGTATGAACCGATAAGTGGTACCATCATTATTTCCTTTGAATTACCATCACAAGAATCCGTTCCCAAAATTATTCAATACAAGTATGTTGCTTCTCGCAAAGCTATCGATCGTGTCGAAATGAAAAAGAAAGAATTTGAGACTTACTACGAAAATATCCTATATCAAATTTGCCTTCGAACCATTCATGAGGTCTTTGAGTCAGTTTATATCAATGTCGTAAAATCGGTTGTCTTTAACGGGTGGATAAGTGGTGTTGATCCGAAAACAGGCAATGACTTTCGTTCGTGTATAATGTCCTGTCAGGCATCTCGAGATGAGTTCGAAGCATTAAATCTTGAAAGGGTTGATCCGAAAGAATGTTTCCGAAACTTAAAAGGAATTTCCGCTGGGCCATTAGCACAGCTAGCCCCGGTAAGACCAATTCTTGATATAAAGAAAGAGGATTCAAGGTTTGTTGAATCCAGAGATGTTCTAGCTGGTCTAAACGCTGAGACGAATCTCGCAACAATGGACTGGGAGGATTTTGAACACCTGGTTAGAGAATTGTTTGCTAGGGTGTTTTCCAAAGACGGTGCAGAAGTAAAGGTGACACAAGCGAGTCGTGATGGAGGAGTCGACGCAATAGCTTTTGATCCGGATCCGATAAGAGGTGGAAAATTTGTAATCCAGGCGAAACGGTATAATAACGTGGTTCCTGTTTCAGCCGTCAGGGATCTTTATGGGACTTTAATGGCGGAAGGGGCTACAAAAGGTATATTAGTAACAACTAGTTATTTCGGGAATGACTCTAGAGAGTTTGCAAAAGATAAGCCGATCACCTTGATAGACGGTTCAAACTTAGTTTACATGTTCCAAGAGTTTGGTTATAACGTAACCATTCAGCTTCAAAAGTAGATTCCCTTTTTCTTACTCGGATCGGATGATGGTGTGTATTACATCGATAGGACATCAGGAAATGCACTGTCCTTCCCCTCTTATCGAGCTACAGTAATAAAACCACAGGGCCATTACGAAAAAAACGGGACAGCCTGCTCTTTACGGAAGCGTGGCTTAGAACACAATGAATTATCACCTTATCCCACCATTCGCTCGGGATAAGGTGAATTTTTTATAAAACAGAAAATAAAAAACATTCGAAACTCAATCCCTTCACATTCGTATCCCATAAGGATCACAGAAAGAGGGAGGCAGACATGGACGAGAAGAACGTAATCAAATTGAGTCCGTTGCGACCCGTCGTCGGGAAGGCGCTTATCACGATCATCGTCGTTACGCTTGCGGCACTCATCGCGTTTCAATCATTTACCATCATCAGCGCAGGGCATCGCGGGGTTGTGCTTCAGTTGGGAGCCGTTCAGCCAAAGGTGTTGGATGAGGGGCTTCATTTCAAGATTCCCTTTATCCAAACCGTTATCCCCATGGAAGTACGAGTGCAAAAATCAGAGACCAGTCAAACGTCAGCCTCGCGCGACTTGCAGACGGTATCCACCACTATCGCGGTAAACTATCATCTGGATGCCAACAACGTAAACAAGTTGTATCAGCAGGTGGGGTTTGAGTACGGAAGCCGGATTGTCGACCCAGCCATTGCAGAAGCCTTGAAAGCGGTCACGGCCCAATATACAGCGGAAGAATTGGTCTCAAAACGATCGGAAGTGAGTACCAAGGTAAAAGAGGTCCTGGCCCAAAAACTGTCCGCCTATCATATCATCCTGGACGAAATCAACATCCGCGAGTTCATGTTCAGTGAAGAGTTTAACCGTGCCATTGAAGCCAAACAGGTGGCCGAGCAGCAGGCGCTCAAGTCCAAACTCGACCTGGAACGGATCAAGATTGAAAAGGAACAGGAAATCACTAAAGCACAAGCCCAGGCAGAAGCATTACGGCTGCAAAAACAAGAAGTCACGCCGGAATTGATTCAGCTCAGGCAGATTGAAGCGCAGTTAGAGGCCATTCGCCGTTGGGACGGGAAATTGCCAAATGTGACGGGCGGGGCCACTCCGTTTATTCAAGTGGAAAACAAGTAAGGGGATGGTGCCCGGCATCTCCCCGGCCCCTCGTAAGGAAAACCGTAGGTGAAGCCATCTACGGTTTTTTCATGGCCGGCTGACTTAAATATAACGGGGGAACGAATCACCATTTGTGTGGATCGCAGGAACATGGCTGGATGATGTGTTCGCTAACGTTACCTTGTATTGTGTGAAACAAGACGGTGCTGTCGTCATCCTCATGGTATGTAACAATATCACGATCCCGCCCTTTTTCATATGCCTCTGCTGCTTGTCTGCAGAATCAGTGACGGTTGGCCGGACAGCAACGCGAGTCTTATGTGCCGGACAGTCCGCTTCTGAAAAACGCTCTGCCTGAACAACACCTGATGGCCGGACTGAAAGGCGGGCGGAGGGGATATCACGCCGTACCGCATCAGGATGAACAACGACCGGCACCACCTGAAAAGAGCAGGCGACCGGCGCAGTATGTCTTAAGAACAGATTGGTCAAGCTTGCTGGTACCCGCAACGGCAAATGTACACCTGAGGAACCCTGGAACAGCGAAATAGCCGGCCAAACTCTGGGCGAGTCGAAACCGGCTGTGTGCCGTTTGCCTGTTTTGGTTGGGGACTAGTCTACCGCTTCCAGTTCTTCACAGGGGAAGAGCTCTCTTTGTTCCATGAGAGCAATCATCTCGTCAGACATCCAGCAAAGACACACCGTGAAAACCTCGACGTGCATGATGGCGCTGTCTTTCCCATCGTGAAACTGAAAACTCCACAATTGCGGCATATCCCCTTCAAAAGCGTCCTGCTGGAATTTGTAAAGAACCTCATCGCTTTACGGTGAGGTTTTTCTATTGGAGATGGAGGCGGTTCTCCCCAGACGTGTAAACCACCTGCCGCACAACATGGCTGCCCGCCAACCATTCGCCGGCTGCCGTGACATGGTTGGATGAAAGTCGACAAGGGGATCAAACCAGCAAAAGACCTGGCTGCGTACCAAGTCTTTTGCTGCAGATCAGTATTTGTCCACAACGGCTCCCAAGACAGCAGCCTTTACATAAGGCTGTCCCTGCAAGGCTTTCAGGCTGTCGGGGCTTCCCGTGACCACGACCCCCAGTATTTTGACATCGTGTTCGGTCGGCTTTTCTTTCCCGCCTTTGAGGTAATCGTAGATTTTTTTGTATTCGGCGTAATATTTTTTTCCGTAGGTCAAGCCGTTTTCAAGCGAGCGCAAGAAATCTTTTTCAGTCCCCTGTCCCTCTTCGCTATCGCCCATGTTCGCATCAAAGCCGTAAACGTCACGCGCCGAATCGGGAGCAGGAGGAGTAACCCGTTCCACCTGCTTGATGGAACCGTCGGGCATTTTCTGCTCCTCGACGACTGTTTTGGGGGTGTATGCTTCCTTGTCGTAATACGTGTCGACCCAGTACCAGACGGGATGCACCCCTTCCGGCAGCATGGCGTTGATTTGGGCAGCGGTGTAACTCTTGTCGAAGGAAATCGCCATTTCCACGTATCTTCCGCTTCCGATTTCATTCAGAGACGCCAGATCGTTCAGGTAGTGTCCGTAGTCGATGCCGGGCAGGTAAAACAGCATCTCCCGTTGGCCCGTTTGCGGATTGAACGGTCGTTGATAATGGAAATCCTTCATGGCCGGATCGGGAAGCTGGATCGACGAATAATTTCCCGGCAGCCTGGAAACGCTGCCCAGGGCGTTGAACTCGAACGTTTCCTGGTTCCACGCCACGGGAATCCCTTCGACCAGCTTGTATGTCTGGTACTCAAGCGTGCCGCTGAAGAGACCAAAGTTGATCCGATAGCCGGCTTCGTGTACATTGGGACCGCTGATCTGTTTGAATAACGCAATGTCGCGCAAGGCATCATCGGCGCTTTTGCCGAGCAGCTGCCTGCTTCCCAGAAAACCGCCGGACAGCACCAGCAGCGAAACTACCAGCGAGATCCCGATATTTCGAAAAAGCGTTGCGCGTCTCGCTTTTTTCACAAGCGACGTCACCGTTCCGTCCTGGATGAATGCTTTGTCGTTCATGATTTGTCCCTCCTGTATTTTTTCTGAAATTGTTTTCTCGCCCGAAACAGATAGGTCTTCACCAACTCCATTTTGACGCCGAGCAGCCCCGCGATTTCCTGGTAGGAGAGATCCAACTCGTATTTCATGATCAGGAGCTGCTTGTGAAACGGCGGCAATTCGTTCAGGACTCGTTCGATTTCTTCCTGGTTCTCTTTTTGCAGAACCAGCGCTTCGGGGGTTTCGGCATCTTCGACGATCACGGAGTCGATGGGAATCTGGATGCGCTTTCTCTTCCGGCACAGATCGTAATATCGATTCAACGCGACTTTGAACAGCCAGGCGAAGAACTTCTCCGGATCAATCGAATCAATGTACAGCAGCCCTTTGTAGACGGCATCCTGCACAATGTCTTCCGCGTCGTTCCGGTCGGCTCCGAGACGGATCAGATAGCGCTTGATTTGCTCCATCTTTTCTTCCAATAGTGGCTGCATCTCATTGTCCATTTTCAACCTCCTTTCACTTACAACGACGATTGAACAGAACATATGTATACAGGCAAACCAAAAATTCGGATGCGGTCCCGTGCCGGCGGGCACACTCTTCGCTGCGAGAATGACTGCACGATGACAAGTGGCGAAAATCAAAAAGCAGTCGAAACGGAACCGTACCGTTTCAGACTGCTTTCGCGGAAGTTTCCTGTTAGTTATCTTGCACGCGTTTGATCTGCTTCATGGGAGAGAGCGGCTGGTTCCCGGCATCCTTTCATACGACGTCTAGTTTACATCGCGCTGTTTGTCAAGCGGTTCATCCAGAAAGCGAAAGAAAGGGGACACCATTCCGATTAGGGCCATCGTCGAAATCAAAACGCCAATCAGCAGATAGAGGGGCCGTACTCCCCACCATTCACTTAGAGAACTACCTGCAAGAACTCCCAAGGGCATTGCACTGCGAATGATAAATAACCGAACGGAAAACACGCTCCCCATGACCTCATTCGGTACCGTTTGCTGATACAGGCTTGTACTGTACACATGAAAAAAGGGCATGGCCATGCCGGCGATCGTTTCGGTAAGGATGGCCCATTCGAGATGGGGATTGATCCCGAGTGCCATGAATGTCAGCCCGCCGATCAACAAAGAACCGATCATGACCATCCTTCGGTTCCCCGTCTGCATCTGTATTCTTCCGACAAGTATGGAACCCAGTACGTACCCAAGGGGAAAACTCGCCATAACGTAACCATATTCCGCGTAACTGCCATGCAGTTCTTCCGTCACATAAGGCAGATTCACGACCATGGTCACGCCGACTCCAAATTGAACAAAAGCCAGAAACACACCGAGCCAAACCAAAATGGGCTGTTTCAGGAAGTACGTGATTCCCTCCAGAAATTGCTGCAACCATGTGGCTCTGATTGGTTGGGGGGATCGCGATTCTTGCAAGAACAGCAGCAAACACCCGCTTCCCATAAAACAGATGCAAATCGACAGCAAGGTGAACGTGACACCTGCACGTTCGGTTACAATACCCCCAAGCGCCGGTGCCAAAACACTCATCAAACGAGCGGTTCCCTCCAGATACGAATTGGAACGGTGCAGCAGGTGTTTGGGAAGGATTGTCGGGATTATGGCCAGGCTCGCGGGTACATACAAAGGTTGAATGAGTCCGGTGACGATTTGTACCGCGTAAATATGCCAGGGTTCAAGATTCTCCAGCAGCAGCATGATGAGTGGAAGCAGAAAGACCACCCCGCGAGACCATTGGGAACAAACCATCATCCATTTGCGGCTCCATCTGTCGATAAATGGTCCGATACCGAGCTGGAGAATCAGGGAGGGGATAAAATACAGCAGCCACATGCTCCCCAATGCCATTGTGGATCCCGTCAGCTCATAGATCAGGACGGAATTGCAAAACGTCCCGAACGCGCCTCCCAGTTCTGATATCGCGCTGCCGATCCACATGAATAGAAAAGACGGGTTCGTGAGTATGGATTTCATCATGGTCTCCTTCTGTCAGGTTTCCTGCGCGACGGATGAAAACATCCGGGAGAATACTCCGCCCTTGATGCAGGATGATGCACAGATCCACAGCTCGTCAGTTGGGTACGTAAACAACGGAGCGAATCGACGGTCGGCGGCGCGCTCTCCTCACTCGGGATCACGCTGTTTCTCTGGCAATTTCTCAATACCGTCAACCGATTCGAGTCTTTGAAGAATACTGGATAAGATCTCGATGATTTCAGCAAATCCATACATGAGAATGGCGGTGATGGCTGAATAGCACACGGTGGTGATAAATGGACCAAAATGATCCTCAAAATCCTCTATCCACATAACGAAGCCAACAACAATGCTAACACCAAAAACGACTAGAGCAAGTACCCGAATCCATCGGGCGTACTTGTTGGTATAGCGATCAAACATGAAAGATCCCCCCATCATGTTGGGCATACACGTAACAACCATATGAACTGTGGACGTAGGAAACTTCAGTCATGTAACACAGTCATCATGGTACGTCTTGGACATCGAAGACAGCAACCGTTGAGCGACAGCGAGACATTCTTCAATCGGGCGCTCGTACGCCTCCCCAAAATACGTAACGAAAACACGCTCAATACTTTCAGCCAATTCTTCAGGTGTTTGGGAAGGGTCATCCGCCTGGTAATTTCCCTGATTTCGGGATCATACTCATCAGGGGGAGCATGAGACAAACAAATCAACTGGATCCCACTCGTCAATGACACGTTTTACCAATCGATAGAGTGAACCCCTCATGAGGGCGCATGGTCATCACCTCAAACAAGTCATCCAGCCGATCGCCATGCCGGAACCGAGAACCATTCCAGAAGGGGCGAAAATTGGACGGCAACAAAAAGAAGAGGAAGAACCATCCAAGCATTCAAACTACTATACCCAAAGTCGATCAAGGCAATCACCTGCTTTCGCATATCCATTACATTCCAATTATAGAGATTAGAGGTTCTTTTGAAAACCTGCTTACCAGCCATTGCATTTATTTCGAGAGTAAAAGTGAAGCGAAATCGTGTACAGCAATACAGAATTCAAGCACGGCAAAATGACTTACCCTATGGATTATACCGTCGGCGACACGGTGGAGAGGGAGAGCTAATCGGGCGAAATAACGAAAACAATACATGGTAAAGAAATAGGGAATTTTTCCATCGAAAAGAATGCCTAAATGCTTACGTCGCCCGGAACGTTCGCTTGAAAGGGGAGCGATATTCGTCAATTCCTCGGGCGCTGGTTGAAGTGAAGTACCTCGGGGAATCAGTCGACCAATTCCGGCTATTACCCTCCGTAAGTGAACTGGTCGCGGCTGGTGAAAGAGTGTGCTATGTACAAAGTAGAGAAGGAAGAGGAGAAGGAAATGCACCTAACATGGTCCTTGTGACAATCACCCTGCCAAGGTAGTCACCTCGTGTCCGGCTGCACTCCTTCCTTTCCACCGTGACTTCAGCAGCTGAGGATTGGATTGTTGCGGTGGCCTCTGGCCAGAACAACTCCCCCCGGTTCACCGAAGCCATGATTGGGAAAGTACGCAAATCGAATCGGCAGGTCCGTTACCGTTTGACCTCCATACAGGCCTTGTTCTTCCCAAAACCTCCGTGAAGTGTCGGAGCGTCGCGGCCTGGGAATAAGCGACAACCGGATGGTTTTCCGTTATCGTTAAACAGAAGAAAAAGTGCACTCCCGCATATTCTGGAGTGCACGCATAACGTCCCGATATCAGATTTTGAACCGGCCAACCAATTCTTTTAACCTTTCCGACATGTTGCTGAGGTAAGCCGCCGACGCCGTCACCTCTTGAACGGAAGCAAGCTGCTCTTGCGCTGCCGCCGACAGTTCCTGCGAATAGACGAACGACTGCTCCGAAACCTCATTCACCGATTCGATCGATTTAGACACCTGTTCGGTGTAGGCTGCCATATGTCTTGAAGCCGAGGCGACCTCTTCAATCTGGCTTACAACCGTTTGTACGGAAGATTGAATCGCCTCAAAGGACTGACCCGCGAGAAGGACCATGTCCATCCCGTCTTGAACCTCTTTCGTGGCGGTTTCCATCGCTTCGGAGGTTTGCCTGATTTCATTGCGAATCGCCAGCAGATCTTCCTCGATTTGCTTGGAAGAGACAGCCGACTGCTCAGCCAACTTCCGCACTTCGGAGGCTACCACGGCAAAGCCGCGTCCCTGCTCTCCCGCTCTGGCCGCTTCAATCGCGGCATTCAGGGCGAGCAATTTGGTCTGGGAAGAGATATCGCCGATGATCCCGATAATTTCCGTTACCTTTTGCGACCTGCTGCCCAATTCCCGGACGGATTCCGACAATCTGTTCACCGTTTGTTGGATCGAGTTCATCTGCTGCGAAACGGATTGAAGGACTGTATACCCTTCCAACGCTTTGTCAGAAGAAAATTTCGAGCTCTCCGAAGCCGAGGCGACATTGGCCATAATTTGCTGCGAACTGGACAAAATTTCGGCGATCGCTTTCGTGCTTTCTTCCACCGACCGGACCTGCTTCTCGGAACCGGCTGCAAGCGTCTGCGCTGCCTCCGCGATTTGCTCGGATACCTTGTTGTTTTGCTGCGAGTTGGCCGACAGCTGGGAGGAGGAGTCGGCAAGCTGGGTGGCGTTGTCGCGAACGTCTTTAATAATAGAATGGAGCGAATCTGCCATTTGGTTGAAGCTCATGGCCGTTTTGCCGATCTCGTCTTCCCGTGTGATTTCCACGCGTTCCGTCAAGTCGCCTTGGCTGATTTTTCCCGATGCTTCCACCAATTTGTTCAGAGGCCTGATGATCGACATGATAATGAAATAAATCGTGATCGCCCCGATTAGCAGCGCCACGGCGACCACAAGCAGGGTGCGGTTCAGAATTGGTTTGGCCAAGTCCGAAATTTCGCTGGTCGACATGTTCCCGGCCACTTTCCAGCCGGTGACCGGATTCGTCGTATAAATCATTTTCTTAGGTTCGCCCTGGAAGATGTATTCGTAAGAGCCGGAAGCGTTCGGTTCACGGTACATCACTTCGTTATGCGGCGCCGTTGGCGTACCGATCTTGTTCGTAGGGTGCAGCAAAAATTGTTTGTTCTTCGTGTAAATGACGATGTAACCCTTCTGCCCGATATGGACATCTTTCACAAGGTTACGAAGCTCCTCCAGATTGATGTTAAAGCCGACGACAGCCGACTGCCCGGGTACCGCTTTGGCTGCCGTGATCACCAACTCGCCGCCGCTTATCGGGTCGGCATAAGGATCGGTCAGAATGACCGTATCTTTATTCGCCGCCTCTTTATACCAGGGCATTTCCCTGGCGTTAAAGTTGGCGGGGATTTTGGCATCCTTCGAGCCGTGGATGTACGTCCCGTTGTCCATAGCGATGAAAGGCATGCTCGCGCCGGGATGATCGTTCAGAAATTGCTGTAAAATTGCCTGCAAATTCTGGTTCGCATTTTGCTTCATGCTGTCAGCGATTTGCTTGGATAGCGAGTCGAGTTCCTTCTGTCTCGCATCCATCCAATTGTTGATGTATCGGTTGGTTAAAGACACGTTTTCCGTAGCGCTGTCCATCAGCAGCTTCTCGATTTGCGATTGCGATTTGTCGTAGCTCAGCCATCCGATGACAATCCCCGGAATCAACAAGATGAGGAAGGAGAACAGAAACAGTTTGCCGCGTACGCTGGCGAACGAGGACAGGATGCTTTTCCATTTCCAAGATTTGAAGGAGGATGGCTTGGGGTTCCTTTCTACTTTTTTACGTATCATCGATGCATACACTCTCCAATTGTAATCTTTAACTAATAACTCAAGTTTGCGTTGTGTTTGCGGGATGGGTTATCTTCTTTTTTCCTGCCAGGAAATAATTGCTGAGCAGGGCAAGTACAATGATGCATGTCGTAGTCGCGACCAAACCGTCCCATGCGTAACGTGACCATAATAATCCCGGGATGTAAGCGCCGAGACTTCCGCCGACATAGAAGAAGAACAGATACAGGGAAGAAGCGGCGCCCCTGGACCCATTCGCGACATCGGTCACGTAGGCTGTCGTAGCGGACTGGGACGCGAAATTTCCAAACGCGAGAATAGACGCGCCGGCCAGCAGAGCAGGTAACGACGGATGAAGCGTAAGCAGGATGCCTGACGCCCCGATCAGATGCCCGAAGGCCATGGTCGCTCTCCGGCCGATGCGGTCGGAGAAGTACCCCGCCAGCGGAGCGGAAAAGATGCCGAACAGGTAAGTAAAATAAAGCAACGAAATTTGTGTTGCATTGAGATGAAACGAAGCGCCGGAAGCATAGAAGGGCAGATACGTGAAAAAGCCGATAAAAGCGAAAAACTGCGAAAAGCCGATCAAAAAAGTGCCGATCAGCGCCGGATTGCGGAAATGCGCCAGAAACCCGCCGATTGCCCTGTTGGTTTGATTCTGGGAGGCGGGCAAATACCGCCATACGAGAACGGTGACCAATAGGGAAAAGAACCCGGTAGCGATAAAGACGGCATGCCACGAGAACGCTTCGGCGATCGGTCCGGCAATGACACGGCCGACCAACCCGCCGGCTACGGTGGCGCTGACGTAGGCGCCGAGCGCACGGCCGCGCCGGTCGGCCGGAAATTCTTCGGACACGTAGGCGACCAGCACGGCAGTCACTCCGGGGATGCACATGCCGTGCACGACCCGCCAGACCAAAATCCAGGTGAAGGAGTCCGTTATGGCCAGCATGGCGCTCGGAACAATCAGCAGCAGGCAAAAAATCCCGATCGCTTTCTTGCGGTCCCACCGATCAAACAGCGGCGCCAGCGCGAGCGATGAAACCGCGAGCGCGATGATCGTCAGGGAGATCGTCAAGCTGGCTGTTGCGATCGAGATGCCGTACTTATCGGACAGCCACGGCAGCAGCGGCTGAGGCGCGTACAACAAGATGAACACGTTCATGGTGGCCAAAAACATAATGATTTGTCGGCGTGCCATTGATCGGCCTCCTTTTCCCCAAAACGTTATTCAGAAGGCAATCGTCCGATGTAAGCGGAATCCGGATACACCAAACGGCCTTGGGAGGCTTCAATGATATGCGCGCACCAGCCTACCGACCGCGTTAAAGCAAAGGTCGGCGTGAACAGCTCCGGTTCGAAGCCGATCGCATTCATGACGGCAGCCGCATAATACTCCACATTGGTGTACAGCTTTTGGTGAGGTTTATATACGGCCAGCAGATCCTGGGCTGTTTGCTCCACGTGCACGGCCAGATCGAGCCAGGCATCACTGCCTGACAATTCGGTGGCGATGAGCCTTAAAGCTTCGGATCGTGGGTCTTTCGTTTTGTACACGCGGTGTCCGAAGCCCGGCAATCTTCCTCCGCTTTCCAAGCGCCGCTTGATCCACGGCTCAGCGTTATCTTTCGTGCCGATGTCTTTCAGCATGTCCAGCACCAAGGAAGGGGCTCCGCCATGAAGCGGTCCTTTCAAAGCGCCGATGGCTCCGGTGATCGCGGAAACGAGATCCGAACGGGTCGAGGCGATCACGCGGGCGGTAAAGGTGGAGCTGTTCATCCCGTGATCCATCAGCAGGTTCAAATAAGCTTCCAGCGCCTGAACATGGACGGGGGACGGCTCCGTACCCCTCAGCATGTATAAATAGTTAGCGGTATGCCCGAGGTCGGGCCGGGGAGCAACAGGCTCCAGGCCCTTGAGCCGACGGTAGCAATAAGCGATGATCACGGGCAGCTTTATGATGACGGAGGTGGCTTGCTGCAAAGTAGGCGGATATTCCGGGCTATCGATGCTCAGCGCGGAGACAGCGGTACGCAGCATGCTCATCAAGTCGTGCGTTTCGGAAAGGGCGTCGATGACGTTTCGGACGGAAGCGGGGAGCTCCCGTGCGGACGCCCACTTTTCCAGCGTGTCCTTGCGCTCGTCTACGTCCGGCATATTTCCGTGCAGGAGAAGATATGCGACCTCCTCGAAGCTTTTATCGCGGGCCAGATCCCTGGCGTGAAATCCCCGGTACACCAGGTTCCCCTTCTCTGCGTCGACAAGGCTGACCGCGGTTTTGGCGACAACGACATTCTCAAGTCCTTCATTCACAGTCATGGTTCGCTCTCCTGTCTATATCGATGTCCGTTTTATATGGTAAGGCAGGTTATGGCACCATATTGAGGACGCGCAGTGGTTGTTCTTCCCGAGCGCGCCCCAGCATCGCATCGTAGATTTCCCTGCCCATCAAATCCCGGCCAATTAACGATTTCAGCACGTCCGTGCTGCCGTCGGCTATCATCAGGCCGCGCACGTCGCGCAGTTTCTGCTCAAGGCCGTATTCCTTGACGTAGCCCCGGGCGCCATGGATCTGCAGCATGTCGTCGATCGCCTTGTAGGCCGTGGTCGTCGAATACCATTTGGCCATCGAGGCTTCCATTGTATTGGAATGACCGCGGTCCAAAACGTCCAGCGCCTTCAGGCTGAGCAGACTTGCCGTTTCCAGAAGGGTCGCGTGCTCGGCGATTTTGTGCATGACGGACTGAAACCGGCCGATCGGACCGCCGAAGGCCATCCGTTCTTTGGCATACTGCACGCCTTGCTCCAGTGCCTTTCTGGCCGCTCCGACGCAGATGATTCCCATCAGTACCCGCCAATAGCCGAAGTGTTGGTTGAATATCCGGAAGCCTTCCCCTTCCAGACCCAATCGGTTCTCCGCCGGAATCACGACATCGTGAAGCCGGAAGCCGCCATAGGACCAACCTTTCATTCCCATCGGCTCCAGGGCGTATTTCTCGATATTGGGATCGTTCATATCGACAAGGAAGGCGGTCAAGCCTTTCGTTCCGGAACCGTGCTTCGTTTGAGCGAAGACGACGAATACGCCGGCCTCCTCCACACGGCTTACCCATTCCTTGCAGCCCGACAATATGTAATTCGATCCATCTTTGCGAGCGAACGTTTCGATAGCGGCCAGGTCGGAACCGCAGTTCGGTTCCGTCAAACCGACGCCCACCAGTAAATCTCCTTTTATGAGTGAAGGCAAATACCTGCTTTTTTGCTCATGAGTTCCGAATTTGGCGATCATGTTGCCGTGTCCGGCGCCGATGACTTCGCGGGTGTTGACTCCGAATTTGCCGCATTCCTCGTAAAGAAGTCCCATTGTAACGGCGCTCAAACCTTCGCCTCCGTATTCCTTCGGAACATCCAGGCCAATTAGTCCCTGTTTGCCGGACGCTTGGCGAATCTGCCAAGGCAGCTGCTCGCTCTCGCTTTTTAAAGCATTTTCTACATCCAAGTCGATCATGAATTGTCTGACCTTTTCAATCCACATCATTTGGTCTTTTGTCCACTCAAAATTCATAGTACTCCCTCCGATTTTCTGTGTTTTTTAATGTGGAATAAACTGTACGCCAAATGAGTTTGACTTATTTGATTTCGATGAACCTCCTACATTTCACATTTTGAAAATAAAAAAGCCCCCTTTTGCAAAAAAGGGCAGCCGAAAATAGAGCATGTGATATAGAACTAATTCCGGCAGCCCGGCGATCATGGTCGTTATGACTTTAGACCCGTAGCTTTGCGTCCTAACCTTTCGGTTAGTTTGCCCTTAACGTAAATTTTTCCTTTTTGCTAGTTCGATTGTAACGCATTTTCAAAAATTATCATAGACCATTTGCATAAATTTTTATTAACTTATCGTTGGTTTTGAAAGAAGGACAAACGATGTATCACTTCCATTGTCCTAACTTCAGCGGTGAAATCTCAGCAACAAATTATACTCATTTTCAATAAAGGTGGGCATTTTAATTTTTAGACAACATGTTCCGCAAACTTTCTTCAGTAACGATTGCATTAGAGCTGCTGCTTGGAGCCACAGTCAGTTATCAACCCCAAGAAGCAGTCACTTATGACAGTCAAATAGCTAAATTTAGGCCTGGAGTAGGCGGAAGGAGACTCAACCATGGAGATTATCGACTTCTCATCAGAAAAGAACAAGCATGCGATCAAAAAGGGAGTCTTGCGCAGGCTGCCGGATTGTTACGAGTACTGTTTTCTTCCAGACTACGAAATGAAATATGACTCATTTCAAAGCCAGAGCATTCAAATGCTGGAATTCTTCTTCACGTTGTTGGAGCTGAAAAACAAAACATTGTTCGTCTCGGTGCAGTTTCCCTTGTATTATGATACGGACCGGATCCGGGAATTCCTGGAGTACTATACGTTCAGTTACGATGAGAAAGATGAAAAGGGCTATTATGTGAAAAATGCGCTGGAGATCGTTGAAGGTAAGCTATTCAAGGGAAAACCATTGGTCATTGGCCGGCGTGGAAGGAAGAAACTCTATTATGATGTGTCTGCCTTTCTCGAAGTGACGGCGCACTATAACCAATACCACCAGATCGTCCATACGGGACAGGCTGAAATCTTTCCAATGGACAGTTTATTGTCGCCGACTACATGGACGACTACTGTGGTACCATCGGATTTTACAGGAAAACCGATCCCGTCATTCCGGTCAGCTATTACCTGGACAGTGACGCTCCTGTCTACATCCAGCTCGATGAAGGGGCGGACGGCAGTAAAATGTGCGTAGTGGAGCAAAAATATAATCTTGATTCCCTGATCAAAAAGGAAAGAAATCGAATAAGACAGGCCGGAGAAGATGAGGATTCGGATGTTTGTGACAAGGATGACATATTGGATAGAGAGTATCCGATTCCGGAACAATAAAAAATAGGAAAGCGGACTTGCTACCAATCTCTTTACACAGGGTTACGACCAGTCGATACCACTGTGTAAAGGAGTTGATATGGCACGCAATCCACAAACGGGTCGAAGGGAAATGTTGTTTTACCTGCCTGACCCGGAAGCGGGGGCGAATGGTTCCGGCCAGCCGGCCCAACAAGGTTGGCGCAGACATCCGTGACCGTATGCCGGTGATCTTGAGGCAGGAGGCCTATCGCTTGGCAGATTCTTATTCCTGATCGATCGGTTGGCTAATGTGATCTTCGAATGGATCAATATATAAAGATCCATTCGAACTTTTTACGGCATAATTAATCTTCTCGATGGAGAGCCCTCGCTTTCTCACTTGCGATAGGAGCCATTCTTTTGTAATCCCGTTATCTTTCAAGTTGTCCTCAATGATTTGGCCGTCCATGATCAGTTCAATTGGGAAATATTGCCTTATGTTGGGTTTCAGTTTTAAGTCTTTTCGTGTTACCGGTAGGTATTTCGGTTTTCGAAGTACGGAAATTTTTCCATTCAGTTCAAGTACGGCATATTGAACTTCTTCAAGGTTGAAAATATTTTTTTCCCGTAATTCCTGATTTAGCGTATCTAATGTCAGTTTCAATTTTCGCATGTTATTCTCCAAGATTTTTCCGTCTTGGATGAGAACCGTTGGCTGACCTGAAAACCATTTACGGAGCGTTCGGTTTTTCAGTGCTAGATACATGAGGAAATACGCTATGCCGCTGAAAGTGAGCAATGCGGTGATCAACTCCCAGACACTCGTTTGCTTGTTAAATGTCAAATTGGCTGTTATCGCGCCCAATGTAATCGTAGCTACAAAATCGTGATACGTCAGTTGGGCAACCGTCGGTTTTCCAAGCGTACGAGCAATGACCATTATAATAGCAAATGCAAGAACAGATCGAAGAACGATGTCAAAGATATGTGAGTCCATTTCACACCGCCATCATTCGTTATTGTAAACCATTACTATTTTTATCCGTATTTTTTTGTTTTCAATCGAAGAGAAGCATGTCGATTTACGAATGGATGGAGTGGATTCCCAGGATTCCCCCCATCCTTCGTCAAGGGATTCAGGGATTCGACAAGAGCCGGAGCGAATCCGTTACCAGGGTTCTATGCGTATGTGGGTAGTCCATCTGCGCATGGCGGAAACTGTGGCAAAAATCCCGCCGATGACCGTCGCCATTGCCCGAAAATTGGGATCATTCCCTCAAAATCCAATTGCGAAACAAAAAGGGACCCTGTAAACTGAAGACAGAAAGGAGAGCAAGCGCTTTCCCTATTTCCGAATCGAAAAAGAATGATACGAAAGTGGATGAGAAATGAAGACAACCATTTATGACGTTGCGGAGAAAGCGGGCGTGTCCATATCCACGGTTTCCCGCGTGATCAATAATACCGGCCGGATCAGCGCGAAGACGAAGAAACGGGTCCTGGAAGTGATTGAGCAGTTGGGCTACCAGCCCAGCGTGGTCGCATCCGCGTTGACGGGAAAGCGTACGCGTACGATCGGACTCATCATCCCGGACGTTGCCAATCCCTTTTTTGCCGCGGTCGCGCGGAGGGTGGAGGACCGGGGAAGGGAACTGGGCTTTAACCTGTTGATGTGCAACACGGACAACAACCCGGAAACGGAAGACATGTACCTGTCCTTGTTGAAGCAGAAAAGCGTCGACGGCATCATCATCGGCACCACCACGAGAAATCATCGCGTCTTGAAGGAACTGTTGCAGGAGAATCTGCCGGTGGCGCTGATTGCGCAGGACATCCCGGAATTGACGATCGACGTGGTATCTGTCGACGATTATCTGGGGGGGTATCAGGCTGCCTCCCACCTGGTTTCGCTGGGGCACAAACGGATTGCCATCTTGCTGGGAAACATGAATCGAACGAGTGATAAATATCGACTGCAGGCGTTTCGGCAGGTGCTGGAGGACAACGGCTTGGAGCTGGAGGAAGACCTGGTGATCCGGACGGATTATTCGCTGGAGGACGGGAAGCGGGCAGCGCGGGAACTGCTGACGTCACCCAAACGGCCGACAGCGATTTTTGCTTGTTTTGACTTCCTGGCCATTGGCGTCTACCAGGCAGCCAAGGAACTGGGGCTGCACATCCCTGACGATGTGTCTGTTGTCGGATTCGACAACACGATATTGGCGTCCATCGTAGATCCGCCGCTGACGACCATCGCCCAGCCGATTGACGAGATGGGACGTCAGGTGATGGATTTGCTGGTACGTGAAATCGAGGGGGAAAAAAAGACGAAGCAGCGTGTCATTTTACCGCCCGAGCTGATCATTCGCCAGTCCACGAAGGCCATACCGTAGACGGGCCGGCAGTTTTCCGAAAGCATCACGATCCTGACGGACACACGCGCTCTGCCTCTCCTCACGAACGTGCAGGGGATGGCAGAGCGCTTTTTTTGTCACAGATGCGCAAGCGCCATTACTTTTCATTCAATTTTTTATTTTCTAAAAAATATGTTGCAAGGCGCGGGCGGAGGATGTAAAATGAAGACAAATTAGAGAAAGCGCTTGCGCAACCCGCAGCACGGAGTGTCCTGCAGCCATGAGCGCGGTGACATCGCGGCATGATCCATCCGGTCAATCGGTTTCGATCGAGGAGAAAAAACGAGCAGGATGCGATTTGTCATGGAAAAAGTGTAAGCGCTTTCTGATTTGGCGAAATACGGGATAGGTGTGGAGAGAAGGGAGACATGCTGCATGGCGTTGGTGAAGGTTGGCATTTTGGGAGCGGGCGGGATTGCCAAGGTACATGCCTCGATCCTGAAGCGAGATGAACGGGTGGAGATTGTGGGCGTGGCCGACATCTTGGAAGGACGGGCGATGGCCCTGGCGGCTGAGGCGGGGAGGGCGAAAGCGGTCGGAAGCCTGGAAGAGCTGTTTGATCTTGGCGTCGACGCGGTGTATGTCACCACCCCCAATACGCTGCACGTGGAGCCGGTACTTGCGTGTTTGAAACGGAACATCCACGTGTTCTCCGAAAAACCGATGGCCACGTCGTTGGCGGAGGCGGAACAAATCAGAGAGGCGGCGGCATCGTCGAAAGCGGTGTACAATCTGGGGATGAATCGCCGGTATGCGTCCGTGTACAAACGCGTGAAGGAGTGGATTGGCTCCGGCGAGGTCACCCCGTACCTGGCGCATCTCAAAATGAACCGGGGAGAACTGCTGCATCCCGCCTGGACCGCCGACCCGAAGGTTACCGGTGGGTTCCTGTACGAAACGCCTTTTCACCTCATGGACTTGAGCCGTTACTTATTCGGAGAAGTCCAATCGGTCACCTGCGAGGGCAGACAGCATATCTCCGCGTCGGAAATGGACACGTTTGCCATCCTGCTGACGTTTGAATCGGGAACGGTCGCCACGTTTGTCACGTACGCCCACGCCGGTTGGAGCTTTCCGTTCGAGAGCCTGGAGGTGTACGGAACATACGCGACCGTCGCCACACAGGAATTGGAGAAGGTGATGTACGCCCCTGGCTTGAAACAGCCGGCACAGGTCCACGACTACTTCCAACTGCCGATGGAGGAGAAGTGGGGGTACGCGGAGGAAGATCGGCTGTTCATTGACGCGATTGTCCATGGGACGAAACCGCCCGTGACAGCGGAAGACGGATTTCGTTCGATTCAACTGCTGGAAGCCGTGTATGAAAGCGCCAAAACGGGCAAGCGCATCGATTTTCGCCAAGCGGCACGTTAACCATGACAGGGGACGGGAAGGGAGTGGCGGAAGGCTGTGAACAAGAAGCAGGTTCGGGTCGGAATGGTTGGGTACAAGTTTATGGGCAAAGCCCACAGTCATGCGTTTCGGGATCTCCCGTTCTATTTCGATACAGAGGCGGTTCCAGTCCTGCAGGCGATCGCCGGGCGCGATGCAGCGGGGGTCCGAGAGGCGGCGGAAAAGATGGGCTGGGCCTCCTGGGAAACGGATTGGCGCCGTCTGATCGAACGGGACGATATTGATCTGATCGCCATCGTCACCCCCAACAACACGCATGCGGAGATTGCGATAGCGGCGGCGCAGGCGGGCAAGCACGTAATCTGTGAAAAGCCGCTGGCGCTCACCGTCGGGCAGGCCCTGCACATGCTGGAAGCGGTCAAGAAAGCCGGTGTCGTCCACATGGTCTGTCACAATTATCGGTTGGGCGTGTTCGAAGCCACCCGTTCCAGCAGAGGGAACCGCGCGGGAAACCGGTTTGAAATCAATGGGGAAAAAGGCTCGATTCGCTGGGACATGGAGAATCTGAACCACCTGCAGGTGTATCTGGAAGAGGACGAACCCGGCTTGCAGGGATTCCGCACCATTTCCTGCACGGAGGTGGAGCATCCGTTTGCGGCAGCGTACTGGCCTGCCGGTCACATCATCGGGTATGAGCACACGTTTATCAACTTGTTGGCAGAAATGATGAACGGCATTTCCACAGGAGTCAGTCCGTCTCCCAACTTCGAAGACGGCGTACGCAACCAGATCGTGCTGGAGGCGGTTGAACAATCCGTCCAAACCGGACAATGGGTTAAATTGCCTGAATATACAGGTAATTTACCGAGTTTCAAGGAACAAAGCATGCGCTGAAAAACGGCATCCCCGGAAGAAAGCGCTTACTCCACTACTCCACACGGAAAGGTGCGTGGTTCCATGACGATTCGCTGTGCGGTTCTGGGGTTGGGCCGCCTGGGTTATCACCATGCGAAAAATATCGCCACCCATCAAGTGAGCGGGGCCCAACTGGTGAGTGTTGCCGACCCGATGGAGGGACGGTCGGAACAGGTTGCAAGAGAATTGGGCCTGGAAACATGGACGAAGAATCCGGATGAAGTATTTGCGGATCCCGATGTCGATGCGGTCATTATCGTGACGCCGACCAGCACCCATGCCGACATGATCAAACAGGCGGCGAAACACGGCAAGCCCATGTTTGTGGAAAAGCCGCTCACGCAGCATATCGAAGAGGCGGACGAGATCATCCAAACCATCAAGGAGAGTGGGGTGATCTGCCAGGTGGGCTTTATGAGACGGTTCGACCCGGCCTATGCCGAGGCAAAACGAAGGATTGACGCAGGGGATATTGGAAAACCCCTCTACTTCAAAGGGATTACCCGTGACGCCGGTTCACCTCCCGCCGCGTTTATCAAGCACAGCGGGCGGATGTTTCTGGATGTATCGATTCATGATTATGACATGGCGCGATATCTGATGGGGGCGGAAATCAGCGCGGTTTCCGCACACGGGAGAGTGCTGCTTCATCCGTTCATGGAAGAATTCAACGATGTGGATCAGGCGATCACGTATGTCGAATTTGACTCCGGTGCAGCGGGGGATATCGAGGCCAGCCGAAACTCGCCCTACGGTCACGACATCCGGACGGAAATTATTGGCACGGAAGGATCGCTGTTTATTGGAACTCTTCGCAACCAGCATGTGACGTACCTGAACCACAAGGGAAGCCACTACGAGATCATCCCCGATTTCCAGACCCGCTTTCACGATGCCTACCGATTGGAACTGGTTCATTTCATCCACTGTGTCCAACACAAGCAAACGCCATGCGTTACGGAAGCAGACGGCAGACGCAATTTGCAAATCGCCATCGCCGCCACCGAATCATTTGACAGCGGGAAAAAAGTCAAGATAAGAGGGGGGAAGTCCGGGATAAACGAGCGGATCGGGTTTTCCTGTCAGTGAAGGAAATTGGCGTGCAAACAGGCAGGGTCACCTGCAAATAAGGAGGGGTCCATTCATGAGGAAACTAAAGAAGGGTGCATGGTGGATGATTGTATGCCTTGTGACTGTCTTGGTTGTGGGGTGCGGCGCCAAGCAGGAGACAGCGCAGCAGGGAACCTCTGGAAAGAAGGACAAGATTGTGATCGGCGCAGCGCTTCCCGACTTTGATGACAAGTGGTTGAGCTACCTGCAGGATGGAATGAAACAGTATGAAAAAACGCAGGAAAATGTGGAAGTCATTTACGTCGATGCGATGAATGACGCCAGCAAGCAGCTCTCCCAGGTGGAGAACTTCATCCAGCAGAAAGTGGATGCGATCGTGCTGATCCCCGTCGACACCACCTCCGCGCCCAATCTGGTCGAAAAAGCAAACCAGGCCAATCTGCCGATCGTGGTCGTGAACCGACAATACGACGGGGTGGAAGCAGCTACCGCCTACGTGGGGTCCGAGTCCATCAAGGCTGGTCTCATGGAAATGGAGGAAGTGGCAAAACTGCTTGGCGGAAAAGGGAACATCGCGATCATGAATGGCCAGATGGGTCATGAGGCGCAAATCAAGCGAACGGAAGGGAACAAGCAGGTCATTGAAAAGTATCCGGACATGAAGGTGGTCTTGGAAGGAACGGGAGAATGGGATCGGGCGAAAGGCATGGCCTTGATGGAAAACTGGCTCCAGTCCGGAAAGAAAATTGATGCCGTCGTGTCCAACAATGATGAGATGGCGATCGGCGCGATCATGGCGCTCGAAGCGGCAGGAAAACTGAAAGACGTTGTCGTGGCGGGCGTCGATGCCACACCGGATGCGTTGGAATACGTAAAAGCCGGAAAATTGCAGGTGACCGTTTTTCAAAATGCGACCGGACAGGGACAAGGCGGACTGGAAGTGGCGATCAAAGCCGCGAAAGGCGAAAAGGTGGAAAAGTTCAACTGGATTCCGTACGAACTGGTAACCAGGGAGAACGTGGACGAGTACGTGAAAAAATGGCAGTAAAGCGGGGGAGGCGTCATGCATAGCACGTACATCCTGGAAATGGAGAATATTTCAAAGGAATTTCCGGGAGTGAAAGCTCTGGACCGCGTACAGCTCAAGGTGAGGAAAGGGACTGTACACGCCTTGCTGGGAGAGAATGGTGCGGGCAAATCAACGTTGATGAAAATATTGATCGGGATGTACAGCCCGGACAGCGGGGTCATTACCTTTGACGGGGAAGAGCTGAAGCTGTCCCATGTCAAACACGCGCTCGACAAAGGGATCTCGATGATACACCAAGAGCTCAGCCCGATCCCCTACATGACGGTCGCCGAAAACATTTTTTTGGGAAGAGAGCCCAGTTACGGTTTTACGGGGTGGGTGAAAGAAAGGGAGCTGGAGGAAAACACGAGAAGGCTGTTTGAGCGGCTGGAGATTGACATCGACCCGCGAGCAAAGATGGTTGACCTCAGCATTGCCCATACGCAAATGGTCGAGATCGCCAAGGCGATTTCCCGCCAATCCAAGCTCATCATCATGGACGAACCGACCTCCGCGATCACCGAAAAAGAAGTCCAACATCTCTTTGCCATCATTCGATCGCTGAAAAAAGAGGGCGTGTCCATCATTTACATTACGCACAAAATGGAAGAACTGGCGCAAATCACGGACGAGATTACGGTATTGCGCGATGGAAAGTACGTGGGCACAAAACCGAGTGATCGCATCACCAAAGATCACTTGATCGAAATGATGGTCGGACGGGAACTGCATCACGTGTTTCAGAAAAAGCGTGCGGAAATCGGAGACGTTGTGCTGGCAGTCAACCATCTGACCAGAAAGGGGAAATTCGAGGACGTCAGTTTTGAAGTTCGCCGAGGAGAGGTTGTCGGCTTTGCGGGGTTGATGGGTTCCGGCCGAACGGAGGTAATGGAAAGCGTATTCGGGATTGTTCCTCCCGATTCGGGTGACATTGTGGTGAAAGGCGAGAAAACGGTGATTCGTTCGCCGCGCGATGCGATTCGGTGCGGGATGGGATTTTTGACAGAGGATCGAAAGGGAACGGGCTTGTTCCTCCCGCTCTCGGTGCAGGACAACATGATTGCCGTGAACATCGACCGCTACACAACCTGTGGATTTCTCGATACCAGGCGGATCCAGGCCGATTGTCGGCAGCAGTGTGATCAACTGGCCATCAAGACGCCGGGCCTGCATCAAACGATCAAGTATCTGAGCGGCGGAAATCAGCAAAAAGCGCTGCTTGCCCGGTGGCTGCTTCACGATCCCGACATCTTGATCCTGGATGAGCCGACACGCGGGATTGATGTGGGGGCCAAATCTGAAATCTACCAACTGATTGCGGATCTGGCCAAAAAAGGCAAAGCCATCGTGGTGATTTCCTCCGAGCTTCCGGAAATTTTGGGCGTGAGCGACCGGGTCATCGTGATGCACGAAGGACGAAAAATGGGGGAATTGCGCCGAGAGGAGGCGACCCAGGAAAAAATCATGCAGTTGGCGACCGGAGAGCTGATCGCCAGCTAGATTCATACAAGTCTGGGGGACGTGCGGATGAACAGTGAAGTGACGATCGCAAACAAACCAAAAAAGTCCGAAGCAGCCGGGAAACGCCACTGGAAAGAAACGGCCTTCCGCATCTTCGGGCGATACGGGATGCTTTTCATTCTGATCGCGTTGATCCTGGTGATGTCGATTCTGTCGCCCACCTTCTTTACGTCCGGCAATTTGCTGAATATCGTGAGGCAGATGTCGATCGTCGGCATTGTGGCGATTGGCGTCACGATGGTCATTATCACCACGGGGATCGACCTTTCATCCGGTTCGGTGATCGCTCTCGTGTCCGTGGCAGTCGCCACCTTCGCGCATCCGGACAGCTATCCGCTCGTGGTACCGATCGCCATCGGACTGGGAATCGGGCTTCTTGCGGGAGTCATCAACGGAACGATTATTGCCAAAGGCAAAATTGCGCCGTTTATCGTCACTCTGGGGATGATGACCGGGGCGAGAGGGGCGGCGCTGCTCTTCAGTGACGGAAGGCCGATCGGGAATCTATCGGATTCCTTCAAGTTCATCGGCCAAGGGGCTGTTTTCGGGATACCGATTCCCATTCTCATTTTTGCGCTGGTCGGTCTGGTTTCCTATCTCCTGCTAACCAAAACCAAATTCGGCAAATACGTCTATGCGATGGGCGGGAATGAACAAGCGGCGAAGATCGCGGGGATCCCGGTCGACAGGTATAAAATCATGATTTACGCGTACGCCGGTTTGCTGTCTTCGATCGCGGGGATCATCCTGACGTCCCGGATCGCGTCCGGTCAGCCGACGGCAGGCGTCATGTATGAACTGGACGCGATCGCCGCAGCGGTGATTGGCGGTACCAGCCTTTCCGGCGGGATCGGAACGATTGGCGGCACCATTATCGGGGCGCTCATCATCGGCGTGATGAACAACGGTCTCGACCTGCTCAACGTATCCTCGTACTGGCAGCAGATCTTGAAGGGCGCGATCATTGTCACGGCTGTCTTTCTCGATGCCCGGAAAAACAAAAAATCCTGAAACGGAACCGGGGAGGATGTATGAAAGTAGCGTTTAACCAGGCGACCACCATGAAATACTCGACGCTTCAAAACGATCTGGAGCTGTGTGAAACGTACGGGTATGACTTCATCGAAATCAGGCTGGATAAGCTAAGGGACTATTTGCGGGAACATACGGCAGAAGATTTGAAATCCTTCTTCGACACGCACAGAATCAAGCCCTACGCCTTTAATGCATTGGAGTTTGTCACGTTCAGAGACAAGGCCGGGTATCAACAAATCATCGATGACTTGCAATTCCTGTGTCAGATGGGCAAAGCCCTCGCCTGCAGCACCATTGTCGTTGTTCCCACCTTTGACATTGGAGACTATACCCGCTCACAGATTAAGGAGGAAACCGCAAGAGTCCTGCACGAGCTGGCAGAGCTGGCTCAACCGTACGGCACCCGATTAGCCCTGGAGTTTTGCGGATATCCGAACTGTTCGGTCAATACGTTTGATCAAGCGTATGACATTGTAAAAGAAGTGAACAGAGACAATGTGGGAATCGTGCTGGATTGCTTTCACTTCCACGCGATGAACTCCCGCATACAGGACCTGCAAAACGCAGACCCGACGAAATTGTTTGTGGTTCATATCGATGACTGTGAAGATCTGCCTGTTGGCGCATTGCGGGATCATCACAGGGTATGGCCGGGAGAAGGCGCCATCGATCTGGAATCCATCCTCAGTACCTTGCGAGAGATCGGCTATCGGGACATGGTGTCGATCGAACTGTTTCGCCCGGAATACTGGGAATGGGATGTGGAGAGAACGATACAAGTGGCGAAAGAAACGACGGAAAACATCGTGCGCAAATACTTCGAAATCGGATGAGTTCCGGCAGAATGCGCAACACCAGAGTAAAGGTGGGACACGAACGGGATGAAGACGAGGAAAGTGACAACGGCGCAAGCGTTGGTAGCCTTTTTGCAGCAGCAGTATGTTGAATGGGACGACAGGCAGGAGCGGTTGGTAAAGGGGATCTTCACCATTTTTGGCCACGGGAATGTACTGGGTCTTGGCCAGGCGCTGGAAGAAGATGCGGGAGAGCTGGAAGTGTACCAGGGACGAAATGAGCAGGGCATGGCACACGCTGCGGTGGCGTTCGCCAAGCAAAAGCACCGCCGGCAAATCATGGCATGCACGTCGTCCGTTGGTCCCGGAGCGGCCAACATGATTACAGCCGCTGCGACGGCTACCGCCAATCAGATACCGGTCTTGCTTTTGCCGGGCGATACGTTTGCCACCAGGCAGCCGGACCCCGTTCTGCAGCAGATTGAACACGGCCATGACTTGACCCTCACCACCAATGACGCCTTCCGCGCTGTCAGCAAATACTGGGATCGGGTAAACCGGCCGGAACAATTGATGACCGCCATGATCAACGCCATGCGCGTGCTCACCGATCCGGCCGATACCGGGGCCGTAACCATTTGCCTCCCCCAGGATGTACAGGGAGAAGTCTATGACTTTCCCGAGTATTTTTTCCAAAAGCGCGTCCATCGGATTGACCGCCGCGTCCCGAGCGAATCGGCGCTGAACGATGCGGTGGACCTGCTGCGAAATAAGAAAAAGCCGATCATCATCTGCGGCGGGGGTGTTCGTTACGCCGACGCGGCCGATGTGCTGCGGCGCTTTTCCGAGAAGTTTCACATCCCGTACGGGGAGACGCAGGCCGGGAAAAGTGCGGTGGACAGCGGTCATGCGTACAATCTGGGAGGCATTGGCGTGACCGGAAACCTGGCGGCCAATCTGATCGCCAAAGAGGCGGATGTCGTAATCGGGATCGGCACCAGGTTTACCGACTTTACGACGGGCTCCAAGCGCTTGTTTCAGCATCCGGAAGTGGATGTGGTCACCATCAACGTTTCCGATTACCACGCGAGCAAGCTGGACGCGGTGAAAATCGTGGCTGACGCCAAATTGGCCCTCCTTGCGCTGGAAGCAGAACTGGAACGGATCGGATACCGATCCGGGTACACGGATGAGATCGAAAAGGCCAAACAGGCGTGGAAAGCAGAGCGGGACCGCCTGCGCCGCGTTCAGTACCGAAAGGAGGGGTTCAAGCCGGAAGTGGCCGGCCAGCTTGATGAGGTGCTGCCCGAATTTGCGGACACCTTTCAATCCTGCCTCACGCAAACCGAAGTGATCGGCCTGGTGAACGCCCTGATTGAGGAGGACGCGATTATCGTCGGGGCATCGGGAAGCCTCCCCGGCGACCTGCAGCGATTGTGGGAATGCCGCCGGCCGAACACCTACCACATGGAATACGGCTACTCCTGCATGGGATATGAAATAGCCGGGGCGCTCGGCGTCAAAATGGCGGAACCGGACAAGGAAGTCTATGCCATGGTGGGGGACGGCAGCTACCTGATGCTGCATTCCGAATTGGTGACGAGCATCCAGGAAGGCAAAAAAATCAATGTGCTGCTGTTTGACAACGCCTCGTTCGGGTGCATCAACAACCTGCAAATGGGAAACGGCATGGGCAGCTTCGGAACGGAATTCCGATATCGGAACCCGGAAACCGGCCGCTTGGACGGCGGCCTGATGACCGTTGATTTCGCCCAAAGCGCCGCCGGATACGGCGTGAAAACATACCGGGTTCGGACGACGGATGAACTCCGGGCAGCCATCGCGGACGCGAAACGGCAAACCGTGTCGACCTTGATCGACATCAAGGTGCTGCCGAAGACGATGACCGGCGGGTATGAATCATGGTGGCATGTCGGCATCGCGGGGGCTTCGCACAATCCCAGGGTGAGAGCGGCTTATCGGGAAAAGGAAGAGAACCTAAAACACGCACGACAATACTAATCCAGAACAGGGGTGTATGAGATGAGGCAAACCAATCCCTTCCGGATCGGAATCGCCCCCATCGGCTGGGTCAATGACGATATTCCCGGCCTCGGCGACCACTACACGCAGGATCAGGTCTTGTCCGAAATGTCTGCTCTCGGGTATGTTTCCACCGAAATGGGGCGCCTTTTCATGCAGGATCCTTCGACGCTGAAGGCCAAACTGGACGCGTATGGCATACAGCTTGCCAGCAAATTTGTGGGGACGCTGTTTTCGGACGCCGACCGCCTGGAAGAGGAACTGCAGGCCTTTGGCACATGGGTGCGGTACCTGAAGGAAATGGGCTGCGAGCATGTGATCGCATGCGAGATGGGCGGGTCGATGCATTGGGATCCCCGGCGTTCGCCGGACGACATAGCGATCCACAAACTGACGGAAGACCAATGGGAATCGCTGGTGGAGGGGCTGCATCGGGCGGCCCGGCTGTGCCGGGCACACGGCATGAAGCTCGTCTATCATTACCACGCCGGCACTGTGGTGGAAACGGCGGACGAGATCGATCGGATCATGGCGCTGACGGATCCGGCCCTGGTGCATTTGCTGTACGACACCGGGCATGCGCTGTACGGAGGATACGATCCGCTGGAACTGCTGCAAAACCATGGGGACCGGATCCAATACGTCCATTTGAAAGATGTCCGCCGGGATGTTCTGGAGCACGTCCGGCAGCAGAACATCGATTTTCGCAGTGCGGTGAAGAAGGGAATGTTCACGGTGCCGGGCGATGGATGCATTGACTTTGCGCCGATCATAGAGAAGCTGATGGAAAACAACTACACGGGCTGGCTGATTGTCGAAGCGGAACAGGACCCGGCCGCCGCTCATCCCTACACCTATGCGCAACGGGCGAAGGACTATCTCGAGGCAACCATCCGGGCAGTCAAAGCGGTGAACCAAGAATAGGAGGGGGGGAGAAGATGAGTACGTTGATTGTTCCCGGTTCCCGACCGGACGAAGAAGGGAAGGTGCTATGCGTTACTCCGGAATCGGCAGGGTGGAGGTACGTCGGATTCGACGTGTACGCGCTGCCAAAAGGGCAGACCTTGAAAAGGCAAACCGGCGATCGGGAAGTGTGCATCGTTCTGTTGACGGGCATCGCCCATGTCACCACCGGCCGCGCAGCGTGGGAAAGCATCGGCCAGCGCATGGATGTATTTGAAAAAATCCCGCCTTATTCCGTCTATGTCCCCCCGGGCGATTCCTATGAAGTGGAAGCCGTAACGGATGTTGAACTGGCGGTCTGTCTGGCTCCGGGAAAGGGAACGTACCCCGCCCGCCTGATTCCTCCCGCAGACGTCGGCGTTGAGCAGCGGGGAGCGGGCAACATCGAGAGAAGAATTCACAACATTCTGCCGGAACAACAACCGGCGGACAGCTTGCTAGTGGTCGAAGTGTTCACACCGGAAGGACACTGGTCCAGCTATCCTCCGCACAAGCATGATCAGGACAATCTGCCTCATGAATCCCATCTGGAGGAAACGTATTATTACAAAATCCATCCCGGTCACGGCTTCGCCGTACAGCGCGTGTACACGGACGACCGTTCGCTGGACGAGACGCTGATCGTGCACAGCGGTGATGCGGTATTGGTTCCCAAAGGCTACCACCCCGTTTCCGCCCCGCCCGGCTATGACGTCTACTATTTGAACGTCATGGCGGGACCGGTTCGCACGTGGAAGTTTCGGAACGATCCGGCCCACGAGTGGGTGATGGCAAGCAAACAGGCCGGCCGGTAGGGTTGGAAGGGAAGGGGATGTGACCATGAACAATCTGACGTTTGACAGCCGCAAACCGACGGATTTCATCGCAATCGGCAGGCTGTGCATCGATTTGAATGCCAATGAAATCAACCGCCCGATGGAAGAAACGCTGACCTTCACCAAATATGTGGGCGGCTCCCCGGCCAACATCGCCATCGGCTTGTCCCGGTTGGGAATGAAAACGGGGTTTATCGGACGGGTGGCGGACGATCAGATGGGGCGGTTTATCGTCGGCTACCTGGAACAAAATCAGATTGACACCTCCCAGGTGATCATCGACCAATCGGGCAGCGTAACCGGGCTCGCCTTTACCGAAATCAAGAGCCCGACCGAATGCAGCATCCTGATGTACCGGGATAATGCGGCGGATTTGCGGCTGGAACCGAACGACGTGAACGAAGAGGCGATCAGGAATGCCAAAGCGATCTTGATCTCCGGTACGGCGCTGGCGAAAAGCCCGTCGCGTGAAGCGGTGTTTCTCGCCCTGGACTATGCGAGAAGGCACGGCGTCGTGACGTTTTTTGATCTCGACTACCGTCCGTACACGTGGACCTCTCCGGAAGAAACGGCGATCTACTACAAGCTGGCCGCCGAAAAGTGCGACGTCATTTTCGGCACCCGGGAAGAATTCGACAGGATGGAGCGCTTCGATCGCAACGACCGTCACGATGACGCCGTCACGGCGAGAAGGTGGTTTGACTGCCGGGCCAGGATCGTCTTGATCAAACACGGAAAAGACGGTTCCATCGCGTACACCAACGACGGCCAGTGTTTTGCAGGGACGATTTTTCCGGCGAAGGTGGTCAAGACGTTTGGGGCGGGAGACGCCTATGCAGCCGCTGTGATCTACGGGCTGATGCAGGGATGGGACATTCCGAAAGCAATAGAATACGGCGCTGCCGCCGCCGCGATTGTCATTTCCTCCCACAGCTGCTCGGAGGCGATGCCGACGGTGGAGCAGATCGAACGCTATATCCGGAAGTGCCGGAGCGGGGAAGGAGAATGAGGTTGGTTTCCATGAAACAGATGCTGCGCTGGTCGGTCATTTCAACCTGAACAACCTGGAATTCACGCAAGCGATCCTGCAGGCTGCGGAAGAGGAGCGATCTCCTGTCATTCTGGCCGTGAGTCCCGGATATCCAGACAGCCATCTCCCTGGGGACGGCCAAAATCAACGTGAACACCGAGAATCAGATGGCTTGTACCGAAGCGATTCGCCGTGCCCTGGAAGACGATCCGAAGCTGTACGATCCGCGAATCTATTTGGGGCGGGCAAGAGAGGCAGTCAGGGAGACGGTGAAGCGGAACATGCGCGCATTCGGGTCTTCGGGAAAAGCGGATTGTCACAAGTGGTAAAGCGGATGGCGCAGGATTCACGAGCAAGAGACCGATACATGTTTCGGGCGGTTTCGTTTTTGTTTTGGGTTTCGCATTTTTTCTATGTTCCCATTCTGTCTCCCTACCTGGAATCGTTGGGGGGCACGTATGCGTGGATCGGTCTGGTGTTGAGCAGCTACGGGCTCGCGCAATGTGCATGCCGGGTGCCCTTTGGCATCTTCTCGGATCCTTGTGAAGGCAAGGATGCCGTTTATTCGCGTGGGATTGGCAATCGGTACGTGCAGTTGTCTGCTGTTTGCACTAACGGACAGTCTGGGATGGGTACTGGTCTCCCGCTCTCTGGCCGGAGTGGCCGCGGCAACGTGGGTTGCGTTCACCGTCCTGTATTCCCGCTATTATCCAGACCGGGACGTTCACCGCGCCATGAGCAGCATTTCGTTTGTGGTGGTCCTGGCGCAGCTCACCGGTATGAGCGCAGGCGGTTATCTTGTGAATCAATGGGGCTGGCAGCGGGATTTTATGTTGCCGGTGCATGGGGACTGGTCGCCGCCGTTCTCGTTGGTTATTGGAAGAAAACCGAGCAGTGGGCAAGACCCTGTCTCGCAGATGTTGAGAAAAACACCTAGTTGGCAAGCTGACGCCGGCACTCGACTGGCGTCGGCTTGTTTCGTTTTACTGCCGTTTATAGTACCCCAATTTTTCCGAGATTTCCTGCCCGGCCTCTTTCACCTTCTTGATCAGAAAAGGAACTTTGGACCGGGTCATCCGCTGTTTCGGCCCCACGAGAGTGATGGCGGCGACGACCTGTCCCGTGTAATCGCGGATGGGAGCGGCGATGGAGTGGACGCCTTCCAACAGCTCCTCGTAGCTGGTCGCACAGCCGTCTTTTTTGACTTTTTGCAGGTGCTGCAGGAGCAGGGCCGGATCGGTGATGGTGTTGGCCGTGTGTTTGACCAGACCGTTTTCGATGACCTTTTGAATAAAGGGCAGTTCCTTATGGGCCAGCAGCACTTTGCCGGAACTGGTGCAGTACAGCGGATTTCGCCTTCCGACGTGGGTTAAAAAGCGGACGTGGTGATTGCATTCGATTTTCATGATGTAGATCACGTCGCTGCCTTCCAAGATCCCGATATGCGCCGTTTCCCCCACCGTGTCCACCAGTTTGCGAACAACGGGCAGGGATTCGTGATAAACGTCGAGCGTAGACGTGACCACTCCGCTCAGCGCCAACACGGAAAAACCCAGGCGATATTTTTGCGTTTCGGCGTCTTTCACGAGGAATCCTTCGTGGGAAAGGGTTGATACGAGCCGGTGTACCGTGCTTTTTCCCAGCTTGAGAGAAGCGGCCAATTCGGTGATCCCCTGACTGGGTTTGTCAAGGGAATACGAGCGAAGGATGCGAAGGGCATTCGTCAGTGAAGACAGCATTCGTTTTTCGTGGTTCCCTGCCATCGAGAGACCTCCCTCCTGATTTTGCCTCCATTATATCAATATATTTCGAATATTTTGACTTAAAGTGAAAACGCTAGAAAAAAATGTGGGAAAAAATTTGTCGGCGTTCACCATATCAGAACGCGGACGTTTTGTTAGCGGTTTCAGCGAGCTATAGTAGGAATACAATCTCATCCCACACCATTACCGAAAGCAAGGAGTGAGCATGATGCCGCTATCTTTGGGGATGTTGGCCGCTCATGTGCCGCGCATTTGCCATGAGGAGAAGGCTCCCGATTTTCAAAAGGCATTGGTCGAGGGGATGCGCCAGGCAGCCGCTGCGATCCGGGAGGTTCAGGCAGACGTGATTGTGCTGATGTCGTGTCATTTTCCGGCAACCTTCCATCATTACGTGAATGTGGCTCCGCGCCATAAAGGGGTATTGACCGCGGTGGAATGCCCCGATCTGATCGCCAATGTTCCCTACGATTATCCGGGGGACCCGGAGCTGGCAGGTCAGCTTGTCGAAGCGGGCAAAAGCGCCGGGATACCCGTGATCGGATTTCACGACCCGACGTATACCTGGGATTACGGTACCGTTGTCCCGCTGCGGTATCTGGTTCCCCAGGGAGATGTACCCGTTGTCGATCTCTCGGTATGCCTGGCATCCAGTCTGGACGAAAGCCATCTGTGGGGGCAGCAAATCGGGAAGGTCCTGCGGTCGAGCAGCAAACGCGCCGTCTTTGTAAGCAGCGGGGCCTTGTCTCACAATCTGGTCAGAGGGCCGGACAAAATGCCGACCTTGTCGGAACAGGCGATGGACAATCAGTTTATCCAGTATCTCCTCACGGGGGAATACGATCGGGCCCGCGAGATGCTCACCCAATACGCCCGGCTTGCCGGCGTGGAATCGGGCGGGCGCCATTTGGCCGCGCTGCTGGGTGTCCTGGACAGTCGGTACCAGGCTAGATTCCTGGGGTATGCGCAGTCATCGGGAAGCGGGAACGCGGTGATTACCTTTGCATCCTGAATTGTCGGAATCAAAACAATATAAAAACAATTTGGAGGGAAATGGATGTCAACCACTGGTCTGCAGCCAAAAACGAAAGCGATCGACTGTCTGCATTTTATCAACGGTCAATTTGTTCCTTCCGTGAACGGTAGGGTATTTCCAAATATCAACCCGGCAACGGAAGAGGTGCTGGGCACGGTGGCAGAAGGCGGTCCCGAGGAGATCGATCTCGCCGTGCAGGCGGCCCGGAAAGCCTTGCGCGGCCCCTGGCGCAGCATGACGGCCAATGAACGGGTGGCAGTCCTGCGGCGCATCGGGGATCTCATCCTAGAGAGACAAGAGGAGCTGGCCATTCTGGAATCCCTGGATACGGGAAAACCCTTGTGGCTCTCGAAAAGCGTGGACATCCCGCGTGCCGCCTACAACTTCCACTTTTTCGCCGATTATGTGCGCACGATCGGCACGGAGGCCTCCCAATCGGATGACGTGGCGATCAATTACGCCATTCGCCGTCCCTTGGGCGTGGTGGGACTCATCAATCCGTGGAACCTGCCGCTGCTTTTGTTGACGTGGAAATTGGCTCCCGCCCTGGCTGCGGGTAATACGGTGGTGATGAAGCCGGCAGAGCTGACGCCCATGACGGCCACGGTGCTGGCTGAAATCTGCCGCGATGCGGGAATCCCTGACGGTGTCGTGAACGTCGTACATGGATTCGGGCCTGATTCCGCCGGTTCCGCGCTGGTGGAACATCCGGATGTAAACGGCATCACCTTTACCGGTGAAACGACAACCGGAAAAATCATCATGCAGGCCGCCGCAAAAACGCTGAAACGCCTTTCCTATGAGTTGGGCGGAAAAAATCCGAATATCATTTTCGCCGATTCCGATTTGGATGAAGTGATCGACACCACGTTGAAATCAAGTTTTGTCAACCAGGGGGAAGTATGCCTGTGCGGCTCGAGAATCTATGTGGAACGCGCCGCCTATCAGGAATTTCTCGATAAATTCGTCGCCAAAACGAAGGAACTGCTGGTGGGTGACCCGTTCCATGAAAAGACGAAGGTGGGGGCGTTGATCAGCGAGGAGCACTATCAGCGCGTTACCCAGTACATCGAGCTGGCCCGGCAGGAAGGAGGCACCATCTTGCTGGGCGGACGCCGTCCAGAAGGATTGGAAAAAGGCTACTACCTGGAACCGACCATCATTACGGGAGTGGATCGGAGCTGCCGGGTGGTGCGGGAGGAAATATTCGGTCCGGTCGTGACCGTTACGCCGTTTGATACCGAGGAAGAAGTCATTGAACAGGCAAACGATACCCACTACGGACTGAGCGCGACGATCTGGACCAACGATTTGCGGCGCGCGCATCGCGTCGCGGGACAGATCGAAGCGGGAATCATCTGGGTGAATACGTGGTTTTTCCGCGATCTGCGCACCCCGTTTGGCGGGATGAAGCAGAGCGGCATCGGGCGGGAAGGCGGCGTTCACAGCTTTGAATTCTACTCGGAGCTGACCAACATTTGCATCAAGCTGTAAAAAGGAGGACACCGGCGATGAGCGCTTCGCAAAAAGCCGTCGAGTTGGCCGACCATCTGGCCAGGGCCGCATCCGAGGGGCGTGGGGTACAGCCAATCACCGCGCTCGACCCCGCGATCACCGAGAAGGAAGCGTATGACGTGCAGTTGGTTACGATTCAACGAAAGATTCAGGAAGGCAGGCGGGTGGTGGGCAAGAAAATCGGGCTCACCTCCCTGGCCATGCAAAAACTGCTGGGGGTGGACCAGCCCGATTACGGACACCTGCTGGATGACATGGTCGTGGAAAATGGCGGAGAAATCCCGTGGCACCGTGTCCTGCAGCCGCGGGTGGAAGGCGAAATCGCCTTTGTGCTGAAACGCGATCTGATCGGGCCGCAGGTGACCGAGCTTGACGTGCTGCTGGCAACGGATTACGTGCTTCCGGCTCTGGAGATTGTCGACAGCCGGGTGGCGGATTGGAAGATTGCCCTGCCGGATACGGTTGCCGACAATGCTTCCTCCGGTCTCTATGTGTTGGGGGGAAAACCGGTTCCGGTGGATCGGGTTGATTTGGCTCAGATCGGAATGGTTCTCTACAAAAACGGGGAAATCGCCAACACCGGCGTCGGCGCCGCCGCCTTGGGCAGCCCGGCAGCCTGCGTGGCCTGGCTGGCGAACAAATTATTCGAATTCGGCATTCCGCTGAAGGCAGGAGAAGTGATTCTCTCCGGCGCTTTGTCAGCAGCCGTAAATGCCGCGCCGGGCGATCATTTTCGGGCCAGGTTTGCCCACCTGGGAGAAGTCAGCGTGAGGTTTGCCTCTCTGAAATAGAACAAGGGGAAGGACGGGATTGAATTGGTGAAGGTGAAGGTAGCCATTCTCGGCTCGGGAAACATTGGCACCGATTTGATGATGAAACTGCGCCGGTCACCTGTGTTGGAGCTGACCGCCGTGATCGGGATTGACCCGGAATCGGATGGGTTGCAGCGGGCACGCGAGCTGGGGTACGCGGCGATTGCTTCCGGACTTGGCGGATTTTTGGAGCAGCCTGAACTGGCGGACATCTTGTTTGACGCCACTTCGGCGAAGGCTCACATCCGGCATGCCAAAGCGTTGAAACAGGCGGGGAAAACGGCTGTTGACCTGACGCCGGCTGCGGTTGGCCCGTTTGTCGTCCCGACGGTCAACATGGATGCCCACCTGGACGACCCCAACGTCAACCTCATCACCTGCGGCGGGCAGGCCACGATTCCCATCGTTCATGCCGTAAACCGGGTGGCTCCCGTGGACTATGCGGAGATCGTGGCGACGATTGCCAGCAGGAGCGCGGGACCCGGAACACGCGCCAACATCGACGAATTCACGCAAACCACCGCCCGCGGCCTGGAGTTGATCGGGGGAGCGAAACGGGGAAAGGCGATTATCATCCTGAACCCGGCTGAGCCGCCGATCCTGATGAGGGATACGGTGTATGCGCTGGTTGATCCGGAGCGGATGGACCGGCATGCGATCACCCGGTCCATTTATCAAACGGTGGAGTCGATCCAGTCGTATGTGCCCGGGTACCGTCTGCGCAGCGAGCCGCTTTTTGACGGAAACAAGGTGACGGTCTTTCTGGAGGTGGAGGGGGCGGGAGACTACCTGCCCACCTATGCAGGCAACCTGGACATCATGACGGCGGCAGCGGTAAAAGTCGCCGAAGAAATCGCTAAACACAAACTGTCCAACACGGTCGTGTAGCGTGCGGGAAAAGGGGGAGGAATTGCGGATGAGCATGGAGCGCGATTTGTTCATCACGGAAGTGGCCCTGCGCGATGGCAGCCACGCCATTGCCCATCAGTTTACGGTCGAGCAGGTGACGCGTGTAGCCCGGGCATTGGGAGAAGCCCATGTTCCTTATATCGAAGTGTCGCACGGCGACGGGTTGGGCGGCTCGTCCCTGCAGTACGGGTTGTCCCGCACAAACGAAATGGAGCTGATCGAAGCGGCCGTCTCTGTCTCTGGGGAATCGAAAGTGGCCGTGCTGGTGCTGCCGGGGATCGGGACGGTACGGGAACTGAAGGAAGCGGCGAAGCTGGGGGTGAAAATGGCGCGGATTGCGACGCACGTGACCGAAGCCGACGTGTCTGCCCAGCACCTTCAGACGGCCAGGGAATTGGGCTTGGAAACCGTCGGATTCTTGATGATGGCGCACATGGCACCGGTGGAGAAGCTGGTCGAACAGGCCGCCCTGATGGAAAGCTGCGGAGCGGAAACGGTGTACATCGTGGATTCGGCCGGCGCTCTTCTCCCCCATCAGGTTCGCGAACGGGTTCGCGCGCTTAGGCAGCGCCTGCGCGTCCATGTCGGCTTCCACGGCCATAACAATTTGTCACTGGCGATGGCCAATACCCTGGCGGCCATTGAAGAAGGGGCCACCCGCATCGATGGCAGCATGCGCTGCTTGGGGGCAGGCGCAGGAAACACGCAGACGGAAGTGCTGGTTGCCGTCTTGGAGAAACTGGGCATCAAAACCGGCATTGACGTCTACAAGCTGATGGATGCGGCGGAAGAGATCGTGGCGCCCATCCTGGCAGCGCCGCAGGAGATCACCAGGGACAGTCTCGTGTTGGGCTACGCCGGTGTCTATTCCAGTTTTCTGCTGCATGCCCGGCGAGCGGCCAAAACGTTTTCGCTCGACTCCCGCGATATCTTGATGGAAGTGGGACGGCGCAAAGTGGTAGGCGGTCAGGAAGACATGATCGTGGACATCGCCGCCGAATTGGCAAGGCAAAAAACGGGCACTGCCGTCAACCAGGAGGAACGGTATGGATAGAGCGACTGCTGTTTCGCTTGCAGAATGGCTGAATCGCGCCGAGGTGGAAAAACGGGAAGTGACCCGCATTACGGAACAATACCCGGAGCTTACGGTGGAAGATGCCTATCAGATTCAAGAAGTTCTGGTGGGAAAAAAGCTGGAACAGGGATACCGGATTGTCGGCCCCAAAATGGGCTTGACCAGCCGGGCGAAGATGAAGCAGATGAATGTGGAGGAACCGATCTATGGCTTCATTTTTGACTACATGGTCGTATCCGGCGGCGAGATCTCCTTCCGCGACCTGATTCATCCCAAGGTCGAAGCGGAAATCGCGTTTGTTCTCGGCCGGGATATTGAGGGGCCGGGCGTTACGGGCGCGCAGGTGCTGGCAGCGACAGCGCATGTGATGCCCGCGCTGGAGATCATCGACAGCCGGTATGAACGCTTTCACTTTACCCTTCCCGATGTGATCGCAGACAACGCTTCCTCTTCCCGCGTGGTGTTTGGAACGACGCTGAAGCGGCCCGACGAACTGGAGCTGGATCTGGTGGGGGTCACGCTGTCGATCAACGGTGAGCTGAAGGAGATGGGAGCGGGAGCGGCTGTGTTGGGGCATCCCGCCAACTCGGTGGCGATGCTGGCCAATATGCTGGCACGCAAGGGATTGAAGCTGAAGGCCGGACAAACGATTTTAACAGGGGGCATTACCGGTGCGGTGATGCTGCAGCCCGGAGACGCCGTCAGCGCAAGACTGGATGGGCTGGGTTCGGTCGGCTTTCTCGTCCGGGCGTAATTCGTTTGCAGGGAGGGAGAAAGGCAGATGCCCATTATCACCATTCAAATCCTGGAGGGAAGACCGAAGGAAAAGATCAGGTCCTTGATTGCCCATGTAACGGAAACGGTGGCGGCCGAACTGGGTTCCCCCAGGGACCGCATTCGCGTCATCGTCGCGGAAATCCCCAAAAGCCATTGGGGCGTAGGCGGAACGCCAATTTCAGAGGCGGAAAACAGATAGGCGTCATCCTATCACGGTTGGGAGGCAAAACATGTACGACGTCCATACGCACGTCATTCCACCCGATGTGATCCAGTGGCTGAAGAGTCACGCGCATGACGTGAATGCCGCGTGGATCAAGCGTGATCCGGCAAAGGCGGATTTCCTCCGCGTAAACGGAACCTGGGAGTTTGAACTGAAGGAAGCGTTCATCAACCCCGCGCTGTATCTCGAGGAGCAGGAACAGGCGGGGGTGACGCACTCCCTCGTTTCGCCGATTCCCCAGTTGTTTCTCTATGACTGTCCGGCAGCAGTCACAGCGGAGCTGGCGTCGGTTTACAACCGCTCTCTTGCCGCCTGGGCAGGGGCGCACCAACAGCGTTTGTCCGCTCTGGCCACCGTGACGCTGCAGGAGCCCGCCCGTGCGGCAAACGAATTGCGCGACGCGATGGGACTGGGATTGAAAGGAGCGATCATCGCCACCTCATGGTCCGGAAACCTGCTGTCGCATGAGAAGTTTGCACCGTTTTGGGAGGAAGCCGATCATCAAAAGGCGATCCTCTTCCTGCACCCGCTGCTGAGCGTAGACGCGAGGCTGGGGCAGCGGATGATGGCAAATCTGATCGGAGTTCCGTGGGAGACAACCGTATGCGCCGTCGATCTCATGCTGAGCGGTCTCATGGACAAATACCCCAACGTGAAGATCCTGTTGGCGCACGGGGGCGGGTATCTTCCCTATCAGATCGGACGACTCGAGACAGGATATGCCAAATGGAAAGCGGTGAACGCCCATCTGCAGGCCTCTCCACACGACTATCTCAAACGGTTCTGGTATGACACGGTGTTGTGGAATCCCGCGGGAATCCGCTGCCTGATCGATCTGGTCGGAGGCGACCGGGTCGTTCCCGGTTCCGACTATCCGTTCGATCTGTGTGCGTGGCCGCCCGATTCCTCAGGCGCCACCGGGTTTCAAACACTGATGGCGGAGTGACAATTGGAAATGGGGAGCAGTATGGAAAGGAGGCGTGGATCATGCTGAAACATTCTGTTGACAACCGCATCTTTCAGGGGCTTCGGGAAAAGATGGAGCAGGGATTGCTGCCTCAATGGATCTTTACCGATCCGCACATCTATGAACTGGAATTGGAGAGGATATTCGCCCGCACGTGGCAGTTTTTGGCGCATGAATCGGAATTGCCCGAACCCGGAAGCTATGTGACCCGATGGATGGTGGATGACCCTGTATTGCTGGTCAGAACAAACAGCGGGGAGATAAAGGCGTTCCTGAATTCCTGCCCGCATCGGGGGACGCTGTTGTGTACCGCCGATTTCGGAAAAAAGAAAGCGTTTACGTGTCCGTATCACGGCTGGACGTTCAACCTGGACGGCGACCTGATCGGTGTGGTGGCCGGCGACAAGGTGTACGGCGAGGAAATGAAAAAGGACGAGTGGGGGCTTCGGCCCATTCCACGAGTGGAGAGGTATCAGGGCATGATTTTTGGAAACCTGGACCCCGCCGCCATGCCGCTGGACGATTATCTGGGCGATATGAAATGGTACATGGACATCATCCTGGGACGAAGCGATGGCGGCATGGAAGTGAGAGGACTTCCGCAGCGCTGGGTGGTGCACGCCAACTGGAAGGTAGGCCTGGAAAACTTCGCCGGTGACCCCTATCACGTGCAAACGACGCACAGATCGACGGTGGAGCTGGGGATCAGTCCGCAAGACCCGCTGTATGCCGGGTACGGACATCAGGTTGTGCTGCAAAACGGGCACGGGATTAACGTGATTACCGCTGCCGCTCCCGGCAAACCGCAGCGGCCTCCTTATCAGGGCTTGCCGCAGGAGATGTGGCCGATGTTTGAACGAAATCTAAACGCGGATCAATTGAAAGTATTCGCGAAAACGACCGTGTTCGTCGGCTCCATCTATCCCAATCTGTCGTTTAACAGTCCCGTGCACGGAAGCGAAGGACATCTGCACAATTACCTGAACGTTCGGCTGTGGCGTCCGCTGGGACCGGAAAAAATCGAAATCTGGTCCTGGTTTTTGATCGACAAAGCCGCTTCCGAAGCGTACAAGGAGGCCGCGTACAAAGGGTATGTGGGATCGTTTGGCCCGTCCGGCACACTGGAGCAGGATGACACGGAAATATGGGCCAGGATCGTCCACGCAAGCAAAGGGCATATGGCCCGCAGCAAGGATTTGAGCTACAACAATCTGCTCAATTATCTGATGGGCCTGGAACGGGTACTGCCTGATGAAACATTCCCCGGCCCGGGCGTTGCCTATCCCACGTGTTATCTGGACGCGATTCATCGAGCGACCCATGAGTACTGGCTGGAACTCATGTCCAAAGAGGAGGAAAGCGCAGGTGAAAACGGCTGTGAATCCTGAACTGCAGTTTCACATCACCAACTTTCTCCATTATGAGGCGTTCTTGTTGGACAGCAGGCGATTTGCCGAATGGCTGGATTTGCTGGCGGATGACATCGTGTATCGAATGCCCCTGCGGGCAACCCGCGAACGGAAAGACGGTTCCACGATTGTGGAGGACATGACGTTTTTTGAAGAGAGCAAAACCTCCTTGACTACCCGGGTAAACAGGCTGGGAACCACATCGGCGTGGGCGGAAGACCCTCCTCCAAGGACCCGTCATTTTGTTTCCAACATCCTGGTGGAATCGGGTTTTCCCAACGATGCGCTGACGGTCAGAAGCTGTTTTTTATGCAAACGGAGCAGAGCCGGCGAGATCGAGGCGGAAGAGATCTTCGGTGAGCGGGTGGACGTGCTGCGAAACGTAGATGGTCAATGGAAAATCGCCGCGCGGACGATTTATCCCGACCAAGCCGTATTGGGGGTAAAGAATCTCAGCATGTTTTTGTGAGCACGGGCAGAGAATCGTATCGAAAGAGTTGACAGCGTTTACAAGGGTATCGCCGCGTCCGACCGAAATCGAGAGAAAAGGGGGCCATTCGATGATGGGAAAAGGGAACACACGAAAGAGCGGTGCATGGATCTCCGCCTTGCTGACGCTGCTGCTGCTTCTGAGCGCGTGCGGCAGCCAAACCGCATCAGGCGGTGAGGGAGAACCTGTCAAAATCGGCGCAATTCTTTCCTTCTCGGGGAATTTTGCGCCGCTGTCGGAAAGCATCAAGGAAGGGATGGAGCTGTATTTCGAACTGCATGGCAATCAAATCGGAAATCGGCCTGTGACGATCAAGTATGAGGATGACGAGGCCAATCCCCAGGTCGCCCTGCGCAAATACCGGCAGCTTGTCGACAGCGAGAAGGTTGATCTGCTGGTCGGCCCGATTTCCTCTTCCGTCGTGTACGCGCTGCGCGACGTGATCGAAAAGGACAAAATCGTGCTGATCGACGCGAACGCGGCGGCAAACGACATCTCGTGGGACAAGAAAAGCGATTATATTTACCGCGTCTCGATTTCCAACTGGCAGGACGGCACGCCTGGCGCTGCATACATCGCCCAGCATGTCGGGAAACGGGCATACGTTCTGGCGCCTGACTACCCGGCCGGCCACGAAACGATCCAAGCGTTCAAAGAGGCGTTCACGAAGGCGGGCGGCCAGGTAATCAAGGAAGCGTGGCCCAAGCTGGGGACCAACGATTACGCCACGTACCTGACGGAAATCCTGGAGACGAAACCGGATCTCGTCTTTTCGTTCTTGTCCGGTACGGACGCCATCCGCTTCGTCCAGCAGTACGGGCAGTTTGGACTGAAAGGCAGGATTCCGCTGACCGGCACGCAGGAGTTTTTGGATCCGCTGGTTACCGATCCGGCGGGAAAAGCGGCGGAAGGAATCATTGGGGCCACGATGTATACCGCCTCGCTGGACAATCCGACCAACAAAGCGTTTGTCGAGGAATTTACGAAGAAATACAAGGAAACCCCCAACTACTTCAACGTTCAAGGCTATGATGCCGCGCAGGTGATCGCCAAGGCGATCGAAACGGCAGGCAGTACGAAGTCGGAGGAATTGATCAAGGTGTTGAAAACCATCACCTTCAGCAGTCCGCGCGGCGAGCTGGCGATGGATCCGAACACGCACAATTTGGCGCTGGATATGTATGTGGCGAAAAACGTGTGGAAAGACGGGAAGATCGAACAGGAAATCATGGGAATAGCGGCTAAAGGACTGAAAATTCCGGAAACTCCTCCGGCTGCATCGAAGTAAGCGGCATGCGCAAACGGGGGAGGGCATGCCCCCATGTGCCGGAGAGGGGAAAGGAGGGGACGATGGTGACATCATCACTGTTGATGCATATCTTGAACGGGTTGGCCTACGGGATGCTGCTGTTTATGATCGCGGCGGGGTTGTCGATCATATTCGGCCTGATGAATGTTGTGAACCTGGCGCATGGCGCCTTTTACCTGGCGGGGGTGTACATCGCGTATTCGCTGGTTGCGCGTCACATGGGATTTTGGCCGTCCTTGCTTGTGTCCGTAGCGGTCGTCGCCATCCTGGGCGTTCTGGTGGAAAAATGGCTCCTGGAACGGGTGTACGGCAGGGAGTTGGAGCAGGTGCTGCTGACCTTCGGGCTGTCCTTTATCTTTGCCGATCTGGTGGAGTGGATTTGGGGGTCAAGCCCTTTGACACTGCCGGTTCCAGAAGCGCTGGATGTTTCGCTGAATGTCGGCGGGATGATGTTCCCCGCCTACCGGATCTTTGTCATTCTGGTCGGCTGTCTGCTTGCCGTGCTGCTGTGGTATATCGAAAGCAAAACGCGTATCGGCGCGATTATACGGGCAGGCGTTGACGACCGGGAGATGCTTTCCGCGCTGGGCATCAACATCAACGTCGTGTTTACCTGCATGTTTGCCGTGGGGGCGGCGCTGGCCGGATTAAGCGGTGTGTTGGGCGGGCCGATCATGGGGATGTATGTGGGCATTGACGCGGAAATACTGGTCTCCTCCCTCGTCATCGTTGTGGTGGGCGGACTCGGGACGTGGAAAGGGGCCTTCATCGGAGCGATCGTCATCGGTGTGGTCGATACGCTGGGGCGCGTCTGGTTCCCGTCGTTCACGATGGCGATGGTGTTCCTGATCATGATCGCGGTGCTGCTGATGAAGCCGAACGGTCTGTTTGGAAGGGGGGCGGCAGCTTGAAAAAAGAGACGGTTGCGTTACACGTCGCCTTTGTCGCTGCTACGATGCTTCTGCCCCTGATCCTCACCTCGTATGGGTTGAAATTGACAAGCGAAGTGCTGATTATCGCCATGTTTGTGATGAGTCTGGGGCTGATCATCGGCTTTGCGGGGCTTGTGTCCCTCGGTCACGCGGCTTTTTTTGGAATCGGTGCCTATACCGTGGCGTTGATCGGCGAGCATGTGGACAATACCTGGCTGCTGCTCATCGCGGCGGTGGTGACAGCGGGAATCGTCGCGTTTCTGTCCGGTCTCATGTTTATCCGCTCGTCAGGCGCCTATTTCTTAATGATCACGTTGGCGTTCGGCCAAATGCTGTACGCGATCGCCTACAAAATGGAGGGCGTAACCGGGGGAGCGGACGGCAAGGCGGTATCCGAGAGCTTTAACCTGGGCTTCGGGGCCATCGAGAGCCGGTTGGCATTTTATTATGTAGCCGCCGCTGCCTTTTTGGCGTGTTACTATCTGCTTCGCGTGTTTCTGTCGTCCCCGCTGGGGAAGGGCGTGAGAGGGATAAAGGAAAACGAATCGCGCATGACGGCGCTCGGATACAACACGCACCTGTACAAGCTGACCGTCTATTCGCTGTCCGGCATGATGGCCGGATTTGCGGGAGCTCTTTACGCCTACTTCAACCAGTACATTTCGCCCGACCTTCTGCATTGGATGTTCTCCGGTCAGGCCCTGATCATGGTGATCGTCGGCGGCGTCGGTACGTTACTCGGACCGGCCATCGGCGCCGGCTTTTTTGTCATCCTGCAAAACTACATCAGCTCGTACACGGAACGCTGGCCGATCATCATGGGGCTGCTGTTTGTCTGCCTGGTCCTGTACGGGCGAGGTGGGGTGATTCACCTCACATCGCTTGTGTGGAGCCATCTCCAATCGAAGCGGCGTACCGGCCGAGAAAAGAGTGTGCTGCCGAAGGAGGGAAGCGGCTTTGAGTCTCTTAAAGGTTGAACGGGTGCACAAATCGTTTAACGGCTTGCAGGTATTGAAGAATGTTTCGCTGGACGTACAGGCCGGGGAGCGGCATGTGCTGATCGGGCCCAATGGCGCCGGAAAAACGACGCTGTTTCACTGCATGACGGGCACGCTGCCAATCGATGAAGGGGTTGTCACGGTAAACGGCAGGCAAATCAGCGGCCTTCCTCCCTATACGGCCGTACGCGTCGGGATGGCGAGAACGTTTCAGAAAAACAATCTGTTCGACAACTTGACCGTCGAAGAAAACCTGCATCTGGCAATTGCCGCATGCAAGCCGTACCGTTTCCATTTTTTTAAACCCTTCTATAAATATACGGACTTGCTGGAGGAAGCGGAACAACTGCTGGAGCAGTGGGCCCTGTGGGAACGGCGGGCCTGCGTCGTGAACCAGCTTTCGTACGGGGAACAGCGGCTCCTGGAACTGCTGCTCGCCCTCGCCTCCAAACCGCGCCTGCTGCTTCTGGACGAACCGACGTCGGGCATGTCGCCGGCGGAAACCGCTCAAACCACCAGGCTGATGCAAAGCATGCCGCGTTCCATTACCCTCTTGGTGATTGAACACGACATGGATGTGGTCTTTTCCATCGCGGACCGGATCACGGTGCTGCATCACGGTGAAGTATTTCTGAGCGGCGCCCCGGAGGAGATCCGCGGAGACGAGCGGGTGAAAGAGATCTACTTCGGGGGAGGTGCGCCGCTGTATGCTGAAGCTTGACCGGGTTCATACCTACTACGGAAACAGCCATATTCTGCAGGGGCTCTCCTTTGAAGTGCCCACAGGAACGTGCGTCGCCCTGCTCGGCAGAAACGGAGCCGGAAAAACGACGACGATTCATTCCATCGCCGGGTTGACGCCTCCCAGGCAGGGGACGATTGCGTACAGGGACAAACCGATTTCCGGTTTACCGCCTCATCACATCGCCCGCCTCGGCATCGGGTTGGTTCCGCAGGGCAGACGTATCTTCCCGTCGCTCACCATACGGGAAAACCTGACGGTGTCCGCCAGAGACAGCGGCGACACGGAGGCGGGACGGAAGCGCTGGGACTTGGAGGCGGTGTACGACTTGTTTCCAATCCTCAAGGAACGGGAACACAATAGGGGCACCCAACTGTCGGGCGGCCAGCAGCAGATGCTGGCGATCGGCCGGGCGTTAATGACGAATCCCCGGTTTCTCCTCATGGACGAACCGTCGGAAGGCTTGGCGCCGGTCATCATCGAGCAGGTGGGGGAGATCATCGACAGATTGAAGAAAACCGGGCTTTCCATCCTGTTGGTGGAACAAAACCTCTATTTGGCATGCAGCGTGGCTGACGAGGTGCTGGTGATGAACAAAGGGCAAGTGGTGTGGCAGGGCTCGCCGCAAGAGCTGCTCGCCAACCAGGACATCCAGCATCAGTATCTGGGCGTGTAGGGGAGGGTGTAACGATGCGCACACAAGTGGGAATCATCGGAGCCGGTCCGGCGGGACTGATGCTCTCGCACCTTCTGCATCTGCGGGGCATTGAGTCAATCATCATCGAGAGCCGGACGCGTGAAGAGATTGAGGGAACGATCCGGGCGGGCGTACTGGAACAAGGGACCGTGGACCTGATGAACGAGACGGGGGTCGGCGGGCGGATGATGCGGGAAGGGCATTTCCACCACGGGATCGAACTGCGCTTCAACGGCAGGGGCCACCGGATCGACGTCCACGAGCTTACCGAGGGAAAACGTGTCACGGTCTATGCCCAGCATGAGGTGATCAAGGATTTGATCGACGCCCGGCTGAAAGCGGGCGGTGAGATCGTGTTTCACGTGGGGGAGGTAAGCCTGCACGATCTCGATACCTCGTCACCGAAGATCCGTTTTCGCACAAACAAGAATGGAGAATGTCAGGAATTGCGCTGCGATTTTATTGCCGGCTGCGACGGGTTTCATGGGCCCAGCCGTCCTTCGATCCCGGGCCGCGTTCGCAAGGAATACCAAAAACGGTATCCGTTCGGCTGGCTCGGCATCCTGATCGAAGCGCCGCCGTCATCCCCGGAACTGATCTACGCCAATCACGAGCGCGGCTTTGCGCTGGTCAGCACGCGATCCCCGGAAATTCAGCGCATGTACCTTCAGGTCGATCCGCAGGATGATATCGCCAACTGGTCCGATGACAGGATCTGGTTTGAACTTCACGAACGGCTTTCCACCCGGGATGGCTGGACACTGATCGAGGGGCCGATTATCCAGAAGAACATTGTCGCCATGCGCAGTTTTGTCTGCGAGCCGATGCAGTACGGCAGGCTTTTCCTCGCCGGCGACGCTGCTCACATCGTCCCGCCGACCGGCGCCAAGGGGCTGAATCTGGCCGTTGCCGATGTCCAGGTTCTGGCCCGCGCTCTGGATGCCTTCTACAAGTCCGGCAAAACCGAATGGCTGGAGAGGTATTCGGAGACATGTCTGCGCCGGGTCTGGAAGGCTGAGCGCTTCTCCTGGTACATGACATCGATGCTGCATCGCCACCATGACCACACGCCGCTCGAGCGCCAACTTCAACTGGCCGAACTGGAATATGTGACGTCCTCGCGCGCCGCCGCGACCAGTCTGGCCGAGAACTATGTGGGATTGCCGATGGAGTGGTAGGAAGCGGGGCGAGTGAGCGCCGCCGTGCTTCTCTTGGTGGCATCGTGGCCAGTAATAGAATATTTTGATGCAAGAGTAGAAGGGCAGCCAACACCCCCTTTCGATGGGGACGGCTGCCTTTTTCTTTTGCGAATGAAATGGAGTTTCTCCTGGCAGACCATTGAGACAAGTTCACCGTAATGAATATAGCATAAAATTAAAAATATTAACAAAAATAAAGTGGTGTGCTATAGTTAGCGAACCTAACCATCACACAGTTGGCAAACCTGGCAGGCATTCATAAAGCAGTTATCTCCAAGATTGAAAACGGAGATACAAAACGCCCGGAATGGAAGACGATCAAAGCCATAGCCAGTATCCTGGACATTCCTTACGAACAAAGGAATGCTATTTGGACGTGGAGCAGCGGCCGGACGCATTGCTTGAGCTGATCTCGGAAGCGATTGAGTTTTCTGACATACCGTTGGCTTCAAAAGTCGCGTTAAAGTTTCTCGAATCGACGCGCGAGGATACCTATACCTCGTTAGAACGACTGTATACCTTCACAGGAGCTGTAACGAATACCGAAGCCAGGCTGTCTCTGTACAACCTCATCGTTACATACGCGAGAGAACGAGGGGTACCTCCATACATTGCAAAAGGGTTGCTGCAACAATATCTGATTGAAAGGCTTGACTTGAAGCGCCTGGAAGAATCATTCAGAATTGGTGAGGAGATTATTCATTATGCAGGTTTTCTGTCACGTGAAGAACAGATTGTCTTTTATTTTAGAATGGCGCTCCATGCCCATAACACCAAACGATACAAGCAATGTATTGAGTTCTGTAAAGCGGGCCTTGCGTTGGAAACGGCTGAAACCGAACTAACGGCTAGAGCATTTCTTGCAATGATAAACTCGTATCTGTTGACAGGCAACTATGATCCCATAGAAAGTCTCTTACCCGACTATGAATCGTTTGGTTATGATTTTGTGGAGGAATCAGCCAAATTTACTCGTGCCATTGTGAAAGCAAAAAAAGGCGAATATGATCAAGCGATTCCCATGTTAAAAAAATGCCTGGAGGAAATAAGCAAACCTGCGCGAATCCATGTTATAAATGAATTGTTAGAAATTTATTTAAAAATGGACGACTTCAAGTCAATTACTGAACTTATTGAGGCAGAGGATCAATTTCTACCTTTTCATGTGAACACTCCATATAAACATGCGTCACTAGGGGAGTACTATAAATATAAAGGGACGTATCAATTTAGAGCAGGCAAGTTTGACGAGGGGTTGACAAGCTATCTCAATAGCATCCGCTCTTATGGTAAAATCAGGGCCTATGAAGAAATTACCGCATCCATGAGGGTTTTCGCCGTAAATATTCCCTATAAAACAATGGATACGTCTGATTCCAAGCAAGTGGTAATGAATGTGTATGACCCCGGGCATTGAAAAAATCCCATTTCATAGCCGGAAAAACGCCCCCCTACCTTTCCATCAGGGGGGCCAGTGTCTATTCCAAGAGAGACTGCTGCCGTAACCTGGAGACAACGCTTTCGATCAAGGGGACGGTCCTCACCGCTCCCAAGCTGTACGAAAAGTGTCTTTCTCCTTATCCGCCAAAATAATCCTTCAACCCCGCGACGATCGCCTCCGCCGCCCGCTGCTGATAATCCGCCGTCCGGATCATCGCCTCGTCCCTCGGATTGGTCAGAAACCCCAGTTCCACCAGAACGGCCGGCCGGTCGTTTTCCCGCAGGACGTGGTAATCCCCAAAGGATAGGCCGTTGCTCTTCATGCCGTACAGATCCCGGAGGCGGGCTTCAATCGCCTGAGCCAGGGGCAAATCTTTCTTTTCCTGGTAGAAAAACGTCAACGTCCCGCTTGCCGGTTTGGGCGACGAATTGTAGTGGATGCTGATAAACGCATCGGCTCCCAGGGTTTCGCTCAGAGCCACCCGTTGGAACAGAGCGGGGCTGTCCCCGTCCCCGGTGCGGGTCATGGTCACGCGGGCCCCGAGCTGGCGCAGCTTGTCCGCCACGTAACGGGCGGTTTGGAGATTGACCGTCTTTTCCTGGGTGCCGTATTTTGTCCCGAGGGCGCCGGCGTCGATGCCGCCGTGCCCGGGGTCGATGACGATGACCTTACCTTTCAAACCCGGCGTCCGGTTCACGTTTGCGCCGATTGCCTGCGCGCTGCTGTTCTGTTCCGTTCGGGGGGCGTTGGTCCCCGTCCCGACATAGCTCCCCAACACCCAACCGGTTGCCCCGGCCGGTGTCCGGACGCGCAGCCAGTCCTGCTGCTGGCCGGTAATCTCCAGCGCGGTTCCCTGGGGCAGCACCTGCAGAATCGGGTGTTCCACCCCCGGTCCCTTGCGCAGGCGCAGGGCGTCGGCCAGGACCGTGCCGCGTTTGGAAACGGAAGCCGGCTGGGCGGGACGAACGCTGCCGGCTGTTCCCTTCGTCCCGGGCTCGTCCCCTTTTTTCAGATAATAGCCGGCCACCCAGCCGCTGGTCCGGCCGGTGCTGATTTTGGCCCACCCGTAGGATTCCTGGGAAATGGATACGAGGGTGCCGTAGGGCAGGGAGCCGACAATCGGTGCGTCCATGCTCGGCTCGCTGCGGACGTTCAGCGAGGTGGCCGCTACCTTTGCGTTTTGGATGCCGCCCGCCTGCGCCGGCTCCGCAGGGAGGGAGGCGGCGCCGAGCAGCAGGGCCAATGTGATGATTGTCTTGATCTGTCGTGGTTTCATTCGTGTCTCCTCTGGATGTCGGTATCAATCGTTGTTGGACATCATTATAGGAGGCATTTGCCGATTGCAGTAGGGCATTTTTTCCTGATTTGCGCCCCTGGCCGTAAAAACCGTCCGCGGGGAGCCGCCATGAAAACAGGTGCGTACAGACCGGCGAAAACGCAAGATACAGGGAGCTAGGAGCCGGGATCAGTGAAGCAGGCAGGCCCAAACGCGGGAAAGGCGCGATTTTTCCGGGAAGCGCCGGCTTTTGCGCCGTACGCACGTTCGCCAGCACACCCTGTATATGGTAAAATAGAGCCATGAAACAGGAAAGGATCTTGATACCGATGGGTCCGTACAAGACCGTCTGGAAACGTTATGACCTCTCCTACATCTAGCGACGTAGCCGTTGATCGTCTCTCGGGCGACCCAACCTGCTACGAAAGCGAGATTGTGGATATGAAACGAGATCGAATCGTCCGGAGTTCCTCCGTAGCCGGAAGGGCGCCCGCGCCAAAACGGTGTACGATGCGAGGAATCCCAGATGAGGAGAGCAGTTGCGTACGTTCGACAATTGTGTTGGATTGTGTTCGGCGCGTTTGTTTTGGCTTTTGCGTATTACCACATCAATGCTCAGAACCACTTGTCGGAGGGCGGGTTTGTCGGGTTGGCCCTGCTGGCCAAGTACGCGTTTGACCTGTCGCCGGCGATCATGACGCTGGCGCTCGACATTCCGCTGTTTCTCGTCGCCTTTCACGTGAAGGGACGCCAGTTTCTGGCCAACACGATGATCGCTTCTTTCGCCTTTTCCGGCTTTTACGATTTGTTTGAGCGGTTCTCGCCGCTGCACATCGATCTGAGCGGCTTCATGCCGCTGGCCGCCCTGCTGTCCGGCCTGCTGACCGGATGGGGGGCGGGGATCGTGCTGCGATACGGCGGCGCCACCGGCGGGGACGACATCCTGGCCGTGCTGCTCAGCCGTCACACCGGTCTGTCGATCGGGACGGTCTTTCTCCTGCTGGACGCGCTGGTCCTCAGCCTGTCGCTGTTGTACCTGCCGCTCCGCGAAACGCTTTACACGATCCTGGCGGTGGCGATTGCCAGCCGGGTGATCAACTGGACCGCAGCCGCAGGCGGGCGGGCACACGATCGCGCCGAATCCGAAACGGAAAGCATTCCGCGCTCGCTCACCCTGCCACACCATTGATGCCGGACCGGCTTCAGACCGGATGAGTGAATCGCCGGCCGGTCCATCCAACGCGAACCCCTCCCGGAAAAACAGCGCGTACGGCTGTTTGCCGGGAGGGGTTTTTTTGCGGCAAAAGGGCCGCTTGTGTACGTACTTGTCTGTCTCCAGCCTCGATCTTGTGAGATAATGAGGGGACAAACCACCAAAGGATCAGGAGGCGCTTTTCATGACATTGCTTCGAGACATCGGGAACACGCTGGAGAAGGTGCGTGAGGCCAATCCCCTTGTCCACAACATCACCAACGTCGTCGTCACCAACTTTACCGCCAACGGCCTGTTGGCCCTGGGCGCTTCGCCTGTCATGGCGTACGCCAAGGAAGAGGTGGCGGACATGGCCAGGATCGCCGGCGCGCTGGTGCTGAACATCGGCACGCTGAATGAGGCGGAGGTGGAGGCCATGCTGATCGCGGGCCGGTCGGCCAATCAGCACGGCGTGCCGGTCATTTTCGACCCGGTGGGAGCGGGGGCGACACCGTATCGGACGAAAACGGCCCAAACGATCATGCGGGAGGTCCGGGTGTCCGTCATTCGCGGCAATGCTGCGGAAATCGCTCATGTGATTGGCGAGAACTGGACGATCAAAGGCGTCGATGCGGGCGAAGGGAGCGGCGATGCCGTCTCGCTCGCGCAATCGGCGGCGAAGCTGTTGGGCACGACCGTCGTAATCACGGGGAAAGAGGATGTCATCACGGACGGCCGCACCACCTACCTCATCCGCAACGGCCATCCCATCCTGACCAAAGTAACGGGAACGGGTTGTCTGCTCACGTCCGTTCTGGGCGCGTTTGCCGCGGTGGAGAAAGACGTGCTGCTGGCGGGGGCGTCCGCTCTCGTCAGCTATGGCGTGGCGGCGGAACTGGCTGCTGCCGGGAGAGGAGCGGAGGGGCCGGGACGTTTTCAAATCGAGTTTTTGAATCAACTGGCGCGGATTACCGCGGACGATGTCCACAGGTACGGAGCGATCGACCGCGTGTAAACCGGGGCGAAAGGAGAATCGACCGAGCGGCGGCCTGACTGCCGTCCCACTGCTGCGCGCAAGGGCCCCTTGTGAACAAGGGGCCTTTTCGTTGCCTTCCGAAAGCGGAACCGGTACAATGAAACAAGCGCACGGCCAACATCTTCTCTTTTAACCAGAAAAAAATTTTAAAATACCACTTGAAAAAGCTTTGGAGATGTGATAGATTAATTCTTGCCGATGAGAGAACGGCAAAAACGATCTGGATGGATGTCCGAGAGGCCGAAGGAGCACGATTGGAAATCGTGTAGACGGGGATAACTCGTCTCGTGGGTTCAAATCCCACTCCATCCGCCATCAAACACCTGGCCCGTTGGTGAAGTGGTTTAACACAGCAGCCTTTCACGCTGTCATTCAGGGGTTCGAATCCCCTACGGGTCACCATAGGAAAAGCCCCTGGCTCCTGTCCGGGGGCCCCCGCAAAGCACTCGGATCTGCTGAGAAGCCTCCGTTTCACTTTGCGGGACGGAGCGGAGGCTTAGCTCAGCTGGGAGAGCATCTGCCTTACAAGCAGAGGGTCGGCGGTTCGATCCCGTCAGCCTCCACCACCTTTATGGGACAACGATATATGCGGTCGTGGCGGAATTGGCAGACGCGCTAGATTCAGGTTCTAGTGGTGGCAACACCGTGGAGGTTCAAGTCCTCTCGACCGCACCATACCCAATGTTCAAGCTTCAGGAAATACGCTTTTTTCGAGCGGTTGCATCACGTGCGGACGTAGCTCAGCTGGTAGAGCGTCGCCTTGCCAAGGCGAAGGCCGCGGGTTCGAGCCCCGTCGTCCGCTCCAGTTCAACACCCTTACATGTTTTGTGCCCTTAGCTCAGCTGGATAGAGCGTTTGACTACGAATCAAAAGGTCGGGAGTTCGAATCTCTCAGGGCACGCCATACGCAAGAGGTGGGAAGTTGGCGCAGCCCGCGTCTCACCTCCACGTCGGGAAGTGGCTCAGCTTGGTAGAGCGCTTGGTTCGGGACCAAGAGGTCGCAGGTTCAAATCCTGTCTTCCCGACCATTCTTTTTCTCATCAGCGACGGGCGGCGCAGAGCGGCATTCGATCTTCTGCGCTGACCGATTATTGCGTGCGGGTGTAGTTCAATGGTAGAACCCCAGCCTTCCAAGCTGGTCGCGTGGGTTCGATTCCCATCACCCGCTCCATATATTTCTGGCGGTGTAGCTCAGCTGGCTAGAGCGTTCGGTTCATACCCGAAAGGTCGGGGGTTCAAGCCCCTCCACCGCTACCATATGTTCATGGCGATCGTGGCGAAGTGGTTAACGCACCGGATTGTGGCTCCGGCATTCGTGGGTTCGATTCCCATCGATCGCCCCATTTTCATGTTCACCAAGGGAAGTCCCCAACCCAGACACATGCGGTCGTGGTGGAATTGGCAGACACACCATCTTGAGGGGGTGGCGGGGCGACCCGTGCGAGTTCGAGTCTCGCCGACCGCACCATCTATTATCAGCAAGCACAGCCCGGTGAGTGCAGCAAATCGCTGCAGGCGCCGGGCTTTTTGATTTGAGTCGGCTGCTGTACTAGATAAAGCGCTTGATGTCGTTGATCGCCGCGAAATGCAGCCCCTCGTGAAAAATGGTTCGCACCAAAACCTGGGCGATCGTGTGCATGCCCGACTCCGTGGCGGGAAACTCTTCTTCCAGCCGGTGGCCGTACGTCTCCCGGATGGAGCGCGGCTGTTCCTGCAGAAGCTGCCGCAGCGTATCCAGCGAAGGCGGAGTCGCACGCCAGTCCGCCGGTTTCGTGCCGTAGTTGAACCACTCGCGAAAGCCCTCGGGCAGAGGGATCTCTTCCTTGGTCAAATGGATGATCCACAGATACTGATCAAGGTAGATATGGCCCAGATGCCAGCGAATGTTGTTGGAAAAACCGGCGGGAATGACATCCGCCTGTTCCTCCGTGAGGTGTAAGACGGAATCGAGTGTCGCTTGCCGGTAATCGAGCAGTTGCGTGAACAAAACGTCATGCCGCTTTTCCATGGTCAGGCGTCCCTTCACTTTCGAAATTTTATGATGATTCAATTCGCGGCGGTTTCGCCGTTTCCTGTCGGGGCGGCAAAAACGGATTGGGAGCGGAGAACGCAAAGAAAGCGGGCGTGCCAACCCTGTATCCGGTCGGCACGCCCGCATGGCGTAGGGTGCAGAGGCGCTGAACCGTGCAGCGCCTAACCGTACCCGGCGGCTTCCGTTACATCCCGTGCCGGTGCGGCTCTCGGGCGGGGGTGAACAGCCGATTCCACTTGATCTGCGGCACGGCGATGGCGGCCAGGATCATCAGGACGCCGCCCCACTGGCTGAGGCTGACCTGTTCGCGCAGCACCAGACTGGAGAGCAGCACGACCGTCGGCAGTTCGGCGGCGCTGAGAATCGTCGCCAGTCCGTTGCCGATGCGCGGAACGCCGATCGACAGACAGAGAATCGGGATGGCCGAGCCGAAGCAGGCCACCAGCAGGGCGTACGGCAGCAGCCCGTCCCACAGTCTGCCGTTGATGAGGAAGGTCGGCGGGTAGGCCAGCGACAGGATCAGCGCGGCCAGGCCGATGGAGACGGCGCTGCGCAGGTACGGATTCATGTCCGGCGCCAGCCGTCCGCTGAGAAAGATCACCATGGCAAACGTAAAGCCGGACAGCAGGCCATAGATCAGGCCGGTGAAGCTGACGTCCTTCAGGCCGGTTTCCGCCAGGCCGCTGGCGAGCACGGTGCCGATGCCGAGGAGGACCAGCGAGACCCATTTTTCCGGTCCGGGCCATTTGCGGTCGGCGATCGACTCGATCAGCACGCCGATCCAGGTAAACTGGAAGAGCAGCACGATGGCGAGCGAGGCCGGGATGTCGCTGACCGCCCGGTGATAAAACAGGCTGGTGCCGGCCATCATCAGGCTGGACGGCAGCAGGATCAGCAGGTGGCGCAGTCGAAACCGCTCCCTGGACAAGAACAGCGCGACGACGGACATGATCAGCGCGCCGAACACGAGCTGCCCGCCGCTTAATTCGTATGGGGTAAAACCGGCGTGAAAGGCGAATTTCATGATGACGGAGAGCACGCCGTAGCTGCACGCTCCGGCCAGGACGAGCAGCACGGATCGCCAGTATGTCATGAGCGAACGTTCCTTTCCTGTGACAAAACATAAGAGTGTGAGCCTATTGTACAATAGATTCGGAAATGATACAATAAAAGTTTATGCATCACTTTATCTGGCTGCCGTGATAATTCGTTACCATGCTAAACAACTGCCTTGGCAGCGCGCGAACATGTGCCGGCCGTGACGCCCAGGACCGGTATGCTGCTTGTGAATAGATAGCTGTTCCGGCCTGCTTCGGCTACACTAGAGATGACAAGAGAGAATGATGGAGGCAGGAGAGATGAGGAAGGGTGTCTTCTACGCGGTGGCCGCCTATTTGGCCTGGGGATTGCTGCCGCTCTATTGGAAGGTGTTTCAGGAAATGGCCGCGTGGGAAATTCTCGCCCACCGGATCGTCTGGTCCGTCTTTTTTGTCGCCCTGCTGCTGTTTGTGACGAAGCGCTGGCGGCAGATGAAGGAGGCCGTTTCCACGGCGAAGGAAAGGGGCGCGCTCTTCCTGTGTTCGCTGTTTGTCAGCGCCAACTGGCTGATTTTCATCTGGGCGGTCAACAACGGCAACGTGATGGAAACCAGCCTCGGGTACTACATCAACCCGCTGCTGAACGTGCTCTTTGGCGTCTTGTTCCTCAAAGAGCGGCTGGGAAAGGGGCAGTGGACAGCCATCGCGCTGGCCGCGGCCGGCGTCTCCGTGATGACGGTGCATTACGGCAGGGTGCCGTGGGTCGCCATTTCCCTCGCGTTGACGTTCGCCTGCTACGGACTGGTCAAAAAGATGATCAAACTGGAAGCGATCGTCAGTCTGGCCTGGGAAACGCTGGTGGTGGCACCGCTTGCGCTGGGGTATCTGGTGACGCTGCACGTCAGCGGGACGGATACGCTTTCCCACGTGGCGGGCTGGCAGATTGCGCTGTTGACCCTGTCCGGCGTGGCGACGGCCCTGCCGCTCTACTGGTTCGCCCAAGCCGCCAAGCTGCTGCCGCTGTCCACGGTGGGATTTATCCAGTACCTGGCCCCGTCAATCTCGCTGTCCATGGCGGTCTTCCTGTTCGGCGAGAAGTTTACCAACGTCCACCTGGTCAGCTTCGGCCTGATCTGGAGCGCGCTGATCGTGTTCACGGTCAGCACGATGCGGAAAAAGCCGGTTCCCGCACAGCGGCCGGTGGAGCTGGCGATCAAAAAGGAAGCGTAAAACAAAAAAACTCCAATCTGTCCCGATTGGCGGACGGATTGGAGTTTTTTGCTGTCAGGCTTTTTGCAGGCTGCGGTATGCGCCGTGATGCGTCGGTCCGACGTATTGGTTGAGCGGGAAGGAGTGGCGGATCGCTTCGGTGATGAACGCCTTGGCTACCGCTACCGCCTCGCGCACCGATTTGCCTTTGGCCAGCTCCGCACAGATGGCGGCGGAGTAGGTGCAGCCGGCGCCGTGCGTGTAGGTGGTGTTGATCCGCTCGCCTTCCAGAATGTCAAACGTGTGGCCGTCGTACAGGACGTCAATCGCTTTTTCGTGCGCGAGCTTGCCGCCGCCTTTCACCAGCACGTAGGCCGCCCCTTTGTCGTGAATGCGCTTGGCGGCTTCTTTCATGTCGTCGACGGTTTTCAGCGCGCCCATTTGGCTCAACTGACCGGCCTCAAACAGGTTGGGGGTAACGACGGTGGCCCGTGGAACGAGGACGTCACGCAGGCTGTCGGCCACTTCCGGGTGAAGCACTTCGTCCGCCCCCTTGCAGACAAGCACCGGGTCGACGACGACGTTCTTCAATTGGTATTGATCGATTTTCCTGGCCGCCAGCTCGATCAGCTCCGTCGTGCCCAGCATGCCGGTTTTCACGGCGTCGACGCCGATGCCGGAGAGGACCGTTTCCAACTGTTTCTCCAGGGTGCCGAGGTCGATTGGAAACACCTCGTGAAACCAGGAATTGTGCGGATCTTGGGCAACAATCACGGTCAGGGCGGTCATTCCGTAGACGCCCAGCTCCTGAAACGTCTTCAGGTCGGCCTGGATGCCGGCGCCGCCGCTGGTGTCAGATCCCGCGATGGTTAACGCTTTGCGAATCGTCATGGCAGATGTCTCCCTTTGCAGCCGCAACTGGTGGTGCGGTTCGTTTACGTTCTACCTAAATTGAAGAGGAAAACAAGAGCGGTGTCAATACGTTCGCCCGATGAAAAAACGCCTCTCCGGCGGGGAGAAGCGTTCCGTGATCCTGGGCGGTTTTCTATGTAGGTTTTCTCTATTAGACAGATGCAATGTGATGGAACGAGAAGGTGATCGGGGTGGACAGGGCCTTGGCGCGCTTCGAGGCGAGGCGCTTGGCCTCTTTGGCTGCCTCAAACATGCTGGGTGCCTTGATGATTTCAATCCATTGACGTGACGCCGTTTCAAACAAAAACCGATAGATTCTCATCGTCAATCTGCCCTCTCTCGTTTTTGTTCACACCTTTATTGTATCAACGCGCTGGAAGCATTAGGTTACCGGGGTGTTACATTTTCTTGAAGAAAGTGTTGCTGTTGCGTGAACAAGAAAAGTTTTTCCAGCGCTTCGTTACGTTTTTCCTGTTTTTGCGTCTATAGATAAAGGATGCCAATTTTACACGGAACGACAAACGAGGTGGAAAACGAGATGGCCAACGGAACAGGCGAATTGACGGTGACGGGCGTCAATCACAGCTACGGGACGGGCAAGATCAAGGTTCCCGTGCTGTTCGACATCAATCTGCACGTTGACAAAGGGGAGTTTGTCGCCCTGTGCGGATCGTCAGGATCGGGCAAGTCGACGCTGTTGAACCTGCTGGCCGGTTTGACCAAACCGGACGAGGGGAGCATTTTCGTCAACGGGGAAGAAATCTCCCGCTTCAGCGAAAACGAACTGTGTCTGTTTCGTCGACGATGCATGGGCTTTATTTTTCAATCGTACAACCTGCTGCCCAACCTGACCGCGCTGGAAAACGTGGAACTGCCGCTGATTTTTGCCGGCGAAAGCCGAAAAAGCAGACGGGCCAAAGCAAAGGAGATGCTGGAGCGGGTCGGGTTGGACGGACGGATGGATCACAAGCCGAACGAACTGAGCGGCGGCCAGCAGCAGCGGGTGAGCATCGCCCGCGCCCTGGTCAACCAGCCCAGCATTGTGCTTGCCGACGAACCGACCGGGAATCTGGACAGCAAAACCGAGCAGGAAATCCTGGAGTTGATGAGGCGGATGAACCGCGAAAACGGCACGACGTTTATCATCGTCACCCACGAACAGGAAGTGGCGGAACAGTCCGACCGCGTCATCTATCTGCAGGACGGACGGGTCGTGCAAAAACGGACGAAACCGGCATGAGAGAGGGTATGAGGTGAACCTACTGTGAAACTACTGGATTCGTTTCGCATCGTCTGGCGAAACTTGTGGCGCATGAAGCTGCGCACGGCGCTCACCTCCGTGGGCGTCATGATCGGGACGGCCGCCATTGTGGCGATGATCGCCCTCAGTCTGGGACTGAAGGAAAACGCCGTCAAGAGCCTGGAGAACTTCGGCAACCTGACGGAGCTGGACGTGCAGCCGGCCTTTTTCGATTACGAAAAGGACGAGCCCATCCCGGACGATCAGCGGAAAAAGCTGAACATGGACGCGGTGCGGGAGATCAAGGGCATATCCGGGGTGGCGGCGGTCATGCCGATCAAGCGGATACAAGGGGAAGCCAAGCTGAAAGTGGGCAGGCGGGAAGGGTTTATCGAGGTGATCGGGGTGGACGCGCTCGAATCGGCCGCCTACCGCAAGAATGACGTGGAAAAAGGCAGCTACCTGAGTGGATCGCCGCAGGAAATCGTCGTGGCCTATCACGTTGCCGGCAATTTGCGGGACGTGGAAAAGGAACGGCGGGAAGCGCGGCGGAGAAGCGCGGACGCCAACCGGGGCGGGGGAGCGGAGATGATGCCGCCTCGCTTCGGGAGGGGCGAGGAGGCCCTCCAATCGTTCAATCTCGTCGACAAGACGGCCACGATCGTGCTGACGCGCGAGTACCGGATCGACGACGAGCCGCACTTCGAAAAGAAGGAAGTCCGCGTGAGAGTCGTCGGCCAACTGCGGCAGTCGGAAAACCGCCGCTACGGAAACGCCGTCTATGCGCCGCTCGGCCTGGTGAAAGAAATGAACGACTGGCTCAACCGCAGTCGGGGGGACGAGTTCGGCGATGGAGGCGGCAGCACCCGGCGCACCCGCGAGACTGCGCAGCAGGGCAGCTTTGAGTTTGACGAGATGACGGTGAAGGTGGAGTCGCGCGAGAAGGTGGAGAGCGTCGTAAAGGCGCTGCAGGAACGCGGGTTTGAAGTCTGGTCGCCCGCCCGCGAACTGGAGCAGATCAACAAGTTCTTCTTCGTCATCCAGATCGTGCTGGGCGGGATTGCCGCTGTCTCGCTGCTGGTCGCCACGATCGGCATCGTCAACACGATGATCATGTCCATTCTGGAGCGGACCAAGGAAATCGGCATCATGAAGGTCATCGGCGCCACCGTGTACAACATCCGCTGGCTGTTCCTGATGGAATCGGGCTTCATCGGATTGATTGGCGGACTGGCCGGCCTCGGCATCGCCTGGGGAGCGGTGGAACTGGTCAACTACTTCGGGGAAGCGGGCGGAATCATGAGCAGCCTCAACATCGGCTTCGGCGGACCGGAGGGAGAGGAGAAGCTGCGCCTTGCCGTCATCCCGTCGTGGCTGTCGCTGTTCGCCATCGGGTTTTCGTTTGTCATCGGTTTGCTGGCGGGCATTTTCCCGGCCATCCGCGCCTCCCGGTTGAGCGCGCTGCAAGCCATTCGATCTGAATAAAGAATGTGGGGATAGGGAGTATGAACAAGAAAACGTGGATCATTCTTTCGGCAGTCGTTGTCCTGTTGGGCGGAGGAGGATACGCCGGCTATCACTATCTCGGATCCAAAGACGCCGCCGCCGAACAGCCGCAGGAGGGGCCGCCCTCCTTTCCCACCGCAGTCGTGGACAGGGGGGACGTGAAAAAGACCATCTTTGCCTCCGGGACCGTGGAAGCGAAGGCACGCGAAGAGGTAAAACCGGAACTGACCGGCAAGGTGGAGCAGGTCTTTGTGAAAGAGGGGCAGCGCGTGAACAAAGGGGATCCGCTGTTCTCCATCGACAGCACGGACGCCGCCCTGGAGCTGCAGAAGCAGGAGCTGAGCATTGTCCGCGCCCAGAGGGAACTGAACGATTTGAAAAACCGGAAGGACAGGATTGCCTTTTCCATGGGCGGAAAGGTGAAGGAAGTGCTGGTCAAGGAAGGGGATACGGTGACACCGGAAACCGTGGTCGCCAAACTGGTCGACACCGATCACCTGAAGATTACCGGAAAGTTTTCCGCCTTTGAAGCGGAGCACTTCAAGGTGGGACAAAAGGTGAAAGTGTTTATCTCGGCGTCGATGATCTTTCTCGACGGTACGGTTACCAAGGTCGACCTGATCGGGAAGAAGGAAAAAGGCGTCGGCGGGGTCCACGACGTGGAGGTGCTGGTGAAAAAGCCCGGAGCGCTGTACGTGGGAGACCTGGGAGAAGTGCAGTACGTCGACCCGAACGGCGTTCTGTTCGCCAGCCAGATGGCGACGCCGTTTGAAGACCCGGACGTCGTGGAGGTCGTGGCCGGCACCCACGGCAAGGTCGGCAAGGTGGAAGTGGAAAACGGCGACGAGGTCAAGGCAGGCCAACTGCTTGCGAAAATGGACATGTCCGCCTCCGAACTGGACCTGAAGGAGAAGGAACTGGCCTTGAAGGAGTCGCTCTTGACCCTGGAGCAGAAGAAGCGGGAGATCGCGAAAAAGCGGGTGACGGCGCCGATCAGCGGGGTGATTACCAAGCTGGAGGTCAAACCGGGCGAGACGCCGGACTCCGGCAAGCCGGCCGCGGTCATCATGGACAGCAGCGCCGTGTATTTTGTGGCGGCTGTGGATGAAATCGACATTCCGTCCATCCGGGTGGGGCAGACGGCCGAGGTGTACGTGACGGCGTTTGGCAACAAGCCGTTTACCGGCAAGGTGGTGGACGTGCCCAAAGAGGGGACGAAAGAGGACAAGACGGTCCGCTTCGCGGTGAAAATCGAGCTGACCGACGCGGCTGAGATGAAGCACGGAATGACCGGCGACTGCGACATTTACGTGGAGAAGAAGGAAAACGTGCTCCGGCTGCCGCTGCAGGCGGTCGACGTGCTGGAGGACGGCAAGGGAACCGTCATGGTGAAGGATCCGAAAACCGGGGAGCCGACGCCCAAAGAAGTGGAGATCGGCATCGAAGGGTCGGAATTCATCGAAATCAAGAGCGGCATCGCGGAAGGCGAGGAAGTGCTGATGATGAACGGCGGCGAAGGCATGTAGCACGGCCGTGTCCGCACGTCCCCGGCTCAAAAGGAACCCGCCTGCTTGTGCCATTGCGGCAGAGCAGGCGGGTTGTTTGATTGGCAGCCGTACGCAGCCGATCCGCTTTACGGGAGCGGCCTTTGCTCGTGCGGCTTGAGGGCGGCGACCCGGATCCGGCTGTAGTCCAAGACCCAGGAGCCGTCGCGGAACAAGGCGGGCCGCAGCCGATCGGCGATCATCGTGCAGGTCTCGTCCTTTTCCTGCGGCGGCATGTCGGCAAAAAACGGGCCGCAGAACGCATCCAGCCAGTGGCGCAGCCCCTGTTCCCCGTCCGGAAGCGGTGTGGGCCGTTCGAAGTGATGCGCCAGTTTGACGACAAAGCCCTGCCGTTCCAGAAGCGAGGTGTAGGCGCCGATGCCGGGGAAGTACCAGGGGTTGCGGCTGTCCGCATCGCGCCCCTTGTCGGCCAGGACGGCGCGGATGGCCTGGACGACCCGTTCCACGTTGCCCGCTCCGCCGAACTCGGCCACGAACCGTCCGCCCGGCTTCAGCGCCAGCCACACCTGGCGGATGACGGCTTCCGGCCGCTTCATCCAGTGCAGGGCGGCGTTGGAAAAGACGGCGTCAAACGGTTCCTCCGTCACGAACGTCTCGGCGTTGGCGACGAAAAACCGCAGCGCGGGGTATTTGCTCCGCGCCGTGTCAATCATGTCGGCGGACAGGTCCATTCCCGTCGGCACAGCCCCGGCCTTGGCCATCTCGGCACAGAGATCGCCCGTTCCGCAGCCCAGGTCGAGAATCGTTTCCCCCGGCTGCGGCTGAAGCCATTCCAGCACGCCTTTGCCAAACCGGGAGACAAAGTCCATCTTGCCGTCGTACAGCCGTGCGTTCCAGCGGTTCTCTACATGCATGGAAAATCCCTCCTTGGTATCGTTGTACCAGTGGAGGGGTTATTCGTCAAATCTATAAAAAGTATAAAGTCTATAGTTATTTCCTATTGATGCTGCTATATCCGGTCAAGATACAGCGTGGTTACAGAGGTGGAGTCGCCGTTTTCGATTTCTTCCTCCGTCGCCTCTTCTTCCAGCTCGTCCATCTCCATCCCGGGCGCGATGGTCGGTTCGTGCTTCGGATTGCGCTCGTCCGTCCGCTTGTCCATCGATCCTGCCTCCTTTCGCTTGGGCTGTCCCTAGCGTTTGCCAGCAGCGGGAGCATTATGCCTGTCCCGGCGGCCGCCTTGTGGAGGGATGGCGAAAGCAGTACGATAAAACCAAGGAAAGATGCCGGGTGTCGGCAGGGAGGAGGAACGTATGGAACCGATTGTGCTGCGCGGCCATCATCTGCTGTGCGTTCACGGGTTTCAGGGGATGGGGTACAGCCCCGCGTTTGTCGCCAAAATGGGGGAAATCGTCGAGCGGATCCGCGATCCCCGGCAGGATTTTCCCATTCGGGTGGTGCGGGGATTCGACGACACGTGCCAGGCGTGTCCCAACAAGGGAGCGGAACGGTGCGAAGCTTCTCCCGATTCGGAAGAGCACGTGCAGACGCTGGACTGCAACGTTTTGTCCCATCTGGGCTTGACGGCGGGAGAGGTCTACTTCAAATCGGAACTGGTGGAGCGCACCCGCCGCCTGGTGGAACCGGACGATCTGGCCTTCCTGTGCGCCGGATGCTCCTGGTACGAATACGGCGTGTGCCGCGAGGGCATCGCCCGCTTGCGCCAGACAGAGGCCGCCAGCAGGCAGGAGCGGAAAACCGCCCCATAGCCGGAAAGGAGAGAGAAAATCGTGACGGACGAAGAGCGCAGCGTATTGGAAAAGCTGGGGTTCCGGTTGGAGGACGGCGCGGTGAAACATCTCAAGCTGGGGATCGTAGAACGATGTGAGGTCTTTGAGGGATTTGCGTCTCTCGCGGAGTTGGAGGCCTTTGCAAAAGCGATGCTGCGCACCCGCTGCCGGCTAAGTAAAACGGCCGCACAGCCAGGCGGCGAGAGGCAGACGCGCGGCAAAAGGAGATGAGTGGAGTCAGCATGGAGACCAGAGAGATGCTCTTGCGGGCGTTGAACGAAGTGGAAGCGTGGGAACGGGATCAGAAGGACCTGTGGTTCTGGGAAAAGCTGGGTCGGCTGCCGTTTGTGCTTTTGGACCGCGTTACGCCCGCCGTCGTCAGGGAGAAGCTGGGGACGGCTGTCGATGAAATGGCCGCCTTTCTGGAGCAGGGGGGTACCTATCTGGTAAGCGACGAGTCGGTGTATGCGCGGTTCCAGGAGGCCCAGCCGGGAACGGGACGGCCCAAGCAGGAGGACGTCAAGAGATTGCCGCTGGTCACCATGGACAAGGTGGCAGCGGAAATGGTGGCATCCCGCGCCGCGTTTGCCACGGTGCAGGGAGCGACAACGGGGTTTGGCGGGCTGTTCACCCTGGCGATCGACGTCCCGCTGCTGTTGGGCACCTCGCTCAAGGTGCTGCAGGAGATGGCGCTCTGTTACGGATACCGCCCCGAGGAGAAGCGGGAGCGGCTGTTCATCGTCAAATGCCTGCAGTTTGCCTCTTCCGACATCGTCGGCAAGCGGGCGATCCTGGAGGAGCTTTCCCGCTTTGACGAGCCCGAAAGACAGCGGGATGTCATCGCCCAACTGCAGGGCTGGCGGGAAGTGGTGGTGACGTACACGGAAAACTTCGGCTGGAAAAAGCTGTTTCAGATGGTGCCGGTGGCGGGCATGCTGTTTGGCGCTTACCTGAACCGCTCCACCGTGCAGGATGTGGCGGAAACGGGCCGGATGCTGTACCGCAAGCGGCGGATTCTGGAGCGGCTGCGGCAGGAGGAAGCCGGAGCCTGACGGGCAGGATGTCCCGCGCACTCCGGCTTTCCCCGCTGCCTGAGCAGCACAGGACAGGCCGCGTGATTTCGGCTATTTAAGTCCACTCCTCGCGCGTGATCGCGAAGATCAGGTGGTCTTCCCAAACGCCGTTGATCTGCAGATACCGAAGCGACAGCCCTTCCCGGCGGAAACCGGTCTTTTCCAGCACGCGGATGGAGGCCCCGTTGCGAGGCATGACCGCCGCCTGTACGCGGTGCAGCCCGGCTTCCGCGAACGCGAATCGCAGCGCCTGCCGGACGGCCTGCGTCATGCAGCCGCGGCCGCTAAGGGACTGGTCGAGATAATAGCCCATGGTGGCGTTTTGCCAGGCGCCCCGGACGACGTTGGAAAGGTTGACGCGGCCGATCAGCTCGTCGTTCTCCCGCAGAAAAACGCCAAAGGCGTAGGCGGTTCCCGCCGCGAAGTCGCGCTCGGCAGCCGCCAACTGCTCCCGCTGTCCCTCCAGGGTGAGAAACGACGCGGGGCGGATCGGTTCAAACGGTTGAAAAAACGCCTGATTGCGGACGCGCAGCGCCAACATGGCCGGCGCGTCTTCCGCCGTCAGGGGGCGGATGTACACGCTTTGTGCCAGCGAAGACATGGAGCGGTCCTCCTTTTCTCCGGACGGAATCTGGGGACCGTCAGTGTACCACGTTTGCGGCCGCCTGAAAAGACGGTCCCGGCAGATTGCGCCAGGACCGTATGGATGCGGACGCGCACCGCTCCTCCGCTACGCCAGCGACTTTCCATTCAGAGGTTGCCACCCGGGGAGGATTTTGATAGAGTAAAAGGAAATTCAATAGCGTATCAACAAATAGAGGTGCGCTGCGGAAGAGTACGTCTTGCCATACAAACGCGGGGGGCGTGGAAAGACGGAAAGGCCAAGGCGCCGAAGTTCTGGCCGTACCCCTCGGACGGCGAGGGCTGGGGTTCCCGTGAACAACGGTCGCCCTGTCATGAAAGGCACGGCCTTTCGTGGAGCGCTATTTACGGTTTGCTTTCAGGGATCAAAAAGCAATGAGGATAGCGTCTGCACTCATTGCTTTTTCTACATTTCCACATACAGTGTCATGGAGGAGATTCACAGTGAACATGATGGATGCGCATGAAATTATCTCGTTTATCCAAAAAAGCGAAAAGAAAACGCCGGTGAAGGTATACCTGAAAGGAGACCTGGACGGCATCGATTTCGGCGCAAACGCCAAAACGTTTATCAGCAACGGCACGGGCGTGGTCTTCGGCGAATGGAAGGAAATCGAGCCGGTGCTGCAACAGCATAAGGACAAAATCGCCGATTACGTGGTGGAAAGCGACCGCCGCAACTCCGCCATCCCGCTTCTGGACACGAAAGGCATCCAGGCGCGCATCGAGCCGGGCGCGATCATCCGCGACCAGGTGAGCATCGGCAACAACGCCGTGATCATGATGGGGGCGGTGATCAACATCGGCGCCGTCATCGGCGAAGGCACGATGATCGACATGAACGTGGTCGTCGGCGGACGCGGCACCATCGGGAAAAACTGCCACATCGGCGCCGGTGCGGTGATCGCAGGCGTAATCGAACCGCCGTCCGCGCAGCCTGTCGTGATTGAAGACGACGTGGTGGTCGGCGCCAATGCGGTGATTCTGGAAGGCGTTCGCGTCGGCAAAGGTTCCGTCGTGGCCGCCGGCGCGGTCGTCATCGAGGACGTTCCGCCGAACGTGGTCGTGGCCGGCACTCCGGCGCGCATCATCAAACAGATCGACGAAAAAACACGCTCCAAGACGGAGATCAAGCAGGAGCTGCGGCAGCTGTAGGAGCGTGAGTGAAAAGATGGCTACGGACTGGCGTTCGCTCGACGAACAGTACATTGTCTCGACGTACAAACGGCTGCCGATCGCAATCGCCAAAGGAGAGGGCAATTACCTGTACGACACCGACGGCCGGGCGTATCTGGACCTGTTTACCGGACTGGCCGTCAACGTGCTGGGCCACTCCCATCCGCGGATTGTCCAGGCGCTCCGGGAGCAGGGCGAGCGGTTTCTGCACATCTCCAACGTCTTTCTCAACCCGCCGGCGATCCGGCTGGCGCAGCGGCTGATCGACAACACCATCCCCGGCAAGGTCTTTTTCTCCAACTCCGGGGCGGAGGCGACGGAAGCGGCGATCAAGCTGATCCACAAATGGACGAAAGCGGAGGGGGCCGGCCGGACGGGGATCGCCGTCCTGCGCAACAGCTTTCATGGGCGCACGCTGGGGGCGGTGCGGCTGACGCGGCAGCCCCACGTCTATCAGGATTTTCCCCAGCCCGACTTTCCCGTCTACGAGCTGGATGCAGAAGACGCGGAACAGCTTCGCGCGGTCTGCCGGAGCGAGAAGCCGGCGGCCCTCCTGATGGAGCCGGTGCTCGGCTCCGGCGGCGTGGTGCCGCTCTCCGAAGCGTTTCTGCGGGAAGCGGAGGCGATCTGTCGGGAAGAGGGCGTGCTGTTTGCTATGGATGAAATCCAGACCGGCATGGGCCGTACGGGCCGTCTGTTCGCGTATCAGCACGCCGGAGTGACGCCCGATTTGATCCTGTTTGCCAAAGGAGTGGGCGGGGGCCTGCCGCTCGGCGGGGTGATCGCCGGCCAACGGCTGATGAATCTGTTTAAGCCGGGGGATCACGGCACGACCTTTGCGCCCTCGCCGCTCTCCGCCGCGCTGGGCAACGCGGTGCTGGACGAATTGCTCGACCCGGCCTTCCGCGCCCATGTGAGCGACGTGATCGGCTACCTGTGGGGACGTCTGGAAGAGCTGAGACAGCGCCTGCCGGAGCAGCTTCAGGCGCTGCGCGGCAAAGGCATGATGGTGGGCATTCCTCTGCACGCGACGCCCGAAGAAGCGGCCCGGCTGCAGCAAAACCTGCTGGCCGAGGGCATCCTCGTCGACGTGACGCAAAAGACGATCGTCCGCCTGCTGCCTCCGCTCACCTTGACGCGGGCGGATGTGGACCGGTTTGTGGATGTGTTTGCCCGCCAACTGACGGCGCTCGGCACCGGAAAGGAAGTGTAGAGGGATGACCGATTCCCCGTTTGTACGGATTCGCCGCGACCTGCATCAAATTCCCGAACCCGGTTTTGCGGAGTACAAAACGCAGCGCTATCTGCTGGACTATCTGGAGCGGCTGCCGCAGGAGCGCCTGCAGATCAAGACCTGGCGCACCGGCATCCTCGTCAGGGTTAACGGGCTTCATCCCAAGCGGACGATTGCCTGGCGGGCGGACATGGACGGTCTGCCGATTCGGGAGGAGACGACCTATCCGTTCCGCTCCACGCACGAGGGGTACATGCACGCCTGCGGCCACGACATGCACATGGCGATCGGGCTGGGCATTCTGACCCATTTTGTTCACCATCCCGTCGATGACGATCTGCTCTTCGTGTTCCAGCCGGCCGAAGAAGGACCGGGCGGCGCCAAGCCGATGATGGAGAGCGAGGCGTTTGCCGAGTGGCGGCCCGACTGCATCTTTGCCCTGCACATCGCGCCGGAGTACCCGGTGGGTCACATCGCCACCAAGCCGGGCATCCTGTTTGCCAACACCTCGGAGCTGATGATCGAGCTGACCGGCAAAGGGGGGCACGCGGCCTTTCCCCACAAGGCAAACGACATGGTGGTGGCGGCCAGCCATCTGGTGACGCAGCTTCAGTCGATCGTGGCCCGCAACATCGATCCGCTCGATGCGGCCGTCGTGACGGTGGGCAAGATCGAAGGGGGCACCAAGCAGAACATCATCGCGGAAACGGCGCGGCTGGAGGGGACGATCCGGACGCTGTCGCTGGAGTCGATGGCCCGGGTCAAAAGCCGCATCGAGGCGCTGGTCAAAGGCGTCGAAGCGGGATTCGAGTGCACGGCCACCATCGATTACGGCTGCGGGTACTGCCAGGTGTACAACCATGAGCTGCTGACTGAGCAGTTCATGGAGTGGGTGGGCACCCAGCGCCCGGACATCACGCCGATCCGCTGCAGCGAAGCGATGACGGGGGAGGACTTCGGCTTTTTCCTGTCGGAAATCCCCGGCTTTTTGTTCTGGCTCGGGGTGAATACGCCCTACGGCCTGCACCATGCGAAAATTGAACCGGACGAGCGGGCGATCGACATCGCCATCAGTCTGGTGACGGACTATCTGACCTGGCTGTCCGGGCAGGAGGAATGGCCGATCTGAGCAGGACCAGCAACGAGCGGCCGGGCGGTACGGCGGCCGCAGCGGAGGTGAAAGCATGGCGGACAGGAACGAAAACGACCCTCTCTCTACCCATCCCGATCTGGAAGCGGCGCAGCGGGCGGAAGGAGCTCTGCCGCCCAAACCGGTTCGGTGGGAGAGCCTGCCAAAGTGGCTGCGGCTGTTTGGCCGCATCTGGCTGACGATCGTTGCCCTGCTGGTCCTTGCCGTGATTGTTTCGGCCTGGCTGCGATAACACGCGGGCGAAAATCCGTTCATCGAAAAGCGACTCCAATCGAGTCGCTTTTCATTTTGCTCATTTACAAGCATGACTGCCGGGCGTATAATGAGAATCATATTCATTGATAATAACTCTCATTATCATCCGCTTATATGCGTCAACGGCAGGAGGAGGAGTTTCCTTGGCAAGAAAACCGCTTTCCGTATTGCTGGCAACCGCCTTGCTGGCAGGGTGCACCCCGGAGGCGCCGTCAGGCAGCAGTCAGTCCGCACCGCAGCCCGCGGGCCAGGCGGCCGGCACCAATGCACAGGGTCTGCGCGTGGAAAAGACCGATTACCGCTTTGACACGGCGGCCAACATGTTTGCCTATTCCGAGTTTGAACTGTCAGGCGAACCGCTCGCGGAGTCGCTGGGGCTTGACCTGGACCTGCTGGATGCGGGCAAGCCGGACAGCCCCACCCCGTTTGACTACACAGCCGGAATCGAGTCCTACGAGTATTCCGAAGAGGCGATGTACGAAGTGGTGGAAAAGTCCGGCTTGGGCCTGCATCTCGTCAACGGTCCCGTCAACGTCAAGCGGGCCGGAGCCAACGACCCGCGCAAGGCGCTTGCGGAGCGCTATTTCGCGCTGGCCAAAGCGGTCGGCTACGCGCCGGAGGAGCTGTTTCAAAACATGTTCCCCACGTTTGTCGAATACACGTCCGGCGATCCGCACTACGTGACCAAGGTGGACACCAGCAAGTTCGCCGACGGGGAAGACGGACGCTACATTCCCAAATACCAGGTGGACTTCGCCACGCTGCGCTGGGACCGCGGCCGGATGGAGCGGGTGCTGACCCCGTCCGCGCTTGGCGGGACCTATCTGAAGCAGGCGCTTTGGCTGGGTGACTTTTTGGGCGGATTCCACACGGTGGACAAGGACGAAGAGCTGGAGGCCGCCTCGCCCGACCAGGACAAGGACCCCAATATCCGCCTCGGCGTCAGCACGGCGGACGGTTTGCAGGGGGTGCTGCTCGCGGAGGGCGTCTGGAACAAGCTCGCCTTCATGCGCGACCGGCTGTTCCTGGATGCTGCCAGCGGCAAGCTGGGGGCCACGCCGGGAACGAAATACGATCCGGCCAAGGGGCTTGTCTACCTTCCCCACGCCGTCCAGGTGGCGGAAGACGGCAGCAAGGAATTCCCCGGCGTCAAAGAACTGAAGGTCACCGACAAACGAAGCCTGCTGCAGGACCAATGGCTGATGATGTGGGCCGCTTCCGAATTTTTCGGCACGTCCGATCAGCGGCCCGCCAACCAAAATCAAAACCCGGCGTTTCGCGCCGTGTTTGACGGCGACCCGTTCCCGAAAGCGCCGGCGGCCAACCTGGACAATCAAATCGCAAACGACGTGAAGGCGGACGATCCGTATTCGCTCAACCGGGACATTTTGTACACCCTGTTTGCCAACCTGGAGGCGATGCACTGGAACGCCAAGGAGCAGACGCTGGTGGACGAACACTCCGGGGAGGCGAACGGGCAGGGCGATCACGCCGACACCTTCCAAATCGGATACGCCCTGGAGGCGCTGCGCCTGTTCCAGCGGGCGGTCGACGGCATGCCGCTGGGATACGCGAGCGGTGAAGCGGCGCAAGGCTTGGGTACGCCGGAGGGGAAAAAGGCGCTGGGCATGATCAAGGCGCAGGCCGACTTTATCCTCACCAAGCTCTTGGACGAACAGGACGGCCTGGTGGCAAACGGCTACCGCATCGGCTCGGGCCGGGATGGCGACGCCAAGACGCTGAAGGCCCAACTGGGGGCCATCCGCGGTTTGACGGCGGCGTTTCTGGCGACCAAGGAGGAGAAGTACCGGGATGCCGCCCGCAAGCTGTTCGACCAGACGGTGAAAACGTTCTGGGACGACGAGGCGTCCGCTTTTCGCGACGCAGTCGGCAAGGAGAACGACTACGCCTACGATCCGTACCTGGCAGGCGCCGTCTCCGCCGGGCTGCGCCTCGGCATGCTCAACCTGGTCAACACGGACGCGGACAAGGAAAAATACCCCTCACTCGAACTGGGCAAGCTGACCGACATGTACACCCGCTTTTTCAAGACAGTGGTCAACGGCCCGACGCTGGAGGACGGGATGCAGACGAGCGAATTCTGGGATACGGGCGACTACTACAAGGAAACGTCCGACTCGCCGGACAATACGGACAAGGACACCGTGCCGCAGATTCAGGCGGCCGTGGGCAAACACGGCCCGTACGGCATCGCCCCCGTGCTTCTGCCGGTAACGGTGAAGAAGCCGTAGGAGGGGTCGGCCGTGGAAAACAAACGGAATAAGCGGTTCACATGGATAGGGTGGGGGCTGATTGCGGCCTTTGCCCTTTCCGCTTGCAGCCCGACTGACGAAGCGGTCGGGGGACCTGACAGCGAACCGAGAAAAGCCCCTGCGGAAAGCCGGCCGATCGCCATCACCCGCGACGGCACAGCGGTGGTGACGGCCAACATCGACGTGCCGACGATCACGCTGGTGGACGTGAAAAAACGGGCCGTGACCGCGGAGATCCCGGTCGGGCGGGAGCCGCGCAGCGTCGCCCTCTCGCCTGACGACCGGCGCGCCTACGTGGCGGCGATGCACGACGATCGGGTGGACGTGGTCGATCTGGAAAAACGACAGGTGATCGCCTCCGTCCCGGTGGCCCATCAGCCGTTTGCCGTCGTCACCAGTCCCGACGGCAAGCGGGTCTACGTCAGCTCCTACCGCGGAGGGGTCATCAGCGTGATCGACACGGCCACCAACCGGGTGGTCCGCGAGCTTCCGGTAGAGCGGGAACCGCGCGGCCTGGCGCTGAACGCGGACGGTTCGGAGCTGTACGTCAGCCACTACCTCAACGGCCATGTGAGCGTGATCGACACCGCCGCCTGGAAGGTGAAAGGCACGGTGGCGCTGGCCGAGACGCCGGAACCGCCCAATCACGACCAAAAGGTGAGCCAGGGGGTGCCCGGCATGGTGGAAAACATGACGTTTTCCCCGGACGGAAAAGAGCTGTGGCTGCCCCATATCCTGACCAACACAGACACGCCGATCCAGTTTGAGTCCACGATCTTTCCGACGGTGTCGGTGATCGACACGACGGCGCGGAAGGAGCGGGTGGAGGAGCGGAAGCACCTGTTCAAGCAGATGAACATCGTCAACGTGAAAAACGAGACGGAGATCGTCTCCAACCCCGCCGACGTGGCCTTTCTGCCGGACGGCAGCAAAGCGTTTGTGGTCATGGGCGGAAGCGAGGACCTGATGACCTTCGACCTCCGGCGCGGCGGACGGGCGACGCAGCTATTGCGCCGCGTGCCGGGGGCCAACCCGCGCGGCATGGTGATCTCCCCGGACGGCAGCGAGCTGTACATCCACAACGCGATGAGCCACGACCTCGTCTTCGTCGAAACCGGTGGCTCCGATTCGTACAAAAAAGCGGCCGTCTCGGGAAAACCGCTCCCCCTGATCGCCAAGGATCCGCTGCCCCCCGACGTTCGCGCCGGCAAAGTGATGTTCTTTTCCGCCAACAGCGACCGATTCGCCGCGCCGATCACCGGCAAGAACTGGATGAGCTGCGCCTCCTGTCACTTTGACGGCGAGATCAACGGGCTTACCTTCCTGACCCCCAAAGGGCCGCGCAATCTGCCGAGCAACGTGCTCGCCACCAAGACGGGCCTGATGACCTGGGATGGCAGCCGTGACGATTTTGCCGACTACCTGCTGACGGTGCAGAACGAAATGGGCGGGATGACCCAGTTCGATCCGACGAAACCGCTGCCGCCCGAGGTGCAAAAGATGTTTGACCAGATGTTTGCCTACCTGGACTACGCCGATTCGCTGCCGGTGCCGAAAAGTCCGTACCGGAAGCCGGACGGATCGCTGACGCCGCTGGCTCAACAGGGAGAGGCGCTGTTCAAGGGAAAGGCGGGCTGCATTACCTGTCACGCCCTGCCAAACTATACCGACAGCGCGCAGGCGGTGGACGCCGCCGGCAGGCTGAGCGTGCAAAACCGCCGTTTTCTGCACGACGTCGGCACGGCCACGCCGGCTGATAAAGGGGCGGTAGAGGGCGACGGCCGGGCCCATTTCCAAAATCCGCGCAAGCCGGGCGAGTTTGATACCCCGACGCTGCGAGGCGTCTGGGCGACCGCGCCGTACCTGCACGACGGCAGCGCCACCACCATCGAAGAGGTGCTGACCACGCGCAATCCGCAGCACAAGCACGGCAGCGCCCATTTGCTGACCGAACAGGAACGGAAAGCGCTGGTGGAGTACGTCTTGTCGCTGGAGTAAACGGCTGTTGATAAGTCCTTCCTCCAGTTTGAGATGCGCCTGTGGATATTGTGGATATTGTGAAAAAAGTTTGCGGGGCGACCACAACTATTTGCCGGCTTGGGCGTATAAGTTAATGGCAAGAAAAAAAGGGAAATCAAGCGCTGACGCGCAAAACATACTGGAGGATTGCGACATGAAGAAAGCATGGTTGTCTGCCCTGTTGTTGCTGACGGTCGCCGGCCTAGGGAGCACGGCCTTGGGCGAAGGCGCGATGCGAGTCTATCTGGGCGGCGAGCGAATCGTCGACAGCTTGCCCGCTTCCACGACCGCTTCGATGCAGAAACTGGTCAAGCGGATGGGAGGCTTTGCCGAGTACGATCAACGCTCCGGAAAACTGGAGATCGTCAAGCCGAACGTCAATATTCTGGTGCTGGAGGGCATCCAGCAGTCCCGCAACAAGAACATCATTTTCAGCAACCCGATCAAAGGGTACAGCGACAAGGACGTGCCGCGGACGTTTAACGTGTTTGTCGAGGTGGATGACGCGCCGGTGACAAGAGACCTGAGACTGCGCCTGGTGCTGGTCGGCCCGGACGGCAAAGAGGTGGACCGCGGCAAGGAGTGGAAGTACTCGACGCTGAACGCCAACAGCTTCTACTTCTCCGAACCGTTCGTCTCCACCAAGCTGGAAATGTACGGGACGTACAAGGTGCAGCTGCAGATGAAGCCGGAGAAGTCCAACGAGTTCGTCACCGTCGGCGAAAACAGCTTTACCGTCGGACGATAGCCGGATGAGAAAATTGGCTTGGTCGCGTTTCCACATGGCTTGTTGTCATGGTATAATGAGTAGCAAATGACGTTCTGCGTCACCCTGATGCAAGTACATGAGAGAAAGGAACGATGGGAGCGAATGGAGACAAATCCCGCGCGGTCATCCACAGACATAGAAGGCCCGAGTATACGGATTGCCTGGAAAGACGAGCAATCGATCCTGGCCCAATGGCACATGACAAAGGAGTTTGAACGGGAGGTGGAGCGGAAATTTGCCATCCCGTTTGCCGAACTGCCATTTGTCCTCCGCCTCTTTGATGTGACAGACCGCAACGAGATCCGCAACGACGGCACCGACCTCTACACTGACTTTGACATTAACCACCGCTCATCGGAGTGGATCCTCTACGGCGTCACACAGGGATTGCACTACTGTGTGGATCTGGGGATACGAATGGTTGATGGCAGATTTTATTCGCTGTCCCGATCTCAACCGATTTGATCAACGTACGCGCAAAAACGGCTCTCCCGAGTGGAGAGCCTTTTTTTGTCTTCCGGGCGGGCAGGCGGAGGGACGAACAGGGACAAAAAGCTTCTTTTCCTCAGAGAAAAGAAGCACAGCCTGGAAAAAAGAAAACAGCCGGCGCGTACCGGCTGCCGTTTTCCAGACGCTCACGGTTTGCGCGGCTGGAAGTACTGGATGCGCTTGTTGAACAGGTGCAGCTCCGCCTTGTACTCGCGGGCCAAATACCGGCAGTATTCGTTTGCCTTGTTCACGTCGCCGTGAGTGGCCGACTCCGGCAGGGAGACCTGAATGTAAAACCGCTCCTGGCCGTTCTCCTCCCGGGAGCCCACACCCACGATGATGGCCTTGTAGAGGGTGGGATCCTTGCCCTTCAGCAGAATCCAGGAACCCGCCCCTTCCGGCCGCTCCTCGATCACGTACGGAAAGGCGGCGTCCGCGTAGGACCACCCCAGTTGTTCCCCCGTTTTTCTCGTCATGTCAATGTATCGCTCGAGCTTTGCTTTGACGTCGTCGATGTCCGCTTTCGTGGCTGTGGAGCCTTCCACGAAATAGATGTAGGCCGATTTCAGGTTCACGATTGCCGTCACTCCTAGTCCCGGGAATCTCCTGCGACTAGTGTAGCATTCCCTGCCACTCTTTGGCAATGCGACAAGTCAAAAGGAAAATAATTGCACGTCTTTTCTGAAAAGTGTAAAATATATATCACATTCATAAAGAAAGAGAAACAATGATAAAGGATCGTGGAGGAATGGACCCGATGCAGGAGGTTTCGATTCGAAACGTTTACGAAGCGTTAAACACCATGCGCGCCATTGACGTCGTCAACAAGGAAGACTGGGAACGGGCGGCCAAAGAGGCGGAGCTGGATTCGTCCGTGCAATTGAACATTCTCTGGATCATTTACTGCTACGAAGGCGTCCGCGTGACGCAGATTGCCGAATGGACCTTTTGGCATCCGTCTTCCATCGTCATTCATATCAAAAAGCTGGTGGAAAAAGGGATGGTCTCGATCGAAAAGTCGGAGCTGGACGGGCGCGTGGTGCACGTCTACCCGACGCAGAAGGGACGGGAAGTGATCGAAGCGAGCAGGCGGAGCGTACCGGCGATTTTTCGGCTCACCTATGCGCTGGAAAAGCTGGAGGAGCGGTACAGTACGGCCGTCGTGGAACTTTTCTTTGAATGCTTGTCGTTTGTCGCCCAATCGCTGCACGGAGCGGAAAAAGTTCGCTGGATTCAGGAAGGGGAGGACCGCGTGCCCAACCTTCGCCACCTGATCAGCTAGGATCGCTGCAGGATTGGTGAGCAGCAAAGGCGGCAGATCGCCCATGCGCGCTTTTGTGCGGCCACAAGGCGGCAGATCGCCCATGCGCGCTTTTGTGCGGCCACAAGGCGGCCAAAAGGGCAGGGGTGGAAATCTGCCGCTGTTTTTGTTATACTGGTAAACAATCCGAAAATTTACTCAATTTTGCTTTCGGACACCAATTGCCATGAGGAGGGATTGCTGATGGAACGGTTCGACCACTTGTACGACGTTGCGGAGACTGCCCAGGTACGGTTCTTCGGTTTTGCCACGGAACGTGCCCGACACGACTTCGGGATCGTCTTCACCAACAAGTTTGACGGTAAGCCGCTGGTCATCTGTATGCAGACGGGGCAATCCACTCTTCTCAGTTCGGAGGATGCGGTCAATCCGGAGTACCTGAAAAAGATTTTCCGGATTGACTGCGCGAATGAAGCGGAAACGCTTTCCCAGTTTTTCCAGGAGTGTTTGCCATCGATGCCGTTGGATGATAACCAGTACTGACACCGGGCAGAAGGATTCCTTCTGCCCGTTTTTGTAATGGGGAGGGAGGAGCATGGACTGCTATTTCCATGCATGGACGGTCGCCGATCCGGCCGCGACGGTCGTGCTGGTGCACGGGACCGGCGAGCATCACGGCCGCTACAGGCATGTGGCCGCCTTTTTGAATGCGCACGGCGTGGATGTGTTCAGCGGAGATCTGCCCGGGTGGGGACGCTCGCCGGGAAAAAAGGGGCACATCGATTCGTTCGGGCAGTATCTGGACGCCGTGGAAACCTGGACGGAGCGGGCGCTGCAGGCAGCAGGAGACGAGCGGCCGGTCTTCCTCCTGGGGCACAGCCTGGGCGGCCTGGTGGCGGTGCGGTTCGTCCAGCGGTATGAGAAGCGGCGCCGGCTGGCCGGGTTGATGCTCAGTTCTCCCTGCCTGCAGTTGAAGGTGGACGTGCCGGCGTGGAAAGCCAGGCTGGCGCAATGGCTGGATCGCGCCATGCCGAGGCTGGTGATGGCAAACGGGATCACGGCGGACATGGTCTCCCGCGATCCGCAGGTACAGGCGGAATACGTGAGCGATCCGTACAACTACCCGAAAGTGAGTGTCCGCTGGTTCCAGGAGCTGCACCGGGCCATGCGGGCCGCCTGGGAAGAGCGGGAGCGGCTTGACCTTTCCGTCCTGGTGCTGCAGGCGGGGGATGACCAACTGGTCGATCCGGACGGAGTGGAACGGTTTGCGGCCGGCTTGCCGGCGGAGGTCACCTTTGTCCGTTTTCCCGGACTGCGTCACGAAGTGCTGAACGAACCCGAGCGGGAGGACGTGCTGCGGCAGATGGTGGAGTGGCTGAAGGGACACGGTGGGCGCTCGTTAATGTGACATACTAATTGGGTGATTTTGTGTGCGTTTTTCGTATTGACTCCCATTAGTATGTCATATTAATATAAGTATACCATCACATTTTGATGTCACTTTTGGCTGATCTGCGCTTTGGCAGTACGAACGCGGAGGGATTGCGAACATGGGTACGATTGTTTGTCAGAGCTGTGGGACGATCATCGAGCATTTTGAAAGCAACCAAGTGAAAACGCTTTACGGGGTCTGCAGCTGCGACTGCCGCCCCAGTGAAAAACAGGAACAGGAGTAACCTGCAAATAGTCCGTCAGGCGCTTGTCAAAAGCGCCTGATTTTTTTTGACATCCTTTGCCATATGACGGATAATTGATGAAGAATGAGAATCGTCACAAAAGGAGGAATCGTTACATGAAGAGAACCCCCATCCGAGGTTTGTTGGCTGCAGCGCTGCTGGCCACGACCCTGTGGAGCGGGACTCCGGCATTTGCGTACTACGTCGGTGAAGAAGTCCGCATCGACTCCAGCAATCCGGTCATTTCCAAAGCCGGTTTTGACATTTCCAAGGATTACGCCGTCTGGATCGCAGAGGGGGAAAAAGTCATCACCCTGTATGATCTCGATGAGCATAAAGAAAGCCAAATCGGGGACAAGCAATCCGCCAAAACCAACCTGCGAGTGGACGGTAAATACGTGGCCTGGATCGATTCCCGTCACGGCGGTTCGGACGTCTACCTGTACGACATCGGAACGAAAAAGGAAAGGCGCCTTACGGACGGCACGACAGAAGCCGTGGAACTGGAACTATCCGGAAACTACGTGGCCTGGAGCGGTAAGCATGGCGGCAAATCCGACATCTACCTCTACAATATCAATACCGGGGAAGAAGTCCGTATCTCCACCAGCGGCGAGGCCGGCAAACCGACGGTAAGCACCTCTTATGTCGCGTGGGAAGACCGCCGGAACGGCAACGTCGACATTTACTATTACGACATCAAGAGCGGGCGGGAACGCGCGGCGGTAACCGCGCTCGGCCATCAGACGAATCCTTCGATCTATGATGACCAGATCGTTTACCAGGACGAGAGGTACGACGACCTTTACGTCTACGTGATCGGTCGCGACAGAAACAAGCGCCTGACGGAAGACTCCAACAAGCAGGCATACCCGCATCTGTACGAAGATACATACGTGTTTGTGGAAGACGGTGCGCTGCTGATCGGCGACATTGACTACGACGATGCGGAGGAGTTGGACGAAGAGGTCTACGACAAGCTGCCTCCGCGCATTTACGGCGATTACGTGATCTTTGCGAAACAAGACGGCGACAAGAACGTGCATCTCTATCTGTACGACTTGGACGATGAAGAATTGGTGCCAATCGGCGGCTTGTCCGGAGATCCGAGCCAGCCGGACGGCGATGACCGCTATGTGGTCTACATCAACGAAAACAAGAAAACGACCAATGTGATCCTGCACGATCTGCATACGCAGACCAGTTCCGTCATCAGCAAATCCGGTTCGGAGCCGCGCCGTCCTCTGGTCAGCAACCGTTATGTCGTCTGGTATGACGGAGAGGACGAAGCGTTGATCGCGTACGACATCCGCCGCGGTACCCAGAAGAGGGTGACGAGCACCAAGGCCGTTCCTTCCGACACGCTGTACGAACTGGACGGCAGCAAGCTGGCGTGGATCGACGATGATCGGGATCTGTACGTGACCGATTTGTCCACGGAAAAAACCGAGGATATCGCGAGGGTACGCGATCCCAAGGCGGTTGACATCTACGACAACTTCGTCATGTGGGTGACGGAACGCTCCGGAAAAGACACCATTTACCTGTACGACCTGGACGAAGAGGACGAGACGGAAGTGCGCGCCGATGCTGACATAACAGGGGCCAGCCTTGGCGACAACGTTGTGGTGTGGAGCGAGTATTCATCCAAAACCAAAACGTACGATTTGTACTATTACGACATTGACCGGGACCGGACCGATGTGCTCCTGCGCTGGACGGACGGGGATCAGATCGAACCGCAAGCGTCCCGCGACCTGGTCCTGTTCAAGGAAAATCGCGGTTCGCGTAACAAAGAGCAGTTCACCTACGAATTGTACGACATCGAAGACGAATCGTTCAGCAAGTACTACTGGTCCGATGATGCGGAAATGGATGAAGTTCGCCTGAGCGGCAACCGCGTGGTGTGGATCGATACCCGCGACGGCAATCCGGCCGTGTACACGATCGCGGTCACCGACCCGCGGGACGACGATGACGACGACAACGGCGGTGAACAGCCGGGCGATTACCGGGAGTACAATTTCGCCAAGGTGCTGGAGGACGACTCGCTCCTCGATATTATTGGCGACAACGACTTTGAAGACGTGTATTTTGTCTTCTTTGCCGGCACGAAGAACGAAGTGTCGCTCAATTTCGTGGATGCTTTGAATGACTCGGATCGGTTTTTAGACCTGTTGTATCAATCCGATCTGGATGACATCGTCATCCGCGTGTACAACTAATCCCCCAAACGAAACAGGCAGGCTGCGAGGGCGTGGTTCCCTCCCGGCCTGCCTTTTTGCGCGGCGCCGGTACGGAATCGGTGCGTGCCGGCGGGAAACGGACAGCGGGCAGCAAAAAAGCCGCTGCCCTCGCGATGAGGCAGCGGCTGTCGCCGTCGTCAGCCGGAGATGGCGGCCTGCTGTTTGACCACCTTGACGGTCCGGAGCGTCTCGTCTTCCGGTCCCTGTACCGGGAGGCCGGCGCGAATGTTTTCCTGAATGTAGGCGATGTTGTCGGCCGTAATCACTTCACCGGGGAGAAAAATCGGAATGCCCGGCGGGTAGACCATGATGAATTCGGTGATGACGCGTCCCTCCGCTTCCGCCAGCGGGATCGCCTCCGTCTCCGCGTAAAACGCGTCGCGCGGCGTCATGGACAGCACGGGGATCTTCGGCAGGACAATCGCCGGCTTTTCCTCCGCCTGCACGTGGGCAAATTCCACCGCCAGCTCGCGCAGCGCGTTGACGAGCGTCTGAATCGACTCTTCCGTGTCACCGGGGGTGACGAGGCAGAGCACGTTGTACAGGTCGCTCAATTCCACTTCGATGTTGTACTTGTCCCGCAGCCAGTTTTCCACTTCCCAGCCGGTGATGCCGAGATCCCGCACGTGGATCAGGAGCTTCGTCGGGTCCATCGCAAACGTCGCCGGTTTGCCGAGAATTTCCCGGCCGACGCAGTAGATGCGGGGAATCTCGTTGATCATCTTCCGCGCCTTGTCGGCGAGCCGAATCGCCTCGTCCATCATCGCCCGTCCGTTCAGGGCCAGATGCTGCCGGGCCATGTCCAGCGACGCCAGCAAAATGTACGACGTGGAGGTGGTGGTCAGCATGCTCATCACCGTCTTCACCCGGTCGACGTCCACCAGTCCTTCCCGCACGTTCAGAATCGAGGTCTGGGTGAGCGACCCGCCCAGCTTGTGCACGCTGGTGGCCGCCATGTCCGCCCCCGCCTGCATCGCGGAAATGGGCAGGTCTTCATGAAAATGGATGTGCACGCCGTGCGCCTCGTCCACCAGCACGGGAATTCCGTATTTGTGGGCAGTGCGCACGATTTCCCGCAGATCGCCGGCGATGCCGAAATAGGTGGGATTGATCACCAGCAGAGCGGCCGCGTCCGGATGGGTCTGCAGCGCTTTTTGCACGGCCTTGACCGTAATGCCGTGGGAAATCCCCAGGCGTTCGTCCATGGCGGGGTGAATGAACACCGGGACGGCTCCCGCAAAAACAATCGCCGCCATGACCGATTTATGCACGTTGCGCGGCACGATGATCTTGTCACCGGGTTTGCAGGTGGCCATGATCATCGCCATGATCGCACCGCTTGTCCCTTGAACGGAAAAAAATGTATGATCAGCGCCGAACGCTTCGGCGGCCAATTCCTGAGCCTCTTTGATCATCGCCTTGGGATGATGGAGATCGTCCAGTGGAGCGATGTTGATGAGGTCAATCGAGAGCGCATTCTCCCCGATAAACTCGCGGAATGCCGGGTGCATGCCCATGCCCTTCTTGTGACCCGGAATGTGAAACTGGATGGGATTCTTTCGGGCGTGCTCCACCAACCCGCTGAACAGAGGAGTTTTCATTTGACTCATACGATCGCCTCGCTTTTCCAGAAAGATGAAAGTGCGCAAAAGATGAATTCAACAAAACAAACAAAGTTGAGTATAGCAAAAAGAAACGGGAAAGCAAGCGGATTTTTATTCATGAATGCGGTTACAGGCAGGAGATTCGTCCCTGCACCGAGAAGTTGTGTGGGGAGCGAGGTGATGACGATGAAAACGAGAGTGACTGAACTGCTCCGCATCCGCTATCCCGTCGTCCAGGGGGGATTGGCGTACCTGGCCTACGCCGAGCTGGCCGCGGCCGTCTCCAATGCCGGCGGCCTGGGGCAGATCACGGCGATGTCCCTGCCGTCACCGGAGGCCCTGCGCGAACAGATTCGCAAGGTAAGAGCGTTGACAGACAAGCCGTTCGGCGTCAATTTTGCCATCGGCCAGCACGGCCGTCCGTACGAACACATGCTGGACGTCGCGCTGGAGGAGGGCGTCCAGGTCATATCGGTTACAGGCGGCAACCCGGAACCGCTGATTCGGCGAACCGACGGCCATGACGTGAAAAAGCTGGTGCTCGTCGCGTCCGTGCGGCAGGCGCAAAAGGCGGAAGCGATCGGCGCCGATGCGGTCATGGCTGTGGGCCAGGAGGGTGGCGGCCACTTGGGGCGGGACGACATCGGGACGTTTGTGCTCATTCCCCGCGTCGTGGACTCGGTGAACATTCCCGTCCTGGCCAGCGGCGGCATCGGCGACGGCCGCGGTCTTCTCGCGGCGCTGGCCTTGGGGGCGGACGGCGTGGAGATGGGCACCCGGTTCATCGCCACGCAGGAATGCGTGCACGCCCATCCGGCCTACAAGGAAGCGCTGCTGAAAGGCACGGAGCACGATACGGCCGTCATCAAGCGCACGCTTGGCACGCCCGCCCGCGTCGTGCGGACCCCTGGCGCCGACCGGATCCTGCAGTTGGAGCAGGAAGGCGCTGACTACGAACGCTTGAAGCCCTACATCAGCGGCGAGCGCAACCGTACCTTCATCTACGAGGGGGACGCGGAGGAAGGCTTTGGCTGGGCCGGGCAGGTGATCGGCTTGATCCACGATGTGCCGACTGTGCAGGAACTCTTCCAGCGGATGTTCCGGGAAGTGGAGGTAAGACTGGCCGCGCTGCGCGCCAGCGCCGAGCGGGAATAGCCGGTACCGCTAGTGTTCCCGGCTCTCGTCCGGTATGCGAGAAACGAAAAAAAAGAACAGGCACTCGCTTTTTGCGATAGAAAGCGGACCTGTTCTTTTGCATATATCTTCACTACCCTTATCGGGAGGCGGCCAGCGAACCGGGCCTGCACAGGTTGTACAGCCTGGTCAGCACGGCGAACGTTTCGTCCAAACGCTGCAGCAGCTTGCCGCCGTCGGCCAGCACCGGATCGTGCCGGTCGATGGTGATGCCGCAGAGAATTTCCGCTTTTTTCACGGTCGCAAGCCTGTCCACCAGCTTGAGGACGCCCTCGCGTCCCAGTTCGGCCTGCGGGGTGCTGTCCGGCTGGGTGTGGTCGGGGGACCAGCGGAAATCGTCGGGGACGATCTGAAGGATCTCGTGCAGATGCCGCTTCATCGACTGGCTGATCTCTTCTTTCACGGGCGATTCGTAGATGACGGCGTACCAGACAAACAGGTGCGTGCCCCACAGCCCCACCTGAAAATGCGGGTGCTTTTTATACCCGCGCTTGTCGTGAGCCCAGGCCACCCACGTATCGTTTGGCGGATTGACGGTCCGGCGGGCGTGTTTGGCCACATGGTAAAACATTTCGCTGCCGCACGCCAGGGAGAGCGTCGGGGCGAAATGCCGGCCGAGCGCTTCCAGTTTCGGGCGGATGACGGTTTTAATCGCCTCCATCCGGTTATCCAGGCCGTCAATGGCAAATACGTCAAAGTCTTCCTGGTGAAATCCTGCAAACGTCGTCACGCAACAGACACCTCGATTCGGACGGTCTCGCGCGCTGCCCGCGAGAAACGGGCAGGCGTCCCCGTCAAGGGAGCTTGTAATCCCCCATATGATAACATAACACACCGGAAAAAAATACACGCCGGGAAATGAATAGCAAACCCAGCCGCAGAATAATATGATATACCACTCGCTCCCGTATGCAGCAGCGTTGTCTGAGTATTCTGTGAATGGGGGTGGATGAACCACGACAGGGAACTGGAGTTTGGGGAGCTGGCAGGTTGGTTTGGCCGGACCACCGGCACGCGATGCGGCACGCTCTCGGAAGCGGGAGCAGCGTCTCGTGAAGGGAGTCCTTCGGGCAGTTTCTTTTCCGCGTGAACACCCCCGACGGCATGTCCGAATGAACGTACCGGCACCTCGCCGGTGAAGCGCATTCGGCGGGAAGAGGCCGTCAGAACAGTGGAAACAAAAGGAGCTGAGAAAACAATGATCTACGAAAAGGCTTGCAATGTAACCATGGATCAGGTGATTGCCGCCCTGAAACGACGCGACGCCGAAGAACGCATACCCGTTCTGCGCCTGGAACTGGACTACGAACTGGCCACGCTGTACGATGCGCTGCAGGAGAAAGACAAGGTGCAGATTCGCAGATCAACCGAACGCTTGAAGCAGCTCCGCCGGGAGATGCTGCTGCTGGAAGCGTAACAAACGACTGGAGGAACGCACAGGAAGATGAGTCTCGTTCATGTTCATAGGGAATGAAAAAAGCGACATCTCGTCATGGAGGGTGTCGCTTTTTTTGGTCCCGGAATGAAAGACGGGCTTCATTTATAGAAGCGTTTCGTCACATCCGCTCGCCCTGTCCTGCTACAATGAAAGGGAAAAGCGTCTGCGGGAGGGACGAGCGCATGTGGAAGCGCATATACAACACGTTGGAGCGGACATTCCCGTCGTTTGCAGTGGATGAGTGGTGGGGGGTGACCGATCCGTTTGCCCGCATGGCGGGGAGCGTGCTGGTGCAGAATACGACCTGGACCAATGCGGAAAAAGCGCTTGACAGGCTGAGAGAGGCAGGGTTGCTGGAGCCGGCGGCATTGGCTGGCGAGACGGCCGAACGCCTGGCGGAGGTGATTCGTCCGGCCGGGTTTCAGCGGGCGAAAAGCGCCGCACTTCTGGGACTGGTCGGGTGGGTGCTGGAGCAGGGCGGAGTGGACAGGCTTCGCCGTTCGGCAGACGGCACGGACGAGCTGCGCCGGCAGCTTCTGCTCTTGAAAGGGATCGGGCAGGAGACGGCGGATACGATCCTGGCCTACGCGCTGAATCGGCCGGCAATATCCGGGGACGCCTATTCCCGTCGATTGTGGCAGCGGCTGACCGGGGAAGCGCTCTCCTATGAACAGGTGCGGCAGGCCATTCTGGCGGAGCTGACGGAGGCGGAAGACCTGCGCCGGCTGCACGGCCTGATCGTGGAGCACAGCAAGGCGTTTTGCCTGAAGCGTTTTCCCCGCTGTTCGGCCTGTCCGTTTGCTGACGATTGCCGATATTTTCATGATTCCATTTGAATTGCCTGACCGGACGGAGGTACAATAGTAGAGGATTTTGGCAATTTACGCACCACCAGAAAGGAAGAAAACGTCACATGGAACCACTCCTATCATTGACGGCCGGCACACCGCTCTTGCTGTTGGCCGTGCTCGCGTTCAACGTCCTCCTGCTCGTGCTCTGCATCATGCAGTCCGTGCGGATCAAACGGCTGCGCAAATCGCTCAACCGGCTGCTGGCGGGGACGGGCGGCGCCAACCTGGAAGAGGGCATGTACCGGCTGATGGACGAAGTGGACGAGGTGAAAAAGCGGCAGGATGACCAGCAGTTTACGCTGAACCGCCTGTCGCAGCGCGTCGCCGGCCAGTGCGCCAACGTGGCGCTCGTCCGCTACAACGCGTTCGGCGATCTCGGCAGCGACCTGAGCTTTTCGCTTGCCATCGTGGACGACGCGCAGAACGGCGTGGTCGTCACCAGCATTTACGGACGGGATGAATCGCGCATGTATGCCAAACCGGTGGAGCGCGGCGAATCCCCTTATCATCTTTCCGAGGAAGAACGAACGGCCATTCGCAAGGCGATGAACAACAGCGCTGGCCGACTGGACGAAAAAAGCCGGTAAATCCTACAGGATTGGCAAGCATTGCGCAGAATCAGGGAGTTCTTTTTCCCTCCTCGCCATTTCCTGCGGATATTTGGTCTTTTTGCGAAAATTCATCCGCTTTTGGATCAAGACTTTTGCCTGCGCATCGTGTATAATAAAAGTGTCAAGGACGGTTTAATTACAAAAAGTAGGTGATCCGCCTTCATTACCCAAATCGATTTTCGATTCACGGGGCAAGGCCAGGTTCTACAACGTTCCTTTGTTGACACGTAGCGTATCTCCTCAATTGGCAGTCGTTATCGTCTGAACGAGCCAGGAATTCAAAAGAATTGAGGAGATAGTATGGCACAGCGTTTAGCAACCAATTACGCCAAGGCCTATTTCACGATGAACGAAGAAGAGCTGAACCGATTTGTCGCGCTCTTCGCCAATGAACACATTTCAGTCGATGTCAAAGTATGCGACAACGGCGATCGTGACGTTTTGCTGACGGATCAGAACGGGGAGATCCAACTGACCTTCCACCGGACTGGCAACCGTTATTCGTGTGAAAGTTCCTACCTCATCCGAGACTTGCAGTTGGCCAACGCCATGCGAAAAGCCATGAAAACGTTTCGAGGCCACGGAATCGTGCACCGAATCTACGACGGATTCACGGTCGTCTACCATTACGACGAAGGCTCCGTCGTGAGTATTCAGGAAGTTTCCGGCGACGAAGAGGTGTCCATCTTCGAAAACACCAATGCAAACGTTGCGCGGGAATTGGAGTCTCTGTTCCGGCAGATGGGCAGCGAACAGGAGATCGAATCGATTCGCCAAGAGACGGATCGATGGCTGGATTTGCGTAATTGGGCAAAGAGAACGGCCCCAGAAAAGGTCAGTGCGATTGACCTTCGACTAGCCGCGTTGTCACGACGATTGTTTCAATTGGAAGCGTAAGAACAAGCAAAAAATGGGCGCATACGCACCCATTTTTTGTTTTCCTGGTTTTTCTCCAAAAAAAAGTATTGTCATTTAGGCAGAAGCATGGTATGTTTGTTTTCGTTGGAAACAGGATTAGGAACCAGGATTCACTTTAAAGGGTGGATGACATGAGGGAAACCGCCCCCGTTAGTGAATGACGCAGGTCCTAGCGATGTTTAACATTACACTTGCTAGGAAGGGGGAAACCGAAAGATGGAATACTCGACTTTCGGAAGACACGTTGCCGTTGACACATGGGGAGTTCAGTTTGATTTGTTGAACGACGCCGAATTTTTGAAGAAAGAAATGATCGAAGCTGCTGAAGCGTGTGGCGCCACCGTGTTGGGTGTGCAAGCCAAGCAGTTTTCTCCTCAAGGGGCTACCGTTCTGGTTCTCCTCTCGGAAAGCCACCTGTCCATTCACACCTATCCCGAGCGCGGATTTGCCGCGCTGGACTGCTACACCTGCGGCGAAACCGTCGATCCGCAAGTGGCGATCGACTATCTGATTTCCGTGCTGAAGCCGGAAAAAGTGTACGCGAAGAAACTGGTGCGCGGCACCGGCGAGCTGCAAGTGGCCGAACCGGAAATCAAGCCGTTCGAAGTAGCAAGCAAGTAACAATCGCAAGGAAAGCCAAGAGGTGCGGAATCATCCGCACCTCTTTTACGTCAGCACTGCCCCGAATGGGCGGAGGGGCTTCTCCACAGCCATCCCCGGGAGACGGAACAAAGACTCAGCGGAAAGGTGCCGTCACCGTCCGGCCCAAATCGCGGATCAGCATGCCAAAGTCGTTGGCGGCGTTGGTCAGGTTGCCGGCCACGGTGTTTGGTCCGGTCGTAAGCGTGTTGGCCGCGCCGCGCAGGCCATCACGCACGGTGTTGTTAATGGTGCGGATGCGGGTGAACATGCCGCTGTCAGAGGTGACGCGAATGTTCAGGTTCGGCGCTTCCTTCCGCACGGCGGCGTGAACCTGCCGTTCAATCACCTTTCGCTGCTGCACATGGGCCACGTTGGCCCGCGTGCGAATGCCGACGACAGCATCTGTCCCGTATATGGCGGCGGTGGCCGCTTCTACGCCGGGAACGCTGTCCGCGGCCTTCGCGATCCGCTCCGCCAATTGGTGGTTAAACCCTTGCGCGGTGAAGCCGTTGCGGTAATGGTTAACATCGTATCGCTGCGTGTTCGGAACGGGTGCAGGCGCCGTATTAGGCGTTCCCTGCGTCCGCGGTTTGGTCGGGGGAGCCGCGCCGTAGTTGGCACACCCGGACACGGAGGCTGCAACAACCAGTCCGGCGACAGCGCACATCCATTTGTTCATGGTAGCCACCTCCTGCGCTTAGTATGTCCGGGAAACATGCCGATACTCAGGTAGGGATTGGACGTAAAACTGCCCGTTGTGCCGTGTTTCACGACCTGATATTATGAAAGGTATGCATACCAGAGGAGGTACACATGAAGCGTCTTGACATACGCAACATTGCGATTATTGCCCACGTCGACCACGGGAAAACGACGCTGGTTGACAAATTGCTGATCCAATCGGGGACGTTCCGCAGCAACCAGCAGGTGGAGGAGCGGATGATGGACTCCAACGATCTGGAGCGGGAGCGCGGCATCACCATTCTGGCGAAAACGACGTCCGTCAAATACAAGGAGTATACCATCAACATCCTGGACACGCCGGGCCACGCCGACTTTGGCGGCGAGGTGGAGCGGATCATGAGCATGGTGGACGGCGTTCTGCTCATCGTCGACGCCTTTGAAGGCTGTATGCCGCAGACCCGCTTCGTGCTGAAGAAAGCGCTGGAAGCAAAGGTGACGCCGATCGTGGTCGTGAACAAGGTGGACCGGGAAAACGCCCGTCCGCAGGAAGTGATCAACGAAGTGTACGATCTGTTCATCGACCTGGACGCGACGGAAGAGCAATTGGAGTTTCCGATTGTATACGCATCCGGCCTGCAGGGAATTGCGGGCATGGCGCCGGATCAATTGGAAGGCGACCTGCGTCCGCTGTTTGAGACGATCATCGCGCACATTCCGGCGCCGGAAGCGGATGAAGCGTCTCCGTTGCAGATGCAGGTCACGATGCTGGATTACAACGACTTCCTGGGCCGCATCGGCATCGGCCGGATTTACCGCGGGACGATCAACGTCAACGACATGGTAGCCGTCGTCAAGCGAGACGGCTCCGTCAAGCGGATGCGCGTGCAGAAGCTGTTCGGCTTTTCCGGTCTGCAGCGCGTGGAGCAAAAGACGGCCAGAGCGGGGGACATCGTGGCGATCGCCGGACTGGAGGACATCAACGTCGGCGAGACCGTCTGCCATTTCGACCATCCCGATCCGCTGCCGCTGCTGAAAATTGACGAGCCGACCCTGCAGATGACCTTCCTCGTCAACAACAGTCCGTTTGCCGGACGGGAAGGCAAACACGTCACCTCCCGCAAGCTGCGCGACCGGCTGATGGCGGAGCTGGAGACGGACGTGTCGCTGCGCGTGGAGGAGACCGATTCGCCCGATGCGTTTATCGTTTCCGGCCGGGGCGAACTCCATCTCTCCATCCTGGTGGAAAACATGCGCCGGGAAGGGTTTGAGCTTGCCGTCTCCAAACCGGAAGTGATCGTGCGGGAAATCGACGGCCAAAAAATGGAACCGGCGGAGCGTCTGATTATCGATGTGCCGGAGGAGTACACCGGTGCCGTCATGGAGACGCTGGGCCAGCGCAAGGCGGAGATGGTCAACATGATCAACAACGGCTTCGGCCAGGTGCGGATGGAGTTCATCATCCCGTCCCGCGGGCTGATCGGCTACCGCACCGAGTTTTTGACCATTACCCGCGGATACGGCATCATGAACCATTCGTTTGACAGCTATCGTCCGTATGTACCGGGCAGCGTGGGCGGCCGCCGCGCCGGCGTGCTGATCTCCAACGAGACGGGAACGGCCACCACTTACGGTCTGATGTCCGTCGAAGACCGCGGCGTGATGTTTATCCAGCCGGGGACAGAGGTGTACGAGGGCATGATCGTCGGCGAGCACAACCGGGACAACGACCTGACCGTCAACGTCTGCAAGGAAAAGCACGCCACCAACGTCCGCTCGGCGACGAAGGAAGAGACGGTGAAGATGAAAACCCCCCGTCTGCTCACCCTGGAAGAAGCGCTGGAGTATCTGAACGACGACGAACTGTGCGAAGTGACGCCGCAGTCTGTCCGCCTGCGCAAGAAGTACCTGACCAAGTCGGAGCGGGAGCGCTACGAAAAGCAAAAACGCTGGGAAGCGCAGACGCAGGCGTAATGACAATGGAAAAAAGCCGTACTGCCCGAAAAAGGCAAGTACGGCTTTTCGTTTTTTTCATCATGCGGTTTGCCCATGCCGATCGTTTGGATCAATCGTTCAGATACCGTTCGACCTCATCCGCCAGTTCCTCCGGCTGCACGCTCGGCTCGAAGCGTTTGACGACGTTTCCGGCACGGTCGACGAGGAACTTGGCGAAGTTCCACTCGATGTCCTGGCCGTCTCCGTTGGGGGCGTTTGCCTTCAGGTACTGGTAGAGCGGATGGGCGTGGGGGCCGTTGACGTCAATTTTGGCGAAAACGGGGAAGGTGACGCCGTACGTCCGGTCGCAGAAGGCGGCAATCTCTTCGGCTGTGCCCGGTTCCTGGCCGGCAAACTGGTTGCAGGGAAAGGCCAGCACGACCAGACCGCGGTCGCGGTAGCGCTCGTACAATGCCTGCAGCCCTTTGTACTGCGGAGTCAGCCCGCATTGGCTGGCGGTGTTGACAATCAGCATGACCTTGCCTTTGTATTCGGCGAGCGTTTTCTCCTCGCCCGTGATGGTCGTCACCGAAAAATCGTAGATGCTCATGGAAATCCCACCTCGATTGGCTCGTCTTGTTCCTGTGTCCACTATACCATTGGCAGAAAAAGGTTTCCAGCCATTTCGCTACAGTTGTTTCAGAATCGTCAGTTCTTCCTCGGCGAGGATAATCTGCTGCAGCGATTCCGTTCCGTTTCGCACGGTGCTTTGCAGGACGCGGACCACGCCGTCCTGATTTTGCACGACAATCGTTCGCACTTCGCCCAGACCGCTCTTTCGCACCGAGTCGTACATGGTGCTGTAGGCGAACCGTTCCTGCAGGAATTGCACGCTGGCCATCGCTTGCGTATGCTTCACCCGTTTCCCTCCCGCTCTGCTGAATGGTCACTACTTAATAGGTAAGCGGACTGATCGTGCTTTATGATACGATTTGCCGCTGCGGGCGGGGGTTTATCCGTTTTGACAGGGCACGGGCCAACTGATAAAGTTAAATGGACAGATTTTATCGTGGGAGTGAAACCAGATTGAAAATCGGATGCCATATCAGCGTCGGCAGGGGACTGGAACAAGCGGTCCTGCGCGCCATTGAGCTGGGGGCGGAATCGCTGCAGGTGTTTACGAAAAACCCGCGCGGTCTGCGCCCGAAAAAAATTGACTACCAGGACGCGACCAAAGGGGTGGACCTGCTGCAAAAGCACGATCTCACCCTGGTCTGCCACACCCCGTACATCACCAACCTGTCCACGCCCAAGCCGGACCTGCAGGAAGTGACGATTCGTTCGATTTTGGAAGATTTGCATATTGCCGAAGCCTACGGGTCGGTCGGCGCCGTGGTGCACTGCGGCAAGCACGTCGGCGAGGGGGAGGAATACGGGACGAAACGGATGGTGGAGACGTTGGACCTGATTCTCGAGCAGTACGACGGCCCGGTCAAGCTCCTGCTGGAAAACACGGCAGGCCAAGGCTCCGAACTGGGACTGACGATCCGGGATCTGATGGAGATTCGCGCCGCCACCCGTTTCCCCGAGAAAATCGGGTTCTGCTTCGACACCTGCCACGCCTTTGCCGCCGGGCAGTGGAGAGGGGAGACGTTTGACGAACTGCTGGAAGAGATGGAGCGGACAGGCTATCTGGAGCACCTGGTGGCGATCCACTTCAACGACAGCAAGGCGCCTTTCGCCAGCCGGAAGGACCGCCACGAAAAAATCGGCAAAGGGGAGATTGGCAGCGAAGCGCTGGCCAAATTCCTGGTGAGCGACAAGCTCCAGCACCTGCCAGTTGTTCTGGAAACCCCCGTGGAAGACGAGCGGGAGTACGCAGACGAGATGGTGTACCTGCACGAACTGCGCCGCGAGGGCCTGGCCGCTGCGGGGCAGGAGGGGTGACGCATGGAGTGGCTTGAGCTTGCTTCCACCTATGCGCCAGCCGCACCGGACCAGTTGTCGGCGTACGACAGCTTTCGCTTGTGGGCGGACCACAACCGCACCTGGATCATTTTTGTCCAGTTGATCATTGTTTACTATCTCGGGTTTGCCACCCGCTGGCGCATGCCCATTCTGAAAACGCTCCTGCTGTATGTGCTGCTCTTTATGGGCGCGCTGATTTTCGCCATTCTGGACGTGCAGCTCCCGGTGAAAAGCGCACTCCTGGTCGCCATCGCCATTCTGGTGATCGTCAAGGTGCGGATCAAGCCGGGGGAACGCGAGAGTAAGTGAGGGAGCAGCCGTGAAGCGGGAGGACGCGCTCTACAACTGGCTGCAGATTCAAATCGTCGCCGACGCGCGGCCGGACGACCGATCCGCTCTGGATACGGCCGCGTTTTTTGCGGACATCCTGAGGGACGACCACCAGGCGCAGGAATGGGAGTATCGCCGCGAAGGGGACTGGTACGTGGTCCGCTGCGTCTTCGCCCACGAAGTGTGGGAACGCCGCTATCCCGCAGAAGAAGCGGAATCGCTGCTGGCTGCGATCGAAAACGAACCCAGGTATAACGAGTAGAATATGCACGGGGCTCCGCCGAGCCGGATGAACGGGCGGGGCCGCGTGACCATTATCCCCGTCTCTTCGACAGAGGCGGGGTTTTTGTGTCTTTCGTCCCAATATGGCGAAAGCGTCCCCGTTTTTGGCCGTTTTTGCAACCTTTGCAAGGAACCCCCCGTCTGTTAGGGTGTCCAGGGCAAGCAATACGTAGAAAGGAGAAGGCATCATGAAGAAAATGGGAACCAAGCCCGTATTGGCAGTCGTGACTGCCGCGGCGCTCATCGGGGGAGTGACACCGCTCCTGGCCGACGCGAGCACCCTCGGAACCGAAACAAGCGGAACCAAGGTTGTCATGAACGATGAAAGCAAACAAGTCACCCGATACAATCTGAAAGAGCTGGCGGCAAACGATCCGGCGACCTTGAACATGCTATTGAAAACGCAGGCCGACCACCTGTATCTGGTCGTAAAAGAGATCGGTCTGGACGCCAAAATGCAGACGTACATCGAGGAGCATCCGGAAGAGTGGGAGCGCGTCTACCGCGAACACTACGCCGACATTTACCTGGAAGTCCGCTTTGACGTCAACAATCAAGGCTTCGTCAGCGTGAAGCCCGAGACCCACAACCAAACCACGTACATCAAAGGGAAAGTGTCCGACAATGTGACCAAAGTGGTCGTCGACAAGCCGAACGGCGGCACGATCGAAGTCGTTCCCACCGCGGAGGATACGTTCACCGTCAGCTTTTCCGCTATCGTAAGCGCCACGCCGCAGTACGCGACGGTCAAGGCGTACGTGGGCGACAAGTTGGTGGAAACCCGCAAGCTGCAGGTAAACACGGGAACCGCCGTGGAGACCGACGTGCTGATTCACGCCTTGGCGCTGTTGGATGGGAACAAACAGGAACTGAAAGTAAACGGCATCATCAGCCAGGAAGCGGACAAGGTGGTCGTGAAGTACGACGGCAAAACCAAAGAGGCGGACGTGAAAAAGCTGTGGAAAGGCGTCGGCTCTTACTCCGTCACCCTGAAGGGTGTACAGGCCGGCAAAGGCAAGGCGCTGGTCGAAGCCTACAAGGCCGGAAAGAAAATCGATTCCGAATCGGTGGAGCTGAAGGTAATCAACGCCGCTGACAGCGACAAGCCGCACAGCTACCGCATCGAGGGAACCGCTTCGATTAATGCAAAAGAGAAACAGATTCGCGTGAAAGGAAGCATTGACGGCCTCGACGATGAGGGCGGCAAGGGCAAGGTGAAGCTGTACGTCGTGGCGCCGGACGGCAAAAAGCACGAGGTAAAGGTGGATGGCGACGAGTTTGAGGTGAAACTGAGCTACAAAAACCGCTCCTACAACGCGAAAGCGGTACACCTCGAGCTGTACCTGGACGGCAAGCTCGTGGCCCAAGCCGACATTCCGCACAAAACGCCGGTCAACGGCGATGACGACGAGGAAGGCAAGGGGGAAGGCAAGGACAAGGATAAGCATTCGAAAGGCAACGCCTACGGCTATTGGAAAAAGCACGGCAATGACGACGAGGACAACCATGGCGGCAAGAACAACCATAAAGACGGCGACGACCGCGACGAGGACGATGACGAGTAAGGCTTACGGCCGATAGGCTTGCACGTAATCGATCAACTGGCGGATGTAATCGCCGATGATCGGGACGGACAGGAACTGGCTGAGGAAGGAGCCGAGCAGCGCCAGGACAATGGCCGTGCCGATCGTCAATCCCAGGCCCCGGGCAAGACCTGCGAGGAAGTTGATCCACAGCAGCTTGCTCGGGGCCGTATAGTTTTGAATCACGTCGGCCAGACGGATATCCTCCAGAAAGAGGGCGATTTTGTCCATCCGTTCGTTCAGTTTGCGCACTTCCTGAAGCTCTGCCAGCAGTTCGTCGATCTTGGCCAGCAAGCGGTCGGTGGGGGATGGGGGCATGCGGCTCTCCTCCTGTCTCGCGATCGTTCCCATTACGTATCAGTGTAGGAAAAAAACGGTGGAGAATCAAGGCGCCGGACGGAAAGGTTTGCCTATCGCCAGGCGGGTGGGTACAATAGACGTACATTCCCTTTTCAAGGAGGCATCGGAATGGCTGAAACCGTTTCCCAAACGCTTTCGGAGGAACTGTTCGCGCTTTTGCAGCAGGAGCGTTTTCTCACACTCGGGACCATCGACCACGAGACCGGCGCTCCGTCGCTCAGTTCCCTTTCCTGGACGTTTGCGCCGACGCCGCAGTTGATCCGTTTCGCGGTAGACAACCGCTCCCGCATTTTGGCCAACATTGCCAAGGAACCGCAGGTGGTGCTGCATTTGATCGGGGCTGGTTCCTCCTATGCCATCAACGGCAGGGCGACGATCAAAACGGAGCGGATGGAGAATGTTCCGCTGAAGCTGGCCATGGTGGAAGTGGCCATCGAGGCGGTTCGCGACGTGATGTTCTACGGCTCCCGCATCTCGGTCGAGCCCCAATATGAAAAGACGTACGACAAAAATGCGGCGGCCAAGCTGGACAACCAGGTGATGACCGCATTAAGGAACGCACAGTGATCGGGTACCAACGAGATGGAAAAACGGGTTGACAGGTACTTCCGATTCCGGTAGTATAAGGTCAACCAAAAGCAAATTGCATAGCAAACTTCTTATCCAGAGAGGCGGAGGGACTGGCCCGATGATGCCCGGCAACCAATCACCTGTGTACAGGGGATACTGGTGCTAATTCCTGCAGAGTGTAAACGCTCTGAAAGATGAGAAGGATTTGCTTACGTGAGCGTAAACAAAGCCTTCTTTTCAGAGAAAAGAGGGCTTTTTTCATTGCCCTCGGCCAATTCGTTGGAGGGAGAGATCCACATGCATCTGGAGACAAAATTGGTACAGGCGGGCGTCGCCAAAGACGAACGGACCGGAGCGATCAGCTTTCCCGTCTACTACGCCACCGCGTATCGCCATCCCGCCCTCGGTCAGAGCACGGGATACGATTACACGCGCACGGCCAACCCGACCCGGACGGTGCTGGAGCAGGCGATTGCCGAAGCGGAAGGGGGAGACGCCGGGTTTGCCTGCGCTTCGGGCATGGCGGCGGTTCACACGGTCATGGGGCTGTTCTCCCAGGGAGATCACCTGGTCGTATCGCTCGATCTGTACGGCGGGACGTACCGGTTGTTCGAGCAGGTGCTCTCACGCTACGGGCTTCGCTTCAGCTACGTCGACCTGCGCGACGTGAAGAACTTGGAAGAAGCGATTCGCCCAGAGACGCGGGCTGTCTTTGTGGAAACGCCGACCAATCCCCTGATGCAGATCACCGACATCGCGGCGGTGGCGGAGGTGGCCAAGCGGAACGGGCTGTTGACCATTGTGGACAACACGTTCATGACGCCCTACTGTCAGCGGCCGCTGGGGTTGGGGGCCGACCTGGTGCTGCACAGCGCGACCAAATACCTCGGCGGACACAACGACGTCCTCGCCGGACTGATCGTCACAAAGGGCGAGGAGTTGTCCGAAAAGATCCGGTTTTTGCACAATTCCATCGGAGCGGTGCTGGGTCCCCAGGACTGTTGGCTGCTGCTGCGGGGGATGAAGACCCTGGCCCTGCGGATGGAACGCCATCAGGCAAACGCCTATGCGATTGCGCAGAAACTGCGGGAACACCCTGCCGTGACGGACGTCTTTTATCCCGGCTTGGCGGAGCACCCCGGTTACGAGGTGCAGCGCAGGCAGGCCAGCGGGTTCAGCGGGATGGTCTCGTTCCGCCTCCGCTCGGCTGATCAGGTGGCGCCGTTTCTGGAGCGGCTGCGGATCGTATCGTTTGCGGAAAGCCTGGGCGGCGTGGAGTCGCTGTGCACCTATCCGGCGACGCAGACCCATGCCGACATCCCGCAGGAGATCCGCGAGTACGTGGGCGTGTGCGACCGGCTGCTGCGGCTGTCGGTCGGGATCGAACATCCCGACGACCTGATCGCCGATGTGTGTCAGGCGCTGGATGCCAGTCTCGCAGTGGCGGGAGGGAGTGTACGATGAACTTTGCCACCAAACTGCTGCACGGCACCAGTTGTATTGACCCGGTGACAGGGGCGGCCTCGGTGCCCATTTATCAGGCGTCCACCTTTCATCAGGCCGATCTGGACCGGCCCGGTGTCTACGATTACGCCCGTTCGGGCAATCCCACCCGGCATGCCCTGGAAGAGGCGATCGCCGTCCTGGAGGGAGGTGAGCGCGGATTCGCCTTTGCTTCCGGCATGGCGGCCATCTCCAGCGTGTTCATGCTGTTCTCCGCCGGGGATCACGTCGTGGTGGCGGAGGACGTGTACGGCGGCACCTACCGCTTCTTGACCAAGGTTCTTTCCCGCATGGGGATCACCGTCAGCTTTGTCGATACCACCTCGCTGGAGCAGGTGGAAGCGGCCATCCGTCCCGAGACCAAGGGCATCTACCTGGAAACCCCGTCCAACCCGACGCTGAAAGTGACGGATATCGCCGCTGTCTGCGCGCTGGCGCAACAGCGGGGACTGCTCGTGATCGTGGACAATACGTTCATGACGCCGTACTATCAGCGGCCGCTGGAGTTGGGCGCGGACGTGGTGATCCACAGCGCGACCAAGTTCATCGGCGGCCACAGCGACGTCGTGGCGGGGTTGGCCGTGACCAGGGAGGCGGCGTTGGGCGAGCAGCTCTACATGATCCAAAACGGCATGGGAGCGATCCTCGGCGTGCAGGATTCCTGGCTGGTGCTGCGCGGGTTGAAGTCCTTAAAAGCGCGCCTGGACGTCAGCACGCAGACGGCGGAAAAGCTGGCCCGTTGGCTTTCCACACACCCGGCGGTCAGCCGCGTCTACTACACCGGATTGCCGGAACACGACGGACATGACCTGCAAAACCGGCAGGCGAGCGGACACGGGGCCGTCCTCTCCTTTGACGTGGGCAGCCGCGAGCGGGCCAAAGCGCTGTTTGACCGCGTCAGGCTGCCGATCGTCGCCGTCAGTCTGGGCGCGGTAGAGACGATTCTTTCCTATCCGGCGATGATGTCCCATGCCGCCATGCCGCCTGCGGAGCGGGCACGGCGGGGAATTACGGACGGACTGATCCGCCTCTCCGCAGGGCTGGAGGACGCCGGCGACCTGCTTGAGGACCTGGGGCAGGCGTTGGACGCGCTCGGACCCGTAGAGCAGGCGGCAGACCGTGACGCGGCAGACGATAAACAGGCATTTTCCTGGGCGTAAGCCCGGAAAATGCCTGTTTTGTTTGGGGCGAGGTCAGCGGTTCACCGGGATTTTTTCGTTTCCCTGCGGTTTGGCGTTGCTGCTCTTGTTGATCCGCTGCTCGTTTTCCCTGGACGGCGTCTCTTCCCGCTTTCTCACGTCGCGCGGGAACTGCGGCATGAGCCGTCCGACGATGTCACCCAGTTCTTCGGCAAATCCGGCCACGGGATGGCCGCGCTGGATGTCGGCGGCCATTTCCCGCAGCCGCTGCACGATGTCGGGGTCGGCAGTGACGATGGCGTTCGCCCCTTGAGGATCCTCTTTCAGCGCCTCCGCCACCGAGTATTTGATCACGCCCACTTCCGGCCGGTCGAGATGGGCGTTGACATCAATGCCGACGACGGCCCACTTGCCCAGAACCACCGCTGTTGCGTTGTTGACGTTTTTCACCCGCGTGGCCAACTGCACCAGCCGATTGGCGGTTGCCTGCGGCGACTGGTTGTAGGCCGGGGACGGGGCGGTTTGCTGGACGCGCTGCGTTTCCGGCACAGCGCGGCCGGGCTGCGGAGCCGCCTGGTTGGCCGGCGGCTTGTTGCTCGACATGCAGGCGGAGAGGAGCAGGCTGACGCTGAGAATACAGATAGCTGTCCGTTTCACGGTCATACTTCCTTTCCCTGGTTTGCTGCAGTACGGCTGCATGGTTAGTCGTATTGTGTTCTGCCTACCCCGTTTTCATTCCCCCGCCTCTCGTCTATCCGTCCACCCCCCGTCATACACTGTAGTACATCGCGTTCGGGCAGCAGAGCATCCGGTCCCCAACTGCATACGATAGAGAAGATGGGTAATAGGAGGCGAGAATTTGAAGAAAATCTACGTACTGGACACCAACGTACTCCTGCAAGATCCGCGGGCGATGTTTTCCTTTGCGGACAACGAGATCGTCCTGCCCGCCGTGGTGTTGGAAGAAATTGATTCCAAAAAGCGCTACATGGATGAAATTGGCCGTAACGCCCGTTACGTGTCGAGGCTGTTGGACAGTTTCCGCGAACTGGGCCATCTGCATCAGGGCATTACGCTGGAGACAGGCGGTCTGTTTCGCGTAGAGTTGAATCACTCCTCGCTTCACAAGCTGCAGAAGCAGTTTACGGAATTTACCAACGACAACCGGATTCTGGCCGTAGCGCTAAATCTGCAGGAAGAGGAAAACCTGGCCCCAACCCCCCGTCCCGTCATTCTCGTCAGCAAAGATGCCCTGATGCGGGTCAAGGCGGATGCGCTTGGCCTGAAAGCGGAAGACTTCTTGTCCGACCGTGTCGTCGAGCACTCCAGCATTTACGCCGGGTGCCAGAAGCTGACGGTGGCTTCCCACATCATTCAAACCTACTACGCCTCCCGCAAGCTGAACCTGTCGGCCTGTTTTCCCCGTACCCGATTTTATCCGCACCAGTTTCTGATTTTAAAAGACGAAATCAATCCCTCGATCTCCGCAATCGGCAAGGTGGACGCGGAAGGCAGGACGCTGGAGATGCTGGTGACGAACGACGATCCCGTCTGGGGAATTCGCGCCCGCAACGTGCAGCAGCGCATGGCGATGGAACTGCTGCTGCGGGAGGAGATTCCGCTCGTCACCATGACGGGCAAGGCCGGAACCGGCAAAACGCTTCTGGCGCTGGCGGCGGGGCTGCTGCAGATCGAGGACCTGCAGACGTACAAGAAGCTGTTGGTGGCCAGACCCATTGTTCCCCTGGGGAAAGACATCGGCTTCCTCCCCGGCGAAAAGGAAGAGAAACTGCGGCCGTGGATGCAGCCGATTTATGATAATTTGGAATATTTGTTCAACACCAAGCATCCGGGCGATCTGGACAAGATCCTGGCCGGCATGGGAAGCATCCAGGTCGAGGCGCTGACCTACATCCGCGGACGCTCCATTCCCGGTCAGTTCATCATCATCGACGAGGCGCAGAACCTGACCAAGCACGAGGTGAAGACGATCCTGACCCGGGTCGGCGAAGGATCGAAAATCGTGCTGATGGGAGACCCGGAGCAGATCGACCACCCCTATCTGGACGAAAGCAACAACGGCCTGACCTACGTGGTGGAGATGTTCAAGGCCCAAAAGCTGGCCGGCCATATCAAGCTGGAAAAAGGGGAACGCAGTGTGCTGGCCCAATTGGCGGCCGATTTGCTGTAGGGATGCATAGAAAACAAAAAAAGGAGCACACTGTAGGATGTCGGGCCCGATGATTGATGGATCAACGGCGAAAAGCCTTGTCAGGAGGCGAAAAACCGTGGATGCTCATGATCATGCAGTCGACATTGGTCGGAATGGCGGAACCCGAGCTCTTTAGGTAGCGGACTCTAACGTGGAGGCTGAAGTGCCAAAGAGAATAACCGGTAGTACCCCAGAGCAGACGGGCTCGACACGGCCGCTCCCTTGTTGGGAGCGGTTTTTCGTTTTTCAGCGGACGGCTGGACGGGGCAGACGATTCGGGAAAAGGAAAAAAGCCCGGACGCAGCGCCGGGCAAAAAGGGGGACCGCTTCCCTTATGGTTGCGTTACGGCCAGCGCCTTTTTCAGCGCGTTGATCGTGCCGATGTGCATCCCCTCGTGAAAGAGCGAAAAGACGAACATCTCGCCCAGCGTGGACATCTGCGCGCCGCTTCGCAAGACGAACGGCTCCGCCAATTCCCGGTGGAGCCGATCGCCGAAGGTTCGCTTGATCCGCTCCTTCTGCTCTTCCAACTGTTCGGCCAATGCGGACAGGGATGGTACCTCTCCCTGCCAGTCCGCCGGTTTCGTGCCCGGTCCGAACAGCGTTTTGTACGAGGCGGGTAGGTGTGTAAAATCGAGACCGTACATACAGCTTTCCTGAACGGTCAGAATATGTCCCAGATTCCAGCGGATGTTGTTGGCGAATCCCTCCGGAACGATGTCCGCCTGCTCCGCGGGGACCTTCTTCAAGACCGCCAGGGTAATGCCGCGAACCAGATCGTACTGCTTCCATACAAACGCGTGGTCGTGCATGCGCGAATACCACCTTTCCCCAAAATTGGCCATCGGTGTCATTGTATTCGCTTTCCTGCAGATAAACACCTGCCGATGACGCTCCTTCCACATGGCACGCGGGCATCGAGACGGTCTGCGCGAAAGCCGGTCATGCGTCGGGCTTATCCCCCATACACATGAATGAGGGGGGAGTCGACATGGTCAGTCTGGATTCATCCATTTCCTTTATGATTTACATCACGGCGGTGTCCAGCGCGGCCGCCGGCGTGACGGAAGCCGTCAAGTCGGTGGTTCCGTTCCTCGCCACTGACTACGAGGCCGAACAGGACCGGTTGGAAGACCACAACCACGCCGCCCGGCTGACACACTACAAAAAGTTTTGCAATCTGACGATCTCCGTCGTGTCCGCCGGCGTCATTTTCGGTCTGCTCGGCCTTGATCCCGCGCTGATTCTCGTCGGTGCGCCATCCGCCTTTGTCGACGATCCGTGGCAGGTGGGCACCTGGATCTGGGGGATTGTCGCCGTCTTCGGATCGCCGCTGTTTGCCTCGTTCCTGAAGATTCTGGAAGGGTGGAAACAAAACGTAAACGGCGACAACTTTCCGCACAAGCCCAGGCAAAAGGTCAGGGGACCGAAGCACTGACGAGGCGTTTGATGCGGCTTTCGCTCCGAGCGGGAAGCCGCATGGTTTTTTGCCTGCAAGGGGCTTGTCTCACTCGTTCCACCACGTGACGGCCGTCCGGTAGGCCCGGGCAATTCCGTCGATCAGGTCGGTCTGGTTGGCGTCCACGAGATACAGAGCGGGGCGGGACGACGATGGCGGGAGCGTTCCGATCACGTGTTCCCGGCACTGCTCCAGGGCGGCCCAGCGGTCACGTTCCTCGCCGGCAGAAGAGTCGAGCGAAAACGCGGCGACGCGGTCGGCGTAGAGATACGCGTGTTCGTTGTGACTGACGAATCCGACGTCGTCCAGGTGGGCGATTTCCGCCCCCTCGGGGAGCAGCCAGAGCGTAAATTCTTCGCCCAGCATCCCCGCTTTTTGCAAGAGGTCCCGCAAGGTGTCGCGTTCTTTCGGGCTTTCCACGATGAACAGTCGGCCGTCGCGGTCAAACACATTGACATGATCCCCGATTTTATGTATGACTTGAGCATAGAAGCCGGGCCGTTTGCCGGCCGGTACCTGCATGTCCACACCGTACATGCGCTTCATGAGTCTCACTCCGTTTCACGCTGGGTTTTACCCCTATCGTATCATAAAAAAAAGGAGGTTCACCCATGAACGAGCCGCAATTGACCATCGAGAAGTACGTACTGGGGCCGTTTCAAACCAACGCCTACATTCTGACCAACCCGGCAAGCGGGGAGTCCATCGTCATCGACCCGGGGATGGAACCGGCAGCGCTCCTTCGCGCCCTGGAGGGAAAAAACGTCGTCGCCGTCCTGCTGACCCATGCCCATCTGGACCACATCGGCGGGCTGAATCAGGTACGGGCCCTGACCGGCGCACCGGTCTACATCCATCCGCTGGAGCAGAGCTGGCTGACCGATTCTGATCTAAATGGCTCGACCCGCTGGAACTTGTCGGAACCCATCGTCTGCGAGCCGGCCGAGCACGAACTGGCCGACGGGCAGACGCTGGAGCTGGCCGGATTGTCCATCCGGGTCCTGCACACGCCCGGACACTCGCCGGGGAGCTGCTCGTTTGTGGTGGGACCGCATTGCTTCGGCGGCGACGTCCTGTTTGCCCAAAGTATCGGACGAACGGACCTGCCGGGGGGAAGTTTCGAGACGCTGATGATCAGCATCCAGGACAAATTGTTTGAACTGGATGACGACACGATCGTCTACCCGGGACATGGCCCGAAGACCACGATCGAAGCGGAAAAGCTGTACAACCCGTATGTGACCGGCATGCTGCGGTAAGCGTGCTTCGCTGTCTCTCTGCCGCTTCCGCGGAAGACGGGCGCACACCTCATGTCGCGGCAGAATAAGGAAAAAGCCAGCTCAAGAAGCTGGCTTTTTTCATTCGCTGACCGGGGATGGAAGGGCGGGAGCGTGTTTGGAACGGGCGGCCCGGCGGCGATCACTGTTTCCCGAAACCAAACGGCAGGTTGATCTTCAACTGCAGCTTCAACTCCTGGTTGGCCATCGTGATCCCCTGCACCTGGATGTTGGAGGAGATCAGCTCCGGGTAAAATCCGAGGTCGTACGTTTTCTCCATTTCTTCAATCGTCGAGGCGGGCAGGGCGAACCCGTCATAGTACAGCTCGTTGATGTGAAATTTCAAGGCTTTCGGCGAAATCAGCTCGTACGTGCCGACCAGCCGCATGTGTACCTGGTCGTACGTGCCTTCCACGATCAACTGGTTGTTGTCAAAGGAAAAGTGCGCGTTTTTGAACAGTTCGTCTTTGGACACCAGGAAGCGGTTAAACTCATCCTGCCGGATCGTCAGCGTGTGCGTGAACAGCCCGTCGGACTGGATGCGCTCCGGCGTCGCCAGCTCGGAAATCTGGAACATCACGCCGGACAGCTCGTTGAAAAACGTTTGAAAGGCGGGCAGTCCCCGCTCCCGCCAATCGGCGACGAGGTGGTCCATCAGCGCCTGGACGCTGGTCGGGTCGCTCAGCATCTGCACGTTTTTCTCCTTTTCCGCCTGGATCGCGAGCATGTCCGCCAACTGCTTCTCGTACTGCCGCCGCAGATTCTGGAGCAGCGTCAGCCGGTTTTGCCGCTCCGCCTGCATCGACGCCATCGCGGCCCGTTCCTTCTGAAACGATTCCAGCTTCGCCAGGTCCCGTTCGTAGAGGATTTGCAGGAAATCGAACAACAACAGGAAATCATTGAAATTTTCCGTATCAAACAGCAGCGTCAGCAGGTTGGCCCGCTCTCCCGTGTAGTACGCTCTGGCGACGTCCCCGGCGTGTCGGCGCATCGCTTCCATCACCAGTTTTTTTCGCTGCAGATCCAGATCCAGTTGGGCGATCTCCCCGTTCAACCGGCTTTCCTCCTGTTTGATCAGCGTCAGTGTGCGCTCCAGTTCTTTTTGGGTAAAATGCTGCTGCAAGATCAGCTGTTCCAGGGGCAATGGCTCTTCCGCCCGGGCTGTCGCGGTCAACGGCAGCGCCAGCAGCAGCAAGCAAAGCATGATTGTACGCATGGCTTCACCTTTTGTTTTCGTGAGGTGGAGAAACGGACAAAACATTTTCTCTCCACATTCTATGACTTCTTTTCGTATTATAGCCTTATACGGTTGAATTTGGATAGCGGGAGAACAGAGATGACGATTACATCCATCATTCGGGACGAAATACGCAATCATCCGCGGCGGGCGATTCCGTTTGCGCGGTTCATGGAGCTGGCACTCTACCATCCGGAAGGCGGGTATTACACGTCGACGCGCCCCAAGGTGGGCAGGGACGGCGATTTTTTTACCAGCGCGACGGTTCATCCCGTCTTTGCCGAGACGTTGGCCGACGTGGTGGCCGAGATGTGGCGGACGGGTGGCTGGACCTCCCCGGCGCTGGTGGAGATCGGCGGAGGAACGGGCGCGCTCTCTGGCCACATGCTTCGTCGTCTGCGCGAGACGGTGCCCGAGCTGTATCGGGACATGCGCCTCGTGCTGATCGAGACGAGCCCGTATCACCGGCAGCTTCAGGAGGAGGCGCTGCGCGGGGCAGAGGTGGAGAAGCGCTGGTATTCCAGTCTGCGGGAGGCGGCGGCAGCGGAAGGCGTCGAAGGGGTGATCCTCTCCAATGAGTGGCTCGACGCCTTTCCCGTGCATGTGGCGGAGAAGACGGCTGACGGCTGGCGGGAGGTGTGGGTGACGGAGGCAGACGGCGGATTTGCCGAGGTCCTCGGCGAAGTGACTCCCGCCCTGGCTGCGTGTCTGCGCGATGTGGACAAGTCGCTGCTGCGGGGAATGCGGATCGAGGTCAACTCGGCGATGGAGCAGACGGCCGCCGACGTGTCCCGCCTGCTGAGGCAGGGGTACGTGCTGACCGTGGACTACGGGGATGTGCAGGAGGAGCTGTACCATCCCGCCCGGAAGCGGGGTACGCTGATGTGCTACCGCCGCCATCAGGCGCACGACAATCCCTACGTGCACGTGGGGGAGCAGGACATCACCGCCCACGTCAATTTTTCCGCATGGATGCGCGCAGGCGAGCGGGCGGGGCTGAAGACGCTCGCCTACATGCGGCAGGACCGCTTTTTGATCAAAAGCGGCCTGTTGGAAAAGGCGGTCGCCCATGCGGACACGGATCCGTTTACGAGTCAAGCGATGAAGCGGAACCGGGCGATTCAACAGTTGATTTACCCGGGCGGCCTGGGCGGTCTCTTTCGCGTGCTGGTCCAGGCGAAAGGGATGCCGGACGGTGTGCCGATCCGCTTTTTGCCCTAGCATACCACGGGGAAACAAAAAAAAGATGCTCACGGTGAGCATCTTTTTTTACATGATCATGTTCAGCATGGAGTGCTCTTGCGGACCCACCGGCATGACGAAGAACGTGTAATAGGTGAAGCCCACGAAAGAGACAAACATAAAACAGAAGAAAATGTTCAAGTACACCCGTTCTGTCAGATTCATGTAGCTGAGTGATACGAAGAAGGCGGTCAGTCCGAAAAACAAGAGAGCCATCGGGTACAGGTGCCCCCAGAACGCCATCAGCGCGATCGCCAGCGTCCAGAAGCCGAGTACGCGATACATGCGATCCATCTGTTTCCCTCCTTTTTCCAGCGATTCGGCAAGATTTACAAGATTCCTTCCCCATTATAAAGGACAGGAAGAGGCCTGTAAACGGGAAGGTATGACGGTTTTTTGACGCAGCCGTTCCCATGCATCCGGCCCGCGTCCGGCATACCTGACCCGCCGGATGCGGGCTGAACCGATGCCGACCGAGCCGTGTTGGGGCGATTCGTCGACGTCATCGGGGGAAACGGACCACGGTATAGGTGCAGGACCTGCAGCCTTTGAGCATGGACTCGTCTTCCTGTAATTCAATGTGTCCAAAATAGGTTTCAAATATCCCCGCCAACAGGGCGTTGTGCATCTTGCAGACGGAGCTGGGGAAACGCTTGGCCGTCTCGGAAAACGTGCAGTTGTACACCCGGAAGCGCAGACTTCCGTCCGGCAGCGGTTCGATTTCCGGTTTGAGTCCCTGCGCCACCACGAGCCGGTGGATGTGGGACAACTTCTCTTCCAGCGTAGCGTTTTCCATGTCGATCGGCACTTCCGCCATCGCCCGTTTGGCCATTTCCGTTCCCATGCGGTGTCCCATTTTTACGAGGGCGACTTCCCCCGCCTCCCCCAGGGAAAGCAGGCTTTCGATGGCGATGTCGGCCAGGAGCCGGTAATCGCGAGGAGGAAATTGCAGGCTGACCACCTGATCGGAAAGCGCGTACAAACGGCTGGGACGCCCTCCCTTGCCGCTTTTGTCGGAGTAGGAGGTAAGCAGATGGACGTCTTCCAGCTTGGTCAGATGCAGCCGGGCCACGTTCGGATGGATGGAAAACTGCTCGGCCACGGCCTGTACGGTGACAGGCTCTTTGCTGTTGGAAACAAACTGGTAAATGGAAAAACGGGTGGAATCAGCCAAGGCGCTTGTTAACTTTTGAGCGTCGCAATCCACGCTGGTCCCCCCTTTCACAGTACAAATCACCATTAGTTTAGCCGATTTTCGCGCGGTTGTTAAGGTTGGAGTGTGCCGTGCGTTCGTCGTATTTTTTAAATTTAATACTATTGACATAGTGTTAACACCGCATTTATAATCCGAAGTAGAAAAGGTTTTTTTATTAGCTAACTTTTATATAGTATAATGAACATAGAGCGAGATGGAGGGGAACACAATGGCGGTTGCTGAACGTACTCGTACACAAAAATTGACGTTTTTTACCTACCCGAGCTGTACATCCTGTCGCAAGGCCAAGGCGTGGCTGGCGGAACACGGGGTAAAATACGAGGAGCGGCACTTGTTTAAAAATCCGCCGACGCCCGAAGAACTGATGGAGATCATCAAAAAGACCACCAACGGGCTGGACGAAATCCTGTCCACGCGCAGCCAGCGATTCAAAAACCTGGAAGTGGACATCAACGAAATGACGGTCAGCGAGCTTTTGGAGATGCTGAGTGAAGAGCCGCAGCTCCTGAAGCGGCCGATTCTGACCGACGGGGAAAACATCATCATCGGGTATAACCAGTCGGCCATGCAAAAACTGCTGGCCTAAGCGAACGAGGAGGGAAAACCCCTCCTCTCAGACTGAAGACAAACCGATTGTATCGGAGGAGAAGCATGTTTCCAGGCAGAGCGACTTGTGAGCCCTACCGAGCGGAGCAGCGAGTTGCGGGAAAAAGGAGCGCCACTTTTGAATGGGCTGCGCAGCGTTGCGGCTTTGGCGCTCCCCCGCAAATCGATGCGGAGCGGGCAGTCTATGCTCCATTGCTGGGCGAGCACGGAGCGGATGCCGGAAACGTGCTTCTCCCCCCAGCAGCTGCGTTGTCAGCACACGGAGAGGAGGGAAAACCCCTCCTCTTTTTTCGTTGGGCGGGCGGGATTACAATGAAGGAAAGCAGTTCGCAAAGTCTGCTCGAAGAGGCTGGCTTCTTCGTTGGCAAAAACGTTTGGCCTGCCGGGACGGTGCGTTCGCCTCGGGTGCTGCTCCGCTCTGGAAAAACGGTGAAAGGGATGGGGAAGGATGGAAACGATCTTGTTGGAAAAACGGGCGGGGGTGGCCTCCATCACGCTGAACAGGCCCCACGTCCGCAACGCGATCAGCCTGGAGATGGCGGATGAACTGCGCCAGGCGGTGAGTGAGTGCGAGGAGGACGACGCGGTCAAGGTCCTGGTCTTTACCGGCATGGGCGACAGTTTCGTCTCCGGCGGCGACCTGCGGCAGTTCATGCAGGCCCGGGGGAGGGAACAGGCGCAGCCGATTCTCGACCGCGTGGCCGGGCTGCTCGGCGCGATCGACCGCTGCAGCAAACCGACCATTGCGATGATTAACGGACACGCCATCGGGGGCGGCTGCGAGTTTGCCGTCTCCTGTCACTTTCGCTTCGCCGCCGAGACGGCCATGCTCGGCTTTGTCCAGATCGGCCTCTCCATCACGACCGGATGGGGCGGAGGGTCGCGCTTGCTGGACAAGCTGCCGGAGTCCAAGGCGCTGGCGCTCCTGCTGACGGGAAAGCGGATCAGCGCGCGGGAAGCGGAGCGCTGCGGGCTGGTGGACGCGGTGTATCCCCCGGATCGCCTGCGCGAGGAGACGGAACGCTTCGCCGCCGAGATCGCCGCTCAGCCGCTCGCCGGCATCCGGGCGTACCTGCAGCTTTTGCGCTGGAAGCGGGACGGAATGAGCCTGGACGAGCGCATCCGCGGCGAGGTCAGCCAGTGCGCCGGATTGTGGGGCAGCGACGAACACCTTCGCGCGGTGCAGCGGTTTCTGCGGAAAAACTAGCGGCGTGACCTCCGGGGGGCCCTCCCGTTTAAACCCTTTCGTGTCTGGACATACTTTTTCTAGTAGAAAGCGATTCTACCAGAGTAGGAAAAAGCATAGGATGAATTACATCATCATCCTTTAAAGGTAACGGGAGGGACATCATCCATGGTAGCTTCCAGACAAGATGCATGGACGGAAGACGACGATCTGGTGCTGGCGGAAGTCACCTTACGCCATATTCGCGAGGGCGGGACACAGCTCGCCGCATTTGAAGAAGTGGGGCAGCGGCTGGGCCGCACCGCCGCCGCCTGCGGGTTTCGCTGGAACAGCTGCGTGCGCAAGCGATACGACGCGGCGATCGCGATCGCCAAGAACCAGCGGCAGCAGTTGAAAAAAATGGGCCGGCTGAACGCGCAAAACACCGGGCTCGACTCGGCCGCGTACGCGACCAAGCGGGGGAGCCACATCCCGCAGGGAGAGGGCGCGGCGGAAGCGGACGACGAGCAGCACATCGAAGCCGTCATCCGGCTCTTGGCCAACCAGAAGGACATCGTGCGCCGATTGAAGCAGTTGGAACAAGAATTGGAAGGAAAGAGTGCGGAGATAAAAGAATTGAAAGAGGCCAACGACCGGATGAAACAAGAGCTGGAGCAGGTGCGGGGGGTTAACGAGGACTACAAGGCGCTCGTGCAGATCATGGACCGCGCCCGCAAGCTCGCTTTCCTGCAGGAAGAGGAGGCGCCCAAGGCGATTTTCAAGATGGATGAAAACGGCAACCTGGAGCGCGTGGAAAAGTGAGTGCAAATCGTGCCAACAAAAAAGAAGCGGACGAAACCGCTTCTTTTGTTTTCGACGCGATGGACGGCGCGAATGCCCTCAGTCCTGCAGGCCGACACCTTCGGGCAGCCAGACGTACGGGTTCTCGCCGCGGTCGCGGATCGGGTTGTACTTGACCGGCGTGAAGCCCATTTTCAGCCAGAATTGGTCGGCGCGACAGCGGGAGTTGGTCTTGATGGGCGCACCAAAGCTCTTGGCGTGGTTGACCAGAGCCGTGCCGTAATCCTTGCCGCGGTAATCGGGCAGCACTTCCAGTTTCCACAATTCGTAATAGTCTTGAGCCGGTTTGAAATAGCGGTCGTACTTGCCGTCGATCTTGTACAGGCTCATCCGCGCCACCAGCAGATCGTTGTCGTAGATCCCGTAAAAAGGAGATTCCGAATCGTTCTCCACGATGTTCGCCTCCAGGTCTTCCTTCATGGAAAGCTCCTCCAGGCCAAATTCGCGGAATTTTTGAAACTCCTCCAGGGTCTTGTAATTGATCCGTAAACGTTTTACTTCATACATCGCTTGCCACTCCTCTCACGCGCATTGCCTAACCTCCATGGCCTACCTTCATTATACACCAAAAACCTCCTCCCCGAGCGATTTTCTCGCGTTGATTTCGAGGGAGCTCCAGGAAATGGATTCGCTCTCATGGAAGAAATTTAAATTTCAGCTAGAACTATGGACGGTCTCATGGCAAAATAGAGAGTAGCAAAACAATTTCGAACAATCGCCCCGCATGCGTTGAAAGCGGTTTCGAGCAGCGGACGATTGGTCGCGGAAAGGAGCGTTGCCATGCGCAAAGTACTGATTGCCAATCGCGGGGAAATCGCGCGGCGGATCATCCGCACCTGCCGGGCCCAGGGAGTGGCGACGGTAGCCGTATTCTCGGAGGCGGACCGAAACCTGCCGTTTGTCCGGGAAGCGGACGAGGCCGTCCACATCGGGCCGCCCCCTGTGCCGCACAGCTATCTCAACGTGGAGGCGATCATCGCCGCCGCCAGAGAGACCGGCGCGGATGCCGTCCATCCGGGATACGGCCTGCTGTCGGAAAACGCCGCGTTTGCCCGGCGCTGCCGCGACGAAGGGCTGGTCTTCATCGGGCCGTCTCCCGAGGTGATCGCGCAGATGGGGGACAAACTGACGGCCCGCCGCGTGATGCGGGAAGCGGGCGTGCCCGTGGTGCCCGGCTGCGAGGATCCGGTGAACACGCCGGATGAAGCGGCAAGGGTGGCGGCCGGGATCGGCTATCCGGTCATGCTCAAGGCCAGCGCGGGCGGCGGCGGCATCGGCATGCAGGTGTGCCGCGACGAAGCGGAACTGCGCCAGGCGTACCAGTCGGCCAGGGGCAGGGCCAAGGCGTACTTTGGCAGCGACGCCATGTACGTGGAAGCGTATGTGGAAAGCCCCCGCCACATCGAGGTGCAGATCGCGGGAGACGCGCATGGCACCGTGATTCACCTGCTGGAGCGGGAATGCTCCATCCAGCGCCGCCACCAGAAGGTGCTGGAGGAAAGCCCGTCCCCGTTCCTCGACGAGCTCGCGAGACAGCGGCTCTGCGAAGCAGCGGTGACGGCTGCCAGGGCGGTCGGGTACACCGGCGTCGGCACGGTGGAGTTTATCATGGACGGGAAAAAGAATTTCTATTTCCTGGAAATGAACACCCGCCTGCAGGTAGAGCATCCCGTCACCGAAGAGATGACCGGCCTCGACCTGGTCGCGCTGCAGTTGGAGATCGCCCGCGGCAACGCGCTGCCCGTCGCGCAGGCGGAGGTAAGGGCGCTGCGCCATGCGATCGAGCTGCGGGTGTACGCCGAGGACCCCGTCACCTTTTTGCCGTCTCCCGGCACGATCACGTTCTACCGGCCGCCGCAAATGGACGGGGTGCGGGTGGACGACGGCGTGGAAACCGGCACGCAGGTGACGCCGTTCTACGACCCGATGATCGCCAAGGTGATCGTCTCCGGCACAAACCGCGAAGAAGCGATACGGCGGGCGCAGGAAGCGATGCGGCAGTTTGAGGTCACCGGCATCAAGACCAACATTCCGTTTTTGCTGGAGGTCTTGGGCGACGAAGCATTCCGGCGGGGCGCGTACACCACGCGCTTTGTGGAAGAGCGGAAAGAGAAAACGACGTAAGGAGAGCAAAGCGATGAAAAACGTGACAGCATCCATGGCAGGAACCGTCATCAACGTGCTGGTGCAGGCAGGCGACCAGGTGAACGCCGGCCAGGACGTGGTCGTGCTGGAGTCGATGAAGATGGAGGTGCCGATCCAGGCGGAAGTGGACGGCAAAGTGGCGGAAGTGAAAGTGCATGTCGGGGACTTCGTCAACGACGGCGATGTCATCCTCGTCCTGGAGTAGTTTTGGAATGATTCCAAACTGAGCGCCCGCTAGGAAAGGCAGGTGGCCTGCATGCAGGTGCAGATCGTAGAAGTAGGGCCGCGTGACGGCCTGCAAAACGAAACCCAAACGGTGACGACCGAGGCGAAAATCCGGCTGATCGGCCTGCTGGCCGAGGCGGGACTGCGCCGGATCGAGGCCGGCTCGTTCGTCCATCCGCGCTGGATTCCCCAGTTGGCCGACACGGCGGACGTCTTTCGCCAACTGCCGCGCAGCCCCGCCGTGACGTACAGCGCGCTCGTGCCCAATCTGCGCGGGCTGGAGCGGGCCAGGGAGTGCGGGGTGACGGAGGTGGCCGTGTTCATGTCCGCCTCGGAGACGCACAACCGCAAGAACATCAACAAGAGCATCAGCGAAACCTTCCCCGTCCTCAGGGAAGTGGCGCGGGAAGCGCTGGCGCTGGGCATGCGCGTGCGGGGATACGTCTCCACCGTCTTCGGCTGCCCGTATGAAGGGGCCGTTCCGCTGGACAACAGCCGGCGGGTGACGGACGAACTGCTCGCGATGGGCGTCTACGAAGTCTCCATCGGCGACACGATCGGCGTGGCCACGCCCCGTCAGGTGCAGGAGACGTTCGCGGTGCTTGTGAACGATGTTACGAGCGAGCGCTTGGCCGGTCATTTTCACGATACCCGGGGAACGGGCCTGGCCAACGTGGCGGCTGCTCTGGCTGAGGGAATCCGCACCTTTGACAGCTCGATCGGCGGCTTGGGGGGATGCCCGTACGCGCCGGGGGCGACCGGCAACATTTCCAGCGAAGATCTGGTCTACATGCTGCACGGCATGGGCTATGAGACCGGCGTGGATCTGCAGAAGCTGATCGAGGCGGGCAGCTACATCCAGCGGCAGTTGGGTCGCCCCCTGCCGTCCAAGGTGCTTGCGGCCAGCCTGGCGCAGGCGGAAACCTGCGCAAAGAAAGAGGCGGAAGGGGATACGGCATGAGCGTGCTGCTGCGAAAAGAGGGGGCCGTCGGCGTGCTGACGCTGAATCGGCCCGAGGTGTACAACTGTCTGAACCTGGAGACGCTGTTCACGCTGCGACGGCTGATTGCCGAGATCGATGCGGACAGGGAGATTCGCGCCGTCATTGTGACCGGCGCGGGGGAGAAGGCGTTCTGCTCCGGCGCCGACTTAAAGGAGCGGCGCACGATGACGGACCTTCAGGTGCAGCTCTACATCCGCACCATCCGGGACACGTTCAGCGAGCTGGAGCGTCTGCCCAAGCCGGTCATCGCCGCAATCAACGGCGTGGCGCTGGGCGGCGGAACGGAGCTGGCCCTGGCCTGCGACCTCAGGGTGATGAGCGAGTCGGCCCAGATGGGGCTGACGGAAACGTCGCTCGGCATCATCCCCGGAGCGGGCGGGACGCAGCGGCTGCCGCGCCTGATCGGCAAGGGGAAGGCCAAGGAGCTGATTTTTACCGCCCGCCGCGTCCACGCCGAGGAGGCGCTGGCGATCGGGCTGGTCAACCGCACGACTCCGCCAGACCAGGTGATGGCGTCCGCGCTGGCGCTGGCCGAGGAGATGGCCGCCAACGCGCCGCTTGCGCTCGCCCAGGCGAAGTTCGCCATCGATTACGGGATGGAGGCCGATCTGGCGACGGGACTGGCGATGGAGAGCAGCGCCTACCAGGTGCTGATCCCCACCCGCGACCGGCTGGAGGGGCTGGAAGCGTTCAGGGAAAAGCGAAAACCGGTATATCGCGGAGAATGACGGGAGGAACGGCAGATGAGCAAGCAGTTGGAACAGACGCTGAAAGAACGGATCGCCCAGGTGGAGCAGGGGGGCGAGGAAAAGTACCACGCCAAGCTGAAGGAGCAGAACAAGCTGTTCGTCCGCGACAGGTTGAAGCTGCTGTTTGACGGCGAGTTCATGGTGGAAGACGGCTTGTTTGCCAATTTCACCGCGGGCGACCTGCCGGCCGACGGGGTCGTGACCGCCATCGGCAAAGTAAACGGGCGAACCGTCTGCGTGATGGCCAACGATTCGACGGTCAAGGCCGGTTCGTGGGGAGCGCGGACGGTGGAAAAGATCATCCGCATCCAGGAGACGGCGGAGAAAATGCGCGTGCCGCTGATCTATCTGGTCGACTCCGCCGGCGCCCGCATTACCGATCAACTGGAGATGTTCCCCGGCAGGCGGGGGGCGGGCCGGATCTTTTACAACCAGGTGAAGCTCTCCGGCAAGATTCCCCAGGTCTGCATCCTGTTTGGCCCTTCCGCCGCAGGAGGGGCGTACATTCCGGCGTTTTGCGACGTGGTCATCATGGTGGACAAAAACGCCAGCATGTACCTCGGGTCTCCCCGCATGGCGGAAATGGTGATCGGCGAAAAGGTGACGCTGGAGGAGCTGGGCGGCGCCCGCATGCACTGCTCGGTGAGCGGCTGCGGCGACATTCTGGCGGCCAATGAAGCGGAAGCGATTCAGGCCGCCCGCCGTTACCTCGGCTTTTTCCCGGCCGACTACACGAAAGAGCCGCCCGTGGAAGCGGCCCGGCCACCCAAGCCGGATGCGCGGGACATCAACGAGATCGTGCCGGAAAACCAGAACACGCCCTTCAACATGTACGACTTGATTGATGCGCTGGTGGACGAGGGGTCCTTTTTCGAGATCAAGAAGCTGTTCGCCCAGGAGCTGATCACCGGTTTTGCCCGGCTGGACGGAAAGCCGGTCGGCATCGTCGCCAACCAGCCGCGGGTGAAGGGGGGCGTGCTGTTCGTCGATTCGGCCGACAAGGCGGCCCGCTTCATTACCTTGTGCGACGCCTTTCAGATTCCGCTGCTGTTTCTCGCCGACGTCCCGGGCTTCATGATCGGCACGGCCGTGGAGCGGGCCGGCATCATCCGGCACGGGGCGAAAATGATCGCGGCCATGGCGGAGGCGACCGTGCCGAAGATCTCCGTGATCGTGCGCAAGGCGTACGGCGCCGGCCTGTACGCGATGGCCAGCTCGGCGTTTGAACCGGACGCCTGCCTGGCGCTGCCCGGCGCGCAGATCGCCGTGATGGGGCCGGAAGCGGCGGTCAACGCCGTCTACAGCAACAAGATCCAGGCGATTGAAGACCCGCAGGAGCGGCAGGCGTTTATCATGGAAAAACGGCGCGAGTACCAGCAGGATATCGACATCTACCTGCTCGCCTCCAACCTGATCGTGGACGCCATCGTGCCGCCGAGCGAACTGCGCGGCGAGCTGATCCGCCGCTTCGGCGTCTACGGCAGCAAACGGCAAATCTTCTCCGAGCGCAAGCACCCGGTATACCCGGTGTAGACGCGCCAAACAGACTGTCTTCGGCGAGGAGGCAGTCTGTTTTTTTGTGTGAAAAACGGGCTGTGTCGCAGTTTGAGGAGCGACACGCCCAGTCCAGCGGCGACTAGCCCTGCTGCGGTAGCGACTTCTTCTCAACCTGAGAGGATTTTTTGGATTGACGTTATTTTCACTCCGATTGACCGCTGCTGTAAGCACTTGTTCTGACGTGACCGTCCGGAAGCAAAATGTTCGATAATTTCGATCTTTTGCGCACATTCAATTGAACATTCGCCGCAAACCTGCTATTCTTGAGATAAGTATTGATTAATGTAGGTGAACAAATGCAGTCGGAAGCGATAACTTTCCACCCGGTGGTAATCGGCGGCGGTTCCGTGGGACTGCTGTATGCGGCCCGTTTTTTGCTGAACGGCCAGTCGGTCGAGTTGGTTACCCGCAGCCGCGAGCAGGCCGCGCTGCTGGGCGAACGCGGGCTGTCCCTGTACACGCTGGACGGCCGGCAGGAAACGGTCGCGGTCAACGCTTCTCCGATTGAGGACGGATTGCCGGCCGGCGATCTTTACCTGCTGGCCGTCAAGCAGACCGCCATTGCCGAGCTGCTGCCGCTGCTGCGCCAACTGCCCCGCTCGGCGCGGGTGCTGGCCCTGCAAAACGGCATGGGCCAGCACGAGCGATTGGCGGAGGTGCTGGCGCCTGAGCAGCGTTTTTACGCCATCAATACGGAGGGGGCGCGCCGCCTGTCGCCGACCGACGTGGAACACACCGGCACCGGCCTCCTGCGCGTCGGACCCTGGACGGCTGAGCCTGTACGCGATCCGCTGATTGCCGCGTTTGTCGCCTGGGCCAACCGCTGCGGCATCCGCGCCGAATACGTGGATGCCGTCGAGCCGTACGCCTGGCGCAAACTGCTGGCCAACGCGCTGATCAACCCCTTGACCGCGTTGTTCGAGATTCCCAACGGCATGCTGCTCGATTCGCCGCACACGCTCAGGCTGATGCGGGAATTGTTTGACGAAGCCGCCGCCGTGGCCAACCGCTGCGGTCAAAAAATTGACGAAGCGGACTGGCAGGAAATTGTATCCATTTGCCGAAATACTTCCCGGAATCTTTCCTCCATGCTGCAGGATATCAGACGGCACAACCGGACGGAAGTGGACGCGATCAACGGGTACCTCGTGGAAAAGGGGAAACGGACCGGAACGCCCGTTCCGCTGCACGAAACGCTGCTGCGCGCCGTGCTCCTGAAATCAGGCATGGAAACCGCGAAAGGAGAGGCGGCACATGACCGTTCTGGGTAATCTCTGGTCGTTCGTCTGGGCAGCGCTGACCCATGTGTGGGCCCTGCTGACCGTTTTTCCTTTTCTCGGGTTTCCGCTGGCGTATCTGATCGTGCACGCGTGGAAACGGGACCGGCGGCTGGCGGGCCGCTGGGCGGTAAATATCACGAATTTTTTGTTCATTCGCGCCGTCGTGGCCGCCTATGGCGTGATCTGGCCGGACGCGCTGTCCGCCTGGTGGTGGGTGACCGTGTTTTTCCTCGTGACCGTTGGCTTGCTGAGCTGGCTGCAGGTGAAGTGGAAGGGAAAACTTTCCCTGCGGAAGGCCGGTTTTTCCGCGTGGCGGTTGTCGTTTCCCCTGTTTGGACTGGTTTACGTGGTGCTCTTTGCGATGGGGATCGTCAAGACGATGAGCGTCGTCTGAATCACCGGCGGTACCGATACATATCCTGAAAAGAAAGAAGGTAGGACAATGATGCGGCTTCCCATCGAGTCGATTGGGCACAAGATTCGAACGATTCGGAAAGAGCGTGGCTTCACGCTCGAAATCATGGCCAACAAGACAGGACTGAGCAAGGGCTTGCTCAGCCAGGTGGAGCGCGGCATTTCCCAGCCCTCGCTGGATTCGCTGTGGAAGATCACGAAAGCGCTCGAATCGTCGATCATTCACTTTTTCGAAGACATCGACCAGAAGCAGGTACACGTCACCCGCAAAGAGAAGCGCAGACAGATGATCTTCCCCGAATCGACCGGCACCTACAGCCTGCTTTCCGCCGGCGGCAGCGGCAAATTGGGCATGCTGGAAGTGCGGCTCAAGCCGGGGCAGATGGCGGCGGACAAGTTTGTGCAGGCAGAAGGCGAAGAGTGTTTCGTCGTCATCCAGGGACGCGTGACGGCGCGCTTCAACGACGAGGAGCATGAACTGGAAGCGGGCGACAGCATCTCGTTTGACAGTTCCAAAGCCCACACCATCGAAAATACCGGAGACAGCGAGGCCGTGCTGATCTGGTCGGTGACACCGCCGCAATTTTGAGACAGCACATCCGACAGCACTTTGACAATCCATGGGACGGGTTGTCTTGTTTTTTACGGGAAGGGGGCATGGTATAATTTGCAGTGACATGGCGTAAGAAAGGTGAGCATCGATGAAAATTGAATGCGTTGCGCTTCCATTGGCGAACCCGCTGGCCGATGCGTACCAGCAGGGAAAAGCCGATGCGCTGCAATTTTTTGCGTACCATCCCTACCGTTCCGATTCGTACCGGGAGCGGATCGCGTGGCTCAAGGCCCGGCCGATCCCGCACCGGGAAGAACTGGCGGACGGATTGTATGCCTACAACAGCCAGATCGGCAATCACCCGGAGGCGCTGGCGCAGATTGAAAGGCTGCGATGTACGCAGACGCTGGTCGTCGTCGGCGGCCAGCAGGCCGGGGTGCTGACGGGGCCGCTGTATACGATCTACAAAGCCGTCCACCTGGTACAGGCGGCGAAACGGCTGTCGGCGGAACTGCAGACGGAGGTCGTCCCGGTGTTCTGGATTGCCGGCGAAGACCACGATATTGACGAAATTGACCACCTCTACTGGCTGGCGGAGGGGGGGACGGCTCTGCGCAAAGGGCGGCTGGCTCTGCCGCGCAAAGGGCGTCCGTCGGCCAGCATGCTGCCCCTCGACCCGGACGAGTGCCGCCGCTTTCTGGCCGGGTTTTTTGCCGACCAGACGGAAACGGCGGAAACCGCCGTCATTCGGGATCTGCTGGAAGAAACGCTGGCCGCCTCCGAGACGGTGACGGACTGGTTCGCCCGCCTGATGGCCCGCCTGTTCGGCAAGCACGGCCTGGTGCTGGTGGAGTCCAGCCTGCCGTTTGTCCGCAAGCTGGAACAGCCGATGTTCCGCGCGATCCTCGAACAAAACGAACGGCTGGCCAGCCTGCTGCTGGACGCCGCCGAACGGATTGGAGCGGCCGGATACCCGCTGCAGCTTCAGGTGGAGGCGCATCAGGCCAACCTGTTTCTCTATGAGGACGGGGACCGTTTGCTCCTGGAGCGCCGCGGCGAACGTTTCGTGACGCGGCGCCGCAGCTACACCCGGGAGGAACTGATGCGGCTGGCGGAGACGGAGCCGGAGCGCTTCAGCGCCAATGTGGTGACCCGCGCGCTGATGCAGGAGCATCTGTTTCCCACGCTCGCCTTTGTGGCGGGGCCGGGAGAAGTGGCGTACTGGGCGTATTTCAAAGAGGTGTTTGAACACTTTGGGCTTCGCCTGCCGATCGTGCTGCCCCGCCTGTCGGTCACCCTGGTGGAAGGGGCGATGGAGCGGCTGCTGCGCGAGTGCGGCTTGACCGTCGAACGGATGCTGAAGGATTTTGCCGGGTGGAAAGCGGAATGGGAGGCGCGGCGGGAACCGCACCCCTTGGCCGGACGCTTCGAAGAGGTGCGGGAAGCCCTGCTCGACCTCTACCGTCCGCTCGTGGACGAGGTCGTCCGCCTGGAACCGGGCATGCGTCAGTTGGCCGAAAAGAATGTGGGCATGCTGATGGCCCAGGTGGATTTTTTGGAGAAGCGGCTGCTCCGCTCGCTGGACCAGCGGGAAGACGTGGGCAGGGTGCGCGTGCGGCGGCTGGAGGCGGCGCTCCTTCCCGAGGGAGCATGGCAGGAGCGGAAGCTGTCGTTTGTTCCCTTTGCCAACAAGCACGGACTCGACCTGGTCGACCGTCTGGTGGAAGCGCCGTTAGTGCACGACGGCACGCATCAGGTCATCTATCTGTAAACGCACGGACTGCAGTGCCAAGCCTTTGGGGCTTGGCCATTTTTCGAGCTTCGGCATGTTCATCCGGACCGCCGCCGGCATCACGCGGCGGTCCGCGTCCGGCGGTGTCGCAGCGGGCGTGAGGCAGTCCGCTTGCTGTCGAATGGAAAAAGGTGTTAGTCCCTGTTGTCGAAACATTTTTTGCCCCCTTGCGTCATACAAGTGACAGGCGGAAAACCTGCGAAAGGTGGTCGTGGCGACATGCAGCGCAGTATGCGGCGAGGAATGCGGCTGTTGGCCGGATTGGCGCTGGCGGTTTCGGCCGTGCTGGCCGGATGGGCGGGCGGCGCGGCAACGGCTGCGGCCCGGACGGAAGGCGGGCCGCCGAACGGCGTGTTTGCCGATACGCAAAGCCATTGGGCCGCATGGGAGATCGCCGAGGCGGCCAAGTCCGGCCTGCTGCGCGGATTTCCCGACGGGACGTTTCGGCCCGACGAGCCGGTTACCCAGGAGCAGTTCATGGCGCTGGTGGAACGGGTGCTGCCGCCGTTCGAGGGCCACGAGGCGGATGCGGTCGCGCGCGAACACGATCTGTCCGCCGTGCGCGGACGCTGGTCGGAAAACACGTACGTTCATCTGCTGGCGGCGGGCATCGTTCCGACGGGAAAGCCGTTTGACACGCTGAACCGCTTGGAGGCGGCACGGCTGCTTTTGGCCGCGCTGGGGCACCAGTCGGAAGGAGAGAAATACCGCGGGACCAAGGCCCGATTTTTTACCGACATCTCCCCTGCTGACGAATCCCGGGTGCTGACGGTCTACCCCGTCTACAAGCTGGGCGTGATGACCGGCTACCCGGACGGCGCGTTTCGCCCCGGCGAAGCGGTCAGCCGGGCGCAGGCGGTCGTGCTGCTGGGGCGGGTCAAACAGAAAATCGCCGAGCTCTACCCGGGCCGGGTGACGCCGGACGAGCAGCGGGCGATGACGCAGGCGGTGCGGACGTTTGTGCAGGACGTGATGGATCAGCAAAAGATCCACCGTTTTGACGATCTCCTCCGGTACGTGCGCGAGCGCAAGCTGCCGGTGACGGAGAAGTTTTTGCAGGAACACTTTTCGTTCATGAGGTACGAGGTGTACGATTTCATCCGTTTCCCCCGGTTTGACGAGCTGATCTACTACGCCAAAATCGGCCCGGACAAGTACCGGATGACCGTGCAGTATTACGCCGGGGATCTGGGCGGAAGCGTGGACAAGACGTTTTACCTTTCATCCAAAGACGGCAAAACCTTTCAGTTGATCGGCAAAGACGAATAGAGAATCACGGGGCTGCGGGCGGCGGAACGACGGGCTTTTCTGACAGACAAAGAGGCGGCCGCAACAGAAGCGAGCAGGCTGCGCAGGTGATGTTCCGCACGCGAAACGGCCCCGGTCGAGCAAACGGAGAAGGGAAGCCATTCCGAAGAAACCGGTCCCTCGGCGGCGACGGGATCCGGCGCAGCGTTCGAAGCGTGGGGGGAACTGTGTGCTGCCCGTAACAGACGTCAGCAAATGGCAGGAGCTCAAGGCCCGCTATGAACGGATTTTTCTCGGCACGTCTCCTTTTGAACCCATGTACCAGCGCCATATCGCTGAGATATTGATCGTTTCCCATTGAGGGAATGCACCTGACGGAAGAGCAGTATCACGCGCTGGTGCAGGCTGCTGCGTTCACTGACGATACGGAATTGTACGTGTCCGAAATTGAAATGCCGGATGGGTTTGACAGACGATACGATCCCGAACGCGCTACCCATTGGAAGTCGAGCGCAGCATGTCCGTACCAAGCGTACCGGGATACCACGATCGTGCTGGAAAACGCCTTCTATTCACGTTCCGGCCGATGGGGCGTCATCCTGTCCGCTGAAGATCACGCCGTCGTGGGCGGCTCCAGCGAATTTATGGCGGCGTTTAGGCGTTTCTATCCCCGCTGGCCGTTGGATATGGACGCATTTGCGTCCTGTTGGAGCGAGTACGCCAGGTCCAGAAATACGGATGTGACATGGCTTTCCGCCTATATCGATTACATCTATAAATGAAAAGCACAGGTGATTCGGGGGCGTTCAGAACGCTCCCTTTTCTTCTTACCGATTTGAAAAAGAGTAAGGCGAAGCACGCCTTACTCTTTTTTTCGCGGTGCGCCCGGCATGGGCGGTAGCTATAGGGTGAAAGTCCCGAACGGGGGTTGGCTGTACCAACCGTTAGCCTAAGGCAAGGGTGTCCGCCGCGAGGCGGAATCTGAAGGAAGCCGGCGGCAAAGTCCCGACCTGAGGTACACGAACCCGATTTGAGGCTGTTGTACTTGGGCGAGCCTGCCGCACAAGGTGAAGCCCCATACAGCCAAAGGGTACAACAGTAAATTGGGCAGGTACATGGGACGAAGGCTACCGCTCTTACCCGGGGAGGTCTGCATGGTACGCCTACTATCGTTGGCAACCGCCTCCGTGAGGGGGCGTTGAACATGCAGAAGTCAGCAGAGGCCATAGTACCCCAATCGGGGACGCCTGAGGGGGAAGGGCCGAACATCAAGTCAGCATATGTCCCAACCTCTTTCGATACGGTGTGTCGAAGCAGAATTCAGAACTGGAACTTCCTCTGGAGAGTAGGGGTGAAGCCCCGAGGGTACAGAGAAGGGCTGAGCATCGTACGGCAAGCTTGGCGACATGTGCGCGGAGGAAGGAGTATCGTTATGGATCTGCTGGAGAAGGTTCTGTCTCGGGACAACCTCACGGCCGCCCTCAAACGAGTGGAAGCCAACAAAGGCGCTGCGGGAGTCGACGGTGTTTCAACTGAACAACTGCGCGACTACCTTCGCCTGCACTGGGCGACCATCCGGTCGCAAATCGAGACGGAAACCTACAAACCGACTCCTGTTCGCAGGGTCGAAATCCCGAAACCTGACGGGGGAATACGGTTGCTAGGCATCCCTACCGTGGTAGATCGCTTCATCCAGCAGGCCATCCTGCAGGTATTGACTCCCATCTTTGACCCAGAATTCTCCGATTCAAGCCTCGGATTCCGCCCGGGTCGCCGCGCTCACAATGCTGTGCAGAGAGCGCAACAGTACATCAAGGAAGGATTCCGGTATGTGGTCGACATCGACCTGGAGAAGTTCTTCGACCGGGTCAACCATGACATCCTGATGAGCCGGGTAGCCCGCAAGGTGAAGGACAAGCGTCTCCTTAAACTAATCCGCGCTTACCTGCAATCCGGAGTTATGGTCAACGGAGTGTGCGTCTCAACGGAAGAGGGTACACCGCAAGGTGGCCCCCTGAGTCCGTTGTTGGCCAACATTCTGCTGGACGACTTGGACAAGGAACTGGAAAGGAGGGGACACCGTTTCTGCCGCTATGCGGACGACTGCAACATCTATGTCCGCACCAAACGCGCGGGGGAACGGGTAAAGGCGAGCGTGGAGCGATACTTGACCAGGGTGCTCAAACTCAAGATAAACCAACAGAAAAGTGCGGTAGATCGGCCGTGCAATCGAAAGTTCCTCGGCTTTAGCTTTGCTCCGGGAAAAGAGGCACGGATACGCCTGCATCCCAAATCGATCATCCGGTTAAAAGAACGAATTCGCCAACTGACCAACCCGCATTGGAGCATCCCTATACAGGAGCGAATTCAAAAACTCAACCAATACCTCATGGGATGGATCGGATATTTTGCGTTGGCTGAGGCGAAAACCCACCTCCTGCGGATTGAGGAATGGATTCGCCGAAGGCTCCGTCTCTGCCTGTGGACGCAATGGAAACGAATCCGTACGCGATACCGCGAACTTCGTTCCCTCGGTCTTCCCCACAGCAAAGCACTGGAGATTGCAAATACCCGCAAGGGTGCATGGCGAACAACCAAATCTCCGCACATTCACAAAGCCCTTGGTATTACCTACTGGCAACAACAAGGGCTCATGAGTTTGGTGCAGCGATATTTCGCACTTCGTCAAGCTTGATGAACCGCCGTATACCGGACGGTATGTACGGTGGTGTGAGAGGACGGGGGTTAGTCGCCCCCTCCTACTCGATTTTCCCACAGCAGGAGGGCGGCGGCGATCACCAGCGGATACAGGGCCGACCATCCCAGAAACGGGTAGAGGGCGACCGTGACCGCCAGCGACGTCCACGCGGCCGCCCGGCCGATCCGGCTGTCGTGCAGGAGGCGCACGCCGGCGATACACCCGCCGATGTAGGTGGCAAAAAACGTGGCGTTGGGCAGTTCGATCAGCCGGGCGAGATCGACCCATCCCAGGAACAGCACGCCGAGAACGGCGGCAAAGCAGCACGCCAGGAAGGCCAATCCCCCCACCGGCGTCCGGTAGGTGGCGTGCAGGCGGCCGAACCAGCGGGGAGCGCTCCCTTCCCGGGACAGGGCATAGGCGATCCGGGAAGCGGCCCCGATGTAGGCATTCACCGACGCGACGCAGATAAACAGGGCGGTGACCGCCACGGCCCACCCGCCGACCGGTCCGAACGACAACTGCACCATCACGCTGAGCGAGGCCTCCGACAAGCCGTTGCCGTAGCTGTGGGTAGCCACCGTCATCAGCGCCACGGCCGCGTACAGCAGGGCCACGATGCCGGCGCTCCACAGCACGCCGCGAATGGCGTTTGTTCGAGGATCGACAAATTCTTCGGAGAGGTGCGTCACCGCCTCCCAGCCGATGAAGCACCAGAACAATAATCCCGCCGCCTTTATCACACTCAGCCAGCCGTGGGGGGCAAACGGAGTGAAGTGGGAAGCGGACGCATGCGGCAGCGCGGCGGCGACGGCCAGCACCAGAATCGCCAGAATCAGCGCCACCACCGCAGTCTGCACGCGGCTGGCCACCTGCAGGCCAAACGTGTTCATGATCAGGACGGCGAGCAGGATGAGGCCCGCCATCGCGTACACCTGCGCGTCGCTCCACTTGAGGAGGACGGCCGCGTATTTGGAAGCGGTCACCGCGACGATCGGGGCGCCGATCGGCACCGACAGCAGGAAAAACCAGCCGACCATGTTGCCGAAGCGGTCGCCGTAGGCCATCCGCACAAACGTGGAGACCCCGCCGGAACTGGGATAGCGGGCGGACAGCAGCCCCATGGTCACGGCCATCGGCACCACCAGCACCGACATGAACAGCCAGGCCAGGATGGAGGCGGGGCCGGCCTTTTCGGCGGCCATTCCGGGGATCAACAGCACCCCCGACCCGAGGACGGCCCCGATGTACAGCGCGACGATTTGCGGCAGCGACAGCGTCTTCGACAGACCGGCCGCGTTCGCCGACGTTTTCTCCATGGGCGATCCCTCACTTTGCACAGTGTCATATGCACACGTAGTGTAGCATAGACCGTATCATCGGAGTTATCTATAATATTTGATAGTTTGAATCGGACTTTTCGATAAAAAGGAGGAACCCATGGATATCCGCTATCTGCAAACCTTTCGCGAAGTGGCCAAGTGGCAGAGTTTTACCCGCGCCGCAGAAGTGCTGGGCTACGCGCAGTCGAGCGTCACGACGCAGATTCAAAACCTGGAGCAGGAGTTCGGCGTCGTCCTGTTTGAGCGCTGGGGACGGAAAATCAGGCTGACGCATTCCGGCGAAGCGCTCCTGGCCTACAGCGAGCAGATGCTGGCGCTCTTGGACGAGGCGCGCGCCCAGCTTTCGGAACAGGCGCAGTTGGCCGGGACGCTGTCCATCGGCACGGTGGAATCGCTGGCCGCCTTTTACCTGCCGCCGATCCTGCGCCGGTTTCGGCAGGAACAGCCGCGCATGCGCGTCATGCTGCATCCGGGTATCTGCCACGACCTGCGCCAGGGCGTAAAGGAGGGGACCTACGATTTTGCCGTGGTGCTGGATGGGCTGCAGTGCCAGCCGGAGCTGACCTGTATCAACCTGGGGGAGGAGTCGCTGGTGGTCATCGCCGCCCCCGATCATCCGCTGGCCCGCCGGGAGCGGGTGGAGGCAGCCGACTTTTCCGGAGAGAACTGGATTTTTACCGAGGCGGGCTGCAGCTACCGCTCGATGCTGGAAGCGGTGCTGCGCGACTGCGGCGCGACGATTGAGAACGCGCTGGAGTTCGGCAGCCTGGAAGCGATCAAGCAGTGCGTGGCGTACGGTCTGGGCATCGCCCTGGTGCCCCGGATCGCCGTGGAGGAAGAGGCGCGCAAAGGCACGCTGGCCATCCTGCCGTTCTCCCATCCCGACATCCGCGTCTACCGGCAGATCGTCTACCACAAGAAGAAATGGATGCCGCAGGCGCTGCGCCGCTTTGTGGAACTGTTGACGGGCGGGCAAATGGAGGTATAATCGTCGTGTGAAGCACCAAAGACAAAGCGGAATAGTCCGGATTGCTGGCGGCACATGGCAAATGTGGAACCGACGGGAATTGGGGGATGATGGCCGCAAATGCGTATGATAAGATAGGACGTAAGGTGTTTTGAGATGAAGGAGGTTCATCAGTCATGACGATGGTTTCTGAAAGCATTGTAAAAGACATGTCGCTCGCGCCCAGCGGTCATCTGAAGATCGATTGGGTCAAGGAGCACATGCCGGTATTGAACCGCATCCGGGAGCGGTTTGAAAAAGAAAAGCCGTTTGCCGGCCTGAAAGTGGCCATCTCGCTTCACCTCGAGGCGAAGACGGCGTACCTCGCCAAAGTGATTCAGGCGGGCGGCGCCGAAGTGACGATTACCGGTTCCAACCCGCTCTCCACGCAGGACGACGTCTGCGCGGCCCTGGTGGAAGACGGCATCCGCGTATTTGCCAAGTACAATCCGGCGCCGGCCGAGTACAAGGAGCACCTGATCAAAACGCTGGAGACCCGGCCGGACCTGATCATAGACGACGGCGGCGACCTGGTGACCATCCTGCACAGCGAACGTCGCGATCTGCTTGCCCAGATTCGCGGCGGCGCGGAGGAGACGACCACCGGGATCCTGCGACTGAAAGCGCTGGAAAAAGAGGGCAAGCTGGAATTCCCGATGGTGGCGGTCAACGACGCGTTCTGCAAATACCTGTTTGACAACCGCTACGGTACCGGGCAGTCCGTCTGGGACGGCATCAACCGCACGACGAACCTGGTCGTCGCCGGCAAAACCGTGGTCGTCGTCGGCTACGGCTGGTGCGGCAAAGGCGTGGCGATGCGCGCCAAAGGCCTCGGGGCGAAAGTGATCGTGACCGAAGTGGACGCGATCAAGGCGGTCGAAGCGTACATGGACGGCTTTGAAGTGATGCCGATGAGCGAAGCGGCCAAGCACGGCGACTACTTCGTCACCGTTACCGGCAACCGCGACGTCATTCGCAAAGAGCACTTCGAAGTGATGAAAGACGGGGCGATCCTCTCCAATGCCGGCCACTTCGATGTCGAAGTAAACAAGGTGGAGCTGGAGGCGCTGTCGAAATCGAAGCGCACGGTCCGCAAAGACATCGAGGAATTTGTCATGGCGGACGGTCGAAAACTGTACCTCTTGGCAGAAGGACGCCTCGTCAACCTGGCGGCGGGCGACGGCCACCCGGCGGAAATCATGGACATGACGTTTGCCCTCCAGGCGGTCTCCCTGGAATACGTAAACAAAAACTACCAGTCGATCGGCAAGCGCGTGCTGAACGTTCCGTACGAGCTGGACGAAATGGTGGCGCGCTACAAGCTGGAGGCGCTGGGAATCGGCATCGACAAACTGACCGAGGAACAGAAAGCGTACCTGGACAGTTGGGTCGAATAACCCGTGAAACCCGTCCAACTCCGGCGAGAAAAACAGCGAAAAAATCCTGCTTACAAAAGCAGGATTTTTTTTTATAATAACAACTAGGCAGCAAGTGGGGAAAAGTGGGGGAAAGTGGAGCCCAGTGGGAGGAAAGTGGGGGAAGCGGCCGTGTTCATGGGTGAATATCAGCACAGCATCGATGAAAAAGGCCGATTGACCATCCCTGCCAAATTCCGTGAAGGGCTCGGCACGTCCTTCGTCATTACCCGCGGCCTCGATCAATGTTTGTTTGTCTACCCGATGGAAGAGTGGAAAGTGCTGGAGGAGCGGCTGAAGACGCTCCCCTTTACCAAGGCCGACGCCCGTGCCTTCACGCGGTTCTTCTTTTCCGGCGCGACCGAATGCGAGTGGGACAAGCAGGGAAGGGTAAACATACCGCCCACCTTGCGCCAGTACGCCGACATCCAAAAGGAGTGCGTCGTCATCGGCGTCTCCAACCGCGTGGAGATTTGGAGCAAGGAGCGCTGGGAAGAGTATTTCGCTCAGTCGGAGGGTTCGTTTGGGGACATTGCCGAAAAGCTGGTGGATTTCAACTTGTAACAGCATGAGTCCAGGCAGCGCAAAATATCCGGTTTGAAAAGGCAGGCAACCCTTTTCTTACGCGTTTGAATCGGGAGTGACAACCTTTGTCGTTTCATCATGTGACCGTACTCAGGGAGGAAGCCGTAGACGGGCTGAACATCCGGCCGGATGGCGTCTATGTGGACTGCACGTTGGGCGGAGCGGGACACAGCAGCCTGATCGCGTCCCGGCTGGGCGCAGGCGGACGCCTGATCGCCATCGATCAGGACGACTGGGCGCTGGACAACGCCCGCGAACGGCTGGCTCCCTACATCGATAAGGTGACGCTGGTCAAAAGCAACTTTCGCCGGATCCGAGACGTCGTGAACGACCTCGGGTTGGACGGCGTGGACGGCGTGCTGTTTGACCTGGGGGTCTCCTCCCCCCAGTTGGACGAGGGGGAGCGCGGCTTCAGCTACAATGCCGACGCGCCGCTGGACATGCGGATGGATCAGGATGCGCCGCTGTCCGCCTACGACGTCGTCAACGAGTGGGACGAGGAAGAGCTGGCCCGGATCATCTGGGAGTACGGCGAAGAGAAATTTTCGCGGCGAATTGCCCGGCAAATCGTACAGCGGCGCAAACATGCCCCTGTGCGGACGACCGGGGAGCTGGTGGAGCTGATCAAGGAAGCGATTCCGGCAGCGGCCCGCCGGAGTGGACCCCACCCGGCGAAGCGCACGTTTCAGGCCATCCGGATCGCGGTCAACGACGAGCTGGACGCGTTCCGCGAGGCGGTCGTGGACGCGATCGGCCTGCTTCGGCCCCAGGGGAGGGTCAGCGTGATCACGTTTCATTCGCTGGAGGATCGGATCTGCAAGCAGGTGTTTCAGGATTTTGCCAAAGGCTGCACCTGTCCGCCGTCGTTTCCCGTCTGCACGTGCGGGAACCAGGCGTCTGTCAAAATCATAACGAGAAAGCCGATTCTGCCTTCGGAAGCGGAATTGGCGGCCAATCCGCGGGCCCGTTCGGCCAAGCTGCGGGTGGCGGAAAAACTGTAAGGCCCCGCGGGCTTGCACGCAAAGGAGGGAGACCGAGATGAGCTACTACTACCGGGGAAATCTTGCGGTGGAACTGGAAAAGTCGCGCACCGTGACCAAAACCAAGCGAACCATCCGCATCAAACCGTCCATTCCGACCAAGGAAAAGCTGCTGTACCTGCTGTTGATCTCGCTGATCGTGGCGGGAGTGGGTCTGGTCGGCGTCCGTTACTCGCAAATCTCGCAGTACAACTACGAAATCCAGCGCCTGAAAAAAGAGATCAAGGAAACGAAGGAGCAAAACGCCGCGCTGCTGCTGCAGGTCGAGCAGTTGAGCAACAGCGACCGGATTCTCAGGGAAGCGCAAAAAATGGGAATGGTTTACAATCCGGAAGCCGTGCACCTCATCGGTCAACCCAAGGGGAAGTCCGCGCGGCAGGGATCGCCGCAGACGAGTCCGGCGAACGGGCCCATGCCGAATGACCAAAATGCGAAGACGAAACAGCCCGCTCCGCCGAAAACGAATTCCTGACGGGGACATGCGGATACGGCCGTACTCACAGGTTCAACATGCTGACATCAGCTTCACCGACAGGGGATCGGAGAAGCTTTTCTTTTTAGCCGCCCCCCTGCACGGCGGGGCGGCCATCATCCGTCGTGTTGGAGGGAGAGGGCATGGACACGAAACGACGCGTCAACTGGCGGATCCTGCTTCTGGCGCTCTGCACCATCTTACTGTTTTCCGGCCTGACGGTGCGCCTCTGGTGGCTTCAGACCGTGGAAGCGGCAAAGCTTTTGGACTACGCCAAAATCCAATGGGACGACATGGAAAAAACGCTGAAGCCCAAGCGGGGAGAGATTCTCGACCGCAACGGCGAGAAGCTGGCCTTCGAAGGCAAGGCGTACACGGTAAACGCCAGGCTGAAGCCGCAGGATGAGAAGGACCAGGATTACGTCAAAGACCCGTACTACACAGCCTCCAGACTGGCGCCCATTCTGAACGCGCCGGTGGACAAACTGCTCAAATACCTGACGAACCCCACCGCCAAAGTGGTGGAACTGGGCCGCTGGGGCAACAAGATTACAGAAGAGCAGCGCAACCGCATTCTCGCCCTGCAGTACCCGACGCTGCCGAACGGGCAAAAGGTGGATGAGAACCAGCTTCCCGGCATCACGCTGATTGAAACCACCCGCCGCTATTACCCCAACGACAGCTTTGCCACCCACGTCCTCGGCTATCTGGACTTTGAAGGCACGCCGCGCATGGGCATTGAGCTGCAGTTGGACAAGGAACTGCGCGGCGAAAAGGGCGAGATGCAGGTGCTGACGGACAGGCTGGGGTATCAGCTCCCGGACGGGGAGCGCAAGTACAAACCGGCCAAGGACGGCCTCAACGTCTACCTGACGATCGACCGGACGATCCAGGGCTACGTGGAGCAGGCGCTGGACAAGGCGGAACAGGAGTTCAAGCCGAAGGGCATGACGGTGGTCGTGAGCGATCCCAACACGGGCGAAATCCTGGCCATGGGCAACCGGCCGCAGTTCAACCCCAACGAGTATTACAAAGGGATTCCCAACTACACCAACCACGCCGTCACGAGCATGTTTGAACCGGGCTCCACGTTCAAGATCATCACGCTGGCGGCCGCCATCGAAGAGGGACTGTTCAACCCGAATGAAACCTACCAGTCGGGTACATACAGGAAAATTCCCGGTCCGCCGATCCGCGACCACAACAACGGGGCCGGCTGGGGCACGATCACCTTCCTCAAAGGCGTGCAGCGCTCCAGCAACGTCGCCTTTGTCATCCTGGGGTACGACCGGCTGAAGCAGGACCGTCTGAAAAAGTACTTCAAGGACTTCGGGATGGGCCAGCTTACCGGCATCGAGCTGCCAAACGAAAAGGCCGGCAACCTGAACAACCTCGAAAATCCGCGTTCGCCCCGCGACGTCGCGGTTACCACCTTTGGCCAGGGGGTGACCGTGACGGCCATCCAGCAGGTGATGGCGGTGGGAGCGATCGCCAACGGCGGCGAGCTTTTGAAGCCGCACATCGTCAAGGAACTGCGCGATCCCAACACCGGCGCGGTGGTCAAGCGCAACGAGCGGGAAGTGGTCCGCCGGGTGGTGACGGAATCGACCGCCAAGCAGGTGCGCGACATTCTGGAGACGGTCGTCACAGCCGATGAGGGTACGGGGAAAGCGTACAAGATCGAAGGCTATCACGTCGCCGGAAAGACCGGTACGGCGCAGAAGTACAACCCGGACAACGGTCAGGTCATGGAAGGCCACTACATCGTCTCCTTCATCGGCTTTGCGCCCAAGGACAATCCGCGCCTGCTCGTCTACGTCGTGGTGGACGACCCGCAGGTGGGCGAGTCGTATCGGACGTGGGGCGCCAAGGTGGTGGCGCCGATCTTTACATCCGTCATGGGGCGCAGCCTGCAGTATCTGCAGCTAAAGCCCGACCTGCAGCAGGTGCAGCAGGCGTCGGACAAGACGACCGCGGCGGCCGCTTCCCTGACGCCGGCACAGCCCGTCAAGGAGCTGACGGTGCCCAAGCTGGTCGGCATGTCCACGACGGCCGCACAGCTTCGGGCCCAGCAGGACCAGTTGGACGTGAACGTGGTCGGAACCGGCACGAAGATCGTCAGCCAGTTCCCGGCCGCTTATGAAAAAGTGCCCCCCGGCACCCGCGTGATCCTCGTGACGGATCGGGTCAAAGGGGCGAAAATGCCGGACTTTACCGGCAGGTCGCTGCGTGACGTGATGGAGTTCGCCTCGCTCTTGAACATCCAGGTCACGCAGGTCGGGACCGGTTTTGTCACCCAGCAGAGCATCAAGCCCGGCACCGTGCTCAACGGAGGCGAAAAGCTGCAGGTAACACTGCAGCCCGCTTCCCAACTACCGCAGACGCCCGCCGCGACCGGAGCGCCGACAGGAGGCGCCCCGCCCGGCGGGGCATCGGGAGCCGCGTCAACCGCGCCGGTTTCGGCGGCAGAGGGCACAGCCGGCTCGGCAGGTCAAGTCCCGCCGGGCAGACAGCCGGATGCCGGCGCCGTCCCGGCAGGCGGTACAACCCCGGCGCCGTAAGTTCTAACCCGTCCCCCCCGCGAATAGGGTAGGAAAGAGACAACCTACGCCGTGAGGGGGGACTCGCTTTGCGGGTATCCAATGTAACTGTGCGCCGCCGCATTTTTGTCGCCTTGGTGATCGGCATCGTCCTGTACACCGCGCTGATCACCCGTCTCGGATACGTGCAACTGGTGCAGGGGCCTTGGCTGCAGGACAAGGCGTTGAAGCTGTGGAACCGCAACATTCCGTTCGAAGCCAAGCGGGGACGCATTCTCGACCGCAACGGCGACGAACTGGTCACCAACATCAGCGTTCCCACGGTCATGGCCATCCCGGTCCAACTGGAAGATGCGCGCGAGACGGCGCGGAAGCTGGCGGTCATTTTGGGCCAGGACGAAGAAAAGGTCTACAAGGACATTACGAAACGAGAGATGATTAACCGCGTGCCGGGAGGACGGAAAATCTCCACGGAGAAAGCCAAGCAGATTCAGGAGCTGAACCTGCCCGGCATCGAGGTGGTGGAAGATACCCAGCGCTTCTATCCGCACGGCACGATGGCCGCCCATCTGCTCGGTTTTACCGGGATCGACAACCAGGGACTGACCGGTCTGGAACGCTTGTACGACGACTATCTCAAAGGCCAGCCCGGCTACGTATCGTACCTGGCCGACGCGCGGGGAAAGACGATGCCCGGCGGGGAGGAGCAGTATATCGCCCCGGTTGACGGGATGGACATGTACCTGACCATCGACAGCACGATTCAGTCGTTTATCGAGCGGGAACTGGATCAGGCGATGGTCGCCTATCAGCCTGACGACGTGCTGGCGATCGCCATGAATCCAAAGACGGGCGAGATTCTCGGCATGGGCAGCCGCCCCACCTTTCAGCCCGACCGTTACAAAGACTATCCGTCCGAGGTGTACAACCGCAACCTGCCGATCTGGAAGACGTATGAGCCCGGATCAACGTTCAAGATCGTGACCCTGGCCGCCGCGCTGAACGAAGGCGTGGTCAGCCTGAACGAAGGGTTCTACGATCCGGGCTACATCGTCGTCGCCGGAAAGCGGCTGCGCTGCTGGAAACGGCAGGGGCACGGCCAGGAAACCATGCTGGAAGTGGTGGAAAACTCCTGCAACCCGGGGTTTGTGACGATGGGGCAGCGGCTGCAAAAGGAGCGGCTGTTTGACTACATCAAAAAGTTTGGCTTTGGGCAAAAGACGGGCATCGATCTGATCGGGGAGGAAAACGGCCTGCTGTTCAACATGAACCGGGTGGGGCCGGTGGAATTGGGCACCACTTCGTTCGGCCAGGGCGTGTCCGTCACGCCGATCCAGCAGATGGCCGCCGTGGCTGCGGCGATCAACGGCGGCAAGCTGATGAAGCCGTATGTGGCCAAAGAGTGGCGGGACAGCGTGACACATGACGTGGTGGGCAGGACGCTTCCCACCGAGGTGCGCCAGGTGATCACGCCCGAGACATCCGCCAAGGTTCGCTACGCGCTGGAGAGCGTCGTGGCGCGCGGAACGGGGAACAAGGCGTACATCGAGGGCTACCGCGTCGGCGGCAAGACCGGTACGGCGCAGAAGGTAAAAAACGGCAGGTACGTAAACGGGGAGTACATCGTCTCCTTTATCGGCTTCGCGCCGGCGGACGACCCCCAGATTCTGGTCTATTTCGCCGTCGACAACCCCAAGGCGCTCGCCTTCGGGGGGCTGATCGCCGCGCCAAGCGTCAAAAGCATTATCGAATCGTCGCTGCAGCACATGGGCGTGCCGAAACGGAAGAACGGCATCGCGCGGGAGTACAATCCCGCCCTCGGCCAGACGCGTTACGTGGAAGTGCCCGACATGGTGGGACTTTCGATGCAGGAAGTAGTCACCACCTACGACACGCTGCCGCTGGTCGTCTCCGGCAAGGGAACCCACGTGATCAGCCAGTCGCCTGCCCCGGGAGTAAAAATCGAGGAAGGCTCAAAAATTCGTATCCATCTGGGTGACAAATCGGCCGATTAGCTATACAATGAGATTTCGGAAGCGGGGTGGGGAGGCTTCACGGGAGCCTCACCCGCCGCGTTTTGTAGAAATCGCAAGGCTTTTGTCTATAATAGGGAGAGAATGGGGTGCCTGTTTTATGCTGTTACGGGATCTGCTTGCTCCTCTGTTGCCGGTGCGGGTAACGGGAGACGACAGCTTGGAGATTACAGGATTGACGGCAGACTCACGCAAAGTCCAGCCCGGCTGCTTGTTTGTCTGTCTGACAGGCTTCACCGTGGATGGTCATGCCTTCGCGGCGCAGGCGGTGGAAAACGGAGCCGTCGCCGTGCTCGCGGAACAGGATGTGGACGTGCCAGCGACCGTTGTCCGGGTGCCGGATACCCGCCGGGCAATGGCTATGCTGGCTGACCGTTTTTACGGGTCGCCTACGCGGGAGCTGAAGCTGATCGGGGTGACCGGAACCAACGGCAAGACGACCACCACCCATCTGATCGACAAGATCCTGCGCGACCAGAACAAGCGCACGGGGCTGATCGGCACCATTCACATGCGGATCGGCGATGTCACCGAAGAGGTGAAAAACACCACGCCGGACGCGCTGGATCTGCAGCACGCTTTTCGCCGCATGCGCGATGTCGACACGGAATACGCGATCATCGAGGTGTCCTCCCACGCCCTGGAGCAGGGGCGCGTACGCGGCTGCGACGTACATACCGCAGTCTTTACCAACCTGACGCAGGATCACCTGGATTTTCACAAGACGATGGAGAACTACCGCTACGCCAAGTCGCTCCTGTTCTCCCAACTGGGCAACAGCTACGATCCCGACCGGTTGAAGACGGCCGTGCTGAACGCCGACGACGAGGCGTCGAAGCTGTACGCCAGGGTTACACCCGCCCGGGTGATCACGTACGGCATCGACAATCCGGCCGACGTGCGGGCCGCCGAGATCGAGATTACCAGCCGCGGCACGTCGTTTACCGCCCACACCTTCGCCGGTTCCATCCGGCTCAATCTGAAGCTGGTGGGCAAATTCAACGTCTACAACGCGTTGGCCGCCATCGCCGTCACTCTGGCCGAAGGCGTGCCGCTCGACGAGATCAAGGCGAGCCTGGAGGCGGTGTCGGGCGTAAACGGGCGGTTTGAACCCGTCGACGCGGGCCAGCCGTTTGCCGTGCTGGTTGACTACTCGCACACGCCGGACAGCCTGGAAAACGCACTTGCGACCGTCAAGGAGTTCGCCAAGGGGCGGATTTTCTGCGTGGTCGGCTGCGGCGGAGACCGCGACAGGACCAAGCGCCCAATTATGGCGCGGATTGCAACAAAATACGCCGACCTGACCGTCTTAACGTCAGATAACCCGCGCTCCGAGGATCCGCAGGCGATCATTGACGACATGCTGGCGGGCCTCACCGAAGTGGCCAAGGAGCGATACGTCTCCATGGTGGACAGAAGGGAAGCGATCCGCTACGCCGTGGCGCAGGCCAAGCAGGACGACGTCATCCTGATCGCCGGAAAGGGACATGAAACATACCAAATCATCAAAGGACAGGTGCTGCCGTTTGACGACCGTGAAGTGGCCCGGGAGGCCATCGCCGAACGGCGGAACGAATAGAGGCACGCGTCCGTGAATAGCATCAGAGAAAGGAGGGTCGGGCATGTTCGCTGACAATGTACTACTCGTCACGATCGTCGCCGCGTTTCTCATTGCCGTACTGATCGGTCCGCTGTTCATCCCCGTGCTGCGCCGCCTGAAATTCGGGCAGGCGATCCGGGAGGAAGGGCCGCAATCCCACCAAAAAAAGGCAGGGACTCCCACCATGGGTGGGACGATTATCCTGATGGCACTTATTTTTACCGTGCTGAAGTTCGCCAATATCACTACGGAAATCCTGTTTTTGATGCTGGTGACACTTGGATACGGATTGATCGGATTTTTGGATGACTACATCAAAATCATCCGGAAGCGGAATCTCGGGCTGACTGCCAAGCAGAAATTTACCGGCCAAGTCCTCCTGGCCGTCGGCGCGTATTACCTCCTGATGCAGATGGGACACGATACGACGCTGCATCTGCCGGGGACGCCGTGGAAGCTGGAGCTCGGCCTCTTTTACTTCCCGTTTCTGCTGTTTCTCTTGGTAGGCACGACCAATGCCGTCAACCTCACCGACGGACTGGACGGCCTGCTCGCCGGGACGGGCGCGATCGCCTTCGGGGCGTACGCCATCATCGCCTGGATCAGCCAGGATTTTGACACGGCCATCTTCAGTGCGGCCGTCGTCGGGGCCGTTCTCGGCTTTCTCGTCTTCAACGCGCATCCCGCCCGCGTCTTCATGGGGGATACGGGGTCGCTGGCGCTCGGCGGCGCCTTGGCGGGAATCGCGATCATGACCAAGACGGAGCTGCTGTTGGCCGTCATCGGCGGCGTGTTTGTCGTGGAGACGCTCTCCGTCATTCTGCAAGTCGTCTCCTTTAAAACGAGAGGGAAGCGCATTTTCCGGATGAGTCCGCTTCATCACCACTTTGAACTGACCGGGTGGTCGGAGTGGCGCGTTGTCGTCACCTTCTGGCTGGTGGGCATCATCTTTGCCGGACTGGGCGTGTACCTAGAGGTGGTGGCAATGCGATGAAACGTTATCACAATCAGCACATTGTCGTGTTGGGCATGGCAAAAAGCGGTGTGGCGGTGGCAAAACTGCTGCACCGCTTTGGCGCGCATGTTGTCGTCAACGACAAAAAGCCGCGCGAGGAAGCGGCCGGAGCCGACGAACTGGAAGCGCTCGGCATTCCGGTCATCTGCGGGCATCACCCCGATGACCTGATTCACGAAGGCGTGGCGCTGGTGGTGAAAAACCCGGGCATCCCCTACGAAGCGCCGCCGGTGGCCAAAGCGCTGGCGCTCGGCATCCCGGTGGTGACGGAGGTGGAGCTGGCCTACCTCATCTCGCAGGCGCCGATCATCGGCATCACCGGTTCCAACGGCAAGACCACCACGACCACGCTGATCGGGCTGATCCTCAAGGAAGCGGGTATCGACTCCCTGGTGGGGGGCAACATCGGCACGGTGCTGTGCTCGCTCGCCGAAACGGCCCGGCCCGACCAGCTCCTGGTGGCGGAGCTGAGCAGCTTTCAACTGATGGGGACGCAGGCGTTCAAGCCGCATATCGGCGTGCTTCTGAACCTGTATCCGGCCCACCTCGACTACCATCACACGATGGACGAGTACCTGGCCGCCAAGCTGAAGCTGTTTGCCAACCAGACGGCGGACGACATCGCCATCCTGCCGTACGACCAGCCGGACGTGCTGGCCAAATGCGGGGAGATCAAGGCAGCCACCTACTATTTCAGCAAGCGGCAGCCGGTGCCGCAGGGCGTATATGTGGACGGCGGGGACATCGTCTTCGTCGGGCCGGAGGGGGAGCGGGACGTGATCATGGCCGCGGCCGACCTGTCCGTCGCCCATCTGGACAACGCCCTGGCAGCCGCGCTGGTGACCAGGCTGGCAGGAGCGGACAAGCAGTCCATCGCCAAGGTGCTCTCCACTTTTCCGGGCGTGGAGCACCGCATGGAGTACGTGGCGACGATTCACGGCGTCAAATACTACAACGACTCCAAGGCGACCAACCCGGAAGCGGCTTCGCGGGCGCTGCAGGCCCTGGACGAACCGATCGTCTGGATCTGCGGCGGGCTGGACCGGGGCGTGGATTTTCGCGAGCTGGTGCCGGTCATCGGGCCGCGGGTGAAAGCGGTGGTCGCGCTCGGGCAGACCGCCCCGATTTTGCTGGAGCGGGCTAAAGAAGCAGGAATTACCAGGCTCATCCATGTCGATACTGTGGAAAAAGCCGTTCTTGCCGCCAGCGGCGAGGCCGCGCCGGGCGACGCGGTGCTGCTCAGTCCGGCGTGCGCAAGCTGGGACATGTTCCCTTCGTTCGAAGTGCGGGGGAGCATGTTTAAGGACGCTGTGCATAGACTTAGAACAAGCCTAGCATAACGTCCGTCCCATACAGCAGGGTTGCTGCCATCAGCGAAGGACGGCGCGAGAAAGGATGACCTGTCACAATGAGCAAGTCACGCTCCGCTCCCGACTTCGTGATTATTTTTGCAACACTTTTTTTATTGGGAATTGGCATCGTGATGGTGTACAGCGCCAGCGCGATCGTGGCGCAGAAGTTCAACGACCCGTTTTTCTTTGCCAAGCGGCAGTTGATCTTTGCCCTCCTGGGGATCACCTCCATGTACCTGACGATGAACCTGGACTACTGGATCTGGAAGCGGTGGGCCAAAATCGGGTTTTACGCCAGCATCGGCCTCTTGATCCTGGTGCTTGTCATCGGCATCGAGGTGAACGGCTCCAAAAGCTGGCTGGGCATCGGCGCCTTCGGGATTCAGCCGGGCGAATTCGCCAAGCTGGGCGTCGTCGCCTTTTTGGCCCGCTGGCTCTCCGACAATCAGAAGCAGATCGTGCAGTTTCGCAAAGGGCTGGTTCCCGCGCTGGCGATTCCGGCCGTCTGTTTCGGCCTGATCATGCTGCAGCCCGACCTCGGGACGGGTACCGTGCTGATGGGAACCGCGCTGGTGATGATTTTCGCCGCCGGGGCAAAGATCAGCCACTTCGCCGGTCTGGGCGTGCTCGGTCTGGCCGGGTTTGTCGGCCTGGTCCTGTCCGCGCCGTACCGGATCAAGCGGATTACCTCGTTTCTCGACCCCTGGCAGGACCCGCTGAACACCGGTTACCAGATCATCCAGTCCCTGTACGCCATCGGTCCCGGCGGACTGTTTGGCCTGGGGCTGGGGCAGAGCCGGCAGAAGCACTTCTACCTGCCGGAGCCGTATAACGACTTTATTTTCTCGGTGATCGCCGAGGAGCTTGGCTTTGTGGGCGGAACGCTGGTGCTCCTCCTGTTCCTGCTGCTGTTGTGGCGGGGCATGCGCACGGCAATTACGGCGCCGGATCTGTTCGGCAGCCTGCTGGCGCTGGGCATCATCGGGATGATCGCGATCCAGGTGGTCATCAACGTCGGCGTGGTGACCGGCATGTTTCCGGTTACCGGGATCACCCTGCCGTTTTTAAGCTACGGCGGCTCGTCGCTGACGCTGATGCTGACCGGGGTCGGCGTGCTGTTAAACATTTCGCGTTTTTCCAGATAGAATAGAAGGTGATCATATGCGTGTCGTCCTCACAGGCGGAGGCACAGGTGGACATATTTACCCGGCGCTTGCGGTGGCGAAAGAAGTTTCCCGCCAGGAACCGCAGGCGGCCTTTTTGTATATCGGCAGCAAGCACGGCTTGGAGGCCCAGATCGTGCCGCGGGCCGGGATTCCGTTTGAAGCGGTGGAAATCGCCGGCTTGAAGCGGAAGCTCACCCTGGACAACGTGAAGACGCTGTGGAAGTTTTTCCGCGCCGTCTCCGCTTCGAAACGGATGCTGCGGAGCTTCCGGCCGGACGTGGTCGTCGGCACCGGGGGCTACGTCTGCGGTCCCGTGGTCTACGCGGCGGCCCGGCTGGGGATTCCCACCATCATCCACGAACAAAACGTGGTACCCGGCCTGACCAACAAATTTCTGGCCCGTTTCGTCGACAAGGTGGCCGTCTCGTTTGCCGAGTCCCTGTCGTTATTTCCCCGGGCGAAAAGCGTGCTGACCGGCAATCCCCGGGCGACGGAAGTGATGCACGGAGACGAGCGGGCGGGCCGTTCGTTTTTGGGCGTCGGCGGGGACAAGCGTATCGTCCTCATGTTTGGCGGCAGCCGCGGGGCGAAAGCGATCAACGAAGCGGTGCTGGCCATCGTGCCGGAGCTGGAGCAATTTGAGGATACCCACTTTGTCTACGTGACCGGCGAGGTTCACTACGAGGCGATTTCCGCCGCCTTGCGGGAAAAGGGAAACCTGCCGCGCAACATTTCCCTCCTGCCGTTCGTCCACAATATGCCGGATGTTCTGGCGGCCACGCATGTGCTGGTCAGCCGGGCAGGCGCATCCACGCTGGCGGAAATCACCGCCTTGGGCATCCCCGCCATCCTGATCCCGTCCCCGTACGTGACCAACAACCATCAGGAGAAAAACGCGCGCGGACTGGAGAAGGCCGGGGCGGCCGAAGTGATCCTGGAGCGGGAGCTGACAGGCGAGCGGCTGCGCCAGTCGCTGACCGGCCTGCTGGACGACCGGGAGCGCTGGACGTCCATGCGGGACGCCTCGCTCAAGCTGGGCATGCCGCAGGCGGCGACGGAAATCTATCGGCTGATGAAAAGCCTGTGAGGCGAAAACTGACATCTGGGCGATTGTCACGCCGTTATGGGCGATCGCATAGGATGAAGCAAACACGTGATAAGACATAGGTCCGACCTAGCATGTGTATCAGGAGGTTCACAGATGAAACAAATCGCAGATGAGTTGAGGCAAGCAGGTATTGGAAAAGTGTGGACCAATGAACCTCTCGCCAACCATACGACGTGGCGGATCGGGGGTCCTGCTGACTTGTTAATCCAGCCCAAGGATAAAGCATCCTTGCTGACAGCCTTGCAAATCATCCATCGTCACGAAATTCCTTGGAGTGTTATCGGGCGCGGCTCCAACCTTCTGGTGAGGGACGGAGGGATTCGCGGAGCCGTGCTCAAGGTGGCTGAGGGCTTGAGTCACTGCGAGTTCAGGGGCGAAGAGGTGTGTGTGGGTGCCGGATATTCCATGATCCGCCTGGCGGTGGAGGCAGGCAAGATGGGGTTAACAGGTATGGAGTTTGCGGGAGGCATTCCTGGTACAGTAGGCGGGGCCGTCTACATGAATGCGGGGGCGCACGGATCAGATCTTTCACGTATTCTACTAGAAGCCGAGATACTCTTCGAAAATGGCGAGGTAAGGGTGTTGAGCAATGAAGAGCTGAGCTTCAGCTATCGTACGTCTCTCTTGCAAAAGCGCAAGGGGATCGTGCTCGAGGCGCGCTTCCGGCTGCGCGAGGGCGACCGCAAAAAGATTGCGGCCACGCTGGCTTCGTACAAGGATCGCCGCCGGCAGACGCAGCCCCTGCAGATGCCGTGTGCCGGCAGCGTGTTCCGCAATCCGCCGGGGGATCACGCCGGACGGCTGATTGAGGCGGCCGGGTTAAAAGGCTTTCAGATCGGAGGAGCTCAGGTCTCTGAGATACACGCCAACTTTATCGTCAATCGCGGAGGGGCCACGGCTGCCGACGTCCTCACCCTGATGGATCACATCAGATGTACGATCAAAGAAAAATTCGGCGTCGAGATGCATCCGGAAGTGTTGGTGGTGGGCGAGGGGTAACACGGAGGTGAAAGTTTGGAGACTTTTACGATCGAAGGCGGAAGACCTCTGTCCGGCTCGCTTCGGATCCAAGGAGCAAAGAACGCTGCCCTTCCCATCCTTGCCGCATCCGTTTTGACGGAAGGGCAATTTTATATCTACGACGTTCCCCACCTCAAGGACATCGAGGTGATGCTGCAGATCCTGACGGCCCTGGGGGCCAAGGCGAAGCATGCGGACGGATGTGTTGATCTGGATACGACGTCTGTTTCCGTACCGCACGTGCCAGATGAACTGATGGGCCAAATGCGTTCTTCCATTTTTCTGGCGGGGCCGCTCCTCGCTCGCCTGGGCGAGGTAACCATATCCAGACCGGGCGGATGCGATATCGGGGAGCGCCGGATCGATCTGCACCTGGCGGGACTGACCGCACTGGGCGCGAAAATCGAAGAAGCGGAAGGCTTCATCACGTTTCGGGCACAGCAGCTGCGCGGGGCCAACATCTTTCTGTCCTTTCCCAGTGTGGGAGCGACGGAAAACATCATGATGGCGGCAGTGCTCGCCAAGGGGACGACCCGCATCTGCAACGCGGCGCGTGAGCCGGAGATTGTAGACCTGCAAAATTTCCTGAACGCCATGGGAGCGCGGATCCGCGGCGCCGGCACCGATACGATCGAGATCAGCGGCGTTCCGCGACTGCGTTCGGTCAGCTACCGGATCATTCCGGACCGGATCGTGACGGGCACCTTTCTGCTGGCGGCCGGCGTCGCCCAGGGACATATCGAGCTGACCAACACCATTCCCGAACATCTCACCGCCCTGATCGAGGTAGCCCGTAGCTGTGGTGTTGAAATCAAGACCTACCATGATATAATGGAAGTCAAGAGTACGACTCGTCCTCGCGCCTACGAACGGATCATCACCTCGCCCTTCCCGGGGTTTCCGACGGATTTGCAGGCGCAATTGATGGTGTTTTTGGCGCAGGCCAGGGGAACGAGCGTCATCAAGGAAACCATTTTTGAGGGAAGGTTCAAACATGTAAACGAATTGGCGCGAATGGGCGCCTCCGTATACGTCGACCTGGGGTCCGCGATCATTCGCGGCGTCAACAAGCTGACGGGAACGAGCGTGGAAGCAACCGATTTACGGGCAGGCGCTGCGCTTGTGCTCGCCGGGTTGGCCGCGGAAGGCACCACCACGGTTGCGCAGATTCATCACATCGACCGCGGGTACGAACGGCTGGAGCTGCAGCTTCGCCAGCTCGGCGCCGAAATCACCCGCACGTCGACATAGCTCAGGTAAGGTTGCAGAGTGACAAGCGGCATAAGGCTATGCCGCTTTCCCTGTTTTGTATGGTGTCAGATATTCCATGACCATCCATTTTTTGTGTAGAAACCGTGTGTACGAAGACGCCGCGCATTCGGTGTTTCGGGGTTGCACGCGCGACAGTTTGTTTAGTGAGGAAGGGTAGGCTCATGGCGGTATACGAAGAACGCATTCCGCATGTCAAGGAACAGCGCCCCAGGCGCAGAGGCAATCGCAAGCTGGTGTTTCTGCTCGGCCTGTTCTTTCTGATCGTTCTCATCATCGTGTTTATTCGCTCTCCATACAGCAAGGTTCAGCAGATTCAGGTGTACGGCAACGATATCTACCCTGCCGAGCAAATTGTGAAAAACTCCGGCCTGGTCATCGGGATGCAGTTTCTCAACGTGTGGGAATCCGATGTGCGGACAAGCCTGAAGCCGCTGGAAGGCATCAAGGAGGTGTCCGTCGAGCGTTCCTTTCCCGGCGTGATCCGCCTGCACGTGCAGGAGTACCGGCGCGTCGCGTTCTGGAACGGACAGGACGGCAGCCGCTACCCGCTGCTGGAGAACGGGCGGGTGCTCAGACAGGTCAATTTTGCCAAACGCGTGGTGGACAGGCCGCTGATCAGTTCCTGGTCGGCACCGGAACTGCTCCCGCAGCTCGCGAAGGCGCTGGCCAAGATGTCGCCGGGCGTGCTCGGCGAGATCTCCGACATCGCGCTGACGCCCACGGTGTACGACAAGCAGCGCGTGACGCTGTACATGCGCGACGGCAACGAGGTGCGAAGCGTGCTGTACAAACTGGACACCATGCTCAACTGGTATCCGACGATCGCCAAGGAACTGCCGCAGGGCGTCAAGGGAGTGCTCTCCCTGTTTGAGCAGCCGTGGTTCGTGCCGTACGGAACTCCGGATGCGCCGATCCCGCTGCAGTCCGGTGAAGCACAGCCTCCACAGTCTTAGTATCGTGTAAAAGGGGAAGCAGCCAATGGGTCGCCACAAGTTTCAGTTGTATTTAACCATCGTCACGTTCTGCACCGGCTTTCTCGTCGCCACTTCGATCGAAACGACCAAGCTGCTGCGGACGGAACGTTTGAACGACCTGCAGTTTCAGCAGGAGACACAGCTCAACGAGCGCATCCTGGCAGAAAAGGAGCAGAACCGCCAGCTCGAGGACCAGCTCTTGGACCTGCAGCGTCAGGTGGGCAAGGTGGAGGAGGCGATGGCTCAGCGCAAGTCGGAAGCGGCGGAGATTCTCAGCCAGTTGGAAGCGGCGCGGATGATGGCGGGTGTCGTGCCGGTCGAGGGACCGGGCGTCGTCGTGACGATGCAGGACAGTCAAAATGCGGCGAACAGCGCCGACGTGACCAACTACATCGTCCACGAGCAGGATGTGCGCCTGGTGGTCAACGAACTGCGGGCCGCCGGAGCGGAAGCGATCAGCATCAACGGTCAGCGGCTGGTCAGCAACTCGTCCATCCGCTGTGTCGGCCCCACGATCATCGTCAACGGCATCAAGTCGGCCGCCCCGTTCGTCATTACGGCCATCGGCGATCCGAACACGCTGGAAAGCGCCCTCAATCTGCCGGGCGGCGTCCTGCAGACGCTGCGGGATTTCGTGCAGATCGAGGTGGCGAAAAAGGACAAGGTAACCCTGCCTGCCTTTGTCGGTGACGCCAAAACCAAACACTCCTAGCGAAGGAAGCGTTTCCCATGTCGCAAAAAAGCCGTAAAATCACGTTTATTCTTGCCTTTATTAGTGCTATCATAGGTGTTATGTTGACGGTACAGCTTCGCAGCAACCTGCATCCGGTGCACAAGGAGTCCCGCAGCATCGCAGAACTGCGCACGACGCTGCAGAAAGAGTTAGAAAGACACAAGAATCTGCTGGCCGATATTTCCAAATACAACCAACTCTACTATCAGTACGAGACGGCTCTCAACGAAGACGAGAGCATCTCGGTCATGAAGGAAGAGTTGGCGCGCAACCGCCGCATGGCGGGCATGGTCAGCGTGGAGGGAGAAGGGATTGTGCTGCGGATCGTGGAAGCCCAGCAGCCGCCGGCCGATCCGGCGGTGGACGGGTCCCCCCACGAACCGGCTGCAGGCGGCTATACGGTCGACGACGAGGATTTGCGCTGGCTGGTCAACATCCTCTTTGCCAACGGCGCGCAAGCGGTTTCCATCAACGGACACCGCCTGATCGCCACAACGTCCATCCGCTTGGTCGGCGACGCCATCCAGGTCGACACGAAGACGATTCAGCCGCCGTATGAACTGAAGGCGCTGGGGGAGCCGGATGTGCTCCTGTCCGCCTTGAAGCTGGAGGGCGTGGAGGAGAATTTCAAGCTCGCCAACAAGACCATTGTGGCCGAGAAGCGGGACAAGCTCATCATTCCCGCCAATCGTGAGCCGCACGTCATCCAATACATGAAACCTGTCAAAGAAAAAGGAGATTCGTAACATGTGGCTCCCGCTCGTCGGTTTGATCGTCGGCATCGCTGTCGGCTTGCTGCTGGATTGGCGAGTGCCGCAGGAATATGCTAGCTACCTCTCCATCGCCCTCCTGGCCGGACTGGACACAATTTTCGGCGGCATCCGCTCGTACCTGGAACGTACGTTCAACGTGCGCATCTTCATGTCCGGTTTCTTTTTCAACACGCTGTTTGCGGCCGGACTGGCCTTTATGGGCGGTTTTCTGGGCATTGACCTGTACCTCGCCGCCATTGTTGCGTTTGGGGTCCGCCTGTTCAACAACCTGGCGGTCATCCGCCGGATCGTATTGTCCCGCTGGATCAACGAACAGGAGTAGGGCGCTTTTTGGGAGGAAGGTCATATTTTTACAAAAATTCATGATGAAAAAAAGGGAATGGTAGTCCTGTGTGGAATAAAATACGCAGATGCATTCACTACTCGAAGACGAAAGTCGTAGCAGGGGAGGTGTCACAGGTTTGGTAAGTAATGAACTTATCGTCAGCCTAGATATTGGAACGTCCAAAGTACGCGTCATGATTGGCGAGGTCAACAACGGTTCCATCAACATCATCGGTGTCGGTCAGGCTCACTCCGAAGGGATCAAAAAAGGGGTGATCGTCGACATCGACCAAACCGTGCATGCCATCCGGGAAGCTGTTGACCATGCGGAACGCATGGTGGGAGTATCGATTGACGAAGTGTATGTCGGTATTACCGGGAACCACATTGAGCTGCATGAAACTCAAGGGGTTGTCGCTGTTTCCAGCGAGGACCGTGAAATACGAGAGGAAGACATTCAACGCGTCATTCAGGCAGCGAAAGTTGTCGCCATTCCGCCTGACCGGGAAATTATCGAGGTCGTACCGAATGAATACATCGTGGACGGACAAGGCAGCATCAAGGATCCGCGCGGCATGATCGGCGTCCGGCTGGAAATGGAAGGAACAATTGTAACCGGACTCAAGACGGTCGTACATAACATTGTGCGCTGCGCCGAACGCACCAACCTGCGCGTGGCGGGAATCTTCCTGCAGCCGCTTGCTTCCAGCACCGTGGCGCTTTCCAAGGACGACAAGAACATGGGCGTCGTCCTGGTCGACATCGGTGCCGGTTCCACAACCATCGGTGTATTCAAACAGGGGAAACTGGCTGCCACCACCGTCATCGGCATCGGTGGCGACCATATCACCCATGACATTGCGCTTGGCCTGCGTACGCATACCGACGTGGCCGACCGGGTCAAGATGAAGCACGGCTGCGCCTTGATTGACGAAGCTTCCGACGACGTCACCTTTAAAGTGACCCGCATCGGCAGCGATGTGGAAAAACAGTTTACCCAGGTGGATCTGGCCACGATCATCGAACCGCGTGCAGCGGAGATTTTCAACCTCGTGGAAGAGGCCGTGTACAAGCTGGGCTTCCGCGACGAAATCGCCGGCGGGTACGTGCTCACGGGGGGAACCGTGGCGATGCCGGGCATGCTGGAACTGGCCAAGGAAGAACTGGACGCGCCGGTCCGCATCGCCATCCCGGATTACATCGGGGTACGGGATCCCGCCTATACCACCGGCGTGGGTCTGATTCAGTACGCCCTGCAGCAGATGGAGCGGCGCAGCGTAAACAACACCGCTCCGTTTAAAGGGGCGCAGAAGCAGGCCGTTTCCAAACCGAAGGAAGGCGGCGGCTTCATGGAGAAAGTGAAAAACTGGTTCAGCGAGTTTATCTAACCGACTGCAACCGCAAAACATTTCCAATCGGGCGAAACGGCAGAGGATTGACAATATCCCGCACGCGGCCAAACAATATGGCCGCCTGCCGTTTTGCCCGCAGGCTTCATCAGCCGAAGCTTTTCTCAAGTTGAATTGGGGAGGACTAGCAAGATGCTGGAATTTGATATGGATATGGAATCCTTTGCGCGAATTAAAGTGATTGGTTGCGGCGGTGGCGGAAGCAACGCGGTGAACCGCATGATTGCCGGCGGCGTCAAAGGAGTGGAATTCATCACCCTGAACACGGACGCGCAAGCTCTTCAACTGTCCAGCGCCGAGATCAAGCTGCAGATCGGGGAGAAGCTGACGCGCGGTCTGGGTGCCGGGGCCAACCCGGAAATCGGCAAGAAAGCAGCGGAAGAGAGCCGCGAAATGATCGAGAACGCCCTGCGCGGCGCGGACATGGTGTTCGTGACGGCAGGGATGGGCGGCGGTACCGGTACCGGCGCCGCTCCCGTGGTCGCTGAAATCGCCAAGGAACTGGGCGCATTGACCGTAGGCGTGGTCACCCGTCCCTTCTCGTTTGAAGGGCGCAAGCGCGCCATGCAGGGGGAAATGGGCATTGCCGCACTGAAGGAAAAAGTGGACACGCTGATCGTGATCCCGAACGACCGTCTGCTGGAAATCGTGGATAAAAACACGCCCATGCTGGAAGCGTTCCGCGAGGCGGACAACATCCTGCGCCAGGGCGTGCAGGGCATATCCGACCTGATTGCGGTGCCGGGCCTGATCAACCTGGACTTCGCTGACGTGAAGACGATCATGACCGAACGCGGCTCCGCCCTGATGGGCATCGGGGTGGGCAGCGGAGAAAACCGTGCGGCCGAGGCAGCTCGCCGTGCCATTTCCAGCCCGCTGCTGGAAACGTCCATCGACGGCGCTCGCGGCGTGCTGATGAACATTACGGGCGGTACCAATCTCAGCCTGTACGAGGTGAACGAAGCCGCCGACATCGTGTCGTCCGCTGCCGATCCGGACGTCAACATGATCTTCGGTGCCGTCATCAACGAGGACTTGAAGAACGAGATTGTGGTGACGGTCATCGCCACCGGTTTTGAAGACAACCAAAAACAGGCGTCAGCAGCCCGTCGTACCCAGCAGCCGATCGCGACCAACCGTCCGACGCCGATCTCCAATGCCAATACGGGCCGCAGCAAGGAAGAGGAAGAAGAAAAATCGTTCTTCTCCATGAGCAATCTGGACAACCTGGACATCCCGGCGTTTCTGCGCAACCGCCGTCGCAACAAAAAATAGGGAAAGACAGAAAAAAACCTTGTTCCGCAAGAGGAACAAGGTTTTTTTCGAATTTCTGCGGCGGGACAGCGGGACGGGTCAGCGGTAGCTTTCGCTGGTGTGTCAGCGGTAGCTTTCGCTGGTGTGTCAGCGGTAGCCTTCGCTGGTGCGGCCCCGGTAGGAATGAATATGCCGGTCGTTGAGCGTCGTGTCGCCCGCGAATGTGTGATAATGGCCGCCGCCGGGAAGCGAAATGGGCGGACCGGTCCATCCGCGGAAATAGTGAACGTGGCCGTCGTCAAACGAGGTGACGCCTTCGTAGTAGTGGACGTGACCCCGCCCCGTCCCCCGGTAGGGACCCGACGTCCGTCCCTGCACCTGGTGGCGGTGCCCGTTGTTGAAACTGGTTCGGGTCGAATAGGCATGAATGTGTTCCGGAGTGTCCGCGAAGCGGATGAAATCGATGGAGTGGGAGTGCCCTTTTTGCCGTTTTTGTCGCAAGGGAATACCGCCTTTCGTGAAAATGCCGTTTCCTACATCACATGCGGGCCGGGGGAAAACGGCAACGGTAGATGCCTACCGCATCATGCCAAATCCCGGGAACGTGCGGAACCTCGTCCCAGGGAATGTTCGTTGGGCGACCGGAATGCCGTTTATCAACAGAATATTGCAACAATGGAAGCTGTCCGGATTTACAATTGACATCGATAATCATTATCAAATAAACTGATCTTGTACCTTCCAGTTTTGACCATCGCAAGGATGTCGTCACGGAAGTGCGCGTCTTTGTCAGGGATACCCACGCGCTGCCGGCCACGGCCAACGCTGCACGCTGCTGTCCGCGGCGGGGCAGAAACGCCGTCGCATGTCCGGCACGCCAATCCATTTCATCAATCAATCAGGAGGGGCTTCATGGAAAAAGTGATAGAGCTTCTGCACCAACGGATGCGTGAGCACCGGCAAAGCGACCGGCCGCTTTGCGCGTTCGTGTACGATCTGGAACACCTGCGCCGTCATGCCGCCCGGCGGATCGATTCGCTCCCGCCGTCGTGCCGGCTGTTTTACGCTGTCAAGGCCAACTCCAGCCGTCCGATCCTGGAGGCCCTGGCTGGCATCGTCCACGGCTTTGAAGTGGCCTCCTTGGGGGAGATTGAAAAAGTGAGGGCGGTTGATCCGGACATCCCGATCATTTTCGGCGGTCCCGGCAAGACCCGCGAGGAGATTGAGGGGGCGATGCGCCACAACGTCAGCCTGATCCATGTGGAAAGCGAGCATGAGCTGCACAAGGTGGCCCACATCGCCGCCGCACGCGGCATCCAAATGCCCGTGCTGCTGCGGGTGAACCTGCGCGGTCCGCTGCCGCAGGCGACGCTGGCGATGGCCGGCCGTCCCACGCAGTTCGGCATTGACGAGGCCAGGCTGCCGGATGTGATCCGGATCGCCCGGCAGTACGAGTCCGTTCGGATCGAAGGGTTTCACCTCCATTCGATCTCCAACAACCTGGACCACGGACAGCATCTCCACCTGATTGGCACCTATCTCGACCGGCTGACGGGCTGGATCGAGCAGTTCGGTTTGACCGTCACCTGCCTGAATGTCGGCGGCGGCATCGGCGTCAACTATGCCGACCTGGGAAGGCAGTTTCGCTGGAACGACTTTGCCGCCCGCCTCGGCCCCCTGCTCGCGGCCAAGTGTCCGCCCGGCGTCACCGTCGTATTCGAGTGCGGCCGATACCTGACCGCCTCCTGCGGCTACTACGCCGCCGAGGTGATCGACCTCAAGGAAAATCACGGTAAAAAGTATGCCGTCATCCGCGGCGGCACCCATCACTTCCGCCTGCCGGCCTCCTGGCAGCACAGTCATCCGTTCCGGATCATCCCCCGGGAAGAGTGGGCGTATCCCTATCCCCGCACGGAATGGACCGATGCGGCGATCAGCGTCGTCGGCCAGTTGTGCACGCCCAAAGACGTGCTGGCCCAAGACGTCTCCGTCCCCCGCGTGCGGGTCGGCGACATCGTCCTGTTCCTGTACGCCGGAGCCTACGGGTGGGCCATTTCCCACCACGACTTTCTCAGCCATCCCCATCCGGAGCATCTGTACATCGGGGAGGACGGCCAGGCATTCGCGTATGGAGGTGCCAGCCGCGCAGAACGTCTTGGGTAAACGGGAGCGGACGGAGCCGGCTGCCGGTGCGGAAGGGAAAGGCTTCGCGCCCGGCGGCGGTCCGGTTCGCGCTCGGCTCCGTCCCGGGCGGTGTACAAACTGCGTAGGGCAGCAGGAGGGAGAAAATATGCGGCGACAGGTTTCCCTGTGCCGTGTATCTTCTTTTTTTGCCGCCCCAATGATATAATGACAGACGGACTCGACGTACGTCCCATCGAATCGTGTTCCGGCAGCGGGTGCTTGCTAACCCTTTGTTTCCCGGCGGATGCAAAGGGTTTTTTCGCTTTGCGGCAGGCTGTCAGAAGGTTTTCATACATACGGAAAGGAAGAGTGAACGATGAAACGATCCCTGTGGCTCGTAATGGGTGCGCTGGTAATGGCGCTGCTTGGCGGCTGCGGCGGCAGCGGACAAACCGCGGGCGGCCCGGAGCAGGTGCCCACGCCGGCGGCGGCCGGCACAGAACAGAAGTCCGGCCAGACAACTTCTCCAGGCGCCAAACAGACGAGCTATCCCCTCACCGTGAAGGATGCGACCGGGACCGCCCATACCTTTGCCAAGGCCCCGGAGCGGATTGTCTCCACGTCCCCGGCCGAAACGGAAATCTTGTTTGCCCTGGGGCTTGGCGACCGCGTGGTGGCCGTCTCTGACTACGACGATTACCCTGAGGAAGCCAAAGCCAAGCCGAAAGTGGGGGGCGTGGTCAACCCCAACGAGGAGGCGATCATCGCCCAGCGGCCGGACCTGGTGATTACGGGCATTTCCATGCAGGACCAGGTGGCGGAAAAGCTGCGCTCGCTTGGCCTGGTCGTCTGGAAGACCAACCCCCGCACGACGGCGGACATCATGAACAACATCCTGCTGATCGGGCAGATTACCAACCGGCAGGAACAGGCGGAGGCGGTGGTCGCGCGGATGAAGGAAGACATCCAGCGGGTGAAAAACGCCGTGCAGGACGTCAAGCCGAACGAGCGGAAAAAGGTGTACGTCGAATTCGCGCCCGGCTGGACCGTCGGAAAGGGCGAATTCATGGACGAGCTGATCACGCTGGCGGGAGGCGTCAACATCGCCGCCGACATGGAAGGCTGGAATCCGATCAGCGAGGAGAAGGTGCTGAAAGAAGACCCGGACGTGATTCTGTACGCGAGCGGCGTGACGGATGAGAAAAGCGGCCAGACCCTGGAGCAGATCATCCGCAAGCGGAGCGGTTGGGACAAGATGAAGGCCGTTCGCGATCAGCGGGTCGTCGGCGTTGACCAGAATCTGCTGTCCCGCCCGGGCCCCCGGATTACCCAGGGGCTGTATGAGGTGGCCAAAGCGATTTACCCGGATCGGGTGAAATGATGAGAACGCGATTGTTTCTGTGGGGAGGAGCAGGCTGCCTGCTCCTTTTCCTGTCGGTCGTGGTCAGCTTGTCGCTGGGAGCGGCCCAACTGCCCCTCGCGCAGGTCTGGGCCATCCTGCTTCATCAGCTTCCGGTGATCGGCCAGCATGTCCCCGTCGATTGGCCGGCGTCGTCCGAGCAGATCGTGATGAAAGTGCGTTTTCCCCGGATCATGCTGGCTGTTCTCGTCGGGGCCTGTCTGTCGCTGGCCGGCGCCGGTTTTCAGGGCGTTCTGCGCAATCCTTTGGCCGATCCCTACACGCTGGGAGTCGCTTCGGGGTCTGCCGTCGGCGCCGCTTTCCTCATCCTGTTCGGCTACCAGTTTGTCCTGCTCGGCCAATGGACCGTTCCGATCGCCGCTTTTTTGACCGGCATGGGCAGTCTGTGGGCGGTCCTCCGGCTGGCCAACACGAACGGCACGTTTCACGTCGAAACCCTGCTGCTGTCGGGCGTCGTCATCCAGGCGTTCCTGGGGTCGCTGGTCTCGTTCATGGTCTCGCTCTCCGACCAGGTGGTGAACGAGATCGTCTTCTGGCTGATGGGCAGCCTGGCGTACCGGGGATGGGCGTTTTCGTCCGTGCTGGTTCCCTACCTCTGTGGCGGACTGGTCGTGCTGGCCGCTTACAGCCGGACGTTAAACCTGTTTGCGCTGGGCGAACGGCAGGCCGCTCACCTGGGGGTTCATGTGGAACGGACGAAACTGGTGGTCTTGTGCGTGTCCGCTTTGCTGACCGCCGCTGCCGTCTCCATCGCCGGGGTCGTCGGCTTTGTCGGATTGGTGGTGCCCCATCTGGTTCGCCTGCTGGCGGGGCCGGACTACCGCCTGCTGCTGCCGTTGTCGGTGATTTACGGTGGCGCGTATGTGCTGTGGGCGGACACGCTGGCACGAACGATCCTGGCCCCGACGGAGATTCCGCTTGGGGTGGTCACCGCCTTTCTGGGCGCGCCGTTCTTTGCCTATCTGCTGAAGAAAAACAAACGGCTGGCGAGGAGGTAGACGGATGGTACGGGTCGACGGAGTGGGAAAGGCGTACGACGGCATTCCGATCCTGCACAACGTTCATTTTTCGGTGGAAAGCGGAGAATGTTTCGGCATCATCGGCCCCAACGGCAGCGGGAAATCCACCTTGTTGAAGCTCTTGTCCGGCGTTGAATCCCCCGATGCGGGGCACATCTGGCTGGACGGCCGGCCGATCGAAGCGCACTCGCGCAAGGAGCGGGCCCGCCGGATTGCCGTGCTGCAGCAGGAGCCCCTGCCGGCCGTCGGCTTTACGGTCAGGGACGTGGTGGAAATGGGCCGGTTTCCGTTTCAGAATTGGCTCGGGGAAGAGCGGGAGGATGCCGCCCAGTTGATTGACGCAATCATCCAGATGCTCGGATTGAGCGACCTGCAGCACCGCACGCTGGAATGGCTGAGCGGGGGAGAGAAGCAGCGGGTGGCCTTGGCCAAGGCGATGGCCCAGCAGCCCCGGCTTCTGCTCCTGGACGAGCCGACGACGTACCTGGACATCGGCTATCAGGTGCAGCTCATGGATATGGTCCGCGCCTGGCAGCGAAAGGAGGGCGTGACCGTGATCGCCGTCCTGCACGATTTGAATCTGGCGTCGCTGTACTGCGACCGGCTCCTCCTGCTGCAAAAGGGGCGGCCGTGCCGGATCGGAACCCCGCGGGAGATTGTGCGCGCCGATGTGATTCGGGAAGTGTACGGCACCCAGCCGATCGTAATTGATCACCCGGTGCGCCAATCGCCGCAAATCCTGCTGCAATCGGGAAGCGAATAGCGGCTCATCGCGGGCGTGTCCGAAACAAGAGGAGGGATCGTCATGATCGTGCTGGTTACAGGCGGCGCGCGGAGCGGCAAGAGCACGTTTGCGGAAGCGTACGCCGCCCGTCTCGGTTCACAAGGGGTGTACATCGCCACTTCCCCCGTTTTTGACGAGGAACTGCGGGAGAGGGTACGCCGCCATCGTCAGCGCCGCGAGCGGTCGCCGTTTTCGTGGGAGACGTTTGAGATCCCGTACGACCTCGCCGGCTTTTTGCGCCGGCTCTCCTCCGAACCGGCGATCGGCTCGGGCGAGCGCGTGGTTCTGGTCGACTGCCTGACGCTCTGGCTCTCCAATTGGCTGCTGAGACATGAGCGGCAGCAGCCGATGGAGCACACGCTGGAAAAGGTGGACGAACTGGTGGAAGCGCTGCGGTCGTTTCCGGGAACGATCATCCTGGTCTCCAACGAGGTGGGGTACGGCATCGTTCCCGACAATCCGCTCGGCAGGATGTTCCGGGATGCGGCCGGTATCATGAATCATCGGGTGGCGGAAGCGAGCGACCAGGTGTTTCTGGTGACGGCGGGCATTCCGGTGGAGCTGAAATCGCGCGCCTTTCGCCTGTGACGATTGAAACGAAAAAAGGGGCTGTCGTGCGTATCGTAGCGACAGCCCTTTCCGTTTGCTTTCGGTCATGCGCCCCGTCCGTAACCGCCCACAGCCCGCTTGGTCTCTTCTACAAAAAATCCGAAAAAACACGGTCAAGAATTGACAGACTTTACATACACATTGATATATACTGTCTTTGCCGGGCGGGGGTGAAGGCAGAGTGATCGTCTATCTCGATATCATTCTACTCCTGAATATGGCCATTGATACCTTGCTGCTCTGGTTTACGGCCTATTTTCGCAAAGAGCGGGTAATATGGTGGAGGATCCTGCTGGCTTCTCTGTTCGGGTCGATGTACCTGGTGTTTTTCTTTCTCCCTTCCTTCGCCTCGATGTACCAGTGGACCGTCAAGCTGCTGTTTTCCGTCCTCATGCTGTGGATCGCGTTTGGCAATCGAAGACTGCGCGCCTTCCTGCAAAATCTCGCCATTTTCTACTTCGTGGCCTTCATCTTCGGCGGCGGGGTGTTTGGCCTGCAGTATTTCCTCGCCTCGCACAACGAGATCCTGAACGGATTGGTGTCCCTCCACAGCGACGGATTCGGCGTCGGGTTCAAGCCGACGCTGGGCGTTCTTGCCGTGGGGTTTTCCCTCGTCTGCGTCCTCAGCCGGAAGAGCTACCATGCCGTTCAGGAGCCGCGACGGATCGAGGCGTTCCTCGCCGAGGTGACGGTGACGATCGCAGGGGAACGCGTCGTCTGCCGCGGACTGGTGGACACCGGCAACCAGCTCCACGAGCCGATTACCCGCCAGCCGGTGATGATTGTGGAGAGCGAACGGGTTGCCCATATCCTGCCGGCTTCGCTTCGCCAGCGGATCGCCGGCGGCACGACGGCATGGGAAAACCTGGACGGCCTCTTCGAGCAGGTGCCCGCGGAATGGCAGCCGCGGCTGCGGCTGATTCCCTACCGCAGCGTGTCCCGGGGGATGGATGTTCTGCTCGCCGTCAAGCCGGACGAAGTGATCATCGTGCAAAACGGCGCCCGCTACTGTACCAGGAAAGTGCTGATCGGTCTCAATCCGATCCCGTTGGCCGCCGACGGCCGGTATCAAGCCATCGTGCACCCCGCCATCATACAAGATGACCAAAACCTTACTCCCTTACGCGAACAGGAGGGCTAGTATGTATGTGAAACTTCGCCTACAACTCCAATTGCTCTGGTACCGTTTCCTGCTGTGGATTGGTGCACGCGCCGAAGAGATCTACTACATCGGGGGAAGTGAAGCCCTGCCGCCGCCGCTGACCAGAGAAGAAGAAGAGATTCTCCTGAGCCGGCTGCCGTCCGGCGATCCCGCCGTGCGCAGCATGCTGATCGAGCGCAACCTGCGGCTTGTCGTGTACATCGCCCGCAAGTTCGAGAACACGGGGATCAACATCGAGGATCTGGTCAGCATTGGGACGATCGGCTTGATCAAGGCGGTCAACACGTTTGATCCGGAGAAAAACATCAAGCTGGCCACCTACGCTTCCCGCTGTATCGAAAACGAAATTCTCATGTACCTCAGGCGGAACAACAAGATCCGCTCGGAAGTGTCGTTCGACGAACCGCTCAACATCGACTGGGACGGCAACGAACTGCTGCTCTCCGACGTGTTGGGGACGGATAATGACACCATTTACAAGAATATCGAAGACCAGGTGGACCGCAAGCTGCTGAAAAAAGCGCTGGATAAGCTGACGGAGAGGGAGCGCATCATCATGGAACTGCGCTTCGGATTGGCGGGCGAAGAAGAGAAGACGCAAAAGGACGTCGCCGATCTGTTGGGCATCTCCCAGTCGTACATTTCCCGCCTGGAAAAGCGAATTATAAAACGGTTGCGAAAAGAGTTCAACAAAATGGTGTAGCGCATATTTTCCCAGTCGAAGGAGATACTGTTCCTAAACCGTGCCAGACAGTGGCAGTGCCACTTGCTCGTACTACCGCCTTCACACGGCTCCGCTCTCGCCGGAAGCTCGGCCATCGCCGAGTTTTCTTTCATCCGGCCATGCGTCGGTACGCGGCCTTTCAAGACAACCGGGTTGGGAACTTTCTTGCTTCGAGGAGGGAAAGACGTGACGCGCAACAAGGTAGAGATTTGTGGGGTGGACACCTCTAAGCTTCCGGTGCTTACCAACAAAGAGATGAGGGACCTGTTCGAACGCCTGCAGAGCGGCGAACTGGCAGCGCGGGAGAAGCTGGTCAACGGAAACCTGCGGCTGGTGCTGAGCGTAATCCAGCGCTTCAACAACCGGGGCGAGTACGTGGATGACCTGTTTCAGGTGGGCTGCATCGGACTGATGAAGGCCATCGACAACTTTGACCTCGGTCAAAACGTGAAGTTTTCCACGTACGCCGTGCCGATGATCATCGGGGAGATTCGCCGCTATCTGCGGGACAACAACCCGATCCGCGTGTCGCGGTCCCTGCGGGATATCGCCTACAAAGCGCTTCAGGTGCGGGACAATCTGACCAACAAGCACTCGCGGGAACCCACCATCACCGAGATTTCCCAGGAACTGAACGTGCCCAAGGAAGACGTCGTGTTCGCGCTGGACGCCATTCAGGACCCGGTCTCGCTGTTTGAACCGATCTATCAGGACGGCGGCGATCCCATCTACGTGATGGACCAGATCAGCGACGAGAAAAACAAGGATGCCACCTGGGTGGAAGAGATCGCCCTGCGCGAGGGCATGCAGCGGCTGGGCGAACGGGAGAAGATGATTCTCTCGATGCGCTTCTACGAAGGAAAGACGCAGATGGAGGTGGCCGAGGAGATCGGCATTTCCCAGGCGCAGGTCTCCCGGCTGGAAAAAGCGGCCATCGCCCACATGCAAAAACACGTGCAATCGTAACGCTCATCATATGCCGCCTCCGTGCCAACAGCGACGGAGGTTTTTGTTTGCTGTTTATTTACGCTTCGGATTAATGCAGATAACATGCGGGATGGGCTGATGGAACGTTCCCCGCAATTTGTGCCGCAGGGGTGCCGTGATTTCGAAAGGCATTTCGCTTTGGAGCGAAACCAATTGGTATTCCCCGGAAAATGACAGGATCAGGTACGTCAAGTGCCGATCGATTCTGATCTGCTCCAGACGAGTCTCAAATGACGAAAGCTTCGCAAATTCCTCCTCAACGACAAAAAAAGCATTCACCTCTGTCAGCGCGGCCAACTGATACCCTTTCGACCGGGCGACTCTCACCAGCGCGGCCACCGAACATCCGGTGTGGTTGTCGTAATCGGGGTAGATGTCGATATGAGCCGGCATGGTCGGATTGTATTCACAGATGATCACACGCGGTCTGAGGGTGGTCAGGCTTTGAAAAATGTAGTAGTCGTTCCCGTCAATGTCAATCGACAGCAGGTCGATTGGTTCCGTGATGCCCCGTCGGTGCAAAATGGTTTCCAAATGGTTGTCTTCGTCGATCCCGACCTTTGCCAGGATCGGCACGCACGAATAGTTTCTCACATTGTCCAACAGCGCAAGAAACTTGTTTTGTTCCTCTTCAATCAATACGCCTTTCCAGTCTTTTGTCCATAAGGCGGCCGTATTGGACAGAAAGAAGCCGTCCCACGCGCCAAATTCCACGCATACTTTTGACGTGGTGCCGATGATCTCGAAAATCTTTTCAATAATGCCATCCTCGCCAAATTGGGAATGAATGGTTTTGCGAAAATCAAGCAATCTGGGTTTCCGGGTCGTGTCGCCTGTATCCACCGCCGAGAACCTCCATTGCATGGCCAACCTCTCACCCTTATGTATGGCAAAGAAAAGTGTGTGTCCGCAATTGACCAAGCTGATCGGCCAGTATGGCGCCGCAAACGACTTGCCGTGACGCCGGTCCAATCTTTCTCCGCTTTTTCACGGGGCATATTTGTCTGCCCGGTCATATACTTGAACTAACGGAGAAAAAGTGGGTGAGGAAAATGGTCAAGATCTCGGACTTCCAAACCAAAGAAGTGGTGAACATATTGGACGGCAAGCGGCTGGGGCAGATATCCGACCTGGAGATAGACCTACGCCACGGGCGGGTGGAGGCGATTGTCGTCCCCGGACCGGGCAAATTCCTCGGGTTCTTTTCAGCGGGCAACGACTACGTGATTCCCTGGCGCAACATCATCAAGATCGGCAAGGACGTCGTTCTGGTTCGCCTGGAGGAGTCGCTGCGGGTAGAGGCGAAAACCAGCGGGGAAGACGAATACCGGGCGTAAGAAAGGCGAGAGAGAGCCTTTCTTTTCTTTTGGGCTGTGGTATCATAAGCCATATAAGGAAGGTGACAACATGAACGAACCGTTTGTTGGCAGAGAGGGCGGCGCGCTGCTTCATCTGCGGGAGTGGGAAGAGCGCTTTCCCGGCTTGGCGGCCGGGTTTACCCTCAGGACCGGGGGTGTGAGCGAAGGGCCGTACCACTCTTTTAACATGGGCCTGCACGTGGGGGACGACCCGGAACACGTGGTGGCCAACCGGCGCAAGCTGGCGGCGGAGCTGGGCATGCCGTTTGAAGCCTGGACGTGCGCGGACCAGGTGCACGGCAGTCGGGTATGCCAGGTGACGTCCCAATCCAAAGGTGCGGGCAGGGAGAGCCTGGACGACGTGATACCGGCGACGGACGGCCTGCATACGGATCAGCCGGGCGTGCTGCTCACGTCCTTTTATGCCGACTGCGTGCCGCTGTTTTTCCTCGATCCGGCGTCGCGGGCGATCGGCTTGGCCCACGCCGGCTGGAAGGGGACGGTGGCGCGTATTGCCGAGGAAATGGTGCGGGCGTTTCAGCGTCACTACGGCAGCAGGGCGGAGGAGCTGCTGGTGGCGATCGGTCCTGCCATCGGCGGCTGCTGCTACGAAGTGGACGAACGAATCATGGAACGGGTGCGGACGGCGGCTGCTCGCTGGGAAGCGGCCGTGATTCCCCGGGAAAACGGCCGGTACATGCTGGATCTGCCCCGTCTGAACGAGGAAATTTTGGCGGAATGCGGCGTCGCGCCAGAGTGTGTGCTGCGTACGGGATGGTGTACAAGCTGCCGGACCGACCTGTTTTTCTCCCACCGGAAAGAGGCGGGGAAAACGGGACGGATGGCGTCGTTTATCGGGTGGAGAGAGTCTGAAAAGGAGCTGTGAACGAATCGTGACGAGAGAGAGGGAAATGCTGAAAGAGAGGCTGGCAGCCGTCGAAGAGCGCATCGCGGCCGCCTGCGCCCGGGCCAACCGGAAGCGGGAAGAGGTGAAAGTCATCGCCGTCACCAAGTACGTCGACGCCGACACGATCGGCGATTTGTTGGCCATCGGGGTGGAGCACATCGGGGAAAACCGCGTGCAGGATGCGCTGCCCAAGTTCGAGCGCTACGGCCACCTGGGGACGTGGCACTTCATCGGCCATCTGCAGACCAACAAGGTAAAAGACGTTGTAGGGAAGTTTCCGTTCATCCACTCGCTGGACAGGTTGTCGCTCGCCCGGGAGCTGAACAAGCGCGGCGAAGCGCTGAACCGTGTCGTTTCCTGTTTTCTGCAGCTCAATATCTCCGGAGAAGAGACAAAATTTGGGCTTAGTCCCAATGACGTATTGGCTTTCTTGCAGGAAACCAGTAATATGAAACATATAAAGATCGTCGGATTAATGACCATGGCGCCTTTTGTCGATAATCCGGAAGAGGCGCGTCCCGTTTTCCGCGGCCTGCGGGAATGGAAAGAACGGATCAACGAATGGAACTTTCCGCACGCCGCAATCGAAGAGCTGTCGATGGGCATGTCCAACGATTTTGAAGTGGCGATTGAAGAAGGAGCGACATATGTCCGGCTTGGGTCGGTCCTGGTTAAGCCGGAATGACCGAAACGCCGCACGAGAGGAGGATGGCCATGGGCGTAATGAACAAGATCATGGGGTTCCTGGGATTGGAAAACGAAGAGTACATTGAAGAGACACTGGAAGAGGAGCGCGAAGAGCAGGAGCGGGAGTCTTTCACCAAACGGCAGCCGGCGCCTCGCGCCAACAACGTGGTGCCGTTTCAGGCGCGGGAAAAGGAGGGCATTCGGTTGATTCTATGTGAACCACGGCATTACAGCGACGCGCAGGACATCGCTGACAACCTCCGTCACCGCCGGCCGGTCGTCGTCAACCTGCAGCGGGTGGACAAGGAACAGGCCAAGCGCATCGTCGACTTTTTGAGCGGAACGGTGTACGCGCTGAACGGAGACATTCAAAAGGTAGGCGACTACATCTTTGTCTGCACGCCGGATCACGTCGACATCCAGGGTACGATCTCCAGTGTCGTCGAAGAGTAAGAGAACTCAGCAAAAAGGGTGAGTGAATGACAACGGCCATATTTACCATCGTGTATTACGCTTTTACCGTCTATCAATTCATGGTCATTGCCTACGTCCTCATGTCGTGGGTGCCGCAGATGCGGGAAACGCCCATCGGCCAACTGCTGGAGCGGTTGGTGGAGCCGTTTCTGGCGCCGTTTCGCCGCTTTATCCCGCCGCTCGGCTTTATCGACATCTCGCCGATCGTGGCGCTGATCGCGCTCAACTTCGCCCACAGGGGTCTCAATGCGATCCTGCAGCAACTGCTGCTGTGAGGTGCGTGACAGCATGAGCGTGTTTGATCATTTTCGAAAAGAGGAACGTCCCTTTGCGGAACGGGCGCTGGAGATGCTGACGCTGACAGAGCGGAAGCAGGCCATGCGCCTTACTGATTTTCTGGACCCGAGGCAGCTTGCGATCATGCAGAGCCTCACCTCGCAGGTGCGTGACGTCTCCGTTTCGGCCAGCGGGGGCTACGACGGAGCGGAGCGGGTGCGCGTGCTGCTCCATCCCGATTACCTCGTGCCCGAGCCGGAGGACTACCGCCTGGCCCTGCTGCGGATTGCCGCCGACCAGCGCTTCCGGACACTGGAGCACCGGGATGTGATGGGAGCGCTCCTGAACGTGGGGCTGAAGCGGGAGAAGTTCGGCGACATGATCGTGGCCGAGGAGGCGATCCATGTCGTCATCGCGGAAGAAGTGGCCGATTTCGTCTGTTCCCAGGTGACGCATATTCACCGGACGCCGGTCCAATTCGAGCGGATTGATTGGGAGTCGTTTCAGCCGCCCGCTCCCCGGTTTGCGGAAAAGACAGTCACTGTTCCGTCGCCGCGCGTCGACGCGGTCGTCGGCGAGGTGTACAACCTGTCGCGGGCAAAGGCGCTGGTGCCGATCCGGGCGGGCAAGCTGAAGGTCAACTGGAAAGTGGTGGACGACCCGTCGCATCTGCTGGAGCCGGGCGACATGGTGTCGCTGGCCGGATTCGGACGGTTCAAGCTGCTGGACGTGACCGGTCCGACACGGAGTGGACGGCTGCGCATGATCGTCGGGCTACTCACCTGAGAGCAGGCTCAATAATTTTGCAAAATCCGGCAGGAAATGCGGCTCTGCCTGTCGAAGAGAATGGGTACGACTACCGGGAAAAGTGGGGGGTTCATGTGCCTTTAACGCCATTGGACATACACAATAAGGAATTCAGCACGGGTTTTCGCGGATACAACATTGACGAAGTGAACGAGTTCCTCGATCAGGTGATCAAGGACTTCGAACTCCTGATAAAGGAAAAAAAGGAACTGGAAGAGCGCGTCGCCATGCTGAACGAGCGGGTGGAGCACTACAAGAGCCTGGAGGAGAACCTGAGCAAATCCATCCTCGTGGCCCAGGAAACGGCCGAGGATGTCAAGTCCAACGCCCGCAAGGAAGCGCAGTTGATCCTGAAGGAAGCGGAGAAAAACGCCGATCGGATCGTCAACGAAGCCCTGGCGAAATCCCGCAAGATCGCAATTGAAATCGAAGAGTTGAAAAAGCGCGCCTCCGTCTATCGGATGCGCTTCCGCACCCTGCTCGAAGCCCAGTTGGAGATGCTGGAAAACGGGGCGTGGGACGATCTCGAGCAGGCTGATTCCACGACGTCCGCCCTGTTGGCGGAATAAACCGTTGACGTTCAGGCCATGATGGTACTATAATATTTGCAAACTTTTCATCACTGTACCAACGATGAACGGGAAGAGTACGTGACCAAGCGCTGCCCAGAGAGCCGGGGAGAGGTGAAAGCCCGGCCAGCTGCCGTCGCCGAAAATCACCCGGGAGTTCACAACTGAAAGCCTGCTACCGACGTCACGTCCGGCGGGCGAGTAAGGGAGCGCGTCATTCCCGTTACGAATGAAACGAGTGGAGCGGAGCAGCGACTGCCGGCTTGCGGCAGGATGCGTTCCGTTCAATCAGGGTGGTACCACGGGAGCCTTCTCTCGTCCCTTTTGGGATGAGGGAAGGCTTTTATTTTGATACCAAGTAGGAGTGAAAACAGGCCATGGATTACAGCAAAACGTTATCGCTGCCGAAAACCGACTTCCCCATGCGCGGCAACCTGCCGACCCGCGAACCGCAGATACAGGCCCGCTGGGATGAGCAGGAGATTTACCGGAAAGTGCAGGAGCGGACAAAAGGACGTCCCGCATTCATTCTGCATGACGGTCCTCCGTACGCCAACGGAAACATTCACATCGGCCACGCGCTGAACAAAATCCTCAAGGACTTCATCGTCCGCTACAAGTCGATGGCCGGTTTCTGCGCGCCGTACGTGCCCGGCTGGGATACCCACGGGCTGCCGATCGAGCAGGCGATCATCAACGCCGAGGGGCTGGACCGCCGCAACATTGAGGTAAACGACTTCCGCAAACGCTGTGAAGCGTACGCCTGGTCCTACATCGAAAAGCAGCGGGATCAGTTCAAGCGGCTCGGCGTCCGCGGCGACTGGGAAAATCCGTACGTGACGCTGAAACCGGAGTATGAAGCGCGGCAGATCCGCATCTTCGGCGAGATGGCGAAAAAAGGCTACATCTACAAAGGGCTGCGCTGCGTCTACTGGTCCCCGTCGTCTGAGACGGCTTTGGCGGACGCGGAAATCGAATACAAGGACAAGCGCTCGCCGTCCATTTACGTCAGCTTCCAGGTGACCGACGGCAAGGGCAAACTGGACACGGACACCGGCGTTGTCATCTGGACCACCACACCGTGGACGATTCCGGCCAACCTGGCCATCTCGATTCACCCGGAACTGGAGTACAACGTGGTGAAGGCGGACGGCCGCAAATTCCTGCTGGCGAGCGGTCTGCTGGAAGCAGCGTCCAAGGAGATCGGCTGGGGGAACGTGGAAGTGCTGGCTGCCTTCAAGGGGAGCGAACTGGAAGGCGTCGTGACCAAGCACCCGTTTTACGATCGTCCGTCCCCGCTGATCCTGGGCGAACACGTCACCCTGGACGCCGGTACGGGCTGCGTCCACACCGCTCCGGGTCACGGGGAAGACGACTTCAACGTCGGCCAGAAATACGGTCTCGGCGTGCTCTGTCCGGTTGACCACGAGGGCAAGATGACCGCCGAAGCGCCGGGCTTCGAAGGCATGTTCTACGAGGACGCCAACAAGGCGGTTACACAAAAGCTGGAAGAAGCGGGAGCGCTCTTGAAGCTGGGCTTCATCACCCACTCCTACCCGCACGACTGGCGGACGAAAAAGCCGGTCATCTACCGGGCGACCGAGCAGTGGTTTGCATCGATCGACGGCTTCCGCGAACAGATGCTGGAAGCGATCAAAAACGTGCAGTGGCTTCCGCACTGGGGCGAAACGCGCCTGGCCAACATGGTGGCCGACCGCGGCGACTGGTGCATCTCCCGTCAGCGCGTCTGGGGCGTGCCAATTCCGATCTTCTACTGCAAATCCTGCAACGAGCCGGTGATCAACGACACGACGATCGACCACATCGCGGAGCTGTTCCGCAAAGAGGGCTCTTCCGTCTGGTTTGCCCGGGAAGCGAGCGAACTGGTGCCGCCGGGCCTGACTTGCGAAAAGTGCGGCTGCACGGAGTTCCGCAAAGAGACGGACATCATGGACGTGTGGTTCGACTCCGGCTCCAGCCACGAAGCGGTGCTGAGAGAGCGGGAAGAGCTGAAATGGCCGGCTGACCTCTACCTGGAAGGCTCGGACCAGTACCGCGGCTGGTTCAACTCGTCGCTCTCCACGTCGGTGGCCGTTTACGGGACGGCGCCGTACAAGGCGGTGCTGAGCCACGGCTTCGCCCTCGACGGCGAAGGACGCAAAATGTCCAAGTCGCTCGGCAACGTCATCGTGCCGCAAGAGGTGATCGACAAGCTGGGGGCGGACATCCTGCGCCTGTGGGTAGCGTCCGTGGACTACCAGGCGGACGTGCGGATTTCCGACGCGATCCTCAACCAGATCGCCGAAGTGTACCGCAAGATCCGCAACACGTTCCGCTTCCTGTTGGGCAACCTGAACGGCTTCGATCCGGCGAAGGACCGCGTCCCGTACGAGCAGCTGGGCGAATTGGACCGCTACGTGCTGGCCAAGGCGGCGCAGGTGGTCAAACGGGTGCGCAAGGCGTACGACGACTATCAATTCCACACGGTGTTCCACGCCGTTCACAACTTCTGCGTCATTGACCTGTCCGCCTTTTATCTGGACATCTGCAAAGACCGGCTCTATGTGGAAGCGCCCGACAGCATCAAGCGCCGCGCCGCGCAGACCGTCATGTATGACTGCCTGTTGAACCTGGTGAAGCTGGTGGCGCCGATCCTGCCGCACACCGCAGACGAAGTGTGGAGCTACATCCCGGGCGTGGCCGAGGAAAGCGTGCAGCTGACCGACATGCCGGAGGCAAACGAACAGCATCTCGGCTTCGCGGCAGACATGGAGAGCAAGTGGGACGCGTTCCTGGCGGTGCGCGACGAAGTGCTGAAAGCGATGGAAGAAGCACGCCGCAACAAAGTGTTCGGCAACTCCGTCGACGCCAAGCTGGCGCTCTATCCGCAAACGGAAGAGGTGGCACGCGTCTTGTCCGCCATGGATGACCTGGCCGACCTGTTCATCGTCGCCCATGTGGATCTGCATCCGCACGGTGCCAGCGTGCCGGCCGAAGCGGCTGCGCTGGAAGGCATCGCGGTCGTCGTCGCTCCCGCTGACGGTGTCAAGTGCGAACGCTGCCGCGTGGTGAAGCAGGACGTCGGAGCGGACAGCGCCCATCCGACCCTCTGCAAGCGCTGCGCGACAATTGTACACGAACACTACGCCCACGTGGCGGAATAACTTCATCCGACAAGCTGTACGGCCCTGCCTGTGCCCCTGTGGTGAGGCAGGGCTGTTTTTTTGTCTGCCGGGTCCCTCCAAAAAGGCGGCCAACCGCTGCCGGTACTGCCGAGGGGCAGGCGAGGGTTATTTTCACTGTCCGCAAGACATACTACCCATCAAGGAAATCAAACAGAGGAGGGTGGCATGCGTGGACAAGGAGAAGCTGGCTGGATTCAGGGAGCGGCTGCTGCAGGAAAAGCGGGAGCTGGAGGAGCGGGTGCAGGCCCACTACGGCATGCGGGAGCAGATGGCGACATCCCTGCAGGAGTTTTCCATGTACGACAATCACCCGGCCGACATTGGCAGCGAGCTGTTTGAGCGCGAAAAAGACCTCGCGCTGGACAGTCTGGACCGGGAGACGCTAAAGGAGATCGACCAGGCGCTCACCCGCATGGACGAAGGGACGTACGGGCGCTGCACCGTCTGCGGGCAGCCCATCCCGGAAGAGCGGCTGGAGGCACTGCCCCACGCCCAAACCTGCAAGGAACACGCGCCGGCGCCCAACATCAACGAGTCCCGTCCGATCGAGGAGGAGTTTTTGCAGCCGCCGTTTGGCCGCACCTCGCTGGACGAAAAGGAAGGGCAGAACGGCTTCGACGGAGAGGACGCCTGGCAGATTGTTGAGGCGTGGGGAACGTCAAGCACGCCGTTTTCCTATGTGGACAACGACAAGACCGACTACAAGGAGATGTACGTGGAGAGCGACGAGGCGGACGGGTCCGTCGAGGCCGTCGAGCAGATCGGCTACACGGACATGGACGGCTACCACGGTCCGGAAAGCGTCAATTTCATGCGCAGCGGCACCTATGAGGAGTACATGCGCAAAGGGGAAGGAAAGGGCATGTTCCTTGATTACGAAGCGTATCTGCGGGAGCGGGCGGAGCGCGAAGGACGCGACGACCTGTTGTGAGGAGCACATGAGATGCAGATCGAACGCGTGGAGACCTACCCGCTGCTCTATCGGCTGGCGCAGCCGTACGGCGACGCCAACGGCTGCAAGAAGTACCGCACTTGTTACTTGATCCGCATCATCACGACCTCCGGGGCCGACGGATGGGGAGAAGCGGTGGACTGGCTGCCGACGCTGGACAAGGGATTTCGCGAGCGAATCGTTCCGTACCTCATGGGCAAACGGGTGACGGACCGCCTGCGCCTGGTGGAGGTCATCGGCAAATGGCATCAACGCTCCGCGGCGGCGGTCAGCATGGCCCTGACCGAGATCGCTGCCAAACTGGCCGGCTTGTCCGTCTGCGAGCTGTGGGGAGGGGCGTACCACACCAGCATCCCGGTTTACGCGTCCTTTCAATCCTACAGCGAGCGGCCGGATTGGGCGGAGCATTCCGTCCGGCTGGTGGAACAACAGGTGCAGGCCGGATTTCGCCGCATCAAGGTGAAAATCGGGGGCCGTTCCTGGCAGGAAGACCGCCGTCACATCGAGCGGCTGATGGCGTCGCTGCCGGCAGACGTCCAGGTGGCGGTAGACGCCAACCAAAGCTACGATCTGGCCGCCGCCCGGCAGTGGGAACAGGTCTTTTCCCGTCATAAGAACTGGATGTGGCTGGAAGAACCAATGCCGATGGAACGGACGGAGGAGTACGCCAAATTGCGGCAGGCGCTGTCGATTCCGCTGGCCGGCGGAGAAAACCTGATCCACTGCCACCAGTATTTGCCGCTGTTGAAACAGGGAGCGGTCGACATCATCCAGCCCGATCCGATGCATGCCGACGGAGTGGACGGCTTTCGCTTCAATTTGCAGGTGGGGCGGCAGTTCGGGCACCGCGTCTCTCCGCACGTGTTTGACGGATCGCTGGCTCGTCTGTACGCGATATACGCGCAGGCGTGTCTTCCGGCGTGGAGCAAAATGGATGCCGACCCCATCGAACCGGTGGAGTGGGACGTCATGGAAAATCCGTTTACCCGTCTGTTTCCCGTCACCCCGGTCAACGGACAGGTGGCCCTGCCCGGGGGAGCGGGCATCGGCGTCGAGCCGGATTGGCAGATTATCAATGTGTTGCGCTGGGATGGCAGCGCATACGCGTGACGCGAGGGAGTACGGTATGGCACAGAACACGAAAAACCTGATGGGACTGGCGGGCATCCCGCTGGTCATGGTGTTGGGAAACTCGATGCTGATCCCCGTCCTGCCCACGATGAAAGCCAAGCTGCAACTGACGGGCCTGCAGACGAGCCTGTTGATTACCGCGTTTTCCATCGCGGCGGGCGTCGTGATTCCGCTGGCGGGCTATCTGTCCGACCGGTTTGGACGCAAAATTGTCGTGATCCTGTCCCTGATCCTGTACGGGGCGGGCGGTCTTTTGGCCGGATTGGCGGCGCTCTGGTGGGACAAGCCGTACGGGATCATCATGATCGGGCGGGTCCTGCAGGGCATCGGCGCCGCCGGTACCGCCCCGATTGCGATGGCGATGGTGGGCGACCTGTTTAACGGGGCGGCGGAGAGCCGGGCGCTGGGCTTGATGGAGACATCCAACGGTTTGGGCAAGGTGCTCAGTCCGGTTTTGGGCGCGCTTTTGGCCATGTTTTCCTGGTACATGGTGTTTCTGGCGTTTCCGGTCATCTGCGGAGCGGTCCTGCTGTTGTTTTGGTTCTGTACCCGGGAAAACAGGCAGCAGAAACAGCCGATGCAGGTCAGCCAGTACCTGCAGTCCATCGGGCAGGTGTTCCGGCAGCACGGACGCTGGCTGGTGCCGGCGTTCTTCATCGGCAGCATCTGCCTGTTCACGCTGTTTGGCGTGCTCTTTTACCTGTCCGACCTGCTGGAGGAGACGTACAAGATCGACGGTGTGCTAAAGGGCGGCTTCCTGGCCATTCCGCTGCTGGTGATGAGCATCGTCGCGTACGTGACCGGCCTGATCATCAAGAAAAAGCTGCGCGTGATGCGCCTGTTCGTGATCAGCGGGATGTTCCTGCTGGCCGCCTCCTACGTGATCGCCAGTTTTGTGCAGGGGGTGTACCTCCTGATCGGGGTGCTGGTGATCGGCAGCGCCGGAACGGGCATGATCCTTCCCTGTCTCAACAGCATGATCGTCGGGGCAGTGAAAAAGGCGGAGAGGGGCATGATCACGTCGCTCTACAGCGGTGTCCGGTTTATCGGCGTGGCTGTGGGACCGCCGGTGTTTACCTGGCTCCTGGGCATTTCCCGCAGCGTGATGTTTTACTCCATAGCCGGTTTGACCGCTTTGTTTGCGGTGGTCGCGCTGTTCTTCCTGAAACCGCAGCAGGATTCCCGGGAGGCTTCCGGCCAACGGGCGCAAGCGGAGAACGAGCAGGCAAAGGAGACGGAAGCGATGCGGCAGGCGGCGGAAATCCTCGGAATCCAGGCGGAGAGCGACGAGGAGAGACGGCGATCGGAGGCGGTGCGCAGGATGGGGTTTGATCCGAACGAGCTGGTCAACCGTCTGTTGGGAGAGAAAAAGGAAAAAGGAAAAAGCTGAAACAGGCATCGCCCACGAGCGGGGGGATGCCTGTCACGTTGCGGCAAACGGATGGCGGCTTGCCCGCTCCAGCGCGAGCGGGTACACATCGTCGTACAGATAGCGGCTGAAGCGGGGATCATCCCGTACCTGGAGAGGTGTCTCTTCGAACAACACCCGCTCCGCCACGTCCGCCCCGGGCGGCTCAGCCTCCAGGTTCAGCACGCGGGCGACGTAAATATCCTTGACCAGATCGTGGTTGACGGTGTATTGGCCGATGCGTTCGATTCCCTCCAGCGTGGCACCGGTTTCCTCGTAGGTTTCCCGGACGGCGGCGGCCAGACTGGATTCGCCCGGCTCCACCTTGCCCCCGGGCAGCTCGATGCCCCTTGTGCGGTGGCGGGTAAAAACCAGCCGGCCTTTCCAAAACGGTAAGACCAGTACATGCCGGGCGCGCCGTTTCCGGTAGACGGCCGGGTCAAACGTAAGCGTCACCGGCAGGCCAAAGTTATCGACGAACGAGTACATGATCACGGCTCCTTTTGCTCGGATGGTAACCCGACGCGATCGGTTACGGCGACGGGACCTGAAGCGAAATGTGCTTGACCGCCTTCATCGCTTGGCCGACGGCGAGGGACAGGCTGGCGTAGGCGGCGCCGTTGGCGACGTCTCCGATGGCGTAGACCCAGTCGGCTCCGACCTGCTGGTTGACGTCAGCCTGCAGATACCCGCCTTCCAAGGCAGGCAGTTGTCCCAGCCCGTCGATGTTTCCCCGCACGCCGATTCGCGGCAGGACCCAATCGACGACGAGCGTTTGGGGTGTACCGGGGCGGGGGGAATCCAGGGTTAGCACGGCTTTGCCGTTTTGCTCCTGGCAGCCGCTCACCACTGTCTCCCACAGCACGTGGAGCGAAGGGTGAGGGTGGAGGCGCTCCACCCACTGCGGACGGGCCCGCAGCCGATCGCTGCGGACGAGGAGGTAGAGGCTGCGGACGTGGGGCAGGAGGTTGCAGGCGCTTTCCACTGCCCGGTCGCCGCCCCCGATCACCGCCACATCCTGGCCGGCGACGGCGGTTCCCTGCGAGGTGGTGGAGAACCACGGCGGCAGCACCCGCGAACAGCCGGCGAGGGCGGGAATCCGGTTGGGGCGCACTCCCGTCGCGATGATCAGGTAGTCGGCCCGGTACACCGCCTTGTCGGTATGGACCAGGTGCTCGTCGAGATCGACCGACCGAAGCGCTTCCCCCAGGCGGGGGCGGAGTGCGCGAATCGATCGATGGGCGAGCAGTTCGTCCAGCAAAGCCGCGCCGTCCGGGTAGACGCGCGGCGGAAAGTCCCAAATTTGGTTGTGGATGTCCGAAAGCTGCCCGCCGAGCCGATCTCCTTTTTCCACCAGGACACAGGACAATCCGAGCCGTTCACACCAGATGGCGGCGGACAACCCGGCGATGCCGCCGCCTGCGATCAGCACCTGTACGCGTTCCACACTCAGCCCCTCCGCTTCCCGTAAACGTTCCGGTTTCTTTTTGGATAGTTTTAGACTACCGTTTTCCTGTGGTGAGCGCAAGTGCGTTCTGGAGGGCGGGAATGATCAGAAACAATCCGTAGGCGAATGCCATCCAGACGGTAAAGGCCAGTACCTGATCCCGGTTCATCCCGGGAAAAAACAGCGGGTGAAATGAAAGGGAAACGCTGTCCAGCATCAAGCCGACAGCTGATCCGATCAGGGCGAACCGCAGCAGAGCGCGGGGCGAACGGTCAATCTTTCGGTACAACAAGCCGATCAGGTAGAGGCCGATGCCAGTGGCCCCCTCCAACCCGATGAAGATTACGGGAAACCGCTCATCGTGTACGCTCGTCAGGATAAGATGCCCAAACCAACGAAAGAACATCGTCACAGCCGCCCAGACGATCAGGCCAGCCGCTGTCGGAATCGCAATCGCGCGGAGGGAGAGGTTCATGCCGACGCCCCTCCTTGCGGCAGAAGCTGGCGGCGAATCAGTTTTTCCAGGTCGGCATAGGCACGTTCCACGTCAAACGTGGGAGAAAGAAGTGCCTGCAGCGCCAGTCCGTCGATCAGAGCGTTCATCAACAGCGCCCAGCTCTCTGCTGAGATGTCTCCCAACTGTTCGGCGTGCCAATGGCGGCGGATCTGACTGGCAAGCGCGTCGTTTTCCTCCTGAAGCAGGCGGCTCAGTTCCGCCCGCAGTTTCTCCTGGTGAAAGCCGGCGGCGACAAGTGAAAAAAACAGCCGATGGTACAACGATTCATGCGAGCAGCGGCTTTTCGCCGAATCGAGCGCAGCCTCCAGGAACCCGTCCGCCGTATCGGCGTCCGTCTCCAGGTGCTGCCAGGATCGCTGGCACATCTCCTGCACCAACTCCAGGAGAAGCTGTTCTTTGCTCCGAAAATGGTAGTAGACAGTGCCCGGCGTGACGTTGGCCCCTTCTGCAACCGCTTTAAGCGTCAGCGCCTGCAGACCTTGCCGGGAGACGCATTGCTGCGCAGAACGCAGCAGTTCCTGTTTGGACACGACATTGGGTTTGGCCATGGAATCATCCTCGCTTCATTTATTAGTTATCTATATAACTAACTCGTCTTCTGTACTCAACAATATGGAAAAACGGGGAATGTGTCAAGAGGTACGTAATCTACGAGACGATAAAGATGACAGTAAGTCCAAATACAGACTGAACAAGAAATCACCATTCTACAAAACCAGACAAAACTGTGATAGAATGGTACATATTTTTTCCAGAAAAAAGGAGAAAATGCCGAATCAAACGTCACGTACACTGGGATTGAGGAGTTGACGACGCATGCGGAAGACGGATGAAGCGACTGCTCCTGCACAAAAGGGGCGCCGCGCCAGACGGAGCCGGCGGACATGGGGGATGCGCCTGCTGCTGGCGGGCTGCCTGTTTCTCTGTTTGCTGGCAGCCGGAGCCGCTTACAGCTTCACCCGGATCAACGACACCCTGGGGACGATCACGGATGACCCGTACAAGCTGCCGGACCAGCCCGCAGCGCAGCAGGCGTACGAGAAAAAGAAGCCGCTCTCCGTGCTGATTGTCGGGACCGACACCCGGAAACAGGAGGGCATGTTAAACACCGACGTGCTGATTCTGGCCGTCGTCGATCCCGGCGCGCAGCAGGTGACGATGGTCTCTCTGCCGCGCGACACCCGCGTCCAGATGCCGGGTTACCCGGGGTACCACAAAATCAACAGCGTGTTTTCCGCCGGGGAAAGCGCGCGGATTCGCGCGGAGCAGCGGGGCGAGACGGTGACCGAAAACGGCGTCTCGCTGTTGAAAAAAACGGTCGAAGCGATGGTGGGCATCCCGGTTCAGCATTACATCCTGTTCGACTTTGAGGGCTTCACCGCGGTGATTGACAAGCTGGGCGGGGTAGAGGTGACGGTCGACCGCGACCTCGTCTATGAGCTGCCGCAAGGGGGCGTCTACAAGCGTCTGAAAAAGGGGCGGCAGGTGCTGAACGGCGAGCAGGCTCTCGGCTTTGTCCGCCACCGTGTGGACCGGCGGGGACACGCCTACGACTCCAGCGATTTTGACCGCAACCGGCGGCAGCAGGACGTGATCAAGGCCGTAGCCGACAAGGTGACGTCGATGGACGGTCTGACGAACGCGTTCGCCATTCTCGAGACGGCGGGACAGCACGTCAAAACCGATCTGTCCAAAGAGCAGATCACCGGATTGGCCCTCGATTTCGCCGGCTTTTCCCCGGAGCGGATGGTTTCGCTGGACAACGGCGCCCTGTGGGATTCCCGCCTCTTGTACACGCTGTGGCCCAAAGAGAAGATGGATCACGTCCGCTCCGCCCTGCAAAGCGCCATGGGGGTCAAAACCGGCGCAACCTTGAGCGAGGCGGCCGTCGCCGAGTACGCCCGCGCGGAACGAAAAGAGCCGGCAGCGGCAAGCAAACAGACGGCTGGAAACGGGGCGGCGGGAGCCCCCAAACAGGCGGGGGCAACCGGCCAAACGGCTGCCGGTTCCACGCCTGCACTCAGCGGCGGCAAGTCCAAGCCGGCTGCTTCCGGCGACGAGTCGGCCGGAGGGGGGAGAACGGGCGGTGCCCCGGCGGACAGTCCCGCCTCGGGCGGAACCGGCGGACAGCAATTGCCTCCGCAGCCAAAGAACAGCCCCGAAGCCCCGCAGCCGCCCGCCAATCTGCCGCCGCCCGACATCATCGCCCCGCCCTCTTTTGAACCGCTTCCTGCCGAGGCGGCCGGCAAAGAAGAGAGCGGCGGTGCGGTTCTTCACTAGCAGGCGAAGAAACGACACGCGGCACCCCGGCGAACAGGCCGGCTGCCCGCAACCCCTCCTCGATGCTGCCGAGGAGGGGTTTTGTTGTTGGCACATCCCTTTTTCCCTATATCCATGATGTATAGATTGCTTCAAACATTGCCACGCTACTTAATGTATTTTTCTGGAGAAGGGTGTGGTTTGGTGGCAAACGAAGCGAAAGGGCAAGATTCTCTCATCATCGGCGTCGACGTCGGGTCGACCACCGTCAAAGCAACCGTGGTCGATCCCCGCACCAGGAAGATTCTCTGGTCGGACTACCAGCGCCATCATACCAAGCAGGCGGAAAAAGTGCTCGAATTCCTGGTGGCGATCGGCAATCAGTTTGCCGCCGTCCGGCGTGAAAACATTCGCGTCTTTATGACCGGCTCCGGAGCCGGTCCGATTGCGGAACACGTCGGCGCCAAGTTCGTCCAGGAAGTGAACGCCGTCACCATGGCGGTGGAACAGCTTCACCCCGACGTGGGCAGCGTGATCGAACTGGGCGGTCAGGACGCGAAAATCATCATTTTCAAAGCGAACGAAGAGACGGGGGACAAACAAGCCCTCACTTCGATGAACGACAAGTGCGCCTCCGGGACGGGAGCCACCATCGACAAGTGCATGATCAAGGTGGGCATGCCGATGGAGGAAGTGGGCAGGCTGCATTTCGACGATTCGAAACTGCACCACGTGGCCGCCAAATGCGGCGTGTTTGCGGAGACGGACATCGTCAACCTGGTGAAGAGCGGCATACCCGCGGCGGAAATCATGTGTTCGCTGGCGGACGCGATCGTCATGCAGAACCTGTCCGTGCTCACACGGGGAAACACGCTCAGGCACCGGGTGCTGCTCCTGGGTGGTCCCAATACATACCTGCCGTTCCTGCAGGAGTGCTGGCGCAAGCGCATTCCGCAGACGTGGGAAGAGCGGGGATATCAGTACCCCAGGGACATCCCCGTCGAAGAGCTGATCTTTGTGCCGGAAAACTCCCAGTACTACGCCGCGTACGGCGCCGTCATGTACGGCATGCACGAGCCGGCTGAGGTCGGCGCCTACAAGGGGATCGAAGCGTTGAAGGCCTTCATCGCCCACGGCCGCAAAGCCAAACTGGGCGAAAATGCCGGCCCGCCGCTTGTGGGCAGCGTCACCGAGCTGGAAGAATTCCGCCGCACGTACAGCATCCCGCGGTTCACGCCCGCCAGCTTCTCGCCGGGGCAAAAGGTGAGGGCGGTAATCGGGCTGGACGGTGGGTCGACGTCGTCCAAGGCAGTGCTCGTCGACGAGAGCGGCGCCATTCTCTTGAAAGAGTACCAACTGTCCAAGGGCAACCCTCTCGAAGACACCAAAGAGATGCTGCAGCGGATCCGCGACAAGGTGACGGGCGAGGGAGCGGAGCTGGAGATCATCGGCTTTGGCGCCACCGGGTACGCGGCGGACGTGCTGGAAAAGACGCTCAGGGCGGACGTCAACATCGTGGAGACGGTCGCCCACATGATGAGCGCCGTCCACCAGTTCGGGGATGTCGACGTGATCTGCGACATTGGCGGACAGGACATCAAGGTGCTCTTTTTGAAAAACGGCGACATCCGCAACTTCCGGCTGTCCAACCAATGCTCGGCGGGAAACGGCATGCTGCTGCAGGCGATGGCCGACCAGTTCGGCATCCCCATCCAGGAGTACGCGGAAACGGCCTTCAAGGCGGATCTCAGCCCCAAGTTTTCGTACGGCTGTGCGGTGTTCCTCGATGCCGACCGGGTCAATTTCCAAAAGGAAGGGTATTCCAAGGAAGAACTGCTGGCCGGCCTCGCCCTGGTCCTGCCGAAAAACGTCTGGCAGTACGTCGTGCAGATTCCGCGCATGGCCGAGCTGGGCCGCAAATTCGTCCTCCAGGGCGGCACGCAGTACAACCTGGCGGCCGTCAAGGCGCAGGTCGACTACATCCGGGAGCGGGTTCCCGACGCCGAGGTGTACGTGCATCCCCATCCCGGCGAAGCGGGCGCGATTGGCGCCGCGATGGAGACCCTGCGCGTCGTCAAGCGGCGGGGATATTCCACCTTCCTGGGGCTGGACGCAGCGATCGGGCTCACCTACATCACCCGCAACGACGAATCCACCCGCTGCACCTTCTGTCCCAACCACTGCAGCCGCACCTTTATCGACTCTGAGACGCCGGACGGACAGACGGCCCGCTACATCTCCGGTTTTAGCTGCGAAAAGGGAACGGTGGAAGACAAGGAGGCGGTCATTCGCCTGACCAAGAAGCGGCAGGAACTGAAAAAGCACTATCCCAACCTGGTGGAATACGAAGCGACCCGCATGTTCCAGCACTTCTACGATCCGGAACAGATGCCGTCGGCGGACGAGCCGGTAAGCGACGTCGTCGTGACGCGCGGCTGGCTGGGCCTGGGGGGTATGCGGAGAAAGGTGTATACGCGCCATTTTCAGCGCTCCTCGGCGGAGGCGGCGGAGCGGCGCGGCCAGATGCGCATCGGAATTCCGCGGGTGCTGAACATCTGGTCGACGGCTCCGTTTTGGCGCACCTATTTTGAAGCGCTCGGCGTCGACAAGAACAACATCGTCTTCAGCGACTTCACCAGCGAAGAGATGTGGCTGGAGGGCGGCAAGTACGGCTCGATCGACCCGTGCTATCCGTCGAAGGTGGCCCAGGCACACATCCACAACCTGCTGTTCAAGCATCACGAGCGAAAGCCGCTGGACTGCATCGTGTTCCCGTGCATCACCCATATCCCGACCCACCTGCAGAACGTGATGGATTCGGCGAGCTGTCCCATCGTCGCGGGGGCGCCCAACGTGATCAAGGCGGCCTTTACGAAAGAAATCGACTTCTTTGCGACGAGAGGCGTCGCCTACCTCGATCCGGCCGTCACCTTTACGGAGCGGCACATGATGAAGAAGCAGCTGTTCGAGGCGTTTCGGGACGTGCTGCAGATCACCGAGGACGAGAGCGATTTTGCCGTGGAGCAGGGATGGCGGGCGATGGATCTCTTCGACGCCGAAATGCAGGAGCGGGGCAAGGTGATCCTGGAGCAGGTGGAAGCGGAGAATCGTCTCGCCATCCTGATGATCGGGCGGCCGTACCACTCCGATCCCGGCCTCAATCACGGGGTGCTGGAAGAGTTTCAGGTATTGGGCTACCCCATTCTCTCGATGCGCTCCATCCCCAAGGACGAGCAGTGGCTGCGGCGCTTTTTCCGCGACGACATCGAGAGCGGGCGCGTGGAGCACGCGCTGGAGGTGACGGACGTCTGGCCGGAAAACTTCAGTTCCAACAGCGTGCAAAAGGTGTGGGCAGCCAAGTTCGCCGCCCGCCATCCCAACGTCGCGGTGCTTGATCTGTCCAGCTTCAAGTGCGGCCACGACGCGCCGACCTACGGGCTGATCGACGCGGTTATCTCGACGGCGGGAACGCCTTACTCCGCCTTGCACGACATCGACGCCAACAAGCCGAGCGGCTCGATCAGCATTCGTGTAAAAACCTATGCACACAGCCTGAGTCTGCACGAGGAGCGCCTGCAGGATGTGGCCGCGAAAAAAGCGGAGCTTCAGCAGCGCATCGAACAGAAGCGGCGGGAACTGCTCGGCATCAACACGCAAGAGCCGGCGGCTGCGATGGACCCGACCGGTTTCCCGCAGACGGGCAGCGAATCGATCCCGTCATGACGAATCTGAAAGGGGCGAAAACGCATGTCAACCACCAAGGAAATTCCCGTAAACGAGAACGCTTTTGCCGATGAATTGCGCCGTTTTCAGGAGGAGCAGGAACAGGCGCTGGGATTGACAGCCAGTCGGTCGCAGTGGTTCGATCCGGTTCCCCGCCAGTTTTTGGCCAAGGACAAGGCCAGCACCACCATCCTCTTCGGCGGACTGACCATGGCCCACGACTACCTGGTCGAAGGGGCGCTGTCCGGGCTGGGCTACAACGTGAAGCACCTGGACTGTCCGGACAACGAGGCGCTCCGGTTTGGCAAGGAGTTCGGCAACCGCGGCCAGTGCAACCCGACGTATTTTACCGTGGGCAACCTGATCAAGCATTTGACGCATCTGCGGGACGTGGAGGGCAAATCAAAAGAGGAGATCGTCCAGAACTACCTGTTCATCACCAGCGGTTCGTGCGGGCCCTGCCGCTTCGGCACGTATGTGACGGAGTATCGCAAGGCGCTGCGCGATGCCGGGTTTGACGGCTTCCGCGTGCTCCTGTTTCAGCAGCAGAGCGGGTTGAAGCAGGCGACCGGCGACGACTCCGCCCTCAAGCTGGACACCTCGTTCTTCCTCAGCTTCTTGAAAGCGGTCCTGTTGGGCGACATTTTGAACGCTATCGGCTACCGCATCCGTCCCTACGAGGTGGAACCGGGCGCCACCGATGCCGCGCTCGAAAGCTGCAAACATCGTCTGTACGAGGCCCTGCGCCAGCGCAGGCGGCTGATTCCCGCCCTGCTGGCATGCCGCAGGGAGCTGCAGGCGATCCGGGTGGACAAGACGCGGGTAAAACCCAAGGTGAGCATCATCGGCGAGTTTTGGGCGATGACGACGGAGGGGGACGGCAACTATCAACTGCAGCGCTTTCTGGAAAAGGAAGGGGCCGAGGTGGACGTGCAATCGCTGACCGCCTGGATCCTCTACCTGATCTGGGAAGGGCGCTACGACACGCTGAAGCGCATGAAGCTGCGCGGCGAGGACGGCGGCCGCTACGGGCTCGCCGGCAAAAATCCTGTCATGCGCCTGCGCATGCTGTGGGCGGCCGACCGCGTCCTCCGCTTGATGTTTTACAGCTACGCGAAGCTGTTGGGCTTGTCCGGCTACCATCTGCCGGACATGGACGAGGTGGCCCGGGTTGCTCATCAGCATTACAACAACCACCTGCGCGGCGGCGAAGGCCACATGGAAGTGGGCAAACTGATCCTGAACGTGGTCAAGCGGAAAGTGAACATGACGATCTCCGTCAAGCCGTTCGGCTGCATGCCGTCTTCCGGCGTATCGGACGGCGTGCAGTCGCTGATCACGGAAAGGTACCCGGATGCCATTTTCCTCCCGATCGAGACGACGGGAGACGGCGCGATCAACGTCTACAGCAGGGTGCAGATGATGCTGTTCAAAGCAAAGCAAGCCGCCCAGAAGGAATTCGAGGAAGCTCTTGCGAAACAGGGGGTGAGGCTGGAGGGGCTGCGGAAACTGACGGACCGCCCGGCCTTTGCCAAACCGCTGAAGACCAGCCGGCACCGGGTTGCATGTACGGCGGCCAACGCCGTTTACAGCCTTCGCCGCATCCCCCGGCTGTCCGTCCGGAGCAGCAAAGAGGAGATGCAAAGCGTCTAGCATGATGAAAAACGCGTTTTCCGCCAAGCAGCGGGAAGCGCGTTTTTTGCATATCCTGATGGAAAACGAAACCGGGGGAGGGGAGGAAGACATGAAGGAAAAAGAGAATCGGCCGACACCCGCTCAGGAACTGCAGTTAATCGGGCTGGTTTTGTCGCTGATCGGCGCTGCCCTACAATTGATCGGCTACTTCGAGGAAGTGACAGACAAGAAGAAATGAAGTACCCCATCGCTCGAAGCGATCATGGAGAGGCGTACAGGCATCATATACATGTTGATGAACGCGAGGAGAGGAGTCTATGGGCATCTCATGGCTGAGGGAGCGATGGACCCGCTGTCGGCAGAGCCGGTTTCCGTCGTTCTGGCGAATCAGACGAGCGCTGACGCGAAAATCGGCGGAACAGCCCGGCGGCCTGGCTGTGCTGTCCGGCCGCGATCAGGCCCTGGTGGACGCCATCCGCGAACAAACGCGCCAGCATAATCGCAACAATGTCACGCGGACGATGGCCTATTTGCAGTTTTACCTCAGGCATCCCGAAATCCACTGGGCGCTGCTCGGCCACATGGTCTCCCGAAACGGGGGGTGGAACATGACGGACATCAAGGGGGAACTGCTGTCCCGGCTCCTCTCCCGAAAGGAGCAGGAGGATTTTTTTGCGTTTTTGGAGCGGGGAAACTGGCTGATCTTCCACGACGTCTATCCGCAAATGCTGGTGTACGAGGAAAGCGTGAAGAGGCAGGCCAACCTGTTTTACCTGCTGCCGCACCTGCACGTCTCCCGCTTCATGCAGGTGCTGTGGGAGGAATTTTGGCGGGCGCCGCACGGTTGTACAGTCCCCGGCTCATCCACGCCTGGGGCGACGTGACCCATGCGGAGCCGGAACCGGAGGATTGGTGCACGGACGCGAGGTTCATCCTGTTTTTGCTGAATGAAAACGAAGAGGCGGGCGGTGATGTGGAGGATGCCTATTGTCAAACGCTGGAGAAAATCGAACGGGCGATTGTCGCCAAGGAAGCGATCTTTCCTGCCTGACGGCGGCCGTGCCTCGTTCAGAAGGTATGTGCCGGGGATGCTCCTGGCTTCCTGGGCGGGAACCTATTTGGACCTGATTTTCGTAAACGGCGGGTTCTACAGCTTTCCCGTCCGGCCGTTTCCGGGCGTGTTTGACATCAACGTGGCCTTTACGTTGATTCTGCTTCCCTTCTTTACCGCCTGGTTTCTGTTCTGGGCCGAACGGATGCCCGCTCTCGGCCGCGCCGCGTTCATCACGGTGCTCAGCCTGGCGATGACGCTGGCCGAACCCTTGTCCGAGAAGGCGGGATGGTTTGTCCATCGTGAAGACTGGCGCCATTTGTATTCCTTCTTCGGATATTTCGGCTTTCTCTGGCTGATGTGGACATTTCATCGATGGCTGCGCTTCCGTGCGTGATGCCTGCAAAAAGGGCGGAGAACATGCAAGGGGAGAACGCCCCCGAATTCTCCCTTTGCATGGATCTGTCTTCTCCGCTTAGTCCTCGTCAATTGCAGCTGCAGCCCACGATCACCAACAGGACAAACAGCACCAGCACCAGACCGAATTCGTCCAGTCCACAACTGTTGAAGATACTGCTCATCGCTTCCCCTCCTTTCCGCGATTAGTCATACTGTATGTGTGTCCCGTGGGTTTTGCCTGTACGCTCGCCCAATGTTGGCCGGCACGCCCGAGGCAAAATCCCGGTGCTGTTTCCTGCTTGAGCGCCGCGTGTTCCGCGTGGTGTTTCCGGAAAGCGGAAGACGGCCGGTGCCGACGAGGAAGTACCCCGGTTTGGGGAACGGATGGACAAGCCGGGACAGGTCTGCGGACTTGTAGTACAATAGACGTCAGAACAAATGTTTCCAGACGGATGGGGAGAATGCCGCGCATGAAAGTCATCATCGCCGAAAAACCGGACCAGGCGCTCAAGCTGGCCAGTCCGTTCGTGCATAAAAAGAAGCAGGGCTATGTGGAAATCCAGCCGAACCGGCTGTTTCCCCGGGGGGCGTTCATCACCTGGGCGGTCGGTCACGTGTGCGAGCTGGTGCCGCCGGAAGCGTACAACCCCGCGTGGAAAAAGTGGACGGTGGAGACGCTGCCGATCATTCCGGAATCGTTTCGCCATCAGGTGATAAAGGGCAAGGCCAAGCAGTTCGGCGTGATCAAGCAGCTTCTCCGGCGGCCCGATGTGAACGAGATCATCCACGCGGGCGACGCCGGACGGGAAGGGGAGCTGATCGTCCGGACGATCGTGGAGATGAGCGGGGTTCGCAAACCGATGAAGCGGCTGTGGATCTCGTCGCTGACGGAGCGGGCCGTCGTCGCCGGCTTCGAATCGCTGCTGCAGGAGGAGCAGACGCGCAGCCTGTACCACGAGGCGTACAGCCGGGCCTGCGCCGACTGGCTGGTGGGCATGAACGCCTCCCGCGTCTACACCGTTTTGCTGAAAGAAAAAGGGATCAGCGACGTGTTCTCCGCCGGCCGGGTGCAGACCCCGACCCTGGCGCTGGTGGTGAAGCGGGAAAAGGAAATCGCATCGTTTAAGCCGGAACCGTTCTGGGAGGTGAAGGCATCCTTCGACGTGGACGGCAAACGGTATGAAGGCGTCTGGCACAAGGACGGGCAGTCGCGGATCAACGACCCCGAGCTGGCGGAGCGGATCGCCGCGTTTTGCCGCGAGAAACCGGCGCGCGTGTCGGAGGTGAAGACGGAGCGAAAAGAGTTCCTGCCCCCGTACCTGTTCAACCTCTCCGCCCTGCAGGCGGCCGCCAACAAGCTGTACAAGTTTTCGCCGCAAAAGACGCTGGACGTGGCGCAAAAGCTGTACGTCAAGGGGTATCTCTCCTATCCCCGCTCCGATTCCGCCTTTGTGACGGCCGAGGAGGCGCGGGCGTTCCCCGACATCCTCTCCAGGCTGGCCAGGCAGCCGGAGTACCGCGGCTTTTTTCCCGCTCCGAAAGCCTCGATCGCCCAGGATCGACGCTACGTCAACCAAAAAAAGGTGACGGACCACTACGCGATTATCCCGACGGAGCAGGTGCCCACCGTGGCCAAGCTGGGGGATGACGAGCGGAAAATCTACGACCTGGTGGCCCGCCGGCTGATCGCCGCCCATTACGAGAGCGCGCTGTTTGATTACACCACGGTGGTCACGCTGGTGGACGGCCGGGCCGCATTTGTCAGCAAGGGAAAGGTGCAGCTCAGGGCCGGATGGCGGTCGGTGCTGTTCGACGAGGAGAAGGAGGAAGACGAACCGGTACTGCCGCCGCTGGCTGAGGGAGAAGAGGGCCGGGTGCGCAAGGCCAGCGTCAAGGAGAGCAGGACGCAGCCGCCCAAGCGCTACACCGAAGGTCAACTGATCACGCTGATGAAGACAGCGGGCAAGTATCTGGACAACGAAGAGCTGGAGAAGGTGCTGATGAAGACAGAAGGGCTGGGCACCGAAGCGACCCGCGCCGCCATCATCGCCACGCTGAAGCAGCGAAAGTACATCGAGGTCAAGCGGAACCAGGTGTACGCCACCCCCAAGGGCATGCTCTTGATCGACCTGATCGGTGACAAGATCCTGGCCTCGCCGGAAATGACGGCCCGGTGGGAGCAGCGTCTGGCGGAGATCGGGCAGGGATTGGCCTCGCCGCAGGCGTTCATGGAGCAGGTGAAAAAGCTGTCTCGCAAGATCGTGCAGGATGCGGTGGAGCAGTCGCGAAGCTGGAATCTGGACGGATACGACGTGGCGGCGATGCCGAAGCAGGCCTCCCGGTTCAGCCTGGGCAAAAAGGTGGCCGTCTGCCGCGCCTGCGGCGGCGATCTGGTGGACAAGGGGGATTTTTACGGCTGCGCCAACTACCGCAAAACCGGGTGCGGCGTGACGCTGTCCAAAACCATTTTGGGCAAGAAAATCACCGCCGCCAACGTCAAACGGCTGATGGAGACGGGCAGGAGCAATACGATCAAAGGATTTCAAAAGGGAGAGGAGCGCTTCGACGCCTATCTGCTGTGGGACGACCGGGAGCGGAAGGTGCGCTTGCAGCAGGAAGCCGGCAGCAAGGCAGGGCGCAGGCGTGATAAGCGAAAGGAAGAAGTTCCCGGTGAAACCGGGACGTCTCTTTTTTCGTAGATACGTTATAGAGAAGCGCAGCCGCACGTGCGCTGACGATCCCTTACCCAAGGAGGAAAAAAGTCATGTCCTTTTTCAAACGTCTGCGAGACCTGACCATGGCCAATCTGTTTGCTCTGATTGAAAAAGCGGAAGACCCCATCAAAATGACGGACCAGTATCTGCGCGACATGCAGGAGGATCTGGAAGAGGCGGAAAAAGCCGTCGCCGCCCAGATTGCGCTGGAGAAAAAATTCAAGCTGCTGTACGAGGAACAGGAAGCCCTCGTCAAGAAGCGCGACGAGCAGGCCCATCTGGCCGCGCAGGCGAAGAACGTCGATCTCGCCCGCCGCGCCCTGGAAGAAAAGAAAGCGGCCCAGCAGAAGATGGAGGAGTACAAGGCGAGCTACGAGCAGAATAAACGGGCGGCCGACAACCTGCGCGAGAAGCTGGCGGAAATGCGCAAGCAGATCAACGAGCTGAAACACAAACGGGAGACCCTGGTCGCCCGCGTCAACGCCGCCAAGGCCCAGAAAAACATCAACAAGGCGATGACCGGGTTTGACGCAAATACGGCGATGGCGGGGTTGAAGCGCATGGAAGAGAAGGCGCTGCAGCTCGAAGCGGAAGCGGAGGCCAGCGGCGACGTGTACAAAAAAGAAACATCGCTGGACGAGGAAATCGCCAAGTTGAACCGGGATCAGGAAATTGAAGACGAACTGGCGGCCCTGCTGAAAAAATACGAGGGGTAAACCGCTCTAGGCGGTTCCCCTTTTTCTCTGATTCCGCGAACTGCCGCAAGTAAATATTGAACGCTGTGGAGGGATGACCTTTGTCGTGGTTTGAAGTGCTGGCCATGCTGGTGTGGACCGGGGCCGGTGCCATTCTCTTGTTTGTGCTCATGTGGGTGGACAGTTTGTTCACCAAATACAAGGACATTACGGAAATGAAGAACGGGAACGTGGCGGTAACGACTCGTTTCATCATGAAGCTGTTTGCCCAGGGCTATATTTTGTCCCGGTCGATTGCCACTTCCAACGATCTGTTTATTGCCCTGTTGGTGTCTGTGGTTTCATTTGTCATATTGTTCATGCTGGAATGGATTGTCGAACGGCTGTTGAAAATGGCCGCGTCGCTTGATCTGGACGAGGGAACGCGGCAGGGTAAAGTCGCGTACGCACTGTTGGCCGGCTCTTTCCACATCGTCGGCGCAATGATTTTAGCCGCTTGTCTGTAGTGCGGGGAAAGGAGCGCATCTATGAGTTTGTTCAAGCGAATCCACGGTCTCTTTGCCAAGCATGAGCCGCTACCGGCAGAGCGCAGCATCCTTACCGTCGGGCCGGGAGATGTGGTGGAGGTGTCCCTGGTCACCTATCAGGTGACGGGCAGGACCCGGAACGTCAGTCGAAACGCCGTGATGCTGACCCTGCAGGACGGCCATCAGATACGCTATCTCTATATCGAAGAGCGGGAACAGGTGGTGTATCAGCTCTACAGCGCCATTGACGGCCGGCTGGATTTTGACGACGGGGTCCCGACCACGATCGAAATGGACGGGGTCGCCTATCATCTGGAGGAACACTACACCGGTCACGTGACGGCCCAGGGCAAAACCCCGTTCCCTTCGTCAGGAGAGCAGCACATCTGGCAGTTTCAATCCGACCAGCGCCATTTGCTGCGGATCGAATGGCAGGACGGCCGTTTCATGCTGTACGAGGGAGAGTTTGTCCTCCCGGCTGACGTGCAGGTCTTGCGCGGAACGTAGGGAGGGATGAGGATGGAACAGCGGCTGTTTCGAGCGGTCACGATCCTCCTGGTGCCAGCGCTCTTGCTCCTGGCCCTGGCCGGCTGCGGGACACCGACGGCCGGTTCCGGCTATCCGCTGGAATCGGTGATCTCCAAGGACGACGGGCAGTATTCCCGCGTCTACCGCGCCGAAAACAAAACGGTGCCGGAAGTGGCCCGTGAACTGGCAGAGCAGCGAGAGCCGGACGAGATCTCCAAAGAAGACGAGAAACACATGTTTCTCATCTATCCGGATGAATGGTACCACCTGCAGCAGGATGAGAAGAAACCTTCGGACACGCTCATCGAAGTGGACAGCAAGGAGTTTGTCCGGCAAAATTACGATCCGTCGTTTCTGGAGGGGTACATCCTGGCCAGCCTGCTGGATGACCTCTTTGACGCGCACAAACATGCCCCCGGCTCGTATCGCGGGTATACCACGAGAGACATCTACAAACCAGTGGGGACGTACCACATCCCCACCCAGCAGGAGAAAAAGGCGGCTCCTCCCGTCACCAAGCAGGGAACGGGGAGCATCATCAAGCGGAGCGACAAGCCGGCCGATCGGGGTTCTGTAATCGGCGCGGACGGCAGCATCACCAAAAAACAGGCGGAGCCGTCCACGGAACCGGCCGGGCGGGTCGGACGGATTATCCGAAAATCTGACAAGGACGCGACGATCTCCGATTCTTCCTCCTCATGGGGATCCTCGATCTTCTCCTCACCGCGAAGCAAATCGCCTCCGCGCACGAAGGTCGGAGGCTTCGGCCGAATCACGAAACGACGATAACCCGCTGATCACAGCGGGTTCTTTTCTTGTCGGCCACAAACGGGCGTCCGCCCAACACCGCAGGTAGGTGAGTGTCATACAGTGATACTGGTTAGTCAAACACCTACACAAGGAGGTCGCCTTCGTTGCATTCGCAGACGAGAGTGTATTATCCGTATGTCAGCCCGTTTGATCCGTGTCCGCCGATGCGGGTGAAGACATATGTGGTACCCCCCAACCTGTTCATCCAATTCCAGCCCCCCGGTTTGCCGCAGTTTTCTGCTCCCGAAGCCCTGCGCCACGGCGTGCTCTGGCCGGCACTGTACAGTCCGTACGAGGGACGGGACAGGAAAGGGAGGGAACGGAAGTGAGCGACCACAAACAAGTGGACGAACGCTACTACCAGCTTATGCATGAGCTGCAGTCGCTCGATTTCGTGCTGGTGGAGCTGTCGCTGTACCTGAACACCCACCGTGACGACATGAATGCGATCCAGCAGTTCAACGAGTACTCCGGCAAACGCTGGCAGGTGGCGTGCGAGTTCGAGGCTCACTACGGGCCGCTTCTGCAATACGGACACAGCTATTCCGGATATCCCTGGCAGTGGCCCGAATCGCCGTGGCCGTGGCAGGTATGAGGATGAGGAGGAGAACCGAACGTGTGGATTTATGAGAAGAAACTGCAGTACCCCGTACGCGTGAGCAAATGCGACCCGCGCATGGCGAAGTTCCTGATCGAGCAGTACGGCGGAGCCGACGGGGAACTGGCGGCGGCGCTCCGCTACCTGAACCAGCGGTACTCCATCCCCGACAAGGTGATCGGTTTGCTGACGGATATCGGGACAGAGGAGTTTGCTCATCTGGAAATGATTGCCACCATGGTGTACAAATTGACGAAAGACGCCACGGTCGAGCAGTTGGAGGAAGCCGGCCTCGGCGCCCACTACGCCAATCACGACAGGGCGCTGTTTTACAACAATGCCGCCGGCGTCCCCTGGACGGCGGCGTACATCCAGGCCAAGGGCGACCCGATCGCCGACCTGTACGAAGACATTGCCGCCGAGGAAAAGGCGAGAGCCACCTATCAATGGCTGATTGACATGACGGACGATCCCGACCTGAAGGACGGCCTCAAATTCCTCCGCGAACGGGAAATCGTCCACTCGCTGAGATTTCGCGAAGCAGTGGAATTGTTGAAAGAAGAGCAGGAAAGAAAAAAATTTTTCTGATTCACCATCTGATCCACCTGTACAGGTGGTTTTTTTCTGGCCGGATTCCCCGGGAAGACGGACCCGCCCCCGGCGATTCCACGGATATCCCGCTCCCGCGGCTAGTGTGTTCCCATGACGAAAAACTGTCGGAGACTCGACAAAAGAAGAAGGGATGTGCACACATCGTTCGACAGTCTTTGATGGGCGGTTTTGGCTATGATGGCATTGTTGGCAAATGATCCGTCGCCTCCGCCTGTCACGGGCTTGGAGGAATACCGGCAGAAAGGAGCGTTCAACGATGTTGGAACGAATCTTACAGCTTCGCTCGCAGTCCATGTCCATCGCGCAAATCGCCAAAGAATGCGGGCTGACCGTGGGCCAGGTGAAATACCGGTTGCAGAAGGGCAGATCGCGCTCCGAGGCCGAACCTGCCGCCAGCCGGAATGCCGCTCCGTCGCAGAACCGACCGGACGACGCGTGGCGGCTGCCGCCGTTTTACGGGCGGGATGTCGTCAAACTGATGGTGCAGGGTCCGACGGTGCTGTTCGTCTATTGGGAGATCACCTGGCCGCGCATGCGGATGGTCGCTTCCTACCTGCAGGCAGATTACCGGCAGATCGACAAGGGGCTGCGACTCTACGACGTGACCGACCGCTTGTTTGACGGCACCAACGCTCATGGCCACCGGGACGTGACCGTGTCGGACGGCGCCCACTCCTGGTTCGTGCATGACGTCCAGCCGGGGAGGACCTACATCGCCGACTTCGGTCTGTTCCACCGCGAGCGCTTCTATCCGATCCTGCGCTCGGAGCCGGCGGCGACACCCCGCAATCACCCGGCAGCCTGGGGCGAGCCGTTGGTGGAGCCGGCCGCTGACACGCGTGTGCCTGCCTGGTTTGAGAACTTTTCCTCCTATTCCCTCTATCCCAAAACGTCAAAATGAGCGAGGTGTCTGTGGTGTCAAACGGTTATCTCTCCCTCGTGCTGCACGCCCATCTGCCTTACGTGCGAGATGGCGAGCGGGACGATCGTCTGGAAGAGCGCTGGGTGTACGAGGCCATGCTCGAGTCGTACATCCCGCTCTTGCTGGTGTTTGACAAACTGCTCGCAGACAGCATCCCGTTTCGCATCACGCTGGCCGTTTCGCCCCCGCTGCTGTCCATGCTTGACGATCCGTTGATCCGGGAGAGGTTCCAGCGCCACCTCGCCAAAACGGTCGAGCTGGCCGGAAAGGAATGCAGGCGGACGAGCGGCAGCCCGGAGGAGCACCGCGTGGCGAAGATGTATCTGCGGCGCTTTCGGGAGATCGCCGCGTACTGCCGCAAGTGGGATTATGCGCTGATTCCCGCCTTGAAACGGCTGCAGGATAGCGGCTGCGTGGAGCTGATCACCTGCGCCGCGACTCACGCGTTTCTCCCCTTTGTGGAGACGGAAGAGGCGATCCGGGCCCAGCTCATGGTGGGGATTGATACGCATGAGCGCATTCTCGGCCGCCGTCCCGCGGGAATCTGGCTGCCTGAGTGCGGCTATACCCCGGGGCTGGACCGCCTGCTGAAAGAAGCGGGCATCCGCTATTTTTTCACCGACAGCCACACGGTTCGCCACGCCACCCCCCAGCCGCGGCGGGGGCTGTTCGCGCCGCTATTGACTCCGTACGACGTGGCCGCCTTTCCGCGCGATGAAGAGGCATCGCGTCAGGTGTGGAGCTCCGTCATCGGCTATCCCGGGGATTACGATTACCGGGAATATTACCGGGACATCGGGTTTGACCTGGACTGGGCGTACATCGCTCCGTACGTTCATCCCGAGGGAATCCGCGTACATACAGGCCTCAAGTACCACCGGATCACCGGGCGGGACGTGCCGAAAGCCATTTACGATCCCGACCGGGCGAGGGAGAAGGCGGCCGTTCACGCCGGTCATTTCCTTGCCAGCCGGGAGGCGCAGGCGGTGCAGGCAGCCGAATGGCTGGATCGCCCTCCGTTGATCACGGCCACGTACGACGCCGAACTGTTCGGCCACTGGTGGTACGAAGGGCCGCAATTCCTCGATTTTCTGCTGCGCAAGACGGCCTGCGATTCACAGGTGATCAGCCTGACCACGCCGTCCGCCTACCTGGACGACTATCCCCAGATCGACCGCGGCCGTCTGCCGATGTCGTCCTGGGGGCGAAACGGCTACGGCGAAGTCTGGCTCAACGAGCGAAACGGCTGGATCTACCGCCACCTGCACCAGGCCGAGCGGGAGCTGATCGAACTGGTGGAAGAGACCCACGACGATCATGAGGCCCGTCCGCTGCTGCGGCGCGGACTGCAGCAGGCGGCCCGGGAGCTGATGCTGGCGCAGAGCAGCGACTGGGCGTTTATCATGGACGGACAGACAGTGGTGGACTACGCCGTCCGCCGCACCCACGACCATCTGGCCTGCTTTCGCGAGCTGATGGAGCAGATTCGGGCGGGGACGATCGATCCCGAACGTCTGGCCGCAAGAGAGCGGGCGTATCCGCTCTTCCCCGCTGTGGACCTACGGTGCTATTTGCCTGCAGGTTCGCATAGAGTGAACGTATCGCGTCAATATGTCGCCGCCGGCAAGGAGCGTGTAGAAGGGCTGCGGGTGCTGATGCTGAGCTGGGAGTTTCCGCCGCGCGTCGTCGGCGGACTGGGCCGGGCCGTGTACGATCTGGCCCGCCATCTGGCGAGGCAGCACGTGGAGGTGCACGTGCTGACAGCCGCACCGTGCACGGCCGCGCAGGCGGAGCTGGTGGACGGGGTGCGTGTCCATCGCCTCAACACCTACGTTCCAGGAGAGCAGAGCGATTTTCTCGACTGGGTATTTCAGCTCAACCTGGCCATGACGGACGCGGCGGAACGGTTGGTGCGGCAGGGCTTTCGGCCCGATCTCATCCACGCGCACGACTGGATGGTCGGATGGGCCGCGCTGGAGCTGAAACAGCGCTTTGCGCTGCCGTTGGTGACGACGATCCACGCGCTGGAGCACGGCCGTCACCAAGGGATTCACACCCCGCTGCAGCAGCGGATTCACGAGCGGGAAGAGAACCTCTCAGCCGCATCCGACCGCCTCATCGTGTGCAGCCGCTACATGGCCGGGGAGGTGAACAGGCTGTTTGGCGTACCGCAAGAGCGTATCGACGTGATCCCCAACGGTGTCGAATGCCCGCCGGCCGCGACAGCGGATGAAGAGGAGCGGATGCGCGGCGTGCGGGAGGAACTGGGGCTGGGGACGGGACCGGTGATCTTGTTTGTCGGCCGGATGGTGCGGGAAAAAGGGGTTCACCTGCTGCTGGAGGCGGCCCCTCGCGTACTGCACGATCATCCGGAAGCCGTCTTCGTCCTGGCGGGAAAAGGGCCGATGCTGGAAGAGTGGCGGCAGACGGCGGAGCAGCGGGGGCTGTCGTCTCGCGTCCGGTTTCTCGGCTTCGTCGACGACGTCCGCCGCAATCTGCTCTTCCGGCTGGCTGCCGCAGCCGTTTTTCCCAGCTTGTACGAGCCATTCGGGATCGTGGCGCTGGAGGCCATGTCGCTGGGGACGCCGGTGATCGCGGCCGATACGGGAGGCTTGCGGGAAATCGTCCGCCACGGCGAGAACGGGCTCACCTTTTACACCGGCAACGCCGATTCGCTCGCCGATCAGTTGTGCTGGCTCCTGCACCGCCCCGATGAACGCGGGCGGCTGGTCCGCCTGGCGCGGGAGGACATCCTGCGTCAATACGACTGGAACCGGTTGGCGCTTCAGACGCTGGATTTGTATCGTTCGTTGGGTTCAACCTTGGCAACTTCGATCTGACCGAGAGGAGGAACGGTTGATGAAAGCAGTGATCATGGCCGGCGGCAAGGGAACCCGCCTGCGCCCGTTGACGGTCCATACGCCCAAACCGATGGTGCCGCTGTTAAACCGGCCCTGCATGGAATACACGATCCACCTGCTGAAACGCCACGGGATTACGGACATCGCGGTCACGCTGCAGTACCTCCCCGATGCCATCCGCAGCTACTTTGGCGACGGTTCGCGCTTCGGCGTCTCGCTTACCTATTTCGAAGAATCGACGCCATTGGGTACGGCGGGCAGCGTAAAGAACTGCGCCGATTTCCTGGATGACCGGTTCCTTGTGATCAGCGGAGACACCTTGACGGACATCGATTTGACGGAAGCTGTCCGCTTTCACGAGCGAAACGGCGCCCTGGCCACGCTGATCCTGACCAGAGTGGAGACGCCGCTGGAATTCGGCGTCGTCATGACGGATGAGAGCGGACGAATCACCCGGTTCCTGGAAAAGCCGAGTTGGGCCGAAGTGTTCAGCGATACGGTCAACACCGGCATGTACGTCTTTGAACCCGAGGTGCTTTCCTATATAGAAGAAGAGAGGGAAGTGGATTTCAGCAGAGAGCTGTTTCCCGCCTTTTTGGACGCGGGTCTGCCGCTGTTCGGCCACACGGCGGAGGGCTACTGGTCGGATATCGGGTCGCTGGAGGTGTACCGGCAGGCGCAGGCTGACATGCTGGACGGACGGGTGAGGGTGGAGATTGACGCGCGCGAGATCGCCCCTCGCATCTTCCTCGAAAACCACGTGCGGATTGATTCGTCCGTGCGGCTGGAAGGGCCGGTGTACATCGGGGAAAACGTTCATCTGCAGACGGGTGTGTCGGTCGGCGCCTACTCCGTGCTGGGTAGCCATTCGGTCATTTCCGCCGGGACGAGGCTGGGGCAGTTGATTTTGTGGGAAAACGCCTTCGTCGGCCAGCGGGCGGAACTGACGGGCGCCACACTGGGCCGCAACGTGAGCGTCGGTCCGTGCGTCCTGCTGGGCGAGGGCGCGGTCATCGGCGACCACTGCCGGATCGGCGCCAAGGCGGTGGTAAAAGACGGGGTGAAGATCTGGCCCCACAAGGAAATCGGGGAAAGCGCCAACGTGCACACGTCACTCATCTACGGGGCGAAGCAGTCGAAACACCTGTTCGGCAGCCAGGGCATCAAAGGGCTGGGCAATGTGGAGATCACGCCGGAATTCGTGACCCGGCTGGCTGCCGCATACGCCTATCTGCTCAAACCGGGCAGCCGGATCGCCCTGTCCGCGTGCGCCCATCCGTTTGCCCAACTGCTCAAGCACAGCATCATGACCAGTCTCTGCTCGTCCGGGATCGACACGATCGACATCGGCATCTGCATCGCGCCGGTAAACCGGTACGGCGTCCGCCGGTTCCAATGCCAGGGCGGGATCCACATCCACATGGCCGAACCGGCCGAGGAGAAACAGGTGGTGATCCAGTTCGTCGACCACCTGGGGCTGCCGGTCTCCCGCGATTGGGAGCGGAAAATCGAAACCGCCTACTGGCAGGAGACGTATGTCCGTTCGCTTCACCACCTGGGCGAACTGCACGTGGAGCACCAGGTGCAGGAGGCCTACACGCGGGAGCTCCTGGAGCAGATCGACGCGGCGCCGATTCAGCGCCGGGGGTTCAAACTGCTGGTCGAGTGCGAGACCCGCTTCCTGCCGGCGTTTCTGGCTCCGCTGTTTTGCGCGCTGGGCGTGACCGCCGTGTACGGCGCCGTCGCGGAAGGGGTCGGCAGGCACGGTGTCGATCTGGCAGTCCGCCTGCACAAAAACGGCGAGCAGTTCGAGCTGTTCACGGAAACAGGGGAGCGGCTTTCGCCGGAACAGCTTCTGGCGCTGCAGCTCCTCGCATGCCGGGGGCATCGGCGGCAGATCGGCCTGCCGGTCAGCGCGCCGGAAGAGGTGGAGCACCTGGCCCGGCTGATGCAGGTGGACGTGGTCCGCACCAAGCTGTCGCCGCGCGCGATGATGGAGGTATCGCCGGACGAGCGGTTCCATCCGCTGTTTGACGCGGTCTTCAGCCTGGTCGGCATCCTCGCGTACCTGTCCCGGGAAGAGCAGCCGCTCAGCCGGTTGGCCGCTCAGCTCCCGGCATGCCACATGGACAAAACGACGGTGTTTTGTCCGTGGGCATGGAAGGGAAAAGTGATGCGTAAAATGTTGGAGGAACACAAAGGCAAGCCGCTGGAGTTGGTGGACGGCATCAAGGTGTACGACGCCCACGGCTGGGTGCTGATCCTGCCGGATACGGAAGATTCCCACGTCAATATCATTTCGCAGGGCGTGACGGCGGAAACGGCGGCCACCCTCGCCGCTTCGTTCGCCCGGCGGATCGCGGAGTTCCAGTCCCGATAACGCGCATTCCGCTTTCGGGAGCCTTCTCGTGAAGTTTTTTCAGATCGGAAGGGACGTGACATCATGCCAAGACCGCTTGTGGTGGGCAACGGAAAGTTGCTGATCAACTTTGACGACAGACTGCACATGCGCGATCTCTTCTATCCGTACGTCGGGGAACTGAATCACGTGGGCGGTCATTTCTGCAAGCTGGGCATCTGGGTGCAGGGGCGGTTTTCCTGGCTGGATGAAGAGGGCTGGGTGCGCAAGCTCGGCTACCGCAACGAGTCGCTCGTGACCGACGTCACCGCCCGTTACGAGCAGTTGGGGCTTACGCTATGCATCGCGGACGGCGTGCATCAGCGCGACCCGATTTACTTAAAACAGGTCCGTGTCCGCAACCACTTCGCGGAGACGCGGGAAGTGCGCCTGTTCTTTCATCACGACTTCAGCCTGAACGAGACCGAAGTGGGGGATACGGCCGTGTACGATCCCCTGCTTCACACCGTGTACCATTACAAGCGCAGCGTCTACATCATGATGAACGGCCGGACGGCGGAGGACGGCATGTTCCAGTACAGCGTGGGCATTAAGCGGTTCAATTACGCGGAAGGGACCTGGCGGGACGCGGAGGACGGGCTGCTGGAAGGAAACACGATCGCGCAGGGCTCGGTGGACAGCACCGTTTCGTTCCGCCTCGTGCTGGAGCCGCTGGAAGAGCAGACGCTGTACTATTGGATGTGCGTCGGCGACACGTACCCGGCGGTCAAGGAATTGAACCAGTACGTGCTGGACAGCGGAGCGGACCGCCTGCTGGCGCGGGTAGACGTCTACTGGCGGCGCTGGGTGAACAAGGAGGAGCGGAGCTTTGCCGACCTGCCCCCTGAGGTGGTCCGCCTGTACAAACAGAGCCTGTTGATCATCCAGACGCAGATTGATCAGCACGGCGCCATTCTGGCCGCCAACGACTCGGACATCCTGCAGTACAACCGCGACCATTACAGCTACATGTGGCCGCGCGACGGGGCGCTGGTCGCCTGCGCAATGGCCCGGGCGGGATACAGCGGGACGGTGGCGCCGTTTTTTCGCTTTTGCCGGGACGCATTGACGGACGACGGCTATCTGCTGCACAAGTACAACCCGGACGGTTCCGTCGGTTCGAGCTGGCACCCGTATGTCCGGGACGGGGAGCACCAGCTTCCCATCCAGGAAGACGAGACGGCGCTCGTCCTCCACGCGCTGTGGGAGATGTACCGCTGCGGCAAGCAGATCGAGTTCTGCCAGCGGCTGTATCCCTCGCTGGTCAGGCCGGCCGCCCGTTTTTTGCTGTCCCATCTCCATCCCGAATGGCAGCTTCCTCTCCCCAGCTACGATTTGTGGGAGGAGCGCAGAGGGATCTTTACCTTTACCAGCGCCGCCGTCTACGCCGGACTCAAGGCGGCGGCCCGGTTTGCCCAGTTGTTTGGCGACGACCACCGCTTCCAGCGCTACGACGAAGGGGCGGAGCGCGTCCGTTCGGCCATGCTGCAGCATTTGTACGACCCGGACCTCGGCCGGTTTTTGCGCGGGGTGTACGTGCGGCCGGACGGAAAGCTGGAAAAGGATGAGACGGTGGAAAGCAGCCTGTTTGGGCTGTTTGCCCTGGGCGTACTGCCGGCCGACGATCCCCGGGTGGTCAGCACGATGGAGGCGGTCAAGCACAGACTGCGGGTGGATACGCCGGTGGGCGGAATCGCCCGGTACCAGGGAGATCCGTATTTTCGCAAGGCCCACGACACGGCCAGGGTGCCGGGAAACCCCTGGATTATCTGCACGCTGTGGGTAGCCGATTGGGAGATTGAGAAAGCGCGGTCGCTGGAAGAACTGGGCGAAGCGAGGGAGCGGCTCGCCTGGGTGGTGCGGCACGCGATGGAGAGCGGCGTGCTGTCGGAGCAGTTGGACCCGTACACCGGCGAGCCCGTCTCCGTCGCGCCGCTCACCTGGTCGCACGCCACCTTTGTCGCCACGGTGCTGCGTTACGTGGACAAAGCAACCGAGATCCGGCAAAGAGAGGAGAGGTGAATCGCAGTGAACGACATCCGCTTTGGCACGGACGGCTGGCGCGCCATCGTCGCCGATCAATTCACGGTGGAAAACGTGCGCGTCGTCGCCCAGGCCATTGCTGCCTATACCAGGGAGATCGGCCATCAGGAACAAGGCATTATCATCGGTCATGACACCCGCTTTTTGGGCCGCCGCTTCGCCGAGACGGTGGCAGGCGTGCTGGCCGCCAACGGCATTCGCGTCTATCTGGTCAACGAAGCGGCGCCGACGCCGGCCGTCGCGTTCGGCGTCAAGCATTTTGCCGCCAGCGGCGCGGTGATGATCACCGCCAGCCACAACCCCCCCGAGTACAACGGGATCAAGTACATTCCCGACTATGCGGGACCGGCCGCTCCGCAGATCACCGGCAGGCTGGAAGAGCTGATCCGGGCGGTCCAGGAGGCGGGCGGCGTCCGGGACATCTCGCTAGAAGAAGCCAAGGCGCGCAGGCTGCTGCAGGTGATCGTGCTGCGTCCGCACTACGAGGCGCACCTCAGGCGAATGGTCCACCTGGACGTTCTGAAACAATCACCGCTCCGGGTCGTGATCGATCCCATGCACGGCGCCGGGATTGGCTACGTAAGCGGACTGCTGGGAGAAGCGGGGGTGGAAACGGTCAGCATCCGCGAGACGGCCGACCCGTTTTTTGGCGGCAGCCTGCCGGAGCCGAACGATCACCATCTGTCCTTGTTGAAGCGGGAGGTCGTCGACCGGCAGGCCGACCTGGGGTTGGCCAACGACGGAGACGCGGACCGCTTCGGTGCCGTTGACCGTTTCGGCCGGTACGTGCCGCCCAACGCCGTGCTCGCCCTGCTGACCCGCCACCTGGTGAAAAACAGGAGGCTGCGCGGCCGAATCGTGCGCACCGTGGCGACCACCCACCTGTTGGACCGGATGGCGGCCCGGTACGATCTGGACCTGGTGGAGACGCCCGTCGGGTTCAAGTACATCGGCGCCCAGATGCTGCGGGGAGACGTGCTGATCGGCGGCGAGGAGAGCGGCGGAGCCAGCATCCTCGGCCACATCCCGGAAAAGGACGGCATCTTGATCAACCTGCTTTTGGCGGAGATGTGCGCCTGGGAAAAGAAAGGCATCGACCAGATTCTTCAGGAGGTCTGCGACGAGTTTGGCGAGTTGTTTTCGACGCGGCTGGACATCCGCCTGCCGGAAAAAGACCGCTGGATGCAGCAGATGCTGGCGGTGCCGCCCGGCCAGGTGGGGCCGTTTGCGGTGCGGGAAATCAACCGCATGGACGGCATCAAGCTGCTGCTCGACGGCGGCCATTGGGTGCTGATCCGCCCGTCCGGGACAGAGCCGCTCATCCGCATCTACTGCGAGGCGGCGAACGCCGCCGCTTTGGAGAAGATCAGGGAGGCCGTTCAGGACTGGTTTATCGAGATCAACGCGTAACGAACGGGACCCCCCTCCGGCCTCGCCGGAACGGAAACGCGTTTGCGGGGGAAAAATGGTGAAAGGCCGCCTCCAAGCCTGGCCCATGCGGCTTGGAGGCGGCTCTTGCTGCTGCTCGAACCTTTCCTAGGATTTCAACAACAAATAGAGAAAATAGGGGGCACCCAGTAATGCGGCCATGATGCCAGCCGGAATGCCATCCGGATCGTGCAGATGGCGGCCGGTCGTGTCTGCAAGCAGCAGCAGCCATCCGCCGAGCAGGACGCTGACGGGGATCAATACGTGATGGCGGGGTCCCACCAGGGCTTTTGCCATATGGGGCGCCATGAGGCCGATAAAGGCAATGCCTCCCGTGACAGAAACGGCGGAAGCGGCAAGCGCCACAGCGGTCAGCAGGGCTCCGACAAACGCGACAAAGGGAAGCGCAAAGACAAACGTATCGGCCTTCACAGGGAAGAACAAAAAGAAGACGGCGATCGCCACGCCGGCCCCCGCATTGATTCCGACGATGCCGGGATCAGCCAGATCGTTGCGCGTGATGCCTTGCAAGACAGCGCCGGACAGCGCAAGGGCCATACCTGCCAACAGGGTGATCACCATGCGCGGCAGGCGGATGTCCCGGATGACGGAGAGTTTCTCTCCCGCAGCGTCAGAAACAAGGGACAGCCAAACATCGCGGAGTGTGGTGTCCGCCGCCCCGTACGCCATCGCCACTGCAAACATCGCCAGCAGTGACAGGATGCCCGCAATCAGTTTGTATCCGAATGGGATGGACCGTTGCTTGTCTTTCGTCATCAGTCTCTCATCTTTTCTTTCGTGGAGGAGTTAGCTGCCGAGAAAGCTTTTGATAAAGAAGTCCAATTGGAATTCCAACGTCAAGGGATCATTGAAGTAGAACTCTTTCGCATTCACTTCAAAAACGCGGTGCTTTTTCACAGCCGGCATGTTTTTATACGTGTCGGTTTCCTGAAAGGAGTTGTCGGCCTCCTTGTTCTTGCTCACAATCAGATAATCTCCGGCAAACTCCGGGAGAACTTCCGGAGAGAGGGCGAAGTAGCCGTTTTTCAGCGCCGTTTCCTTTACCTTTTCAGGCATGCGCAGTTTCATTTCCTGGTAGAGGATCTCGGTGCCGCGGCCCCAGTTGTCGCCGAACACGTAAAGCTGCTTGTCAAAGTTTTCGATGACGGAAACGGTTGCGTTTTCCCCGATTTTTGCCCGGATGTCTGCTCCGGCCTGCTGCGCACGCTTTTTGAAATCGTCAATCCAGGCGCGTGCTTCCTTTACTTTGTTTAACAGCTTCCCGATCTGGTGCTGTGTCAGGTAATCCACTTTTCCGTATGTGTATGTCACGGTAGGGGCAATTTTGCTTAACTTCTCAAGATTTTTCGTGTTTGACAATCCGATGATCAAATCGGGCTGTAATTCGATGTTTTTTTCCAGATTTTCATCCGATACTTCGGCTGCATCTTTCAATTTGTCTTGAAAACGCGGGTTCATTTTCGACCACGAATCCACGCCGACAAGATTGACGCCCAAAGCCATGACGTTGCCGGCGAACGATGACAGTACGACCACGCGCTTGGAATTGGCGGGAACTTCGATGGGGCCGTTTTCCGATTGGTATGTAATCGTGCCGGAGTTGTCTTCCGGTGAAGCCGGTTGGTTCCCTTGTCCTGTCGGGTGGCTGCTGCAAGCGCTGATTACGAGAGTGAACAGCAGCAGGATGGAAAGAAGGATGTTTTTCATGCCGCATTCTCCTTTGGCTACGTGGTAGGTGATGCGCACGGGCCGATGCTTGTTCCGCCGAAACGACCGGACCCGCGCCGATTTCCGACAACCATCGAAAGTCTTTGATAATGATTATCAATGTCGTTTCCTACGTCCAACGTTTTCGTTTGTCAATCACTGGCCGCGGTTGCCTAATTTTCTGGTTTTGCTAGAATCAAAAAGAAGAAACCCTTCCGTGACGAAAGAAGTGGACACATGCGCATCCATCGAGACGTGTTGGACCCGTTCTTGCGGGACGTAAAACTGGAAAGCCGTTCGCCGGACGACCCGGTCGTCGTTCTGCACACGCCGTACCCGTGGGAGTTGGTGGGGACGGGCAACTACGCGGCGGTGTTCGCCCATCCCGACTACCCGGACGTGGTGGTGAAGCTGTACGCGCCGGGTCGTCCCGGTTGGGAACAGGAAGTGGACGTGTACCGCAAGCTGGGGGAGACCCGCTCGTTTCCCGTCTGCTATCAGGCGGAGCCCTGCTACCTGGTGCTGAAGCGGATCAACGGCATTTCCCTGTTTGACTGCCTCCGCTACGGCATCCCGATCCCGCCGCAGGTGATCGAGGACGTGGAGGAGGCGCTTGAGGAAGCCCGGTCCAAGGGGCTGTTTCCCCACGACGTGCACGGCAAAAACGTGCTGATGGATCAGGGGCGGGGCTATCTGATCGACGTGTCCGACTACTACAAAAACATACCGGACAGCAAGTGGCGCGACCTGCGGCGAGCGTACTACAAGATTTACCTGCCGTTTCTCAAGGACCGCGGCTGGAAGATCCCGCTCTGGGTGCTGGATGGCGTGCGCAAAGGGTATCGGTACTACAAGAAGCTGTCCCGCCTCTTTAGGTGAGCGGGCGAAAACGCACCGGTCCACGGGGAGCGGCGGTCGTTTCATTGTTTCGGAAGCGGCGCTGTGGTATCATCTTCTGTTGACGTCATGTTGTTGTTGGCTGACTGAGTCGGAGTAAGGAGGACCCCATCGATGTACTTTCTCATTGCTGCAGCCATTGTCGCGCTCGACCAATGGACCAAGAACCTGGTGGTGACACGGATGGAGCTGGGGCAGTCGATTCCCCTAATTCCGGACGTGTTTCACCTCACGTCCCATCGGAACATGGGAGCGGCATTCGGCATCCTGCAAAACCAGCGGTGGCTGTTTGTGATCATCACGATTGCCGTCGTGATCGGCATCCTGGTGTCGCTCGTCCGCATCGGCAAGCGGCAGCCGCGCGTGTCGCTCGCGCTTTCGCTGGTGTTGGGCGGGGCGATCGGCAATTTCATCGACCGCGTCAGCACGGGCCAGGTGGTCGATTTTCTCGATTTTACCCTGATCAACTTTCCGATTTTCAACGTAGCCGATATGGCCATTACCATCGGCGTCGCCCTGCTGCTGCTGGACGTGCTGCTGGAGGGCAGGCGCAAGACGGAGTAAGCCGTAAATGGAACGAGTGTTTTTGGACGATACTAGCGGTACTACTTACGAGGAGACAGAGATGAACGACACGCAGTTGTTTGAACGGTACGACTGGACCGTTGAGCCTGCCGACGCGGGCGAGCGGATCGACAAATTCGTCGCGATGCAAAACGAAGACTGGTCCCGGTCGCAAGTGCAAATCTGGATCAAGGAAGGCCGAGTGTCCGTCAACGGGGAGCCGGTGAAAAGCAACTACAAGCTGGCGGCGGACGACGAGATTACGCTGCGGGTCCCCCCGCCGAAGGAAATGGAGATCGCGCCGGAGCCGATGCCGCTCGACATCGTCTACGAAGACGCCGACGTGATCGTGGTGAACAAGCCGCGCGGGCTGGTGGTCCATCCCGCCCCCGGACATTACAGCGGCACGCTGGTCAACGGCCTCTTGGCCCACTGCAAGGACCTGTCGGGGATTAACGGTGTGCTTCGGCCGGGCATTGTCCACCGCATCGACAAGGACACCTCCGGCCTGCTGATGGTGGCCAAGAACGACAAGGCGCACGTCAGCCTCGCCCGGCAGTTGAAAGAGCACAGCGTCAACCGCAAGTACGTGGCCATCGTGCACGGGGTCATTCCGCACGAAATGGGCACGATCGACGCGCCGATCGGCCGGGATCCGAAAAACCGGCAGCAAATGGCCGTCGTCTTTGAAAACAGCAAACCGGCCGTCACCCATTTTGTCGTGCTGGAACGGTTCAAGGCGTTTACCCTGGTGGAGCTGAAGCTGGAGACGGGGCGCACCCACCAGATCCGGGTGCATATGAAATACATCGGCTATCCGCTGGCGGGCGACCCCAAGTACGGGCCGAAAAACACGCTGGAGCTGGACGGCCAGGCGCTGCACGCGAAAACGCTGGGCTTCGACCATCCGCGCACGGGCGAGCGGCTGGAGTTTGAAGCGCCGCTGCCGCAGGATCTGCTGGACGTGATTCACCAACTGCGGCAGGCCTGACACATCACACGCACATAAAACGGTTGGACTGGAAAAACGCTAGGGAGGTACCACGGACATTCCCTGGCGTTTTTTGTTGGCGGACGAAACGTTTCCACGCCGGGAGCGTCATACCAACGACGAGGTGAAAAAAAGGAGGAAGACCCGTGTGGACGATGTTGAAACAAGCGGCATGTGCAGCGGCGCTGACGGCGTCGGTGATGACCGCATCCGTGCAGGCGGTATCGGTCCCGGCCTCGCCAGTGCAGGGGTCGGCTCCGGCGTCATCGTTGCAGGCGTCCCCGACGTCATCCCTGCAGACGGGGAATGAAGCGGTGGGAGGCGTGCAGCAGGGAGAGCGGGCCGTGCGGGCGGACGCCCCGCAGCGCGTCAGCCAGGCCGCGGTTCCGGCGACGATCGCGTTTACCAACAACGCTCATCTGTGGATCCTGGACGCCAGCCGGGCCGACGCTGTGCCCCGGCAGGTGACGGCGCAGGGCAAAGCGGAGATCGCCGGGTGGTCGGCTGACGGCCAATGGCTGCTCTACCTGCAGTACGACAGGGCGGACGATTATTCGTCCCCGGCCTACCTGTGGGCGGTGAAGGCGGACGGCACCGGCGCGTTTCGGGTGGATGAGCGGCCGATTCTGGACCAGCCGAAGTGGTCCCCTGTCTCCCGCACCTTTGCCTACAGGGTCAACGCGGCCGGAACAGGGGAGCAACGGAAGCCGGTGCTGGTGGTGGCGGAAATGGCCGGGGAGAAAGCGGTCGTCGTCGGCAGTCGGACGACCGAGCTGGCCGATTTTGCCTGGATGCCGGACGGCAGGCGCCTGCTCGTGTCCGTGCCCGCCGCTCCGGGGCGGCCGATGACGCTGCAGCTTACCGATCTGGCGGGCAATCGGCTGGCCGCCTACCCGCTTGCCGAACCGCCCAATGTGGAAGAAGGCATCTATCCGTGGGCGGCTGACGGGCTGACGGTCGCTCCCGACGGCAAGCGGGTGGCCTACTACGTGCGGGTGTCCTCCGCTTCGCTCTCCGCTGACGGCGTGGCGATTCAGATGTTTGACCTGACACAGCCCGCCCGCAAACCGGTGGACATCGGCAGCGGTTTGGCGTACCCGGAGTGGCTGGCCTGGTCGCCGGACAGCAGCCTGCTGGCGTTTATCGACGGCAGCGATCGCATGGCCACCCACAACAAGCGCGTGACGCTCGCGGATGCGAACGGACGGGTGATTCCGGCAGGGCAGCCGGACAAGGTGGATGCCCTGCCGACGTGGACGGCAGCTGCCCCTTACGCGCTGTACTTTACCCGCGGCGTCGCGAAGGAGTATCAGTACGAGCCGCAAAAGCCGATGGTGCCCGGGCAGCGCATTTGGCGGCGGAGCGCCGACGGCAGTCAGCAGGCCGTGACGCAGGGGACGGACAAGACGGCCGATACCTTTCCCGCCCTGTCGCCGGACGGGAACGCCCTGCTGTTTGTCCGGCTTGATGCTGCCGAACACGGCTCTCTCTATCTGAAAACGGGCAGCGAAAGCGAAGTGGAACTGCTCCGGCACGTGACGGGGGACATCGGGTATTACGGCAACTACCTGCCGCCGTGGATCCGCGTTTTCTGGAAAGAGCAAAAACCTCATTGACACCGGTCCCGATTCGTGCCATAATTCGAACTGACGAAGGGAACCTTTAAATCCAGTCCCGTGAGGCTGGCAAGGGCACGGATACGAAGAGACGGCGGGAAAAGGGCGAACCAACCCTTTTGCCTGTCATCGGCCTGTGGCTTCTTGTCGCCTGACAAGAAGCCTTTTTTTGTGCCGCAGGAGAGACAAGCCGATTTCTTGGAGGAGGAAGCGCACGTGATCAACAAAAGCGTCATCATGGACGAAGCGGCCATCCGCCGGGCTCTGACACGGATTGCCCACGAAATCATCGAGCGGAACAAAGGGGTGGAAGACTGCATCGTCGTCGGCATCAAGACGAGGGGGATCTACCTGGCGCAGCGGCTGGTGGAGCGGATCGAACTGATCGAAAACGTCAAGGTGCCGGTCGGCCAGTTGGACATCACCTTTTACCGGGACGATCTGCAGCACAAATCGGAAGATGCGGTGCTGCACGGCGCCCAACTGCCCGGTGACATCACCGGCAAGACGGTCATCCTCGTCGACGACGTGCTGTACACCGGGCGAACGGTCCGGGCCGCGCTGGACGCGCTGATCGACAACGGCCGCCCGCGCATGATCCAGTTGGCCGTGCTGGTGGACCGCGGCCACCGCGAGCTGCCGATCCGGCCCGACTTTGTCGGCAAAAACGTCCCCACGTCCCGCTCCGAGATCGTGGACGTGAAGCTGGCGGAAGTGGACGGGATGGACATGGTCACCATCCGCCAATTGATCTGAGACGCGATAACCGGATACGCCTCTTTAACCGCAATCCCGTGAGGTTGCGAAGAGGTTTACGCGCTTTCCATGCCCATGGAAGGATGGAAGGAGTATGCCTCTTTGTGCCCGCACAAAGAGGTTTTTTGTTGGCCGTCACCGGAAAACGCAGGAAAGAGAAAACAAAACGCAGGGGGACACGATACACATGAGTCAAAAGAACTTTGTCGATGTGCACGAAACGCCGGCGGCTGTCAAGCTGCTGCCGCTCAGCATCCAGCACCTGTTTGCGATGTTCGGCGCGACCGTGCTGGTGCCGATTCTGACCGGCCTGGACCCGGCGACCGCGCTCTTCACCAGCGGGGTGGGGACGCTCCTGTTTCTTCTGATCACCAAAGGCAAGCTGCCCAACTACCTGGGATCGTCGTTCGCCTTTATCGGCCCGATCATCACGGTCAGCCAGGCCTATGGCGTCGGCACCGCGCTGCTGGGCTGCCTCCTCTCCGGCCTGGTCTACGTCATCGTGGCGGCGATCGTGCAGAAGGCCGGCGTCAAGTGGCTGGACCGCGTCCTGCCGCCGGTGGTGATCGCGTCCGTCATCGTCGTCATCGGCCTGAGCCTGTCGGTGGTGGCCGTCGACATGGCGACCAAGGTAACGGTGGACGGCCAGTCGGTCATGTCGCTCACCTCCATCGAAATCTCGCTCGTGACGATGGTGGTGACGGTCCTGGCGGCCGTGATGCTGCGCGGCTTTTTCGCCCTCATTCCGATTCTCATCGGCATCGTTGTCGGGTACCTCTACACGCTCATTCGCCATCCTGACCTGATCGACCTGAACAAGGTGGCCGCAGCGCCCCTCTTTGCCTCGCCGGGCTTCAAGCTGGGGGAAGTGGCCTCCGCGATCGGCGACCCGTCCGCCTGGGTGGCGGCGCTGATCATCGCGCCGGTCGCGTTTGTCACGCTGGCGGAGCACCTCGGTCACCTGTTGGTGACGAGCCGGGTGATGGACCGCGATCTGATGAAAGATCCGGGACTGCACCGCAGCCTGCTGGGGGACGGCGTGGCGACCGCGCTGGCCGCCCTGATCGGCGGACCGCCGGCCACCACGTATGGGGAAAACATCGGCGTGCTCGCCATCACCCGCGTGTTCAGCCGCGTGGTGATCGGGCTGGCGGCGGTATTGGCGATCCTGTTCGCCTTCGTCGGCAAAGTCAGCGCGCTCCTGATGACGATTCCGACGCCGGTGCTGGGCGGCGTCTCCATCATCCTGTTCGGGATCATCGCGGCCCAGGGGCTCCGAATGTACGTGGAAAGCAAGGTAGACTTCTCCAACAAGCGAAACATGATCATCGCCGCCGCGATTCTGGTCACCGGGATCGGCGGTTACAAAATCAGCTTCGAAGGCGTTTCCTTCTGGCAGTCCTTCCTGCACAACCTGACGATTGACAACATCGCCTTTTCCACCTTCCTCGGCATCGTGCTGCACGTGATCCTGCCGGGCAAGGAATCGGCGATGGGGGAAACGCACCGCGAAGAACAAAAGCAAATCGCCTGACACGTTCCGACGACCTTTAAGTCAGTCCCGAGAGGCTGGCAAGGCGGCTGGGCGCTGTTTCACCTGCGCACAGGGAAGCGAATCACAAGCTTCTTGCCTACGCCTGCCTTCACGGCCAGCACGGCAAGAAGCTTTTTTTATCCATACTGCGGACAAAACGGAGGGATTCTCGATGAGCAACGTGACGCACCTGATTGGCATGAAAGAGCTGACAACAGAACAGATCGAGCGGCTGCTGGATCGCGCCCGATACTGGGCGGAGCGGCCCGGCGTGCAGACGGATGCGCTCAAGGGGCGCTTCGTCGCCAACCTCTTCTTCGAGGCCAGCACGAGAACCCGCTTTTCGTTTGAGGTGGCACAAAAGCGGTTGGGTGCGCACGTGCTGAATTTCATCCCGGAAACCTCTTCCACGGTAAAAGGGGAAACGATCTACGACACGCTCCGCACGCTGGAAGCGATGGGCGTGGAGGCGGCGGTCATCCGCACGAAAAAGGACGGCCTGCTTAAGGAACTGGCCGCCGATGTCGGCCTTCATCTGATCAACGCGGGCGACGGCACCAACGAACATCCAACCCAGTGCCTTCTCGACCTCTTGACGATGAAGCAGCAGTTCGGCCGGATCGAGGGGCTGACCGTGGCGATCATCGGCGACCTGCGCCACAGCCGTGTGCTCGGCTCGCATCTGCACGCTCTGCCCAAGCTGGGGGCCAACCTGCTGCTCGCCGGTCCGGCCAGCATGATGCCGCAATCGCAGATCGTGCCGGACGGGGTGAAAACGGTCGGCATCGACGAAGCGGTCCGGACGGCCGACGTGGTGATGATGCTGCGCGTGCAGTTGGAGCGGCACACGGACGCGCTGTTCGTCTCCAAAGAAGAGTACCACCAGGCACACGGGCTGACGCTGGAGCGGGCCAGGATGATGAAGCCGGGGGCGGTGATCATGCACCCGGCACCGGTCAACCGCGGGGTGGAAATCCACAGCGACCTGGTGGAATGCGAGAAGTCGCTGATCAAAAAACAGGTGACCAACGGCGTGGCTGCCCGCATGGCGGTACTGGAAATTGTGCTGAAAGGGAGCGAAATGACATGGGAATCATCCTTGGCAACGGCAAACGCATAAACGAGGCAGGCGAGCAGATCGCCGCCGAAGTGCTGATCGAAGACGGACGCATCGCGGCGATCGCTGAACAGCTCGCGCGTGACGGCCACGAGTGGATCGACTGCAGGGGAGGCCTCATCTCCGCCGGGTTTGTCGACGTCCACGTCCACCTGCGCGAACCGGGTTTTGAGCACAAGGAGACGATTGCGACGGGAGCGCATGCCGCCGTAAAAGGCGGATTTACCACGATCGCCTGCATGCCCAACACCCGCCCTGCCATCGACAGCGTGGAGACGGTCCGCTACATCCTGGACAAGGCGCGGGAAGCGGGCAAGGCGCGCGTGATTCCCTACGGGGCGATTACCGTGCGGCAGCTCGGCAAGGAGCTGACCGACTTCGCCGCGCTCAAGGAAGCGGGGATTTTTGCCCTGACCGATGACGGCGTGGGCGTCCAGTCCAGCGCGACGATGAAGGAAGCGATGAAGCGGGCGAAAGAGCTGGGCCTCTCGATCGTCGCCCACTGCGAAGACGACGACCTGATCACGCCGGGCAGTGCGCTGCACGACGGCGTGGTGGCGGCGCGGCACGGACTGCCGGGCATCCCGTCCGAATCGGAGTCGATCCACGTGGGGCGGGACATCCTGCTGGCGGAGCAGACCGGCGTCCACTACCACGTCTGCCACATCAGCGCCAAGGAATCGGTGCGCCTGGTGCGGGACGGCAAGCGGGCCGGGGTGAACGTCACCTGCGAAGTGACGCCGCACCACCTGCTGCTCTGCGACGAAGACATCCCGGAAGACCTGAACGCGAACTGGAAAATGAACCCGCCGCTGCGCGGCCGCGAAGACCGGGCGGCGCTGATCGCCGGGCTGAAGGACGGCACGATTGACATCATCGCCACCGACCACGCCCCTCACACGGCGGAAGAAAAGGCGAACGGCATCGTGCGGGCGCCGTTTGGCATCGTCGGTCTGGAGACGGCGTTCCCGCTCCTGTACACCCATCTGGTGCTGACCGGCGAGCTGACGCTGAAGCAGTTGATTGAGCTGTTGACCGTAAAACCGGCGGCCATTTTCGGCCTGCCGTACGGACGCCTGGAAGTAGGCGCTCCGGCCGATCTCACCGTCCTCGATCTGGAGGCGGAGCGGACCATTGATCCGAGCACCTTTGCCAGCAAGGGAACCAATACGCCATTTGCCGGCTGGGTCTGCAAAGGATGGCCGACCCTGACGATGGTGAACGGCGCGATCGTACATCGCGAAGCGGAATAAGGATGCGGAATAAGGAGGAAGCGAAGATGCGAGCGAGACTGATCTTGGAAGACGGAACGGAGTGCGTCGGCACCGCCTTTGGGGCGGCGGCGGAGAGCGTGGGGGAAGTGGTGTTCAACACCGGGCTGACCGGTTATCAGGAAGTGCTGTCCGACCCTTCCTACTGCGGCCAGATCGTCACCATGACCTACCCGCTGATCGGCAACTACGGGATCAACCGGGACGATTTTGAGGCGGTGCGCCCCTACATCCACGGGTTCGTCGTCCGCGAGCACTGTGACGCGCCGAGCAACTGGCGCAGCGCCGGGACGCTGGATGAACTTCTGAAGGCGTACGGCATCCCGGGCATCGCCGGCGTCGACACGCGGATGCTGACCCGCAAGATCCGCTACCACGGCACGATGAAAGGGATGATCACCACCAGCGGCGCCCCCCTGTCCGACCTGCTCGGCTCTCTCCGCCGCGCTTCCCTGATGACGGACCAGGTGTCCCGCGTCTCCACCCGAAGCGTGTATAGCTGTCCGGGGACGGGGCATCGCGTGGTGCTGGTCGACTTTGGCGCCAAGCACGGAATTTTGCGCGAGCTGACCAAGCGCAACTGCGACGTGGTGGTCGTCCCCTACAACGTGACCGCCGCCGAGATTCGCCGCCTGCAGCCGGACGGCATCCTCCTGTCCAACGGCCCCGGCGACCCGAAAGACGTGCCGCAGGCGATCGCGACGATCCGCGAGATTTTGGGCGAGTATCCGCTGTTTGGCATCTGCCTGGGCCACCAGTTGTTTGCCCTGGCGTCCGGAGCGGACACGGTGAAGATGAAGTTCGGCCACCGCGGCGGCAACCACCCGGTCAAGGAGCTGGCAACCGGCCGCACCTACATCACGTCGCAGAACCACAGCTATGCGGTGAAAGCGGAGTCGATTCCGGGCACCGGCCTGGAGATTACCCACGTCGCGCTGAACGACGGCACGGTGGAAGGGCTGTGCAGCACGGCGAAACGGGCCTTCTCCGTGCAGTTCCACCCGGAAGCGGCCCCCGGCCCGTACGACACCGGCAGCCTGTTTGACCGGTTTCTCGAGATGATGGACACCGCAAAGGAGGAGAGGGCACATGCCAAAGCACGCTAACCTGAAAAAAATCCTGGTCATCGGCTCCGGTCCCATCGTCATCGGGCAGGCGGCGGAGTTTGACTACGCGGGCACGCAGGCCTGCCAGGCGCTGAAGGAAGAAGGGCTGGAAGTGGTGCTGATCAACTCCAACCCGGCCACCATCATGACTGACACCAACATGGCGGACAAAGTATACATCGAACCGATCACGCCGGAATTTGTCACCCGCGTCATCCGCCAGGAAAAACCGGACGGCCTCCTGCCGACGCTGGGCGGCCAAACCGGGCTCAACATGGCGGTAGCGCTGGCGGAAGCAGGCGTGCTGGAAGAAGAGAACGTGAAGCTGCTCGGCACCAACCTCGACTCGATCAAGCGGGCGGAAGACCGGGAACAGTTCCGCGCCCTGATGAACGAGCTGGGCGAGCCGGTGCCGGAGTCGACGATCGTCAGCACCGTGGAAGAAGCGGTGCGGTTCGCCAGCGAAATCGGCTACCCGATCATCGTCCGTCCGGCCTACACGCTGGGCGGCACCGGCGGGGGCATCTGCGAAGACGAGGAGAGCCTGCGGGAAATCGTGGCGAGCGGCCTGAAATACTCCCCCATCACGCAGTGCCTGGTCGAGAAGAGCATCGCCGGGATGAAGGAAATCGAGTACGAAGTGATGCGCGACGCAAACGACAACTGCATCGTCGTCTGCAACATGGAAAACATCGATCCGGTCGGGGTGCACACCGGCGATTCCATCGTCGTGGCGCCGAGCCAGACGCTGTCCGACCGCGAGTATCAGATGCTCCGCTCCTCCGCGCTGAAAATCATTCGCGCGCTGGGCATCGAAGGCGGCTGCAACGTGCAGTACGCGCTCGACCCGCACAGCTTCCGGTACTACGTGATCGAGGTAAACCCTCGCGTCAGCCGCTCCTCGGCGCTGGCCTCCAAGGCGACGGGGTACCCGATCGCCAAGATGGCGGCCAAAATCGCCATCGGCTACACGCTCGACGAACTAAAAAACCCGGTAACCGGCCAAACCTACGCCTGCTTCGAGCCGACGATCGACTACGTGGTGAGCAAAATCCCGCGCTGGCCGTTTGACAAGTTCCAGGCGGCCAACCGAAAGCTGGGCACGCAGATGAAGGCGACCGGGGAAGTGATGGCGATCGGCCGCACCTTCGAAGAGTCGATCATGAAGGCGATCCGCTCGCTGGAGATCGGCACCTACCACCTGGAGATCAAGGGCGCGTCCGCGCTGGCCGACGACGAGCTGAAAGCCCGACTGATCGCCGCCGACGACGAGCGCCTGTTCCTCCTGGCAGAGGCGCTGCGGCGCGGCTGGAGCATCGAAACGCTGCACGGCCTGACCAGCATCGACCGGTTCTTCCTGCACAAGCTGCACAAGATCGTCGCCTTCGAAAAGGAACTGGCGGCAGGCCTGACGCCGGAGAAGCTCTACGAGGCGAAGCGGATGGGCTTTACCGACCGGAAAATCGCCGAATTGACCGGCCGGACGGAAGCGGATGTCCGCACCCTGCGGGAAGAGCACGGCTTCAAGCCCGTGTTCAAGATGGTGGACACCTGCGCGGCCGAGTTTGAAGCGCAGACCCCGTACTACTACTCCACCTACGAGCAGGAAGACGAGCGTGTGGAGACGGGCAAAAAGCGCGTCGTCGTGCTCGGCTCCGGCCCGATCCGCATCGGCCAGGGCATCGAGTTCGACTACGCCACCGTGCACGCGGTCTGGGCGCTGAAGGAAGCGGGGTACGAGGCGATCATCGTCAACAACAACCCGGAGACGGTCTCCACCGATTTCAACACCTCCGACCGCCTCTACTTCGAACCGCTCTACATCGAAGACGTGATGAACATCATCGATGCGGAACAACCGGAGGGCGTGATCGTCCAATTCGGCGGACAGACGGCGATCAACCTGGCGGACAAACTGGCTGCCCGCGGCGTGCGCATCCTCGGCACCAGCCTGGAGAACATCGACGCGGCGGAAAACCGCGAAAAGTTTGAAGCGCTGCTCAGAAGCCTCGACATCGCCCAACCGCCGGGCAAAACCGTCACCTCCGTGGAGGAAGCGGTGGTGGCGGCGGAAAGCCTTGGCTTCCCGGTGCTGGTTCGCCCGTCCTACGTCCTGGGCGGCCGCGCGATGGAAATCGTCTACAACCAGACGGAACTCCTGGCGTACATGGAAAACGCGGTGAAGGTCAATCCGGAGCATCCGGTGCTGGTCGACCGCTACATGGTCGGCACGGAGGCGGAGGTCGACGCCATCTGCGACGGCGAAAACGTGCTGATTCCGGGCATCATGGAGCACATTGAGCGCGCAGGGGTGCACTCCGGCGACTCGATCGCGGTGTATCCGCCGCAGTCCCTCTCGCCTGAAATCAAGCAGGAACTGATCGAGATGACGACGAAGCTGGCCCGCGCCCTGAAGATCAAAGGGCTGATCAACATCCAGTTTGTCATCTGCGACAACCGTCCGTACGTGATCGAGGTAAACCCGCGTTCGTCCCGGACCGTGCCGTTTCTGTCCAAGGTGACGGGCATCCCGATGGCGAACATCGCGACCAAGGCCATCCTCGGCCACTCCATCGTCGAGCAGGGCTTTACGCCCGGCTGCCATCCGGAAGACGAGATGGTCTCCGTGAAGGTGCCGGTCTTCTCCTTCGCCAAACTGCGCCGCGTCGACATCACGCTGGGGCCGGAAATGAAGTCGACCGGCGAAGTGATGGGCCGCGAGCGGACGCTGGCCAAAGCGCTGTACAAAGGGCTTCTGGCCGCCGGCATGAACATCCCGACGCACGGTTCGCTGCTCGTCACCGTCGCCGACAAGGACAAGGAAGAAGCGCTGGAGATCGTGAAACGCTTCCGCTGCCTGGGCTTTAAACTGCTGGCCACCTCCGGAACGGCGGACTACCTGGAGAAAGCGGGACTGACCGTCACCCGCGTGAACAAGCTGTCCGAGGGCACGCCCAACCTGCTGGACATGATCCACAAAGGGGAAGCGAACATTGTGCTGAACACCCTGACCAAAGGCAAGACACCGCAGCGGGACGGTTTCCGCATCCGCCGCGAAGCCGTGGAAAACGGCGCCGTCTGCCTGACGTCCCTGGACACGGCGAAAGCGCTGCTGTACGTCCTGGAGACGATCACGTTCTCCACGGAAGCGATGCCGTCGCAGCGCACGGGCACCAATCTCGCCGTGCCGGTGTAGACGAGAACAGGACAGAAAGCCCCCTCTGCGGGGACCCGGATGTGGCTTCGCAAGGGGGTAAACACGACGTAGTGTCGCCACTAAGAAGGGAGAGAGCGGTGTGCCGCCACAACCAACCGATATTCGCGAGCGCATGATCGTTGCGCTCGACTTTTCCACGAAAGAGGACGTCACACAATGCCTGGCCCGGCTGGACGGGCTGATCCGCTACGTCAAGGTGGGCATGGAACTGGCCTATGCGGAAGGTCCGGCAATCGTCCACTACCTGAAGGAGCAGGGACTGAAGGTGTTTCTCGACCTGAAGGTGCACGACATCCCCAACACGGCCAAAGGAGCGATGAAAAGCCTGGCCCGTCACGGCGTTGACATGGTCAATGTGCACGCCGCCGGCGGCGTGGCCATGATGGAGGCGGCCCGGGAAGGACTGGAGCAGGGGACGGCGGCCGGTTCCCCCCGTCCGCTGCTGATCGGCGTCACGATGCTCACCTCGACGGGAAAACAGACGATGAACGAGGAGCTGGCGATTCCCGGCGCGGTGGAAGACGTCGTCGTCCATTACGCGAGGATGACCAAGCGGGCAGGCCTGGACGGCGTCGTCGCCTCTCCGCTGGAGGTGCCGATGATCAAGCAGGCGGCCGGAACCGAATTCCTCACCGTCACGCCGGGAATTCGGCCTCTCTGGGCGGAAAAGGGGGACCAGACCCGAATCACGACCCCGGAACAGGCGTTTCAGTTGGGGAGCGACTACATCGTCATCGGCCGGGCGGTCACGGCTTCGCCCGATCCTGCCGCCGCCTGGGAGCGGATCGTGAACGCCGTGCAGGCGGCACAGCACGAAACAACGGACGCGAAGGGAAGAGGATAGGATGACAACCACGACAGCCAAAGAAATTGCGGGACACCTGCTGGAGATCGGCGCGGTTCACCTGCGCCCGGACCAGCCGTATACCTGGACATCCGGCATTAAATCGCCGATCTACTGCGACAACCGGCTCACGATGTCCCATCCGCCGGTCCGCCGCCGGATTGCCCGGGCGTTTGCCGACGTGATCCGCGAGCGTTTTCCGCAGGCGGAAGTGATCGCCGGCACGGCGACAGCGGGCATCCCGCACGCCGCCTGGGTGGCGGAACTGCTGGATCTGCCGATGATCTACGTGCGCGACAAGGCAAAGGGACACGGGAGGCAGAATCAAATTGAAGGCGTGCTTGCCGCAGGTCAGAAAGTGGTGGTCATCGAGGATCTGATCTCCACCGGCGGCAGCTCGCTCAAGGCGGCAAGGGCCGTCCAGTCGGAGGGAGGCGACGTGCTGGGCGTGGCAGCCATCTTCAGCTACCAGTTTCCGGAAGCAGAAGCCCTTTTTACAGAGGAGGGCATCCCGGTCGCGACGCTTTCCCATTACACCGCGCTGCTCGAGACGGCACGCGAGCGCGGCGTCATCACGGCGGAGCAGGAGAGCCTGTTGGCCGACTGGCGCAAAGCCCCCCGCACCTTTTTTGGTTAACTGGTCATGACGCATGCCAGAACAGACTGAATGGAAAGAACCGCTGCAGCTTATCGGCTGTATTTCGTCAGCGCCCTGTTTCGGGGCGTTTTTTCTTTAAAACGCGGAACGAAAACGCACTCCGCTGCGTCAGCACCAGACGCCGACGGCGCCGGGCAAGCGACTCGACCCATTCTTCCGCCTTGCTCCGGCGTGTTTTTTGGTGGCGGAAGCATGGAGGAGATCGAACGATTCATGAGGAAATACGAAATGGCGACACTATGAGGTGGATTCCTAGAGAAATGGAGGCTCAACATTCATGTCAACAGACGTAACCCGATTGATTCAGTCGCATCGCTCCATCCGAAAATTCACGGCCGCGCCGATTCCCGAGGAGGTGCTGCAGGATGTCCTGACCTGCGCGCAGTGGGCCCCGTCCTCGCACAATGTCCAGGCCTACAGCGTGATCGTCGTGAAGTCCGCAGAAACCAAACGGCAGTTGGCGGTCTTGTGCGGCAACCAGAAATGGGTGGAGACCTGCCCGGTCTTTCTCGTGTTTTGCGCCGACTTTTACCGGCTCAAGCTGGCGTGCGAGATGCACGGTCGCGAACTGGCCGCAGACGAAGTGGAAAACCTGCTGGTCGCGGCGGTGGACACCGCGCTGGCGGCGGAAAACGTGCTGCTGGCAGCCCGCTCCCACGGGTTGGGCGGCGTCATGATCGGAGGCATTCGCAACCAGCCGGACGAAGTGACTCGTCTGCTGCAGCTCCCGCCGCTTACCTTCCCGGTGATGGGAATGTGCCTCGGCTTTCCCGATCAGGATGTGGCGCAAAAGCCGAGACTGCCGCAGCGGGCCGTCGTTCATGCGGAACGCTATCAAACCGAGCACCTGCATGACGCCCTGCGCGAGTACGAAGACATCACCGCCGCGTACTACGCGCAGCGAACGGGCGGCGAGCGCACGGACGGGTGGACGGCACAACTGGCGGAGTACCTCAGTTCGCCGCGCCGGCAGCACCTGGCCGCCTTCCTGCGCCAGCAGGGCTTTCCCATGAAATAGCGGATGACAGCAGGGGGCAGCGGCGAATGCGCTGCCCTTTGCCTGTGCTGCTCCCTACCTGTTGGGCTCCCGTTCGGAGTAGTACCGGACCGCTTTTCCCTTCGCCATGGCGAATGCGATTTCGCTGCGAGTGCTCTCTCCGATATACCCGTCCGGATCAATCACGAACATTTCGTCCGCCAGATCGATTTTCCGGCGGTGGATTCGCTCAAACAGCAGCGCCTGTTCCGGGGTGACGGGAATGTTGTCGCTCTGTTCAAAAAATCCCAGGCTGATGACCACATGCCCCTGCAGCGTCAGCGCCGCTTCCATCTCCCGAAACTGCCGTTTGAACCTGGTGGAACCGCACAAGGTGATGACCTTCATCCGTCTTCCCACATCCCCGCTTGTTTTTTCGACATTCATTCGCAGCAAACCGCCAACTTTCCTGCATCATGCAATTCTTCCATCTCCTCCTTGTTCGCCGCTTGTATTATAATAAAGAGGTTGGATTTCTACATATTGGAAAGGAGCACGTTTTTTTGTTGGACCAGGAACTGCTGCGTCCCTCGTTGAAGGAGGGGGGCGTCAAAGCGACAAAATCCTACGATCTCGACAAATTGATCTATGTCGGCTTCTTTGGCGGAATCCTCCCCGTGCTGGCGCTGGGAACCGTCAATGCCGTCTGGCTGCGGGCGGACAAAAAACGGACGATGCTGCTGCTGACTGCCGGCCTGACCGTGCTGGCGGCCAGGTTTGCCGCGATTGTGGCGACGGGAGAGGAAGGCGCCGCTTTCGTGCACTCGCGGCTGGCCGGGATTGTGATGGCGTTTGCCTATCGGTTTGCGCTAAAAAAACGGTACCGCCTGCACACCGTCCTGCAGGGTGAGCACAAATCCATGGCGAAGGCGGGACTGGTGGGAGTCGTCGCCGGCTTTGTGGCGGAAGCGGTGCTGATCCGTTTGGGGGAGGGAATCCACCATGTCACACATACCGGATGACTTTCACGCCGCCTGGCGGGAAGCCCTCTACTACTATGAAATCGGCCGCCATGAACAAGCCAGGGCCGCATTTCTCGAACTGCTCCCGTACGCCCCTGACGACGGGATGCTGCTCTATTATCTCGCCGCCTGCGCCTTTCAGCTTGACGAGACGGACGAGGCAGAGCGCTTCGTCAGGGAGGCGCTGAGGAACGGGTGCGACGGTGAAATGGCTCTCTCGCTCCTGGGGGCGATCTGCATGCGAAAAGAAGCGTATGTGGAAGCGGAGGAATGCCTGCTTCACGCGCTTTCGCTCAACCCGCAAAACGCGGGGATCATGGCCCAGTACGCCTTTTTGATGCTGAAAACCGGCTATGAGGAAAAAGCGCGCCGGCTGATGCGGGAGGCGCTGCGGCTCGATCCGGAAAACGAGACGGTGCTGCACTACCATTTTTTCTTTCAGCGCGCGTTTGACGAAAAAGCAGGACAGGAGCAAACCATTCGCCAGTACATGCACGTCGCGGAAAGCGACGTGGACAAGCTGACCAAGCTGGGACTGGCCGCGCTGGACCGGGAGGATTACCGCGAAGCGCGGGAGTGTTTCCGGCAGGCGTTTTTGCTCGAACCGACCAACCGGGACCTGTTGAGGGTGCTGGAGGAAGTGGACAGGGTGTCCCACCCGATCTTTTTCCCCAACCGCCTGATGCAAAAAATGGGCGGTCCCATCGTCTGGTGGCTCGGGTTTCTCGCACTGATGACGCTGTTGAGACGAATGGAATGGTACGGAACGGCCGCTGTGACCGCGATTGCGTACGTGCTGTTGTGCGTCTACACCTGGATATCGCCGGTCGTGTACAAACTGTTCCGAAAAATGATGCGGTAAGGGTTGGTAGTCATGACGAAGATCGAAGTGTTAAAACAGATGCTGGAGGCTGATCGGCACAACGCCTCCGTGTGGTATCTGCTCGGTGTGGAATACGCCGAGCAGGGAAACCGCAGCGAGGCCCTGCAGGCGTTTACCCAGGCGCTGGCCCACGGTGACGACGAGATGAAGCAAACCATCATCGAGGCGCTGGGAAAACTCTCGGCTGCGGAGGCCGAATTCATCCCCCCACAAGCGGAGAAGAACCGGCAGGAACCGGCGGAAGAGATTGCGGTCCCGTCCGTTCCGGCCGGCCCGATGCGGGTGATACCCGGCGGCAAGGCCCGGAGCGGGGCGGCAGCGGCCAAGGAGCGGGAAGGCGTCATCACCTTTGCCGACGTCGGCGGCATGCACGAGGTCAAAGAGGCGATCCGCATGAAGATCATTCAGCCGTTTCTCTCTCCCGGCCTGTTTGAGCGCTTCCGCAAAAAGGCGGGCGGCGGTATTCTCCTGTACGGCCCGCCCGGCTGCGGCAAGACGTATATCGCCAAAGCGACGGCGGGGGAATGCCGGGCGCGGTTTGTCAGCGTGCACATCGCCGACGTTCTCGACCCGTATCTGGGCGTGAGCGAACAAAACCTGCGCGACCTGTTCGCCTCCGCCCGGGCGCAGAAGCCGGCCGTTCTCTTTCTCGACGAAATGGACGCGCTGGGGTACAACCGGGGCAAGTCCGCCTCCCACACGATGCGGACGGTGATCGATCAGCTTCTGACCGAGATGGAAGGCATCGACGCCAATACGGATAAACTCTTGATCATCGGCGCCACCAACATGCCGTGGGATGTGGATCCGGCGTTCAAACGGCCAGGCCGCTTTGACAAGCTGATTTTCGTCGCCCCGCCGGACCGCGAGGCGCGGGAGGCGATCTTCCGGCTGAAACTGGCGGAGCGGCCGGTCGAGCCGCTGGACTACCGGCAGTTGGCGGAGTGGACCGAGCTGTACTCCGGCGCCGACATCGAACAGGTGGTCGAGCAGGCGACGGAAAACGTCATCCGCGACATCATGTCCACCGGCGTGGAGCGGCCCATCGGCGTGGACGACCTGCGCGAAGCGATTGCCGATACGCGCCCGTCCACCATCGAGTGGCTGCGCACGGTGAAAAACTACGTGAAATACGCCAACCAGGGCGGTCTGTACGACGACGTGGAGAAGTTCTTGGCGCGGCACAAGCGGATTTGAGGGGGCCGCGGGGGGGTTTTTCACCGAAAGGCTGGGGCCGTGACCGCCACAACAAGCAAGAGACTTGTGCGGTTTTTTTCCGTACAAGTCTTTTTTGAACGTACCGGGCATTGTGTTTATTGCCAGAATTATTATCGCAATGTCGAGTGAGTTAGACATACCAAGAAAAGGAAATCTGCGCTGCCTATTGATTTTAGCAAAGCGTTCATCGGACTTCCATCGTTTGACATTGTCAATGGGGACGCCATTCAGCGCACGGGAAGCCGCTGGGTTCACTTCCGATGCGACGATGGCGAAGCTGGGGCCATGAGCCGTCGAACAGTCATCGACGCGGTACAGGGCCTTGTGGAGAGGAGTGGAGCGGAGCGGCTTTTTCCCTTCGGCATTTCCCACTAGCTTCCAACCGGTTCTGTTTTTCGTTTTTTTCTGTAAGCTGTGTATGAGCAACTCATTTCCGTGGGAGGAGGCTTGTCGTGGAGAGCCGTTCCGTTTTACTGAAAGAGGCGCATGCGCTGCAGTGCGACGCAGAGGATGGGTTGGCCCGTTTTCGCGAAGCGTTTTACATCCAGCCGGGCATCGTCTACCTGGACGGCAATTCGCTCGGCCTTTTGTCCAGGCGGGCGGAGGAAGCGCTGCTGCGCGCGCTGGACGATTGGAAGACGCGCGGCATCGACGGGTGGACAGAGGGGGACAACCCGTGGTTTTACCAGGCGGAGCGGCTGGGCGCGATGAGTGCGCCGCTGGTCGGCTCCGAACCTGACGAAGTGGTTGTGAGCGGTTCTACAACGGTCAATCTGCACCAGTTGGCGGCCGCCTTTTTCTGCCCGGAGGGGAAGCGGAGCAAAATCCTCGCCGACGAGCTCAATTTTCCCTCCGACATCTACGCCCTGCAGAGCCAACTGCGGCTGCGCGGGCTGGACCCCGCCGACTACCTGGTGCGGGTCAAAAGCCGGGACGGCCGCTATCTGGCCGAGGAGGACATCATCGCCGCGATGACGGAGGAGGTGGCGCTGATCGTGCTGCCGACGGTGCTGTACAAGAGCGGCCAGCTTCTGGACATTCCCCGGCTGACGGCGGAGGCGCATGCCCGCGGCATCTTGATCGGATTTGACGGCTGCCACTCGGTGGGGGCGATCCCCCATCGGTTCAGCGAGTGGGGTGTCGACTTCGCCTACTGGTGCACCTACAAGTACCTGAACAGCGGGCCCGGCGGCGTCGGCGGCCTCTACGTCAACCGGAAGCACTTCGGACGGCTCCCGGGTCTGGCCGGATGGTTCGGCTCGGACAAGGAAAAGCAGTTTGACATGGAGCACGACTTTACGCCGGCCCGGACGGCGGGGGCGTACCAGATCGGCACGCCGCACATCCTCAGCATGGCGCCGCTGTTCGGATCGCTGGAGATGTTTGCCGAGGCCGGCATGGAGGCGATCCGCGACAAGTCGCTGCGGCAGACGCTCTACCTGATGGACCTGATCGACATGGAGCTGCCGGACATGGGCTTTGTCATCGGCAGCCCGCGTGAGGACGAGCGGCGCGGCGGCCACGTCAGCCTGGAACACCCGGAAGCGGCCCGCATCTCCCAAGCGTTGAAAGCGCACGGCGTCATCCCTGACTTCCGCGCCCCCAACGTGATTCGGCTGGCACCGGTGGCCTTGTACACGTCATACCATGAAGTGTGGAGAGCGGTGCAGGTGCTGAAGCGGATCATGCAGGAGAAGCTGTACGAACGCTACGAAAACAAACGGGGCGTCGTGACCTGACGGCAGGAGGAGGGAAGCGCATGGAATGGATCGACATTTCCCGCCCGCTTTTCGCCGGGGTGCCCACCTGGCCGGGCGACACGCCGTTTCGCTACGAGGTAAGCTGGTCCAAGGCGGCGAGCGGCTCCGTCAACGTCGGCCGATTGACGATGAGCGTCCACACCGGGACGCACGTGGACGCGCCGTTTCACGTGGATGACGAGGGGCGGCGAGCGGCCGACCTGCCCGTCGAGCTGTACGTCGGTCCAGCCCGGGTGATCGACGTCAGCGGCAAAGCGAGCATCGGTGCGGATGATCTGGCCGCCCACGACCTGTCCGGCGTGACCAGGCTGCTGCTGAAGACCGGCTCCTGGACCGACCCGGAGCGGTTTCCCGCCGACATTTGTTACCTTCGTCCCGATCTGCCGCCGTTTCTGGCGGCGAAGGGCATCCGCCTGATCGGCGTGGACGTTCTCTCGGTCGACCCGCTGGACAGCAAGGAGCTGCCGGCGCATCACGGTCTGCACGCCCACGACATTCACATCCTGGAGGGCGTCGTGCTGGATCGCGTGACGCCGGGCGACTACGAATTGATCGCGCTGCCGCTGCCGCTTCGCGAGGCGGACGGCAGTCCGGTCCGGGCGGTGCTGCGCCGCTTGGCGAACAGGAGTGGGGAATGACACGGGGGGCTCAATCCCGTAGGCTGCCCATCTCCCTGCGGAACCTGGCGGGGGAGTCACAATGTCAGCCGCATATGGATGTCATGTGGTTCTTTTTCAAACAATTCCTCATCGATTTCCGAGGTGATCGTGGAACCGCAGCTTCGATAAAACTTCACCGCCGACTCCGTTTCCGTCGACGTTTCGGAACGGTCAATCTCCCGGATTTTATGGGAATCTTCCAATTTCATCGGCATGATGGAAACCATGGCGACCCTCCTGAATGATGATACAAGGTACATGTTTTCAATGATTCGAGAAAGACAGCCGTTTACCTGTAGTGCGTTCCTGCCTGTTCGCTGATGACCGGAATGCCAGTCTACTACATGGGGGAGGCAGAGCGGAATGGTGAAAGCGCTGACCGACTACGAAAAGTACATTCGCACGGAAGAACTGCTCCGTCTGCAAAAAAACGAAGAGCAGTTGGTCTGCGAAGACGAACTGACCTTTCAGGTGATCCACCAGATTGCCGAGCTTCATTTTACATTGATTGTGCAGTACCTGGGCCAGGCCAGGACCGCCATGCTTGCCGGCGATCCGGATCGGGCGGCCGCCCGGTTGGGCCGCGTCAACCTGCATCTCAAGCATCTGCCGGAAGTCTTTCAGATGGTAAAGGTGATCAACCCGATCGACTACCATACCATCCGGCTGGCGTTGGGGCGCGGCAGCGGGCAGGACTCGCCCGGCTTCAACCGGATCCTGCAGACGGGGCCGACGCTGTGGGAGCCGTTCGAGCGGCTGCTGACCGACGCCGGCCTCAGTCCGCTGGAACTGCACAAGCAGCCGGACGCCCAACCGGCACTGTTCCGCTTGATGCAGGAACTGCTTCAGTTTGACGAGTCGTTCCAGAGCTTTCGCTACCAGCACCTGCAGTTGGTCAAACGAATGATCGGTCTGGAGAACAACAGCCTGAAAGGAATCCCCGCCCAGGCGCTGCAAAAGGGCGTGCGCCACGCGTTTTACCCGGCGCTGTGGAAAGCGATCAGCGAGCTGACGGACTGGACCGGCTCCAGCAACAACTCGCAGCCGCTGGGAGACTAGCGGAGCGGCCGAGCGGCGGAGCCGGCCGCCTTCCATAGCGGGTCAGCCCGCAGAGGACAGCTAGGCTTGTCCGCTTTTCCGCTGGTTCGATGTTCCGTGCGCCTTGCTGGTCCCGAAAAAGGATGGCAGATCGGATGCCGCCATCCTTTTTCGCGTGTATGTCAACTTACGTGCTACGTGATCTACAGGAGGGGGGAGGTCTTTTCGATCACGTCCCACTTCATGCCGCGGGCTTTCAGCCGGGTCAGAAACGGGATCGGATCGATCAGCTCGGGCGGTATGCAGCCTGTCGCGGTCAAGAGCCCCTCCGCCATCATGTCCACGGCTACGACGGGCGGAATGCCGGTCTGCCAGATCGTCGCCTGGAATTCGGTTTTGTAGAAAACCTCGTCATGATTGGCGATGGTGTAGACGTACATGTCCTTTCGCTTGTTGTCCTTTTTTCCTTTGACGAGCGCGCCGACGCAGGAGTAGCCGTGAATTTTGCCCGCCAGGTCGGCCGGTTTCGGCATCGAGGTGACGACCACGTCGCGCGGCGCCACCTTTACGCCTTTGACGTCGATCTCCTCGTCGCTGTCCAGCCCCAGGTAGCTCAATACCTGCAGCGTATTGACGAAGTCGGGGTGCAGGGCGTACTTGAAGTCCACGTACCTGCATCCCTTGGCCCGGCCGATGGTTTCGCCCAGGGTGGTGGCCTCCTCGTGCTCGACGTTGTAGCAGTCGAGCCAGCCGATCGGTTCGGGGAATTCAAACTCCTCCTTGTTGGCGAACGGCGTCGGGAAATACTGTTCCCCTTTGTCCGCGGTCCAGTAGTTAGGCTTGGCGAGACACTCCTGGATGGCGGTCTGCGGGCTGAAGTAGGAGCAGAAACCGTCGTAGTCGACGACGGAATTGTCGCCGTCGCGGATCAGAATGGCATCCACTTCGTCCAACTGATCGACGGCGTACCGGGCCGCGATGTTGGAAAAGCCGGGGTCGCACCCCAAGCCCATGATGCCCAAGAGGCCGGCCGCTTTGAACGCGTCGTTCCAGGCCAACTGTTTGCGGAGCCACTGCGGCCCGCTGGAGGCGGTATCAATGTAATGCGTTTTCGTGTTCAAGCACGCTTTCATCACTTCGAAGTTGTTTTCGGGCAAACCGATGTGCAGCAGTACGTCGATGTCGCCCAGAATGGCCTGGACGCTCGACACGTCGCGGGCGTCCACCCGCTTCACCTGAATCTCCACGTCGGTTTCCCGGCGCAGTTCGGCGGCCAGTTCTTCCGCCGGACCGATGGAAATGTCGGCCAGCACCAGTTTTTCCAAGTAACGCGACTTCACGATTTCGCAGGCGCTCACTTGTCCAACGCCGCCAACACCTACTATTGCGACTCGCATAGAGTCCTCCTTCCGTATGTGGGCAACGGTCTATCTTCGCATTCGAAACAGCCATTTTTGCAGATGAAGATCGATATCGGCGGGGTGCACCGACACTTGGGCAGTCATGTCAATCGGCTCCCGAGGGCGCAGGTTCATGAGAACAACCTCCTTGTGTTCGAGTGGTCATTCGTGTACACGGGGGGAAAAGCGAGGGGGCTTAGGGGGAAGGCAGCGATACCGCATGGGTGCTGTCACCTCCTTTTCCAGTCATGGACGAAAAAGTTCGAGCAAGCCGTGTCGCGCGGGGATAGTACATGTGTATTCATCTGCCCGGACGTCCCATGCGCTCGGCAGGGGAGAAAAAATCCGGACCCCAAAAGGAAAGGTCCGGTCTCCGGGAACTAGAGAGGCGGCGCCGCCGGTCAGGACTTGTATTGAATCAAGCCGAATCCGAGCCCTGTCGGATCGACCAGATAGGCCAGGTGAAAATCATCGAAATCCATTGGTTCCCGGACGATGTTGGCCCCGTTTTCCACCGATTTGGCGATCGCCTCCTCGATCGAATCCACCTCGATGATGATGCGGGTGCCGTGCGGATAGTCAGGCGGCCCCAAGTCAATGCCGCCGTTGATGCCCGGACGGTCATCGGAGCCGGTTGTCACCGCGTAGTAATCCCACCGCGGCTCCGCGATGTTCCAGCCGAAGACGGTGGAATAAAACTGAACGGCTCGCTCGGGGTTTTGGCTGCTTAATTCGAACAGGACGACACGTGCCATGAGGAGCACTCCTTTCGTAATAGAGGGAATCATATCCAATTCCCTGCCGCCAAGGGAAACCCCTCTTTCTTTGCGTATAAAGAAAATAGGAACCACCTTAACCCACCTGACCCTTGAAGAAGCGAACCAGAAGAAAACGTGCCTGCGGCCGCGCAAAAAAGTAGAATAAAGAGAGGAAACAAAGAAACCCCCTTTTTCACGGAGGAGACGACATGATCCGTTCGATCACAGGGCAGGAACTTTCCGCCCTGCAGGAGCGTTTGTGTTTGGAAGAAGTGTACATCCTGTACAGCAACCTCTTTGTGCGGGCGGACAGATGCATCGCGCTTGCGCAGACACACAACGAAGAGATTTGTCTGGTAGGAACCTATCTGAAAGGCTTGCCTTTCCACGCGTTCACCTTCCATGTATGTGAGCTTTCGAAAGGAAGAACTGACGGAAACGCCTCATATCGGCTTGTTTTCCCCTGCCGGCGACCTCATGTCGATGGCCGGGTTTCACATTTTTCACGAGCGCTATGTGGAGATCGGCAATATCGGCACTTCGCCAGCCCACCAAAACAGAGGATGGGGAACGCGGATCACGTCGGACATTTGCCGGCTGGCACGGGAGAAATCGCCGCACGTTACGCCTATCTCGAATGCTGCTGTGACGTTCGCGCGTGCCGCACGCGGCGCCGTCTGCCAGATTCTTGTTGACGAACAACCTGGCATTCTTTACAATGATACCCAACAGGTAAACACTGTTCTTATCCAGAGCGGCGGAGGGACTGGCCCGATGAAGCCCGGCAACCGTCACGAGGTGCGTGACCAGGTGCCAATTCCTGCAAGACAGAGGTCTTGACAGATAAGAAGCGGGTTCGTTTGATACGGATGCAGGCCTTCTTCTTGTCGGAGAAGGCTTTTTCGTTCTTCTGTTCCTGAACTTCATAGGACTTCTTTCTTATCCAGAGAGGTGGAGGGACTGGCCCGATGAAGCCCGGCAACCGTCACGCGGTATGTGACAAGGTGCCAATTCCTGCAAGACACGCGTGTCTTGAGAGATGAGAAGGAGGCTCGGGCGCAATGCACACAAGCCTTCTTCGAATCGGAAGAAGGTTTTTTCGTGTTGTACAAGACAAAAACGGGGTGGGAGAAACATGAGCGTGGTAAAAGTGGGCTTGTTGGGATTGGGAACGGTAGGCGGCGGGGTGGTCAAGACGATCCGCGCGCAGCAGGAGAAGCTGTCGGCCCGGCTGGGCAGGCGCATCGAAATCGTCAAGGCGCTGGTGCGCGACACGCGGAAGCAGCGGGCCGTGCAGGTGGAGCCGTCGCTGTTGACGACGCGGTTTGCCGACGTTCTGGAAAGCGACGTGGACATCGTCGTGGAAGTGATGGGCGGCGTGGAGCCGACCTACGACTACGTGCGGGCGCTGATCCAAAAGGGCTGCCATGTGGTGACGGCCAACAAGGAACTGCTGGCCAAGCGCGGCGCGGAGCTGGTGGAACTGGCCAACCGGCACGGCGTCCATCTCGCCTACGAAGCCAGCGTCGCCGGGGGGATTCCCATCCTCGGCGTGCTGCGCCAGTTCCTCAGGACCAACGACATTACGGAGGTGCGCGGCATCCTCAACGGAACGACCAACTTCATCCTGTCGCAGATGGAGGAGGCGCAGCTGCCCTACGCGGACGTGTTGAAGCAGGCGCAGGAGCTGGGCTATGCGGAGGCCGATCCGCGCTCCGACGTGGAAGGCTGGGACGCCCTGTACAAGCTGTACATTCTGGCGCAGCTCGTGTTCGGCGAGTCGCTGCCCCTCTCCGCCATCGAGCGGCAGGGGATTGCCGACCTCTCGCAGGGCCACATCCGGCTGGCGAAAGAGCTGGGGTACCGGATCAAACTGCTGGCGCAAGCGCGCCGGGAAGACGGCGGTCTGCACCTGTCCGTGCGGCCGACGCTGGTGCCGCTGGGGCATCCGCTGGCGCGCATCCGGGATGCGTACAATGCCGTCCAGGTGGAGGGCAGCCTCGTCGGCGACCTTTTGTTCACCGGCAAAGGGGCGGGCGAACTGCCGACAGCCAGCGCGGTCGTGGAGGATCTGGCCTTCTTGCTGACCCAGCCGTTTACGCCTCATCCCGCCTGGCGGGAACGGCCGACGGCGGTCCCGTCCAGCCGGCTCTCATCCGGCCTCGACTTCTGTTTTCTGGAAGGGACAGCGGCCCGCGTGACGCCGGAGCAGGTGCTGCTGTTCCTCGAACGGGCGGGAGTCGCCGTCCGCAGGCTGACCGTCCAGTACGATCCGGGCAGCGTCCTGCGCGTGGGCTTGCTCGCCGCCGGACTCAGGGAGGAGCACGCGGAGCTCTTGGGACGGGACTTCGGCCTGCAGGCGCGGCTGTACCCCGTGCTGGAGGCGGCCGACGATCGTGGTGCCGTCGAAGGGACTGTGGGTTGGTAAACAAGCGTCCAACTCCCCATCGCATTCGCCGGGATTTTTTGGCATGATAGAAGCGGAGCACTTCTTCTTCAAGGGGATGAGGACACATCATGCTGGGTTCGCAAACCATTCTGCCGGCCATTCGCCACATGAAGGAGTTTGAGCGCGTCCTGGAAAGCCGGTACGACACGATCATTCTGCTGGAGAGCCATATCTGTCAACTGAAAAGCATCGCCGACCTGGCGCGCCGGCACGGAAAAAAGCTGTGGCTGCACGCCGATCTGGTGCAGGGGTTGAAAAACGACGAGCACGGCGCGCTGTTTCTCTGCCAGGAGATCAAGCCGGCCGGCGTCATTTCCACCCGTTCGCAGGTGATCACGACCGCCAAAAAGAAGGGCTTGGTCACGGTGCAGCGCCTGTTTTTGCTGGACTCCGGCGCGCTGGAGACAAGCTACAAAATCCTCGAGCAGACGAAACCCGATTTCGTGGAAGTCCTGCCGGGGGTCATGCCGCACATCATTACGGAAATCCGTGAGCAGATCCGGATTCCGATCATCGTCGGCGGGTTTATCCGCACCCGGGAGGAGATCGAGAGCGCTCTGGCGGCGGGAGCCATCGCCGTCACCACCTCTGATCGAAACCTGTGGAAACAACTGTAAAAAAGTGGTTGACAACGCTTTCACGTCCGCTTATGATTGATTCCAGAAGGTCATACGTCGGATGAGATCAGGAGATCCACCTATTTCTCTAGTGTTTAAGTTCCCGTGGGCTTAAGCAGTGGTTGATAGGTGGATTTTCTGTTTTCTTCCAGGGAGGTGAACGGCGAAAAGGGGGGAGCCGGTCCGGTCTCATCATAAAAAAGAAGAGAGTGGGGGAACATGATGTCGGCGTATTGGGCGGAACTGATCGGGACCATGATGCTGGTGATTCTCGGGGACGGCGTCGTGGCGGGCGTCGTGCTGAACAAGTCCAAGGCGCAAGACGGCGGATGGATCGTGATTACCATGGGCTGGGGCTTTGCCGTCGCCTTTGCCGTTTACGCGGTCGGGGGAGTCAGCGGCGGCCATCTGAATCCGGCCGTCACCATCGCGCTCGCGTCGATCGGAGCGTTCGCTTGGGAGCTCGTGCCCGGGTACATCCTGGCCCAGATGGCCGGGGCGTTTCTGGGGGCTGTGTTCGTCTACCTGTACTACCTGCCGCACTGGAAAGAAACCGCTGACCCGGCGGCCAAACTGGGGGTATTCTGCACGGCTCCGGCGATTCGACACACGTTTGCGAATGTTCTCAGTGAGGGGTTGGGCACGTTTTTTCTCGTGTTCGGCCTGCTGGCCATCGGCGGCAACACGTTTGCCGAAGGGCTCAATCCGCTGATTGTCGGCTTTTTTATCGTCGCCATCGGCATGTCGCTCGGCGGGACCACCGGCTACGCGATCAATCCGGCGCGCGATTTGGGGCCGCGCCTCGCCCACTTCGTCCTGCCGATCGCGGGCAAAGGCTCATCCGACTGGAGCTACGCCTGGATTCCGGTCGTGGGGCCGATCGTCGGCGGGACGGCGGGAGCGCTCGTATTCAAGACCTTGTTCGGCTAAGCGGTCGGCCCGGGCCGATTGACGCAGCGAGGGATCGGGAGAAAACGATGAAGGGGGATGTGACGGATGGAAAAGCGGTACGTATTGGCCATTGACCAGGGCACGACCAGTTCCCGTGCCATTTTGTTCAACCGGGAAGGGAACATGGTGGGAGCGGCCCAGAAGGAGTTCACGCAGTTGTTTCCCCGGCCGGGCTGGGTGGAGCACGACGCCATGGAGATCTGGTCGTCCGTCGTCGGCGTGATCGGCGAGGTGCTGGCCATCCACAACATCAGCGCCCAGGAAGTGGCCGCGATCGGCATCACCAACCAGCGGGAGACGACCGTCGTCTGGGACAGACAGACCGGCCTGCCGGTCTACAACGCGATCGTCTGGCAGTCCCGCCAGACGGCGGAGATTTGCGAGGTGCTGAAGGCGCAGGGACTGAACGATCGGTTTCGCGAACGGACCGGCCTTTTGATCGACGCCTACTTCTCCGGCACCAAGGTCAAGTGGATCCTCGACAACGTGGAGGGAGCACGGGCCAGGGCGGAACGCGGCGAGCTCTTGTTCGGCACCATTGACACCTGGCTGATCTGGAAGCTCTCCGGCGGTCGGGCGCACGTGACCGACTACACCAACGCGTCCCGCACGCTGATGTACAACATTTTCGACCTGCGCTGGGACGACGAGCTGCTGGAGCACCTCACCGTGCCGAAAGTGATGCTCCCCGAAGTGCGCTCCAGCTCGGAAATCTACGCGCATACCGACAAAGACCTCTTCTTCGGCGTGGAAGCGCCCATCTCCGGGGCGGCGGGAGACCAGCAGGCCGCCCTGTTCGGCCAGGCGTGCTTTGAGGAAGGCATGGCGAAAAACACCTACGGCACCGGCTGCTTCATGTTGATGAACACCGGAAAAAGACCGGTCCGCTCCGAACACGGCCTGTTGACCACGATCGCCTGGGGCATCGACGGCAACGTGGAGTATGCGCTGGAAGGAAGCATTTTTGTCGCCGGTTCCGCCATCCAGTGGCTGCGCGACGGCCTGCGCATGCTGAAATCGGCGGCGGACAGCGAAGCGTACGCCAGCCGCGTGGATTCGACCGAGGGTGTCTACGTGGTGCCGGCGTTCGTCGGCCTGGGCACGCCGTACTGGGACAGCGACGTGCGCGGCGCCGTCTTCGGCCTGACGCGGGGCACCAGCAAGGAGCACTTCATCCGCGCCACGCTGGAATCGCTGGCCTACCAGACGAAAGACGTGCTCACCGCGATGGAAGCCGACTCCGGCATCACGCTGAAAAAGCTGCGCGTGGACGGCGGCGCGGTGAAGAACGACTTCCTGATGCAGTTCCAGAGCGACCTGTTGGGCGTGCCGGTGGAACGTCCGCAGGTAAACGAGACGACCGCCCTGGGAGCGGCCTATCTGGCCGGTTTGGCGGTGGGCTTCTGGAAAGACAGGCAGGAGATCGCCGCCAACTGGAACGTGGACGGCGCCTTCGAGGTGAAGATGAGCGAGGAACGGCGAAACGGGCTGTACGCCGGCTGGAAAAAAGCCGTGCGGGCGGCGATGGCCTTCAAATAAGCGGCCGGACGTGGTATACTGAACGCAACAAGGTCATACGGATGGTCTGAGAAACGGAGTCGACCACTGATCCTTCTTTGCGGGCAAGGAGGGATTGGTGGTCGTTTGTGTTTTTTCCGGACTGTTCGGGTTGACCCACCGATAAAGTAGAAGGGGGAGTGATGCGTGATGAAACGAGCGGAACACCTGGCGCGGCTCAAAACGGCAGAGCTAGACCTGCTGGTGATCGGCGGCGGCATTACCGGCGCGGGGATTGCGCTGGACGCCCAGGCGAGGGGCATCCAAACGGGGCTGATCGAGATGCAGGACTTTGCTGCGGGGACCAGTTCCCGCTCCACCAAACTGGTTCACGGCGGGCTGCGCTACCTGAAGCAGTTGGAGTTTCGCCTCGTCGCCGAAGTGGGCAGAGAGCGGGCGATCGTCTACGAAAACGCGCCGCACGTCACCCAGCCGGAGTGGATGCTGCTGCCGCTGATCGAGGGCGGGACGTACGGACGGCTGGCCACATCCGTCGGCCTGTACCTGTACGACTGGCTGGCAGGAGTGAAACGGAGCGAACGGCGGCGAATGCTCAGCCGGGAGGAGACGCTCAGGATGGAGCCGCTCTTGCGCAAGGAAAAGCTGAAAGCGGGCGGCTACTACGTGGAGTACAAGACGGACGACGCCCGGCTGACGCTGGAAGTGATCAAAGAGGCGGCGGCCCGCGGCGCGGTGCCGGTCAACTACGTGAAGGCGGAGGCGTTCCTGTACGAAAACGGCAGGGTCGTTGGCGTGCAGGCCGTCGATCGGATCAGCGGGGAGACGTTCGCCATCCGCGCAAAACAAGTGGTCAACGCCGCCGGACCGTGGGTGGACGAACTGCGCGAAAAAGACGGCTCCCGGCAGGGCAAGCGGCTCTTTCACACCAAAGGGGTGCACATCGTCTTTGACCAGGCGCGGTTTCCGCTGCGTCAAGCCGTTTATTTTGACACGCCGGACGGCCGCATGGCGTTTGCCATTCCGCGCGCGGGGAAGACGTACGTGGGCACGACCGACACCCCCTACGACGCCGATCTGGCCCATCCGGTGATGACGGTGGAAGACCGCGATTACCTGCTCGCAGCTATCCATTACATGTTCCCGGAGGTGGGCATCCAGGCGGAGGACATCGAGGCGAGCTGGGCAGGTATTCGGCCGCTGATTTACGAGGAAGGCAAGTCCGCCTCGGACATCTCCCGCAAAGACGAAGTGTTCCGCTCCCCGAGCGGGCTGATCACCATCGCCGGCGGCAAGCTGACCGGCTACCGCAAGATGGCGGAAAAAGTGGTGAACATCGTCGCACAGGAACTGGGCGTGAAGGCGCCGTGCACGACGGACCGGATTCCGCTGTCCGGCGGGAAGGTGGGCGGTTCCGCCGGCTTTGCGTCCTTTGTCGGGAAGAAAACGGAGGAAGGGATGTCGCTCGGCCTCGGCCGTGAAGAGGCGGAGCGGCTCGTTCGCCGCTACGGCAGCAATGTGGACCGCCTGTTTGCGATCGTCCGCGAGCGCGGCCGGGAAGCGGACCGGCATCGGCTGTCACTGGAGGTGTACGCGTCCCTGGTGTACGCGCTGGAAGAGGAGATGGCGATGACGCCGGTGGACTTTTTGCTTCGCCGCACGAGCAGTCTGCTGTTTGACATCGAATGGGCGAACCGCTGGAAAGAGCCGGTCCTGAACTTCATGAAGCGGTACGGGAACTGGAGTGCGGAGCGGACGGACGCGTACCGCCGCGAACTGGAGCGGCAGATCTGCGACATGACTCCCTGACAGGCGGGCGCGGCGCTGGATTGTCATGCAAACACCCCCTCCGGCAGCCGATACCGGAGGGGGTGTATTTTCAGCAGTTACGTCAGCGAATGGCGCCGCTTGTCGTGAATCAGCTTGTCCTTCAGCGCCCGCAAGCGGTCGGACAGCGCGACGGGGTATACTTCCGGGTTGTCGAGGCGGAGGTACTCTTCCCAGAACGTGCTCTTCTGCTTGCGGTGGAAGGCCCTGATCTCGTCCAAACTGGGCATCTGGTAGACGAGCTGGCCGTCCCGGAAAATGGGGCGAAGCAATTCCACCGCCGTAAAATCGGTGACCCGCTTGCTTTTCAGCGGATTGGTCGGGTGCTTCAGGATGATTTCGTTGAGGTTGTCCAGCGTTTCGTCCTCCAGGCAGATGTAGTCGCCCTTTGCCATGCCGTTTCGGTCGTAGAGGCGGTACACTTTTTTCAGCCCGGGGTTGATGATTTTGTCCAGGTTCTCCGAGATCTTGATCAGCGCGATCCACTCCTGCTCGGTCTTGCGGGCGACGATCTTGTGCACGCCGCCGAGGGCCGGGCTGTCGTAGGCGGTGATGAACTTCGTGCCGATGCCCCACACGTCGATTTTGGCCCCCTGCAGCTTGAGCGAAGCGATCGTGTACTCGTCCAGGTCGCTGGAAGCGGCGATCTTCACGTACGACAGGCCGGCGCTGTCCAGCATCTCCCGCGCCCGCTTGGAGAGGAAGGCCAAATCGCCGCTGTCCAGCCGGATGCCGTTCAGCCTGTGTCCGCGTTCTTCCATGATCTTGGCCGTCTTGATGGCGTTGGGGATGCCGCTTTCCAGCACGTCAAAGGTGTCGACCAACAGGATCGACTTCGCCGGAAAGACCTCGGCAAAGGCGAGAAACGCGTCCAGCTCGCTGGGGAAAAACTGGACGAACAGGTGGGCGTGCGTTCCCGTCGTCGGCACGCCGTACTTTTTGCCCGCCTTCAGATTGGACGTGAAGTGAAAGCCGGCGATGTAGGCGGCCCGTGCCCCCTGGACGGAAGCGTCCCGCCCCTGGGCCCGGCGCTTGCCCATTTCGATCACCGTCTGGCCGTCCGTCGCCGTGATGATGCGGGACCCTTTGGTCATCAGGAGCGACTCGCTGTTGATGGTGTTGAGCAGCTGCGCTTCAATCCAGATGCATTCGATCACGGGGGCGATGATCCGGATGTAGGGCGTGTTGGGAAAGACGATCTGGCCTTCTTCCATCGCGTCCAGGTGGCCGGTGAAGCGCAGGTTTCGCAGCTCCTCGAGAAAATCCTCGTCGTAGATGTTTTTGGAGCGGAGGTAGGCGATGTCCGATTCGTTGAAGTACAGGTTTTGAATGATGTCAATCAACTGCTGCAGGCCGCCGAATGCCACGTACCCGCCCAGCTCGCCCTGGTAATCCCCCGTCGGTTTGACAAAGGGCGCCTTGCGGTAAAAGTCGTCAAACACCACTTCGGTCTTGTGCAGCCCTTTCTTGTACAGCGCGTACATCATGCTGAGCGCGTACTCGTCCGCGTCGAGGGCGTAATCCCGGGACGGATCGTAGTAAGGCAGCACTTCAAACGACCGGGTTTCATCGCAAGCGGCGCACTTCTGCAGTTGATCGGTGGTGCGAAAATTGGGCTGGCCGCACGTTTGGCAGATGTGGACAAAGCGGTAGATTTTCGGGTCAATTACGTCAAAAAGCGTCTTGTCGGGTGTCATCTTGGCGTCTCCTTACCTCGACTCGCCCAAGACCTGGAGGCCGAGCTGATTTTTGAAGTGGTTCAAGGCCCATTCGTGGCCGGCCGGGTTAAAGCTGGCGACGGCATCCGCGTGTATCACGACCCTAAACCCGAGGTAAAAGCCGTCGATCGCCGTGTGCAGCACGCAGATGTCCGTGCAGACACCGGCCAGGTGGATTTCGCGAATGCCCCGCGCGTGAAGCTGCAGGGCAAGGTCGGTCCCCTGGAACGCACTGTAGCGGGTTTTGTCCATCCAGGTGATGCGTCCGGCATGCCGGTCGTACGCGTCCTGCACCTTTCCGTACAGGCGGCGCCCCTCGGTTCCGATGATGTTGTGCGGCGGATACAACGGCGTTTCCGGGTGGAACGGGTCGTCCTTTTGGTGGGCGTCCACCGCCATGACGACGTAGCGGCCGTCGCGCACGAACTGCTCGGTCAGCTCCACGATCCGCTGTTCGATCCGCTGGGCCGGTTCCCCGCAGGTCAGCGCTCCGTCGGCTGCCACGAAATCGTTCGTATAGTCAATCACAATCAAGGCGTTCATCCGTTATCCCTCCGAATCGGTAGACGGCGGCGTTCGCCAGCCGGCCAAAACGATACCAAGTCGTGCGATGACTGTCGTTACGAAAGTTGGCTTCATCTTACCTGGTAAACATACCCTCGTCAATACGGCGGTATGCGGGCAAGTATTTTGCGCGAAAATATTGACGATTCCGTCAAGTGGGCGTTACCATTCGTGGTGTATTCACAATTGCTTAGAGGAAAGGGAGGATGCAGATGGCGCAAGCGGCGGTTTCTCCGCAGACGGGCACCAAAGCGTTGATCGCCAGTCTGATCGGCAGTTCCATCGAGTGGTTTGACTACTTTCTCTACGGGACGGTGGCATCGCTGGCGTTTACCAAGCTGTTTTTCCCCCATACGGACCCTGTGGTGGGACTGCTGCTCTCCTACCTGTCGTTCTCGCTGACGTTTTTCATCCGTCCGCTAGGCGGTCTCATCTTCAGTCATATCGGCGACAAGGTCGGACGGAAAAAGACGCTGGTGCTGACGCTTTCGCTGATGGGGACGGCGACGGTCCTGATCGGCCTTTTGCCCGGGTACGACACGATCGGCGTGTGGGCCCCGATCCTGCTGTTCATCCTCCGTCTGGTGCAGGGGCTGGGCATTGGCGGCGAGTGGGGCGGCGCCCTGCTCCTGGCCGTGGAATACGCGCGGAACAACCAGCGCGGCTTCTACGGCAGCATTCCCCAGATGGGCGTGACCATCGGCATGCTGCTCGGCACGCTCTCCATTTCGCTGATGAGCCTCCTGCCGGAAGAGCAGTTCCTGTCGTGGGGCTGGCGGGTGCCGTTTGTCCTCAGTGCCGTGCTTGTCTTCCTCGGCCTGTGGATTCGCAGCGGCATCGACGAGACGCCCGCGTTCCGGGAAGCGCAGCAGAGCGGCAGCATCGCCAAGGTGCCCCTGGCGGACACGCTCCGCTGCCACTGGAAGTCCGTGCTGATCGCCATCGGGGCCAAAGTGGTGGAGACCGGACCGTTTTACATCTTTTCAACCTTTGTGATCGCCTACGCGACCAAGTACCTCGGCTACGACAAGGTGACGGCGCTGAACGCGGTGACAATCGCCACGCTGGTGGCCACCATCGCGATTCCGTTCATGGGCAAATGGTCGGACCAGGCGGGGCGCAAACCGCTCTACATCGGCGGCACCGTGGCGATCATGCTGTTTGCGTTTCCGTACTTTTATCTGCTGTCGCTCAAGTCGGCGTTTTGGCTGACGGCGGCCACGGTGATCGGGCTGGGGATTCTCTGGGCGCCGGTGACGGCTGTTCTGGGAACGCTGTTTTCCGAGATTTTCAGCACCGAAGTGCGCTACACCGGCGTGACGCTCGGCTACCAGTTGGGGGCGGCCATCGCCGGCGGCACGGCTCCGCTGATTGCCACCTGGCTGCTTGACGCGTTTGCCAACTCGTGGGTGCCGGTCGCCCTGTACATCATCCTGACCGGGCTTGTCTCGCTCGCGGCCATCGGCGCGGCGCGGGAGACGAAAGACGCGAGCTTGTGAGCGGGCATGTGAGGAAAGGCGGGATAGTCATGCTGGTTTTGTCCCAGGAAGAGATTCGCGAGCTGTACACGATGGAAGAGTGCCTGCGGGACGTAGAGGAGGCGTTTCGGTACGAGGCGGCGGGCGGCACGGTCACACCGGTTCGCACCGCTGTCGCCCACGAAAAGCGGGCGGCGACGACGCTGTACATGCCGTCGTACGTGGAGGCCGTCGAATACACGGCGGTGAAAGTGGTCAGCATCTTTCCGCAAAACGCGGAAAAAGGGCTGCCGTCCCTGCAGGGGATCACGCTGCTGACGGAGGCGAAGAGCGGACGGCATGTGGCGCTGATGGACGCAACCTGCCTGACCGTGCTGCGCACCGGCGCGAGCAGCGGCGTGGCGACCAGGCTGCTGGCGCGCCAAGATGCCAAGAGCTGCGCCGTGCTGGGATGCGGCGCCCAGGCGCTGGGGCAGGTGCAGGCGATCATGGCGGTCCGGCCGATCGAGCGGCTTTGGCTGTACAACCGGACGCGGGCGCGCGCGGAGCAGCTTGCCGCCCGGATTCGCGCCCTCTACCCGGAGTGGAAGGGCAGCATCACATGTGTCAACGACGCCGGCGAGGCCGTGTCCGCCGCCGACATCGTGGTGTTGAGCACCAAGGCGACCGAGCCGCTGTTTGACGGCGGCATCCTGCGCCCCGGTACCCACGTCAACGCGATCGGCGCCTATCAGCCGCACATGCAGGAATTTGACGCCGTGACGTTGAACCGTAGCGGGAAAGTGGTGGTGGACACCAAGGAAGGGGCCCTGCACGAAGCGGGCGATCTGATCAAGCCGATTCAGCGGGGAGAGTGGTCGATCGACCGGCTGTACGGCGAAATCGGCGAACTGGTCACCGGCCAAAAACCGGGGCGGGAGACGGACGAGGAAATCACCCTGTACAAATCCGTGGGGATTGCCTCTCTGGATACGATGGTGGCCTGCGCCGTCTACGAAAAGGCGAAGCGGCTGGGAGCGGGGACGACCGTCACGCTGTAGCAATCCGCTGCAGCACAGCGCGGGGGCGTGTCCGGGCAAAACGCTCCGCGTTCGGGGTCACTCGCTGGACGTGAGGAAACGAAACCATTTGGAAAGGCGGGAGCGCATGGATCTGGCATTTGATCATCTGGTTCACTTTCTCCGCCGTACGCCCGTCGAGGCGGCGGAGCGCTTGCAAAAGGTAGGATTTCATGCGCTGGCGGGCGGCCGGCACGAGGCCTGGGGGACTTGCAACAGCCTCAGTTACTTCGGGCTTGCCTACGTGGAATTTCTGGCCGTGGAATACCCGGAGGTGGCCGAGCGGTCTGACAATCCGCTGGTCCGGCAGTTGGTGCAGGACGCGGCAGTGGGCGAGGGCATGGGGCAAATCGCCCTGCGGACGCGCGACATTGAACGCTGGGCGGAGCATTTTCACGATTGCGGGATGAAGGTGACCGGTCCGCTGCCGGGCAGCAGGAAGCGGGAGGACGGCACGGTGATCCGCTGGCAGATGCTGTTTGCGGAGACGCCGGAGGAGAGGGGGCGTGTGCCGTTTCTGATCCAGTGGGAGCAGAGCGACGACGAGCGGCGGGACGATCTCACCCGCCGGGGCGTCATTGCTCCGCACCCAAATGGAACGCACGCCCTCAAATGCGTCTGCTTGGCAGCGGAAGACGCGGACGAAGCGGCGGAACGCTGGCGGCGGTGGTTCGGCCTGGAGGCGGCGGACGCCTTCGTCGATGAAGGGCTAAACGCCCGCTGCCGGACGCTTGCGTTTTCCGGCGGGGCTGTCGTGCTGTGCCAGCCGTTGGGGGAGGGATTGGCCCGCGACGCGCTGCTGGCCCGCGGAGAGAGGCCGTTTTTCGTCCGGTTCGCCGGCGGGAGCGGAGAGATTCGCCACGAGCTGTACGGTGGGTGGTATGTGTGGTGAATCAAGCCGGAAAGCAGGTGCGTGCTCCCTACAGGCTGCAACGCTTCACGCACGCGGACATCCCCGGTATGTCATCAATCTGGAAGAGCCCGGGCGGCTCTTCTTTCTTTTTTTGTAAAATTGCAAAAAATAGTTAATCCCGTACGTTCGTGCTATCATTTGTTTAGATTGTTAGTAAATAGCCGAACAGTTAGGGGGAACAACGTGGAGGTACAGCATCGTTCGCTGCAAAAAGAAGTAGGTTTGACGTTGGCTACATCGCTGGTGATCGGGACCGTTATCGGCTCCGGCATTTTCATGAAGCCGGGCAAGGTCATTGAATACGCCGGCGACTCCACGCTGGCACTGTGGGCGTGGATAGTGGGAGGATTGATCACGCTGGCGAGCGGGTTGACCATCGCCGAGGTGGGAACGCAAATCCCCAAGACAGGGGGGCTGTACGTCTATCTGGAAGAAGTGTACGGAAAGGTGTGGGGCTTTCTCGCCGGATGGGTGCAGTCGGTCATCTACGGTCCGGCGGTAATCGGCGCGCTGGGCTTGTATTTCGGTTCGCTCCTCGTCCACCTGTTTGGCTGGGGGGCTGCATGGAAGCTGCCGATCGCGGTCGGTACGGTGCTCCTCTTGGCCGTCGTCAACAGCCTGGGCACCCGGTACGGGGGCTTCGTCCAAACGGCGGCCACCCTCGGCAAGCTGGTGCCGATCGCGCTGATCGCCGTGTTTGGAATGTGGAAAGGAAACGGTCAGATATGGGGGGCCGACAGCGGAGTGACCACCGAGATCAGCTTTGGGGCGGCTGTGCTGGCCACGCTGTGGGCCTATGACGGCTGGATGCTGGTCGGCTTCATGGCGGGAGAGATGAAAAATCCCGCCAAAGTGCTGCCGCGCGCCATCATCGGCGGCCTGCTCGTGGTGACACTGGCGTATCTGTCGGTCAACGTGGCCCTGCTCCATCTATTGCCCGCATCCGAGATTGTGCGCCTGGGGGAAAACGCCGCAGGGGCGGCGGCGTCGCACTTGTTCGGCGAATGGGGCGGCAGGCTGATCAGCGTCGGGATTCTCGTCTCCATCTTTGGCTGCCTCAACGGCAAAATCCTGGCGTTTCCCCGCGTGCCGTTCGCGATGGCAGAGCGCGGCCATCTTCCTGGCTCCCGCTGGCTCTCCCGCATCCACGCCGCCTACGGCACGCCGGTGGCCGCCATTTTATCGCAAGCCGTGATCGCTGTGATCCTGATGGTGGTGAGCAATCCCGACCACTTGTCCGAGCTGGCCATTTTCTCCGTGTACCTGTTTTACATCCTGGCGTTCGTCGCTCTATTCATCCTGCGCAGACGTCAGGGGGGACGGCCACGCGCTTACAGCGTGCCGCTCTATCCGATAGTGCCGCTGTTCGCCATCGCTGGTTCGCTCTATATCCTCGCGAGCACGCTGCTCACCAATCCGGGGAATACGCTGGCGGCCCTCGCCATTACGCTCTTGGGCCTTCCGTTTTTCCGGCGCGGGCAGCGAAAAGAAGCCGCCCTCCGCGGCGAGCCGGTGAGAGCCAACCGCTAGCCTGACGAACCGAGAGCATCACCTCCCTCCGACGGCCGGGATCGGCCGCAGCGGAGGCTTTTTTCTTGGGGGCAGCAGGACAAAAAAGAGCAGAAGCCTCGAGACAGAGGCTCTGCTCTTTCGTTTGTCAGGTTCGCACCGTCTTTTTGACCAATTGGCGGTACATGTACAGCATCGCCAGCCGCCACGGAACGATCATGCCGTAGGCGAGGACGAAGAACAGTCCGGCCGTTTGCATGGTTGTCAGCGAATCGTTTACCCACAGTTTCATGGCAAAGCGAATCACCACCAGGGCGACGAGGATGCCGAAAAAGGCGCGGGACCGTTTCAGATAGACGTCCTGGCCGACGATTTCGAAGCGGGACGTGAGAATCAGCGGGATGGAGAAGATCATCCCGACGAAAAAGGCGATGGCGTCGTAGATGAGCGGAGTGGCCGTTTCCGGAAAGTGAAACATGGCAAAACCGGTGGACATGAACAGGGGCGGCAGGATGATGCGCCGCGCGGACACCGGCTTTTTGGTCCCGCGCATGCGCAGGACGATCACCACCGTCGCCATGAGCAGCGGCACCAGCATGCCCAGGGCAGTGGATGAGAGAATCTGCATGGAAGTAGTCCCTCCTTGGCCCATGATATTCTAGTGTACACCATTTTGCCGTAAAGGGGAAAGCGGTCCGCCGTCATTTCGCGGGGGCCCGCTACGCCGCCGCCGGTTCGTCTGTCTCCCGCACGTCCAGCCTGCTTTTGATGCTGTAGGACAGCGTGATCACGGCCGTCAGCAGGGTGGCGGTGGCGATCACCAGCATGTAGCCGGAGATGCCCAGCAGGTCCAGGCAGAGGCCGGTCGTCCCCAGGGCGATCAGGAAAACGCCGCGGTCCAGCATGCTGCGGAAGGAGAAGAACCGCCCCTGCTGATGCTCCGCCAGCCGCTTCTGAAACACGGTCGTGGTGACCGGGAAGAAAAAGGCGACGGTCATGCCGAACAAGGCAAACGAGCCCAGCACCATGATCCGGCTTTCCGCAAACGACATCCCGTACTGGGCGAGGGCGAAGAAAAACAAGAGGACGGTGGATGAGACGATCAGGTTGCGTCCGCCGATCCAGCGCTTGGCCAGAAGTCCGCCCACCAGAATGCCGGTCCCCTCCACCCCGTAGATCCAGCCCATCATTTCGGGCGTCCGCTGGATTTCGCTGAAGTTGAGCACCAGCAGATTGATGCCGCCGAGAAACAGCGTGATCAGCCCCATGTTCACCAGCCCGACGAGCAGGACGGGATCCTTTTTGGTGATCGTCAGCACTTCGCGGAACTCCACCTTTTCCTGCCGTTTGTGGGAGGCGATTGGCGGAATGCGCAGCAGCAGGGTCAACAGCGCCACGACGATGTAGGCGGCGACGGACAGGGCGTAGAGCATGCGGAGATCCATCGCGGCGACGAGAACGCCGCCGATGGCGGTTCCGCCGATCCGGGACAGCGTGGAAATGTTCAGGTAGACGCTGTTCGCTTTGAGCAGTTCGGACGACGGCAGGATGGCGGGCAGCGATGCCTGCAGGGTCGGGAAGTAAAAGGCGGCGGACGCCTGCATGATGATCAGGGAAACGACCATCCACCCGAGCGAGTCGTGCGCGATGGCAGGAAACATGCAGACCGGACTCAGACAGCGAACCAGGCTGGATACCAGCATGATCTTGCGCTTGTCGGAACGGTCGATGACGACGCCCGCCTTGGGCGACAGCAGGATGCTGACCACCAGGCCGCTCATGAGGATCAGCCCTTTGAGCGCGTCGGACGGGATCAGGTGCTGCATGAACTGCAGGTTGGCGATAATGGAGATCCACAGGCCCGATCCGGTGATCACCTCCCCCGTCATCAACAGGAGAAACGTACGATTTCGCCACAACATGGAAGCCACTCTCCATTGGATCCAAACATTTTTATCCATTCGATTCAAACAGTATACCATTTGCCCATTCGTTTGTATATGATTCCCTGTTGGGGGTATGCCTTCCCGGCACATGGGGAAACCTAAGCCCGTCATCAGACGGATAAGGAGTAAGGAGTTTTTTCATGAAGCGGAAACGCTCGCTCTTGCTGTTGATCGGCTACGGATTTATCGCAACGTTGGCTGTTTTTTACGGATTGGTGGAAAGGGAGAGCCTGGCTGCCACGTTTGTCTCGTTTCATCTGCTGGTCTGCCTCGGCGTTCCCCTGCTTCACGGATGGTGGGAAGGGGGATTGGCCGACGATTGGCGGCGTGCGTGGCTCCCCTTTGACAAACAGGGGGCGGTCTGGGGTCTGGCTGCGGGAGCGCTCATGCTGACGGGAATTCTCGCCGGCATCCGGCTGCTCTTTGCCACCGGCGTGCAGCCGGAAGAAATCCGCGCCGTGCTGGAACGATGGGGACTCACCCAGCAGGCGGTCTGGTGGTTTTCGCTGTACATGGCCGTCGTCAATTCGCTGTTGGAAGAGCTGTTTTGGCGCGGGTTCGTCCTGGAGCGGATGCTGGCCGCAATGTCCCGCTTTGCTGCTGTGCTTCTCAGCAGCCTCTTTTTTTGCCTGTATCATCTGCTGGTGGCCACCGTCCTGTTCGGCTGGCGGTGGGGCGTGTGGATTACGCTCATGGTGCTGGCGGTCGGCGTTCTCTGGGGGTGGCTCAAGGGTATCTTTCCCGCCGTGTACGCCACGTGGTTCAGCCACATGCTGGCCGACTTCGGCATCGTTCTCGCGCTGGTCATCTGGGTGTACGCGGGCTGAAAACGACGGCGGGATCGTCGCGATTAGCCGTTCGGTTTCCGCTGTTCCCGAAGCGAGAGCTGGCGGGCCCGCTCGGCGATGACGCCGCTGCGGTCGCGCAAGGTGTGCTTGTGCAGGAGATACCGGTTGGCCATGTCGCTTGGCCGTTCACATGGCAGCCCCCGTTCCGCGCACATCTGCTGCACACGTCGGCGCAGCTCTGGATCGGCGATCGGCAGCGAGATGCTGCGGTACGGAGCGCCCGCCTCCATCTCGGCGACGACGGCGGCGAGGAGTTGAAGCAGGGCGGCGGGGTCCAGACCGAGACGGCTGAGAGCATCCTGCTGCTGCCGCAGCAGTCGGAGGGCGCTGTTCATCATTTTGACGGCGCCGGCCCGATTCCCCCTGCGGTGGTGATACAGCCCGACGGCGATCTGAATCAGCCCGACCCAGACGGGGCTTCGCTGTCCGGCCTCGCTTTTCCAATACTCCTCCAAAATCTCGTGACATTCGAAGTAGTCCCGTTCGGCGTGGAACTGGACCAGGTATTCCAGGTAGGGGTGCGGGTACATGACTGGCTCCTCGCTCTTTTGTTTTCCGATTCATCCATGTACTATTATAAAGGAACAAGCAAGCAGAAAACGAGGTGCAGATAACAGAATGACCAAAGAGGAACTTCTCTCCATTCTGCAGGAAAGGGAGATGACGGAAGTAATCGAACTGATCGAGGATGCCGAATCGGGCGATCTGGAAGAGCTGGAACTGGTGGAGAGCCTGGGGCTGCTGCGGGACGAGGAGCTGAACCGGGAAGTGCTGCAGCTCCTGGAAAGCCTGGGGGTTACGATCATCTACCTGAAAGGCGACGAAGAGGACGGCGAGGACGAAGAGGAGTAAAACGAGGCCAACCCCAGCCGCTGGCGGGGGGGTTCTCCCAAGGCAAAGGGAATGGCAGGCTCCGCCCCATCGCGTGGCGGAGCCGCGTTTTCCCCTTTGTCCGTGACAATCGGCTACTTTTGTGTCCAGACGCGGTTCTTGTTGCGGGTGGGGGGAAACTTGTCCCCTCTGCCCAGCTCGATGATCATCGGGTCCTGCACGCTGGCGCCGGACTCCCCGATTTCCATGTAGACCGCGTTTTTCGGGGACTTGTCGCCTTCGCGAAAACGGCTGCGCTCGCCCATAAGGGTCACCCCGCTTTCTTCCCATGTAGTGTCCCGTTTAGTATCTCCCCGAGGGGCGGGTTCAACCCCTGTGTCTCTATTGACGCTCGATTCAGAATTGATTTACGATAGGAACACCACAATTCCGGGGGGTTGTACCGTGCATCGTCTGTCTCTGCAAAAAGATTCCAACATCTCGTACCACGAACAACTGTATCAGCAAATCGCCGCCTTCATCCGCAGCGGGGAACTGCCGCCGCACACACAGCTTCCGACTGTGCGGCAGTTGGCCGCCCATCTCAAGGTGAACTACAACACGGTGCGCAGCGTCTACCTGCGCCTGCAGCAGGAGGGACTGGTCGACTCCCGGCAGGGACGGGGGACGATTGTGAGCAACGTGGTGAACGACCCCCTGTTAACCCGCAACCCCGCCCACCTAGCGCTATTGGCCAAGGAGACGCTGCACAAGGTAAAGGCGATGGGGTATTCGATGGACGAGTTTACGCGCGTCTTGTCCGCCGTCATGCAGGAGATCAACCAGTCCCCCGTGCTGTTTCTCCGCTTTACGGAACTGGAGCTGGCCGAGTATCTGCGGCTGGTGCAGTATCACCTGCCGAGCGCGATGGTGGAGGGGCGCACGTTTGATGAATTTTGGGAGCGGCTGGAAGAGGACGCCGGCTTTTTGCAGCAGTACAAGGCGATTGTCACCCATCCCAGCGTCAATCTGAAAATAAAGCAGGCGCTCCCGCGGGAAGCGCCTCCGGTGGTCAGCCTGGACTTCATCCCCGACCCGACCATCGTCATTCCCGCACTGGAAGCGTACCCCCGCCACACCAAGGTGGGCTTGATCTGCGCCACCATCCGGGGAGCGGAGGGAATGATCGACGACTTGTACAACGCCGGGATCACCCATCTGGACCTGCGGACGATCGAGGCCAACCACCCCGACGTGTTTGAGCTGATTGCCAACTGTGACGTGGTCTACATCTCCAAACCGGGCTACATGACCCGTCCGCATCTGTTGACCTTGCCCAAGGTAAAGGAGTTTCAGGAAATACCCGATCATCACGGAATCAACGAACTGCGGAAAATTGTCACGCAGTAACGACCCACATGGATATCCGTTTATTTTGCGTTCACTTTAGACAAGTGTACCATGCCAATGCCACCCCTGCGACATAGCATGTAACTGTACCAACTCAAAGGGGGGTGAGCTCATGAGCTGCGGATGCCATAAGGACTACGGGCACAGATGCTACCACAAAAAATGCTGTAAGAAGAAATACTATAAGAAAAAATGTTACTACAAACCCGTCTACAAGTACGATTGCCATCACTACAGGAAAGAGCACCACGGGAAAGGATACGGCGGGTACGGATCCTCGTCTATGTCTCATTACGGGTACGACAGCCATTACTAACGCGAAAAAAAGCGCCTCTTCTGGTATTATCCCCTTTGAGTAGACAGTAAAAAGCAAGTCCCTTACTGTTAACTCGGAGGGGATTTTCTATGGGGAAAATACGCAAGACGTATCCAATTGAAATAAAGAGAAAAGCGGTACATTTATACCTTGATGGCGACAAAAGTTATAAAACCATCGCAAAGGAACTTGGCATCTCAGATAAAAACATTGTGATGAGATGGGTCAAGCATTTTGAGAATGAAGGGATGAAGGGACTCGAAGAAAAACGAGGGAAAGCGGTTGGACCGAGGAAAGGAAGGCCGAGAAAATGTCTTTTCACCCTAGAAGAGGAAAACTTGAGATTGCGAGCTGAGAATGAATATCTAAAAAAGTGGCTCGGACTCGAAAGGCGGTGAAGAAGCAAAAAGAACAATCAAAATCTTACTCCATCATCCATGAAATGATGGGAACATACTCCGTTTCCTTGCTGTGCTCGGTATCCGGTGTATCACGGAGTGGCTTTTACAAGTGGGTAAAACAGCAGCAAAATCCGTCTCGAAAAATGGTGGAAGACGAGAAATTGAAAGAAATGATTAGGGAATGCCATCAAGAAGTAAACGGCATTTACGGGTACCCGCGAGTAACGGTTTGGCTAACTCAAAGATATGGTATACACGTAAATCGTAAGCGTGTGTATCGACTCATGAAGGAAATGGGGATCCAGGCACGTATTCGCAGGAAACGGAAATTCTTTGGCCGCAAAGAGCAAGTTGTCATTTCCGAAAACAAACTGAACCGTGATTTTATCGCTTCCCGTCCTAACGAAAAATGGGTTACAGATATTACCTATCTGATCTTCAATGGACGTCGACTCTATCTCTCCGTCATTTACGACCTTTTCAACAACGAAGTCGTCGCCTACAGGATAAGTAAACGGAATGACATACGGCTTGTCATGGACACGGTAAAGGCAGCCATAAAAAAAGGAGATGTGAGTGGAGTCCTGTTGCATAGCGACCAAGGATTCCAGTACACATCCCGACAATATCATAACCTACTCAAACAATATAACATTACCGCAAGTATGTCCAGAAAGGGAAATTGTCTGGACAACGCTTGTATGGAGAGTTTTTTCAGCCATCTGAAATCAGAATGCATGTATTTGCACAACTTCAAGACGGATGAAGAAGTACATCACGCTGTTGATCGCTATATTCGTTTTTACAATCACAAACGTTTTCAATCCCGGTTACATAACCTGAGCCCGGTACAATACCGAGCTCAGGCATCTTGAACTAGGGCTTGTTTAAAGTCTGTCTACTTGACAGGGGTAATACCATTCCAGGGGTGCTTTTTTTCTCTCCGCAAGTTTTCGGGAGGTCTGCCGTACATTTGGAAGGGAGAAGGAAAAAACAGGGAGGCGTTCTTCATGAATCAGGAACGGCCCGGCAAACAGGAGCGGATATGGGCGATCGCTGCTCATCTCGCTGCGTTTGCCGGATTGGTCATCCCGCTGGGGAATGTGCTGGGGCCGCTGATTGTCTGGCTGATCAAGCGGGAAGAGGGAGCGTTTGTCGACAGCCAAGGGAAAGAGGCGCTCAACTTTGCCATCAGCGTCACGATCTACGGTGCGATCAGCATGCTGCTGATTTTCCTGTTTATTGGCGTCCTGCTCTTGTTCGCCCTGTTCGTCTTTTGGGTGGTGGCCGTCATCTTGGCGGCGATCAGAGCCAATGACGGCATACCCTATCGCTATCCGCTCACACTGCGCTTTATCACCTAGCAACAGCCGTTCGTTATTTGGACGGCTGTAATCGTGTTGGCATTTTTCTGACAATGAAGGAATGCGGCCCGCCCATCACGAAATACCAAAACATGGACAAGGGTGGAAAGGGGTGGTAACCGCATGTTGACAGGGATCACGGTTGTCGATTTTTCACGCCATCTCTCCGGGCCATATTGCACAATGAGGCTGGCCGACCTGGGGGCAGAAGTGATCAAGGTGGAAGCCCATCCCGGGGGAGATCCCGGCCGTTCGCTGGGGCCGCGGATCGGGGAGACGGGCGCGCTGTTTTTAAGCTCCAATCGCAACAAGCGGAGCGTCGCGCTGAACTTGCATACCGAAGCGGGCAGGGCCTTGGCTTTTGCCCTGGCCAGCCGTGCCGACGTGGTGGTGGAGAGCTTCCGTCCGGGCGTGATGAGCCACCTCGGGCTGGACTACGACAGCCTGTCCGCTGTCCATCCTTCGCTGGTGTACTGCTCGGTTACCGGATACGGCCAGACGGGGGACATGCACCAGTTGGGCGGCCACGACCTCAACTACCAGGCGATCAGCGGGTTTCTTTCGGCGACCCGCGACAGCGAGGGCAGGCCGGTCCCCTCGGAAGTGCCGATCGCCGATTACGCCGTGGGCCTGTACGCGGCCGAGCAGATTTGTGCCGCGCTGGTTCGGCAATGCCGGCACGGACAGGGCGCCTACCTGGACGTCGCCTCGGTGGACGTGCTCTCCTCCTGGATGGGACTGCACGCCCTGCTCGCCCATGACGGGCAGGCGAAGGCGATGGGCCAATTCCTGAAGGGAATGCTGGCCTACCAGGTGTACGAGAGCGCGGATGGCAAGTACGTCGCGCTGGCGGCGCTGGAAGAAAAGTTCTGGCACAATTTCTGCCGGGCGGTTGGACGGGAAGACTGGGAGACCCTGCACGGCGCGTTGATTGCCGACCACCCGGACGTATTTGAGGAAATGAAAACCCTGTTTCTGTCTCGGACACAGGCGGAGTGGAGCGAGCTGGGGAGCGAAGTGGACTGCTGCCTGACCGCCGTGGAGGAGATGGACACCTGGAGCGGCAGCGCGTATGTCGCCAGCCGGGAAGTCGCCTTTACCCTGCCATACGGAACCGATGGAGAGACGCTGCAGGTGCGCGTGGAACGAACCCGCCCGCTGGACGGCATGATGCCTCCTCCACGCTGCGGGGGAGACACCCGCGACGTGCTGAAAGCCAAGCTGAACCTGACGGATGACGAATTGGCCCGCTTGGAACAGGAAGGCGTCATCCCGCGTACCTCGTAACGAAAGGAGAAAACCCGTGATGGAACACAGACAAGACTTGCCGATCCAAACCGACCTGCGGGAGGGCGTCTGGACGATTACGCTCAATCGTCCGCGGGTGCTGAACGCGCTGACGCTGGAGATGTTTTCACTGCTAAAGGAGGCGATTGCCCGAGCCGCCGCTGAACCGGCTGCCGACGTGGTGCTTCTGCGCGGCGCCGGTGGCAATTTCTGCTCGGGGGCCGATTTGAGCATACTGGGAGCGCTGCGCGACCCCGCCCAGGCGGACGAGTCGCTGACGGTGATCAACGCGTTTCTGACGCAGCTCCATCACATGCCCAAGCCGGTCATCGCCCTGATCGAAGGAGCGGCAGTAGGGGCGGGCCTCAATTTGGCGCTTCATGCCGACTTTGTCATCGCAGCCCGGGACGCAGTGCTGCAGGAGCCGTTTGTTCAGATCGGCCTGACCACGGATTTCGGCGGCACCTATCTGCTGCCGCGCCTGGTTGGCATGGCCCAGGCCAAACGATTGGCGCTGCTCGGCGAAAAGATCTCCGGCAGCGAAGCGGAGCGGATCGGCTTGATTTACAAAGCCGTGGATGCGGCCGAGATCGAGCAGGAGGCGCAGCTGTTGATCAGTGCCCTTCGCCGCTTGCCCCGTCATGCGCTGGCCGTCACCAAAGCGGGTTTGACCGCTTGCCTGGAGATGAATCTGGCGCAGTCGCTGGCCTGGGAAAAGGAGCAGCAGCCCGCGTTGATCATGCATCCCGCGTTTGAATCGCTGGTTCGGGCAAAAATGAAGCGAACGTGAAAAAACGCCGAAGCTCGGCGTTTTTTTCGTCAGGGAAGCGGAATTTTCAGTTCGTGCCGGCGGGCGCCCGTCTGCGCGATTTCTTCAAACAGAATCAAGGTCAGCGGCTGCTTGCTGCCGGGCAGGTTCAGGTTGAGTTCATAGGAGCCCCATGCCAGGCCGCCGCGGCTGGCCGTGACGAAACTGTTGATCAGGGTGGTCGCCCCGTCCATGACCACGTAGCGGACATTGCCTTCGAAGACGCGGGCTTCTCCCTTGACGACGTATTGGCGGGCGTCGGTCTTGCTGACCGTGATATTGCGGAACGCATCGTTGCCGTACCCCTGTTGGCTCCTTGGCGCTGGCGGAATGCCGGCGGCACCGGCGGCCGGTGGAAGCGCAGAGACGCATCCCAGCCAGCAGACGATCAACCACGCACGAAACACGTTCTTTTTCATCGCGTGATGCCTCCATACGGGTGGGTTTTGTTTGTAGCATGACCCGTTTGTCCCGTTCCTATCCGGTTGATGCGCGGCGTCCGCCCGAACAGAGAGGCGAGGGTAGAATCATGTTGAGCGAAAACTCCGGATCACATCATGAGCGGGTATTCCATTCACTTGCCAGTTTCGAACGCCGGAATCCCCGTTGACGGAGGAAATCTTTTATTTCGTCTATGGTTTGATAGGACAGCCGCACGTGGTAGTAATTGATATATTCAAGAATGGCAAACACGTAGAGAAAGACAAACCAATAAAAATCAACGGAAAAAACCTTCCATAGATAAATCAAGAACAGCAGTCCGATCGCAATCAGGAAAAGGTTGATTCTTTTGAAGACATGGAAAAGTCGAAGGTGACGATCAGGCAAATGGGAGAAACAGCCTCGCCGCACTTGTTTCCATTTTACAAACCAATAATAACTTCCTTGAAGCAAGATAAATTCCAGCAAGGCAAACGCATAGACAGACGGCCATGACGTTACATAGGGTTCTGCCCACTCAAACTGTTGTGCATAGATCAACCACAGCAAGGCAAAACAAACAACAGCGAATAATTCACCTGCCCATAACCCGAATAACGTTTTTTCCACCTTTTTTCGCATGGAATCCTCCTTCTTTGATGCGCGTCTTGTGAAAAACCTCCCAACGCGTTTTTCTCCTAAATAAATGATAGGACATTCGTTTGGTCCCATCAAAAATCAGCAGCGTTCCTGCACATGGCCGTTCTGCCTGAAAGAACGGCATCGTGCACGGCGCAACCAAGTCTTTCGGCGAATATGCAAAAGGTCAAAGATTATCCGTTGAGAAGTGAAGCCATCTGTGGTAGAGTTAGAAATGTAAAGATCCTGCGATGTACGTGAGGCCACGAATGTTTCTAACCTTATGAGTGTTTCGAGGGAGACAGAACTTCGCGCCGTATGTCAGGCCCACCTCCCGTCTTGGGACGCATGGGAAGGCAGAAACGCGGACGGGTCACCCACCTGTGTGAGAGCAGGTTACAGAAACATGAGGCCGGACGGCAGAGCGGGGGCTTTTCCTTTGGAAAACGGCAGTAGCTGGACATATACGATTCGATCACGAAAAAACCTGGGACGTTACCGTTCCAGGTTTTTTGCGTGATCCGCAAGGAAGGCCTGCTGTAAAAGAAACCGCGTGTCCGACTGGAATGGGCCGGAAGGGTTTCCTGGCAGGCAGCGGGCCGGGGTGTTTGCTGGAGGCGTCGCGGTTCCTTCGAGCACCCGGTCCTGTGGGGATCGGGCTTATTGCTGTCCGCCGGAGCCGCCCGCTCCCTGATTCTGCTGCGGGTCTCCCTGGTTGACGATGGTCAGCGACTGTTCCAGATCACGGGTGTCCTTGGCGTCCTGAAGGATCTGGTACATCTGCAAAAAGTTCGCTTTTTGCCCCTCCGGAATGCCTTTGATCCGGACGGTCATCTCCTGCGGACCGCTCTGCTGATTTCCGGCTGCCCCCTGATTCTGTCCGCCAGTCTGGTCCTCCAGGAAATCGAGAAACAGGGAGTCGTTGTCCTGACTGGCCTGGTTCTGCTGGCCCTGCTGACTCTGCTGGCCCTGCTGACCCTGTTGTGCTCCGTTCTGGCCGCTGTTCTGGTCCGGTACAAACAGAACGTTAAACTCGTTCAAATCTGTCTGGATGATCCCGATGACGTTCATCCCGATCCTCCTTCGCATGTCAATGGTGGGGCGTCAGCCGGGGTGCTTGGTGTGATGGACCCCGTGCCGCTGCAAATAGTCGTGAAAAAAGTATTCCGCAACGGAAATGGCAAAGGCCGTCAAAAACAGTCCGGACAGCCGAAAGGGCTGCGCAAACACAAACGCGGCCAGCCAGAACAGGGCAAACACAAGCGCGAAATCGGCCGTGCTGGCGAATGTATTGTTGGTACGCGGCAGGATGACGGCATCACCCAGCCCGTAGGCCACCAGGCTGACGACGGCGCTGGTGACCAGCGCAAACGAAAGCGACGTTCCCGACCACAGCAGCCCCGGCACCGCGATGATGCCGTTTACCAAGAGCTTGAGCAGGATGTTCAAGAACGAACCCTCCTTTCATGCTCTTAGTATGAACCTAGCTAGTCTCGCTATGCGCCGCGCGGTTGTTCGCCTTCAGCCGGCGGACCAGCGCTTCGTCGGGGGTGACGTAAAGCGTCCGCTGCTGTTCGTAGATGACGAAGCCGGGCTTGGCGCCGCTCGGTTTTTTCACGTGCTTGACCAGCGTGTAGTCGACCGGCACCTGGCTGCCGTGCTGCGCCTTGCTGTAGTAAGCGGCGAGGACGGCCGCTTCCCGCAGGGTTTGTTCCGAGACCTGGCGGGAGCGGATGACGACGTGGGAACCGGGGATCTCCTTGGTGTGCAGCCACGTGTCGTGAGGCGCGGCCAGCTTGTTGGTCAGGTAGTCGTTTTGCTTGTTGTTCTTGCCCACGAGAATCTCCGTGCCGTCGCTGGACGTGTAGGCGTCCAGTTCGGGGCGGGCGTCCTTTTTCTTTTTGTTCGCCCGTTTCTGCCGGCTGCGCACGTACCCCTGTTCCGCCAGCTCTTCGCGGATTTCTTCCGCTTCCTGCAGCGAGGCGTGCTCCAACTGGACGAGCAGGCCGTCCAGATAGACGATCTCTTCGCGCGCCTGCCGGATTTGGTCTTCCACGATCTGCAGGCTGTTTTTGGCCTTGTTGTAGCGTTTGTAGTACGCCTGCAGATTTTCCGACGGCGTCTTCAACGGGTCGAGCGGAATGGTCACTGTGCCGCCCGCTTCGTCGTACCAGTTGACCGCCTCCAGGACGGTATCGCCCCGCTTGAGCTGGTGCATGTGGGCGGTGATCAGTTCGCCGTACAGCCGGAAAATCTCCGCGTCCTTCGCTTCCGCCAAGGTCTGCTCCAGTTTTTCGATTTTCTTCTCGTTTTTGTTCCGTTCGCTGGTGACGATGCGGATCAGGTCGTGCACCTTCTGCTTGACCGTGTCCCGCTGTGCCTTGACGGCGTAAAACGCCTGCAGGCATTCGCTTGCGGAGGAAAAGGAGGTCGTGGCGGCGTCCGTCAGATGGGTCAGTTCCACCACGTGAAACTGCGTTTTCTCCCGGCCTTCTGCGATCATCGGCGCATAGCGGTGCTGTCTGACCGCTTCCATCACGGAAGAAAAGGCGCGCCACAACGCTTCCCGCGTCGGCAGGCCCGCCCGGTGGACGATCTCTTTCGCCAAAAGGGGACTGATCCCGGTGAAGGCGTCCACCAACTGTCGGTCCAGCCGACCGCCGTTCCAGTCGATCGCCGTGATGAACGCCTGTTCCGTAACGGCAAGCGGGTCCCGCTTTTCCTGGCTGGGCGGGGAGACGTACGGACGGCCGGGCAGGACCTGCCGGTATTGGCTGATCGCCGGGGTCACGTGCACGGCGCTGTCCAGGATGGTGCCGCTGGCCGGATCGAGCAGGATGATGTTGCTGTGCTTGCCCATAATTTCCATGACGATCCGCCGCCGCGCCGTGTCTCCCAGTTCGTCGCGGGTGCGAATGTCGATGTGGACGATCCGCTCCATGTCCACCTGTTCGATTGCCTCGATCAGCCCGCCTTCGCAGTGCTTTCGGAGCAGCATGCAAAACATCGGGGCTTCCTGCGGATTGGTAAACTCTTCGGTAGTCACATGCAGCCGGGGATAGGTCGGATTGGCGGAAAGCAGCAGCTTCACCGTCTCCCCCTGTGCCCGGATCTGCATGACGATATCGCTGTGATGGGGCTGATGGATTTTGGCGATCCGTCCGCCCGCCAGTTTTTGCAATTCCCGCACGACGGCACGGGTTACAATTCCGTCAAATGCCACAAGTGCTCACCTCACGTGTGCAGAAATCCTGCACGAATCCACTTTCGCGCCTGTCTCAAAAGCGTCAGTGACAGTGTATCACAAAGCGCACCACGGCGGAATCGGCTTGTCCCCGCCCCGGCTTCGGTTGACACTGTCAAGAGTTGTCTCCTATAATAAATTAACGATTTTACGTCTATGGAAGTGAGAACCATGGTCCGAAGCATGACCGGGTACGGCCGAAGAGAAGGGATGTACGGTTCGCTGCGGCTCACTGTGGAGATGCGCGCGGTGAACCATCGTTTCTGCGAAATCCTTGTTCGCTTGCCCAAGGCCTGGGGCATGCTTGAGGAGCCGGTGCGCAAGCTTGTGGGCCAATACGTCCGGCGAGGCCGCGTCGATGTGGCCGTCACCGTGGATGCCGGCGGCCTGACGGGGCAGGGAATTGCCATCGACTGGGCCGTCGCGGAGCAGTACGTGTCGGCGGCGCGGGAGATGAACGAGCGCTTTTCGCTGCAGTCGCCGTTAACCGCCAAGGACTTGCTGCTCCTGCCCGGTGTGGTGCAAAACCGGGACGTGGCGGAAGCGGACGCCGAGCAGGCGGCCGAGTGGCTGCTTGCGGCGTGCCGGGAAGCGGCGGAAGACTTGCTGTCCATGAAGCGGAAGGAAGGGCTGCAGCTTCAGGCGGATTTGGAACAGCGGCTTGCCCGGATCACCGCCTGGACACAGGAAATCGGACAAATGGCGCCGCTGGTCGTCGACGAGTACCGCAGCCGTCTGCATCAGCGCATGGCCGAATGGGCCGAAACTGCTCCGTTTGAACTGGACGCGCAGCGCCTTGCGCAGGAAGCGGCCTTTTTGGCCGACCGTTCCGACATCAGTGAAGAGGTGACCCGTCTTACGAGCCACTGCTCCCAGTTTGCGGAACAGTTGGGCAGGGAAGAAGCGGTCGGGCGCAAGCTGGACTTTCTTTTGCAGGAGATGAACCGGGAAGCCAACACGATCGCTTCCAAGGCCAATCACCTGCCCATCCAGCGATTGGCCGTCGAGATCAAGACGGAACTGGAAAAAATGAGAGAGCAGGTTCAGAACATCGAGTAGCGATGAAAGGATGGACGGGGCCGTCATGGCAATCAAGCTGATCAATATCGGGTTTGGCAACATCGTCAACGCCAACCGCATCATATCCATCGTCAGTCCCGAATCAGCGCCGATCAAGCGGATCATCCAGGAAGCGCGCGACCGCAACATGCTGGTGGACGCGACGTACGGGAGGCGCACGCGGGCGGTCATCATCACGGACAGCGATCACGTCATCCTGTCCGCGGTCCAGCCGGAAACCGTGGCGCAGCGGCTGACGACAAAAGACGACGAATCGGACGAATAGGCAGGAGTGAAGACATACGATGGGCGATAGCGGTCTCCTTTTGGTTCTTTCGGGGCCGTCTGGCGTCGGCAAGGGAACGGTCTGCAAAGCGCTTCGCGAGCGCATGCCGGATCTGGTCTATTCCGTTTCCGCCACCACGCGGGCGCCGCGGGCCGGAGAAGTGGAAGGGGTTAACTACTTTTTCAAAACAAAAGAAGAGTTCCGCCGGATGATCGAGCAGGACGAACTGCTGGAGTGGGCGGAATACGTCGGCAATTACTACGGTACGCCGCGCCTGTTTGTGGAAGAGATGCTGGCAAAAGGGCGTGACGTGATTCTGGAAATCGAAGTGCAGGGCGCCCTGCAGGTGAAGAAAAAGTTTCCCCAGGGGGTTTTTCTGTTCCTCGCGCCGCCCGATCTGGCCGAACTGGAAAACCGGATCGTCGGACGGGGAACGGAGACGGAAGAGACGATCCGTCACCGCATGGAGATGGCCCGCCAGGAGATCGAGCTGATGGATCAGTACGACTACGTGGTGGTCAACGACGTGATCGACTGCGCCTGCGAACGCATCCGGTCGATCATCACCGCCGAGCACTTGAAAAAGGAACGCCAAATTCACAAGTACCGCAAATGGCTTGAGGAGGTCAAATAATCCATGCTGTATCCGTCGATTGACAAACTGACCGAAAAAGTGGAAAGCAAGTACACTCTGGTCACCATCGCGTCCAAACGCGCCCGCCAGCTTCGCGAAAACAGCGCCGTTCAGGTGGAAAAACCGAAGTCCAAAAAGTTCGTCGGCCTGGCGCTGGAAGAGCTGATCGCCGACCAGGTCATCTACGAATACACCGACGTCCGCAAATAAGAGCGGCCTTGTTACCGCGTTTTTGCTTACAAACAACCTCACGCAGGTTGTTTTTTTTCGCAGCGGCACCGGTCTTTCGTCGTGACGGACGCAACCACACCGGTCTGGCCGTTTGGCAGACCGACTAAAAAGGGAGGACAACCGAGACATGCTTCCTCTGCAAGGAAAACGAATCGTGCTGGGCGTTTCGGGAGGCATCGCCGCGTACAAGGCGGCGGCGCTGACCAGCAAGCTGACCCAGGCGGGAGCGCAGGTACACGTCATCCTGACGGCGAGCGCCATGCAGTTTGTGCAGCCGCTCACCTTTCAGGCGCTCTCCCACCAGCAGGTGTACACCGACATGTTTCAGGAGCCGGACCCCGCGGTGATCAGCCACATCGAGCTGGCCGACCGGGCCGACCTCGTGCTGATCGCCCCCGCCACGGCCAACGTCATCGGCAAAATGGCGAACGGCATCGCCGACGACATGCTGACGACGACCGTTCTCGCCACCAAAGCGCCGGTGATGCTGGCTCCGGCGATGAACGTCAACATGTACGGCCATCCCGCGGTGACGGCCAACATGCGGCGGCTGGCGGAGTACGGCTGTCGCTTCGTCGAGCCGGGCGAAGGCTTGCTGGCATGCGGCTGGATCGGCAAAGGGCGGTTGGCCGAACCGGAGGAGATCGTCGAAGCGGTCATCCGCCTGTTTGCCGAACAGAAGGAGAACCCCCGCGACCTCGCCGGCAGACGGGTGCTGGTGACGGCGGGGCCGACGCGGGAAAAAATCGACCCGGTCCGCTACATCACCAACCACGCCTCCGGCAAGATGGGATATGCCATCGCGGAAGCGGCGCGGGACAGAGGGGCGGACGTGGTGCTGATCAGCGGGCCGACGTCGCTGCCCAAGCCGGCCGGTGTCGAGTTTGTCCCGGTGGAATCGGTGCAGGAGATGTACGACGCGGTCATGCGGTATTTGCCGGACGCCGACATCGTGATCAAGTCGGCGGCGGTATCCGACTACCGGCCGAAGACGGTCCATGCGCATAAGATGAAAAAAGGAGACGGCCCGCTGGTGCTGGAGCTGGAAAAGGCGCCGGACATCCTGCAGGAGGTGGGCCGGCGGAAGACGGACCAGTACGTGGTCGGCTTTGCGGCCGAGACGCAGGACGTGCTGGCCCACGCGAAGGCCAAGCTGGAGCGGAAAAACCTGGACATGATCGTGGCCAACGACGTGCTGATGGAAGGCGCGGGCATGGGCAGCGACACCAACATCGTCACGCTGCTGACGCGGGAAGGGGAGCAGGCGGCGCTGGAAAAGCTGAGCAAGCGGGACGTGGCGGACAAACTGTTCGACGCGATCCTGGTCAAAATGGCGCACCGGCCGCTGTCTGACGCGTTATGATCGCCCGGATCGTGGTGGACGTGCCGGTCAACCGCACCAACCGCCCGTTTGACTACCGGATACCGCCCTGGCTCCGTCCACTGGTGCGGGTCGGCAGCCGCGTGGTCGTGCCGTTTGGCCCCCGGAAGCTGCAGGGGTATGTGGTGGACGTAACCGACCAGCCGGAGGAGGCGGCCGCGGCCGGACGGCTTCGGGATGTGGAACAGGTGCTGGACGATACGCCGCCGCTGACCGCCGAGCTGATTCGCTTGGGCGAGTGGATGTCCCGCCAGTATTTGTGTCCGTGGGTGACGGCGATGCAGGCGATGATTCCCGCCGTGCTGAAGGGCCGATCGGAAAAGTGGCTGGCGGCCACCGACCTCTTGGATGAGACGGCCTGCGGACAGTCCGCCCTGCTGTGGGACGTGTACCGAAAGCGGCAGCTGCCGCTCGCCGAGGCGGAAAAGCGCTTTCCCGACGAGGCGATGCTGGTGCCGGGGTGGATCGCAAGCGGCCTGTTGGCGACGGAATACCAGGTGAGGGACCGGATCACCCGCAAGCAGCAGTCGTTTGTCCGCTGCCTGCTGGAGGGAGCGGAGCTGGCTTCCGCGATCCGCTCCCTGCCGGCGCGGGCGGAGCAGATGCGGCGGGTGCTGGAGCTGTTTGCCGCGCACGAGGGGCAGTCGTTTTCCGTGCAGACGCTGCGAGACGAGCTGGGCATCACCCGCTCCCCGTTGAAAAGTCTGGAGCAGCGGGGCTGGGTCGCGATCGAGCAGGTGGAGGTCTACCGCGACCCGTATGCGCACAAGCGCTTTGCCGGCGGTGAAAAGCCGTCCTTCACCCCGCAGCAGGAGGCGGCGCTGAAGCCGATTTGCGATCAGATCGAAGCGGGCGCGTACGGTGCGTTTTTGCTGCACGGGGTGACCGGCAGCGGCAAGACCGAAGTGTACCTGGAAGCGATCGAACGGACGCTGGCCGCGGGGCGGGAGGCGATTTTTCTCGTTCCCGAGATCAGCTTGACGCCGCAGATGGTGGAACGGTTCAAGGCGCGGTTCGGGGCCGACGTGGCCGTGCTGCACAGCGCGCTTTCCCAGGGAGAGCGGTACGACGAGTGGCGCAAAATCATCCGCCGGCAGGTAAAAGTGGTGGTGGGGGCGCGCTCGGCCGTGTTTGCCCCGTTTCAAAACGTCGGGCTGATCGTGATCGACGAGGAGCACGAGAGTTCCTACAAACAGGAGGAGACGCCGCGCTACCACGCGCGGGAGGTGGCGCTTTGGCGGGCGCGGGAAAACGGCGCCGTGGTGCTGATGGGCAGTGCCACGCCTTCCCTGGAGACGTACGCGCTGGCTGCCCGCGGCCGCTACACGCTCCTGGAGATGCCGGAGCGGGTCGGCAGCCGGCCGCTGCCGCGCGTCCACGTCGTCGACATGCGGGAGGAGCTGCGCGCGGAGAACCGGTCGATGTTCAGCCGCCTGCTGTACGAGATGATCGGCGACAGGCTGGCCAAACAGGAGCAGATGGTGCTGTTTTTGAACCGGCGCGGCTTTTCCACCTTTGTCATGTGCCGCTCCTGCGGCTACACGCTCCGCTGCGTGCACTGCGACATTTCGCTGACGTACCACAAGACCAACCACACCGCCCGCTGCCACTACTGCGGCTATACGATCGTGCAGCCCGCCCACTGCCCGGAGTGTCAGAGCGAGCACATCCGCTTTTTCGGGACGGGCACGCAAAAAGTGGAGGCGGAGCTGGCCCGGCTGTTCCCGGGCATTCGCGTCATCCGCATGGACGTGGACACCACCTCCCGCAAAGGGGCGCACGAGGAGCTTCTGCACAAGTTTCGCACCGGGCAGGGAGACGTGCTGCTGGGCACGCAAATGATTGCCAAGGGGCTGGACTTTCCCCGCGTGACGCTGGTCGGCGTCATCGCGGCGGACACGTCGCTGCACCTGCCCGATTTCCGCGCGGCGGAAAAGACGTTCCAACTGCTGACCCAGGTGGGCGGACGGGCCGGGCGGCACGAACTGGAAGGGGATGTGGTCATCCAGACCTACACGCCGGAGCACTACAGCATCGTCCATGCCACCCGGCACGACTACCCGTCGTTTTACCGCGAGGAGATGATGCAGCGCAGGCGGACCGGCTATCCGCCGTACTACCGGCTGGTGCTGCTCACCTTTTCGCATGAAGAGGTGCCCGTCGTCATCCGGGCGGCTCATACCGTGGCCGATTTTCTCCGGCCGCGGCTGGCGGAGACGACGATCCTGCTGGGACCGGTGGCGTCGCCGATTCCGCGGATCAAAGATAGATTTCGGTTCCAGATCATGTTAAAATATCGGGATGAGCCTCGGCTGTCCGACCTGCTGGCCCAGGCCGTGGACGTCTTTGAAGAAGGGAACAAACAGCAGAAGGTGCTGATGACGATCGACGTCGATCCGCACGTACTGCTTTAGGGAGGATTACAACCAATGGCTATTCGCACAATCGTCAAACACCCTGATCCGATCCTGCGGGAAAAAGCGGCAGTGGTCACCAAATTCAACGCCAACCTGCACAAGCTGCTGGACGACATGGCGGAGACCATGTACGACGCGGACGGCGTCGGCCTGGCCGCGCCCCAGGTGGGCGTTTCCAAGCGCGTCATCGTCATGGACTGCGGGGACGGCCTGATCGAGGTGGTCAATCCGGAGATCATCGCCTTCGAAGGGGAGCAGTTCGACTACCCGGAAGGCTGCCTCAGCATCCCCGGTCTGCGCGGCGATGTGCGCCGTCACAAATGGATCAAGCTCAGGGGACAGGACCGGTACGGCAATGTGTTTGAAATGGAAGCGGACGACCTCTTGTCCCGCTGCGCCCAGCACGAAATCGACCATCTCAACGGCGTCCTGTTCATCGACATCGCCGACCGCGTCTATCCGATCAGCAAGGAAGAGGAAGGGGAATAAACCGTTTTGAAAGACGTGCGCATACTGTTTATGGGAACGCCCGACTTTGCCGTCCCCAGCCTGGACGCGCTGGCGGCGGAGGGATACCGGGTCGTCGCCGCCGTGACGCAGCCTGACCGGCCTGTGGGGCGCAAGCAGGTGCTGACGCCGCCGCCGGTGAAGGAAGCGGCGCTGCGCCTCGGCATCCCGGTGCTGCAGCCGGAGAAGATCAAGGCGGACGAGGCGCTGGCACGGGTGCTCGCGCTGGAGCCTGATCTGATCGTGACGGCCGCGTACGGCCAGATTTTGCCGAAGCGTTTGCTGGACGCGCCCCGCTACGGCTGCATCAACGTGCACGCCTCGCTCCTGCCCAAGTACCGGGGAGGAGCGCCGATCCACAAGGCGATTGTGGAGGGCGAAACCGAGTCGGGCGTGACGATCATGTACATGGTGGAGGCGCTGGACGCGGGCGACATGCTCTCCCGCGTGGTCGTGCCGATTGACGAACGGGATACGGCCGGCACCCTGTTTGACAAGCTGGCGGCTGCCGGCGCCAAGCTGCTGGTGGAGACCGTGCCGAAGCTGTTGGCCGGAGAGATCGTGCCTGAGCCGCAGGATCACGAGGCCGCGACGTATGCGCCTACGCTCAAACGGGCGGATGAGCGGGTCGACTGGACCCGGACGGCGCGGCAGGTGTACAACCAGGTGCGCGGCCTCAACCCCTGGCCTGTCGCCTTTACCACCTATGGCGGCAAGGTGTGGAAGCTCTGGTGGGTGGACATGCAGGCGGACGACGGTCAGTTGGCGGAGCCCGGCACGATTGTCGCCCGGGAAGAGGACGGGCTGGTCGTGGCTTGCGGCAGCGGCGCGGTGAAGATTACCGAACTGCAGCCGGAAGGAAAGAAGCGGATGAGCGCGCGCGACTTTTTGCGCGGCGCAGGCAGCGGCATTGAAATCGGCACAAAGGTAGGAGAATAACACGTGGCATACAAGGGAGCGCGCGAGATCGCCCTGGACGTCCTGAACAGGGTGGAGCAACACAAGTCGTACAGCAATCTGGAGCTGAAGCACGTCCTGGAGCGCGGGGAGCTGCGCGCTCCCGACGCCGGACTGGTGACGGAGCTGGTCTACGGCACGATTCAGCGGCGGCTGACGCTGGACGAGGTGCTCGCCCACTTTGTCCGCGGCAAAAAGGTGCAGCTTTGGGTGCGCAACCTGCTGCGGCTCAGCCTGTACCAGATTCGCTACCTGGACCGGATTCCGGCGCGGGCCGCGGTGCACGAAGCGGTGGAGATCGCCAAGCGGCGAGGGCACCAGGGCATCGCGTCGATGGTAAACGGCGTGCTGCGCAACGTGCTGCGGCAGCCTGACGTGTGGGAGCGCCTGCCGGAGGGAGACGCTGCGCGCCGGCTGGCGGTAGAAGAGTCCCACCCGGAATGGCTGGTGCGCCGCTGGGTCGAGACGTACGGCGAAGCGGAGACGCGGGCCATCTGTGCGAGCAACAACCGCCCCCCGCGGGCGTCCGTTCGCGTCAATACGCTGAAACTGACGCGGGACGAACTGCTGGAACGGCTGCGGGAGGAGTATCCGGACGCCGCCCCGTCGCCGCTCAGCCCGCACGGCATCCTGTTTCCCGGCGGGCATGCGGCGGGGACCCGCTGGTTCCGCGAAGGGTACTTCACCGTGCAGGACGAAAGCTCCATGCTCGTCGCGCCGGCGCTGGCCGTCCAGCCGGGCATGCGGGTGCTGGACGCCTGCGCCGCTCCGGGTGGAAAGACGACGCATCTGGCGGAGCTGATGCAGAACCGGGGAGAGATCGTGGCGAGCGACGTCCATCCGCACAAGCGGGAGCTGATTGCGGAGAACGCCGACAGGCTGGGCATCACGATCATTACGCCGATCACGAGCGACGCGCTCGAACTGCCGGACAAGGGACTGGGCGCGTTTGACCGGATTCTCCTGGACGCGCCGTGCTCCGGATTTGGCGTGATCCGGCGCAAGCCTGACCTGAAATGGAACAAAACCCCGGCCGACGTGGAGGCGATCGCCGACCTGCAGTACCGGCTGCTGGAACGGGTGGCGGGGATGCTGGCGCCGGGCGGCCTCCTGGTGTACAGCACCTGCACCATCGAACCGGAGGAAAACCAGTCGGTGGTGCGCCGGTTTGTGGCCGAGCATCCGGAGTTCGCGCTGGACGAAACGCTGGCCCAGGACCTGCCGACAGCGGCGCGGGAGCGTCTGGACGGCCGCGCGGGATACGTGCAGGTGCTGCCGCATCACTTTGACAGCGACGGATTTTTTATCGCCCGTCTGAAACGAAAAGGGTAGCGTGAAGGGGTGGCACTCCGTCAGCGGATGGCCGCTCCTTCGCTGTTGTTTGCGTCCCTGCCGTTTGGTTTACACTAGGAAAAGCGACGCATATTGCGCGGTTGGCGCCATTTCCTGTTTGATGCGGCGCGCGATGCAAGGTACAATGATAGAATGATGATTTCTCGCTATGCCACTACTTGAGGATGTGAACATACAAATGCCATTTTCATCGTATACGGGCGAAAAACCGCTCATTTACAGCCTGACCCAGGACGAGTTGAAAGAGTGGCTCGTCGGGGCGGGAGACAAGGCGTTTCGCGCCCAGCAGATTTTTGACTGGCTGTACGTCAAGCGCGTCCATTCGTTTGACGAGATGACCAACCTGTCCAAGGATCTGCGGCAAAAGCTGAACGAAACCTTCCGCATCGATCCACTGCGGGAAATTACGCGCCAGGTGTCACAGGACGGAACCGTCAAGTTCCTGTTCCAACTGGCGGACGGCCACGCGATCGAGACGGTGATCATGCGGCACAACTACGGCAACAGCGTCTGCGTCACCACCCAGGTGGGCTGCCGCATCGGCTGCACGTTCTGCGCCTCCACCCTGGGCGGTCTGAAGCGCAATCTGGACGCCGGCGAGATCGTCGCCCAGGTGCTGATGGCCCAGCGGAAGCTGGACGAAGAAGGAGAGCGCGCCAGCCATGTCGTCGTCATGGGCATTGGCGAGCCGTTCGAGAATTTCGACAACCTGATCGCCTTCCTGCGGATTATCAACGACAACCGCGGACTGAACATCGGGGCCCGCCACATCACCGTTTCCACCAGCGGAATCGTGCCCAAGATCTACGAATTTGCGGACAAGGGAGGCCAGGTGAACCTGGCCATCTCCCTGCACGCCCCCAACACGGAGCTGCGAACCAAGCTGATGCCGATCAACCGGGGCTTCCCGCTCGAGAAACTGCTGGAGGCCTGCCGCTACTACATCGCCAAGACGGGCCGCCGCATCAGCTTTGAGTACGGCTTGTTCGGAGGGAAAAACGACCAGCCCGAGCACGCGGAAGAACTGGCCGACCTGATCGGCGACATGCTCTGCCACGTCAACCTGATCCCGGTCAACTACGTGCCGGAGCGCGATTACGTGCGTACCCCGCGCAACGAAATCTTCCGGTTCAAACGCATTTTGGAGGAGAGAGGGATCAACGTGACGATCCGCCGCGAGCACGGCAGCGACATCGCGGCCGCGTGCGGACAGCTCCGGGCACAATACGCAAAGGAAACCGCGGGGTGATCTCATGGAAATTGCGATGAAATCACATGTCGGCCGCGTCCGTCAGGTCAACGAGGACTACTTCGCCTGCATTGCCGACCTGAACGGGCGCGTTCTGGCCGTGGTCGCCGACGGCATGGGCGGCCACCAGGCTGGCGATATCGCCAGCCGCCTCGCCGTTGAGCGAATAGTAAAAGAACTGCGTCATCTGGACAGCGAACTGAGCGGGGAAGACGCCCGCGAGCGGCTGATGCACGCGCTCCTCATGGCCAATGAGGAAGTGTACCGGTACGCCCAGGAGCACCCGGAGTGCAGCGGCATGGGGACGACGATCGTGGCCGCGCTGCTGGGAGAGACCGGCGGCGTGACGGCGCACATCGGCGACAGCCGGCTGTATCATTTCAACGCGGATGGTCTGCAGTTGAAGACGGAAGACCACTCGCTCGTGCACGAACTGATGAAAAGCGGCCAAATCACGGCCGAGGAAGCCTCGGTTCACCCTCAGCGCAACGTGTTGATGCGCGCCCTCGGCACGGAGCCGGACGTGCGCATCGACCTGGGACAGTTCAACTGGTCGGAGGGCGACGTGGTGCTGCTGTGCTCTGACGGGTTGAGCAACAAAGTACATCATTCGGTGATGGTGGAGTGGCTGAAGCGTCCCGTATCGCTGCAGGCACAGGTGGACGGTCTGGTCGAACACGCCCTGGAGGCGGGCGGCGAGGACAACATCACACTGGTAGCTGTTCGCAACAGACCCAAGCCCGTCACCGGGCAAAGAGAGGGGTGAGCGAGATGGAAGGTCAACGACTGGGGGGACGATACCAACTGGAAGCCCGCATCGGCGGGGGCGGAATGGCCATCGTGTACAAGGCGAAGGATCTGGTCCTGAACCGTCAGGTGGCGGTCAAAGTGCTGCGTTCGCAGTTCGGAACGGACGAAGATTTCGTCACCCGTTTCCGGCGGGAGGCGCAGGCGGTGGCCAGCTTGTCTCACCCCAACGTGGTCGGCGTGTACGACGTGGGGCAGGACGGGGATACCCACTACATGGTGATGGAGTACGTGGAAGGCTCGACGCTGAAGGATCTGATCAACCGCCACGGAGCGCTTCCGGTGGAAGAGGCCGTGCGGATTGCTGCGGAAATCTGCGACGCGCTGGACCACGCCCACCAAAACCAGATCATCCACCGCGACATCAAGCCGCACAACATCCTGATCGGGAAAAACGGACGGGTGAAGGTGACCGATTTCGGCATCGCCCGTGCGGTGACGTCCACCACCATCACGCACACCAACGCCGTGCTCGGTTCGGTCCACTACTTTTCGCCGGAGCAGGCCCGCGGTGGCGTGACGGCGGAAAAGTCGGACATTTACTCGCTGGGGATTGTGCTCTACGAAATGGTCACCGGCCAACTGCCGTTTTCCGGCGATTCGCCGATTTCCGTCGCGCTGAAGCATTTGCAGGAACCCCTGCCCGAACCGCGGCAGGTCAATCCGGACATTCCGCAAAGCGTGGAGAACGTCATTCTCAAAGCGCTGGTAAAGGACCCGCAACTGCGCTACGCCTCCGCGCGGGAGATGCTGGAGGACCTGGAGACCTGCCTCTTGCCGGAGCGGCTTGACGAGGAGAAGATCCAGTTCCCGGAAGACGACGAGCAGACGAAGGTGTATCCGGCCATCACGCCGGAGATGCTGGAAGGTCAGGGACGTCAGGGGCAGGCCGGGCAGCAGCGGCAGGAGGAAGAAACCCCGCAGCGGCGCCGATGGTGGGTCAAGCCGGCGGCGTGGGTCGGGGCGATCGGGCTGTTCATGGTCCTGGCCTTTCTCGGGTTCAACCTGGTGGTAAACCTCTTCCCGTCTGTGCCCGAAGTGCAGGTGCCGCACGTGGAAGGGACGCACCGCACCCTGGCGGAGCAGAGAATCCGCGAAGCCAAACTGGTCCCGCAGGTGGTCTACGAGCCGAGCGACAGCGTGGAGAAGGACATCGTGATCCGGCAGGACCCGGCGCCGCCGATGCGGCTGAAGGAAAACGGCATCGTCACGATCTACGTCAGCAAGGGGCAGGAAGCCGTGGAGATGCCCAACCTCGTCAACCTGAGTCGGGAGGAAGCGGAAGAGGCTTTGAAAGAAAAAGGGTTTGCCATCACGGACAATACCTTCGTGGAAAAAGAGGACGAGAAGGTGCCGGCCGGCCATGTGATCGACCAGTTCCCGCCGGCGGACGAGAAGGTCGTTCCCAACCAGACCGACGTGCGGGTGGAGATCAGCACGGGACCGCCGCAGGTAACCATTCCGGACGTGCGCGGCTATACCCTGGAAAAGGCCCAGATCGAGCTGTTCAAGAAGGGGCTTCTGGTCGACCAGCAAAACATCAGGCAGGAACCGGCCTATACGGAGACGCCGGGCATTGTCATCGGCATGCCTTCGCCTTACGAGCCGGGCACCCGGGTGACCAAGGGAACGGCGATTCCGCTGATCGTAAGCAACGGCCAATATCCGGCGGAAGCCCGGTTCGCCTCCCAGCCGATCTACATGGAGGTGCTGGACGGCGAGGGAGAAGTGTCGGTCAAGATTACGGTGAGCGACGCGCGCGGCGACAATCAGGTTGTCGTCGATGAAAAAATCACCGAGAGCAGGAATTACGACGTGCCGGTTGTGCTGTCGCCGCAGAAAAACGCCGTGATCCGTGTGTACCGCAACGGGGTGCCGGATTATCAGAAAATCACCATCACCTACGACAGTGTGCCATAAGCAGTTGGGGGGACATGGATGCCAGAAGGACGGATCGTGAAAGCATTAAGCGGATTCTACTACGTGGCCGACGGGGATCGAGTCTACCAGTGCCGGGCCCGGGGACTGTTCAAGAAAAAAGGGGCGAAAGTGAATCCGCTCGTCGGCGACTGGGTGGTGTACGAAGTCATCAGCGACGGCGAGGGGTACGTGATGGAGGTGGGCGAACGGACGAGCGAGTTGGTTCGCCCGCCCATCGCCAACGTCGATCAGGCCGTGCTCGTCTTTTCCATGGTGGAGCCGGCGTTCAGTCCGTTTTTGCTGGACAAGTTTCTCGTGCATACGGAGCACGCCGGGATTGATTCGGTGATCGTGCTGTCCAAGGCGGACCTCGCGGCGGACGATGACGTGAAAGAGGTCGTGCGCAAATACGAGAAGATCGGCTACCGCGTCATCCCCACGTCCACGGTGGACAAGCGCGGCGTCGAAGCTCTCCGCGAAGCGCTGCGCGACTCCATCTCCGTCTTCGCCGGCCAGTCGGGCGTAGGCAAGTCCTCGCTGATCAACGCCTTGTTTCCCGGCATCAGCCTGCAGACCGGCGACGTCAGCCAGAAGCTGGGGCGCGGCCGGCATACGACCCGCCACGTGGAGCTGATCCCGCTTCCCGGCGGGGGGTACGTGGCGGACACCCCCGGTTTCAGTTCCCTGGAGTTTATCGGCATCGACGAGCTCGACCTGGCGGAGGCGTTCCGCGACTTCGGTGCGCTGGGCGTCCCGTGCAAGTTTCGCGGTTGTCTGCACGTAAGCGAACCCGGCTGCGCCGTCCTCGCGGCACTGCAGGCGGGCGAGCTGGACGCCGAGCGCTACGAACACTACAAGCAATTTCGCGAGGAACTGAAAGAATACCAACGGAGGAACAAGCCATGGTAAAAATCGCACCCTCTATCCTGTCCGCCGACTTTGCCCGGCTGGGCGAAGAAATTCGCGACGTCGAGCGGGGCGGCGCCGACTGGATTCACGTCGACGTGATGGACGGCCGCTTTGTTCCCAACATCACGATCGGACCGCTGATCGTGGAGGCGATCCGCCCCGTGACCAAGCTGCCCCTGGACGTGCATCTGATGATCGAAGAGCCGGACCGCTACATCCCGCAGTTTGCCAAGAGCGGCGCGGACTGGATCACGGTTCACCAGGAAGCGTGCCGCCATCTGCACCGCACGCTGTACCTGATCAAGGAGCAGGGGGTAAAGGCGGGGGTTGTGCTCAACCCGGCCACCCCGCTGGTGACGATCGAATCGGTGCTGGAGGATCTGGACATGGTGCTGCTGATGACGGTCAACCCCGGTTTTGGCGGCCAGAAGTTCATTCACAGCGTCGTGCCGAAAATCAAAGAGCTGCGCCGGATGCTGGACGAGCGCGGACTGAACCGCGTGGAAATTGAAATTGACGGCGGTGTCAACGCGCAGACGGCCCGCCTCTGCGAGGAAGCGGGGGCCACGGTGCTCGTCGCCGGAAGCGCCGTCTTCAACCAGGCCGACCGCGCGCAGGCCATCGCGGCGATTCGCGGCTGACCCGAACTGCAACAAAAAGCCATCCTCATCGTGAGGATGGCTTTTGTCGTTTGTGGTTACTGTCCGATGATGACCCGTTCTTTCGGATAGTGGTAGCGAATCTGCCGCTCGTCCTTTTTCAGCAGGAGCAGCAGGTTGACAATCCCGATCCGGCCGATCACCATCGCGATGATCAGGATCAGCTTGCCGGACGTGCTCAGTTCGGATGTAATCCCCATGGACATTCCGGTCGTCCCGAACGCCGAGCACACCTCAAAGAAGACCTGCTGGATGGGCAGCCCCTCGATCCAGACGAGCAGGACGATCGCGGCGAAGACCAGGCTGATGGCCACAAAGAAGACGAGAAAGGAGCGCATGATGTCGTCTTCCTCCAGCTCCCGGCCGAACACCTTGACGTCTTTCTGGCCGCGCATGTAGGAGACCACCGTGGCGATCATGACAAAAAACGTGGTCGTCCGGATACCGCCCCCCACGCTGTTGGGGGAGGCCCCGATGAACATCAGCGCGGACAGCATGACCAGCGTCGGCGTGGACAGCAGGCTGACATCCATCGTCGTCAAGCCGGCGCTGCGTGTGGAGAGCGATTGAAACAGCGCGTAAAAGAGCGATTCGTGCCAGCTCTTGTCCGTAAGGAACCCGTCCCATTCAAAGAGCAGGAAAAACAGGGTGCCCGCCACGCTCAGGATCAAGTAGGTCAGCGTGGTGATTTTGGTAAACAGCGAAAAGGTAAACCGCTGGTTGAGCCGCCGGTGCGCGACGTAGTCCTTCACCTCGACCAGCACGGGAAAGCCGATGGCCCCCAAGACCATCAAGACCATGTTGATGAGCTGGAACACGTAGTCGTGGGAAAAGCCGACCAGCGAGCTTCCGTAGATGTCAAACCCGGCGTTGGTGAAGGCGCTGACCGACGCGAAAAAACCGTGAAAATAGGCCGTGTACCAATCGTCGTGGTACCCTGCCGACAAGAAGTAACTTCCCAGCATCACCGTTCCCGCCAGCTCGATGAAGATGGCGAGCAGGAGAATGCTGCGCATCAGGGAGACGAGACCGGCAAGCGTGGGGCGGTTGTGGTCGGTGGCGATCCATTTGCGCTGTTCCAGCCCGATTCGCTGCCGCAGAACCAGCCAGAAAAACGTTCCCAGCGTCATGATGCCGATGCCGCCGATCTGAAAGAGCAGGGTGAGCAGGAGAATCCCCCAGTGATTGAACACCTCGTGAATCGCGATCACGGTCAGACCCGTCACGCTGATGGCGCTTGACGCGGTAAACAGCGCGTCGATAAACGTAAGCCGGGCGCCGGGCTGGTGAAAGAACGGCAGCATCAAAAGCAGGGTGGAAATCAGCACGGCACTCAGGTAAAAGAGCACAATAATTTGTACGGAACTGAAACGACGTCGTTTGTCGGTCAAAGCCAAAGCAACTGCCTCCCGTAAAACATCATACGGACTATCATATCGAATGGGAGGGCGGTTCGCAATGCCCAAAAGAGGGCCGGGACAGCGAAGATGCCGTCCCGGCCCTGCCGTGCGTTGTTTTGTTTTCTACAAGGCTGACGGTTGGTTGGAGGTCACGTTTGACGGTTGGTTGGAGGTCACGTAGGTGCCGGCAATCAGGTCGTGGATCGCCCGCTTGTCGTCGCGGACGACGACCATGATTGCGCTGATGATCGCCGCGATCCCGAACGTCAGGCCGTAGACGATCCACATCCCGACGACCAGTCGCAGCAGCATCGTGCCGATGCCGACGGGCTCGCCGTTTACCTTGACGATGCGCACGCCCACAATCCTCTTGCCGATCGTGTAGCCGTACCAGAAGACCGGGAGCAAAAGCGAGTAGAGTATGGAAATCAGATTGGTCACAAGATTGCCTGACCAATTTCCCGTAATCCAGTAGCTGATCAAAAGCAAAGGAACTCCGAAAATGAGTCCGTCCAGCAGGTTGGCTCCCAGTCGGGCCCAAAAGCCGACCGGGTTGCTCGGCAGCGGTTTGACCGTTTCCAAGTTGCTCACCTCCTTATTGATCTTCTTTCCATTTATATGCAGAATCATGAAAATATTACAAGGTGGTGAACAAGCGCAGCAGCAGCGCGATCCGCTGCGGAATGGCGTCAATCACGACGTGTTCGTGGGGAGCGTGGGCCCCGTCGCCGACAGGTCCCAGTCCGTCCAGCGTGGGCGTGCCGACCGCTGCCGCAACATTGCCGTCGCTGGTGCCGCCGACGCCGGTCTCGGTCAAGTCCAGCCCCTCCAGGGCAGCCAGCGAGCGGGCGTGAAGAAAGAGGCGTTCCGTCTCGCCGGTCCGTTCCATCGGCAGTTTGCTGATGCTCCCCTCCACCACCAGCTCGGCGCCGGGCAGGACGGGGGAGAGCGAGCGCATCAGCCGGCTGATCCGTTCCGCTTCGGCCGACGTGCTAACGCGCACGTCTACCACGGCTTCCGCGCTGTCCGGTACGACATTGGAGGCGGTGCCCCCCTTGATCGTGCCGACGGAGAGCGTGGTGCCCGCGGCGTAATCGGTCCAGGACTGGACGGCGAGGACGTGATGGGCCAGCTCGGCGATGGCGTTGACGCCTTTGGCGTGGTCGTTGCCGGCGTGGGCCGCCCGTCCCTTTACCTTCAACACGAAATCGCCGCCGCCTTTGCGGCTGGTTTTCAACGACCCGTCTTCCGCCGCAGGCTCGAGCACCAGCGCGCATTTGCTCCGCTTCGCTTCTTCTTTGATCAGCGCCTCCGAGGACGGGCTGCCGACCTCTTCGTCCGTGTTCCAGAAAAAGACCAGCTTGCTTGCCAGCGGCAGGTTTTCGTCGATGATCGCGCGCAGGGCAAAATAGCTGAACACGATCCCCGCCTTCATGTCGTACGTGCCGGGTCCCCACGCTTTGCCGTCCTCGATGCGCCACGGCTCCCGGTTGAGCGTGCCGATCTCCTTGACTGTGTCAAAATGGCCGAGAACGAGCACCTGTTCCCGGCCGCTTCCGTATTCCAGGCGTAGTTGGCTGCCGTATTCGCGCTGTGGAATCGCCTCCACGTGGCAGCCCAGTTCGCGAAAACGGGCCGTGATGTACGCCCCGAGTCTGTCGACCGCCGCCTTGTCGTGCGTGGGTGTCTCCATTTCCACGTAGGTGCGCAGTTCTTCCAGCACATCCGGCAGCAGTCGGCGAAAATATTCGGTCCAATTCGTGTTCATACACGCCCTCCTCCTAACGGTTTCCACCTGCATGATACATCGTGGGGAAGAATACTGCCAGAGCAGGCGGCCACGTTTCCGAAAAAAAGCAGAGGGGACGTCCGGACGCGGCGGAAAACCGAAACACACCGCCTGCTGCTGCATGATAAATAAAATTTAGTTGAAATTGTTTCGGTTATGATTAAAATAAGCATTATGATGAATAAATATAAGTTGTCGGAGAAGCAGCCGGCAGCTTGGCACTTCCGCAGCCAATGATCCATGGCAAGCGAAGGTACTTTACTCACATCATGTCTAGGGGGTATTCCGATGAAAAAGACGTCCTTGTTTTCGCTCGCCGTCTCCACGCTGCTGGCGGTAGCGGTACTGGCGGGATGCGGCACCGGCAGCCAGCCTGGCGCGCAGCCCGCAGGGGAACAGCCGGCCGGACAAGCTTCCTCCGGCGGAAAGAAAACGCTGATCATGGCCACGTCGGCCGACTACAAGCCGTATGAATTCCACGACCTGTCCAGCGGCCAGGACGAGATCGTCGGTTTTGACATCGACATCGCCAAGCACATCGGCAAAGAGCTGGGCTTCGAGGTGCAGGTGGTCGACATGAACTTTGACGGGTTGATCCCCGCACTGCAAAGCAAGCGCGCCGACTTCGTCATGGCGGGCATGTCGCCGACGCCGGAACGGCAGAAAAACGTGGACTTTTCCGTCATCTACTACGACGCCAAGAACTCGATTGTCGCCAAGAAGGAGAGCAAGCTCACCAAGCCGGAGCAGTTGGCCGGCAAAAAAGTGGCCGTGCAGACCGGCTCCATTCAGGAAGAAGCGGCCAAGGAACTGGCCAAGACGATCCAGGGGCTGGAAATCGTCTCGCTGAACAAGACGGGCGAAATCATCGAAGAGGTAAAAACCGGACGCGTCGACGCCGCGATCCTGGAGGACACCGTGGCCAAGGGGTACATCGACGCCAATCCGGGACTCCAGTTCACCACGATGCCAGAAGCCGAAAAGAACGGTTCCGCCGTCGCTTTCCCGAAAGGTTCTCCGTACGTGGAGGATTTCAACAAGGTGCTCAAACAGATGCAGGAAAACGGCGAGATGGACAAGCTGATCAAGAAGTGGTTCGGCCAATAACCGGGCCCTGACAAGGAGTAGAAAACGGGCATGTTTGATTTTGCACAAATTGTGCCCTATATCCCGTTTATCTTGAACGGGATAAAGGTCACATTACAGGTAACGCTCCTCTCGGTCGTGCTGGGGTTTATCTGGGGCTCGATTCTGGCGCTGATCAAGATTTCCAACATTCGCATACTGAAATGGCTGGCGGTCGCCTACACCTCGGTGTTTCGCGGCACGCCGCTGATTCTGCAGTTGACGTTCATCTATTTTGCGACACCGCAGATATTCGGCTATAACATTTCCAAATTCGAGGCGGCCGTGCTCACCTTTACGCTCAACTCCGGTGCGTACATTTCGGAGACGATCCGCGCAGGGATTCTGGCTGTCGACAAGGGGCAGTGGGAGGCGGCCAAGGCGCTTGGCGTTCCGTACCGGCAGATGATGATCGACATCATTCTGCCGCAGGCGCTGAAAAACATCCTGCCCGCCCTGGTGAACGAAACGATCGCGCTGTTGAAGGAATCGGCGCTGGTCTCCACGATCGGGCTGGCCGACATCATGCAGAACGCCAACATCGTGAAGGGAACGATCTTCCGCTACTTCGAGCCGTACCTGATTGCCGGCGCGCTGTACTACGTAATGGTCATGCTGCTCACCTGGCTGGCGCACGGTCTGGAGAGGAGGCTCAGACGCAGTGATTAAGATTCAAAACGTAAGCAAGTCGTTCGGGTCGCTCGACGTCCTGCACGACATCTCCACCGAGATCGGCCGCGGCGACGTGGTGGCGATCATCGGTCCGTCCGGTTCGGGGAAATCGACGCTGCTGCGCTGCATCAACCTGCTGGAGACCCCGACGAAGGGCAGCATCTTCATCGACGGGGACGAGATTACCGCCCCCAAGGCGGACGTGATGAAGATCCGGCAAAAAATCGGCATGGTGTTTCAGCACTTTTACCTCTTCCCGCACATGACCGTGCTGGACAACCTGACTTACGCCCCGGTCAAGGTGAAGGGCGTGTCCAAGGAGGCGGCCGAAGCCAAGGCCCGGGACCTGCTGGCCCGCGTCGGCCTCTCCGACAAGGCGGACGTCTTTCCGGCGCGGCTGTCCGGCGGGCAGAAGCAGCGCGTCGCCATCGCCCGGTCGCTGGCGATGGAGCCGGAGATCATGCTGTTTGACGAGCCCACCTCGGCGCTCGACCCGGAGATGGTCAAAGAGGTGCTGGAGGTTATGAAAGGGCTGGCCGATTCCGGCATGACGATGGCGATCGTCACGCACGAGATGAACTTTGCCCGGGAAGTGGCCGACCGCATCTGCTTCCTCGACGGGGGACGGCTGGTGGAAGAGGCGCCGCCGGCGGAATTTTTCACCAGTCCGCGCAGCGAGCGGGCCAAACAGTTCCTGGAAAAAATGCTGTGAGGACAAGACGCTGTCCCGGACAAAACCGTGTTCAAGACGATGCCGCCGCTTGAGGGCAAACACAGCGGGGCACACCATGACGCAAGGGACGAAGCCGCGGGGCCAGAAGCGCTCCGCGGCTTTTTCTCTGCTTGCGATTTTGACAGACCGGACCGCTTCCGTTAGAATTAGCAGCAGCCGCTCTTTGGCTTCCGTCTTTTTCCATTGGTACTTCGGGTAAAAAGGAGTGAACGCGCATGGCTCGACAACGACTGCTCGTCTTGCTGGAAATGGCGATGATGGCAGCACTTGCGGTTGTGTTCAGCGAAATCAAGGTGTTGGAAATGCCGCAGGGAGGGTCCGTTTCCCTGGTGATGGTGCCGATCGCCCTCATCGCGGTGCGGCGCGGGATTCTGCCGGGCGTGGTGACCGGCTTGATCGTCGGGCTGCTGCAAACGCTGCTGGGGGGCACGATCGTTGCTCCCGTTCAGGTGCTGCTCGACTACCCGCTGGCGTTTGCCGCCCTGGGACTGTCCGGCGTGATCCCGCTGTCCGGTCTGCAGGGGGCGACGAGGCGGATTACGGCGCTGTGGAGCGCCCTGTTTGTCGGCGTGATCGGACGGTTTGTCTGCCACTTCATCTCCGGCATCGTCTGGTTCGGCCAATACGCACCGGAGGGGACGCCGGTCGCGCTCTACTCGTTCCTCTACAACATCACCTATCTGCTGCCGGAGATGATCATTGCCGGCATCGTGCTGACGGTGGTGCTGACCAGCGCGCCGCACCTGCTGTTTCCGGCGGGGGAACGGAGGCGGATGGCGTAAGGGAGCGCCAGGAGACAGACGGGTTCGGCTGCCGTCTCGGCGGGAACGAGGCGGCGTGCCGCGCCCATTTTCGTACACGGGCGAAAAAAGGGTCATATCGGCGGAGCTATCCGCATATGGTATTCAGGCAGCAACGAGTTGCCTGAATTTTTTTCATTTCGACACCGGGAGACACATGTTTGCCCCACGGCGGAATATGATGTAATATGCACGTTTGAACAGTACGCCTGAAGGAGGTGCGGCAGTAAATGGGATTGCGCTCCTTTCGCCTGCGACAGGGGGGCGCCTTGCGACGTGTTCTCGGGGTTGCGTTGGCTGTCGGAGGGATCACCATTTTCCTGTACACGGCACCTCCGTGGGTTTGGTATAGCCTGTTGGGATTGGGCCTCGTGGGGGCTGGCTGGTATCTGTATCACGTGAAGTAATTTCGGTAAGGAGGGGTACGCATGCGGTTCTACACCATCAAGTTGCCGAAGTTCCTGGGTGGCATGATTCGCGCCGTCATTGAGGCGTTCAACCGGAAAAAGTGACAGCGGCATCGCTGTGCACACATCTGACGGCGCCCTCGGAAGAAGCCGGTCTTCCCGGGGAAGCTGTTCTTATGCAGGGGAGACCGGAAGCGGTTGCGCGCGGCGGTGCGCCAGTCGTTTCCGGGACGTTTCATGCAGGGCGATCGACGCGCGAGCAGGCAGCGCCCCGCTTTCAGGGGTTGGGAAAACAGCAGGGAAAAAGCAAAAAAGCACCTCGCGGGTGCTTTTTTTCGCGTTGTCCCGTATCGCGTTACACGCGGGTTACGAGACCGGATTTCAGCGCTCGGGTGCTGACGTAAACGCGCTTCGGTTTTCCATCTACGAGAATGCGCACTTTTTGAACGTTAACACCCCATTTGCGGCGAGTAGCGCGCATGGAGTGGGAGCGAGCGTTTCCAGCTTTGCCAGACTTGCCAGTTACAAAGCAGCGACGTGCCATTGCGATCCACCTCCCTTAGCTGCATATAAACGGGATACCCGGTGTGAGAAATACAAACACTTGCTTATAGTAGCACACCCCCCTGTCAATTGCAATACTTGACATGAGGAAAAGCCCGGCTTCCGCTTTCCCCCGCCGCGTTCGACAAAACGCTTCATTTCTCGCTTTTCATGGTGTAGAATTGGGAGAAGCATGGTATATACGTGCCTGACTAGAACGGCGACGCCGTTGAAAAAGGAGGAGTCCTTGCATGACAGTGGAAATGAGCACACCTCTGGGTAAAATTGACGTTGCAGAAGAAGTAATTGCGCGGATTGCCGGGGGCGCCGCCATGGAAGTGTTCGGCCTCGTCGGCATGGCTTCCCGGAAGGCGCTGAAAGATGGAATTGCCGAACTGTTGGGGCGGGACAATCTGAGTAAAGGCGTCGTCGTCCACAACCAGAACGGTGAAGTGGTACTGGACATGCATATCATCGTCAGCTACGGCGTGAAGATTTCCGAGGTGGCCGGGAACGTGCAGCGGCGCGTCCGGTACACGCTGGAACAGTTGGTTGGCGTCGATTTGGCTGCGGTTAATATCTATGTACAGGGAGTCCGTACAGACAGGGATTCGTAAGGAGGAACATCAGTTGGTACATACGCGTCTCGATGGCGTGCTGTTTAGCCGGATGGTTCATCTGGGGGCCAGGCTGCTGTCAAGCAACGCCAAAGTGGTGGATGGATTAAACGTCTTTCCGGTGCCGGACGGCGATACGGGGACAAACATGAATTTGACGCTCACGTCAGGAGTGGAGGAGCTGTCGCGCAGGGAATCGGCGTCGATCGGAGAGGCGGCCGCCGCGCTGGCGAGGGGGCTTCTGATGGGCGCTCGGGGGAACTCCGGGGTCATTCTGTCCCAGTTGTTCCGCGGCTTCAGCAAAGCGGTCAGCGGAAAAGACGTGATCAGCGCCCGCCAGTTCGCCGAGGCGTTGAAGGCCGGGGTGGATTCCGCCTATCAGGCAGTCATGAAGCCGGTGGAAGGCACCATTTTGACCGTTGCCCGCGAGGCGGCGGAGATGGCCGTTCGCACGGCGCGCGCCACAGACGACGTATTGCTGGTCATGGAAAAAACCTACGAACAGGCGCAGGCTGCGCTGCTGCGCACACCGGACATGCTGCCGGTGCTAAAGGAAGTGGGGGTCGTCGACTCGGGCGGCCAAGGGCTGCTGTTCGTCTACGAGGGCTTTCTCCGCGCCCTGCGCGGCGAGACGGCGGAAGAGCGTGAGGCAGAGTCCAAACGATCCGCTGCACAGGTCAATCTGGACGAACTGGTGCACGAGCAGCACAGCGCGCAGGTGCACCTGAAAACGGAGGACATCACGTTCGGCTACTGCACGGAGTTCATGATCCGGCTGGTCAACAGCACGGAACCGAACAAAAAGCCGTTTTCGGAAACGGTCTTCCGCCATCAACTGGACCAGATGGGCGATTCCCTGCTGGTCATCTCCGACGACGAAATCGTCAAGGTACATATACACGCCGAACACCCGGGCAGCGTGCTGCAGTACGCCCAGCAGTTTGGCAGCCTGCATCGGATCAAGATCGAAAACATGCGGGAGCAGCACGCCAACATCCTCCGTGAAGAGGAGAAAAAGGTGAGTGAAGCCAAAGCCCAACCGGCGGAGCCGCTTCCCTACGGCCTGGTCGCCGTCGCCGCCGGAGACGGCATCGCCGAGATTTACCGCAGCATGGGCGTCCACGTCGTGGTGGAAGGCGGCCAGACGATGAACCCCAGCACGGAAGACTTCGTCAAGGCGGTGGAGGGACTGCACGCCAAGCAGGTGATCATCCTGCCGAACAACAGCAATATCGTCATGGCCGCCCAGCAGGCTGCCGCGCTGGCGGATAAGCCGGTGGCCGTGATTCCGAGCAAGAGCATTCCCCAAGGGATGGCCGCACTGGTGGCGTTCAACGCGGGAGCGGACCTGGAAACCAACACCCAGGCGATGACCGCCGCCATCGGCCAGGTCAAGACCGGCTTGGTCACCCGCGCCGTGCGCGACACCCGGATGGGGGATGTGGTGATCAAGGAAGGCGATTTTATCGGCATTGCCGAAAAGGAAATCGTCACCGCCGGCACCGATCTGCTGGAGAGCGCCAAGGCGCTTTTGGACCGTCTCGTCGACGAAGAGACGGGTATCGTGACCGTTTTTCTGGGCGAAGGGGCCGGGGAGGAGCAGGCCGAAGAACTGCAGCAGGCGCTGGCTGAAGCGCATCCGGACGTGGAAGTGGAAATCCTCGTCGGCGGCCAGCCGCTCTACCCGTTCATCTTCTCCGTGGAATAACCGCAGCCGTGTGCTGTGAGAGGAGTTTTGCGCGAAATGTCTATCGTGATTTTGACCGACAGCGCATCGGACATCGATCAATCGCTGCGCGAGTCTCTCGGTATCGTGTCCGTGCCGCTCAAGGTGATGTTTGGCGAGGAGACCTACGCGGACGGGGTCACCATTACCGCTTCCGCTTTTTACGAAAAGCTGAAGCAGTCCGAGACGTTGCCGACCACGTCGCAGCCGTCGCCGCTCGATTTTGTGGAGGCGTACAAGGCGATCATCGACACGCACGGCAAAGACGTCCAGATTATTGCCATCATGCTGTCCGGAGCGATGTCCGGCACGTACCAGTCCGCGCTGATTGCCCGGTCGATGCTGGAGGAACAGGCGGACATCACGGTGATCGACTCCCGCAAGGCGTCGTTCGTCTACGGCATGATCTGCGTGGAGGCGGCCCGGGCGGCCCGGGAAGGGAAGTCCAAGCAGCAGATCCTGGACATGATCGACCACTTTTTGGATGAGGTCCGGGTCTACTTCATCGTCGACACGCTGGAATACCTGCAAAAAGGCGGCCGGATCGGCAAGGCGTCGGCGCTGATCGGCTCGCTGTTGAACATCAAGCCGATCCTCACGCTGGACCCGGCCGGGTACGTCGCACCGTACGACAAGGTGCGGGGGACGAAAAAGGCGCTGGCGCGCGTCATGGAGACGCTGAAGGAGTATGCCGGCGACGATCCGGTCAAGGTGGCCGTGCTGCACAGCGCGATCCCCGACGAAGCGGCGGAGCAGTTGGCGCGGATCAAGCAGGAGTTCAACGTGGCCGATGCCTACCTGCAGCAAATTGGCCCGATCGTCGGCACCCACGCGGGACCGGGTCTATTAGCCGTCATGATGATAAAAGCGTAAAGGCGACAGCCTCCCTGAGCAGTTCAGGGAGGTTTTTCACTTTCCCTTCATGTAGCGCTTTCGAAAGTGGTACGATACAATGAGAGTGAATCTTGCTGATGTGACCCCTTGCCATTCAGGAGGAGAACCGGGTGAAATACAAAAGCGTGTTTGACATTATCGGTCCGATCATGGTCGGACCGTCCAGTTCCCATACAGCCGGCGCGGCCCGCATCGGCCGCGTGGCCCGGAAGCTGTTCGGCCGTCAACCGAAGCGGGCGGAGATCACCTTTTACGGCTCGTTTGCCAAGACGTACAAGGGACACGGATCGGACGTGGCGACGGTGGCCGGCATTCTCGACTTCGAGACGTCCGACCTGCGCCTGAAGGATTCGCTCAGGATTGCCAAAGACCTGGGCGTCGACGTACAGGTGAAGACGTCTGACGAGCTGACCGGCCATCCCAACACTTCCCGCATCCGGCTGGCCGACGACGATCAGGTGATCGAAGTGGTCGGCATTTCCATCGGCGGCGGTAAAATCGAAGTCTCGGAGATCAACGGCTTTTCCTTTCAGCTTGGCTTTGACACCCCGACCTTGATGGTGCTTCACGAGGATCGTTTCGGCATGATTGCCGGCGTGGCCAAGGTGCTGACGCAGCACCGCATCAACGTGGGCCACATGGAAGTCTCCCGGCACGACCGCGGTTCGCGGGCCCTGATGGCGATCGAGACCGACGCGGTGGTATCGCCGCAGGTGCTGGACGAGATCAGGCAGATTCCCCACATCTTTGACGTTTCCCTGCTTTCGCTTGGCTGAAGCGGGATGAAGAGGAGTGAACCCGACAACATGTTTCGCAATGTGGCCGAACTGGTGGAATTGGCGGAATCCCAAGGGAAAAAGATCTCCCAGGTGATGATCGAGGCGGAAATGGAAGTCTCCCAGCGCAGCCGGGAGGCGATCTTACACGACATGTACGCCAATTTGGACGTGATGGAAAAGGCAGTGCGGCGCGGCCTGACGGAAGATATCCGCTCCCACAGCGGGTTGACCGGCGGCGACGCCAAGAAGCTGCAGGAATACATGAAGACCAAGCCGTTTCTCTCCGGCCCGACCCTCTTGAACGCAGTGTCGATGTCGGTGGCCGTAAACGAAGTAAACGCGGCGATGGGCACGATCGTGGCGACGCCGACGGCGGGGGCGTGCGGGATTGTGCCGGGGACGCTGTTTGCCGTCTCCGACAGGCTGAAGCCGAGCCGCGAAGAAATGGTCAACTTCCTGTTTACGGCGGGAGCGATCGGCTACTGTATCGCCAACAACGCCTTCATCTCCGGCGCCGCCGGCGGCTGTCAGGCGGAGGTAGGATCGGCGACGGCGATGGCGGCGGCGGCGATCGTGGAAATGGCGGGCGGCACGCCGGAGCAGTCGGCTCAGGCTGTCGCGATCGCGCTCAAAAACATGCTCGGTCTGGTGTGCGACCCCGTGGCCGGACTGGTGGAGGTCCCCTGTGTCAAGCGCAACGCGATGGGAGCGGCCATCGCGACCGTGGCGGCGGACATGGCCTTGGCCGGGATCAAGAGCGTCGTGCCCACGGATGAGGTGATCGAAGCGATGTACCGCATCGGCTGTTCCATGCCGACCGCGCTGAAGGAGACGGCGCAGGGCGGTCTGGCCGCCACCCAGACGGGCCGGCAAATCGAAGCCAAGATTTTCGGCGTGCGGTTGGATGCAAAATGACGGACGTGTATCAAACGCCCGTCTCGCTTCTGCACGGGGTAGGCGAGGAACGGGCAAAAGCGCTGGCCGGTTTGGGCATACACAGCGTGGGCGACCTGCTGGAGTATTTCCCTTCCCGCTATGAAGATTACCGCGTGCGCGACGTGACAGAAGCAAAGGACGGGGAGAGGGTGACGCTGCAGGGGACGGTGTACGGCGAACCCTCTGTTCGTTTTTACGGCAGGCGAAAGTCTCGCATCGCGGTCAAGCTGGTCATCGACAAAGTGGTGGTGACCGCCGTCTGGTTCAACCAGACGTTTGTCAAAAGCCGGCTGTCCCCCGGAAAGGAGATTCTCGTCACCGGCAAATGGGACAGGCACAAGCTGCAGATCACGGTGAGCGAAATGACGGAGGCGGATTCCGACCGGGCGCAAAAGCGGGGCGAACTGGCACCGATCTACCCGCTTGGCGGCGACGTCACGCATTCGCTCCTGCGCAGGGCGATCCAGCAGGCGCTCAAGCAGTACGGGACCGAGATTCCGGAGATCCTGCCCGCCGACATCATCGCCCGCTACCGGCTCATGCCGCGGGCGGAGGCGTTTCACGCGATTCACTTTCCGAGGAGCGCCGAGGACGGACGGCAGGCGCGTCGCCGGATCATGTTTGAAGAACTCTTTTTATTCCAGTTGAAAATGCAGGCGCTGCGCCGCATCACCCGGCAGCAGACGGAGGGCAGGGCGCTGGACGTGCCGATGGACGACGTGCGCCGGTTCGTCGCCTCGCTGCCGTTTCCGCTGACCGACGCACAGAAGCGGGTCGTCAGGGAGATCCTTGCCGACATGCGCTCCCCCTACGCGATGAACCGGCTGCTGCAGGGAGATGTCGGCTCGGGAAAAACGGTGGTGGCCGCCATCGCCCTGTTTGCCGCTGTCAAGGCGGGCTATCAGGGAGCGCTGATGGTGCCGACGGAGATTCTCGCCGAGCAGCATCTGCAGTCGCTCACCGGACTGCTTGCCCCGCACGGCATCCAGGTGGCGCTTCTGTCCGGCTCGCTTGGGACCAAGCGGCGGCGGGACGTGATTTCCGCCCTGCAGATGGGCTTGATCGACGTCGTCGTGGGCACGCACGCGCTGATCCAGGAAGACGTCTTTTTCCGCAACCTGGGGCTGGTCATCACCGACGAGCAGCACCGTTTCGGCGTGGAGCAGCGGCGCATCCTGCGCAGCAAGGGCTTGTCCCCGGATGTGCTCTTCATGACGGCGACGCCCATCCCGCGGACGCTGGCGATCACGGCCTTTGGCGATATGGACGTCTCCACGATCGATCAGATGCCGGCCGGCCGCAAGCCGATCGAAACCACCTGGCGCAAGCACGAGCAGTTTCACCTCGTGCTGGAGCAGATGCGCGGCGAGCTGCGCAAGGGGCGGCAGGCGTACGTGATCTGCCCGCTGATCGAAGAGTCGGAAAAGCTGGACGTGCAAAACGCGATTGACGTTCACGCCCAACTCACGCAGTATTTTCCCGAATACCGCATCGGCCTGATGCACGGCCGCCTGCCCGCCAAGGAAAAGGACGCCGTGATGCAGGCGTTTCTCGCCGGCGAGTACGCCGTGCTCGTCTCCACGACAGTGGTGGAGGTAGGGGTAAACGTGCCCAACGCCACCTTCATGATCGTCTACGACGCCGAGCGGTTTGGCCTCGCCCAACTGCACCAGCTTCGCGGGCGTGTCGGCCGCGGCTCCGAGCAGTCCTACTGCGTCCTGATCGCCGACCCCAAGACGGAGATCGGCAAAGAGCGGATGCGCGTCATGTGCGAAACCACGGACGGCTTTGAGCTGTCCCGGCGCGATTTGGAGTTGCGCGGTCCCGGAGACTTTTTCGGCACCAAGCAGAGCGGCCTGCCGGAGTTCAAGGTGGCCGATCTGTTGAGCGACTACAAGGCGCTGGAGGTGGCCCGCCAGGAAACGGCCCGCCTGGTGGAGGACGAGCGGTTCTGGCGGGACGACCAGTACGCGTGGCTGCGCGGCTACTTGAAGCGCGAGGGCGTGCTGGACGGAATCGTGTTCGATTAGATCGGGCTGCGCGGCACACAACCCACCTGCCTGCAAGCGGTCAGGTGGGTTGGCGTTGTCCGCCCGTGGTTGCGCCAGTCCCGCGGCGTTCACCCGGGAAGTGCGCCGCTCGCAGCAGCCTGCCCAGTCTGCCCTCGGCAGGCTTTTTCTCTTTTAGGAGGACCGGTGGATTTACGGACCGGTGGATTTACGGACCGGCGGATTTATGGACCCGCAGGAGCGGCCGCCTCTGCCCCCTGGCGCACGACGGTGACCGTGTAGGTGACGGTCTGGCCACCCGGCGGGGTGACCGCGATTACGACCGTCGTGTCGTCGGTGTCCAGCGGAATTTCCACGGACGGCTGCTCGGCGGACAGCGGCACGTCGTTTACGGCGACCGCCGTCTCCGGGGCAGCGGCAGCCGTCATGTTGACAGCGCTTACATCTCGCTCGACGGTGAGCGTGTAGCGGGTGATGTCCGGAGAAAAAACGGGACTTAACTCGCCCTGGCCGAACGTCAGCGCGAGGAGTCCGGCGAGGGGATGCCCAGGCTGCCCGTCGTCGGCGCTGCCTTCCTGACGCGAGCCGTCGTCGGCGCTGCCTTCCTGACGCGAGCCGTCGGCGGCGTTGTCCTCCTGATGCGGCCCGTCGTCGGCATGCTCCTCCTCCGGCAGTACCGACGGCGTCTCCGCCTGCTGTTCGTATGCCGACAGCGGCTCCCGCACATCGTAGGCTTTCGCCCAGTAGTATCCGGGGGAGCTGATCCGCCGCACGATAAAGTCCACCTGCCGGTCAGCGGCGACCGCTTCGGAGGTGGCCGACGCCATGCCGTCCGCATCCGTCACGATGTCCACAAATTTTCCGGCTCCGTACGCGAACCGGCCGTGGACAATAGCGGCCGGGATCGGAGCGTTCGTCTCCTTGTCGACGACCCGCAGGCTGACCTTGGCGCTGGTGCCGGTATGGGTGATCTCCATGCCGCGCACGACCATCGGCGCGAGCGGCGTGTCGCCGGTGACGGCCGACGTTTCGTCCGAGGCGGGGCCCCGGTTGCCCCTCACGTCGACGGCGGCCACCTTGTAGTAGTAGGTGGTGTTGGGCAGCAGCCCCGTATCGGAGAAGAGGAGGCCTCTCGTACTGCCCGCCAGGTTGGACTCGTCGGGTTCAAACCCGCTGTCGGTACTGCGGTAGACGTAGTATTCCTCCACTTCCGTGTTGTCAAAGGCGCGGCCAAAGGTGACGTCGATCCGCTGGTGATCAAACGCGGCGGCGGTCGGCCGGACGCTCACAGCGGAAGGCGGGCTGTCGTCGGCCGGCGGCTCCCACATGATCCGGTCCGGCCCCCAGTCGGAGGGGAGCTGGCGCAGCGGATCGTAGTGGTGCATGGCGATGCCGGCGAAAGCCGGATCGCTCCCGACTGCCGCGTACACTTTGTCCAGTTCGCTTTCCATGTGCGTGCGCCCTTCTTCGCGGAAGGTGATCGTCTCGGGATCGCCCCCGTCGGCGATGTCCAGCGTCTCCACCGCGATCACGACGGACCCGGGCTTGCCAATGGCATTGGCGTAGGCCAGTTCTCCCAGCGCTCCCTGAATGATGCCGGCCGATCCGTCGGCCGTGTCCCGGTAGTCCATGATGGCAACGTAGTCGCTGATGTTCTGGACGTGTTCGGACAGCCATGTCGCCGTTCCCCTCCAGGGGATGTTCTGCGCTTGGGCGGCTGAATCGTACCATCTGGGGATCACGGTGCCAAACGGCAGGTTGATCCCGGCAGCGTCTCTTCGCTGAATCATCTTGGAGAGACCGTCCAGGTACTGAATCTGGACGGAAGGCTGGGCGGTTTTGAAATCGGGCAGAATGTATGGCTCGATGTCCACGTTGACGCCGTCAAAGCGTTCGTCGGGAGCGGCGGAGAGGTTGTAGTTGATCACGTCTTCCATCGTCCGGACGGCGATCTCGTGGTAGCGGCTGTACGCGCCCATGTAGGGCAGGATCGTTCCGCCCGCGATGGTCGCGTGCACCTTGTACCCCCTGGAGTGGGCCCAGGAGACGAACGCCCGCACCTTCTCGGGCGCTTCCCGCATCACGTGCGTTCCGTACAATTGGTCGATGCCGAGGTAAAACGTCGTGACGGGATCCGACTGGAAGGTGGCGGTGTCCTGCGCCAGGGCGTCCAGCACCTCCTTGGAGCCGTCGTTGTAAAACAGGTTGTACGACGCTTTTTCCCAGATCCAGATGGCCCGGTCCTGCGGTTCCACGGTGACGGGTTCGGCTGCGGCGCCGCCAAGGCGGACGTACGTGGTCAGGCTGGTGCCGACATTTCCCCGGCGGTCGCTGGCCCGCGCTTCGATCCGGCTCGTTCCGGAGGCTCCGGCCGGCGGCTTCCAGAGGTACTTGTAGCGGCCGCTGGAACCGTCTGCCTTGGCCTTGAGCCATTTCCCTCCGTCGATCCTCACTTCCACGGAGGAGAGCGGGTTTTTCGCCTGCACCGACATTTCGATCATCACCGCCCCGTCCACCTGTGTGCCATCCGCCGGGCTGTCGATGGTGACGACCGGTTTGCTGGCCGCGGGATTCTCCACCTGCAGCGTGACAAATGGGGACCAGACCCCGTAGCGGGTCCCCGCGTCCCAGCCTTTCACGGCGATCTCGACGGGTCCGTCGTACCGGCTGGCGTCGATGTCGCAGTACCACGTGCCGGATCCGTCTCCGTCAGGATCGTCCGTGTGAACGTCTGCGAGTGTCTCGGCGTTGATCACGAGCATTAGCTCGTACGACCGTGATAGGTAAGGGTGCGTCCTCGCCTGCGCGGGGTGCGCATCGTGCGGATCCCCTTTTCCCCCACGTCACACCGTGCATGCGGCTTTCACCGCACACGGCGTTCCGCCATGTTCTCCCCAGCGGAGCGCATGGCTATGCCCCTTCGCTCCACAGGCATTACCCTGCTTCCTCGCTACTACGGGCTGCTGTCCTTCGGATGCAACGGCCATTTCCTGCCGTTTCGAAGCATCGCGGTTTGCCCCGCTTGGCATCTTCGTCCGAAGTTCCGACGTTCCCTGTACCCTAGCCTTGCATCTGCTGCCGTAGCCCTCCTCTCTGACCCGTCAGCCGTTCACCCGCCCGCAGTCGGATGGACGGGGGAACTCCATTCCCTTACCGGAGTGGAACAGAAGGAACGCGGACGAAGTTCCTTCCGCGACTGCCCCGCGCGACGCGGGGAGGAGGGGACTCGCCATGTCCCCGCCGGACGGGTCGTTCTTCCGAGGATTCGTGCCAACGCCGAGGCGTTCTCCTGGGCATAGCAGCTTTATGGCCCCCCGGCACCTTTGTCCGAAGCAAAGACGCCGCGCTTCACCGAGCTTCATACGCGTCCGAGGCAAATCGGCCGCGCATGTCGGAGGATCAGGCAGGAATGCCGACTTTCATTCCGGGCGGGCACTTCCCCCGCCGAATCGGATACAGAGTTAGACTCCCGAAGCGGGGAGCCCCCTGGTTTTGCCGCCCATTTCTAAGCGGATTGTCCAGGAACGTCGCGCACCGTCCACGTATGTGCCGGACACCCGGATGGTTCCCGCTTTGATTTGGTCTCCGTTCGCGTGCGAGTCGATCGTGATCGAGGCTTGGGCATGAGCGGGCGGAGGAGCGCTGAAAAAGGGAAACAAGGCCAACAGGGAAACGAGAAAAACACGGGCGAAAGGAGGCAAACCTGCGGTCATCCTGATGTGTCGCAACGTCATGTCAACTCCTTTCTGGATGTGCTGCGCGACCAAGGACGGGCCAAAGCCAAAGCCTTGATCGTTACCAACATTGTAATGTTTCAGAACGATTTTCAGTACGGCTTTTCACGTCTCTTTTGCGCCTGTAATTCCCGTTTGTCCGGCAAGGAGCGAAGGGCGGATGGTGAGCCTGCTGTTCCTCAAACGCCCAGCGCTTGACCTGCCGCAGGACCCGGCGGCCGTATCTTTTCCCTTTCGCGGAGATCGTAATGCGCATCAGCTCGATGCTGCCGTGCAGGTTGGTCAGCCCGGCGATGATCACGTAGCCGACCGCTCTGCCGCTCTGCCGTTCGGCAGAAAGCGGAAGAAAAAATTACCAGCGCTTTTTTTGCAAGCAGGGAGTATAAAACCGAACATATGTTTGCTATACTAAGAACAGATTTAAGATGAGAACAAATGTTCCTGTTGGGGGTGAGCATCATGACCAAGGACAGCAAGCGGATCATCTTCCTGGCTGACATGCAGAGCTTTTACGCCAGTATTGAAAAGGCGGCCCATCCGCAGCTGCGGGACAAACCGGTCGTCGTGGCCGGCGATCCCGAACGGCGCAGCGGCGTGGTTCTGGCCGCCTGCCCGATTGCCAAGTCGTACGGTGTCACCACGGCGGAGGCGCTGTGGCAGGCGCAGCAAAAGTGCCGGCATCTGGTGGTCGTTCGCCCGCGGATGGAGACGTACCTCCGCGTCTCCGTGCAGATTACCCGCATCTTTGAGTCGTTTACCGATCTGGTGGAGCCGTATTCCATCGACGAGCAGTTTCTGGACGTGACGGGAAGCGTCCGGCTGTTCGGCGACCCCTGGCGGATGGCCGAGGAAATCCGCCGCCGCGTCCGGCTGGAGACGGGGATTAACTCCCGGATCGGCATCGGGGAGAACAAGGTGCTCGCCAAGATGGCCTGCGACAACTTCGCCAAAAAGCGGGAGGAGGGGATCTTTTGGCTGAAGCGGGAAGAGCTGGCCGACACGCTCTGGAAGCTGCCGATCGAAAAGCTGTTCGGGGTGGGCTCGCGGATGAAGCGCCACTTTCACCGCATGGGCATCTACCAGATCGGGCAGCTCGCCCGCATGTCTCCGGCGGTGCTCGCCCGCCGCTGGGGCGTAAACGGCGAGGTGCTTTGGCGCACGGCTCACGGCCTGGACAATTCGCCGGTGTCGCTTCAGACCCACGAGACGCAAAAGGGCATCGGCCATCACATGACGCTGCCGCGCGACTATCACACCGCCGCCGAGATCAAGGTGGTGCTCCTGGAGCTGTGCGAGGAGGTATGCCGCCGGGCGCGGAGCAAGCGGCTGATGGGATCGGTCGTCTCGGTCGGATGCCGCGGGGCCGATTTTGATGCCCCTGCCGGCTTTGGGCGGCAGTTGAAGCTGCCGGAGCCGACCCATGACGCGATGACGCTGTACGAAGCGGCCTGCCGCCTGTTTGACCGGCACTGGCAGCAGACGCCGGTGCGCAGCGTCGGTGTCAGCCTGGAACAGTTGGTGCCCGACAATGTGGTTCAGCTCAACCTGTTTACCGACACGCACAGGCAGCGTTCGCTCGCCCGCGCCATGGACGACATCCGCGCCCGCTACGGACAGGATGCCATTTTGCGGGCCGTTTCCCTGCTGGGAGCGGGGCAGGCGCGGGAGCGTGCCCGCAAGATCGGGGGGCACTACAAGTGACGGAGCGGGACGGGCAGGCGGCGGAGGGAGAACAGGAACTGCTGCGCCTGTACATCCTGTTCGGTTTGCTGTTTCGCGCCGCCATGGCGGATTGGGGGCGGGTGCGGCAGGTTCCCTTGAAGCTGTCGTACCACTGGTTTTTCGAGGAACTGTCCCGCTGGGCGGAGCGGCAGCATCACAGACTGCGCCGCCATTTGCGGCAGCGGGGATGCGTCCTGCTGAGCGCCCGCCGGGAGCGAGGCGTCTACGTGGTGCAGTACCGGCAGCGCGGGTACGTGCGGGAGGCGGTCTACTCCATTGAGGTGCTGCGCGCCGAATGCCAGGAACTGGCCCGGCTGTGGATCATGCGGCAGCAAGCCCCCCGCCAGGACCCGGGCGCGATGGTGCCGGAACGTCATGCGCGGGGGATCGGCCGCGAAGAAGGAGAGAAGGCAACATGAGGGAAAAACGCGTGTCGAAGAAGGACAATTTGTTTGCGGCCAGCCGTTTTGTGCTGCCCGAGCATCGGGAGATGTACCTGCGGATCAAGGCGGAAGAGCGACGCTACATCCCCCCGGAACTGGACGAGGAACAACTGGCGGCCGTGAGCGAGCGGATCTGGGAAGCGTTCCAGACGGGCGGCGTCGTGAGCCTGACCTACTACGACGGCGAGGCGGCCCGCCGCCTGAGCGGCCGGGTGGTTCACATCGATCCGGCCAGCCGGCAGTTGAAGCTGAAGAGCGGGGAGAAGACGCTGCGGATTCCGTTTGCCCGCCTGCTGGACGCGGAACTGACAGCAATCTCCTGAGCGGAGGGGACATGGCCGGCCGGCCGGCGGGGCACCCTTTGGATAAAACCAAAGGAGGCGTTCGGCGTGAGCCAGCGATACGCTTACGTCAACGATCCGCTGTCCGGCGACAAGCAGCGGCGCGTCTCCCACCAGGCCCTGAAAAGAAGCTGGGAAGCCCTGGGGAGACAGGCCATTACCTATCGCTAGCAGCACGGGCAGCCAGGAAAAGGCAAGCCGCAAAAAACAGCGTGGCACGGTGAAATGCCGTGCGCGGTGGTGACGTGCTGTTCCTGAAACGGCAGGCGGGGAAAATCAGCATTTTTTCGCCGTTTTTTGCGCGAAATGCTTTTTGCCAGAACAGGACGTTTCAGAGTATCGTTAGGATATCTTTCCGATCAAGACCTGATGCGTACGTTAAAGGAGATTGTACATGTTAGCACAAGAAATGGGTGTCATTTTTACCAGGCACGCGGAGCAGATGACCGCCAAACGCTGGACGGAGTTCATTCAGCAGTTGGAGAACAAGGGACTGTACGTGGTCATCGAAACGGAAACGAACGGGCGGGTCATGAGCCCGTTTGGCGGATTGGTGCCGATGCCGTGCAAGGACGAGACGCTCCATATCCTGACGGAAGAAGAACTGCAGCAGCGGGGCCTGCCGCGCGGCCATCACATTATCACCAAACCCAAGGCCAAGGCCGTCACCACCTAGCGGGCAGACCGCACGGCCGCTGCACAGAGACGAATACGCACACGCAAACCTTTCTCATCCCGGAAGCGGGACGACGAAAGGTTTTTTGTTTGTGCCGCGGCGGGAGGGACCGACAAACGCCTAGATGCATACGGTGGTAACGAGAAGAAAAAGCGCCCGCCGGGCACGTGCGGAGCAAACAAGCTCGACCCGTCACCGGCAGAGGCAGCGGGAAGCAAAAGGAGGAGTCTCATGGAGCCCAGCAATGCGCTTCGCAAATTGCAGGAGGTGCAGTTTGCGCTCGTCGAGCTGCAATTATATCTGGACGTGAACCCGGGAGACCAGCGCGCCGTTCATCAATACAACTGCTTGTCCAAAGAGCTGATGGTCTTGAAAGCGGAGTATGAAACGAAGTGCGGCCCGCTGATGCAGTACGGTTTTTCGTCTTCCCCCAGCCGCTGGGTGTGGACCGCCACGCCGTGGCCGTGGGAAATCGAGTATTGAGGTGAACGGCGATGTGGATTTATGAAAAGAAGCTGGAAATCCCCGTCCGCGTAAGCAGGCCGGACCTGCAAATGGCCAAATTTCTGATCACCCAGTACGGCGGGCCGGACCGGCGCAAAGGTATGACTACACCCAAAAGCTGATCTCGATCCGGCTGCCGTCGTATACGGTAACCTGGTGAACGATCTCCCGGATTCCATTTTTCAGCCGTTCCCGGTCGTCGTTTTCCACGGCCTCTTGGAGGGTGGTGATTCTGTTCCGTATCTTCGCCTGTACCGCCTCCGGGGATACCTCGGCCTCCACACGTTCCTCCAGCGTCCGTATCTTTTCACGCAATGCCCGTTTTTCCTCGTTCAGCCTTGTCTTGGCTTCCAGCAGGTCGGCCTCGTCCAGAATCCCGAGCTCGAATGCGCGAATCTGCCGCTGGAACCTTTCGTCCATGAAGGCGAGCTGCCGTTTGGACTGGGTAAGCTCCCCGCGGATGTGGTTTTCCTGCACGGAGACGGCATGCAGCGGAACGTCCAGGTCAGTCTGGCTCAGGCTGACGATTTCCCGAATGACCTGTTGGTCCAGAGCGGAACACGGGATGTAGTGGTAAAAGCATTGGCCTTTCTTGGCGTAGCCCGCGCACAAGTATCGGGCCGGTGGACGGTACTCCCTGCCGTTCTTTTTGCACGTGGTGTCCATGCCGTACATTTTCGCTCCACAGTGGCCGCAAAACACGAGCCCGGAGAGGAGATAGCGGCTCCCTTTGGAGCGCGGGGCGGCACGCTGGCTGCGGTCGAGGACGTCTTGGAGTTTCCGGTACGTCTCCTGGTCAAGGATGGGCTCGTGGGTTCCCTCAACCAGCAGCCACTCGTCCGGAGGGCGTTGGATCAGCCTGCCGTTTTTCCGCGCATGCTGATTCCACACCGTATTGCCCCGCAGCATTTCGTTTTTCCAGAGGAAGACCCGGACGGCCTTCAATGTCCACTCCCGTCCCCGTTTGGTCCGTACACCGTTTTCGTTCAACATCTTGGCTACGCTCCAGGTGCCGTGGCCGTTTAGCGTCATGTCTACCATTTTTCGTACCCAGTGTGCCTCTTCCTCGTTGATGACGAATTGACCGTCCGCCACGTCGTACCCAAAGCAGGGAGTGGTGACCGGCCTGCCCTGTTTGGCAGCGTGGTACATGTTTTCACGAACGCGCTCCGCGATCCGTTCCCGTTCAAATTCGGCGAAGACGCCGAGGAGCTGCAGCACCATCCGGCCGACGGCGGTGCCGGTGTCAAACGTCTCGGATGCCGACTTGTAGGTGCACTCGTACATGTCCAGTTCATCGACGAACGTAAGGAGATCGATGAGCCGCCGCGTCAGCCGGTCGATTTTGGTCGTGATGACCATGTGGATGCGGCCGGCCCGAATGTCATCCGTCATCCGTCGGAAGGCCGGTCGGTTGGTGTCTTTGGCGGAGTAACCGTCATCGATGTAGAACGCGTAATCCGTCCATCCATGCGCGGTGCAAAAGGCACGCAGGCGTTCCTGCTGTTCCGGGATGGAAAACCCTTCGCGGGCCTGTTCCTCCGTGGAAACGCGGATGTAAAGAGCAATCGTCATGGGTGCAATCCCCCCTCGCCAGTCGGTTCCTCCTCGGCCGCCGCGATCAACACAAAGACAAGGGGCGTTCGCGCCGTCTTTTCACTGGAAGCATGCCAACGATCGTGATGCTTCTGAAACGGCCAGACGCGTACGCCATGCGCAAAGCGGCCTCATAGAACAGGTATATGCCGGGACGTCGGGCGATCTGCGCCTCGGCGAGGTGTTCGCAGCAAACAGTCCCGTCCACGTGTCCACCCCGCATACAAAGAGTACGGAGAGGGGGTGATGGTGTGGCAAGAAAGCCAAAACCGCTTGTGGTCTTGCCGCACAAGGTCTATATCCGGGCAGCAGGTGAAACGGTGGACATGACCCCTGACCTTCGAAAACAAGTCAGCAAGAAGTGTGCAGACGTCCTGGTGCGATGGGCAAAAGCCTCCGTGATGGAGGAGCTGGGCATCGGGTGACCGATGCCGGATGGGACAACCCCTGGCAGGAGGGGGATGGGAGAGGCGGCACCAGGATGGCGGATACAGGAAAAAACGCGGATTTGGTTGAAGCGGAATGTTGGAAAACACCATGCGTTTGATCGCGCATCGCCCTCCGATCGACGGCCGTATCGGGATGGGGAAAGCAACCAAATTGGTAATACCGCTTGTTTCTGGTGAATGTTACCATGTAAGGTAGGAGGGGATTCGATGCGTGTATTTGGAAAATGGTTGGGGTCATCATCGCCGGTGGGATCATCATCGGGACATTACTCTTTCTCACCCAGTTGTTTTACGAGGAAGTGGGCAGACTCCACAGGAGTGTCCAATTCCTAAGCAAAAAAATAAACAGACGTGGAGACGAGTAATGAGTCACATAGGCGATTTCGTGTCATGGTTTTTCTCGCATTTGCGTACGACGATTTTCGTTTAAGAAGAGTCATCGTAATCGATCCGTGCAAATTGATTCTTATCCTAAGTGTCCCTGGTCATCGCCTGCCCACAAAATGTCCGAAAAAATTGTTAGTAGCGTTCAATTTCAAGGCACTACTACAAAGCCAAACAAACGGCATACCTGATTACACAGAATAAGGAATTGGCTGAAGAGATCGTGCAAGATGCTTTTCTGATTTGTTATCAAAAGCTTCACTTGTTACGAAATCCAGCGTGTTTTCAAACATGGTATTACAAAATCCTGGTAAGGATGAGTAAAAAAGCATTACAGAAGGAAAAGTGGCTGACGTTCCTTAGCTTTCGTGACGACTTGGAAATAAAAGTGGCTGTCATAATGGGATGCATGCTGTTCGTTCTCGGCCTGGGTGGCGTGGGCTATGTTACCAACGCGTTTCCCTTCTTTAAAATACCGATAAATGAAGAACAACGGCAAGCACAAAAGGAGATAGAGCTGCAACTTGCGGAACAACAAAACATGATCGACGAAGATATTGTTGAATCGCTCCCTGTTAATATGAAGGGGTTTAAACAGATTGACATGGTAGAACGTAGAAGAACGTTGGATCATGATCCCCTAACATCAATCTACGGGGCGATCCTTGGGGCCCAAGAGGTCGGCAGTTTTAAACCAAGTGTATATTTACATGAAGATCATAAGCGAGGTTACGTGTTTGTAAAGCATTCGGATGGTTCCAACCATGTTTATTTTATAGAGTTAGATCAGGAGGGGAGATGGGTGATCACAGACATACGGTCTGGGAAGGGAAAGGTAATAAAGCCAATTCAATAAATGTTGGAGAGGTATTGACACTCGTTACAAGTATATTTTGCTTTCCACAAACCGTCTTCATCAGAGTTAAGCAGGAAAATCACCCGAGTGCCATCCGATTTTTTTCTGGGATAGAACCCTTGCCTTCGGAGGCATTTAGAAAACAGTAGGCCCAATATCTCCCGTCTTTTGTTTTTCCATCCCATGCGAATCAGAAGTTAAATCAACGCAAACAAATGTACGAATCATCGAGACGTGTATATACGAAATGTGTCAGAAGATTAGTGGCTGCTGCCCAACATGTTGGCTATTTTCTCCAGTTCTCCAATAACCCTCTTCTTTCCTTGGGGGGAATTCATCCAATTGTCCTTCGTGATCCCTCGATGATCGACAAGCCCCAGTACGTCGACCACGGTACCCTGAGGAGCATACCGTTCGCCCAAAAGGAGAAACCGTCTCGCAAAAAAGGCCTTTCCCACCAACAGGACCTTATGAATGGGGAATCCCTGCTGTTGAGGAATTCGAAATGAGTGTTTGACGATCTCCTCAATCGTGGTTCCCTCCGAGATGCGGATAATGTCGTGTTCCGGGATGCCCCCTTCGATAAGAATCGGTTTATGTACGTCATACTCCGATTGTCCATCCATGAAACGATTGGGGGCCGCGGATAGCGTAATCTTTGCGAACCCCTCCTCTTGGTACAGCTTGATGATCGCGTTGTTGCATTCGGTATAGTGACCTGGATGGTAAATCACGAGATCAGGGCAGGAGAAGAGATGACGGCGATCCGCAAAAATGAAATCGGATAACGCTTGATACGTGATCATGTTTTCGTCACTCCAATTTTTACCGTTTCAAGCAAGTCTATGCGATTAGTATTACGGATGAAACGAGTGGAACCCTTCTGAGTGATAGGATTTTTTTTGCAAAGTATCTCTTCTCGCAATAAAAAGGGGAGGGGATTGGAAAACAATCAAGAAAGAACGGGATATGGATGCTATGGAAAAATTCTTATCAATAAATACGAAACGTGGTGATGCGGATGAGCGCAATCGTTATCATAGTTGCCGTTGTTATGGCAGCTGGCTTGTTTTGGGTGATTTTTACCTCGATCCGACAAAATAGGCTGCCAAACAGAACCAATTACACCCCTTTCGACGATATGATGTCCGGGCGTGTTGGCGGAGATCCGCTGCAGCCGTTTCTGGAACAGAAAGACGACGAGAAAGACAAATCGTAATAGGCGTCACCTAACATTTCTCACGAACGGGAAACGATAGCGGTTGCTGTGGTAGCCGTTTTTTTTTTTTTTTTCACTCCGCTAACGGGCGGTCTTATTTAAGAGAAACAGCATAAAAATATTTAATATTTAAAATTTTATTTGATTTTTATGCTATGATAGATCCAAAATTTCTTAAAAATGGAACCATGTCAACAAGTATACATAAGGGTGCGTTCACCGCAAAAACCGAAGATGGATTTTGTAGTATTTATTATCGGTGTGCGATTAAATAAACTTTCTGGTTTTTTTAAATGGATATCAGCCATACAGGCAATGACACCAATGCTTAAGGAACTTTATCAAAATCCAGAGTTAGGATTCCTTCAAGAGACAACTGTCATTGGCTGGCGTACAGTAACGACGATTCAATACTGGAAGTCGTATGAACACTTGGAATCATATACATATGGAACCACACACTCAAAAGCGATGAAAATGTTTTACCAAAAAATGGGGAAAGCGGAGCGGTAGGTATCTATCATGAAACCTACAAAGTTGAAAAAAATGAATCCCTTTATATTAACATGCCAATATATGGTTTGGCTAAAGCATTCTAGCATGTGCGAATTACCAATGAACTTAATACCGCAAGAAAACGTATGGAGCGTACTTCATTTTTTGAGTGAACGGAAATCGATCATTCATTCGGATGAAGGTGTAATCACGCACAGCTTGATTCATTTCGCACATAGCCTGAGAAAACAAAGAAGGGTGAGGTGCTTTCAGTGGATCACGTCCATCATGTTCCACGACATATTGTCGCGGTTTCGGCTTTTGTGACCAATCAACAAGGGCACGTACTATTGGTGAAGACCCATCGGCGTTCGGATACGTGGGAGCTTCCGGGAGGCCAGGTGGAAGAAGGAGAACCTTTGGACAAAGCGGTTGTTCGGGAATGTTTGGAGGAAACGAATGTAACCATACAGCCCAAAGGCATCACAGGTGTTTACTATAATGCTGCCAGTCATATTCTTACCGTTGTGTTCTACGGCGAATATGTAAGCGGTACGATCCAGATTCAACCGGAAGAAATCCAAGAAGCCAAATTTGTAGCGTTGCACGAATCAAACATAGACGCGTACATCACACGACCTCATTTTCAATCCCGAACGCTGGACGCGATGGCGAAGAGTAGTATGGTGCCATATGAGTCATGGACCGTGAATCCCCATGAACTCCTCGGACGAGTGGGCGATTGAGTTGTACAGCAAAACGGGACAAGCACATGCGCAAACGACGAAACCCTTCGCGTCAAAGAGGGCGCTCATGCTGTCTCCGGGAAACTCATCCCTTTGCGACAATACGGCGGGCCGGACGGCGAACTGTCTGCGGCGCTCCGCTACCTGAACCAGCGCTACACGATGCCGAACGAGCGGGCCAAAGCGCTGCTGACGGACATCGGCACGGAAGAGCTGGGGCACCTGGAAGTGATCGCCACGCTGGTCCACAAGCTGGTCAAAGACGCCACGCCGGAGCAGATGCGGGCGGCCGGGTTGGGATCGATGTATGCCGATCACGAAAAGGCGCTGTTCTATACGGACGCCAACGGCAATCCCTGGACTGCGGCGTACATCCAGGCCAAGGGCGACCCGATCGCCGACCTAGCGGAGGACATCGCCGCCGAGGAAAAGGCCCGCGCCACCTACCAATGGCTGATCAACCTGACGGACGACCCGGATGTGATCCAGGTCTTAAAATACCTGCGCGAGCGGGAAGTGGTCCACTCCCAACGCTTCCGCGAAGCGCTGTGCATCGTGGAAGAACACTACAAGACGAAAAAGTATTTTTGACGAAGGAGGGATGCGCGCATGAAGAAGGAACAATCCCGCGAAGCCGCCGCCAAAGGCAGCCCGCATCCGGTCACCCGGGCAGGCCACTTTCCCCCGCGGGTCGGCTTTTACCCGCCGGGGACGGGGGGCTATCAGCCCGTGAACCTGCCTCCGGTCAAACCGTACCCGCCCGACCCGTACATGGACCAGTTTTCGCTGCCGGAAGCGCTGGTAGCGGGCACGCTGTTTCGGTGGCTGTATGATCCGTATGAGAATCCGTACCGGGAGTAGGAAAGCGTTTGGGCATGTCGGAGAGCCATCCACGTTCAGGCAGCGGATGGCTTTTTGCTTTTGCAGGGGGGAGCTTGTGACCGCCATGTCTGAGGGGGTTGTTACTTTGTCCCCGGTTTGTGAAGAGGATGGACCAATCAGAGGCAAGGGCCAGGCGTGAACGTAGCGTACAATTAGTAGGAGCCGGTGCGGTTTTTGCGAAAAGATTCCAAAGCAGCCGTCCCTGCTTGTGAAGGTTGCTTCTTCCGAAAAGAGGAGGACAAACGTACATGATTCGAAATCTACCTGTTTTTTTGCTGTTGATCGCTTGTTTGGTGGTAATGACGGGATGCTCCGGAAAACTGGTATCGCCGTTATCAGAGAGCCGGCCGGAATCCGTGCTGCCGCACGAAAACCTGACAGCGGTTTCGATTCTCATGTATAGAGAAGGATCGGAAAAGCCACAACCGGAACTGATTTCAACCATTTCCGAAGAATCGAAACGAAAGCAATTTGTGAATGGGATGAACAAAGGAACCAAAACAAACCTTGTCGGAACGGTAAACTCCCTTTCCGTATGGATTGTGGAATACGGAACGAACGAGGTCGTCACACAGCGGAAATACCTCATGTACGTACAGACAAAAGAAGGGGAGCACTACATCAAGCCGTTCGACATGAAGCCAGCTTTTGACCGTGACGCGTACAAGCAGGAAGATGCGGAGAGACTGATTGCCCTGCTTGGGAAAACGGATTGGGTGAAAGTCGAACCTCCTCCGTTCTGAGACTTCGCGCTCTCCGGGGCGGCAGTGCTGACAGCGAAGGCCGCACATGTCCTGGAATCCCGCAAAGACAGCGGCCTCATCTCTGGAACCGGTGGGGGGGAGCGTCAGCCGTTTGTGCAAAAAGCCCCCGTTCAAAGGGGTGAAGCTGATGGAGGTGTATCAAGCATTGACGCTGATGTTCATGTTCGGCATGTTCATCCTCGCGTTGCTGACGTACCTCAAAAGGAAATAGACCGCCCTTGAGCTGACAACTCGTGCGGTCTATTTGACCAAGGGATTTGAATTGTTTTTTAGGTTCTCGATAAGGCGATGGAGCTCTTCAATCATTCTGTTGTGGTAATCATTGTCGGATTCGTTGTTCCATTTTTTGTGTTCGGCTTTCAGTTTGTTGATAATGTGCAGTCTCACGAGATCTTCTTCATATCCATCTCGTAAAAAATCAAAGAAGAATTCATTAACGGACAATCCCAATTCGTCAATCATTCCTTCGATCAGCGGCGATTGATGTTGAAGGTAGCTGTTTTTGATGTCCTGGATGTGCTGTATGATCTCTTTTTCAGAAGGATACAATTTATTTTCCAGCGCATATTTTTTTAGCAAATGTCTCTCGATCACCTTATCAATCGCCTGCTCTGGGGTTAAGGTAACACCAAAAGCCTGAGAATAGGCGGTATATCTGGCGATTTTATCGTTTATTTCCTCTTGGGTGATCGTAATGTCCACATTCTTTTGAAGAACAGCGTTCAAAGGGAGGGAGGCTCTGTCCATCTTTACTGTTTCGGTGTATATCTGAGCATATTTTTGGCCTTTCTCAAATTCATCGGGTTCCTTTTTTGCCAATGAATGGGATAGGCTGCCTGCACTTAGGACAAGAACCGTTATCGATGCTACTACGATTCGTGTGTTCTTCATCGTATACACCTCATGATATTCACGGTATCGCTCTTGGTCCGTCACTCGTGCTGCTCGAGAATGGTTTTGTGTGTTTTTCTCCGTATATGCCATTCAGGTTCATTGACGGTCTCCATTCTTCCATCATCGTCACGATATTCACATGAACGCTGTAAGAAGGTTACCCCACCCATCATCAGGATGAACCCAATGTGTTCCACATACGACTTGCGTATGTTCCCCATAGAAAAATCCCCGCCGCGTTACCAGGAAGGGAGGCTTTTTTTACGGTCTGCTTGGTAGGGATACGAGCATGAAGAGGGGATACATAGCTCCCTTACAAAGAAGGTCGTCTCCCCAATCTTGCGAGAAGTTCTCTCACGATCGGTTTGACTGGCGGGCTGATGCTGCTCGGAAGCTGATCGATCGGGAAGAACTGATAAGCCTTGCTCTCGTGGTTGATGGCTACGGTACCCTCATAACGGGAGGACGTGTAGACAACGTCCACCCCATAGATTTCATCGCCATTCGGGTAGACATAATGCAATTCCTCGCCGGAAAAGACACCGAACAGCTCCAGGTCATGCAGCCGCAAGTTGGTTTCTTCCAACGCCTCCCTTCGTGCCGTTTCCTCCAGCCGCTCTCCCAGGTCAATGGTTCCACCGGGAAAGCACCAGCAATCGTTATCGCTTCGCTGCAGCATCAGCACGTTTCCGTCTGGATCAAAGATGATCACGCTGGCGCCGCAAATCATCAGCGGTTTGGTTCCGATGATCTTTCTCATTTCTTTCACGTATTCGATCATCCATTTCCCACCTAACGAAAGAATATTTCCAATGATACCACAATTTGGGGTGGGCGGGAACACAAAGAGCCCCGCGTAACGCGGCGGGGCCATACGGGGAACGCTGCCGAGCGGATGAGTCAACTGCTGAAAAAGCCGCTGCTGGAATGCTTTTTCTTGTAATGGGCGCTTCCGTAGTACGCGTGTCCGTGTCCATGACCGCGGCCATCGTGCTGCTTGTGATAGCCGCCGTGCTTGTAATCGCTGCTGCTGTACCGCCGGTATGTACGGGAAGCGGGACGGCTGCCGAGCAGGCTGTTTATCAGTTTTTTGAACAACATGACCACTCCTTCAGACTGCTGGTTATATACCGCTTACGAATGAGGCGGGCCATGGTTTCGGGAAAAAGCCGGTGTCATTTGAAGACCGGCAAGCTGACCAATCGACTTGCCGGCGCAGCAGCGAGAGAGCCGACGGAAAAACCGCCGGCTCTTTTTTGCGTGAAGGCGGACGCCAGGCGCTTGCCAGCGCCACGACGCTGACCGTGCCGCGCCCGATCCGCTTGTCCGGGGCCGGGTAGACAAGAGCCAAATTTGCGCGGAAAGCGGTATGCGTCCAAGTGTTCGTCTTTCGTCTGCATACTATTTAGCAAGCGCTTTGCAGCAGCGTGCTGCTTGCGGCCAAAACGAGCGGAGGCTTCGGCTATGAAGCGATTGTGCATTCCGAGAAAGGGGGTATCGCGACCATGAACATACTGGTGACAGGCGCCGCCGGCTTTGTCGGTTCCCATCTGTGCGAACGGCTGCTGCAGATGGAGGGAACGGAAGTGGTGGGCCTCGATGTGTTTGTCAATCCGTCGCTCGCTCCTGTCAAACAGAGAAATATCGCCGCGCTCGTCAACCATCCGCGCTTTCGGTTTATCCAGGAAGACCTGCTCCAGGCCGACCTCCCCGCCCTGCTGCAAGGAGTCGATGTGGTGTATCATCTGGCTGGCATGCCTGGTGTTCGTTCCAGTTGGGGCAGCGATTTTCAGTTGTATGTCACGCACAATATCCTGGCTACCCAGCGGTTGCTGGAGGCGGCCCGCGTGAGCAAGCTGGATCGGTTCATCTACGTTTCCACCTCGTCCGTCTACGGTGAAAAGACCGGACAGGTCCCGGAAGACGCTCCGCCCGTGCCGCTTTCCCCATACGGTGTCAGCAAGTTGGCCGGCGAGCATTTGTGCAATGTGTATCGGCTCTGTTACGGGGTGCCGATTGTGATATTGAGGTATTTTACCGTGTACGGCCCACGCCAGCGGTCCGACATGGCGTTCCATTTGTTTATCCGCAGCCTGCTGAAACACGAACCCATTACGGTTTTTGGAGACGGACGACAGACCCGCGATTTTACGTACGTTGCCGACTGCGTGGAGGCCACGGCTGCGGCGCTGACGGCAAACGGGGTGATCGGCGAGACGATCAACATCGGCGGTTTGGAACGGGCCTCCGTGCTGGACGTCATCGCCATGCTGGAGCGGTTGACGGGAGAGAAGGCCACGCTCCGTTTCACGGGAAATCTCCACGGGGAACCGAGACACACGTGGGCTGACATCTCAAAAGCGGAGCGTCTGCTGGGGTACCGGCCTGTTGTTTCCCTGGCAGAGGGCCTGGCCCGGCAGATCGCCGACATCCGTTCCGTGCTTCCCTGAACGATTGCAGCGAACAGCACCGGCGGCGGTGCACAGCGAATCGGTCGTTCGCCTCGATCCCCCCTTTGGACAGGAACCAAAATTCCGCTATGGAGAGTAGACATCTGCTCAGACCGACAAGCAGACAGGTTCATATAGTGTTACAAGTCAAAGGGGAATCCGATGACAACATGCAAGCATGACACTTGATGGTGGGAGGTCATAGGCAGATGGCACAAGAAACCTGGTTGGAGCATCTGAGCGAAACGCTGAAGGGCGAAAACGGGATCGAGGAATTGGAAGTTGGGATCGAATACGCGGACGGCAACAAGAAGAAACTGATCTATTCGTCCGGCCATGACCCGGTCCTGGAAGAGGACCTGAACGAGGAAGACGACGAAGAAACGGAAATCGTCGTCTCGCAAGCGGCCGCAGATGAAGAGGACGAAGACGACGAAGACGAAGACGAGGCAGGATCCGAAGAAGAAGAAGACGGCGAGGAAGAAGCCGACGAAGATGGGGACGAAGAAGACGAGGAAGAAGACGCAGACGGGTCCGATGAAGACGAAGAAACGGACGAGGAAGACGAGGACGAAGAAGAAGACGAGGACGAAGAAGAAGACGAGGATGGGGACGAAGGCGACGACGAGGAAGAGAACGAAGAGGAAGACGAGGAAGAAGACGCAGACGGGTCCGGTGAAGACGAAGAAACGGACGAAGAAGACGAAGATGAGGACGAAGAAGAGGACGACGACTGAGAACAGCATCAGCACACAACGCGTCGAGACGATGCGCCGAGCAGGCGCATCGATTTTTCTTTTTCCGGTGCGGACAAGAGGGCGGTTGGCACGATTTCTCAAGTGCGGATAGATATTTGTCCGTTACGTGATCCCTTCGCAACGAATACCTTATAAAAGATTTACACCGAGTTACAAAACGTACTTCGGAGGGAGACAATGGATCAATATGTTATCAAGCCGTGGGATAACCCAGAGGCAACAGGACCGAAGCCTGTAGATTGGGATTTGCACGTGCCGCCGGAGATCGACGAGCTGGCGGTGAAAGTGATGACTCACTACGACATGTCTGTCAGCGATCGCAGGTTGATCACCTCGAAACCTGACAAGGGCGGTGCCATTTGGCGGATCCAGACCAACAAGGGGCCGCGCAGCCTGAAGCTGCTGCACCGCGCTCCGGCGAGGAGCATGTTTAGTGTCGGGGCGCAAGCGTACATTCACCAACAGGGGGGCAGAGTTCCCGCGCTCATCCCGGCAAAAGACGGCAAACTGTTTGTTGAGAGTGGCGGGAAGCTCTGGATCGTCACCGACTGGGTGGAACCCCTCACGCCGGCGACCAAAATCGACCTCGCAGGGGCCCAGCAGTTGTGCTACGGGCTGGGTGAGTTTCATCGCTACTCCAAGGGGTACGTTCCTCCGCAAGGGGCAAAGAACGCGTCACGGCTGCACAAATGGCCCAACTACTACAAGAAGGTGGCCAAAAAAATCGGTTGGCTGCGCGAAGTCGCCAAAGTGTACAACGACATTCCTGCCAGCAAGTCCATTCTCTCCGTTGTCGACCTGTTTGAGCGGCAGGCCTGGGACGCGCTGCAAAAGCTGAACGAGTCTCCCTACCGGCACATGGTGGCGATGGGCGAACCGTATTGGGGACTGGTTCACCAGGATTACGGATGGTCCAACGGGCAGATGGGGCCGGGCGGTCTGTGGGTGATAGACCTGGACGGGGTCGCGTACGACCTCCCCTTTCGCGACCTGCGCAAGCTGATTACGAGCACGATGGATGACATGGGCGTCTGGGATACCACCTGGATGCGCGGCATGATCGAGGCTTACCACGAGGCGAATCCGCTCAGTGCGGAAAGCTTCGACGTGCTTCTGATCGACATGGCTCTCCCCAACGAGTTTTACAAGCATCTCAAAGAGGTGTTTTTCGATCCGGTGACGTTTTTGAGCACGGGAGGAGTGGAAGCCATCCAGCAGCGGATTGTCGCCGCGGACCAATCCAAGTGGCAGGCGCTGGCGGAGCTGGCCAAGGACAAATCCAAATACAAAGCGGAACATTACGAGCAGTTGGCGGCGTTGCGCCAACCGCGCCGGCCGGTCAGGGAAAGCGTGCCGGATGCAGACAAATGGGTCCTGCAGCAGCCGGCACAAGCAGACGCGCAGCCTGAATCGGCGAAGAAAGGGAAACGGCGTACGGCAGAAGAGCCTGCTGCCGTGTTGAAGGAAAAGGAACGGGTCGGCGCTTCGCCGTCCGAAACCGAGGTGAAAGACCCCGCCGACGTATCGAAGGCACCCGTCGTGCGGGATAAAGCGCGGGTAAAACTCAAAGCCGCAGGCGCCAAGGGCGTTTACCGCAAGCGTGTCCGCAAGGTGAAACGAGAAGAGAGCCGCCTGCAGAAAAGACGGCCGTCGGTGAAAACGGCGACAAGCGTGAGCCGGCGCAAACCGGAGACGTCCCGGTCAACGACGAAGCGCAAACCGGTACAGACGTCCCGGTCGACGACGAAGCGCAAACCGGTACAGACGTCCCGGTCGACGACGAAGCGCAAACCGGTACAGACGTCCCGGTCGACGACGAAGCGCAAACCGAAGCAGAAAAGCAAAACCGGCGTCATCAAGCTGAAAAAGTTGATCAAACGAGCGGCCTCAACGGTGCAGCGCAAACGAAAGGTACAGAAACCATCCGCATTGACAAGGAGAGCGGACAAAGACAAAAAGCAGGCAGTCAAAAACAGAAAACGCCTCTTCGGCCAAACAGCGGCGACTTGAACCAAGGCGGCCAAAGCTGCCGTCCGAAAGCCGTACGGCGACAAGTGAGCCAGACTGACCGCCGGCTTGAACCAAGCGGCGTGATGGGAAAGGAGAATTCGGATGAAGGGGTTATTGATCTGTACGGAAAAATTGCCCGTACCGCCAATCCGGGGCGGTGCCATTCAAACCTATATCGCCGGTATTGTCAATGTTCTCGGCAAGCATCACAACGTGACGGTGTTGGGGACGTCGGATCCGTCGCTTCCGCAGGAGGAAACAAAAGGGAATGTTCGGTACGTGCGCGTCAACGGACAGGGCGCCTATGAACTGTACGCGAAAGAAGTGATCCAATTTCTCCGCAGCAATTCGTACGACATCATTCACGTCTTCAACCGGCCGCGCCTGGTGCCGTTGATCCGGGAAGCGTGTCCCCGCGCGCGGATCATTTTAAGCATGCATAACGACATGTTCGATCCAGCCAAAATTGATCCCGACGTAGCGGTCAGGGCGATCGAAGGAACGGAGCAGATCATCACCATCAGCAATTACGTAGGCAAGGTGATCTGCGGGTTGTATCCGCAGGCGGCGCCCAAGGTGCGCACCATCTATTCGGGTGTAAATCTGGACCTGTTCGTTCCGTGGGAGCGGTCGCAGGCGGCCAAGCAAATTCGCAACCAGCTCCGCTCGCAGTACAATCTGAACGGAAAGCAGGTCATCTTGTTTGTCGGACGGCTCACTCCGAAGAAAGGTGCCGACATCCTGGTCCGGGCGATGAACGAACTGTCACGCCGCCATTCCGACATTGCGCTCGTCCTGGTCGGGGGTTCCTGGTACAGCGTGGACAAAGTGAGCGATTACGTGGCCTACGTCCGCGCTCTGGCGGCGCGTTCCCCCGTTCCGGTCATCACGACGGGATACGTACCGGCCGAACAGATTCACCACTGGTTTTGGGCCGGCGATATTTTTGTCTGCCCCTCGCAGTGGGAGGAGCCGCTCGCCCGCGTCCACTATGAAGCGATGGCCGCCGGACTGCCGTTTGTCACGACGCAGCGAGGCGGGAATCCGGAGGTGATCGTCAACGGCAACGGCCTTTTGGTCGAACAGCCGGAAAATCCGCAGGCATTTGCCGAGAAGCTGCACACGCTGCTCTCCAACCGCGATCTGCAGCGGAGAATGGGCAATGCCGGCCGGCGTTTGGCCGAGGAACGATTCACGTGGAACCGGGTGGCAAGTGAAGTGCTGCAAGTCTGGAACGGATAGCGGCCCGTTGAATCGTCCGCCTTGTGGATGGCAAATCAAAAAGCGCGTCCGTTTGGAAAGTATACAGGGAGGGTATGACCGGCGCACGTTTGCTGCGGGATCGTTTATCGGTGCAAAACCGATTCGCGCGGCTGGCACGTGCCGGGATACGCCTCCCTGTTCTCTTTTTTTCAGCGGGCTCCTCTTTTTCGCTGCTTTGGTCGATTTCAATGCTGACACCTCCATCTGTGCATGGTGTAGGATATGCACGGCGGAAGTGCCGGAAATGGACAAATATCCAGCCGAGTCCGGTCATCAGAAGCGGCGCATTGCCTGCTTGGGGCGGGATGAACTGCGGAAGGAGATCATTCGACGCATTTTTCCAAATGCAGAGGAATTTTTTAAAAAGGAAGGAAAATCGTGTATAATGATCGAGAAATCTTTAAAACGTATGGTGGAGGTCTCGTGCATGAATCACTTGCAGCTTGAACCCATGGGAGTGGGAAGCCTGCTGGATCGGAGCTTCTCCGTCTACCGGCATCATTTTGTCCCGTTTTTTCTCTTGACGATGCTGCTGTTTGGACCGTTTCTCCTGATTCAGGAGGTATTGATGACCGATCTCGGCAGCATGCCCCTGGTGACGAGCGATGACGAATCGTCGACCTTTTGGGAATTCTGGCAAAACCGCCTGGGGGCGTCCGACGCCACCCTGACGGACAACCTGGGGCACCTGCTGTTGTACCTGCTCGTCTGGGTGCCGGTGACGATGCTGTTTGTCTATCCGCTGATGCTCTCGGCGGCGCTGCTGATGACCAGGGCGGCGGTGACAGGGGAGCCGGTCAACGTGAAAGCGGCGCTAAAGCAGGCGCTGAGCCGGGTGTGGCCGCTGGCCGGCAGCACGTTTGTGTTCGGACTGATCATGGCAGGCATCATGCTGGCCTTTGTTCTGGCCATCGTTCTCTTATCCGTGCTCGGATTCGGCATTGCCGGCCTGGCGGCGGAAGACAGCGATCTTTCGCCGGTCGCCGTCATCGTTTTGATGATTGGCGGGTACCTGCTGTTTCTCGCCGGAATCGTGCTTGTTCCCGGTTTTTTTCTGCTTCGCTGGGGGTTTTACCTGCCGGTGGTGCTTCTGGATCATGAGGGGATCGGCATCGGCCGGAGCTGGAAATTGACGAAAGGCAGCTTCTGGCGTCTAATGGCGCTGTATCTGGTGCTGACGGTGATCTATACCATCTTCTCCGGCGGCATCTCCGCCTTGTCGATCGCCGCTTTTGGCGTATCCATCCTGAGCCAGTTGATCCAGGTGCTGGTCTCGTGTCTGCTCATCCCGTGGATGATGATCGTCTACGCCCTTGCCTATCTGGATCTGAAGGTCCGCTATGAAGGGACTGACGTGGAAGCGATGCTGAGGAGGCAGGCGGAGACTTCGGCTGCGGCGGAGTTGGATGGCAGCCATGATTGATGCGAATCAACTCTCCCGCGACAAGGAACGGCTGGCGGAGATTTTGTCCGCCGACGAGTATGCCGTCCGGTCCGGGGAGGGGGAAAGCTGGCTGGATCCGCTGCTGGAGCACATCGTGGAGACCATCGCCCGCCTGCTGCGGCACGCCGACGTGCCGCCCGGAGCGGCCAGCACGCTGTCCGGCGCAATCATCGCCGCCGCCCTGATCGGCCTGGTTGTGCTGATCTGCTGGCTGGTCCGCCGGATGGTGCGGGCGGAACAGCGAAAAGCCGCGCTGCTGGCGAGGGGGGAACACATCCGCACGCACGCGGATTGCCTGCGGGAAGCCAAGGAGCTGGGACAGCGGGGCGAGTGGCGGGAAGGCATGCGCCTCATGTTTCTGTCCCTGCTCTTGTACCTGCAGGAGCGGTCGTGGATTCGGGTGGAAACGTGGAAGACCAACTGGGAGTATATGGATGAGCTGCGCGACCGACAGCCGGACCTGGAACCGCTCTTTCGCCGTCATGCGCACGCCTTTGAACAGGTGTGGTACGGCAGGAAGAGCGTGGACGAGGCGGTCTTTTGGCGGCATGTGAGCGAACTGGAACGGCAGTGGAGCGGGGAGGGACAACATGGGGACCGTCACTAGATACCGTGCGGCTCTCGCCGCCGCCGTACTGCTGTTTCTCGCGCTGGGCTGGCTGCTGATCAAACCGGCCGCCCCGTTGTATCCGCCGTACGTCTCGTTTTCGCCTCAGCCGGCTGGTCTCAAGGCAATCGCGACGCTGCTGGGGGAAAAGCGGAACGGCGTCAAGGAGTGGCGCCAACCGTGGCGCTTTCTGCCGCCGGGCAGCGGCCAGGCGCTGATTGTGGTCGAACCGCGCCAGGTGACGGACAGCGAACGGGAGGATATCCTCCGCTGGGTGGAGAGCGGCAACGACCTGATCGTGTTTGAACGCAATCCGTCTGGATGGGAGGAGGCCCACCTGTCGGCCTCCGCAGCGGGCGAGGCAGGAGATGAGGCGAAAGAGAGGCCCATCCACGGCCCTTCCGCCGGTCAGGGCCGGACCGGTCTGGTGCATGCGTACATGCGGCTGGACAACACGCCGGACCTGGAGCCGCTCCTTTCCGACGATCTGGGCATCATCGCCGGACGGACGAAGGTGGGGGCGGGTACGGTCACGCTGTTTCTCGTGCCCGAGTGGCTGACGAACGAGCAGGTGATGAACCACTCCCACTTCGAACTGATCTGGCCCCACCTGCAGGGGGACTGGAGCGTCACCTGGCTGGATGAATACCATCACGGCTATCGGCAGCAGCCGGGCATTCTCGCCGTCTACCCGGGGTGGCTGGTGGCGGCCCTGGCCCAACTGGGCGTGGTGCTCCTGCTTTGGCTGTGGCGAAAGGGCAAACGCTTCGGCCCCGTCTACACCCTGCGGGAATGGACGGTCCGGCGCGGGGACGAAACGCTGCTGGCCGTGGCGAGCTGGTACGAACGGCGCCGCTTGGCCCTGGATGCCTTGAAGATCCGGGAGGCGTACCTGCGGCAGATGATGCAGGAGCGCTGGGGGCTTCACACCCGGGCTTCGTCCCATGAAATCGCGGCGGCCGCCAGGGCGAGATGGAGTGAAGCGGAGGCGGCCGCGCTCATCGGACTGCTGGAGCGGATCGAGGCGGCAAAAGCGGCGGGGCGCTGCTCGCTCAAGCAGTTGGTGGCCGACAGCCGCATGCTGGACGACATGACAGAGCGCTTGGAAAAGGAGTGAATGTGACGTGGAACAATTGCTGCAAGAAATGGAGAAACGCGTGCTGGGGCAGCGGCACAACATCCGGCTGCTGCTCGCGGCGCTGCTCGCCGGCGGTCACGTGCTGCTCGAAGGGGTGCCCGGGATCGGCAAGACGAAAATGGTCCGCACCCTGGCCGGCTTGATCGGCGGAGAATACAAGCGGATTCAGTTTACCCCCGACATGATGCCGAGCGACATCATCGGCCACGTCGTGTTCAACATGCAGCAGAACCGGTTTGAAACGGTGAAGGGACCGGTCTTTGCCAACCTGCTTCTGGCTGACGAGATCAACCGCACGCCTCCCAAGACGCAGGCGGCGCTGCTGGAAGCGATGGAAGAGCGGCAGGTGACGATTCACGGGGTCACCTATCCGCTGCCTGATCCGTTTTTTGTCATCGCCACGCAAAACCCGGTGGAATACGAAGGTACGTACGTCCTGCCGGAAGCGCAGTTGGACCGGTTTCTGTTCAAACTGCAGGTCGGCTACCCGTCGCATGAACAGGAAACGCAGATTCTCAGGCAGCACGTGCCGTTCTTTGCCGAACCGGCAGCAGCGAGCGAGCCGGTCATCAGCGTCGAGGAGATCGCTCGCGAGCGGCGGAAGCTGGCCGACGTGGTGGTGGAAGATTCGATCCTCGAGTACATCGCCACGCTGATTCGCAAGACCCGGGAGACCAAGCGGCTGCTGCTGGGGGCCAGTTCGCGGGCCGGCATCGCCGTCCTGATGGCGAGCAAGGCCTGGGCCGTTTTGGATCAGCGGATGTACGTCACGCCGGACGACGTCAAGGCGGTCGCCCGACCGGCGCTGCGCCACAGGCTGATTCTCGCGCCGCAGGTGGAATTGGAGGGGGGAACCAGTGACCACATCATCGATGAGACGCTGGCCGCGATTCCGGTTCCTCGCTAGGTTTTTCCTCGACGACTTCGTGCTGCCCACCAGGCGGCTGATTCTCCTGGCGCTGGCCAGCTGCCCGCTGGCCGCGGCGGGGTACCTGCTTAGCTGGGGGTATGCCGCGTTCTGGATTGTGAACGGGCTGCTCGTCATCGCGAGCGTAATCGACCTGGCGACGCTTCCCAGGCGCAGGGAGCTGACCGCGTCGCGTGAACTGCCGGAGCAGATTGATCTCGGCCGGGCGCTGTCCGTCTGCGTCCGCCTGGAGAACAGGAGCGGCCAAATCGTCTGGTACGAACTGCTCGACGACCTGCCGCTTTCGTTTGAGCGGCTGGAGCCGCTTGCGGGAGCACTGCCGCCGGGCACCATCACGGTCCGCTACGAGACCCGCGCCAGGGAGCGGGGGACGTACACGTGGTCCCATCTGTATCTGCGCTACAGGGGGAACATCGGATTGTGGCAAAAGCAGGCCAAACTGTCCTGCGAGCAGTCTGTCAAGGTGTATCCCGATCTGTCCGCCGTGCGCGGGTACCTCAACTCGCTCCAGGAGAGCCTGATCGTCGACGGCAGGAAAGTGATGCGGCGGGCGCGGTCGGGTTCGGAATTTCACGCGATCCGCGACTACGTGCCCGATGACGATCCCCGCCACATCAACTGGTCGGCCTCCGCGCGGACGCGCCGCCTGATGACCAACCAGTACCGCCCCGAACAGGGGAAAGTGGTGACGATTCTCCTGGACTGCGGCCGGATGATGGGCGTGGAACTGGACGGCCGGACGAAGCTGGACTTGTCGTTGGAAGCGGCGCTGACGCTGGCCGCCGTCGCCCTGAGACAGGGGGATCAGGTGGCGCTGCTCGCCTTTTCACATGAAATCAAGGTGTACGTCCCGCCGGGCAGAGGGCTTGCCCACCTGCACACCCTGCTGGAAGCGGTCTTTGACCTGCAGAGCGACTTCGTCGAATCCAATCCGCTGCAGGCGCTGGAGTACCTGCACCGGCAGCAGAAGCGGCGCAGCCTGATGGTGCTGTTTTCCGACATGGAAAACTACCTGCTGGAAGACCAGTTGGCCGCGTACCTCTGGCGGATTCGGCGCAGTCACCTGCTGCTTTTGCTCTCCCTCGCCGACCCGCTCCTGCACGCCTGGAACCGGGCGGAGACGACCAGCAGCCGCCTGGCCTATATCAAGGCGCTGGCCCAGCGCTTCCAGCTCGACCGAAAAGCGTTCCAACAAAACATGATCGGCGCGGGCATCCAGGTGCTGGACGTCCCGGCCGATCAGCTAACGCTGGCGGTAGTGAACCGCTACTTGGAGATCAAGGCGAGAGAAGCGCTGTGACGCTGCCGCTTTAGCCCGTACGCGTACCAGCCGGCAATGGCGATGAGGGTGAGGATCGCCACCGCGTATTTCGCCTCGAGGGAGAGCGCGGAGGGCGTGATGTACCCTTCGATGATTCCGGCGACGACAAACAGCGGCAGCGTCCCGAGCAGCAGTTGGGCCGATTCCTTGGCCGCCTGCAGGAACTGGTATTTGCGGTGGTACGGTCCGGGTACGAGCAGGCGGTAGCCCATGTGCAGACCGGCCCCGCCGGCGATGAAGATGGCCGTCAGCTCGATCACGCCGTGCGGCAGGATGTAGGCCCAGAACGCGTAGCTGGCGTTCGCCTGCCAGTAGACGGCGGCCAGCGCTCCGATCAAAAGCCCGTTGAACAGCAGCAGATAGAGCGGCACCAGGCCGAGCGTCACGCCGCTGATGAAGGCGAGGATCGCTACCTTGATGTTGTTGATCATGATCAGCGTGGAGATCATCGGACTGTCGATCGATTCGTGTCCCTGGCCGAGCCGGCCGGGATCGATCTGTTCGGCCATCCCTTCCGGCAGAACAAAGTAGAGATTCAGCGGATCGGCCATGACGGCGGCGAACCCGGAAACGCCGCCGATCAGAAACAGGACGGCCGCCCAGCCGATGAACGGGAGGCGTTTGCGGATCAGCTCCAGCAGGTGGACCCAGAAAAAGCGGGAGAGCTGTCCGCCGCTGGTCGACTGCTGCTTGTACGCGACGTTGTGGGCGCGGGCCACCAGTCGGTTCAAATAGCGGGTCACTTCGTCGTGCGGGTGATAGGTGCGGATGTAGGCCAGATGGGCGGAGGTTTTTTTGTACAGGAGTGTCAGCCGGTCGATGTCGGCCGCTCCGATCTCCCGCGGCCGCTTGTGAAAGCGATCCAGCAGCCGGTCCAGCTCGGCCCAGGTGGATTTGTGGGTGTGCCAAAACGACGTCACATTCACGAGGAACCCTCCGTTTCGCAAGGTCTGTTTTCAGGATAAAAAGGTAGTCACTTTTCGGGGAAGGGAGAACGTTTCACCCATGAGCGAACAGAGAAGCATCGACCGCCCATACAGGGAAGCCGCCATCGTCACGCCCGAGCACGTCCAGCTCCGCTTTCAAACGGCCGGGCTGGGCAGCAGGGCGGCGGCCCAGTTGATTGACATGGCGCTCCTTCTCTTGGTTAATCTTACTGTATTTGTGCTGTTTGGCATAGTCGCATTTGGCAGCGGAGATGGATTTTTCCAGGATGAGAAAAGCTACGCCTTGGCCATCCTGCTGATTGGTCTGTTTTTGCTGAATTTCGGCTATTTTTTACTGATGGAGTACTTTCGCGGCGGGCAGACGCTGGGAAAGCGGTGGATGGGCATCCGCGTCATCCAGGAAAACGGCCAGTCGCTGACGTTTTTGTCCGCCGTGATCCGCAACCTGTTCCGCGTCATTGACAGTCTGCCGACCGGCTACTTTCTCGGCGGGTTGGTCGTGTTTTTTCATCCCCGGGACAAACGGATCGGCGACATGGTGGCGGGGACGATTGTCGTGTTGGAAAACGAGGGGATGCGGCTTATCCGCGGACGAAAGGGGCGGAAGCTTGCGCGCTGGATGGCGGATGCGCCGTCCTTTGTGTTGAGCGAGCGGCACAAACAGGCGATCACCCGGGAAGACTGGCAGCTTCTCTCCGCGTTTGTCGGCCGCCTGATGACTCTGGCGGACGACAGGCGGATTGAACTGGCCCTGGAGATCACGCGACGGCTGTGCGACAGGCTGGATTGGCCCGACCGGCAGACGGCGGAGGCTCATCCGGTCGGATTTTTGTTGAAGCTGCACGATCAGCTTCAGCATGAGTGGAAGATCGGACCGTAATCGGAAGGATCGGAGCGTTCCGATCTTTCTGCAAAGAGGTGTCGCATGCTGTGATTATGCTATAATAAAATGTCAACTCATGTCGCACGAGAGGAGGGAGAGCCGGTGAGCGACAAGTACGTTTCCGCGTCATCGACTCCATCGACCACGCTGCGCCTCCCGGAACAGGGGAGGCAGGGGGGAAAGCGCAGACGGAACGGCCTGTTCGCCAGTCTGGTGCGGGCGATCGCTCCCCGGACGGACGAAAAACGCTCGCTTGTGCCCGCCGTCATGGCCGTGCTGCTGTGGGTGGGACTGGCCTGCGCCGGATACGCTTTTGCCGTTCACACGCTGGACAAGCAGCAGCAGTTCGTGAACCAGCGCATTCAGGAGGTGCAGGCCCAGAACGAGCAGCAGATGAGGCAGTTGGAAGAACAACTGGCGCTCGTCCAGGACGAAATGAAACAGGTGCAGAACGGACTGGCGAATCTCCAGGAAGATCTGCAATTGACAGGCGAAACCATCGGCGGCACCAACAAGACCAAACAGGCCCTGCAGGATCGGATCGATCAGCTCAACAAGCAGTTGGTCGAGTTGAAGGCGTCGCTGAAAAAACTGGAGGATGCGGCCCGTGCCTGGTAAGATTCATCGCTTCTTCGCGTTTCTCCTGGCGCCGGCGGTGGGGTTTCTGCTGGCGTTTTCCCAGGCCAACCCGGTGGACAAGCTGCCGGTGGAGCAGTTGACGCCGCCGGCGGAGGCTACCGGCAAACAGGTGGCGGCGCTGATGAAGCAGCTCGATGACGCCAACGTCCAACTGCGCCAGACGTCATCCATCATCGGGGAGATTCGCAGCCGGGCAGACAAGGAGAAACAGGAGTACGAGGAGCAGCACAAATCGATCAACAACCTGCTGGAGGCCAGCAAATCGCAGACGCAAAAATCGGCCGACGTGCTGGACACGATTTTGTCCAGCATGCTGGGCAATCCGGTCGGGCAGAGCTTTGGGCCCAACGCCATCGTCAAAGTGTACTCCCTGGAAGAAGCGGGATACCGCGGCTACATGGCCAAGGTGCGGCTGAAAAATCCCAACGCGCTGCGGATGGTGCTGGCGCATGACGCGGTCAAAAGCAAGGGCGAGACGACCAGCAGCGCCGGCAAACGCACGGGAGCGGTGCTGGCGATCAACGCCGGCGGCTTCATGAAGGACAAAAACGGTTATCTGACCCCGCTCGGCATTACCGTCGTTGACGGCAAGATTCGCACCTTTTCGACGAATACCAATCTGAGCTTCGTCGGATTCAACAACAAAGGGCGGCTGGTCGGCGGCAAAATCACCTCGCAGCAGCAGATCGCCCAGCAGGGCATTCTGCAGGGGGCCAGCTTCCTGCCGACGCTCCTCAAGGACGGCAAGCGCATGCCGATCCCGCGCGAATGGGCCAATGCCCGTCAGCCGCGAACGCTGATCGGCCACTTTGACAACGGCGACCTCTTGCTGATCGTCATCGACGGGCGGCGCAAGGGGTGGAGCAGCGGCGTCACGCTGGAAGAAGCGCAGCGCAAACTGCAGGAGTTTCACGTGGTGGACGCCTACAATCTGGACGGCGGCGGTTCCAGCGCCTTCTACTACAAAGGCAGGATTCTGAACCGGCCCTCCGACGGCAGAGAGCGTCCGGTGGTCAGCAATCTGGTGATCATGCCGTAGCGAGACGGTGCGGCAGCGGCTGCCGGGAACGGCCGGCCGGATCGATCATTGCTCCGAAAAAAGTCACTCGTCATGCGGGTGGCTTTTTTCGTTGGGTCCGGTTCTTTTTTCCCAGACGCACTCGCGCCTTTCTCACGTTGACCAAGTCAAATATTCAGAAATATAATAAATTTTATAGATGATGGAAGGTCGAGGAGGGATTGGATGAAAAAGGCAAAAGTGCTGATCGCGTCCATGGCGGCGCTGGTGTCGCTGGCCGCGCCGGTGCAGGCGGCCGTGCCGGGAGTTCCCGAGGGTGCGGACGGCGCGACGCAGGGCATCGTGGCTGTCGCCCATCCGGCGGCGGCACAGGTGGGCCGGAACATTCTGCAAAAAGGCGGCAATGCGGTGGACGCCGCGGCGGCAATTCAATTTGCCCTCAACGTGGCGGAGCCGTACATGTCGGGAATCGGCGGCGGCGGGTTCATGATGATTTACCTCAAGGATCAGAACAAAATCACGGTCATTGACAGCCGGGAAGCGGCTCCCCAGGGAGTGGACGCCAGGATGTTTCTGGATGAACGCGGCGAGCCGATCCCGTTTGCCGAGCGGCACACCAACGGCAAGGCGGTCGGGGTGCCCGGCACGCTGCTCGGCGTGGACAAGGCGCTGAAATCATACGGCACGATGTCGCTCGCCGAGGTGATCGAGCCGGCGATCGAACTGGCCGAGAAGGGCGTGGAGGTAAACTGGGTGACCGCCCAAACCATCGCCGACGCAGCGGACAAACTGCAGAAGCACAAGACGGCCGGAGAGGTGTTTGTGCCAGGCGGTACGCCTCTGAAAAAAGGCGACCTGCTCATCCAGCCCGACTTGGCGAAGACCTTCCGGCTGATCAAGGAAAAGGGGACGGACGCCTTTTACAAGGGAGAAATCGGCCAGGCACTCGTGCGCGAAGTACAGCGGACCGGTGGTTCCATGACCATGGACGATTTGCAGCGGTACGAGGTCAAGGAACGCGAGCCGGTGCGGGCCATGTTCCGCGGCTACGAGGTGGTCTCCATGTCCCCTCCCAGTTCCGGCGGACTGACGGTGATCCAGATCCTCAAGCTGATGGAGGGCTTTGACAACAAAAAGGCGGGGTTCGGCTCGGTGGAATACCTGCACAATCTGATCGAAGCCAACCGTCTGGCTTACGCGGACCGGGCCGCGTACATGGCGGACGAAGACTTTTACCCCGTGCCGAAACAGGGCCTGATCCACGACGACTACATACAGGAGCGGCGCAAATTGATCCGACCGGACGCGGCCAACCCTGAGATTGCAGCCGGTGATCCCTGGAAGTACGAAACAGACAAGAAGCCGGTGCCGGCCCTGAAGCTGACCGACACCCATCCCGTCAAGCAGACGACCCACTTTGCCGTGATGGACAAATGGGGCAATCTCGTCTCCTACACGACGACGATCGAAGATGTCTTCGGCAGCGGCATCATGGTCCCGGGATACGGTTTCATGCTGAACAATGAGCTGACCGACTTTGACGCCGTGCCGGGCGGAGCCAATCAGGTGGAGCCGGGCAAGCGTCCGCGCTCCAGCATGAGCCCGACCATCGTGCTGAAGGACGGCAAGCCGTTCATGGCAGTGGGATCGCCCGGCGGCTCCACGATTATCGCCTCCGTGTCGCAGACCATTTTGAACGTGATCGAGCACGGCATGGAGATCCAGGACGCCATCCTGGCGCCGCGCATCTTTACCAGTGGCTATCCCAACGTCACCTGGGAGGCGGGCATCGACCAGGACGTCATCCTCCAACTGATGGCCAAGGGGCACGTGTTCAACGAACAGCCGGAACACATCGGAAACGTGCAGGCGATCATCTACGACTTTGAGACCGGCAAAATGTACGGGGGAGCCGACAACACGCGGGAAGGAACCGTGCTTGGCGTGGACGCGGTGGCGTATACGTCGGCGGAACCGGAGCCGCTCCCCCCGGCGAAGCCAGGACCGTTCGTGCTGAAAGTGAACGGCCACATCTACCCGTACACGGCGGAGCAGAAAGCGTTGGTCAACGGTACCGCGTACGTCGAGGCGAAAAAACTCCTGATCGGACTGGGCGGCAATCCCTCCCGGTTCCAGCAGGACGTCGTCACGCTGGAAGGCAAAGCGTTTTTGCCCGTGAAACCGGTGGCGGAAGCGCTCGGCTACACGGTAAGCTGGGACGCGAAAGAAGCAGCCGTCCTCCTCAAGAAACCATAATCGGACAGTTCACCTCGGGGCCCTGCTGAAAACGGCAGGGCCTTTTGGCGGATATGCACGTTTGGGAAGAAACGGTACGACGTTTCGCGCGTAAACAGGAATACGACCATTCATCCATATGGGCGAAGTTTCGGGCAAAGGAGGAGAGTAAGATGCCGCTCTGGGGGTTTGTGCTTCTTGTCTGCGGAGGACTGTTGGCGGTCGGATGGCTGTGTGACCGGTTTGTTTCCAAGCGGCGATCAGGGCGTGCCGACCCGGCCGCTTCTTCCCTGCAGCAGAGCTACGGGGAAACGTTGATGGAGCAGGAACGAAAAGATTTCCCGAACGCGCCCTAGAGCACAAGACGCCGGTCGGCAGCGAAACCGGCAAATCGTTTCCAGAAAGGGAACGGTTCGTTGTGTTGGTTCGGCGTGGGTGTATAATAGGGGGGAATCGTTCGAATCGTCGGAAGGCTGCTTCCTGTTTTTGTCCAGACGAGGGAGCGAACCCGGCAAAAAGCGTGACATTTGAAGCTATGATTACGTCATGCGACATGGTAAGGTAGAACAAGACGCATGTGTGTGCAAGGAACCAGGAGGTACATCTCATGAGAAAACGACAACCAGCCGGTCTAGCAGTTGCAGCCGTACTCTCCGCCGCGCTTTTGGGAGGATGTGAAGCGCCGCAGCTCGGCCAATGGCTTCCGGGGGCAAGCGCCCAGCCGCAGCCGGCCGCTCCGGCAGACGTGCAGCCGAAGACGGAGGAACCATCGACGGATGGGACCGCCGCTCCGTCATCCTCGTCGATCAGCCTGGCCGCCGTTCCGGCCAGCCTGGTGCTGGCACCGGGGGCCAAACAGACGCTGCCGTACGGGGATGGCGTCACGTACCGCTCTTCCGCGCCCGATGTCGTGACAGTCGGACCCAACGGGGAGCTCGCCGTATCTTCCCGGGCGGCGACCGGTTCCACAGCGACCGTTACCGTGGAGTATCAGGGCGAACGCAAAACCGCGACGATCACCGTCAAACCGTCGCTCGCTTCGACCGTGACCATGGTGAACGGCGTCCCGACCGTTACCAATCCGGACGATCTGGTCGTGGTGGTCAACAAGGAACGGGCCCTGCCGGCCGATTACGTGCCGCCCCGTCTGGTCGAACCCAACGTGCCGTTCACGTTTTCCGGCAAGGCGGAGAAGCGCCTGCTGCGGGAAGAAGCGGCCCGTGCCCTGGAGGAACTGTTCGCCAAGGCGAACCAGGACGGCATCCAGTTGTACGGCGTCTCCGGTTACCGCTCGTACCACACGCAAAAGGTCCTGTACGAAGGCTACGTGAAAACCCAGGGAGCGGAGCACGCGGCCCGCTACAGCGCCCTGCCGGGGAAAAGCGAACACCAGACCGGCCTCGCTATCGACGTAGCCGGCTCCGATCGCAGCACCTTGCTGGAAGAGCCGTTTGCCTACACGCGGGAGGGCAAATGGCTGGCGGAACACTGCGCCGAATTCGGGTTCATCATCCGCTACCTGAAAGGGAAAGAAGAGATCACCGGCTACGCCTACGAACCGTGGCATCTGCGCTACGTCGGAAAAGCGGTCGCCCAGGAGATCATGTCCAAAGGCATGACGCTGGAGGAGTACTTCAAGGACGCCGGTCCGGTGCAGGCACAGTAGCCTTCCGCATACCGACAGATAACGAAGCGGCTTTCCGCGCCGGGGACACGACCGGGGACGGCGGACAGCCGCTTCTTTCGCCGTCGGCCCGTGCGGCCGCCAGAGTGAAACCGCCAGGAACGAGGAGTCCCGGCGGTTTTTTTCATTCTGTAAGAAAAAACGGCCGCTTGTATCTAAATAGAGAGAAAGGGGGGAGAACGCTGGAGCAGAACCATCTGTGGACGGGCGGTGCCGTGCTGAACCAGACCAGGGATGCCGCGTTTGAACAACTGATGCAGACGCAGATGGCCCGGGTGTACCGGCTGTGCTGCTGGTTGGTCAAGGACCGGACGGCTGCGGAGGACATCACCCAGGAGGTTTTCCTCAAGGCGTACAAGCATCTGTCTGCGTTTCGGGGGGACAGCCGGATCGAGACCTGGCTCTATCGGATTGCGGTCAATGAGTCCAAACGGTATCTGCGCTCCGGGTTGTTTCGCAAACGGTTTTCCGTCACCCAGGCAAACCGTGAAGCATGCGCCGACATCGAGAAGGAGGTCGTGCAGAAGGACGAACGGGCCGCGTTGTCACGGCTGATCGACAGGCTGCCGTTTCGGCACAAACAGGTACTCATTCTCCACTACTACGAAGAAATGAGAGCGGAAACGATCGCCGAAATCCTGGGCATTACACCCGGAGCAGTCTACACCCGCCTGCACAGGGCGCGGGAAAAGCTGAAAGCATTGATGCGCAAGGAGGAGGAGCGATGGATTTAGACAAAAGGCTGCGCGAGCTGGCAGCAGCGAAGCGGATGGCATTTCAACCGGCCAGGGCGGACATGGAGCGGATCGAACGGAACATCCGCGAAAGGATCGGACAAAAACAGGGCAGGTTCCGGCGTGTCGCAGTCTCCATCGCGGCCGTGGTGACCGCCTGCGGGGCGGGCGTGTTCCTCCTGACGCCTGTTGTTACGGACTGGCAGCAAGATGCGGGAGGCGGCCGCGTTCCTGTCGTGGAGCCGGCAGAACCGCCCGTTGAGGAGCAGTTCCCGTTTGCAGTGGAATTCATCCAATTCCTGCAGTCGTATACCGACCTGGAGCTCACGCAAATCGAGCCGTCGCCATTTGCTGACGTTTTTGCGGCAACGGACCAAGCCGTTCGGCTGACCACCAACCAAGGGAAGCTGGACGTCGTGTTTTTCCCCAATCCGGGGCAAGCGGAAAAGGTAGAGATCGACGAGGATTTTTCCGTGCCGGGCCACATTACCTTTACCTTCACCGGCGCTGAGCTAAAGCCGGGCTTTACGCCGATGAAAGCATCGGGTCCCACCTACGTGTACGCTCATGATCAGCTGTTGCTGCTGACGAACAAGAGCGGATTCCTGCATGCATTCCAAAACATGTTGTTTCTCCACGACGTGTACCGGGATGTGTTTGAAAGTTTCGGCATCGATCCGGGGGAGTATGAGTTCGACCGAGGGATCAAACAAGAGCGGCACGCACTTCACCTGCCGGAGAAAGCGCGGAAAGGATTGGATGCAGCTTGGACACGGGTAGCCGTAACCGGAAAGGCCGGCGACATCATCCCTGGCCTGTTTCTGCGGCACGATGGCCAGGAAGCGCTGGTCGTCTACAAGTCGTCCGATGCGGTCAATCACCTGTACCGTTTCGCGTGGGAGGAAGAGCGGGGCGAGTGGGTGCTCACGGCACACGGCAGCAAGCAGGGGAAAACCATCCGAAAACGCCAATGACTGACGATTCCTCGTTTCCTTGCCGCCGCTGTCTGGCAGAATCGGGGATACGTGCGGCTTACGGCACCTGCTCAAAACGAAAAACAGCTCTCCGCGTGATCCGGACAGGAAACGCGGAGAGCTGTGTGCTGTTCGCGACAGCCATTGTATGCCGCACCGTGAATGCGGCCGAATCAGTGACGGGTCTGGTAGGTTGGCAGGGATGACGGCTGCTGCAAGGAAACCTGCTGTGCGACAGACTGCTGCAAGGAAACCTGCTGTGCGACAGATTGCTGCAGCTCCCGCTCCATTTGCTCGCACAGCGTGATCACGTGCTGCATCTGGCGAATCGCCGTGTCATGACCGTTCAGCGCCTGCTGAATCATCTGGACCGCCTGCTGCTCGCGCGCGGCCAACTGCTGCAGCGTGGCGGCGTTTTGCTGTTCCTGCTGCAGAAGCTGCCGGTAGGTGGCGCTCGCCTGCATCGTCTGTTGGATCAACTGCTGAATGGACTGCCTGCACTGAGCCAGCTCTTGTTGGGCATGGGTGATCGTATGCACGAAAAAAACGACCTCCTGATTGTGGGATTGCATGCGATTACCCTCTTATCATGCGCAAAATTCGAGCGGTTATCAGTCAAATCGTCAGGTGCACCGGAACCGTCACGCTTGTCTTTCCTGTGCAGAAACCAAGCGTCCCGGCAGCGATCACTTGGGCAGGCGGATGCTGCCCAACGGCCAGTAGACCAGTTCCGCCCGGCCGACCACGTGATCCAGGCTGACGGGGCCGATGACCCGGCTGTCCATGCTGTTGTTCCGGTTGTCGCCCATGACGAAGACGTGGCCAGGCGGTACGGTGATCGGGCCAAAGTCTTCGGTCAGTGTGACGCCGTTCGCGGCCGCTTTCAATTTGTTGGCGGTGAGGTATTCCTCGTTGACGGGCTGGCCGTTGACGTACAACTGATCGCCTTTCGCCTCTACGGTATCGCCCGCGACGGCGACGACCCGCTTGATCCAGTTTTCCCCGCTCGCGTCGGGATGGATGATCACGATTTCCCCTCTTTTGGGCTGCTGCAGGTAATAGATCGCCTTGTTGACAATCACCCGTTCGCGGTCGTGCAGGGTGCTCTCCATGGAGCGCCCCTGAACGACGTAAGGGGCCATGACGAACACATAGATAAAGGCGGTCAAGCCGCCAATCAAGACGAACGATTTCAACCAGTCTGCCAATTCCGTTTTCCATTTTGCCGTGCTCTGCGTATGTTCCATATGCCAATCTCCTATGTATCAAGGTTTGTCGGGGCGGCTGCCGATTCAAAAACGAGAACAGGGGCGCGCCGCCGTATCTTTTATTATACATACGATACGGACAGATACGGAAGCAATTTCATGGAAATGGGTGGAAAACAGGCGGCGTACGGCCATTCGTCCGTCACGAATTTGTCACGAAACTGGCCCCTTGCAAAGTTTCCCATTTTGCGGTAAGATGACGATGCAAAAAGTTTTACAGTAAAAATATTAAATAGTAAACGTATTGTCCTACTCACATCCCCTTTTTCAGAGGCCGGCACCAGAAATGCTTGCGCAGCCTGTTGACAGCCGATATAGTTTTATAGTAAAAGTATGTATCTTTGAAAAAGGGTGATGATGTGAGCGAAATGTCCCGCGCCGGTAAAATCGAGGAACTGGATCAGGTGTTTGTTGAATTGGCTCGCTTCTTTATCAGCCATTGGCTGTTGGAAGAAGAGGTAGTCAGTCCCAAGCAGTTCATCTTGCTGCGGGTGCTCTACGACAGAGAGCGCAGCACGGTGTCCGATTTGGCTGCTCTCTTGAAGCAGTCGAACAGCGCCACCACCATCGCACTGAATCGGCTGGTCAAGGCGGGCTATGTCAATCGGGTCCGTGATGAACAGGACCGGCGGGTCGTCTGGGTGACGCTCTCGGACAAGGCGGTTCCGCTGATGGAGCGGTTGTTGTCCAGACGGAGGGAACTCATCGCCAAACTGATGGAAAACCTGACCGACAGCGAGCTGGAACAGTTTACACTCTATCTCCGAAAAGTGAAGCAAGGCTTGCAGTAACCTACATACAGCCATCGGAGCAGCGGGCGGGGGATATTTCACAGGACAGCGTGAACAAACAGAAGATGGGAGTGTACGACGATGAAAAAAGCGACAACACTGTTGACGGGAACCATGGTTCTCAGCGCCACTCTGTTCGCGAACGCTGCTTTTGCAAACGAAGCCGCTCAACCGGCACAGGCTCACGGCTGGATCAACATGCCGGCAGAGGATCAATGGGTGGTTCTGCCGGGAAGCAACGCGGCTGTCACCAGCCAAAGCGGCTGGATCAACATGCCGGTAGAGGATCAGTGGGTGGTTCAGCAGGGAAGCACTGCGAACGTTGCCGCCCAAAACGGCTGGATCAGCCTGCCTGTTGAGGATCAATGGGTAGTTCAGCCGGGAAGCACTGCGAACGTGACCACGCAAAACGGCTGGGTTGCAATGCCTGTGGAAGACCAAACGATTGTACTGTCGCCCAAAAGCGGGCAAACCGCCGTGGCTCACGGTTGGGTGGCCGCTCCGGTAGAGGACAGCGTGATTGTAGTGAAGCCGGCTGCCAGCGCCGACGATGCCAAGCAGCCCCGTGGCTGGAACTGGTCGGTGCCGGATTCGAACGGCGACAAGTAAACATCTTCTTGACCCTGACAACCCCTTCTGAACTCGGAAGGGGTTTTTTGACGTGCCTGGACGGTCTCTTTGGCTAAACGGCAGGGAAGCGGCACACACTACGAGTTGACCCAAGACAGGAAGGAGGAACAGGCATGGCAGATGAGCGCCGATACGGTTTCGACCGCCCGTCCGACACGGCCGTCAGGCCATCTGCGGCGGCATCCGAGACAGATGAGGAGCTGTCCCAGGGGTTGGCTGCCACCCAGGAGCAGGTGAGCGACATGTACAAAATGGGGACGATTGACGATGCCCAAGGGCTGAACTGACGTCCTGCTCCCGACCGTCCCCGCTTGCCGGGCCGAAGACGGCAAAAGGCCATGCGGATGAGACGGCCAGCAGGATCAGCAAACGGCAAAAACCCGGACCGCGTACCCGTCCGGGTTTGTTGTCATGTCAAAGCGGCAGCCGGTCCGAAACCTCCCCGATCGGGACGCAGCGTACGCTCACGGCCGGTCGTAGACGGCCCGCTCCTCCGCCGGAATCCGGACGCGCCACAGCAGCCAGAAGTTGGCCAGGGAAAAGATGACAGCGGTGGCGACGGCGGAAAAGGTGAGCGGCAGGACGAACAGTTCGGTCGCCACCACCAGGTAGTTGGGATGCCGCAGGAAGCGGTACGGGCCGCGCCGCACGGGCTCGGCGCCGGGAAGGATGTAGATGCGCGTGTTCCAGCGTTTCCCCAGGCTGACGATGCACCAGTACCGAAGTCCCTGAGCCAGCGCGAATACGGAAAAGGTCCACGCCCACCACGGGGCGGTCCTGCCTTCATGGAGGAGTCCCTCCGCGAGCAGGCTGACGAGAAACAGCACATGCAGGGCGACTATGTACTTGTAGTGGCCGGCCCCCACTTCCCGGCCGCCCGCGGAACGGATGTGGCGGGCGTTGCGCCGCGCCAGGGCCAGTTCCAGCAAGCGCTGGGCGACGACGGCGGCATAGACGGCCAAAAAAAAGCCCACGCTTGCTCACCTCGCTTCCAACAGGATCAACTCCGAGCTGAACCCGGGTCCGAGGGCGGCCAGCAGTCCCTTTTCTCCCGGCTTCCAGCCCTCTTCCATGCACTTTTCCAGCACGAACAAAACGGTGGGCGACGACATGTTGCCAAAGTCGCGCAGGACGTCCTCGGCCAACCGCGTGGCTTCGGCGGGAATCCCCAACGCCTGCCGGTAGGCAGCCAGCACCTTCGCCCCGCCGGGATGGAAGATAAAACGCTGCACGTCTGGGACGGATACGCCAAGCGGTCCGAGAAACCCGTCGACGTTGTCCCGCATCGACTGCCGGACCAGGCTGGGAATGTCGCGGGAAAAGATCACTTTCAAGCCCGGTTCGGTCAGCTCCCAGCCCATGATGTCCAGCGTGTCCGGCCACGTCGTCGTGCGTGCGCCCATGAAGCGGAGGCGGGGCGGAGTAGACGGCCGCTTCACCTCGTCTCCTTCCACCAGCACGGCGGCGGCCCCGTCGGCAAACAGGCAGGTGGCGATCAGATTGCTTTTGGACAGATCCTGCCGGATAAACGTCAATCCGCACAGCTCCACCGCCACCACCAGGACGCGGCTTGCGGGGTAGGCCCGGGCGTATTCGCATGCCCGCGAAAGGCCCATCGCCCCGCCGACGCATCCCAGTCCCCACAGCGGCACGCGGGTGATGTCCGGTCGAAGCCCCAGACGGTTGATCAGTCGGGCGTCGACGCTGGGGGTGGCGATGCCCGTACTGGAGACGAAGATCAGGCAGTCGATCTCCGCCGCCGCCGTTCCCGCCTTGTCCAGACAGCGCCAGGCGGCTTCGGCGCCAAGGGAGACGGCATGCTCCACGTACAGCCGGTTTTTTTCGGCAAACCCGTGTTCTTCTTGAAACCAGTCGAGCGGCATGCAGAAGTGGCGCTTGCGGATCTGGCTGTTGGCAAAGACGGTGAGCAGGCGGTCGATGTCGGGGAAGGCCTGTTGGAAAAACGCGCGGGCGACCGCCATGGAGCCGTCCTGAGTGATTTCGTGTTCGGGAACGGCTGTCGCCGCGGCTTCGATGCGGGGCATCGCAATCCCTCCCTTCCGTCAGGTAAGTAGTTCCAGTTTTCCCTAGCCGTGGATGTCCGATTCGTGGTACACTGGAATTCGGATAGTAAAGTTATAAAATAAAAAAGTATGGAAAGGTGAGGGGAACGAGGATGCAAACGGTTGAGCTGAGAGCGGTCGAGTCAGGCGGTTACGGATTGCGCACTGTCTTTCAAAGCGCGGGAGGAAAAACCAGACTGATCGAGGGGGTTCTGGCCCCCGGGGGAGAGATCGGGCCGCACACGCATCCGTCCGGAGAGGACTGTGCGCTGGTGCTGTCCGGCGTGCTCACCTACTGGGTCAGCAACAGCGAGACCATTTCGGTTTCTCCGGGGGAAGTGGTCTTCGGCTGGCAGCAGGTGATTCACGGCTACCGCAACGACAGCTCCGAACCGGTTCACCTGCTGATTTTTTCAACGCCGGGCAATAACGGCCTGGAGTATCCGGGGGATGGGGATGCGACAGTGCGGCATCTGCCGGGTGCGGAGCGAAAACTCACCTCCGCCGAAGGAGAGCGGCAGGTTTGTTCCGAATATTCCTGCTTCTCGTTTGTGACCGTGGAGGAAGCGTACACGGACTGTGGGGGATCGTTGGTCGTATTCGTGGACAGCGGGGAGAAGCGGGTGTACGTGTTTGACCGGGAGCCGGTCCGCTTCCTGCCGACGCGGGACAAACGGCTGCTGCGCTACGCCGCGCAAAGCTGAACCCGCCCGGAACGCGGCAGGCGGCGTCGGGCGGGCGGCAGGCGCTCTTTATGAGGCGGCAATCGGAGGCTTGGCACCGTCCAAAGGAGCCGGCTGCGGCTGGCTCATGGCCCGCTTCACCAGCCGGTACTGGAACAGGCCGGCGACGAGCAGGAGTACGGCGAGCAGGGAAAACCAGTAGGCGCCGCCGATACTGCGGAACGACACGGCGCCAAGCGATGGGCCGATCGTGCCGGTGATGCCCCAGTTGGCCCCGAAGATGGAAAAGTAACGGCCGCGGTACGCTTCCGGCGCCATGACGGAAATCGCCTTTTGGATCTGCGGGCCGTACAGCATCTCGCCCAGCGTAAAGATGGCCTCCGCCACCACGAGCAGGAAAAAGGTGGGGGCCCAGCCGTAGCCGATGCCGACACAAGCGAGGAGCAGGTAGGCCAGCAGGATGACGCGGTGGGCCGGAAATCGTTCGGCAAACTTGGCAATCACGATCTGGCAGCATACGACGAGCAGGCCGTTGATCGTGATCAAGGTGGCAAACACGGTCAGGAAATCGTCAAAGCGCGTCCGCAGGTGCTGCGGCAGGATGATCTCCACCTGGGAGTACAGGAGCGAGACCGGAACGGCGGCCAGCGTCATCCACAGCAGCGTGGTGTGCTCGCGCAGCCGCAGCTTGGGTGCTTTCGGCTTGTCTGCTTGCGCTTGGCCGCCGCGCTCCCGCAGCTCCCGGGGGAGCGTCTCCGGCACTTTCCAGACGATCAGCAGCCCGTAGGTGAAGAGGGCGGCCGAACAGATGCCGAAGACGATCGCCGGGTTGATTTTGTACAGGGTAACCCCGATCAGCGGTCCCGCCGCCGCGCCCAGGTTGAGGGCGGTATGCAGCAGGGCAAACACCTCGCTGCGCTTCTCCTCCGGCACCACGTCCGTTACCTGCGCGCTGGCTGCCGGCCAGAACAGGGAGGAGCCGATCCCGTTCAGAATGGTCAAGGCGGCGAAGGCATAGAGGGACTCCGCCCAGATGTAGCCGGCCATGGAGATCGCTTCAATCGCCAGGGCAGCCACCATCATCGGCTTTCGCCCGTAGCGGTCAGCCATTCCCCCGGAATAGAGTCCGGCGATCATGCTGGTCAGCGGCTGCAGGCTGGTGACCATGGCCGCCACCAGCAGATTGCCGTCCATCCTTTCATACAGATAGAAGGCCAGGAAGGGACGGAGCATGAATCCGGCAAACGTGGTCAGGATCGTCCCGATCACGCGGATCCAGATGGTCGTGTCATAACGAGCGATGACGGATTGAAGCCAAACCATTTGGCAAATTCCTCTCTTCCGGTAAAAGAATATTTTGTAAGTATACGAGATTTTTGCGTGAAAAGAAAGATGGTTGCCACCTATCGGAATAGACAGTTTTTTATCCCGGCCCGCTGGAGATCGATGCAAAGATGTGGTTAGATGTAGAAAACGACACGGGAAGGGGAGGTAGCATGACGGACGTGTTTCGAGACAGTTTGGGACACAACCTGTACAGGATCGGGCAGCTCGTCCGGGAAGAGACGGCGAAAGCCCTGCAGCCGTTTCGGCTCACGCCGGAGCAATGGCAGCTGCTGGTGGTGCTGGCGCAGCATGACGGCATGACGCCTTCGGAGCTGGGCGAACGTACATTGCGCGACAAGACGACAGTCTCGCGCATTTTGCCCGGACTGGTGAAAAAGGGGTGGCTGATGATCGCCGAGACAGTGGAAAACGGCTTGTATAAAGTGGTGACGGAGCGCTGCGGAGAAGAGCCGCCGTACGATGTGATCCTGCAAAACGCACAAGGGCATGCGGATCATGGAAGTCCAAGGGTCGATTTCCGACGGCAGGACGCATGCCGAGATCCGCGCCGCGCTCAAACGGCTGTACGGCGTCTATGAGAGGGATATCGAACTGATCGAAGGATACGCTAGCCAGTTCAAACGCTATCGCGTGACACTGCGCTAGCAATTTTTTTCCTTGAACTCGCTGGAACAGGCAGGTAAAATATTCCTATGAATACGATAAAAGTCCTATCTAACTTCTGTTTTAATAGGTCTTTTGAATCATATTCAACTCGTTTTGTGTGTGAAATAAGTCGGAGGGGGATATCGTTGGACTCACGTTGGATAGGGTTGGGGATTTCCTGCCTGTTCACCTTGCTGTGGACGGCCGTCTACGGGCTGCCCGCCAATCAGCAAACGGCCGTACTGGCGGCAGCGGCCGCAGTGCTGCAGGCAGCGGTGGGCTACCGGATGGGGCTGTACGCCGACAGACTGAGAGAGGCGGCCTATCTGGACTCGCTGACAGGTGCGCTTGTCAACCGCCGCTTCTTTGAACTGCTGGAAAGGGAGGTGGAGCGGGCCCGCCGCCACGACTATCCGGTTACCCTGCTGTTTATCGACCTTGACAATTTCAAGATCTTCAACGACAGCCATGGTCACCTGGCGGGAGACCATCTGCTGTGCCGCTTTGCCGACATCCTGAAGCGCAGCATCCGCGCGCAGGATTCAGTCGGCCGATGGGGAGGCGAGGAGTTCGTCATCCTGCTGCCTCATGCGGACACGCAGCACGGCGTGACCGTCGGGGAGAGAATCCAGCGCAATGTGCGGGAAGACCTGGGGGGCGTGACGGTCAGCATCGGAATTGCTTCGTTTCCCGCGCACGCGTCCACGGCGACGGAACTGGCGGCGAAAGCGGACACCCTGATGTACGAAGCGAAAAAGAAGAAAGACTGCATACTGGTGGCGGAACAGTAATCCAGGAAGCAGGTGGCAGTACGAACACTCGCATCCGGAAAAGGGCGGGTGTTTTTCGCTTGTCATGCGCCTTTACAAAACCTTTACAATATCTTAATGAAAAAAACACGCGTTTCTCCTTGTTTTTAAATTTACCTTTAGAAAGCTGTTCGGTTATAATCGGTGAGGCGCTATTTTTCCAAAGGAGTGACGACGGAACATATGTGGAAATCCAACAAGGACATCTTCTTTGACCTGTTTGAACAGCAAATCGCCAATGTTCACAAAGGCACCCATCTGTTTTACGAAATGATTGGCAACTATCAGGATGTGGAAGCCAAAGTGAAAGCGATCAAGGCGGTTGAAAAAGAAGGGGATGAAATCGTTCGTCGTATCATGAACGAGCTGAACTCCACGTTCATTACCCCGCTGGAGCGGGAGGACATTCACCAGCTCGCGCATACGATGGACGAAATGATTGACTATATCGACGGAGTAGCGGATCGGATGTACCTCTATCAAGTGCACCAGCCCGATCCTCGCGTTCTGGCTCAGGCCAACATTCTGGTGAAATGCTCGGCCAAACTGATCGAGCTGATCCGTACCCTGCGCAAACTGGATCACCAGGTGGTGGCCCAATACGCTGCCGAGATCAAGGAATTGGAGCATGAGTCTGACTCCAACTACCGGAAAATGGTATCCGACCTGCTCAACGCACCCGACGCCAATCCGATCGAGGCCATCAAGCTGAAGGAGATTTACGACAAGCTGGAAGACTGTGCGGACTTCGCCGAGGATGTTTCCAACCTGGTAGAAGGGATTGTGCTGAAGAATGCTTAGTCTTTCACCTGACATGATCATACTCATCCTTGTCGTCATCATGGCGCTCAGTTTTGACTTTATCAACGGCTTTCACGACACGGCCAACGCGATCGCCACGTCCGTGTCCACCCGGGCGCTGAGTCCGCGCACGGCGATTCTGATCGCGTCGGTTCTGAACCTGATCGGTGCCCTCACCTACACCGGGGTGGCCAAAACGATCGGGGGCAGCATCGCCGACCCGTTCAAGCTGGAGAACGGTCTGGTCATCGTCCTGGCCGCGCTTACGTCCGCCATCCTGTGGAACCTGATCACCTGGTGGTTCGGGATTCCCAGTTCGTCGTCACACGCCCTGATCGGCGGGGTGGCCGGCGCGGTTGTCGGTGCAGCCGGTTTCGGCGCAATTAACATGGCAGGCTTTATCAGCATTGTCCAGGCGCTGATTTTCTCACCGATCGTTGCGTTTGTGGTCGGGTTTGTCATTATCAAACTGGTCTCCGCACTGGTGGCCAACATGCCGTATCACCGTACGAACAGAGGCTTTCGCTTGTTGCAGGTGCTGTCGGCGTCCTGGCAGTCGTTCAGCCACGGGGCCAACGACGCTCAGAAGACAATGGGGATTATCACCTTCGCGCTGATCTCCGGCGGCTTTATGACCTCGGAGACGGGAGAAATCACGATCCCGATCTGGGTGAAAATCTCGGCGGCGATCGCAATGGCGCTTGGAACATCGTTTGGCGGCTGGCGGATCATTAAAACGATGGGTGGCAAGATCATGAAGATCAAACCGATCAGCGGGTTCTCCGCCGACTTGTCGTCTGCCCTGATTATTACCATTTTTACCATGCTGAAACTGCCCGTCAGCACGACGCACGTGATCACCTCGTCCATTCTGGGTGTGGGAGCGTCGCAAAAATTCTCCGCAGTGAAGTGGGGATTGGCCGGCCGAATCCTGGTGACGTGGGTCATTACGCTGCCGGCGACGGGACTGCTCGCGGCCGCCTGTTACGTGGTCTTCGACGTTTTTTTGTAACGGAATCAAGGCTCCTGCTCCTCTCTCCTGACGGGGGAGAGGAGCTTTGTTGTTTGCAGGGAAAATGGATCAGGAGGTGCCGGTCAAGCGCTCCCAAAAGCCGGGTCGCGGTTTGATCTGCACCATCCGGACCGAAGTGAACGGGATGTAGGCGAGTGAACCGTCCGCGGCCTCCAGCAGCAGCCCCGCCGCGCTGTAGTCGTGCAGCTTTCCTTCCTCGAAGGAAGACAGGCCGGGACCGATCATGCCCGGGGCGAAGTGAACGCGCACGCTCCGGTCCAGATACGCCTCCAACATGTCGTCATCCATGCGATCCTTCTCCTTTCGTCGTTTTCTTTCAGTTATGCCCACCTTTGCGACAATTCAGACCAGTAAAAACCACCCGGCCCACCGGTCAAGACCCCGTTGAGCAGTCTCGATTCTTCAAAAAAGGGAGACCCCCTCCCACTGCGGAGGGGGTTACAAGGACGTACTTTGCTCAAACTGCTCACTTTCCATTTGGGTCAGTATCTCTCGAATCCGCTCGATCTGAATCACCTGAATCACGCCGTTGGAGAATTGGATAAAGCCTTGCTGGCGCCATTTCTGGATGATCTTGTTGACCGTGATCCGGGACGTGCCGATGTACCGGGCGAACGACGTCTGGTCGATGGGGATGTTTTCATTCTCATGAATTTGAATCAATTTCAACAAAAAGTGAGCCATTTGCTGTTCGACCGGGCTGTCCAGATAGGAAATGATTTCGGCGAGGAGTCGTACTTTATAGATATGGGAGTTGGTGAAGATCATCGCCGCATGGGGATGATCCTTGCACACTCTTGACAAGGCTTCATCGGAGAAATGATAGAGAATCGAAGGTGAAGTGGTAACCGCGGTTGTCAAATAGGTTCCTCTGTGAGCCCCGTGTTCCCCTAGCAGGGTCCCGATCGGGACGTAGTCAATGACACGCTCGTGGCCGTTATCGGATAGCAGGCTGATTTTCACCCCGCCCTGCTCCAGGTAATAAAAGCCTCTGCCGTTTTCTCCCTGGCGATACACGAACGTATTCTTTTTCAGTTCCAGTTTTTGTCCATATGGTAAGAACGGAGTCCACTTGTAGCGAAGGTTTACCATAGATCACCTTTCCTTCCCAACATCATTCTCTGCGCAACATTGGACAGGGAATGAGCGCTCCAGACTAAACCGTTTTCGCTGTCGGTGCAGACAGATTCAACTTCCGCAACACATCCGGACGCTTGATCACAAATTTGCGCTGCTCGATGTCGATCAGTCCGTCTTCTTTCCACTGTTTCAGGATTTTGTATACGGTGATTCGGGTTAATCCGGTGCAGTGCGCCAGGTCCTGTTGGGTGAGGGGGACTTCATAGTTTTTAAACTCATCGCAGATGTTGAGGAGCAGCGCGGCGATCTGCTCTTCAGAAGAAAGCGCTTTCATATTAATCGCATAAAGAAGAATCCGCATTTTTTGATTGACGGTTTGAGCAAACAGGGGCAGTAATTCCGGCTGCTCCTTCATCAGTTTCGCAAACTGTTCGCAGGAAAAATGATAGACCACCGAGTCCTTAACGGCGATCGCGGTGGTAAAGTGCGTTTGCCGGTCCATGGTTTGAATCCCGAGCAGTTGGCCGGGCACCACGATGTTCAACAACCGGTCGTTTCCTTTTACCGTGGAGGTGACGATTTTCACCAAGCCCTTGTGAAGGTAATAAAACCCGTCTCCCAGACTTCCCTGGTAGTAAATGACGGATTTTCCTTTCACGAATTGCCTCTTCCCGTACTTCAGAAACGTCTCCCACTTCAGGTCGGTTTCAAACGGGGATACCATATCGAACACTCCTTTCAATATGGTTGTAAACGATCAACGGCTGTGGTTAGCTGCCGGCTTGGATCTGCGACATCTGCTGCAGCAGGCATGCCTCCTTGGTAACGTCTTGAATGGCGGAAGCCAGTTCCATAATCCCTTCTGTCTGTGCCTTTGCGAGATTTTTTGATGCAAGCACCATTTGTGAAAGAGAGGTGATCTCCTCCTGCAGCGAAGAAAGGCTCTTGGAGATTTCCTTTGCCAAATCGCCGGACGTCGAAGCCAAACGACGCATTTCTCCCGCAACGATCGCAAAGCCTCTGCCCTGCTCCCCTGCACGGGCGGCTTCAATCGAGGCGTTCAACCCGAGTATGCCCGACTGCTTGGCGATGTCTGAGATTGATTTCAATACGGAAAAGGTTGTTTCTACTTGCTGCAGCATTCCGGTCATGACCTGATGAAGCTTCTCGCTGTGTGACGACAACGTCTCAGCGCTTGACTGCATCACCACGGACTGGGCAGAAACCTCTTCCACAATGGCCGACAGGTGTTCGGCAATCTGTGCCAGCTTATTTTGGCGATCCAGACTGACTCCGAAGACGAGCGCACCGGAAATCCTGCCGTCTTCCTCAATCGGCAGTCCGCCGGCAATGTAGGCGATTCCGTACACCGAGGAATCCATCAGCTTCGTCATCGGTCTTCCCTGCTTGATAATCGTATTGGCCAGACTGCCTTCCTTGATTGGATCATGCGGCGATAATCCGAATTGCAAGGTCTTTCCGGGCAGGTAGGTTAAAAATTTCTCCGTATCCGTGATCCCGAGCGTAAAATCATCTTCAAAGCACAAAACCATCCTGTGCATGATGGAAGATACGTGTACGACACTTTCCAGCAGGCTCATACCCTTCAAGCTCCCATGTTTCATAAATCAAAATTTTTAGAAACCACCAGCACAATTATAAATGGGCGAAGAGCATATGTACAACGTAAACATTCTCGTCGCGAAAAAAAGTCTGAAAAAATGTTAACTGGTTTACAACCGGCGTGACGGAAGGGTTCGAAAAAAGGGATTGGAACGTTAAGCAATTTACACAGGGAGGTCCTCCCTTTTAGTACAATCAGTTCACGGCATTTATTAAATATTTAAACAATTATCAGGGGGAGGATATGATGAAAGGGAATCTGCAAATGGATGCGCCCGTTCTCGATCCGTCGTCGAAACCGGCAGCCAGGACAATGCCAGCCATCACGCTGCTCGTTGTTGTCATCTGTTGGTTCAGCATGCTGGCAGACGGGTATGATCTCGGCATCTACGGCGCTGTGCTGCCTTCGTTGATGGAGTACAAGGATTGGTCGCTGTCTCCGGCGAAAGCGGGCGCCATTGGAAGCTATGCGCTGGTCGGCATGTTGGTGGGAGCCATCTGTGTCGGAACTGTCACGGACATGATCGGGCGCAAAAAGACATTGGCTTTTTGCGTATCGTTGTTTTCCATCATGATGGGGTTTGCCGCGATGGCACCCTCGCCTGACATGTTCGGTTTGTTTCGTTTTCTTGGAGGTATCGCGCTGGGCGGCGTGATTCCCACGGCGTCCGCCCTCACCATCGAGTATTCGCCGGTGGAACGGCGGTCGTTGATGTACGCCGTGATGTACACAGGGTACCCGGTCGGCGGTTTGCTCGGTGCGCTGCTGTCGATGTATTTCCTGCAGGATTTCGGCTGGCGGTTCTTGTTCTGGCTCGGCGCCGTCCCGATTCTCCTCGTGCCGTTCATTTTCAAGTATTTGCCCGAATCGATCAGCTTCCTGCTGGCGAAGAACAGACGCGAAGAGGCGGAGCAAGTTGCCAGCCGGTACAACATTCCGCTTGATACCATCGGAGCATACAAGCCGGATCAAGCGAACGAGGGACAGGGTCAATTCGCCTCGGTCGCCGCGCTGTTCGCCAAACAAAACATCCGTGCGACCGTCTGCTTCTGGATCGCCTTTTTCATGGGCCTGCTGATGATTTACGGGTTGAGCACATGGCTGCCGAAAATGATGAAGGAGGCGGGGTATCCGCTCGGATCCAGTCTGGGTTTCCTGTTCATGCTGAACCTGTCGGCAGCGGTAGGCGCGCTGTTGGCGGGCAGGGCGGCAGACCGGTGGGGATCGCAGAAGATCATCAGCATCTCCTACCTCCTCGCCGGGGTCTCGATGGCCCTCTTGAGTGTAAAATCGTCGATGCCGGTGGTGTACGCCCTGGTCGGCCTCGCCGGTTTCGGGACGATCGGTACCACGTTGATCATGAACGCCTACATTTCCAAGTACTTCTCCGCGGATAACCGGGCGACCGCGCTGGGCTGGGCGATCGGGTTCGGTCGGATCGGGGCGATTTCCGGCCCGGTGCTGATCGGATTGTTCATGTCCTGGAACATGGGGCCCGCCTGGAACTTCTATACCTTTGCCATCGCGGGAATCATCGCTTCGGTCATGGTGTTGTTTATCCCGAAGCACCGCGACGGGAACATCTAACCAACGCGTGGGAGGCTGTCGATACGATCGGCAGCCTTTTTTCTGACGGCACTTCAAAAATCGGCTGAAAACGTTAACCGCACTACAATTTTCAAAATTGTTCAATATTATAATGCAATCACAAGACAGGAACTCATCCTAACCAAGAAAGTAGGGAGGAATTACCATGGGAATCCGAACAGGTGCCCAGTACATCAACGGATTGAAATCCCGGCAGCCGGAGATTTGGCTGTCCGGACGGAAAGTGACCCATGTATGCGACGAGGTTGTGTTCCAGCAGCCAATACGTGAAATCGCAAAGCTGTACGATATGCAGCACGATCCGGAGTACCAGGACAAGATTACGCACATCTGTACAGAAACCGGGGAACGTGTGAATAATGCGTTTCTGGTCCCGAAAACCCACGAGGATTTGCAGGCGCGCCGGGCGTTGTATGAAGCGTATGCCAAAGCGACTTTCGGATTGATGGGCAGAACCCCGGATTTCCTCAATGTTGTGCTTACATCGCTGTTCAGCAACGCGTCCTTTTTGGAAACATACAACCCGCAGTGGGCGGAAAATGTCCGCGCGTACTATCGCTACATTCGTGACAACGATTTGTTTTTAACCCACGCCATTATCAATCCGCAAAACGACCGCAGCAAGTCATCACATGAACAGGAGGATCTCTTTACCCATCTGGGCGCGGTCAGGGAGACGCCGCAAGGACTGATCGTCAGAGGCGCGAAAATGCTCGCCACCCTGGCACCGATCACGGATGAAGTGATCATCTACTCGTTCCCTGGATTCAAACCCGGTGATGAACGCTACGCGCTTGCCTTTGCCGTTCCCATTGACACCCCGGGACTGCGGATTCTCTGCCGCGAACCGATGCAGGACGGAACCCGCTCGCTGTTTGACCATCCGTTGGCGTCCCGCTTTGAAGAAATGGATGCGGTGCTGGTCTTCCACGATGTATTGGTGCCGTGGGACCGGGTATTTCTGTACAACAACGTGGAAGCGGCCAACCTGCTGTATCCGAAAACGGGAATCGCGCAGCAGCCGGCTCATCAGACCGGTGTACGCGGGCTGATCAAACTGCAGTTTGCCACGGAAGTAGCGGTCCGCTTGGCCGACTCCATCGGGGTGGATGTCTACCTGAATGTCCAGAACGACTTGGGCGAGCTGATTCAGTCGGTGGAATCGATCAGGGCGCTGCTGCGGATCGCCGAACAGGAGTGCGACGTATTGCCGTCGGGCGAAATCATGCCGGGTTGGGTGCCGCTGGAAACGATACGCGGACTGCTGCCGAAGATGTACCCGCGCGCCGTGGAAGTGCTGCAAATCATCGGAGCAGGCGGACTGCTGATGTCTCCGACAGGGGCTGATTTTGCCAATCCGGAACTGGTGGAAGATATGGAGAAGTATTACGCCGGTCGATCGGGAATCTCCGGCAAGGAACGCGTCCGTTTGTTCAAGTTGGCTTGGGATTTGTGCGGAGAAGCATTCGGCCAGCGGCTCCTGCAATACGAGCGGTACTATACCGGAGATCCGATCCGCAAGCGGGCGATCTTTTACAACAATTACAAACGGGAGCGCACGTTTGACATGGTTGATGAAGCGCTGAGCGTGCTTGATCTCAATGAGCTGGTTGCCAAGGCGTGATAAACGGACTGCCGCTATCAGGCAAAGGAGGAAAACGGGATGAAGTTGTTAGGCATATCAGGAACGATCGTGGGGGCAAAAACGCGCATACTCGTGGAAAAGGTTCTGGAGGAAGCGAAGAAATTGGATCCGGAGTTGGAAGTGGAACTGCTGGATATGAAGCAGTACGATGTCCAGTTCTGTGACGGACGCGATCCGTCGACCTATACCGGTGATACGAAAACGATGATCGACATCGTCTCTTCGGCAGATTTCTACATCATCGGCACGCCGATTTTCCAAGGATCGATCACCGGCGTGCTGAAGAACCTGTTCGACCTGGTGAATCCAGAGGCACTTCGCCATAAAGTGATGGGGTTTGTCGCCAACGGGGGCACGTATCAGCATTTTCTGGTGATTGAAAATCAGTTGAAGCCCATCGCCGGATACTTCCGGGCGTACGTCGCACCCGGCTATGTGTACGCCAATACCGACCACTTCAACCGGCAGAATGAACTGGTGGACGAAGACGTACTGCAGCGGATCAAGAATCTGGCCGAAGAAGTGGTCCATATGCAAAAAGCGTTAAAAGCCGGTGACATTCATGCCTATTCTTGAGATCAAGCTGCTGGAGGGACGAGATCAAGAGGTGAAGGAGCGTTTGATTGCCGATGTAACGCAAACGGTCTCCGAAACCCTGCAGGTCGCACCCGAACGGATCAGGATCATCCTTTACGAGATTCCGTTGAACCATTGGGCGATTGGCGGAAAGACGGTGAAAGAAATCCAAGCGGAAAAGGAGCGATTGACATGAGTACGACGAGCATGTTCGCACCGATCAATTTGTGGAAATTTATCGAGGAAAACAAGGACCAGCTGAAACCTCCGGTCAACAACAAAGTGATCTGGAAAGACGCGGAGCTGATGGTGATGGTGCTGGGCGGACCGAACAAACGGCGCGACTTCCACGTCGATCCCTCCGAAGAAATTTTCTATCAGTTGAAGGGGGATTGTTACGTCGAAATTATCAATCAGGAAGGCAAACGCGAAGTGATCACCGTGCGGGAAGGTGAAATGTTCCTGCTCCCGGCCAATGTTCCGCACTCGCCGCACAGGGTGGCCGATACCATCGGCATTGTCATTGAGCGCAGCAGGGCTCAGGGAGAGCTGGAGGACTTTGTCTGGTTCTGCGATCAATGCGACCATGAAATGCACCGCGTTACCGTCCAGCTGACCAATATCGAAACGCAGGTAAAACAAGCGATCGAAGGATTCAACGGCAGCCTGGAGCTGCGGACTTGCAAAAACTGCGGGTACGTCATGCCGCCGGAAGCGAGCGAATGGAAATGCGAGTAGATTTTCATACCCATATCATCCCGGAAGACCTGCCGAACTTCGCCGAAACATTCAAGGGGGAACGCTGGCCTGTCCTGCACCGGACGTGCGCATGCGGCGCCCATATCCTGGTCGGGGGAAAGGTGTTCCGCGAAGTAACCGACCAGGTGTGGGACTCTGCGAAGCGGATCCAGGATATGGACCGGGAAAAGGTGGACATCCAGGTGCTGTCTCCGATTCCCGTCACGTTCTCCTATTGGGCGCCCGCTGAAGAAGCGGAAGTGATGGCCCGCATCCAAAACGATTTCATTGCGGAAACCGTGAAACAGCATCCCGACCGGTTTGTGGGTCTTGGAACGGTTCCTCTGCAGAACACGGCCGTCGCCATCCGCGAAATGGATCGCTGCGTTCACGAACTGGGCCTGAAAGGGATTGAAATCGGCACCAATGTGAACGGAAACAATCTGGATGACCCTGCTTTCCTGGAATTTTTCGAGATGTGCGAGAAGTGGGACGTGCCGCTGTTTGTCCACCCGTGGGAGACGTTGGGCAGAGAGCGGATGCCTCGCCACAATCTCATGTACACCGTGGGGATGCCGAGCGAAACGGCCCTCGCTGCAGCAAGCTTGATCCTTGGGGGCGTGATCGAGAAATTCCCCCGCCTGCGGATTTGTTTGGCCCACGGCGGGGGATCATTCCCTTACATTCTTCCCCGGCTGGACCAGGGCTGGAAGGTATGGCCCCATCTCCGGCTGCTGGAACAGCCGCCCAGCCATTACGCCAAGAATTTCTATTTTGATTCGTTGGTCTATGATCCGGCGAACATCCAGTACATGATTGACCGCTTTGGCCACGAGCGGATCCTGATGGGCTCCGATTACCCGTTCCTGCTTCGGGAAATTCCCCCGGGCGAGGTCATTGACCAGATGCTGACGGTCACGGAAGAACAGAAGCGGGCGATGCTAGGGGAAAACGCGCTTCGCTTCCTGAACATGAGCCAGGTGGAGGTGAGGTAACGATGACGATACATGCTGCGACACCCGAACAGCGATTGCAGGAACTGGGCTTGACGCTGCCTGCACCGCGGCAGGCTGCGGGAAATTACGTGGGCTGCGTTCGCACCGGCAATCTCCTGTTTCTTGCCGGTCAAGGGACGGATGAGTACCGCGGCAAACTGGGAGAAGACGTTACGGTGGAAGTAGGCTATCTGGCGGCAAGACAGTGCATGCTGAATCTCCTGGCGGTCGTCAAACGGGAGATCGGCGAATTGAGCAAAGTGAAACGGTTTGTCAAACTCCTGGGCTTTGTCAACAGCGCTCCTGATTTTACGGATCAACCCAAGGTGATGAACGGCGCCTCCGATTTACTGGTGCAGATTTTCGGTGAGAAAGGCAAACACGCACGTTCTGCGGTAGGCATGGCGCAGCTTCCGCACAACAACGCGGTCGAAGTTGAGATGATCGTGGAAATTGAGGAGTAGGGAGGATGCAGATGAGCCAGACTGCACAGGAAAGAGAAAGAAAGATAAAAGACGCCAAGCTGTTCATCAACGGCGAATACATCGACGCCATATCCGGCGAGACGTTCGACACGATCAACCCGGCGACCAATGTAAAGCTGGCCTCGGTGGCCAATGCCGGCGAGGAAGATGTGAACAAGGCGATTGAAGTGGCGCAGCGCACCTTTGAAAGCGGCGTCTGGAGCGGTATGCCTGTCGAAGAACGGGCGAAGATTCTCTGCAAAATGTCCGACCTCGTCATGGAACGGGTGGACGAATTGGCCTGGGTGGAAACGCTCGATGTCGGCAAGCCGATCAAGGAGAGCCACGGCTTTGACATTCCCAGAGCTGCCTGGAACTTGCGCTTTTTTGCCGAGATGGCCAAATACCTGATTCATGAAAACTACGAGATGCGCAATTTCATGTCGTACACGAAATACGCTCCCGCAGGGGTGACCAGCCTGATTATTCCGTGGAATCTGCCGTTCATGCAGATGACCTGGAAAGCTTCCGCGGCCCTGGCAGCCGGCAATACCGTGGTGGTGAAGCCGGCCTCTTATACTCCCCTGAGCGCCGTGATGCTGGGTGAAATTGCCAATGAGTCAGGCCTGCCCCCGGGCGTTTTGAACATCGTGACCGGCCCGGGAGGAACCGTCGGCACGGCGATGACCACGCATCCCTACGTACGTCGGATTTCGTTTGTCGGCGAGACGACGACGGGCAAGACGGTCATGAAAAACGCCGCTTCCCGGCTGATCCCGGTCTCTCTCGAACTGGGCGGAAAGTCGGCAAACATCGTGTTTGAAGACGCCGATCTCGATGAAGCGGTGAAGGGGTCCATCGAAGCGATTTTCCGCAACCAGGGAGAAATCTGCCTGGCCGGGTCGCGGCTGCTGGTGCAGGAAAGCATTTACGACCGGTTCCTCGACAAATTCGTGAAGGCGGTGCAGCAAATCAAGGTGGGCGATCCGCTGGATCCGGAGACGGATATGGGGGCGCTCGTATCGCGCAGCCACCTGAAAACGGTCGATGACTACGTGCAGATCGGTCTGGCCGAAGGCGCCAAGCTTGCTTACGGCGGCAAGCGAATCACCAGCCTGGGTGACGGAAACTTCTACGAGCCGACCGTCTTTTATGACGTAGACAATAAAATGCGGGTGGCCCAGGAGGAAATTTTCGGCCCGGTCGTAGTCGTCATTCCGTTCAAAACGGAGGAAGAAGCGATTCGCATCGCCAATGACTCGATCTACGGATTGGCCGGCGTGGTCTGGACGAACGACCTGAGACGTGCCCACCGGGTGGCAGCTCAGGTGCAGTCCGGCCTGTTGTGGATCAACTGCTGGTATGTGCGCGACCTTCGCACGCCGTTCGGCGGGGCAAAAGCGAGCGGCATCGGCCGTGAAGGTGGGCGGCACAGCTTTGAATTCTATACGGAAGCAAAGACCGTTACCATGAAACTATGAAATCTCACACAGGGAGGTAGCGTCGTTGGACTTGGCAAAAATCACGAAATTTGCCGACCATTTGGCGGAGGCGGAACGAAGCGGCCGCGGGGTAGAGCCGTTAACCGCCCTGGACCCGCATATCACGACAGAAGAAGCGTACCGCGTGCAGCTGCACACGATTGAGCGAAAAGTGAAGGCCGGCGACGTCGTTGTCGGGAAGAAAATCGGGTTGACCTCGTTAGCCATGCAGACATTGCTCGGGGTCGACCAGCCTGATTACGGTCATTTGCTAGCGGGCATGGCCGTGGAAAACGGAGGGGAGATTCCGTTTCAGCGCGTGATCCAGCCCAAGGTGGAAGGGGAAATTGCCTTCGTATTAAAACGCGACTTGCAGGGGCCGCGCGTCACCGCGTCAGACGTGCTGCAGGCGACCGATTATCTCCTCCCTGCTCTGGAAATTGTGGACAGCCGGATCGCGGATTGGAAGATCAAGCTGCAGGATACGATCGCAGACAATGCCTCCTCCGGTTTGTACGTGCTGGGCGGACGCCCCGTGAAGCCGGATCAAATCGACCTCGCGCTGGCTGGTATGGCCCTTTACAAAAACGGCGAGTTGGTCAATACCGGTGTGGGAGCAGCGGCGCTGGGCAACCCTGCCAACTGCGTGGCATGGCTGGCCAACAAGCTGTTTGAGTTCGGGATTACGCTAAAAGCCGGGGAAGTGATTCTGTCTGGTGCCCTGTCTGCGGCGGTCAATGCGGCCCCCGGAGACTGTTTTAGCGCGCGAATCGCCCATCTCGGGGAAGTGGGAGTGAGATTTCATGTCTAACGTAAAGGTTGCCATTCTCGGCTCCGGAAACATCGGCACCGATTTGATGATAAAGCTGGGCCGGTCAAGCCAGTTGGAGCTTACCGCGATGATCGGCATCGATCCCGACTCGGAGGGACTGCGCATGGCGAAGCAGCGCGGTTATGAAGTGTTCGACGGTGGACTGAAGCAGTTTTTGGAAAACAGTCCGGAACTTGCCGACATCGTGTTTGACGCCACGTCTGCGAAAGCGCATATTCGTCATGCCAAGGCCCTCCGGGAAGCGGGCAAGCTTGCCATCGACCTGACTCCGGCCGCAGTCGGCCCATATGTCGTTCCGGCCGTAAATCTCGGTTCCCACCTGCACGAAAAAAACATCAATCTGATTACGTGCGGAGGCCAGGCGACGATTCCGATCGTTCACGCGATTAACCGCGTGAGCCCGGTCAACTACGCTGAGATTGTCGCCACCATTTCCAGCAAAAGCGCCGGTCCGGGCACCCGCGCCAACATCGACGAATTTACGGAAACCACCGCCCACGGCATCGAAGCCATTGGCGGCGCGAAGAAAGGCAAGGCGATTATCATCCTGAACCCCGCAGAGCCGCCGATTTTGATGAGGAACACGGTGTATGCGCTGGTTGACGAAGAAACGCTGGATGAACAGGCGATTGCTGCATCCATTGAGCAAACCGCAGGCTATATTCAATCGTACGTACCCGGATACCGTCTCCGTACCGAGCCCATTTTCGACGGCAACAAAGTCACCGTCTTTTTGGAAGTGGAAGGGGCCGGCGATTACCTGCCCACCTACTCCGGCAATTTGGACATCATGACAGCGACGGCGGTGAAAGTGGCGGAGGAATTTGCCGCGCACCACGTGAACGCAGCATCCGTCTGAAACTGGAAAGGAGACGAAACAGATGAGTGGTAAACGGGATATTCTCATCACGGAAGTGGCGCTTCGCGACGGCAGCCATGCGATCAACCATCAATTTACCGTGGAACAGGTGGTGAGCGTGGCCCGCGCTTTGGACGAGGCGAATGTTCCCTTCATCGAAGTTTCCCATGGAGACGGTCTGGCCGGTTCTTCCTTGCAGTACGGGCTGTCCCGAACGAATGAGATGGAACTGATCGAGGCGGCAGTTGCCGTCTGCAAACAGGCGACGGTAGGTGTGCTCCTCCTGCCGGGAATCGGCACAATCAAGGATTTGAATGCCGCTGTGAAGCTGGGTGTCGGCATGGCGCGGATCGCGACGCACGTTACCGAAGCCGATATTTCCGCTCAACACATTGCCCGCTCCAAAGAACTTGGCCTCTTCACCGTCGGTTTTTTGATGATGTCTCACATGGCACCTCCGGAAAAACTGGTCGAGCAGGCGAAACTGATGGAGAGCTACGGAGCCGATGCGGTGTATGTGGTTGATTCGGCCGGCGCCCTGCTGCCTCATGAAGTGGCCGAACGAATCAGGGCATTAAAGCAAAGCATCGGCGTTGAGATAGGGTTCCACGCGCACAATAATTTGTCCCTGGCGATGGCCAACACGCTGGCGGCGATTCAGGAAGGGGCAACGCGCATCGACGGCAGTGTCCGCTGTTTGGGGGCCGGCGCGGGCAATACGCAAACGGAAGTGCTGGTCGCCGTGCTGGAACGGATGGGCATCGAAACCGGCATTGATCTTTACAAAATGATGGATCTGGCGGAAGAGATCGTTGCGCCCATCCTTCAGGTTCCGCAGGAGATTACCCGGGACAGCCTGGTCCTCGGATACGCAGGCGTGTATTCCAGCTTCCGGCTACATGCGGAGCGTGCCGCGAAGAAGTTCGGAATTGATTCTCGCGATATCCTGATTGAGCTCGGGAAGCGAAAAGCGGTAGGCGGTCAGGAAGACATGATCATTGATGTCGCTGCGGAAATCTTGAAGCAGCGCAGTGCAGCGGGACTGCGATAAGGAGGTGGACAGCTTGCTTGCGGAACATTCCTACAGATCATTGGCGCAAAAGCTGGTCGATGCGGAGTTCAACCGGCAGGAAGAGGTGAAACTTACGGCTGAATATCCAGACTTGTCGGTAGAGGATGCGTACCGGATCCAGGATGAGCTGGTTGCCATCAAGCGCGAGCAGGGCCATCGGGTGATCGCGCTGAAAATGGGCTTTACCAGCCGGGCCAAAATGAAGCAGATGAACGTAAACGAGCCGATCTACGGCCATGTGTTTGATTACATGTCCGTTGACAGCGGCGTCCTGTCTTTCCGTGAACTGATTCATCCGAAAGTGGAAGCGGAAATCGCGTTCATCCTCGGCAGGGATATCGAAGGACCGGGAGTGACGGGCGCTCACGTGTTGGCCGCCACGGAATACGTCGTTCCCGCCCTGGAGATTATCGACAGCCGCTACCTGAATTTTCAGTTCACCCTCCCCGACGTGATCGCGGACAACACGTCCGCTTCCCGTGTGTTCATCGGATCGAGGCTGCGCAGACCGGATGAGCTGGAACTGGATCTGGTCGGAGTTACCCTCTCCATCAACGGGGAATTGAAAGATTTGGGCGCAGGGGCGGCAGTGCTGGGACATCCGGCCCATTCCGTCGCCATGTTGGCCAACATGCTGTCTCGCAGAGGGCGCAAGCTGCAAGCCGGCCAACTGATCTTGACCGGCGGCATTACCGGAGCGCAGCCACTTGCTGTCGGCGATGTCGTTTCTGCCAAATGGGACGGACTGGGCTCCATTGAGTTTACCGTCAAGGAATGACCGTAATTTGCTAGATGGCCCCGGTACGCGACCGGGGTCGGCTTATTTTGTTTCAACCGTATCTGTTCCGATCAGTCCAGACACGTCCTTATGTATTTCAACTGCTTTCCGGGCGTCTCAGGGACAAGAGCTGGTGGGAACGATTGGCCGTTGACTGTAAGAAAAGAATGCACCCCCTAACGTATTGATCGGTCAACCCTGGGGGTTCCAACGTCTACGTTTAAGGGGTGCATACTACACGGATCGGTTTTTTGGGCGTATGTGTTCGTCATTCCGACGAATGTTGGGAGTGATCGGACTGCTGCCTGCTTTTGCGGGCATACACCAGCAGCAGCACGACCCCGACGGCGATCAGGCTGAGGCTGACAAGCTGGGCGACGCGCAGCGTATGGCCGAGCATCAGGCTGTCGGTTCGCATGCCCTCAATAAAGAAGCGGCCGAGCGAGTAGAGGATCATGTAGCTGAACAGCACCTGCCCGTCAAAGCGTTTCAACCGGTACAGCATGACCATCAGGATGGCAAAGACCACGAGGTTCCACAGCGATTCGTACAAGAACGTGGGGTGGTAGTACTGGCCGCCGATGTACATCTGTTCGCGGATAAACGCGGGAAAGTGCGACATGAACTCCTCCGTGGCCGGCCCTCCGTGCGCTTCCTGGTTGATAAAGTTGCCCCAGCGGCCGATCGCCTGTCCCAGAATGACGCTGGGAATCAGCACGTCCCCCAGCTTGAGAAACGGAAGATTGTGCTTGCGGACGTACCAGGCACCGGCGAGAAAACCGCCGATCAACCCGCCGTGGATAGCCAGTCCGCCCTTCCACACGGCAATCACGTCAAACAGGTTGTCTTTGTACTGCTCCCACTCAAAAATGACGTAGTAGAAGCGGGCACAGATGATCGCGGCCGGGATGATCAGGACGACCATGTTCAGCACGTGGTCGGGATCGATCCCGGCCCGTTTGGCGTTGTAGCGGGCCAAATAGGTGCCCAGGAAAAACGCCAGCCCCATAATCACACCGTACCAGTGGATCTTGATGGGGCCGAGCGACAACGCAATCGGATCAATCATGATGAATTCCTCCTTGCCTTCAACCATCTGATGCCCAGTATAGCACAAACGGCACAGCCAGTTCCAATTGAGGGAAGGCGAAAGAAAACGCAAAGCGGGAGGAGGGGCGAGGTCCGCCGGGGGTTCCCCTTCCATTACCTCCGCTTGGCGAGAAAGGAGAGAATCGGGTCCAGGGATGCCCGCAGATCCGGATCGTGGACCGGCGCGAACAGATCTCCCCGTGCCCTGAGCCGCGGGGGCACGGTATGGACGGTAAAGTCGGTCGGATGAATGCGGGGCACCTCGTCCCACGTGATCGGAGTGGAGACGGTCGCCTGCGGGCGGGCGCGCGTGGAGTAGGGAGCGGGCAGCGTTTTGCCCCGCCAGTGCTGCAGATAGTCGACGTACAGCTTGGTTCCCCGGTTTTTTACCAGGCGTTCGATCGTGACCAGGCTCGGGTGTTTCTCCGCCAGATAAGTGGCGACGAATTGACCGACCTGACGGGTTTCGTCAAATGTGTAGCGCCGCTCGATCGGGATGTAGACCTGCAGACCGCTGGCCCCCGATGTCTTGACGAATGAGGGCAGATTCAACCCGTCCAGCACTTCCTTTAACAGCAGCGCCGTCTCGGCTGCGGGGGCGAACTCGGGCGTGGAAGGATCCAGGTCGAACACCAGCTCGGTCGGCGTTTCATCGTGGGCGAGATGAAACGACACGTGCCACTCCAGCGCAGCCTGATTGGCCATCCAGACAAGCGTGGCGGTGTCGTTGCACAGCGGATACCGCGTGTTTTCCCAGCGGCTCGTGGCAATCCAGTCCGGCGCGTACTCGGGCAGGTTTTTCTGGTAAAAATGCTTGTCGTGAATGCCGTGCGGATAGCGGATCACGGTCAACAGGCGGTTTTGGGCGTAGCGCAGCAGGGGAGGCGCCACCTCCAACAGGTAGCGGATATAGTCCCATTTGGTGACGTTTGCTTCCGGCCAAAGCGGTTTTTGCGGGTTGGTGACGGTCAGTTCCCTGCCTTCGACGGTCAAAACGAGATCGGCCGCGGCGGTCGGCATGGCTTTGACACCCTCTTTCCGGAGAAATGTTCGGGATGGCATCCGAAGTTTTGCCACTACTATGCCCCGGCGCGGGACAGTTATGCGGCGGCGCCGTCTGCATATTTTGCCGGTCCGGCACCCATAATACGGATAGCTTGCCAACGGTTGGTGAATGCGATGGCTCACAACGGAACACCCAACAAGGAAGAATGGCTCAAAACGATCAATACCTGCAGTTTGACCGATCTGGAGGGGGTTCCTGTCTTCGCCGCCCTGCAGGAGAATGTGCTCTTTTTGAAACGGCTGTTTTCCGACTGCTCCGACTTTGTCATCCGCGAGTTCAAGATGAAAAACGGCGTCCCGGCCGTGGCCGTATTCGTCGACGGCCTGATCGATACGAGAGCGGTCAACCAGGCGCTGGAGGCGTTGATGATCCTGGAGAGCGGCGATGACGACGTCGAAGTGATCGAAGAGGCTCTTCTGCCGGTCTCGCAAATCTCCAAGGCGAAGGATTACAAAGAGTTTTTGCAGGCCGTGCTGTCGGGCGACACCGGCATTATGGTGGACGGAAACACGCAGGCGCTCACCTTGGGCATGCGCGGCCCGGAAAAGCGCTCTGTCGACGAGCCGGAGGGGGAAGCGGTGGTGCGCGGCCCGCGGGAGGGCTTCATCGAAAACATTCGGACCAACACCTCCCTGCTTCGGCGCAGACTCAAGACCCCCCGGTTGAAAATGAAATCGTTGGTGATTGGCAGGGAAACCAATACCAACGTGGCGCTCGCGTACCTGGAGGGGATTGCCGACCCGCAATTGGTGGAAGAAGTGACACGGCGCATCAGTGTGATCGAAATCGACGGGATTTTGGAGTCGGGGTACATCGAGGAATTGATTCAGGACAACATGTACTCTCCGTTTCCCCAGGTCCAGTATACCGAGCGGCCGGATACGGTGGCGGGAGCGCTGCTGGAAGGGCGGGTCGCCATTTTGGTCGACGGAACGCCCATGGTGCTGATCGTGCCCACCACGTTCTGGATCATGCTGCAGGCGAACGAAGACTACTACGAACGGTTCCAGATGGCTACCCTGATCCGCTGGCTGCGCTATCTGTTTCTGCTCATTTCGCTGCTCACGCCCGCCGCTTATGTGGCCATCACCACGTTTCATCAGCAGATGCTGCCCACCACCCTGCTGCTCAGCATCGCGGCGGCGCGGGAATCCATCCCGTTTCCGGCGATCGTGGAGGCGCTGATCATGGAAATCTCCTTTGAGGCGCTGCGGGAGGCCGGGGTCCGCCTGCCCAAAACGGTCGGTCAGGCGGTCAGCATCCTGGGGGCTCTTGTCGTGGGGCAGGCGGCCGTGGAGGCTGGGATTGTGTCGGCGCCGATGGTGATCGTCGTGTCCATTACGGGGATCGCTTCGTTTACCGTCCCCCATTTCAACGCCTCCATCGCGCTCCGGATGCTGCGTTTTCCGCTGATGATCGCCGCCTCGATTCTGGGCATCTACGGGATTCTCGTCGGCATTTTGCTGATCATGGGACACTTGGCCAACCTGCGTTCGCTTGGCGTCCCCTACCTGTCGCCGATCGCGCCGATGTCGGTGGGCGACCTGAAGGACGTGCTGATTCGTGCTCCCTGGTCCTACATGAACAAACGGCCCAGCTTTCTCGGCGTGCAGGACGCCCGTCGGCTGCGGGCCGGCCATACCAGCCAACAGCAGCGCGACGCAGGCAGCTCCGGCACCGTTCGCCAAGGCGGATCGGGGACAGGTGACGGAGGCCGCACGCGAGGAGAGGGATGAAGGAATGAGACGATGGATGAAGGGATGCGTTGCCGCGCTCTGCGGACTGCTGATGGCCGGCTGCTGGGACCGGGTGGAAGTGAACGACCTCGCCATCGTGATTGCCTTTTCCATCGACAAGGAGGCCAATGGCGAGTACCGCTTGTCCGTTCAGGTTCCGCTGGTGAGCAACCTGGGCGGACCGACCGGGGGCGGCGGAGGCACCAGCGGGGATAAGACCTATTACGTCGACTCGGCCACGGGCAAGACGCTGCGGGAAGCAAACAGCGTGCTTCAGGCCAGGATGAGCCGGCAGTTGTTCTACGCCCACCATCGCGTGATTGTCATCGGGGAAGAGTTGGCCCGGGACGGACTGAGCAAGGTGCTGGATATTGTGGCCCGTTTCCCGGAGAACCGTCTGACCGCGTACCTGGTGCTGGCCAAGGGGAAGGGCATTACCATGCTGCAGGCACAGCCCAGTTTTGAACGGTTCTCGGGTGAGGCGATGAGGGAACTGATCAAAAAGGAAACAATTCCCGTCACCGTCAAAGACATGGCACAGATGCTGAGCACACCTGGCGTGGACGCCTACCTGCCGTACGTGATGTCCGTCCATTCCCATCCCAAAGGCAAGTCCAAGGAGATTCAAATCCTCGGGGTGGCACAATTCCGCGGCGACAAAATGGTGGGGGTGTTCAACGAGGAAGCGGCAGGGGGGCTGCGGTGGTTTCGCCGTCAGTTTACGCCCTTCGCCACCAAGGTTGCCCTGACAGACAGGGAGAACGTCAACGTCCAGTTCGACAAGGGGAAGGCGGAAATCAAGCCTGTGATCAAGCAGGGCCGGATCCAGTTTTTGATCAATGTGTACGCCTCGGCGACCGTCATTGAAAACTTGACCAACGCGGATCTGGGCAGGGCGGCCAACCTGACTGCCCTGGAACGAAAACTGTCCATGCACATCACCGAAACGGTAAAAAAGACGCTGGCCCAGATGAGACGGCAGCGGACGGATACAATCGGGCTGGGCCTGGTGTTGGCCCGCAAGTATCCCCGGGAGTGGCGAAGCCAGTTGCGGGATGATTGGAACGAGCGCCTTGCGCAGGTGGAGTTCCACGTCCAGACCAAAGCCGAAATCACCAACATCGGCCAGACAACGGAGAACATCACAAAGGAAGATCACGATGAATAGGGTGTTCCTGGTTTTGTACGGCCTAATGCTGCTTGCGTCCCTGATCCAGTTTTTCATGAAGCGAAAAAACATGCCGGTCAAGCAGAGGCGGGTGGTGGGCTTCTTTTACCTGATCACGATCGGGTTGTTCGCTGCGCTGCAGTTTCAACTCAACGTGATCATGCCGACCAATTACCTGGCCGACGTCTTTTCCGTTGGCCTCCAGCAGTGGCTGGAAAAGATCCGGTAAGGAGGACCTGTCATGATCCATAAACAGGTGATCAATCACCGGCAGATTGCCTGGCTGATCGGCAGCGTCCTGATCACGGGGGCGTTGATCAGCCAGCCGCAAACGCTGGCCAAAATTGCCAAGAATGACGCGTGGTTTGCCTACATCATTCCGACGTTTTACGCCATGCTGGTGGCCCTGGTCTTCGCGAGGCTGACGCGGGCCTACCCCGGAAAAAACCTGTTTGAAATCATCTTTCTGGTAGGGGGCAGGTGGATCGGCGGCATCGTCAACGTCATCGTGCTGTTCTACCTCTGGCTGTTGATCGTGGCGGACATCAAGGGGGTCAGCTTCTACCTGCATTTGACGCTGCTGCCCCGGACGCCGCTGGAAATCATTCTCCTGGTGTTCGTTCTGGTGCTGATGTACTACGGCAGAACAAGCACGGAAGTGGCTGCCCGCGTCAATGAAATGTACTTTCCCGTTTTTTTTCTCATCGCCGCCTTGCTGTACTTTACACTGAGCAACGAGTATGCGGTTGAACGGCTGGAGCCGGTACTGGAGAGCAAGATTGCGGCGGTCGGCCTCATCAATCTCGTCGCGTCCGGGATGTTTGGCGACATCTTTTTGTTCGGCGCGTTTCTGCATGCCATTTCCCACTCCCGGCTGCTGTATTCCACCATGAAGCACGGGGCGATCATCGCCGGATTTTCGCTGACGCTGGTGATGGTGATTCAGTTGGGCGTGATGGGGTATCTGATCACCAGCCGCCTGAGCTTCCCCCTCCACACGCTGGTGCAGCAGATCCACATTACCGACTTCCTGGACCGCGTGGAAGTGATCCTGTTCAGCATCTGGTTTCCCGCCTTCACGATCAAGGTGGTCATCACCTACATCGCCTTTCTCGTCGGCGTCGGATCGTTCGCCGGCCAGCATCATTACGCCGCCTGCAACGGGCCGTGCGGCTTGTTCGTCGTGGTCTCCTCGCTCCTGTCGTTTCCCAAAACGGATGACGTGCTGCGCTTCATCAGCTACGGCATGCCGGCCATCACCCTCATCATTCAGCTTCCCCTGCTGGCATTCCTGTTTGCCGCAGCCCGCTTGCGCGAACGGGGAAGCAGACATGACCCGCTTCCCGTCCATACGAGAGAGTACAAGCGCTTCCGGACGTGGTCCTGGATCAACAAGCTGGCGCTCATGGGGTGTGTGGTGTCGATCGTCGGCGGGGCCTGGTTGGAGGAGCGGATCAGATTTGCCGGCCTGATCAGCGGCGCGACGTATTTTTTCTGCTATCTGGTGGCGCTGGTGAGCTCCTATCTGGAAATGCAGGCGATCAATCACCTGAAACACAAGCAGACGCAGGGGAAAGAAACAGCCGCCGCAGAGCAGTAGGAGGTCATCTCATCATCTCCCTGTCCAGCCTGCAGGCGTGCGGCGGCACGTCCACAATCGCCTGGATCGATGGTTGGCGAAGCGATCGCCCTTCCGTCCATTCCGCGTACTTGATTTTGGCCGTGAGCGTGGGATTCACCCAGAACGCGTCGGCATGGCGCTCGGGCTTGTTCACAAAGGGTCTTTCGCGGATAACCGTAGGCATCAGCCTGTCGGTCAGCTCCCGCCACTCCTGACGGGACAGCTTGCCTGTCCCCGCGTGGCCGATGTACCAAAACTGAAAGTCCTCATCGTAAAGGCCCAAAAGCACCGCGTTGACAACCCCGCCGTTCAAGGTGAAACCGCCAATGGCCGCAATCACATCCCGGTAATGTTTGATCTTCAGCCACACCTCTTTTTTCGCGCCGATAAGGTACGGGGCATCCAGCCGCTTCATGACAATGCCTTCCATGCCGTGCTGCCGGATCACCTCAAACAGGGCGGAGCCGTTATCGTGGGACGGCACCACTTGAACGTGGCTGTTCGGTTCGATCGTTTCGGTCAGCAGCCTGATTCTGTCCTGCAAGGAGCGTTGGTTGATCCATTCCCCGTTCAGATACAGACAGTCAAAAATCATGTAGGTGATCGGCACGGTCTGCTGCATGCGGGGCACGTTCTGCATGCGGCGAATCCCGTCCCGGCGCATCACTTCGTGAAAGGAGGGCTTGCCGTCGCTTCCCAGCGCGATCACCTCGCCATCCAGGATCACGGAGTCGGCTCGGCAGTACGTGCCGAGATCCGTTATTTCGGGGTAGTGCAGGGTGCGCTCGTTTCCCTTTCGGTTGAACAGCCGCACGTTCCTGCCGTCGTGATAGGTCAGGACGCGAACGCCGTCCCATTTCACCTGGGCAATCCAGCCCGGGTCCCGGGGTATGGTGTCGCTCCCCACTGGCTCCATCGGGATAATCGGTTTCATGTTCCACCTCATCCGCGTAAACGGGATTTGCCGCCGGACGGAACGAAGGGAGCCGTCCGGATCGGCCTCATCCATGATTGTTCCCCAATTGGCCGGGGAAGTCTGTGCCGATTCCACATGAGCTGCAAACAAGCGAAAGAGGCGATGAGCGGCATCCGTCTCATCGCCTCGGCTGCGGTTCAGTAGTACGTGCTTTCAGCGTACAGGCATTTGCGGCAGGTCATCGACAGCGGGCCGTCGGCAAAGTCGTGTTCGCACTCGGACTGGAGCTTCGCCAACTGCTGCTTCACCCTCAGCCATTCGGCCTCCAGCCGTTTTGCTTCCGCGAGAAGCTGTTCCGCCTGGTTCACACGATCTCCTCCTCGTCTTGCAGGTGCGCGTGGGGCGCCGGGAAGCGCCGCCTACGTGTAGAGCCGGTTCCCCCGTTTCCGGAAGGCGACCGCCTGCTCTTTCAGCCCTTGTTCCACGGCCGTCTCCACGGTCAGGTTGTTCTCCTGCGCGTACTTGCGGATTTCCTGCGTGATGTTCATGCTGCAAAATTTGGGTCCGCACATCGAGCAGAAGTGGGCCGTTTTCGCCCCTTCCGCCGGGAGCGTCTCGTCGTGGTACTCGCGGGCCCGCTCCGGGTCAAGCGACAGGTTGAACTGGTCGTTCCAGCGGAATTCGAACCGCGCTTTGGACAGGGCGTCGTCCCGCTCTTGGGCGCGCGGGTGTCCCTTGGCCAGGTCGGCGGCATGGGCGGCGATCTTGTAGGCGATCAGCCCGCTGCGGACGTCTTCCTTATTAGGTAAGCCGAGGTGCTCCTTGGGCGTCACGTAGCACAGCATGGCCGTGCCGAACCAGCCGATCATGGCCGCCCCGATGGCGGAGGTGATGTGATCGTAGCCGGGGGCGATGTCGGTGGTAAGCGGCCCCAGTGTATAGAAGGGGGCTTCCTGGCACACCGTGAGCTGCCGTTCCATGTTCTCGCGGATCAGGTGCATCGGCACGTGGCCGGGGCCTTCGATCATCACCTGGACATCGTGCTTCCAGGCGATCCGGGTCAGTTCGCCCAGCGTATCCAACTCGGCAAACTGGGCCTCGTCGTTGGCGTCGGCGATGGAGCCGGGACGGAGGCCGTCTCCCAGCGATACGGCGATGTCGTACGTCTTCAGAATCTCGCAAATCTCCTCAAAGTGGGTATACAAAAAGTTTTCCCGGTGATGCGCCAGGCACCAGGCGGCCATGATGGAACCGCCGCGGGAGACGATGCCGGTCACCCGTTTGGCCGTCAGCGGAATGTAGCGAAGCAGCACGCCGGCGTGGATGGTGAAGTAGTCCACCCCCTGCTCCGCCTGTTCGATCAGCGTGTCACGGTACACCTCCCAGGTCAGCTCCTCCGCCTTGCCGTTCACCTTTTCCAGCGCCTGGTAGATCGGGACGGTGCCGACCGGAACCGGGCTGTTGCGGATGATCCATTCCCGGGTGGTGTGGATGTGTTTGCCCGTGGACAGGTCCATGATCGTGTCGGCCCCCCAGCGGACGGCCCATATCATTTTTTCCACTTCCTCGCCGATGGAGGAGGTGACGGCGGAGGTGCCGATGTTGGCGTTCACCTTGACGTGAAAATGGCGGCCGATGATCATCGGTTCGCTCTCCGGATGGTTGATGTTGGCGGGGATGATCGCCCGGCCGCTGGCCACTTCCCGACGCACGAACTCAGGCGAGACGCCCTCGCGGATCGCCACAAACTCCATCTCCGGCGTAATGATGCCGCGGCGGGCGTAGTGCAGTTGGGTGACGTTTTGTCCCTGGCGGGCGCGCAGCGGCCTGCGTCCGTTGGCGGGAAAGACGGGGACGGACGCCCCCTCCCGGTTGTACCGGTAGCCGTCGTCCTCAGGCCTGCGCTCGCGGCCGTCGTATTCCTCGGTGTCGCCCCTCTCCGCGATCCAACTGCTGCGCAGGGCGGGCAGCCCCTTGCGGATATCGGTGATGTAGTCGGGTGCCGTATACTCCCCGCTGGTGTCGTAGACGCGCAGAGGCGGGTTGGGCACTTCGCCGTTGGGGGTGATGGACGGCAGCAGGGAAATCTCCCGCATCGGCACGCGGATGTCCGGTCTGGAGCCCTGGACGTACGTTTTGCGGCTGCCCGGAAACGGCGGGACGGCCGATGCGGAGATGAAGGGGAAAGATGAAGTGGACATGAAAAAAACCTCCTTGTCACGGTTGCACGTGGCGTGAACCCTGCGGGAGGCGGAGAAGCCGCGTCACGAAAAAACGCCGCATGGAACCATGCGACGCCAGACGCAGTTAAGAAAGGGCGTGCGCGAACAGACGCGCACCCCGTTTCTCGGTGTCAAGAACATTCCTCCGCTGGCATTACCCAGTTCAGGTTCAACGGTCGACGGCGGATCAGCCATCCTCTCAGCCTGGTTCCCCAAGCTCCCGTGCATGTGTGTAATGTTGTACGGAACCAGCTTACCACTTTCATAATATTCCCGGCAAGAGGTTTTGGAGCTGTCCAACTTATTTTCCTCCTCCCTATCATGCTGACCCGGACTAAAACTGTTTCTGTAGACCCACTCGGGAGTCGTCTGGTACGATGAAGGTCGTGTGAAAAGGAGTCTTGAGGTGATGCAGGTGGATGTGTACGCGAATCTGAAGCAGGGGGAACGGGGAGTGTGGGTCAGCATTATCGCCTATGTCTGCTGCTCCCTGGTGAAAGTGGGGGTGGCGCTTGCGGCAGGCTCGGAAGCGCTGCTGGCGGACGGACTGAACAACACGACCGACGTGGTCGCTTCCGTCGCCGTGCTGATCGGCCTGCGCATTTCGCGAAAGCCGCCCGATCACGACCATCCCTACGGCCACTTTCGCGCGGAAACCATTTCGGCCCTCGTCGCATCTTTCATCATGCTGGCGGTCGGGATCGAAGTCCTCAGCCGGGCGATCTCCTCGCTGTTCAACCCGGAGATGAAAGCGCCCGACATGCTGGCCGGTTGGACCGCCCTGGCAACCGCTGCCGTTATGTTCGGCGTCTACCGCTACAACCGGCGGCTCGCGCGGGCGACCCACAGCCAGGGCTTGATGGCTGCCGCGGAAGACAACCGCTCCGACGCTCTGGTCAGCGTCGGCACCTTTGCGGGAGTGGCCGGCGCCCAGTTCCAACTGCATTGGCTGGACCCGCTGACCGCGCTCGTGGTGGGCGGGATCATCCTGAAAACGGCGTGGTCCATTTTCCGCGAGGCTGCGCACCGGTTGACGGACGGGTTTGACCGCGGAGAACTGGAAGCGCTGCGCTCCACCATCGCCCAGATCCCCGGCGTCAAGGACATCAAGGACATCAAGGCGCGCTACCACGGAAGCAGCGTGCTGGTCGATGTCGTGATTCACGTGGATCCCAGACTGAACGTGACGGAGAGCCACACGATCACCGAGGATATCGAGGCGCGGATGAGGGCCGCACACAACGTCAACGCCGTGCACATCCACATCGAGCCGGACGAACGGTCCCAGCGCTGACGACACGAAAACCTGTCACTGCCCGTTAGCGGGCAAGGGACAGGTTTTTTTCATCTTTCTGTCTTTGGTATAATGTGGATGAAACAGATGAACATGGCAATCAGCGAGACAAAACGAAAGGGTTCAGGAGGTTGTGCACCGTGCGGAAACAGGCTGCAGCGGACATGGAGACTGCGCTGAACGGACTAAGGAAGCGGGCGGTTTCACTGTTTGACATCCCATCGTCGTACAGGCTGCTGATCGAAGATGGGGGGCGTCACCAAGAAGGGAAGGCCACGTTTCTCTGGGTCAAGCCCGACAGCGAGGAAGGGATTGCGGTCACGTTCAGTTCGGAGGGAAAGCTGGTTGAATTTACGCAGGATGTTCCCGACGAGTGGAATCGTCGCCCGGTGCTGCCGGTTGATGCATTAAGGCGGCGGGCGGAACAGTTCGTTTCCAGCCACGAACCCAAGGCGCTGGAAGCATTCTCTCACGTGACGGTGACCACAGAAAAAAACGGCGTCTGGGTTCACTTTTGCCAGGAGGCGCTGGGATTGCCGCTGCCGCTGTCAGGCTGCCGCGTCAAGGTGCACCAGAGCGGCGCGGTGACCGATTTTACCTATTTCGGCGTGCAGCCGCTGCCGGAACCGCCCGCGCGGTTGGTGGGGGAGGCGGTGTGCGAGCGTTTCCTGGAAAACGACGTAACGCTTAGGCTCGAGCTGAAGCTGCTTCCGGAGAGCGTATTCGCCGGCGGGGGAGGAATGTGGCGGCTGGTGTATGAACCGGAGTCGGTCTACCTGACTTTTTCGGCGGAAACAGGCCCGCAGGCAAAAGCGGCGGCGGACGAAGAGAATGTGAACTGGCTCCCCCTGTCGGCTGAAGCCGTTTCAGCTTGTGAACAAGGCGTCGAATCGCTGGAGGAACTGATCGGGATTGACCCTGTCCACTACGAACGCATTCAGCAGACCGCGTTGTTCGCCGCGGAGAACCAGACGGCTGTGGTTTGGGGCCGTCGCGACCGTGTCTCGCAGGAGCCCGATCGCCCATACCGCTCGATTAGAGAATTTTTCCTCAGGCGGCAGGAAGAACGTGCGGCCATGGCCCAGCTTGATGCGAACACGGGACGTTTGCTGAGCTTTTGGCGATGGGAAGAGGAAGCAGGTACGCTCCGCCTGTCCCGTGAGGAGTGTTTGGAGCGGGCCGTTTCCTTCCTGCGGCGGGCGGTGCCGGAACTGCTGCCCCTGCTGGAACTGGCATCGGATGTCCCGGACGAGGGAGGGGACGAGCGCCGCGAACGGGAACATTTTCGGTTTCGCGTCCGAAGAGGCGGCATCCCCTGCGAACCGGGGTTCCTCTTCGTCACGGTTCATTCCTCAACAGGGCGGATCGAACGTTTTTCCGGGCTCGATGCGCCTCCAAACGGGTTGATTCATGCGCCGATCATTCCCGCCCTGCCGCCTCGAGAAGCCCTGCGTCGTCTCCGGGAGGAAACCGTATTTCGCCTGCAGTGGGGGCGGTGCCGAGACGGCGGCCAGTCCCTCTACCGCCTGCAGTACGCGGCCGTTCACAAGGAGTCGGGACTGCCGGTCCGCCTCGTTGACGCCTGCAGCGGCGAGGTGATTTGCGAAAGGCGGCACGGTTAGAGCGCTTTGGCAAAGGCGCGCTTCAACATCGGCGGCGTCACCATGGTCGTCACAATCACCACAATCAACAGCGCCGTAAACTGGCCGGCCGGCAGCAGCTTTGTCTCCAGACCGATGGCCGCCAGAATCAGGGCCACCTCCCCGCGCGACACCATGCCGCTGCCGACGGCGAAGGCGGACGGCCGGGAAAAACCGGTAAGACGTGCGCCCGCTCCGGCGCCGACCAGTTTCGTCAGGACGGCGATGACGGAAAGAACCACGATCTGCCACACCTGGCCGCCGATACCTGCAAACGATACGGACAGCCCGATGCTGACGAAAAAGACGGGCACGAAGATCGCGTAGGCGATCGGTTCCAGCTTGTGTTCCACCGCCTCCTTGAATTCGGTCCGGGAGATGGACAGTCCGGCGGCAAACGCGCCGATGATGCCAGCCACACCCAGGGATTCGGCCAGCCAGGCAAAAAAGAAGCACACGATCAACCCGGCGCTGATCACCGCCTCTTCCACGCGCAATGGGGCCAGCTTTTTCATCACCCAGGGGACAACCTTCCAGCCCAGCAGGATGATGACGGCAAAAAACGCCGCTTTCTTGCCGAGGACGAGAAGTAGTGGCGTTTCCGCGCCGCCGAGAACACTCATCAGGATCGCCAGGGCTGCGACCACCAGAATGTCGTCCACAATCGCCGCGCCGAGAATGGTCGTGCTTTCGCGCGTGTGCAGCTTGCCCAGCTCCTTTATGGTTTGGACCGAGATGCTTACCGATGTGGCCGACAGCAGCAGGCCGAGAAAGACGGCGTTGATTGGCTCCAGGCCAAAAAAACGGGCAGCCAGATAGCTGCCTGCAAACGGCACCAGCATCCCGCCGACGGCAACGGCTACAGAGGCGTTCCGGTTTTTGCGCAAATCGTCCAGATTGGTTTCCAATCCTGCGAGGAACATGAGAAGCAGGACGCCTACCTGGCTCAGCTCATGCAGCACTTCCGTACGCTCGATTACCCCCAGCACGGCCGGACCAATCAGGATGCCGCTGAGCAGCTTGCCGAGGACGGCCGGCTGCCCCAGGCGCACACTGTACTCGCCGGCCAGCTTGGTCACCAGCAGGATGATGAACACTTGAAGGGAGAAGAGCACGTTCGCTCATCCTTTCTACTAGGGAATACGGACATGCAGCGGATCAGGACGACTTCGCCTTTTTGCGCCTCAGTTTCTTGGTGGTCGTCGTGGTGGCGCCGGCGGCCGGCTCCTGAGAGGGCTCTTTGCCCGCCGCCGTCCGTTTTTTGGCGGGCGCGGCCGGCGTCGGCTCCGGCTCCAGCTTGGCGGGAGCAGACGCGCCGCCGGTTGCGGCGAGACTCTCCTTCAACGCCTGCATCAAATCGATCACGTTGGCGCGTGGAGCCGCCGGAGCGACAGCCACTTCCTCTCCTTTCCGCTTGTTCTCGATCATCGCCTGCAGTTGGCTGCGGTATTCGTCTTTGTACTTGGCCGGATCAAACGGCGTCGTCATGTTGCGGATCAGCTCCGCCGCCATCTTCAACTCGTTGTCAGCCAGCGGGACGTCCGCTTCGGGAAGCGATGGCACCTGTGAGACGGGGCGAACCTCGTCGGGATAAAAGATGGTTTCCAGCATGATGCAGTGTTCGTACAGCCGGACCACCGCCAGACTTTGGCGGTTGCGCATCGTCACGCGGGCAACGGCAATTTTCCCCGTTTCTTCCATCGCTGCCCGGAGCAGGGCGTACGCTTTTTCTCCGGTGTCCTGGGGGGAGAGAAAATAGCTTTTGTCAAAGTAAACCGGGTCGATTTCGTTCAGATCGACAAAATCGAGGATCTCGATCGCTTTCCGCGTTTCCGGGGCAATCGCTTCCAGATCCTCGTCGCGAATGATCACGAAGTTGCCCTTTTCGTATTCAAATCCCCGCACGATCTCCGACGCGTCCACTTCCCGCTGGCAGTGCGGGCACATTTTGGCGTACTTGATCGGCGTGTGGCACTCGCTGTGAAGCTGGCGAAAGCGGATGTCCCGCTCTTCAGTCGCGGTATGCATCCGCACCGGGATATTGACCAGGCCAAAGCTGATCGAACCTTTCCAGACCGTGTGCATGTCAGACCTCCTGTCAGGGTTTGCTGTCAGTAGTATTTGCACCCCGATGGAACGAGCGGGAGGGAAATGCAGGTCATTTTACTCGACAAGGCATGCTTTCTTTTTGTACAGTGAAAGCAAAAGGGGGAAGAGCGATGGACGAGCTGAAAAGCATGATCGCGGGATTGGGGCAGCAGTTGAGAGGGCTGGACGAACGGATCGGCGGGCTTGAGCAGCGGATCGGCGGGCTTGAGCAGCGAATGGACCGGTTTGAGCAGCGAATGGACCGGTTTGAGCACCGCTTGGACATCATCGAAAGCGACGTGCGCGAGATCAAGGACCAGGTGGTGCTGATCAAAGCGCAGGTCGCTCGTAACACGGAGTCGGAGGGCGTCATTCGCGATTTGCAGGAATTGGTGAAAGAGCACGACACGGATATTCGCCTGCTCAAAAAAGCGGTGGCCAACCAGTAACAGCGCCCACCTGCACATCGCGGTGAGCAGGGGAGGTGCACGCCCGGCCATAACAGGAGGAGTGTTATTTCGCATGCTGGAAACCGACCGATTGTTTTTTCGCCCGTATTGCCCGGACGATCTTCCTTTTCTTGATCGTCTGCTGAAAGACCCGGACGTGGTCCGCTTCATCGGGCACGGCAGGCCGAGAACGGATGAAGAGGTTGCCCGCTTTTACGATTGGGTGCAGCGGTCCTACGCTTCCGGACTGGGGCTGATGGTGGCGGTACGGAAACAGGATATGCGGCCCATCGGCCATGCGGGACTGGTGCCGCAGACGGTGGACGGGAAGCCGGAGACGGAGATCGGTTACTGGATGGCGAAGGAATACTGGGGAAACGGCTACGCGTCCGAAGCGGCGAGAGCGTTTCGCGAGTACGCGGCAGCGGCGAAAGGGCTGAGGAGATTGATCTGCCTGATTCAACCGGGAAACGCCGCATCCGTACGAGTTGCCCAAAAGATCGGAATGATCCGGGAAAAAGAGATTGTCATCAGGGAGAAACAGGTGCACGTTTACGCGTGGGAACAGTCCTGACAACGCCCGGCGCAAGGCACATCCCCGGTTGCGCTGCTTCATCATCCAGCCGATTCCGATACAACGCCAGCCGTTTCTCATCACGGCTGGCTTTCCGTCATTTACTGCCCGTGTTTGGTCACATCAGACTGGTCGGCTTCCGACTGCATGCGGCGCGCCGCTTCCGTGCCGACGCCGGTGCGGTCGGCGAGGGACTGGGCGGCAGAGGCTTCCTGTTTTTGCTTCGACGGCCGTTTTTCTGCCATGGGGTCCGCCTCCTTTTTCGAATAGTGTGCCGCCCGGAACACAAAAAAATACCCCACCGCCATTGGCGATGAGGCAGCGGTTTAACTTCTCCCCAAGGGAGATTGGGCACGGCATGTTCCTATCAGACACGCAGCGCGCCAAAGTAAACCGCCTTTCAATTATGGGAGAGGAGAAACCGGAGGAAGAGCTTATGGGGAAACGTAAGTCTTCTCCGCGGTTGTCAGCGACACCGTTGCGTCGCTATCCATATTCTTTGCCAGACCTTCCAGCTCTTATACATGGACGGCGCAATTTTTTTCCACGGCACAATTTTACGCGGCAGACCGGTTGTGTTAGTATGAAATCATTCTCATTCTCCATACATACAAAGGTGAGGCATTATGCGAGTCATCGCAGGTGAACACAAGGGGCGCAGGCTGTTGGCCGTCCCCGGCAAAGGCACGCGGCCCACGACCGACAAGGTGAAGGAATCCATTTTCAATATGATCGGCCCGTACTTTTCCGGCGGCTGGGCCCTAGATCTCTATGCCGGAACCGGCGGGCTGGGGATCGAAGCGCTCAGCAGGGGAGCGGAACGGGCCGTTTTCGTGGAACGGGACGCAAAAGCGCATGCGGTCGTCAAGCAAAACATCGCCGCCTGCCGGCTGGAAGACCGTTCCGAGCTGTACCGCACGGATGCTTCCCGGGCGCTGAAGGCACTGGGGAAACGCGGCGTCGCGTTTGACCTGGTCTTTCTCGACCCGCCGTACGCCCAGCAAAACATTGCCGAAGACCTCCGTGTCATGCAGGAATTGGGACTGCTTGCGGACGGGGCGTGGATCGTGGCGGAACACGACAGCGCCATCCGCCTGCCGGAAACGATTGGCCGCTGTGTAGTGGAGCGCGTCGCCACCTACGGGGAGACGACGGTCACGCTCTATGCCCACGAGCTGGAAGAACACCATCACGCCGAGCAAACGGCGTCGGAAGGAGAGGCATCCATCTCATGACCATCGCAGTATGCCCAGGCAGTTTTGATCCCGTGACGAACGGACACCTCGACATCATCTCCCGCGGGGCCAAAATCTTTGACAAGGTGATCGTCGCGGTGTTGATCAACGCCAAGAAACAGTCCCTGTTCAGTGTGGAAGAACGCATCGAACTGCTGCGCGAGGCGACGGCCGGCCTGGCCAACGTGGAAGTGGAATCCTTCAACGGCCTTTTGATCGACTACGTCCGCCAGCGTCAGGCGCGGGCGGTGATTCGCGGACTGCGGGCCGTCAGCGATTTTGAGTACGAGATGCAGATGGCTTCCATCAACAAGAAGCTGGATGATCATGTCGAGACGCTGTTCATGATGACGAGCCATCGCTATTCCTTTCTCAGTTCCAGCATCGTCAAGGAACTGGCCCGGTACGGCGCCGACGTGAGCGACCTGGTGCCGCCCGTCGTGGAGCGTGCGCTGCGCGCCAAGTTTGCCGCACAATCCTGAGCGATCAATGCGGTTGATGCCTGCTGGCGAGGCGCACGAGCAGGCTGAGCAGGGCCAATGCGGCGAGAATCACGACAGCGATCAGTCCGGAGTGAAGCAGGGTATCCCACCAGTCCATGACCGGAATCCCGGACGTGGACGGCAGAAAGACCGGGACGCTGCTTCCCCTGAACCAGGAAGATGCGGTGAGCGGTTCCCACGCCAAAAAGGTGAGCGCCGCCGAAAGGGCTGCGTGAATCGCGCGGGCGAGCAGGTACGGCGCCACCCTGAGATCCGTCTGGCCGAGGATGCTGGCCACCTGGGCATGCACGCTCAAGCCGCCCCAGGAGAGGACCGCGCTGGCGATGGCCGCCTGCCAGATCATCGGGACGGATGCGGGGACTTCACTCGCGGCCTGTGCGCCAAGCGTGACCTCGAAGAGACCGGCGATGATCCCGTTGGAGAGGGCGGGCGGCAGACCGAGAGGACCGAGCAGCACCGCCAGCAGGCTGCTGAGAAACCGGGTCAGGTTGATGGTGGCGAAAAGCTGAATCAGGACGGAAAAGACGATAATGAAGCCGCCGATCATCAACAGGGTGTGCAGGGCAGACTGGACCGCTTCCCCCATCAGCCGGCCAAACGGTCGGCGGTCGCGCAGACGCGCCCGATGCATCGCCTGCAGCGCGCGGAGCGGCAGGGGAAGCCTGTTTTTTTCCAGCGGCTTGCTCAAGGGAGCGTACGGTGCGTAAAAGCGGTACATGAGCCCGATCAGGACGGCTGAGACATAATGGCTGAACGCGAGGACGACCCCGATCTGCTCGCTGTGAAAAAAGCCGATGGCGACCGCGCCGATGACGAACAGCGGGTCCCCTGTCGTGGTAAACGACACGAGCCGTTCTCCTTCCGCCTGGGTCACGCTGCCCTGTTCCCGCAAGCGGGTCGTCAGCTTGGCCGCCACGGGATAGCCGGAGGCAAAGCCCATCGTCAGGACGAAGCCGCCTGTCCCCGGTACGTTGAAGAGCGGACGCATCAGCGGTTCCAGGAGGACGCCGGCGAAGTGGACGACACCGACGCCCATCAGAATCTCGGAGAGAACGATAAAGGGCAGGGTGGAAGGAAACACCACCTCCCACCAGATTTTCAAGCCGCGGAGCGCCGCCTCAAACGACGTCTGCGGGTGCGACACCAAAATGACGACGAGGGCAATCGCCGACAAGGCGAACAGCAGCGTAAGAAATGGAGAGCGGAGCGACATAGCTACCTCCTATACCAGCGAATGAGCAATGGGAAACCCCGGCGGGCCCTGCAGCCGGCGATGGCGGTGCCGCAGTGCTCATGGGCGGCGTGGCAAGACCGGCGACCGGCCGAGATAGTACATGTCTACGTGACCGAACCAAAAACTATGCTCCGCCCGTCTGCTTTGTCCGAAAGGATCGGCGGTACCCTGCATACGTTTGTGAGAGGGGGAGTGGCGCATGGGAACAACGCGCAAACCGAAAGTGGGACTGGCGCTCGGCTCGGGAGGAGCCCGAGGCTTTGCCCACATCGGTGTGCTGAAGGCACTGGAGGCAAACGGCATCGAAGTTGACATGCTGGCCGGAAGCAGCATGGGCAGCTTGATCGCCGCCGTGTACGCCAACGGCATCGAGCCTCACATGATGGAAAAACTGGCGCTGAACCTGAAGCGAAAACATTGGCTGGATCTGACCGTTCCCAGTCTGGGGTTCGTCGCGGGCGAAAAAATCAAGCAGTTGATCCGCCTGCTGACCCATGGCAAACGCATCGAAGAACTGCCCAAAGAGCTGGCTGTCGTCGCCACCGACATCGAGACGGGGGAACGAGTCGTCTTTCGGGAGGGGCCGGTGGATCAGGCTGTTCGGGCCAGCATTTCCATCCCGGGCATTTTTGTGCCCGAACGGGTGGGAGACCGCCTGCTGGTGGACGGCGGGGTCATCGATCGGGTGCCGATCACGGTCATTCGCGACATGGGGGCCGATCTCGTCATCGCCGTCGATGTCGCCCAGTTTGACACGCCGATGAAGGTCACCACGATTTTTGACGTGATCGCCCAGACGATCGACGTCATGGAGCGGGAGATTTTGCGGCATCAGATTTTGGCTGCCGATCTCGTAATCCGTCCCGATGTTGGACACTATAGCAGTATCGCGTACACCGGCGTGGAGGAGATTATCGCCCTCGGCGAACGCGCCGGACTGGACTCTGTGGAACGGATCAAGGAATTGATCGCCGACTGGGAGGCAAAGCAATGAGTGAGGAGAGGCTGATTACGCGCAACCGGACGGGCCGGGGGGCACATTCCATTCCCTGGCTGTTTGTGCTGGCAGTCGTCCTGTTGGGGATGGTGTTTTTCGTGCCGACTCCGTACTATGTGACGCGGCCCGGTTCCGCCATTGAACTGGCCCCGATGATTGACGTCGAGGGCGGGAAGAAGGACGAAACAGGGGCGTTCATGTTGACGACGGTCAGGATGGGAGAGGCCAATCTCGCCTGGTATCTCTACGCCCATCTGTCTCCCGACGCGGAGCTGATGAAAAAGGAACTGGTAGTCGGCAGCGGCGAGAGCAACGAAGACTTTACGAAACGGGAGCTGGCCGTGATGGACAACTCCCAGAAGATCGCGGAAGCCGTCGCGTTCCGCCTGGCCGGATACGATGTGAAGATCGAGAACCAGGGCGTTTGGGTGATGGGCACGATCGAGGGCATGCCGGCGAAAAACGTGCTGCAGATCGGCGACGTGATCGTGGCGGTGGACGGCCGACCGACGCGCGAAGCCAAGGATCTGCTCCACTACCTGTCGACCAAAAAGGCGGGCGACCAGGTGGAAGTGACGCTGATCCGCGACGGCAGGGAGGAAAAGCGGAAGCTGGCCCTGGCACCGCTGCCTGATTCCAAAACGCCCGGCCTCGGCATCCGTCCCGACAACAAACAAGAGATCATCGTCCCGAAGCGGGTCAGCATCACTGCCCAAGGCATCGGCGGTCCCTCGGCGGGGCTGATGATGACGCTGGAGATTTACGACCAGTTGAACAAGGAGATCGACCTGACGCGGGGATACAAGATCGCCGGGACCGGTACGATCTCGCCGGACGGTTCGGTTGGCCGAATCGGCGGCATCAACCACAAGGTCGTGGCCGCGGACCAGGCGGGAGCCGACATCTTTTTTGCGCCGGACGACGCCGAGGGGCCGGTGTCCAATTACCAGGAAGCGCTGGCGACGGCCAAGCGGATCGGGTCCCGGATGCGGGTGGTCCCGGTCAAAACCGTGGACGACGCGCTGGCTTTCCTCAAGGCGCAAAAACCGAAAGGCTCGTAATGCGGATGAGCTGTCAAGGAAAATTGGTTGACAAAGCAAAGGGCAAAGGCTATAATCATCCTTGTTGTGCTTGAGGTGAAAAGGTGTGAACATCAAAGTAAGCGATTTGGACCATCGAAAAGGTGAGCCGCTGCCGTTTCGGCTGACGCTGGACGCCGACGAGCTGAAGCGCCGCCATCAGGAGATTCGCGGGCTGACCCCTGTCGAAGCGAGCGGCGAGGCAGCCAAGCTGGGCAATCTCTATTACGTGAAAGGCGAGATGAAGTCGGACGTGGACTTTGTCTGCGCGCGATGCCTGAAGCCTTTTACCCGGCACACGGCCGTGCCTTTTGCGGAAACCTTCGCCCCCGCCGATTCTGCGGAGGGGGAGGACGAAGAAAGCGACATTCTGCCGCTGGAAGGCGACGAGATCGAACTGGACCCGCTGCTGCAGGAAGATTTCCTGCTCGCCATGCCCGCCTTTCCCCTGTGCGAGGAAGACTGCAAAGGACTGTGTCCCACGTGCGGAGTGAATCGGAACGAGCAGGCGTGCGGGTGCAAAAACGAGCGGATCGATCCGCGTTTGGCCGGACTGGCTGACTTCTTCAAAGACAGCAAGTAATGCTTATGTTTTCAAGATGGGATAGCCGATCCGTCGATCGAGCGTCTCATTTTTGAAGGATGGCGGAAGCGTTCGCGCCTTTACCATCCACCCAATAGAGCTTCTTAGCATTTGCCAGTTGAAGGAGGTGTAAGGAAGATGGCAGTACCTCAGCGGAGAACTTCCAAAACCCGTAAAAGAATGCGTCGTACGCACTTCAAATTAGAGATTCCAGGCATGATCAAATGCGATAACTGTGGCGAATACAAGCTTGCGCATCGCGTTTGCCCGAGCTGCGGACACTATAAAGGTGTAAAAGTAGCGAAGTAAGAAAAAGCAGGGTGAGAAATCACCTTGCTTTTTTCATTTTGCGCCTGTGGAATAACGGTGTCGGGGCTGGTTTCCACCTCGGAAGAGCACGGGTTTCTCATCAAGGAAATGATGAAGCGCGCGGACCAGGTAATCGTTCTCGCCGACCATTCCAAGTTTGGGCGCAGCATGCTGTACCGGATCGCCGACCTGGGCCGGATTGATCTGATCGTGACGGACAGCGCCCCCGAACAGGAGATCGCCGAGGCGCTCCGCGTCCATGAAGTGGAACTGATCGTAACCGGTTTGGAATGAATCGGACTAAAGGCGGGATAAACTTTGTCTGGCTGGCGTGATCGGGTGAACCAGCGTGACAGCAGACAAATTTATCAAGGGAAGCTCTCTTACGGCGCTTCCCTTTTCCATGGATTCATCTCCGCAGGGCTTCGACAGAAACCATTCCGTTCCCAGTGGGAAGATTCGTCCTCCGCAGCAGTTATCGATGCAATTTTCAGTATATTCTGTCGCATCTGGTCAACAATCTGGCAAGCGCAATCTTCGGGCTGGTCTACATCGCCATCTGGGCGGGGGTGCTGGCGGGAAAGGACCCGTACGACATCCGGACGATGGCGAATCGCCTACAACGCCTGTTTCCGCAGCGTGCCCATCGGCCTTGTCCTGGGGATCGCGGTCGGATTCCGGCTGCCAGCGCATCCGGCTGTCTGGCTGTGGACCGCATTATCCCTGTGCCTGGCCGTCTACCTGGGAGTGCTCCTCTTTTACCTGGTCGGGATCACCTCCTTCTGGACGACGGAATCCGCTGAGCTCACTACATCCTCATGTCGCTTGTGCTCGGCATCGGCGGACAGATGATCCCCGTCGATCTGCTGCCGGGCGTGCTTGGGTAGATCGGCCCGTATCTGCCGTTCGACGGGGTGCTACCGGCTGTTCGCGCCGGAACTGCACGAGTTTGAACGGTATGTGCTGCAGGGCGAACTGGATCAACTGCTGATCCGCCCCCTCTCGCCGCTCGCGCTGCTGCTGACGCGGAACCTGGAGCTGGGGCGCATCGGCGGGATTGTACAGGGGCTCGTTGTTTTTGGCGTCGCCGTCGCCGGGCTGCACGCACAGGGGAAGCCGGTGTGGGACGTCGTGCTGTACGCGCCCGTGGCGCTGCTGGCGGGCAGCGCGATCTTTTTTCCCTCTCGCTTGCGACCGCGACCCTCTGCTTCTGGACGCACCAGACCAAGGACCTGCAGACGTATTCCCTCTACGCCCCGGCCAACGCGTCCAACTATCCCGCCAGTCTTTATCCGGGGTGGCTGAAGGGGCTGTTCTTTTCCGTAATCCCGGTCGCCTTTGTCAACTACGTGCCGATGCGCTACCTTCTCGGCAAGGGCGGAGACTGGTATGATCCGCTCCTGACGCCGCTGGTCGCGGCGGCGTCGGTGTTTGTCGCGGTGCGCTTCTGGAACAGGGGCATTCGCGGCAATCACAGTACGGGAAGCTAGGAGGGATGCGAGATGATTGAAGCGAGAAACGTCAGCAAATCGTTTTTTCTCCCCGCGCCCAAAACGGGGCCGCTGGCTTCGCTGCGCGCGCTGTTCAGCCGCGAGCGGGTGGAGCGGAAAGCGGTGGACGACGTTACCGGCGGGCCGTTGAGTAGTTTCACGACCTATTAGACCTGCGCGAGTTTTTGACACACCCGTCCGCAAGCTGTCGCTGGGACAGCGGATGCGGGCCGACCTGGCCGCCGCGCTCCTGCACGATCCACCCATCCTGTTTCTGGACGAGCCGACGATCGGGCTGGATGTGGTAGCCAAGACGCGCATCCGCGGATTCCTCCGAGAAATAAACCGGAGCCGGAGAAAAACGATTGTGCTGACGACGCACGACATGGACGACATCGAGCAGCTCTGCGACCGGATCATCGTCATCAACCACGGGAAAACAATCATGGACGGAAGCATCGCCGACCTGCGGGCGCAAATCGGGCTGCCCAGCGTGATTCACGTGGAGTATCGCACGCCGCCCGGCGACATCCCGCTTCCGGAAGGCGTGGAGCGGATCGAGCGGAGCGGCTGCGAAGTGACGGTGTATTTCGACAAGGGAAAAACCTCGTCCCCCCGCCTGCTGGCGGAAGTGGCCAAGTGGGGAGAGCCGCTGGACATCTGCATGAAGGAGCCGAGCATCGAAGAGGTGATCAAGCGCATCTATTGACGGGGGACATCTTTCCCGTTTTTGCCGACTGCGGCGATCTTCGCTTGTCATTCCGCCGCTTCTCCCTTATACTTGATTAGTACCTGGTATTAAAAACTGCTCGCAACTTATGCGATCGAATACGGACGCCGAGGGGGTGTTACCCATCGCCCGCTTGCCAAAGAAAGACCGCCAGACCCGTTTGGTGCAGACGCTTCAGGAAAATCCCTTCGCCACTGACGAGGATCTGGCAGAGTTGTTTCAGGTCAGCATTCAAACAATACGGTTGGACCGCCTGGAGCTGGGCATCCCGGAACTGCGGGAGCGGATCAAATCGGTGGCGGAAAGGAGCCTGGACCCGGTCAAATCGCTGGGGATTGACGAAGTGATCGGGGAAATTGTCGACCTGCAGCTCGACGTACAGGCCATCTCCGTGTTGGAAATCAAGGAAGAACATGTCTTTGCACGGACGCAAATCGCCCGTGGACACTACATATTCGCCCAGGCCAACTCGCTGGCGGTGGCGGTCATCGACGCCGACGTGGCGCTGACCGCTTCTGCCCGCATCCGCTTTGTCCGTCCGGTCCGGCTGGGGGAAAAGCTGGTGGCCAAGGCCGTTGTGCGCAGCCGAAACGGGGACGAATGCAAAGTGCGGGTGGAGACCAAGGTGCAGGGAGAGCTGGTCTTTACCGCCACGTTCCGCGTCGTCGGCATGTCCGATGTCGCAAAGCGAAATGGATGACAGCATAAGGAGGAGACACGGTTGCGAATTGCATTGGATGCGATGGGAGGCGACAACGCGCCGCGCAGCACGGTGCTGGGCGCTTTGCAGGCAGTCAGGGAGGATTCGTCGCTTGAGGTTGTGCTGGTCGGCGACGAGCAGGCGATTCGACGCGAACTTCCGGGGGAGCTTCCTGCAGGATTGGAAATCCACCCGGCGTCAGAAGTCATTGAACCGGACGACGAACCGGTACGGGCCGTCCGGCGCAAAAAAGGGGCGTCGCTCGTGGTGGCCGTCGAACTGGCCCGGGAAGGAAAAGTGGACGCGGCCATTTCGGCGGGCAATACGGGAGCGTTGATGACGGCCGGCCTGTTGTACGCGGGACGTATGGAAGGCATCGAGCGGCCGGCGCTGGCGGCGTTTATCCCCAATATCAAGGGGAGGGCGACGCTGACGCTTGACGTGGGAGCCAACATGGACGCCAAGCCCCATCATCTCTTCCAGTACGCCGTGATGGGCAGCCTGTACGCGGAAAAAGTGCTCGGCTTCGAACGCCCGACGGTCGGTCTCTTGAACGTCGGGACCGAAGAGGGCAAGGGGAACGAACTGACCAAGGCCGTCTTTCCGCTGCTGGCCCAGGCCGACCTGCACTTCGTCGGCAACGTGGAGGCGCGCGACGTGATGCAGGGAGCGTGCGACGTGCTGGTCTGCGACGGCTTTGTCGGCAACGTGCTGTTGAAGGCGATGGAAGGCACGGCTTCCACGATCTTTTCCGTGCTCAAGCAGGAGTTTACTTCCAGCCTGATTAATAAAGTAGGTGCGGCCATGTTGAAACCGAGCCTGGTCCGCTTCAAGCAGCGGATGGATTACGCCGAATACGGCGGCGCTCCGCTGTTGGGACTGCGTCGGCCCGTGATCAAGGCGCACGGATCGTCAGACGAGCGCGCGATCAAAAACGCGATTGCCAGCGCCGTCCGCTTTGTGGCTGAGGATGTGAACGGGTTTATTCAAGACGCACTGCAGAAAAACAAATCGGGAGAAAGCGAGTGAAACCAATGAAGGAATTGCGCCCCGTAGGGATTTTGGCGACAGGTTCCTACACGCCGGAGAGGGTGTTGACCAATTTTGACCTGGAAAAAATGGTAGAAACGTCAGATGAGTGGATCGTCACTCGCACCGGAATCCGCGAGCGCCGCATCAGCGCACCGGATCAGGCGTCGTCCGATCTGGCGTACGAAGCGGCCAAAAAAGCGCTGGCGAAAGCCAAGATCAGTCCGGAAGAGCTGGACATGATCATCGTCGCCACCGTTACGCCCGACATGATGTTCCCTTCGACCGCCTGCATCCTGCAGGAGAAGCTGGGCGCTTCCCGAGCGGCCGCGCTGGACGTATCGGCGGCCTGCACCGGGTTCCTCTACGGGATCGCCACGGGCAGCCAGTTCATTGCCAACGGAATGTACCGCTACGTGCTCGTCGTCGGGGTGGAAACCCTGTCCAAGATCACGAACTACAAGGACCGCAACACCTGCGTGCTGTTTGGCGACGGCGCCGGTGCGGCCCTGCTCGGACCGGTGGGCGAGGGCTTCGGATTCCAGGCGTTTGAGCTGGGCGCGGACGGTTCCGGCGGACCGCTCCTGTGTCAGCCTGCGGGCGGTTCGCGGATTCCGGCCTCCAGCGAATCGGTGGAAAAAAACCTGCACTACATCTCGATGACCGGCAGTGAAGTGTTCAAATTTGCCGTCCGCGTCATGAATTCGGCGACGGAAGCGGTCCTGGAGAAGTCGGGGACGCCGAAGGAAGCGATCGACCTGCTGGTTCCCCACCAGGCCAACAAGCGGATCATCGACGCGGCCATCCAGCGCTTCGGCCTGTCGGAGGACAAAGTGGCGATCAACCTGGACCGCTACGGCAACATGTCGTCCGCTTCCATCCCCGTCGCGCTGGACGAAGCGGTGGAGGAGGGGCGCCTGAAAGAAGGCGACAACGTCGTCCTCGTCGGCTTCGGCGGCGGTCTGACGTGGGGAGCGGCCCTGTTGAAGTGGTCCACCACACCGGCTTAAAGGAGGAAATCGTTCATGAGCAAAGTGGCATTTGTCTTCCCGGGACAGGGGTCCCAGTTCGTCGGGATGGGGCGGTCGCTTGCGGAACAGTCCGCAGCCGCCCGCGACGTGTTTGAACGTGCGGACGAAGCGCTCGGCTTTTCGCTGTCGTCTCTCTGCTTCGAAGGACCGGAAGAAGAGCTGCGGCTGACGGTCAACACGCAGCCGGCGATCCTGACGACCAGTGTCGCGGTCCTGGCCGCGCTTCGGGAAAAACGGGCGGACGTGACGCCGGATTACGTGGCCGGCCACAGCCTGGGCGAGTATTCGGCGCTGGTAGCCGCCGGGGCGATGGCGTTTGCCGACGCGGTGAAAGTGGTGCGCGCCCGCGGCCAATTTATGGAGGAAGCGGTGCCGGCCGGACAGGGAGCGATGGCGGCCGTCCTCGGCATGGAGCGGCAGGCCCTGCAGGACGTCTGCGAAGCGGTGACCGCCTCCGGCCATCCCGTTCAGCCGGCCAATATGAACGGCCCCGGACAGATCGTCATCTCCGGTACGGCGGAGGGCGTGCGGCTGGCCGGTGAGCAGGCGAAAGCGGCCGGCGCCAAACGCGTCCTGCCGCTCAATGTCAGCGGCCCGTTCCACTCCAGTCTGATGCAGCCCGCGGCGGAAAAGCTGAAGGCCGTGCTGGCCGACGTGGACGTGAAAGACGCCCGGGTGCCGGTGGTGGCCAACGTGTCCGCCCGTCCGGAGACGGCAGCGGGGGCGATCGTCGACAACCTCGTGAAACAGGTGGCGGCTCCGGTACTGTGGGAGGATTCCGTCCGGTGGATGGCGGATCAGGGCGTGACCACCTTTGTGGAGATCGGCCCGGGCAAGGTGCTGGCCGGCCTGATCAAAAAGATTGCGCCGGCGGGGACGACCATCGTTTCCGTTCAGGATATGGAATCGTTACATGAACTGTTGAACGGAGGGGTATTATGCTAGCAGGCAAAACCGCGCTGGTCACCGGCGCTTCCCGCGGCATCGGCCGTGCGATCGCGCTTCGGCTGGCGGAAGCGGGGGCCAACGTCGTGGTCAACTACGCCGGAAGTGAGGCGGCGGCCGCGGAAACGGTGGCCAAGGTGAAGGAACTGGGGCGCGAGGCGATCATGATCCGCGCCAACGTGGCCAACGCCGAAGAAGTAAACGAGATGTTCAAAGAGGCGCTGGAGCGCTTCGGCACCATTGACATTCTCGTCAACAACGCCGGCATCACGCGCGACAATCTGCTGATGCGGATGAAAGAGGAAGAGTGGGACGAGGTGATCGCCACCAACCTGAAAGGCGTCTTCAACTGCCTGAAAGCGGCCACCCGTCCGATGATGAAACAGCGTTCCGGCAAGATCATCAACATCACCTCCGTCGTCGGCGTGCTGGGCAACCCCGGCCAGGCCAACTACGTGGCAGCCAAGGCCGGCGTGATCGGATTGACGAAGACGGCCGCGCGCGAACTGGCGTCCCGCGGTATTACCGTAAACGCGGTCGCTCCCGGTTTTATCGACACGGACATGACCGCGACCCTGCCCGAGGACGTCAAGGCGTCCATGCTGGGCCAGATTCCGTTGGGCCGTCTCGGCCAGGCGGATGACATCGCCGGGGTGGTTCTGTTCCTCGCCTCGGACGCGGCCAACTACATGACCGGCCAAACCCTGCACGTGGACGGCGGCATGTACATGTGAGGCGCGCGACACGCTCGAGCAGCAAGAGCCTGACTCAACTGGTGTTTTGCAGGCTCATCCACTATAATACGGGGAGAGGGGGTGAAGCAGAATGGCAGATACTTTGGAACGTGTGAAGAAAATCATCGTCGATCGTCTGGGTGTGGAGGAATCCAAGGTGACTTTGGAAGCTTCTTTCAAAGAGGACCTGGGTGCCGACTCCCTGGATGTAGTGGAACTCGTGATGGAGCTGGAAGACGAGTTCGATATGGAAATCTCTGACGAAGACGCTGAAAAAATCACTACTGTTGGTGAGGTTGTGGCTTACATAGAATCTCACAAGTAGTCCATTCAGTGGAAGTCCCGTGTCACGCGGGACTTCTCCCTTCACACACCCGGCTCGATTTTGCCGCAGAGCTTTTCCAACCGTAACCAGGCGAAGAACAAGGAAGCTGAGAGCTGACTTTCAATAGAGGTGATCGTAATGAAACGACGAGTGGTGATTACCGGTGTCGGCGTCATCTCCCCCGTGGGAAACGACGCGCAGACCTTCTGGAACAGCTTGCTGGAAGGAAAATCGGGAATCGGGCGCATCACGGCGTTTGACGCCTCCGACTACCCTACGCAGATTGCGGGGGAAGTGAAGGATTTCAATCCCGAGGCGTACATGGACAAAAAGGAAATCCGACGTACAGACCGATTCGTTCAGTTTGCGTTGGCCGCCACCAAAATGGCGATGGAAGATGCCAAGCTGGAGATTACGGCTGAGAATGCGGAACGCGTGGGTGTATACATCGGATCAGGTATCGGCGGTCTGGCTACCTGGGAAGAGCAGCACCAGGTGCTGATGGAAAAGGGACCGCGCCGTGTCAGCCCGTTTTTTATCCCGATGATGATCGCCAACATGGCGTCCGGGGCCGTCTCCATCCAGTACGGGGCAAAAGGGCCGACGTCCAGCGCGATTACCGCGTGCGCCACGGGGACGAACGCAATCGGCGACGCCTTCCGGCTGATCCAGCACGGCCACGCCGACGCGATGATCACCGGCGGTGCGGAAGCGACGATCCGACCGATGGCGTTTGCCGGTTTCTGTTCCGCCAAAGCGATGTCCACCCGCAACGACGAGCCGGAAAAGGCGAGCCGTCCGTTTGACATCGACCGCGACGGTTTTGTCATGGGCGAAGGAGCAGGCGTGCTCATCCTGGAAGAGCTGGAGCACGCGAAAAAACGGGGGGCGACCATCCTGGCGGAAGTGATCGGCTACGGCATGAGCGCGGACGCCTACCACATCACCGCGCCGTCTCCGGAGGGGCAGGCCCGCTGCATGAAAAACGCGCTGCGCGACGCCGGTATTGAACCGACGGAAGTGGATTATATTAATGCACACGGCACCTCTACGGATCAAGGGGACATTTCGGAAACGCAGGCGATCAAGAGCGTGTTTGGCGACCATGCCTACAAGCTGGCGGTCAGCTCCACCAAGTCGATGACCGGTCACATGCTCGGGGCGACCGGGGGTGTGGAAGCGATCGCGTCGGCGTTTGCCCTGCGCGATCAGATTCTGCCGCCGACGATCAACCTGGAAAACCCCGATCCGCAGTGCGACCTCGACTACGTACCCAATCAAGCGCGCAAGGCGGACGTGAACGTAGCCATGTCCAACTCGTTCGGGTTTGGCGGTCACAACGCCACGATCGTCTTGAAGCGGTTTGAGGCGTAAATGGTTCCTGCCGGAAAGAAGAGCAGGAAGTCTTCAAGAATGGTGGTGAGCGTCATGAACTTCTCGGAGCTGCAAGAAACCATCGGCATTCGATTTCGCGACGAGAACGTCTTGCGGCAAGCCTTCACCCATTCTTCCTATGTCAACGAGCAGCGCGGCAAGCGCATCCAGGACAACGAGCGGCTGGAATTTCTCGGCGACGCCGTCCTGGAACTGACCGTTTCGCAATTTCTCTACAAGACCTTTCCCAAAATGAGCGAAGGGGAAATGACGAAACTGCGGGCAGCCATCGTCTGCGAGCCGTCATTGGTCAAATTTGCCGAACTGCTTCACTTTGGCGATCTCGTTCTGCTGGGAAAAGGGGAAGAACTGACAGGCGGCCGGCAGCGGCCCGCGCTGCTGGCGGACGTGTTTGAGGCATTTATTGGCGCGCTTTACCTGGATCAGGGACTGGACGCGGTCTTTCACTTCATGGAGAAGTACGTCTATCCGCGAGTGGACAAGGGGGAGTTTGCCCAGGTCACCGACTTCAAGAGTCAGCTTCAGGAATTCGTCCAGCAGGACAATCTGGGGGAAATCCACTACCGCATCGTGGAGGAAAAGGGGCCGGCGCACAACCGGGAGTTCGTGTCCGAAGTACTCCTGAACAACCGTCCGCTCGGCATGGGCAGCGGGCGTTCCAAAAAAGAGGCGGAACAGCAGGCGGCCGCCCGGGCGCTGATCAAACTGGGGGCGAAGTAGACCGTTCGCTGATCCGTGAGAAAACCCGTTCTACCAAAGAGGGAGAACGGGTTTTTCGTTTAGGCCGGGTCTTTGGACATGCCGTGCTTTTTCAGCTTGTAATTCAAATTTTGGCGGGAAATCCCCAGCCGCTCCCCCGCCTTGGTGATGTTTCCGTTCGCTTCGCGCAGGGCCTAGGGGATCAGCTCCCGCTCCAGCCGCGCAACCTGTTCCTCCAGGCTGCCGGACAGGCGAACAGGCGCGCCGTTCGAGCACTTGGCCGGCAGCGGCCTGCACGTGCACATCAGCCTGTACAACGACGCGGGAGAGAACCTGTTCGCCGACAACACCGACCCGCGCGGATTGGATTTGTCGGAAAAGGCGTACCATTTTATCGGCGGCCTGCTCAAACACGGCCGCTCCCTGATCGCCATCGGAGCGCCGAGCATCAATTCGTACAAGCGGATGCGGCCGGGCACGTGGGCACCGGCCCACATCTGCTACGGCGCAGGCAATCGCTCCGTCCTGGTGCGCATCCCGGAGAAGCGGCGCACCCGCCGGTTCGAATTCCGCGGCGGAGACGGCACCTGCAATCCGTACCTGCTGTCCGCCTGTCTCGTGGCGGCCGGCCTCGACGGCATTCACAACCGCATTCATCCCGGCGAACCGGCGAGCGACGACGTCAGTTGGCTCACCGAGGCGCAGATGCAGGAACGGGGGATTGCCCGCCTGCCGCGGACGCTGGAAGAGGCGGTGGACAGCCTGAGCCAGGACACCGTATTGGCACAGGCGATCGGCCGCGAGATCTGGGAAGAGTATCTCAAGGTAAAGCGCACGGAATGGGAGAAATACACCCGGCACGTGAGCGACTGGGAGCGCCGGCTGTTTGCGCAGCGGTTCTGACCAGAAAGGGACGCAGGCGAACGAAACACGCTCTTCTTCGGCGGGATGCCGGGGAGGAGCTTCTTTTTTCTTCGACAAACGGCTGTTCTGTGATAAACTATTACAGTTGCGGGCAAGCCCGAAACGCTGCCTGCTTCGCAGTGGGCCTTTTGTGCCAAATACGTCCCCCTGTTCCGCAAGCGGGACAAGGCGGTGCGCAGAGGAACGGACGACGAAACATGCAAGGGGCGGAGACTGTTTTTCCGTCTGCCGGAAAAGGGCGGCACGGGGTGGTTTTGTCCCGGACCGTTGGGGGAAAGGTCTTCGTTCGGCCGTTATTCTATGGTACACTTATCTCACATTGGGTTTTACGCAGATGACTTGCTCCTGTTCCCCAGCAGGGGCTTTCTTTCAGGGCCCCCGCCCGGCGGCGAAACGGGCCCGCTCGGCAGGCGGCAGCGCCGGACGGGCGGGCGTGTGATCGCATGCGCCGGACGGGTTTTTAAGGAGGACCGTCAGTATGTATTTGAAACGCCTGGAACTGGTTGGGTTCAAATCGTTCGCCGACCGGACCGAGTTGGAATTCGTGCCCGGAGTGACTGCGGTCGTCGGGCCGAACGGAAGCGGCAAGAGCAACGTGTCCGACTCGATCCGCTGGGTGCTCGGCGAACAGAGCGCCAAATCGCTGCGCGGGGCAAAGATGGAAGACATCATCTTCGCCGGAAGCGATACGCGCAAGCCGCTCAACTTTGCGGAAGTGACGTTGACGCTGGACAATACCGACCGTTCTCTCGACGTGGAATATACGGAAGTCTCTGTCACCCGCCGGGTCTACCGTTCGGGTGAGAGCGAATACTACATAAACAACCGGGCCTGCCGGCTCAAGGACATCATGGAGCTGTTCATGGACACAGGTCTCGGCAAAGAGGCCTACTCCATCATCGGGCAGGGAAAAATCGAAGAGATTCTCAGCACCAAGGCGGAGGACCGCCGCGGCATTTTTGAAGAAGCGGCCGGCATCGTCAAGTACAAAACCCGCAAGCGGGAAGCGGAGAAGAAACTGGACGAGACGGAACAAAACCTCGTGCGGATTCACGACATCGTCAGCGAGATCAACGAACAGATCGGTCCGTTGAAGGAGCAGGCGGACACCGCCCGCAGATACAACGAACTGCGTCAGACGCTGATGGAGCACGAGGTGGCGCTCTACGTCCAGCAGATCGAGGCGGCGCACGCCAAATGGGAGGAAGCGAGCCGCCGCGTGCAGGAGCTGCGGGAGCAGTTGGCCGGACAGACGGCCCAGGCCTCGAAGCGGGAAGCCGACCTGGAGCAGGCCCGCTTTCACGTCAGCCAGATCGACCAGTCGATCGAGGAACTGCAGCAAGTGCTGCTTTCCGTGAGCGAAGAGACGGAGAAAGTGGAAGGTCAGCGGGAAGTGCTCAAGGAACGGCTGCGCAACCTGGCCGCCAACCGGCAGCAGACGATGGAACAGATGCACCGCATCACGGAAAAGCGGCACGCCGTCGAGGCCGAGCTGGCAGAAGAACAGCAGCGGGTCGAGGAAACCAGGCGGCGCATGGCCGATGCGCAGGCGTCGCTGAAGGAGGCGGAAGACCAGTTTTCCGCCATGATCCAGTCGCTCACTGACGACGTGGAGCGATTGAAAGGGGACTACTTTGAAAAACTGAACGCGATGGCCAATCTGCGCAACGAAATCCGCCACCAGCAGCAGTTGAGCCAGACCAGCCAGGCCCGGGCGGAGCGGCTGGAGCAGGAAAAAGAGCGGCTCAATCAGGAAGAGGCGACCCGCCAGGCCAAGCTGGCCGAGCTGAACGAACAGCTTCAGGAGATTGACCGGTCGATTCAGGAGACACTCACCCGTTACAAGGAATCGATCGAGCGGATTCGCGAGGGACAAGCCCGCCTGGAGGCGTCCCGCCGGGAACTGCGTCAGTGGGAGCAGAAGCGGGAAGCGGCCAAATCGCGGCTCGACCTGTTGAGGGAGATGCAGGCGGAATTTGCCGGGTTCCAGCAGGGGGTCAAAGAAATCCTCAAGGCCCGCGAGCGCGGCTTTGCAGGGATTCACGGGGCCGTCGCCGAACTGGTCACGGTGCCGGAAAAGTACGAGACTGCCGTGGAGGTGGCGCTGGGCGGCGCCCTGCAGAACGTGGTCGTCGACGACGAAGCGGCCGGCCGGGCGGCGATCACCTACCTGAAACAGCACAATGCGGGACGGGCTACCTTCCTGCCGCTGGACGTCATCCGGCCGCGCAGCCTGCAGCCGGACGAGAAGCGGCTGTTGGGCAGGCAGGACGGCGTGGTCGGCATCGCCAGCGAACTGGTCTCGTTTGAGGAGACGTACCGTCCCATCGTCGAATCCCTTTTGGGCAATGTCATCGTCACGGAGACGCTGGAGCAGGCCAACCGCGTGGCGCGGGCGCTGAGCTACCGCTGCCGCGTCGTCACGCTGGAAGGGGACATCGTCAACGCCGGCGGTTCCATGACCGGGGGCGCGCTGAAAAAGAATACGACCAACCTGCTGGGCCGCAGCCGTCAGGCGGAAGAGCTGGAGGCGCAGATGGCCGAGATCGAAGAGGCCATTGCCGGGCATACTACGCGTATGGAACAACTGGCCGAAGAACTCAAGCGGATCGAGCAGGAGCAGGAGCAGCTTCGCACCCAGGGGGAATCGCTGCGGCTGAAGGAACAGGAAGTAAAGGGGCTGCTTCAGCAGACGGAAGCGGAAGGCCGCTCGCTGGCGGAACGGGCCATGCTCGTCGATCAGGACGTCGCGGGGTACCGCCGGGAGATGGAGGAAGCCGGACGGAAACTGGCGGAACTGGAGGCCGCCCTGGCCGTCATGGAAGAAGAAGAGAAGCAGTTGTCCGAACGGATCGCCGCCGCCGAAGCGAAGCGGCAGGAGCAGCTCGAATCCAAGGAAGAGATGAACCAGAAGATCACCAGCCTGAAGGTGCTGGACGCCCAGGTCAAGCAGGAACACCAGTCCCGCGTGGAGCAGTTGGAGCGGCTCTCGGAACAGCGCGCGTCGCTGCAGCGGGAGTGGGAGGAATTGAACCGGACGCTGGCCTCGCTGGACGAGCTGGAGCGGACCAACGAGTCGTCCAGCGGCGAACTGGAGCAGAAGATCGCCGAGCTGCGGCAGGACAAGGAGCGCGTCGCGGGACTGATCCAGGAGCGGCGCAGCGAGAGGGCCACGCTCTACCATCAGCAGGAGCAGGTGGAGCAGGAGGTCAGGGAAATCCGCAAGCAGGTGAAGGCGCTCGAGGAAGGACTGCATCAGGAAGAGGTGAAGGCCAACCGCTTCGAGGTGGAACTGGATCACCTCCTGAACAAACTCTCCGAAGAATACGAAATCAGCTACGACCTGGCCAAGCAGAAATACCCGCCCCGCGGCGACATGGCGGAGGAGCAGCAGATCGTCAACCGCCTGAAAAAAGAGATCGCCGCGCTGGGCACGGTCAACCTGGGCGCCATCGAAGAGTACGAGCGGCTCTTTGAGCGCCATCAGTTCCTGAGCGCGCAGGAGGCCGACCTGAACGAGGCCAAGGCGATGCTCTATCAAGTGATCGAAGAGATGGACACCGAGATGTCCCGCCGTTTCAAAGAGACGTTTGACGCCATCCGGGAACAGTTCCGCGACGTGTTCGTGCAGTTGTTCGGCGGAGGACGCGCCGACCTGCTGCTGTCCAATCCGGACAACCTGCTGGAGACGGGGATTGACATCGTCGCGCAGCCGCCCGGCAAAAAGCTGCAAAACCTGGCGCTCCTGTCCGGCGGCGAACGGGCGCTGACCGCGATGGCTCTCCTGTTTGCCATTCTGCGGGTCAAGCCGGTGCCGTTTTGCGTGCTGGACGAGGTGGAGGCGGCGCTGGACGAAGCCAACGTCAACCGATTCGCCGAGTACATGCACCAGTTCAGCAGCCAGACGCAGTTCATCTGCGTCACCCACCGCAAGGGGACGATGGAGAGCGCCGATGTGCTGTACGGGGTGACGATGCAGGAAGGCGGCGTGTCCAAAATCGTCTCGGTCAAGCTGGAGGATACCAAAACATTCATCGAATCCGCTTCGTAAAGGGAGATGACCATGAGCTTTTTCAAGCGTCTGCGTGACGCCATCGTGCAAAAGTCGGAGGCGGTTACGCAAAAATTTACCGAAGGTCTGGCCAAAACCAGGGATCTGCTGGTGGAAAAGGTGGAAGATCTGGTTCGCCGGTACAAAAAAATCGACGACGATTTCTTTGACGAACTGGAAGAGATCCTGATCACGGCCGACGTCGGCGTCAACACCGTGATGGAGCTGATTGACGAACTGCGCGACGAGGTGCGCAAGCAAAAAATCGAGAACGCCATGGATCTGCAGCCGATCCTGTCGGAAAAGCTGGTCGCCCTGCTGAAAAACGACCAGAGCCGGGACGCCGGTTTGAACGTGCAGGACGGGCGGCTGAACGTCATCCTGTTCGTCGGCGTCAACGGCGTGGGCAAGACGACCACGATCGGCAAGATGGCGCATATGTTCAAACAGCAGGGGAAAAAGGTGCTGCTGGCGGCAGGGGACACGTTCCGGGCGGCCGCGATCGAACAGCTCGAGGTGTGGGGCGAGCGCGTCGGTGTGGATGTGATCAAGCACCAGCAGGGAGCAGACCCTGCGGCCGTCATCTACGACGCCGTCCAGGCGGCCAAGTCGCGCGGCGTGGACGTGCTCCTGTGCGACACGGCGGGACGCCTGCAAAACAAGGTCAACCTGATGGAAGAGCTGAGCAAGGTGCACCGCGTCGTGCAGCGGGAACTGCCGGGAGCCCCGCATGAGGTGCTGCTCGTGCTGGACGCGACGACGGGGCAAAACGCGCTCTCCCAGGCCAAGACGTTCGGCCAGGCGGCCGGCGTGACGGGCATTGTGCTGACCAAGCTGGACGGGACGGCCAAAGGCGGGATCGTCATCGCCATCCGCAACGAACTGAACATCCCCGTCAAATACGTCGGCCTCGGGGAAAAGATGGACGACCTGCAGCCGTTTGACCCTGAGCAGTTTGTGCACGCGCTGTTTGCCGGGCTGATTGCGCAGGAGACCGCGGAGGAGCAGCAGTAACAAAGTGTTGATAAGGACAGGAAACCTGTATCGCTTTCACCGTGATACAGGTTTTTTTCGTATGGGGTGAACCGGAAGTGCCCCCCCATCCGTTTGTATGCCTGTCACCCTCGAAGGAAATACTCCCTATTTAGGGTGCACGAAAAGGCGGTGTGTCACATGAACATTCTTCGAAGGCTGTTCCCTGACATGTTTTCGGCGTTTCATGCCAAAGACGAACCTGCACACGGGGACGAACAGACCCGGACCGTTTCGTCCCTGTCGGTTGAAGAGCTGCAGAAACGGTTCTGCCACGTTCATGATGCCTGTGTGAAAGAATTGCAGGTGAATGCCCAGGCAGTCACGCTGTTTTACGTTCGCTCCCTGATCGATGCGGACCAGTTGCGGGAGGGGATTCTGCTCCCGCTGGTACACGGGGATTACGACTGCGCAAGCCGCGCCATCATTTCCGATCAGGTCAAGCCGGTCCCGAATCTCGAAAAGGCGATTGAACAAACCCTGCAGGGCGCCGTCATCGTGTTTGGCGAGGGGCAGGTATTTGCCGTGCATATTCCCAGCACCATCAGCCGTTCCATTGAAAGCTCGGAGCAGGAAGCCATCGTCTACGGACCCAAGGACAGCCTGAGCGAGCAGTTGGATCACAATCTGACCATGATCCGCAGGCGTTTGCCCGTGCCGGAACTGAAGTACTGTTTGTTTACCCTGGGATCGTTGAGCAAAACAAACGTCGCGCTGCTGTACATCGAGGGAATTGCCAATCCGGAAAACATCCGGCTCGCATTTGAAAAGACATCGAACATTGATTTCGATGTATTTTTTGACTCGTCGCATGTCAGTGCGTTTTTGGAGGATCACATGAGCAGCGTTTTTCCGCAGTTTCAGCAGACGGACAGGCCGGACGCGGTAGCCGCCGCACTGGCCAGCGGAAAAATTGTCTGGCTGGTCGCCAATACGCCGTTTGCGCTGATTGCCCCCGTTACGTTTTTTGATTTGTTTCAGTCTCCCGAGGATTACATCCACCGCTGGATGGTCAGCAGCTTCTTGCGGTTCCTTCGTTTCTTTGCCTTTTTGTTTGCCATCGTCCTGACGCCGGTGTATGTGGCGCTGACCACGCACCATTACTATTCGATTCCGCTGGAAGTGCTGTACCTGCTCATGGAGTCGAGAAGCGAGATTCCCTTTACCCCGATCTGGGAGGCCATGTTCATGCTGCTCACTCTCGAGATTCTGAAGGAGGCCAGCTTGCGGATGCCCACCAAGTCCGGCCAGACGCTCGGGATTGTCGGGGGAATTGTCGTCGGTCAGGCTGCCGTCGAAGCGAATGTCGCGAGCAATATTTTGATCATCCACATTGCCGTCTCCGCCATCGCGTCGTTTCTGGTGCCGAATTACCTGATGACGAATTCCAGCAAATTGATCCAGTTCGCCCTGCTCATCCTTGCCGCCTGGCTGGGGATGTGGGGAATCATTTTCGGAATGGTGTGGGTGCTTATCCATTTAACCGGGCTCACGTCCTTGAAGCAGCCGTATTTTGCTCCCCTTACCCCGATGTATTGGCGAGATTGGAAGGATACGATCGTTCGGCTGCCGTTGAAGATGATGAAACAGCGGCCTGCGCACCTGCGACCGGTGGCGAAATCGAGAATGAAAAAGGAGATCCGATGAAGAGCAGTTCGTTGTTTGCCCATGACAAGCCGCTTCAGCCATGGATGTGGGCTGTTTTGGTGAACAGGATGCAAGTCGGCTACTTCATGCTGATCCTGCCGAACGTGCTGGTTCAACCGTATATGGTCTGGATCATTTTGCTTGCCGGATGTTTGGCTCTTCTCAACCTGTGGGTAATCGGAAAGGGCCTGGAAGCCAGTTACCAGCAGCATGAAACGGAAGGATGGCGGCCGTTCGTGGGGAGCGTGTGGATGCGCGTGTTGATGGTCCCCTGCCTGGTCATCACGCTGCTGAAATTGACGATTGTCGTGAAAGGGTATGTCGGCATCGTGCACCAGATCCTGTTTCCCTCCGTCAATACCGGGACGTTCATCGTTCTGATGATGTTCGCCGGATATTATTTGGCGAAACACGGGATGTGGACGGTGCTTCGTTTTGGCGTGATCGCCTTTCTGATGTCCGCCTGGATCCTCGTCCTGTACGGGTATTTTTTGTTGCCGCCGGAAGCGAACTATTCCCATCTGTATCCGATCATCCCGCTGCAGTGGCCCTCCCACTGGCTCGAATCCCTGCTGTTCGTATGGGCGGCGTTTGCCGGGCCGGAATATTTCGTTGTGTTGGGGCCGTGGACAGGGGGAAAGCCGCTGACCAAATACTTCCTGGCGGGGCACGTTGTGTCACTCTTCGAATACGTGTATTTCTTTTTCGTTTCGCTGCTGTTTTTCGGTTCTTCTTATTTGAAAACCGTTGATATTGCGCTGATCCAACTGATTCGTTACATCCAGCTTCCTTTTTTTGAACGCGTGGAAATGATCGTGGTGCCCGCTTACATGGCCCCCGTTGTCCTGGTGATCGCGCTGCTGATGCTTTATGTATACGGGGCCCTTCGCATTCTGCTGAAGCGAATCCGCAAGGCGCCGCATGCGGGAGGGTTGTTCATGGTGTTTTTGGCGGTGGGAGGGTATCTGTTGATTGTCGATCGCTGGCTGTGGACATCGGAAATCCAAAGACGCATGTGGGAACAACTGCAGATGGTTGTCGGCGGGGCATCCTTTGCATTGACTCCCGCCCTGTTTCTTGTGCTGCATGCCATGCAATCCAGGAGGCGAAAAAGTGAAAAAGCGCAGTAACAGCCTGATGATCGTCCCGATGCTGCTGATGCTGTCCGGCTGCGGCTCATGGTCGGTGAAAAGCAGCATCATTGAAGAAATCTCGCCGACCATCCTGCTGTATGTCGACCGGGGCGCGGACAAACACCTGGAGCAGGCAACCTTGGTCCCGCCTCTGCGCGAGGAAAAGAAACGGATGATCACGGCAAACGTCAGGATGATGAAGGAAGGACGAATCCAACTGAACCAGAAGTACTACCGCGAGATGAAAAGCGGGCAGCTGCGCATGCTCTTTATTTCCAAAAGTCTCGCCCGGGAAGACCTCCTGCCCATTGTCAACACCATGATGCTTGATCCCGAAATCTCCGACCGCCTGTATCTGATCGTCGTGGAAGGAGATTTTCTCGCGTACTTGAACCAGCAGGTCGAAAAACAGCAGGAAATGATCGATTTTTATCTGTACAAGATGCTGGCTCACTATGAGCGGCAGGGAGAAATCACGGTGACCAATCTGCACCGGTTTATGGAAGCGTATTTTTCCCCTTATGCAGATCCGCAGATGCCGCTGTTCACCGCAAACGGAACCGATTTGATCTATGAAGGAACGGCGCTGTTTCGCGATGGCAAAATGGTGGGCGAAATCACGGCGCTGGACGATACCCTGTTCCAAATCCTCAACCGACCGACGCGATTTCAAAAGTCGCTGTCCCTGCCGGAACGAGGAGTTACGCTGGGGTCGCTGCACACGAAAACGAAGGTGACGGTACAACCTACAGGCGATGTGAAGATTTACATCGAAGGAACCGGGAGGGTGGAAGAATACCAGGGCGAGCGGGACCTGAACCAACCGGAAGCGGCGCAGCAGTTGACGAGGGAGTTGGAAGCGGTTCTGGAACAGAAGGCCGCCCTTCTTGTGAAAAAGCTGCAGCGGTTGAGGATTGACCCGCTGCGGATCGGAGAGCGCACCCTGGGCCCCTTTTCGCAGCCGTACACCGAGGAAGCGTGGAAAGCGGCGTGGCCCACCATGCCTGTCCATGTGGACGTGCATTTGCAGCTGGAAAGTCTGGGATTGCTGAAGATGAAAAGATGACGAAGCCCTTGCATGGCCTGTCGGCTGCAGCAAGGGCTTCTTGCCTGTTAGTTGCGGCTGCGAACCTCCTGCCGCATGAACAAAACGTACGAGGCGGCAAAGCAAACGGCTGTAGCCGCAAGCAGTCCCGTTACCTGCGGCCAGACCAGAAGCAGGCTTTGGCCGAACGGAAGCGGACTGGGAATCGCTCCGTAAATCTGTTCCATCGTCAGAGGCCCCAGGCTGCGGACGGATGGCGTCAGCATCGTCGTGGTGGCCTCGCTGAACAACTGGCTCGGCGACAGGCGGGAGAGGTTTAGAATAAACTGCTGATGGGACAGCACGTTCTCCGGCGTCTGGGCGGCCGGTGCGGTGGCGGCGGCCGTCAGGTTGACCAGCAGCGGAAAAAAGACGCTGAAGAACAGCCAGACGGCAATCCCCGCCAGCGCGGAAGTGGCGGCCTGGCGAAAGCGGGTGGAAAACAGGATGCTCACGCTCAGCCAAAAGGCCACGTACAGCACGCTCAGCGCCAGGAAGAAGACCATGCGCCCCAGTTCTTCCGGCGTGGGCGGAATGCCGATGGCGATCAGTCCAAGCCCCATGACGAGGAATCCCAGGGCAAACAGCAGGACGCTGATGACGATGAGCGCCGCGACAAATTTGGCGTTGATCACGGTGTCGCGGTGCAGCGGCTGGGACAACAGCCGGCTCAGCGTGCCTTTGTTGCGCTCCGAACTGATGGCGTCAAAGCCCATCCCGATCCCGAGCAGCGGTCCGAGGAAGCTGACAAAGGTGATAAACGGCGGCAGCGTGCCGTCCGAGATCGTGAACAGCTTCAAAAACAGGAAGGATGCGCCGCCGTCCTGTTTGGGCACCGCCTCCCGGATCGTCGACAGGGCGGTGTACAGCGACCCGATGCAGGTCAGGACCAGAATCGACACCAGGATGACAAAGCGCCAGCTTCGCAGGTGGTCGGCCATCTCCTTGTGCACCATCACCCAAAACGGGTGGAGAGATTCCGCGCGGGGACGAACAAACCGGTCAAACACGGACATCCCCCCCTTCGAAATAGCGATGATAGATTTCGTCCAGCCCGTACGCTTTGGTGTTCAGGCGGTGGAGAGCGGCGCCGGATTGGACGGCCAGCCGGGCGATCTCGGGGGCCGCGTCCGTCCTGCAGGAGAGGAGCAGCGTCCCGTCCTGCCGACGCTCGACGCGAATTACCGGTTCCAGCCTCGCGAACTGCTCCACCAGTTCCTCGCTGACCGGCCGCACATCGGCTTCGATCAGGATCGGCTCGTCGGCAAACAGTTGGGCCGACAGTTGGGCCAGGTTGCCTTCCGCCAGCAGTCTGCCCGACACGAACAGGCCGACGCGGTCGCAGATTTGCTGCACCTGGTGCAGATGGTGGGAGGAGAGCAGGACGGTAATCCCCTCGTCTCTGCTCAGCCGCTGGATCAGGTGCAGAAAGTCGCGGACGCCCTCCGGGTCAAGGCCCAGCGTCGGCTCGTCGAGGATGATCACTTCGGGCTGTTTCATCAGGACGTCGGCCAGCCCCAGCCGCTGCCTCATCCCCCGGGAAAACGTTCCCGCCCGTTTGTGGCCGTGTTCGCTCAGGCCGACCCGCTCCAGCAGCCGGAGCGCCCGCTCTTTTCCCGTCTCGTCGGGAATGCCGTTCAGCCGCGCCGTGTAGAGCAGGTTTTCCAGGCCGCTCATGTCGTCGTAGAAGCCCACGTCGTCCGGCAGGTACCCCACTTTTCGCTTGACGGCCAGCGGGTCGCGCGTCGGGTCGTGGCCCGCCACCCGGACGGTGCCCGACGTGGGTTCCGTCAATCCCAGCATCATCAGGATCGTCGTCGATTTTCCCGCGCCGTTCGGCCCCAAGAGGCCGAAGATTTCGCCGCGGCGGATGGTCAGGGTCAAGTTGTCAACCGCTTTGAACCCGCCGTACTCTTTCGTCAGGGCAGACAGCGTAATGACGTCTTCCGCCATGTGTTACCGCCTCCCGTAGGTGCGGAACAGGTAGGTGACACCACCCGCGACAGCGAGGATTACCAGTACGCCCAACCAGCCCCACAGCACCGACGTTTCGACGGCGACGCGAAACTCCGCATCCGCGGAGGCCTCCGGCGCGGTGGCGCTGACATTGACGACGTAGTCTCCGGCGATTGCCTTGCTGTCTGCCTTGATCGTGGCGGTCACGTCCGCCTTCTGTCCCGCTGCCAGTTTGTCGATCCGCTTCGGTTCAAAGGTCACCTCCCAGTTGACGGGCGTGCTTGCGGAGAGTTCCACGTTGCGCAGATCGGCCGTCCCGGTGTTGGTCACCTTCAACTGCAGCGTCCGCGTGCCGCCGGCGGTGACGTCCGTGCTTAACACGCCGGTCGGGGTGCTGACTTCCAGGCCGTAGGTGCCGGTAATCACCGCTTCCAGCTCCAATTGGGCGGAGGTGGAGGAGGTGGCCGCCTTCACCGGGATTTTGTACGATCCCGATTTCACTTTTTTCGGCGGACGGATTTCGACGTCGATGTCCTTCGAGCCGTTGGCGTCCACCTGCACAGACGTGACCGCCTTGCCGTCCGCCTTGAACTGCACGTCCCAACCTTCCGGCGCTTGCGCCGTCAGGGAGTAGAGCTGCTTTTGCGCGGTCCGGTTGCGCAGGGTGGCGCTGTATTGAAACTGGGAGTCCGCCGGTCCTTCCATGTTCGGCTGCTCGCTGGTCAGCTCCGTCTTGAACGAGCCCTGCTGCGAGACAGTGACAGTCAGCGGCAGGACCGCTTTCCCCTTGGCGCTCAGCTCGAAGCGGTAGGTCCCCTTGTTCACGTCGAGCGGGACGTCCACCTGCAGGGTGACGGAGCGGGAATCCTTGGGCTTGACGGCGATCGTCTGCACGCTCCACCCGTCGGCAGTGATTTCCGATTCCCACTTGGCCGGCAGATGTTCCACCTCAAGCTCCGCGCTTTCGATGGCGCTTCCGTTGTTGATCAGATCGACGTTGTACTGGATGGACTCACCCGGCGTCACCGTGATGGCGGGATACGGCGTGTACAGGCTCAACGCTCCCGCGGCGTCGGCCCGGGCAGAGGCGGCCGCGGCGAGGCCGAGGGCCAGCGCCAGTCCCAGCGCCCACTGTCGGTTCCACTTGCGCTTCATGATGACAATTCCCCCTTTATCGTTGATAGTTGGTTTCACCCCGTATACGTGAAAGCATGCGCAGTTGGATTTGCCGGCGTCCAAAAAATTTTCGGGAGCTCCGGACAGCGGGAACGCTGCTGCACCCAATTGCGCATTCGCGCCTTTTTTGTTACAAGAAAATTGGGAAAGAGGCATCGGCAAAGGGGGAGGAAGGGCGTGTCGGAACAGAACCTGGAAGGGGAGCGCCTGCTCAGGGAAATGGGGCGCGGCTCGCGGGCGGCGTTTGAAGCCTTTTACGAACGGTACGCCGCTTTCGTCTACCGCGTCGCCCTGCGGATGCTGCACGATCCGATGGAGGCAGAGGACTTGTGTCACGACATTTTTCTCGAAGCCTACCGGACGGCGGCGCAGTACGACCGGCAGCGGGGAAGCGTCGAGGCGTGGCTTGCGGTAAAGACCAAGTCGCGCTGCATGGACCGTCTGCGCAGGACCCAGGCCAAACAGCAGCGGGAACAGGCGGCGGACCCCCACCCGCTGCAGGGCGACTCGGTGGAAGAAACGGTGTTGGCAAAGCTGGAACGGGAAACGGTGCGGAACGTGCTGAACGGGATTCCCGAGCCGCAGCGGCAGGCGGTCTACGGGGCCTATTTTCAGGCGAAAACCCATCGGGAACTGGCGGACATCATGGCCCGGCCGATCGGAACGGTCAAGTCGCTGATTCGCTACGGACTGCACAACCTGCGCAAGCAGTTGGCGGAGACGGGATGGTACGGAAGCGGCAAGGGAGGCGATACGCGTGAGTGACAAGCATTGCGGCGTAAACGAAGAAGACGTGATCGACCTGGTTCTCGGCAGACTCTCCGCCGGGCACAGCGAGGAACTGGCGCGGCATCTGCATCGCTGTTCCCGCTGTTCGGCTCTGCACCGCGAGTGGTCGGCGATTCTGGACGGAAGCGGCGGAGCCGGAGAACCCGCTGAACTTCATGCGCCTGCGCGGAGAACGGAGCCTTCGCCCCGTCTGAAAACGCGGCTGCTTCGCTCCATCGACGCGCGCAGCCGGCGGTCGCGGCGGCGTCGTGCGGCGGTCCTGTCCTCGGCGGCGGCCTGCGTCCTGCTGGCGGCCCTGGCTCTGGTCCCGCTGCGAGGAGACGTCATGGACCGGGCGGAGCCGGCCCCCGTCTTCCACGGTGAACCCGCCACGTCCCTGTTCCTCAGGCAGAACCGGATCGTCAACGACCCCAAAACGGTGCTGCATCAAGCGGTGCCCGTGATGCGGACCAACGTCAGGGGATACGTCTGGATCAACGACATGTCCAACGAGCTGCTGATCCTGGCGGAAGGACTGGACCCGCTGGAAGAGAAGGATTATCAGGTCTGGTTCATCATCGGAGACAGCAGGGCAAACGCAGGTGTGTTACAATGGAAGGGACGGATGGCGCACCTGTATGTCCACGACGGAGACATTCGCCGGGTCACGAACATCGCCGTCAGCATCGAACCGAAAGGGGGCAGTTTTTCCCCCACCGGTCCGGAGGCGATGTTCGTGAACATTCGTCCGTAAACTGTGTCAATAAAAAACCTTGACAGTGCATGGAGAATTGGGTAGTATAGTTATCGTGCTGTAAAGGAGAATCACTTTACAGGACATAATCGAGTACCTCTCAGCAAAGGATTGGTTTCATGCTGGAGAAGACCAATCAGGTAAATCTCTTGTTCGACTTTTACGCGCCGCTCTTGAAAGGCAAGCAGCGGGAATATCTGGAGCTGTACTATCTGGATGATTTGTCGCTGGGAGAAATTGCCGAGATGCACGAAGTGAGCAGACAGGCGGTGTACGACCACATCAAGCGGGCGGAGCGGCAGTTGTTTGAGTACGAGGAAAAACTGCTGTTGGCCGCCAAGCACGAACAGCGCCAGGCTCTCTTGGAACGCATCGGGCGGATTGTGGAAGAGCTCGCGGACAGCGAGGCAAGAGAGGAACTGCAAGCTTTGCTCCACCAACTGTCGGAGATGGATTAGGAGGGCTCGCATGGCATTTGAAAACTTGACCAGTCGGCTGCAGAACGCGTTTGACAAACTGCGCGGCAGAGGCAAGATCGACGAAACCGTCGTCAACGAAGCGATGCGCGAAGTTCGTCTGGCCCTGCTGGAAGCCGACGTCAACTTTAAAGTCGTCAAAGACTTTATCACGCGCGTCAAGGAGCGCGCCGTCGGGCAAGAGGTGCTGAAAAGCCTGACGCCCGGCCAGATGGTCATCAAGATTGTCAACGAAGAGCTGATCGAACTGATGGGCGGACACGTCGCCCAGTTGGCCGTTGCCAACCGGCCGCCGACCGTCGTGATGATGACGGGGCTGCAGGGTGCCGGTAAGACGACCACGACCGGAAAACTGGCCAAGTATCTGCAAAAGCAGAACCGCAAACCGCTCCTGGTGGCGGCGGACATCTACCGTCCGGCGGCGATCAAGCAGCTGCAGGTGCTGGGCGAACAGTTGAACGTTCCGGTTTTCTCCCTCGGCGACCAGGTCAGTCCGGTGGAGATCGCCAGACAAGCGATTGAGCACGCCAAAGAGAACCATCTCGACTACGTGCTGATCGATACCGCCGGCCGGCTCCACATCGACGAAGCGCTGATGGAAGAGCTGAAGCAGGTTCGTGACGTGGCCAAACCGGATGAGATTCTGCTCGTCGTCGACGCGATGACCGGTCAGGACGCCGTCAACGTGGCGGAAAGCTTCAACAGCCAGCTCGAGCTGACAGGCGTGGTACTCACCAAGCTGGACGGCGACACGCGCGGCGGTGCCGCGTTGTCCGTCAAGGCCGTCACCGGCAAGCCGATCAAGTTTGCGGCGATGGGCGAAAAGCTGGACGCGCTGGAGCCGTTCCATCCGGACCGGATGGCGTCGCGCATTCTCGGGATGGGCGACGTGCTCAGCCTGATCGAAAAGGCGCAGGCGGCGGTTGACGAAGAAAAGGCGCGGGAAATGGAGAAGCAGATGCGTCAAGGGGAGTTCACCTTTGACATGTTTCTCGAATCCATGCAGCAGCTGCGCAACCTGGGCCCGTTTGAAGACATTCTCGGCATGCTGCCGGGCATGAACAAGATGAAGGGCCAGCTCAAGGTGGACGAAAAGCAGATTGCCCGCGTCGAAGCGATCGTCAAGTCGATGACGAAAGCGGAGAGGGCCAACCCCGAGCTGCTGAACGCCAGCCGGCGCAAGCGGATCGCGGCCGGAAGCGGCACGTCGATCCAGGAAGTGAACCGGTTCATCAAGCAGTTTGAAGAAATGAAGAAGATGATGAAACAGTTCACCGGCGTGGCCGACAAGATGAAAAAGAAGGCGAAGAAAAAAGGCTTTGGCCTTCCCTTTCTGGGCAAGGGCGGCGGCAATCCGGGAGGCATGAACTTCCCGTTCAACTTCAAGCCCCCGTTCAAGTGATCTCGTATGATCTCTTCGCGCCCTGCTCTAAGCAGGTGACGCGATGGTTCAGATAAAAGAGATGCCAACGCGACGAGTTGACCGTTGCGTTGATCCATACAGGAGGTGAAACAGCATGGCAGTAAAAATCCGTCTGAAGCGCATGGGTTCCAAGAAAGCGCCGTTCTACCGCGTAGTAGTGGCTGACTCCCGTTCTCCGCGCGACGGCCGTTTCATCGAGGAAATCGGTTACTACAACCCGGTTGCACAACCGGCTGTGGTGAAGATCGATACCGAAAAAGCGGTGAAATGGATCCTGAACGGTGCAGCTCCGACTGACACGGTTCGCAACCTGCTGTCCAAAGCAGGCGTTCTGGCGAAAGTACACGAAACGAAATTCGGCAAGTAAGCCGGTCATCCGGAGGTCCGATGATGAAAGCACTGGTCGAAACGATCGCAAAGGCTCTCGTCGATCATCCTGATGACGTTCGTGTAAACGCTGTGGAAAAAGAGCGCACACTCGTCTACGAACTGTCGGTGCACCCCGATGACATGGGGAAGATCATCGGCAGACAGGGACGAATTGCCAAGGCGCTGCGCTCCGTCGTGATCGCCGCCTCCGTCCATACGGATAAGCGGGTCACGGTTGAGATTGTCTGAGAAAAAGGCTGGGAGCTGTCCCAGTCTTTTTTGATGCAGGCAGCCTTCGAGAGGAGTGACGGACGTGCTTACCATTTTGCGTACGGTTCAGGTGAAGGTGATCATGACGGAAGCCTCCCGCGCCGCATTGGTGGAACAGTACCGCCAACAGATCCGGCGGCGGCAGGAAGAGTGGGAGCAGTGGCAGTTTCAGGCCAAAAAACTGCTCGCGGACGCCCGCAAGCGGACGCCCGAGGCGCTGCAGTTGGTGCAGGAGCGGATCGCCCGGGAGGAACGGCAGCGCAAGGAAAAGCTGGAGCAGCTCCAGTTTCAACTGCGGCAGGCGGAAAACCTGCCGGAGGGCAGCGAGATTGAATATGCGACCGTGCAGAGTCCCGTCCAGATTCGCGTCGGAGATGTGTGGGATGAAATCATGTCCGGAACGGAAATCATGGTAAAGGACGGACGGATTCACGAGATTCGGCAAGCGCCCCGCGAATAGTCGATGCGCCCGTACATCATCCCCACGAAAGGAGGAGAAGGCGCGTGAGCCAAACGCGTTACTACACCGTGGGAAAACTGGTCAACACCCACGGGCTGCGGGGGGAGGTCAAGGTGATTTCGACCACCGACTTCCCCGACGAGCGCTTCCGCAAAGGGAGCGAACTGTTTCTGTTTCATCCGTCGCTGGCGGAGCCGCTGAAGCTGAAGGTGGCCTCCCGCCGTTCCCACAAGGGGTTTGAACTCATCAGCTTCCGGGGCTACCCGTCGATCAACGACGTGGAAAAGTTCAAGGGCGGCGAGCTGAAGATTCCCGAAGAAGCGCTGATGGAGCTGGAGGAGGACGAGTATTACATCCACCAGTTGGTCGGCTGCCAGGTATTCACCGACGAGGGGGAAGAACTGGGCAGGATCGTCGACGTGCTGCAGCCTGGCGCAAACGATGTGTGGGTGGTAAAAGGAAAGCGCGGCGAAATTCTGCTGCCGTTTATCGACGACTGCATCAAGGAAGTGGACATCGCCGGCAAGCGGGTCGTCTGCCACCTGATGGAAGGCCTGCTGTGAAGGGGGACGGATCGTGAAAATCGATATTTTGACGCTCTTCCCCGAGATGTTTGACGGCGTCCTCAACAGCAGCATCCTGGGGAAAGCGCAGGAGAAGGGCATCGTCCGGTTTCAGGTGATCAACTTTCGCGATTACTCCGAAAGCAAGCACGGCACCGTTGACGATACGCCCTACGGCGGGGGAGGCGGCATGGTGCTGAAGCCGGAGCCGATCTTTCGCGCCGTGGAAGCCGTGGCCGGCGACGCGAAGCCGCGGGTCATCCTGATGTGCCCCCAGGGCCGGCCGTACAACCAAAAGATGGCGGAGGAGCTGGCCGGGGAGGAGCACCTTGTTTTCATCTGCGGCCACTATGAAGGATACGATGAACGCATCCGTCAATACCTGGTCACGGACGAAATCTCGATCGGCGACTACGTGCTGACCGGCGGCGAGCTTGCGGCGATGGTGGTGATCGACAGCATCGTCCGGCTGCAGCCGGGGGCGCTGGGCAATCAGTCGTCGGCGGAGAAGGATTCGTTTACCACCGGATTGCTGGAGTATCCGCACTACACCCGTCCGGCGGAGTTTCGCGGGTGGAAGGTGCCGGACATCCTGCTCTCCGGCCACCACGCCAATATCGAGCGCTGGCGGCTGAAGGAATCGCTGCGCAGGACCAGGGAGCGCAGACCTGATCTGCTGGAAAAGATCGAGCTGCCCGATGAGTGGAAAGCACTTCTGGCCGAGCTGGGAGAAGAGGAAAAAAATTCGGGCTCCGGACCGGAATAGCTCTTGTGGATTCATGTCCGGTGTGTTAATATACTTCTTGTGGCAATTTTGCCCGCTGACTAAGGCGGTCCGCTACCCGGATCTCAGCGCGAAGCTGAGTCTTGTGAGGACGGGTAAGAACGTCTGAGCGGAAGGAGGGAATTGAGGATGAACCAAGTGATCCGTGAATTGGAAAAAGAGCAAATGAAACAGGACATTCCTGCGTTCCGGCCTGGTGACACGGTTCGTGTTCACGTAAAGGTTATCGAGGGTCAGCGCGAGCGTATTCAGCTGTTTGAAGGCGTTGTGATCCGTCGTCGCGGCACGGGTGTAAGCGAAACGTTCACCGTTCGTAAGGTTTCTTACGGCGTAGGCGTTGAGCGTACGTTCCCGCTGCACACGCCGAAGATCGACAAGATCGAGGTTGTGCGCCGCGGTAAAGTTCGTCGCGCGAAGCTGTACTACCTGCGCGATCGCGTGGGGAAAGCAGCCCGCATCAAGGAAATTCGCAAATAATCGCATGTTTTGCATACAAAGGGGGTCTGGTCTGCTTGCCAGGCCTCTTTTTCCCATTATTCCATCCAAACACGGACGCGTTCCCTGAACCGGGCGTCCACCAAGGCACAATGCGGGAGGATCGGACCCATGAGCGAAGAAGTTACCTCCAGCCGCGCCAAAAACGAGACGTGGGAATGGATCAAGGCGCTCGGCATAGCCATCGCGTTAGCATTTCTCATCCGTACCTTCCTGTTCGCCCCGTTCATCGTCGAAGGCGAATCCATGGAATCGACGTTACATAACAACGAAAAACTGGTGGTCAACAAGGCGGTCTACCACCTGACGCAGCCGAAGCGCGGCGACATCATCGTGTTTCACGCCGAAGAAAGCCGCGATTACATCAAGCGGGTCATCGCGGTCGCGGGAGACACGGTGGAGGTGCGCAACGACCAACTCCTGGTCAACGGGAAGCCGGTGGACGAGCCGTACCTGGCCAAAAACCGGGAAGAGGCGGCGAAACTGGGCGTTCCGCTGACCAACGACTTTGGACCGATCCAAGTGGGAGAAGGCGAGATTTTCGTGCTTGGGGACAACCGCCTGAACAGCCACGACAGCCGGGCGATCGGCCCGATCAGCCTGGACAGGGTCGTGGGACGGGCGGAATTCGTCTTCTGGCCGCTCTCCCAGATCCGCCTGGCCCGCTGACGACCTCCCTTTATCACACACCCGAGGCAGGTGAGACATCATGACGATTCAGTGGTTCCCTGGCCACATGGCAAAGGCCCGCAGACAAGTTACGGAGAAACTGAAGCAGATTGACGTGGTGATCGAACTGCTGGACGCCCGTCTCCCGCTTTCCAGCCGCAACCCGATGATTGACGAGATCATCAGCGGAAAGCCCCGGCTGATCCTGCTCAACAAGGCCGATCTGGCCGACAGCCAGGTGACGGACGAGTGGATCAGCTACTTTCGCGAACAGGGCATCCGCACCCTGCCGATTGACGCGCTGAGCGGGAAAGGTGTGGGCAAACTGCCGGAGATGTGCCGGGAACTGGCGGGCGAGATGCTGGCCAAGCGGGCCGAGAAGGGCATGCAGGCACGCGCCGTGCGGATCATGATCCTCGGCATTCCCAACGTCGGCAAGTCGTCCCTGATCAACCGGCTGGCGAAGCGTTCCGTGGCGCAGACGGGAGACCGTCCCGCGGTGACGAAAGCCCAGCAGTGGGTGAAAATGGGCGACACGCTCGAGTTGTTGGATACCCCCGGCATCCTCTGGCCCAAGTTTGAAGATCAAATGGTGGGACTGCGGCTGGCGGCGAGCGGGGCGATCAAGGACGAGCTGATCGATTTTACCGACGTGGCCCTGTTCGCCATCAGCTACATGATGCATTACTACCCGGAGCGGCTGCAGGAGCGGTTCAAACTGCAAACGCTCCCGAGCGACCGGGTGGAGATGCTGGAGGAGATCGGGAAAAAGCGGGGATGCCTGGCATCCCGCGGAGAGATCGACTACGACAAGGCGGCCGAGCTGTTCCTGCGCGACCTGCGCTCGGGCAAGCTGGGGCCTGTCTCCCTGGAGCGCCCCGCCGATTGGGAGATGGAGGAGCCGATCGGAAAGCCGCCCTCTCTGTCCTGAAGGAGATCGGGAAAACCTGTCTATCCACGCCGGATAGGCGGGTTTTTCCGTTCAGGCGGACACATTTTGGATACATAAGGAGAAAGCCGTCAATGAATCTCGCGGAACTGTCGATAAAGGAAATACGGGAGCTCATCGAAAAAATGGACGAGATCCCCAAAGATTTTTTACAATGGTTGCGGCAGGACAGCCGAAAAGGCGTACAGGAATTGGCGCGCCAGCTCGAGGGCGCAATGGCCCGGCAGGCCAGGCTGGCGGAACAGTGGGAAGCGATGACGCAGGTGGAGCGCGCCCTGCGGGAGGAAGGCCACGTGCATCTCTTCGGGATCGACGAAGTCGGCCGCGGCCCGCTGGCAGGCCCGGTCGTCGCCTGTGCCGTCTGCCTGCCGGCCGATTTTTACCTGCCGGGGCTGAACGATTCGAAGAAATTACCCGCATCGGTACGGGAAGGATTTTATGAAGTCATCAGACGGGACGCGCTGGCAGTCGGCATCGGAATCGTGTCCGCCGAGCGGATCGACGAGATCAACATCCTGGAGGCGACGCGCGAAGCGATGCGGTTGGCGATCCAGGATGCGGCGATCGAACCGGACGTATGCCTGATCGATGCCGTACAGCTTCCCGATCTGCCCTGCAAACAACTGCCGATCATCGGCGGGGACGGCAAGAGCGTCTCCATCGCCGCCGCCTCGGTCGTCGCCAAGGTGACGCGCGACCGGCTGATGGCGGAATACGCCGTACAGTATCCCCAATACGGCTTTGACAAAAATGCCGGCTACGGGACGGCGGAACACCTGGCCGCCCTTCAGCGGTACGGCCCGTCGCCGATTCACCGGCGGACGTTTACAGGGGTGAAGGAGCGGGCCTGAGAAGCGTTCCCGTCCGGGTTACAAAGGAGGAGGTTTCCCATGTTTTCCCCCTCGCAATTGGTACAGTCGCTCGTTCAACGCGCCAACGTCTCCGCGCCCAAGCCGGTCGAGCTCACGCCGGGCCAGGTCTTTACCGGCACCGTGCTGAGAACGTACCCCGACAGCATGGCGTTGGTCCAGATCGGCGGCATGCAGGTCCAGGCCAGGCTGGAGGCCAATCTGGAAGCGGGACAGAAAGCGTGGCTGCAGGTGCAGCCGTCTGTCGGAGTGGTTACGTTGAAAGTGCTGGACACGACGCGGGACGGAGGAGCGGCGGACGCGTCGCTGGAAGGGCTGATCCGCTCCCTGGGCCTCAACGACACGAAGGAGAACAGGGCGATCGTGCAGGAGCTGGTGCAGGCCAGGCTGCCGGTTACCCGCGAGACGGTGCAGGCGTTTGCCGCCGTCGCGCAGCGCCTGGGCATGAGCAAGGAGACCGTCGACGCTTTTCTTCTGGCGGCAAAACGAAACCTGCCGCTGACGCCTGACGTCGTGGCCGGGCTGCGTACCTTTTTGTCGAAACAGCCGATCAGTCAGGCGATTCAGGCATTTTTGCAGCAGGCGGAGCAGTTTTTACAGACGCACGGGGAGCGTGCGGGAGGACAGGCGGGCAAGCATGGATCGGCCGCAGCGTCCTTCGCTCCGTCCCCTTCGGCACCCGCTGCCGCTCCGCTCCTCACCCTGGTCGGCCAGTTAAAACAGGCGGTGGCCGGTTTGGCGGTGCTGCTGCCCGATCACCAGGGAACGGACGACGGGATGGCCCATGGCGGAAACGCACAGCCTTCCGCAGGGACGGCAAATGCGACCGGGACAAACGGAAAGGCGCAAGCACCGCTTCCGTCCTCCGCAGCGGCGGGTGCCCTTCGGCCGGAAACGTCTCCCCATGCGATGACTGCGGCCACCGGCGGCAGCGGGTCAAACGGAATGGACGCTCCGCGGCAGGGGATGACGGCTGCTTCAGACGGTACCATTGCCGGGGCCCCCCCTTTGGGCAGCGGGACAGCGAAGACAGGGGAGGCGCTGGCGCCGAACGACCGTCAGCAAGGCGTTCCGCTTGCAGGCAGCAGCGGTCTGCCCGCTGGAGGAACCGCTGCTGATTCAGTGCCAACCCGTAACGGGGGGCAGACGGCTCAGGCAGCCACGTCCGGTCCGCACGGTACGGGAACGCCGAACACCGCAGCGGCGACGGTCAACGGCGCAACGAGTGTGGCAAATCCGGCCTCGACCAATCAGGCAGCCGGAAGCAGCCACTTGTCTGTTCCGTCTCCGGCAGCCGGCGGTACGACCGGGACAAATGCAGCCGCTCATGCACAGGCGGCTTCGGCGCATGGCCATCCGATTCAGGAGCTGTTTCAGCGCCTGGGGCTTGGGCACGAGCGGGATCTGATGAGCCGTGCGCTGGCCCACGGGATGGATGCCGCTGCCCAGCGGCAGTTGGACAGCGTGAAAGCGCTGCTGCTGCAGCTTTCCCACGAGACGGCCAACGCCGTTCCCGCCGCGCTTCGCGACACGGCGGACGCGCTGCTTCAACACATCACCGGACAGCAGTTGATGCTGGTGCAGCCCTCCAGTCAGACGCTGTCGCAGGTGGTCATGCAGATTCCCATTCGCACGCAGCAGGGGGATGAGACGGCGTATGTGCAGATTGAAGCCAAGAAGCGCGGGGGAGGAGAGCTGGACCCGGACAACTGCCGCCTGTTTTTCCATCTCGAACTGAACGAGCTCGGCACGACGATGGTCGACGTGGCCATCGTCAACCGGATCGTCAGCGTCCAGCTCTTCAACAACACGCCGTGGGTGGAGGCGCTGGCCCAGGAAATGAAAGAGGGATTTGCCCGCCAGCTCCATGAAGCGGGATACCAATTGTCCGGACTCCGGGTGCAGGGAATGCCGGACAGCCAGCCCCAGGCGGCGGCTGCCGCCACGGGAAGCAGAACCGGGTTCCTGGCCGATTACAAGGGAGTGGACATTCGCATATGAACAACGCCTCCGATGCGAATGTGAAGCGCAAGCAGGCGGTCGCCCTCCGCTACCAGGCCAAAACGATGGAAGCGCCCGTCGTCGTGGCCAAAGGAAAAGGATATGTGGCGGAAAACATCCTGAAAACCGCAAAGGAAAACGGCATCCCTGTTCAGGAGGACCCGTCGCTGGTGGAGGTGTTGGGCAAATTGGACCTCAACCAGCAGATCCCGCCCGAGCTGTACCAGGTGGTGGCGGAAGTGCTTGCGTTTGTCTACCGCCTCGACAAGGGAGGGCGAAACAAGCGATGAGCCGCGGACGGCGCGCGCTGGGGCAGCGCGGCGAACAGATGGCCGAACTGTTTTTGCAGCAAAAAGGGTACCGCGTCCTGGAACGGAATGTGCGCACGCGGCAGGGAGAAATCGACCTGATCGCCCGGGACGGTGATGTTCTCGTATTCGTGGAGGTGCGAACGCGGACGGGCACGGCGTACGGCACGGCAGCCGAGTCGGTTACGTGGCGAAAGCAGCGAAAATTGCGGGAACTGGCCCTCGCGTACCTGCAGAATCGCGCTCAACCGGTGCCCCGTTTTCGCTTTGACGTTGTGGCGATCTGCTGCCGCCCGGACCAATCGCCGGAGATCGAACACATCGTCCACGCCTTTTAACGCAAAAACGGGCGCCAATTCGGCCGCCCACTGGGGATATGTCTACAGCAGATGCCTGTTGGGCGGCGTAGAATGTAGTGTACTCGACGCGATGAAACTCCTCCAAGCACCATCACTTGGCCTTCCGGCTTATGCTGGAAGGCGTTTTTTTGTGCAAGGCACGGTGTTTCCGCTGATTTTCTTGCGGCAGGCTGCTGTCTTTTCGTACGGTTGAGGTAAGGAACGGGAGATGTAGTCGGGGGGAAGCCATATGTATGCACGCAGTTTTGCCGGTACCGTCTACGGTATCGACGGGATGCTGGTTGCGGTGGAAACGGACATCGCCAACGGATTGCCCCAGTTCGATCTGGTCGGGCTGGGCGGCTCAGCCGTGAAGGAAGCGCGCGACCGGGTGAGAGCGGCGCTGCGCAATGGCGGGTTTGACTATCCGATGCAGCGGATTACGGTCAATCTGGCTCCGGCCGACCTGCGCAAGGAGGGATCAGGGTTTGACCTGGCCATCGCGATCGGCATTTTGCAGGCTTCCAAACAAATACCGCCGCGCCCGGAAGCCGTGCTGGTGCTCGGCGAACTGGCGCTGGACGGGGCGCTGCGCCCGGTTTCCGGCGTGCTGCCCATCTTGCTGGAAGCCAGGAAGCAGGGGTTTACCCATGTGATCCTGCCGGAGGAAAACGCCGCGGAAGCGCGCCTGGTGGACATCTGCGTGCTTCCGGCCCCCAATTTGGCTGCCGCCATCGGGTACTGGACACGGGGATTGGAGCCGCCTGCTGCCGAATCTCGCCGCGACCCTCAAAAAAGGTCCGTGCAGGTGCAGGTGAATCATTCGGACTTCGCCCATGTCTGCGGGCAGACGTTTGTAAAACGAGGGTTGGAAGTGGCGGCCGCCGGATTTCATAACGTGCTGCTGGTCGGCCCTCCCGGCTCCGGCAAGACCATGCTCGCCACCTGTCTGCCCTCCATCATGCCGGACATGACCACGGACGAGTCGTACGACGTGACCAAAATATACAGCATCGCCGGCCAGTTGACGCGGAACAGCGGTCTGATCCGCGAGCGGCCGTTCCGCTCGCCGCACCATACGATCACGGCTGCCGCCCTGATCGGGGGAGGCGGACAGATTCCGCGCCCTGGAGAGTGCAGTCTGGCTCACGGCGGCATTTTGTTCCTGGACGAGCTGCCGGAGTTCTCCCGCCACGTGCTGGAGGTGCTCAGACAGCCGTTGGAAGCGGGCCTGGTGACGATCGGGCGGTCGAGACAGGTGTTTACGTTTCCCGCCCGCTTCCTGCTGGTGGGATCAATGAATCCGTGTCCCTGCGGCTTTTACGGCTCCCGCGACCAGCGCGAATGCACCTGCACGCCGCAGCAGATCCAAAAGTATCGGTCGAAATTGTCCGGCCCGCTGCTTGACCGGATCGACCTGCATCTGGAAGTTCCCCGGGTGCCGGTAACGCTGCTGCAGGAGCGGCCGCAGGCGGAATCGTCCGAAGAGATCCGCTGCAGAGTAGAAGCGGCGAGGGCCATTCAATGCGAGCGTTACCGGCACCGCCCCGGCGCTCCTTTCAACAGCGCGATGAACGGAGAGGAGCTGCGCCGGTATGCCGGCCTGGACAGAGAGGGGCAGAAGCTGCTGCAGCTCGCGTTTGAAACGCTCGGCCTGAGCGCCCGCGCCTACAACCGGATCGTCAAGGTGGCCCGCACCATCGCCGACCTGGCGGGAGCGGAGCAGATCGAGGCCGCCCATGTGGCGGAAGCGATCCGGTATCGGGCGCTGGATCGCGGGGTGGTGGGATGAGGATGGTTATCGATTTTGGCGATAGGGGATGCAGAAGCGGGGCATGATCATGACAGCTACTTACGGGGGAACAAGCATGCCGACCATGAGAAAGAGTAGGTGGAGGAGCGGCCGTTCCACGCGAATACTGGATGTACAGGATAAGGAGTAGCCGGATTGAGATTGAATGGAAATGGAAAAAAGGTTCTGAATCCGGTGGCGGCCGCTGACATTATTGGTCTGAAAGGAAAATGCCAACCGACAACAAGGATAACTGTTACGATCAGGGACATATAACAAGTTGCTCATCCTATGAAATGGAGTGAAGTGATTGAGGAGAAATGAAAGGTAAGCAAATTCGACATGAAGAAAGCCGATTTTTCCTACGCCAAGGAATCATCGGCTTTTATTTTATCGGTTTGGGATAACCTGCAAGTAAACGCTGAACCGTAACGGTTTACATGGTTCTCTTCCCGAAAGAGACATGGTTGAGGAGTTTCATTAACTTTTTGCCAGTTCTCGAATGATTCGACTAATCCGGTAGATTCCCTGCTTCAAATCTTCTAATGGAGCATAGCCATAAGAGAGGCGAAGATAACGGTTGGACTCTTGGCCATAAATATTCCCCGGGTTAAGCAGAATGCCTTCAGATAAAGCCTTTACGTAAAGCTCCCTCATCGATAGTTTTGGTAGTATTTTTAACCAAATAAAAAACCCGCCCTGCGGTACATTCCATGTCGCTATATCATGTAAATACGTTTCTAAAGCATCCAAAACGATTGTCCGCCGTGTTCTAAGCTGTTCCCGTACAAACACAAGGTGCTGCTCATATAACCCGCTTGTTAACCATTCAGCAGCGACTCTTTGAGATAACGAACTAGAACCATAGTCGATTTGCATTTTAATATCGGATAATCGATCAATGACAGGTTCAGGACCAACAATCCAACCGATCCTTAAACCTGGGCTTAACGTTTTGGACAAACTGCCCAGATACAATACGTGTCCATGTTTATCCATCGCCTTTAAAGGGGGAGGAGGTGGTTCATCGATCCATAACTCCCGGTAAACGTCATCTTCAATCATAGGAAGTTGTTCCATGTTACATACTTGAATGAGCTCTTGACGTCGTTTTTCTGACAGTAAAATCCCCGTTGGATTATGAAAACAAGGGATGGAGTATAAAATCACTCTGCCTCGCTGTTTTTTTGATACGGAAACGGCGTTGGGCAATAGGCCATGTTCATCTATCGGGAGACCGGTAAGCTTCATCCCTGCTGATTGAAACACCTGCAGAGAATAAAGATAGGAAGGGTTTTCAAGTAAAACGGTTGATCCTCTGTGCAGCAGCCCAACTGAAATCAAATGTAAAGCCTGTAACGACCCAGAAATTTTTTCAGCTATTTTAGCCGTTTGGTTTCTTCGTGAACGATTTGGATTATCAAGGTGGATTGGATCTATTACAAGCTTTTTTAGTCGTTTGGAACTGAGGGAGATGTTGAGTATACCAGTGGAATTTTGTTCATTCTATTAGCGTCATTTTCAGAAAGTTTATATTTCGTTTTTCAAACCCGTTATGTAAAAAAAATATGGCTTTCTTGCATGTACTACCTATACGATTTGGGCGGGTACGTTTTTCATGTTCTTCTTTCTCCCAGGATTATCAAGTGAAATGACGAAACTTTCTATAGCATCAACACTTAGCATCTTGTACTTAGGTCTCTTCCCTACGGTTATTCCTTATCTTGCATTAGCCTATGTAACATCACGTGTAGGGGCTTCGGAGGCAACAAGTTCCCTTTACGTAACGCCAGCTCTTGCATTTGTACTTGCATGGATGTGGCTTGGAGAGAAACCACCCCTTCTCTCTGTGATAGGAGGGGTAATCACTCTATCTGGAGTTATGTTCATTCATTTGAATGTAGACAAATTTTCACAAATGTGCGCTACTTTTGTGACATATAGGATGGGGCTATTAGCTACTTTTTTCAACAAAAATATGATTTGTCACAGTTTGAAACAGGATTAATCGTATCAGTAATCAATATCAGGCCGATTTTTTTATGCTTATTTTTGGGAGTCTGATGGATAAGTATGGAGAAAAATGGGTTGTATGTTTAGACTCGAGCCGAGCAAGGGTCTAAATGGCAGCCCCTTATTACACATATTGGAATAGGGGTACTATCCGCTGTATCCTTTCTCTTTCGTGATTGTTTCGTCCTTATGATCCATTTTGATGACGTTGCATCTTAAAAAAGGTAATTTCCTCCGAGATTTATTTAATGTGTATTGAGAAAAACAGGATCCTAGGTGAAAAAACGGTCGAGCGAATCAAAAGAGAAGCGGACGGGATTCAGAAGCTTGAGAAAGTAAGCGGAAAATAGAAGAAGTCTACCACGGCTGAACAAAGTTCGCTTCGCTTAGTAAGGTGTCATTAATGTACTGTATTGGTTGTCGTTTAGAGAATGCTCTGCAAACAGTGCACCCAAGATTATCCACTAGCTTAGGAAGAAACGAAGTCGAACCATTTTCATGTTGGGGTGTGGCTCAAGGAAACAAGGATGTTTTGTTTCATGATTTATCGTTCTTTTTCATAAATTAAACAATATGACGGGGATTAGGGGGAGGAAAATGTTAAATAAACTCTTGTCTGCTTCATTAACATCATTTTTTTTATGCATACTACTTGCTTTTATGGAATACACGCCTATTAACGAGCGTGATGAACTAACATATTATTTCACATTCTTTAGTTTAGTAATTATTTATTTAATATATGCATTTCCAATTACAATTGTTGTAGGGATTCCACTTTCCTTATTAATTGAATCAATTGATAAAAAAATATTAATACACTCCAAGGTTAAGAGGTATTTAGTAAATGTTAGCTTGTTTACTTTGGCTGGTATAACAGTGGCATTGTTTTTCTCTTTGATTAATGGCGGGAATTTTCTGAATAGGTTGTTCGATTTATATAGTTACATTATATTTATATTCCCATCACTTCTTTTCTATCACATTTCCATTTTAATTAGATTAATAATTAAAGGTTCTGGACAAAATCATTAAACCCTTGTTTTGCCATTCGAGAGCCCGCTCTAAGTGGAAGAATCTGTTCTAGCACGATGAACCCCTACATTACCACTTGGGAAACTGGACGGGTTTCTTTTTATACTATAGGAAATCTGTTCCTGATGTCGAAGTAACATGGATACGTGAGTACATTGACCTCCCTGTAAATCTGTGTCATCTTGGGATTACGGTTCAAAGGGAAAACCGATCGGGTGAGCATCCCTACTTGTACCCGCTTCATGGGGATACCAAACCTAGTATGTATGCCAACAGGGAAAAAGGCATCTGGTACTTTTTTTCTGCTCCATTTCTGGCGATGCTGCGGAATGGTCCGACTCATGTATGGGATGCGCTTTGGAGACGCGGTACGTAAGGTGCTAAAGGACGTCCGACTGTGAAGATCAGCGATAAAATCCCCAATAGAATCGGTTGAAAATTCCCCATTTTCATCGCAGACTCTCTCCTTGGAGGAGAGAGAAATTATGGTAAAGAATGGGGAGTTTTACATGATTCACGAGATGAGGAAACGTGGCATGAGTATTACTCGGATCGCGCAGGAAATAGGGAGGGATCGAAAAACCATTCGTAAGTGGCTAAACAAGAAGGAACCTGAATCCTATCAGCGAAAGGTCACTCGTCTCGGCAAGCTGGATCCGTTCAAGGATTACGTTCGCCGCCGAATGGAGGAAGGTTGCCTGAATGCGAGAGTTATCCTGGAAGAAATCAAGGCAAAAGGGTATACCGGTGGGATTACCACTCTGCGAGTCTTCATGAAACCGTTCCGGCCCACCGTCATCAGCAAAACCACCGTCCGATTTGAAACAGATCCCGGATACCAAGCCCAAGTCGATTGGGGACGGTTTACGGTGGACTGGCACGGCAAACCAAAACGGCTCTATGCGTTTGTCATGGTCCTCAGCTATTCTCGCATGATGTATCTGGAGTTCACTGAAGATGAGAAGTTGGATACGCTCATCAGTTGTCACCATCGGGCTTTTGAGTATTTTGGAGGGGGTACGGAGGTGATGCTGTACGACAACATGAAGACCGTTGTGAAAGACAGAGATGAACAGGGCCATCCCGTCTGGAATGAGCGTTTTTCCCGATTTGCCAGCCACCACGGCTTCCTTCTTACGAGCTGCCGGCCCTATCGCGCTCGCACTAAAGGAAAGGTCGAAAACGGAATTGGCTATGTTCGCAAGAACTTTTGGCCGCGCGTTCGGGCATTTACCGGATTGGACGATCTGAATCGCCAAGCACGCGAGTGGTTGAATCAAGTAGCTAACGTGAGGATTCATGGAACCACGCACGTCAGGCCGGTTGACCGCTGGCATGAGGAAAAGCTGAAACCCATGAACCCAACGCCGTTTGCGGTCGTCGACCGTCATGCTCGGAAGGTATCAGCCGACTGCCTGGTATCGTTTGAGGCCAACCGTTACTCCGTTCCCTTCCGTTTTATGGGGCAAATCGTGCATGTCCAGGACGACAAGAACGGACGCATCCGGATTTACAGTGGAGACACACTCATCGCTGAATATCCCAAGGCCGTCCAAAAAGGGCAGCTGGTCATCAACAAAAAGCACTTCGAAGGACTGCGCCCAACCGGTCAACATCGAGTTCCTGCCCCAATGCCCAAACTTGTTGACCGACCAGCCCCTGAAGTGCTGGAACGAAACTTATCCGTGTATGAACAATTCCTCGACGAGGCGGTGAGGCTCCAATGATTGGGCTGCAAGAACGTCTTGAGGATGCCTTCCACCAATTCGGATGGACTCGCATTCCCGAGGTGCTTCACCACCACGCCGAAGAAGCTTCCAAACACAATATATCGTATCTGGAATTTCTGGACAAGCTGCTGCAGGAGGAGTTGGCGGCAAAATGGGATCGGTATATCCGGACCCGGACACGTCTAGCCAACTTGCCCTTTCACAAGACCCTGGATCAATTCGACTTTCGTTTCCAACCATCCATCGATGAACGGCGAATCCGGGATCTGGCGACCCTTCGGTTTATCGAGCACCAGGAGAATCTCATTTTCCTCGGCCCGCCCGGTGTGGGGAAAACACATTTGGCCGTTGCACTGGCTTTGGAGGCGATTAAGCAGCGGTATACGGTGTATTTTACAACCGCCCATGATCTCGTGCAAACGCTTCAGCAGGCCGATCAGAACCATACGATCAAACAAAAAATTCGCATGTACACCAAGCCGCGTCTGTTGATCATCGATGAGATCGGCTATCGCAAGATGGACGAACCGGCAGCCCATTTCTTCTTCCAAATCATCTCCGAACGATACGAGACCGGCTCTATCATCCTGACTTCCAACAAGTCGTATGGTTCATGGGGAGAAATCTTTGGAGACTCTATACTGGCCACAGCCATCCTGGATCGTTTGCTGCATCATTCCACCACAATCAATATCAAGGGGGAAAGTTACCGCATCAAAGAAAAGAAAAAGGCGGGTTTCTTCCGACCAGAAGGGCATGAAGAACACCCAAAGGAGTAGTCCTTGTTTCCGCCCCCTAAGGGGCGTATAAAATAACTCTTACTGGGGAATTTTCGATTGATTTTTTTGAGGAGCTTTCTTTTGATCTTGACAGACAGCTATTGCTCAAAGGTGACACCCGGTCCTCTTAGCAAAACCAGGGAGGTTTATCGAGCTTGGCTTGATTGGGGGAAATCCAGGAGAACCCATAGTCAAACAATGCACAAGCGGGAGACGACCTTCGTTTCAAATAGACTCCTCAAAATGCAACGACGGGAACAGGCCCATAAGTATGCTTCTGATCTTTGTCTCTCCCATGATGCCCAGAGCTATCTAAGAGAAAGGGGCTTGGATGCCAATACCATCCGAACGTATGGCATTGGATGGGATCAGCAGACCAACAGTATCGTATTCCCCAACCGAGACGCAGTAACAGGAGATGTGCTTGGGTTTACGTACCGGTCCATTGTCCCCACTTCAAAAAAACGATACCGTAATACTCCTGACGACAGTCTCTTTCAAAAAGGGGCTGTTTTATTTGGTCTTTATGAAGTGATGGAAGAGGTGTCAACGCCGACTTTATTTTGACCCACCATCGCCGGTTTAGAATTGACCCACCCGGCGATTTTTTGTTGGTTAGGTGGTAGAGGGGGAGCCGTAGGCTCCAGTCCTCATCTTCTCACGAAGTCGGTAACTATTCCCCCTAATATTGACGATGTGGGAATGGTGTAAGAGCCGATCCAGGATAGCCGTAGCAAGTATCGGATCGCCCATCTTCCCCCCATTCACCGAAACTCTTGTTGCTGGTCAACAGAATACTCCCTCTCTCGTATCTTGCACTTACTACCTGGAAAAAGAGGTTAGCTGCCAAACTGTCAAACGGTAAGTAACCAATTTCGTCAATAATCAGGAGCTTTGGTCGAATATAGATGCGTAGGCGTTTATCCAGCCTGTTTTCCGTGTAAGCTTTTCGCAGATCTTCGATGAGTTGCGAGAGACTGACAAAGTAAACGGATATCCCTTGCGAGATGGCTTCTACAGCCAACGCCACCGCCAGATGACTTTTTCCTACTCCGGGAGGCCCTAAGAACAAGACATTCTCGTGTCGGGTTACAAAAGTCATCGTGGCCAGCTCTCGAATCAACCGTTCGTCAATGCTGGGTTGGAAAGCAAAATCGAACTCCTCCAGCGTTTTTCGGTAAGGCAAGTGTGCGAGTTTGGTGCGTACCTCCATATTCCGTTTTTGACGTTCCGCTATCTCTGCATCTAGAAGTATGTTGAGAAAGGACAGATAGGTGGGCTGTCCATGACTTGCCGCTTCCAAATGGGCATCCAAGAGTAGAGCCGCTTGCTGAAGCCCAAGTTCCTCGAGACGTAGCCGTGCCTGTTCCAGTTCAATCATGCTCCCACCCCCGTCAGCTGCTCATAGACATCCAGCGAACGCACTTCCACTTGCTGCGATGAAATCTGTCGGGCTTGCGGACGTGGATAGGCATATCCTTAAGCAGTCGTAAGACCTGCATACTGGTTTTCACAAAAAACAGTTGCACGGGATCGATAGACCTTTTGGTGTCGAGCAATACATGTGCCGTCGGCCCAGATTTCCACCCACCCATTCACTTCTCGCACGGTACCCTCACGTCCACTGTACCTCCATGGAACCCCATATCGTACACCATCGTAGCTAACAAATCCGTCTCGGCTGACCTGTCTTGGTTCATGCAAGTATTTTTCCCATCGTTCAGCTGAAGGGATAGGCGACAGATTTTCCTCACGGAGTCGGTCGATGGGACGTTCGCCGGTTGTTCCATGAATACGGCGGTTAATCCGCTCGCACCAGTGTAGGGCTTGTTGATTGAGATCCTGTAAATCAACGAAGCGTTTGCCAGGAAGAAAGTTGTTTTTTACGTATTGAACGCCTCGTTCCACTTTTCCCTTTGTTTCGGGGCGTCGAACTTTGCATACTTTTGGAACAAGCCCAATCGCTGCAGCAAAGTCGGCAAAAAGCGGATGCCAGCGAGGTTTTCGATCATCTCCCATGCCCAGTACGACGGTTTTCATCTGGTCGGTCAGCATTACCTTTGGGATGCCCCCAAAATATTCAAAAGCATGAATCAAGCAACGAAGAAAGCTGTGAATGTCACAACGCTTAGTGAACTCTATATAGGTGGAACGAGAGTACCCCAATACCATGACAAATACCGGCACTTTTCGGACTGTACCGTCCAAATCTACGTAATCACACAGTCCCCAGTCGACCTGTGCATATTCACCAGGTTTCGTCTCGTAACGAAGAACAGCGGGAACTTGTTTGGGAGGACGGAAGTCCTTCACATAGTCTTTCAAGATGGTACGTCCCCCGGTATACCCCTTTTCTCGTAGAAGATCGAATAAAACCTCGCAGTTATAGATACCTTCTTGAAGACGTTCCTGCAGGAACGGTTTATACGGATCAAGCTTGGAACCACGAGATTTACGGGTTCCCTTTTCGGGGGAGAATTCACCCCGGAGATATCGGCGAACTGTATTTCGAGAATGCCCCGTTAGACGGGCAATTTCACGAATACTCTTGCCTTCTGCCCTCATGGTATGTAACGATATCACTATCCCACTCCTTAGCATGTGTCTCCCTCCGAAGATTAACTTGGCCGTTAATTACGAAGGGGATATATTCGCTAAGGGTGGGTCATTTTCTTTCCGGCGTGAACTGCTCCCCAAATGGTAGACAGAGGAAATTGACCCATTTGGTCGAATTTCGACTTAAAGGGGAGTGAGCGATAATGACTTATGAAAATCATACGATTGAATGTAAGCTGGAAGTTGTAAAATCTATATTGGAAGAAGGTTTGTCCTATCGAGAGGCAGCCAAACGGTTTGGCTTTAAAACTCACTCTAACGTGAAAAATTGGGTACATGCATACAAAATCCATGGAGTAGAAGGATTGAAAGACCGGAGAGGACAGGGGCTTAAAAAGGCTTTGTCAAAAATCCCTTCTAATCTCACTTTGGAACAGGAAAACAAGTGGCTACGAGCTCAAAATGCATTTTTAAAAAAGTTATTGAAAACCGAAAGGAGAGATGCTCCAGACACGGAAAATACGCCGTTATTCAAGCACTAAGCAGCCAATTCCCCGTATCTTTGCTGTGCGCTGCCGCAGGAATTGCCAGGAGCAGCTATTATAAATGGCTTAAAACTGGGATAAAGCAAAAAGATGCTGCTGTTTGTGAAATCATATCCTTTGAGCATCGAAGACTGGGCGGCATTTATGGTTATCGTCGTATGAAGGCTATACTGCTCACAAAATACGGTTTGCATCTCAATCGTAAGCGTGTGTATCGGCTGATGAAGCAAATGAACATGCAGGCGATCATACGGCGTAGACGTTATCCACGGATTCAATACAAAAGACATACCCTGGCGCCCAATCTTCTGGATCGGCATTTTCAAGCAGCTCATCCCAATCAAAAGTGGGTTACTGACATCACGTATTTGCAAGCTGGAAAAAAACGATATTTTCTTTCCGTCATCTTGGACCTTTTCAACAATGAAGTGGTCTCATACCGCTTAAGTGACAGTCTTGACGTCCAGTTTGTGCTAGAGACGGTACAAGAGGCCGTCCAAAACCGTTCGACGCATCAACTGCTGATTCACAGTGATCAAGGAATGCATTACACAACAAAAGCATATTACCGCTTGCTGCGAAAGCATGGGATTATTCAGAGTATGTCTCGAAAAGGGAATTGTCTGGATAATGCCTGCATCGAATCCTTTTTCGGCCACTTGAAAGCAGAACTGCGCCCGCATTTGTTTGATGAAGCCGTCGATGTGGGAACAGCAATCAAGAAGTATATTGAATTTTATAACCACGAAAGGCCACAAATGCGATTGAACGGCATGTCGCCAAGCGAATTCCGAAACCTTTTCCTCCAAAGTGCCTGATGGGTCAAAATCAATCAGTCCACAAAATGGGGGTCAGATCAGCGAACCTGGGTCAATTATATCCCGGCGGTGACAATTCCTCTCGGTTAGAGAAGTAAATTAGCCAATCCGAGTCAATATAGACTCCTAAGTTGTTGCCTGCGGTTCTCACCATTCCGCATACTCTCCCATATTGTGATACTTTTTGCTGCTTACCCTTTTTTGTTAATCTCCATCAGTAAAGCTTCGATGAGGCGAATAATCGATTCTCGGGTAGGAAACATGCGAATGACACGTTCTCGTAGGCGAATTTCTTCGTTGAGTCGCTCCATGCCATTCGGACTCATTCGTGGCAACTGTGTCAGACTCATTTTGTGCGGATTATCCTAGATGCCACGCCCAACAACTGCAGAAGGAATTGTATACCCGCGTTCGTGCGATATTGGATGCTCCTGATCTTGAGACGGCACAATTGTTGTAGCAACAAACAGTGGAAAGGTAAGAGGACAAAGCTGCAAAGGCGATTTCCGTTTGGAGAATGGTATATATGATGCCACAGCCGTTCTTCTACTCCCTGAAAAGTACTGCAAACGACTTCGAAATTCGAGGTATAGCTCGCAAAAATTATTTCCATATCCCGAAACCTCCCTTCGTTTATAATAAATGCTATGGAAGCACCGAAGCCAAGGGGGAAAAGCATGGGTTTTTTCGGCAGAAAAGAACCAGAGGTAAAACAAAAAGTGCTCTGTTGGGTGCATGACAATGAACGGACCTACCATCAGGAAATAGATGTCATGTCTTCAATTTTGTCCGATCTGATTCAGCGGGCCACAAGGGAAAACAAGGAGATCGTGTTTTTATGTGTTGGCTCGGATCGCTCAATTGGCGACGCATTGGGGCCGTTGGTCGGGACGATGCTGAAAGAAAACGGGATTGCGTACCAGGTGTACGGTACGCTGGAGGAGCCGGTTCATGCCTTTAACCTGGAACATACATTGAAGACGATCCAGCGGCAGTTCCGGCAGCCGTTCATCATCAGCATCGATGCCGGGCTGGGGGAAAGGGAGCAGGTTGGAGCTGTTTTGTTGAAAGAGGGACCGCTGCTTCCGGGGCGGGCCCTGCAAAAAGTGCTTCCGGCAGTGGGCGATTATCACCTGACCGGGGTTGTCAATTATCTCGATCCGCTGCCAGCAGCGCAGTTTTTAAATGATACCCGTCTATTTACAGTGATGAAGCTGGCCAGAACGATTGTTCAAGCAATTACAAACGTTACAAACAACCAGGGCTGCGCGAGGTAAGCAGCAACCCTGGTTTATGGATGGCGCCATGAAGATGGCGGGATAAAGGATCGGCAGTTATCTCCATCTTACCCGATTTGTTAGATAATCGCTCCAGTCAGTACAGCCAACACGATGATAACGAGGGAACAGAGGAGTGCCCATTTGATCGCGTATCGCTGAAATTCGCCCAGATCGGTTTTGACCATGCCGACCAACAGTAGAGTGGAAGCGACGAGAGGGCTGAGAAAATGGACTGGCTGCCCGAGCACAGAGGCCCGCGCTACTTCGACAGGATCGATACCATATGCGGAAGCGGCTTCAGCCAAAATCGGCAGGACACCGAAATAGTAGGCGTCGTTGGATAAGACGAAAGTAAATGGCATGCTCGTCAGTGCGACAACGAGCGGGAAGAAGTTACCCAATGATTCCGGAATGATGGCAACGAGTGAATTGGCGATGGCGTCTACCATCTTCGTTCCTTCAAAAATGCCTGTGAAAATACCGGCGGCAAACACAAGTGTAACGACGGTGAGAGCGTTTCCGGCATGGGACAGCACGCGCTCCTTCTGCTCATCCAGATTGGGGTAATTGATCATCGATGCCAGCACAAACCCGATTAAGAACAAAACAGGTACCGGAAGAAGGCTGGACACGAGAATTACCATAACCGAAAGCACCAACAGCAAATTGACCCATACCAGCTTGGGGCGCTTGATATCTTCCTGCAACGCGTAGGTAGCGGCAGCTTCGGAAAGGAAAGATTCATTCCGCCCGTCGAGTTCGATATCAATGACACCGATACGTTCACGCTCTTTTTTGCCAAGTAGATACGCGATGCTGATCACACAGATAATTCCGCCAAACATGGTTGGCAGGAGCGGGATGAAAAATTCTCCGGCGTCCAGTCCCAGTGCGGTGATCGCTCTCGTAGCGGGACCGCCCCAGGGTGTCATTCCGCTCATAATGCTCAACGAAAGCAGGGAAATCGTAGCCAGCACTAGCGGTCTCATCCCCAAACGCTTGTAAAGCGGAAACATCGCAGAGATCGTAATCATATGAGTGGTTGTGCCATCTCCATCCAGTGCAACGGTGAGGGCCAATACCGCTGTACCGATGGCGATCTTGACCGGATCTCCTTTTGCAATCTTCAATATTTTCCGAATCAATGGGTCAAACAATCCCGCATCGATGAGGACACCAAAGAACAAAATGGCAAACAGGAGCAGCGCTGCAGACGGTGCAACCGTTTTTAATCCTGCCAGCATCATGTCTCCAAGCTGCGAACCGAAGCCGCCGATCACCGCAAAGAGAATCGGGACTACTGTGAGAGCGGTGACAGGAGACAACCGTTTGGCCATAATAAGATACGTAAAGACGACCACCATGGATATACCGAGTAACGTAAGAATATGAACCCCTCCTCCAACAAGCAATCGCTTACAAATCTGCTTGTTGAAATTTGTGTGCTGTTACCATCTAGGGTAGTGCAAACGAAAAAATAAAGGAAATACATATTTTTTTGCAGTTTTCGAAAAAAAAACTTATAACTAAAACGCAAACTTTTGTCCTGCGTTTACAGCCGGTTAAATGCTCGTCTCTTTGTTTAGGAAGTCGACAAAATGTTTGACGGTGGACAAGCGAAGGACATCCGGGTTGTACATCAGCCATGTATCTCTAAGTACAGGCTCCCCATTTTTATAAGACAGGCCATACGTGTGCAAATTGTCTGAAGGCTGCAGACAGATTTCCGGCAGTATGGAGACGCCAAGTCCGTGTTTTACCATTTCTTTGCACGTTTCCTGGCGGTCGTTTTCCATGGTTACCATCGGCGGATCGGAGAAGCGGTCATGCCACCAGCCGTTGATCAGATTTTTTAGCGAGCTGTCGGTTTTGTAGTTGATAAACGGAAGCTGCGGCAAATTGTCCAAGTCGACCTCATCCTTCGAAATGAGAAAAAGACGTTCTCTGTGCAAAAGCGTTTTGATCCCGTACCATTCATAATTGCCCCGCAAGATCCCCACCTGAACGCTGGATGAGTTCAACAGATGCATGATTTCTGTGCTCCATCCCGTGTTTACGCTGAACTGGACGTGAGGAAACTGATCGGAAAACTTTTTTAAAATTTTCGGCAGCTTGTACTGAGCGAAGTTGCTGGAAACCCCGAGACGCAAAGTGCCTCTTACTTCTTTCTGCATGTTTAGTATGTAATCTTTTGTCTTCTGTAGCTTTTTGATCATTTCCTCGGCATAATCCGCCAGGTAAATTCCTTCCGATGTAAATTCAATCCCGTTTTTGATTTTGAAAAACAGGCGTGTGCCAAATTCCTTCTCCAGGTTTTTCAGACGGTATGTCAGGGCTGGCTGCGAGATGTACAAACGCTCGGCAGCGCGGCTTATATTTTTCTCTTCATACAACACGCGAATGGCGATCCAGTCTTTTTCGTCCATTCTTCCAACACCTCAGCTCCTGATAATAAATTTTTTTTGTCAGAATCCAAATAAAATATGTATTTCACTTATGATTCCGTTTATTTTACGATACGTTTACCGAATTCGCAATCAGAAAGGGTAGGAGGGAATGCCGATGAAAGTGCCAGTCGTGATCATGAGAGGCGGTACAAGCAAGGCTGTTTTTTTGAACTATGAGCATATGCCGAAAAACAAGTTGCTGTGGGAGGAATTCCTACTCGACATCATGGGCAGCCCGGATCATCGCCAGATAGACGGTCTGGGCGGAGCCAATTCGCTGACAAGCAAGGCGGCGATCATCAAAAAGGCGGAATCACCTGAATTTGATGTGGAATACACATTTGCACAAGTAAGCATCGATCATCAAATGGTTGATTTCAAGGGAAACTGCGGGAATATATCATCCGCGGTCGGTCCGTATGCGATCGAGCAGGGGATGGTTCCGATCAAAGAGCCGGTCACGACTGTACGAATATTCAACACCAATACGAAAAAGCTGATCATCGCCGAAGTAGAGGTCGAAAACGGCCGTGTAAAAGTGGATGGAAGTTGCTCGATTCCGGGCGTTCCCGGTACAGGCTCTCCGATTTACCTCTCGTTTACGCAGGCTGAGGGAGCGGTTACGGGAAAGCTCTTTCCGACGGGAAACCCGGTGGATATGATCAAAACAAAAAATCGTCTCATTCCGGTCTCCATCGTTGATGTTGCTAACCCACTTGTATTCGTTCGGGCGGCCGACATCGGACTGAAAGGGACGGAACTCCCCGACGAGTATACACCTGAAAAACTGAAAGAGCTGGAAGAGATTCGCTCGATCGCAGCTGAAATGTGCAGGTTTGCCGACCGGAAAGAGGCGACTGCAAAATCTCCGGCAGTGCCGAAAATGACCATCGTCGCATCGCCGGCGGATTACACGGACGTTACCGGGAGCGAAAGAAAAGCTGCTGACATGGACATTGTAATTCGCATGATGTCCATGCAAAAACCGCATCAGGCGTTGGCGATCACCGGAGCGATCTGCACAACTGCGGCCGCTTTTCTGCCGGACACGATTCTATCCGAACTGGTCGAGATCAAGCAGGAAGTGTTTCGACTGGCTCACCCGGCAGGAATTATGGAGACGAAAGTGGATTTCGTAGCAGGTCACATCAGCGCCATCAAAGTCGTGCGTACAGCGAGAACGATATTGGAAGGCTACGTATATACGAAAAGGAATTATTTACAGTCCTATCATTTCGCGTAAATCGGGTTAGAAAATCTGTTACTATTTGGCGGAGGATTCGTAACTGGGCCCAGAAAGAAGAATCATGCGAATCACCCTTTGCGCACATGCAACTCGATAGGGGGACGATGTGAAGGGCTATGATCCGTTTTTTCTGGGAGAAAGGCATGGAGTTTCTCTACCTGAGTTGCAAGTTACGGGCATCAGGAATTGCCTGTTGCTTTGGGGCCTGGTTCCTTCTTGGGCACAAAATCGGCTACAAGATGATCAATGCGCGCGCCGAAACACTGCGGGAGAAGCCGGCATTTCGGCGGCTGTTTGAACGCAAGCGCTGTATGATCCCTGCCGACGGCTTCTACGAGTGGAAGCAGATGGACCGGGGAAAACAGCTGATGAGAATTACCATGCGGGACGGAGAACCCTTTGCCTTCGCCGGCCTCTTTGACACCTGGACTTCGCCCAACGGCCAGAAACTTCACACCTGCACGATCATTACCACCCAGCCCAACGAGGTTGTAGCAGACATCCACGACCGGATGCCGGTGATTCTACGGCGGGAGGATGAAAGCATTTGGCTCGACCGGGAAAAGTACGATGCCGATCTGCTGCAGTCGCTGCTCGTGCCATATGATGCCGGTCAGATGCGAGCGTATCCAGTATCAATGATTGTTGGAAGCCCGAAAAATGATTTCCCTGAATGCATTGTGGAGGTTGCTTGGCAGTAGCCACAACCTCCTGTCTTTTCGTCTAAGGATTCGACACTCAGAGTGCCGAAATGAAGGTATGGAGTGATGTCAAGATCATCCACTCGGGACGGTTTGCGCGCGACGAAGGTAGAGAACGAGAATCAGACGAAGTATGTCTACCTAAACGGAAAAGTAATTGAGGAACTGGACGGGTCCCCTGCATCGAGGCAATGCAGGATTTAGACCAGGATTGAATCGCGTACGAGTAATGAATCAAGCTCTTCTCGTCCGAGGGGGGCTTTGATGTTAATGCAAAATAGCTAAGAATGTATCAAGACGCTTCATATATTTTTCGGAAGGCCGGTACTCATCTTTTTCCCATCCTAATATCATACGCGGGCTCAACCCAAGAATTTCTCCAAATTCTCTCTTGGTATATCCATGATACAGTCGAGCCTTTTTGATCCGCTGGCCTAGTGTATGTTCCGGAAGGTTCTCAAAACAACCGAGGTAAGCGATTGACATCCCCAATGCCTCAGACAACTTTCTGAGGCTAGGTGGGCTTACTGTTAACTTGTTCTGTTCGGCCAGACGAAGAGATCGGACACTAAGACCGGTTGCAGCAGCAAGCTCGACAAGTAACATGTTTTTCTCTAATCGTGTACGTCTGATACGTCCTCCGGGTGTGTCATCTTCCGGCAATGCAGGAGACATTGAAGTCTTCCTGTGAATCGAAATTTCTAGGTTGTTATCTTCACGCTTGTCCCTGCGGCTTTTACGGCTCCCGCGACCAGCGCGAATGCACCTGCACGCCGCAGCAGATCCAAAAATACCGGGCCAAAATGTCCGGTCCGCTGCTTGACCGGATCGACCTGCATCTGGAAGTCCCCCGTGTGCCGGTAACGCTGCTGCAGGAGCGGCCGCAGGCGGAATCGTCCGAGGAAATCCGCCGCAGGGTGGAAGCGGCGAGAGCCATTCAATGCGAGCGTTACCGGCACCGCCCCGGTGCTCCCTTCAACAGCGCGATGAACGGAGAGGAACTGCACCGGTATGCCGGCCTGGACAGAGAAGGGCAGAAGCTGCTGCAGCTCGCTTTTGAAACGCTCGGCCTGAGCGCCCGCGCCTACAACCGGATCGTCAAGGTGGCCCGCACCTTCGTCGACCTGGCGGTACCGGACGTTGGATCGCGGGGTGAAGGGATGAGAATGGTTGCAGAGATTGCGGTAGGAAGGAAAACGAGCCCAGATCATATCAGCGACTAACGGGGGAGCAAGCATGCCGGCCACGAGAAAGAGTGGGGGGAGGAGCGGCAGTGCGAAGTCAATACCGGATAAACGGGGCAAGTGGCAGTCGGTTTGAGATTGAACGGAAAAACCGTTCTGATACCGGCGGCTGGCCGCTTCCCGGACATACTGGAATGAGAGGGCGAGATCGCTTCCTCTAAAATGGCTTGCTCACAGATGATCGCGTCCGAGCCGCAGCGCGCAGCAACAGAGGGAGTTTGTGGTATTTGTCAACATTGACCGAAGTGAAGTATCGCACTAGCCAACTTGGTACGGTTTTAATTTTTTGAATATGACGGAATCTGCTAGAAGATTGGGTAACTTACGATCAGCTGTTGATAAGATTGTTGCTGTTATTGTTGCGGAGAACGTGGCTACTTGTATTCGTGATGAAATCCATAGGGTTAAAGATGGGGATCAAATTGTTTAAAAAGTTATAAACTTGCTTGTAAAAAGCAGAAAAGGAATGCTCCACATGATGATGGAGAGTTTTTATTCTAAAATATACAATTGACAGAACAAGAATGACTGGCTATTATACCTATAGGGGTATATGTATATTCTGTAGAGGTGGTGAAAATGTTATAACTGTTAGTATGAAGGTATTATTGCTCGTTGGTCTCATCTTATTCATCAATTATATAAGAAAAACGACAATACTCTTGAAAGTACGGCATTTTGAGTCACTGGAAAACGTGGAACCTGATTTTCTAATTCTTGATATAAGGGATTATCATGTTGCTTTTCACACTCCTGTTGATGGCGCTTTAAACATTCCATATGCTTACTTACACCGAAATGTATCACAAATACCAAAGAAAAAATTAATTGTTATTGCACCTAATAAGCGTACATTGAGAGAAGGGATTCACCTTCTCAAGAAAAACGGATTCTCGGTGATCGGTTTCTTCTGTCCGAAAGAGAGAAGTACCTTAGGGGAAAATGTCGCTTGTGTATGAACTGGCATGAATATGATGAAAGGAGGGACCCAAAATGAAATACGGTAGAAACATTATGCATAGACTGAAGCGTGTGGAAGGACAAATCAAAGGAATTGTAAATATGATGGATGCGGAGAAAGACTGCAGGGAAGTAGTTAGTCAGTTGTCCGCGGTTAGATCTGCAGTTGACAAGACGATAGCCGTCATTGTAGCGGAAAACCTGTCTGCTTGTATACGCGAAGAAATGGCGGCAGGGAAAGATACCAATCCGTTATTAGACGAAGCGATTGACTTGCTTATAAAAAGCAGGTAATTTTATAATATCAAAAATACCCATACCCGTATATGTATATTGCGAGGAGGAGACAATTAGCCATGAACAAACAAGATAGAACAACTCTTATTGTATTTGACGGTGATCTTGATAAAGCAATAGCCAGCTTTATCATTGCCACAGGCGCGGCGGCAATGGGGAAAAAAGTGACAATGTTCTTTACTTTCTGGGGGCTGAACATCCTGAGAAAAGACCAGGTTGTCCCGGTCAAAAAAGGATTTTTGGAAAAAATGTTTGCTTGGATGATGCCGCGTGGGCCAGAAAAGTTGGGCATCTCCAAAATGAACTTCGGCGGACTGGGTGCCAAGATGATGAAGTATATTATGAAGAAAAAGAATGTAGCCACTCTCGCTGAGTTGATGCAGATGGCGAAAGAACTTGACGTGGAAATGATCGCTTGCACAATGTCGATGGATGTAATGGGCATCAAGGAAGAAGAACTTATTGACGGACTTAAATTTGCTGGAGTAGCAACGTATCTGGGGGAAGCCGATCAGGCGAACATTAATCTGTTTATCTAAATATGGAACACATCGTTTTTGGTAACACTAGACGCAAAAATGGCGGAAAGAATGAAGGAGTGGTATCGTGGATTTTCATTACAGCGTTTCAACCACGAAAAGTGTTGAAGAAGCAGTACAAGCGATTGAACAAAATTTACAAACACATAAATTTGGAGTGCTTTGGCAATTGGATCTAACAGCCAAGCTGCAAAGCAAAGGAATCCCGTTTGAGAGGCAGTACCGCGTACTAGAGGTGTGCAATCCGTTCGAGGCAGCAAATGTACTTGCAAAGAATGATCTTGTCGGGTACTTTTTACCCTGCAAAGTTGTCGTATATGAGCAAAACGGCCAAACGCATATCGGCTTGCCGAAACCAACGGCGTTGATTGGGCTGCTCAAGGACCGGGAGTTGCAGGCGATTGCAGAGAAGATTGAGCTGACTCTGATACAGGTGCTTGAGTCGAGTAAATAACGGAAAGATCCCAAGTAACTTGGCATCGTCAAAATGAAGACAAACTCCCAACGCTGCCGCAGCAGCAGAGGGAGTTTGTGGTGTATATATGCTCAAATGAAGCAGGCAATCAAAAAAACGTCATGGAAATCCAACCCATTTTGGTTTGACCGAAACAACCGGAAGATGTACAGACACAGCCAACTCAAGAAAAGGGTATATTTTTCCAAGATCGATCACTTCCTAGAGAGCTTTAACAAATCTTAATATTGCATGGTTAAGCTCCTGTTAAGGAGGGTTGATTCCGCTGGATCTAAAAGGAAAAACGATACTGGTTGTTGAGGATGACCCGAAAATCAGAAACTTGGTTAAAATCTATTTGGAAAATGCAGGATACGAAGTGTGGGAGGCCGGGGACGGATTGACCGCCAAAGAAATGTTTGAAAAAAACGACCCCTGTTTTGTCGTTGTGGATCTAATGCTACCGAAACTTTCAGGAGAAGAACTGTGCGAATGGATTAGGGAAGAGTTAAAAAGCGACGTTCCGATGATCATGCTTACAGCCAAGGTGACGGAAGAAGACCGAATCAAAGGGTTGCAGATGGGAGCCGATGATTACGTCACGAAACCATTTAGTCCTCGAGAATTAGTGGCACGGGTTGAGACCATTCTCAAGCGAACCGCTCAAAGATGCAGCAAGATCAGTTACAAAGGGCTTACCATAAAGCCATTAAAGGGGGAGGTAAAATTTAACGGTCAGGTATTGCCTTTAACGCATCACGAGTTCCGTCTGCTGTATTTTTTCATGAGGAATCCGAATCAGATTTTAACTAGAGAGCAGATATTACAGGAACTTTACCCGAACGGTGAAAAAATCGTTGTGGATAGAACGATTGACGTACATGTCAGCAAGCTCAGGGAAAAGATGAAAGACATCAATGGAATGCCAGACTTTATAGAAACCATCAGGGGAATGGGGTATCGATTTGTGGCGGTTACGTAAAAACCTTGTTGGTTTCTGGACAAAAAGTATCATTTGGAAATTGGTTCTGATTAACGCTTTGGTCATCGGTTTAGTGATTTGGATAGCAGGTGTGACCGTGAAGGATTTCGCTTGTTATTTGGTCAACCAGAATCAATTTTCCGGCAATGTAAACAGCGAGCTGTTTAACAGTACGATGCGGGATTACTTGATACGGGCAAGCGTGATTGCCGCAGCTACCGCTGCCATCATCCATTATTTTTTGGCACGACGTATCGTGACGCGTCTGCGTCAATTAGCGTTTTTTTTTAGACAAATCATGAATGGGGTATACCCCGAACCCATAACAAAAAGATCGAATGATGAAATAGGTCAACTGGCCCAAAATTGTAACCAATTGGTTCAAGTGATGCGGCAGGGAGAGGAAAGACGCAAGCAAATGATCAGTGATATATCTCATGAGTTGCGGACTCCGTTGAGCAATATCAAAGGTTATCTGGAAGCGTTAAGAGAAGGGGTGATAAACGGAAACAAAGAGCTTTATCATTCGCTGTACGAAGAAGCCGTTCACTTTTCGGATTTGGTTGATCAATTGCATCAGCTTTCTGCTTGGGAAGCAAAGAAAATGCGCGAAGCCGACTTGCAAATAATTGATATTTTCTCATTTGTCGAAACGAGCGTTCGGCATTTTGAAATGGAATTGAAGAACAAAAACATCCTCTGTCCTGTAAAACTGCAACCTGCAACGGTCTTAGCGGATCCGATGGGACTTAAGCAAATCGTTAACAATTTGATGAAAAATGCGATCCAATACGATGAAGGGGGAGTAATAGAGGTTTATGGAGAACTGGCAGGGAAAGAATATAGAATCATGATCAAAAATTCGGGTCGAGAAATTCCGCCTCAGAAGGCCAAACAAATTTTTGAACGGTTTTTTCGGTTGGAACCTTCAAGAAACCGGGAAACCGGTGGATCAGGCTTAGGTTTGGCTATTGTTAAAGAAATCGTATCCCGTCATGGAGGGAAAGTAGGGTTACAAACGAATGGCAAGGTTCATTCCTTTTGGTTTTCACTGCCTGTTTATTGTTCACAAACTGAAGAAGCGAAAAAATCAAATTACTACCATTTTAAGGAGGAGCATGTATGTCAGAACGTCGTTTTGATCCATCCCACATGGAAAAATTGGATAATCCGGAGCGCAGAAAAGCTCTTCCGCCAGAAAAAATATTAGCTACGCTAGAAATAAGGGCAAATGACATTGTCTTGGATCTTGGGGCTGGGACGGGATATTTTACGTTGCCTGCCGCAAGACTTACCTCTGGAAAGGTTTACGCTTTGGATGTGGAACCCAAAATGCTTGAAGTCCTTGAACAAAGGGTAAAGGAGCAACAATTCAATCATGTTGAACTGGTTGAAGGGAAAATCGAAGACATCCCGATGGAAAACAATCAAGTGGATCGGATCATTGCATCTTTTGTATTGCACGAGGTAGATCCTCTCTCGAAAGGAATACGGGAAATCCGGCGCGTTTTAAAATCGGGCGGACGCTGCTTGTGCATTGAATGGAAGAAGAAACCAACGGAACAAGGACCACCGTTGGCTCATCGTATTCATTCGGATGATATGAAAAAGGCATTTGAAGAGAATGGATTTCAAATCGTCCACTTCGCTTATCCAACAGAAGCACATTACATCATCGTTGCTCAAAAATAGTCCAAGAAGGAAAGAAGCCTCAAACGGCTTCTTTCTCTGCCTTTATATGCATATGATTCGTGGCTTTCATCAACAGTACTTCGCTAATCGCTGTCAAATATTTCTCCAACATAATGTGGCACGATTTCTTCATCCGCTTTTACGAATCTTAACATTGATGAGATATGCTCAGAAATACATGGGAGGTGAACGATGAACCCGTTGCAAATCGGACCAGTTGTCATGAACGAGAATCTTCTTGTTTTCTTTGTTTCCGCATTAACGGGATATATGGCTTTGAGAATCCGTTTGATTCGAACAAATGTCGATTATGGAGTTGTGAAGGAAAAATTCCTGAACGCCATGTTCCTCTCTTTCTTCATCTGGAAGTTCAGCGTGATCGCTTTTGATCCTGTATCGGTCATAGAAGATCCGCTGTCTTTGATTTATTTCCATGGCGGGGAAAAAGGAATTTGGCTGGCCGGGACGATAAGTGCGGTTTATTTATGGATCAGCATGAAAAAAACGGGACTTCCCGTCGGCGACATTGTTGAACTCGTCACGCTCGTTTTTCTGAGCGGATTCGGGGCTTACCATGGTTTGATATGGCTGATTGAAGCAGGACAATGGATATTTCATGTCGTTTCAGCGACTATTTCTGTGCTCTTGTCCGGGTGGATTTTGAAAAGAAAAAAGATGGGAGACGCAAACATTCAAATTTTACTTTGGTTCAGTCTGGGGCAAATTTTCAGTGCCTTTCTAGATGGAAATCGCTCTCTAGTGTTTTTGGGGTTCTCCGCAGAACAACTTGCTTTTATCGGATTATCATTGCTGTTGGTGGGATGGGCCCACTTGGCGGAGCGAAAATGATAAAGCGGAGGGGAAGTAAGTGGAGAATATATCGATAATCGTCGCGTTTACAGCCGGAATGCTTTCATTTTTTTCTCCTTGCGTGTTTCCCTTAATTCCGGCATACGTCTCGCATCTGACGGGATCGACAGTTCAATACAACAAAATTCATGTGGGAAAAGGAATGCTCATCATACGTTCCATTTGGTTTATTCTTGGCTTTAGTCTTGTATTTGTTGCAATGGGGGCATCCACCAGTATGATCGGGCAACTGTTTGCTGGCTATCGGGAACTGATTGAAAAAATAGGCGGATTTTTTATTATCGTGTTTGGATTACAGATGGCCAGAATTCTCAACATTCGTGTTCTGATGTTCGAAAAACATTGGGACCACGGAAACATTCAAAAAAAGGGGCAGTTGAGTTCGTTTTTATTAGGGCTAGCCTTCGGGTCGGGATGGTCGCCATGCGTCGGGTTTGCCTTATCGTCCATTTTACTGTTGGCTAGTTCCTCAGAGACTGTGCATAACGGAATGCTGCTGCTGTTTATTTATTCCTTGGGATTGGGGATTCCTTTTTTGCTCATATCTTTACTCATTACGTATTCCTTGAGCGTGGTTAAAAATATCAATCGCTGGCTTCCTGTCCTTTCCTTGGTAAACGGCTGGATTTTGATCGGAATGGGATTGCTGTTATTTACAGGTCAGCTTCAGAAACTGAGCGCATGGCTAGCACAATTTACTTTTTAGGGTGGTATGAAACGTGAAAAAAAATCACTTTGCTTTAATCGTTTTATTAGGACTTGCCCTTTGGGGGGTATTTGATTATCAGATGAGAAATGATCAGGTCGGGGGCGAGAATGATAGAGATCAAATGGTAAATGTTCAAGATGGGATAAAGATAGGAAATCGAGCCCCTGATTTTGAATTGCCGGCTTTAGAGGGTAAAAAGGTTAAGCTGTCTGATTTAAAAGGGAAAAAAGTCTTGCTTAATTTCTGGGCAACCTGGTGTCCTCCATGTCGGATGGAAATGCCGCATATGGAGAGGTTTTATGAAGATTTCAGGGAAAAAGACGTGGTTGTTATTGCTGTTAATGTAAGTACGACAGAAAAGTCAGTTGATGATGTGCCTAAATTTGTGAAGCAGTTCGAGCTGTCGTTCCCCGTGGTATTGGACGAGAAAGGGGACGTAAGCGAAACCTATCAAGTGATCGCTTACCCGACATCCTATATCATTGATTCCCAAGGGGTCATCCGGCATAAATTCCAAGGAGCCATCAATTACGACATGATGAATCAGTCGTTTTCTAACTTGAAATAAACAAGGGAGTTTGCGGACATGCAACAGAAGATCGATTGCCATTCCAGTTCGCGTGATACTCGAAGATACCCACCCTGTTGATTAGTGGACGATAACGTTGGAGGAGTACCTCCTGGATCTTTGGATTCGTCGGAACAAAATAGGCACCGGTTACAATCGGAACCCGTCTTGGTTGCGGAATTCGGATCTTCGTGCCCGTCCGGACATGAGATGGAGCCCTCATTCGGTTGTGCTGGGCTGACGTCCGTGTCGTGCCGTATGGCAATATTCCAAAGCGATTCCCCTTTGCGGACCACAACCTTGTCACGGATGATCAATGCTTGGCCCGGGACGACGGATGTAACGCTTAGTTCGTTTAAGCGCTTTAGTGATTCGATTGGCACGCCGTAGCGTTTGGATATGGACCACAATGTCTTTCCCGGGAAAACCTCATGGATTACGGATTTCGCAGAAGTTTTAAGAGGGACGGCTTCGTCGATGGGAAAGCTTGACACGATCAGGCACACCGAAACGACCATCAACAGAGCAATCGTTTTCCATTTGGAACGAATTCGTATCACTGGAAGAACCTCCTCCAAATCACCTACCGATATTATGAAGATCCCCCTTTTTTCTTCGAACCATTGACGAATTAAAAAACTTGGTTATAATAATACCCATAGGGGTATATACCCTATACGGTATAAAGGGGGTGGCAAATATGGAATGGATTCCTTATCTGTTTCTCGCGGGGTTCGTGATTTTCATGGCAAACAAAATGCTTCCCGTCAAAGGTTTGAAAAACCTAAATCCTGATGATGTGAAGCAGCTGTTGAAGAAACCGCAAGGGCATGTTTTTGTCGATGTCCGGGAACCATTTGAATACAAACGGGGATATATCAAGGGGTTCCAAAACATTCCGTTACGTGTGCTCCGAGAACGGATACATGAATTGGACAGAAAAAAACCTATTGTCTTGACTTGTCAAAGTGGAATGAGAAGTCGTCAAGCTGCAAAATTGCTGAAAAAACAAGGCTTTACAAACATTAGCCATCTCCGGACGGGCATGTCCGGTTGGGATGGAAATATAACCAAATGAGAATGATAAAAAGGAGATTTGGCCGATCATGGATCAGCTCCTTTTTAAAAAGGAAAAATATATACCTTATGGGGTATGGGGGTTCGCAACATGTCAAATCCGATTGTACACATCCATCCTGTCGATGTGAAAGAACGGTTAAAACGTGGCGAGAAACTGAATATCGTTGATGTGCGTGAAGATGAGGAGGTAGCAGCCGGGAAAATTCCCGGAGCCAAGCACATCCGGCTCAATGATTTGCCGCAGCGATACAAGGAGATTGATCCTGATGAAGAAACGATCATGGTGTGCCGCAGCGGCAACCGCAGTGCTGTCGCTTGCGAATATTTATACGGCCTGGGGTATCGCAATGTGAAAAACATGATGGGTGGCATGAGTGCCTGGGAAGGCGACCTTGAGAAGTGATTCCTTCCCAATTGGGAAGATCACATATATCCATTACGACAAACAAGGAGTGTACGCAAATGAAAAAACGACGTGTAGCCATTATCGCTTCAAATGGCGGACTTGAAACGGCCTACAAAGTATTGAACATCGCCACCGCTGCTGCGGCTGCAGGCGCGGAAGTGGCCATTTTCTTCACCTTTGAAGCATTGAGCATTATTCATAAAGACGCCGCAAACATGCTGACAATAGGAACCGGGAAAGAACATTACCTGGAAGGCTTTAAACGAGCCAACGTCCCGTCAATCCCCGACCTTGTGAACATTGCCCTGGAAAGCGGGGTTAAGATGATTGCTTGTCAAATGACCATGGATGTAACAGGGATGACCAAAGAACATTTCGTAGATGGGATTGACGTTGGCGGTGCAATGACGTTCCTCGATTTCGCTTACGACGCAGACGTGACGGTTACATTTTAGAAATAAGGAGGGAGTCGATCTCCATACCGGCTCCCACCTGCCTCACACGATGAGGAGGGAGAAGGAGTATGACACTCTCATTGATGATCACATTGTTTCTTATTGGCTTTGCCGGTTCATTTATCTCCGGTTTGGTTGGCATCGGGGGTTCCATTATTAAGTATCCGATGCTGCTGTATATCCCGCCAGCTTTGGGCCTTGCTGCTTACACAGCCCATGAGGTATCGGGCATCAGTGCGGTGCAGGTTTTCTTCGCGACCATCTCTGGAGTATGGGCGCTTCGAAAAGATAAACTGATCAATTACAAGCTGGTTGCCTACATGGGTGTGGCTATCATTATCGGGAGCTTCGCCGGGGGATACGGCGGAAAGTTTCTTGCCCCTGAGACAATCAATCTGGTATATGGTGTCCTGGCAAGCATTGCAGCGTTTATGATGTTTGTTCCGAATAAGGGAATTGATGACATTCCGTTGGAAAAGGTGCAGTTTAACAAAACGACCGCCGTTCTTGCAGCCCTGGTTGTCGGGATCGCTTCCGGAATCGTTGGTGCAGCTGGTGCCTTCATTCTGGTACCAATCATGCTGCTTGTGCTGAAAATCCCGACACGCATGACGATCGCTTCTTCGCTGGCCATTACCTTTCTCTCATCCATTGGATCAACGGTAGGGAAAGTGATGGCAGGAGACGTTCTGTTCTGGCCATCGGTCATCATGGTAGTGGCGAGCATTTTGGCCGCCCCTCTGGGAGCGCGGCTAAGCAAGCGAATCAATACGAAAATCCTGCAAGCCATACTGGCAGTACTGATTCTGGGTACGGCCGTGAAAATATGGTTTGACATCTTGGCATAAAGGAGGATTTCTTCAGATGAACAACATCACAGTAGACAAATCCATTGACTGCAAAGGACTTGCCTGCCCCATGCCGATCGTCCGCACCAAAAAGGCAATGGACGAGATGAAAAGCGGGGAAGTATTGGAAGTAGTGGCTACCGACCCCGGTTCTGTTGCCGATGTCCGTAGCTGGGCAGACCGCACTGGCCATCTGTTTCTGGGAACGATTGAAGAAAACGGAGTCTTTAAACACTATATCCGGAAGTCCGCTCCATCTGAAACCAAGCCGGAACACCCCTATCCGCATGTGGTTTCAAACGAGGAATTGGAGCAAAAACTAGACGCGAATCCCGTTATCCTGGATGTTCGCGAACCGATGGAATACGCGTTTGGTCATATTCCGGGAGCGAAGTTGGTACCATTCGGAAAGTTGGAAGAAATGATGGATGAATTGCTGCCTTATCAAAAGCAGGAGATCTATGTGGTCTGCCGTACCGGCAACCGCAGCGACGCGGCCTGCCAGATACTTCAGCAGAAAGGGTTTACCACTGTAAAAAACGTGGTTCCCGGCATGTCCGAATGGAAGGGACCCGTTGTCAAACAATCATAAACGAGGGAGTGATAAATGATGGCAGTCAAAGTGATTAACGCAAAGGAACTTCATGAGAAAATCGAAAAGGGAGTCGTCATCCTGGATGTACGCAACCCTGAGGACTATCAGGAATGGAAAATCGAAGGGAAGAACTTGACGTCGCTCAATATTCCTTACTTCGATTTTCTCGAGGAGAATGACGAAGTGTTTGCGCAGCTTCCCAATGACGAAGAGATTGTGGTTATTTGTGCAAAAGGGGGCAGCGCGCAGATGGTCGCAGAAATCCTTGACGAGAAGGGATACAACGTCAGTTACCTGGAAAAAGGGATGCAGGAATGGAGCCAGTTTTACCACCCCGCAACAGTGGTAACAGAGGAACGGTTGAAGCTGATTCAAGTCAATCGCTTGGCGAAAGGGTGCCTCTCATACATGGTCATCTCCGAAGGGCAGGCACTGGTTGTCGACCCCAACCGACACATTGACGAGTACCTTACACTGGCAGAAAAAGAGAACGCAACCATTGCACATGTGATTGATACCCATCTGCATGCTGACCATATATCCGGTGGGCATGAGCTGGCAGAAAAAACTGGAGCCACTTACTACATTTCGTCCAGTGAGATGCAGGGGTCCCATTTGCGGTACGAGCCATTGGAAAACCATAAGCGTCTTCAATTTGGCGCGGTAGAAGTACAAGTGATTGCCGTTCCAACACCAGGACATACGCCTGGAAGTGTATCCATCCTAGTTAATGACAAGTATCTTCTCTCCGGTGATACGATCTTCGTAGGCGGGCTTGGCAGACCTGACCTGGGTGGTAAGGCGAGAGAATGGGCACAATCCCTGTACGACACCGTATTTAAAACGATTGCGAACCTTTCTGACGATGTTTTGGTATTGCCGTCCCACTATGCAGATATCAAAGAAATCAATGAAGGCGGCTACGTTGGTGCTCGTCTGGGAGATATCCGAAAACGCAATGAAATCATGCGTACCGAGGATCGCGAGCAATTTACGGAGATGGTGACCGGCACAGTAGGTGCAACGCCACCAAACTATGAGGAGATTGTGGAAATTAACCGCGGAACAGTCGAAGTTTCAGCAGAGAAAGCAACGGAGCTGGAAATTGGCCCAAATCGCTGCGCACTCCACCACGCGTAATCAAAATGATTGATTGAACATAATGGGAGGTAGTTGAAATGAAAGCAGATGTTGTCATTGATGCAAAAGGGTTGGCCTGCCCAATGCCGATCGTTCGGGCAAAAAAAGCGATGGATGGACTGCAAAAAGGTCAAATCATGGAATTGGAAACGACGGATAAAGGGTCTCTGAACGACTTTCAGGCATGGGCTAGACAAAATCATCATGAACTGCTGAAAGTGGAAGAAGACAAAGGGGTATTTCGTTTCTTCGTAAAGAAAGGGTAACGTAAGCAGGAAAAGGGCATCGGTTGATGCCCTTTCAGATTGCAGATAAACTTCCTCGCTGTCGCAGCAACAAAGGGAGTTTGTCTGTAATCTGAGGCCTTCTTGTCCACGGAGGGCTATAATGTCAATATAAAATAGCTAAAAATGTATCAAGACGCTCCATATATTTTTCGGAAGGCCGGTACTCATCTTTTTCCCACAACCAAATCATTCGAGCGCTTACGCCTATTTTCTTTGCGAACTCCCTTTTGTTGTACCCATGGTAGAGACGTGCCTTATTGATCCGCTGGCCAAGTGTATGTTCCGGAAGGCTTTCGAAACAACCCAGGTAAGCAATTGACACTCCTAATGCTTCAGACAACTTTCTGAGGTTCGACGGACATACTGTGGTCTTGTTATGTTCAGCCAGACGAAGAGATCGGACACTAAGGCCGGTTGCGGCAGCAAGATCGACAAGCAGCATGTTTTTCTCTACTCGTGCACGTCTGATGCGCCCACCTGGTGTGTCATCCTCTGGCAATGCAGGTGACATTGAGTTTTCTCTGTGAATCGAAATTTCTAGGTTGTTATCTTCACGCGTGTCCCTGCGGCTTCTACGGCTCCCGCGACCAGCGCGAATGCACCTGCACGCCGCAGCAGATCCAAAAGTATCGGTCGAAATTGTCCGGCCCGCTGCTTGACCGGATCGACCTGCATTTGGAAGTTCCCCGGGTGCCGGTAACGCTGCTGCAGGAGCGGCCGCAGGCGGAATCGTCCGAAGAGATCCGCCGCAGGGTGGAAGCGGCGAGGGCCATTCAATGCGAGCGTTACCGGCACCGCCCCGGCGCTCCTTTCAACAGCGCGATGAACGGAGAGGAGCTGCGCCGGTATGCCGGCCTGGACAGAGAGGGGCAGAAGCTGCTGCAGCTCGCTTTTGAAACGCTCGGCCTGAGCGCCCGCGCCTACAACCGGATCGTCAAGGTGGCCCGCACCATCGCCGACCTGGCGGGAGCGGAGCAGATCGAGGCCGCCCATGTGGCGGAAGCGATCCGGTATCGGGCGCTGGATCGCGGGGTGGTGGGATGAGAATGGTGCAGAAATTGCGGTAGGGAAGAATTCAACACGAATGTGAAGTGACTGTCTGGCAGAACGGTGTTTTTGACCCTTCCAGCTTTACAATTATTGATTTGACCCGACAACTGGATCATACGGATTTCGCCATTTTTGTGTTCCATCCCGACGACGAAATGAATAGTAGAGGGGAGCAATCTACGGCGGTAAGGGACAACGTTCTGTTTGAATTTGGATTGTTCATCGGTCGTCTGGGGGTGGAAAGGGTATTTTATGATCTTCCGCGGAGTAAAAGGAACAGAATCCACATACCGACTGATTTAATTGGAGTTACACCGGGCATCTACGAAGATGACCGACGAGACGGTAACCTGGTCTCAGCAGTCAATGCATTTTGTAACCAGTTCCGTAGGATTGCAGATCGACTTGGGCCATTGAACAATGTTCATTTGACGGAAAGAGTAAATAAACTCGAATCTCATGCATGTTTTCTGTATTATTTGTCGCAATGGTCGAAGAGATCCGACATACAATCAATACAATCAGATCATGTCTGCTTTTACAGACGAGTTTGAAACGGTTCCGCCGTTCAACAAAAAGAAGGCTGTGACGTTATTCCGTCTAACGGATGACGAAAAGGGGCTGGAGCAGATCGGGACCATAACGAGAACCACTCTCTGGCGGACCAAACCGTTATTTCTAGGCTTCGATGAAGTGTTTTATAATGTAAATGAGGACATTTTGAGCTCACTTCATGAGTTCTTAAAAGGAGAGGCGATTGTATGAATAGAGCCGAGATCGCCAAAAAAGCGGTGGAAAAACGCAGAAACTCAGGGAAACTTATGGAAATGTTCGCTTTGTCGGTCCTTCCGTAACAGGCTCCCCTTACTTTAGAATCGTGGCATCGGGTAACGGAAAAGTGGAGTATGGTCCTCCGAGCTATGTAAAAAAGCGTTAAGTCGTAACAATTCAGCCCATCTTGTAAGGAGATGGACTTTCTTGTGTTCGACGGGTAGTCGCGTCCTCACGCGTAAGTGCGTGAGGCACTATTATATACAGGAGTCACGTTATGTCAACTCTACATCGATGTGGGCGAGGAGCTTGGGTACCCCAGGACGGCCGGTCACGAGAAGAGTGGACGGAGGAGAAGCGGCAGCGCCACTCTAATACTGGATGGACAGGACAAGTAGTAGCCGGATTGAGATTGAACGAAAAAACAGTTCTGGATCCGGTGGCCGGCCGCTTCCCGGACATATTGGAGGATGAGGACGAGATCGCTCCCTCTGAAATGGCTTGTTCACAAGTGATCGCGTCAGAGCAGCAGCGATTGATTACCAACTGGTTTGCAGTGGAGGCAGTGGACGGGGAAAGAGCATTGTTTTTGTTTTGACTCGCCATTCGGAAATGATCCTGATGGGATTTTTTCATCACATAGGTACTCGTATAAGCAGCTTCCATCCTTGACGCATAGAGTATAACTACATGTGCGAAAGGGGGGAATGCAAATGGGTATCTTCAATGGCGATTTTGATGATTTTGCGCTGGTGTTGGTATTGTTTGTATTGCTGGTGATTGTAGGTTGTTCCTGCGACTGTTAAAGGTTAATGTGGATGCATCAAAGTGTTTGTGTAAAGGGAGAAGGGGTTCTCCCTTTACTTTTTCACTATGTACAGCCCCTTCTTACATGATTGAATGTCAGTTATTCTGAATTAAGTTTTTGCTTGACATGTTGTACAAGCTCCTTCAGATCCTGTTGCATTTGCAAAAGTTTGGACTTTCATCAATCCTCTTTACACGGAGTTAAGACTAAGGATAACTTTGTGTAAAGGGGTTGTTTTTCTATGGTGCGTAAAAAGTATGACAAAGCCTTCAAGATAGTTGCCGTGATGCAGATCATGGATGAAGGAAAGAAGGTCTCCCATGTTGCGAAGGCTTTAGGCATTCTTCCTACGATGCTGAGCCGATGGGTGTATGAATATCAAACACACGGTGATGAAGCATTTACAGGTAACGGGAAGCCAATCGCCAACAAGGATCTCGAAATCAGACGGCTACAAAAGCGCTTGGAAGAACTCGAAAGGGAGAATGAGATTTTAAAAAAGTTTCAGGCATTCTTGAAGGAGCCCGAGTAGCCAAGTATCGGTTTATTCAAAGCCACGTAAAAATCTATCCCGTCCGGCTCATGTGTAAAGTGCTTGGAATCAGCCCCCAAGGGTATTATGACTGGAAGAAACGCAGAAAAAGTCAACGAACCATCGACCAGGAAATTCTCGAGGAAGCCATTTTGCAAGTGTACAAAGAATTCAAGGGTCGATATGGCAGTCCCCGGATCGCTTTAGCGTTGTGCAAACGCGGCTTGTTTACCAGCAAGAACCGTGTCGCTCGCCTTATGCAGCGGATGGGACTGGCTGCCGTTTCTTATCGAAAACGAAGTCGGATCGGACGAAAACCAAAAGGATCGGGAATCATGGACAATTTAGTGAAACGTGCGTTTGAAGCCCAAACGAAAAACACGCTCTGGGTTGGAGATATCACTTACCTTCCCCTTCGGATTTCTCTATCTGGCCACTTATCTTGATGTATTTCCAAGGAAAGTTGTCGGTTGGGCAATGAACACCCGAATGACCGAACAGTTGGTGATAGACGCCTTTTTGCAAGCCGTTGGAAGGGAACGCCCGTCAGCAGGACTGATTGTACATACGGATCGAGGTTCGCAATATACAAGCCGACGTTACCAAAGCACCTTGGCAGCACATGGAGCCATCCTCAGCATGTCCCGCTTGGGAGATCCATATGACAATGCCGTGATGGAGAGCTTTTACAAAACGTTAAAACGCGAACTGATGCCGGAAACAAGAAAGTTCACCAATGAAAAGGAAGCACGAAATGCAGTCTTTGAGTACATCGAAATGTTTTATAATACGAAAAGAATGCATTCCGCATTGGGTTATATGAGCCCAGTGGAATATGAAAAACAACATTCATAACAGATTGGTCTTAACTTCGTGTCAAGTAAATTAGGGAAAGTCCAGTGTTAAACTGTGGAAACTATTCTGAACGCTTATCAGTCTGCTTGCCACTCTTACCGAGGGATATTGCCGCGTTTTGGCCTGAATCGATACGCGCAAGAACTTCGTGTTGCTCGACCTGGTGCATCACCTGGCGAATGAGGTGATTGCTTACATCGAGCAGACGATGATCGTTGCGAATCGGCGGTCAAACTGGGCCCACTTCCATCTACCTGGATCGTATGGCGAAGCGCTCGGATCCGCGTTTGCCCTGGCAGCCATTGAGAAGGCATTGAGATTTAGGTAGACAAATTGCGCGTGGTGGGTTTAATTTTCATCCATATCCATTTTCCCGAAAATAATTATACCGAATTTTTTGGTACGATCATTGGAAAACCTTTATGATTGATTGTTTGTCAACAGACCGATCATCCGTGAGAGGAAACGATTTCTATCTAAAAAACGCACGAAGGACCAGTTTATAGCAATTACTTGTGCGTTACTGTTCATGCAATCCTAAAGTTTCCGACTATCCAGCGTCGTCGGATCACGAGGGTGGTACGAACTTCAAGACGATTTTTTCGGTATGCTGCCCCGTCTCATCATTCCAAGTGATTTCATAAACAAGGTCCCGAGAATAAATTCTGGCTATCTCTTCTGAATTCATCCCCGCTCGAAACTGTATGGAGTCACGCCCCGGACTTGTAACAAATAATTGAAGCGGCTTACCTTCCTCGATAAGTGGTGAAACCATCGTGCCCCTAGGTTGGTTTGTTACCAAGTCTGTCTTATAGGTAAGTTGGGTGATTTTCATGGGGGTTAGCGGCTTTATCGTTCCCTCGTAGAGCACCTCGTTCCCATCTCTCGAAGGTCTCACAACAAATTGTCCTTCCCATTGCTGGCTGGAACCTCGAAATAGGTATGACCATTCTTGCGAGGTACGGAAATTGTTGAGAAGAATATAAGAACCAACGAAGATAATAAACAGGGCACCAGACAATAAGTAATATCTATTGACCTTATCCAACCCATATACCCCCTCGTTAAAAATTCCCGCGGTCTACGACCGCGGGTTCTATTAGCGGTTAATTTCATGGGGTTCCGAGTCCAACAGTAGAAACAAGAGTTCCAGAAGAACTACGAGCGGTGTATTTCGTCGTCAATATACCTCCGCAATATCCAGAACCAGATATGTTAACGTAATCCCAAGAGGGAATCTTTACATAAGTTTGTCCCCAGTTGACAGGGCTGATAGTGGTAGGGTTCTGTTGATTAAAGTAATTTTGGCCGGATGGTGTTCTTCCTTCAGTTCTCGCATTAAAAACGGCATCTGTGATCTTGAGTAAATTTCCGTCATGAAGTGTATATTGTGCTTCATAGCGGGTAGCCTTCGCATATTGATCTGTGCCAATTGTGGTAGTAGAAAAATAACCCGTAATATTTTGAGTGAAGTTTACCCCTGGGTTGCTTTTGGGATCATCAATAACAGCGGAACCTAATACAACATAATCAGTAGTAATTTCATTGCCTCTTTTTGTCTGTTTTAACTTCTGAACAGTATAATATTTCTTTATATTGATGTCGACTTTTTTTCCGTTGTCATCCAATGCTTGAACTTCTATCTTTAAGTTTTCTAACCCAGGGTCCCGTTTTCCTGCCAATGCATCTTCCAATAATTCTTTCTCAGATTTTATTTTTGCTTGAAAAAGGACTTCTTCTTCTGGTGACGTAGAAGCTTGAGCCATACCACCTCCTAACACAAGACAAATGAGTGATACAATTGTTAAAACTGACTTCGCCAATCCTTTCATACAGTCTACCTCCTAAATTAATTTTGAGACAGTGCATTCTGTTGGAAATATTATGTAGGTCTCTTTATATTTAATACCATAAATTAGATTATATTGTAAATATTATTTACCAAAAAATTCTGACGTTAAATCTCTGCAATTCGATTATATGGTGCGCCTTAAGAATCCATACATTATCCTCCGAAAGGCACTGAAGCACTCAGAAGGAATCTTCATAACTGGTTGGCTGCTTGAATTCGGAAAAAGTGGCCAGGAGTGCGGCGGATGTGATAGGGTGATCGACGGGTGTGTCGAAAGAAGAGGCTATTGCGCTGTCTGCCCGATCCGCCTCAAGGTCCCTTTTGACGTTGACGGCAATTGAGTGCAGGTGGAGTTTATTCCGTAGGAAAGGACTTTAGAAAATCTGATAACGCCTTGGATTATATAACGGAGAACGTCAGGATTCGGGACGATCGAGGCGTCTCAACAGGGATCGTTCCGGAGCATGATGACCAAAAAGCTTTTCTCCAGAGGCCCGGTATTCGTATATAGCCAATGATTCCGTGGCTGAACAATTATTTCAGAGCGGAATGCGGAAAGAATCCGTTCCTTTTTATCAGCTCGTAATTGAAAGCGAAAAGGACAGCCACGCAGAGCATTTTGTACTGGCTCAAATCGGTTATTTCGAGCCTTGCTGGGAACAAATGCGTTTTTCGTTTCTTAGCGTAGGAATCGCAAGTTTTATCTCTTCTAGAATATACCAAATCCCGACTTCCACCCTTAGCGGGGTTGTAAATCGGGATTTGGTATTGCTTGATTGCTTAGCGGGGAAAATCTGCGTTTTGACGGCGGGACCCCCTGTTGAGGTATGATGGTGGAAGGAGGGGGACTGCCCATGTGCGGACGTTTTACGTTGGTCACCGCCCCGGAAAAACCGATGAGCCGATTTCAACTACAGGAGTTCCCGTTTGATCTAAAGCCGTGGTTCAATATCGCCCCTGGCCAGCCGATCCCGGCCATTCTTGCTGACTGCGGGCACCGCAGAATCGGCCAATTGCGCTGGGGCTTGGTTCCATCGTGGGCACAGGACGAGAAGATCGGCTACAAGATGATCAACGTCCGCGCCGAAACGCTGCAGAAGAAGCCAGCCTTTCGGCGAATCAATGAAAATTGCCATACACCTTCGCCTGCCTCTTCGACGCTTTGACAACGTCCGGCCGCCAGAAACTTCACAGTTGCACGATTATTACACACCTGGCCGAACGAGGTTGTCGCAAACATCCATTACATAGATACTTCGGCAAGAGGATGATCAAATATTGCTTGATCGAGAGAAATTAAACCCATTTATAGCGTGATCGACTTTTTACTACAATGCACTTCTTTTCATAAAATTTGTATCTAAAAATAACCCCTCTTGCCGGGAATTTTTTAGGAGGGAATTCATTTGAGCGAATTCACGTTTGCCATTCTTGTCAAGGAAGTAAACAAAAGGAAGATAAACAGCGCAGTCCGTAAATGGAAAGCACCGTCTTGCCTGTTTCCCGCCAACGAAACATGGTATGCGGTTGTCACGGAAGATGGAGCGGAAACCGGATCGGAACAGGCGCGACAATTATCGGCTGAGCTGAACACCCATTCGTTTTCCTTCGTCCATGCAGAGGATTACGGATGGCACTATGAGCTGTATGAAAATGGCGAGCGAAAGGGAACGCTGGAGTTCAACTATGAAACATGCGATCACAGTAGCATTGACGATGCGAATGTTCCCCTTTTAAAGAAACTGGCCATTGATGAAGTAGCGCTGGGACGCCTGGAGCGCGTTCTTGGCGCCAGAACTCCTCAGGCGGAAGATCTGTTGTACAGCGTTGAGCATTTCAAGCAGGCGTTTGGATTTGAAAAGATTTCCTGGATTTCGTATGAGTACGTGTCCACGATGTCCAAACGCCAGCTTGACGAAATAGGGGTAACCTTCATCAAACCAGCCACAAAGAGATTTTTGGCAGACAAAGTTATTGTCGAAATGCTGGATGAACCGTTACGTCACATGGGGTATGTCTATGAAGAACGGCCAGAAATGGGTGACCGGCTGTACTTTGTCAAACGTGAAAACGGCTTTGATTACGGATTGATGATCGATATGACGCAAAAGAATACAATCGAGCCCAGACTCTTTACTCCTCGCAACTGGGGCAAACATGTTCTACATAGCTATGAGGGGATTAAAAAGCTTCGAGTATGCGAATGAACATGAACTGCGCCAGCACCTTGAGGAAATCGTGCGGGTGTTTCAGCAAACAGGTGATTCGTGGCTGAAAAAGAACAGGATCGAGATCTTTGATGCCAACCCCCTTTATGTAGTTCAACGCATACACATGTATGATCGTATTCTGTTTGGCGGCAAGGTGATTTACCAAGGTAATCGGATGCAAATTGAATTTACGCATATTCCTAAAAAAGCAAGTATCGTTACGTATCTGGTCGAGGAGACAGAGAAAAAGTCCTTACAAAATTTTTTAGTGGAACACAGAGACACATTACCGGTCGATATCAGAACCATTCATTTCTCGTTTCAAAATCGGGATGAATTTGTACAGGCGCTGGAGCGTACCTTTGATTTTCTGCGTTTTTATTTCAAACAGAAACAGGCAGATTGACCCTCCAAATTCTCTTTTGTTATATCCATGATACAGACGAGCCTTTTTAATTCGCTGGCCTAATGTTTGTTCCGGAAGGTTCTCAAAACAACCAAGGTAAGCGATAGGCACTGCCAATGCTTCAGATAACCTTCTGAGATTAGGCGGGCTTACTGTTGACTTGTTTTGTTCGGCCAGACGAAGAGATCGGACACTGAGACCGGTTGCAGCAGCAAGATCGACAAGCAGCATGTTTTTCTCTAAGCGTGCACGTCTTATGCGTCCTCCGGGTGTATCATCTTCCGGCAATGCAGGAGACAGAGATGTTTCCTTGTGAATCGAAATTTCTAGGTTGTTATCTTCACGCTTGTCCCTGCGGCTTTTACGGCTCCCGCGACCAGCGCGAATGCACCTGCACGCCGCAGCAGATCCAGAAATACCGGGCCAAGCTGTCCGGCCCGCTGCTTGACCGGATCGACCTGCATCTGGAAGTTCCTCGGGTGCCGGTAACGCTGCTGCAGGAGTGGCCGCAGGCGGAATCGTCCGAAGAGATCCGCCGCAGAGTAGAAGCGGCGAGGGCCATTCAATGCGAGCGTTACCGGCACCGCCCAGGGGCTCCCTTCAACAGCGCGATGAACGGAGAGGAGCTGCGCCGGTATGCCGGCCTGGACAGAGAGGGGCGGAAGCTGCTGCAGCTCGCCTTTGAAACGCTCGGCCTGAGCGCCCGCGCCTACAACCGGATCGTCAAGGTGGCCCGCACCATTGCCGACCTGGCGGGAGCGGAGCAGAGCAGATCGAGGCCGCCCATGTGGCGGAAGCCGATCCGGTAATGGGGATTTTTATACCTGGTCACATGGATTGACGCGTTTCCATCTTATGTCTGTGATTCCTTTATCTCCTTCTTTCATTGGATATGGGAGACAGACGCCTTTTTTTCATGTATTCCGTCAGATATGTGTAATCCAATCACACCAGCGATTATCGCAGCGATAGACAAAATTTTCATGATCGAAACAGATTCCTTGAAATATAGAATCCCGATGGCTGCGATAATAGCGGTTCCTACTCCTGACCATATCGCATACGCCATACTTACATCAATATGCTTCAGTGACAAGGTTACAAGCGTAAGACTTAGTCCATAAAAAACAAAGATGGTAATGGAGGGGAGTAGCTTCGTAAAGCCTTCCGACAATTTCATGGACGTCGTACCGATTACCTCCGAAAGAATTCCTAACAAAAGGAGTACCCAACTCATTCGATTCCCTCCTTATTTTTTACATGGCCAAACAATCAATGGAACCTGTTACGGTTCCATTTCAGTGTGTAGACAAAGTGACTGCTGGGGGAGAAGCACGTTTCCGTCATCCGCTCCGTGCTAGCCCAGCGGGGAAGCATGGACTGCACGCTCCGCACCGATTTGCGGGGGATCGCCAAAGCCGCATCGCTTTGCAGCCATTCAGAGGTGGCGCTCCTTTTTCCCGCAAATCGCTGCTCCGCTCGGTAGGGCTCACAAGTCGCTCTGCCTGGAAACATGCTTCTCCTCGATGCAATCGGTTTGTCTTCAGTCTGCAATGGAACCTGTTACGGTTCCATTTCTCTTCACGATTGATGGTTACCTAATATGGACGATCGCCGACAATGGCAACGCGTTCAACTTTACGCGGGTACGGATAATAGTCGGAAACAGCGTAATGTTGCGTCGCCCGGTTATCCCAGAAGGCAATGGAGTTTGGCTCCCAGCGAAAGCGCACCTGGTACTCGGGGACATGCGCTTGACGGAATAGATATTGAAGCAGTTTCTCGCTTTCATCTGGGTCAAGCCCGACGATTCGGGTTGTAAAGGATGGATTCACGAAGAGCGTCTTCCGACCGGTTTCCGGGTGGGTGCGAACCACGGGATGCTCAACAGCCGGGAATTCCGCCTGTCTGACAGCCAACTCTTCCACTGTCATGAGATGACTGAACGCAGGCGTGAAGTCGTGCAGCGCAGTAAGACCCTGGATTCGCTCCTTCACGTCCTCGGGCAGATTGTCGTATGCTGCACCCATATCCGCCCAGATTGTGTCGCCGCCTACAGGGGGCGCTTCAATCATTCTCAGTACCGCAGCTTTCGCCGGGTTGATACGAAACGTCACGTCGGCATGCCAGACGTTTTCGGAGCCGGCTTTCTTTTTGTCCCTGGCGAATCGTACAATTTCTTTTGATTGTCCCTTTTCGATTTTATAAAACGGGTGAACTTCCAATTCACCCCACAGCCTGGCAAATGCCAACTGCTGCTCACTAGTGATTGGTTGGTTGCGGAAGAAGATGACCTTCCACTCTAATAGGGCTCGATGTAACTCTGCTTGGAGTTCCGGCGTAATCGTCTCTCGCAAGTCTACTCCGACAATTTCAGCACCAATGAGCGGGGTGAGCGGCTTCACTTCAAATAGCGAGTAAGGTACTTCTTCTACGCCTTCAGGCAGGCGTCTCAAAATGCGGGGGCCTTCGTGGATTTCGCGATTTTCGAATTGGAGTGGGCGCGTTTGGTCAAGACGAAGGTTGGACATACGACATGCTCCTTTCAAGTACCTTTTATCGTTGAAATGATAGAATCCCGTAGATCGTGAAATTCCCTTGCCTGTTTCAGTTCGTCAACGGGTCGATTGTGATGGGATAACGGATTTACGATGTCTTTTACAATTCTTCCGGGATTGGGGTGCATGACGACAATGCGCGTTCCTAACAACAGGGCCTCTTCTACGTCGTGAGTGATAAAAAAGATGCATTTTCTTGTTTTCTTCCAAATCTGAAGAAGGTGGTTCTGCATGCTCTCACGCGTCAAGGCATCCAGTGCACCAAAAGGTTCATCCATTAAGATCACTTTTGGATCGGCAGCCAGTGTTCGAGCAATGGAGGCACGTTGTTTCATACCGCCCGAAAGCTGAAACGGCCACAATTTGGCTGAGGATTCCAAACCGACCATGTTCAAATAGTATGAAACAATTTTCTGCCGTTCCGTCTTTGAAACAGATTTCATTTGTAAACCAAACGCTACGTTTTTTTCAATGGATAACCATGGAAACAGGTTGTGATGTTGAAAGACGACGCCTACGTCAGCATTTGGTCTTACATGTTTCTTGCCTTGAATGATCACTTCACCCGATGTAGGCTTCTGAAACCCGGCCAGCACATTCAAAAGAGATGATTTTCCGCATCCGGATGGTCCCAGCACACAAACAAAATCATTGTTGTCGATGTGAAGATTGATATGATCGAGAACATGTAACGAATGACTCCTGCTTTGGTAATGGAGGCACAGATCCTTTACTTCGATCAATGGAACACGGGTCATCGGTTCTCTGATTGATGGAGAAGATAAGGGTAACACAAACGCCACTCCCTTATTTGTAAAGATCCCGTAACAAAGCCTGCTGATAGGTAGTTACATCCGGAGCAGATGCGATTGCTTTCTGTGTAACCAGATAGTCCCCCGTATCCTTTAACACCTTGGCTAATTGTCCGGGTTGGCCGGATTCGCCAAAGTATTTTTTCTGTTCAGAAGCATCCAGCCAAATGATTTGCCGCATTGTCTGCAGGCTTTCTTCTGGAGACAGTTCCAATTCTTTTGAGAGCAATTGAGCGGATTGTTCAGGTTGTTCACGATAATAATGAACGGCTTGATCTAAGAGGGAGATATATCCTTTTACAATATGTGGATATTTTTGGACAAAGTCCTTATGAACGATCCCGAATTCGGCGGTAACCACCCCTTTATCGGCCAATTCTTTTGAAGTGACAATGACCGTTCCGCCATCGCTCACAAGTTTGGCTTGGGTAGGCTGCCAGATATAGGCACCGTCAATGTCATTTCGCTTCCAAGCAGCATAGATATCCGGCGGCTGCATATCAAGAATGGTGATCTTGTCTTTTTCCGGATCCAGCCCTGCCGTCTTCAAGGCTCCAAGTAAACTGAAATGAGAGGTCGAACTAAAGGTTGTTGCGATCTTTTTCCCTTTCAGATCGTGTAGCGATTGAATCCCGGAACTTTTTTTCACGATCAATGCTTCGCTTTCCCCGATGACATCATGCAAATAATACACCTGGTACGGCAACCCCTTGGCGATTCCTATGGCGCCGGGAGGAGTTCCAACAAGGCCAAAATCAATGCTGCCGCTGGCCATCGCAGTATTTACATCTCGTCCTGAATCAAACTTCAACCAATTTATTTTCGTATTCGGGTAGTTCTTTTCTAATAACCCCAATGCTTTCGCCAGCAGTTCCCCATTGGGTGAAACTTGATAACCGATCCGGATTTCTTTTGGTGCGTCTGCTGTTGCAGATGATGATCTCTCTGGCGAAGCATGTGATCCTGTGGAGGTCACTTGATTCGAGCAGGCGGTGGCCAGAGTCAGCATTGTCGCAAATAGCGAGATCAACAACCATTTGATGTTTGGTTGAACAGACATGTCAGGTTCCTCCAAAAGTAAGATTAATCTTCGGTTCCAACCCATGGAAATTGACGGCGTTGAAACCATCTGATGATCCAGTCCATGAGCATGGCGATGGTCCCCATCAACATAATTCCAACGAAAATAATATCGCTTCGCAGATATTTGCTCGCGTCCAACACCATCCAGCCTATGCCTGAAGTCGCTGCCACCATTTCTGCGGCAACCAATGTCGCATAGGTGACGCCGATTGCTGTTCGCAGCCCGGTAATGATGTCAGGCAGACAAGATGGAAAGATGATGTAAACCAATACCTTCCACTTTGATGCTCCCAATGTGAGAGCGCCATTGATTCGATCGCGCGGAACTTTCTGTACACTCGATACGGTTGTAATGAACAATGGGGCAAAACCGGTTAGAAATAATAGTGCGACTTTCGATTTGTCATCGATCCCCAACCATAAGACAAGCAAGGCATAATACGCCAATGGCGGAAGAGGCCGATAAAATTCAACGATTGGATCAAAAATGGCACGGAAGTATTTGGAGTATCCACACAGGATCCCTAACGGCACAGCCATAACCAAAGCAAGAATCAGTGCCAGAAATAACCGATTCAGGCTGTTTGCAATGTGGTCAAGTAGGGAGGACCCTTTATATCCTTCTTGTAAAAGATCCAACAATGCGATCCATACCGATTGGGGAGTCGGTAAGAAAAGAGGATCGACCCATTTGAAATTTGTGCTAACAGTCCATAACAGAAGGATCATAACCAAGGTGACAGCGGATACTGCCTTGACGGGGAGGATCTTTTCGCGTTCAAACAACCTCGCTTTCTCCTTTCACAAAAATCGTACATTCAGAAACGGCCCATCCCAAAAACAAGGAGGTCCAATCCCAAGCAAGAAATGCAAGGATGTGGACCTCCAGTTCGTCTGGTCGGTACAAACAATTATATTCCGATGTATTTACTTGGTGTTATCTTAGCAGGGGCTATTGCCGATGTCAAGCGGAAAGGATGTCAGTCGAACAGGTACGGAAAAGAGAAAGCAGCGAAATGCGTGTGGCAGTCCGATGAATTGTGCGCCGGAAGCATGGAAGGGGAGCCGATAAAAGCGAAAAGCGGCGAGATGATGATAAAAAAGTGTTGATGAACACTGGATCGCGGACATTCGCCAGAAAGCCGCCGATTGCCCGGTCCGTTTGATCGGGCAGCGACCAGCAGGGAAAAGAACCCGGTAGTGATAAAGAGAGGGTATGCCGCGAGAAGAGTGGACGGAGGAGAAGCGGCAGCGCTAAGCCAATGCCGGATGGACAAGACCAGGTGGGAGGTTTGCGACGCAGATGGTGGCGGGTTTTCTGAATGAGCTGAATGGTTGACCGTTTGCGTTACGTATGTTATCCTCCCGATTGCATGAAATTTACATTTGGTGAAAGGGATGGAATATGGTGTCTGTGAATTTTTGGGATATTGAAAGAGTTTTTAGATTCAAAGATGCAGAAGCCTGGGAAATGAAAATCAATGAGAAGATTTGTAGATTCATTATTATTGACCAACGTAGACCCGCATCTCAAGAGGATTATCCTTACCTAAATGAAAAAATTGACAGTAGAGAGAACCACATTACCTGTCATATTGTAACAACGAGTACACTTGATGATACAGAAAAAGATGAGCTTTGTTCCATTACTGGTGTTTTTCTATCTCACTTAGCACAAGCCCAATGCAGTTGGAATATCAAATTTTATGAAAAAGAAAATGTGGAAAAAATTACAACATCTCTTATGTCTGAATTCACATCACTTCAACGAGAAGAACTGAACTTCACCTACTTTTCCCAAGATTAAGGAAAATTGGTATGAAGCGTACAATTAATGGAAGAGGAATCCAAACTGGACCGCCCCGGAAAATGATGAGCTGATTTCACTACAGGATATCCCGTTTGATCCGCGGCACAACATCGCCCCCGGTCAACCGATCCCGGCCATTCTCGCTGACGGCCGTCGCCGCAGAATCGGCCAATTGCGGTGCGGCTCGGTTCCGTCGTGGGCACAGGACGAGAATCAGAAAAACGGAATCAAAATTGTTTTATGATTATTAAATTCAAAAAATCCCCATAAGAGTATAGAGAATGATAGTTGAAAATAAGATGGTCATATGAAGCAGGGAATAAATAAACATTGATTTTGCCCATTTCTCTGAATCCATATTTTTATAACCGAAAATACTTACAATAAGCCATAGAACGCTTAAAAAAAGGGCTACTAACATAAGTCCAAGGCTTACCGTCCCTAAAAGAAAACTTGTTGCAATTAAAACAAGTAAATAAACATTGGTTTGTTGATATGTTCTTTTAACACCTTTGACTACTGGAAGCATAGGAACCTTCGCCGCCTTGTACTCATCGTGTTTCCAAATAGCGATAGCATAGAAATGCGGCATTTGCCAAATGACTGTAATCACAAAAAGAACAAGAATGGCTGGATGTGTTATGTCTGGATAAATAGCGGCCCATCCTATGAGAGGTGGCATTGCTCCAGAAATACTTCCAACCTCTGTATTATAAATTGTTTTTCTCTTACTCCACATCGTATATGGGACGATATAAATAAACAAACCTAGAAACCCTAGGAATGCTGCTAGGGGAGTTGTTAATGCAAGAGTTACGATTCCGAAGATAGACATGAAGATACCAAGCCATAATACTGCTTTAGGCTTTATTTCTTCTGTTACAGTTGGTCTGTTTTTCGTTCTCTCCATAATGGAATCGATATCCCGGTCATATAAGTTATTAAAAGCTCCCGCTGCACCCATCACGAAAATCGAACCAATCAAAGCAAATATGATTTTTGGAATTTTCTCAAATATACTGATTTGATATGTATATAATGCCAATGTTAATCCTGCAAACAACGGAATCAGGTTTGATGTAATAATCCCTGCTTTAATCGTTTGTGCCAAAATTTTTGACATGGTTTGTTTTTGTGTAGTAAGGTTTCCTTCCCCTCGCATGAGTACCCTCTTCCCCTTTTACTAGATTATCTATGTTTATTTCCAACGTGATAATAAAATAATTTATATACTAATGGGTATTTACATACTAAGTGGTATATTAATGCTGTATGGTATGATTGTCAAGAGAGAGGGAGGGAAGAAGAATGGTAAGGCGCAGATTAACCCAAGAGGAGCGAAAAAAGGAAACACGGCAATTACTTTTAGAATCAGCGGTTGAGACCTTTGCTCAATTAGGCTTTCACGGAGCTTCTGTTGATAAAATTGCAGAAAATGCTGGATTTAGCAAAGGGGCGTTTTATGCTCATTTTCATTCCAAAGAAGAGCTCTTTTTAGCCATTTTGGAACAACAAATGCAATTACATGTGAACAACGTCCGTCAAGTAATAGACCAACAGCAATCACTTTCACATTTTATTGAAACAATGAATGAATATTTCGTTTCAGTTAGGCAGAAAAATCGAACATGGAGCATGCTTACCATGGAATTTCTTCTTTATGCGATGCGTGAAGAATCGGTACGCCATAAATGGTCTAACATGATAACGCAATCGGTTGAACAAATTTCCAAGGCCATTGAGAAATTGATGTCGAAAGAGAATCATGAGTCTACTCTATCTGCGACTGAAATGGCATGGACGATTCTTTCGTTAGAAAATGGTCTGGCTATTTTTTATTATATTAGTGAAGACCGCGTGCCCCTTCATTTATATGGAAAAGCACTACAAAATATGCTCCTGTTCCCACGTTAGAAAAATAAGTCTAAACGGTGGTATTATCCCCTCAGGGTAGGCAGTAAACAAAGAGTTCTGGATAAACTCATTACTGTTGACCGGAGGGGATTTTTCGTGCCATCAAGGAAGGAACAGATCTTTACTCGTTATCGTGAGGATACGAAGTACGAGGCTGTTTGCTTGTGTTTGGAAGAGAGTGGAGCTATCAGGGGATAAGAGAAAAGCTGTTTCGATGACTCCGGGCGCGACACCGCGAGTAACCCGGGAGGCCATTCGTCAGTTGCGATTATCATGCTTGGTTTGCAAACAGACCGATCGTACGAAAAACAGTCGACCGCAAACAACCATGTTCACGCCTGATCAAGGGACTGGTATGGGGCTTCACCAGGTTGTTCCCTATGCATGCAGTCATATGCCGATAAATTGGTCCCATTTGGAAAAAACAAGTGTGATGCCCGTCACAGTTTTTCCATACGGCTCGGATGTATACTCGAGATGCAGGAAACCGGAAACGAAGGAGTGATTCGCATGAGCCAAGTGCCCCATCATTGCAGCATGATGTCGGGGAGCCATGCACACGTGACACTTTGCGAACCGCTGGCCCAGTTGAAACGAGAGCATGGCCCCCTCAGGGAACAAATGGATGCCTTTGCCCAGTTGGCAGCCCAAATTGGAATGGATCAAGCAAAAACGGATTGGAGCCGGCAGCTTGCCGAGCTGAAAGAAAAGGTGGATGCCTTTGTCCGGGAGCTCGACCCTCACTCCGAGCGGGAAGAGGGAGCCCTTTTTCCGCTCATGGCGAACTATATCGGCAGGCAGGTGGGGCCGATTGCCGTGATGGAATACGAACACGAACTGGCCAAGCGTAACCTGAAGACGTTCAAAGAAGCGATGGAACACGTGAAGGAGCCGGTGGATGCTGAACGCGCGAAAGAGATCGCTTCCTATGCACTGCAGGCCCATGCCGTTTTAACGGATCATTTCACGAAAGAAGAGAACGTGCTGTTTCCGATGGCGGAGAACATGCTGAGCGCGGAAGAAAAGGACGAGCTCAGCCGTGCGCTGCGATCCTGATTGATGTTGATTGGCAGGAGATGAAAGAATGAAGAGATACCCGCTGTCATTCGAAGAAACCTTTATTCGGCCGATGCTGGATAATGGGGTGTCGAAAGTCGTGAAATTCTCGTTTCCAAAAGGAAAGAGATTACAGAAACACAAGACGTCGAGCGATATTCTGCTATTTGTGCTGCAGGGAACCATCCGCTTTACCGCCCATGAAGAAGTGGAACTGGCTGCTGCCAGCATGATCAGCCTTGAGAAGCAGGTCGAGCATTCTATCGAAGCATTGGAAGACAGTGTGGTCGTTCTGGTGCTGACACCCAGCCCGGAAGCTCATTCGATGTTCAAACCATAAATGGAATCGTTTCAGACCTGCCGCTCGCGTTCTCCCCGTTCGGACCGGCGGGTCAGCCAGCGCTGGAGAACGATGGCTTGGTTGTGGACGGCATCTTTCGCGGCGTAGACCAGGGTGACGTTTTTTTCAACCGCGATGCCGCATATCCGATCGGCGAGTTCATTCCGGATCGGATCTTCCGCCAATTCCCGTTCGTATCGTTCAGTAAATTCGGCAAACCGCTCCGGTCGGTGGCTGAACCACTTGCAGAGTTCGGAGCTCGGGGCGATGTCTTTCATCCACGCGTCGACCGCTGCGCGCTCTTTGGAAATGCCGCGCGGCCAAAACCGGTCAACCAGGATGCAGACGCCGTCTTCAGGGGAGGGCGGGTCGTAAATGCGTTTTACCGATATCTGGTGCACCATGGGACAATCAGCCTTCTTTCGTCACTTGCAGTACGCTGCTTGCGTCCAGTCCATTATAACACGACGGAGACAAGAAACGAACGTAGGGTGCCCAAGCCAAGAAACGTGCAGCAGCACAAGATCGAAACGGGAATGGAAAAGACCTCACATCGAGGTCTTTGTGTGGTTTACGTTGAACCGATATCTTGCTTTTTCGCCAAAACCAATTCGGAAGCGTCTCCCAATACATTTTTCCACCCCTTTGTATGTGTAGCGAGTAAACCATGGGTGTGAACGCCGTGACCTGCATGGAGGATAGACAGGGGGATGTCGGCAGCAACGGTTACTGTTCACCCCATCGTTTTAACGCATCCTTGTCCAAAATGATGATGCCCGAACGGTGTGTGTCAAGAATTCGCTGCTTTTTCAGTTGATTGACCAACCGATTTACGGTTTCTCTGGATGAACCGATCGCATTGGCCAACTCCTGATGGGTCATGGGCAACTCGATGTACACACGGGAATCGTTCACTTCTCCGTGTTTATCTGCCAATTGCAACAGAAAGAAAGCAATCCTGCCGTGCACGTCGTGACCGGTAAACTGCTGAAGTTTTTGCTGGAGTTCGCGAATTTTGGCCCCCATGACATCGATGACCTTGATGGCAATCGACGGCATCGACAAGATGAGCTGTTCAAAAGCGTGGACGGGAATTGTCAGGACGTGAGTGTCCACAAGGGCTTCCGTCGTCGCCGGATAAGGCGTTTGCGTAAAGAATCCGGTATGCGGAAACATATCTCCGGTCTGCAGCAGCGATACGATTTGTTCATGGCCCTCCTCGTCGGTTTTGTAGGCTTTGACAAGCCCGTCCTGAATGAAAAAGACCGCTTCTTTTTCGCTTCCTTCCATAAAGATGGTCGTCTTTTTCCGGAACAAGCGATGCATGGTGATTTCTTCGACGCGGGCCAGTTCCTGTCGGTTCAAGTCGCGGAATAAAGGAACCTGCTGCAAACAATCCCCATTTCTCATACATAGTCCTTCCTCAAGTAATTTCTTCCATTATTATAACGGATCAGAGCGATCTTTTTGAAGTGACATGCAAGGAACGGAGAACCTCCGGATGGAGGTCGCATGGTGACTTGCCATTCGCTGGTCAAGGAGTCGGGAAACGCCTTGGGGGGGCCGTCTGCCTGGAGGCGGCGGCGATGAAGCTATAGAGAAAGAATCCGGTGACGGCAGACCTTTCAAGCCATGGAAAGAAAAGCGTGCACCATGGGTTTGCGAAAGAGACCGATACGGTTTCGTCGGACATCCCCGCATAACATGGTGCACGGTCATGACATTCCATGCCGTACAGCGGAAGTTATTTCGCCAGCATGTCAGCCAAATCTTCTTGCGGGTCCCCAATTACCTTGAGATGAAACGTGTTTTGCAGGAAGTGTACTACACCTGGGGTTAAAAATTCCGGAACCTTCGGACCAATCCGTATGTCCGTGATTCCTAAGCTGAACAATCCCAGCAAAATGGCAATCGCTTTCTGCTCGAACCAGGACAGTACAATGCTGACCGGCAGCTCGTTGATGTCACAGTGGAGAGCGTCCGCCAACGCGCGCGCAATTTTTACCGTGGAGATGGAGTTGTTGCATTGCCCCAGATCAATATACCGTGGGATGCCTGTATTTCCTACGGTTCCAAAATCAATATCGTTAAAACGAAATTTCCCGCAGGAGGTGGTTAAAATGACCGTATCATTTGGAAGCGACGCAGCCAACTCCCGATAGTAATTTCCACCCTTTCCAGGGGCATCACAACCGGCGATCACAAAAAACCTCCGAATCTTGCCTTCGTGTACGGCCGAAATCAGTTCCGGCGCCAGACTGATCACGGTTTCGTGGTGATAGCCGGTGACCAGTTTCTGATCCGAGTCGATATGTGCCGCTGGCAGTTGCAACGCTTTTTCGATGATCGGAGTAAAATCGTTATGTTCAATTTTCGTAACGCCTTCCAGTCCTGCTACTTCATAGGAGAAGAATCGGTCCGAGTAGGTTCCCTTAATCGGCATCACACAATTGGTTGTCGCCAATATGGCCCCAGGGAATTCTTCAAACAGTTTTCGCTGATCGTACCAGGCCTTTCCGATGTTTCCCTTTAAATGAGGATATTTTCGTAATGCAGGATATCCGTGGGCAGGCAGCATCTCCGAGTGCGTATAAACATTGATTCCTTTGCCTTCTGTTTGTTTCAGCAATTCTTCCAGGGCAAGCAGGTTATGACCGGTGACGACAATACATTTTCCTTCGATTTTATTTTGCGTGACCGTAATAGGCTGAGGGATGCCAAATCGTTCCGTATGTGCACGGTCCAGCAGTTCCATCACTTTTATCGCTGCCGACCCAACTTTCATGGCCATGTCAACATGTTCCTGGAAATGAAAATTTACATTTGTCAAAGTGAAGTACAGGGCTTCATGGGTAATCGCATCCACTTCGGGGTCCGTATACCCCAACTCCCTTGCATGTGTTGCATAAGCAGCGATTCCTTTGAGGGCAAATACAATCGTATCTTGGATGCTGGCCAGATCTTCATTTTTCCCGCATACGCCGACTACTTTGCAGCCGCCAGTCGCTGTTTGCTCGCATTGATAACAAAACATGGATACGTCCTCCTTCTCCTGTTCAATGTGGGATGTGTGTGAGCCATCCCTGTGTCTGTTTCCATTATGCGTAAAAAGCGTTTGTTCAGATGTGACGAGCATCACACTTTGTGATTCATTTCACAAACATGACAAAATTTCACGATACCGCCGTGCGGGCGAACTGACGTCGTACAGAAACCATCCCCGCAGCGGAGGGATGGTGCTGCCTCGCGAACGCTCGCTTTTGTTGTTTTTTTGTCAAGGTTTATAGCCCGGTTGAGTCATTTACGAACAGGCCGGGGAGCGCTATGTTGATGGTGTGTTCGGAAAGAAGCAAGACGAAGGGGGGAGAAATCTGTTCGGTAGAAGGAATACCCGCACCATGGCCCGCATGCTGTTGGCCGCAGGAATCGCCGGACTCACGGTCGGGGCCGTTTTTTTCGACCGGGTCAGTGCCGCATCGGTCTCCTTGCAGGAGAGGATCGACCAGGCTCAACCGGGAGCAGTCGTCACCGTTCCGGCAGGAAAATACCGGGGGCCCATTCGCATTACCAAACCGATCGTGCTGCAGGCAGAGGGGGCCGTGGAGATTGCCAGTGATGGCAGCAGCCCTGTTCTGTCGATTCTGTCCGATCATGCCGTCGTCCGGGGAATAAAAATCGTAGACAACCGAATCAATGCCGCAGAAGCGTCCGTGGTCATGAGGGGGAACCACAACATTGTGGAAGACCTTGTGATCGAAACGATGGGAACAGGGGTGCAGCTTCGTGATGCCAGCAACAATACGCTGCGCGGTATCCGCGTGATCGGTCTGGTAACGGACCCGGGCAAGGAACAGGAAGGCCTCCACAACCACGGCCAACACGCGCACCAACTGTCGGGAGCAGCCGGTACAAATCCGGATGTTACGGCCAAAAAGGGAAACGGCTTCGACTTGAATCACTCTCATCACAACCGGATCGTCTCCAACCGGATCAGCAACATGTTTGACGGCATCTATGCGGAAAACAGCAACTTCAACCACATGGAGCAAAATTTCGTGGAGAACTCCCGATACGGTTATCATTTCATGGGTACGTCCTCCACGAAGCTGCTCGGCAACACAGGAAGCGCCAACGTGACGGGCACGATGCTCATGGAATCGGATGGCGCTGTCGTGCAGCATAATCGTTTTGTCAAACAAAGGGAAAATCCGAACGCCCAGGGGATTCTTCTTTTCGACGTAACGGGATCGCGAATCGAGGGAAATCGCATCGAGGGAAACCGTGTGGGCTTGTACATGGAACGGTCCAAAGGGAACCGTCTGGAAGGTAACGAATTCACGCTGAACTTTGTCGGGATGCAGCTCAAACAAGCCTCAGGGAATGTGGTGACGGCCAACCATTTTGTGTCCAATGTCATCCAGGCGCAGGCGCAGGACAGCACAGCCAACACGTTGGAGGGAAACTACTGGGACGACATGCAGGGCATTGATCTGGATGCAGACGGCCGCAGCAATATTCCCTATGAGCTCAACCCGTTTTTCCTGGCGTTGACCGAAGCGGTACCGCCCTATCAGATCTTTTTCCAGGCACCCGGTCTTGTGTTTTTGGAGGGGCTTTTTACCGCAGGGACAGACGCGTCCATTCGGGACGGGGCACCATTGCTGGCTCCGGTTATGGCGCAAGAGGACGAACAGCGGGCGGGTCAGCAGACGGCCATGGGCGTACTCAGTGTGCTGCTGATGAGCGGAAGCTGTTTGATCATGTATGGAGGAGTGAGACGAAAATGAAATCTCGGGTGTGGACGATTGGCGCAATGATGATGACCCTCTCCATGTTGATGGGGGGATGCGGCAAGGAGGAAGCAAAACCGGTGGACATCGTGGAAGGCGTGGACAAATGCGACGTCTGCCATATGAATGTGGCCAATGACCACAACGCGTCGGAAATCGTTTTGCAAAACGGGAAAGTGTTGAAATTTGACGATATCGGCTGTATGTACCGCTGGACAAAGGAGCATGAGAACGAACAGGTGGAAGCCCGGTTCGTCCGCGACTACCTCTCCAAGGAATGGGTGAACACCGATCAGGCGACGTATGTCTACGACAAAACGTTCCAGACGCCAATGGGGTATGGCGTCTATTCCTTCAAGGACAAGGCAGCGGCGGAAGCGTTCGTCAAGGAAAAGCAAACCGGTTCGGTTATGAGCGTTCAGGATCTGGACAAGCATGCCTGGGAGAGCAGCATGAAAAAGCATGGGCAAAGTGACGGACATCCGGAATCAGGCCAGCACGGCACGTCGGACGCACAGCAGACACACAACTAGCAGAGGAAGTGGCGCACGTGCACATCATGAACATTGCCAAACGAGAAATACAGATCGGGTTTCGCAATCCGTGGGCGTACTCGTTCACGGCCCTGTTTTCCCTGTTCACGCTGGCCCTGTTGATCATTCAATCCCAGTCCTACATGGAGGGATACACGTATACGACCGGCACCATTCTCAATCTGATCCTGTACCTGCTCCCCTTGATGACCATGCTGCTCGCCTCCTTTTCGGTTACGGCAGAAAAGGAGGAGGGAAGCTGGGAGCTTCTGTCCACCTACGCCCTTACAGCCACTTCGTTTTTGTGGGGGAAGTACGCGGGATTGGCTGTGGTGCTCGTCTCCATCGTGTGTTTTAGCTACGGGTTTGCCGGGTTGTTCGGCATGCTTCTGGGAAAAGGGTTCACCCTTTCCGCCCTGCTGTTTTTCTTGTTGTTTTCCATCTGCATCGTGCTGTTGTTTCTGGGGATCGCCATGGTGGTCGGCTCCCTGAGCCGGAACCGCTGGCAGGCGCTTACGCTCGGGGTCAGCATCTGGTTTTTCTTGATTCTGGCCTGGCCCACGCTCTTGATCTCGGTCTTGAGCTTTTTGCCGTACACATGGATCAAACCGGTACTCCAGGTGGCCACCTGCCTGAATCCCGCAGAGTTTGTGCGCATGTTTTCCGTTGTCAGACTGGGGGGAGGCGCCATCTTCGGTCCGGAGTACTACAAGTGGGTGAACTGGATGGAATCCCCATTTGGCATCGCGGGTTTTGCTGCGCTCTGCCTGATGTGGATCTGCGTGACGATGCTGACCGCGATAGCTGTTTGGGAAAGAAGGCGATACCGTGACTAAGACCGGACTGCACATGATGCAGGTAGAAAAGACGATTGGCGGAAAAACCATTGTGCATCCGTTTGATTTGCACGTCGAACCGGGACAGGTTGTCGCTGTTTGCGGGGGAAACGGGGCGGGGAAAAGCACCATTCTCCGCATGATTGTGGGAATTACCCAACCCAGTTCGGGAACGATCGAACTGAACGGGTTGAACTTGAAGGAACATCGTGTGAAATATTTGCAGCAAATTGGCTATATGCCGGACCACTTCAATTTTTCGGCCGGACTGACGGCGAGTGAGTGCATGCGCTTTTACGCTTCCCTTCGCGGGCGGACCGCGTCGGAAGCGGATGAGGCGCTGCAGGCGGTAGGGCTTCACGAGGCTCGTAACAAAAAGGTGTCCGTGTTTTCCAAAGGCATGCAGCAGCGTCTGCTGTTTGCCCAGGCCATGTTGGGCAAACCGGCACTGCTTGTGCTGGATGAGCCGACAAACGGATTGGATCCGTACTGGATGGGCGCCTTTGTTGATCTGGTGAAAACCATCAAGAACGAAGGCATCTCCGTTATTTTCTCCACGCACCAGTTGCAGGCGGCCAACGAGGTGGCGGATCGAGCCATTTTTGTCATAAACGGAAAAATCGTCCGCTCCGCCACGATGGAGGAATACCGGGCGCAATACGGGGAACTGGCCTTGCACCGTGCTTTCTCCGAACAGTTTCCCCGTCAGCAGCAGCCAGAGAAGAAAACGGAGGAAACCTCCTCTGTGACCGTCACGATTCGAGGGCGTGAGAGCAGGAACCAAGAACACAAGTAAACGGAAACGCGGGCCCTGGCGCCGCGTTGACAATGAAGGAAGCAAGATTCCCTCGCTGTTCCCCATTGGGCGTCGTCGCACACCGACAGGGGGGCTGTGCGTCAACACCGGGCAAGCCGCTGCACCGTGGTTGAGGTAAACCGGCGATGCTGATGGTTGAACACGCAGCCGGGACGCGACTCACGTTTCTTCCTCGACGACCGGCGCATAGGCAGCGCGCAAGATCGGGATAATGATGGAAGAAACGGGTGCAAGGAGGTTGTCATGACCATCAAGTGGGGGGCCTTTCTCGTCGGGTCGTTTGCCGGTGCATTCCTGGCCATTCTCTGTGCGGGTCTGATCGCCATCGTGTTTGCCCGGCCATTGATCAAATGGGGGATCGGGCGCTTTACGAAACGGCTGATGGCTGACCGTTACCCGGAAAACATCTGGGAGATGGTCTCGGCGCTCACCAGGACAAGCCCCCGGATCGTCGTGGAAAACAGTCTGCGGGCAGCCAGCGGAGAAGTCATCGAACGACCGTTTGGCAGCCCGCGCACGTATCTGGACTTTGACGGCCTGGTTTTTTCTCCCGCTCAGCTTGCCACGCTTCCCGCATCGGAAAACGCTCCCGTCGACATGATGATCACGATCGGCCCGCAAGCCAAACGGCCGCTCATCCTGAACATCCCCCTGCTGGCCGGTGCGATGGGCTACGGGATCGGGGTGTCCGAGAAGGTGAAAATCGCCATCGCCAAAGGAACGGCTGCGGTCGGAACCGCGACGAACTCGGGCGAAGGCCCTTTGCTGCCCGAAGAGAGGGCCTGCGCCGCCCATTACATCCTGCAGTACCATTCCGGGTATTGGGCCAAAGAGCCGGAGATTCTCCGGCAGGCGGACGCGATCGAGATTCGTCTCGGCCAAGGAGCGATTGGAGGGGCCGCGACCGTGATTCCGCCCGCGTATTTGAAGGGGAGGGCCCGTGAACTTCTGCAGGTTCCGGACGGTGAGGTCCTCGTCGTCCCTTCCCGCCATCCGGAATTGGTCGAACCGAAGGACTTGAAGCCCCTGGTCGAGAAACTGCGCACCATCACCCAAGGCATCCCCATTGGCGTGAAGATGTGTGCCACCGGAAAGCTGGAAGCGGACCTGGAAGCCGCGGTTCAGGCCGGGGTGGATTTTATCAGTCTGGACGGTGGGCAGGCCGGCGCAAAAGGGGGAGCGCCCATTCTGGAAGACGACTTTGGCCTGCCGACGATTTTCGCCTTGTCGCGTGCGGTGGATTATCTCAAAAAGCGGGGCGTAAAAGACCGGATCACCCTCCTAAGCGGCGGAGGATATGCTGCACCCGGCCAATGTTTGAAAGCGCTCGCCCTTGGAGCGGACGGCGTTTACATGGGAACGGCCCTGCTGTGGGGCATGGCCCATGATCAGGTGACAAAAGCCATTCCGTGGGAACCGCCCACGCAGCTCGCCTTTTACTCGGGGAGCCTGAAAGACGAGTTTGAAGTGGAAAAGGCCGCGCAGTCTTTGGAGAACTTTTTTCGATCCTTTGCAGAAGAGATGAAAATCGCCATTCGCGCGTTGGGGAAAACTTCCTTGAGGGACGTGAATGCGGACGATCTGGTAGCGCTTGACAAATGGACGAGCGCCGTAACGAAGGTGCGGCTGGTCACGCAACCCGATGAGCTCGTCCGATGAAGGGGAGAGCAAGGCAGCACCAGCAAAAAAGGTGCTGTTTTTCGTTTCAAGATGTCCTGTATCTGCCTGAACTGCGTGACAAGGACCTGACGGCCTTCGATTACATCGTGGTGCCCACCCGCTTGAACCAGGACATTCTGTATGAACAGCGGGAACAATTGAAATGGTGAAGCCGTGGATATCCGGCGTGAAATGGAAATTTTATCCGACCAATTTTTACTGGTGGGTGAACAAAGGGGCCGATCTGCCTCTGTACATGGCTGACGAGCATCATCCGCTGTTTGCAAAAATCACGGTCGACGATGCAAAATGGCACTACCACGGCGTGTACCTGCCGCCCGCTCATGCAGAGCCCATCCTTGTCAACGAGTTGGGCGAGGCGATTATCTATGCGGACCGGGAGTCGTATCCGGGCAACCTCTATCTGACGACGCTCGATCCCGATTACCACCTCGGACAAGGATTCATTCCAAAGGTGGAGCATTTTCTCGATGCCTATCTGGAATGGGTGGAAGAAGACATGCGGAGCAACGGGTAGGACTTGCCCGCCCCCTTTGCCGGCCGGACGGTATCGGATCGAAGCCGTTCGTGTGGCGGGGGCCATCCGATACCGGACGTGGAAGGAGAAATGCCCCCCGAGTCTACCTGCTGGGTTCGGTTGGCGTTTCTTCTTCCGCGTCCAATGGTTTTTGGCTGATCCGCTCCATGTGCCGACTTCCCCATTTCGCCATCACATCCAGCAGTTCGCGTGTGGATTGTCCGTATTCGGTCAGGGAATACTCCACTTTCGGCGGAACCTGGGTGTACACTTCGCGGTGAATAATCCCGTCCTGCTCCAATTCCCGCAGTTGCTGGGTCAACATTTTTTGCGTGATGTCGGGCATGTCCCTTTTCAACTCGCCAAACCGTTTGGCCCCGTCGGAAAGATGACAGAGAATCAGCGGTTTCCACTTGCCGCCGATCACTTTCAACGTACTCTCTACCGAGTCTTTAAATCGTTGGTCTCCCATGCGGGCTGCCTCCTTGGTATCCTTTTCGATACTACGTTACTTGAAAGTGGGTACTTGTTGGGGAAGGTTGCTACATACAATAATAACGGTATCGTTCTCTTGTACTGTTTATTGTAACAAGAAACGAAGAAAAAACAACTGACCCAATAAGCCCACACCGCTGCAAGGAGAGATGTGAGATGGACTATCGCAGAATTACCCATATCGAAGACAAGTGGTTTGCAAGCATGCACCGGTTGATGCAGGAGGTGTTCCCGCCTGAGGAGGTGCTGGAATTCGAGCTGTGGAAAGAGCCGCTGGAAGACCCGGGTATTCGCGTGTTTGTCGCGATTCACGAAGGAGAAGTTGTCGGGGCCACGGAATACCGGTACTATGATGACCTGCAGGTGGCCATGACCGATTTTACGATCATTGGAAAGCCGGGGTTGGGAATCGGCCGCTTCCTCTATCAGAAGAGACAGGAAGACCTGATGTCCCTGGCGGCGGAGAGCGGGAAAAAGCTCGTTGGCATGTTTGCCGAGATCTATGACCCGTATCGAGCCGAACACCACGAATTCGGCGGCATCAAGCCGATGGATCCGTTTGTGCGCCGCGAGGTTCTGTCGCATCTTGGGTACAAGCGTCTTGACTTCCCGTACGTTCACCCTTCCTGGAACAATGACGGCGAGGCGGTGACCGGTCTTGACCTCTGTTTTCTTCCGACGGATGACAATGTCCATGAGCTGCCTGCGGAATTGATCGTCACGTTCCTCAAACGGTACTACTCCGTGCTTTCGAACAAGCCGGAGTCCTGGCATGCAATGATCGAACGGCTGGAGGCGCAGGAGACGGTACGCTTGCTGCCATTGTAACATTTGTCATTCGAGCAGGTACGAAATGGCGTGATCCCCGACAACGGGTGAACACGCCATTTTGATTTGCCGGAGTCGGGCAGGGCAACCCCGAAGGTTTGTTTCGTTTCCAAAAACATACTATGTCACATGCAAGTATGTACTTGTTTATTTGAAAGGAAAGAATCATAATGAATTCCGTGTTCGAAACATCGGTTTCGTCGCGGCTGTCCGCCAACAGAGGGACAGTCATTTGCAGTAACGGAGGGTGTTAGGATGGATGGGATGACATTTATCCTGTTTGGAGCAACAGGGGATTTGGCAAAACGGAAAATTTTTCCTGCCATATACAATCTGTTTCTTGATGAGAAGCTGCCTCGCGCGTTCGCTGTCTTTGGCACCGGAAGACGGGACATGTCCGACGAGGACTTTCGTGCCCATGTGGAACAGTCGGTGAAAACCTTCTCCCGTCGATGGGAAGACGATCGTGACCGTGCGGGGCAGTTTCTGAGCATGTTTCACTACTGTGCCATGGATGTGACCCAACCGCAGGATTACGGGAAGCTGGCGCAGCGCATCCGGCAGCGTGAGCAGGAAGGGAAGATTCCGGAAAACCGGATCTATTCCTTGTCGGTGGCACCGGAACTGTTTGGCGTGATTGCCTCCAACATTTCAGCCAGTGAGTTGGGATCGGCAACAGGCTGGAAACGCCTGATCATCGAGAAGCCGTTTGGGCACGATCTCCAGTCAGCCCGGGATCTCAACCGTTCCTTGCGGCAGTTCTTCGACGAAGAGGAGATTTTCCGCATTGACCATTACCTTGGCAAGCCCATGGTGCAAAACCTTGAGGTATTGGAATTTGCCAACCCCATTCTGCGGACGTTGTGGAACAATCAGCACATCGCCAATGTCCAGATTACCGCCAGCGAAACGGTCGGGGTGGAAGAACGGGCAGGGTACTACGACAAGGCGGGAGCGATTCGGGACATGTTTCAAAACCACCTGCTCCAACTGCTCATGATGACGGCGATGCAGATGCCCCGGCAGTTTTCGGCCCGGGAGATCCGCAACGAAAAGATCAAGGTGTTGAAAGCGCTGCGGCCGCTGCGTCCGGAAGACGTCGCCGCGCATGTGGTTCGCGGTCAGTACGGAAAAGGATGGATCAACGGGAAGCCGGCAGCGGCGTACCGGGACGAACCGGGGGTGGACAGGGCTTCGAACACCGATACGTTCGTCGCGGCTCGCCTGTGGATTGACAACGCGTTTTGGAGCGGGGTTCCCTTTTATATCCGGACCGGGAAGCGCATGCGGGAAAAGTCGACCCGAATCGTGATCGAATTCAAAAATCCGCTGAGGGATGCGTACCCCGTCCGTCATGAGAAACCGGCTCCCAACCTGTTGGTGATCCATGTAAATCCGTACGAGGGTGTTTCGTTTCAATTGAACAGCAAACATCCGGGGAAACACAGCAGGATCGAGCCGATCACCATGGAGTTTGCGGCAAATGCCAACGATGTGCCCGAAGCCTATGAGCTCCTGCTCTATGACGCGCTGCGAGGCGACTCCACTTTCTTTGCCCATTGGGAAGAGGTTGAATTGTGCTGGAAGTGGGTGCAGCCCATTTTGGACGCCTTTTCCGATCAGCGCGTTCCGCTTCATATGTATGAAGCCGGCACGCAGGGCCCCGAGGCCGCTTTCCGACTGCTGGAGGAAGACGGTTTTTCATGGTGGGAACTCAACCGCCATGTCGAAGAAGGAACGCTGGGGGTTCGCAGGGAAGCGCTGTCCGTATCGGGTATATAGGGCAGGGAAGCTGCACGTTTGTCCGCCATCATACTTTTTTGACAGGAGGGTGTCCAGATGGCCATTTCGTTTGATTTCTCCAATGCGTTCCCGTTCATGGGCAGCCATGAAGTAGAGGTTCTGCGCGAATTTGTGAAGACAGCCCATGGATTTCTCCATGAAAAGAAGGGCCCCGGATCTGATTTTCTCGGATGGGTGGATCTGCCGGTGGACGTTGATGCGGAAGAATTGGCCCGGATTACGCAGGCAGCCGAGAGAATCAGAAGCCATTCCCAAGCGCTTGTTGTGATTGGCATCGGCGGGTCGTACCTTGGGGCAAGGGCGGCGATTGAAGCCTTGTCCCATCCCTTTCACAATCAACTGCCCCACGCGACACAGATTTATTACGCGGGGCACAACATCAGTTCCACCTATCTCGCCCGTCTCCTCGAAGTCCTGGAGGACAAGGATGTCTCCGTCAACGTGATTTCGAAATCGGGCACGACCACGGAGCCAGCCATTGCGTTCCGCGTGTTCCGCCGCTTCCTGGAGAGAAAGTACGGAAAAGCGGGAGCCAGACAGCGGATATTTGTCACCACGGACCAGACAAAGGGCGCGCTGAAGAAACTTGCCGATGAAGAAGGGTATGAAACCTTTGTCATTCCGGATGACGTCGGAGGGAGATACTCCGTATTAACGGCTGTCGGTCTCCTGCCCATGGCCGTCGCCGGCATCCATATTGATCGAATGATGCAGGGAGCCGCAGAGGCCTGGCGCAGGTACAGCAATCCGGACCTGCTGTCCAATGAGTGCTACCAGTATGCCGCGGTGAGAAATGCGCTCTATCGCAAGGGGAAAACGGTCGAGCTGCTGGTCAACTATGAACCGGCTCTGCATTACGTCGCGGAATGGTGGAAGCAGCTCTTTGGAGAAAGTGAAGGAAAGGATCAAAAAGGGCTTTTTCCTGCATCCGTAGATTATACGACCGATTTGCATTCGATGGGGCAGTATGTGCAGGAAGGGCGTCGGGATCTGTTCGAAACCGTCCTGCATGTCCGAAAGCCGCGGATTGACGTCACGATCCCGGACGATCCCGCCAACATCGACGGTTTGAACTTCCTGGCCGGCAAAACCATGGATGAGGTGAACCGCAAAGCATTTCAAGGCACGTTGTTGGCTCATGTGGACGGAGGAGTGCCCAACTTGCTTGTGGAGCTGGACGAACTCAATGCATTCACGTTTGGCGAACTGGTGTATTTCTTTGAAAAGGCTTGCGGCATCAGCGGACATCTGCTCGGCGTGAACCCGTTTGATCAGCCGGGGGTGGAGGCTTACAAGAAGAACATGTTTGCTCTTCTGGGCAAACCGGGGTTTGAAGCGGAAAAGAACCATCTTGAGAAACGATTGTCCAGGCAGGTGACTCAACATGAAAATCTATGATGTAACCGGATCGATCTTTGAAGGCATGGCTGTGTACAAAAACAAACCGGAAAAGCAGCCAAAGCTGAAAACAGTAACGAATGGGTATGTAACGGAATCTCGCATTGACATGGATGTGCACACGGGAACGCATATTGACGCGCCGCTTCACATGATGACAGACGGGGAGACGTTTGAAAGCATACCGCTGGACAATCTGGTCGGCATGTGTACCGTGCTGGATCTGACAGCGGTCCACGATCGGATCACAAAGGCGGACTTGGAGCGTTTTGCGATTCGCGAGGGCGATTTTGTTCTCTTGAAAACCAGGAATTCCGATGACGATGCGTTCCGTTTTGATTTTGTCTTCCTGGCGCAGGATGGAGCAGAATATCTGGCCCGGCTGGGAGTACGGGGAGTAGGCATTGATGCGCTGGGCATCGAGAGAGATCAGCCGGGCCATCCGACGCATCACATCCTGTTTCAAAACGGCGTCATTGTCATGGAAGGCCTTCGATTGAAAGAAGTGGAAGCAGGAGCGTATTTCATGGTGGCGGCCCCTCTGAAAATCGTGGGAACAGACGCTGCGCCTGCCCGGGTGCTGCTGTTTACGGGGCTGTCCCCCACGGAATAATCGCGTGTGTGATTCTGACTACCGGACAAAAGAAGGGATGAGCGTATGAGAAAGCAACAAATCGGTGTAATCGGATTGGCGGTCATGGGCAGAAATCTGGCGTTGAATCTGCTGAGCAAAGGGTTTTCCGTCTCCGTGTACAACAGAACGGCGGATAAAACGGAGGAACTGGTGCAGGCGGCGGGCGGCCGCAACCTGATCGGCACGTACTCCATTCAGGAATTCGTCCAATCCCTAGAGACGCCTAGAAAAATCCTGATTATGGTCAAGGCAGGCCAGCCAACGGATGATACCATCCAGCAGTTGAAACCCCATCTCTCCCGAGGAGACATCATCATTGACGGCGGAAACGCATTTTTCCAGGATACCCTGCGCAGAAGCAAGGAACTGGAAGAGGAAGGAATCCGGTTTATCGGAGCGGGCATTTCCGGCGGGGAAGAAGGGGCATTGAAAGGACCCGCGATCATGCCGGGAGGACAAAAGGATGCCTATGAGCTGGTTGCGCCGATCCTGACCGCCATTGCCGCAAACGTGAACGGTGAGCCCTGCTGCACGTACATTGGTCCGGATGGGGCGGGCCACTATGTCAAAATGGTACACAACGGGATTGAATACGGGGATATGCAGTTGATCGCCGAAGCCTATCATGTGATGCAGCAGGTTTTGGGGCTCAGCGCCAGTGAACTCCACGAGGTGTTTGCCGAGTGGAACAAGGGGGAATTGGACAGCTATTTGATTGAAATCACAGCCGATATTTTCACGAAAATGGACCCCGAAACAGGCAAGCCCCTGGTGGATGTGATTCTGGATTCGGCCGGACAAAAAGGAACCGGCAAATGGACAAGCCAAAGTGCGCTGGACTTGGGCGTTCCCTTGTCCATGATTACGGAGGCCGTATTTTCCCGTTTCCTCTCCGCGATGAAGGAAGAGCGGGTGATCGCCAGCAAAACGCTGAAAGGGCCGCAAGCTCCCGCGTTCACGGAGGATCGGAAGGCGTTCATCGAAGCGGTGCGACAGGCGCTGTACGCCAGCAAAATCTGCTCGTATGCCCAAGGCTTCGCGCAGATGAGAGCGGCGTCCGAGGCGTACGGCTGGAACCTGAGGTACGGGGATATTGCCATGATCTTCCGGGGCGGCTGCATTATTCGTGCGAGATTTTTGCAAAACATCAAGGACGCCTACGATCGCAATCCGGAGCTGAAAAACCTGCTGCTCGATCCCTACTTCCGCGACATCGTGGAAAACTACCAGGAAGCCTGGAGAAAAGTAGTGACGACAGCGATCCAGCATGGTATACCCGTACCGGCGTTCTCCAGCGCTCTCGCTTACTTTGACAGCTACCGCACGGAAAGGCTTCCGGCCAACCTGCTGCAGGCACAACGCGATTACTTCGGCGCCCACACCTACCAACGAGTGGATAAGGACGGCGTCTTTCATACCGACTGGATGGAAGGCAAAGAGTAAAACGGACACAATGGTATCCTTTTAGTGACTACATCACTTTGAAGTAAGTACTTTCTGTTTTGGAGGTAAAGGTCTAGAATAAAGCATGCGCCGCCAAACATCACGCGCAGCACACAGAGAAAGGAGTGACGGCCGAACTCGCTTTCTCGTGACTCCCGTCATGGGTGGCGGTTTGCAGCGCATACGAAACGGGGATGAGTACCGACAAAAAACAGAAACAGGTAGGAGTGAAGCAATCATGCAGCTGCAGCTCGCGCTGGATCTTGTCACGATTCCGGAAGCCAAGGACCTGGTCAAGGAAGTTGCGGAGTATGTGGATATCGTTGAGATCGGCACGCCGGTTGTGATCAATGAAGGGCTTCGCGCCGTCAAGGAAATCAAGGAGGCCTTCCCTTCGATGACCGTGCTGGCAGACCTGAAGATCATGGATGCGGCCGGCTATGAAGTCATGAAGGCCTCCGAGGCCGGCGCTGACATCATCACGGTTCTGGGCGCCGCGGAAGACGTCACCATCAAGGGTGCGGTCGAAGAGGCGAAGAAACGAGGGAAAAAAATCCTGGTGGACATGATCGGTGTGAAAAACCTGGAAGAGCGGGCAAAGGAAGTCGATGCGTTTGGCGTAGACTACATCTGTGTCCATACCGGTTACGATCTGCAGGCCGTGGGGAAAAATTCGCTGGAAGACCTGCTGACCATCAAACGTGTGGTCAAACATGCGAAAACGGCGATCGCGGGCGGCATCAAGCTGGAGACGCTGCCGGAAGTCGTGAAGGCCCAACCGGATCTGGTCATTGTCGGCGGCGGCATTACGGGACAAGCAGATAAAAAAGCAGTCGCTGCCGAAATGAAAAAAATGATCACACAAGGATCGTGATCAGGATGCACACTCGTCAATACGCCAATGAAATCGTCAATGAACTGACTCGGACGGTTGACCAAATCGCCGAAGCAGAAGCGGAACAGCTTGTAGCTCGCATCCTTGAATCAAAGAAGGTCTTTGTAGCCGGTGCAGGCAGATCGGGCCTGATGGTTCGCGCCTTTGCCATGCGGCTGATGCACATGGGGCTGCGCGCTTATGTCGTAGGCGAAACCGTAACCCCCAACTTCGAAAAAGACGACCTGTTAATCATCGGGTCCGGTTCGGGGGAGACGAAAAGTTTGGTGTCCATGGCAACGAAAGCGAAAAGCATCGGGGGTGCCGTCGCGGCGGTCACGATTTTCCCGGAATCGACCATCGGACAGCTAGCTGATCTCGTCATTACCCTGCCGGGTTCTCCGAAAGACCAGGCGGACAGCGGAACCAAAACCATCCAGCCCATGGGGTCATTGTTCGAGCAAACCCTGCTGCTGTTCTACGACGCTGTCATCCTGCGGTTGATGGAGAAACAGGGATGGGACTCCCAGGCGATGTTCGGCAGACATGCCAATCTGGAGTAGGGAAAATTGCCGGACAAAGCCATTCACATGAACGAACAGATCGCATCGCGTTTGTGAAGCAGCGCGATGCGATCTGCTTTTTCATTTGTCGCGGTTCCGGCGTTCTCAGCTTTTCGCACGGCCGGCGGACGTCTGTGGATGCTGCTGCCCCTGTGATTGGCTTTGTCATCGGGATCGCCGATGGAATCCATGCGTATCCACCGATTCATCTCTCATGCCGGTTTTCTTCGGCAGCCATGGCGATTTCTTTTGTTTCATGAACGGTACCAAACGGATGCTCAGGCGGCGCATAGATCACGTACACTTTCAGTGGCGTATGACCCGTATTGATTACGTTGTGCCATTTTCCGGCAGGAATCATGATGGCATAGTCCTCATAGGCCATTTCTTGAAAATCCAGGTGGTCTTTGCTGTCACCCATTTGAACAAGTCCCTGTCCTTCTTCAATCCGAATGAATTGATCCGTGGTCGGATGGACTTCCAAACCGATGTCATCGCCGACATCGATGCTCATCAGCGTCACTTGAAAGTACTTCCCTGTCCATAAAGCCGTCCGGTACGTCTGGTTTTGTTTGGCTGCTTGGTCAATATTCACGACAAACGGTCTTGATCCATAATCGGTCAGTTTGATCCTTCTGCCATAAGGAAACCGGTTGGGATTCCAATAGACATAATAAGGATTCCACTGGTAGCTCCAATGGTTGGGATTCCAGTCGTACACGGGATTATGCCATTGAGGGTGACCCCACGCTTTGCGGTACATGGATATTCTCCTCTCATGATTTCATCATGTACGTTGTAGCCTATGCGGTTTTCTCTTCATCGGTGTCAGGACAGCTCTCACCGAGCCAGCGGGAAACCTTTCGGGTTGTTTGACAAATCAGAACAGACGGGTAAGATTGAAAATAACAAAATGAACGAACAACATAGAGAGGAAACATGAAACGGTTATTCCGGTCGATCTCAACCCGTATCACGCGAAAATACCTGGTGATTTTCTCGTTGGTTCTGATTATTCCGACACTGGTCATCTATCAATTGGTGGTGAATTATGCAAAGGATCTCATGCGAATCAATATCGAACAAAGCAATGAAATCTACGCGGAATCGATCGCGAAGCGGCTGAGTTCGGAACTGAACGACGTCGTGCTGCAGCTGCAGTTGATCGCGGGACAAACAGGCAATCAGCGCGTCGATGAACAAGCGATGTATCAACGGGCCAAACAGACTGTGTCCAAAAGCGTGTTTATCCAATCCATCTCCTTCTTTGACGCCTCCAAACGGCTGCGCTTTGAGGCTCCTTTTCAGACGGAAGGGAGAGAGATCGTCTACGAATACCCAAAAATGGAACACGTCCGGTGGAGCTACAATTACGTTGTGACGGAACTGATCCGAAACCATCGCGGAGAGCAGGCGGTTGCCGTCCTGATACCCGTCTTTTTCGAGGATCGCCGGTTTCGCGGCGCGCTTGTTGCGGAGCTGAGCCGCGAATATTTATCGGAAATGTTAAAAAGTATCAGTGTTACACGCGGCGGATTTGGCTACATCGTAGACCGCAACGGGATGGTGATCGCTTCTACGGACGAAGCAGAGTGGAACAAGAACTACGCGGAAGAACCCGTCGTGGAACGGGTGGTGAAAGGAGAGATCGGAACGGGAGTAATGCCGCATGTGGGGCAGGTCAGCGTCATGACCTACTATATGATGAGCCACAACTGGGGACTGGTCGTAGGCGTGCCTGAATCACTTGCGTTCGTCCCCGTGTCGAAATTGTCTGCGACGCTAACGGGCGGATTTGCCGTAATCTTCGCACTCATGCTCTGTCTTGTCGTGTTGGGAATGAGGCACATCCTCAATCCGATTGTGAGACTCACCCGTTTTGCCCGACACTTTCATCAATCGCCGTCGCGTGCCCCATTTCCCGAAATGTTGGTGGAAAGTCAGGACGAATTGGGGGTGTTGATGCGGACCATCGTCTCAATGGCCGTGAAGATTCACGAAAAAGAGCAGTTCCTGAGGGATGTGATCGAAGGCATTCCGTATGCGCTGATCACCTTGGATCAACAGGGCAGAATCACCCACGTAAACCGCAACATGGCGGCGCTGATCGGGGCACCGGCCGATACGTGGAAGGGACAACCCATTTCCGTGCTGCCTCCGTTTTCGTTTTTGCAGTCCCTCGTGGGGGAAACCGAAGTGTCGCTGGAGGACGAGAACAAGCAGACACGAATCATCCGGGTGGTCGCGTCTCCGTTCAATGGCGGCGTGCTGGCCGTGCTGGAGGACGTTTCCCAGGTAAAGCTGTTGGAGGCCCATGTGCGGCAAAGCGAACGGCTGGCTCTGATGGGGCAGATTACGTCGGGAATTGCCCACGAACTGAAAAATCCGCTGGCCGTGTTGGCAAGCACTAGCGAGTTGTTGAAAGAGGAGATGGCAGACCTGGCCCCTGCGGAAATGATCCAGACGCTGGTGACTGACATCGAGGAAGAAATCAAACGCATGAGCGAGATCGTGTCCGAGTTTCTGGCGTTTGTCCGGATGAGACATGAGGAGGTAGGAGAAGTGGAGATGGACCGATTGATGGACCGCGTTCTGCACCTGCTCCGCATAAAGCTGAATGAAGCCAACGTCCGGGTGATTCGCTCGTACGAGCCGTTTCTGCCACCGGCCAAAGGCCGTCAAAACAAATTGCTCCAGGTCTTTCTCAATCTCCTTTTGAACAGTGTGGAAGCGATGCCGAACGGTGGAACCATCACGATTCAAATGAAAAGGGATGGTCCCTGGTTGACCGTCACCATCGCGGACAGCGGCATAGGCATTTCGGAACAAGACTTGCAATGGCTGTTCAATCCCTTTTTCTCCACCAAGGAACGGGGAAATGGGCTCGGACTGACCATCGCTCGGGACATCGTGGTCGAGCATGGTGGCGACATTCAAATTGAAAGCGTTGTCAACAAAGGGACGACGGTTCGCTGTCGATTTCCAATTGCCATCAAGGAGGGGGTTGCCACATGAGTGCGCACGGCGTACTGATCGTCGATGACGAAGTGAAATTGTGCCGGAACATTGCGATCAAACTGGAGAAAGAAGGCTACACCACCTACCAAGCGTACGACGGGAAATCGGCCATCGATCTGGTCCGAAAACATCCGATAAGCGTCGTGCTCTTGGACTACATGTTGAACGACATGACCGGACTCGATGTCCTTTCCGTCATCAAACGGGAGAAACCGAACACGATCGTATTCATGCTGACCGCCTACGGCAACATCGAGAGCGCCGTCATGGCGATGAAAGGGGGGGCCGCCGATTACTTCAACAAGCCGGTCGAATTGCGCAAGATCAAGGAAGTGGTCGACAGCGTGTGCAGGACGCTGCCGACGGGAGAATCGTCCGAAGACACCATCATTTTTGCCAACGAAAAAATGAAACAAATCCGGCGCGTGCTGGAACAGGTGACACCTACGGATGCGATCATGCTGCTCCTGGGAGAAAGCGGTGTGGGAAAGACGGCGTTGGCGAAATGGATCCATCAGTACAGCCATCGCAAGGACAAGCCGTTTGTGTGCATCAATTGCGCCTCCATCCCGGAGACGCTGTTGGAAAGCGAGCTGTTCGGCTATGCCAAAGGGGCGTTCACCGGAGCGACGGAGTCCCGCCCGGGCAAGTTCGAGGCGGCGAATGGCGGGACGATCTTTTTGGACGAAATCGGCGAAATCTCTCCGGCCATGCAGGCCAAACTCCTCCATGTCATTGAGGAAAAGACGGTTACGCGGCTTGGCAGCCACGCTTCGCTCAAGGTGGATGTGCGCATCCTGGCGGCGACGAACAAACCGTTGAAACAGTTGGTGCAGCAAGGACGCTTTCGCGAAGATTTGTACTATCGCTTGAACGTGGTGGAAATCGAGATTCCGCCGCTGCGCGAACGCAGGGAAGACATTCCGCTTCTTGTGGAGCAAACCTTGCGCAAGCTGAATGAAAAGTACGGCAAGACCATCAGCATTTCATCAGAACTCATGAAGATGCTGCTGAACGAACCATGGCCGGGCAATATTCGCGAACTGATCAACACGCTGGAACGCATGCACATCTTGAAGGAAAGCGGAACCCTGGACGTTCAGGACTTTGCCGTCCGGCAGCCGGTCGCGTACCGTCGGCCGGTGTGGGAGGAGATCCCGCTGAACGACCGACTGCAGGATGTACTGGACGAAGTGGAGGAGCACCTCATCCGGGAAGCCATCCGGCGGGCGGGTGGAAACCATACGAAGGCTGCGCACCTGTTGGGCATTTCCCGCAACACGCTGATATACAAGCTAAAGAAGATGAGGCGCCCATGAGACGGTTGGCAATCATCGCAGTGGGAACGGCTTTGTTCGGCGCACTTCTCGCAGTGAGTCTGCCTCGTGAGGCCGCGGCCCCTGTGTCCCCGGAAAAGCCTTCATGGCCCGCTCAAACCATCACCGTCGGGGCGAAATCGCTGACGGAGCAGTACCTGTTGATGAAGATGACATCCATCGTCCTCCGCTGGCACGGTTACGATGTCAACGAGATGGTGTTTCTGGACAGCCCCGCCGTCCGATCCGCGATGGAGGCGGGCGTCGTCGACCTGTACTGGGAGTACACGTCCACCGCTCGCTTGTACTACCACAAGCAAAAGCCGATCTACGATCCCGACGCGGCTTGGAAAGCAGTGGCGGAAGAAGACAAACGGAAAGGAATCAGCTGGTTTCCCCGGAGTGAGTTCAACAGCAGTTGGGCCGTGATGGTGCGGGAGGACGTAGCCAAGAAGTGGGGGATCTCCTCCATCAGCGACCTGGTCGAATACGTCCGTACGCGGAATCCGCGGCTGAAACTGGCCACCAACGAAGAATTCCTTCATCGTGAAGACGGGATGCAGCGTCTTCGGGATCTGTACGACTTGTCGCTGCCGGACGGACAGGTAATGGCCGTCGATTCCGGGCTGCTTCCGCAAGCTGTCAAGGAGTCGAGGGTGGATGCGGCTGTAGGGATGGCCAGCGATCCTCGCATCAAGGAAGCCCATCTCATTGTGCTGGAGGACGACAAACATGCGTTCCCGCCCTATCATGCCAGCCCGGTGGTACTGGGCGAGACATTGAAAAAATATCCGGAACTGCAAACGCTCATCGAGCCTATCCGCATCCGGATCACTCAGGAGAACATGCTCGATCTGATGTACCAGGTGGACATTCTTCACAAGGACGTGACCAAAACCGCTTATGAATTCCTGGTTGGGCAGCGGATTATTCAACCGCTGAACTGATCTGTCGGAGTGGGAAGGACGTCGTTGATTGCACAAAAATTTTACGTCTCTGGCGTAAAATTTTTGTGCAATTTTTTTGCTTTTCCGGACTGTGCGGCAGCAGGCGAGCAAGAATGGCGCGGCCCGAGAAGTTGGCACGGGATTTGCTCAAGTCTTCCGATGACTGAATGAAAAGAGGTGAGGGCATGAAAATTACGGGCATTGAAATTTCACATTATCTGCTTCCGCTGGATCCTCCGTTCAAGGCGGCGTGGGATCCCCAACCGCGAAAAAAGTTTGCGACTACGATCGTCGCCGTGCACACGGACGAAGGAGTGACCGGAATCGGTTCGGGAGATTTGATGAAGGGTTTTGCCGGACACGAACACTTGTTTATCGGCCAGGATCCATTTGCGATCGAACGGCATTGGCAGGTGATCGACAACATTGATTTCCACTACGGAAGATGCTGGCCGCTGGACCTGGCGCTGTGGGATCTGATCGGAAAAGCAACCGGTCAACCTGTATACAAGCTGCTGGGGGCAAGAAACAGCAAAATTCTTGCATACGCTTCCACGGGAGAGATTGTCGAACCAGAGGTGCGGGCTGAACGGGCGCAGATGCTGGTCGAGCAGGGATTCAAGGCGATGAAAATCCGTTTTCATCATGATGACCCGAGAAAAGACATTAAAGTGGTCGAAGCCGTGCGCAAGGCGGTAGGCGACAAACTGCACATCATGGTGGATGCCAACCAGGGATGGAAGATGCCGTGGGACGTGCAGCCGTGCTGGGATCTGAAGCTGGCCTTGCAGGTGGCCAAAGAACTGGAGCAGCTAAACGTGTTCTGGTTGGAGGAGCCTCTGCCGCATCACGATTTTCGCGGTATGGCGAAACTGCGGGAACTGGTGGAAATCCGCATCGCCGGTGGGGAAATGAATCGCAAATGGCACGACTTCCGGGAGATGAGCGTATTGGGAGCGCTCGATGTGTACCAGCCGGACGTCGCCCTGGCCGGCGGCATTACCCAGGTTAAAAAGGTGGCCGACATGGTTCAGGCGAACGGCGCCTGGTTCAGTCCGCACACCTGGTCGAACGGGATCGGTTTATTGGCCAATCTCCACTTGGCTGCGGCGGTCAGCCACTGCCCCTATTTGGAATACCCGTATGATCCGCCGGCCTGGACGCCGGAGCGGCGGGATTTTGTGCAGGCTGTGAAGGTGGAGGTGGACAAGGACGGCTATCTTGTGATCCCGGACAAGCCCGGACTGGGGATCGAACTGGATCTTGTGGCATTGGAGCGGTTCAAATACGACAGGGTGTACGTGGGTGAGTCCTCATGAAGTACCTGCTCACCCACACGGATCGGGTCCTGGACCTGTTTCTGGAGCACTTGTCCATGACCGCCCTGTCGCTCTGCATTTCCCTGCTGCTGGCCATTCCCATCGGAATCGCCATCACCAAGTACAAGCGGCTGTACGTCCCGGTGACCGGCTTGTTCGGCATCCTTTACACCATTCCAAGTTTGGCCATGTTTGCGTTATTGATTCCCGTCACCGGGCTGGGGCCGGAAACGGCCATCATCGGATTGATCGCCTATTCCCAGATGATTCTCGTCCGAAACGTGGCGGCTGCCATCCGAGGCATTGACCCGCTGATCATCGAGGCGGCCAAGGGGATGGGCATGAGCAAGGCGCAGATCGTCTTTCAGATCGAAATCCCGCTTGCCGTCCCTGTGGTCGTGGCGGGGATCCGGGTGGCCGCCGTGTCGATCATCAGCATCGCCACCGTGGCTGCCTGGATCAATGCGGGTGGGCTGGGCACGCTCATCTTCGAAGGGTTGTACCGTACGCATACGGACAAGATCGTCGCCGGAACGATTGCCATTGCCGTCCTGGCCATCGGCACCGATCTGTTGTTCCGGGCGATCGAGCGGCTCCTCAGTCCGAACATGTCGTGAAAGGAGGTGAACCATCGTGCTGCAGGATCTCCAGGCGTACTTTGCGACCAACGCGTCCGTCTTTTTTACCAACGCCGTCCAGCACGTGGTGTTGAGTCTGACTTCGATTGTCCTGGCCATGCTGATATGCGTGCCGCTGGGCGTGTTCATCTCCAGGAAAGCGAGGATCGCGGATGCGGTCATCAACGCGGTCAACGTCTGCCGGGTCGTCCCCAGCCTGGCCGTCCTGGCCCTGGCCATGCCGCTGTTGGGGGTGGGATTCCTGCCGGCGCTGCTTGCCTTGACCGTGCTTGCTTGTCCGCCCATCCTGATCAACACGTACACGGCGTTCAAGGAAATGGACCCGCTCATCCGTGAGGCCGCAAAGGGGATGGGGATGAGTCCGATGCAGACGATTTTAAAGGTGGAGTTTCCGCTGGCCCTGCCGGTAATTGTAGCCGGTGTGCGAACGGCTTCGGTGGAAATCATTGCAAGCGCTTCCCTGGCGGTGCTGATCGGGGGAGGAGGCCTGGGCAACTACATCATGAACGGCATCGCCATGTTCAATGTTACGTTTTTGATGCTGGGCGCGGTGCCGATCGCGCTTCTGGCGATCGTGAGCGAAGTCGGTTTTTCGCTCCTGCTGAAGCGAGTGACCATGTACACATCTTGACGAGGAAAGAGGGGGATTTTCATGAAAAAACGGACATTGCTCTCGATGATGCTCGTGGCAGCAACGGCGTTTGCCTTGTCCGCCTGCGGTTCGTCCGATTCGGCGAACGGTGGCGGCGGCAAGAAAGAGCCGGTTGTCGTTGGTTCGAAAAACAACACGGAGAACGTGCTGCAGGGAGAAATGTACGCGCAGGTACTGGAGGCGAACGGCGTTCCTGTCGAGCGCAAGCTGAATCTCGGCGGAACGATGGTTACGTTCGAAGCGATCAAAAGCGGTCAGGTGGACATGTACCCTGAGTACACGGGAACCGGGATCCTCGCCATCCTGAAGCGTCCTGTGGAGAAAGACCAGCAGAAAGTGCTGGAGATCAACAAGGAAGGGTTCAAGCAGTGGAACATCGAGTGGCTGGATCCGGCGCCGTTGAACAGCACGTACGGGTTTGCGATGAAACGGGATCTGGCCGACAAGCTGGGCATTGAAACGCTGACCGACCTCGCCCGGCATGCCAAAGACCTGGTGCTGTCCTACCCGCAGGAGTTTGATGTCCGCGAAGACGGACTGCCTGGACTGCAAAAAGCGTTTGCCGACAAAGGCGGATTCACATTCAAAAAACAGTTCCAGATCGATTACAGCATCCGCTACAAACCGCTCTTGCAGGGAGAGTCGGACGTCACCGTGTCGGTCGGTACCGACGGCGACATCGCCGGCCACAACCTGAAACTGATCAAGGATGACATCGGCTTTTTCCCGGTGTACAACGTGGCTCCGATCATCCGTAAAGAAAAGCTGGACATGTACCCGGAGATCAAGGAGCCGCTGAACAAGCTCAGCTCGCTGTTGACCGACGAAGTGATGCAGAAGCTGAACTGGGAAGTGGACGGTCCGGAGAAAAAAGAACCGGAAGAAGTGGCGCGGGAATTTTTGAAACAGCACGAACTGGTCAAGTAAGGGGGATCCACCAATGGAAACGCGGATGTATATCGACGGAGCGTGGACAGAGGCCAAATCGGGCCTTCGCTGTGCCGTCACCAATCCGGCGAACGGCGAAACCGTCGCCGAGGTCGCGTACGGCGGAAGGGAGGAAGCGAGAGAAGCGATTGCAGCGGCGCACCGCGCGTTTGGCACGTGGTCACGGACAAGCGCTGATGAACGGGCCGAGCTCCTGCGCACCATGTACCGGCTGGTCGTGGAGAACGCCGATCGTCTGGCTCGCATCATGACGCTGGAACAGGGGAAACCGTTTGAGGAAGCCAAAGGGGAAGTCGTCTGGGGGGCGGACTTCTTGCAGTGGTACGCCGAGGAAAGCCGGCGGGTGTACGGCGAGATCGTTCCGCCCAGCAAGGAGACGCAGCGCATCCTGGTTCACCGGGTGCCGGTGGGGGTGGTCGCGGCCATCACTCCCTGGAATTTCCCCTCCTCGATGATTACGCGCAAACTGGCTCCGGCCCTGGCCGCGGGTTGTACGGTGGTGGTAAAGCCGGCGCCGGAAACGCCGCTTTCGGCAATTGCCCTGTTCGAGGTATTCGAGCAGGCGGGTTTGCCGAAAGGCGTGGCCAACCTGGTGCTGGGGGAAGCGGAAGCAATCGGCCGGGAATTTCTTGAGAACCCGTTGGTGCAAAAAATCAGCTTTACCGGTTCCACCGCCGTCGGGAAGTACCTGCTGGAACAATCGGCGAAACAGGTGAAAAAAGTGTCGCTGGAGCTGGGCGGGCACGCGCCGTTTATCGTGTTTGAAGACGCGGATGTGGACCGTGCCATCGAAGGGCTGATGATCAACAAGTTTCAAAACGGCGGGCAGACGTGCATTTGCGCAAACCGCATCTTCGTGCACGAATCGATCGCCGACGATTTTGCCCGAGCGCTTGTCTCCCGTGTGCAGACGCTCAAAGTGGGCAGCGGCCTGGAGCCGGGCGTTCAGATGGGGCCGCTGATCCACGAGCAAGCGTTGGACAAGGTCCATCGTCACGTGGTCGACGCGGTGTCCAAAGGCGCCCGACTGTGGTGCGGAGGCGATCGGCTGAAAGGAGATTCTTATCAAAGCGGCTGCTTCTATGCGCCGACCGTATTGTCCGGCGTAACCAGCGAGATGCAGATTTTCCACGAAGAAACGTTCGGACCGGTCGCGCCGCTGATTCCCTTTTCGACGGAGGAGGAAGCGATCCGTCTGGCCAACGACACGCCGTACGGACTGGCCGCCTACTTCTACACGCGGGATTTGGCCCGCACCATGCGTGTGGCCGACCGCCTGGAATACGGCATGATCGGGATCAACGAGTCGGTCCTGGGGTACGTGCAGGCGCCGTTCGGCGGCATGAAACAAAGCGGGATCGGGCGGGAAGGAGGCAGACAGGGCATTGACGATTTCTTGGAGATCAAATACCTCAACGTAAACTTCTGAAGGGAGGGAAATGAGTGGGAATCGTCTTTAAACGGGTGAGCAAGATGTATCCCGGCGCCAAGACACCAGCCGTCGACGGTGTCGACCTGGTGTTTGGCGAGGGCGAGTTCATCGTGTTTCTCGGTCCCTCCGGATGCGGCAAGACGACGCTGCTGAAAATGGTGAATCGTCTGTACGAACCGACGGAGGGCGTCATCGAGATTGACGGTGTCGACATATCGACCATCAAAGGGGAAGAGCTTCGCCGCCGAATCGGCTATGTGATCCAGCAGAACGGGCTGTTTCCGCACATGCGGATCGAGGACAACATTGTGGTGGTTCCCCGGCTGTTGGGATGGGACCGGGATCGGATCGACAAGCGGGTAGACGAACTGTTGGAAATGGTGCATCTGGACCCTGCCATCTACCGCAAGCGCTACCCGCGCCAACTGTCGGGAGGGCAGCAGCAGCGCGTCGGGATTGCCCGGGCAATGGCGGCTGATCCGTCCATTTTGCTGATGGACGAACCGTTCGGCGCGATCGATCCGATCACCCGCACCAGCCTGCAGGATGAACTGCTGCGGATTCAAAAGCAGTTGAAAAAGACGATTTTGTTCGTCACCCACGACGTGGACGAAGCCCTGCGCCTGGCTGACCGGATTGTGGTGATGCAGAGCGGACGGGTTGTCCAGGTAGGTACACCGTACGAGATTTTGGCGAATCCGGCCAACGATTTTGTAAGGCAGTTGGTCGGTGAACGCAGCCTCTTCCGCCGGATGAGCCTGTTGAAAAACCGGGATGTTCTTCGCCTGTCGGGCGCAGCCGAAGCGGCAGCAGCCGCGGATGCTTCCGACCCGGTCGGTTTGGACGACAGTGTGTCTGATACCTTTGCCCGCCTGGTGGAAACCGGGAAGAAATCGATCCCGGTCGTTGACGAACGGGGACACTTCGCCGGGATGATCGGGTTGTCCCACATTCTCGACAGTCTGTCTCGTACGGGAAGTGAACGAACGTGAGGATCGAAGCGGACAACTTTGGAACGGCGGCGCTTCCCGAAGGAACCTTGTACGGCATCAACACCCTGAGAACGGTGGAGAATTTGACGTTTTCCGGCCGGATACTGTCCCATTTTCCCGTGTACATTTCTTCGCTGGCGGAAGTGAAGAAAGCAGCCGCGTTGGCGAACGGCAGAGCCGGACAGTACGACGAGGCGATTCGTGACGCGATTGTCGCTGCGTGCGATCTGTTGATCGCCGGGCGGCATCATGACCAGTTTCCGGTCGACGTCTTTCACGGCGGCGGAAGCATCGGGATCAACATGAACATCAACGAGGTCATTGCCCGCCTGGCCGGTCCCGGGGTGGATCCTGTCGACCATGTGAATGCCAGCCAGTCTACCTCGGACGTGTGCCATACCGCCATCCGGGTAGCCCTGCTCAAACTGGCCGAACCGCTTTGCCGCGCACTTTCGTCCCTGGCGGACGCTCTGGAGGAGAAGGCCGGGGAACTGGGAGGCGTCGAGACGATTGCCCGGACGTGCTTGCAGGACGGGATGAAAGTATCGCTCGGCGTCATATTCAGCGGTATTTCCGCTGCGCTGCGGCGCCGGCTTGAATCACTGCGTGCCGCCCTTGATGAACTGCATGCCGTCAACTTGGGCGGGACCGTGATCGGCTGCGGAACCGGCGCGTCGGATGCGTACCGCGCCCACATCCTCGAAGCGCTGCGGGAGGTGACCGGACTGCCGCTTCGCCACCGGAAAAACCTGTACGATGCGGCGCAGCATCCGGACGATCTGGCTCGGGTATCCAGCGAACTTCGCCTTCTTGCCGGCCTGCTCGTCAAATGTGCCAAGGATCTTCGGCTGCTGTCGTCCGGTCCGGAAGCGGGCCTGGCCGAGATTCGGCTGCCGGCGGTGCAGGCAGGCTCCTCATTCTTTCCCGGCAAAGTGAATCCTGTCGTTCCGGAAACGCTGATCCAGTGCGGGTTTTTGGTGACCGCCTACGATCATGCCGTCCAGATGGCGATCGAACATGGCGAGCTGCACTTGAACGTCTGGGAGGGCCTGGCCGGCATCCTGGCGATGGAGGCCATGCAGATGCTGGCCAGCGCTGTAGCGAAGTTTGAGCGTTATTGCGTTCGCGGCATTCGCGCAAACCTTTCGCGGTGTGAAGCGTACGCCAACAGTTTTGTGCCTCTGGTCGTCGCGTTGAAAGAAACGTACGGGTACCGGGAACTTTCCGAATTGGTAAAAAACCTGACTCCGGAGGAAATCAAAGAAACGTACGGGAGGAGAGAAAAACCATGACGAACATGCAGCCCCCCAAGCTGGAATGGGCAAAAGAGTGGCTCAAACCGGTCAAGTCGCTTTACATCAACGGCGAGTGGGTGAACGGCAGCGGATCGCTGATCGAATCGGTCAATCCGGCGAACGGCCAGGTGCTCGGCCGCTTCCAGGGGGCCGATGCCCGTGATGTCGACAAGGCGGTGGCGGCCGCACGGGCCGCTTTCGAACAGGGGCCTTGGGCGCGGATGAGCCGAAAGGACCGGGGGAAGGCCTTGCACGCGATCGCGGAACTCATCCGCGAACACCATGCCGAACTGGCCACCATCGAATCGCTCGACAACGGCAAGCTGTACAAGGAGTCGTACGTCGACGATGTGACGGAAGCGGCCGACCTGTTTGACTACTACGCCGGTTGGGTGGACAAGTACTACGGCGAAGTCAACCCGGTGGAAGGTGATTTTGTCAGTTTTACGACGCGGGATCCCATCGGTGTCTGCGGACAGATCGTGCCGTGGAATTTTCCGATCGTGATGGGGGTGTGGAAAATCGCGCCGGCCCTGGCAATGGGCAATACCGTTGTGTTCAAGCCGTCGAGCGTAACCAGCTTTTCGGCAATCCGCCTGTTTGAGATCATTCACGAAGCGGGCGTGCTTCCGCCCGGCGTGATCAACCTGATCCTGGGGGAGGGGAAGGTCGGCTCCCATATCGCCCGGCACATGGACGTGGACAAGGTGTCGTTTACGGGCAGCACGGCGGTCGGCAAACAACTGGTGCACGATTCCGCCGACTCCAATCTGAAGCCGGTGACGCTGGAGCTTGGCGGCAAGTCGCCCAATATCATCTTTGAAGATGCCCCGGACCTCGAAGGCGCGATCCAACGCTCGTTCTACGGCCTGTTTACCCACAAGGGGGAAAAGTGTTCGGCGCCGACCCGCTTGTTCGTGCAGCGGCGCATTTACGATCACGTGGTCGCTCGACTGGCGCAGATGGCTGACTCCTACCGCCTGGGCGATCCGTTCGATCCACAGAGCGATCAGGGGCCGCAAGTGTCGAAAGCTCACATGGAAAGCATTTTGCGCTACATCGAGATCGGCAAGCAGGAAGGAGCGGCCGTCGCTGCGGGAGGATATCGCGATACCGCCGGTTCCAACGCGGACGGCTACTTTGTGCGGCCGACGGTGTTTGCCGACGTCCGAAACGGCATGCGGATCGCCCAGGAAGAAATTTTCGGACCGGTGCTTGTGGTGATTCCGTTTGCGGATGAAGACGAAGTGGTTCGTATGGCAAACGACACCATGTACGGATTGGCCGCGGGCCTGTGGACCAACGATGTCGCCCGTGCCCACCGCGTGGCCAAACGGCTCCAGGCGGGAATGGTGTTTGTCAACCGATACGGCTGCTACGACTTCGCAAGCCCGTTCGGCGGCTGGAAGCAGAGCGGCTGGGGCAAGGAATACGCCATTCATTCCCTGCAGTCGTACACCAAGGCAAAAGCAATCTGGATCGCCCATTAGGAAAGGAGCATGTCGGGATGAACATGAAGGCAGCCGTCATGGTGGCGGCAGGGCAGCCGCTGGTTGTCGAATCGGTTGAGCTGGCCTCGCCCAAGGCGAACGAAGTGTTGGTAAAAATCGTGGCAACCGGCGTTTGCCACAGCGATTACAACGCGCTGCACGACGAGACAACCCCTGTGCCCACGATTCTGGGGCACGAAGGGGCCGGCATTGTTGTGGAGGTAGGGTCCCAAGTCAAAACGGTGAAAGTCGGGGACCGGGTGGCCTTGAGCTGGGTGCCGTATTGCGGGACGTGCGAGTGCTGCCAGACGGGGAAGGTCAATCTGTGCGAATCCGCTTTCGGACCGATGTTCGCCGGAACGCTGCTGGACGGCACCAGCCGGTTGAGCCGGGGAGGAGAGATCGTCTACCACAATTCCCTGCTGTCCACCTTTGCCGAATATGCCGTTGTGCCCGAGATGAGCTGCGTCAAGCTGCCTGAAGGGATGCCCTTGATTCAGGCCTCCCTGATCGGGTGCGGCGTAGCGACCGGGTATGGTGCGGCCGTTCGCGCCGCCCGCGTGGAGCCGGGCTCGTATGTCGCGGTGTTTGGCATCGGCGGGGTTGGCGTCAACGCCATTCAGGGCGCACGGATTTGCGGGGCGTCGCGGATCATCGCCTGCGATGTCAAGGAGAAGAATCTGGAGATTGCCAAGCGATTCGGAGCCACCCATACCGTCAACGTGTCGACGGTAGACGCAGCGGAAGCCATCCGGGAACTGACGGACGGGCACGGCGTGCATGCCGCGATTGATTGTTCAGGCAGCACGGCGGCAGCCCAATCGGCCTGGAAAGCGACGCGTAAGGGAGGTACGACGGTGGTGGTCGGGGCGTTTCCTTCCCACAAGGAACTGACGCTTCCTGCAGGCGGTTTCCACCGGATGGGCAAAATGCTGAAAGGAAGCTTTTACGGAGATGTCAACCCGTTTCGCGAGTTCCCGATCATTGCCCGCCTGTATCTGGAAGGAAAATTCCAGTTGGATGAACTGGTGCTGGATCGGATTCCGTTAGAAGACATCAATAAGGCGTTTGCTTCGTTCGAAGACCGGGATGCCGTCAATGTCGGCAGGACGGTGGTCGTGTTGGGAGGAGATGGCGCATGACGGCATTTGATGTTGCCATTCGCACCCAGGTTTCCTTTGGCATTGGCAGGTCCCGGCAAGTGGGCGAAGACGTCAAACGGCTGAGCGGCCAGGGCAAGGCGGTTCTCGTCACCGATCCCGGACTTGTGCAGGCGGGCGTGGCCGGGGACGTGGTGGACGCTCTGCGTGAGTCCGGTGTCGAGACACGGTTGTTTGCCGAGGTGCAAAGCGATCCGACGTCCGATTCGATCGATCGTGCGGCTGACATCATTCGCCAGTCGGGAGCAGCCTGCGTCATCGGGCTTGGCGGAGGATCGGCCATGGATGTGGCCAAGATGGCGGCGATGGTCGCCGGCGACCGTCATCCTGCGGAACATTATGCGCTCATGGCCCATCCGTTCGCACCCAAGCGTGTGGCCACCATCATGATTCCGACCACCTCCGGTACGGGAGCAGAGGTGACGAGTACCGTGGTGTTCTCGACGGCCGAAAAACGGAAGGTATGGGGATGGGACCGGGATTTGGCACCTGATCTGGCCATATTGGATCCGGCATTGACCGTGAAGCTCCCGCCCCACTTGACCGCGGCCACCGGTTTGGATGCCCTCGTGCACGCCATGGAAGCGGCCGCGGGCAAAAGGCGCAATCCTGTCATTCACGGCCTTGGCATGAAGGCGATTCAGCTTATCTCCCGGCACTTGCTGCAAGCGATCCGCGAGCCTGGCGACTTGGAGGCTCGCGGCAGTCTCAGCGTGGGAGCGATGCTGGCGGGCCTTGCCATCGAACAGGGAGGTACCGGAATCGCCCACTGCATCGGGCACGCCCTGGGGACCTTGGCGCGAATTCATCACGGTCGGGCGGTGGCGATTGCTTTGTATCACGCTTACGCCTGGAACGCGGAGGCAGCGGTGGAGGTGCACGCGGAGATCGCGCGCGCCCTGGGCGTACATGACACCTGGCAGGACGAACGGGCGTTAGCCTATGCCGGAGCGGAGGCGTTCGCCCGGTTGGTGGAATCGACCGGGTTGAACCTTTCGCTGAAAGACGACGGGCTGTCTCTGGCGGATCAAGTCCGGCTGGTAGAGGTGATGCAGTCGGTCGAAAACGCGCCCATGCGGCAAAACAACTGCCGCGATTCCACCACGGAGGATCTGCGGCGGCTGGCGGAAGCGATCTTGTCGCGATGAAAACCGTACTGCTGATCATCCTTTTGCAGATGTTGTACGTTTCCCTGCTGTCTGTCCGCTTTATTCTGATGGTCAAGGGGATCCGCTATCTGGCGGCCGTGATCAGCTCCGTGGAAATCGGCATCTATTTCGTCGGATTCAAGCTGGTGCTGGACAACCTGGACCGCCCGCTTCACTTGCTGGCGTATTGCCTGAGTTACGGGGCCGGGGTCCTGATTGGAGTCAGGATCGAGGAGCGGCTGGCCATTGGTTACATCACCGTCAACGTGGTGACTCCATCCCTGGATTCCCCCTTGCCGCAGCGTTTGCGGGAAAAGGGATACGGGGTAACCACCTGGACCGGAGAGGGCAGGGGAGGGCCGCGGCTGATCCTCTCCATCGTCCTCAAGCGAAAGCATCAGCACCGCATGTTTCAGGAAATCTACGAAATTGAGCCGCATGCCTTTGTGGTTGCGTATGAACCGAAGGGATTTCGCGGCGGGTTTTTGACCAATCATTAGCCAGTCGCGAGGAAAAAAACTGGCCGGGCGGCGCCGCTTCCTGGCGTTCGCCCGCCGTGTTTTTGAGAAGACTGTGTTTGGGAGTGCCACGCCGGACTGTCCGCTGTTCAGTCCTCCAGAATCGACAACATGCCGGAGTGGCAACGGCTTTTCCAATAGTCGAGGAATGACGGGGTGACCGGTTTTGCACATTCGATTCGGCATGAAAGGTAAGCTGATTTTTCTATGTTTGATGGTAAGCATTACGCCCATCCTGCTTTTGAGTGCCGTTCTTCAACAGAAAACAGAAGAAGAAAGTGTGGCGCAGTTTATCCGTTCGACATCGAAAGAACTGATTCATGTAGATCATACGATCCATTCGTTTTTTGAAGGAGTCAGTCAAAATACCGCCATGCTTGCGGAACATCCCACTGTCAAAAAAGCGGATCAGACGATTACCAGCTACCTGACAGGAACGGGAACGAGAGATTTCACGCCGTCGAAAAACGGCGGGATCGAATCCGAAATCTACAAGGTTTACGAACTCTACGCCAAGACCCACCCGAATGCCGCTTACGTCTACATGGCGACCAAGTACGGCGGGTACGTTCAATGGCCGGACGGCGACACCATTACGCTGCCGTACAATCCGGCGGAGCGCCCTTATTACATCGAAGCGATGAAAAACCAGGGAAACGTGATCCGGACGAGTGCCTATTACGCAAAGGAAGACCAAACCGTCATCGTGAGCACGGTGACAACGATCAAAGACGACAAGGGGGAGGTGATCGGGGTACAGGGGCTTGACGTCAGTTTGAAAGGACTGACGGACATGATTCGGAATATCCGCATCGGGGAGAACGGCTATGTCGTGATTGTACAGGAGGACGGAACGATTCTGGCTGATCCCAAACACGAGGAGATGAATTTTAAACCTCTCAAAGAGATGAATGTTTCCGGATGGGGGGACGCCAGCAAGCTGACAACCGGGCAGTATGACGTGAAGGTGAACGGTGTGGATTTCCTCGCCAATGTCTACACATCCGACAAGACGAACTGGAAGTACATCGCCTTTATTCAGAAGGATGAACTGTACGCGACACTGAACGCCTTGAACCGTTTGATCGTCGCCCTGGTCGTTCTGGCAGTCCTGGTCGCGACGGTCCTCGCGTTCATCTTGGCGAGCCGCATCACGGGACCGCTTCGTTTAGCCATCCAACACATGCAGCGAATCGGGGCCGGCGATTTTACGCAAACGCTTCCTTCCCGCCTGCTTGCCCGCACCGATGAAATCGGTTCCCTGGCCCGGTCCTTGCAAACCATGCAGGACGAGATTCGAGGCGTTATCAACAAAGTGTCCGACAGCGCGCGACAAATGGCCTCCGCATCGGAAGAACTGTACATGAGTGCCGATGAGACCAACAAGGCTGCCAGACAGATTTCGTCGGCGATTACGGAGGTGGCGTCCGATGCCGCCCATCAGGTGGAAATGATCAGTACAGCCGAGGACATGGTGCTGGATGTGTCAGGCAAAATGGCGCAGATCGGAACGGCAGTGAACCAGGCGAAAGAAGCGGCCCTTCACGCCACCGACACGGCCTCCGACGGAACGCGTGCCGTGTCACGGGCGATCAGCCACATGCGCATGATCGCCGAAAAAGTTCATGGCATGGTGGATGCCGTCCATGCACTGGGAGCGAAATCGAACGAAATCGGCGAAATTGTCTCCCTGATCTCCGGCATCGCCAAGCAAACCAACTTGCTCGCGCTGAATGCCGCCATCGAAGCGGCCCGGGCCGGCGAAAACGGAAAAGGGTTTGCAGTGGTGGCCGACGAGGTTCGCAAGTTGGCGGAGCAGTCTGCGGAGGCGGCCAATCACATTCAACACTTGATTGACCAGATTCGGAACGAAACGGCGAATACCATGATGGGCATGAACGAGGGCAGAGCAGCGGTGGACGAAGGTCTGCAAATGACAGATCAGGCGGATCACGCCTTCAGGCAAATTCACTCGGCGATTGACGATGTTTTGTGCCAAATCAGCCAAATCGTTGTATCCATGCAGGAAATCGAACAGGTTTCCCAACATGCGGTGAGTACCATCCGCAATATTACGCCCCTTTCCCAGCAGACATCCGCGCACGCTCAGCATGTCGCTGCAGCCGCCGAACAGCAATCCTCGTCCATGGAAGAAGTGTCTGCCGCTTCCGGTGTTTTGTCCAGAATGGCGGACGATTTGAATGGTCTGATCGGCAAGTTTCGGACGTAGAGGTCTTTCCGCCGACGAGCCGATGCGCTGCATGTTCCCACGTGTTTTTGCCGGGTCACCTGCCCCTGAACCAGACGAAAACAGCCGCAAAAAGCTGTCAAAGCCCTTCTCGTTTGTGAGGAGGGCTTTGATCATTATGAATTCTCCAAGTGATCCCCAAAGAATCTTGTCCATCGAGAAGGTCGCGTTTCGGGAAGAAGCGGTCAAGGGGATCCATCCCAGAGACCCCCTCGTTAAAAATACCCGCAGTCATGGATTGTCAGCTTTTGTACATACGTATGAAACTGACTTGTTACAAATACAAGCGAAAGACAAGCGGCAGTCTTTGGACGAAAAACGAAAATCCCAGACTGCCGCTGCCGAGATGAAGCGATCGCTCTCCGTTAGAGTTCGATGATCTTGGTGGCAATCTTTTCGCAGAAGGCACGGTCATGCTCCACAAACAGGATGGTTGGCGAGTATTCAAGCAGCAGCTCTTCGATTTGCATGCGGGAAAGGATGTCAATAAAATTAAGCGGTTCATCCCAGACATGCAAATGAGCGGGTTCACACAGACTTTTGGCAATCAGCACTTTCTTCTTTTGGCCGCCGCTAAACGTGGACATGTCCTTTTCAAATTGATCTCGGGAAAAATCAAGTTTTCGTAAAATCGATTTCAAAAGGCTTTCCTCTATCCCATTGTTTCGGGCGTAGTCCGTCAGATTGCCCTGTAAGTGTGAGGTGTCCTGCGAAACATAGGAGATGGTAAGCTGGCTTCCCTTTCTGAACGTGCCGGTATAGCGGATATCCTCACCGCAAATCAGTTTGAGAATACTTGATTTTCCGGAACCGTTTTTACCGGAAAGCGCAATCCGCTCGCCCTGCTCAATCGAAAAACTGATATCGGCACAAACCTTCTTCTCTCCGTAATAAATCGATACATGCTCAAGTTCGGCCAGTCGGTTTTTATAAAAGGCGCGTTGTGAAATCTTCAAGCTGTCAGAGGTCTCGATATTTTTCAGGAGCCGAGACTTTTCTTCCATAGCCGATTGCTGTCTGTGCTCAATGGCTTTCGAGCGTTTCATCATTTTGGCGGCCTTGTGGCCAATATACCCTTTGTCTACCTTGGAACCGGAATTTCTTGTGCCGTTTTTCGTTTTTTCCACTGCGTGCGACCAGTCGCTCGTACGTTTGGCAGCCTCCGACAAGCGCTTCATTTCTTTTCGGAGCTTTTCGTTTTCGGCAAGCTCAAAGGCATCTTGTCTCTTTTTGTTTTCCCACCAATCGGAGAACGTGCCTTTTTGAATGTCGATGCTGGTCTTGTTGATGGAAAGGATGTGATCGACGCAGTTATCCAGAAATGCTCGGTCGTGAGACACCAGGATATATCCGCTTTTGGTGTTGAGATAATCACTGACAAGTTTTCGGGCGTGCATGTCAAGGTGATTGGTCGGTTCATCGATGAGCAGAAAACGGTTTTCCTTGAGAAACAACGCAGCCAACAGCACTTTCGTCTGCTCCCCGTTGGACAGTGAAGCAAAGGGGCGATACAACACATCCTCAGACACCTGCAGCAGCGAAAGTTCACGCAGGAGTTCCCAGTGCTGGTAGTCCGGCAGAATGTCGTTGATTACATCAAGGGTAAGATGTTCCTTGTTTTCGACAGGGAACGGGAAATAGTCAAAGTCGACAGGGGCCGAAATGTTTCCGCTGTATTCGTATTCAGCCAGCAGCAATTTGAGCAAGGTTGTCTTGCCTCTGCCGTTTCTTCCCGTACATCCCAGCTTCCAAGCGGTGTCGATTTGGAAACTGACGTTCTCGAAGATGGTATCGTAGCTGCCGTCATAGGCAAACGTCAGGTTTGTCACGTTGATCAATGACATGAAAGGATCCTCCTGTATGAAAAATAGAAAAGCTGCAAGAAAGTTACATTCCTGCAGCTCACATCCATACAGCAAATCCAACCCCAGACGGAGTCAGATCAGGATCCAGGGTTTGCGTGATAGGATATTGTAACTTTCTTGCATACAAAAAATAAAACAGGCGAAACATTTCGCTTTGATGTTTTATTCTTTATCGTTTGCAAGAAAGATTACATGATCCTGTTTCAACCCCCATCCATAAATTACAAGTATGGTATCATACCCGTTGTTTCTTTGCAACACATAATTCCTGGCCAAGCGTCGATACAGGTTGTCCTCGACATCCACGACCGGAATCCGGTGATTCACGCAATCAATTCCTTTTTCGCAATCGGAATCCATATCTCACTTCGAAACGTTGGGGAACTTACATCTGCATGCTCGTTCCACAGGATTTCCGGACCTTCTGTTTGTTCATAGTGTGAGGTGGGAAACCATTCGGAATAGATGCGTCCCCAGACATCCTGCAGCGTGTCGGGAAAGGGGCCGACTGCTTCGAATACAGCCCAGGTGGAGGCAGGAACTTCAAGCTGTGAGAGGCCATCCGGGCACTCGTTCGTGGTTGCCACGCCAATGTAGTGATCGAGCTCTCCTTTTTCCTCCATACGGCCTTCGGAAAAGTTCGTGGATGCTTGAATCAGTCCCATCGTTTCGACATTCGAAAGGCTTTTGAGGGTATGGATCGTTTCGGCATCCAGGCTTTTCCACATGGAGGCAATTTCCGGATTCACCCCTTTGAAAATGATGGGAACTCTTTTCATAATCCCCACAATGCGAAATGCCTCTTTTTCTACAATGCGGTAGTTCATTTCGTTTCCCCCTTTAATGGATAACTGGAAGGTCATTCGTGGATAGGCTTTGAGGGAATGGCCGTTCGTTCTGGCTTCCGACGGTGTGATCCCATGCAGGTTCTGAAAAGCGCGGGCAAACGAATCAGGCGAGTTGTACCCGTATTTCATCGCGATGTCGATGACCTTTACGCTGCTGTTTTGAAGCTCAAATGCAGCAAGTGTCAGACGCCTGCGGCGGATGTATTCTGATAGGGTAATCCCTGCAAGGAAGGAAAACATCCGTTTAAAGTGATATTCGGAGCATAAAGCCAGCCGTGCCGCTTCCTTACAATCAATGTCGTTCGTTAGATTTTCTTCGATATACTTGATTGCCTTGTTCATGTTCGTCAGCAAATCCATTGAATTGACCTCCTTTATCCATAGCATAGCAGGAGTGGAATGGACCCATCCGACATTTTGTGCCCAATCCTGCAGGGGTTCTAGTAGTGGTCTTCCCGCTTGTCTCTGCGGGTTCTATGGCTCCCGCGAGAGCTTCCCTATTTTTTCTGTATGGTGAAATCGGACGGGTCCCCGCCTGTTTTGGCTTCCAGGTAGACGAGAATCGAGACGGGCCGATTCCGCTTTACATAGTATAACCATGGCAGGGACAATCACTGTACGTCCTGCTCATGTCGGGATGGAAGGGAGGGAACCACATGAGCGATTTCCGAAAGGGCGGCTTTTTCGGAGGGGGGATCTTTGGGTTCATTCTGATCCTGCTCCTATTCTTCTTTCTCTTAGGGGAAGACCGCTTCTGCTAAAGGAGCAGATCCTCACAAAAACCGGCGCAATCGCGCACAGCCTTCAGCGTGTAGACAACGGCCTACACGCTTTTTCGTTGCCTCATTGCCAACATCCATTCCTGCGATGGAGGTACCCGGCATGCGTGCGAAACGACAGACCAGTTGGCGGGCTTATATGGGTGTCCGGAATCGGGCACTCTTCATCCCCTTGTAACTGCTCCGTAAAAATTGTTTCCATTTCATGATACCGGTCTATACCCGATTTCTCCTCACGACATAGCATAGTACTGAATCAACGGGAGGGGGTGCATCCAACCATGAGTGGAATCTTCAACGGGTTCGACGAGTTTGGGCTGATCCTGGTACTGTTCATTCTGCTGGTCATCGTAGGTTGTTCTTGCGACAATTAGGATGGATTCACATGCATCAATGGTTATGCAAAGGGAGAATCGGTACCTCCCTTTGTTTTTTCACATGTTTCAGTCTGTGAAACCAACCCTGCCCTCACGTTGGGGAGGGCTTTTTTTACGTGCAAGGGAGAAAGCAGGGGCTGCCTGGTGACCAACAGGTTCCGCTGCAACATAACAAGGAAGGGCGAATGTCGTGCAAGCATCAGACGTTTTTGGTTGACGTGGGATAATACGGCTCACTTGTTTTCATGGAAGGATGAATTACAATGATAGGGAGGGAATCGAGGATCTGCAACACTTGCAGGGCGTTACGCATTCGCACAGGTGAGGAGTGAACTTCATGAATATCCGATATGAAAGTATCCCTGTTGAAAACATTGAATGCTGCAGAGATTTATGCAATGAACTCATGGCCTATCAAAAGTCGAAAGCCTACATAAAGCCGGAATTGTTTGACAACATGAATTTTGAAACACGGATGATTCCTTCCGTAAAACGTGCACTGCACAATCATATTGTAGTAGTGAAAGACGATGATAGACCTGTAGGGTACGTGTATTCAAACATTTCGCCCAAGGAAACATATGCAAACGATTTTGCCACGTTTTTTGACCTGTCTTCTGTTCGTAGAAACAATGTCGGGTGTCTATCCCAATTTTATCTGAAAGAAGAGTACAGACAACAGGGGATTGGCTCCAAGCTTTTCCATATGTCCATGAAGTGGTTGAAACAATTTGATGATGTCGACGATTTTTTTATCTTTGTCTCAAACGGCAATACGAACGCCTTGGAATTCTATAAACGAAAAGGATTTTCGGTCAGTCATGACATTTTGGATGGGTTTATCACCGTTTTGCGGTGTCACCGCCGGGATATGATTGATACGGGGCTGCCGGAATGACCATGACCCATTCAGCGTGAATCTGTCCCCGGGGAAAAAGGCGGTTCGGACAGCTTTGGCGGGGAACAACGCCGAGAAGTGGGGCGGCGTATATCGTTAAAGCCCGGTAAACAAATCGAGAACCAGCCGCTCATACTGGTTCCCTAGAGTGTGGGTAGTATTCGTTCTACGTCTGCTTCTTTTCCTCATTCATCCTGTTTTGAATCGCCAGAATATACTGGTCCAAGCGTTGGCTTAGCTCCACAACGGTATCATTTGACAGGCTGCCCGTCTCCTGAACCAATTGAATCAATTGCCGGCGCAGTTCTTCTGTTGTCGCTGACAAGTCATGAATATGTGGGAAATGGCTTCTTTCCTGTTCAGACTGCTGAATGGTACATGTTACATGAATGTGTCGTCCCTCTCTTTTTGGGTGCGTTCCTTTGCTCTGGCGAGGAGGAACGTCCTTTTCACATGTCATTGTATCTATGGGCTTTTCCTCCTTTTTCAGACAAAATAGGACAATAATAACTATACAATGGTATCCCAAAACTTCCAGATTGAAAAATATGGAATAATGAAAAGCACCTCTAAGGGTGCTTCAGACTGAAGACAAACCGACTGCATCGAAGGAGAAGCATGTTTCCAGGCAGAGTGACTTGTGAGCCCTACCGAGCGGAGCAGCGATTTGCGGGAAAAAGGAGCGCCACCTCTGAATGGGCTTCGTAGCGATGCGACTTTGGCGATCCCCCGCAAATCGATGCGGAGCGTGCAGTCTATGCTTCCTTGCTGGGCGAGCACGGAGCGGATGACGGAAACGTTCTTCTCCCCCCAGCAGCCACTTTGTCTACACACTAAAGCACCTCTAAGGGTGCTTGTGATTTATCTCTTAACCGACCATTCCAAGTGTAAGAATGGTCACCGTTGACTTGTATCAACCAGCAACGTTTCGACATTTGAAATACCGCTTACTTCATTAGATGTGAAGATGCTTGAGGTCGATGCTCCCAAAATAATTCTGCACATTTTTTAAAGGCTTGGTGATGATTCATCCTGTCCGCGAGGGAAAGGCAGCATAACGTTTCTTCTAGAGCTTTGGCAATACGCCCCTTTTTAAACTCATAGATAGCTTTACAATACCCAAAATGAGAATATCTGCTAATATTAATCGGATCTTGATAGTTCTTAAAATGATTGATTTCTTCGGAGAAATGTTCCAGAATGTGATCGATGGAAAAGTCAAATTTACTGGCTGATTCCATGATTGTTGATAATCCGGCAGGTATTTCGGCGGGGTGATTGACCAGAAAATCCACATACTCCGGTAGAACGTCGATATTCCCCATCAACAGATCAAGGGTATAGAGATTGGCTTTTGCCCAGATTCGGAACTTTTCGACTTCTTTTCGACCAACTTCGTCCAAAAATGGAAACCATCCCAGATCGGCATATCCCTGCACATACTTTTTGGCTTCTTCGTACCTCCCTTGCATTTGTAATGCTACGCCTTTTGTAAGAAATCCTTGTCCATAGTAAACAACCAGGTGACGCTCAGTTTTTAACGGTGCGCAGTCCTTGTTACTTTTCCGTCTGCGCAGCTCGTCTTCATAAACTGCCGTTGCGAGGGCACGCAATTCGTCGGCGTATGTTTCAAACTGATTCCACTTTTGTACCATAAAGCAAACATTAGCCAGTTTTAGTAAAGCATCTAACTGATACGGTTCAGGTAGCCGCTTTCGATAGGGTTCAAAGCGGATAACCGCCTCCCAATGTTCCTCTGCATTTGTTCCTTGCAAAGTTTGAAATAATCGATAGTGAGCCAACACAAAACAATCGGCGTGGCTATCCTTTTCGTTATCAATTACGAGCTGATAAAATGGAACCGCCTCTTTTCGTTTCCCGCTTTCAAATAGATGTTCGGCCACGGAGAAAAGAATCGACACATGTTTCGGGTTCTCCAGCAACTTGGAGACGATAGACTCAATACAATCTTGCCTTCCGATTTCCGCACAGCGAATTAGGTATGGCACCAGTCGCGGCCGTGATACTTTTCCGTCGGAGAAACACTCTTCCTCGTACAATTCGTACAGCCATCCCGGAACCTGACCAAAAGCCGCAGCCAAAGCGTCTAGCTGCCTAATCGTTATCGCCCGAGGAGGATTTCTATTCAGGATGGCACTTAAATGTCCCTGATTAATGCCAGTTAATTCACTTAGTTTCCTGAGTGTGTAACCGTGCTTTTTTATATGATGCTCAATTTCAGATCGCAAGGACCGGTGCCCCTTTTGTGATTCCATAAGCACTCCCCCATACCGAAATACATAAAATGTCTATTTCTTCCTGTATTTTACAACAAAATCAGTCGATGAGGAAGTCTTTTCCTGTTTCATTTGTATCATTTGCACCTTGTCCGAAGGTTCGAGTTGGTGGGGGTACTCCCATACTGTCAGACATGGGGCGAAAGGTTCTGCACATTACCAACTTTTCCGTTGGTCGTCGGCGCAGGAATCAGTGGATGAACTTTTGTCGATACACAAACAAAAAGTATCGAAAATTGCTGCAATTATCATGTACATGGCACGATGCTTTGGGCGCTGCCTGTCGCTATAATGAAAGCAAGGTCAAGAAGGCGCTTTGTTTTGTATGGAAGGGGGAGTGGGCATGAAGATTGTAATTGCGCCGGATTCGTTCAAGGGAAGCCTTTCCGCGTTTGAAGCAGCCAGCGCCATCGAAACAGGGGTGCTTCGCGTTCTTCCCCATGCGAAGACGGTGCTGGTTCCGGTCGCAGACGACGGGGAAGGAACGATGGAAAGCCTGGTTGGGGCAACGAAAGGGCGAATGGTCGACGTTTCTGTCACCGGACCTTTGGGTCTGCCAGTTGACGCGGCTTACGGCGTACTGGGAGATCGGCAGACGTGTGTCATTGAAATGGCCAGTGCTTCCGGACTTTGTCTGGTGCCGCCCGAGCAGCGCAATCCGATGGTGACGACAACGTACGGTACGGGCGAATTGATCAAGCGGGCGCTGGATGACGGCTGCCGGCGTTTCATTTTAGCCATTGGCGGCAGCGCGACCAATGACGGCGGAATTGGCATGCTGCAAGCGCTCGGCATGAAGCTGCTCGACTCCCAGGGAAAGCAGGTCGGTTTTGGCGGAGGGGAAATCGAACGGATCGCCGCAATCGATGACCGGGATTTTGACCCTCGCATCAACGAGTCGCAGTTTGTGATCGCCTCCGATGTGCAGAATCCTCTCGTTGGTCCCCAGGGAGCGTCCCATGTGTTTGGCCCGCAAAAAGGGGCGACTCCTGACATGGTGGAGAGATTGGACCGCTGCCTGCGCAGGTGGGCAGATCTGGTCGAAGCCAAAACCGGGGTGCGGCTTCACGATCGGCCCGGGGCAGGTGCGGCCGGCGGGATCGGCGGAGCGTTTCAGGCCTTTTTTCCGGCAGCCATGAAGCGGGGGATTGATATTGTCATCGAATACACGCAGCTCGGCCAGCATTTGCAGGACGCCGATCTGGTCATCACGGGAGAAGGAACGATTGATTTTCAAACGGCGTCCGGAAAAACGCCGATGGGAGTAGCACAAGAAGCGCAGAAGCGGGGGATCCCTGTGTTTGTGCTTGCGGGCTCGATTGGACCCGGCATCGATTCCCTTTATCAATACGGCATTACCAGCATTCATAGCATTCTCAACGCTCCCATGACGCTTCCGGAAGCGATGGAACGAGCCGCCGAATTGCTGGCTCAAGCGGCGGAGCAGGTTCTTCGCACGTATCTGGCACATCCGTTCCGTGTGACAAGATCATAAGGAGGGATGCAGCGTGACATCAAGCAAACCATTGGTCGTTGCTTCTGATCACTGCTTGGCATGCCTCACTCACAAAAAAGCCGCGTAGGCGAGAAATGCGCTCTGCCCAATCCTTACCAAGGAGAAGATGATTCATGAACACTGCGCTGTTGTACGGGAAAGGAACGTTGTCCGTTCAAGTGCCTGAACATTCGGTCATCTTGGAGCCGAAACATCTTCCCGGACTGCGGGATGAAGAAGCGGCGGTGGCAACGGCGCTCCGGAACCCGATCGGAACGCCGCCTTTGCGGGACATGGTAAAACGTACGGACAAAGTGGCGATTGTGATTAGCGACATCACCCGTCCGACGCCCAACCACAAGCTGATTCCCTGGATTCTCAAGGAGCTGTCCCATGTACCGCTTGATCAGTTTGTGATCATCAACGGTACGGGAACCCACCGCGACCAGACACGAGAAGAATTCATTCACATGCTGGGGGAATGGGTGGTTGAGCATGTTCGCGTGATCAACCATCACTGTCAGAACCGGGAAGAATTGGTGCGAGTCGGGAAAAGCCGGTATGGCTGCGAGGTGTATTTGAACAAGGAGTACGTGGAAGCCGATTTCAAAATTGTGACAGGCTTTATCGAACCGCATTTCTTTGCCGGCTTTTCCGGCGGCCCCAAAGGGATCATGCCGGGCATTGCCGGAATCGAAACCATCCTGACGTTTCATAATGCCAGAATGATTGGCGACCCGCTGTCCACCTGGGGAAACATGGTGAACAACCCGGTTCAGGACATGGCCCGGGAAGTGAACCGCATGTGTAAGCCGGATTTCATGGTGAATGTGACGTTAAATCGCGACAAAGAGATTACCGCCGTGTTTGCCGGGGAACTGTTTGAGGCGCATGACCGGGGCTGCGCCTTCGCCAGGGAACACGCGATGATCCGTTGTGACCACCGTTTTGACGTGGTCATTACGTCCAATTCCGGGTATCCGCTCGATCAAAACCTGTATCAAGCGGTAAAAGGGATGAGCGCGGCCTACAAGATTGTGAAACAGGGAGGCGCGATCATCTGTGCGGCGGAGTGTTCCGACGGTTTGCCCAATCACGGAAACTACGCCAAGATCCTGCAGATGAGACAAACCCCTCGTGAGCTCCTGGCGATGATCAACGATCCTGCCTTTGAAGTCTTTGATCAGTGGCAGGTGCAAAAGCAGGCGGTGATTCAGGTCTGGGCGGATGTCTACGTGTATTCGACGCTGTCGGATGAGGATGTGGCCAAGGCGATGTTTACCCCCACCCACGACATTGAGCAAACCCTGGAAGAGTTGAAGCAAAAATACGGAGAAAACATGACGGTGGCTGTTCTTCCGCTGGGGCCCCTGACGATTCCGTATGTGGAAGAATGAGGGGATTCGATTCTGGCAATCCCGAAAAGGATACTCTGAACATCTCGTCGGCATGTTGAAAAGGGTTCGAGGCCCCGCCCGGCGCAGCGACAGATCAGGCCGGGCGGGGGTTTTGTAACAGCGGAGCGGGAAGGTAATGAAATTTCAAAAAAATGAAAACGTTTAGATTGATTTCTTGTAAATTTTGTGATATTTCTTAAAATACAAACAAAAGAAAGCGCTTTATTGTACATTTCTGCTCGAAAACATGGGTGAGCAGCGTGTTTTTGGCGTTCTAAATCTAAACGTTTACATTTTGGAGCTGATTCAAGTTGCACAAGCCAACGATTGAAGATGTAGCAAAACGAGCCAACGTATCCATCGCAACTGTATCACGCGTGATCAACAGGCAGGGAGGAGTGAGGCAAAAAACCGAGGCCCGCATACTGGCAGCCATTGAGGAGCTTAACTATATTCCCAATGCTGTCGCGAGAAGCATGGTAAAAAAAACGACAAACACCATCGGGATTATTATCCCCGACGTGAATAACCCCTTTTTCCCGACCGTCGTCTCGGGAATCGAGCAGAAAGCAAGGGAAAAAGGATACTTCACGTTCCTCTGCAATACGAACGAATCAGCCGACACCGAACGCGAGCTGTTGACCATCTTGTTGGAGCGAAGCGTAGACGGGCTGATCATCACGACGGCCGATGAAGCGGGAGATCAGCTGCAAACCGTGATGGATGCCAAAATTCCGGTTGTCGCAGTTGACCGGGCCATCAAGAAATTTGAAGTGGACACCGTGCTGGTGGGCAATGTGGATGGGGCGTACCAGGCGACCCGTCATCTCATCCTGCAGGGGCACAAGCGGATCGCGATTATCTGCGGTCCGCAAAATACCACCCCCGGGTACGAGCGCTTTGTCGGCTATAAAAGGGCCTTGGACGATTACGGCATCCCTGTTGTGCAGGAATACGTTCTCGAGGGGGATTTCAAGGAAGAAAGCGGAAGACGGTTGACGAAGCAGTTGTATCAGTTGCCGGAACGTCCGACCGCCATCTTTTCTTCCAACAACCTGATGACGGTGGGATGTATGAAAGCGCTGTATGAACTGGACTGGAAGCTGGGGGAAGAGGTCTCGTTTATCGGCTTTGATGATGTCGATATTGCCACTTTCGTCAACCCGCCTCTAACCGTGGTTTCCCGTCCGATGCGGAAACTGGGGGAGGTTGCCTTTGAAATGTTGTATGAGCGGATGACGGAAGGCTGGGAAGGGGCAAAACGGCATTACGTGCTTTCGCCCGAATTAAAAATACGCCAATCGTGTCGATTAAAGTAAATAGCTCTCGCATGTAAAAATCTAAACGTTTACATCTTGGAGGTCGAATCGCAATGAAAAAAGGCGGCATTTTACATCCGGACATGAACAAGCTGATTTCCCAAACCGGTCATACTGATTGGATTGTCGTGACCGACGCGGGGCTGCCGATTCCGGAAAACGTCAACACGCGCATCGATTTGGCGTTAAAAGAAGGGACGCCCGGATTTTTGGAAACATTGGATGCCGTACTGGAAGATCTGATCGTGGAGAAAATCATCCTTGCCGAAGAGATCAAATCAATCAGCCCGAAGATGAATGAGGAAATCCTGCGCAGATTTCCCGGTATTCCCGTAGAGTACCTGCCGCATGTTGAATTCAAGCAGCGGACAAAGCAGGCGCGCGGATTGATCCGCACCGGAGAATTTACACCCTACGCCAATGTCATTCTCGTCGCGGGAGTCGCTTATTGATACGGCGGACGGAAGGGGGATGTGATCGTTGGAAACAGCCGCTTTAAAAATGGAAAGGATCAGCAAGCACTTTCCAGGCGTGAAAGCATTGGATCAAGTAAGCATCGAAGTGAAAAAAGGTGAGATCCTTGCGCTGTTGGGAGAAAACGGCGCGGGAAAATCCACGCTCATGAAGGTGTTGGCAGGTGTGCATCAACCCGACGCCGGCGAGATTTACGTCAACGGCAAAAAGGTGGTGATCGATGGACCGCGCGCTTCCCAGGAATTGGGGATCAGCATCATCTACCAGGAGTTTAACTTGATTCCCCACCTGAGCGTTGCCGAGAATATATTTCTCGGCCGCGAACCAAGGAAAATAAAGGGAGTCATCGATTGGAAAACGCTCGATCAGCAGGCTGCGGCGATCATGAACAGGGTGGGGCTGAAGCATTTGTCCCCCAAAGCCCTGATCCGTGACTTGACCATTCCGGAGCAGCAGCTTGTGGAAATCGCGAAAGCTATTTCGTACGCTTCGCAAATATTGATTATGGACGAACCCACAGCCGTTTTGAACGGTGAAGATGCCAGCCATTTGCTTGAGATCATGCTCGATCTGAAACAACAGGGAATGTCCATCATCTTTATCACCCATCGTTTGGAAGAAGTGGAACAGATCGCGGATCGCATCGCCGTGCTTCGCGACGGGACATATATCGGCAGCGCCAAGATCGGAGACGTCTCCCGGGAACAAATGGTCAGCATGATGGTAGGCAGGGACATCACCGACTTGTACCCGACCAGAAATCAGAAAATTGGAAAACCTGTGCTCAGGGTGGAAAACCTGTCGCTGAAGAACCGCCTGCATGATATCAACCTGACCGTCCACGAAGGCGAGATTCTCGGCATAGGGGGATTGATGGGTTCCGGAAGCGGCGTGTTGGCCAAGGCTTTGTTCGGGCTGTATCCCCATCTGCAGGGGAAGATCATGATCGGGGAAAAAAGCCGGATCACTTCGCCGAGGGATGCGATTGACGCAGGCATCGCACTGGTTACGGATGATCGGAAAGGCGAAGGCCTGGTGTTGATGATGTCTGTGTTTGAAAATCTTCTCCTGCCAAGCTACCGCCGCATTTCTTCCATGGGAACGCTGTTGGAAAAATCAAAACAGACGGGCATCGTCGAAAAATGGATTTCCGATCTCAAAATCAAAGTGCACGATCCGGCAGTTGCCGTAGGGACGTTAAGCGGCGGCAACCAGCAAAAAGTCGTGCTGGGAAAATGGCTGCAAATGAACCCGCGGGTATTGATCCTGAATGAACCTACCCGCGGAATCGACGTCGGAGCGAAAGCTGAAATTTATCAACTAATGAAATCGCTTACAGAAGAGGGTATCGCGATCATCATGATCTCGTCGGAGATGCCGGAGCTGCTCGGAATGAGTCACCGCATTCTCGTCATGCACGAAGGGAGAGTGACCGGAGAGATGCCGATTGAAGAAGCGACGCAGGAAAAAATATTTCTGTACGCGACGGGGGGAGTTCGAAAGTGAGACAAGAAGCGTTGCAATCCGTGGTGATGAACAGGGAAGCACGGCTCCATCTGGTAAACAAGTATCGCGTCCTGATCATTTTCATCGCCCTGTGCGCCGCTGCGAGCATGCTTTCCGAGGCGTTTCTGACCGTCAACAACCTGCTTAACGTTGCGCGCCAGGTTTCGATTACCGCGATTATTGCGGCCGGAATGACACTGGTCATCTTGATCGCCGGCATTGACTTGTCGGTGGGATCCGTGATGGCCTTTTCGGGAGCGATAGCCGCCGGCATGCTGACTGCCCAATGGCCGCTTGGCGTCGCCCTCATCGCCGCGCTGCTGGTCGGCCTGGGATTTGGAATCATCAACGGTCTGTTTGTAACCAGATGGGGCATCCCCTCCTTTATCACGACATTGGCCGTCATGGTGATCGCGAGAGGGATGACGCTGGTGTACACCCAGGGGTATCCGCTGGTGGTTAGCCATGAATCTTTCCGCTATATCGGAAACGGTAAAATGCTGGGAATTCCCTTGCCCATTTTGATCATGCTCTTCCTCTACGCTTCCCTGTATTGGGTTCTGCGCAACACCAGCTTTGGACGATATGTGTATGCGATCGGCGGCAATGAAGAAGCGTCCCGTTTATCGGGGATTCCGGTGAATACGATCAAAGTGGCTGTCTTTGGAATTTGCGGTCTGCTTTCTGCCTTGTCGGCCATTGTGTACACGTCCCGATTAATGTCCGCCCAACCGACGGCCGGCACGGGCATTGAGTTGGATGCGATTGCTGCCGTTATCATCGGCGGTACAAGTCTGGCAGGCGGGAAGGGAGGGATAGCCGGGACATTGATCGGTGCGTTGATTATGGGGATTCTAGACAACGTTTTAAATTTAATGAACGTTTCCCCGTTTTACCAAAGCATCGTGAAAGGGCTGGTCATCTTGGCGGCCGTACTGGCCGACCGTACATTTGCAAAATTGAAAATTGCTTAAAAATGAAAGAAAAGAGGGGTTCACATGAAACAACGTGTCGTTTCCATTCTCGTTTTCGTGTTCGTTTTCACGTTCCTGCTTGCCGGCTGCGGAGGCCCCGAACAAAAAGAATCAGCCGCGAATGGGCCTCAGTCGGCGGAAGGAAAAAAACTGAAAGTGGGCTTGGCCATGAATACGCTAAACAATCCCTTTTTCGTTGCTGTAAAGGAAGGAGCGGAAGCGCAGGCAAAAGAGCTGGGCATCGATTTGGTGGTCACGGACGCCCAGAACAATCCCGGTCAACAGCTTGCGGACGTGGAAAATCTTCTGCAGCAAAACCTGGATGTGCTGATTATTGATCCCGCCGACAGCGACGCCATTGTGGAAGGCGTGAAAAAAGCGAATGATGCGAAGGTTCCGGTATTTACCATCGACCGTCAATCGAACGGGGGAGAAGTGGTCACCCACATTGGTTTTGATGCGATCAAATCCGGAAACATCGCCGGAGAATTTCTGGCCAAAGCCTTAAACGGAAAAGGGAACATCGTGGAAATCCAGGGAATCATGGGAACCAATGTAGCGCGCGACAGAAGCAAGGGATTTAACGAAGCGCTTGCCAAATACCCCGACATGAAAATAATTGCCCGGCAAGCAGCCGACTTTGACCGCGGCAAGGCGTTAAGCGTCATGGAAAACATCCTGCAAGCGAACCCGGAAATCGATGGAGTATATGCGGCTAATGATGAAATGGCGCTGGGGGCCCTTGCAGCCATTGAAGCAGCTGGGCGTTTGGATCAAATCACGGTGATCGGCTGCGATGCGGTTGATCCGGCATTGGACGCGATCCGCCAGGGCAAGCTGGAAGCCACGATTGCTGAACCTCCCTTCTTCTTGGAAAAGAAGCCGTACAGACGGCCGTGACCATTTCCAAGGGAGAGTCGGTGGAAAAATCGGTGATTCTCGACTCCACATTGGTTACCAAGGAGAACATCGACCAGGTGAAAACGAGATAACACAGGGGAGTGATCGGGAGTGAGCAGTGGAATCATTACCGTTGTCGGGAGTTACGTCGTAGATTTGATGAGCCGCACTCCGCACATGCCGAAACCGGGGGAGACCGTCCTGGGAGGCCCGTTTCGCATGGGGCCCGGAGGAAAGGGCGGGAATCAGGCCGTAGCGGCGGCCAGACAAGGGTCTCGGGTGTGCATGGTGACAAAAGTCGGAAATGACCCGTTTGGTCAGGCGGCCGTGAAACATTTCCAGGCGGAACACATTTCAACGGATTATGTGTTTGTTGATGATGCGGAAGCAACCGGTGCAGCCTTGATTGCCGTAGACGATAACGGGGAGAACATGATCGTGGTTGCCTTGGGTGCTTGCGGCAAGCTGTCGGCGGAGGATGTGGCGCAGGCAGAGGAGATGATCAAAAACTCTGCAGTCGTTCTTGTTCAGCTTGAGACCAGCATGGAGGCGGTACGGAAAACGTTGGAGCTGGCGGGGACATACGGCGTGCCGGTGATATTAAATCCAGCCCCGTACCAGCCGATTCCCGAGGAGCTCTTGAAAGGCGTCACGTACATCACCCCCAACGAAACGGAAGCCTTTCTCTTAACCGGAATCGAAATCACGGATGAAGAAAGCGCGTGCAGGGCCGCTTCCGTTCTCTACCGGAAAGGCGTGGAGAAAGTGGTGATCACCTTTGGAAAAAAAGGATGCTATTATTACGAGGGCGGCCCATCAGGTATTTTATACCCCGGCTTTCACGTGGATGCGGTGGATACAACAGGCGCCGGAGACGCGTTTAACGGCGGGTTGGCCCATGCTTTGGCGGAAGGGCGCAGCATCCGCCAGGCGCTTCAATATGCGAACGCAGTGGCCGCTCTCTCTGTAACGAAAATCGGCACCGCTCCTGCCATGCCGTCCAGAGAAGAGGTGGAGCGTTTCTTGCAAAACCAGCCCATTGATACGACAGCGACGGGGGCATAACGCGATGACTATTTCGTTGGCAAATTTGATCGACCATACCCTGCTGAAACCCAACATCACAGATCGTCAGATTCATTTCTTGTGTGAAGAGGCGAAGCAGCATGGATTTGCCGCCGTGTGCATCAACCCCTGTTACGTTCCGCTGGCGCGCGCCGCTTTACAAGGAACAAGCGTAAAAATCTGCACGGTAGTTGGGTTCCCGCTCGGGGCAGCAACTGCGGAAACGAAGCTGTTCGAGGCAAGCCGGGCGATCAGGGACGGAGCGGATGAAATCGATTATGTCATCAACATCACCGATGTCGTAAACGGCAGATATGACAGCGTCGGAAGGGAAATGGAACGGTTCGTTCGGCTTCGTTCCGACAGCGAAACGCCTCTTGTGATCAAGGTGATTCTGGAAACCTGCTATCTGTCCGAAGCACAGATCGTTCAGGTGTGCACGTTGGCGAGGGAAACAGGCCTTGACTTCGTCAAAACATCGACGGGATTTGGAACCGGCGGAGCGCTTGCGGAGCATGTCCGCATCATGCGCGAAACCGTTGGACCTGATGTGGGAGTGAAAGCTTCAGGAGGCATACGCGGCTATGAAGATTGCCTCGCGATGATCAAAGCGGGAGCCAATCGGATCGGCACAAGCGCTGGCGTAACAATCGTCACCAAGACGGCTGTTGATCAACAAACAGGGTATTAACGAATAGGGGATAGGACCCGTAACCGGAAAAACAGGCTGTTGACCGCCAATTCGTCTGCAAAAGGCGATTGTCTCCCTCATCCACGAGGGGAAGGCAATCGCCTTTTGAAATCATCAGGATGACGGACCACGTTCCGCTTCGCGTGATTTGAGCAGTCGTCTGTCTTCTGATGAGGCGCAAAAGGGTGGGCGAGCCGCTTCCATCCTGGTGCGCAAAAGGTTGGCCGAGCAATGGATGTAAAGCCGCACGATTTGCTGCGCGTCACAGATATCACCCGACTGGTCACAAGGCCGACTGAACCTGAATGGGTGAACGAAGCGCTGACGCTTGCTCCCTTTGTCGTGGTGCGCCGGGCTCCCATTGAAAACGGGAAAATCCCTGTGGGAATTCGCGGGAAGTCCCGGACCCAACGAATTGCAGCCTTCCTGGAACGGAATGCGGTCGATCTGCATGTTGCGCCCGAACAATTCGTTTCGCAAAAAGCCTGGAAAAAGAGCCCGCGCTATCAGCGGATTAAAGCGCTGCGCGTACTTGATTTCATCGAGGACGTTTTCTTGACGTATCACCTTTCCTGGGGACCAACAGGCAGCGTCGGTTTTGAGCTTGCCAGCGGCGTGCCCACGGTGACCGACAAGAGCGACGTGGATATTGTTGTGCGTGCGCCCCATTTTCTGTCTGTGGAGACAGCGAAACAAATTGTCTGCGAGCTCAGCAAGTCCCCGGTGAAGATCGATCCACAGCTCGAGACACCGAAGGGAGCCATTTCCTTGATCGAATATTCCCGCGGTGATCCCCCGATGTTGCTTCGGACGGAGGAAGGGCCTCGGCTTATCGGGAATCCCTGGTCATAGGAGAACGAATGGGCAGTATTGCGCAACATTGTTCCTTCTCATCCGACTGGTCCTCCAAATTTCGTTCGTGGCGTTCCGCTACATTACAATCGTTGCAGGGATTCCACTTTCCCTATTGATAGAATCCATTGATAAAAAAATATTCATCCGCTCCAAGGTGAAAAGGTATTTCATGCAGGTGGGCTTGTTTACCTTGGCGGGTATAACAGTGGCGTTGTTTTTCTTGCTGATGAACAGCGGAAACGTTCTTCATCGGGTATTCGATTTACCCATCGCTTCTCTTCTATCACATTTCCCTTGTAATTCGATTTATAAATAGAAAGCGGAAGCGACATCATGATCCCTTGTTTTAGCCATACAAGTGTCCGTTAAAAGTAAAAGAATCATTTCTTTCGCGATGGGGCGCAACCGGGTAAGGAGATGAAGAATCGCCTGCGAATAAAAAATCAAGCCCTTCTCGTCCGAGCAGGGCTTTGATGTCCATTCCCCCGATTTCTCCTTTTGGTGTCCCCATGATTCAGTAATGCTTTTTGATTCGCTGGCCAAGGGTGCGCTCCCGATTATGATGTTCGGATTGCGGTAAAATGACAGTCCGATCGAATACGCCTTTTCCTGTTCAGGTTTCCGTCATGATGCCGCCGTTGACGTGAAGCACCTGTCCCGTTACGAAGGATGAATCATCTGACGCCAAATAAATGTAGGTCGGTGCAAGTTCGAACGGCTGTCCGGCCCGTTTCATGGGAGTTTCCAAACCAAACGTTTTGACGTATTCGGCCGGATAGCTCGAGACGATGAGCGGGGTCCAAATCGGACCGGGAGCTACAGCGTTGACCCGGATGCCCTTGCTGACTAATTGGAGCGCCAACGAACGGGTGAATGAGACGATCGCCCCTTTTGTCGAGGAATAATCGACAAGCAAAGGGGCACCCGCAAAAGCGGTTACGGATGCCGTCGATATAATGGAACTCCCCGGCTTCAGGTGAGGAAGCGCTGCCTTCGTCATGTAGAAATGCGGAAAAATGTTGGTGCGGTACGTATTCTCGAGCTGCTCGTTGGAAATGTCCAGGATGCTTTCCTGCGGGAACTGAACGCCTTGGTTCAAAACAAGCACGTCAAGCCGCCCGTACCTTTCCAGTGTTCGTCGTACCACTTCCGCGGAAAAAGCGGGCCAGCGCAAATCGCCTTCGATCAACAGGCAGCGGCGCCCGTAACACTCCACCAGCCGCTTGGTCTCTTCGGCGTCCTCGCGTTCATACAGGTAGACAATCGCCGTATCCGCCCCTTCTTTGGCGAAGCCGATCGCGACGGCGCGGCCGATACCGCTGTCGCCTCCGGTGATTTCAGGTCTGCCCAAGGCGACAACAAGCCGATCGCTGCCGGCAATTCTGTATGCAACTCCTTGAGTCGTAACAGCAAGGCGAGCGCCAGCCCTCCACCTGCTGAATCACCTATGATTCCAATGTGATTGGGAGATCCATGGCTGCAGAGGTAGTGATACACGCGAACCACATCATGCAGCCCGTTAGGAAAAGGGGCTTCCGGAGCCAGGCTGTAATCCACAGCCAACACCTTCATGCTGCTTTTGTGAGAGAGCTGTATCGGAATGGAATTGTAGGTATCGCTGTGTCCGGATACATAACATCCACCGTGCAGGTAAAGAATGACAGGGGAGTTTGCATGAACGCCAGGGGGAGAGATCCAATGCGCCTGTACCCCCTCCATAACAGTCCGTTCCAACCTTTATATGATGGTCGATTGTGTTTCGAAAATTGGTCATTGGCGCCGTTCATCCATGTTCCTCCTATGTTTCTATCTAGGAAAATGATACTCCGCGTATCGAATATCCTCAAGGAAGCACTACGAAGCAAATCGAACGATCAAACGTTTTGCCGGGTCAACAATGAACGGGTAGAATTGTGTAAGATGATAGGTGAGGGTTGTGTACAGATGTGAGGCAGCGCTCTCGTCGTTTGCGCGTTGACTGATCCGCCCCCCCTGAAAAGAAAGGAGAATTTGCATGAACGCTGAATCCCATGTCTATGCACGCGTTACCCGGCGCTTTGACGCATCGCCGGAGCGCGTGTTTGACGCCTGGCTGAACCCGGAGATGATCGGCAGATGGATGTTCGGGCCCGCCATCCGTGAAGAAGAAGTGGTGAAGATTGCGGCCGACGCGCGAGTGGGAGGCACATTTTCCTTCGTTGTACGGCGGCAGGGCGTTGAAATCGACCACATCGGCGAGTACCTCGAGATCGACCGTCCCCGCCGTCTCGTGTTCACTTGGGCGGTTGCGCCGGACCCGATCGACAGCTCTCGCGTGATGGTCGACATTGTTCCGCAGGGGAGCGGGTGCGAGCTCACCTTGACCCACCAATTGGCCCCGGACTGGGCAGACTACCGGAGCCGCACCGAGGACGCCTGGACCAAGATGCTCGACTCACTGGCTGCGACGCTTGGCTGAGGTTGTGGATGTGCGCAGGGGTAGACTTTTTCGAAAAGGAGCTCTACAATAACCACAATGTTTCATGTTGCTGAAGGAGGATTATGAAAACATGTGCTTCATCAGATTGCGTTTCCCGACTTTGAACAAGTAAGTAAATACTGTTCAAAGGTTCTGCTTGTGTGTGCAGAGTAAACGGGACCAGTCTGCCCTTTTTTCATAATTCTCAAGTTGAATGAAAAAAGATGGAACGTACAGAAAGGCGGATGGATCTGCCTTTCTTTTTTGTATAGGTTCCCTCCTTTTGTGCAGCAAAAAGGAGGGGTGGTTGGTGACGGCACTCTTGACGTCCATCCGTTCTGAAACGGATGGGTCTTCCCTTTACTCTGAATCACAGGCAGATCGCCTGTGATTTTTTTATTTCCAAAGGAAGAGAGGATCGGACCGCCGTGGAGGTAACCGTTCTCGGTGGGATCAAGGAGGTTTGGCCGGAAGTGGCCGTAACCGCTTCTCACGAGGTAACCAAGGAGTGGCGGGAGTACGAACGTACCAGCACGGCTGTCTTGAACGCTTATGTGAAACCGATTGCCTCTTCCTACATCGATCGATTGGACAAGCACCTCCGGGAGATCGGGGTGACCGGAAACAAGTACATCATGCAGTCCAATTCCGGAACGACTACCTTTGCACAAGCGAAGGAAACGCCCATCAACATGGTAGAGTCCGGGCCCGTAGCCGGTATTTTTGGTGCAGCCATGTTGGGGAAAATCCTTGGGGAAGACAACATCATCGCCTTTGACATCGGCGGAACGACCGCCAAGTGTTCCTTGATCGACGGCGGCGAAGTAAAGGTGACAACGGACTACAAGATTGAGCGTGATGACCGCAATGCCGGCTATCCAATCAAGGTTCCCGTGGTGGACATCGTGGAAATCGGGAACGGCGGAGGGTCCATTGCCTGGATCGATGATGCCGGTTCGCTGAGGGTCGGACCGCAATCCGCCGGGGCCATGCCGGGGCCGGTCGCGTACGGTCGCGGCGGCGAAAATCCGACGACAACGGATGCCAATCTCGTAACCGGACGTCTATCTCCGAAAAATTTTCAACATACAGTCAATATGGATGCGGTGAAGCAAGCAATTGAGGAAAAGGTGGCCCGCCATTTTGGCATCTCCGTAGAAGAGGCGGCTCTCGGCATCATTCGCATCGCCAACTCCAACATGCTGAATGCGTTAAAGCTGATTTCCGTTCGCAAAGGGTATGATCCCCGCGAGTTTTCCCTGGTGGCATTCGGCGGCGGCGGTCCGATGCACGCTTTGGCCCTGGCCAGGGAATTGGGCGTGAAGAAAGTGATCATCCCGATTGCTTCTTCCGTATTCTCGGCGTGGGGCATGCTGATGACCGATCTTCGGCATGACTACATTCAAACGTACATCCGTCGGGTGAACGGGTTGAACGTGGAGGAATTGAACGGTGAGTGGAGCCGGCTGGAGGAAGGAGCCGTACGGCAATACGCCCAGGAGGGAGTTGCCGAAGACAGCGTATTGTTTGTCCGCTATGCCGACATGCGTTATGTGGGCCAAGAACATGCCGTGAAAGTTCCGGTGCCGAACGGCGTCATGGATGAAGCGGCTGTTCAGGAGATGGTGGCTCGTTTCCATGATCTTCACGAGAAGCACTACACCTTTAAACTGGAGGGGGCCCCCACGGAAATCGTGAACCTGCACGTAACCGCATTCGGTGTGGTGCAAAAGCCGGAGATCGCGCGGCTGGAACAGGCAGGGGACAATGCAGAACAAGCCTTGAAGGAGGTTCGCCCCGTATTTTTCGAAGAGCATGGATGGATCGACACCAAGGTCTACGCCAGAGAAGTGCTGAACGCCGGCAGTGTCATCGAAGGACCGGCGATTGTCGAAGAACCATCCTCTTCCACGGTCATGTATCCGGGGCAGCGCCTGGTTGTAGACGAGTACGGCAACTTGATCATTGACACGGAGGTGTGACGCATGACGGAGACGAAAGTGAAGCGTGATCAATTTACACTCGAGATCGTAAAAGACTCGTTGATTGCCATCGGGGACGAGATGTTTCACACGCTCGCCCGGACATCCATGAGCCCGATCATCTATGAAGTGCTTGACTTTGCGAGCGGGTTGACCGATGCAAAGGGGCAGCTATTGACCCAGGGAAACGGGGTTACCGGGTTTATCGGGATGCTGACCTTTATGGTGAAGCAAACCTTGGAGAAGTTCGGGAAAGAAGGAGAGCTGAAACCCGGCGACATTCTTATCATCAATGATCCCTACGGGGGAGGAGGGTCCCATTTATCCGACGTCGGGCTTGTGATGCCGATTTTCCATGAAGGGGAACTGGTGGCCTTTTCCGCCAACAAAGCGCACTGGACGGAAGTGGGCGGAAAAGATCCGGGATCATGGACAACGGATTCGACCGAGATCTTCCAGGAAGGGCTTCAATTCCCGTGCGTGAAGCTGTTCGATGAAGGCAAGCTGAACCAGGCATTGGTGGACATCATCGCCGCCAATGTACGCTTCCCGGATTTGTCGCTGGGGGATATGTGGGCGCAGGTGGCCGCACTCCGTACCGGCGAAAAGCGCTTCCGTGAGCTGTGCGACAAGTACGGGAAGGACGTGGTGATGGATTCGATTGACCACCTCTTGCGGCACGGCGAACAGCTCGCCTTGAAGGAAATCGCCAAGCTGCCCAAGGGTACGTTTGAAGCGCAGGACTTCATCGATGACGATGGGCTTGGAAACGGGCCTTTCCACGTGCAGGTGAAGGTGACCATCACGGATGACGAGTTCATCTGCGACTTCCGCGGAAGCCATCCGCAAGTGCTCGGTCCGGTGAACTGTTCCTATACCGCGCTTGTCTCCGCCGTGCGCACGATTTTCTTGGCCGTGACCAATCCTTCTCAAGACGTGAATGATGGGGTGTTCCGCCCGCTGAAAGTCATCGCGGATGACCGCTCCATTTTCTCCGCGGAACGTCCGGCTGCCGTATCGACGTATTGGGAAACGATGCTGTACGGGGCAGACCTGGTTTGGAAGGCGCTCGCGCCGGTTGTTCCTCACCGGTTGAACGCCGGGCATTTGTTGTCCGTCTGCGGTGTGGTGCTGTCCGGTATCCACCCGGATACGAACGAGCCGTTCCTGATCGTGGAGCCTTCCGTCGGCGGGTGGGGGGCCGGAGACGGCTTGGACGGCGCATCGGGACAGTTCTGCATCGGTGACGGTGAAACCTACAACGTACCGGTGGAAGTGGCCGAAACGCGCTACGGCATCATGGTCGAGGAGTACAGCCTTCGAACGGACGGCGCGGGTGCCGGCGAATTCCGGGGAGGCTGCGGCGTTGTCCGCGCTTATCGGGCAATGAGCGACGGGCAAACGGTGACAGCTACCTTCGGACGTCACAAATTCCTGCCATGGGGATTTAACGGCGGGCATGACGGGTCCCGCAATGAGTTTGTCATTGTCAAGGCGAACGGGGAAGTCGCCGGTCCGTTTGGAAAGTGTGCCCGTTTCCCGCTCAACAAGGGCGATGTGGTTCGCTTGATGACCGCTACCGGCGGCGGATACGGAAATCCGCTGAACCGCCCGGCGGAAAAAGTGGCCTGGGATGCGAAGAATGGCTATATTTCCGTGGAACAGGCCAGAGACATTTACGGGATTGTGCTCAATCCGCACACATTTGAAGTGGAGGGTGTCACCCCGCAACGGCAAACAGCAAAATCGGAGGAACGGGCATGATCGTTGTGAACGCGGATTCCGTAAAAGCGGATGACCGCCCGGACGTCTTGATCAAGACATTGTTTTCGGAAACACACATAGAAGGCGGCAGAGCCACATTCGGGGTGGTGACCATCCCGCCTCAGGCAAGGATTCCCCTGCATGGCTCGGGAAGCCACGAGGAAGATGAGTATTCCCTGGTCGTAAAAGGGTCCATCATTACGGGAGTGGGCGGCAAGGAATACCGGCTGACGGCTGGTGACGCCGCCCTGATCCCTGCGGGCGAAGCCCACTGGGCGTATAACGACGGCGATGAGGCGTGTGAGATCGTCTGGGTGCTTGTAAAAAGGTAGGCAGGTGAGCGGGGAACGGGCAGCCCCTTTCCCTTCCATGCAGCAAGGCTCGGGACGAAGCGTGAACAGAAGAAGGTCAGCGGACAGCATCCGGCTGGCCTTCTTTGTTTGGGTTTGTTGAATCGGAGCAGATGATGTTCGACCAGAGGATGCTTGCAGAAAGACCTTTACTGGGAACGTCACAATCTGCTTGGGATGTCGAAAAAAAGGCCAAGAAGCGGCAAAAAATGGACTTCACGACAGTTTGGACAAGATGTAAGATTAAAAAAATTGCATCTGTGCAAAGGGCGCAGGATCGCCGACGATGTTTGACGAAGCCGAGGTGCAGGAGGGGCACATTGTCATCTGAAGCTGAGGAGGATGATCCCATGACTCAAGGTCAAGCCGGGTATAAGCATTTGTTCGCAAACCCGAACTACGTGTTGGTGTGGATCGGCCAAACGACCGCGAATTTCGGGGACTCCCTGTACCAGATTGCGTTCTTCTGGCTCGCCTACAAAATGACCAACTCCTCATTCATCGCGGGCCTTGTCGCTCTCGCAACATCGGCACCGTACATCTTCTTCGGACTGCTCGGCGGCGCTTATGCCGACCGCTGGGACCGCAAACGCGTGATGGTGTACGGGGACATCATCCGCCTCGTTTCCCTTCTCACCGTTCCCTTCTTCTACTGGCTCGATCTGCTGCACGTATGGAATCTGGCGATTACGGCATTTGTCCTCAGTACGGTGCGATGCTTCTTCTTCCCGGCGATGAGGGCGTCGCTTACGACCTTTATGCCGAAGGAACTCTGGTCGGCGGGCAACTCGTTCATGCAGGCGTCCTTCCAACTGATGCGCGCCATCGGGCCGATGATCGGGGGCGTGCTGATCGCGCAGACCAGCGCGATTTTCATCTACCTGATCACTGCCGCCAGTTTTGTCGTTTCGATCCTGTCCCTGTTGCCGACTAAAATACCGCCGATGGACAAGAAGGACGTGCACGTATCGGTATTCCGGGACATCTATGACACGTACCTCTTCGTCAAAACCGTTCGTCCGCTGTTTTGGTCCATCTTTTTCTTCGGGGTGGGGCTTTGCCTGATTGTCGGCCTTGACCGCTTGGGCCTTCCCATTCTCTCCGATCAGGTCTGGGACATGGACTCCAAGGGGTACGGGATCATTTTGAGCGCGTTTGCGGTCGGAAACCTGCTGATGACGCTTCTGCTCGGCACATGCAGGATCAGGAAATACGCGAGGGTCATTTTCACAGGCTGGGCGCTCTGGGGCGTGTTCTATTTCCTGATCGGTTCCACAGATACGTTTTTCTTGGCGGTCGGCTTCGCGTTCCTGGCCGGAGCGGCGGAATCGCTGATCGACATGCCGCAGATTCTCCTGGTGCAGAACTCCGTGCCGAACGAACGGCTGGGCAAAGTGTTCAGCATGCAGTCGACGACCGCCTTCATCGGCGAGTCCGGTTCCAGCCTGCTGGCCGGTGCGTTGATCGGGTGGCTGGGAGCGGCTGACAGTTACAAGGCGGCAGGAGTCGGGTTGATTTTGTGCGGCGTGATTGGATTGCTGCTCACCCGGTCTGCCCATCGCGTTCCATCTTCCGTTTCTACACAGGGATAGGGGAGATTCGATGTGAGGAAAAGCCAAACGGCGCAGACGCATGGGATACCGGCGACGGGCGGCTCATGCCGATGACGACTTGGGGTTGCGTACCAGGCGGCAGTCAACATCAATCCCGCGATCCTGCGAAAGAAAACGGTGAAGCCTTGAGGTTTGTTGGCCTGCATGGACGGGCATGCGCAAAGAGTGCGCCGGACAGTTGATCCTGGCGCGCTCTTTTTTTCTTCCAGCGTGGCCTGCGGCAGCCACGTGCATTTCCCCGACATGTTTCCGCCGCTCATCACATATCTGATAACTGAACAGGATTTGATTCCCCATCAGGAATGGAGTGAGGACAATGGTGGCGGTAGGAGGCCAACAGTTGGACGGAGTGCAGATTGCCGGGACGGTTACGCCGGCGTTTGCCGAGATTTTGACGCCGGAGGCCCTGAAGTTTGTGGCCGGGTTGACCCGGACATTTGCCGAGAGGCGGGACGCGCTTTTGCGGCAGCGGGCCCTGCGGCAGGCGGAACTGGACGCCGGCAAAAAGCCTGATTTCCTGCCGGAGACGAAGCACATTCGCGAGAGTTCGTGGACGATTGCGCCAATTCCGGCGGATCTCCAGGATCGCCGGGTGGAAATAACCGGGCCCGCCGGAGACCGGAAGATGGTGATCAACGCCTTGAACTCGGGAGCAAAAGCGTTTATGGCCGATTTGGAAGATGCCAATTCGCCGACGTGGGCCAATACCATCCAGGGGCAGATCAATTTGCGGGACGCGGTCAACCGCACGATCCGGTACGTCAGTCCCGAAGGCAAGACGTATGCCCTTACGGATCAGGTAGCCACTCTGATCGTGCGGCCGCGCGGCTGGCATCTCGATGAAAAGCACCTGCTGATCGACGGAAAAGCGGCGTCCGGCAGTCTGGTCGATTTCGGGCTCTACTTCTTCCACAATGCCAAAACGCTGATCGCAAATGGTTCCGGCCCCTATTTTTACCTGCCCAAACTGGAGAGCCATCTGGAGGCGCGGCTGTGGAACGACGTGTTCGTCTGGGCCCAGGATCAATTGGGAATCCCGCGGGGAACCATCAAGGCGACCGTCCTGATCGAAACGATTCTGGCCGCTTTCGAGATGGACGAAATCATCTGGGAGCTGCGGGAGCACATGGCCGGACTCAACTGCGGACGTTGGGACTACATCTTCAGCTACATCAAAAAGTTTCGCCGCGACCCGGATGTGATTCTGCCCGATCGTTCGGTCGTGACCATGACGGTCCCGTTCATGCGGGCGTATTCCCTCCTGACCATCCAGACGTGCCACAAGCGCAATGCCCACGCGATGGGCGGAATGGCCGCCCACATTCCGGTGAAACACGATCCGGCGGCAAACGAGGAGGCCCTGAAACGGGTCCGGGCGGATAAACTCCGGGAAGTGCGCGACGGACACGACGGCACGTGGGTCGCTCATCCGGCATTGGTGCCTGTCGCGATGGAAGTGTTCAACGAGCACATGCCTGCCCCCAATCAAGTGGAGAAAAAACGGGAAGACGTGAACGTGACAGCCGGGGAGCTGCTCGCGGTTCCGGAAGGGCCCATCACGGAAGCGGGGCTCCGCACCAACATCCACGTCGCCATTCAATACATCGCGGCCTGGCTGAACGGTTCCGGCGCCGTTCCCATTTTCAACCTGATGGAAGACGCCGCGACCGCGGAAATCTCGCGGGCGCAGGTCTGGCAGTGGATTCGCCATCCGAAAGGCATCCTTGATGACGGGCGGAAGGTTACGGCCGCGTTGACAGAACAGATCCGGGACGAAGAGCTGGAGAAGATCAGGGAGGCAATCGGCGGGGAGGCGTATGAGGCGGGACGCTACGAGCAGGCTGCCCGTTTGTTTACCCAACTGGTCCTGGCCGATGAATTCGTCGAGTTTCTGACGCTCCCCGGCTATGAGGTACTGGAGTAAGGAAGGAGTGAGCAGATGGAAGCGGCCAAAATCGACAGCCAGAAGATTTCCGACAGGGTGGCTCTCCAAATTGAGCAGTGGATTACCGCAGGACATGTGCGGCCCGGCGACAAGCTTCCATCTGTTCGGGAATTGTGCCAACTGTTTGACGTGGGCCGAACCGCTGTCCGCGATGCCATCACGACGCTGAAAGGAAAAGGAATGGTGGAAGTCCGCCACGGCAACGGCACATTCGTCTGCCAGTTTGACTGTTCCCGGGTCTTTCAGGGCGTCAGTCTCGTGCGCAAAGAGGATATCCGCAATCTGTTTGCGGTGAGGAAAATCCTCGAGGCGGGGACGGCCGAGCTGGCGGCGGTTCACCGCGAAACGGACCACCTGAACAGGATGAAGGAGGCACTGGAGCGTTTGGCCCTGGCGGATACGCTGGAAGGGTGGAGAGCGGATCTCGACTTCCATCTCGCCATCGCGGAAGCCACGCAAAACGAGCACCTCGTGCAGTTGATGCAGACCGTTTCGTCGGCGATCCGCAAGGGGATCATGGACTGCCACCGGATCATTTTGGCCGATGCCGAGCGGGAGCGGACGATTTTTCAGCAGCATGTGGCCGTGTTCGAGGCCATCCGCGATGCGGAACCGGATCAGGCGAGACAGGCGATGGTGGAGCATTTGGCCCATGTGGAAGCCTTGTTGAACGGAACGTTATGACATTGCGTGCAAGGGAGGGAGGAAGATGGACGCGGCGCTGATCACACAGGTCATCGGTACGGGAAGAATACGGCCGGCGGCGGAATCATCCCACGTCCTCGGCAATCACGGCTCGCACGAGGTCTTTCCGGAATCCGAAGAAGATATCGCGGCTGTGCTGCGGGCGGCCCACGAACAGGGGTGGACCGTCATTCCGATGGGCGGCGGGACGAAAAGAGGCTTTGGCGGGACCGAAGAAAAAGCGGACATTCTGCTCGGTCTCTCCGACTGCCGAGGGATTGCCGAATACGCGCCGGGGGACATGACCGTGACGGTCAAGCCCGGAACGACCATCCAGGAGATCAATGCGCATCTGGCTGCCCATGGCCAGATGCTTCCGCTCGATCCGTACTGGCCCCGGCATGCGACCATCGGGGGCGTCGTGGCTGCCAATGACAGCGGGCCGAAGCGCCTGCGGTACGGTTCGGCCAGGGACCACGTCATCGGGATGCGCGTGGTCTATCCCGATGGCCGCCTCATTCGAACAGGCGGCAAGGTGGTGAAAAATGTAGCCGGCTACGACATGAACAAGCTGTTTATCGGCTCCATGGGGACGCTGGGCGTCATGAGCGAAATCACGATGAAACTGCGCCCGCTCCCGCCCTTTCAAACCCTGCTGCTCCTCGCATTCTCCCGCTCCGACTTTACCCTGATCCGATCCTTTGCCGTTTCTCTCCTCGATTCCCTGCTGGAGCCCGTCTCGATGGAATTCCTCAGTCCCGCTGTCCACCGGAACATGAATGGAGGGCACGGGTATGCGCTGGCGATCGCCTTTGAAGATGAAGAGAAAGCGGTCCGCTATCAGGAAGAGTGGGTAAAGGCGCGACTGCCGGCAGATGCGGAGATCCAGTCATGGGAACAGGAGGAAGCCGCAGAGTGGTGGATGCGTTTTGCCCGACTGCCCCCCTCCGGCGTTTCTTCCGGGGATCGCGAGGAAACGCTGGCAGTAAAAATCGGCAGTAAAAACCTCGATGTGCTCGAAATCGTCAGGGCCTGCCATGACGTTGGCGAGCGGTACGGCCTGGCCGCCCAGGCCCACGGCGGGGTCGGTCACGGCATCACCCGCGTCTATGTAACGGGAAACCCGACGCTCTTTGCCTCGTACCTGACAGAGATACGTTCGCTGGCCGAAAGCAGGGGAGGGTATGCGGTCGTGCAGCACGCTTCGCTCGAACGGAGGAGAGAGCTGGACGTGTGGGGGCGAAAACCTGCCGCCTTTTCCCTGATGGAGGGCATCAAGCGCTCCATCGATCCGCGTCGTGTGTTAAACCCAAACCGATTCATAGGGGGGATCTGACGTGAGTGCGCCTGTACCTCATGCAAAAGGCAATTATCGGTGGGAAGATCCGCCGGACGAGGAGAAGTATTCCGCCTGCGTTCACTGCGGGCTCTGTCTGGAGTCGTGTCCCACCTATCTGGAGACTGGGCATGAGCAGCAATCCCCGCGCGGCCGGGTTCACCTGATCAAGTCCGTGGCGGAAGGGAAGCTGCCCATCTCTGCGGGTTTCGAAAACCCTGTCTTTACCTGCCTGGACTGCCGCGCCTGTGAAACCGCCTGCCCGTCCGGCGTACAGGTGGGATCGCTGATTGAGGCCGCACGCGGACAAATTCGCAAGGCCATTCCGCTCACGGGGTGGAAAGCGTTCCTTCATTCCTTTTTCCTGAGAGGCGTGTTTCCGCATCCATCCCGGCTGCACGTGTTGGGGAGACTGATGAAGGTGTACCAGAAAAGCGGCCTGCAGTCGTTCCTCCGAAAAACGGGGCTGCTCAACCTGCTCCCGAGGCACCTGCGAGAGATGGAGCGCGTCCTGCCGGCCGTCTCCGATCCCGTCATGAAAACGCGCCCGGAGGTGATTCCGGCGGAAGGCCCGGCCAGGGGGAGGGTCGCCCTGCTCGCCGGATGCGTGATGGACGTGATGTTCGGCGAGATCAATGCGGCGACGATCCGCGTGTTGATTCGAAACGGGTACGACGTGGTGGTGCCGCGCGGACAGCGATGCTGCGGAGCGCTTCACATTCACGCGGGCGACCGGGAGCAGGGCAAGGCGCTGGCCAGACAAAACATCGACGCGTTTCTGGCGGCGGATGTGGAGAGCGTGGTCGTGAACGCGGCGGGCTGCGGGTGTGCACTCAAGGAATACCCCGAACTTTTGCACAACGATCCCGAGTATCACGACAAGGCCGTTCGCTTCGCGGAGAAAGTGGAAGACATCTCCCAGTTCCTGGTTGCCCGCGGTTATCAGAAACCGCGCGGCAGGGTGGAGGCGAGGGTGGCGTATCATGATGCCTGCCATCTCGCCCACGGGCAGGGCGTGCGCTCCGAGCCGCGGCAGCTTCTGCGTGAGATTCCGGGTGTGGAGTGGATCGAGATGGAGCTCGCGGACCGCTGCTGCGGCAGCGCCGGCATCTACAATCTGACCAACCCCGAGATGGCCGGCAAAATTCTGGACGAGAAAATGAAAGCGGTTCCCGATCAGATCGATCTGCTCGTGATGGGCAATCCGGGCTGCATGCTGCAGATGATGATGGGAGCGAGGAAGCACGGACGAACGGCAGCAATCGTCCATACCGTACAACTGCTGGATTGGTCGTACGAGCGGGAAGCGCGGCAGGCCGCGGGCCAATCGGAAGCGGAAAAGGGGGAATGACCCATGCCGGCCATCGACCCGATTGTCCATGAACTGGCCCGGATTGTGGGAGCGGATTCCGTCCTTTATCGACGGGAGGATCTGGCGGCCTACGAGTGCGACGGCTACACCGTGCACAAACACCCGCCGCGGGCCGTCGTCTTTCCGTCCTGCACGGAAGAGGTTGCCGCGGTGGTGAAGTATCTGCACGACCAAAACATCCCGTTCATACCCCGCGGGGCGGGAACCGGTTTGAGCGGCGGAGCCGTACCGCTGGGCGGTGAAGTGATCATCAGCCTGGTGAAGATGAAACGGCTGCTTCACGTCGATTACGAAAACCGTCTGGCCGTGGTGGAACCGGGCTTCGTCAATCTGAAACTGACCAATTCTGTAGCGGGCAAAGGCTACTATTACGCCCCCGACCCTTCCAGCCAATACGCCTGCACGATCGGCGGCAATGTGGGGGAAAACGCGGGTGGGGCCCACTGCCTCAAGTACGGCGTGACCACCAACCACGTGCTCGGCCTTGAGGTGGTGCTGGCAAACGGAGAGATCGCGGAAATCGGCGGCGTTCCCGATGCGCCGGGCTACGATCTGATGGGGCTTCTGACCGGATCGGAAGGAACCCTGGGGATCGTCACCCGGATCACGGTGCGCATCTTGAAAAATCCGGAAGGGAAAAAGACGGTGCTCGCCTATTTCGACAGCGTGGAAGAAGCAAGCCAGGCCGTCTCCGACATCGTGGCTGCCGGCATCATGCCTGCGGCGCTGGAGATGATGGACAAAACGGCGATCGAAGGCGTGGAAGCGGGCACGTATCCGGTCGGGCACCCCAAGGGGGTGGAAGCGGTCCTGTTGATCGAAGTGGACGGGATTGCCGCCGGCATTGACGATCAAATCGCAAAGATCGTGTCCGTCTGCCAGGGCAGAAAGGTGTCGGAGGTAAAGGTGGCCGCGACCGAGGAGGAACGGGCGAGATGGTGGGCCAACCGGAAAACGGCCTTCCCCGCGATGGGCTCCATTTCACCCGATTATCTCGTGCAGGATGGCGTCATTCCGCGCAGTCGGCTGCCGGAAGTGCTGGAGAAAATCAGGCAGATCAGCGAACGTTCCGGGCTGAGGATCGCCAATGTGTTTCACGCCGGGGACGGCAATCTGCATCCGCTGATCCTGTTTGACGCCAGAATTCCGGGCGAAACGGAACTGGCGGTCCGGGTGGGATCGGAAGTGCTGAAGGTGTGCGCGGACGCGGGAGGCTCAATCACGGGCGAGCATGGAGTAGGGATCGAGAAAAAAGAGGAGATGCGGTACGTCTTTACGGATGACGAGCTGGAGGCCCAACTGCAGATTCGCGATGTATTCAATCCGCGGAATCTGCTCAATCCGGACAAAATGTTTCCCAAACCGGGCCGCTGCGCGGAAATGAGGGCGGCACCGGTTGATATCCGTTGAATTATCAAACTATTTCGAATTAAGGGTGTGGCGTTATGATGACGTGGTCACAGATGTTCAGCCCGGTGGGAGGGAGCCTGGTGCTCTCCGCTCTGGTGGCGTTGATCCCGATTCTCTATTTTTTCTGGGCGCTGGCCGTGAAACGAATGAAGGGACATGTGGCCGGTTCGACTACGCTGCTGGTCGCTGTGCTGATCGCGATCCTGGTGTACGGGATGCCGGTCGGCATGGCTGTCATGTCTGCCATTCAAGGCGCCGTTTACGGAATCCTGCCGATCGGCTGGATTATTATCGCGTCCGTCTTTTTGTATAAGCTGACGGTAAAGTCGGGGCAGTTTGACATCATTCGTTCGTCCGTGGTGTCCATTACGGAAGACCGCCGCCTGCAGGCCCTGCTGATCGCTTTCTCGTTCGGGGCCTTTCTGGAAGGAGCGGCCGGCTTTGGAGCGCCGGTCGCCATCTCGGCGGCACTGCTGGCCGGGATCGGCTTTCATCCCCTTTATGCGGCGGGCATTTGCCTGCTCGCCAACACGGCGCCGGTCGCCTTCGGTGCCATCGGAACGCCCATCATCGCCGTATCCGGTCCGACGGGAATCCCGGCCATGGACATTTCCCAGATCGTCGGCCGCCAACTGCCGCTGCTCTCCATCTTTGTACCGTTTTATCTCGTCGTGCTGATGTGCGGGTTTCGGCGGACGATGGAAGTGCTGCCCGCCATTCTGGTTTCCGGCCTTTCTTTCGCGGTCACGCAGTTTTTCACCTCCAACTACATGGGACCGGAACTTCCCGATATCCTCTCCGCCCTGGTTTCGATTGTCTGCCTGACGCTCTTTTTGAAAGTGTGGCAGCCCCGGTCGATCTTCCGGTTTGAAGCGGATCAAGCCGGAGCGGGAACGGCCGGTGTTCATGGGCCGTCGGGAGGGAAAAACGGGGAAACCCATTCGGCGGGGCGGGTTCTGTTCGCCTGGTCGCCGTTTCTGGTGCTGACCGCGCTGATTTCCTTGTGGGGGATTCCTTCGGTAAAAAAGGCATTGATCGGCAAATACGAAGGGGCCAATGCGCTTCTGTCCGCCATCAATCCCATCGGCAAGGCCCTCACCTTTTCGCCGCCGGTTCCCGGCCTGCACCAGCTTGTCATCGGCGCGAACGGAAAGCCGATCGACGCGGTGTTCAAGCTCGAACTGCTGGTGGCGGCAGGGACGGCCATCCTGTTTGCGGCGGTCATCACCAAGTTCATCGGCCGCCTTTCCTGGAGAGAGTGGGGAAAGACGTTTGGCGAGACCCTGGGCGAACTGCGGTTTGCCATCGTGACGATCGCCTCCGTCGTCGGTTTTGCCTATGTGGCCAACGCCTCCGGGATGAGCACGACCCTGGGGATGACCTTGGCGGCGACAGGGATCCTGTTCCCGTTCTTTTCGCCCATCCTGGGCTGGCTGGGGGTATTTCTCACGGGGTCGGACACTTCGTCCAACCTGCTCTTCGGCGGTCTGCAAAAGGTGACGGCGATCCAACTGGGCATGGACCCGGCCTTGGCGATCGCGGCCAACAGCAGCGGCGGTGTCACAGGCAAAATGATCTCGCCGCAATCGATCGCCGTCGCCTGTGCGGCGGTGGGGCTGGCGGGAAAAGACGCCGATCTGTTCCGGTTTACGTTTAAGCACAGCGTTTTGCTCCTGCTGATCATTTGCGTGCTGACCTACCTGCAGACAAACATCCTCGCCTGGATGCTGCCGTAAACGAGATCGACTGTCGCTTCGTCCGATTTTGGAAAGGAGACTGCTCTGTACTCGGGGAATCATGTGGAGGCGGGGAAACCATGGCCCGCTCTCTGGCCAGGCGTTGACCATTGGCTGCACGGGGCCCTTGAAATCTTTCTGACAAGGGCCTTTTTTTGTTTGAATGGGCTTAGTTTACGAATGAACTATGCCGTTTCCTCTTACTTGAAATGGAAAGGTTAGCATGGATGAGGCGGAGCCAGACGCAGCCGACCCAATCCCTTTCACATGATAGAAGAACTTCCATTAAGCAATACTATGCCTATTACGGGATATGTGGAAGGACAGCTATCAAACGACCATGAAGTTCAACCTGTTTTGGCGCAAATCGGTGGATAGATCGAAACGGTTTCTGTTACGCGAAAAACAAGCGGTGAACACGATCGGGAAAACGCCCCTTCACGCGTCGCTGGTCAAAAACGCGGAGGAGCTGACGGAGCGGTTGGGCGGCAGCAGCGATTTTGCCGCCTGCCACCTCACGTGTCTGGACAGGAGTGTCAGCCTGTTCTTCCTGCGCAGTCTGGCAGATTCCGACCGCCTGAACCGGCAGGTGATAACGCCCCTGCAGCAGAGAGCGGGCTTGCTCCCGACCGCTCAGGCGTCCCACCTGACCGGGGACAAGGAGGAGAGAGACCTGCTCTTGCTCATCCAGGAGAGCATCGTTTCCGCAAGTGACATACATCGGGTGAAGGACTGGCAGACCGCGATCGAGCAGATCCTGCACGGCAAAGCGCTGCTGCTGGTGGACGGCGAGACAGCCGGGTTGGCTGTGGGAGTTAAGAAGGAAAACGGCCGGAACATCGAGCAGCCGGAGACGGAAATCAGCGTCATTGGCCCGAAAGAAAGTTTTGTGGAAGCCCTCAACACCAATATCGGACTGGTTCGCCAGCGCCTGCGCGACCCGTATCTGCGGGTGGAATCCGTCATGGTGGGAAGACGGACGAAGCAGGAAACCGCCGTATTGTACCTAACAGACGTGGCCAATCCGCGCATCGTGGAAGAAGTGAGGCGGCGTCTTTCCTGCATCGAAACAGACAGCCTGATCGGCCAGATGCAGCTTCAGGAATATCTGGAGGACGACTCGTTCTCCCTGTTTCCCCAACTGCGCCCCACCGAACGGCCTGACGTCGTCTGCTCCTATCTGATCGAGGGAAACGTGGCCGTCATGATCGAGGGGGCGTCATATGCGCTGCTTCTGCCGATCACGTTCTTTCAACTGCTGGATACCGTCGACGATTACTACACCAGTTGGCAGTACGCCACGCTGATCCGCTTCGTGCGGATGATCGCCCTGTTTCTCAGCATCACGACGCCCGGGCTGTACCTGTCGCTGGTCGCGTACAACCCGGAGCTGATTCCCACCCGGCTCCTCATCTCCATGGACGCCGCGCGTGTCAAGGTGGCGTTTCCCATCTTTATGGAAATTTTTATCATGGAACTCATCATTGAGATCATACGGGAAGCCGGCGTCAAGCTGCCCAAGCCGGTCGGACAGGCGGTAAGCATCGTCGGCGGGATTGTGATTGGGCAGGCGGCTGTAGACGCCAACCTGGTCAGTCCCGTGACGCTTGTCATTGTCGCGCTGACCGCGATCTCCTCCTTCACGGCGCCTGTGTATTATCTCGGCATCACGTACCGGATCCTGCGGTTCTTCCTGCTGGTATGCAGCAGTTTTTTGGGGACGTACGGATTCATCCTGGGCCTGCTCCTCATCCACGCCCATGTAGCCCGGCTTGTTTCCTTCGGCGTTCCCTATCTGGCTCCGCTTTCGCCGCTGCGTATGCGGGATTGGACGGATATGCTGGTTCGAATTCCGATGAAAAAGCTGCAAACGCGCCCCACGTTTTTGAGAACGCGCAAGAAAAAGAAAGCGGAGGACTCCCCGATGATTCAGCGCGACCGGCGGAACAGGTGAAGGCTGCCTTTTTCGCGGAAAAGCGCCCGCCTGGCGGGAATCGATCGTACAGGAAAACGCGGCAGTCTCGAACGTTTTTATGTTCGGGCTTCCGCGTTTTTTATATGATGGAGGTGTCTGAAACGTCTTGTTCGGAAGTTGGGGGAATCATGGTGAAAAACAAGCTGGAAACCCGGGGAGTGGACAGCAAACACGAAGCGGCTTGTCGGCACCGCTTCGTGAAGGCGATGACAGCCGACATGCTGCATGGGTCAAAGGATGGTCCGGTCGATCTTCCGCAAATCGTGGCAGGGATGATGGGGATGGCCGGGCCGATTGCTCTTGGCATCGCTGGCGGACATGCGGGACTCGGACTGCTGGCTTCCTTCGGTGCCATGGTCGTGAGTGGGGCTTCATCCGGCGGCACGATACGGCAGCGGGCTGTCGAGATGACCGGCACAATGCTGGTGGGGACTGCAGCCGTGTTTGCAGGCAGTCTGATGGGAGGACGCGGGTGGCTGACGGGCGTGTGCATCGTGCTCATGAGCGCACCGTCTCCTCACCCAGATCGATGATCCCGGCGTTGCCCACCGCACCCGTGCCCCGCTTTGCGATGGCGGCGTATTGTCAAAGCGAACCGGAGCAGCGCCGACCGGGCGGGAGCGGATACGGCAGGGGCCGCATGCGACAATGGTGTTGACAGGTGCGAAATGGAGCGCGTATCGTGATAAGATGAACAAAGAAACGAAATATTCGCGATTGTCGCACGGGGCAGCTGCGTATGGCAGGCAGTTGTTCCCATCGTTCAAACGTGAAAGGAGATGCACCGTGCAGCACTACGCCAATCAGCCGAATGGAGTTTTTCCGTCTGTCTGCTCGCTGGATTGCCCCGATCAATGCGGTCTGCTTGTTTACAAACAGGATGGAAAGATTGTGAAAATAGAGGGGGATCCTGATCATCCCGTCACCCAGGGAGCCATCTGCAACAAGGTACGCAACATGACAGCGCGGATCTACGACCCAAAACGGCTCCTATATCCGTTGAAGCGCATCGGCGCCAAGGGGGAAGGCAAATTTGAACGAATCAGTTGGGAGGAAGCGATTGAAACGATCGCTGCCCGCTGGAAGGAACTGATTCGGACCGAAGGACCGGAAAGCATCCTGCCGTACAGTTTCTACGGCAACATGGGCAGGCTCAGCGCGGAATCGATGGACCGCCGGTTTTTTCACCGCCTGGGCGCAAGCAGGCTGGATCAAACGATTTGCACCGCGGCCGGAACAAAAGGGTACGAGTATACCATGGGCGGCAGCTTCGGGACGGACCCCGAGGATACGGTTCATGCCAAGCTGATCATCATGTGGGGGATCAATGCGGTCAGCACAAACATGCATCAGGTGGCGCTTGCCGAGAAAGCGCGCAAAAACGGGGCCCAGGTCGTCGTGATCGATGTGCACAAAAACCAGACCGGCCGTTGGGCAGACTGGTTTATTCCCATTATGCCCGGGACGGACAGCGCGCTGGCCCTTGGCATGATGCATGTCCTGTTTGCCGAAAACATGGTGGACGAACACTTTCTTCAACAATATACCGTGGGGCATGAGGAGCTTCGGGAGCATGTGAAGCAGTACGATCCCGCTGCCGTATCCGCCATTACGGGTGTTCCTGCGGAGGATATTGTCCGGCTGGCCCGCATGTACGGCCGGATATCCCCTTCCTTTATCCGCATCGGAAACGGGCTGCAGCATCATGACAACGGCGGCATGTGCATACGGACGATTGCCTGTCTCCCCGCGCTTACCGGCCAATGGCTGAAAAAAGGGGGCGGAGCGATCAAGGGAAACGGCGGATACCTGCTGTTCAACAAGCAGGCGCTGCAGCGCCCCGATTTGCTTGCAAACAGACAGACGCGCGTCATCAACATGAATCAGCTTGGCCGCGCCCTGCTTGAGCTTGACCCGCCGGTGCGTTCGCTGTTTGTGTATAACAGCAACCCGGCCGTAGTGGCCCCGGAAGCAAACAAGGTGCGCCGCGGACTGGCCCGGGACGATCTGTTTACCGTCGTGCATGACATGTTCCTGACGGAGACGGCCGTGTATGCCGATCTCGTGCTTCCGGCGACGTCTTCCTTTGAAAACACGGACTTTTACACCTCCTACTGGCATCACTACATCCATCTGCAGCGGCCGGTGATTCCGCCGTATGGAGAAAGCAAGTCCAATGTGGAGGTGTTCCGCCTGCTGGCGAAAGCGATGGGGTTTGATGACCAGGCGTTTCAGGACACGGAGGAGGAGCTGATCCGTCAGGCGCTTCACAACCACCGGAACCCGTATCTGGAAGGAATCGACTATGAAACGCTTGTCGAGAGGCAGTATGTCAAGGCGAATGTAAAACCCCTGTTCCCGGGACGCCTCCCTACGCCCAGCGGGAAAATCGAGCTGTATTCGGAAAAGATGGAGCGGGAAGGATACCCGCCGCTGCCGACGTATGCACCGCTTGCCGACGACGGGGATTACCCCTATTTGTTTATTCCGGCGCCGAATCACAACTTCCTGAATTCGACCTTCTCCCATAATGACAAGCACGTTCAACTGGAAAAAATGCCTCGGCTGCACATGAATGCCGCCGATGCTGCACGGGCCGGAATCAAAAACGGGGATAACGTGCGGATCTGGAACGAGCGTGGCGAGTGTGAACTGGTCGCCTCTGTGGGGGAAAATGTGCTGCCCGGCGTAGTGGTAAGCCAGGGGCTCTGGGCGGATATACCGGGAACGAAACGGTTGGTGAACGCGCTCACGCCGGACCGTCTCGCGGATATGGGCGGCGGAGCCACCTTCTTTTCGGGACGAGTCAACGTGGCAAAAGCATAGCCGGCTGCAAATGAGAGAGAGGGAAAAAGAGCCACACCCGCTTTGAGCGGGATGTGGCTCCACCATCCATGTATGCTGCTTCGGCCGGAACAATCACCTGCTTACGGCTGCAGCAGCGAGGGTGTCCGACCTATTCGCTGGATGCACGCTGCAGTGGTGGTCAGTAACCCCTTCTCCTGGGACGTCGGCAGCATTCTGGAGGACAGCGTCTGCAAAAGTCCGGACAGAATCGCCGACGCGGCGGATATTGCGATGGAGATTGGGCTGGCCAAGACCATTGTTCCTGCGATTCTACCGACCAATCGTATGGCGATTGAGCGGACCATTGTTCGGACGATTGATCAGGCCATTGTCCAGGATAATAGTACATACACGTCACCCTCTTTTCTAGATTCTGGCATTACCATACCTGTATATTCACGTGCTGACACGGTTGCATAGGCAAGCAACATCCACGTATGAAAATAGGGTTGCCACCTATCGGGCGGTCTGAAAGCGTCGGGGAATCGCAAGCGGATCAAAAACGCCCCCGTGTTCTCTTTCGCAGCATGTAAAAAACCTTTATCATGGTGAAAACAAGGAAAAAGGAGGAAAGTTTCGGATGTCCTTTTCGTGAACGAGAGGCGCTGCAGATGACTGGATACCTGCAGTGGCTGCGGAAACTGCGTCATGACCCGCACAGCAGAAAATCCTTGACAAACTGAATGGGAGAGAGGACGGAATCGCGTTATGGAAGCAAGTTTGTTGTCGGTGTTGGCGGTTGCCTTTGTCTTGGGGATCAAACATGCGATTGAACCGGATCATGTGATAGCCGTATCCACGGTCGCCACGCAGACGAAGCGATTGTGGAATGCTTCGTTGGCCGGTTTGTTTTGGGGGATTGGACATACCGCCACGCTTTTTGTCGTCGGCATGGTATTCCTTCTCGTAAAGAACGGAATCCCCGAAAAAGTGGCAATGTCTCTGGAGTTCCTTGTCGGTATCATGCTTGTTTACCTGGGCATCACAAGCCTCTTTCCCTATAAGAAAAGGAAAATCCACGTGCATGAGCACGAACATGATGGGGTGCCGCACAAACATTTTCACTCGCATGAACAGAGCGAGTCCCATGATCACCAGCATGAACGGGTGTCGTACTGGAAGTCCTTGCTGATCGGATTGGTTCATGGCTTGGCGGGAAGCGCTGCCCTCGTCCTGTGGACTATGGCTGCGGTGAACAGTGTATGGGAAGGCGGCCTGTATATCCTGGTGTTCGGTGCCGGCACCATTATCGGCATGCTCCTGACCACGACGATCATCGGGATTCCCTTCGTGATCAGCGCGAAAAACATCGAGATAAGCCGCGTGCTGACGAAAATGACAGGAGGGATCAGTGCCGCGTTTGGCCTGTATTACATGTACAACCTCGGCTATACGGAGGGGTTGTTCAGGCTGTGGATGCAATAGGATGGATGGCGTTGACGCGCCTCCTTCTAACATATTCAATATATTCGCAATAATCAGATGTTTACGGCGGGGGCAATCTGGCCAAACGTCTTGCCGTTTCGCGCAGCGCGGTGCGGGAAGCGTTCAGCGTTCTGGAATCGGCCAGAGTGGCAGCCTCTCTGGCGGCTGCCCGCCGTTCGGGAGTTGACCTGGAGGAAATCGAAAGCGCTTACCGGCGCTTGGTGTCCGCTGTTTCGTCCCGGCAGCGTGGATAAGATTTTTTTGTCCGATAGGTAATCGTATAAGCATTTCCCATCTGATGCACATACAGTATGACTACATGTGCGAAAGGAGGGAATGCAAATGGGTATCTTCAATGGCGAATTTAACGGGTTTGCGCTGGTGTTGGTATTGTTTGTATTGCTGGTCATTGTCGGGTGTGATTGCGACTGTTAAAGGCGGCTGTGAACGCGCCGAGGTGTTTGTGCAAAGGGGGAAAGGGGCTCTCCCTTTGCTTTTTTCACTTTTACCCGTGTACGTGCCCATTGCCGCTGAGTACACCGTTACGGAGAAAGAGGTGATTGTATGAGCAAAATCAAACCTGGTGGCGAGTTTCCTCCGGAATTTCACGAATGGCTCCGAGCGAACAAGGTTCCCAAGCGGGTGCGCAGGGATCCCGAAACGCTGCAGCAGCACTTTCAAGAATGGAAGAAGATCAATACGCCTCGAAAGCGATCCTTGTTTGGACTTCCCAAAATAAACCTCGATTTGGGAACCATTGTCGATCAAGTGAGGACAGTCAGCGAACTGCTGCAAACGCTGCATCAGGCCGGTGCATTAATTCGTCCTCAGAAAAAAAATCAGGATGAACTGCTGTGAAAGGGGGGCTCATGTCCCTCCTTTTGTGATTGGAAGGTATGGAATTGGTCACTGGCGGCGTGACGCTCGCAAATCGTACGAAGCGCCTCTGATACGAAAGAATAGCCGTCCGCCCTCGTGCCCTCGCAGGGGAAAGGGCGGGGTATCCCCTCATTTGGAGCGGTTGACCGGCAGTTTGCCGCGGATGCTGACCAGTTGGGACACGTTGACAAACCGATAGCCGCGTTTGGCCAGTTCCGGCAGAATCCTGGCGACAGCCGTTACGGTTTGCGACCGGTTCCCGCCGTAGTCGTGCATGATGACAATGTCCCCACCCCGCGCGTTGTTCAATACCTTGTTGACAATTTTGTCCGTTCCGGGATTGCTCCAATCCCGCGTGTCCTGATGCCAGGACCACATCACCGTCAGATGGCCGGTTTTTCTCACACAGTGCACAATGGTCTCATTGTAGTAGCCGCCCGGGGGGCGAAACAGTTCGGAATGCTTGCCGGTGGCGGCATGGATGAGGCCAGACGTTTTTTCGATTTGGTGGCGGATTTGCTCGGGACGAAGCCTCATCAAATTGGCGTGGTTAAACGTGTGGTTGCCGACTTCGTGTCCTTCTGCGACGATGCGCCGGGTGATTTCGGGATGGTTCATCACGCGCTGGCCGACGACGAAGAAGGTGGCCTTCGCGTGGTACCTTCTCAACAGATCCAGGATCTGGGGGGTGTAGACGGGATCGGGACCATCGTCAAAGGTCAGGGCGATCACCTTTTGCGCGGTCGGTACTTCCCAGACGACATCGCCCCGGTCCTCATAGTATTTTCGCTCTTTTTCCACTGTGTTTGCGAACCCCGAATCTCCGCCGGCACCTGTCATGACCAGCGTAAGGCACAGCGGAATCAGCAGGCGCATGGCCGTTTGCTTCATGTTTTTTCCTCCTTGTGCGTGTCTGATGGCGCCTGAAGCAAAGCGGTGACCAACTTATTATGGAACGGAGCGTTCCGGTTTATTACAGGAGCCCCCTGCAGCGGTCAAGCAGTCCTTTGTCCGCTGCGTGACCCGGATCGTCAGGGCCCGTACATGGTCGCCTGGCGGAAGCGGAGAGGATGCAGCGGGCTGAAGTACAAAAGAGGAGGCCCGCCCTGAATTTGTTTCTTCGCCTACAACCTGCCGGAATGCTTCGCCGTATGATGGTGTTGATTCTGTGTAAAGGAGGCAGGACGTCATGAACGGGGAATTTTACGCAAAAGTATTGGCCACGACCGATGGAAGCGCCCTGGAGCTGCTTCGCGATCAACTGGTAAAGGAAGTGTGTGCCGCACATGTGAATTGGCAGACGCGTGCGGAGGTCTATCAAAAGATTCAGGTCATCAATGAACGGCTGATGCAGTTGGACGCTCTTGCCGAGGGGCGGGATCAATCCCGGGAGCTTTGAGGACTGGAGTACGATGTCACAAAAACCCGTCTCCCCAGCGGAGGCGGGTTTTTTGGCGGAAAAGGGACGGATCGAGAGGGGGGATTTGTGCATGTCCGCTTTTCCGTTGGAACATACTACGAAAAAAAGCCGGAAAGGGAACGTAGAGGGAGAATGATGCGAAAGTACGTCGTTTTCACGGCGATTCTGCTCCTGTATCCTGCGCACGCCACTGCCTCCAGTCAGGTGATTTCTCCCATCCATGTCGTCATTGATGCGGGACACGGGGGGATTGACGGGGGAACCTCGCACGAAGGCCTGTACGAAAAACACATCAATTTGGATATCGCGCGAAGAGTGTATCATGAATTGTCGGCCGAAGGGTATCAGGTGATTCTCAATCGCACCGGGGATTATGCACTGAGCGACGAAAATCGGTGGTCCAGCACGTCATCCCGCCACAAGCGCGATTTGGCGCAACGGCGGGGCCTGGCCGCCGCTTTGGTCCCGCAAACCATGGTCAGCCTGCATGTGAACTGGTCAAGACACCCAAACATGCGCGGGGGACTTGTGCTGTATCAGCAAAACCATCAAAGTTTCCTGCTTGCGGACATCCTGCAGCATCAGTTAAACGAACTGTATGGCAAAAAGGAAGAACCGAAAGTGGGGAAGACGTATTATTTGCTGCGGCACTCCATTTGCCCGACCGTGATTGTGGAAATGGGATATATCAGCAACGCGCTGGATCGGGAGCAGATGACCCGCCCTGAAAAGCAGGCCGAGCTTTCGAAAGCCATTTGTTCCGGCATTCGCGAATACTTCTTGCTGGTAGGAGACATGCAGAAGGAAGGCCATGAGAAAGCGTCGTGGACCCATTTTTGGAAAGACGTATGGGAGAAGGGAAGGCAGTTGTGGGAAAAAATCCACGAAATGTAACGTTGAGCGCACACAAGGGGACCGATTCTCCGTTTTTACGGGGCTACGGACTGTTGGAAGCGGACAGGGTGAAGAATGAGCCCGATGGTCCAGCCTGGCGCAAGGGGCAAGCCAAACGGCAAAGGGAGAGCAGGCGCTCTCCCTTTTCTTGTTCACCCTGGATCAGTCGCACGAACATCCGACAATCGTCAGCAGCACAAACAGCACCAAGACTAACGCAAATTCTTCCCTTCGGCGAAAGAGACCCATGGCTTTCCCTCCTTTCCTTGAACTATGCATACTGTATTACCAAGAGGCGATTTTTGCTTGGACGTTGTGGAACCTTGGACGTAAGCGGAACACAAAACGAGCCGTAAAAGGGGGGAGCGGCCAAATGCTCGGCAAAACGGAGGCGGCGTTTAAAAACGCCGGACAGTTTGATATAATCTCAATGATAATGATAACTATTATCATCAAAACGTCGGGTTTCGAACAAGGATGGTGATCCAATGTGCTATCCCTCTACAATGAACCGGATACGCATGAAACGGACGTGCTTCCGGTGGATGAGTTTCTGTTTCGCCTTCGGGATCTCGAACGGATAAAAGGAGACGGCGATCTGAGGGGGGAACAGCAATTCACCCTTTCCCATGTTCTTCTGGTCGTGACCAAAGGGCGGGGAACCATCACGATGGACCATTATGATGGCCGACTGCGGCCAAACGCCGTGTATGTCTGTCCGCCCGGGGAGACGTTCGGAGTGTCGGCCGATCCGTCGCACGGACTGGACATGTTCCTGTTCAGGTTCGACGTCTTCCGTCAGGCCGGCAAGAGGAACTCGCATTTGCAGGTTGTACGGGAACAGCGCCCGTTTCCGGTCGAGGGGGAATTTCCCGCATCCGCCAGCAGCCAGCTTCTCTCTTTGTGCGAGATCGTGAATCGTTGTTGGCAGAGCGGCGACGTGCTGGAGCGGTTCCGCAGTCAGATCGCGTTTCAGGAACTGCTTTACTGCCTGTTGAAAAGCGGCCGCCTTCCAGCGGAAGATTCAAAATCCTCGCTTGCCCGCGCGAAAGCGTACATGGATCAGAATTTTGACCAAAATGTAACGATTGAGAAGCTGGCCCATCTTGCCGGAGTCAGCCCGAAATACTTTGTCGATCTGTTCAAAAAAACGTACGGCATCAGTGCGATCGACTATTTGACCCAACTTCGCGTCAACAGGGCCAAGACGCTGATGGCGCGATCCGGTGCCAAACTGCGGGACATCGCGCATCAGGTCGGTTATCACGACGAGTTTTATTTCAGCCGAAAATTCAAAAAGGAAGTCGGCGTGCCGCCTACCGTGTACATGAAGAGCCGCCGCCGCAAGATCGCCGCCTACAGCGCCCCGATTGTCGGTCACCTGCTGGCGCTCCGGATCATCCCGTACGCGGCGCCGCTTCACCCGAAATGGACCTCCTATTACTACCAGACGTACCGGAGCGATATAGCGGTTCATCTCAGTGCATACCGTCAAAATGAACACTGGGAATCCAATATCGACATGCTCAGGCAGGCGCGGCCGGATGTGATCATCAGCATGGACACGGTGGATCCCGGCGAGAAACAGAAGCTGGAGGAAATCGCCCCCGTTTTGTATGTACCGTCGATGGAGAACGATTGGCGGGAGCAGCTTCGGATGGTGGCCCGCTTCTTGGGCGAATCGGCGGAGGCGGAACATTGGCTGAAGAACTACGAGCGGAAGGTGGAGGCTGCCCGGGAACAGCTTGCCAACGAGACGGGCGGCGACACATTCCTCATCGTACGTATGCGGAACGAGCACCTGTATGCATACTGCAACCGGAGCATGGCCGCGGTCTTTTACGGAGACCTGCGGATGGTGCCCGCGTACCGCTGCGAGAGCGACGTCTACAATCAGCGAATCGAGCTGGGCCGTCTGGCGGAAGTGGATGCGGATCGCCTGCTGTTGATGATTCGCCAGGAGCCTGAAACGCTGTCGTATTGGAAAGCACTGCGGCAGACCCCCGAGTGGCGGCAGTTGAAGGCGGTTCGGAACAACCGCGTGTATGTGATCCCGCCGGACCCGTGGCGCGAATATTCCGCCTCCGCCCATGAGCGGATTGTGGAGGAGTGTGTGCGGATGCTGTCTGGAAATCGTCCATATTGATTTCCGTATTTCGTCCATGTTCATCATGGTTGTTCGTCCTTAAAATTAGCAATGAGAATCATCCTCAATCATCGAAGCACATGCTGAAAGGAGATTTGCTGCACATGAGAATGGGAATGAAACGTGCAGGCACGGGGCTGGTCGCCCTGCTCATGCTGTTTTTGGCGGCTTGCGGTTCTACTGACAAGACCGCCACGGCGGGAGGGAATGACAGCGCGGGCAATTCGGTGGCGGCGCCCGCCGGAAATACGGCTGAGCAAGCGACGAGAACCGTCCGCTATCTGGACAAGGAATACACCGTCCCGGCAAAGGTGGAACGGATTGTCATCACCGGGAGCCTGGAAGCGATGGAGGACGCCGTCGTGCTTGGCGTTCAACCGGTCGGCGGCATTACCGTCGGGGGAAAATTCCCGGACATGTTCAAGGAGATTACCGGGTCGACGGTGTCGATCGGCGAGAAGACGCAGCCGAATTTTGAGACGATTCTCCAGTTGAAGCCGGATGTCATCCTGGGTACCTCGAAGTTCAAGCCGGAAGTAACGGAAAAGCTGGTCAAAATCGCGCCGACGTTTCCGTATTCCCACATCTCCACGAATTGGGAGGCCAATTTGCGCCTTCTGGCGGAACTGACGGGCAAACAGGACCTGGCCGAACAGACGCTGCAGAAATACAAGGCGGATGTGGAGGCGGCCAAAGCGCAGTTGGGGGAGAAACTGAAGGATAAAAAGGTTGTCGTCATCCGCTACAGACAGGGCAATATCAACATCTACCCTGCGAATGTATACTTCAACGACACCCTGTACAAGGATTTGGGCCTCCCGGTGCCGGAACCGATCAAAGCGGCAAAAGCGCAGGAGACCATTTCCCTGGAAAGGTTCAGCGAAATGAACCCGGATTACCTGTTTGTACAGTTCTCCCAGGATGAAAACAAGGAGAATCCGAAAGCGCTGGAAGAGGTACAGGCCAATCCGATCTGGCAGAGCATCAATGCGGTCAAAAACAACAGGGTGTATGTCAACGTTGTCGATCCGCTTGCCCAGGGCGGTACGGCATGGAGCAAAATCAACTTTCTGAAGGCCGCCGTGGAGAAGCTGTACCAATAATGTTGAACAAGGCGTGTAAACGGACATGAGACGAAACATTCCGATGCCGGCCCTTATTTTGGGGCTGTCACCGATTGCGATCGCACTCGTCGTTCTGGTATCCATTCTGTACGGCGCACGGAATATTCAGGCAAGCATGGTGTGGGAGGCGTTCGTTCATTTTGACGCCGGCAACGTGAACCATCAGATTGTGATGCACTCCCGACTGCCGAGAGCGGTCGGCGCGATTCTGATCGGCGCGTTCCTCGCCATGTCGGGCGCACTCATGCAGGGGATGACAAGAAACTATCTGGCGTCCCCTTCCATTATGGGCGTGACGGACGGTTCGGCGTTCGTCATTACCCTCTGCATGATCCTGCTGCCGGACGCTTCGTCTTTGGACATGATCGTGTTTTCGCTCATCGGCTCGGCACTGGGGACGGGGATCGTGTTTGGAATGGCGTCCCTTCTGCCGAACGGCATGTCGCCGGTGCGGATGGCGATTATCGGCACCGTGACCGGAACCTTTCTGAGCAGCACATCGGCGGCGCTCGCGAGCTATTTTCAAGTCTCGCAAAATGTAAGCTTCTGGTACAACGCCCGGCTGCACCAGATCGATCCCGGCATGATCAAGGTGGCCGTGCCCTTTGCGCTCGTCGGAATCGTGACGGCCCTGCTCATTTCCCGATCGGTTACCGTGCTTGCGCTGGGCGACGAAACCGCTGTCAGCCTAGGACAGCGGACCACCTTGATCAAAGCGGCCGCTACCGCTGCCGTCGTCATCCTGACCGGCATTTCCGTCGCGTTGGCCGGGAAAATCGGGTTTGTGGGACTCATCATTCCGCACGTGGCCCGATTTCTGGTCGGGTTGGACTATCGCTGGATCGTCCCGTGCTCCGGTGTGCTCGGCGCCGTCTTTTTGGGGCTTGCCGATGTCCTGAGCCGCTTCCTGAATGACCCGTTTGAGACGCCGGTCGGCGTTGTCTGTGCGATCTTCGGCGTTCCTTTTTTCCTCTACCTGATCCGCACGAGAGGAGGGGGGAAACATGCGTAGCAGCACAGAACGACGCTATTGGGCGACGCTCTTCGCCGGCGTGGGACTCTTGTTTGCCGCCGTCTATGTCAGCCTGACGAACGGCGTGTTCGATCTGACGGTCACCGATGTGATCAAAACGCTGATGCGCATCGATCCGGTTCCGGAGCACGACATGGTCGTTTTCGATTTTCGTCTTCCCCGCATTGTCATTGCCGCGTTTGTCGGTTTCGGCCTCGGGATCGCCGGAGCCGTCGTTCAGGGGATTACGAAGAACGGGTTGGCCGATCCGGGCATTCTCGGCATCAATGCGGGAGCGGGGTTCGCCGGCGTCCTCTTCATGCTTCTGTTTGAAGGGAAAATGACCGGGGCAGGCCTGCTTTCCATTATGGCGATGCCCATGTTCGGCCTGGCGGGCGGATTGATGGCCGCCGGATTCATCTACCTGTTCGCGTGGAGAAGCGGAAGACTGGACCCCGGTACGCTGATCCTCGTCGGGATTGCGGTCGGATCCGGGCTGTCCGCGTTGACGATCTATCTGTCGCTCAAGATGAATCCACAGGATTACGAAATGGCGGCGGTGTGGCTGACTGGGAGTATTTGGAACGCCAACTGGGACTATGTGGTGTCCATGATTCCGTGGTTTCTTGTTTTCGTTCCGGTGATTTTCCGCAAAGCGCCGCTCCTAGACGTGCTTCAATTGGGAGAAGAGAGCGTCATAGGTCTGGGCGTGCGTACGGAAAAAGAGAAGAGTGTGCTCTTGATCGGCAGCATCGGGCTTGTCAGCGCGTGCGTTTCCGTGTCCGGCAGCATCGGGTTTGTCGGACTGTTGTCTCCGCATATCGCCAAGCGGCTGGTCGGCTTGCATCATCGCCGCGTGATTCCGGTTTGTGGACTGGTCGGCATGCTGCTTGTCGTCATTTCCGATTTTATTGCCAAAACCGTCTTTACGCCGGTCGAACTGCCAGTGGGAATCGTCATTTCCATCGTGGGCGTTCCCTATTTCGTCTACTTGCTGTTTCGGGCGAAAGTGTAGGAGGTACCTGCCGTGAGGGGCACAATCGTCACCGATCATTTCAGGGAGAGGGAACTGTCGATCTATCTGCCGCCCTCGTATTCGGATGGTGCCGCATCGTTCCCGGTCGTCTACGTGCACGATGGCGGCGACTTGTTTGCCGATCAGGCGGATTCATCCCCGTGTCCCTGCGAATCCCTGCATGAAATCGAGCGGATGTTTGCCGGCGGAGAACTGGTCGAACTCATCATGGTCGGCATCAAACCGGTCAACCGGATTCATGAGTACACCCCCTGGTTTGCCAAGGCCTTGTCGGATCAATTCGGTGACTTTGGCGGCAGGGGAGCGGAATACCTCTCGTTCATCGTCGAGCAGGTGAAGCCGTATATCGACAGCAGGTACAAAACGAATCGCCGTCCCGATCAGACGGGGATCATGGGCAAATCGCTGGGAGGCCTCGTTTCGATGTACGCCGCGTACCTGTATCCCGGCGTGTTCGGCAAAATCGGCTCGATTTCCGGTTCGTTCTGGTACGAAGGATTTGTAGACTACATGCGCGCGCAGAAAATGGCGCAGACCGGGCTGAAACTTTATCTGGATGTCGGGAGTCTGGAAGGGTACGGGAAGCAGACCATTCAGCGGGAAATGGTCGCGCGAACAAAAGAAGCGTACGCCATTTTGGAGGACAGCGGGTTGAGCGGGAAACGACTGAGGTTTCATGTGGAGAAAGGCGGCCGGCACGAGCTTTCCTGCTTCCGCAGCCGGTTCCCCGGAGCGCTGAAATGGCTGTTTCAGGAATAGAAGGGAGTGAGTGCGGTGTTTGTGGAAACCAAGAACCTGATCGTAAAAGAAGGCACCTCCGATAAAGTGGTGGAGCGGTTCAGCCGGGAAGGAGCCGTTGAAAAATCGGAGGGATTTGTTGATCTGAGCGTTCTGGTCAAGAAGAGCAGAAAAGGAGAAGAAGAAGTAATCGTCATGATCCGCTGGGAATCCGTAGAGGCATGGAAAAAATGGGAGTTGAGCGAAGCCCATCTGGAAGGCCACAGGCAGGCGAGAGGCAAGCCGAAGCCGGATTATCTCATCAGTTCCAGCCATCATGTATACGAGGTGAAAGTGTACAAGAGCGGCAGGTAATTGTCGGATCGGAGGGGAAGAGAGCCGGGCTGTCTGCGGATGGCCCGGCTTTGTCACGGCATCGGGGTGAGGAGATCAAAGGTGGGGATTCCGATGACGCCGCGGTTCCCTCAAGCCACCTGTATGTATCGGATGTTTCGCACGGCTATTGACAAAAGAAAGAAACTGTTGGTAAAATTCTTAAAAAACTGACTAGTCAGTTGGCATTTGCGGGAAAACGTCAACAAACAGGAAAGAGGAAATCGGATGAGCGGAACGCACACGGAAGAATATGTCGTGGAAACGTCAGTGAAAGATCCGGATCTGGTGGAAAAGAGAAGAGCGGAGATTATTGATGTGGCCGTAACCGTGTTTACCCAAAAGGGGTATCATGCGGCAACCACCAAGGAAATAGCGGATTTGGCCGGCATGAACGCGGGGACGATGTTCCAATATGTCAAAAACAAGCAGGACATTTTGTACTTGGTTTGCTGCCATATCCATTCACGAATCGAAGAAGCGCTGTACGCCGTCGCGGTAGAAGATCTCGACCCGATGGAGGTGATTGCGAAATCGGTTACCGCACTGTACCGGATTGTGGACCAGCTCTCGGATTACGTTGTCCTCATGTATCAGGAAACCGCTTCGTTGGAGAAAGCGGCCCGAAGCTCGTTCCTCAGCCGGGAACAACGGCTGTGCAGCCATTTGGAGAACCACATCAGGCTGGGGATTGAACGCGGCGTGTTTTCGATCGATCCCCGATCGGTTCCGCTCATCGCTGAAGATATTCTGGTGCAGGCTCAAATGTGGGCGTTTCGGCGGTGGTCCCTATCGAAGAAATTTACCCTGGAGCGTTACATCGCCACACGATTGGAATTGCTGCAAGCGCTTTTGCAATAACGCAGGCGCTTCCTTTTCTTTCCCGCCGCGCCAACTAACTAGTCAGTATGCAAAAGGGGTGGTGCTTCTGATCGTTGGGGTTGTTCGCGTGTTTGCCAACGGACTTTGTGAGGAAAAGGAGGAGAGACGAGCATGAAACTCATGACCGGCAGAGAGTATGTTTCCAGTCTGAACGAGTACAATCCGGACGTTCAGGTGAGGGGGAAGAAAGTGACACGCGTCGCAGACGAACCGCTGTTTCAACCGGGCATTAACGCCATCGCCGTGACGTACGAACTGGCACACCACCCGAAGCACCAGGATATCATGCTGGCTGCACTGGCGGATGGAACAAAGGTGAATCGCTTGAATGCCCTTGACTACAGCACAGACGACTTGTTGAAGAAACTGGAAATGGTGCGGTTGATTTGCAAGTGGACGGGATGCGGGCAGCGCTACCTCATGCACGACGCGCTTGGCGCATTGGCCGAAATCACCGCCATGATCGACGCGGATAAACACACAAACTATTTTTCCGCGTTTCAGGAGTATCTGCTGCACGTGCAGAAACACGACCTGACGTGCGCAACGGCCGTTACCGACGCAAAAGGGGACAGAAGCAAGCGGCCTCATGAACAGGCCGATCCCGACCTGTACGTGCGCGTGGTGGAACGGAATCGGAACGGGATCGTTGTGCGCGGGGCCAAAGCCAATATCACCGGCGCTCCGTATGTCCATGAATTCATTGTGCTGCCCACCCGGGCCATGCAGAAGGAAGACGGGGACTACGCCGTGTCTTTTGCCGTTCCGGTTGACGCACCGGGGATCAAAATCATCGCAAAACCGGCCGGACGCCCGGAAGACGCCGAAGCTCCGTTCAGCTCCAATTTTGGACAGTCCACTGCCCTTGTCATTTTCAACGATGTTTTTGTTCCGTGGGACAGGGTATTTCTGTGCGGAGAGTGGGAATACACGGGGAAATTGGCCGAGGCGTTTGCGAATCATCACCGGCATTCGTGCATTGGCGCCCGTGCCGGTCTGGGCGACATGATCATCGGGGCCTCGGCGCTCATGGCCGAGTACAATGGCCTGCCTCACACGGATGTTCCGCATATCCGGCGAAACCTGGGCGAACTGATTCGCATCACCGAGGGGTTTTACGCAACGGGAGTCGCGGCTTCCGTTTACGGCCGCAAGACGGTGGCCGGCAATTTCGTGCCCGATGCCGTGCAGTCCAACATCGGCAAACTGATGCTGGCCGAGCAGGTCTATGATTTGTTCCGGCTTGCCCATGAAATCAGCGGAGGGATCGTGGCGACGGCGCCCACCCCGGAAGACATGGCGATTCCGGAGGCCGGGGAACTGATCGATCGGTACCTGGTCGGAAAGCACGGTGTAACGGCGGAGGAACGCATCCGAATGGCGCGGTTCCTCGAGGATTTGACAGCGTCGAAGGAAGGCGGGTTTTACGCGCTGATCAGCCTTCATGGCGGCGGTTCGCCGGAAGCCATGCGGATGTCAGCCGTTCGCCATTACGATATGGAAAGTCAGAAGAAACACATTTTGCACAAGTTGAAGTGTTTTGCGAAATGGGAAGGAACCTGCAAGGAATGTGAAACCTGTGTCAATGACGATCTCTGAGAACAGGAATGCGAAAGCGTGACGGGCAGACAGGATCGTTGACCAAAAGGGCGTGCGAGGAATGACGATGACCATCGACGTTTGGGAGGGCGAGTATGCTTCGGAAAGAAGAGACGTTACTGGTGCTGGTTGACGTCCAAGGGAAATTGGCGCGGATTGTCCATGAGAGCGAATCGATGATCGAACAGTTGGTCAAGCTGATTCGGGGATTGCGCATGCTTGACGTTCCCGTGGTTTGGCTGGAACAGTATCCCGAGGGATTGGGGCCCACCGTCGAGGAAGTGGCGCAGTGGATGACCGGGATCCAACCGATTCGAAAACGTTCCTTTAACGCATGCGAAACCGAAACCTTTACACGGGCGGTAAAGGCGACGGGACGACGGCAGATACTGGTGGCAGGAATCGAAACCCATATCTGTGTCTATCAAACGGCCATCGGGCTGCAAGAGCTGGGATATGAGGTGCAGGTGGTTGCGGATGCCGTATCGTCGCGTACCTTCGCCAACAAGCAAATCGGGCTGGAGAAAATGAAGGCGGCCGGCATTGCCTGGACGAGTGTGGAAACCGCGCTGTTCGAGTTGATGAGAATGGCAGAAGGCGACACGTTTAAGCAAATCATACAATTGCTCAAGTAAATGCCGACCATGGAACAAGCAAAGCCCTCCTGCGGATTTGTCCGCGGGAGGGCTATCGGTTGAGGAACCTCTCGGATGGCAAGGTTGCCAGCCTGCGCGCCGCTTACGCTTTTTTCCGGAAGAGGCTGATCACCGAGACCAGCAGCGCCAGCCCGGAGAGAACCAGCGGCAGCGTGCTGCCGGACGCAGAAGAGCTGTTCTGTCCGGCAGGAGCCGCTGAGTGACCGGCCTCGTGGTTCCCCTCTGTTTTGTTCGCATCTGCGTGGTCATCTGCTGGCTGGGTCCCTTCCTTTACCGCGACGGTAGGCGCCGGGGTGTCAGAGCCTGCGGCACCGATCCACTCGACGACCGTGCCGTCGGCGTACGTCTGATACGCGTTCCATGTCAGGGTGCCCGGTTCGCCGGGGTTTTTGGCGGAGAGGCCGAACTCCATGAATTCATGCGGCTTGATCCCGCCGGCTGTGGCCGTCCAGGTGATCGCCTTGAACCGGCCGTCCGCGTCTTTTTCCCATTCGTAGGTCCATCCGGGGACCGGCAGAACTGTGCCCACTTTCACACCCGCCGGGAATTCCAGACGCACCTTGACGGTGTTGCTGTCCTTTTCTACCGGTACACGAACGGTATAGCGTTCATAGGAGTCCGCTTTCGTTTCCTTCGGCCAGACGGTGACATGGGCGCTGGCCGTTCCCGCAAAGGTCAGGAGCGCTCCGGCAACGGCGAGCGTGCTTACCCATTTGTTCCAGTTCATTTTCATCGTGTTTCTCCTCCTCCAGGTATAAACAGCGTGTCGGTGAATTCTGCATGTGTTCCGTTGTGGAAGGCGGCGTCGATCCGATAAGTCCACGTTCCGTACATGGAAAACGGAATGTCCGCCTGATAACGCCCCGTACCTGTCCGCTCGGCGGGGATGGGCTGCCTGTTCACCTCTGCGTCCGGCTTGGATACCTGCACCAGGACTTGCCGCGGTTCGGTCATCGGTGCGGGGAACTCGATGGTCATGATCTGCGTGCCGGCCGCCACCCGCGGGATCTGCACCACCACCTGCGCGTCACCGGCAGGAAACGTTTTGGTGTAGGACGTCACCGGCAGGGGATACGCCGACTGGCTCATCCAGACTCCGGCCAGCAGGGCCAGCGCGCCTGCCCCCCACTCCCAGCGCAGCAGGGCGGGAGACGTCAGGCGGCCGTGTTTTCGCCACCGCAGGGTCTGCGTGATCGCGAGCACGAGCATCACGGCGGTCAGCGTCACCTTGAGGCCAAGCAGCACGCTCCACGTCTGCCCTTTGGTCCACAAGACCGCCCAATCCGTTTGCTGGATGGTCATGGCGGCGCCGGAGAGCAGCGCAGTGGCAGACGCGAGGAGCGCCAGCCGGACAAAGAACCGGCGAAACGGCCCCCATTCGATGGCGGCGCCGGCTTTCCTTTCCCAGCGCATCGCGAGGAGCAGGTAGGTCAGCGCCCCCAGCCAGAGCGCCAGGGCGAACAGGTGCAGAATTCGGAACGATGCGGCCAGCCACACCGGCTGTATGCCCCACGCGTGCCCGCCAAACGCCAGCGCCCCGACGGCCAGCGCCCACATGACCAGGTACCAGCCTTCCATCATGCCCGGCACGGCGGCGAGAAGCATGAGCGCAAGCTGCGCTCCGACCATCCAGAGGAAGGGGGACTGTCCGAGGATCGTCCACTGTCCTTTCTGAAACACGGAAGCCAGACCGTTCCCCGGCAGGGCGGCCAGATAGAGAAACCCTTCGGCGATCAATCCGGCGACGAGGACGAACCACACCGCCCGCCGCCCGCGTCCGATCTCGCGCACACCTTCGGGCCAGCCGCGTCGTCGGCCGAGCCAGGAGAGCCAGTGGAGTCCGGCTCCAAACAGCAGGGTTCCTTCCACGACGTAGCGGATCACCGCCAGGGTGCGGTCGATGAGGGCGGACGTTCCATCCGATACGGGGGCGATGGTACCGGACGCGGACCGCCCGACCGAGAACGAGAAGGACCCGTTGACCGGATGGCCGTCTTCGGAGACGACGGACCAGACCACGGTGTACGTGCCATCGGGCAGCTTCGGCGGTTCAGCGCGCATCCGGGCGGCGTCGCCCGCAGCCAGATTCGGCCCTGCCAGCGCAATCGGGCGGCCGTTTTCGTCGTACAGCTTGAGATCAATGAGCCCTTCTTCCAGCGGCTCGCTGAACTCCAGCGTGATTTCCCCGGGGCTTGTTTGCACGACCTGTCCGTCTCGGGGGGTGGTAGCCAGCAGACCGGCATGGGCAAACGCAGGGGGAGAACCTGTGCCAATCAGCATCAAAAGGATAATCCAGCACAAAACGATTCGTCTCATGAGATTCACCTGACTTGAATGAGTGATCACTCCCTTTTTACCCTATCAAGAAAACGGGCAGAGGAGAATGGCTCACTCGGGCTATTATGACGGCATGGGGACGGCGTTTTTTTCATGAACGAAAAGCCCAGGGACTGCATATGATTGACTATGCCATGACAGAGGGCGAGCGTCCCCGGAAAAGGATTGACAGCATGTAGGGGCGGTGGTAGTATACAACCATAAATACAACTAATCACATAGGAATTGTTAGTAATTGTTTCGACCGGACCACCGGAGACACGGTTTATGATGAACCGTGTTTTTTTGTGCCTGAATCATGAGTAAAAGGAGTTTGAACCATGAAGAACGTGATCGCCGCTTTGCTGACAACGATTTGCCTGCTCGCCGCGTTGACGGCTTGCGGCAGCCAGACGCCAAAAGAGACTGCCGCCACATCTGCTGCAGAAGGGCAGCGGGTCATCCGCATCGGGTTTCAAAAATACGGCACGATGAATGTTTTGAAGGCGCAGGGCTGGCTGGAGAAGCGCCTGGCCGACGCCGGCGTGAAGGTGGAATGGACCGAATTTCCGGGAGGGCCGCAGCTTCTGGAAGCGTTGAATGTCGGAAGCATCGATATCGGCCATACGGTTTCGGAGAGAAACGACGTCGGTACGCTCATGTTGTATATACATCTTATAGGACGATCCCCAACCTCTTTCTCATGGAGTTGCGACGATTCGCCGATAACTCTGTGTAAAGGGGTCTTTTTTTAGGAGAGTGTGGATTCACCACTTGTGGAGCGGCAGGGGGGAAATGGATGTCCAGCAAGGTGTTATTATGGGATTTTGACGGGACGTTAGGGTATCGCCGAGGGGGGAAGTGGAGCAGTGCCTTGCTCGAAGCCTTACACGAAATAGACCCTGATTGCGACGTTACCCTGGATGATCTCAACCGTTAGTAAGCAGCGGTTTTCCGTGGCACCACCCTGATGTGGCACACACACATTATTTCAAGCCAAAAATCTGTACGAAATTCCCGACATTCTCGCGCGGGTTGAACGGCAGGAAATCTGATTGCCACGCCGGGTGATTGTGGAACCGTCACAGCCGGTTTGGCATGGCCGCTCGCCGATTTCATGGGGAACTGGCGAGAAAGTGGAGAAGGGAGAACCGCCACGCATCGCTCTGTCGCGGAACCAAAGGAGGAAAACCCATTGAGTGAATTCACGTTTGCGATTCTGATCAGGGAAACGAACAAAGCGAAAGCAAGCAGCGCGCTCCGCAAGCTGCACGTTCATTCCTGACTGTTTCCGGCCAATGGCGAGTGGCTTGCGGTTGCAACGGAAAACGCAGCCGAAAGCGGTGCGGAACAGGCGCGGTATTTGTCCGCTGAACTGAAGACCCATTCGTTTTACTTCATCCATGCGGAGGATCACGGATGGCACTATGATCTGTTTGAGCATGGCAAACGGAAAGGCACCCTGGAGATCAACTATGAAACATACGATCACAGCAACACCGACCATGCGAATTTTTCCCTGCTGAAGAAACTGGCTGTAAATGAAGTGGCTTTGGCCCGCCTGAAAAACGGTCTCCACGCTCGAAATGCGCAAATAGACGATCTCTTGATCAGTGTGGAGCATTTCCGGCAGGCTTTGGGGTTTGAAACGATTTCCTGGGTGTCGTTTGATTACATGTCCACACTTTCGAAAGACCAGCTTGACGAAGTAGGGGCTGTCTTCATCGAACCAACAAACAGAAAGAGGTTCTCTGCAGACTCCATTGACTATGCCGATGAACGTGAGCTGCGGCGGCACCTTGAAGAAATCTTGCGGTTCTTTCAGAAAATCGGTGATCCGTGGATCAGGAAAAACAGAATCGAAATCTTCGACGCCAATGCCATTTACATAGAGTTGGCTGATCGATTCATGGCCGAACACTCGTTTGAACGGATTCATATGGACGATCATCTGTTGTTTGGCGGCGAGGTGGTGTACCAACGAGACCGGATGCAGATCGTGTTTACGCATTTCCCCCAAGAAGCCTGGATCGTGCCTTATCTGGTTGAGGATACGGAGAAAAAGCTGTTAACCCGTTTTGTATACGAAAATAAAGAGACATTGCCAATTGATATCAGAACGATCGATTTCTCGTTCCGAAATCGGGATGAATGTGTAAAGGCGATGCAGCAGGTTTTTTACGTTCTTCGGTTGTATTTCAACCATCAGCGGGTGGATGGACCGATGGATTTTCATGTATGATAGCCTTGTCCCAATCGCCGAGGGAAAAACTCCAGCTTTGGGCATAATCGAACGTTGGCATTCATCTTGACAAGGAATGGAGAGAAACAGGGATGAAAGTTCTGGCCATCTATGGAAGTTCCCGTGCGAATGGCAACACGGGCCACCTCACCGATCTCGTCGTAGAGGGGCTCCCCTGCACCAAAATATACCTGCGTGACAAGCGCATCGAGGCAATCGAGGACCGGCGTCACACGGCAGAAGGGTTTCAACCGGTTGATGACGATTACGATCAGGTCATATCCGAGGTCCTTTCCCACGACATTCTCATCTTTGCGACTCCCCTGTATTGGTATGGCATGTCGGGGAGAATGAAGGATTTTGTGGATCGCTGGTCGCAAAGCCTGCGCGACAAACCGAACTTCAAGGAAGAGATGAGCAGAAAGAAAGGATATGTGATTATCGTCGGCGGTGACAACCCGCGCGTAAAGGCACTCCCGTTGGTACAGCAGTTCCAGTACATTTTTGACTTTGTCTCCATCGATTTTGGCGGATATGTGATCGGCTCGGCCAATCGGCCGGGGGACATCATGGGCGACGATCGTGCGCTGTTTGAAGCCCGGAAGATGAAGGAAGAGATCGTTCAGCTTCTCAATCAAAGAAAGTAAAACGTAAAACGCCCGATGCCCCTTTCGCATTGACCTCTTGAAAAAACGAAGCGGCCAGTGTGTGTCGGTATGATGCCGGGGCACACTGGTTTCGTCGTTGTTGGAAACGTTTCGGGTTGTCGAACCGCGCGTTCGTTCCCGTTTACAAAACCTCCCTTCTTTCGTCAAAGGATTCGACTGACCGGCTGCCGAAATGCTGACGCAGTAAACGCAGCGAAGCGAATGCGGCTTGAACACTTTTCACGACGGAGAAAGGGAGGAATCGGGTATGGGCTATGATCCCGCTTTTCTGGGAGAACCGCACGACGTTCCTTTGCCTTTGCTGCTGGGAAAAACGGCGGAAGACGCGTTGGAAAACGGAAGGGTGTATGACTTTACCCACTTCTCCATTGTGATGAACAGACGGCGGAAGTTTGCGGTTTATTCCGCTGCATGCGTGGATGAAAGCCGATTGATCAACGTGCCCCGCGATAACCAATCATGGCATGTGGATGACCGCATCGGGGCGGAGAACCAGGTCGGACCGGAATATTATGCACAGAATGAGTATGACAAGGGACATTTGACGCGCAGGAGAGATGTCTGCTGGGGAGAGCGGCGCGAAGCGGAAAAAGCCAACCACGACTCGTTCTGCTACGCCAATATCGTACTGCAGCACCACAACTTCAACACGGGGGTCTGGAACTGCCTGGAGGATTGGATTCTGAACAGTCTGAAAAGCGAGAAAAAACTGATCGTGATCACCGGACCGATTTTCAAGGACGACGACGAAGAGTACTGCGGCGTGCACGGCCGACCAGGCTGCCAGGTGAAAGTTCCCTTCGGCTTTTGGAAAAGCGTGTTTTACGTGGACAGGCGCCAACGCTTAAAAGGCTTGTCGTTTCTCATTCGGCAGAGTCCAGAACGTTCCAACGATGCGTGCGAGTATCGGCGGCTGCAGACGTATCAGGTACCGCTGACGACCATCACCAGAGAAACGGAGCTGCATTTCAAGCACAGCCTTTATGAGGCGAATCCCCTGTTGTTCTGGACGAGCCGTCTTGCTGCCGCCAGCCGCCTGTCCACACCGGAGAAGCATCTGATTACACAACCGGCAGACATCATCATGGATCGGGAGGTTTCAGGGTAATCCACGGAATGGAGGAGAAACCGGCTGGGTTGGCCGGTTGATCCAAACGACCAGTCCTGCTCGGATGGGCAGGACGTTTGTTTTGATCGGTTGAGGTCGCGGGGCTTTTTGGCCCTCTGACGTTTTCATTTTGGCTGTAGGCATTTCAGCAAAAGAATAGTAAGATATATACTTAAAAACAGCAGCGAAAGGAGGACACTGCCTTTGGGTTCTGGGAACCATCATACGATTTTCTGCACGGGCTACGCCCGGCTGCCGGATGGCATGGCGGCCAAGAATCTCTACGGGGTGATGGGGGTTGGATTTGAAATTGACCCCGAAACGGACAAGATCGTCAACGCTTCCTGTACGTTCGTAACAAACATGTGCAACGATTTCATCAAAAGCATTTTGGTAGGTCATGATCTCAAGAACGGGGTGGATCTTCCTATTCAAACATTTGAGAAACGGTATTTCGGATTGGGCAAAAAGGCAATTATATCAGCGATTCGGGATGCCTACAACCAATTTGAAATTTACAAATCGATGGTCTATGCGGAATCAGGTGCCAAACAGGAGCAGCGGTAAAAAACGAATAGATTGAAAATTGCGCGTGATCGGAGTATACTGAATAAAGCCTCTTCTTTTGGCAGCGATTGCAACAGATACAACCAGCAAGCCGAAGTTCCGGTGGACAGGCGTCCCCTGTTCATCTCGCGAGGAACTTGCCGACCAAGCTGATTCATCCATCTGCTCGATGGCCGATGGATTGTTTCGGCTTGGTTTTTTTGTGTGACAACATTTGTCAGAGAGGAATGCAAGGATGACGTATGATCCCCGCGATGAGGATTCATGTGTCTGCTGCTTGATCGGTCCAAAATATTTTAATAATACTTAAAAAAATAATATTATTGAAATATGATTAAATTCAATCTATAATGAATCACAGATTTGACGTAGTCGATGACAAAAGATGCAACCAGCGAGCTGACATTCCAGTGGATAAGCAGCCCCTATTCATACCCCGGAATGTTCCGACCAAGCTGATTCAACTGTCCCCAGCCGTCTTGCGGGACGGTGTTTTGGCTTGGTTTTTTTGCATTCGTTTGTTGCCATGATCGGAGGGGAGCATCCTGTTATGAAACCATTTGTAGGACGATTGAAGCGCTGCATGGAGAGCATGCAGGCGGAACGGATGAGCCAACTGATTGTCAGTTCAACAGCCAACCTGTTTTACCTGACCGGCCAGCGGATCGATACGGGAGAGCGCATGTGCTGCCTGCTGTTGGATCAAGACAAGCCGCCTGCTTTGTTCATTCACCAGATGTTCCAAGGCCAGTTGACCCTTCCCGACGAAATCGAATTAGTCGTCTGGTCGGACGAGAATGATCCCATCGCCCTGCTCAGCGAATACGTCAGCGGCACGGGCATCATCGGAATCGACCAGAACTGGGTCAGCTCCTTTTTGATCGATCTCATGCACGCACAACCCGGGCTTCAGCCGGTGAAGAGCCGCATCGTGGAAAAGCTGCGCGAGATCAAAGATGAAAACGAGATCAACATCCTGCGCCAGTCGGCCCGAATCGCCGATGCGGTCATGCACCAGGTGGTGGAACTGCAGCATCTCCCCACGACGGAACTGCAGATGGCGGAAACCATTCGCAGCTTCTTTGGCGAGCATCAGGTGCGCGAATTGTCCTTTCCGCCAATTATCGGGTTCGGAAAAAACAGCGCTCATCCGCACCATGAGAGCGGAGCCGCCGGACTCATTCCCGATCAGACAATCGTCATCGACATGGGCGGCGTGTATCAGCATTACTGCTCCGACATAACGCGAACGCAGTTTTACGGCAGGCCCAACAAGGAGTTTGAAGAGGTTTACCGGATCGTTTTAGCGGCGCAGGAGGAGGCGATTGCCATGATCAAGCCCGGTGTCCGCTTCGCCGACGTTGATCGAATGATCCGGAAAGAGTTTGCCGCCAGGGGCTATGACCGCTATTTTACGCATCGAACCGGACATGGTGTGGGGCTGGAACTCCATGAAGGGCCGTTTTTGCATCAACACAACCTGGATGAGATGAGGCCGGGCATGGTGTTCACGATCGAGCCGGGCATCTATCTCCCGGGGCGGTTCGGTGTCCGTATCGAGGACGTTGTGGTGGTAACCGATACCGGCTGCGAGGTGCTGACGCTAAGTCCCAAGGAGGTGAGGTACATCGACATTCGCGAGGGATAGAAACAGGTACGCTCCTATGCAAAAAACACGAAAGGGGATATTGCGTGATGAAGAGGAAATGCGTAAGCGCCATTGTTTCCATGTTGATGATCGTCTCCGCCGCCTTGGCAGGCTGCAGCTATGAGCCGCCTGCCCAATCGGCGTCCAAACCGGGCTCGGACCAGCAAGCGGCGAGCGACAGAGCGGACGAAATCAGAGTAGGGCTGGACGTGGATGCCGGCACGATGGATCCGCGGCTGTCCCACGACTCGTCGTCAGCCAGGGTCATCGATCTGGTGTATGACGGTCTTGTACGTCTCTCCGACAAAATGGAACCACAGCCGGCTTTGGCGGAAAAATGGGAAAATCCTGATCCGACCACATGGATTTTTACCCTGCGCAAAGGGGTAACGTTTCACGACGGAACGCCCTTTACTGCAGCGGATGTCAAATATACGTACGATTCCCTGCTCGATCCGAATGTCAAGGCACCGTACGCCAAGCTGTATGCCCCCATTTCCAAAGTGGACGTGGTAGACGATTACACGGTGAAATTCACTTTGAAACAGCCGTACGCACCGCTTCTCAGCTATCTGGATCTCGGGATTGTGCCGAAGCATGTTGCCGAAAAACCGGATCAATCCCTCTCGTCCCATCCGGTGGGAACCGGCCCGTACAAGTTGGTGAAATGGGAGAAAAACAGCAAAATCTCGTTTGAGGCGAATGATCAGTACTGGGGAGGAGCGCCCAAAACCAAAAAAGTGACGTACTTCATCATTCCCGACAACAGCACGCGCGTATCGGCGCTGGAAGCTGGCGATGTCGATTTTGTCCACTCCCCGCTGTCGCCGCAGGATATTGCGAAAATCCAAAACAACCGCGACTTCACCGTCATCAAAACGGAAGGATTGGGTTTCACGTATCTCAATTTCAACACCACCCACCCGATCCTTTCCGATGTGAAGGTACGCCAGGCCATCGCACACCTCGTCAACAAGAAGGTGATCTCCGAGGAACTCTATCAGGGCATGGACAAGCCGGGCAAATCGCCGCTGATACCACCATCCTGGGCGTATAGCGACAAGATCGAGGGGTACCCCTACGACCCTGAAAAGGCCAAGGCGCTGTTCGCGGAAGCCGGGTGGAAGGACAGCGACGGGGACGGGATTTTGGACAAGGGGGGCAAAAAACTGAGCCTGACCCTCTCCACTCATACGGAGGACCCGAACCGGATCCAAACGGTGGAATATCTGCAACATGAATTCAGCAAGGCGGGGATCGACGCCAAGGTTTCGACAACCGAATGGCCGACGTTTTCTTCCAACGTAATGTCGCAAAAGTTTGACATCGCGCTGCTCGGCTGGCTGAGCCTCGTCGATCCGGACCGTGCGATGTACGGCCAGTTCCATTCGAAGAGCGAAAACAACTACGGCAAATACAGCAATCCGAAAGTGGACGAGCTGTTGGAGAAGGGCAGAGCCGTACTGAATCAGGAAGAGCGGGCCAGGATTTATCAGGAAGCCGCCCGGATTGTAACGGACGAAGTCGCCTATGACGTCCTTCTTTATCAAGGATACGTTGCCATGTTCACCAACAAGCTGACCGGATTCAAGGAGCATCCGAAAGGGAGCTTGTACAGCCTCAAAGACGTGGAAGTGAAAAAATGAGCAAAGGAGGGGCTCTTCGCCTCCTTCCCTGCACAACGAGTAAGGAGCGATCCCGTTGGTCACGTATCTCGTAAAACGACTGTTTCAACTGATCCCTGTCGTCATCGGCATCTCGGTCATCGTCTTTTTGCTCCTTCACATGATCCCCGGTGATCCCGCGATGGTCCTGCTCGGTCAGGATGCCAGTCCGAGCGAGATGGAACGGCTGCGAAATCTCCTGGGGTTGAACGAACCCCTGCATGTACAGATGCTGGTGTTTCTGAAAAACATCCTCCGGGGAGACTTGGGGACGTCCATCTTTCAAAACGAGCCTGTTCTCGATTTGATTGCCAAGCATCTGCCCGCTACCCTGGAACTGGCCGTTTTGGCAATGCTGATCGCGCTAGTCATCTCCATTCCCCTGGGGATTCTCTCGGCGGTCAAGCAGTCTTCCTGGCTGGATTACGTCAGCATGTTTTTTGCTCAACTGGGCGTGTCCATGCCTGTGTTCTGGATGGGGATGCTCCTCATCATCGCGTTTTCCGTCAATCTCAACTGGTTTCCGTCGTTCGGACGGGGAGAACCGTTGACGGAGGCGCTGTGGACGGCCATGACCACCGGCAATGTGTACGATCTGGTCAACAGCCTGCGCAAGATCTTCCTGCCCGCTTTTACGTTGGGCGTCATGAGCGCCGCGCTGATCACCCGCATGATCCGCTCGACGATGCTTGAGGTGTTGAAGGAGGACTATGTGCGGACGGCGGAAGCCAAAGGTGTCAGCGGCTTTATGGTGGTAGTCAAGCATGCCTTCCGCAACGCGCTGATCCCGGTGATTACGATCGTAGGCCTGCAGTTTGGCAATCTGCTGGGCGGAGCGATCGTCACCGAAACCGTGTTTGCCTGGCCGGGTATCGGGCGGCTGGTGGTAACGGCGATCAGTCAGCGGGATTTTCCGGTCGTCCAGGGGAGCGTCTTCGTGATTGCGTTCCTGTTCGCATTGACCAATCTGATCGTCGACATTCTGTACGCTGTCGTCAACCCCAAGATACAGCAGAGATAAGGAGGGAGGGTGATGAATCCACACGTGCTTCGGACTGTACTTCAAAGCAAGGCCGTGCTGATCGGTGGCGCGATCGTGATCGCCGTGATTCTGGCTGCGCTCTGCGCCCCCATTCTGGCCACGCACGATCCCTATGAAATGAACGTCAAAGACCGGCTGCTCAAGCCGACGGAGGGAGGCCATTTGCTGGGGACGGATCAATTTGGCCGCGATCTGTACACGCGTATCTTGTACGGGGCCCGCGTGTCGCTGGAAGTCGGGATCGTCTCCGTCGGGCTGGCACTGGTGATCGGCGTCACGCTGGGCCTGATCGCTGGCTATTACGGGGGATGGCTGGACACGCTGATCATGCGCATCGTCGACATCGTCCTGTCCTTCCCGGTGCTGCTGCTGGCGATCGCTTTCGTGGCGGCGCTCGGCCCGGGGATCGAAAACGTCATCATTGCGCTGGCGCTCGTGTATTGGACCAGCTACGCCCGTCTGGTTCGCGCCAACGTTCTCGCTATAAAGGAAGAAGAGTATGTGCAGGCGGCGCGCACCATCGGCTCCAGCGATTTTCGCATCATTTTTTACAACATTCTGCCCAATTGCCTGGCGCCGATCGTCGTGGTAGCGACGTTGGGGCTGGGGCAGGCGATTGTGGCCGAAGCGACTCTCAGCTTTCTCGGCTTGGGCATTCAGCCGCCGGAATCAAGCTGGGGCTGGACGCTGGCATTCGGCATGAAATTTTTGCAGGATGCGCCCCACCTGTCCATCTATCCCGGCATCGCGATCATGATTACCGTCCTCGGGTTCAACCTGCTGGGCGACGGTATCCGGGATTTGACGGACACCAAACGGAAACGAAACTAAGAGGAGGATGATCACATGAACGCTGCAGCACGCACTTATACGGAAATACCGGTCACCCATCTGTCCAACGGGATGAAGGTGACACTGCCCCTGCACACCATTTATGGAAAAAAGGCGGGACCGGTGCTGGGATTGTCTGCGGTCATTCACGGGGATGAAATCATCGGCGCAGAGATCCTGCGCCGGGTATACGAACGGCTGAACGAAGAAGAACTCTCCGGTATGGTGATGATCATGCCGGTGGCGAACCCGCTTGCCTTCGAGTCGTTGACCAGAAACACGCCGCTCGACATGAACAACTTGAATCGCGTGTTCCCGGGCGACCCGCAGGGATGGATAACGGAACAGATGGCCCACGTGATCGCCACCCAATTCCTTGACAAGCTGGACGCCTACATCGATCTGCACGCGGGAGGCGCGGTGCCGATTGTCGATTACGTGTACATCCAAAATGACGAGGCCCTGTCCCGGGCGTTCAATTTTCCGGTGCTCTACCGTCCAAGCCATCCGTATGAGGGGACGACCGCGACCTATACCACAGCAAAAGGCATTCCCAGCGTGACGGTGGAAGTAGGGGGCGGCCCCAACTTTGAACGGGACGTGGAGCGCGGGGTTTCCGGTATCTTCAACTGCATGCGCCATCTGAAGATGCTGCCGGGTGACGTGGAGCCGGCGCCCAAGCAGGTGGTGATGACGGAGATCCGGATTATCCGTCCGACACAGGGGGGCATCATGGTGCCGGCTTTCGACTTCAGCGCCGTCGGTTCCGTTATAGAGGGCGAGCAGGTGCTGGCTCGAACGTACAATCCGCAGACCTTTGAGGAACTGGAAGTGATTCGCACGCCGTTCAAGCGGAATCTGGTCATTCTCATGCGGGGCCTTCTGCACAAGGTGAATCCGGGGGACTATGGGTTCATGATCGGAAATCTGGATACCGCCGAGGAGGAGTAAGCCGCATGGTCAAGCATGATCCGCTCGACATGAGGCTCTCCCGCGAGTACTGCCGCATCGTGCTGGGAATGGACAAGCTGTACCGTGAAGGGCACGGGTCGACGAACGAGGCATCGTTTGACCGGGAAGGCCTGGTCCCCATCAATCTGACCGATGAAACGCCCCATCTGTACGAGAGCTGGGAGCAAGTGCGCCAGGATCTGATCGGGCTGAGAAAACGGTATCTCGCGGTAGAAAATGAGATGCGCCGCAATTACATGCAGCAGCAGATCGGTTCGCTGCTCGCGCTGGCCGAATGGTGCTCCGGCAGGGACATCCCGTTTCGCGAAAAAGTACGGGGCTTCCTGTATGTAAACGAAAACCCGGTCCCTCGTTCCGAACGATCCCGCCTGCATCAGAAGCTGGACGATCTGCTGTCCTGGCGAGGGTTTCGCGGTAGCCTGCAGGAGAAGGTCGCGGCCTGGGAAGAAGCGCGCCGCGTGCCTCATGATGAACTGGAATCTGTCGTAAAGGAACTGCTGGATCAAGCCAAAGAACAGGTCGTTCGGCACCTGTTCCCGCAGATGGCCGATATCGAGGTCACGCCGGAAATCGTCTACGGGGTTCCCTACCAGGCCTACTGTGATTACGTGAACAGCAAGATGTACCTCAACGGTGATCTGTCCTACACCTATGAGGCGCTCAGGCACTTGGTCACACACGAATGCTTTCCCGGCCACACCACGCACATGCGCATCCGGGAGCTGGGCGTCAAAGCGGGCACCCTGCCGCTTGATGCTGGTCTGGTCATCACCAATACGGCCTCCAGTCCGGTTTTCGAAGGCATTGCCGACAACGGCATGCGCTTTATCCAGTGGGGAACGACTCCGGACGATGAGATCTACGAAGTCTATCAGCAGATTCGCTCGATCTCCGGATTGAACGCTGCCCATATGATTCATGCGGAGCACAAAACACTGGAGGAAGCACGCGCCTTCCTTAGGGAGTTTGCCTTCGGTCAAGAGAGCTGGATCGCCTCCCGGCTGCGATTTATCACTCATTCCCTGCGGGCGCCGTTCATCTACAGTTACTGGCGCGGCAACGAAGCGGTGCACGAGGCATACCGGCGGGTGCCCAAGGAAGAGCGAACGCAGTTCTATCAGTTCCTGTATGCCAACATGCTGTCGGCGGATACGGTAAAACAATACGGATAAAGAGGTGTCATGTATGAACCATACGAAATCGCGAGAGCTGTACGAAAAGGCGAGCATGCTGGTGCCGGGAGGAGTTCATTCCAATTCCCGCTTCCGCTTTCCTCATCCGCTCTACTACAAACAGGCGGAGGGGGCACATATTTGGGACCTGGACGAGAATCGCTACATCGACGTGGTGATGGGCAACGGCGCCGTCATTCTGGGGCACAACGACAAGGATTTCAAGGAGCGCATGACGTCCTACATGGCAAGCGGCATCGTAACCGGGTTGGAAACGGAGCTGAGCGTCAAGGCGGCGGAAAGGTTCCTTTCCTTTGTCAAGACGGCAGAGCAGGTCCGCTTCACGAACACGGGAACCGAAGCGACCATGCACACGATGATGATTGCCCGCAGCTATACCGGCAAACAGCATGTGGCGGTCATCGAAGGGGCATACAACGGCTGGCACGATGCCGTTTATGTCAGCACATGGCCCGATCTGACCAAGGCGGGCGATGCTTCCGCGCCCAAATCCCTGCCCGGTTCGGTCGGCCTTTTGCAAGACGTGGTGGAAAGCACGCTGGTGTTGCCGTTCAACGATCTGACGGCAGCGGAAACACTGCTGACGGAGAATCAGCACCGGATTGCCGCCGTCATTCTTGAGCCGACGATGATTGATGTGGGGTACATTCCGGCGAAACGCGACTACCTGCAGGGGCTGCGCCGCATTTGCGACCAGCTTGGCATCCTTCTGGTCTTTGACGAACTGCTGACAGGCTTTCGCGACGCCCCGGGAGGCGCACAGCAGTACTATGGGGTAACCCCCGATCTCGCCACCTTCGGAAAGGCCATCGCCAACGGGTATATGCTGGCCGCTGTCGCCGGAAAAGCGAAAATCTTTGAAACCGTCACACCGGGGAAAGGTGCCTGCTCGTTTATCGGCACGTACAACGGGCATCAGGTCTCACTGGCAGCTTCACTCGCCTTCATGGAGCTGTATGAAGAAAAGCGTGTCTTCGAGACGCTGCAAACGCGAACGGAACAATTGATGGCAGAATTTGACCGATTGGCGAAAAAACACGGGGTTCCCGCCAGAATGCAAGGGCGGGGCGGCCATTTCCACTGGTATTTTACCGACCAGGAGATTGCGAACTATCGTGATGCCGCGGCCAGCAGCAAAGAGGATTACACGCGCTTCACCGAGCAATTGGCCCACAAAAACGTATACTGCCTTCCCAACTATCTCTCGCATCACGCGATCTCGCTGGCGCACGACGATGCCATCCTGGAAACGCTGATCACCGCCATGGATGAAAGTCTGGAACACGTAGCCAAACAGAAAGCGGCCAAGTAAGGGGGAGGGAGTATGGAGCGCCAACCTGTTCTGGAAGTAAGGGATTTGACCACCACCTTCTACTCCCAAGGACAATCGTTTCATGCCATTAGCGGCGTTTCCTTTGCGATCAACCAAGGCGAGACACTTGGCGTGGTCGGCGAGTCCGGCTGTGGAAAAAGCGTGACCTCCCTGTCCATCATGGGGCTGATCAAGCCGCCGGGAAAGGTGAGCGGCGGGCACATCCTGTTCAAGGGAACCGATTTGCTCACCCTTGGCAAAAAGGAGCTGCGCGAGATCCGGGGCAATCGAATCGCGATGATTTTCCAGGAGCCGATGACTTCGCTCAACCCGGTCTACACCATCGGCAATCAGATCGGCGAAGTGCTCAAAATCCACACGAGGCTGAAGAAACGGGAGCGCATGGCACGCACCGTGGAATTGCTGCGGATGGTTGGCATTCCCCGCGCGGAAGAAATTGTCCATGACTATCCCCATCAATTGTCCGGGGGCATGCGTCAGCGGGTGATGATCGCTATGGCGATGGCCTGCGCTCCGGAGCTCTTGATCGCCGATGAACCGACGACGGCACTTGACGTGACGATTCAGGCGCAGATTTTGGAGCTGATGAAAGACCTGCAGCGCAAAAACAAGATGGCGATGATGCTGATCACCCATGATCTTGGCGTCGTGTCCGAAGTATGCGACCAGGTCATCGTCATGTACGCCGGCATGATCGTGGAAAAAGGGCCGGTGCGTCAGATCCTGGACAATCCGCAGCATCCCTACACAAAAGGGCTTCTCGCGTCACTGCCGAAAAACGCGAAGGCCAGCCGGCGGCTTTCGTACATCCCGGGTCAGGTACCGCCGCCTACCCAATGGGGGCGGGGATGCCGCTTTGCCGACCGCTGTTCGTGGGCAACCGAACAGTGCAGGCAGGAACTGCCGCCCCTGTTTTCAGCCGGTCCGGCATCGCAGGCTGCCTGCTGGCTCTTGAAAGAGGGAGGGGGAACAGCATGAGGGACACCGCGCAATCAGCATCAGCGGAAGAGGTTCTGCTGGAAGTAAGCGGACTTACGAAGCACTATCCCATCAAGAAAGGGATTTTCTCCAGGCAGGTGGGAGCGGTAAAAGCAGTGGATGGCGTCAGTTTTTCGGTGAAACGGGGGGAGACGCTGGGCATCGTCGGGGAGAGCGGCTGCGGAAAATCCACCACCGCCCGCCTCGTCATCCGGCTGTTAAAAGAGACGGCAGGTTCCATCCGGTTTGAAGGTCGGGAGCTGACTGCGCTGTCGGCGGGGGAACTGCGAACGGTGCGTCGGGACATGCAGATGATTTTTCAGGACCCGTATGCATCGTTGAATCCGCGTTGGACAGTGGAGCGTACACTGCTGGAGCCGATGCTTGTTTATGGCATCGGGAGCAAAGGCGAGCAGAGAGACCGGGTCCAAGAGCTTCTGACCCATGTCGGGCTGAATCCGAGTTATGCCAAGCGGTACCCCCATGAGTTCAGCGGCGGGCAGCGGCAGCGGATCGGGATCGCCCGCGCGTTGGTGCTTCATCCGAAACTGATCATCGCTGACGAACCCGTATCCGCGCTGGATATCTCGATCCAGGCCCAGGTGATCAACCTGCTGCAGGATCTGCAGGATCAGTACAGGCTCACGTATCTGTTTATCTCCCACGACCTGTCGGTTGTTCGTCACATCTCCGATCGGGTCGCGGTCATGTACCTAGGCCGGATCGTGGAACTGGCGGAGACGGAAAAACTTTTTGCGACCCCGCTGCATCCGTACACGGAAGCGCTGATGTCAGCCGTTCCGGACGTGCAGGGTGCCAAAAAGGAGCGGATCATTCTGCGCGGCGACGTTCCCAGTCCGGCCAATCCGCCGGCAGGATGCGCGTTTCATACACGCTGTCCGCGCTGCATGGACATCTGCAAAACCGAGGCGCCGCCACTCAAGGAAGCGGCTCCGGGTCAACTGGCTGCCTGCCATTTGTACGCATAGACAATACGGGTGAAGGAGGACTTCCCATGATGATTGCGCGCGCCAACGAGGTACAGGCCGAACCCGTACCGGGCGTTATCCTGAAGACCCTGTTTCCCTTCCACGCACTCGAAGGGGGGAAGACCCGTTTTGGCATGGTCACCATTCCCCCCGGGGGCCGGATTCCCGTCACGGGTCTCGCCCCGCACGATGAGGACGAGTATTCGATCCTGGTAAAAGGATCCATGGTGACCACAATCGGTGAAAGGGAATACCGGCTGCAGGCTGGTGATGCAACGCTGATTCCGGCGGGCGAAGCACATGCGGTGCATAATGACGGAGACGAAGAGTGCGTGTTGGTATGGGCGCTGGTAAAACGCACGTGACGGATTGAATAGAACCGGTCGTTTGTGGACTGTCCCCTGCTCTCGCAGGGGACGGTTTTTTGTTTTCCCGGTTCTACAAACAAGGGATACGGCATAGGATCAAACGTCGTCGGAAAAGGGAAAGTCGGACATGCCGGTGTATCCGCCAGATGGAGCAGGGATGGGAAAGCGCGGCTTCGGCACGAGCAGGTCATGTGCGCGGCCTTGTCCGATAGAATCATGAAGGGGGAATACGATGGCGATTCATGAAGTGCGAATGCCCGGCCGCATCTTGTACGGACGCGGCTCCTTCGCGGAAGTAGGCAGGATGGCTGCCTCTTTGGGAAAAAACGTGTTGATCGTCAGCGATCCGATCATGGACAGGATGGGCAATGTAGCGGCTTGTGAACAGTATCTGTCCGAACAGGGCATTCCTTGCGCCAAATACGTCGGGGTTGATTCCGAGCCGACGGACCGCCATGTGGACGAAGCGCTAACCATGTGCAGGGAACGGGGGTGCGATACCCTGGTGGCCGTAGGCGGCGGCAGTTGTTTGGATACCGCCAAGGCGGCAGCCTTGCTCATGACGAACGGGGGCCACATCCGGGACTATGTGGGCAGCCACAAGCCCTTTGCGAACAAACCGCTCCCGCTCATTGCCGTACCCACTACGGCAGGTACAGGCTCTGAGGTGACCAAGGTGACGGTTATCATCGACACGGAACAGGACGTCAAGATGATGCTGGCGCGGCCGGAACTGCTTCCGGCTGTCGCAATTGTAGATCCCATCCTGACCCTGTCGTGCCCGCCGTCGGTTACAGCCGCCACCGGGGTGGACGCGTTATGCCATGCCATGGAGGCGTTTATTTCCCGCTGCGCCCAGCCGGTCACGGACGCATGGGCCTTGCAGGCGATCGAACTCATCATGAAGAATCTCCGCTTGGCGTATGAGCAGGGAGACAACCTGGAGGCGAGGGAACAGATGGCCCTGGCGTCCATGCTGGCCGGTGCGGCGTTTTCCAATGCATCCGTGACGCTCGTCCACGGCATGTCCCGCCCGATCGGCGCCATGTTTCACGTTCCGCACGGCGTTTCCAATGCCATGCTGCTTCCGGCCGTACTGGAGTTTACCAAAGAAAGCGCTCTGGAACGGTTGGCGATCATCGGACGGATCATTGCGTCGGATGGGACGGGGCGATCGGAAGCGGAAACGGTTGACAAGCTGATTCTGGAGATCAAAAGGTTATGCCGGGATTTGCAGATTCCGAACGTGAAGACATGGGGCATCGACAAAACCAGGTGGAATCAGGTGGTATCGAAAATGGCGGCGGATGCTTTGGCCAGCGGCAGCCCGGGCAATCATCCCCGAATTCCGACCCATGACGAATTGGTCCAGCTCTATCATGTCTGTTATGACTATGATTTCAGCGTACACACGGAAAGCATGGGGTAACTCGTCATACAGCAGGCGAACATGGCATCGGCAGCAGACAACCAACGGTACGCCGGTATCGCAAACCGGGTCGCGGAAGATGGCCGCATGACTGCCCGGTAGGGAACAGCACGCACAAAAAAGGCGGCGAGGTACACTCGCTGCCATTTTCCTATGTGATGGCCCGCATGCAGGCTGAACCGGCAAGAGGCGGAGATGGAAATTCCTGCATATGGGGAGCGGGATTGGGAAAAATAAGGCAGCGGATGGGAGGGAATCAGACATGCAGTCCTTTCGCAAGCAAGAAATTCGGCTGGCTTATTTCTGTTTCGGGATTTCCTTTCTCTTGCTGATTGCTTTGCTCATGAAGTGGATGCGTGGGTAAACGAAAGGAGAAGAACCGTGTTTGCATTTGACCAGGTGATCGCAGCCAGACTGCTGACCTCGCTTACATTGGGCTTTCACATCATTTTCGCGACGATGGGGGTGGGAATTCCCCTGTGCATCTCGTTGGCGGAATTCGTCGGGTTGTGGAAAAAAGACGTCCATTACCTTCTCCTGGCCCGACGATGGGCACGGGGGTATGTGATCACGGTTGCCGTGGGAGTCGTGACGGGGACCTGCATCGCGCTGCAGCTTGTCTTTCTGTGGCCGGGTTTTATGCAGCTCGCCGGCAAGGTGATCGGGTTGCCGCTGTTTTTGGAGACATTCGCCTTTTTCTTTGAAGCGATTTTTCTGGGGATGTACCTGTACACGTGGGATCGCTTCCAAAACCCGTGGCTTCATTGGGTTTTGTCTGTTCCCATCATTATGGGGGCGGTTGGTTCCGCTTGTTTCATTACCTCTGTCAATGCGTTCATGAATACGCCCCAAGGCTTTCGGCTGGAAAACGGCGTGATCACCGCGATCGATCCGTGGCAGGCCATGTTTAATCCGGCTGCGCCGTCGAAGGTGGCTCATGTGCTGTCGTCGGCGTTTTTGACGGTCTCGTTCGTGTTGGCCGCGATCGCCGCGTATCACCTCTATCGAAAGAAACAGCATGAGTACTATCAAAAGGCGCTCGGGTTTACGATGCTCCTTGCCTTGGTGTTTTCCGTTCTCAATACGGTGATGGGAGACTGGTCCGGAAAATTTTTGGCCGAATCCCAACCGGAAAAACTGGCCGCAGGGGAGTGGCATTTTCATACAGGAGCCCGGGCGAAGCTGATTGTCGGCGGCATTTTACACGAAGACACCTTGGAAACGGAGTATGCGTTGGGCATCCCCCTGCTGTTAAGCATCCTGGCGAAAGGAACCCCCGATGCGAAGGTAATCGGGCTGGATCAGTTTCCCCGCGAGCTTTGGCCGCCGCTGTACGTGCACTACTTCTTCGACCTGATGGTGGGGTTGGGGGCGTATTTGTTTGTCGTGTCGTTCCTGTTTGTCGGCTTGTCCTTTTTGCAGAAGAGAGGCAAACTGACGCGGTTTTCGAGATACAATCGCCCCGTCCTCGCCGCCATCATGGCTGGCGGCCCGTTTGCCGTGCTGGCCACGGAGTGCGGCTGGATTTTTGCCGAAGTCGGCCGGCAGCCGTGGATTTTGCGGGGGGTTTTGCGAACGGGCGAAGCAGTCACTCCGGCGGCTTACCTGCCTGAAATGCTTGTGTTGTTTGTCTTGCTGTATGTATTCCTGGCTGTGCTGGTGACGAGCGTGCTCGTTCGATTGTTCCGCAAAACACCACCGGAAGTGGAGCTGGAAGCCAGAAAAATCATCTTGTAGGGGGCGCCATGGAACTGCACAAGATTGGCATTGCCATCGCGTGGATCTTTCTGTACGGGTATCTGATCGTCGCTTCCATTGATTTTGGTGCCGGGTTTTTCTCCTTTTACGGAAAGCTGACGAAACGCGACCACATCATCAACGCGATTATTGACCGGTATTTGTCCCCGGTGTGGGAGGTAACGAATGTCTTTTTGATTTTTTTCGTGTATGCGGTCATCGGCTTTTTTCCGGACGTCGCCTACATGTATGGCGTCGCGCTGCTCGTTCCCGGAAGCGTGGCGCTGCTGCTGATCGCGATTCGGGGGTCGTTCTATGCGTTTGCCAATTACGGAGCGCGAAAAAACACGGTGTACCTGTTTGTCTATGGAGTGACGGGGCTGTTCATCCCGGCTTCGTTGGCCACGCTGTTGACGATCTCCGAGGGTGGTTTTATTTCGGTCGACGGACAGCGCGTGGAACTTCTCCTGCATCAGCTTGTCCGCAGCCCGTACGCCTGGGTGGTCGTCCTGTTGGCCATTGTCAGCGTTCTGTTCATCAGCGCGTCCTTTTTAACCTACTATGCGGATCGGGCGAACGATACGGAGGCGCGGGAGGTGCTGCGCCGGTTTGCCCTGTACAACAGCCTGCCGACGATCTTTGTGAGTTTCCTCGCCTTCTTTACGATCCGTACCCATAATCCCGAGCATTTTGAGCGGATGCTTTCCATGAGTTGGATGTTTATGGCTTCTCTCGCCTGCTTTCTCCTTGCGCTGGCGTTGATCATCCAGCGGAAATGGTACGGAACCGCCTTTCTCTTTGTCATGCTGCAGTTTGCCTTTGCATTCTTCGGGTATGGCCGTTCCCATCTGCCGTATCTGCTGTATCCCTATCTGACCGTAGAATCGGGGGTGACCAGCGATGCGATGGGCGTGGCGCTGATTGCGGCCTTTGTTGGCGGCATTCTGCTGCTGATTCCGTCCTTGTTTTTGCTCATGCGGCTGTTTGTTTTCAGCGCGACTTACGTGCAGGGGAGGAAGTAGGATCTGCGGGCAGCGTGAGGGAACAGAACACAGGCAGCCGGCGCTCTGAGTGGAGTGCCGGCTGTTTTTTTTTTTTTTTGCGCGCCGCGGGCAGACCGCAGCCGGTGTGAAAACAGTGGACGAGCTGTTCACCCGTGTAGCGAACACGTGTAGCGAATCGCTACAGGCAGCTCCATCTGCGGAAGAGGAGGCCGGTTGTCTCCGCGCGGAAAATCCCTGCCGCAGAACGCGGAAATTCCATGCATGGCTGCGGACCAGGGTTGGCATCGTTTGTGCTTGCTGGTAGATGCAGCAAGAGCGGGCCTCTTGTGTGAACGAATCAACGACTCATGGATGGAAGGGAGATGATTTACCACATGGGAAGCATTAATGCGCAAATTCTCGCGATCGACGCCGGAGGCACCATGACCGACACCTTCATCATCAACGACAAAGGGGAATTTGTGGTCGGCAAGGCGCAGTCCACCCCTGACGACGAGTCGATCGGCCTCTTGAACTCGGCGCGTGATGCCCTCTCCTACTGGAACACCACGGTGGAAGAGGCGTTCCCCCAGTTGGTGGCGGGCGTGTATTCCGGGACGGCGATGCTCAACCGCCTGGTTTCCCGGAAAGGACGGCGCGTCGGGCTGATCGTCAACAAAGGGATGGAAGACTTCCACCGGATGGGGAGAGCCATTCAGGCTTATCTCGGGTACTCGTATTCGGACCGCCTGCATCTGAACACACACCGCTACGACCCGCCCCTGGTACCGCGGGAGCTGACACGGGGGGTCACCGAACGGGTCGACCTGTTTGGCAATGTGGTGATTCCGCTGTATGAACACGAAGTGGAGCAAGCGGTGGTCGAGCTGTTGGATCAGCAGGTGGAAGCCATCGTCATCAGCTTCCTCCATTCCTACAAGTACCCTGCGCATGAGCGCAAGGTCCGCGACATGGCGAAGGCCATCATGAACAAACGGGGCCAAGAGGTGCCGATTTTCGCGTCGGTCGACTACTACCCGCTGCGCAAGGAGTCGCACCGAACCAATACCACCATCATCGAGGCGTATGCGGCCGATCCGTCCCGTGAAACGCTGCTGAAGATCGACAAGCGGGTCAAGGAGAGAGGGGCCAAATTCGACCTGCGGGTGATGGCCAGCCATGGCGGAACGATCAGCTACCGGGCGAATGAACTGGCTCGCACGCTGGTGTCGGGACCGATCGGCGGCGTTGTGGGGGCCAAGTATTTGGGCGAGCACCTGGGCATCCGCAACATCGCGTGTTCGGACATCGGCGGGACCAGTTTTGACATGGCGCTGATCACGCAGGGGGATCTGAGCATCAATACGAGTCCGGACATGGCACGCCTGGTCCTGTCTCTGCCGTTGGTCGCGATGGATACGGTGGGGGCCGGTGCCGGCAGTTTCGTCCGGATCGACCCGAACTTCAAGTCGATTACGCTGGGGCCGGACAGCGCCGGATACCGGGTAGGCGTGTGCAATCCGGCGGGCGGCATTGAAACCGTTACCGTATCCGACTGCCACGTCGTGCTCGGATTGATCAATCCCGACAATTTCCTGGGAGGAGAGGTGAAACTGTATCCGGAGCGAGCGTACCAGGCGGTCAAGGAACAAATCGCCGATCCGCTCGGCCTGACGGTGGAGGACGCCGCCTACGGAGTGATCGATCTCCTGGAGTCGCAGCTCCGCAATTACCTGGAATCGATGATTCTCGGCAAGGGGTACTCTCCTTCCCAATACGTGTGCTTCTCGTACGGCGGGGGCGGACCGCTGCACACGGCCGGCTACACCAAAGGGCTCGGCTTTGAGGACATCCTGGTCCCGGCGTGGGCTGCCGGATTTTCCGCCTTCGGATGCGGGGCGGCCGATTTCGAGTACCGCTACGACAAAACGCTGGACATCAATGTAAACGCGGCCGCGGCCGAACAGGAGAAAACGGACGCGATCGGCGAACTGCAGCAGGCATGGGTGGAACTGATGGACAAAGTGGCCGACGAATTTGAGAAAAACGGATTCCCGCGCAATCAGGTCGAATTCCGCTTCTACTTCCGCATGCAGTATCAGGGGCAGTTGAACGACCTGGAAATCGAATCGCCGATCCAGGCACTGCGCACGGTGGAAGACTGGAATGTGCTGGTTCACACCTTTGAGGAGACGTACGGCCGCGTGTATGCGAAAGCCGCCCGTTCCCCCGAACTGGGCTACTCGGTGACCGGAGCGATTGTTCGCGGGATCGTCGAAGTGCCGAAGCCGAAAATTCCGGAAGAGCCGCTCGGCGGCGAACAGCCTCCGCAGGACGCGTACCTGGGCACCCGCCCTGTGTATTGGAAAGGGAAGTGGACGACGGCCGACATCTGGGAAATGGAAAAACTAAAAGCGGGCAATCGGATCAAGGGGTTTGCCATCCTGGAATCGTCCGCGACGACGTTTGTCATACCGCCGGGGTATGAGACGCGTCTGGATCGCCACCGCATCTTTCACCTGAAGGAACCCAAATGAGCGCAATCGATGGCGCCATTGGCTTGAGAAAAATGGGAGGAGGGATTGGAAGTGGCAAATGTGCAGAGTGAATGGTTGGTTCAAAACAATGCCCGCCGTCCGATCGGCTTTCATGGAAAAACGCTCAAACAAATGAGGGAAGAGATTGACCGGCTGAGCCGCGAAACCGGTCACTATGCCGGGTTGAAGGAACTGCCGTTCAAGGAATCGGAGCCGATTCGGTACGAAAAAATATTCGCGAAACTGCGTGGAGGTGTGGTTCATGCCCGCGAGACGGCCAAGCGGGTGGCCGCTTCCCCCATCGTCGAACAGGAAGGGGAACTGTGTTTTACCCTGTACACGCCGGAAGCGGATTCCATCGTGACCTCGACGGGCATCATCATCCACGTGGGAACGATGGGCGCTGCGATCAAGTACATGATCAAAAACGACTACGAGGAAAATCCGGGCATCGAACCGGGCGACATCTTCTGCAACAACGACTGCCAGATCGGCAACGTACACCCGTGCGACGTGCATACCATCGTGCCGATTTTCTGGGGACATGAACTGGTCGGCTGGGTGGGCGGCGTCACCCACGTGATCGATGTCGGGGCCACCGCTCCCGGCAGCATGACGGTCGGGCCCGTGACGCGATACGATGACGGCTATCAGGTGGCCTGCCGAAAAATCGGCAAAAACGACACGCTGCTGAAAGACTGGCTGATTGAGAGCCAGCGCTCCGTCCGCACGACCAAATACTGGCTGCTGGATGAACGGACCCGCGTCGCCGGCTGCCACATGATCCGCGACCTGGTGCTGCAGATCATCGAAGAGGAAGGCATTGACACGTACAAACAGTTTATCCGGGAAGTGATCGAGGACGGCCGGCGCGGGTTCATCAACCAGGTGAAGTCGATGACCATTCCGGGCACATACCGCGGCGTTTCGTTCGTTGACGTCCCCTATCAAAATCTGGACGTGCCGCCGTATGCGCGGGTAAACACCATCATGCACGCCCCGTCCGAGATGACGATTCACAAGGACGGGAAACTGGAAATCGACTTTGAAGGGGTCAACCGCTGGGGCTGGCACAGCTACAACGCGACGCCGGTCTCGATTACCAGCGGGATCTGGGTGATGCTCTCCCAAACCTTGATCCCGAACGACCGGGTCAACGACGGCGCCTATTACGCAAGCCGGTTTGGCCTGCCCTACGGCTCCTGGCTGAATCCCGACGACATCCGCACCGCCCACAGCTACGCCTGGCATTTCCTCGTTTCCGCCTGGAGCCCGCTGTGGCGTTCGCTGAGCCGGACCTATTTTGCCCGCGGCTATCTGGAAGAAGTGAACGCGGGGAACGCGAATACCAGCAACTGGCTGCAGGGCGGCGGGTACAACCAGTTTCATGAAAACCACGCGGTCAACAGCTTCGAATCGGCAGCAGAAGGCGTCGGGGCGAGTGCGGTCAAGGACGGTATCGATCACGCCGCCGCCGTATGGAATCCCGAAGGCGACATGGGGGACATGGAAATCTGGGAGCTGGCCGAACCGCTCTTGTACCTCGGACGGTCGATCAAGCCGAACACGGGCGGATACGGAAAATACCGGGGAGGAAACGGGTACGAAACCCTGCGGATGGTCTGGGGAGCCAAGGACTGGACCATGTTCTTCATGGGCAATGGCTACATGTCCAGCGATTGCGGCCTGATGGGCGGCTATCCGGCCGCTTCCGGGTACCGGTTCGAAGCGCACGGGACCAACATCAAGGAACTGATCGAAAAGAAACGGCCGCTGCCGTTGGGAGGAGATCCGGACCCCGGCAATCCGCAGTACGAAAAACTGATCACCGCCAAAGAAATCAAACGTGACAAGCAGGCGATCACGACCGAAGAGATTTTTGACAATTACGACTTGTATCTGAATTACCTGCGGGGAGGCCCCGGTTTTGGCGATCCGCTCGAGCGCAATCCGAAAGCGATCGAAACCGACCTGAACGAAGGTCATCTGCTGCCGGCCTATGCAGAGAAAGTGTACGGCGCCGTCATCGCCCAGGACCAGAAAGGCCGCTGGGTGGTCGATGAGGTGAAGACCGAACAGCGCCGGGCCGAAATCAGAAAAGAGCGGATCAAGCGCGGCAAACCCACGCGCGAATGGATGAAGCAGGAGAGGGAGAACATCCTCAACAAGCAGGCGGCCATTCAGGTTCGTCACATGTACGCCGGCAGCTTTGCCCTCAGCGAGAAATTCACCAAACAGTTCAAGGAGTTCTGGGATCTGCCGGAAGAGTGGATCATCAAGGAAAGCGAATTGGGCATCCCGGTATTCGGGGCCCGCAATCAAATCCAATAGCGACAGGGGAGCCAAGGAGGTTGAGCCATGCCCAAATACGACAAGCGTACGATTGAAGAACTGATCGACGGCACGATTGATTTTTTCAAACTGAAGGAGATGCTCTCCCATTTTAAAGATCCCGAGCGGTTTGACACCTATCTCGGCATCCTGCAGGAACGGGTGCCGTGGGAAGACCGGATTCTCCTCCCGGCCGGCCTGCACTTGTACATCGTGCAAAAAGAAAGCGGCGACCGCATCGTGAAGTGCGATTGCGGCCACGAATTCTGCGACTACCGGGACAACTGGAAACTGCATGCGCTGATATACGTCCGGGATACGGAAGAGAAGCTGGAGGAACTGTATCCCAAACTGCTGGCGCCCGACCCGCAGTGGCAGGTGATCCGGGAATACTACTGCCCGTCATGCGGCGTGCAGTTGGAAGTGGAAAACGTGACGCCCTGGTATCCGGTCATCAAGGATTTCGAGCCCGACATCGACGCGTTTTATGAAGAATGGCTCGGACGTCCCGTGCCCCAGCCGAACGTGGGATAGCACAACAGACAAAAGGCGACGATCTTCGCAAAGATCGTCGCTTTTTGCGGTGCGCCCGGCATGGGCGGTAGCTATAGGGTGAAAGTCCCGAACGGGGGTTGGCTGTACCAACCGTTAGCCTAAGGCAAGGGTGTCCGCCGCGAGGCGGAATCTGAAGGAAGCCGGCGGCAAAGTCCCGACCTGAGGTACACGAACCCGATTTGAGGCTGTTGTACTTGGGCGAGCCTGCCGCACAAGGTGAAGCCCCATACAGCCAAAGGGTACAACAGTAAATTGGGCAGGTACATGGGACGAAGGCTACCGCTCTTACCCGGGGAGGTCTGCATGGTACGCCTACTATCGTTGGCAACCGCCTCCGTGAGGGGGCGTTGAACATGCAGAAGTCAGCAGAGGCCATAGTACCCCAATCGGGGACGCCTGAGGGGGAAGGGCCGAACATCAAGTCAGCATATGTCCCAACCTCTTTCGATACGGTGTGTCGAAGCAGAATTCAGAACTGGAACTTCCTCTGGAGAGTAGGGGTGAAGCCCCGAGGGTACAGAGAAGGGCTGAGCATCGTACGGCAAGCTTGGCGACATGTGCGCGGAGGAAGGAGTATCGTTATGGATCTGCTGGAGAAGGTTCTGTCTCGGGACAACCTCACGGCCGCCCTCAAACGAGTGGAAGCCAACAAAGGCGCTGCGGGAGTCGACGGTGTTTCAACTGAACAACTGCGCGACTACCTTCGCCTGCACTGGGCGACCATCCGGTCGCAAATCGAGACGGAAACCTACAAACCGACTCCTGTTCGCAGGGTCGAAATCCCGAAACCTGACGGGGGAATACGGTTGCTAGGCATCCCTACCGTGGTAGATCGCTTCATCCAGCAGGCCATCCTGCAGGTATTGACTCCCATCTTTGACCCAGAATTCTCCGATTCAAGCCTCGGATTCCGCCCGGGTCGCCGCGCTCACAATGCTGTGCAGAGAGCGCAACAGTACATCAAGGAAGGATTCCGGTATGTGGTCGACATCGACCTGGAGAAGTTCTTCGACCGGGTCAACCATGACATCCTGATGAGCCGGGTAGCCCGCAAGGTGAAGGACAAGCGTCTCCTTAAACTAATCCGCGCTTACCTGCAATCCGGAGTTATGGTCAACGGAGTGTGCGTCTCAACGGAAGAGGGTACACCGCAAGGTGGCCCCCTGAGTCCGTTGTTGGCCAACATTCTGCTGGACGACTTGGACAAGGAACTGGAAAGGAGGGGACACCGTTTCTGCCGCTATGCGGACGACTGCAACATCTATGTCCGCACCAAACGCGCGGGGGAACGGGTAAAGGCGAGCGTGGAGCGATACTTGACCAGGGTGCTCAAACTCAAGATAAACCAACAGAAAAGTGCGGTAGATCGGCCGTGCAATCGAAAGTTCCTCGGCTTTAGCTTTGCTCCGGGAAAAGAGGCACGGATACGCCTGCATCCCAAATCGATCATCCGGTTAAAAGAACGAATTCGCCAACTGACCAACCCGCATTGGAGCATCCCTATACAGGAGCGAATTCAAAAACTCAACCAATACCTCATGGGATGGATCGGATATTTTGCGTTGGCTGAGGCGAAAACCCACCTCCTGCGGATTGAGGAATGGATTCGCCGAAGGCTCCGTCTCTGCCTGTGGACGCAATGGAAACGAATCCGTACGCGATACCGCGAACTTCGTTCCCTCGGTCTTCCCCACAGCAAAGCACTGGAGATTGCAAATACCCGCAAGGGTGCATGGCGAACAACCAAATCTCCGCACATTCACAAAGCCCTTGGTATTACCTACTGGCAACAACAAGGGCTCATGAGTTTGGTGCAGCGATATTTCGCACTTCGTCAAGCTTGATGAACCGCCGTATACCGGACGGTATGTACGGTGGTGTGAGAGGACGGGGGTTAGTCGCCCCCTCCTACTCGATTAAACGGCTTACAGCATGTTGTATTTCTTTAATTTCCGGTACAGGGTGGTGCGGGCGATGTTGCAGCGTCGGGCGATTTCCGACAAGTTTCCGTTCGTCTCCCGGAACAATTGGGCGAGCAGCCGTTTTTCTTCCTGCTCCAAGGGAGACGTCGACGGGTTCGCCCTGTTTGCCAGCAGCAAATAGCCGGGCAGATCGGACAGGTGAATGCGCTCCCCGGCGGTAAACAGAACCGCGTGCTCGATTGCGTTTTCCAGTTCCCGGATATTTCCCGGCCAATGGTAGCTGCGAAGGAACGCCAGCACCTCATCATCTGCGGCGGTCACCCGCTTGCCGTGTTTTTGCGCAAATGTTCGGATCAGGTGGCTGCACAACAAAAGGACATCGTCGCCCCGCTCCCGCAGGGGAGGGAGCGCCAACTGCACCACATTCAGCCGGTAATACAGGTCGGAGCGGAATTTTCCGTCCTTGACAAGCTGCTCAAGATTCTGGTTGGTGGCGGCGATAATGCGCACATCGACGGAAACGGGCTTGGACGATCCGAGGCGGACGATTTCCTTTTCCTGCAGCACGCGCAGCAGGAACACCTGCAAATCCAGCGGCATTTCACCGATTTCATCGAGAAAGATGGTCCCGCCGTTCGCTTCTTCAAATTTTCCCGTTTTTCCTTTCGGATTGCCGCCTGTAAAGGTGCCGGTCTCGTATCCGAACAATTCGCTGGCGATCAATTCTTTCGGAATGGCTCCGCAGTTGATCGCGAGAAAAGGGGCGCGATGACGCGGACTGGCCAGGTGGATCGCGCGGGCGAACCGTTCCTTGCCGGTGCCGCTTTCTCCCGTGATCAAAACCGGGACATTGGTGGGCGCGACGATTTGACTCTTGAGAACGACGTTGTTCAATACGCTTGATTCGCCGATGATGTCCGCCCAATGATTGGCGGGCACGGGAATGGATGGGCGATGGTGCGTCGATTTGTGGAAATGAAGGAGGAAGCCGACCCGTTTGCGGTCCTTGTACACGTTTTCGATGGAGATGGTCAATTGCGGTGCGGGTAAATAGACGTCGGCTTGCGGGTCGTTGAGGGTCAGCAAGGCGGACTTCAGGGGAGACAGGTCGGATCGTGCCCAAAACGCCCGCCTGTCTTCCAACTGCAGCAGGGACAGGGCACTGGACGTTGCGGCAACCACTTGCAATGCTTCGTCCAGCATGATCATCGGGGCGTGTTTCCGCTTTTCCTCCGCCTGCAGGAAACAGGCCTTCAGATAATGGCGCGTTTCCAGGGCAGCCTCCCGAAACTGCTGTTCAATCGTTTTCGCCGTCATCACCGCAGTTCCCAGGGAATGAGGTTGGGCCAAATCGCAGGGGCCGGTCAAGTCGATCACACCCAACAACTGGCCAGTCAGCGGATCTTGAACCGGGGCGGCTGAACAGATCCAGGGGTGGGCCCCTTCGCAAAAATGCTCGTAGGCAAAAATCTGGATCGGCTGTTTCGCCGCGATGCAGGTCCCGATCGCATTGGTTCCGGCCGATTCTTCGCTCCAGTCAGAACCGGGCACAAAATTCATGCGTTCCGCTTTCTGCAAGATCCGCTGTTCTCCTTGGACGTGAATGATTCTTCCTTTGTTGTCGCACAGGGTGATGAGGTAGTGGGTGCCTTCGATCTGTCGAGCCAAATCCTGCAGGATGGGCAGGGAAACCTGGGAGAGGTGGGACTGGTTGACCCAGTCAACCAATTCATCGTCAGTCATTACGATGGAGGCCTGCTTTTGGAGAGGGTTGACGCCTTTGGTTTGACAGCGCTTCCACGATTGGTACACATTCATCCTCATGTCTGGCGGTTCGCGCTTTTCGAAAACAAAGCGGTTCCACACCTCTTCCAGCTTCTGCAATGCTTCGTGGATGCTGCTGATTGAGTGAATAGCTATATACGGATTGGTCATAACTATCCCCCCAATGAACATGTACGAACTGAGCATTATTATACCAAAATTCTAATAATTTCAACAATATATCGTTTTGTAAATTTTGTATGATCCTCCCGGCTTTTGGTTTTGTCGAAAAGGGGAAAAAGGGGACATGATTCCCCCTTCTCCGCATGTCAGCCGCTACAATTCCTCAAGGATGTCCCCCGCAATCAGCGAATACCCCGACGGCCGCTTGGCCGCGGCGCGATCACCGGCGGAACCGTGGAGCCAGACGGCGAGGCAGGCTGCGTGGTCGGCGGGCAGTCCTTGGGCGAGCAGGCCGCCGATCATTCCGGCCAGGACGTCGCCAGCGCCGCCGGTCGCCATGCCGGGGTTGCCCGTCGGGTTTATGTACGCGCGGCCGTCTGGTGTAGCGACCACCGTACCGGCTCCTTTCAGCACCAGCGTCAGCCGATGGTGGCGGGCGTAGGAGCGGGCCAGCTCGATCCGGTTCTGCTGTACCTCGCTTGTCGCCACTTTGGCGAGTCGGGCCATCTCTCCGGGATGCGGGGTCAGGATGGTGGGTGCTTCGCGCTTCGGCCAAGACGGGAAATGGTCGGCGTCAGCCAGCATGTTCAAGGCGTCGGCGTCCAGGACCAGCGGACCGTTCGTCTCCTCCCACAGCATGCGCAGCCAGTCCGCATCGCCGGGAAAGCGTCCCAGCCCCGGGCCGATGACGGTGACGCTGCGGCTGCGGACCAGCGCGATCAGCTTTTCCCGGGCTTCAGGCAGATTCCACTCCCCGGTAAGCCCGGCCAGCATCACTTCGGGCACATGTCCGATCAGCGCGGGGAGGAGTGCGTCGGGCATTACCCAGGTCACCAGCCCGCTGCCTGCACGGAGCGCCGCTTTGCTGCAGAGCAGCCCTGCCCCGCTCATCTCTCGGCTGCCTGCCACGACAAGCACGTGTCCGTAGGTTCCCTTGTGGGTGTCGGCTTGACGCGGCAATCGCGGGTCCAGCCGGAACCGTTCTCGAAACAATTGTTCGCCGAGCAGGAAGGTTTGCACGCCGAATGTGTCGGCGAGTGACGGCCAGATGCCGATGGGGCGTACGACGACCTCTCCCGCCTTGTCCAGGCCGCCTGTCTGAACCAGCCCCCGTTTGAGAAAAGCGAGGGCCACCGTGCGCGCGGCCTGAATGCAGGGATCGTGGGGCATGCCGGTATCCGCGTCCAGACCGCTGGGAATGTCGGCGGAAATGATCGGCAGCCCGCTCGCGTTTGCTTCCCGGATCAGATCCGCGTAGGGGCCGTGCGGAGCGCCTTTGCTGCCCGTCCCCAACAGCGCGTCGACGATTCCGTCAAATGAGCGCCAATCCACAGGGGAAGTGCCGTACACGATGGCGGGTATCCCCAATCGCCGCGCGATTTCCTGCTGCCGCGCGGCCTCCCCTGTCAACTGTTCCGGCGATTGTGCGAAAAGGAGGGTGACGTCTACGCCGCTTTCCATCAGATGCCGCGCCGCCACCAGTCCGTCGCCGCCGTTGTTCCCTTTTCCGACGAGGATCGCCCAGCGGGGTGGTCGTTTCCCTTTGTCCATCCCGTGGGTGCGGGAGAATTCCTGGACGTCGCGGGCGATGGCGCTGCCCGCGTTTTCCATCAGCACGGCGGCCGGAATGCCGATCACGTCGATTACATGCCGGTCCATCTTTTGCATCTCTTCGGCGGTTACCACATACATGGATCGCGGACTCCTTTCCCAAAACGACTGCGTGTGACCCCATCATACCACAGGGAAGGGGATTTGATGGTCGATTTTGCCTGTGTGGCGGGTTCTCCAGCGATGAACGGCCCATACTCTTTTCACGATTTTTCCATCGTTTTTCCGAACTTTCCCGGCATTCTTTCCCTACAATCGGACGTGCAAGGCAAGATCAAACCAAAGGAGTGTGGATGATGATGAAAAAAATCCTTTCCGTATCGCTGCTCACGACCAGTTTGCTGGTCAATGGGGCGGGGATCATCCATGCGGAAGAGCAGTCGGATGCGCAGCCAAAATGGAAGCAAACCCCGGAATACCAGGCGATTCAAACGCTGCAGGAACAGCGCAAGCAGTTGAACGCCCAGCTCAAGGCCCAAGGGGAGCAGAACCGGGCGGCATGGGAAGCCCTGCGGAGCGGCGTTCCCCAAGAGGTATGGGACACCGTGAAACGCGTAATGAACGAAATCAAGCCGCTGCGGGAAGAAAACAAACAACTCGCAGCCGCACTGAAAGAGGCCAAGCAAGCAAAAGATGAGGAGCGGATTCGCGAGATCAAAGCGGAATTGGAGGCGAACCATCAAGCGATTGAAGCGAAGCTGGCCCCGATCCAATCGCAGTGGGAGCAGGTCAAAGAGCTGCGTAGCGCATTGAAGGAGACGAAATCCCAAGTGAAGCCGATCCGGGAAGAGAAGAAGGCGAATCACCAAAAGGTTGTCGAACTCCGTACCGACATAAAAGAGACGATGAAGAATGCAAAAGAGGCTTACAAGAACGGCCAGGAAACGGAATGGAAAGACGCCCTGGGAGATGCAGCCGATCTTCTCGAGCAGTTGAACGCCGTGAAAACAGAGATTTTGTCTCAGAAACAGGCAATCTATGAGATTCTGAAATAGGTGTACCCGTCTGTATGCATGTGACACCGGTTCCGGTACCGCGGAACCGGTTTTTGCCTTTTCCCCAAAGAAAGTATGGGAAAAGTGTGGGATGTATGGGAAAACGTCCGGTTTTGTCGGTTCCTTCCCGATTTTGATGTACAATAGCTGGTGAATCTATCAGATGGCGGAGGAAGTCGCATGAAACCCTACCAAATTGCCATTGTGGATGATGATGCCAACATTCGCCAGATCGTCGAGGCGTATCTGCAAAAAGAAGGATACCAGACAGTCGGACTGGAGACGGCAGAAGAGGCGCTTCGTCTGTGGGAAACCCGTCCTCCCGATCTTTGGGTGCTGGATATCATGCTGCCGGGTATGAACGGGTATGAATTTTGCCGCCGCATCCGGAGGGAGACCGAAACCCCGATCATCATGATTTCCGCACGGGACGAAGAGGTAGACAAAATTCTCGGACTGGAATTGGGCAGCGATGACTACCTGACCAAGCCGTTCAGTCCGCGCGAGCTGGTGGCCAGGGTAAACCGATCCCTGCGCCGCTGGGAATACATGAGGAATCGTTCGACGACAGCGCCGAATGAGGACAAGGAGGCTGCCGCAGACAGGGAAGAGGTTCCTGCTCTTCTGCTTGATACGGAAAAACGGCGTGTCTACTGGCAGGGAAAAGAAGTGGAGGTGACGGTAAAAGAGTTTCAACTGCTGCGTCTCTTTGCCGACCATCCCAATCGCGCGTTTTCCCGGGAAGAATTGCTTGCGCTGGTGTGGGGAGACGACTATTTCGGCAGTGATCGCGTCGTCGATGACCTTGTGAGAAGGGTGCGCAAAAAATTGGACGGGATTCCACTGGACACGGTTTGGGGATTTGGATACCGTCTGCGGGATCAACAGGAGCAGGCAAAATGAAACTGCTGTACCGGATCACGCTGGCGTTTGGCCTCTTGCTGATTGTGGTAACCGGGGTATCCGCTTACCTGATCAATTCGTTCCTCCTGGAAAACCTGATTGAGCAGCAAAGAAGAGAGCTTGCCTTGAAAGGCCAGGTGTGGATCGAAAAGGTGAAAGCATCCGGCGAAACAATCAAGCCGGAAGAGATCCAGGAGCTGAGCAGGTTGGTTGTCTCCAATCGAAAGGTGGAGATCCTGCTCCTCGGGAGACGAAAAAAAGTGCTGTACACCACGCTTCCGTCGGCCAGTCTGGATCAATGGATCGATCAGTTGGAACGGAAGGCGAAGAAGAGACAGGATAAAAACATTTGGATGATTGGCAGCGATGACTATATCGTGGTGACGCTTCCCTTGAAAAACGGCGAGAACCAGAGGCTGCTGCTGGCAACGCCGGTTCGCGGCCTAAAGGACATGCGGATGGAACTGACCGGCAATATCATGGCAAGTCTGCTGCTCGGGGCGATTTGCGCCATCATCCTCAGCTTTTTCATCACGCGGAGCCTGGTCACCCCCCTGAGCAGGCTGACGGAGGAGATCAAGAAAGTGCAGCGCCGCCGATTTTCCGAGGTGGAAATGATTCCGGCCAGCGGGGAGATCGCCGAGGTTACCAAGAGCGTGTATTTTATGGCGCAGGAATTGGATCGGTTTCACAGCAGCCAAAAGCAGTTCTTTCAAAACGCCTCGCATGAATTGAAGACACCGCTCATGTCGATTCAAGGGTACGCGGAGGGCATACGGGATGGCGTCTTTACAGGGGAATCCGCACGCCAGGGACTGGATGTGATCGTGAAAGAGACCACGCGATTGAAAAACATCGTGACGGAAATGATTCTTCTCGCCAAGTTGGAAAGTGAAGAAGATCTGTTCCATCCGTCCGAAGTCTCCGTTCTGGAACTGGTGCATCAAGCGGTGGAGCGGCTGCATCCGCTGATGATGCAAAACGGCGTGGACATTGCTGTGAGGTGCGGCGCAGCGAATCCCCGGATCAACGTCGACAGCGAGAAATTTCTGCAAGCCGTGCTGAACATCCTGGGAAACGCAGTGCGGCATGCACGGGAACACATCGAGATCAGCATCGAGGAAAAAAACCGGCACGTGCTGATCGACATCATCGACGACGGAGAAGGAATCCCGGACGACCTGCTCCCCAACTTGTTCCATCGCTTCGTGAAGGGGAAAAACGGGGAAACCGGTCTGGGGCTGGCCATTTCCAGAGCGATTGTCGAACGATCGGGCGGCACCATCGAGGCAGGGAATGGGAGGACGGGTGCTGTCTTTCGGATCAGGATGCCGCTGCTTCACGGCTGAGTGTCATGCGGCATGCCGCTTGGAGTGAATCCGGCTGTCCATATCAGGGAAGCCAGCCGGATTCTCCAGGCCCGCGGCAGAAAGAGCTGAAGAAAAGGAAAAAAATTCATTGACATCATCTCGGGAGGCCGATAGTATATGTATTAACAGAAAATATCGAATAAACTGAAAGAAAAACACAGTTTTACATGATAAAACAGAACCGGTGCGGCCGCGTGCGCAAGGTTACCCGTTTCCTCTATAATGACAGCGCTTTCAATTAGTGCGCTCACGGCTGTCTGCGGACAGGATGCTGTGCCTGCAATGTGCCAATATTGTAAAACAGAGTTTTATATTATAAAACAAAATCCCATTACTGAGGAGGATGCCCCATGAGTTCGCCGCTCTTGTCGCCAAAAGAAGAACATTCCCTGCAGGCCAGGCACAATGTTCGCTGGACGGTCGTGATGTGGTTGTTGATCGGCGGGATCATCAATTATCTGGACAGGGCCAACTTGTCCATCGCCGCGCCGGAAATGATGAAGGAACTGGGGCTGAGCAAAACGGATATCGGGCTCCTGGGAACGGTGTTTTCCTGGTCGTACGCGCTGATGCAGCTTCCTTCGGGATGGCTGATTGACCGGTTTGGAGCCAAAAAAGTGTATTCCATCGCCGTGATCTGGTGGAGTCTCGCGACGTTCATGACGGGTGCCGTGAGCAAAATGTCTTCCCTGATTGGCGCCCGCCTCCTGCTCGGCATAGGAGAAGCTCCCTGTTTCCCGACGGCGGCCAAGATCACGTCGTACTGGTTCCCGAAAAAAGAACGGGGCCTGGCTACAGGGATTTGGGACTCCTCGTCCAAATGGGGTCCGGCGATTGCTCCTCCGATCCTCGTGTTCCTGCTGATCAGCTTCGGTTGGCGGGCGCTGTTTTACATCACGGGCTTGATCGGCATCGTGTTTGTGATCTTCTTCCTCATCTTTTACAAAAATCCGGAGAAAAGCCGCAAACTGTCCCCTGAAGAACGGGCCTACATCCAGGCGGACGGGGCCGGAACCGAGCAGGGCATCCAGCAATCCAGCATCAAATGGCGCACCTTGTTTACATACAGAAGCGTGTGGGGCATGATTCTCGGCTTTTTCTGCACCATCTGGATCTGGAACATCTTTCTCATCTTCCTCCCACTCTATCTGGTCGAAGTTCACCATATCTCACTGAAAGAACTGGGGATATACGCCAGCATTCCGTGGATCGGCGGCATTTTCGGCAATATCTTCGGCGGGTATCTGACGAAGAAACTGGCGGACAAGGGAATCGCCGCGCCGATTCACGCAAAACGGATGCTGATTGGCATTTGCGCGCTGGCTGCCGCCGTCGTCGTCGTGATCATTCCCTTTGTGCACGGCATTGTGATAACGCTTACGCTGATGACGCTGGCGCTCTGCTTTATCTCGGCGATTACCGGCAGTGCGTGGGCGCTTGCCGGAGACATCGCACCTCCATCGATGGTGGCGTCGGTCGGATCCATTCAAAACTTTGGCGGTTATTTTGGCGGCGCGTTCTCACCGGTCGTCGCCGGTATGATTGTCGATACGACCGGTTCGTATGTGCTCGCCTTTGTATCGGGGGGATTGATCGCCGGATGCGCAGCCTTGTGTTACTGGTTGATCGTGAAGAATCCAATTGAGGAAAAACAGGCCTGACCGACAATTTGCGAACACCGTGTGAGGAGGATGGACATGAAGCCGTACGTGTATGTGGCCGCGCCGATCCCGGCGGAAGTGGAAGCGTATCTGGAGGAGCACTGCGAATACCGAAAATGGGAGGGGGACGCACCGATTCCCCGCGGGGAGCTGCTGCGGGAGATTGCAGATGCGGAAGGGCTGTTGACGGTCGGCGGGCGGATCGACAGCGAACTGTTGGACCATGCGCCCAAGCTGAAAGTCGTCAGCAATATCTCCGTCGGCTACAACAATTTTGACCTAGAGGCGATGAAACGGCGTCACGTGATGGGGACGAACACGCCGCACGTACTGGACGAGACGGTGGCCGATCTGGCCTTTGCGCTGATCCTGTCCGCTGCCCGCCGAATCCCCGAGCTGGATCAGCACGTCAAGGCCGGCAGATGGGAGAGGAAACACGACGAGTGGCTCTTCGGACTGGATGTGCACGGCAAAACGCTTGGCATCATCGGCCTGGGCCGAATCGGCGAAGCGATCGCCAGACGGGCCGTGTACGGCTTTCGCATGAATGTGCTGTACCACAATCGCAGACGAAAGCCGGAAGCGGAGCAAACGCTGGGGATCACCTACCGTTCCCTGGAAGACCTCCTGCGGCAGTCCGATTTCGTCCTCCTGATGGTCCCGCTGACCGAGGAGACGACGCGCATGATGGGCCGCGAGCAGTTCGCCCTGATGAAACCGACCGCGATCTTCATCAACACGTCGCGCGGCAAGACGGTAGACGAGGCCGCTTTGATCGAAGCGCTGCAGGAGAAACGGATCTGGGGCGCAGGACTCGACGTGTTTGAAGAGGAACCGACACCGCCCGACAATCCGCTGCTTCGCATGCCCAATGTCGTGACACTGCCGCATATCGGATCGGCCACACGCGAGACGAGGTTGGCCATGGCGATGCTGGCGGCGCAGAATCTCGTCGCCGCCGTGCACGGGAAACGACCGCCCAATCTCGTCACCGAATAAAGGCGTGGATACGTGCGAGGAATGGCCGGGTTGTACACAAATGATAAAACTCAGTTTTGTCATATCGAACATGGGATGCAAGGTGGGATGCCAAGTGAAAAAACATCTGTTGATCCTGTCCAGTCTCATCCTGTCGGCGGCGGTGCTGCTCTCCGGATGCGGAGGGCAGCAGACGGCCGGCAGCGGTTCGCCGGGCGCAGGGAGCGGAGCCAAGACGCACACGTTGAAAGTGGCCAACTACTTCGCGACCGACCATCCGCAGAACGTGGCCCTGCGGGAAAAGTTCAAACCGATGGTGGAAGAGAAGTCGGGCGGCACGCTGAAGGTGCAAATCTACGACAACAGCAAGCTGGGGGCGGAGAAGGAATTTTACGACGGGGTGCGCAACGGCACCATCGAAATGGGCATACCGGGATTGATCATGCAGGCCGACATTCCCAAGATGGCTGTCGGTGAGTGGCCGTTCCTGTTCAAGGATTTTGCTCATGCCAAAGCCGTCTTTACCGGCCCGATCGGCAAAGAGATGACGGAAGAACTGGAAAGCAAACACGGCGTGCATCCGCTGGCATGGAGCGCCAACGGTTTCCGGATGGTCTCCAGCAACCGAACGATCACCAAACTCGATGATTTCAAAGGACTGCGTCTGCGCATGCCCAACATCCCCAACTACATTACGCTGGGTCAACTGCTGGGGGCCAATGTGACGCCGATGCCCATCTCCGAAGTGTTTACGGCACTGGAGCAAAAAGTGGTCGACGGGCAGGACAACCCGATCGCCACCCTGAGAGCGTCGGGCTGGTATGAAGTTCAGTCGGATGTGCTGGAGTCCCGCCACATGTTCAGCCCCAACCTGTATATCATCAACGCGAAACTGTGGAACGAACTGACTCCCGAGCAGCGGCAGATCATCGAGCAGGCCGCGAAAGAATCGGCCGACTACGAGTGGGAGCTTATGGAAAAGAGCTACGAAGCGGACAAGAAATTTCTCCAGGAGAACGGTATCCGATTCACGACGCCTGACGATTCGTTCCGGCAGGCGATGGAAGCCGCGGCTCAGCCGCTCTATGACGAGATCTTTCAGAAGTATCCGTGGGCAAAGGACATGGTGGAGAAGATCAAGGCAGCCGCCAAGTAGATCGGGAAGGATGACGAGAAAGGAGGAGATGTTGTGGAGAAAGTCCTGCACATGCTGAATCGGGTGCTGAATGGCGTCACTGCGGTTTCGCTGGCATTTATGGCCATTCTCGTTTTCGGCAACGTCGTGCTGCGGTATTTGTTCAATTCGGGAATTACCTGGTCCGAAGAAATGTCGCGCTTCCTGTTTGTCTGGATGACGTTTTTGGGGGCGGTCAGTGCGCTGAAAGACAATGAGCATTTGGGAATCGACATGTTTGTGAAGAAACTGTCGCCCCGGATGAAAAAAGCGGTTTTTGTGCTGACCAACGGGATCGTGCTCTACGTGCTGTGGCTGGTGCTGGACGGCAGTTGGAAGATGACGCTGATCAACATGGACAGCATGGCCCCGGCGACGGGATTGCCGCTCGCGTGTGTGTACGGCATCGGGATTGTCATGAGCATCTGCATGGCGATCATCATCGCGTTCAATCTGTACCGGGTGCTGTTTGGCAAGCGTTCCGTCGAAGAATTTATCCGCGCGCGGGAATCGGAAGAGGAACTGCTGGTGTCGAGTCAGCAGCAGGCGGTGCCGGAGGTGGCTGGTAAATGACGCTGGGCGTGTTTCTCGGGTCTCTGTTGGGAGTGATGGCGCTGGGGATGCCGATTGCGTTTGCCCTGCTCTTCAGCGGCGTCGCCCTGATGATTTACCTCGACATCTTTGACAGCCAAATCGTCGCGCAAAACCTGATCAACGGCGCGGACAACTTTCCGCTGATGGCGATTCCGTTTTTCATCCTCGCAGGGGAATTGATGAACGCCGGGGGCATTTCCAAACGCATCATCCAGTTTGCGCTGGCGCTTGTCGGCCACATCCGCGGCGGATTGGGCTACGTGGCGATCCTGGCAAGCATCCTGTTCGCCGGGCTGTCCGGTTCCGCCGTGGCCGACACGGCCGCACTCGGGGCGATCCTGATCCCGATGATGGTAAAGGCGGGGTACGACCGCAACCGCTCCACCGGGTTGATCGCGGCAGGGGGGATTATCGCACCCATCATTCCTCCCAGCATTCCGATGATCATCTTCGGCGTGACCAGCGGCCTCTCCATTACCAAACTGTTCATGGCGGGAATTGTGCCGGGTCTGCTCATCGGCGTCGGCTTGATGATCGCCTGGTGGGCGATGGTCAGAAAAGGCCGGTTTGAGACATACCCTCGCCGGTCGCTGAAAGAAATGCTGGCCGCGACCAAAGGAGCCATCTGGGCACTCCTGCTGCCGCTGATCATCGTCGGGGGGCTTCGCGGAGGCGTGTTTACACCGACGGAAGCCGCGGTCGTTGCCGCATTTTACGCCCTGTTCGTCGGGTTGGTCGTCTACCGGGAGTTGAAGGTGACCCAACTGTACGAGATCCTGGTGGCCTCCGCCAAGACGACCAGCGTCGTGATGTTTCTCGCCGCAGCGGCGATGGTGTCCGCCTGGTTGATCACGGTGGCCAATATCCCGGCGGCGCTGACCGACATGCTGGGGCCGCTGGTCGACAATCCGCTGCTTCTGCTGGTTGTGATCAACGTGCTGGTCCTGCTGGTGGGCACAGCCATGGATCTGACCCCGACCATTTTGATCCTGACGCCGGTGCTGATGCCTGTGATCGAACAGGCCGGGATCGATCCGATCTACTTCGGCGTCCTGTTTATCCTGAACAACTGCATCGGCCTGCTGACCCCTCCCGTCGGCACCGTGCTCAACGTCGCCTGCGGGGTCGGGAAGATCGGCATGGAAGACATCATGAAAGGCGTCTGGCCGTTTTTGCTGGTCGAGATCGTGATTCTCGTCCTGCTGATTCTGTTCCCAGCGATCGTGACTGTACCGTTAGAGTGGTTGACGTAAGGAGGAGCGAACATGCAAAAGTGGAAAGTCGTCGTGACCGATTGGGAGTACGCCGATTTGCGGTATGAGGAACAGGTGCTGGACCGCGAGCGGATCGAGCTGGTGCCGGCGCAGTGCCGCACGGAGGAAGAGGTGATCGCGGCATGCCGCGATGCTGACGCGCTGATCAACCAGTACGCGCCGATCACGAGAAAGGTGATCGACAGCCTGGAGAAATGCCGGGTGATCACCCGGTACGGCGTGGGGGTCAACACGGTTGATCTCGAGGCGGCGACGAAAAAAGGAATCTGTGTGGCCAACGTGCCCGATTACTGCATGGACGAAGTGGCCGATCACGCCCTTGCCTTGCTGCTCGCCTGGACGCGCAAGGTTGTTGTCGCCAATCACCATGTAAAAAGCGGCGTCTGGGATTTCAAGGTGACGCAGCCGATCACCCGTCTGCGCGGCAAAGTGCTCGGCTTGATCGGGTTCGGAAAGATTCCGCAGGCGCTGGCCGAGAAAGTGAAGCCGCTCGGGCTGCGCGTGATCGCCCACGATCCGTTCGTGCCGGAAGCGCTGGCGCAGGAAAAGGGAGTGCAGCTCGTCTCCCTTGACGAGCTGTGCCGGGAGGCCGATTTCATCTCCGTCCATGCGCCGCTGACCCAAGCGACGGAAGGAATGGTGGGCAGCGAGCAGTTTGACGCCATGAAACCGGGCGCGGTCGTGATCAACACGTCGCGCGGGCCGGTAATTGACGAACGCGCGCTGATCGAAGCCCTGCGCACAGGCCGGATTGCCGGAGCCGCTCTTGACGTGGTCGAGCGGGAGCCGATCTCCCCGGACAATCCCCTGCTGACGATGGAACAGGTGATTCTCACCCCGCATGTCGCCTGGTATTCGGAGGAAGCTGCCGCGGAAATGAGGACGAAGGCAGCGATGGGGGTCGTCGATGTTCTGCTGCACGGAGAGTATCCGAAATACCTGGTCAACACGCAGGTAAAAGAGAAGGTCCGCTTGAAAGAGAGCTGTCCGCAGAACCGCTATGCGGCCTATGTGTAAGCGATGGATCAGAAAGAAAGGGGACATGTGTGAATGAAAACATGGATGAAACACGCGGTCATCTGCTGTACCGTGCCGGCGCTGCTGCTGTTGGCCGGGTGCGGCGGAGGCAGTTCCGCCTCCTCTGTACAACCGGCGGCCAGCTGGATTCAGGAGCGGACCATCAAAGCGGGGATCGGATTGAACCAGGATCATCCGGAAGGGAAAGGATTGAAGAAATTCGCCGAGCTCGTCAGCCAGAAGAGCGGCGGAAAGCTGAAGGTGCAGTCCTTTTACGACGCGCAGCTCGGCGACGACAAAAAAATGACGGAGGCGCTGCAGGGCGGACTGCAGGAGATTACGATTCCGTCCACGTCGCCGCTGGTAGGCATGATCAAGGAATTCGGGATTTTTGACTTTCCGTTTGTGTTTCACGACGAGAAGGAGGCGGACGCGGTGCTGGACGGTCCGCTCGGCCAAAAACTGCTGGAGAAACTGCCGGAACACAACCTGATCGGATTGGGCTATTGGGAAAACGGGTTTCGCAATCTGACCAACAGCAAGCATCCGGTTGTGAAAGCGGAAGACTTCAAGGGTCTGAAGATTCGCACGATGCAGAACCAGGTTCACCTCGAAGCGTTCCAGGCGCTGGGCGCCAACCCCACGCCGATGGCGTTCTCGGAAGTATTTAGCGCGTTGGAGAGCAAAACCGTGGACGGTCAGGAAAATCCGCTGGCAACGATCAAGACGAGCAAATTCAACGAAGTGCAGCAGTATCTAAGCGTGACGAAGCACGTGTATACGCCGTTTGTCTTCCTCGTGAGCAAGAAGTTCTGGGATAAGCTGTCCCCGGAAGAGCAGCAGATTTTGAAGGAAGCGGCCGTCGAGGCGGGCATCTACCAGCGCGAGTTGAACCGGGCGGAAAACCGGAAGGCGTTGGAAGAGCTGAAGAACGCCGGCATGGAGGTCAATGAGGTGTCCGAGGAAGAGCGGGCGAACATGCAGGCGATCATCAAGCCGGTGATCGACAAGTTCGCGAAGGAATTTGGCGAGGATCTCGTCAAGGAGATGTACGACCAGGTAGAAAAGGCGAGACAGTAAAGGGGGAACGGCCATGGGGATCTTGGAAGAGCTGCTCCGCGATATCCCGCTTCCCCGGATGGTGAAGGTTCGGCAGCACTTTCACGCGCCGGAGATTGACGATGTGGCGTCTGCGGTTCGCCGGGCGATCGCGGAAGCGGGTGTGCTGCCGCGGATTGCTCCGGGGGATCGGGTGGCCATTGCCGTCGGGAGCAGAGGCGTGGCGGACATCCCCACGATTGCCAGGGAAGTGGTGAGGGCGATCGCGGCAGTCGGCGGTCAACCGTTTCTCGTCCCCGCGATGGGCAGCCACGGGGGAGCAACGGCGGAGGGACAACGGGAGGTGCTGGAATCCCTCGGCGTCACGGAAGCGTTTGTCGGGGCCCCGATCGTCTCCAGCATGGACGTGGTGGAAGTGGGCAGACTGCCGAACGGCCTGCCGGTCTACACCGACAAGCACGCGTATCAGGCGGATAAGATCGTGGTGATCAACCGGATCAAGCCGCACACCGCGTTTCGCGGCCCGGTGGAGAGCGGTTTGCTGAAAATGATCACGATCGGTCTCGGCAAGCAAAAGGGAGCGGAGGCCGCGCACGCCTACAGCTTCAAGTACATGGCCGAGCACGTGCTGGAGATGGCCAAAATGGTGATCGCCAGGGCGCCGATCGTCTTCGGCGTCGGTACGATCGAGAACGCCTACGACCGTCCGGCGAAAATCGTGGCCATCCCGGCGGAAAAGCTGGTGGATGAGGAACCGAAGCTGTTGGTGGAGGCAAAGGCGCTGATGCCGAAAATCGCCTTTACGCCGCTGGATGTGCTGGTGGTCGACGAGATCGGGAAGGACATTTCCGGGGACGGGATGGACCCGAACATCACCGGCCGTTATGGCACGCCGTATGCCAGCGGCGGCGTGGAGGCGGTGCGAACGGTCGTACTCCGCCTGACCGAAAAAACGCACGGCAACGCCAACGGGATCGGGCTGGCCGACATCACCACGCGAGACGTGTTTGAGTCGATCGACTGGGAAAAAGGGTACGCCAACGCCTTGACCAGCACCGTTGTCGGGACGGTCAAACTGCCGATGTTTCTCGATACCGGAGAGCTGGCAGTCAAAGCGGCGATCAAAACGTGCAACGCCTTTGACTTGACCCGTGTCCGGCTGGTCCGCATCAAAAATACGCTGCATCTGAAGGACATCTGGATTTCCGAAAGTCTGCTGCACGAGGCGAGGCAGCGGGACGATATCGAGATCGTGACCGAGCCGCTGCCGATGGACTTTTCGGGCCATTATCCATGAAAGCAGGTGAACGGATTGAAGATCACGGCCTTCAAGCTGTATCGGGTGGAACCCCGATGGCTGTTTCTGAAGGTGGAAACCGACGAAGGAATCGCGGGCTGGGGGGAGCCGATTGTGGAAGGCAGGGCGGGCACGGTGGAAGCGTGCGTCCGCGAGCTGAGCGACTACCTGATCGGCCAATCGCCGCTGCGGATCGAAGACCACTGGCAGACGCTGTACCGAGGAGGCTTTTATCGAGGCGGTCCGATCCTGACCAGCGCCATCTCCGGGATCGAGCAGGCGCTGTGGGACATCGCCGGAAAGTACTACAACATGCCCGTCTATCAGATGCTCGGCGGGGCCGCACGTGACAAGATACGCGTCTACTCGTGGATCGGCGGAGACCGTCCCCGCGACGTGGCGGCAGCGGCAAAGGAAAAAGTGGAAGCGGGATATACCGCGGTCAAGATGAACGCCACCGAGGAAATGAACTACATCGATTCCTTTTCCAAGGTGGAGGCGGTTGTTGACCGCATCGCCGCCGTACGGGAAGCGGTCGGCAGGGACGTGGGCATCGGCATCGACTTCCACGGCCGCGTCCACAAGGCGATGGCGAAAGTGCTGGCCAAGGAACTGGAGCCGTACCGTCCGATGTTTTTGGAGGAACCGGTGCTGCCGGAGAACAACGAAGCACTTCGCGAAATCGCCCGCCACACCACCATTCCGATCGCCACAGGCGAACGCCAATACACCCGCTGGGGATTCAAGCAGCTGCTGCTGGACGGCTGCGTGGACATCATCCAACCCGATCTGTCCCACGCCGGCGGCATCCTCGAGGTGAAAAAGATCGCCGCGATGGCGGAAGCGTTTGACGTAGCCGTCGCGCCGCACTGCCCGCTCGGTCCCATCGCTCTGGCTGCTTCGCTGCAGGTGGACGCTTGTACGCCAAACGCTGTCATTCAGGAGCAAAGCCTGGGAATCCACTACAACCGGGGAAGCGATCTACTCGACTATCTGCTTGATCCGAGCGTGTTTACGTACAAGGACGGCTATGTGGAGATTCCCCGCGGCCCCGGTTTGGGGGTCGACATCAACGAGGAAAAGGTGGAAGAAGCGGCGCGCAGGGGGCACAACTGGAAAAACCCCGTGTGGCGCCATGAAGACGGCAGTGTGGCCGAATGGTAGAACGATTCGCATATCGCAAGGAGGGGGTCCATTCCATGTCTCGTCGATTTCCGCCGATCCACAATCAAACCAACCCCTATCGGGACAATGTGCAAGGAAAAGCGAACGAACCGATTTGCGTCGCGGGACTGCTCGACCGCTCGAAACAAATTCTCGGTTCCGCCTATGACGGGCCGGCCCCGGACTGGACGCTGGAGGAAATCTACAACCGCCTGGAGGAAAACGCGCCCCGCATTGCGATCATCGGCGGTTCTCCAGACCATCCGGCCCACATCATGGATAGTGTGACGACCGCCCGCGCAGCCATCCGCATCTGGCAAAACGGCGGCGTGCCGTTTGCCTTTTCCACGCCGGTGATGTGCGACGGCACCGCGCAGAGCAATCAAGGTATGAGCTATTCGCTGCAAAGCCGCAACGCGGTTGCCCAGATGGTGGTCAACCAGATCGAGGCGCACAGCTACCACGGGGCGTTCGTCATCCAGGGCTGCGATAAACAGCCGCTTGGAGTGGTCAGTGCGCTGGCCCATCTCGACCGGATTCGCCGCTACCGCGGAGAGGCGCCGTTCTTTGCCACCTTCGCGCCTGCGCACGTCCTGCAGGGGGGCACGATCCCGGCCGAGCTGCATGCCGAATTGGAGCAGGTGGCCGCAGCGGCGGAAGAGCGGGGAGCGCCCGACATCGCGCACGATTTGCGCGATGCGATGGCCTACATTTTGCAGTGTTCCTCCAACACCGCGTTTCAAGGCGTGCTGGAACGCGCAGTGGATAGGGGGATCATCAGCAGGGCGGCGCACAAGGAGTACGAAAAGCGGCTGGCTGTGGCCACGTGTGACGGAAAAGGCGGGGTCTGCGCCTTCAACGGCACGGGCAACAGCTCCCGCCATCTCGTCGCCGGCCTGGGATTGGTTCATCCGGCCGTGGAGCTGTTGACCGCTCCGCCCAGTCAGGAGCAGGTAAACCAGGTCGTGGACAGCCTCGCCCTGATGATCAACAACCCGGTGTTTGGCGTGGCCAATCTGATGGCGGCCAACATCAAAAACGCGATCCGGATCCACAGCGCGTCGGGCGGATCGACCAACCTGATGATGCACCTGGTAGCGGCCATGCTGTACGGCGGCTACAGGTTCAGCCTGTGGGATCTGGACCGGATTCACCACGAACATCCCGTTCCCGACCTGTTTGATTACAGTTTGACGCAGGGGCGCGACATTTTCGCCCTGGCGGTGCAGTGCTGCAGCGGCAGCATCCGCGGGATGGAGACGCTGTTTTACGAGCTGATGCAAAACGGCGTGCCGATGGACGTGGATGCGCCTACGGTGACGGGAACGACGTGGCGTGAACGGCTGGCCGACCAGGCGCGCCTGTCGGCGGAACACGTCAAGGACAATCCGATCATTCTCTCCCGACCGCGCCGTCCGTTCAGCGGGGTGGATGTGCTCACCGGCAACTTTTTTGAATCGGCCGTCGTGAAAATCAGCGGCATGACGACGGCCCAGCTCGACGAGTTTGACAAGAAAGTAGCCTTTGTCCTCTATTACGAGAACGAGGATGACGCCAACCGCAGCCTGCTGGATTCGCATTTGCTGGAAACGGTGAAGCGAGCGAAACGCTTCGCGGAGGAAAACCTGCGGGCCGTGCTCCGACACAATGCGCCTCACCGCTTGGAAGACTGGCAGGCGCTCGACTACGACGCGCTGTTTGACCGAATGGTGGAGGAGGGGGTGCTGAAAATCGCCGTCGTCATCTCCGGGCAGGGGCCGGTTGCGTTCGGGATGCCCGAGATGTTCACGCCGATGCAGCACATCAACGCCAACCGCAACCTGAAACGTCTGGCCACGCTGATCAGCGACGGACGCTATTCCGGGGTCACCTACGGAGCGGCGATCGGGCACATGACCCCGGAAGCCAGCCTGGGCGGAGGCATCCTGTACCTGGAGACGGGAGATCTCCTGTACCTTAATCTGCGTGACCGGCAGATCCACTTTGTCAATCAAGCGGCATTTTGCAGCGGCAGACTCCAGTTTTCCTTTGAGGAGGTCAAAGCGGAACGGGCGGCACTGGCCGACAGGCGGCTTGCCACCATCCGGACGCGGCAAAGGCAGGTGGCGGCCAGCAATCGCATGACGGGCCACACCGACGCGGCACACGGCGTGGTTCCGCTCAGCGTTTTTGAGGAAGCCGTCCTGGACTACACCGCGGACGTCACCTATGGAACACGGAAGAAATAGAAGAGAAAGGGTGGAGGCAGAGTTGAAACAAACTCGTGCGGTGATCGAGAAATTGGGCTTTCCGGCAGGCGATTGTCACGATCTGCCCAGCTCTGCGAAAACATTTCCGGACGGAGCGCAGTACCGCGTGGAAATTCCCAGCGTGGAAGGGCCCGCCTCTTTTGAAGCGGTACTGGAAGCGTGTGAAACGTACGGGGTGACAATTCACCGAATCTCGCAGGGCAGCGGCATCATGCTCCTGACCGATCGCGAGCTTGAGCAGATGGCGGCCATCGGTCGTCGGGAAAACCTGGAGGTGAGCCTGTTTGTCGGCCCGCGCGGCACCTGGGACATTACGCCGATGACCTGGGCCAGCGCGGGAAAAATTGCCGGACTGCGGGTACAGGGGATGGATCAACTGGTTTATTCGATCGAAGACATCAAGCGGGCCTGCCAGGCGGGAATCCGCAGCATTCTGGTGGCGGACGAGGGGCTGTTGTGGCTGGTCAACGAGTTCAAGAAAATGGGCGAGCTGCCCGCCGACCTGCTCGTAAAAATTTCCGTTCAGATGGGGCAGGCGAATCCCGTATCGATCCGGCTGATGGAACAAATCGGCGCCGGCACGTACAACGTACCGACCGACCTTTCGCTGCCGCGCCTGGCGGCGATTCGGCAAGCCGTCGACATCCCGATTGATATCTACGTGGAAGCGCCGGACGACATGGGCGGGTTTATCCGCCAATACGACATCCCGGAAATCATCCGGGTGGCGGCTCCCGTCTACATCAAATTCGGCCTGCGCAACTCGCCCAACATTTACCCCTCCGGCACCCATTTGGAACAAACGTCGATCAGCTTGTGCAAAGAGCGGGTACGCCGCGCCCGCATCGGTCTGGACATCATTCAGCGGTACGCGCCCGATTTGAAAACCTCCGAAAAAGGGGCCGCCGGATTGGCCGTTCCTGCCGTACCGGTCAAAGGAGAGCGCGTATGGACGTAGTCACCTTTGGCGAGACGATGGTGCTGTTTACCCCGGTCTCGGTGGGACCGCTCCGCTACGCGTCCCAATTCGAGAAAACCATCGGCGGCGCCGAGTCCAACGTGGCGATCGGCTTGGCGCGATTGGGTCATCAGGTAAGCTGGGTGAGCCGTCTCGGCGACGACGAGTTCGGGCTGTACATCCGCAATTTTCTTCGCGGTGAAGGTGTAGACACATCCCACGTCGTGTTCGACGCCAAACACCCGACGGCCGTCTTTTTCAAAGAGCGGCAAACCGCGCGGGAGCCCACCGTGTACTATTACCGCCGGGGATCGGCAGCCAGTTGTCTCCAACCGGAGGACGTCAGCGAGGAGCTGATTGCCCGGGCGAAGTTTCTGCACGTCACCGGGATTACCCCGGCGCTCAGCCCATCGTGCAGGGACACGGTGTACCAGGCGATTGAGAAGGCGAAACGACATCGGGTAACCGTCGTGTTCGACCCCAACATCCGGCTGAAGCTGTGGACTGCTGACGAAGCGCGGGACGTGCTGATGGACATCGCCGGCCAATGCGACATCGTCCTGCCCGGATGGGAGGAAGGCCGGATCCTGACGGGAGAAGACGCTCCCGAGCAAATCGCCGAACGATTGCTGCAAAACGGGGCGGGTGCCGTGGTGGTGAAGCTGGGAGAGCGCGGGGCTTACTACGCGGCCGCGAACGATCGTGCGTACGTCCACGGCTTTCCCGTCCGGCAGATCGTGGACCCGATCGGAGCCGGGGACGGTTTTGCCGCCGGTTTTTTGTCGGGACTGATCAGAGGGTGGTCGTACCGGGACGCGGTCAGGCTGGGAAACCGCGTCGGAGCCTACGCGCTGACGGTTGTCGGAGACGTGGAAGGATATCCGTTCTGGTCGCAGATCGCGGAAGAGAAGCCGCACATTCATCGATGAATCATCGAACATGTTAAGGAGGGGAGAGAGCCAACCATGCTGCCGAAAACCATGCTGCTGGAACGATTGGTGGAAAGCGGTGTGATCGCCGTGATCCGCCGGATTCCGGAGGACAGGATCGAACAGGTGGCGGACAGTCTGGTGCGGGGAGGCGTTACGGCGCTTGAGATTACGGTGGATTCGGAGAGCGCGTACGCGTCCATCGCCACGCTCAGCCGCCGCTATCAGGGGCGCGCGATAGTCGGAGCGGGAACGGTGATCGACAGCGAATCCGCCGTGATGGCGATCAAAAGCGGAGCGGACTTCATCTTCAGTCCCAGCCTGCATCAAGACGTGATTCGTGCCGCGTTGCGCTATGGAAAGATCGCCGTTCCGGGCGTGATGACGCCGACCGAGATGATCACCGCCGTGGAGTGGGGGGCCGATTTGGTCAAGGTATTCCCCGCAGCCGCGCTCGGCGTACCGTATCTGAAAGACGTCAAAGCGCCGTTTCCGCACATCCCGATCATTCCCACCGGGGGAATTGACGAGCACAATGCCGCCGCTTTTATCGAAGCGGGAGCCGCAGCGGTCGGCATTGGCGGAAAGCTGCTGGATCGCCGGGCGATTGCCGCCGGTGACTTTGCCGTCGTGGAACAATCGGCCCGAACGATTGTGGAAGCCGTTCGCCGCGCCCGTGTTGATTGCGGAACAACCAAGTAAAGAGTCTCGTTCATAGGTCCCGTTTCTATGGTAATATATCTCCAGCATCATTCCGTAATCACATGGGTAAAGGGTGGATACAATGCCGATCATTCAAGCTGTGGAACGTGCGCTGAAGATACTCGACCTCTTTGACGAACAGGAAACCGAACTGAAAATCACCGAGATCAGCGAGCGTATGCAGTTGCACAAGAGCACGGTTCATTCCCTGTTGAAGACGCTGCAGGCACACGGCTACATTGACCAAAACCCGGAAAACGGCAAATATCGGCTGGGGATGAAGCTGTTTGAACGAGGAAATTTTGTCATCCATGGTCTGGATATTCGGAAAATAGCGAAAAGACATCTCGTCGACTTGTCCCTGAAAACCGGGCAAACGACTCATCTTGTCATCCTGGACGACAAAGAGGGCGTGTATATCGACAAGGTGGAAGGCCCCATGGCGACGATTTTGTACTCGCGCATCGGCAGGAGAATCCCCGTACACTCCAGCGCGGTCGGCAAGGTGCTGGTCGCCTTTTTGTCGGAGGAAGAGCTGCAAAACATCCTGGACGGCTATCAGTACGTGGCGCAGACGCCAAATACGATTACGAATGAACAGGCCTTTCGGCAGGAACTGGAGAAGGTGCGGCAGGCTGGTTACGCCGTCGACAATCAGGAAAACGAGCCGGGAGTTCGCTGCATTGCCGTTCCCATCCGCAATCACAAGGGGCATGTGGTGGCTGCCGTCAGCATCTCCACGCTGGTCTCCCGCGTAGACGATCAAACGCTGATGGAATTTCTCGGCATGCTGAAACCGGCCGCAGAGGAAATGTCGCAGCAGATGGGGTACGGCATTGCCTCACGTCATCCATGACAGGGGAGTGCACCCTCGGGTGTCGGCTTCTTTTAAAACTCGGTTTTATCATACAAAACAAATGGAGGGTACCATATGCGGATTATTCGATTCTTGTTGGGGGACTCTGTTCCGGCGCTTGCAGCCGTTCCCGATGATTCCCGAGTGTATGTGCTGCCGCAGCGTGATTTTCTCGACCTGGTCAGGGAGGCGGATCAGCGCGGGACCACCCCGCTTGCCGTGGTCCAGGAAGCGATCGCCGGCTCGCAGCCGATTCCGCAGCGAATGGAAGAACTGCCGCTCTTGGCACCGTTGGAAGCGCCGGAAGTCTGGGCGTGCGGAGTGACGTACGAGAGAAGCAGGGATGCGAGAAACTACGAGGCGACTGGCGGAAAGCTGGGCGTCACGACGTTTTACGACAAAGTGTACGAGGCGGAGCGGCCGGAGATTTTCTTTAAATCGACCGCGGCCCGCACGGTCGGCCCCAATCGGGAACTGTACCTGCGCAGCGATTCCAACTGGCAGATTCCGGAGCCGGAACTTGGCCTGGTCCTCGCCAGTGACGGCAGAATCCTCGGATATACGGTCGGCAACGACATGAGCTGCCGCGACATCGAGGGAGAAAACCCGCTCTATCTGCCCCAGGCGAAAATGTGGCGAGGCTCCTGCTCGATCGGCCCGGCGATACGCCTGGCGGAAACGGTGGAAGACCCGTACGCCTTCCAGATCACCTGCCGCATCAGCCGAAACGGAACCACGGTGGTGGAAGGAACGGCAAGTACCGGGCAGTTGAAGCGAAGGTTCGACGATCTGGTCGCGTATCTGCTGCGGGACAACCAGATTTTTGACGGCACCGTGCTTTTGACCGGCACATGCATCGTCCCGCCGGATGAGTTTACGTTGGCAGACGGGGATCGCATCGAGATTGAGATATCCGGGATCGGCGTGCTGGCCAATCCCGTAAAAAGCCAGGCGGTGAAGAGCGTTACCGTGTGAGAAGCGGGAGGGGGTAGTGGACGTGTCAACAGAGCACCTTCAGACACCGAGAAGCGGACGCCACACTCCCAGACCCGCAGGAGCGACCGCAGCCGTCTGCGGCCTCACGATGGGGAGCGCCTTGAGAGCGGTTCGTACAGACAAAATAGAAAGAAGGGGCGAAGATACGATTGACAAGCATCTTCGCCCCTTCTTTCTTGTATTAGTGTTTGGGAAGGGGTACCTGCCACGACACACCGAATTTTTCTTCCACCCACCCGAACTTTTCGCTGACGGGAGAAGGAGCTAACGGCATTAATACTTTGCCGTCTTGCGATAATTTCTCGAATAGTCGATCAATTTCTTCTGCTGACTCACAGGTGACAAACAGGGACATGGCAGGAGTAAAGGCATGATGAACCCCGGTTTGATTATCGATGCACATCAACGGTTGGCCTTTTAACGTGAAGGAAGTATGCAGCACTTTTCCGTCTTCATGATGCACCACACTCGTGATCTCTGACTGGTCACATAACGAGGTGTAAAAATTCATGGCCTCTTCCGCCTTGCCCGAGAACATAAAAAACGTCGTGATTTTTTGAGTGGAATGTACCACTGATCATCTGCTCCTTTTGTGTACAGGAACGAACAGTACGATAACGAAACGTGTGTTCTCATTGAATGATCGATGAGCGGAAATAATTTATCAACGGTTGCAAATTTACCGGTCTGTTCAAAAGTATTCACAAAATCCTGTTACCATAAACCCTGCAACAAGCAAACATGGAAAGAACCCGACTGCTTTGAAGCGAGTCGGGTTCCTTTTTCTTTACCGATTGACTTTGTTCCACTTGACCTCGAGCTGCACACCAGCGTCAGCCAACAGATTAAAAACGGGGCACCTGCGCTCTACCTCTTTTTGAAGTTCATGCACCCGTTCTTCCCTTTCGTCCGTTTGGATGTTCACGTGGAAGCGAACCTTTTGAAAATGGGGAGATACCCCTTCTTCACCCAGCAACCCCCGAATGTCAATAATCCCCGACGTTTCAAAGTCGATGGCCGAAAACGAGAAGTTCAGTTCGTTCGCGACAAGGGGAATCATTACGCCGTTGCATCCATTCAGTGCGGCCGCGACAAACTCCAAGGGATTGGGCCCTGCGTCTGTTCCGCCTAATTCGACGGGCTCATCCGTCTGAAAAGAGGGAAAATTCCGTACGAAATTCGTCGTCTTTACGCCCGATTCCCATTTGCCTGACGCAGAAACCTTCAACAATGTCGAAGACTGTGCCAAGATCTCACCCCTCAAAACAAAGTAATTTTATAGGGATTATATACTTTGGGCGTGGGAATGTAAAGGATTTCCTGTTGTTCCACGTTTGGCCGGCGTATAACAATCCTGACCGTTGATCCAGGCTGCGCCGGTCAAACCTTCATCCCGGAAAAGCGGAAGAACATCCGGCAGGTCAAATCGTTGCGACCCCCATGCTGTATGGGCGCGCCGGCCAGTCTCGGCTGAAGCGATTGGATCTTCCACAATCTACTTGTTGATGGATACTCTCATTTTTATTACCGTATAACTAATAATTTTTCATAACCTTTGGTTTTCCCCCTCGCCTGGCGTTGGGGGATTTTTTCTCTCAAGCTCTCAAGGGAGGGGACTTTGTGCCGGAGAAGGAAACCCTGTATTCCTGCGAGAAGATATGGGAGAAACACGTTCATGGAAAAATCAGGAAAGAGGAGGAGGCAACTTGGAAATTTTTATATGGATCATACTGGCTGCGCTTAACTATGCCATCCTGTACTGGGTTGTGAAAAGCGCGACTTCCACCTTGGTCTGAACGGGGGCGAAAACGCAGTTCCGCTTCCCGGTTTCCCCAATCAATGATACAATATACATAAGAATTATATGCTTGATTATTCTATGGGTGGAAACGGGGGTACATCCACCACGGTGTTAGGTGCCTGTCCGAGACGAATCGCTGCGTGGAGGGTAAATCTCCTTCCTCACGATTTTCGTTTTCTTCGCTGACTTTCCACGATGTACTGGTCGAGTTCCTGGCTGACCTGCACCACCGCGCCATCCGTCAGCACTCCTTTTTGTTTGACAAGCTCGCAGAGCCGCTTTTGAAGGGTTGCAATGATTTGTGAAAGCTCTTCGTCGCTTACTCGCTTACGTGCCGTCATTCATCATCGCCCCCCAGCTTTTCACTCTTTCTTGAAAAATACCATACGGTTGCGTGAAAACGACGAAAGCTGCTTCTGTGCAACAGCATGACAAACGACTGTCCTTTCCCGGCGAGTCCTGTCGATCCTTGTCTTGTGTTCTCGTTGATCGCGTTACCGTCACTGGCCGTTACACAAACGCAGTTGCAGCGAACCAATGGCTTTTTGTCGAGAAATGTACAACCATTCAAAAAAATAAAGAGAGGTGCTATAGACAGGAGAAGGAAAAAGAAGGAAAAAAGTGAATAAGAGGAGGGTGGGTGCCATGGGAGGGAATGGGAGCGCACTTCTATACACGACCATCGGTGAACTCATTAGGAAATACAGGGGACAAGCCAGCCTAAGCATCACACAACTGGCAAATGTTTCGGGCATTCATAAGACCGTCATCTCCAAGATCGAAAACGGCGATACCAAACGCCCTGAATGGAAGACGCTCAAAGCCATTGCCGGTGTACTGAAAATCCCTCCTCAACAAATCGTGGAGCACTACGTGGACCTGGAACAGCGGCCGGACGCGTTGTTGGAATTGCTGCTGGAAGCGATTAAACTGGCTGACATGCGGGTGGTTTCACGTGTCGCGTTAACGTTTCTCGAATCCCCGCGCGAGGAAACCTATACCTTGTTGGAACGACTGTACCACTTTGCCGGCACTGTCACGAATGCCGAAGTCAAGCTGACCCTGTACCATTTGATCGTGAAATACTCGCGGGAACGCGGGGTGCCGCCGTACATCGCAAAGGGCTTGCTGCAGGCATATCTGATTGAACGGCTTGACTTGAAGCGCCTGGAAGAATCCTTCCGAATGGGTGAGGAGATCATTCATTACGTTGACTTTTTAACGCAGGAAGAACAGATTCTCTTCTATTACAGAATGGCACTCCATGCCCACAACACCAAAAAATATCAGCAGTGTATCCAATTCTGTAAAGCGGGCCTTGCGTTGGAAACGGCTGACACTGAACTTACAGCCAAAGCGTATCTGGCGATGATTAACTCCTATTATTTCTTGGAGAATTTCGATGCTGTGGAACGACATCTGGATGTGTTTGAATCGTTCGATTATGGCTTTGTTCCCGACGCAGCTAAAACAACGCGCGGCATCGTTAAAGCAAAAAAGAAAGATTTTAACGCAGCGATTCCGATCCTTAGAAACTGTCTGGACGAAGGGAGCCGGGACATCAAGATTCATGCGGCAAATGAACTGATGGAAGTCTTTTTCCAGACAGGGGAGATGGACTCCATTGCGGAACTGTTGAAAAGAGAGGAGGAGATCCTGCCCACGAATTTGCAAACGCCCTATAAACATGTATCGATTGGAAGGTATTATCAACAGAAAGCGAAATTTCAAACGAGCATCGGTCTCGTTGATGAAGGAATGAAAAGTTACGCGATCAGTTTACAAGCATACGGAACGGTCAACGCTCTGGAAGAAATCATGACATGCTTGAATGATATTTTATCCTTTTTTTCCAAATCAATAAATTTACAATATATAGAAATGATCCAAAAAGTGTATAATGAAATCGTCAGTAAATGTAAAAAACAGGAGGTGTTAGGGTGAAAAAGACAATCGCAATGATGCTGCTCTCATTGGCCTTTCTTGCAGCGGTGAGTGTTCTCCCGGCAAATGGAAGTATCGCGGCAGCGGAAGTACAACCGAATGTAGTCGATCCGGGGCATTAACCGAAACAGGGCAGCGGAGATTCCGCCTTCAGATGGGAGAAGAAGCTCTCCATTGAGGCGTTGGCAGGACATTTGCCTCGACGGGACATGCTGTTACGGGGGCCAACCTTCAGCGGAATGTCATGGGAAGCTTGGGACGTGTACGGGCAAGCCTGGTCGCTGTAAACGATCAGTCCAGACACGTCCTTATGCGTTTCTAACGCTTTCGGAACGCCTCTCGGACACAAGCATTACCGCTGGACAAGCTCACAATGAGAGAGAATGGACCAAACTCAACCGGCAAAAACGGAGCCGCTCATACGGCTCCGTTGACATGTACGGGCAACAGAATTTTTGATTCATTGGAAGGCTCCGTGGAAAGTGTTTTTCGCCAAGGCGCTTCCCTACTTCATTATCGGTAATGTCGTCATTTATATGACGTTGGGAATCTTGACGAATGTTTTTCACGTGCCGTTTATGGGACAATTGGGGCCGCTGTTCACGCTGATCGCCCTGTTCGTGTTCTGTCTCATGACGATCGGGTTTCTCCTCTCCATATCGGCGCACAATACGATTGATGCATCGAAGAAAACCTTTCAGGTAACCGGTCCGTCATTTATTGTGGCCGGCTATGTATGGCCGTTCATGGCGATGCCCGGCATTTTCTCCTATATCGGACACCTCCTGCCGCTCACGTATTTTTTACACGGGCTGACGGAGGTGATGATCAAGGGGAACGGTTGGGAACAAATTTGGGGAGATTTACGCGCCCTGCTCATCATTTCGTTTTGTGTATGTACCGCAGGGATGCTGCGTCTAACGTTGCAAGGGAAGAAACATCTGAAACAAAAAGAAGGCGCCCTCGAATCATAGGGGGCATGCGATGCGACAATGCCACATCACACACCAAGGGACAGCGGTTAAACGCTGTCCCTTTTTGCTGTGCCGCTCCCCTTGGCGTTCATCACCAAAAAAATCACAAATAATCCTAAAATCGTTCGGCTACACATGCCTATCGAATATTCGTAAGATTGTACATGAAAACGCTTGCCGGAAACGGGGGGTGCTGTGAGATACCTGAAAAAAATCGGTCTGTTGATTGATTCCATCTTTGAAAACGCTGGCCTGTTGGCTCTGCTCTCATTGGTGGTAATCGTGACCATGCAAGTGTTCACCAGAAAGCTGTTTAATTTCGTCTTTTTCTGGTCGGAAGAAGTCACGCTGCTGCTGCTTGGATGGTTGGCGTTTATGGGCATTGCCCTGGGGTTTCGGGAAAACATCCTTCATCCTCACGGGACAAATCATGAGTGAAGGAGGATTGGCCCTGCGTCTGGTCAATCTGGCCCATCTGTTTGCGGGACGAATACGCGGCGGCCTTGCGATGGTAAACAGCGTAGCCTGCATGTTTTTCGGCAACATATCCGGTTCGGCGGTAGCGGACGTGTCCTCCGTCGGCTCGGTGATGATCCCCATGATGAAAAAGAGAGGGTATGATGCTGATTTTGCCGTCGGTGTGACCATCTCTTCCGCGATCCAAGGGGTGGTCGTTCCCCCAGTCACAACCTTGTGCTGTATTCGCTGGCGGCAGGGGGGATTTCCATCGCCAGCCTGTTTATGGCAGGTGTCATTCCCGGGCTGATCCTGCTGGTGTCCTTGCTGCTGACGGGGTACTTGATCGCCAGAAAGCGGGGCTATGAGAAAGGGGATCCCGTGCCTCGCAGCGAGGTGCCCGGCATCCTGCTGCATGGATTTCTGTCACTGACCCCGGCCGTTATCATTGCGGCATTATCTCGGGGTGGTTAACCGCGACGGAATCGGCAGCGATTTAACCAAAGAAGCCCTGAAGACAGGTAATTGGGATGTGATCACGGAAAAGGCGGCCGCCTACCGTTCAAAACTGAGCAGTACACTGACGTCAATTGGATAGGCCTGCCTCCGTTGCCATCAACAAACTAAGGCAGGCGCTGCCCTCCGTACGTATAATGAAGTCATTCACGTACTACTCCTCCGATCATCTGTTGATGGTCGGAGCTTTTTTTTTTGGAATGAACCGTCTCTTGTTCGGGCAGAGGCGGTTTTTTGGCGCGTTCCCGTTTTTTCGCGTCAGGGCGGGCCTATCCCGCCTGAATCACGCCGCATGCCAGGCGGTTTCCTGAATTGCCGGCTGGTTGGGTGCGATAGTCGTCGGGGTTTTGATGAATGATGATGGTTTTCCCGATGACGTCGGAGGCACGAAACCGGTTCGTAAAAAAGTTCATGCGAGCGTACCCGTTGTTGGAGAACAGGACAGGAAAATCCCCCGCGTGATTTCCGTGCGGCTGGTGGGTCGGATTCCAGTGTTCGCCGGCAGCCTGAAACGGGTTGTTCGGGTTTCCGACAGCACAGCTCCCGTGTTCGTGAATGTGGAACCCGTGAGGACCGATTGGCTGCCGTTGCGCCGCAGCGGGCTGATAGGGGGGGAGTCCGGCGACTTCCACGAAGACCTCGGTTCCGTAGGGGACGTCGACAAACATCACCACCCCCCTGAGATGGGGGGCAAGGGGACCGCCTTGTATGTGTGCAAAGGCGCGAGTCGGTACGCGGCGGGACGAATCAGACGACGCGACAGGTACATAGTGTTCGTGGTGTGTGAATGGATGCATGATACCCTCCACAAAGGTAGTTGTCTACTGCCCACTTTATCCTATGTGGAGAAAAGGCATGAGGTTCTTCGGAGTCGTGGCAAGAAAAGATCGCCGTCGGCGGGCGGCAGGTGCCGCGTGCCAACGGCGACAGATGGCGAACGCCGCAGAGCGGCGGGAGGGTCAGGTTTGTTTTACGGAAGCAATCGCAATTCGGCCCAGTGCGGATGTGCCTCCAACCGGCGTTCCATGTCACGGAATGCACGGAGCGAGCGGCTCAGCTTGCTGTAGGCGTCGCCGCCCTCGCTCCAGCCCTGGAAGCCAATCATCCCATCGAAGCCGATCTTTTTCAACTGCCCCAGCAGCGCGAAATTGTCCAATTCGCCTTCGTCCAGCGGCTCGATCGTCGCGACGTTTCCGAAACCGTGCGGATTCCGACGGCTGCCGGACATGTTCACCTGCTTGAGGTACGGCTTTACTGCTTCCAGCGTAGCCGACAGGTTTGTCCCGTCGACAGCGTACCAGTGGTAGCCACAGAAGACGATTCCCAGATTGGGATGATTGATTCGCCGGCACAGCCGGACCGCATCTTCGTGCCGCTCGATCCAGAAGGAGAGGTGGGTGTACAGCAGCAGGTTGATGTTTCGCCGCTCGCAAATTTCGAGCGCCTTTTCCAGCCACTTCACCGCGATGTCGTCACCCGCCGGGTCCGAGGGGCGTATATGATTTCCGACGGATTGAATTGCCAGCTCGACAGTCGAGCAGCCTTCGATCGTCTCCAGCAGCGTCAGGATGCCCGCATTTCGCGGATGGTTCTCGCCCAGCGAAAGATCCAATACGACGTACACACCTGCGACGTCCAGACCGTATTTCTGCTTGACGCTGCTCAGTTTCGCCGCGTCCCGCCACCGCTCTCCGTGCCAGATGGACATGTGCATGGCGTCATACCCGATCTCTTTCAGCATCTCGCAGCGTGCCTCGAAGCTGTATATCCCCATGGAATTGTAGAAGGAAAAATCCATTGCGTACACACGGTAAGCCATCGTTTCGCGTTCCTCCTTTTCGGCCGTTCGGTTCCCCGATCCCCGTATGCTTTCCCAGAATCTGTCTGATGGAGCGTATCGCGCTGTCGCGTCAGCCTGTCAGGTTTGCGTGACCGAATCGCTGTAGGTATACCCCAACTCGTACGCCCGCTTTAGCAGGCTGTCGTAATGCTGCTTGATTTCCTCCTCGCTGTCCATATCTTCCGCCAGCGTGTTGTACAGGAATGCCACTTCCGATTGGGAAATACCCGTATACCCAGCCAGGCCGACATTCAGATAGTGGGAGATCATGGCGTCAAATTGCCGTTTTTTCAAACTTTCCTCTGTCTCTCCGACAAGCGGAATCCACAGGACTTTTTTGTGCGGAAGACGCGATCCGCCGTAAGCAAAGCCGTAGTTCCACGTGCGATCGATATACCCTTTTGTGATGGCCGGCAAGGAGTACCACCATAACGGAAAGATGAACGCCAGTCCATCGTTTCGCTTCAGCCTTGCCATTTCGGCTTGAACACGTGAAGAATAGCTCTTGCGGGGGTTCTCCCAATCCGGTTCGTCTTTTTCCAGGACGAGCGGATGAAACTCCTCCCCGTACAAGTCCGCCACTTCCACTTCATGTCCGGCATCGGCCAGTCCCTGAACAAAACGCTCGGCGACGGAAAACGTAAGCGATTCTTTTCTGGGATGCGAGACGATCGTCAGCACCTTCATTCCCAACCACTCCCCACCAGATTTTGTGAAAACCGGCCGCTCACGTGGCAGCCGGATTCTTGCCTGTTCACGATACGCTTTCCGGTTTGCTGGTCAGTGCGGGAAAGTGCGGAACCACTTCTTCGCCCAGTTCTTCCAGCACTTCTTCAAACGGACGCTGGCCGTATTTCAGGTTGATGATCACGTGATTGACGCCCGCATTTTTCAGACTTTCGATGAACCCGATGAGGGGATTGCGCCCGATGCGAAAGCCCAAGTGAATGGGGATCGGCGGATGATTCGGGTCGTCGGTCAAATCGACATAGAGGGACTGGCTGAATGGCTTGAACCCGTCCGTCAGCGAACGCCAATTGTTGATCAGTTCCGACTGGAATTTCAGGTTTCGGGGATAGTACAGCCAGCCGTCACTGTTTTGGGCGATCCATTCGACGGACTGGGAGCTGTGGCCGGTAACCAGCACCGGAATGTCCCCGAGTCGCGGCTTGGGCAAGAGGTCCCCGTTCCACATGTCCACCCGCGGCGATTTGATCGCAGGGAAACTCTCCGCCCACACTTTTTTCATGACCAGCAGGGATTCCTGAAAGAACGGACTCCGGTTTTCCGGATCGACGGAGAAGGCCGGGAATTCGATCGGACGGTCCCCGGTCGCCACCCCGAGAATCAGGCGCTCGCCGGACAGTTTGTCGACGGATGCCGCTGCTTTCGCGACATGCAGCGGGTGACGCAGCGTGAGAATAATACTTGCCGTACCCAGCGCGATCTCCTTGGTATGGGCGGCAATATATCCCAGATAGACCCAGGGATCATACATTTGGCCCGCATCGCCGAAATGGGGGTCATGCAGCGGAACATCCCGGACCCACAATGCGGCAAAATTCAGCTCTTCCGCTCGTTTGGCCAGTTTCAGCTGCTTGTCCATGTCCATCTCCGGAACGCTGCCTTGGTATGATTCCAGCGGGAAGAACAGCCCCAGCGTCAGTTTGTTTTCCTGATACATGCGCGTGTAACCCTTGTGGTTGTCAAACCGGTTCATGATGACTCCTCCATATCTATATATCTATAATTATCGATATAATAATAAAAGAAAGGGCAGGGAACCTACAAGCCCAAAAGTGTAAATGTGTAAAAATCCGTCCCCTTACAGATCCCTTGATAACCGTTCCATCACTTTTTTGATGTTTTCCTCATCTCGCTTGTAATACGTAAATTGCCCAATCCGTTTTGCTTTTATCAATCCCGCTTTTTGCAGCATGGACAGATACAGGGACACGGTGGATTGGGACAATCCCACCTTTTTTTGAATGTCGCTCACGCAAACCCCGTCTTCGTGAATGTCTCCGTGAAGCGGTTTGGGAAAGTGAACGTCCGGTTGTTTTAACCACTGTATGATCTGCAGCCTCGTTTCATTGGACAAGGCTTTCAATACGTCCAAAAGTTCCATGATATCCTCCAGATTCTTCTTTCGTGTATCGCTTACAGTATCCCACATTTCGAAAGCGGGCTGGCTGCATGATCCCGCCAATGTCAGGGGACCACACCCTCCCTCGCTTGGACGGGGATGTTTTTCCTTGAGCCCGGGAAAGCTGGTGGCAGGAGGGAGATTGCCCATGTGCGGCCGTTTCGCGCTGGTCACCGCCCCGGAAAAACTGATGAGCCGATTTCACCTGCAGGACATCCCGTTTGAATGGAAGCCGCGGTACAACATTGCGCCCGGCCAGCCCATCCCGGCCATACTTGCCGACGGCGGTCGCCGCAGAATCGGCCAACTGCGCTGGGGACTGGTTCCGTCGTGGGCGCGGGACCAGAAGATCGGCTCCAAGATGATCAACGCCCGCGCCGAAACGCTGCGGGAGAAACCGGCTTTTCGGCGGCTGTTTGAACGCAAGCGCTGCATGATCCCGGCCGACGGCTTCTACGAGTGGAAGCAGATGGACCGGGGGAAACAGCCGATGCGCATCACCATGCGGGACGGAGAACCCTTTGCCTTCGCCGGCCTGTTTGACACCTGGACGGCGCCTGACGGCCACAAGCTTCACACCTGCACGATCATTACCACCCGGCCCAACGAGGTCGTCGCAGACATCCACGACCGGATGCCGGTGATACTGCGTCCGGAACATGAGAGCGCGTGGCTCGACCGGGACAGGTTCGATGCGGAATGGCTGCAGTCGCTGCTCGTACCGTACGATCCCCAGGCGATGAAGGCATATCCCGTATCGGCGATGGTCGGGAATCCGAAAAACGACCGGCCGGAATGTTTGGAAGAGGCCCCCTGGTCATAGCGGGGAAAACTCCGTCAGCGCCTGGCTGCGGTGCGTTTGCCATTTCTATTTTATCCTGCTGCGTATTCCTGGGAAAGAACCTCGTGTGCTCATCCCATCCGCCATCACGAGTTATTGCGTGCGCATTCGATTTCATTCGAAAGAAAAACATAGACAGGTTTGTATGCGCTTTCATTGAGCGGCGTACCCGTTGCACGTTGGGGGAGACGGGATTATGTTTGGAGGGAGAATTTCATATCGTGACACGCTGAATCGAAAGAGCGGGGGAACCACTTTTTGGGGTGAATCGCAGAACATGCGTAGGGCTAATTCCACTGCCCGAATCCGTCAGCTAACCTCGTAAGCGTTGTGGAAAGGGGGATGCACTTGTGATGTCGAGGCTGCGGCTGCAAGGGTAATACAACCTTTGTGGCCTTTTTTCTCGTTTTCCAGGTAAATCCAACCCGAAGGAAGGTCAGACACGAATGACAATTGGTCAGTTGAAGCGTTTCTTCATTGGGTCACCATTGCGAACAAGGCAAATCGCTCACGAAAAATTGCCGAAATGGAAAGCGCTGGCGATCTTTTCATCCGATGCGCTCTCATCGGTCGCGTACGCTACGGAAGAGATTTTGCTCGTGCTGGCCCTGATTGGATTCGGCGCGTTTGCTTATTCCCTCCCGATCGCCATCGTGATTCTGGTATTGCTGACGGTCGTGACGCTCTCCTACCGTCAGATTGTCCATGCCAAGGGGATTTCGGATGACATCGTAGCGGTCACCGTCGATTTTGATGATGAACATGCGGGACAAATGCGGGAAAAATGGGAAAAATGGAATCCGAACGTTCCGTTGATTATTTTGCGTTCGCCTTACCGAACCGTGATTGCGCCGCTCTTGAAGTACATCGATACCCTGGAGAAGGAAAAAGAAGGGGATGCGTTTATTACCGTGCTCGTCCCGCAGTTCATCGTCCGCAAATGGTGGCATGCGTTATTGCACAACCAAACGGCATTCCTGCTGAAAGCCGCGCTGATCTATCGGAAAGACGTGGTTGTGTCAACGATACCGTTTCACCTGCATGAGTAACCCTCCCCAAAACCAGGTCACTTGAGAGCAGTGACCTGGTTTTTCCTTTTTCATGTCCATACCGTACATGCCTTTCCAGTTCGATCCGCTTTGCAGGGGTTCCGGATGAATGACCGGTGCCCGCTCTCTCTTGATGAATCACGAGGAAAGACTTCCGCGTTCGGAAGAAGCCGCCATCCCGTCAAGGACGACAGGCCCCTTTTGAAAGACGCCTTCCCATCTCGCCACGGCTACGCATGAAAAGACATGTCCCATCACATTCACCGCGGTACGTGCCATGTCGATGACCCGGTCAATCCCGAGAATGAGGGCTACGCCTTCAGCAGGCAAACCGACGGCGGTAGCGGTGGCCAGCAGAATCACCATGGAAGACGACGGGACCGCGGCCACCCCTTTGCTGGTGACAACGAAAAACAGCACCATCATGAGCTGCTGCTGCAGGCTCATGTCAATGCCAAACGCTTGGGCGATAAACAAGCCGGCAATGGTCAGGTAAAGCGTGGTGCCGTCCGAATTTAACGGCATGCCCGCCGGAATGACAAACGAAGTGATGTATGTGGGGACGCCGAATTTTTCCAGACGCTGCATCAGTTGAGGCACGACCGTCTCGGTACTCCCGGTGGAAGCGCCAATCACCATCAGGTCCCAAATCATCCTGTACACGTCAGTGATGCGGATGGAAAGGAACACAGCGACCAGCGGAAAGAGGCCGAACACGAGGACAGCCAGCCCCAGATAGGCAGTCCCGATGAGTTTAAGGAGCGGGAACAGCAGCGCGATTCCATACGTGCCAATGGTAGCCGACATGAGCGCAAACACGCCGATCGGGGCAACCTTCATCACCAGATTGACGAGACGAAACGACGCTTTCGATGCGATTTCCATGATGGACAGGAAGGGCTTCGCTTCGTTTCCGAGACCGACCAGTGCGGTGCCGAACATGATGCAGAAAAAGATGACGGCCAAAAGATCGCTTTTCGCAAGCACATCGACAATGTTGGTCGGAATGATGTTCAGGAGAAGGGTTTTCGCGTCCAGTACTTTCGAGGTATTCGAGGCAATCGCGGTAATATCGGCTTTGGGTAGCTGGCTCAGGTCGATTCCCTTTCCGGGCTGTACGAGGTTGCCGACGGCCAATCCGATGAACAGGATGAGCGTCGTAATCACTTCAAACCAAATGATCGTTTTCAGGCCCACGCGCCCCATGCGTTTGATATCGCCAATGCCCGTGATCCCAACCAGCAGGGTCGTCACGATCACGGGGATCACGACCATCTTGATCAGGCGAATGAACGCATCGCCCAGCGGTTTTATGGCTGTCCCCGCTTCCGGGAAGACATGCCCGAACAGCGCGCCCAGCACGGTGGCCCCGAGAATGTAAAAAGCCGATCTCGTTTTCATACAATTCCCCCTTTTCTTAATTTTACTATCATATGAAATTATTATTGCTTATATCTTTTAGTGGTGCAATAATTATTTCATCATAGACGTGGAGGGATTCACCTTGAACCTTTCTTCCTTACAGCAGCACTACCGCGAAAAACGCCCGAAATCGGCCGCGTTTTTTGAGCAGGCCCATACGCTGATTGCAGGCGGAGTGAACGGAAATCTTCGCTACTATCAACCCTTTCCCATTACCTTTGAGAAGGCACAGAATGCTTGGCTGTATGACCTGGATGGACATGGGTACGTAGACTACCTGCTCTCCTATGGCGCTTTGCTTTTGGGACATGGCCATCCGGTCGTGCGGAAAGCGATTCAACAGGTATGGGAACAGCAGGGGACCAGCAGTTTTGGAGCGACTCATCCGATGGAACTGGAGATGGCGCAAGAACTGGCGGGCCTGTATCCCAGCTTCGAGGAAGTGCGGTTTACCAATTCCGGTTTGGAGGCGACGCTGTTTGCCCTGCGTCTGGCGATGGCCTACACGGGGAAAACGCATATCGCCAAATTTGAGGGCCATTATCACGGGGCGCATGATCATGTGCTGGTCAGCGTAAATCCAACCATTGACCGCGTAGGAGATCAATCGTCGCCGGCGTCCGTACCGGAATCCCTGGGGACACCGGATTACTATCTCCGGCATACCGTCGTACTTCCGTTCAACGATTGGGACGCTTGCGAAAAGATTGTGACGGAGAAGAAGGATCAGATTGCGGCTGTCATCGTGGAGCCGATGCAGTCCGGATACATCCCGGCCGACCGCCAGTTTATGGCGAATTTGCGGGAACTGACCGACCGGCTCGGAATCATCCTCATCTTTGATGAAGTCAAAACAGGCTTTCGTGTTTCGTTGGGGGGCGCCCAGGACTACTATGGCGTCCAGCCCGATTTGACCGCTTTGGGAAAAGTGGTGGGAGGAGGGTTCCCGATCGGCGTCGTAGGGGGAAAACGCCGCCTTCTCGAAATGTGTTCGCCTCTGCGCTCCAGCAATCGCCATGAAGTCGTCTTTCACAGCGGCACCTTCAACGGGAATCCCATCTCGCTTGCGGCGGGTCTGGCTACCATTCGGTATTTGAAGGAGCCGGGCCGCTTTGAATCGCTGGTGCAGCGCACACATCAATTGCGCGACGGCATTCACGAGCTTGCCCGGCAGTACCGCATCCCCGTAAACACCGTGGGAGTCGGTACCATCTTCAACGTCCTGGCTACCGAGGCAGAGGTGCGGAATTATCGTGATCTGGGGGCCAACCGCCACGAGCTTCGCCTTGCGCTCGACTATCTGCTGATGGATCACGGCGTCTATTCGAAACCGCTCAATCGCTTTTCGATGTCAGACGCGCACGGACCGGCAGAAATTCAGGCGACGCTGGACGCGTTTGAAAAAAGTTTTGCCGCTCTGGGCCAATTTGTGACCGTATAGTCTTCTCCCTCGACGTTGTCGCCGCCTCTTTCCTTTCGTATACTTAACGGTATTGGATGTACGGGACAACGTTTTGAGGTGATCACGATGGAACACGGACCTTCCATTCTCCAGAAGGTGTCACAGTTGTACGCACAGATGAGTCCTTCGCAGCAGCGAATTGCGGACGTGATTTTGCGGGACCCCGAGTCGGCTGCCTTTTACAACGTCGCCGAGATGTCCAGAAAGGCGAATGTCAGCGAGTCGACGGTTACCCGCTTTGCCACGTTTATCGGCTGTTCGGGCTATCCGGCGCTCTCGCGCGAACTGCAGGAACTGGTCCGATCAAAGCTGACCACCGGCGAGCGGTTCCAGCTCTCGCGCGTGATTGAAAGCGCCGAGCAGCGAACGGTCCTGCAATATTTCGAAGAGGATGTCCAAAACCTTACGCTGATGATGGAACGGATCGATTTGGAGGCGTTCGCGAGGATCGTAAAACGTCTCGTCACGGCTCAACGCATCGGGATCGTTTGCTCGCGAAGCACGCTATCCATCGGGCTCTTCTTCGAGTTTTACCTGCGTTTCCTGAACAAGGAGGCCGTCTTGTTTACCGGAGAGCCGCGCACGGTCGATCATTTGCACCGATTCGGCTCCGACGATGTGATCGTGGGTATCGGGTTTGCGCGATACTCCCGCTTTACGGTCGATTGTCTGGCCTACGGGAAGAAGAAAGGGGTTCAAGTCGCAGCCATTACCGATTATCCCTCTTCGCCGCTGGTTCGTCATGCCGACGAGGTCCTCTATACACCGACAGGCATTGCGTCGCATATGGATTCCCTGGTGGCGCCGCTTTCGGTCGTCACCGCCCTGCTGCGGGCGATGACCCAGGCGTCCGCCGAGCAGGCCAAGGATGTACTTCTGGAATTGGAAGAGGTCTGGATGAACTTTGATATTTACGTAGAACCCAGGAAATAGTCGTGTGCGTACGTGACAACTTTTCCCGCAGACAACGAATGACAAAAACCCTTCCAGCATCGGAAGGGTTTTTGTCTTGTTTGCGAGCCGGGTGAGCAACCGCTTTTTGGAGAAAGTATCCCGTACCTACCCGCCCAGCTCCCGGGAGCGGATCAAAATGGTACCCGTCTTGACCGACAACAGCCCCTTTCGGGTAAAACGGATCGAGGGCAAATGCGTGGCGGAGAAAAACAGCAGGGAATAGATCGGGTCCTCATGCCGGTGCCCGCGCTCTCGCAGCAGGTGAACCAGCGTGCTGGTCCGGGCAATGAGGACATCCATGTTCTCCAGACTCATCCCGCCCATCAGAGGCAGAGAGAGCTCGAACAGCGGCTGGCCGTTTTCCATGAGGCAGATGCCGCCGCCGTTTTCCATGATCCGATTGACCGCCTGGGCCATCTGCACGGCATCCTTGCCGAGGACGATGATATCCTGCGACAGTGTGTAGGTGCTGGCCAAGGCATGTATGTTCCCGAAGCCTTTCACGATGCCGGTGCAGATCCATTTCCCCTGGCGGTCCAGCAGCGCGGCATAGAGATAATCGTCGTGCGCGGTCAGTACAATCGCGCCGTTCCTTTCGGGAAGGGATTCGTTTCGATGCGAGAGAATCGCCGCGTTGATCATGTCCGCAACGGGAAACTTCCCTCCGGTGCTTGCCACGCGAAACCATTCCGGCTCCGCTTTCCAGGTAGGGGCAGGAATTTTTCCGATTCCGAACTGCGCCCAGTCGATCTCGGGAAGCGGGGCGATCACCCTGCCCTGTTCCAACGCCATTTTGCCTTCCGCCATGACTTTGACCGGGGTGGGATAGGCAAGATCCTCCAGGAAGAGGATGTCCGCAAGCCGGCCCGGCGCGATGCCTCCCAGCTCCTGATCCAATCCGTAATAGACCGCGGGATTCAGCGTGGCCATCCGATACGCGTCGACGGGCGGCACCCCGTTTTCGATCGCCAGCCGGATGAGATAATCGGTGAAGCCGTGCGCAAAAAAGAACGGCGCCGAACCGTCCGTTGTCAGCATGAAGCGGCTCCAGGACAGGTTCTTTTCCGGAAGCAGCCCCCTGACCAAGTCCGGCAGATCGGGTCGGATCGACGAATGCCGCAGCGCTGCATAGAGGCCAAGCCGCAAACGGCGAAGCACCTCCTCGGCGGTGATGCTTTCATGGCAGCAGGTGACGCCAGCGGCGGTCACCGCATTCAAGGTCTCCGCCGAGGCCCCCGGATTATGGGTCTCAATCGGTTTTCCTTCCATGCGCACCAGATACATCAGCTCTTCGATGTCTTCCGCGCCATCGAGCAGCTCCCTCCAGGCCGTGAGCTCTCCCGCCTGCAGAACGAGCGGATGCTGCAGCATGCGCTTGACACGCTCCGGGGTAAACGCACGTTTTAGGCTGTCATCGGTGGTTTGCGGGTCGAGGCGGGCCCACCAGAAATTTTTGACCGGCATGCGGTACATGACCGCAAACAATCTGTCGAGCTGGTCCGGCTCAAGCTTTTGGAAGAAATTCAAATTGTCGTGAATCAGCGTGGTTGTTCCGCGGGAGAGGGCAAATTCGGCCAGGGTCAGCGGGTTGTACAGTTGGAAGGGATGGGTGTGGGGCTCGATGTAGCCCGGCACGACCGTGAGATCCGCCGCGTCGATGACCACGGTCTGTTCGTCGGTCAGGGGTTCTTTTCCGCCCACGTAGGCAATTCGGTCCTGACTGATCGCAATATGGCCTTCGCACACTTCCCCGGTATATACGTTCAGGAGCTGTCCAGCCCTGATCCATGCGGTTGCAGGCCGCTGAAAACGGGACACTTCGATCAACTGCTTCCACGATTGTTTGCTGAACGGTCTGATCGGTTTGGACATGTTCATGACTCCCTTGGCAATAGGTTCCTGTTACTCATGATAGTCCGTATTGTTCGGGTTCATTTTCACATTTTTACTCTTTCTTTTTAAAAATTTGCTCTTCTTGCCGACGTCGCTTTCAAGATTTTGAAAATTCCTTTACTTTATAGAGAAAAGGCATGCATGTTCATGGATCAGGAGGGAAAACGAGATGAAGTACATCCTTGCCGACAAAAAGCCAACCGTTTCTCCAACCGCGTATATTGCCCCCGGGGCAAACATCATCGGCGACGTTGCGATCGACGAGTATGCCAGCGTCTGGTTCAATGCCGTGCTGCGCGGGGATACGCAGGGGATCCGGATTGGACGAGGCAGCAATGTGCAGGACGGAACGGTGATCCACGTTGACTCCCGGTATCCGACCGTCATCGGCAGCGATGTGACGATCGGGCATTCCGCGATTGTTCACGGCTGTACGATCGCCGATCGGGTGATTGTCGGAATGGGGAGCATCATCATGGACGGCGCGGTCATCGGCGAGCATACAATCATCGGCAGCGGAACCGTGATTCCCGCCGGCAAAACCTATCCGCCCGGCGTCCTGATTCTCGGCAGTCCGGGCAAAGTCATCCGCGACCTCACGCCGGAAGAGATCGAAAAAATCGTCATCTCCGCGCAGATTTACAAGGACAGAGGCATCCAGTATCGCAGCGACCTGCAACAAATCGAGGCGTGATCACGTCAAGGGGAGGAAGGAGCTGATGAACATGAACCTGGGGTCGCTCTTTGAATTTTCGGCGAATCGCTATCCCAACCAGATTGCCGTCGTCCAAGGTCAGAAACGGTATACGTATGGACAGCTGCACCACGAGAGCAGTGTATTGGCTTCTTCCCTGCAAAAGCTCGGGGTGGGCAAGCGGGATCGGGTGATCGTGCTCATGAAAAACCGCGTGGAGACGATCATCGCCTTCTGGGCCCTGCAAAAAATCGGGGCGGTTTTCACGCCGATCAATCTGAGAATGTCCACGAAGGATATCCAGTACTGCGTCAACGACGTGGAAGCCAAAATGATCATTTTTGAGGACCTCGTGCGCACCTCCGTCCTGAAAAACAAGTACAATATCCGCCCGCTGTTTATAGGGCTGGAACCAGAAGGGGCCGATCTGACCTTTCATGAACTGCTGGAGCAGGGAAAGGGTTCATGTGAACGTCCTCCAATCGATGACAACGATCTGGCCGTCATCCTGTACACGTCCGGAACAACGGGACGCCCCAAAGGCGTTCCGCGCACGCATAAAAATGAATACGCCTCCACGATGGCCCATATTTTGCAAAACAATTACCTGCTGTTTGATAAAACGCTGGGTGCCATGCCGCTCTATCATACGATGGGGCTGCACGCCCTGCTTTCGGTGATGCTGGTCCTCAACGGCACGTACGTCACGGTTCCGGATTTCGATGCGCATGAAGCGCTGCGCCTGATTCAAGAGGAAGGGATCCACAGCCTGTACATGATCCCGAAAATGTATCACGACATGGCATATCACCCGGACGTGGACCGCTATGATTATTCCACGCTGCGGACCATCGGGTTTGCCGGTTCGTCGATGTCCGCGGAGCTGATTCAGCGGTGCCAGGAGGTCTTTCGTCCGCAGACCTTTGTCAATCATTACGGCAGCACGGAAATCTATACCTTCACCACCTGCAGTGAAGTTCTCCAAAAGCCGGGCTGTGCGGGAAAACCCGGCATTCATCAACTGATCCGCGTCATCGTACCCAATCAGGACGGCTCGTCCCATCCGGACGATACCGTGTCCCCCGGCGAGATCGGGGAAATCATCGTCCACACCGACTCGGTGGAAGCGTTTAAAGGATACTGGAACCGACCGGATGCCACCCGGAAGGCCATTCGGGAAGGCTGGTACTTCACGGGCGACCTCGGTTACATCGATGAGCAGGGGGACTTGTATGTAATCGGCAGGGTGGATGAAATGATCATCTCGGGAGGCGAGCATATTCACCCGCAGGAAATTGAAACGATTCTCCTGGAGCATCCGCACGTGTCCCAGGTGGCCGTCGTCGGCGTGAAGGACAAACGCTGGGGGGAAATCCCCGTTGCCTATATCGTGCCCCGAAGCCAGGTAACCCCGCAGGAACTGGACCAGTTCTGCAAGGAGCATCCCCGGCTGGCCAGCTACAAACGGCCGAGGGAATACGTCTTTGTGTCAGAGATACCGGAAAGCCTCACAGGGAAAACGCTTCGCCGGAAACTTGCGCAGATCGAACGGGAAGAAAAAGAAATCTCCAACGTGCTTGACCAATGACCAAACCGTTTCAAGATTGGGGGGATTCGCTTGGCAGCGCTTTTCCTCGTAGACTCGGATGAACAAAGTCGCCAAGCCGTTCGTTGCGTCATCGAAGAGAGTCCATACAAGTATCTGGCCGTCCATGAAGCGGACACGGCACACCGGGCCGGACTCTTGTTGAAACAGATGCAGCCCACCATCATGATCCTCGATCTTTCCCTGCCGGACATGAATGGGGTCTCGTTGGGAAAAATGGCGAAGGGACTGTATCCGCAGCTCCCCATCATTGTACTGTCCCATTTGAAAATGTTTGATTTGGTTCAGGAGTGCATAAACGCCGGTTTTTCTTCCTACTTGTTGAAACCGGTTTCAAAACATGAGCTGATGGCCGCTTTCGATCGCCTGCTGCTGTCGGAGCTCTGCCGAGAGACCCGACATTTCATGGGAGAAGGGGCAGCCCCCGCCACATTCGAAACCGACCTGGGCAATCCGATCGATACCGTCATTCGCTACATCCAGTTGAATTTTCAGCAGACGATCACTCTGCAGGAAGTATCCAGCCTGGTCTATTTGAGCCCGTCTCACTTCAGCCGGCTCTTCAAGGCGGAGACGGGGATTACCTTTGTCGAATACCTGACGCAGTACCGCATCGAAAAGTCAAAAAGCTTGTTGAAAATGACCTCCCTGCCGATCGATGTGATCGCCAACAACACCGGGTTCTCCAGTGCCGGCTATTTTTCCACCACCTTTAAACGAATGGTCGGCCAAACGCCCAGTGAATACCGCAGCCAGTTTCAGGTTTTTCTCCATGGCCAGCAGCATTCTGCACACCGCGCATAGCCGTTTTTCGTGCGCGAATGCATCAGGAAACCTCCGATCGGCGGATGGAGGTTTCCTTGTTTTTTGTGCAGGATGGCGCTGCTTGTCGGGCCGTCACGTTACAGCAAAATACTACAATTCGTTTCAAGAAAATTTTGAAACCAAACCATCCGGACTGCTTTTATACTCGAAACAAAGCTGCCTGCACACATTCTCGGGGAGGTGAACAAATGCTTGATCTGCTGAAAGGGTTGGAGGAATGCTGGAGCAGCGGCAGGCCGGCCGTTTTGGCGACCATTATCGACACGCAAGGGTCCACCTACCGCGGAGTTGGGGCGCAGTGCTTGATTCTGGAGGATGGGCGCATCATCGGAACCGTCAGCGGCGGATGTGTCGAAGGCGACATCTACGAGCACGCGCGCGAGGTGATGCAGAGCGGCGTGCCGCGAACCCTCCAGTACGATTTTCGGGGGAGCGGGGACCTGCTGTGGGGATTGGGCGTCGGCTGCAACGGCTCGCTGACGATATGGCTTGCCCCGTTTCATCCTGCCACATATCCGGCTCAGGCAAAACAACTGCTCCAGGTGATGAGACTGCATGCAGCCTCACCTCGCTCGTTTTCGATGGTGACGGTGATTCAATCATCCGATGCCGCCGCGCTGCCTCCGGGCACCCTGGTTGCGCTGGGGCATGATCGCGAGGAAGGCGGGGCGCTGCACGGATGGGGAGAAATTGCCGAGCGGGCGGCACAGTATCGAGCAGCGGGCCGCTCGGGCCTGGCGTGGATCGACCAGTCCGGAAGCGGCGGGGAAACGATCCGGGTCCAGTGCTTTATCCACACGGTTCGAAGAGTGCCGCGGCTCGTGATCTTCGGTGCCGGTCCGGATGCGATCCCGCTGGTGCGGGGGGCGAAGCTGCTGCAGTGGCATGTGACGGTGGTGGATCACCGCCCCGCATTTGCCGCAACGGACAGATTTCCGGATGCGGATGAGATCATCGTGGCGCCAATGGGGACCGTCCCTCCTCTGGACGTGGACGAAGAGACCAACGTGGTGATCATGACGCATCACTTCGAGCAGGATCAATTGTTTCTCGCGGAGATGCTCACGCGCACGATCGCGTATCTGGGCATATTGGGGCCGCGTGCCCGAACAGAAAAGCTGCTGGAGAAGATCGAGTCGAATCGAAAGGCGATCGGCTTGCATCCGCTCAAAATGAAAGCGTTTCATTCGCCGGTCGGGTTGGACATCGGGGCCGAAACGCCGGAGGAAATCGCGTTCAGCATTCTTTCGGAAATGATTTGTGCAAGAACCAGGCGGAGCGGCATGCCGCTTCGGCTGCGGAAGGGCCCGATTCACGAAAGGACAGGGGACCTGTTTTCATCCGTGCCGATGAAGGAGAGTGTCTGACGTGAGGGCTTCTCCGGCGGTGTGGATCATCATTCTGGCTGCGGGATATTCCAGGCGGATGGGATTGCCCAAAATCCTGCTGCCGTACCGGGACGGCAGCCTGGTCCGGCAGGTAGCCAAAAAAGCGGCGCAAGTCCAATCCGCGGGGGTGATGGTGGTTGCCAACGCTGAGATGCCCGAGGTGCAGCATCATCTGTGGAATCTGCCAGTTTGGGTGGTGTGGAATGAACGGGCTCATCTGGGAATGAGCACGTCTCTGGTCAAAGGGGTGGAAAACCTGCCCCATGATGCCTCGGCCGCCCTCATTCTCTTGGCGGATCAGCCCGAGATCGAGCCGTTTGTCATCGAACGGGTGATCGATGCCTATGCGCGTTCATCCGCCTCGATCATCCAGGCGGCCTACAGCGGAAAGCCGGGGCATCCGGTTCTGTTCGATCGGAAATGGTTTCCCCACCTGCTGCACATCACGGGGGACCAAGGCGCCAAACAGCTCATACAGGCTTCGGGGGACGAGCGTCAATGGGTGGACGTGCCCCTTCCTCCCCTGGAGGACATCGATACGTGGGAAGATTATGAGCGAGTCACGAGAAGGGAGGGTGCGATTCGTGGACTGTAAACACATCGGAAAACCCATGAAGAGAGTGGAGGACATCCGTTTAACATCAGGACGCGGCACGTTTATCGATGACATGAATCCGTTTCCGAACATTCATCAGGCGGCCATTTTGCGAAGTCCGTATCCGCATGCGCGCATCAAGGAAATCCGTACGGAGAAGGCCGAGCGGATGCCCGGCGTGAAGGCCGTGATAACGGGGCAGGACATCGCGGCGCTGACGAATCCGTTTCCGGTCGGCGTCACGGCCCCGGTGAAGTACTATTCCCTGGCGGTTGACAAGGTGCGTTTTGTCGGGGAACCGGTAGCCGTGGTCATCGCCAAGAACCGCTATCTGGCGGAAGATGCCCTGGAGGCCATCGAAGTCGTATACGAACAGCTACCCGCCGTGGTGGACATTGAGAAGGCGCTTGAGCCGGACGCTCCCGTGCTGCATGAAGAGGTGGGCAGCAACATCGCCAATCACCGCCACTTTCATTACGGCAATGTGGACGAAGCGTTCCGGCAGGCGGATCTCGTAGTGAAGCATACGTTTTTCTATCCCAAGTACAGTGCAACCCCGGTTGAGACGTATGGGGTCATCGCCCACTATGACCCGAGTGAACAGCAGTACACAATCTGGTCCAATTTTCACGGACCGTTTACCCTGCAGTCGGTGATGGCGGCAGCCCTGCGAACGCCCAGCAACAGGCTGCGCATCATGATCCCGAAGGATGTAGGCGGGAGCTACGGCATCAAATCCGGCGTCTATCCCTACATGGTGCTCATGGCGGTTGCCTCGCGGATCGCCGGGGTGCCGGTCAAATGGATCGAGGACCGTCAGGAGCATCTGGCTGCGAGCTCCAGCGGTACGGACCGGGTGACCTGGATCGAGGCGGCGGTGAAACGGGACGGCACCGTAACGGGATTGAAGATGAAAATGGTGGACAACGTGGGCGGTTATGTGCGCGCCCCGGAGCCGGCCTGTCTGTACCGCACCCATTCCAACACCACCGGCCCCTATCGCATCCGGCATTTGCAGATGGAAACGATCGCGGTGATGACGAACAAGAGCCCAACCGGCTTGATTCGCGGCTATGGGGGGCAGCAGTTGTATTTCCCGCTGGAACGGCTGATGCACATGATCGCTCAGAAGCTGGGGATGGACCCGGCGGACGTGATCCGCAAAAACCTGATTCGGGCCGAGGAATTCCCCTATACCACGCCAAGCGGAGGCGTTTACGACAGCGGGGATTACCGGAAGGCTTTCGACATGCTGCTGGACATCGTGAACTACGACGAGTTTCGGCAAAAACAAAAGCAGGCCAGAGCGGAAGGAAAGTATCTGGGAATGGGGCTGGCCTGCATCGTGGAGCCTTCCGGGTCCAACATGGGCTACATCACCATCGCCCTGACGCCCGAGGAGCGGGCAAAGTCGCTCCCGAAATCGGGCTGTGCGGAAGGGGCGACGGTCTCCATCGACCCGATGGGAGGAATCACCGTCCGCATCAGCACAACGCCGACCGGGCAGGGACACGAAACGGTGGCGGCGCAAATTGTCGGCGAGGTGCTGGGGGTGGATCCCCGGACCGTCAAAGTGGTCGCCGAAATGGATACGCTGACGAGTCCCTGGTCGGTCGCGTCAGGAAGCTACTCCAGCCGCTTCGCCGCCATCGGCTCCAGTGCGGTGTATCAAGCCGCCCACAAGGTCCGTCAAAAACTGCTTCACATTGCGCAGGAACTGCTGCAGGTCCCGCTTGATCAGCTTGTGCTGGAACATGGCAGGATCGCGGTGAAGGATACCCCCGGGCGGGAGATTTCCTTGAAGCGCCTGATTGGCTCCACGCACTGGAATCCGGACGTGCTCCCGCCGGGGATGGAGCCGGGCATACACGAAACCGCTTTTTACACCATCCCTTCCTCAATGCCGCCGGATGAGAACGATCAGGTGAACGGCTCCGTCACGTACGGATTTGTAGCGGATGCGGTCACCGTTGAGGTGGACATCGAGACGGGGGAAGTCAAGATTCTGGATTACACGACCGTACACGATGCGGGAAAACTGCTGAATCCGCTGATCGTGGACGGGCAGATATTGGGCGGCCTGGTTCACGGCCTGGGCGGTGCGATGTATGAGGAGCTCGCATATGACCGCAACGGGCAGTTCCTCTCCGGCAGTTTTATGGATTACCTCTGTCCGACAGCGCCGGAGATTCCGCCGATTACGATCAAGCATTTGGAGACCCCTTCACCGCTGACGCCGCTGGGAGCCAAGGGGTTGGGAGAAGGAAACACGATGAGCGCCCCTGCGGTCATTGCCAATGCGGTGGAGGATGCGTTGAGCGGGTTGGGCGTGACGATTGACACCCTGCCCCTGTCGCCCAACCGGATTTGGACATTGATCCAGGACGCCAAGCAGAAGATGGAGATCACCGCATAAACACGAAGGAGGCCATACCATGACAGGAAATGGAAGCATCGAGCTGAACGGACCGATCGAGCACGTATTTCACAAGCTGATGGACCCCGAGGTGCTGACCGAGTGCATCATGGGCTGCAAAAGCATGGAACTGGTCGGTGAGAGAAAGTACCGCGCCGATCTGTCCGTGGGGATTGCCGCCGTCAAAGGTAAATACGACGCCTATATTACCGTCGAAGAGGTGCAGGCGCCGCATCATTTCAAGCTGGTCGTACACGGCGAGGGCGGCCCGGGGTATGTGGACGCCGAAGGCATCATCGACCTGACCCCCTTGGACGAGTCCAAGACGCAGCTTACCTATACCTACCAGGCAGAGGTGGGCGGCAAGGTGGCGGCGATCGGCCAGCGCATGCTGGGCGGGGTTGCCAAACTGCTGATCGGCGATTTTTTCAAAAAAATCAAGAAAAACCTGGAGCGCGGACAGCAAATCGCGTAAGGCTCACGATCATCGAAAGGGGGGAGACAGATGAAACCGGCTTCCTTCAATTATTACCGCCCTTCCACCTTGGAGGAGACCCTTCAGCTTTTGCAGGACTGCGGAGACGAGGGGAAGTTGATTGCCGGAGGACAAAGCCTGATCCCGATCCTCAACATGAGGTTGTCGTCGCTGGAGCATGTCATTGATATCAACGGCTTGCGGGAGTTGGACTTCATCCGGTTGGAGGAAGGCATACTCAAAATCGGCGGGCTCTGCCGGCAGAGAAGCCTGGAAAAATCGCCGACCGTGAAGGAGGTCGCCCCCTTGTTAAGCGAAGCGGTCCCGTTTATCGGCCATGTGCAGACCCGCAACCGGGGCACGGTCGGCGGCAGTTTGGTGCATGCCGACCCGACGGCGGAAATACCGCTCTCGCTACTCGCGCTGGATGCGACAGCGATCATTCAGAGTGCGGAAGAGACGAGAGAAGTGCCGGTGCAGGATTTCTTCATCACCTATTTGACCACCGATATCGCTCCCACGGAAATGCTGACGGAAATTCAGATTCCCGTCGACACGCTTCCGAAAGGCTATGCGTTTGTGGAGTTCAGCCGCAGACACGGCGATTTCGCGTTGGTCGCCGCAGCGTGTCTGCTCGATACGGACGAAGACGGAACGATCACGGCAGGACGTCTCGCGATCGGCGGCGTGGATGCCGTTCCGATGATCGCCGAGGAGGCCATGGATGTGCTGCTGGGAGAAAAGCTGACGGATGCCCTGCTGGAGGAAGCCGGACAAATCGCGGCCGAGAATACCGATCCGGAGGGCGATCTTCATGCCTCCCGCGAATACCGCCTGCATCTGGCCAAGGTTTTCACCAAGCGAGCGATCCGGAACGCCTATGAGCGATCGCTGCAAAAGCTGGGAGGGGGGACGGAACCATGATTCAGGCAGCCAAACATGAAAAAGTCCTCGTCCGCGTCCGAATCAACGGAAAACTTTACGCAGAAGAGGTGGAGCCTCGCAGGCTGCTGAGCGATTTTCTCCGGGAAGATTGCGGTTTGACCGGTACCCATGTCGGCTGCGAGCATGGCGTGTGCGGGGCCTGTACCGTACGCGTAAACGGTGCCGCGGTTCGGAGCTGCCTGATGTTTGCCGTTCAGGCTGCGGACGCCGAGATTACCACGGTGGAGGGGCTTTCTCTCCATGGCAGCCGCCACCCGCTGCAGGATGCCTTGTCGGAATGTCACGGGCTGCAGTGCGGATTCTGCACGCCGGGGATTCTCATGTCGGCCGCGGAGTTTTTGGAGGAGCATCAGGACCCGACGACGGAACAAATCGAGGAGATGCTGTCAGGCCATTTGTGCCGCTGTACGGGCTACAAGGGCATCGTTGAAGCGATCGCGAAGGTGGCCAAGGAGCAAAAGGACAGGTAGGTGATGATGGTATGGATTTGGGTAGCCTTTTTCAGTTCGCGGTTTCCCGGCATCCGGATTGGACCGCGATTGTGGAAGCCGAGCGAAGATTTACCTACAGGGAATTCGACCAGCTTACGACGAACATTGCGGCCGGTCTGCAGTCACTGGGGATCGCTCAAGGGGACCGGATTGTGCTCGTTCTCAAGAATCGCCTGGAAATGAGCGCGCTGTACTGGGCGGTTCAAAAGATCGGGGCCGTATTCACGCCGATCAATTTCAGGCTTTCGGCGGAAGAGGTGCGGTACTGCATCGAGGACGCGGAGGCGAAGGCGGTGGTGTATGAGCCCGCCTCCGAGGAGGCGGTGCTGCAGGCGACTGCCTCGTGGAGCCCGCTCAGAATCGGCGTGCTGGGAGCCGCAGGCGCCGAGGTCACGTATGAACGGTTGGCCGCCAGCGAAAGTGCCGATTGGGCAAAGCCGCTCATCTCGGATGACGACTACTGTCTCATGCTGTACACGTCCGGAACCACCGGACGGCCCAAAGGGGTTCCGCGTACTCATCGAAATGAATACGGCGCCGCCATGGCCCACATCATCCAGAACCGCTATGAAAAAAAGGAAAGCACGATAGGCGTGATGCCCCTGTATCACACGATGGGCATCCGCTCCCTCCTATCGATGGCTTTCCTCAACGGGAAAATCGTAATGATACCAGATTACGCCCCTCAACTGACCCTTGAGGTGCTGGAGAAGGAAGAAATCACCTGTGTCTATCTGGTACCCACGATTCTGCACGATTTATTATATCACCCGGATTTTAAAAAGTACAATTTGTCGAAACTGCGCAAACTGGGGTACGCCGGCGCCGCCATGACGACCGCATTGGTGCAGGATTGCTTCCGGGAATTGAAGCCGGACGTCTTTGTCAACCACTACGGCAGCACGGAAGTGTATACGTTTTCCGTGTGCGACTATCTGGACAAAAAACCGGGATGCGCAGGCAAGCCGGGCATCCATCAGGAGCTTCGGGTCGTTGTTCCCGATCCGGACGGCAAATCGACGCCGGACGATGTCGTCGCGGTCGGCGAACCTGGCGAAATCATCGTCAATCTAGCGTCGATTGAAGCGTTTCAAGGCTATTGGAAACGCCCGGACGCGAACCGGAAAGCGATTCGCAGCGGCTGGTATTTTACCGGGGATATGGGGGTGATCGACAGCGACGGTGACCTGTATGTGGTCGGACGGGTCGACGACATGATCATTTCCGGCGGAGAAAACATACACCCGATCGAAGTGGAGGATGTGATCGCCAAGCATCCCAAAGTGTCCGAGGTCGCCGTGGTGGGATTGCCTGATTCACGCTGGGGCGAGGTGGTTACGGCTTTTGTCGTCCCGAGCGATCATTCCCTGACGGTGGAAGAGCTGGACGCCTTCTGCAAGGAAAGCCCGGATCTGGCCAACTTCAAGCGGCCGCGCCGATACGTCTGGGTCGCCGAACTGCCGAAAAGCCCTGTTGGAAAAATACTGCGCCGCAAGCTGCGATCCGGCGAGTATACCCAATCCGAACCCATGATGAAGGAGAGTGCATCCTGATGCAAATCACCAATCAAACCGTTTATGAAACGCAGTGGGACCATATCCGTGTGGAAAAGAACAAGGAGAAGCAGACGGCCACCATTATTCTGGACCGTCCGGAGAAAATGAACACGGTCAGTTTTATCGCCCGCTCTCACCTGAGTGAAATCTTTGACCACGTAAACAGGGACGACGACGTGCGCGTGATCATTATCAAGGGCGCCGGGGACAAGGCCTTCACCTCCGGAGGCGATATCCGCGGATTCCTGGAGCGTCATCCGGAAGAGCTGTCCTACCTGCATAAATGCGTGGCCGCGCCGGAACGTTCGCCCAAGCCGGTCATTGCCCAACTGCAGGGCTATACCTTCGGGGTCGGGATGGAAATTGCGATGGCGTGTGACTTCCGCATCGCGTCGGATACCACCTTGCTGGCGCTCCCGGAAATCAACCTGGGCATGATCCCGGGAAGCGGCGGTACACAGCGCGTGGCGAGAATCGCCGGACTGGGCCGGGCCAAGGACATGATCATGCGCGCGCGTCGGATTCCGGCTGAGGAAGCCTACCAGTGGGGACTGGTCACCAAGGTGGTGCCGCAAGCGGAATTGGATGCCGCGGTAGAGGCGCTTGCAGCGGAACTGACCCGCTTCTCGCCGCTGGCGATGCGCGTGTTGAAGCAGGTGTTGAACGCTTCGCAGGAAGGGCCCCTCAGCGCCGGTCTGGAAATCGAGGGCTATGCGTACGGCATGCTGCGCAGCACGAGCGATTTCCGTGAAGGGGTGGAAGCGTTCTACGAGAAAAGAAAACCGAACTTCACAGGGGAATAAGCCAACGACTTCAGGGAGTGGGCCTCACGCCGCTTCCTGAAGTTTCCATATGACTGTTGACATTTTGGGGGTTGCGGAAAGGTGGGTCACGTATGAGTGCAAATGCGGAAATGCAGGTTCAGCGGGTTTCTTCTCTCCAAGGACGGCCGCCGGCAGCGGTCGGGAGAAAGCAGATGATCACGGCCGTTTTGGCCTCCCTTTTGGGATGGTCGTTGGATTTGTACGACCTCTTTATTCTGCTGTACGTTACGCCGGTGCTGGGGAAGCTGTTTTTCCCCGCAGACAATCCCACGCTTTCCTTGGCGGCGGTGTACGCTTCTTTTGCCGTGACACTGCTGCTGCGTCCGTTCGGTTCGGCGCTGTTTGGCTCCTATGCCGATCGCAACGGCCGAAAACGGGCCATGGTGGTGGCCGTGTCGGGGGTCGGGATTTCGACCGCGCTGTTTGGCGTACTGCCGACGGTCGCTCACATCGGCGCCGCTGCAACGATTCTCTTCATTATTCTTCGTCTCATTCAAGGGGTGTTCGTGGGCGGGGTCGTCGCCTCCACGCATACGATCGGGACGGAATCCGTGCCGGAGAAATGGCGCGGCCTGATGTCCGGTCTTGTCGGCGGAGGCGGTGCCGGTCTTGGTGCGCTGCTCGCTTCCATCGTCTATTTCGTCTTGTCCAGCCTGTTTCCCGGCGAGGCATTCAGCGAGTGGGGCTGGCGCTTCATGTTCTTTACCGGCATCCTATGCTCCGTTCTCGGACTGTTCGTATTCCGCATGCTGGAAGAATCACCGCTCTGGGTGCAGCACAAGAACGAGCAGGCAGCGAAACCGGCAGGCCAGCAGTCGCCGGTGAAAATGGTGTTTACGAAATACCTGCCGGTTTTATTGGTCAATTTGTTGATCGTGATTGGCGGGGGATCAGCGTACTACTTGACCTCCGGGTATCTGCCCACCTTTTTGAACGTGATCAACCATGTCCCGCAAACGACAGCCTCCATGATACTTGCCGCCAGCAGCATTGCTGCCATCATCGCTTCCGTCGCGCTCGGTCATCTGAGCACCGTCATCGGCAGAAAGAAAACGTTTGTTCTTCTGGGGATCCTGAATCTGATGGCTCTTCCGTACCTGTATACGGAACTGGCAGCCGCCCAGGATTTGTCGCGGATTGCGCTCTATGCCATGGGACTGGCGTTTCTCGGGAACGCCTCGTACGCGCCCGTCCTGATTTTTTTAAACGAGCGGTTCCCGACGGCAATTCGTTCGACGGGTACCGGACTGTCCTGGAACATGGGCTTTGCCATCGGCGGGATGATGCCCACGTTCGTGACAATGGCCAGCGGTCAAACGTCGGAGATTCCCTTTTTCCTGGCGTATTTCTCCATTGGTCTCTTCCTCTTGTATCTGGTGGGCAGTCTGATCATTCCGGAAACGAAGGGCAATTTTCAGTAAAAGCTGCGACTACTCTTTCATGAAAATGAAACCGGTTACAAAATCTGTGGAAAAAACGTGCCGAGCGTATCGGAGGGGAAACATCCGTCCGGGACTGGACTTGGCCGATATGGTGGAGGCGCGAAGAGAAGACCACGGGCGAACCGTTCACAACAACACGGTTTGCCCGTGGTCTGACTGCGTCACAGGGCATTTGGCCGCGTGGTCACCCGCGAATGAACGGCCAGGAGGCCGGCGTCGACAACACCGTTTCTGCAGCCGGTAATGCAAGATTTTCTATTCATACAAAAGATATTCAGGGGAAGGGTATGGGTATGCGATTTGAAATAGGGAGGTTTCGATTTGCGTACCTTGCTTTGTGTGTTGTCCCTGTTCCTGCTGGTAACCGGCTGTACCCAGCCATCCAAACCGGAGACGAAAGCCAAGTCTGCGGCAGAAGATCCTCTTTGCAAGCCGACACCGATCCGCCATTTTGATGGGGAACAACAAGCGAAATCGATTGCGGAACAGGTGGACGGCATTGACCACGCGGTTGCCGTGCACATCGACAAGGAATTGGACGTCGCCATCCACGTGAGCAACTTTAATCGCCTCCGATTGGAATCCATTGAAAAAGAAGTGGCGCAAAAATTGAAAGCCGCGTTTCCTCAGGCAAAGGTTCATGTTTCCTCCGACAAAAAGATCATGGCTGAACTGCAGAAGCTGTACGAAACACCGTGGTCGGCACAGCAGGAGGAAGCGTGCAAACAGAAGAAAAACCTGAAACGGATTGAAAAGCTGATGAAGGGATAATGCGGCATGGCCCTTCTCAAATGAGGAGGGCTTCCCTTTGTTTGTTTTGGTTGGCCACTCCTCCCGCGGCAGTTGGCTGCCGGGACCCTGCCGGATGGATCACGTTTACCCTTGAATGGTGAAACGGCCGACAATAGGCGGCCGCAATTTGACGAATACGAATACACTCTGTATCGAAAACAATGTCTGTCTGTTCATGGACAAGGAGGGATCCGTATGAATCACGAACGGGAAGAAGAGAATCCGTTCAGCGATCTGTTCGTAAGCAATCCCGGGGCGGACATTCCCGGGATTGGCCTGCAGGAGAAGCCGCAGAACGAAGCCCGGCAGCATGGACCGCAGGACGTTCAGCAGGCGATGCAGCAGACCCGCGAGCAAATGGCGCCACCAGCCGTGCCCTGTCAGCAGCAGGGACAGCAGAATCAGGCGGCCAAACAGCAAATCAATCAATTTATCCAGGAATCCAAACAGGATCTGCAAGAAGGAGCACTTGGTCATAGCCAGCAACAGCAACAACTGCAACAACAGCAACAACAACTACAACAACAGCAACAATCGTAACCTGCAACGGGAAAGCAGAAAAGGAAAGCGTGCGGACGTGGCCGCGAACGAACGGCAGCAGGCGGACAGCCCACAGGTACGGTAAGCGGGGGTTCGCGAGCGAAAGCAGATCCCCAACGTCTCGGATGCCGTGTCAAAACGCCAAAACCTGCGCCACGCCGCTTCTGTGGAGGACGAGAGGAATAGCCCTTCCGGCGCTGTGTGGGGAAAGTGTGCAACCAAACCGCGGCCCCAACCGTAATAGTAGTAGGAAATCGAACATGATCCATAGGGGGAGGCATTCACATGCTCATTTCAACCACCAGCACCTTGCAGGGCAAAGACGTTGAGGAGTATCTGGGCATTGTCAGCGGCGAAGTGATTTTGGGGGCCAACGTGGTCCGCGACTTTCTGGCAGGCATCACCGACATCATCGGCGGCCGCAGCGGGGCGTACGAGAACAAGCTCTCCGAAGGCAGGGAACTGGCGATCCGGGAAATGACGGAGAAAGCGAGAGCCCTGGGGGCAAATGCCATCATCGGCGTGGATTTGGACTTCGAAACGCTGCGCGAAGGCATGATGATGGTGATCGCGACGGGAACAGCGGTACGGGTGAAGTGACAGTCGGGCGTCTGCCCGGCTTTCTCTTTGGGGCGAAGCGGGAGAGCAAAAACAAGCGGAGCAAAAAAATGCTTTACTCCGACTGGTTGGCAATACTATTCTAACAAGAGAATTGATGTTTTCAAAATTGTCCGCAAATAAACAGCACCGCCGGAAACGTTTCGCATCGCACAAGGGGAGACGGACTCCCGTTGACGCAGCAGCTCATCCTACGAAAGAACCAGGACCAGATGAAAGCGGGGCGGCGGCAAGGCCGTTCCGAAAATACGGCGGAAGCGCCGGGCGCAATCCGTCATCGGCTGGCAGTGGGACACAACCCCACGCCCCGGCCCCATGGGAGAAAAAAACTGGTCAAGCCCTGGAGCCCTGCGATAAAATAAGACCTGCGAACTACCGCATCCAAAATGAGGGAAATCATGCGCCACTTTTGTACCTTTTTGGCTGTCGTCAAAAAGCTGGAAGAACACACCGTGCATTTTGACTTCTACCACCTGTCGAAGCAGCCCCAGCCGGTGCGCCAACTGCTGAAGGCGAACGCCTGGCTGCCGCGCCATTACTTCGACTACCTGCTGTACAGCGGCGTGCTGGAAGTGGACAGCGGGCAGCCGTATGTGCCTGCGCCCGCCCAGCCGGCCGCGATCGGGATGAACATCAGGTCGCTGGGAAGCACCGTGGTGTTCGACATGTGTTTTTCGCCGCAAACCTACAAGCTGTGGCAAAAGGCGGACGCGTTTCTGGACGACCTTTCGCTTGCGGCCGACGTGTTTGAGGAATACGTCTACCGGTTGGGAGCGATCAGCCGCTTCCGCCATTTGGGACGCGTGGACGATCCGGTGGTCGCCGCACAGCTTGGCGAAAACGACATGATCGAATTCAAGCGCGATTTTCTCTTGTCCAAAGGCGGCATCATCAAATCGGTGGTGGCGTTCGCCAACTCCAACAACGGCAACTTGTTCCTCGGCATCTCCGACGAGGGCGAGATCATCGGCGTCAACCACGAGCTGAAACAGTACGGTGACCCGGACAAGTACCTGCTGGCCATCACCCAGTACATCCAGGACAAAACGACACCGTTTCTTTCGCCGTTTCCAAAGATTTCATTAAAAAAGGTACAGGACAAATACGTCGTGGCCATCTTCGTCGAGGTGGGATCCGAACTGGTTTGCGGATTGGACAAGAACGGCGACAAATACGTCGCGATTCGCACCAACAACCGCTCGGTCATCGTGAAGGACCCGCACCAGATCGGCGAAATATACGTCAAGCGCAAATTGGGCAGTGAAATCAGCCGTCGATTGGGGCTTTTGTAGGAACGTCTGCCAAGCCAGCGAATACGATGGGAGGATACCTGCATGAAAAGGACCTTGCGTGCGTATGTGTTTCCGGTACTGATGGCCGGTCTTTTGATGGCCGGCTGCTCCGAGGGCGTCAAAGGAACGGAGTCCGACATGAAAAAGCAGTTGGACGCCGATCTGGGAGCCGTGGAAAAGGTAACCGTGCTCTCCACAGACGGTCAGGAAGTCCCCCTCGCCCTGGACGAATTTCTCAAGGAACTTCCCGAGCAGGGAAAAGACCTGCAGGTTTCCCCGCAGCCCCTGAAGCGGGACGAGATCCGGTATACACTGGTGCTCTACCGGCACAAGCTGGCCCCGTTGGTGGTGGAAGTGGGCAAGCAGGCAAGCCAGTACGGAGAGAATACCTATCGCGGGCCGGGAGCCGACCGCTTTTACCAATGGATCCATCGGGAGGCGGGAAAAGGGCTGCTGCCGGCAGCGGTCCAAACGGCGGTGGTCTCCGCCGAAGACCTGGGCCAAACGGTTACGCTCGGCAAAACCCAGGCGGAATTTCTCCAGGGGATGCTTGCGGCCGCGACCCCGCTGAGCGACAAGGAAATCGATCAGTACCCGCTGTATCCGCATTACCGGCTGCGCATCGATACAAGGGGACGCTCCCTGCATATCACCATGCTGACGCCGACACTGGTGTCCATTCCATTCGGCCGGGAAACTCATTACTACAGCATCCAGGGTTCGCTGTTTTCGCAGCTCACCCAATGGCTGCCGCCGCGGCGGACGGTGGGTGATGCGTTTGACAGGCTGTTTCTGGCGTCGAAAATCCGCGTGGAGCCGTCCGGGGACGCACGCGTGGCGTCTGTCGAGCAAAGCGCGACGGAAACGACGGTGGAGCAGGGGAAAGCGCATCAGTGCGTCCGGCTGCTGAAAGGCGGCGTGGCGCTTGCCGGTCAGCCGAAGTCACCGGGCAACGAGCGCTACCGCCTCATCTTTTCCGTCGAAGAGAGCGAAGTGACCGTGCACGTCTACGACCGCCACATTCGCTTCAACGACAACTGGTATGCCCACGAGCGCTTGGACGACGAACTGCTGACCCTTTTGCGTGCAAAAAAGTAAGCCGAATCCTCATGAAATTTCCGTCTTCTGGTCACGATAGAAGAGAACATGTCAATATCACTACCACTTTTGCGATTTTTGTCGTAGAATAGTTACGTTGCACTGATAAAGGCAGTTTTGTGACTGGCCGAAAAACCTTGTGCCGGGGCGAACCTGCCGATCTTTATTTGCCATTAGGAGGATGGAGAATGAACATTCACGAGTATCAAGGCAAAGAGATACTGAAGCAGTACGGTGTAAAGGTTCCCGAAGGGCGCGTGGCGTTCACCGTGGATGAAGCGGTGGAAGCGGCCAAGGAACTGGGCACGCAGGTAGTCGTCGTGAAAGCGCAAATCCACGCCGGCGGCCGCGGTAAAGCGGGCGGAGTAAAAGTGGCGAAAAGCCTCGACGAAGTCCGTACATATGCTCAAGAGCTTCTTGGCAAGGTTCTGGTTACTCACCAAACCGGTCCGGAGGGCAAAGAGGTAAAACGCCTCCTGATTGAGCAGGGCTGCGACATCAAAAAGGAATACTACGTCGGTCTTGTGGTTGACCGTTCGACAGGACGCGTCGTCATGATGGCCTCCGAAGAGGGCGGTACCGAAATCGAAGAAGTGGCAGCCCGCACGCCGGAAAAAATCTTCAAGGAAGTCATCGACCCGGTTACCGGCCTGACGCCGTTCCAAGCGCGCAAGCTGGCGTTTGCGATCAATATTCCGAACGAACTGGTAAACAAGGCCGTCAAGTTCATGATGGGCCTGTACCAGGCATTTGTCGAAAAAGATTGCTCCATCGCCGAAATCAACCCGCTCGTGGTAACCGGCGACGGCGAAGTCATGGCGCTTGACGCGAAGCTGAACTTCGACAGCAACGCGCTGTTCCGTCACCCTGAGATCGTCGCGCTGCGCGACCTGGATGAGGAAGACGAAAAAGAGATCGAAGCATCCAAATTCGACCTCTCCTACATCGCCCTGGACGGCAACATCGGCTGCATGGTAAACGGCGCCGGCCTGGCCATGGCGACCATGGACATCATCAAATTCTACGGCGGCGAACCGGCCAACTTCCTCGATGTAGGCGGCGGCGCTACCGAAGAAAAGGTAACCGAAGCGTTCAAGATCATCCTGAAAGACCCGAAAGTAAAAGGAATCTTTGTCAACATCTTCGGCGGCATCATGAGATGCGACGTCATCGCTAACGGCGTTGTCGCTGCTGCGAAACAAGTGAAACTGGATCGTCCGCTGGTTGTCCGTCTGGAAGGCACCAACGTGGACCTCGGCAAGAAAATCCTCAGCGAATCCGGGCTGAACATCGTGGCGGCCGATTCCATGGCGGATGGCGCTGAGAAGATCGTAGCGCTGGTAAAATAAGGCGCAGTCTCGGACGCACGGAGAAAAGGCATTTTCGAGAAGTATCTATACGCGATGAAAAAGGTGGGACAATTACGCGATGAGTATTCTCGTGAACAAGCATACAAAGGTAATCACCCAGAACATGACCGGTAAAACCGGTATGTTCCATACCAAAGGCGGTCTGGAGTACGGCACCCAAATGGTTGCAGGGGCAGTTCCCGGCAAAGGCGGCACGGTTGTCGATTTCACGCTGGACAACGGCAGCACCGTTTCGGTTCCGGTGTTTAACACGGTAGCGGAAGCAAAAGAAGCAACCGGTGCCAACACGTCGGTCATCTACGTTCCGCCGGCGTTCGCGGCCGACGCCATCATGGAAGCGGTCGATGCCGAACTGGATCTGGTCATCTGCATCACCGAGGGCATCCCGGTTCTCGACATGGTGAAAGTGAAACGCTACATGGAAGGCAAAAAGACCAAATTGATCGGCCCCAACTGCCCTGGCATCATCACGCCGGGCGAGTGCAAAATCGGCATCATGCCGGGCTACATCCACACCCCGGGTAAAGTGGGCATCGTATCCCGCTCCGGTACCCTGACCTATGAAGCGGTACATCAAACCACGACCCGCGGTATCGGTCAGTCCACGGCCGTCGGTATCGGTGGAGACCCGGTAAAAGGCATGGAGTTCATCGACGTGCTGAAACTGTTCAACGAAGACCCGGATACCGAAGCGGTCATCATGATCGGGGAAATCGGCGGTACCGCCGAGGAAGAAGCGGCTGAATGGATCGCGGCCAACATGAAGAAACCGGTTGTAGGCTTTATCGGCGGTCAAACCGCTCCTCCGGGAAAACGCATGGGCCACGCCGGTGCGATCATCTCCGGCGGCAAAGGAACGGCAGCCGAGAAGATCGCCAAGCTGGAAGCGTGCGGCGTGCGCGTGGCGAAAACGCCGGCGGTCATCGGCGAAACGCTGGTGGAAGTGCTGAAAGAGCGCGGCCTGCTGGAAAAAGTCATGAACAAGTAAGTCAATCCGGCCGGTTTTCAGGTGCCGAAAGAGGACAAGCATGGACGCTTGCCCTCTTTCTTTTTTGTGCCCGCCGCTGTCTCCGTGTACAATAGCAGGCGAAACGTCTCGGCAGATGCAGCCGGACAAACAGGAAAAGACGGGAGGCGGTCGGGTGAAGGGCGGAAGTGATCGACTGGAAGAGCGGGATTGGCTGTACGCGATGATCAGGCTGAACGGACTGGGGCGAAAAAAGCTGCGGGAGCTGTACCGGCGCTGGGGATCGTTCGCGCAAGCGGCGGTCAACTGGGAGACGGTGTCTGAGGAGAGCGGCGTCCGTGCCAGGCAGGCGCAGACATGGGCCGATGCGCTTGCGCCGGCCGCCGTGCTGGCGGCGAAGCGGGAACGAATCCGCGGCGGCATCTCGTTCGTATGTTTCTGGGAAGACGAGTTTCCCCCGCTGCTCAGGCACATTCCGGACCCGCCGCTGGCCTTGTTTTACAAAGGGGATGTGTCGCTGCTCAAGCGGCCGGCCATCGGTGTCGTGGGCGCCCGCAAACCGACCGCGTACGGACGGGCGGCGTGCCGCCACCTGGTCAAACAGTTGGCCGAAGCCGGCATGGTGATCGTCTCCGGCCTGGCGTACGGGATTGACGCCGAAGCGCATCAGGCGGCACTCGGCGCCGGGGCTCCGACCGTCGGGGTGATGGGCTGCGGCATCGATCAGGTGTATCCCGCGTTTCACCGGCCGCTCTACGCGGAGATTGGGTCTTGCGGCCTGCTTCTTTCGGAGTATCCGCCGGGGACTCCGGCGAAGCCGGGCCTGTTTCCCGAGCGAAACCGGATCATCAGCGGGCTGAGCCTCGGCGTGCTGGTCGTGGAAGCGGCGGAACGCAGCGGATCGCTGATTACGGCCGATTGTGCGCTGGAGCAGGGGCGGGAGGTGTTTGCCGTCCCCGGGCCGATTTTTTCCGAGGTGAGCGCGGGTCCGCATAACTTGCTGAAACAAGGTGCAAAGCTAGTAACAAACGCGGCCGATGTGCTGGAGGAATTGGGTGCATGGCCGGAGGCGCAGCCTGTCACGGACCGTCAGCCTGCCGGAGAAGGGAGTGCCAAGCTGGGAGAAGAGGAACGCAACGTGTTCGCGCTGATCGGCTGCGAGCCCGTCCACGCCGACGAGCTGGCCGATGCGCTCGCGCCGCCGGAACGGCAGCGGCTTCATCAGACCTTGCTTACGCTGGAAACAGGCGGCTTCATTGTCAGCTTGCCCGGAGGCTATTTCGCCAGAAGGTGACCCCGGCCGATTTCCTCCCGCAGCATCAGGCCTTGCAGGTGTTTGACAAATCGGATAAGCATATTTAATAATAGGGGAGATTCCTTACTGAAAGGGGAGGAAATAAATGGCTGACACGCTTGTGATTGTCGAATCCCCAGCGAAAGCGAAAACGATCGGAAAATATCTGGGAAGCAAATATATGGTGAAAGCGTCCATGGGCCATGTGCGCGACCTCCCAAAGAGCCAGATGGGTGTTGACGTATCGAAAGGATTTGAACCGAAATACATAACCATTCGCGGCAAGGGGGACGTGCTCAAAACCCTCAAGGACGCCGCCAAGAAAGTAAAAAAGGTATACCTGGCGGCGGACCCGGACCGCGAAGGGGAGGCGATTGCCTGGCACTTGGCGCAGTACCTCGGGCTGGACATGAGCCAGCCGCTGCGCGTGGTGTTCAACGAGATTACCAAAGACGCCATCAAGGAGGCGTTTAAACACCCCCGTCACATCAACATGGACCTGGTGAACGCCCAGCAGGCGCGGCGGATCCTGGACCGGCTGGTCGGCTACAACATCAGTCCGATCTTGTGGAAAAAGGTGCGCAAGGGGCTGAGCGCCGGGCGCGTCCAGTCGGTGACGGTCAAGCTGATCATCGACCGCGAGCGGGAAATCCAGCGGTTCGTGCCGGAGGAGTACTGGACGATCAGCAGCACGCTCCTGAGCAACGGCAAGCCGTTTGAAGCCAAATTCTACGGATACGGCGACGAAAAAATGGAGCTGAAGTCGGAGGCGGACGTCAAAGCGGTGATGGACCGCATTCAGGGGCAGCCGTACGTGGTGCAGAAGGTGACCAAACGGGAGCGCAAGCGCAATCCCGCGCCGCCGTTCATCACCAGCTCGCTGCAGCAGGAGGCGGCCCGCAAGCTGAACTTCCGGACGGCCAAGACGATGCGGATCGCGCAGGAGCTGTACGAAGGGATCGATCTCGGCGGCAAGGAAGGTACGGTCGGTCTGATCACCTACATGCGTACCGACTCCACGCGCGTTTCGGTGACGGCGCAAGAGGAAGCCAAAGCGTACATCTTGGAGCACTTCGGAGCCGATTACGTCCCGGCCGAGCCGCGTGCCCAGGTGAAAAAGGAGAATGCCCAGGATGCCCACGAAGCAATTCGGCCGACCTCGGTGATGCGCACGCCGGACCAGCTCAAGGATGTGCTGAGCCGCGACCAGCTTCGCTTGTACCGGCTGATCTGGGAGCGCTTCCTCGCCAGCCAGATGGCGTCGGCGGTGCTGGACACGATGAGCGTGGACATCGAGGCGGGCGGAGTGACGTTCCGGGCGACCGGTTCCAAGGTAAAGTTTCCCGGCTTCATGAAGGTATATATTGAAGGAAGCGACGACGGCAAGGAAGAGGAAACGTTCCTGCCGCCGATTGAAGAGGGGCAGACGCTGGAATTGAAGGCAATCGAACCGGCCCAGCACTTTACGCAGCCGCCGCCCCGCTACACCGAGGCACGGCTGGTCAAGACCCTGGAAGAACTGGGGATTGGACGCCCCTCCACCTACGCGCCGACCCTGGAGACGATCCAAAAACGGGGCTACGTGGCGCTGGAGGAGAAGCGGTTTGTCCCGACCGAACTGGGGGAGATCGTCATTTCCCTGATCGAAGAGTTCTTCCCCGAAATCCTGGACGTGGAGTTTACCGCCCACATGGAATCCGACCTGGACAACATCGAGGAAGGGATCGCCGACTGGGTGAAGGTGCTCGACGCCTTTTACCAGGATTTTGCCAAGCGGGTCACCGTCGCCGAGGAGCAGATGGAACAAGTGGAGCTGAAGGATGAAGAATCCGACGAGACGTGCGAACTGTGCGGCCGGGTGATGGTGTACAAACTGGGGCGCTTTGGGAAGTTTCTCGCCTGCTCCGGATTCCCCGAATGCCGCAACACCAAGCCGATCGTCAAGGAAATCGGCATCGCCTGCCCGCAGTGTGAAACCGGATCGATCATTGAACGTAAATCAAAGAAGAGCCGTATTTTTTACGGCTGCAACCGATATCCGGAATGCGATTTCGTCTCGTGGGACAAACCAATTGCGCGTCCTTGTCCGAAATGCGGCGGGATGCTCGTCGAAAAGAAGCGGAAAAAGCAGGGCGTCAGCATTGCCTGCACCAGATGCGATTACCAGGAAGAAGCCGATTCCTGAGGACGTGTGGAGGATACCAGCATGAATGAACAACCGTACGTAACCGTGGTGGGTGCCGGGTTGGCGGGCAGTGAAGCGGCCTGGCAGATCGCCCAATCCGGCGTCCGCGTAAAACTGTATGAAATGCGGCCGAAAACGCAGACGCCCGCTCACCATACCGACAAATTTGCGGAGCTGGTCTGCAGCAATTCGCTGCGGGCCAATTCGCTGACCAACGCGGTGGGCGTATTAAAGGAAGAAATGCGCCGCTTTGACTCGGTCATCATCGGCGCGGCGGACAGGTGCGCCGTTCCGGCCGGCGGTGCGCTGGCCGTGGATCGGCACGAATTTGCCCAGTATGTGACGGACGCCGTTCGCAACCACCCGCTGGTCGAAGTGGTGAACGAGGAAGTGACGGAGATTCCCGAAGGCATCGTGGTGATCGCCACCGGCCCGCTCACCTCGCCGGCGCTGTCGGAGAAGCTGAAGGGGCTGACCGGTGAAGAGTACCTGTACTTCTACGACGCGGCTGCGCCGATCATCGAAAGGGACTCCATCGACATGGACAAGGTGTTTGTCGCGTCCCGCTACGACAAGGGAGAAGCGGCCTACCTCAACTGCCCGATGACGGAAGAGGAGTTCAACCGCTTTTACGAAGCGCTGATTACGGCGGAGGAGGTCCCACTCAAGGAGTTTGAGAAGGAGATCTACTTCGAGGGCTGCATGCCGATTGAAGTGATGGCCAAACGGGGACGTCAGACGATGCTGTTCGGTCCGCTGAAGCCGGTGGGCTTGATCGATCCGCGCACCGGCAAGCAGCCGTTTGCCGTCGTTCAACTGCGCCAGGACAACAGCGCGGCCACCCTGTACAACATGGTCGGCTTCCAGACGCATCTCAAGTGGCCGGAACAGAAACGGGTCTTTTCGCTCATCCCCGGCTTGGAAAACTGCGAAATCGTCCGCTATGGCGTGATGCACCGCAACACGTTCATCAACTCGCCCAAGCTGCTTCGTCCCACCTATCAGTACAAGGAGCGGGACACGCTGTTTTTCGCCGGACAGATGACCGGCGTGGAGGGATACGTGGAGTCGGCCGCATCGGGACTGCTGGCGGGCTTGAACGCGGCCCGGCTTGCCAAGGGAGAGGAACTGCTTGTCCTCCCACCGGAGACGGTAATGGGCAGCATGGCTCGCTACATCACCACCGCCGATCCGAACAACTTCCAACCGATGAATGCCAATTTCGGGCTTGTCCCCGAGCTGCCGAAACGCATTCGCAACAAGCGGGAGAAGAACGAAAAACTCGCTGAGCGAGCGCTAGACACAATTCAGAATTTTACACAAAAAAGACACAAATTGAGTTGATATCCGAATTTCGGCTGTGTTACTATATAGGTGCCTTTGAGGAGGGTGCATGCCAGATGGACAAATCGCAGCCGATATCCATAGACGTGGAGCTGTTCACCCGTTACTTGCGCGTCGAAAAAAATGCCTCTCCTCATACGGTGAAGCAGTACGTGGCAGATATTAACGAATTCGTCGCCTTTATGGAACAGCACCAAATCCCCGTATTTGCTGCTGTTTCTTATTTACACGGCCGCTCTTTTCTCGCCCATTTGGCCAAAAGGGGGCTGTCACGGCGCAGCATCGCCCGCAAGCTCTCCAGTTTGCGGAGTCTGTACCGTTTTTTGCTGAGGGAAGGCCGGTTGGAGCAAAATCCGTTTCAACTGGTGTCCACGCCCAAGGTGGAAAAAAAGCTGCCCTCTTTCCTGTACCCGCATGAACTGCAACCATTTTTTGACCTGCCTGACACACAGACCCCGCTCGGCATGCGCGACCGGCTCATTTTCGAGCTGCTGTATGCGAGCGGGATTCGCGTGTCGGAGCTGGTGACGCTGACGCTGGATGCGGTCAATGTTTCCATGGGAATCGCCCTGGTGTACGGAAAAGGGGCCAAGGAGCGATATGTGCCGATTGGCACTTATGCTTGCGACATTCTTCGGAAATACCTAGAATATGGAAGGCCGAAGCTGCTCGCCGGCAACAGCGACCACGGCTATCTGCTTCTCAACTACCGGGGAGAACCGCTGTCCGACCGGAGCGTCCGCCGCATCGTCGACAAATACGTGGAGCAGCACGCCCTGAACCTGCGCGTGTCGCCGCACACGTTCCGCCACACCTTTGCCACCCATCTGCTGAACGCGGGAGCCGATCTGCGGACCGTACAGGAGCTGTTGGGCCACGTCAACGTTTCGACGACGCAGGTGTATACGCATGTGACCAAGGAACGGCTGCGCCATGTCTATGACGCGGCCCATCCGCGCGCGAACGCAAGCCATCCCGGGTCCGCCGGAAGTACATAAGCGGGAGGAATCTGCAATGGAACAGTTTCATGCAACAACGATTTTTGCCATACATCACAACGGCGAAGCGGCCATGGCCGGCGACGGACAGGTCACGTTCGGCAACAGCATGGTGATGAAGCACGGGGCAAAAAAAGTGCGCCGTCTGTACCGCGGCGAGGTGCTGGCGGGGTTTGCCGGCTCTGTCGCGGATGCGATCACCCTTTTTGAAAAGTTTGAAGCCAAACTGGAAGAGTTCCACGGCAACCTGCAGCGGGCGGCTGTGGAGCTGGCGAAAGAATGGCGCATGGATAAGATCCTGCGCCGGCTGGAAGCGATGATGATCGTGATGAACAAGGAGCACCTGCTGCTCATTTCCGGCAACGGCGAAATCATCGAACCGGATGACGGCATTCTCGCGATCGGCTCGGGAGGCAGTTTCGCATTGGCCGCTGGCAGGGCGCTGAAACGGTACGCGCCCCATCTGAGCGCCAAAGAGATTGCCGAAGCCGCGCTGCGGACGGCTGCTGAGATCTGCGTGTTCACCAACGACCATCTGGTTGTGGATGAGATGAAATGAAAGGAAGGGAGGACTCCCTGTGCTGAACCTTGAGCAGTTAACCCCGCGCAAGATCGTGGAACATCTGGACGTATACATCGTCGGGCAGGCCCAGGCGAAAAAAGCCATCGCGGTGGCGCTTCGCAACAGGTACCGGCGCAGCCGGCTGCCGGAACACCTGAGGGATGAAGTGGTGCCGAAAAACATCCTGATGATCGGGCCTACCGGTGTGGGGAAAACGGAGATCGCCCGCAGGATCGCCAAACTGACGGGGGCGCCGTTTGTCAAAGTGGAGGCCACCAAGTTTACGGAAGTGGGCTATGTGGGCCGCGACGTGGAGTCGATGGTTCGCGACCTGGTCGAAGCGGCCATCCGCACCGTAAAGCAGGAAAAAATGGAGGCCGTCAGGGAGAAGGCGGAGAAGCTGGCCAACGACGCCATCGTCAATATCCTCGTCCCTTCGCGCAAACAGCAGCATTCGTTCAAGAATCCGCTGGAGATGCTGTTCGGCGGTCAGCAGCAGACCCATTCGTCCGACACGGAGGACGCGTCGCTGGAACAGCAGCGCCGGCAGGTGGCCTGGCAGCTCGCGGCCGGCCAACTGGAGGACCAGATGATCGAGATCGACGTGGAGGATCAATCCCCGTCCATGTTTGACCTGTTTCAGGTTCCGGGTACGGAACAGATGGGGATGCAGATGCAGGACATGTTGGGCAGCCTGCTCCCCAAGAGGACGAAGAAGCGAAAATTGCGAATTAAAGATGCGCGAAAGGTATTAATTCAACAAGAAGCGCAAAAACTGGTGGATATGGACGAAGTCACGCAGGAGTCGATTCGCCGTGCCGAAAACCACGGCATCATCTTTATTGACGAGATCGACAAAATCGCCGGTAAGGACGGCCGGGGTCCCGACGTCTCGCGGGAAGGCGTTCAGCGCGACATCCTGCCGATCGTGGAAGGTTCGACGGTGATGACCAAGTACGGACCGGTCAAGACCGACCACATCCTGTTCATTGCCGCCGGTGCGTTTCACATGGCCAAACCGTCCGATCTGATTCCGGAACTGCAGGGGCGCTTCCCCATCCGTGTGGAGCTGACCAGCTTGCGGGCGGAAGACTTTGTCCGGATTTTGACAGAGCCCAAAAATGCGCTGCTGAAGCAGTACAGTGCGCTTTTGGAGACGGAAGGCGTCCGGGTGGAATTTACACCGGAGGCGATCCAGGAAATCGCCCGTCTGGCAGCGGAGGTGAACCAGGCGACCGACAACATCGGCGCGCGGCGTCTGCACACGATGCTGGAAAAACTGCTGGAAGACCTCTCCTTCGAGGCTCCGGACATTCATTTGGATGTGGTGCAAATCACGCCGGAGTACGTCCGCGACAAGCTCGGATCGATTGCCGGCAACAAGGATTTAAGCCAGTACATTCTGTAAAACCAATCGATCACTATTATTGGGAGGAACGTAACAATGGATCTGTTATCGAAAACCAGAAGAATTAACCGCCTGCTGCAAAAATCGGCAGGGCATGCCGTCAACTTCAACGAGATGGCGCAAGTGCTGAGTGATGTCATTGAAGCCAACATCTTTGTCGTCAGCCGCAAGGGCAAACTGCTCGGCTTTTCGATTCATCAGGAAGTGGACAACGATCGCATCCGCAAAATGCTGGAAGAGCGCCGTTTCCCGGAAGAGTACAGCCTCGGCCTTCTGAAAGTGGAAGAGACGTCCGCCAACCTGGACGTAGACAGCCCGTACACCATTTTCCCGGTGGAGATGAAAGAAGTATTCCGCACCGGTTGGACCACCATCGTGCCGATCATCGGCGGCGGCGACCGGCTGGGCACGCTGATTCTCGGCCGCGTCAACAACCAGTTTGTCGACGATGACCTGATCCTGGCCGAAGTGGGCGCGACCGTTGTCGGCATGGAAATCCTGCGGGAACGCTCCGAAGCGATCGAGGAGGAAGCGCGCAGCAAAGCGGTGGTGCAGATGGCCATCGGCTCCCTCTCCTACAGCGAACTGGAAGCGGTGGAACACATCTTTGAAGAGCTGGAAGGCAAAGAGGGCCTGCTGGTCGCATCCAAAATCGCCGACCGCGTGGGCATTACCCGTTCCGTCATTGTCAACGCCCTCCGCAAGCTGGAGAGCGCCGGCGTGATCGAATCCCGTTCGCTGGGGATGAAAGGTACCTTCATCAAGGTGCTGAACGAAAAACTGCTGCCGGAACTGGAAAAACTGAAAACTTCTTGACACTTGGAGCCCCTGGAGGCAGGGGGAGAACGTCTCCGGAGTGTGAAAATCCTGTAAAGAAAAGGTGTAGCGATGGTAAAAGCTACACCTTTTTTCCTGGGCACATAGTCCTATTTTTTGTTGTGCAGAATCAAGTTTTTCGAGCCAAAAATACTCGTATCTCTGTAAAATTATAGAATTGCAACAAGGATCGTGCCAAAAACTTAGTAATATCAGGAAGGATAAGGGATTTAGTCCCATTGAATCATTTTGAGAAAAGTTGCCACAATAGGGCTTTTTTCGTTATACCAGTTTTGCTATGATGGAGTCGTATTCTTGTGTCGAATAAGCGAGAAATTCCGAAATTTATGCGGAAAAAGAGCGGAATGAGGGGAGTGGGAAGATGCTGGATAGCTTTCATTTGCAGGTCCTGGAGCGGTCGCTGGACACCGCTATGCTTCGACAACGAACAATAGCAAACAATATCGCCAACGTGGATACCCCTCAGTTCAAAAGCAAGCATGTCGTGTTTGAGGAACTGCTGCAGCAGGAACTGGCGGGGACTTCGGGACAGCCGAAGCTGGAGGCGTACCGGACGAATGAGCGGCACATTCCGTTTACCGGCACGGGGACGCTGCCGATGCCGCAAATCGTCTCGAATGCCGACAACATGATGCAGCACAACGGCAACGACGTCGATCTGGAGTTTGAGATGAACGAGTTGGCCAAAAACCAGATCTGGTACAATGGTCTGACGCAGCTCACCGCCGGATACTTCCAGAAGCTGCGCAGCGTGATCGAGGGTGGAGGGAGATAGTAGATGAGCCTGTTTCAGGGAATGGACACAAGCGCGTCTGCGCTGACGGCCAACCGCCTGCGGTTGGATACGATCGCGGCGAACATCGCCAACGCCAATACGACCCGCGCCACATTCGTGAACGGGGCCTGGCAGCCGTACAAGCGCAAAATGGTGGAACTGACGCCGGTAACCGGCCAGTCGTTTGACAACCTGCTGCAGGCGGCGATCGGCACGGTGACCGGCCAGACGGAACAAGGCGTCCGTGTGACGGCAATCCGCGAAGACAACGCACCGTTCAAACGGATGTACGATCCGACGCATCCGGATGCCGACGCAGAAGGATACGTGCTGCTGCCGAACGTCGACGTGATGAAGGAAATGGTGGACATGATCTCTGCCTCGCGTTCCTACGAAGCCAACGTCACCGTCTTGAACGCAGCCAAAAGCATGATGATGAAAGCACTGGAGATCAAGTAAAAGGAGGCGTAAGGAATGGACATTAGCGCGCTTTCCCGAACGGACGCGATACAGCCAAAACCCCTGACGAAGACGTATACGCCTGCCGAGGTCACGAAGTCCTTTTCGTCCTATCTCTCGGATGCGCTCGATCAGGTCAATCAGGCGCAGGTGGAATCAGCCGTACTGGCGGACCGGTTCGCAGCCGGACAAGTCCAGGACGTGCATCAGGTCATGATCGCCGGTCAGAAATCCGCGATCATTCTGCAAATGGCCTTGCAGGTGCGCAACAAGGTGATTGAATCCTACCAGGAAATCATGCGCATGCCTATTTAACGTTGTCGGTATTCTTGGTGAGGTGAACCATGAACGAACGTCTATCACAGTATAAAGAGCAAGTCTTGGCGAAATGGAATCAGCTTTCGCCCAAGCGAAGGTGGATGATTTCCGGGATCGTGCTGTTTTTGCTCATCTCTCTCGGCCTATACATATACATTGCCTCACAGCCGGTCTACACGCCCCTCTACAACCAGAGGCTGAGTGAACAGGAAATCGGATTGATCAAGCAGGAACTGGAAAGCAAGAAAATTCCCTACCGGATCACGGATAACGGGACCAACATCGAGGTTCCGCAAAAGCTGGCCCAAGATGTCATCGTCGATTTGGCCGCACAAGGAATCCCCAGCCAGGCGGGCATCAATACGGAGATCTTCTCCAACACGCTGGGCGTCACAGACCGTCAGTTTGACGTGATGAAAAAAGAGGCGCTGCAGCAGGAACTGCGCAAAATGCTGGAGCGGGTAAACGGCGTCAGAAGCGCTCAGGTGATGATCAACCTGCCGGAGGAAAGCGTCTGGATCACGGAGAAGCCCGAAACGGCGACAGCCTCCGTCATCGTCGACGTGGAACCGGGTACCCGGTTGGACCAAAAGCAGATCAACGCGCTGTACCTGCTGGTATCCCGCAGCGTGCCCAAGCTGCCGCCGGAAAACATCACGATTTCCGACCAGTACTCCAACCTGCTGGAGTGGAAGGACGGCAGCGAAGCGGAAGGCTCGCTGACCGGGTTCGAGCAGCAGGAAAAAATCAGGGCCAACGTCGAGCGGGAGATCCAGCAAAACCTGTATCAACTGTTGGGTACGATGATGGGCAGGGATAAGGTCATCGTCCATACGTTTATCAAGATGAATTTCGACAAGGAAAACCGCGTGGAAAACCTGGTCGAAGCGCCGGATAAGGAAAACAACGAAGGACTTATCATCTCATCCCAAAAATCATCCAAAACGTTCTCCGGGCAGGGTGCCCCTCCGGGCGGAACGGCGGGAACGGGCGGAAACGCCGTCCCCGGCTATCCGGGAAGCACGCCGCAGGGAAGCAACAGCCAGTACGAGGAACTGAACGATACGATCAACCGCGAAGTAAACCGAATCACCCGCAACATCACGATGAGCCCGTACAAGATCGAGGACATCACGATCAACGTCGGCGTGGAGCCTCCGGAAGGCGGGCAGTTGGATGCACAGACCATCGAAAGCATCAAACAGGTGCTCCGCAACGTGGTGCGGGTCACGTTAAGCGACAGAGGCGTGCAGTTGACCCAGGAGGAACTGGACCAGCACATCTCCGTCTTGCCGCGTCAATTCTCCGGCAAGGTGGCCGTTGACAGCTCCACCGACTTGACACCGTATTTGTACGGGGCAGGTGCAGTCGCCCTGTTGGCTCTTGGTGCGGTCGCATTCCTTATCTATCGCCGCCGCCGCCAAGCGAAGCTGCAAGAAGAAGAGGTTCCGGACCTGATGCCGCCGCAGCCGATGGAGATTCCGGATTTGACCTACCAGGAAGACACGGATCAAGTGGTGGTGCGCAAGCAACTGGAAAAACTAGCGCGCAGCAAGCCGGACGAATTCGTTGTCTTGCTTCGCACGTGGTTAGCTGAAGACTAAGGAGTGAAAGCAGTATGGCTCGCGGCGCCAAAGAGTTGACCGGACGACAGAAGGCTGCGATCCTTCTCATCTCGCTCGGGCCGGAAATCTCCGCCCAGGTGTTCAAGCACTTGCGCGAAGATGAGATTGAGCAGCTTACGTTGGAAATTGCCAACGTCCGGAAGGTTGATTCCGATGAAAAAGACAAGATTCTTGCCGAGTTTCACCAGATAGCGGTCGCCAAGGAAGTGATCGCCCAAGGCGGGATTACATACGCGAAGGAAATTCTGCAAAAAGCGTTGGGCGAATCGAAAGCGATGGATATCATCAACCGTCTGACCGCCAATCTGCAGGTACGCCCGTTCGACTTTGCCCGCAAAGCGGACCCGGGCCAGATCCTGAACTTTATCCAGAACGAACATCCGCAAACGATTGCCCTGGTGCTCTCCTATCTGGAGCCGCAGCAGGCGGCGATGATTCTCTCCGCGCTGCCGCAGGACCGGCAGGCTGACGTGGCCAAGCGGATCGCGCTGATGGACAGCACGTCACCGGAGGTCATCGCCCAGGTGGAGCAGGTTCTGGAGCAAAAACTGTCCGCAACCGTCACCCAGGATTACACCCAGGCCGGCGGTATCGAAGCGATCGTCGCCGTTCTCAACGGCGTGGACCGCGGAACCGAGCGGACCATTTTGGACTCGCTGGAGATCCAGGACCCCGAACTGGCGGAAGAGATCAAGAAGCGCATGTTTGTCTTCGAAGATATCGCCACGCTGGACAACCGTTCCATCCAACGGGTTATCCGCGACGTGGAAAATACCGATCTTCAGCTCGCGCTCAAGGTGGCCAGCGAGGAAGTCCGCGAAGTCATCTTCCGGAACATGTCCAAACGGATGGCGGACACCTTCAAGGAAGAAATGGAGTTTATGGGTCCCGTTCGTCTGCGCGACGTCGAAGAAGCCCAGTCCCGCATCGTCGCGATCATTCGCCGCTTAGAAGAGGCGGGTGAGATCATCATCGCCCGCGGTGGAGGGGATGATATCATTGTCTAGAATCATCAAGCTGTCCCACTACCAGGCTTCGGACGAGTCGGTTCTCCTCTCGTTGAGGACTTCACCATTACAGACGGTGCAATCTTCCGAAAGGTTGCAAGAAAATCATCAAATGGTAAAAAATGCTGAGGACGAAGCGAAAATCATCCTCCAGGATGCGGAGGAAACCGCGCAGAGCGTGCTTCGCGAGGCCATGGAGCAGGCGGAGGAAATCAAGCGGCAGGCGCTCGCGGAAGTGGAACGCTGGTGGGAGGAAAAACGGCGCGAAGCGGAGGCGCTGTTTCAGGAAACGCGGGAACAGGCGAGCCGGGAAGGATTTGACGCCGGTTACGCGGACGGAAAGCGGCAGGCGCTGGAAGAAGAGGCCGGCTGTGTGGAACAGGCCCGTTCCCTTTTGGAGCAGGCGTACGCCGAAAAGGAACGGATCATTGCCGAAGCGGAACCGTTCCTGGTGGAGCTGAGCGTGGACGTAGCGAAAAAGGTGATCGGGACGGAGCTGCACGGCTCGCCGGAGACGGTGCTGGAGATGGTGAAGAAATTGCTGCGCCGCTCACGCGTGCACGGCCACATCTCCGTCTGCGTCAATCACCGCCACTACGCGTTTGTACAGGAGCAGCGCGCCCAACTGCTCGCCCTCCTGGACGGGCAGGCGGAGCTCTCCATTTACCCGGATCACACCGTACAGGACGACGGCTGCGTGATTCGGACTCCGCTGGGAAGCGTCGATGCACGAATCGACACGCAATTACATGAAATCAAACAGTGTTTGCTGGACATCGCCAGGGGGAGTGAAGGGATATGACGATCCTCGACCTGGCGAAATACAGACAGGCGCTGGAGAGTATCGACCCGGTGCGGGTCAACGGAAAGGTTACGCAGGTGGTGGGCCTGACGATCGAGTCGCAGGGGCCGGAAGTGAAGCTGGGAGAAATCTGCCAGATCTTCCCGCAAAGCGGCGAGCCCATCATCGCCGAAGTGGTCGGCTTTCGGGACAACAAGGTCCTGCTGATGCCGCTGGGGGAGCTGACCTCCATCGGGCCGGGCAGTGACGTCGTGGCGACCGGCAGTTCGCTGTCCGTCAAAGTGGGACCGGAAATCCTCGGCAAGGTGCTGGACGGATTGGGACGCCCGCTGAAGGGAAGCATCCCGCCCGGCCTTGCCACCTATCCGACCAACAATGCGCCGCCCAATCCGCTGCTGCGGCCGCGCATCACAGAACCGCTCAGCGTCGGCGTGCGGGCCATCGACGGGCTCTTGACGGTCGGAAAAGGACAGCGTGTGGGGATCTTCGCCGGTTCCGGCGTCGGAAAGAGCACGCTGCTGGGAATGATCGCCCGCAACACGACGGCGGACATCAACGTCATCGCCCTGATCGGGGAGCGCGGCCGCGAGGTGATGGAGTTTATCGAGCGGGATCTCGGGGAAGAAGGACTGAAGAGGTCGGTTGTCGTTGTCGCCACCTCCGACCAGCCGGCCATGATCCGGATCAAAGGGGCAATGATCGCCACCTCGATCGCCGAGTATTTTCGCGACCGCGGCCTGAACGTCATGCTGATGATGGATTCGGTCACCCGTTTTGCCATGGCGCAGCGGGAAATCGGCCTGGCGATCGGCGAACCGCCGGCGACGCGCGGCTACACCCCGTCCGTGTTTGCTCTGCTGCCCAAGCTGTTGGAGCGGGCCGGCACGGCGGACAAAGGCAGCATCACCGGTTTTTACACCGTTCTGGTCGATTCCGACGACATGAACGATCCGATCGCGGACGCGGTGCGCGGGATCTTGGACGGGCATATCGTCCTCGACCGAAAAATCGCGCAAAAGGGACACTTTCCGGCGATTGACGTGCTTGCCAGCGTCAGCCGGGTGATGAACGAGATCTGCACTGAACGTCATCTCGAAGCGGCCCGCCAGGTAAAGCGGCATCTCGCCACATTCCGGGAAGCGGAAGACCTGATCAACATCGGCGCCTACAAGCCGGGAACCAACCGGGAGATTGACGCGGCGATTCGCTACAAGGACATCATCCGCGATTTTACGGCGCAGGGAACGCACGAACCGTCCGATCTGGACACCACGATTCAGGCGTTAACCGCCCATTTCGGAGGGGTGAACTAGCGTGAACGTGTTCCGGTTTCAACTCCAAAAAGTGCTGGATGTAAAAGAAAAGGAAAAAGAGCAGGCGGAGTGGGCGTTTGGCAAATCCGTGCAGCGAAAGAACGAAGAGGAGCTCAAGCTGTTTCGACTGACGGAGCGCCACGAGGCGGTGACCAACATGCTGCACGAGGCGCAGAGCCAAACCTGCAGCGCGGCCCAGTTGATCGAACTCACGCGGTACCGCCAGGCCGTCGAACAATCCATCGCCAACCAGCGGCGGACGCTGTACGGGTGTGAGCAGGAAGTGGAGCGCTGCCAGCGCAGGCTGGCGGAGCGGATGCGGGAGACGCAACTGTGGCAGCGGCTGCGGGAAAAGGCGCTCGGGCAGTTTCTCTACGCGGAAAGGCTCAGGGAGCAGAAGGAATTGGACGAGATTGGCACGCAGCTCTATCTTCGCAGGAGCAACTGAGGGAGGTTCACGATGGAAGAGATCCAAGAAGAACGGGAGTACAGCAGGTGGGAATGGTTTTTCTACATGATTGCGATCCCCGCTCTGTTTGCCACTCTCCTCGGAGGCGTGCTACTCAGCCTGTTGGGATACAACGTGTTGGGCAGCGTGCTCAGTTGGGCCAACACGATTCCCTACGTGGAAAAAATCGTGCCTGACCAGTACGCGACGGCCGATGCGGAAGAAAAGTCAGTCGACCTTGGCAAACAGGTGAGCAGCTTGCAGGAGGAGCAGGCGAAAAACAAACAGACAATCGCCAGCCTGCAGAGCGAAACGGCGAAAAAGGACGCCACCATTCAGGCGTTGGAAAAACAGGTGCAGGATTTGCAAAAGATGCTCGAGGACAAGCGCACCAGCGAGGAGGAGCGGCAGAAGCAGTATCAGGACCTGGCCAAATTGTACGCGACGATGTCGCCCAAAAACGCGGCGGCCATCGTCGAAAACCTCAGCCTGAGCGAAGCGGTTTCGGTCATGACGAAGATGAAACCGGAGCAGCAGGCGAACATCCTGGCCAAGATGGATCCGAAAAAAGCGGCCGACATCTCCATTCAATTGAAGGATACGGTGGTGAACAAGGACGATGACATCGCCGCGCTGCAGGAACGGGTACAGATCTTGACCAAGGCGCTGAGCGAGACGCGGAAGGATACGACCAGCATCGATTCGCTGATCCAGACCTTCTCGCAGATGCCGGCTGAGGATGCCGCCGCCGTCATCCGCTCGCTGATGGGCACCAACCGCAACCGGGCCATCTCCATCATGGCCGGCCTGTCTCATGACAAACGGGCGCAAATCCTGGCGGCGATCGCCCAGCAGGACAGCCAGAGGAATGAGAACGTGGCTGCCCGCATCACAAGCGAGTTGCTTCGATAGGCGACGGCAATACAAGAACCGCGTCTGTCGTTCTCATAAGCAACAATACAACCCGAGGAGGTGAATGAGATGAATGTAGCCAATGTGAAGGGGGCCCCGGCGGCGTCCGCCACCACATCCGGCGTTTCGGCACAGCAGAAACCGGACGGCGGCGGCGATCTGTTTGCTGCACAGATCGGAAACGCGCTGCAGAATGTGCAGGCGGGGGAACTGCCCCAGACCCTGCCGGGAGAAGCAGGCGCCGAAGACATGGCGCTGCTGGCAGATCTGCTGGCGCTGATCCAACAGCTTTTCCCCACGCTTCACACGCAGGATCCCGAAGAGGTAACCGCTACGTTCACTCAGCGGGGAATCCCGCAGGCAACGGCAGAAAAACTGGCCGATGTGCTCGTATCGTTCGCACGTGCCGAAGGAGGCGCGAAGGTGCCGGAATGGCAGCAGGTGGACAAGCAGGTGGCGGCTCTGCTGAAGCAGTTTGGCGAGGAGCTGCGGGAAGCGGCCGGCAAACAGGCGGGTGACGCCAGGAAGCTGCCGCTCGTCTTGATCCATGGAAAGGGCGGTATTCGGAGCGCTGAACCGTCTGTCGTTCCGGTCCGGCACGCGGAGAAGGAACTCAACATGCAGTCCCTTCGCGTCACGCAGGCCCTGTCCAGCTACCAGGCGGAAGCCGCCGTACAGGTGCGGGGCAGCGGCACACCAGCGCGGCAGACGCTGAATGTGCAGGCTTCGCCGCTGGCGGAATCGGATTCAGCCCTTCTGCCTGAGCAGGCGGCTGTCCTTCCGTTCCACCAGGTGGCCAGTCATGGCCGGATTTCGCAGCAGCCGGTGACATCCCATCCGGTACACGCGCATCAATTTGCGCAGCAAGTCACGCAGCTGTTTGTCCAGCAGATGAAAATCACGCAGGGGAACGGCGTGCACGAGGCCAAACTGATTCTCCACCCGCAGTCGCTGGGACAAGTGGACGTGATCATCACAGCCCGTGACGGGGTGATTACGGCTCAGTTTTCCGCGGAAACGGCGGCCGGCAAGGAATTGCTGGACAACCAGCTTCCGCAGCTTCGCGCGGCGTTGACCCAGCAAGGCCTGCAGGTGGACCGCCTGGAAGTGAATCAGCAGCAGGCGAGTTCGTTTGCCTTCCAGCAGCAGCGGGAACAGGCACGTCAGCAAGGCGATGGACGCCAGCGACAGGAACAGCAGGAAGATCAGGCGGAATTTTCGCTGGACGCCCTGCTGGAGGAAAGTGATGTTGCCGCGGTTGGGCGGGAGTTTGGCCGCGCTGCCATGAACGGCATCCGCTATCCGGTCTAGCTGTTCGTGAAAGGGGGACCCGCCATGCACACGTTTTACGTGGGGCAGACCTACTTTCCCAACAAGCCAAAGCGGCCAGCCGCTGTCAGCCAAACCGGCGCGGAACCGGCCGGCAAACCGTTTCGCCACTACCTCGCCGAGTCCGTTGGCCAAGCGGAAGGCCCCAAGTCCCTCACGTTCAGCCAGCACGCGCTGACGCGTCTGCGCGAACGGGGGATTTCGCTCAACGAAGCCGAGCTGAACCGACTGCAGTCGGCCGTGCAAAAAGCGGCTGACAAAGGGGCGAAAGAATCGCTGATCATGATGGACAACGTCGCCTACGTCGTCAGCATCATCAATCGAAAAGTGATCACCGCCGTCGACGTCGTCAGCATGAAGGAAAACGTGTTTACCAACATCGACAGCGCGGTCTTTGCATGACAGGATCACAGGGCTGGACCTCTCGGAGGGAGCCCGCCGGCTGCCGACTGACCGAGGCAGTCGACAAAACACCCGATACCCATTTGTGAAGGAGGAATTGCGTTATGCTTCGTTCCATGTACTCCGGCATTTCCGGTCTGCGCGGTTTTCAAACCAAACTGGACGTAATCGGCAACAACATCGCCAACGTGAACACGGTGGGATTCAAGAAGGGCCGTGCGATGTTTCAGGACATTCTCAGCCAAAACATTGCCGGTGCCACCGCTCCAACCGACGGTGGGAAAGGCGGATCCAACCCGATGCAGGTCGGACTGGGAACGCAGATCGGCTCCATCGACACCGTGTTTACGGCGGGCAGCCCGATGACCACCAACGTGCCGACGGATTTGTCGATCGAAGGGGAAGCGTTTTTCATGGTCACGCCGGATGACGGCCAGACGTTCTACTACACTCGTGCCGGCAACTTTACCCGCGACGCGCTTGGCTATTTGGTAAACCCGCAAGGTTTGAAACTGGTAGACGTGAATGGCGATCCGATTCAAATCTCGCGGAACGATGGTATCGTCTCCTACTCCATCGGCAAAGACGGGGTCATCACCACGGTGGATGAAACGGGAGCGCTGGATACCCCCTACCAGATCGGGCTGATGACGTTTGAGAATCCGGGCGGTCTCAAGAAAATCGGCAGCTCCCTGTACGAATATACCGTCAACGCAGGGGCGTACGGAGACGATCCCAACACGCCGCTTGATGCCACAACCGCCAAAGTGAACATCATCTCCGGCCAGTTGGAGATGTCCAACGTGGACCTGTCCGAAGAGTTTACCGAGATGATCGTGGCTCAGCGCGGGTTCCAGGCCAACTCCCGCATCATCACCACGTCTGACACCGTGCTGGAAGAACTGGTCAACCTGAAACGATAACGCCTAGCGGATGAGTGAGGGGGAGGCGGTCGTCCCGCCGCCCCCCATCCCGAAAGGAGCAGCCGATGATCAGACTGACGCGATTTAACGGCGGGGCGTTTTACCTCAACGCTACCCATGTCGAAATGGTGGAATCCACTCCCGACACGGTCATCACGCTGTTTACCGGCAAGAAGTACATCGTCAGGGAAAGCGCTGAGGTAGTGGCTTCGCGGATAGTGGACTTTTACAGGCAGACGTTCCCGGCAAGCGCGGCGCCGCGCGTTCCGGACGATTTCATTGAATAGCGGGAGGCACGTGTGATGTTTCAAAACCGGTTGTTTAACATGGCACTTATCATCATCATCGCGATTTCGCTTCTGGGCGTCGTTTCCTTCGTTCTCTGGCAGACGTACCTGTCCCCAGCAGCACAAACCGCAGGCCATGGAGAAGAAAAGGAGGTAAAGGCTCTCACGGCTAAGGAACTGGAGGAATACTCCGTCGATACCGGAGAAATCACCACCAATCTGCTCTCCAACAACTACATCATTGTCCGCTTCACGATTACGGCGGACAGTGCGGATGCCAAGGAAGAACTGGAGCAGCGCCTGCCCCAGGTCAACCAGATCATCATCAAGACGCTGGCCGGCCTCTCCCCCGAGGACATCAAGGGAACGGAAGGCGTCAACAAACTGGAAGCCAAGATCATGAACGAAATCAGTTCGCTCATGCAGGAAGGAAAAATCGTGCAGGTGCTGACGACGAAGCGCGTCTTGTCGTAAGCCGCGATGGATGTATACATAGCTGGGAGGTGACGACACATGGCCGAGGTTCTCTCACAAAGTGAGATTGACGCGTTGTTGGCCGCACTCTCGTCGGGAGAGATGGATGCCAACGAGCTGAAAAAAGAAGAGACTGAGCGAAAGGTAAAAGTATACGACTTTAAACGGGCCTTGCGTTTTTCCAAAGACCAGATCCGCGGCCTGACGCGCATTCACGAAAACTATGCGCGGCTGTTGACGACGTATTTTTCCGCTCAGCTTCGTACCTTCGTGCAAATTACGGTTGCCTCCGTCGACCAATTGCCGTATGACGAGTTTATTCGCTCCATTCCCAAAATGACCATTCTCAACATTTTTGAGGCGCCACCGCTGGAAGGGCGCATGGTATTGGAAGTGAATCCGAACATCGCATACACCATGCTGGATCGGCTTCTCGGCGGACAGGGAACGATTCCGGACAAGATGGGGGCGTTGACGGAAATTGAAACAACAGTCATGGAACGGGTGTTCAGCAAGGCGCTGGACACGTTTCATGAGGCATGGAAGCAGATTATCGAGCTTGATCCGTATCTGGAAGGACTGGAAATGAATCCGCAGTTCATGCAGATCGTTTCCCCCAACGAAATTGTTGCGGTCATCTCGTTCAGCACGAAGATCGGAGACACCACGGGCATGATCAACCTCTGCCTGCCCCATGTCGTGCTGGAGCCGATCATGCCGAAGCTGTCCGGGCAGTATTGGTTTTCCAAGCAGAAGAAGAACAGGGACGAAGAAGAGCGGCTGCGCGTGGAGGAGCGGGTGAAGACGGCCAAGCTGCCGGTGATCGCCGAGCTGGGCACGGCCACCATCACGGTGGGCGAGTTCCTGCAGTTACAGCCGGGTGATGTGATCCAGCTCGACCAGCTCATCGAGAACAAGCTGAAAATCCGGGTGGGCAACCGCCTGAAGTTCCTCGGACAGCCCGGTACGCAAAAAGGGCGTGTAGCCGTGCAGATCGAAGAAGTCCTCGAGGAAGGGGAGGAAAACAATGAGTAGAGACATGCTTTCTCAGGAAGAGATTGACGCGCTGCTCCGCGCGAACAATCTGGTTGAGGAGGAAGAGGAAGAAGCTTCGAGCGCTCCCAACGTCGCCGACTACCTGACCGAGTTTGAGCAGGACGCGCTCGGGGAAATCGGCAACATCTCCTTCGGCAGCGCTGCAACGGCTCTTTCCACGCTGTTGAACCAAAAAGTGGACATCACCACGCCGACGGTCTCGATGGTTCAGGTCGACGATCTGGAAAAGGAATTTCCCATCCCGCATGTCGCGGTTCACGTCGAGTACACGGACGGATTCAAGGGAATCAATCTGCTGGTCGTGCGGATGGAAGACGCGGCGGTGATCGCCGACCTGATGATGGGCGGTTCCGGCCGGCCGGAATCGACGGAGCTGTCGGAGCTGCACATCAGCGCGGTACAGGAAGCGATGAACCAGATGATGGGGTCTGCCGCCACGTCGATGTCCACCATCTTCAACCAGTTGGTGAACATCTCTCCGCCCGGCATCGACATCATGGATTTGGCCAAGGGAAAAGAAGGGCACAGCTTCACCGAGGATGACACACCGCTTGTCAAGGTGTCTTTCCGGTTGAAAGTGGGGGAACATGGCGAGCTGATCGACTCCAACATCATGCAGCTTCTGCCGCTTTCCTTCGCCCGGGAAATGATCAACCGGCTGACCGGCGGTTCCGCGAGCGAGCTGGAAGCGGCGGCGGCTACGACGGAGGTGCCGGAAATGGCCGCATTGAGCGCGTCGGCTCCACAGCCGGAGGTACAGCAGAACGCTCCCGCTGCGCAGGAGACTTCGCCGCAGCAGCCGATGCAGTCGGTGCAACCGCCGCAGCAGCCGGTTCAACCGCCGCAAGCTCCTCCGGCCGGATATGCGCCGCCGATGGGGTATCCGGGATACCCGGGACAGCCCATGTACCCGAACGCCTACCCGCAGGGAATGCCCGCAGGCTATCCGCCGTATCCACCTCAGTATGCGCAGCAGCAGCAGGTGCCGCCCGCACCGCAGCATCTGGGCGGACAGCCGAACAACCAGGCGAACGTGAAACCGGCCCAATTTGCGCCGTTTGGAGGTGGCCCGATGATTTCCGCTGACGGACAAAATCTCAACCTGCTGCTGGACATTCCTCTGCAGGTGACCGTTGAACTGGGGCGGACGAAAAAACTGATCAAGGAAATTCTCGACCTGTCGGCCGGATCGATCATCCAACTGGACAAGCTGGCAGGCGAACACGTCGACATCCTGGTCAACAACAAGCTGATCGCCAAAGGGGAAGTCGTCGTGATCGATGAAAATTTTGGCGTGCGCGTGACCGACATCATCAGCCAGTGGGACCGCGTACAAAAATTACAATAAATTCATCAAATCATCGGATAAACAAGGAGGAGCTTACCTATGTCCAACAAAGTACTCGTTGTAGACGACGCAGCGTTCATGCGCATGATGATCAAGGAAATCCTGTCCAAAAACGGATACACCGTCGTAGGGGAAGCGAGCGACGGCGCGCAGGCGGTGGAGAAGTACAAAGAGCTGGGGCCGGATCTGGTGACGATGGACATTACCATGCCGGAGATGGACGGCATCACTGCCCTGAAGGAGATCAAGAAAATCGACCCGAACGCCCGCGTCATCATGTGCTCGGCGATGGGGCAGCAGGCGATGGTCATCGATGCGATTCAGGCGGGCGCCAAAGATTTTATCGTCAAGCCGTTCCAGGCTGATCGCGTGCTGGAAGCGATCAAGAAGACGCTGGGCTAATGATGAAGGGCTTCCGGAAAACAGGGGCGCGTCTCATCTGGGTGTGCAGCATCATCGCCGCGATTGTCGCTTCCCTTCCGGCTTCCGCACTGGCGGAGGAAGACTCCGTAGCCGACGCCCTGCGCAAAGGAACACTCTCTCCCGGTGCGCCTGCCGGCGGCCAACAGCCGGCGGCCATTCCCGGCAGTGAAACGGGCAGCATGTGGGGATATCTGCTTCAGGTGATCTTTTCACTTGGGGTGATCGTCGTCCTGATCTATCTGCTGCTTCGTTTTCTCGGCCGGCGGCAGATGGGACAGGCGCATGGTCCGATCAAAGTGATCAGTGCGGCTCCGCTGGGCAACGGCAAGACGATCCAACTGGTGATGATCGGGGAATCGCTGTACCTGCTCGGTGTGGGGGAAAACGTTCAACTGCTCAAGCACATTCCACCGGGGGAAGAGGCAGACCTCATCCTGGCGGAAGCGGAGATCAAGCCGATTGCCGGATTTTCGCTCGATTGGCTGCCGTTTGGCCGGAAGCGGCAGACGGAAGACGAGGAGATACACCTGTCCGCTGCGGACGGGCGCACGTTTGAAGAACTGCTGCACAAGCAGTGGAACGATCTCGACAAGCGATCCGACCAGACGGGAACCTGGATGGAGAAGCAAGGTCATGACAGAGGGGATCGAGGATGAAATCACTACTCCAGCTCCTGGCGATCGCCGCGGTGCTGCTGGCGATACCGGAATGGGCGGCCGCAGCGCCTGCCAACGCGCCGCTCGTACCTACCATCGATCTGAAAATTGGCGGCGGCAGCGGAACGCCGCAGGAAACCTCCTCGGCCGTACAGATTCTGCTGATGTTGACGGTCTTGTCCGTAGCGCCTGCCATCCTGCTGTTGATGACCAGCTTCACGCGGATCGTGGTTGTGCTGTCCTTCGTCCGCAACGCGCTGGCTACGCAGCAGATGCCGCCCAATCAGGTGCTGGTTTCGCTGGCGCTGTTCATGACGTTTTTCATCATGGCGCCCACGCTGGCCAAGGTAAACGAGACCGCGGTACAGCCGTTCATGCAGGGCAAATTGACCCAACAGCAGGCGCTGGAAGCGGCGGTGATCCCGTTCAAGGAGTTTATGACTAAGCAGACGCGGGAAAAAGACTTGGCGCTCTTTTTGGCGTACACGAAAGCGGAGAGGCCCAAGACGATTCAGGACATTCCGCTGAGCGCGCTCGTGCCGGCGTATGCCATCAGCGAATTGAAGACCGCATTTCAAATCGGCTTCATGATCTTCATTCCGTTTCTCGTCATCGACATGATCATTTCCAGCATTTTGATGGGTATGGGGATGATGATGCTCCCCCCCGTGATGATTTCGCTGCCGTTCAAGATTTTGCTGTTCATCATGGTGGACGGATGGTATCTGGTCGTGAAATCGCTCTTGGCCAGTTTCTGACATCCGGCCGACAAGCCAGCCTAGGAGGGAGAGCATGACACAAGAATTTTTGATGCAAATCGCCCAAAGCTCCGTGTACACCATCCTGCTGGTGACGGCTCCGGCGCTGGGCGTCGGCATGCTGGTCGGCTTGCTCGTCAGCATTTTTCAGGCAACCACGCAAATTCAGGAACAGACGCTGGCATTCATCCCGAAAATTGTCGCCATCTTTGTCACGATTTTGGCCGTCGGGCCGTGGATGCTGCGGGTGATGCTGGAGTTCACGATGGGGATCTTCGGCAATCTGCACCGCTTTGTGGGATAGATAACAATGATAGCTGCGATCATGCTTCATCTACCTGTTTTGCTGCTGGTGTTTGTCCGGATGACCGCGTTTTTCGTCTCGGCTCCCTTTTTCTCGGTGCGCGGCGTGCCCAATCCGTACAAGATCGGCCTGGCCTTTGTCCTGGCCCTGATCAGTTTCAGCTACGTGCCGGTCCAGGGGCAGATTCCGCTGGATCTCACCTTTGTGCTGTACGCGGTCAAGGAAGCGCTGGTCGGCCTGATTCTCGGCGTGATCTGCGAGCTGATGTACGTCACCGTCCAGGTTGCCGGCGGATTGATGGACATGCAGATGGGGCTGGCGATGGCCAACGTGATCGACCCGCGTACCGGCGCCTACGTGCCGCTGACGGGCAACTTCAAGAACATCCTGGCGATGCTCTATTTGTTGAGCATCAACGGCCATCACGTGCTGATCCAAGGGATTCTCGCCAGCTACCAGGCGATTCCGCTCGACAGGATGTGGGCCGCGTTCGGCAGCGAACACGTGATGTGGATGGCCGTCAAGGTGTTTCGCGACATGTTTCTCAGCGCCTTTCTGATCGCGGCGCCGATCGTGGTCGCCCTCTTTCTGGTCGACCTCTCTCTTGGAATTATCGCCAAATCGGTTCCGCAATTTAATATCTTTGTGGTGGGACTGCCCATCAAATTGCTTGCCAGCTTTCTGATGCTGATCGTGGTCATGCCCGCATTTTTGCTGACGCTGAACGGCTTGTTTGAAAAGATGTTTCGGGCGCTTGCGGAAATGATGAAGTGGCTCGGAGGCGCAGCATGAAACGACTTGCCTTTTTGTATCCGGTCGATCTGCAGTATTTTAACGGCGAAAAGACGGAAAAGGCGACGCCGAAAAAGCGGGAAGATGCGAGAAAGAAAGGACAGGTGGCCAAAAGCGCGGACCTGTCTCCGGCCGTCAGCCTGACCGCGGCGTTTCTCATGTTGATCCTGCTGGGATCGTCGATGTTTCACACGTTCCAGAACGTGATGCGGGAGTCGCTCGTCACCTACACGAGCTGGCAGGTAAACGAGGAGAATCTGCGGGTCATCCTCTACCAGCTTTCCTTCGAAGCGGTCAAAATCGTCGGACCGGTTCTGGCCGTGGTGTTCATCGTCGCCGTCTTCGTCAATTACATGCAGGTGGGCTGGCTGTTTACAACCGAACCCCTGCGGATCAAACTGGACAAGCTGAATCCCGTGCAGGGGATGAAACGCCTGTTCAGCCTGCGCTCCGTGGTGGAACTGTTCAAATCGCTGTTGAAAATCAGCGCGGGTATTCTCGTTGCGTTCATGATCTTGTGGGACACCAAGCACGATCTGGTGCAGCTCTCGCTGAAACCGCTGGAAGCCGCGCTCTCGCTGACGGCGGCGGAAGCGTCCAAATTGGGGCTGTACATCGGCCTCACACTGGTGGTCCTGGCTGTCCTGGATTACGCGTACCAGCGCTACGAGCATGAAAAGAGCCTGCGCATGTCCAAACAGGACATCAAGGATGAATTCAAACAGGCGGAGGGGGATCCCTTGATCAAGGGGAAAATCCGCGAGCGTCAGCGCAGCATGGCCATTCGCCGGATGATGCAGGAACTGCCGAAAGCGGACGTGGTGATCACCAACCCGACGCACTTCGCCGTTGCCATCCGGTACGACGCCCGCGAGATGAGCGCCCCCACGGTCATTGCCAAAGGGCAGGACTACCTCGCGCTGAAAATCAAGGAGATCGCCCAAAAACACCGGATCGTCACCATGGAAAACAAGCCCTTGGCCAGGGCTCTCTATAGTCAGGTCGAGATCGGCCAACAGATTCCCGAAGAGTTGTTCAAAGCGGTCGCGGAAGTTCTCGCGTACGTGTACAAGCTGCAAGGGAAAGTGAAATAAGCAGAAGAAAGGAGGATGCACGGTGGGATTCAAATTCAAGGAGCTGGGTACCGTTCTGTTCGTCATCAGCATTGTCGTCATGATGGTGATCCCACTGCCGTCTGAACTTTTGGACTTGCTCTTGATACTCAACATCTCCCTTGCATTGACGATTCTGCTCGTCTCGATGTACACAAAGGAAGCCCTGCAATTTTCCATCTTTCCCACGGTGCTCCTGATCACCACGCTCTTCCGCCTGGCGCTGAACGTGTCGACGACGCGGAACATTCTCTCGCACGCCGAGGGCGGCAAGGTCATCGAAGCGTTCGGCAGCTTCGTCGTCGGCGGCAACCAGGTGGTGGGCTTTGTCGTCTTCCTGATTCTCGTCGTCATCCAGTTCATCGTGATCACCAAAGGATCGGAGCGCGTGGCGGAAGTGGCCGCCCGCTTTACGCTGGACGCGATGCCGGGGAAACAGATGAGCATCGACGCCGACCTGAACGCGGGGATGATTACGGAGGCGGAAGCGCGCGCCCGCCGCAAAAAGATCGAGGACGAAGCCGACTTTTACGGCGCCATGGACGGTGCCAGCAAATTCGTCAAAGGGGACGCGATCGCCGGCATCATTATTTTCATCGTCAACATCATCGGCGGCTTCATCATCGGGATGGTGATTCACGATTTGAGCTTTACCGAATCGGCTTCCCGATTCACCACCATGTCCGTCGGCGACGCGCTGGTCAGCCAGATTCCGGCACTCTTGATTTCGACGGCGACTGGTATCATCGTCACCCGCGCCACTTCCGGCGAAGGGCTGGGCGAGGACATCAGCAACCAGTTGTTCAGCTATCCCCGCCTGCTGCTGATCGTGGCCGGCGGCATCATGCTGTTGGGCCTGCTGACGCCAATCGGCCTGCTGCCCGTCGTGCCGGTTGCGGGGCTGCTCGGGTTCGCCGGATGGAAGATGAACAAGAAGCAGAAAGTGGAGCAGGAAGAGTCGGCCCAACAGGAAGAGGAACAGCAGATCGAAGAAGTGCGCAGCCCCGAGAGTGTGGTCAACCTGCTGCAGGTGGATCCGATCGAGTTCGAGTTTGGCTACGGCCTGATCCCGCTTGCCGACGCCAAACAGGGTGGCGACCTTCTGGATCGCGTCATCATGATCCGCCGGCAGATCGCCCTGGAATTGGGGATCGTCGTGCCGGTGATCCGCATTCGCGACAATATCCAACTGCGTCCCAACGAGTACATAATCAAAATCAAAGGAAACCAGGTCGCCAAGGGAGAGATCCTCTTGGATCACTATCTGGCGATGAGTCCCGGCTTCGAAGACGATGCGGTCGTCGGCATCGAAACGGTCGAACCGGCGTTTGGACTGCCCGCATTGTGGGTAACAGAAGAGAATAAGGAGATTGCCGAACTGTCCGGCTATACGGTGGTCGATCCGCCGTCCGTTGTCGCCACCCATCTGACGGAAGTGATCAAGCGGCACGCCCACGAACTGCTCGGCCGCCAGGAGACGCGGGCCCTGATCGACAACGTGCGGGAGACGGCGCCTGTGCTGGTGGACGAACTGATTCCGGGCACGCTGTCGATCGGCGACGTTCAGAAGGTGCTGCAAAAACTGCTCCGGGAAAAGGTCTCGATCCGCAACCTGCCTGTCATTCTGGAAGCGCTGGCCGATCACGCGGTCTACACCAAGGATCCGGACGTGCTGACGGAGTACGTGCGTCAGGCGCTGTCCCGTCAAATTACGCTGCAATACACCGAACCCGGACAGCCGCTGCGGGTGATCACCGCCGGCCCCGGACTGGAAAAAGCCATCTCCGAGCGGATCGAGCAGTCTGAGCAGGGAACCTATCTGGCCATGGATCCGGAGACATCCCAGCGGATTTACCAGAGCGTGTCGGCGGAAGTGAGCAAAATGGTCAATGCCGGCCAGCAGCCGATCATTCTCGCCTCTCCGGCGATTCGCATGTACCTGCGGCAGCTTATGGAGCGGATGATGCCGGATGTTCCCGTCTTGTCGTACAGCGAGCTGGAGCCGCATGTTGAAGTGCAAAGCGTAGGGATGGTGAACCTGTCGTGAGAGTGAAACGCTATGTAGTCGATTCCATGCCGGACGCTCTGGAAAAAATCCGGATTGACCTGGGAAAGGACGCCATTATCCTCAACTCCAAGCCGATCCGAACCGGCGGACTGTTCGGATTGTTCGGGAAGCAGCGGATCGAAGTGGTGGCCGCCGTTGACGACAAGGGGGCCGAGCGGGCGCCGAGTGCCTCTCCCGCCCGTCGGCCGGACCTTCCTGCCCGGCCGCAGACAGGCAGCTACGCCGCTCAGCAGGCCTATCAAAAAGCGGCGATGGCGGCTGCTGCGCAGCCGGCCGCAGAAACAGAGCCGACCGGCACCGGTACCCGGCAGACGCCCCAAGAGACGGCCGCCGCCGCTCCCCAGGCGGATTCTCGTCCCGATCGACCGCCGGCAAAGAGAGCCCCTTCCGCGCCAGCGGCGGTCGCCGCGGCACTTGACGCTGACGGCAAGCAGTTGGCGGACGAAGTGCGGGATATGCGGCAGATCTTTGAAAAGCTGTTGATCAACGGTCTCAACAGCCAACTGCCGCCTGCCATCCAGGCGGTTCAGGCGCATCTCGCAAAGCAGGAGGTCGCGGAAGAGGTGACGGCGGACATCATCCGCAAGCTGCTCCTGCACGGCGAGCCGTCCTCCCAGTGGACGGAGGAAGAAGCGAGGCAGGCCGCCGCGCGGATCATCGCCGAACTGGTGGAAAAGGCATCGCCCATGCCGTCCCGGATCGAGCCCGGCATCAAGTACGCTTTCTTTTTTGGGCCGACCGGGGTGGGAAAAACCACCACCATTGCCAAACTGGCGGCAGACAGCATGCTGAAAGACAAGCGGCGGATCGGATTCATCACGGCGGACACGTACCGGATCGCCGCCGTCGAGCAGTTGAAGACGTACGCCAACATCTTGAACGTGCCGCTGGAAGTGATCTTTTCGCCGAAAGAGATCGTCCAGGCGATGGAGCGGTTGAGCGGATGCGACCTGATCTTTGTCGATACGGCCGGGCGCAATTTCCGCAACGACGAATACGTGCAGGGGATTCGCGACCTGCTGCGGGACGATGCGGACTGCCTCAATTTCCTGGTGCTCAGCCTGACCGCCAAGTACAGCGACATGAAGGCGATCATCCGCAACTTTGGCGATGTGCCCGTTTCCCGGGTGATCTTTACGAAGGCGGATGAGACGGAAGCGTACGGGGCGATGCTGAACGTGGCATATGAGACCGGCCTTCCCTTTTCGTACATCACCACAGGACAAAACGTGCCGGACGACATCGTGACGGCCACGCCTGCGCTGGTAGCCAACATGATCATGGGAGATTGAAGCACATGCAAGACCAAGCCGAACGACTGCGCGCACGCATGCAACAGAACAACGTCTCCCGGCAGACCCGGCTGATTACGGTCACCAGCGGCAAAGGGGGCGTCGGCAAGTCCAACTTCAGCCTCAACTTTGCCCTGGGCCTGCAGGAAAAGGGGCACAAGCCGATCCTGTTCGACCTCGACCTGGGACTGGCCAACCTGGATGTGCTGATGGGGATATCGCCCAAGCGGCATCTGCTGCATCTGTTGGAGCCGGACATGACCGTGTGGGACATCATGGAAAGGGGACCGGGCGAGCTGGAATTTATCGCCGGCGGGTCCGGCTTCACCAAGCTGCTGCAGTTGGACGACGCCAAGCTGGACCTGCTGTTTGCCCGTCTGGAGCCGCTGCAGGGCTATGCGGACACGATCATCTTTGATACCGGTGCGGGCATCTCCAACGAATCGCTGCGGTTCATGCTGTCTTCCGACGAGGTGATTCTCGTCACGACCCCGGAGCCGCCGGCGATCACCGACGCCTATGCCGTGATCAAGATGCTCCACTCCCGCAATCCCCGGACGACGATCCGGCTGGTGGTCAATCGCGTCACCTCCGCCCGTGAAGGGACGATGACCGCCGAAAAGCTGGCGATGGTGGCCAAACGGTTTCTCAACATGGACGTCCATCTGCTGGGATTTGTGCTGGACGACCCTCACGTTTCCAAAGCGGTGAAGCTGCAGCGGCCCTTTTTGCTCGCGTATCCGCAGGCGCAGGCGTCCAGAGGGATCCGGAATCTGGCGGCCGCCTACCTGGGAAACGAGGCGGGAGGAAGGCAGTCTCCACCGGCAGGGCTCGGAGGTTTTCTGGAGAAGCTGAAACGCTTCATTCGTTAGGCAACAGGAGGAAGGAAGGAGCGGCAGCGGATGAACAAGATTCGAGTTCTCGTCACCGACGACTCTGCCTTTATGCGTAAAGTCATCACAGACATCTTACATAGCGATCCTGCCATCGAAGTGGTTGACCGAGCCAAGAACGGACTCGAATGTCTTGAAAAAGTCAAGCAGCTCCATCCCGATGTCGTAACGCTCGATATTGAAATGCCGGTCATGAACGGACTGGATGCGCTGGAGCGTCTGATGACCGAGCACCCCGTTCCGGTCGTGATGCTCAGCAGCCTGACCAGGGAAGGGGCGGAAGCGACGATCCGCGCGCTGGAACTGGGCGCGGTAGACTTCGTGACCAAGCCGTCCGGTCCCATCTCGCTCGATATTCACAAAGTGGCCGAACGGCTGATCGAGCGGGTCAAAGCGGCGGCACAGGCGAGCGGCCGTCTGCGAAAACCGCCGGGCAGACCCGGCACGACGGTCGCCCGGCTTTCGGCCATGCTCAAGCGGAAGACGGTGTGGACGCAGCCGGAGCCGGCCCATCCGGGCACGGGTGCACCGGATCGTGCCGCTCCGGGCACCATCCAACCGGGGACGGCTGATTCCGGTGTTACCCCGCCGGCGGCTGCCGCCCCGCGGCGAACGGCGGCCGTCTCCAAACTGGTTGTGCTGGGGACGTCCACCGGGGGGCCGAAAGCGCTGCAAACCGTGTTGACCGCACTCCCGGCCGACTTTCCGGCGCCGATTCTCATCGTCCAGCACATGCCGGCCGGTTTTACCAAATCGCTCGCGCAGCGGCTGGATTCGCTTTGCGCCATCCGCGTGACGGAAGCGGAAGACGGCGAATGGATCCAGCCGGGGACGGCGTATATCGCGCCGGGCGGCTTCCATCTGGAAGTGGTTCAGGCAAGCGGCGGGCGGCTGGAAACACGCCTGCACCAAGAGGAACCGAGGGGCGGACACCGTCCTTCCGTCGACGTCCTGTTTGAGTCGGCAAGCCGATTGACAAATGTAGACAAATGGGCAATCATCATGACAGGCATGGGAAATGATGGGGCAAAAGGCCTGGGACGAATGAAAGAGACGGGACGCGTGACCAGCATTGTCGAGGACGAGTCGACATGTGTCGTTTTCGGAATGCCGCGGGCTGTCATTCAGGCGGGCCTTGCCGACAACGTCGTTCCTTTGGACCGGATAGCCGAAACGCTGTGTAAGCTGTTGCATTGATTATGGGAGGTGGATCACCCGTGGACATGAATCAATACCTGGACATGTTTATCGAAGAGTCAAAGGAACACCTGCAGGCGATCAACGCCAATCTGCTCCTCTTGGAGAACGATCCGGAAAACATCCAGATCGTGAACGAAATCTTCCGTTCCGCCCATACCCTGAAAGGGATGTCGGCCACCATGGGGTTTGAGGACATGGCAAGCCTCACGCACGAGACGGAAAACGTGCTGGACATGATCCGCAACCACAAGCTGACGATTACCGGCGACATCATGGACGTCATCTTTCAGAGCGTCGATTTGATCGAGGGCATGGTGATGAACATCGTGGAAGGCGGCGACGGTTCCGCCGATGTTTCCGCCCTGGTGAAAAAGCTGCGCGCCATCGTGGCGGGCGATTTTTCCGCCGTGGAGACCGCTGCGGCAGCCGAGGCAGCCGCGGAAGCACCCGCCGGGAAGGAAGCCGCCGGATCGGAGCGGCAGCACAACCTGGATGAGTTTGCCCTGACCGTTCTGAAACAGTCCAAGGAAGCGGGCCACAATCTGTTCTGGATCAAGGTGACGCTTGACGAGGGATGCGTGCTGAAGGCGGCCCGCGCCTACATGGTGTTTGATCAGCTGGAGTCGATGGGCGACGTGATCAAGTCGACACCGGCGGTGGAAGAGATCGAGAACGAACGGTTTGACCGATCGTTTGAACTGGTGTACGTCACGATGCAGCCGGCCGACAAGATCCGCCAGACCATCGCCAACATTTCGGAAATCAGGGAAGTGGAGCTGGAGCCGCTGCAGTTGAAGGAACCGGCCGCCAAGGCAGAGCAGGAAGTGAAGCAGGCGAAAGAACAGGCGGCGGCCAGCGCAGCGCCGGCAGTCGAGAAAAAGCCGGAGGCACCGGCAGGCGGATTGAAAAAGGTGTCCACCGCGGGCAAGACGATCCGCGTGGATATCGAGCGGCTGGATGTGCTGATGAACCTGTTCAGCGAACTGGTGATTGACAGGGGACGGCTGGAGCAGTTGGCGCGCGAGATCGGCAAGAGCGAGCTGCAGGAGACCGTCGAACACATGAGCCGGATCAGCGGCGACCTGCAGAACATCATTCTGACCATGCGCATGGTGCCGGTCGAGCAGGTGTTCAACCGCTTCCCGCGGATGATCCGCGATTTGGCAAAAGACTTGAACAAAAAAGTAAATTTGGAGATTTTTGGTGCCGAGACCGAACTGGACCGCACCGTTATCGACGAAATTGGAGACCCGCTGGTGCACCTCCTGCGCAACTCGCTGGACCACGGCATCGAATCTCCGGCGGAACGGAAAAAGGCGGGCAAGCCGGAAGAGGGAACCATCTTCCTTCGGGCGTACCACAGCGGCAACCACGTCTTTATTGAGGTGAAGGACGACGGGGCCGGCATCAACAAGGAGAAGGTCCTGAAAAAAGCGATCGAACGGGGAATCGTCAATCCGGCCAATGCCGACAGCATGACGGACAAGCAGATTTACGAGCTGCTGTTCGCATCCGGCCTGAGCACGGCAGAGGTCATCTCCGATATCTCCGGCCGGGGGGTCGGCCTGGATGTGGTGAAGTCCAAAATCGAGTCCCTGGGCGGCAGCGTCAGCGTCGACTCCGTCCGCGGCCAGGGTACCACGTTCCTCATCCAGCTTCCGCTCACCCTGTCCATCATCTCGGCGATGCTGGTGCAGGTGCAGAACGAGAAGTACGCCGTGCCGCTCAGCTCGATCATCGAGACAGCCGTTTTCCGCAAAGATCAGATCATGATGGCGCACCGGCAGCAGGTGATCGACTTCCGCGGCAGGGTGGTTCCCCTCGTCTCGCTGCAGGACATCTTCCAGGTGCCTGACGCCGGAGTGGGCAGTGACGACGAAGTGGCCGTCGTGATCGTCCGCAAGGGAGAGAAAATGGCCGGCCTGGTGGTCGATTCCTTCATCGGCCAGCAGGAAATCGTTCTGAAATCACTGGGCAAATACCTGGTGAACGTCTTTGCCATCTCCGGCGCGACGATTCTTGGCGACGGACAGGTCGCACTGATTATCGATTGCAACGCACTGATCAAGTAAAGGGAGGCGCAGCCCATGCTGGAGCAAAAAGAAATTACAGGCGAAGTGAAAGTCATTGTTTTTCGGTTGAAAGACGAAGAGTACGGCGTGGAAGTGAACCAGGTCAAGTCGATTGAGAAGCTGGAGCATATCACGCGCGTTCCGCGCACGCCCAAGTTTGTCAAAGGGGTCATCAACCTGCGCGGTGTGGTAACGCCGATCATTGACCTGCGAAGCCGTTTCGGCCTGGAAGAGACGGCCTACGGCGAATCGACCCGGATCATCATCGTGGGGGTCGGCGAGCTGGAAGTGGGGCTGATCGTCGACGCGGCCAACGACGTCATCGATATTCCGGTCGACGCCATCGAGCCGCCGCCGGAAGTGGTCGGCGGAGTGGAAGCGGCATACCTGCGGGGTGTGGCCAAGCTGGAGAAACGCCTCCTGATCCTGCTCAACCTCGACAAGGTGCTGAGCACCGAAGAAATCAAACAATTGGACGCGCTTGAGGGATAAGTGCGATGGAGTACTTTGCCAAGTTTGGAGACTTCCAGTTCGACGTGCTGCGCGAGGTGGGCAACATCGGCGCAGGCCATGCGGCTACGGCACTCTCCAAGCTCATTCAAAAAGAAATTGACATGAATGTGCCGAAGGTCAGCGTGATCCCGTTTGACCAGGTGGCCGATTGCGTCGGCGGTTCCGAGGCGATCGTCGTGACCGTGTTTCTTCGCGTGGAAGGCGATTGCCCCGGCAACATGTTCTTCATCCTGGACATGGAGTCCGCCCGCAGCCTGCTGCGGCAGATGACGGGGGCGGACAAAGACGTGCACGAATGGACCGATTTCGAGTATTCCGCCCTGCACGAAATCGGCAACATCTTGACCGGGTCTTACCTGTCGTCGCTGGCGGATTTCACCAATCTGAACATGCAGCCTTCCGTGCCGGCGCTGGCCATCGACATGGCCGGAGCGATCCTCAGCCACGGGCTGATCGAACTCGGGCATTCGGGAGACGTCGCCCTGACGATTGACACCGCCTTCTTTGAAGGAAACGATCAGGTGCAAGGCCACTTTTTCCTGATCCCGGACCCGGATTCGTTGAAAACACTATTTGGTTCATTAGGAGTTCCGTTCGATGGAGATCATTAAAATCGGCATGGCAGACCTGGGCGTGGCAAAACCTCCGGACCGGCTGCGCACGACCGGATTGGGGTCGTGCGTCGGAGTCGTCTTGTATGACGTCGTGCACAAGGTGGGCGGGATGGCCCATGTGATGCTGCCCGAATCGTCCCTGGGAAAAGGCGGGCCGCTCACGGTGGGGAAATACGCGGACACCGCGATTCCCCAATTGATTCAGGAGATGGAACGGGCAGGCGCGTCGATCCGCCACATGGTGGCCAAGCTGGCGGGCGGCGCGCAGATGTTCGCGTCTTTGGGCAACAGCGATACGATGCGGATTGGCCCGCGCAACGTGGAGGCCTGCAAGCAGGCGCTCCAATCCGCGCAGATCAGGATTGTGGCTGAGGATACCGGCGGCAATTGCGGAAGGACGATCGAATTCGACACGTCTACGGGCATTCTCCAGATCCGGACCGTAAATCATGGTGTGAAGGAAGTATAGGTATGTGGGGAACCATTTGGCTGAACACAGGGATCGGCTTTCTCGGCTTCGTCATGACGCTGGCCACGGCCTTGGCAGGAAACATCTGGCTTGTCTCTCTGGAGCGGGCCTTCACGGCTTTCATTCTCTTTTTTCTCGCGGCGTTTCCCCTGCGCTGGCTGCTGGCAAGGGTCATGGATACATCGGAGGCCGCCGCAGGCAAGGCAGCAGCGGACGGAACGGATGCCTCCCCGGAGAGCGGGGAGCAGCAGACCGCTCCGGACGATGAACCGTTTATGCCGCTGAACACAAACCAAATCGACCGAATTGCTCCGGTTCAAGATCCCTCTGTCGTTGCGGATGTTGTCAGGCGGTTAACTGATGAGTAAAGGTTGGTGACTGATTCGTGGCACGGCTTACCAATCAGGAGAAGGCAAGACAGTTCGATAAATGGGTGATGTGGAAGCAGGAAGGCAGTCGCGAGGCGGAGGAGGACCTGGTGACCCAGTACCTCCCCCTCGTCGACAAGGTTGCCAGCCGCTTGGCTGGCAGCCTGCCGGCCAACGTGGACAAGGACGATCTGATCAGTTACGGCCGCTTTGGCCTGCTGGATGCGCTGGCCAAGTTTGACCACACCCGCGGGCTGCAGTTCGAGACCTACGCGATGTGGCGCATTCGCGGCGCGATGATTGACGGACTGCGGGAGAACGACTGGATCCCGCGGACGATTCGCGACAAGGCCAAGAAGATCGAAGAGGCCTACTCCTACCTGGAACAAGAGAAGCTCCGCACGCCCACCGAAGGGGAAGTGTCCCAGTATCTGGGCATCTCCGAGAAGGAACTGCGGCAGGTTCACTACGAGACCTCCCTGGCATCGATGATCTCCATTGATGAAGCGGTCGGCGAAGAAGACGAACAAAAGACCGCGCGCCATTCCTACATCGTCGATGACGTGACGCCCAGTCCGGAATACGTGGCGGAAACGGCCGGCTTGAAGGAAGTGCTGGTCAGCGTCATCGACAAGCTGCCGGAAAAAGAACGGCTGGTCGTCTCGCTGTTCTACTTCGAAGAACTGTCCTTGTCGGAAATTGCCGAGGTGATGAATCTCTCTCCGTCCCGCATCTCGCAGCTTCATTCCAAAGCGATTTTCCGCATGCGCTCCGCTCTGTCGCGCTGGAAATCGCAGTTGATGTAGGAGCGGACGGGAGCGGTGATTGCAGAACGAGAGCAATCCATGGTTTTGAGGGGGGCAGAAAGATGGAAGAGACAGGGAACATCAGGCTGGAAGTGAACATCTCTCCGGACAAGCTGGAAGCGAGGGTCACGCTGATCGTCCCCGACGAGGGGCGGGGTGGCCCTATCCTCATTACGGAACAAGACGTGCGTGATGCCCTGCGCGCGAAAAACGTGACGCACGGCATTTTGGACAGCGTCATCAGCGAACTGGTCGGCAACCCGGCCAAATTCGCCAACGTTCCGGTCACCGTCGCCTGCGGCACACCCCCGGTTCCCGGGATCGACGGAAAAATCGAGTATCCGTTTCTGACGCTCCTGCATGACGACAAACGTCCCAAAGAGCTGGATGACGGGCGGGTGGATTATTACAGCATCACCAATATTCCCAACGTGGCCAAAGGGCAGCTTCTGGCCGCCAAGACGCCGCCAACACCGGGGACGCCGGGAACGGCCGTGACGGGCGAGCCCATCGCTCCGAAGGCTGGCAGGGAAGTCATGATCAAGCCGGGAAAAAACGTCGTGATGAATCAGGAACGCACGCTGCTTTACGCCGCCATCGACGGCCAGGTGTCGTTTACGGAAAACGACAAGGTGAACGTCTTCCCCGTGTTTGAAGTGAACGGAGACGTGGATTTTCGCGTCGGCAACATCGACTTTGTGGGAACGGTGGTCATTCGCGGGAACGTCCCGACCGGGTTCAGGATCAAGGCGTCCGGCGACATCCGCGTGCTCGGCAGCGTGGAGGGAGCCGAACTGGAGGCAGGGGGCTCGATCGAAATCCGAAGCGGCATCGTCGCCCAGGACAAGGGACATGTGGTGGCCGGCTGCAATGTAAAGACATCCTATATCCAGAACGCCAACGTCACCGCCGGCAATCAGGTGCTGGTGTCGCAGAGCATCATGTTTTCCCAGGTCCGGGCCGGGAAGCAGATCATCTGCAACGGCGCCAAGGGGTTCATCATCGGCGGCGTGCTGCAGGCCGGGGAAAAGATCGCGGCCCGCGTCATCGGCAATGCGAGCGCGACCCCGACCGTGCTGGAAGTGGGCGTCAAGCCGGAACTCAGGCAGGAATTGTCGACAATCACCAAAGAACTGCAAAACGTGTACGAAAATTTACGCAAAACGGATCAGGGGCTGGGCGTGCTCAGCCAACTGCTGCAGGTCGCCGGCGAACTGCCTCCGGAGAAACGAACGATGCAGATCAAGCTGACCAATACGCGTCTCGTGCTGGAGAAAGAGGTAAAGAAACTGGAGGCGCGAAAAAAAGAGATCGAACAGGAATTGGAAGGGGATGTGCCGGCTGCCGTGGAAGTGTACAACCTGATGTACCCCGGCATCAAGCTGGTGTTTGGCAAGCTGGTGCGCTTCATCAAACAGGAGTTCTCCCGCACCCGGTTTATCGTGCTGGAGGGGGAAATCACCACCTCCACCCTCATCTGACGCGGCCTGGTGGGAAACGGGATGAAGGAGTTGAGGCCGGATGAGTTTGAAAGCGGTTGAATGGCAGGTGTCCCTGCCGCGGAGCCCGGAGATCGGCCGCATCCAGGAACATGATCAGCAGCGGGCCGTGCACGAGCAGCAGTTGCAGACGGACGACCGCAAACTGGCGGATCTGCAGATGCGCCAGCGCCCCACAAACGTCAACGAGACGGCGAAAAACATGATTCGGGAACGGGAACATCCGCAAAAGCGAAAAAAACAAACCGCTTCCGGCGCGGAACAGGACGAAGCGAAGGACGGGTCGGCTGAAGGCAGGACGTCCGCCGGCGTGTCCATGCGCGATCCGCTGCGCGGGCGGTTTATCGACATCTCTTTGTAAACATCCGAGACAAGATGGGAGCATAGGTGACTTCAATGGATCTTCCTTATTATATTCTGATCGGAGCGGGAGCGCTGATCATGACGGCGGCGCTTCTGTTCAAACGGGAACGGACGGCCGGTTCGGATGAAACCACGCCGCAAGGGCCATGGGACAAGGCGGACATGGAAAAAAGCCTGCAGCGGTTCCTCAACCAGATCAAACACGAACAGAAGGCGGCGGAAGTCAGATGGACGCAAGCCAATGCGGCGCTTGCGGAAGAGGTGGCGGAACTGAAGCAGCGCATGGCCCGTGTGGAAAGCGAATGGGCCGCATGGCGAGCCGCAGGACAAGCGGCGGTTTCAGGGGCTCCGCGCGCGAGCGAAGAGGAATTGGCCGACGCGTTCGCCCTCCGGGAGCGCTATCGGCGCGTCTTTGAACTGCGGCAGGAGGGATTGTCCCCCGATGAAATCGCCAAGAGGCTGGGAGCCGGGCAGGGCGAGATCGAATTGATCCTCTCGCTGGCCGGTTCCGGAGAGAGAGGGAAGGCTGATGGGCAAGCGTGAATTGTTGGTTGGATTCGGCGCCGGCCTGATGGTGGCGGCGGCCGTTCTGGGCGCGGTGCATCAAGCCGCTCCGGCCTCTTCCGCCTCGCTGACCAAGGAACAGGTGAAACAGGCGGCCGAGGCTATGCAGATGGTGCTCCTGTCCAAAGCCGAGTACGACCGCCTGCGCCAGGAGCAGAACGTCTCGCTTCCGCCTGCTCCGACTCCGCCAAAGCAGCCGCAGGCACCCGCTGTCACGGCGCCGACGCAGCCCCAAACGCAGACGCCCCGACCGCCCGAGGGCAACCGCGCGCCGCAGCCTCCGTCCGCAGCCGTCCCTGCCGCTGCCGGCGAGCCGTCCAAACCGGACGGGAACACCCGCATTTCCGCCCCAACGGCACCGAAACCGCCGGCAGCGACCGTCACGGTTCAGGTTCCGTACAAGGCGACCGCCGAAGGTGTCGCCCGCAAGATGGTGGAAGCAGGGGTTCTCGACGCCGACAACACACTGGTGGAAACGCTGCGCGCGCAGAATAAACTGAACCGGATCCGGGTCGGGACCTATCAGATCCCGGCAGGAGCGAGCGAAGCGGAGATCGTCCGGATCATCACCACACCGCCTGCGAAGTAAGGCGGTGTTTTTTTGGGCAGGCCGCTGTCCGCCATCCCGTTCGCGCACGGTCCGGGCCGGCATCCGGCGGGCGGATGACGCCTCGGACAGGGGAGGAACGATTTTGCAAAAAACAATGGAATCGTTTGTTGCATTTGAATGTGCCATGTGATATATTCATTAACGGTGTTGAATTCGCACGTCCACCAATTCCGACAACGGTGCTGCCCGTCGGCAGTCTTGTCCGGAAGATGCGGTGAGGCGGAGGTAGGCATCACTAAAAACCAATCTGAAGGAGGTGTGAAATATGGCAGTTATTTCGATGAAACAGCTCCTCGAGGCTGGTGTTCACTTCGGTCACCAAACTCGTCGCTGGAACCCGAAAATGGCTCGCTATATCTTCACCGAACGCAATGGTATCTACATTATCGACCTGCAAAAAACCGTAAAAAAAGTAGAGGAAGCGTACAACTTCGTGCGTGAACTCGCTGCAAACGGCGGTAAAATGCTCTTCGTGGGCACGAAGAAGCAAGCGCAGGAATCCGTGAAAGAAGAAGCGGAACGCACCGGTCACTACTACATCAACCAACGTTGGCTGGGCGGCACGCTGACCAACTTCGCAACCATCAAAAAGCGTACGGCTCGCCTGGCTGAGCTGAACCGCATGGAAGAAGACGGCACCTTCGACGTTCTGCCGAAGAAAGAAGTAATCGTGCTGCGCAAGGAAAAAGAGCGCCTGGAGAAATTCCTCGGCGGTATCGCGAACATGGAAGAACTGCCGGACGCCCTGTTCGTCATCGACCCGCGCAAAGAGCGCATCGCTGTAGCGGAAGCCCGCAAGCTGGGCATCCCGATCGTGGCGATTGTCGATACCAACTGCGATCCGGACGAGATCGACTACGTAATCCCGGGCAACGACGACGCGATCCGCGCCGTGAAACTGCTCACCTCCAAAATGGCTGACGCCCTGCTGGAAGGCAGCCAAGGCGGAGAACAACAAACCACAACAACTGCGTAAGCAAGTGTTAAGAGGGTGGACTGAGGGTTTCAGAACCCCGTCCACCCTTTATTCACCACTATATACCCAGCTCGTCATTTTTCAAGGAGGTTCAACTCATGGCAATCAGTGCACAAGCGGTGAAAGAACTGCGCGAACGCACCGGCGCAGGCATGATGGACTGCAAACGCGCCCTGGAAGAAACCAACGGCGACATGGAAAAGGCGATTGACCTGCTGCGTGAGCGCGGCATCGCCAAAGCGGCGAAAAAAGCGGGCCGCATCGCTGCGGAAGGGCTCACCTCCTACGCGATCGAGGGCAACGTGGCAGCCATCGTGGAAGTGAACTGCGAGACCGACTTCGTGGCGAAAAACCCCGAGTTCCAAACGCTGGTGAAAGACATTGCCGAGCACGTGGTAAAACAACGTCCGGCTACCCTGGAAGCTGCTCTGGAACAGCCGTTCAAAGGCGAAGGCGCTCCTCTCTCCCAAGTGATCAGCGAGAAAATCGCCACCATCGGAGAAAACATCTCCTTCCGCCGCTTCTCCGTTCTGGAGAAATCCGACAACGGCGTGTTCGGCGCTTACCTGCACATGGGCGGTAAAATCGGTGTTCTGGTAGCGCTGGAAGGCACCAAGGACGAAGTGCTGGCAAAAGATCTGGGCATGCACGCGGCTGCGTCCAACCCGCGTTATGCCAACCGTGAAGAAGTATCCCAGGAAGAGATCGAACGCGAGCGCGAGGTACTCAAGAACCAGGCGCTGGCTGAAGGCAAACCGGCCAACATTGTGGAGAAAATGGTGGAAGGCCGCCTCTCCAAGTTCTTCGAAGAGTTCGTCATGGTCGAACAACCATTCGTGAAAGATCCGGACAAGAAAGTGTCCGCTCTCTTGAAAGAGGCAGGCGCTACGCTGAAGGCATTTGTCCGCTTCCAAGTTGGCGAAGGCATCGAGAAAAAACAGGAAGACTTCGCTGCGGAAGTAATGGCGCAAGTGAATAAACAATAAAAACCGAAATGGGGAACACCTGTGTGTTCCCTATTTTGTAAGAGGCTTGTCGAAAGAGAGTTTCACACGATCCCTGTGTGAAACTCTCATCCGCGTAAAAAGAACAAGCCGCCGGCGGGTGCCGGAAGGATTCCGGTTCCGGACAGAGAATGATTCATGAATGGAGGCCGTTTCACATGCCACTTCCTGCCTATAAACGGGTTGTGTTAAAGTTGAGTGGGGAAGCTCTGGCGGGGGAATTAGGGTACGGAATCGACCCGAAAGTGATTTTCTCCATCGCTACTCAGATCAAGGAAATTGTAGAATTGGGCGTACAAGTCGCAGTCGTTGTCGGTGGAGGCAATATCTGGCGCGGACTTTCCGGCAGCTCCAAAGGCATGGATCGGGCCACTGCCGATTACATGGGCATGCTGGCGACGGTCATGAACTCGCTCGCCCTGCAGGATGGATTGGAAAAAGTGAACGTCCCGACTCGTGTACAAACGTCGATCGAAATGAGACAGGTGGCGGAACCGTACATACGCCGCCGGGCGATCCGCCATCTGGAGAAAAACCGGGTCGTGATTTTCGCGGCAGGCACGGGCAATCCGTATTTCTCCACGGATACAACGGCAGCCCTGCGTGCGGCGGAAATCGAGGCCGAAGTGATCCTGATGGCGAAAAACAAGGTGGACGGCGTCTACTCCGCCGACCCCAGCGTCGATCCTGCTGCGGTCAAGTATGACAAGCTGACATTCCTCGACGTGCTGAACAAGGGATTGGGCGTCATGGATTCGACGGCGTCCAGCCTGTGCATGGACAACAACATTCCGTTGATTGTCTTCAACATTTCCGAAGAAGGCAACATTCGCCGTGCCGTAATGGGCGAAAAGATCGGTACACTGGTTAAGGGGGAATCATAATGCCGCAAACCGTGCTGAAGGACATGGAAGAACGCATGAACAAAGCGATTGCCACACTGAAAAAAGACCTTGCCAGCCTGCGTGCCGGCCGTGCCAATCCGGCGATGCTGGACAAAATCACCGTGGATTACTACGGCACGCCGACGCCGATCAGCCAACTGGCCAACATCAGCGTACCGGAGCCGCGCATGCTGACGATCCAGCCGTGGGACAAATCGGCCCTGAAAGAGATCGATCGCGCGATTCAGCAGTCTGATCTGGGGCTGACGCCTTCCAACGACGGCAGCATCATCCGGATCGTCATCCCGCCGCTGACGGAAGAGCGCCGCAAAGAGCTGGTGAAAGTGGCAAACAAGAGCGGTGAGGAAGCGAAAGTAGCCATCCGCAATATCCGCCGCGATGCCAACGAAGAAATCAAGAAGCTGGAGAAGAGCGGCACCATTTCCGAAGACGAGTCCCGCCGCCATCAGGAAACCGTGCAAAAAACCACGGACAAGTTTATCGCGGAAGTGGACAAGATCATCAAGGAAAAAGAGAAGGACATTCTCGAAGTGTAAGCCAGGAAATCCCCCTCTGATGAGGGGGATGTATGTCTATATCTCTCATTGCGGGGGAACACTTTATGTTAGAACATCTGGCGCGCAAATGGTCGCGCAAGGAACAACAGGCAACGACTGCTGAACTGGACCCGTCCGGCCAGATTCCGCATCACGTGGCGGTGATCATGGACGGCAACGGCCGGTGGGCCAAGAAGCGCAATCTGCCCCGGATGGCCGGCCATCGGGCAGGGATGAAAACGGTAAAGGAAGTCGTCAAGGCAGCCGACGAGATCGGCGTGCAGTATTTGACGATGTACGCGTTCTCCACCGAGAACTGGAAACGGCCGCGGGACGAAGTGGATTTTCTCATGAAACTTCCCCAGGAGTTTTTGTCGACTGAATTGGAAGAATTGGTCGAACGGAACGTGCGGGTCCGGATGGTCGGCAGCCGGGAGCAGCTGCCGTCCTATACGATTCAGGCGCTGGAAACGGCGGAGCAGAGGACGCGCAACAACACCGGTCTCCAGTTGAACTTCGCGCTCAACTACGGAGCGCGCAAGGAAATCGTCGAAGCGGTAAAGGACATTGCGGCCCGTCTGCAGGCGGGTGAAATCGACCTGGAGCAATTGAATGAAGATGTCATTTCCCGGCATCTCTACACGAGCGGAATCCCGGACCCGGATCTGTTGATACGCACCAGCGGAGAAATTCGCTTGAGCAACTTCATGCTGTGGCAGTTGGCCTACACGGAATTGTGGTTTACCGATGTGCTGTGGCCTGATTTTACCCGGGAACATTTTTATCAGGCGATTGTGGAATACCAGGGCCGAGCTCGACGCTACGGGGCGGTTTAAGCCGAGAGGTGGAATCAGTTGAAGCAGCGGATAATCACGGGCCTCATTGGTGGGGCAACCTTCCTGTTCCTCGTCTATCTGGGGAACGTGTGGTATTCATTACTGGTGTTGTTTTTGGCCGTCATGGGCCTTTTTGAATTTTTGCGGATGGCGGGACTGCGGCCGTTCAGCGCGGCGGGTGTGCTCGCTTACGCGTTGATGGTCAGCATCGTCTGGCCGGCTCTCTCCTTTTCGGCCGGGACCGGCGTTGTAATGCCGGATTTGGTGCTGCCTGTCACGCTGCTGCTGCTGGTTTATTCCGTACTGCGGAAAAATCAGTTTCACATTGAACACGCCGCCCTTACGCTGATAGGGGCGTTATACATAGGCTACGGTTTTACATACATGGCGGCCGTGCGCAACCTCCCGGACGGCTTGATGCTGACGGTGCTGGTCATCCTGGGCATCTGGGCGTCTGATTCCGGTGCCTATTTCATCGGCAAGGCCGTGGGCAGGCGAAAGCTCTGGCCGGCCATCAGTCCAAATAAAACCGTAGAGGGATCGTTTGGCGGACTGCTCGCTGCGGTGGCGGTCGTGCTGGGCGTCAACGCCGCTTTTGGGCATCTCCCCCTCGGACAGGCTGTGGCGATTGCCTTGGTGGCGGCAGTGGCCGGACAGTTGGGCGATCTGGTGGAATCGGCGATCAAACGCCACTTTGGCGTCAAGGACTCCGGCCGCATCCTGCCCGGCCACGGCGGAGTCCTCGACCGCTGCGACAGTTGGATCATGGTCTTTCCCGTCTTGTATCTGCTGGGTATCGTCTAAATGCGAACGCCATATAGAAAGAGATATAGAGGGTGAAACGATTGAAACGCATATCGCTCTTGGGCTCTACCGGGTCGATCGGCATGAGTACGTTGGACGTGGTGGCCCAGCATCCGGAGGAGTTTTCGATAGTGGCCCTGGCGGCAGGGAACAATATGGAACGGCTTGCGGAGCAGGTGAAGCAATTCCGGCCCGAGCTGGTATCCGTCGGCAGTGAAAAAGCGGCGGGCGAACTGCGGGAGCGCCTCGGCAGCGCCCATCGTCCGGAGATCGTCTGCGGAACGGCCGGATTGGAGCTGGCCGCCCGCCATCCGAACGCCGATTTCGTCGTGACGGCGGTGGTCGGGAGTGTGGGAGTCGCGCCTACGCTGGCCGCCATCGAGGCGGGGAAAGCGATCGCACTGGCCAACAAGGAGACGCTCGTAAGCGCCGGTCACCTCGTCATGAAAGCCGCGCGCGAACGGGGAGTGCCGATCATCCCGGTGGACAGCGAGCACTCCGCCGTGTTTCAATCGCTCCAAGGGGAGCGCCGGGAGGACGTGGCCCGGATTATCCTGACGGCTTCCGGCGGCTCGTTCCGCCACTTGAGCCGGGAGGAACTGGCTCACGTGACCGTCGCCGAAGCACTGAACCACCCCAACTGGAGCATGGGCGCCAAGATCACCATTGATTCCGCCAGCATGATGAACAAAGGATTCGAAGTGATCGAAGCCCATTGGCTGTTCGACATGCCGTACGAACAGATCGACTGCATCCTGCACTATGAAAGCATCATTCACTCTATGGTAGAATATAAGGACCGGGCTGTCATGGCTCAACTGGGCACCCCGGACATGCGTGTTCCGATTCAGTACGCGCTCAGCTACCCGAAGCGCATGCCGCTGATGACGGAGCCGCTTGATCTGGTGAAGTGCGGAACCCTGCATTTTGCGCCGATGGATTTTGACCGTTATCCTCTGTTACAATTGGCATATGAATGCGGAAAACAAGGCGGTACCCATCCCGCCGTCCTGAACGCGGCCAACGAGGTAGCCGTTGCGCGCTTCCTCCAGGGCGAGATCGGCTTCCTGGACATTGAACGCATCGTGCGGGAAACCTGCGAAATCCACCAAGGAATCAGCCAGCCGTCCCTGGAGGAGATCATGGCTGCCGACGAGTGGGCACGCAATCAGGCGCTAGCCCTGTCTGCGCGATAATGGAGCTTGACGATAACGCAATGAAAGGTGGCTTCTCCCTTGCCTTTTCCCAACCTGGATTCAGTCGAATCGATTCTCGCGATCATCATCGTGTTTGGCGTACTCGTGTTTGTGCATGAATTGGGCCATTTCCTGCTGGCCAAGCGGGCCGGCATCCTCTGCCGGGAGTTTGCGTTGGGCATGGGGCCGAAAATCTTCAGCATAAAACGGGGAGAAACGGAATACACACTGCGCTTGCTGCCGATCGGGGGATTGGTGCGCATGGCCGGTGAAGATCCGGAGCTGGATATCCTCAAGCCGCACATGGAAGTGAGCGTGGAACGCGATGCAGTGGGAAAAGTGACGCGCATTCTGCTGGACAGAACGGACAGCGGTGGCAGAGGAAGCGTGACCGGAACGATCGTCCGCTTTGATCTGGAACACCAACTGACGCTCACCCTGGACGTGGACGGGGAGGAGCGGACGTTCTCCGTACACCCGCAGGCCCACCTGGTCAAGGACGGCCAGGAGGTGCAGATTGCGCCCTACAACCGGCAGTTCAAGGGAAAGACGGTCATGCAGCGCTTCTGGGCCATCTTTGCCGGTCCGGCGGCCAACTTTTTGCTCGCCTTCGTCCTGTTTGTCGTGATCGGACTGTCCTACGGGGTCCCCAGCAATGTGCCGTACCTCGGCGAAGTGAGGCCCGGCGGCCCCGCCGCCCAGGCCGGCCTGATGGAAGGGGACAGGGTGATCGCCATTCAGGGGCAGCCGGTCTCTTCGTGGAAGGAGATCGTGCAGATCGTCAGCCAGTCTCCCGGCAAGGAACTGGTCTTTGAAATCGAGCGGAACGGACAGCGCAAAAGCGCGAAAGTCCGGATTTTCAACGACAACAATGTCGGCAAGATCATGGTTACGCAGACGCTGACGTACGCGCCTGGCGAGGTGCTGAAGTACGGAGCCCTCTCCACGTACGAGTTTACCGCGATGATCCTGAAAAGCCTGGGCATGCTGTTTACCGGCGCCGTCGGGTTGAACGATCTGAGCGGACCGGTGGGGATCTTCAAGATGACGGGCGAATTCGCCCAGCAGGGATTGGCGGTCCTGTTGAAGTGGGCGGCGGTGCTCTCCATCAACCTGGGCTTGTTTAACCTGCTGCCGCTGCCGGCTCTGGACGGAGGACGGCTGGCGTTTTTGCTGGTGGAAGCACTGCGCGGCCGGCCGGTCGACCCGCACAAGGAAGGCATGGTGCATTTCCTCGGCTTCGCCTTCCTGATGCTGTTGATCCTGGTCGTGACCTGGAACGATTTGCAACGCTTTTTTTTGCAGTGACGCGTAATCACCGACACAAACAAAAGGATGGTGCTCTATGTACAAGCGCGAGGAGACGAAACCGGTTTTTGTGGGAGGCGTACAGATCGGCGGACAAAAAAGCGTCGTAATCCAGTCGATGACGACGGCGGACACCCGCGACGTGGAAGCCACGCTGGCACAGATCCAGCGGCTGTATGAAGCCGGCTGCCAAATCGTCCGCCTGGCGGTGATCAACGAAGACGCGGCGCGCGCCATCAAGGCGATCAAGGAACGCTCCCCGCTTCCGCTCGTCGCCGACATCCATTTTGACTACCGCCTGGCGCTGATCGCATTGGAAAGCGGCATCGACAAGATCCGCATCAACCCCGGCAACATCGGCTCCAAGGAAAAAACGAAAGCGGTCGTCGAGGCGTGCCGGGAGCGCAACGTTCCGATTCGCATCGGCGTCAACTCCGGTTCCGTGGAAAAACGGCTGTTGGAGAAGTACGGGTATCCGTCGCCGGAAGCGATCGTGGAGAGCGCCATGGACCACGTCCACATTCTGGAAGACCTGAACTACGACAACATCGTCATCTCCCTGAAGTCGTCCGACGTGCCGACGATGATCCAGACCTATTCGCTGATGGCCGAGAAGCGCAACTACCCGCTTCACGTCGGCGTGACGGAAGCGGGGACCCAGTTCTCCGGCAGCATCAAGTCGGCGGTCGGCATCGGCACCGTGCTGGCGATGGGCATCGGAGATACGATTCGCGTCTCGCTGACGGCTGACCCGGTCGAGGAGATCAAGGTGGCGAAGCAGATTCTCCGCAGCCTGGACATTGTCAACAACGACCCGGTGGTCATTGCCTGCCCGTCGTGTGGACGCTGCGCGATTGACCTGATCGGGCTGGCCACGAAGGTGGAGAATGCCGTCTCCACGCTGAAGGTTCCGCTCAAAATCGCCGTTATGGGATGCGCCGTCAACGGTCCCGGCGAGGCGCGCGAAGCGGATGTGGGCGTCGCCGGCGGTAACGGCGAGGGGCTCATTTTCCGCAATGGGGAGATTGTGCGGAAAGTGAAGGAAACGGAACTGTTCGAAGAGCTGATGAAAGAGATTCACGAATTGGTGGAAGAGCGGAAATCTACCACGGTTGGATAAGAGCAAGCCGCAACCGGTGACAAACCCACGTGCATGGCGGCGGCTCCTCGCGAAGAGGGAGGAGGAAGCACCCCCGCTGCGAGGTTCCCCAGGCACGTGGGTTTGGTTTGCCGAAAAAAGATTGTCGACGTAGTCGTGCCATGCAAGAAGGAGGACAAGCGTGTGTTGAAGCAAAGTCAGATGTTGATTCCCACCCTGCGGGAAGTGCCTGCGGATGCGGAGATTGCCAGCCACAAACTGCTGCTTCGGGCCGGTATGGCCCGGCAGTTGGCGTCCGGGATTTACACCTACCTGCCGCTGGCGCTCCGCAGCCTGCAGAAAATCCAGGCCATCGTGCGCGAAGAGATGAACCGCGCCGGGGCCCAGGAACTGCTGATGCCGGCGATGCAGCCGGCGGAGTTGTGGCATCAGACGGGCCGCTGGGACGTGTACGGCCCAGAGCTGGTGCGCCTGCAGGACCGCCACGAACGTTCGTTTGCGCTTGGTCCGACGCATGAAGAAGTGATTACCAGTCTGGTGCGGGACGAAATCAACTCCTACAAGAAACTGCCGATCAACCTGTACCAGATTCAGACGAAGTTCCGCGACGAGGTCAGACCGCGCTTCGGTCTGATCCGCTGCCGTGAGTTCATCATGAAGGACGCCTACTCGTTTGACACCACGCCGGAAGGTCTGGACAAAAACTTCCAGGCGATGTTTGACGCCTACACCCGCATTTTCACCCGCGTCGGTCTGAACTTCCGCGCCGTGGAAGCGGACGCGGGGGCGATTGGCGGAAAAGGCACCTACGAATTCATGGCGCTGTGCGACATCGGCGAAGACACGATCGCCTATTCGGAAGAGGGCGATTACGCCGCCAATTTGGAAAAGGCGGAAGTGGTGTACAAGCCGGCCCCCAAACCGACCGGCGAAACACCCGCGATGGAGAAAATCCACACGCCCGGCGTAAAAACCATTGACCAACTGACCGAAACGCTCGGCGTGGACGCGAGCCGGATCATCAAGAGCCTGATCTACCGGATCGACGACAAGCTGGTGATGGTGCTCGTTCGCGGCGACCACGAGCTGAACGAGGTCAAGCTGAAAAACCTGTTCGACGCGACGCAGGTCCGCCTTGCATCCGCAGAAGAGGTGCTGGCCGTCAGCGGCGCGCCGGCAGGCTTTGTCGGGCCGGTCGGCCTCGATGCCGAAAAAACGGAAATCGTCGCCGACAACTTCGTGCAGGATGTCTACGACGGAATCGTGGGCGCCAACGAAGCCGACTACCATCTCATCCATGTGCAGCCGGGCCGGGACTTTACCGTCTCCTGTTACGCCGACCTGCGCAACATCATGGAGGGAGACGAGTGCCCGCGCGGCGGCGGAGTCATCAAGTTTGCCCGTGGCGTGGAAGTGGGCCACGTGTTCAAACTGGGCACCAAGTATTCGCAGGCGATGGGCGCCACCTTCCTCGATGAGAACGGGCGCAGCCAGCCGATGATCATGGGCTGCTACGGCATCGGCATCTCCCGTACCCTGGCCGCCGTAATTGAGCAAAACAACGACGAAAACGGCATCATCTGGCCTGTGTCGGTGGCACCGTTCCACGTCCACGTCATTCCGGTCAACACCAAAGTGGACGAGCAGCGTCAAGCGAGTGAACAGATCACGGAAGCGCTGATGGCAGCCGGCATCGAAGTGCTGTACGACGATCGGCCGGAGCGCGCCGGCGTGAAGTTCAAGGACGCCGACCTGATCGGCCTGCCGCTGCGCATCACCGTTTCCGACCGGGCCGCGCAGGAGGGCGTCGTCGAAGTGCGCGTCCGCCGTACCGGAGAAACGCACGAGGTCAAACGCGACGAACTGGTCGCCTTCGTGAAAGATCTGCTGACCCGCGTCGACCGGACGGGTGCGGAGCTGTTCCAAACGTAAATAGAAAGCAGGGATTCGGCTGATTTTGTCGAATCAAATCGGGGTACTCCCGTTGAACCGTGGGAGTACCCCCTGTTTTTTCCGGACATGTTTGTACTGATGGCATGATTGAGGTGGAGAACCGTGAATCGGTTGGAAGAGCAAAAACATCGCTTCTCGCTGTTGGTGAAGCAGTTGGATCTGCCGGCAGAGTGGGTGGAGCGATTTTTTCTTGATGGACACATCGATAAATTGGAACTCTACCGGCAGAACAAGGAGTGGGTGTTTACCTTCACGCTGCCCCGGCTGCTGCCGGCAGAGATGTATCAGGCCTTTATGCACCGGCTGACCCAGAGCTTTTCCCATCTGGCGACAGTGGACGCCCGATTCCGCTACCGCGAACAGCCGAGCGTGGAGCAGGCCGTCAACCAGTACTGGGACGTGCTGTTGGAGAATCTGGAGCAAAAGATCAACTCGCTGGCGGTCACGCTGCGCCAGGCGAAGCGGCAGGTGGAGGCGCAGAACGTAACCGTGTACCTGCCGACGGAGATGGCGGTCGAGATGGCCAAGCGGAAGAAAGCGGACAGCGAACTGGCGGCCGCATTTGAAAAAGTGACGGCCTGCGTGCCGCGCTTTACGTTTTTGGCCGAAGAGAGCGACGAGGCGTACAAGGCGTTCATGGAACAGCGAGAAGAAGAGGAGCGGGCGCTGATCGAAGTGGTCATGAGCGCGGTCCAGCAGGAGAAGGACAGCAAGGAGAGCGACAAGACAGAAGCGGTGACCACGCTGATGATCGGGTACGAGATCAAGGATGAGCCGCTGCCGATCCGCGAGATCCAGGACGAAGAGCGGCGCGTCACCATCCAGGGCACGGTGTTCGGCGCGGAGCTGAAGGAACTGCGCAGCGGCCGCCATTTGTTGACGTTCAACATCACCGACTACACCGACTCGCTGACGGTCAAGATTTTCTCCCGCGACAAGGAAGACGTCAAAATGCTGGAGGCCGTAAAGGACGGCATGTGGGTAAAAGTGCGCGGCAGCGTCCAGCATGACACCTTCCTGCGGGAACTGGTAATGGTGGCAAACGACATCAACCAGATCGAACAGGTCGTGAGGAAAGACACGGCCGAGGAGAAGCGGGTGGAGCTGCACTGCCATACGCCGATGAGCGCGCTCGATGCCGTCGCCTCCGTCAAGTCGCTCATCACCACGGCGGCCAAGTGGGGGCACAAGGCAATTGCCATCACTGACCACGGCGTCGTTCAGGCGTTCCCGGAAGCGTACAGCGTCGCTAAAAAGAACAACATCAAGTGCATCCTCGGCATGGAGGCGTACGTGGTGGAAGACGGCGTGGACATCGTCTACAACCTGACGACGGAGAACAACCTGCCGATCGACGAAAACACCGAGTACGTCGTATTCGACACGGAGACGACCGGTCTCAACGCGGCGGAGCACACGATTATCGAAATCGCGGCGGTGAAGATGCGCGGCACGGAGATCGTCGACAAGTGGACAGAGCTGATCGATCCACAGATCGAGATCGGCCCCAAGACGACCGAAATTACCGGGATTACCAACGAAATGCTGCGCGGCAAGGATACGCTGGACGTGGTCCTGCGCCGGTTCAAGGAGTTTACCGGCGACGCCGTGCTCGTGGCGCACAACGCAGAGTTTGACAAGGCGTTCATCAACGCCTGCGCCAAGCGGATCGGCATGGAGCCGTGGAACAACCCCATCCTGGACACGCTGCCGCTGGCCCGCCTGCTCTACAAGGGCATGCGCAACTACCGCCTGGGAACGCTGGCGAAGAAGTTCAACGTGGAGCTGATCAACGCCCACCGCGCGCTGGATGACACCGTGGCGCTGGCCCACGTCTTCCAGTACATGCTGAAAGACATCCGGGAGGCGGAGATCAAAACCCTGGCGGATCTGAACGAGCGGAGCAACGCGGAGGCCGATTACAAGAGCGGCCGCCCGTTCCACGCCACGCTGTTGGTCAAGACCAAGGCCGGACTGAAAAACCTGTACAAACTGGTCAGCCGCTCCCACGTGGAGACGTTTTTCCGCGTCCCCCGCATCCAGCGTAGCCAGCTCGTCAAGTACCGCGACGGGCTTTTGATCGGCACGGCCTGCAAGGAGGGCGAGCTGATGCAGGCGATCCTGCGCGGGAAGTCGCGGGACGAGCTGAAAGAAGTGGCCGCCTTCTACGATTTTCTCGAACTGCAGCCGCTGGATCACTACACGCCGCTGCTGCGCAACGAGGAGATTCCCTCGCTGGAGACGATGAAGGGCTACCACCAGTTGATCGTCGAAATCGGAAAGGAACTGGGCAAGCCGGTGGTGGCGACGGGGGACGTCCACTTTCTCAACCCGCAGGACGACATCTTCCGCGACGTCTTTTTGCTGTCGCAAGGCTCCCCCGACGCGGGCAACCAGCCGCCGCTCTATCTGCGCACCACGGACGAGATGCTGGAGGCGTTTGCCCACCTCGGCGAAGAGACCGCCCGCGAAGTGGTGGTGACCGCGCCCAACGCGATCGCCGACATGATCGAGGACGTCAGCCCGATTCCGGACCGGCTGTACACGCCGATCATCGAGGGGGCGGATGACGAGCTGCGCCAGATGTGCTACGACAAGGCGAAGAAGCTGTACGGCGATCCGCTGCCGGAGATCGTGGAGAAGCGCCTGGAAAAAGAGCTGAACAGCATCATCACGCACGGGTTCGGCGTGATTTACCTGATCTCCCAGCGGCTGGTGACCAAGTCGCTGGCGGACGGCTATCTCGTAGGCTCCCGCGGTTCCGTCGGGTCCTCGTTCGTGGCCACCATGGCCGAGATCACCGAGGTCAATCCGCTGCCGCCGCACTACCGCTGTCCGAACTGCAAGCACAGCGAGTTCATCACGGACGGCTCGATCGGTTCCGGTTTCGACCTGCCGGACAAGGACTGCCCCGTCTGCGGGCACAAGCTGGCAAAAGACGGGCAGGACATTCCTTTCGAGACGTTCCTCGGCTTCAAAGGGGACAAGGTCCCCGATATCGACCTGAACTTCTCGGGCGAGTACCAGCCGCGCGCCCACAAGTACACCCAGGAGCTGTTCGGCGTGGACAACGTCTACCGCGCGGGGACGATCGGCACGGTGGCGGAAAAGACGGCCTACGGCTACGTGCGCAAATACGCGGACGAGCGCGGCCTGACGCTGCGAAACGCGGAAATCGCCCGGCTGGTAAACGGCTGCACGGGCGTCAAGCGGACCACCGGCCAACACCCGGGCGGGATCATCGTGGTGCCTGACTACATGGAGATCGAGGATTTTTGTCCGATCCAGTACCCGGCGGACGACAGCGAATCGGAGTGGCGGACCACGCATTTCGACTTCCACTCCATCCACGACAACCTGTTGAAGCTGGACATTCTCGGCCACGACGACCCGACCGTGATCCGCATGCTGCAGGATTTGACCGGCATCGACCCGAAGACGATCCCGCTGGACGACAAGGCGACGATGTCCATCTTCAGCTCGACCGAGGCGCTGGGCGTCACGCCGGAGCAGATTCGCACCAATCTGGGGACGCTGGGCATTCCCGAGTTCGGCACCAAATTCGTGCGGCAGATGCTGGAGGACACCAAGCCGACCACGTTTGCCGAGCTGGTGCAGATCTCCGGTCTCTCCCACGGAACGGACGTCTGGCTGAACAACGCGCAGGACTTGATCCGCAGCGGCACGTGCAAGCTGTCCGAGGTCATCGGGTGCCGCGACGACATCATGGTGTACCTGATCTACAAGGGGCTGGAACCGTCCCGCGCCTTCAAGATCATGGAGTCGGTGCGGAAAGGAAAAGGCGTTCCCGAGGAAGACCAGGAGGAGATGCGCCGAAACAACGTGCCGGAATGGTACATCGAGTCCTGCCAGAAGATCAAGTACATGTTCCCGAAGGCGCACGCCACCGCCTACGTGATGATGGCCGTGCGGATCGCCTACTTCAAGGTGCATTATCCGCTGGAGTTTTACGCCACCTACTTCACGGTGCGGGCGGACGACTTCGACATTCCGCTGATGGTCAAGGGCTCGTCGGCGATCCGGCAAAAAATCGAGGAGATCGAAGAAAAGGGACACGAGGCGCAGCCTAAGGAGAAGGCCCTTTTGACCGTGCTGGAAATGGCGCTGGAGATGGTGGAGCGCGGCTTCCGCTTCGCCAACGTCGACCTCTACCGCTCGGACGCGACCAAATTCCTGATCGACGGCAACAGCCTGATCGCTCCGTTCAACGCCCTGCCCGGTCTGGGAACCAACGCGGCGATCAGCATCGTCAAGGCGCGGGAGGAAGGAGAGTTCCTCTCCAAGGAAGACCTCTTGACCCGCGCCCGGATTTCCAAGAGCATCTTGGAATACCTGGAGGAGCAGGGAGCCCTTCAGGGGCTGCCGGAATCCAATCAGCTCTCGCTGTTCTGACGACGGCGGACGAGGAGCGGACCAGAGACGGCCTGTCGGGTTTCCGGGCAACATCCGGTTGTCAACGACAGGCTGTTATGCTATAATTTTTTTGGAAATACTGGTTATACGCACGCAGAGCGAGAGTGGGGAAACCCACTCTTTCTTTCTGGCCGAACCCCATGCTTGAAACGACAAGGAGGTACTTGCTTGAGCAAGGTAACAGACATTGTCACCGACCTGGTTACGCCCATTCTCGACGAACTGGGTCTGGAACTGGTTGACATCGAGTACAAGAAAGAAGGCAGCAACTGGTTTCTCCGCGTGTTCATCGACAATGAAACCGGGAACATCGACATCGATGACTGCGGCCTTGTCAGCGAGCGGCTGAGCCAGCGGCTGGACGAGGTGGACCCGATTCCCACCGCGTACTTCCTGGAGGTGTCGTCACCGGGAGCGGAGCGTCCGCTGCGCAAAGAAAGCGATTTTCGCAAGGCTGTCGGCAGGCACGTACATATCGTGACCAAGGAGCCGCTGGAAGGATCTACCGTGTTCGAAGGCGAACTGGTATCCTTTGAGGACGGCAGGCTGACAGTGAAGGAAGCGAAAAAAACGTACGTCATTTCCCTGGACCAAATCGACGCGGCCCGGATGGCCATCGTCTTTTAATTCCGCGGGGTGTGCTTGTAAAGGAGGAGGCAACGAAAATCATGAACGCCGATTTTATCGAGGCATTGGAAGCCATTGAGAGAGAAAAAGGAATCTCCAAAGACGTGTTGATCGAGGCCATCGAAGCGGCCCTCATTTCCGGATACAAACGGAATTTCAATTCGGCGCAGAACGTCCGCGTAGACGTGAATCGCCACACCGGCCAGGTGCGTGTGTTTGCCCGCAAGACGGTCGTGGAAGAAGTGCTCGACCCGCGTCTGGAGATTTCCCTGGAAGGGGCGCAGGAGATCGATCCCAATTTCCGGCTGGATGACATCGTCGAGATCGAAGTGACGCCCCGCGACTTTGGCCGCATCGCCGCCCAGACGGCGAAGCAGGTGGTGACCCAGCGCATTCGCGAAGCGGAGCGCGGACTCATCTACAGCGAGTTCATCGAGCGGGAGGACGACATCATCACCGGCGTGGTCCAGCGGATGGATGCCCGCAACTACTACATCGACCTGGGCAAGGCGGAAGCGGTCATGCCGATCACGGAGAAGATGCCGACCGACGACTTCAAGCCCCAGGATCGGGTGAAAGCCTACATCATCAAGGTGGAAAAGACGACCAAAGGGCCGCAAATCGTCGTGTCCCGTACGCATCCCGGCCTGTTGAAACGGCTGTTTGAACTGGAAGTGCCGGAAATCTACGACGGCGTGGTGGAGATCAAATCCGTCGCCCGCGAAGCCGGAGACCGCTCCAAGATCGCCGTCCATTCGATCAATCCCGACGTCGACCCGGTGGGCGCCTGTGTCGGGCCGAAGGGAATGCGCGTGCAGACCATCGTCAACGAGCTGAAGGGCGAAAAGATCGACATTGTGCGCTGGTCGGAAGATCCCGCGGAATACGTGGCCAACGCGCTCAGCCCGGCCAAGGTGCTGCACGTGGAGGTAAACGCGCCGGAAAAAGTGACCCGCGTCATCGTGCCGGATTACCAGTTGTCGCTGGCGATCGGCAAGCGCGGGCAAAACGCCCGTCTCGCGGCCAAGCTGACCGGCTGGAAGATCGACATCAAGAGCGAGACGCAGGCTGAACAGGAAGGCATCGCCTATCCGAAAGCGGGCGATGAGGGGGCTGACATCGAATAGCCATGAAGCAAAAGAAAATTCCTTTGCGGAAATGCATCGTGTGTCAGGAAATGTTTCCCAAAAAAGAACTGGTGCGCGTCGTGCGGACCCCGGACGAAGAGATCATCATCGATCCGACCGGCAAAGCAGCCGGGCGCGGGGCGTACGTGTGCCGTCAGGAAAGCTGTCTGAAGCCGGACACGTTTGCTTCGGGCAAGTGGAAAAAAGTGCTGGAACGCGCACTGAACATGTCCATCACCCAGGAAAAATACGACGCGTTCCGTGAAAAATGGCTGGAGATGATGGGACAATGATCCCCAAGGCAGCGCAATTGCTGGGGTTGGCCATGCGTGCACGCAAGGTGATTGCCGGCGAGGAGCTGGTCGTGCAGGCAGTGCGGACCGGTCAGGCCAAGCTGGTGCTGCTCGCGGCCGACGCCTCCGCCAACACGGCCAAGAAGGTACGCGACAAGTGCGCCTATTACGGCGTTCCGTGCGTGACGGCCGGCGACCGGTACGCGCTGGGGCACGCTATCGGCAAGGACGGGCGTGTCACCGTCGCGGTTACGGACGGGAAGCTGGCGGACAGCATGCTGCGCCTGCTCACCTAATTCAGAAGGGGTGAAGATCACTTGAAGACTCGAGTGTATGAATACGCCAAACAGCACAACATGAGCAGCAAGGAAATCCTCAATTTGCTAAAGCGGTTGAACATAGAAGTGGCAAATCATATGAGTATCATGGACGAAGCGACGATCAAAAAAATTGAGGATCACCTTGCCAAGCTGCGGGCCGGCGGCAAGCCGGAACAGCAGCGGTCCGCCGGACAGGCGGAAGCGAAGCCCAGACAGCAGGGCGACAAGAAGCGGACGGAGGAGTCGAAAGGGCAGCAAAAGCCGCAGCAGCAACAGCAGCAGCGCCGCAACGAACGTCCGTCTGATCGCGGCGGCAGCCGTCAGGGCGGCGGCCAGCGTTCCGACCAGCAGCGTCCGCATCAAGGCAAAAATCAGGGGAAGAATCAGGAGAGAAAACCGAGCGATATGAAAAGCCAATCCGCAAAACCGTTTGATCGCAAGCAGCAGGTTACCCAACAAGAGCCGACGGTCAATGAACACGACGATCCACGCGCAGGCGACGATTTCGAGGACAAGGTAAAAATCCCGCCCAAGGTTTCCCTGGAGAAGCGGGAAAAGATCAAAAAAGGACCGGGCGGCAAGAAGACATTCGACGAGAACAAAAAGAACCAGCCGTTCAAGGGCGGCAGCAAACGGCAGGACAACCGCCGTCAGGGTCATCGCGAACAGCAGCAGCGCCCGATGCCGGAACCGCCGTCCAAAATTACCTTCACCGAGTCCCTTACCGTCGCCGAACTGGCGAAAAAACTGCGCAGGGAACCGGCGGAAATCATCAAAAAGTTGTTTAATTTGGGCATCATGGCCACGATTAACCAGGATCTCGACCGCGACGCCATCGAGCTGATCTGCTCCGAGTACAACGTCGAGGTGGAAGAGAAGATCGTCATCGACGAAACCAATTTCGAGACGATCGAAGAGGTGGATAACCCGGCCGATCTGGTGGAACGTCCGCCGGTCGTCACCATCATGGGTCACGTCGACCACGGGAAGACCACCCTGTTGGACGCCATCCGCTCCACCAACGTCGTAGCGGGTGAAGCAGGCGGCATCACCCAGCACATCGGCGCGTACCAGGTGGAAGTCAAAGGGAAGAAGATCACCTTCCTGGACACTCCCGGCCACGCGGCGTTCACCACGATGCGTGCCCGCGGCGCCCAAATCACCGACATCACGATTCTCGTCGTAGCCGCGGACGACGGCGTCATGCCGCAAACCGTGGAGGCGATCAACCACGCGAAGGCGGCCAATGTGCCGATCATCGTCGCCGTCAACAAAGTCGACAAGCCGGAGGCAAACGTCGACCGGATCAAGCAGGAACTGACCGAGTACGGACTGGTGGCCGAAGAGTGGGGCGGCGACACCATTTTCTGCCCGATCTCCGCGAAACAGCGTATCGGCCTCGAGGAGCTGCTGGAGTACATCCTGCTCGTTGCCGAGGTGCAGGAGCTGAAAGCCAACCCGAACAAGCGCGCCCGCGGTACCGTCGTCGAGGCGGAGCTGGACAAGGGACGCGGACCGGTGGCAACTGTCCTGGTGCAGCACGGTACGCTTAAAGTAGGGGATCCGATCGTCGTCGGCAGCACCTACGGCCGCGTCCGCGCGATGGTAAACGACAAGGGACGCCGTCTGAAAGAAGCGGGACCGTCCACGCCGGTGGAGATCACCGGTCTGAATGACGTGCCGCAGGCGGGCGACCAGTTCATGGTCTTCGAAGACGAGAAAAAGGCCCGCGCCATCGGCGAAGCGCGCGCGGCCAAGCAGCGCGAATCGGAACGGCGCGCCAACACGCGCGTGTCCCTGGACGATCTGTTCCAGCACATTCAGGAGGGCGACGTGAAAGAGCTCAACCTGATCGTGAAGGCGGATGTGCAGGGTTCCGTGGAAGCCCTTCGCGGCGCGCTCGAGAAGATCAATGTGAACGGCACGCGCGTCAAAATCATTCACACCGGCGTAGGGGCGATTACCGAGTCCGACATCACGCTGGCCAACGCGTCCAACGCGATCGTGATCGGCTTCAACGTGCGTCCTGAGCCAAACGCCCGCAACATGGCGGAACAGGAGAAGATCGACATTCGCCTGCACCGCGTCATCTACAACGTGATCGACGAGATCGAGCAGGCGCTGAAAGGCATGCTGGATCCGGTCTACAAGGAGACCATCATCGGCCAGGCGGAAATCCGCGAGGTCTTCAAGGTTTCCAAAGTGGGCAACATCGCCGGCTGCTACGTCACCGAAGGCAAGCTGACCCGCGATGCCGGCGCCCGGTTGATTCGCGAGGGCGTGGTCATCTACGAAGGCAAGCTGGATACGCTCAAGCGCTTCAAGGATGACGTCCGCGAAGTGATGAGCGGCTACGAGTGCGGCTTGACCCTGGAGCGCTTCCAGGACATCAAGGTGGGCGACGTGATCGAAGCCTTCATCATGGAGGAAGTGAAGCAGTAATGCTGGCGGGGGCGCGGATTGAACTGTTTCTGCCCGCCTGCCGCAACCTAAAAGAGAAACGGGCCATCGTCAAGAGCATTCTCGGCAAGCTGCGGAGCCGCTTCAACGTCTCCGCGGCGGAGGTGGCCTGTCAGGAGCAGTGGCAGCGTGCCGTACTGGGTATCGCTGCCGTTGCTAATGAATGGTCGTTTTTGCAGGAACAAATCCAGGCGGCTGTCCGTCTGGTGGAAAACCATCCCGGCGTGGAGTTGATCCGCGCCGATACGGAATACTACGACTAACGCCAGCGGAGGTGACAGACATGAACAAGACGAGGATGAGCCGGGTGGGCGAGGAGATCAAGAAAGAGCTGAGCCTCCTCCTGCAGCGCGGCCTCAAGGACCCGCGCATCGGCTTTGTCACGGTAACGGATGTGGAAGTGACCAGCGATCTCCAGTTGGCCAAGGTGTTCGTCAGCATTTTCGGCGACGACGAACAGCGCAAGGCGTCCCTGGCCGGGCTGCAAAAGGCAAAGGGCTACCTGCGCACGGAGATCGGCCGGCGCGTAAAGCTGCGCCACGTGCCCGATTTCGTATTTAAGCTGGACGAATCGATCGATTACGGGAACCGGATCGAATCAATTCTCCGCGAAATCTCCACAGAAGGTGCCAAAGGAGACAAACAGGATGAGTGATTATCGCCGTGCCTTGGAGGAAGCGGCCCGGTTCATGCGGGAACACGACCGCTTCCTGATTCTCTCCCATGTCAACCCGGACGGGGATGCGACCGGTTCGACACTGGCGGTGGCCGCGATGCTGGAACAGTTGGGAAAATCGTACCTGCTCGCCAACGAGGGCGGCACGCCGGACAAATTTTCATTTTTGCCCCGTTTTGAGCGGATTTGCAATCTTTCGCAAGCTTCGCCCGATGAGACCTTTTCCGCGGTGATCGCGGTCGATTGCGCCGACGCGTCGCGGATGGGCGACGTGCGTCATCTGTTTGCCCCCGACGCCGTCCTGCTCAATATCGACCACCATCCCACCAACGACGCCTTCGGTGCGGTAAACGTCATCCGTACCGACGCGGCCGCCACCGCGGAGATTCTGTTCGACCTGAGCGAAGCGGCCGGGCTGCCGATCACGGAAGACTTCGCGCTCTGCATCTACACGGGACTATTGACCGACACGGGCGGCTTCCGCTACTCCAACACGTCGCCGCACGTCATGGAAATCGCCGCCCGCCTGCTGCGGTACGGCGTCAATCCGGGCGACGTGGCGGAGCGGTGCCTCGAAGTCATCACGCTGTCCCACGTCAAGCTGCTCCGGCGGGCGCTGCAGTCGCTGCGCGTGTCCCATCGCGGCCAGGTGGCATCCGTTTCCGTCAGCCTGCAGGATTTGGAGGATGTGGGAGCAGATCGGGAGGATGCCGGCGGACTGGTGAATTACTGCCGCAACATCGAAGGTGTGGAAGTGGGCGTGTCGTTTGTGGAAGCGGAGCCGGGGGCGGTGAAGGTGAGCCTGCGGGCCCGCAGCCGCGTGGACGTGTCGCAGATCGCCAAGGAACTGGGAGGCGGCGGCCACGCCAAAGCGGCGGGCTGCACGCTTCGCGGGACGCTGGCGGAAGCGCAGGAACGGGTGTGGAACGCCCTGGGGCAGGCGTTGGGAGTGAGCGCGGATGAGTAGCAAGTGGCATGGCGTCGTGGTGCTGGACAAGCCGGCCGGAATGACCTCTCACGACTGTGTGGCCCGCATCCGCCGCCTGTTTCGCACGAAAAAGGTGGGCCATGCCGGCACCCTGGACCCGGACGTGACCGGCGTGCTGCCCGTCTGTCTGGGACACGCCACCCGCCTGGTCGAATACCTGCAGGACCTCCCGAAGCGCTACGACGTGGTGATGCGCCTCGGTTCCTCCACCACGACCGAGGACGCGGCCGGGGAACTGGTGGAACACCTGCCGGTCGACTCCGCAGCCATCACGCCGGAGCGGCTGAACGGCGTGTTCCGCCAGTTTCTGGGCGAGATCGAGCAGGTCCCCCCGATGTACTCCGCCGTCAAGGTAAACGGCAAACGGCTGTACCAACTGGCCAGAGAGGGCGAAGTGGTGGAGCGCCCTGCACGCAGGGTGACGATCTACGAGCTGGACCTGCACGACATCCGTCCGGACGGCGACGCCGTGGACGTGTTCTTTTCCTGCACGTGTTCCAAAGGCACCTATGTGCGCACCTTGTGTGTTGACCTGGGACGCGCTCTGGGGTATCCTGCCCATATGAAGCAGTTGAGGCGCGTCAAAAGCGGCCCGTTTTCGGAGTCGGACGCCGTGGCGCTGGAGCTGCTGGAAGAAAAGGGCGCGCGCGGAGAGGAGCTGTCCCCCTGGCTGGTCCCCTTGTCGCAAGCGGTCTCGTTTCTGCCGAGGTACCAGGTGCCGCCCGAGCGGACAAAAGCGGTGCTGAACGGTCTCTCCACCGCCCTCCCCGGCGTGAAGGCGGAAGAGGGCAGCCTGATCTGCCTGTTCGCGGGGGAACAGCTGCTGGGCATTCACCGCGTCTGCCGCGGCCCCAAAGGTCTTTTTGCCAAGGCTGAAAAAGTCTTTCCCACCGAGGTGTAAGCGTGAAAACGATATCCTTGACGTATCCACTGCCGCGGGATTTGCAGCCGGACCCGTGCGCCATCGCCCTGGGGTATTTTGACGGCGTACATATCGGCCATCGGCGCGTGATTCAAAAAGCGATCGACACGGCCAAGGCGAACGGATGGAAAAGCGCGGTCATGACCTTCGATCCCCATCCGCGCGAGGTGCTGGGGCAGACCGGGTACAGCCAGTATCTCACCCCGCTGGCGGACAAGCTGGAACAACTGGAGAAGATGGGCGTAGATCTGACCTACGTCATCCGTTTTGACATCGCCTTCGCGGCCGTCTACCCGGAGGACTTCATCGCCGAATGCCTGCTGCCGCTCAACTGCCGCCACGTGGTCGTCGGGTTCGACTACACGTTTGGCTACCGCGGCATGGGTACGGCGCAAACTCTGCTGGCGGCGAGCGAGGGACGGTACGGCGTCGACATCATCGGGCCGGTCAACCGGCTGGGCGAAAAAGTGAGCAGCACGATTATCCGCGAGTACCTCCACCATGGCGACGTGGAGCAGACCCGCCTTCTGCTCGGACGGCCGTACAAGATCAGGGGAGTGGTCGTCCACGGCGACAAGCGCGGCCGCACGATCGGCTTCCCCACGGCCAACGTGCGCGTGTCCCGGCCGTATCTGATCGGGAAAAACGGGGTGTACGGCGTCCGCTTCAGCGTGGACGGCCAAAGCTACCGCGGCGTGATGAACGTGGGCATCAAGCCGACGTTTGAGCTGGAGAAGAAGGAGAAGTCGCTGGAAGTGCACATTTTTGACTTCCAGGGAAACCTGTACGGAAAAGAAGTGGAAGTGGAGTTTCTGTTCTTCATCCGCGACGAGCAAAAATTCTCCGGCGTGGACGCGCTGATCGCGCAAATCCGGGAAGACGTGGAATACGCCAAGCGGAAGTTTGCCGAGGCGAACGTGTAAATCTTTTTCTTTGCTTTTCCATAAGCGGTATGCTATAATTCAAAACGTTGTACAGATAACCGCAGCTTGGCTGTCCGACACTCACCGGCGGCAGACTCGGCTGACGGGGATAGACAAGAGGGAGGTGAGTCATGATGGCACTGTCTCAAGAACGCAAAGCTCAACTGATTCAAGAGTTCCGTACGCATGAGAACGACACCGGTTCTCCGGAAGTTCAGATCGCTATCCTGACCGAGAACATCAACAACCTGAACGAGCATCTGCGCACGCACAAGAAAGACCACCACAGCCGTCGTGGTCTGCTGAAGATGGTTGGTCAGCGCCGCAATCTGTTGAACTACCTGAAAGAAACGGACATTCAGCGTTATCGCGTACTGATTGACCGTCTCGGTCTGCGTCGCTAATGACATCAGTTGGAAAGCGGGTTCATCCCGCTTTTTCTGCTGTCTGCGCCTCTTTCCGCCGGCGGGGTGGCCGAAGACCGGGAGACAAGCCTCCTCTCGGGAAAGCTGCTGCGCCGGGCGGGCTCAGGCAGAAATCAATTCTTTTCTCCTTGCATCTGCCACAGCGTGCCATTTAATTTTCAAACAGGCAGGAAATAATACATATAGGTAGAAAAAAGATTGTGTACGTGTACTAAGTCGTGAAGGAGGACTGCTAGCAACATGGAGCAACAATACCGTACATACGACTTTGACCTGGCAGGCCGCAAACTGACGCTGGAATTCGGCAAGATGGCCAAGCAGGCGCAAGGTTCGGTTCTGGTTCGGTACGGCGATACGGCGATTCTCTCCGCCGTGACGGTGTCCAAGGAAGCAAAGCCGATCGACTTTTTCCCGCTGACCGTCAACTACGAGGAGCGGCTGTACGCGGTCGGGAAAATTCCGGGAGGCTTTATCAAGCGGGAGGGACGTCCCAGCGAAAAGGCGATTTTGGCCAGCCGCCTGATTGACCGTCCGATCCGTCCGCTGTTTCCCGAGGGGTTCCGCAACGAAGTCCAGGTGGTAAACACGGTGCTGTCCGTCGACCAGGACTGCTCGCCGGAGATCGCCGCCATGATCGGTACGTCGGCTGCGCTGTGCGTCTCGGAAATTCCCTTTAACGGCCCCATTGCCGGCGTGATCGTCGGGCGCGTCGACGGCCAGTTCGTGATCAACCCGACCGTCGAACAGATGGAAAAGAGCGACATTCACCTGGTCGTGGCCGGAACGCGCGACGCCATCAACATGGTGGAGGCGGGAGCCGACCAGGTGCCGGAAGAAGTGATGCTGGAAGCGATCATGACCGGCCACGAGGTCATCAAGGAACTGGTCAAATTCCAGGATCAGATCGTCGCCGAGATCGGCAAGGAAAAAATGGAAGTCGTGCTGCATGAAGTGGACCCGGTAATCGACCAGGCCGTCCGCAGCTATGCTGAAGCCCGGTTGAAGGAAGCGATCCGCATCGAGGAGAAGCAGGCGCGCTACGACGCTATCGACGCGATCAAGGAGGAAACGCGTCAGCATTTCGCCGAGCTCAATCCGGAGACGTATCCGGAACAGGAATCGATGATCAACGAGGTGCTGCACAACATCGTCAAGGAAGAAGTGCGCCGCCTGATCACGGAGGAGAAAATCCGGCCGGACGGACGGGCTCTCAACGAAATCCGCCCGCTGTCCAGCGAAGTGGGCCTGCTGGCGCGCACGCACGGTTCCGGGCTGTTCACGCGGGGCCAAACGCAAGCCCTCAGCGTATGCACGCTCGGCGCGCTGGGTGATGTGCAGATTCTGGACGGCTTGGGTCTGGAAGAGTCCAAACGCTTCATGCACCACTACAACTTCCCGCCGTACAGCGTAGGGGAAGCGCGGCCGCTGCGGGCACCGGGACGCCGCGAAATCGGACACGGGGCGCTTGGCGAGAGGGCCATCGAACCGATCATCCCGTCCGAGAGCGAGTTCCCGTATACCATCCGGCTTGTCTCCGAGGTCATCGAATCAAACGGTTCCACCTCCCAGGCGTCCATTTGCGCCAGCGTACTGGCTCTGATGGATGCGGGCGTGCCGATCAAGGCGCCGGTTGCCGGTATCGCGATGGGGCTGATCATGGGCAAGGACGGCAAGACCTTCTCCATCCTGACCGACATCCAGGGCATGGAAGACCACCTTGGCGACATGGACTTCAAAGTGGCCGGCACCGAAAAAGGGGTTACCGCCATCCAGATGGACATCAAGATTTCCGGCATCAACCGGGAGATCCTGCAGCAGGCGCTGGAACAGGCGCGCGAAGGACGGCTCGTGATCCTGAAGCACATGATGGAGACGATCTCCGCACCGCGGCCGCAGCTTTCTCCGTACGCGCCGAAAATTATTACGATGCAGATCAATCCGGACAAGATCCGCGAGGTGATCGGTCCCCAAGGACGCGTCATCAACAAGATCATCGACGAAACGGGCGTCAAAATCGACATCGAACAAGACGGCCGCATCTACATCGCCTCGGTTGACCAGGAAGCCAACCTGCGCGCGAAACAGATCATCGAGGACCTGGTGCGCGAGGTAACCGTTGGCCAGACCTATCTGGGCACCGTGAAGCGCGTGGAAAAATACGGGGCGTTCATCGAACTCTTCGCCGGCAAGGAAGGGCTCTGCCACATCTCCCAACTGGCGGAAGAGCGGGTCGCCAAAACCGAAGATGTCGTCTCCATCGGCGACAAGGTGCTCGTCAAGGTTACGGAAATTGACGATCAGGGCCGGATCAACCTGTCCCGCAAGGCCGTGCTGAAGGAACAGGCGGCACAGCGCGCGGCGGCCAAAGCAGAATAACTTTCAAGCAAAAGGCTTCGTCACTCGAAGGTATCTTCGCGTACGGAAGCTTTTTCTTTTTCTCCGTCCCTCCAACAGGGGGCGGAATTTGTCGACATAAAATTGTTGTACAACTCGCAATATTCATTTATTCTGTCAGCATATTACCGAATCCGGTACTGAAATCACCATCAACTACTCATTCGCGTTTTGCCGGACGAAGCGAATACCGGAAACGGTAGCAACCAGATGTTTGCAGATAGGGGCGTGCAGAGTGGTGAGCCACATGCTTGACGAACTGGACCTGGGGATCATCCAACTGCTGTCGAGAGACGGTCGAATGCCGTTCTCCGAGATGGCGGGACAGTTGGGCGTCACGGAAAAAACCGTTCGCGCGAGGTACAACAATTTGAAGGAAAACGACATGATAAGCGTCGTGGGCGTGGTCAATCCCATCTCCCTCGGGCTCAAGATCGGAGCCATCATCCAACTGCGGGTGGAGCACCGGCATCTGCAAAACGTGATGGAACAGATCAGCCGATGTCGAGAAGTCCGCTACGTCACGCTGACGTCCGGGGACTACCAACTGCTGATTCAGGTGCATGTGCGCCATCACGAAGAGCTGACTGATTTTGTCAAACACAAGTTGGGCAGCATCGAGGAGATTGCCAAGGTCAACCTGATCGTTCAACTGGAGGTGTACAAGAACACGTTCTCCTACATGTAAAGGGGACAAGCACTGCGGCGTCTCGGCCGTCCGCGCGCGAAAGCCGCGGATGGCGGGGAAGGTCGGATTCCGGTTATCCATGCAAACCGGTCAACTCGTAGGGAGAGGGGAGAGATACCCATGAAAAAGCTCGCGACACTCGGCCTGGCGCTCGTCCTCGCGCTGCCGGCGCTGTCAGGATGCACGGGAGGGGGCTCCGGAGCCGCGGATCTGGCACAGGCGAACAAGTCCGGCGAAGGGAACCAACAGGAAATCGTCTTCAACGCCAAGTCCGAACCGCCCGACCTGAATCCGCTGAAGTCGACGGACACCACGTCGTTCTGGATCATCGACCAGTTGTTTGAGGGATTGTACTGGACGAACCAAAACGGTGAGCCGGTATTGGCGGCCGCGAAAGACGTACAAATAACGGAGAATGGGAAACGGTACACGTTTACCCTGCGCGACGAGGCCAAATGGTCGAACGGCGACCCGGTCACGGCGGAAGACTTTGTCTATTCGTTCCTGACGCATCTCGACCCTGCGTTCGGTTCCACGACCGCCTTCCAGCTTTACTACATAAAAGGGGCGGAAGCGTTTAACAAGGGAACGGGCAAAGCGGAGGAGGTAGGAGTCAAGGCGCTGGATGACAAGACGCTGCAGATCGATCTGGTGGCGCCGATCAGCTATTTCCCGAAACTGTTGGCGACCCGTTACTACGCGCCGATCAACAAAAAAGTGGCGGAGGCCAACCCGAACTGGGCCGGAGATGCCAAGACGTACGTGTCCAACGGCGCCTATGCCTTGACCGAGTGGAATCACGATTCCTCCGTCACGATTGAGAAAAACGAACACTACTGGAACAAGGCCGACGTCAGCATGCCCAAGGTGAGCTGGAAAATGGTGAACGAAGCCACCACGTACTATCAAATGTACAAGAGCGGCGAGCTGGATGTGATTCAGGACCTGCCGACCGAGGTGATCGAAAAGGAAAAGAACAATCCGGATTTCGTCAACAAGCCCAATTTTGGGACGTACATGTACATGTTTAACGTCGAACAGCCGCCGTTTACCAACAAAAAGATCCGCAAGGCGTTTGCCATGGCGCTGGACCGCAAGCTGATCACCGAGAGCGTGAGCATGGGCGGGGAAACGCCGGCGTATGCGATGGTGCCCGATGGAGTGGTCACCGCGACGGGAAGCGACTTCCGCAAAGAAAAGCCCGCATATTTTGCGTACGATCCGCAGGAAGCGAAGCGCTTGCTGGAAGAAGGGATGAAAGAAGAGGGATGGACGTCCTTCCCGGAGACGACGCTGATGTACAATACGGCCGAAAATCACAAGAAGATCGCCCAAGCGGTACAGGAAATGATCAGCAAGAACCTGGGCGTCGAACTGAAGCTGCAGAACCAGGAGTGGAAGGTATACCTCGACACGACCAAGCAAAAGAACTACCAGATGGCGCGGATGGGCTGGCTGCCCGCTGTCGTGGACCCGTCGTTCAGCCTGGATTATTACCTGGGAGACAGCCCCAACAACCGGACGGGCTGGGTCAACACAGAGTACGACAGCTTGATGGCCGCGGCCAAGGTCGAACAGGACCCGCAAAAGCGAAACGACTTGCTGCACAGCGCGGAAGACATTCTGATGGACGAGATGCCGTTCATCCCGGTCTACTTTTACATGCAGAATTACCTCGTGAAACCGGATATCCACGGACTCTATTTCCCGCCGAACGGGTATCCGATCGCGCGGTGGGCGACCCGCGGGCAGTGAAGCGCGGGCGAAAACGGCGGCCACGCCCCCAGCCTTGCCAATATCGGAGCGAAAGGAGCAGAGGCCATGGAGCCAACGGAAAAGCTGCTCGCCTTTTTGCGGGTGGACTCCGCGTATCAGCCGCAGGCCGTCCCCGGGCGGCGGTCGTTTACCTTCCTCTCCAAACGGACGGGAATTCCCCAACTGTGGACGTGGACGGAAGCGGGCGCGGACATGGCGATCAACCTGCCCGACCGGGTGATGGAGGTGAGCCACTCGCCATCCGGCACCTATACAGTGGTCGGCATGGACTGCAGGGGGAACGAAAAACAGCAGTTGTACCTTCTGAACAACGACGACGCTTCCGTCGAAGAGCTGGCCGTTTCGCCGGATCATTTTCACTGCGTGGGCGGCTGGTCGCCGTGCGGAAAACGGGTGGCCTGGTCCAGCAACCGGCGTGATCCGGGCTGCTTCGACCTCTTTGTGCAGGACGTGGAGACGAAGAACATCGAGCGGGTCTACACGTGCGACGGGCGATTGGAGCCGATCAGCTGGCACCCGGATGGCGACAACCTGCTGGTCAGCCTGCAGGAGACCAACATTGACAACCGCCTGTACCTGATCGACCTGAAGCGGCAGACGGCACGCCGTCTGTGCGGGGATGATCGGCCGGCGCGGTATCGGTCGGCCCGGCTTGCAAAAGACGGGCGGGGCGGGTGGCTCGTGACCGATCAGGGGAGGAACACGATGGCGCTGTGCCGCTTCTCACTGGCGGACGGCGCGATGGAGACGCTCGTCCACGTTCCCCGCTGGGACATCGTGGAGGCAATGCCGTCCGTCGACGAACAGCATCTGGCGTTCACGGTGAACGAAGGGGGGATCTTCGCCCTGTGCCTGTACAGCGTGACGGAGAAGTCGTTTCAGCGGGTGGAGGGGCTCCCCGCAGGCGTGGTCGATTCCCTCTCCTGGCTTGATCCAGACACACTGATCTTTTGTCTCAAAAGTCCCACGCTCCCCGGCGACGTGTGGCGTTACACCGTTTCGCGGCAGGAACTGTGCAGGCTGACCTTTTTCGGAAGAGCGGAGCAGATCGAGCATTTGTGGAAAGAACCGAAGATTCGCACCTATCGCTCGTTTGACGGTCTGGACGTGCCGTATTTCTTTTACGGAGACGAAGCCGATTCCCGCGGGCGGCCGGTCGTCGTCTACGTCCACGGCGGGCCGGAGAGCCAGATTCGCGCCGAGTTTCATCCGGTTTTTCAGTATCTCGCCAGTAAAGGCTTTATCGTCGTGGCCCCCAATGTCCGCGGGAGCATGGGGTATGGCAGGGAATACGTCCAACTGGACGACGGCCGCAAGCGAATGGATGCGGTCGCGGACCTGGCCTGGCTGGTCAGGGATCTCGCCGCCCTCCCCGCCGTCGATCCGACCAGGATCGGCATCATGGGGCGCAGTTACGGCGGATTTATGGTGCTGGCCGCCTTGACCCGCTATCCCGACTTGTGGGCCGCGGGCGTCGATATCGTCGGCATCTCGGACTTCCGCAGCTTCCTTGCCAACACCGGACCATGGCGCCGGAAGCTGCGCGAGGCCGAGTACGGCAGCCTGAGCGATCACGCCGATTTCTTCGCGGAGATCGCGCCGCTGCGCCACGCTCACAAGATACGGGTGCCGCTCCTCGTCTTTCACGGCCGAAACGACACCCGCGTGCCCGTGAGCGAGGCGGAGCAGTTGGTCGCGGACATGAAGAGCCGTCAACAGCACGTGGAACTGGTCGTATTTGAGGACGAGGGACATCAGACGGAAAAGCTGGAAAACCACATGACGATGAATCGGCGCATCGCGCAGTTCTTTGGCCAGCACCTGCGACAAGCATGGATTAACGCAAAGGAAGGGTGATTTCCCGTGAGGAAAAACCGCGGCATGACAGCGGAAGATTTGTACCGGATCGCGTTTCTCGAAGATCCGCAGCTCTCGCCGGACGGAACCAAGGTTGCCTATGTGGTCAAAAGCATCGACGAATCGCGGCAGTACCGGTCCCATCTGTTCGTCCAGGGGATCGAGCAGGACGCGCCCGTCCAGTGGACGTACGGCAGCGTGCTTGACACCGCGCCGCGCTGGTCGCCGGACGGCAGGTCGCTGGCGTTTGTCTCCAACCGGAGCGGCCAGCCGCAAATCTGGTTATTGTCCGCGGAAGGCGGGGAACCGAGGCAGTTGACAACCTGCAGGCACGGGGCGAGACAGCCGGTCTGGTCGCCGGACGGGACGCGCATCCTGTTTTCCACGCGCCTGTCCGTCGACGAGCGGGCGGACGAAGAGGCTCCGCCTTCAACCGATCGGGAGGCGTCCGCTTCGGCGGGTGACGACCGCCGCGTCAAGAGGCCGATGGTCATCGATCGCCTCAAATACAAATCGGATGAGAGCGGATTTTTCGACGGGAAATACCGCCACCTGGCCGTCCTTGACCTGATTACCGGAGAAGTCCGCCAAATAACGGAGGGCCCCTATGATCACGACGGCGGCGCCTGGTCTCCGGATGGAACCATGATCGCGTTTACGGCCAATCGTACCGACGATCCCGACCGGACGCTGATCGCGGACGTGTACGTCGTCTCCATCCGAACGGACGAGTGGCGCAGGCTGACGAACGGCACCGGGGTGTTTTCCGTGCCGAGCTGGTCACCCGACGGCAGCCGGATCGCCTGTATCGGACATGAAAAGGAGTACGCCGGCGCCACGCTGAAGAGAATCTGGACGATTGATCTCGTCTCCGGCGGCATGACCTGCGTCACCCGGGACTGGGATGTTCACGTGGGCGACGTCGCGATCGGCGACATGCGGTCCGACCACGCAGACCGCCCCGTCCTGTGGACGCCGGACGGCACAGGGGTGTACTTCCTCGCCAGCGACCGGGGCAGCACCGGCGTGTACCATGCCGGTCTGGACGGCAGCGTGTCGCCAGTCGCGGGAGGGGAGCGGCACGTCTATGCCGTCACCATGGATCGGGAGCGGAAGACGGCTGTTCTCGCCGCAAGCGATCCGCTGAATCCGGGCGATCTGTACCGGCTCAGCCTGACAACCGGCGTCGAACGACGTCTGACCCGGGTCAATCAGGCGCTGCTCGACGAGGTCGTCCTGTCCCGCCCCGAACCGCTCGCCTTTGAGGCGGAAGACGGGTGGCAGATTCACGGCTGGATCATGAAGCCGGTCGGCTGGCGGGAGGGGGAAACGTATCCGCTCATCCTGGAAATTCACGGCGGCCCCCACATGATGTACGGGTATACGTTTTTCCACGAAATGCAGATGCTGGCATCCCGCGGCTATGCCGTCCTGTTTACCAATCCGCGCGGCAGCCACGGCTACGGCCAGCGGTTTGTCGACGCCTGCCGCGGCGATTACGGCGGCAAAGACTACCGCGACCTGATGAACGCGGTGGACTACGCCGTGAAAACGTTCGCCTTCATTGACGAGAGCCGGATGGGGGTGACCGGGGGCAGCTACGGCGGTTTCATGACGAATTGGATCGTCGGCCAGACCAACCGCTTCCGGGCGGCTGTCACCCAGCGCTCGATTTCCAACTGGCTCAGCTTTTACGGCGTGAGCGACATCGGCTACTTTTTTGCCGCCGACGAGATTGGCGCAAACCTGTACGACAACCCGGACAAGCTCTGGCAGCACTCGCCGCTGCGCCATGCGGCACAGGTGGAGACGCCGCTGCTCATTCTGCACGGGGAGCGGGATTACCGCTGTCCGATCGAACAGGCGGAGCAGTTCTACGCCGCTCTCAAGCACCAAGACAAGGCGCCGGTGAGATTGGTCCGCTTCCCCGACGCGAATCACGAGCTGTCCCGCAGCGGCGATCCGGTGCTGCGGGTGGAGCGGCTGCGCCTCATCGCCGATTGGTTCGACCAGTATGTAAAGGCTGGCGCGGAGGAGAGGAGAAACGAATACGCCAAAGGCTGATGCGTTTCCCGTCCATGTCATGGGCATCCCCTGTTTCAAGGGGATGTTCTTTTTTCGTCTAACTCTTTCCCTCGACTCATACACTGGACAAAGAGAGAGGTTGTACGGTAGGAGAAGGGAGGGGGCAACCCTCATGGGTCAAAAGACGAAACGCTTGTGGTTTGCGGGAGGGGGTGCTGTCCTCCTGTCCTTTGTGCTCAGCTACGGCCCGATCGACCAGTACGTTGACGCGGTCAAGCACCAGACTGTGCAGGTTGCGCTTCCCCTAGGGGAAGACGAGCGGCTGCGCGCCCTGATCGATCAGTGGAAACAGGGACGGGAAGAGGCACCGGTCAATGCCCGGATCGACTCCATCTGGAAAGCGATTCCCGGTTACAACGGGCGCGTCGTGGACATCGAGGCGTCCCTGGCCAACATGAAGCTGTCACGCACGCCGGGGCCGGAGTCGCTGGTATACAAGGAGATCCCTCCGGCGGTCTCGCTGGAACAGTTGGGCGCGCACCCGGTTTATCGGGGGAACGAAAAAAAGCCGGCCATTTCCTTTATGATCAACGTCGCCTGGGGCAACGAGTATCTCGATACGATCCTGGACACGCTGGACAAACACGGCGTGAAGACCACGTTTTTCCTGGATGGCTCGTGGGTCAAACGCTACCCGGAATGGGCGAAAAAGATTGCCGCCCGCGGCCATGAGATCGGCAACCACGCATATTCCCACCCCGACATGAGCCGGCTGGGCCGGGAGCGGATCCGCCAGGAAATCGGCCGCACGCAGGAGGTGATCCGCCATACACTGGGGGTAACACCCGTGTTGTTTGCCCCTCCCTCCGGCGCGTTCAATCAAGCGGTCGTCGACATCGCCCGCCACGACTTTCAGATGACGACCATACTCTGGACGGCCGACACGATTGACTGGCAAAAGCCGTCGGCTGACGTGCTGATTCGGCGGATCGAGCCCAAAATGGGCAACGGGGTACTGGTCCTGATGCATCCGACCGCGCCCACGGCGGCAGGGCTGGATGCGTTGATCCGGATGGCCAAGCAAAAGGGGCTGGTTCCCGCCACCGTTTCCGAGGTGATTTCCAGCCGGCGCCTGCCCTGAAAGTGCAGGACGATGCGATCATTTATTGTGGAGTCAAGGGAATTTTGCTATAGTTAGACGTGTTTACAAGAAAGTCCCGAAGCGGATAGAGACAGATAGACAACCGAGGAGGATTTCTGTGATACAACGGCATACATGTGAAAACGGTCTGCGGATCGTGACGGAGAAGATTCCTTCCGTGCGTTCCGTTGCACTGGGCATCTGGGTGGGGACCGGTTCCAAATACGAGACAAAACAGGACAACGGGATTTCCCATTTTCTGGAGCACATGTTTTTCAAGGGGACCACATCCCGCTCCGCGAAGGAAATTGCCGAAACATTTGACGAGATTGGCGGCAATGTGAATGCCTTCACCTCCAAGGAGTACACCTGCTACTACGCGCGGGTGCTGGACCAGCATGCCCCGATTGCGCTTGACGTTCTGGCGGACATGTACTTTCACTCCGTATTTGACGAGGAGGAGTTGGAGAAGGAAAAAAACGTGGTGATCGAAGAGATCAGCATGTACGAGGATACCCCGGACGATCTGGTGCACGATCTGATCGCCCGCGCCAGCTTCGCCGACCATCCGCTGGGGTCTTCCATTCTCGGCACGGAAGAGGTGCTGCGGGCGCTCAAGCGGGACGATTTGATCAACTACATTGAACGGCGCTACCTGCCGGCCAATACTGTGGTGACGGTGGCGGGCAATTTTGACGAATCCCTGATCGAAGAAATCAAACGGCGCTTCTCCGCGTTTCAGCGCCAGGCCCCTGCGTTTGACGTGGCCCAGCCGGTCTTTGCGGCCAACGCGATTGCCCAGCACAAGGCCACGGAGCAGGCGCACCTCTGCATTTCGCTGCCCGGCTATCCGGTCGGACACGAGGAGATCTACTCGCTGATTCTGCTCAACAACGTGCTCGGCGGCAGCATGAGTTCCCGGCTGTTCCAGGAAATCCGCGAAGAACGCGGGCTCGCCTACTCCGTCTACTCGTACCACTCTTCGTACAAAGAGACGGGAACCTTCACGATCTACACCGGGACGGCGCCGGAGCAGGTCGGGCAAGTCTTTGACATCGTCGCCCACGTTCTGCGGGACGTTGCCGAGAACGGCATTACCGACAAGGAACTGAACAAGGGCAAGGAGCAGTTGAAGGGAAGCCTGATGCTCAGCCTGGAAAGCACCAACAGCCGCATGAGCCGGCTGGGCAAAAACGAGCTGCTGCTGGGGCGCCACCTGAGCCTGGACGAGATCCTCGCCAAGATCGACCGCGTCTCCCACGAGTCGGTCCACGCTGTGGCACGCGAGCTGTTCCGCTCCAAACTGGCGCTGGCGATGGTCAGCCCGCTGGACGGGTTCCCGGCCAATGTGAAAAGCGATATTCTCCTGTAAGAAGGGCAGACGAAAAATCCGGCATAGGCCGGATTTTTTCGTATAAGCATGGTGATGACGGGCTGTTGCCCAAACACGGGAAAGATCCGCCAGTGAAGGCGCGCGGCGGTTCGAACAAAGGGGGAAACGGCATGCGTTTGAGCGAGTTGGGCGGCAAGGAGATCATCGGACTGGACAACGGGGAACGGATGGGCGTGATCGGCGACGCGGATCTGGAGATCAATACGGAGACGGGACAGATCCGTTCGATCATCATCCCGGGAGGCAGCTTTTTCGGCTTGGGGAAACGGCGCGAGGACATCGTGATCCCCTGGGAGGCGATTGTCAAAATCGGTCCCGACATGGTGATCATCCACGTGGACAAGAGGGAGCCGCAAGCCTCCGAAAAGTAGGGGCGGGTGTCACCGAACCCATAAACGGCGAATAGGATGGGGGTAGACCGCAACGATTTCCGTCATCTTTTTCACACGGAAAAACCTTTGCGTTTCGAATCGATTGCAGTAAAATGTGTGGAAAGGGGAACGCAGCATGCTAACGGGCATACATGTTGCCTTTATCGGCGGCGACGCCCGCCAGTTGGAAGTCATCAAGCGGTGCATACAACTGGATGCCAGCGTCACGTTGATTGGCTTTGACAACCTGGAAAGCATCTTCACCGGGGCAACGAAGAGACCATTAACATGCGATGTGTTGCGAGACGTGGACGCCCTCATCCTTCCCGTGGTCGGTACTGATGACGACGGCTACGTGGAGAGCATCTTCTGCTCCAAGCCGCTGCAGCTTTTGGAGGAGCACGCAGCCAGCCTGCAAAAGCACTGCGTCGTGTACACCGGCATGGCGAAGCCCTATCTGAGGAATCTGTTGGCTGCCCAGCAGATTTCACTGGTGGAACTCTTAGATCGTGATGACGTCGCCATCTACAACTCCATCCCGACGGTGGAGGGAGCGTTGATGATGGCGATTCAACATACGGACATTACGATTCACGGGTCACAGGCCATTGTACTCGGACTGGGGCGGACAGGCATGTCCATGGCGCGGGCTCTGCATGCGCTGGGAGCCCGCGTGAAGGTGGGGGCAAGGCGTCAGGAACACTTGGCGCGCATTTTTGAAATGGGGCTTACCCCCTTTCATTTCAGCGAATTGAAGCAGCAGGTGAGCAATGCCGATTATATTTTCAACACCGTTCCACAGCTCGTCCTCACAGCGGAAGTGATTGCCCAGATGCCGCAAACGGCGTTTATCCTGGACCTGGCGTCGAAGCCGGGGGGCACTGATTTTCGCTATGCCGAAAGACGAGGCATCAAGGCGCTTCTCGCTCCCGGATTGCCTGGAATCGTCGCACCGAAAACCGCCGGAAAGATCATGGCCCAAACGCTGTCTCGTCTGATTGCGGAGCAAACGATCACCAGGGGGAGTCATCATGAGTAAACTGCAGGGAAAGACCATTGGTTTCGGTTTGTCCGGTTCCCACTGCACGTTTGACGAGACGATGCCGCAGATCAAACGGCTGGTGGACGCAGGCGCGAGAGTCGTCCCGATTGTCACGCAGACGATCCTGACGACGGACACGCGCTTCGGCACTTCGGAAAGCTGGCAGCGCAAGCTTGTGGAAATTACGGGGGAAACGCTGATCACCTCGATTCCGGAGGCGGAGCCGCTGGGGCCGTCGAAGCTGCTGGACGTGATGGTGATCGCCCCCTGCACGGGAAGCACGACCAGCCGTCTGGCCAACGCGATCACCGACAGCCCGGTGTTGATGGCAGCCAAGGCGACGATGCGCAACTTGCGGCCGGTCGTCATCGCCATTTCCACCAATGACGGCCTCGGCTTGAACGCAGCCAACATCGCCAAGCTGCTTGCGGCCAAAAACATTTACTTTGTTCCGTTTGGACAGGATGCGCCGGACAAAAAGCCCAATTCGCTTGTCGCCCGCATGGATTTGATCTTGGAGACGTGTGAAGCTGCTTTGGAAGGCCGACAGTTGCAACCCTTGTTAATAGAAAGATACAACTATTCGTAATAGCTGAAATGCGATTTGGAGGAGAGTAAAAGATGGCGAACCAACTGACCTACAACGTCGCTGTGGTCGGCGCGACCGGCGCAGTCGGGCAGCAGATGATCAAGATTCTCGAAGAGCGCGATTTTCCGGTCAAGCAGCTGAAGCTGCTCGCTTCCGGACGTTCCGCCGGCAAGACCGTCCCCTTCAAGGGACAGGAAATCGTCGTGGAAGAGGCGACGCCGGACAGCTTTGCCGGAGTGGATTTTGCCTTGTTCAGCGCCGGTGGGGCGGTCAGCAAGGAGCTGGCTCATCACGCCGTGCGTCACGGTGCCGTGGTGATTGACAACACCAGCGCGTTCCGGATGGACCCGGACGTCCCCCTCGTCGTGCCGGAAGTGAACATGGAGGCCGCGCTCAAGCACAAGGGGATCATTGCCAATCCGAACTGCTCGACGATTCAGATGGTAGCCGCTTTGAAACCCTTGTATGATCGGTATGGAATAGATCGCATCATCGTCTCCACGTATCAGGCTGTATCCGGTGCGGGGGCGTCCGCCATTCAGGAGCTGTTGACGCAGACCCGCGACGTTCTGGACGGCAAGCAGCCGGAGTGCAAGGTGCTGCCTGTCGGCAAGCTGCCGGTGCATCACCCGATCGCCTTTAACGCCATTCCGCAGATCGACGTGTTCACGGACAACGGCTTCACGTACGAAGAGATGAAAATGGTCAACGAGACCAAGAAGATTCTCGGTGACGACAGCGTACAGGTTTCCGCCACGTGCGTGCGCATCCCGGTCGTCTACGGCCACAGCGAAGCCGTCTACGTGGAGCTGAAACAGGACTACGACCTGGTCGAAGTGAAGTCTCTCTTGGAACAGGCGCCTGGCGTCGTGCTGGTTGATCAGCCGGAAGAGCAGCGTTATCCGCTGGCGACGGATGCGGCCGGCAAGCTGGACGTGTTTGTCGGTCGGGTAAGACGCGACCTGCATCATCCCCGCGGACTGCACATGTGGATCGTTTCCGACAACTTGCTCAAAGGTGCGGCTTGGAATACGGTACAAATCGCTGAAGAACTCATCAAAGCACGAGCATAGGGGAGAGGTTTGTGAAAATTCTCGTCCAGAAGTTCGGCGGTTCTTCCCTGACGACGGAAGAGTGCCGAATGAGGGCCATTACGCATATGGAACGAGCGCTCGACGAAGGCTATGCCCTCGTCGTCGTCGTGTCTGCGATGGGCCGCAAAGGCGACCCGTATGCGACCGACACGCTCCTGCAGTTGATTCGCAACAACGGCAACCGTCTGCCCAGCAGGGAGACGGACCTGCTCATGCACACCGGAGAAATCATCTCCGCCACCGTGATGTGCAGCATGTTGAACGCCCGCGGCATCAAGTCCACCATCCTGACGGGCGGGCAGGCAAACATCGTCACGACCGACGAGTTTACCAACGCCCAGATCGAATCGATCGATCCGGGCCGCATCCTCAAGGAACTGGAAGCGGGGTACGTGGTCATCGTCCCCGGTTTTCAGGGGCGCACGGCCGATTGGGAGATCACCACGCTGGGACGGGGCGGCAGCGACACGACGGCGACTGCGCTCGGTGTCGCCCTCCGCGCCGAAAGGGTGGACATTTTTACGGACGTGAACGGCATCATGACGGCTGATCCGCGCATTGTCGAGGAAGCGCAGCCGCTCAGCACGGTGACGTATACGGAAATTTGCAACATGGCCCACCTGGGGGCAAAAGTGATCCATCCCCGCGCGGTGGAGATCGCGATGCAGGCCAACGTGCCGATTCGGGTGCGCTCCACGTTTTCAGACGACCCCGGCACGCTGGTGACCACCATGCTGGAAATTGACAAGATGGGTTATACTGTACACGACCGTCTGGTGATGGGCATCGCGCACGTGCCGAACATCACGCAGATCAAGGTGGCGAACAAGGACGGAACGTACGACACCCAACTGCAGGTGTTCAAGGCGATGGCCCATCACAACATCAGCGTGGACTTTATCAACGTGAATCCGCTGGGCGTGGCGTACACCGTCCACGACGAGATGAGCGAAAAAGCTGCGCGGATTTTGAACGACATGGGATACGAACCGCAGATTTTGCCGCACTGCGCCAAAGTCTCCGTCATCGGGGCGGGAATTGCCGGCGTTCCCGGTGTAATGGCGCAGATTGTGGAGGCGCTGACGCAGGAAGACATCCAGATCTTGCAGTCGGCCGACTCGCATACGACCATCTGGGTACTGGTGCACGAAACGGACATGGTGCGGGCGGTTCGCGCCCTGCACAAACAGTTCAAGCTGCACATCGGACACATGTAGCACCATTTGCCGCACGGCAGATGGGGGAACAATCGAGGAGGAGTTGGAGGACGTGGCACGTTTTGGCCGACTGGTTACCGCCATGGTGACCCCGTTTACGGAACAATTGCAAATCGACTACGAGAAAACGGAACGACTGATTGACCATCTGCTGTCGACCGGTACGGAAGCGCTGGTGGTCAGCGGGACGACCGGTGAATCGCCGACCCTGACCCGTTCCGAAAAACTGGACTTGTTCCGGCATGTCGTGGCGTACGCGAAAGGAAAATGCCACATCATCGCCGGGACGGGGAGCAACGATACGGCCGCCAGCATCGAATTCACGCAGGAAGTGGAAAAGATCGGCGTGGACGCCGTGATGCTGGTGGCACCTTACTACAGCCGTCCGTCGCAGGAAGGCTTGTACCGGCACTTCAAGGCGCTGGCTGAAGCTACCAACCTGCCGGTGATGCTGTACAACGTGCCCGGCCGCACCGGCGTCAACATGGCCGCCGAAACCACCGTGCGGTTGGCGCAGCTTCCCAATGTGGTGTGCATCAAGGAAGCGTCCGGCAACCTGTCGCAAATCGCCCGGATTGTCGAGGAGGCGCCCGAGGGATTTGAACTGTACAGCGGGGATGACGCGCTGACGCTGCCGATTCTGTCCGTAGGCGGCGTCGGTGTGGTCAGCGTGGCCAGCCACGTCGTGGGCAGCGAGATGGTGGAGATGATGGCGGCCTTCTTCGGAGGCGACAACGCCAAGGCGGCGGCCCTTCACCGCAAGCTGCTGCCCGTGTTCGAAGGGCTGTTCAAATACCCGAGCCCAGGTCCGACGAAGGCGGCACTGGAGAAGCTGGGCGTGCCGGTGGGCGGCGTTCGCCTGCCGCTGGTGGAGCTCAACGACGAGGAAAAAGCGTTTGTGCATTCGCTGCTGCAATAAACTGGCGGCTGCAGCCAAAAAGCTGTCCCGAAGGCGGAGAAAGCGCCGGACGGGCAGCTTTTTTTGCGTCGTGACACGGGTACAATCTTTTGGTTCTTTTTTCTTGTGTTCCGCTTTTGCGTTCGGTTATAATGATACTAAGTGATTTGGGGCGGTTTTTTTGAGTGTAATGGACAACTAAATATAGGAGGTTACACGTTTTGGCAAAATCGAAACACTCTGTTCTCATTTTCGCCCTGGGCGGAGTTGGCGAAATTGGGAAGAACATGTACGTGGTGCAGTGCGATGACGACATCGTGGTCATCGACGCCGGATTAAAATTCCCGGAAGAGGAAATGCTGGGAATTGACATGGTCATTCCGGACATCACGTACCTGGAGGAACATCGTGACAAGGTTCGCGGCATCATTATCACGCACGGACACGAAGATCACATCGGCGGTCTCAGCTATGTGCTCAAACACCTCAATGTGCCCGTTTACGCCACTAAACTTACTCTGGGCCTGATTGAAGCCAAGCTGAAGGAAGCGGGTATCTTGGCGGATACCAAGCGGGTTTTGATCAACAGCGACTCGGAGATTGTTCTCGGCAAGATGAAAGCGACGTTTTTCCGCGTCAACCACAGCATCCCGGACAGCGTCGGGGTTTGCCTGGAGACGCCGGAAGGGTACATCGTGCACACCGGGGACTTCAAGTTTGACCAGACGCCGGTCAACAATCAACAGGCGGATCTGGCAAAGATGGCGATGATCGGCGACCGGGGAGTCCTGTGTCTCTTGTCTGACAGTACCAATGCCGAACGGCCGGGATTTACCGGTTCGGAACGTGCAGTCGGCATGGCGATCAAGGATGTCTTTAGCAAGGCGAGGGGACGCATCATCGTGTCCACCTTTGCGTCCAACGTCCACCGCATTCAGCAGGTGGTGGATGCGGCGCTTCAGTTCAACCGCAAGATTACGGTTGTCGGCCGGAGCATGCAAAACGTCATCAACATCAGCATGGACCTGGGTTACCTGAATGTGCCCGAGGGCTTGTTTGTCGAGACGGATGAAGTAAACAAGCTTCCAGCCGAACAAGTTGTCATTCTCTCCACTGGAAGTCAAGGGGAGCCGATGTCCGCGCTCACCCGGATGGCCCGATCCGCCCATCGGAAAATTGACATCCTTCCAGGGGATACGGTCGTGATTGCCGCGACGCCCATCCCGGGCAACGAAAAATACGTGGCGCGCACGATCGACCAGTTGTACCGCATTGGCGCAGAGGTGATTTACGGCGGTCACGGACCCAGCGGCACCGTCCACGTTTCCGGTCACGGCAGCCAGGAAGAACTGCGGCTGATGCTCAACCTGATGAAACCCAAGTACTTTATCCCCATTCACGGCGAATACCGCATGCTGCGGATGCACGGCATTCTGGCGGAACAAGTGGGCGTTCCGCGGGAGAACATCTTCCTGCTGGACAACGGCGACACGGTGGAGATCTCCGGCGGCAAAGCCCGATACGGTCCGAAAGTACACGCCGGCAACGTGCTGATTGACGGTCTCGGCGTCGGCGACGTCGGCAATATCGTACTGAGAGACCGCAAACTGCTCTCTCAAGATGGCATTCTGGTAGTTGTCGTTACACTCAGCAAACAAAATGGCACGATCCTGTCTGGTCCTGACATCATCTCCCGCGGATTCGTCTATGTGCGTGAATCCGAAGAACTGCTGGACGAGGCGAATCGCATAGTGACCCAAACACTTGTCAAATGCATGGAAGAAAACGTGAACGAGTGGTCTTCCCTGAAAAACAACGTCAAAGAAGCACTGGGGCGCTTCCTGTACGATCAGACGCGCCGCCGTCCGATGATTCTGCCCATCATCATGGAAGTGTAATGCTGCACGTCGAGAAATATTCATGGAACCCTTGATTGATCAAGGGTTCCTTTTGTTTTTGTTGCCCGACAACGAGGGCTTTGACACCATTTTGACAACCGTTCGTACGAAAAAGTCCAGGAAAAATCAAAGGTCCCGTGTTACCACGTATCCTGACCATCCGGCCGTTCATTCAATGGGGTACATGTACAGTCCCGACAGGCCAAAACCGCCGTCATACGTTTGTTTGCCTGCCTTTTCTGCCGCATTTCCAGAAGTGTATCATTTTCCCTCGCTCAATCCATACTAACGGAGGAAAGCGAGGAGGATGGTTCATGCCAAACCGACGAATAACCGATTACCTGAACCGACCGCCTTTTTCGGGAAGTCAGGACGTCCCCCAGCCGACACCGGCGGAGCAGCCGCAGCCGGCTACGGCGCCTCCGGCGGAAGCGCCGGGAACCGAGGATCAGAAAAAGAAGGTGCTCGATTCGATTACCCAGCTCGGGCAAACCAATGTCCCGCAGTTGGAGAGCAACATCTACTGCTTGACGATTATCGGGCAGGTGGAGGGGCATATCCAACTGCCGCCGCAAAACAAGACCACCAAGTATGAGCACATCATTCCGCAGCTGGTGGCGGCCGAGCAAAACAGCAAGGTGGAAGGAGTGCTGGTGATCCTCAACACCGTGGGCGGCGATGTGGAAGCAGGACTGGCGATCGCGGAGATGGTCTCATCCCTCTCCAAACCCGTCGTCACCCTGGTGCTGGGCGGCGGACACAGCATCGGCGTGCCGATTGCCGTCGCGGGCGACTACTCGTTTATCGCCGAAACCGCGACGATGACGATTCACCCCATCCGCCTGACCGGATTGGTGATCGGCGTGCCGCAAACGTTCGAATACCTGGATAAAATGCAGGACCGGGTGGTCAGTTTTATCGCCCGCCACTCCAAGATTTCGGAAGAGAAGTTTCGCGAGCTGATGCTGCGCACCGGCGAGCTGACCCGCGACATCGGGACCAACGTGATCGGCGCCGATGCGGTCAAATACGGGCTGATTGACGAAGTGGGCGGATTGGGCAAAGCGCTGAAAAAACTGAATGAGCTGATTGAAAAGGCGCGCAGCGGAGAGAAGGTGCTGCAGTGATTTTCTACTCGGTCGTTCCGATGGAAGTGGTGTTCGCCAACATGGAGCAGGTGGAAAAGCGGGAACTGCGCGAACTGCCGCTGGGCGAGGCCACCATGGTAGTAGAACCGACAGGGCCCTACGAGGGCCGGATCGTGCGGCTGATCAGCCCCAACCCCCAGGATTACCTCAATCCGCGCCTGGCTCCCGGCGAGACGGTTCGCTTTCGCCCCGATTGGCACGCCTAAGAAGTCCTGTATTTCTATGAATTTCCTGTGTTATACTAGACATGAACGAACAGCAGCCGAACAGCGGACGGCTGCCTTTTTATGCAGGACAAAAGGAGGCGTGCCATTGAGTAGAAAAGAGAGAAGACAGTCACAAGCGGCATGGGCCTCGGTCGTCAAAGTGGAGCTGTTGGGCCTGGTCGTGATCGTGCTCAGCCTGATCGGCCTGTTGGAGAGCGGCTGGCTCGGGAAAAATGTGCTTGCCTTTTTGTTCCGGTTCGTGGCGGGCTCGTGGGACTTTGTCATCCCGCTGCTTCTGATCGGAATGGCCATCCACATGATGTTTACCCGCAAACCGCCGCGGCTCACCTACCGGGTGCTGGGCATCCTGTTTATCTTCTTGGCGATTTTGACGTGGGACCATCTGATGCTGTACAAGCAGGTTACGGCAGACGGCAAATTCGCCGAACAGAGCATCGTCCGCGTCACGTGGGACCGGCTGTGGCTGGACCACAGCCAGAAGGTGTCCACCACCGGCGTCGGCGGCGGCATGGCTGGAGCGCTCTTTTTTGTCCTGTGCAACAGCCTGGTGGGATTGACCGGGACCGGCCTGATCATCGCCCTGCTGTTTTTGGCCGGCATCATGTTCCTGTTTAACCTTTCGTACGTGGACATCGTGATCTTCATGCGCAACAAGACGGCGCAGCTATACGGCAAGTTGAAGGACTCGGTGAAAGATTCGGTCCAGCTTTTGCAGGAAGAAAGCGAGAAGCGCAAGCAGGAGAAGGAAAAGCGGAAGGCCCGCGAAGAGCGGAGCGCCAAAGAGGCGGGGGCCGCTGCCCGGCAGGACGGAGCAGCCGATCCTGCGGCGGAGGCTGCCGATTCCCCGGAGGCGGCGGGACCGTCGGCGGACGGAGAGGAAGCGCTGCCCGTCGCCCCGCTGATCCGCGACTTCACCGAGCGGGTGGCGAGCGAACACGAACAGGAATCCCCCGAATCGGCGGCGCCGCCTGTCCGTCCGCAAGCGGCGCGGGAGATTACGTTCTCGCTGGAAGGCGACGAAGAGATTTTCGGCACGCTGGAAAACGCGGAGGTGCAGCCGGCTGTCCCCTATGTGCTTCCCAACTTGCAGATGTTGGCCCGGCCCAAAGGCTATACGCCGGGCAAGGACGTGGACCACACGTCCAACGCGGCCAAGCTGGTGCAGACGCTGAAAAGCTTCGGCGTCAGCGCGATCGTTTCGGAAGTGCACCGGGGACCGGCCGTTACCCGCTACGAAGTGCAGCCCGCGACCGGCGTGAAAGTGAGCCGGATCGTCAGCCTGACCGACGATTTGGCGCTGGCGCTGGCGGCCAAGGATATTCGCATCGAGGCGCCGATTCCGGGCAAGTCGGCGATCGGCATCGAGGTGCCCAATGCCGAAGTGGCGGTGGTTTCGCTTCGCGAGGTGCTGGAATCGCCGCAGTACCAGGAGGCGCCCGGCAAGCTGACGGTGGCGCTCGGCCGGGACATCTCGGGCGAGCCGATCGTGGCCGACCTGGCGAAAATGCCCCACCTGCTGGTGGCAGGCGCGACCGGCAGCGGCAAATCGGTCTGCATCAACGGATTGATCATGAGCATCCTGTTCCGGGCGAAGCCGGATGAAGTGAAGCTGATGATGGTTGATCCGAAGATGGTCGAGCTGAATGTGTACAACGGGATTCCCCACCTGCTCGCACCGGTGGTGACCGACCCCCGCCGCGCGTCCGTCGCGCTGAAGAAAGTGGTTGCGGAGATGGAGCGGCGCTACAATCTGTTCGCCAAAACGGGCAGCCGCAACATCGAGATGTACAACCAGCAGGCGGAGGGAAGCCCGCTGCCGTACATCGTGGTCATCGTCGACGAGCTGGCGGACCTGATGATGGTGGCGCCGGGAGAAGTGGAAGACGCCATCTGCCGCCTGGCTCAGATGGCCCGTGCGGCCGGCATTCACCTGATTATCGCCACGCAGCGTCCGTCCGTGGACGTCATCACCGGCGTGATCAAGGCGAACATCCCGTCGCGGATTGCCTTTGGCGTTTCGTCCATGGCCGACTCCCGCACCATCCTGGACATGGGCGGGGCGGAAAAACTACTCGGCCGCGGGGACATGCTCTACCTGCCGATGGGGGCTTCCAAGCCGATTCGCGTGCAGGGGGCGTTCGTCTCCGACAAGGAAGTGGAGGACGTCGTCCGCTTTGTCAAGGAACAGCAGGAAGTCCGCTACCAGGAAGAGATGATCCCGGACGAGGTGGCGGACGAGCAGCAGGCCGTTGTGGACGACGAGCTGTACGATCAGGCTGTGCAGATTGTCGTCGAGGCGCAGACCGCATCCGCATCCCTGCTGCAGCGCAGGCTTCGGATCGGCTATACGCGGGCGGCCCGGCTGATCGACATGATGGAAGCGCAGGGGGTCGTCGGCCCGTATGAGGGCAGCAAGCCCCGCGAAGTGCGCATACCGCGTCCGGCCCAGGAGAGCAGCATCTCCTGAGCCGGGCGTTTCTTTTTCATCTGCCGGATTGGAGCTTAGGATGAGCGGTCGTTCAGTCGCTGCCTGAAAACGCAAAAACTGGCAGGAGACTTCTGAAAATTTATATTGCATGATACCTGCCCCTACGGTACAATTTTTACGGGATTCAAGGAAATTGTTGTTATCGTTGCGTGTGAATCAGAGGTCTGACGTCCTACCTGTTGGGATGGCTGAAGGGTAAGCAGGAGTGAAGGTGGATGAGCATCAAGGGGAATTTCCGGTCGCTGAGCCTCTTGGTCATGGACAAGATCAAGAGCGATATTGATTCCGGGGAGCTAAAACCCGGCGATCGTCTCCCTTCCGAAGCCGAGCTGTCAAAACAGTTGGGTGTGAGTCGGGCGACGCTGCGGGAAGCGCTTCGCCTTCTCGAAGAAGAGAAAATCGTGATCCGTCGTCACGGAGTCGGCACGTTTATCAATTCCCGGCCTGTTTTTTCCGGCGGGATTGGGGAACTCTTTAGTGTGACGGACGCGATTGAGCGGCAGGGGTACAAGGCGGGGACGATCATTCTCCGCACCGCGTTCGGCGAGCCTGGCGAGGAAGAGCGCAAACGGCTGTCCCTCAATCCGGGCGAAGGCGTGCTCATGGTGGAGCGCATTCGCACGGCGGACGGCGACCCGGTCGTCTACTGCTTTGACCGCATCCCGGCCCACCTGGTGCCCGGAGGCTACACGGCAGAGGGCGAGTCCATCTTCAACTGGCTGGAGAGCAAAACGGGCCTGCGCATCGCGTATGCAGTGGCTCACATCGAACCGCTGGGCTACTCTGAAAAGGTTTCCAATCTGCTGCGGTGCGACAAAAACGCGACGCTGCTCCTGCTGAAACAGATTCACTACGACGAGAGTGAACGGCCCGTGCTATATTCCCACAATTATTTCCGGGCGGACAAGATTCACTTTCACGTCGTGCGCAGACGGCTCTAACAAGCGGGGGAAACCTCGCACAACAATTTCATTCCATTTAAAAACAGGGGGTATTCCGGCATGAAAAAGGTACTTTCCGTCCTCTCCGTGGCAGCTCTCAGCCTTTCGCTTGTCCTGGCTGGGTGCGGCGGAAAAACAGAAGGACAGCAAGGAGCGGCCAACCAAGGGGAAGGCCAGGCGGCTGCGCCGAACGCGAGAATCGGCATGGTGACCGACGTGGGCGGTGTGAACGACAACTCCTTCAACCAGAGCGCGTGGGAAGGTCTGCAAAAACTGCAAAAAGACCTCAACCTCCCGCAGGAAAACGTAAACTACCTCCAGTCCACCAGTGACGCCGACTACATCCCGAACCTGACCCAGTTCGTCAAGGACAAATGGGATCTGACCTGGGGGATCGGCTTCCTGATGGGCGACCACGTGAAAAAAGTGGCTTCCGAAAACCCGGACGCCAAACTGGCGATCATTGACGCCGAAGTGGACGCGCCGAACGTGGAATCCGTCCTGTTCAAAGAGCATGAAGGTTCCTTCCTGGTTGGCGTGGTCGCCGCGAAAATGAGCAAAACGAAAAAGGTCGGCTTTGTCGGCGGGATGGAAATTCCGGTGATCAAGCGCTTTGAAGCCGGTTTCGAAGCAGGCGTGAAGGCCGTCGATCCGAGCGTTCAGGTCGTGAAGGTGTACACCGCCGCGTTCGACAAACCGGACCAGGGCAAATCCACCGCGTCGCAAATGTACGACCAGGGCGTCGACATCATCTTCCACGCGTCCGGCGCCACCGGCGACGGCGTGTTCAACGAAGCCAAGGCTCGCAAGGCCAAAGGCCAACAGGTTTGGGTAATCGGCGTGGACAAGGACCAGTCCCTGACCTTCGGCGACGACATCACCCTCACCTCCATGGTGAAGCGTGTGGACGAAGCCGTATACCGCGTGTCCAAAGACGTCATCGACGGCAAATTCAAAGGCGGCATCGTATGGCTTGGTCTGAAGGAAAACGGCGTAGGCCTGGCCGACACCTCCAACAAGAACGTGCCGGCAGACGTGCTGAAGCTGGTTGACGAGTACAAGCAAAAAATCGTAAACGGCGAGATCAAGGTTCCTGAAACACCTCAACAGTAACCCACAGCAGGCTGCACACGGACAAGGCTAGTTCGAGCAACTAGCCTTGTTCTTTACCTTCAAACTAAGACCCACAAAAACGGGGGGAACATGGTTGAATTCGGTACAGACAGTTGTTGAAATGCGCGGGATTACCAAGCGCTTTCCCGGCATCGTCGCAAACGACAACATCAACCTGGTCGTGAAAAAAGGCGAAATCCACGCCCTCCTGGGGGAGAACGGCGCGGGGAAGTCCACGTTGATGAACATCTTGTTTGGCTTGTATCAACCGGATGAGGGAGAAATCCTCATCAACGGGAAACCGGTACACATCACGAGTCCCAACGTCGCGAACGAACTGGGCATCGGCATGGTGCACCAACATTTCATGCTTGTGGAAACCTTTACGGTCACTGAAAACATTGTGTTAGGAAACGAACCGAAAAACGGGTTGCAGATAGATATTCGCCGAGCGGTCAAGGAAGTGGAGGAGCTTTCCCGCAAGTACGGGCTGAAAGTGGATCCCACTGCCAAAATTGCCGATATTTCCGTAGGCATGCAGCAGCGGGTGGAGATTTTGAAAACGCTTTACCGCGGGGCGGACATCCTCATTTTTGACGAGCCGACCGCCGTCCTGACCCCGCAGGAGATTCAGGAACTGATCGAGATCATGCACAATCTGGTAAAAGAGGGCAAGACGATCATCCTGATCACCCACAAGTTGAAGGAGATCATGGCCGTCTGCGACGCGGTCACGATCATTCGCCGGGGCAAGGTGATCGATTCGGTCGCCGTCAAGGATACCAACCCGGACGAGTTGGCCGCCAAGATGGTGGGGCGCGAGGTTACGTTCAAAGTGGACAAGCAGCCGCCGCAGCCGAAAGAGGTCATCCTCTCCGTCGAGAACGTCACCGCCATGGGCAACCGCGGCGTCAACGCGCTGAACGGCATCTCGTTTGAAGTGCGCGCCGGGGAGATCCTCGGCATCGCCGGCGTGGACGGCAACGGCCAAAGCGAACTGATCGAGGTGCTGACCGGACTGCGCAAGGCTTCCGGCGGACGGATCCTCTTGAAGGGCCAGGACATTACCAACCGGCTGCCGCGGGAAATCTCGGAAGCGGGCCTGTCCCACATTCCGGAAGACCGGCACAAGCGCGGGCTGGTGCTCGACTTTACCATGAGCGAAAACATGGTGCTGGAGACGTACTTCCACCCGCGGTTCAACAAAAACGGCTTCCTGGACTACGCGGCGATTGACAAGCACGCATCCAGACTGATCGAGGAGTTCGACGTCCGCACGCCGAGCATCCACACCAAGGCACGAGCGCTTTCCGGCGGCAACCAGCAGAAGGCAATCATCGCCCGCGAAGTGGACAAGGACCCGGATCTTTTGATCGCGGCGCAGCCGACGCGTGGGTTGGACGTGGGGGCCATCGAGTTTATCCACAAACGGCTCGTGGAGCAGCGCGACAAGGGCAAGGCCGTGCTGCTGATTTCGCTCGAACTGGACGAGGTAATCAACGTATCCGACCGGATTGCGGTCATTTACGAGGGACAGATTGTCGGCATTGTCGACGCCAAGTCGACGACCGAACAAGAACTGGGCTTGATGATGTCCGGCGGAAAACGGATGCAAGGAGGAGGAAGCGATGAATAGAGTGATTGCTGTTTTTACCAAGGAATCGTTCCTCGTCCCGGCAGCAGCTATCATTCTTGGATTATTGACCGGAGCCGTCGCCATGCTCGCGGGGGGATTCAACCCGATCAAGGCGTACGCGTCCCTTGTGGAAAAGGTATTCGGCAGTTCGTACAACTTCGGTGAGACGATCCGCCAGATCACGCCGCTGATCTTTACGGGCCTGTCCGTGGCGTTTGCTTTCCGCACCGGCCTGTTCAACATCGGGGCGGAGGGGCAGTTCATCATGGGGATGATCGCCTCTACGGCGGTGGGCATTTCCCTGGATCTCCCGGCGTACATTCACGCGCCGCTCGCCGTGCTGGCCGGTGCGCTGGCAGGGGGCCTGTGGGGAGCCATCGCCGGCTACCTGAAAGCGGCCCGGGGCGTCAACGAGGTCATCACGACCATCATGCTGAACTGGATTGCCCTCTACTTCGCCAACTACATTCTGAACGCTTTCTTCGTGCCGGCGGGACAGCAGCGTTCCGAGATGATCAAGGATTCCGCCTCCATCACGATCGGCTGGCTGTCACAGATGTTTGACAGCGCCCGGCTGCACTGGGGGACGCTGCTGGCCGTGCTCGCCGCCGTCTTTTTCTACGTCGTCCTGTGGAAGACCAAGACCGGTTTCGAACTGCGCGCGGTCGGCCTGAACCCGCACGCGTCCGAGTACGCCGGAATGAACGTCAACCGCAACGTGGTCAACGCCATGTTTATCGGCGGGATGTTCGCCGGCATCGGCGGCGCATGCGAGATCCTGGGCGTGTTTCACTACCAGGCTGTCATGGCGGCCATGCCGGGGTACGGCTTTGACGGAATCGCCGTCGCCCTGATCGGCGGCAACAACCCGTTGGGCGTCGTCCTGGCAGCGATTCTGTTCGGCATGCTGACGTTCGGCGCAGCCGGCATGAAGTTTGGCGCCGGCGTTCCGGTTGAGCTGATTCGCGTCGTGATCGCGTCCGTCATCTTCTTCGTGGCTGCTCACGGCATCGTGAAAGTCTTCCTGAAGCCTATTCTGAAGAAAAAGGAGGGTGGAAACTGATGGATTGGGGCATGATCCTCAGCAACCTGGTTCACGATACCATCGTGTTTTCCACTGCCTTGATTTTTGCCGCGCTGGGCGGCATGTACTCGGAGCGTTCCGGGGTCGTCAACATCGCGCTGGAAGGGATGATGATCATCGGGGCGTTTACCGGTGCCGTGGTCACCTTCTTTGCGCAGGACGCGTTCGGCAGCGGCGCGCCGTGGGTGGGCTTTGCCGCCGCGATCGTGGCCGGCGCGATCTTTGCCCTGCCGCACGCGGTGGCTTCGATTACGTTCAAAGCCGACCAGGTGGTCAGCGGCGTTGCGCTGAACTTCCTGGCCGCAGGGTTGTCCGTCTACCTGACCAAGATCATCTTCCACGGTGCGGGCCAAACCACGACGCTCTCCCACGTGTTCGGCAAATGGCACATTCCGCTGCTGGCCGACATCCCGTATGTGGGACACGCGCTGTTCGAAGGGTATCCGACCAGCTTTATCGCATTCGCGTTGGTGGCTCTCTCCTGGTACGTGCTGTTCAAAACGCCGTTCGGTCTGCGGCTGCGGGCGGTCGGTGAGCATCCGCGCGCCGCGGACACCGTCGGCATCAATGTCAAGCGCATGCGCTACACCGCGGTCATGATCAGCGGCGCCCTGGCAGCGATGGGCGGCGCGACGATCGCCCTGACCACGACCAGCAACTTCTCCCACAACACGGTGTCCGGCCAAGGATTCATCGCGCTGGCTGCGTTGATTTTCGGGAAGTGGCATCCGGCCGGCGCGATGGGCGCGGCGCTGTTCTTCGGGGTGGCGCAGGCGATCAAGTCGCTGGTGCAGATCTTCGGTCTGACCCAATACGTTCCGACCGGATTCATCTACATGCTTCCGTACATTTTGACCATCCTGGTCCTGGCGGGCGTGGTCGGCCGTTCGAACGCCCCCGCTGCATTGGGCAAGCCGTACGAGACCGGCTCCCGCTAATAAAACTCGATCATGCGTCTGGAACCTGGCGCTCTCCCTCTGCGGTCGTGCTCTCGCCAAACCGCGCAGGGGGAGAGGAGCGGTCCGCCGCTCGCTGCAAATGGCGATCGTCTCCTGCCCGGGCTTCCGGGCGCTTTTTTGTTGGAACGCGAACGATCAGCAAATGCGTCCGCGTAATCCCGGGAGAGATTGGGGCACACTACACGGAGGAAGCAATTCTTCATAAAGGAGGACGTCTGATGTGGACCTGCCCCTACTGCGGCGGCACCCACGGCCTGCCGTTTCACGACAGCCAACTGGACGGGATGCTCTGCCTGGAGCCCGACTGCGGCCGCTTTGTCGAAAGCAATGCGGACCCCGACGATCTCAGCGAGTGGGATGACACCGATCTGTAGCGAAACGGGAGCGGGACCCGTTCTTTTGCAGTGGTAGGCATCGGCCGGGGTGCATACAGTAACAGAAGAGATCATTTTCACGGTGAAAAGGCGGAGACGGTACGGTCCCGCCTTTTCTCGTCTGCTTTGCTGAACGGCCTGCCAATTGGTTACAATAGAAGAGATCAAGCCGACGGAGAAGGGAGAATGGGATATGAGCGAGCAGCGAAATGAGATTGCGTTTCACACCTCCTCAGTCAACGGAATCCATGTACATATCCTGCCGACTGCCAAATTCAAGACCACGACCATCGTGACCATGATCGAACAGGAACTGTCTGAAGCGCACGTGACCAAGACCGCGCTCCTGGCCATGGTAATGAAGCGGGCAACCGCCCGATTCCCCGACACCAAGCAGCTTCGCGAACATCTGGACTATCTCTACGGAGCGATTTTCGACGTGGACGTGGTGAAAAAGGGAGAGCGGCAGATCCTCCAGATCTACATGGAAGTGCCGAACGAGAAGTACCTTTCGCAAGAGACGTCCCTCTTGGACCAGGCGATTCGCTTCGTCGGCGACGTGCTGACCCGCCCCTATCTGGAAGGGGAAGCGTTTGCCGAAAAGTACGTCGCCCAGGAAAAAGAGACGCTGCGCAAGCGGATCGACAGCCTGATTGACGACAAGATGAAGTACGCCAACCAGCGGGTGACGGCGGAGATGTGCAAAGGGGAGCCGTTCGCCCTGCTCGCCCAGGGGCGGACCGAGGATCTGCCGTCCATTACGGGGGCGGAGCTGTACCGCTATTTCCGCGAGATCACGTCGCGCAATCCGATCGACATCTTCGTGGTCGGGGACGTGCAGCGGGCCGAAGTGGAGGAGGCGATCAGCACCCATGTGACCCCGGATCGGGCGGAGGTGATAACGTTCCCGCCGACCAACGCCACCAAACAAGTGACCCAGGCGCGGGAAGTCATCGAGCGGCTCGACGTCAGCCAGGCGAAACTGAACATCGGCTGCCGTACGCAGATTTCCTACAAGGACGACGATTACCCGGCGCTCCTGGTTTACAACGGCGTGCTGGGCGGCTTTCCCCATTCCAAGCTGTTTGTCAACGTCCGCGAAAAGGCGAGTCTGGCTTACTACGCCGTCTCCCGGCTGGAGAGCCACAAAGGCATCCTGATGATGATGTCCGGCATCGACGTAAACAACTACCGGCGGGCTGTCGACATCATCAAGGAACAGTTGGAGCTGATGCGGCAGGGAAGCATCACCGCCGGAGAACTGGAGCAGACAAAAGCCACGCTGACCAACCAGTTCCGCGAACTCCTGGACAGCGCCCGGATGATGATCGACTTTGCCTACAACGGCGTGCTCAGCGGGCGGAAACGGCAGTTGAACGAACTGCTGAACGAGATCAACGGCGTGACGGTGGACGACATTAAACGCGTGGCTGAACGCGTCGCGATCGATACCATCTATCTCTTGCGGGACAAAAAGGGGGATGTGTAACATGCATACCACCGTGTTTGAACAGGTGAACGAAACCGTCTATCACGAGAAACTGCCGAACGGCCTGCAGGTGTACCTGGTGCCCAAGCAGGGATTCAGCAAGACGTACGCCGTTTTTACCACGCGGTACGGCTCCGTCGACAGCCATTTTCGCACCCGCAGCGGGGAAGAGGTGCACGTGCCGGACGGGATCGCTCATTTTCTGGAACATAAGATGTTTGAGAAAAAAGACCGGGATGTCATGCACGAGTTCAGCAAGAACGGCGCCTCCTGCAACGCCTTCACCAGCTTCAACCGCACGGCGTACCTGTTTTCCTGCACCGACAAGCTGGAGGCCAACCTGAATCTGCTCTTAGATTACGTGCAGGAACCGTACTTTTCCGACGCCAGCGTGGAAAAGGAAAAAGGCATCATCGGCCAGGAAATCACCATGTACGACGACAACCCGGACTGGAAAGTGTACATGAATCTCCTGAAAGCCATGTATCAGCGGTATCCGATCAACATCGAGATCGCCGGCACGATTGACTCCATCTCCAAGATCACCAAGGAGATGCTGTACCAGTGCTACGAAACGTTTTACCATCCGGCCAACATGCTGCTGTTGGTGGTGGGGTCGTTTGAGCCGGAAGCAGTCATGGGCTTGATCCGGAACAATCAGGCCGCCAAGGAGTTCCCGCCCGCGCCGAAGATCGAACGCATCTTTCCGGAAGAGCCGGCGGAAGTGGCCAAGCAGCGCATCGAACATCATCTGCCCGTGGGGATGCCCAAATGCATGATCGGCTTCAAGGAAAAACAAAGCGGTTTGTCCGGAGAGGCCTTGTTAAAACGGGAGCTTGCCACTAAACTGTTGTTGGACATCGCGTTTGGCACCAGCTCCGCCCTCTATCAGAAATGGTACGACAGCGGGCTGATCACGGAGAATTTCGACGTCGACTACAGCGGCGAACAGGACTACGGCTACTCCATTATCGGCGCCGACACTCCCGATCCCGACCGCTTGGCCGAAGAAGTCAAGCAGGGAATCGCGGCGTTGAAGCAGTCGGGCATCGCGGAGGACGATTTTGAACGCGCCAAGCGGAAAAAAATCGGCCAGTTTTTGCGCTCGCTCAATTCCGTGGAGTTTATCGCCAACCAGTTTACCAGCTACAAATTCAACGGCAGCGACCTCTTCTCCGTGGTGCCGGCGCTGGAGTCGATCACCCGCGAAGACGTGGAGGAACGCTTGAGGGAGCACTTTCTGCCGGAACAAATGTCCATCTCGATCGTTCGTTCCGCTTCGCCGCAGGAGTAGTGAACGCACATGAACCCACAGACGCCTTGGGCGTTGGTGACAGGGGCGTCCGGCGAGATCGGCCGCGCCATCAGCCTGGCGTTGGCCGCGTCGGGCGTCCCGCTTTACCTGCATTACCATCAATCCTACGACAAGCTGGAGCCGGTGCTGAACGAATGCCGGGCGCGGGGCGTCCCCGCGTATGCCCTGCAGGCTGACCTGCGCGACGTGGGGCAGATCACCGCCATGTTTCAGGCCATGCCCGTTGCCCCGCTGCTGCTCGTCAACAACGCGTCGGCGGATCACGTCGGTCTTTTTGCCGATGTGTCGCCCGAAATGTTTGACGAGCTGGTGGCGCTCAACGTCCGCTCCGCCTATTTCGTGACGCAGGCGGCGTTGGGTGCGATGCTTCGGGAGCGGTACGGCCGGATTGTCAACATCTCCTCCGTCTGGGGCCTGACGGGCGGCTCCTGCGAAGTGCTCTACTCGCTCACCAAGGGGGCCGTCAACGCCTTTACCAAAGCACTGGCCAAAGAGCTTGCCCCCAACGGCATCACCGTAAACGCGGTGGCGCCGGGAGCGATTCAGGGCGGCATGATGGAGCGGTTTTCTCCCGAGGAGCTGGAGATGATCGCTGCGGAGATCCCAGCGGGCCGTCTGGGCACGCCGGAAGAGGTGGCTGCGGTCGTCCGCTTTTTGCTGACGGCAGAGGCGAGCTACCTGACCGGTCAGATCATCAGTCCCAACGGTGGCTGGTACGCCTGAGACGGCATGCATAATTCCCTCCTGATGATGGCATTCTACCAATATACGGGCACAAACCTGTCCGTAACGTACAGAAGGAGGGAATAGTACATGTCGGTTCTCGACAATTTCCGCGACTGGAAGCAATTTCTCGGCGAGCGCGTAGAGCAGGCCAAACAGGCTGGCATGGAAAGCGACACCATTCAAAATGTGGCGTATCAGATCGGCCATTACCTGGCCGGCCAGGTGGACCCGAAAAACGATCAGGAGCGCCTGCTGAAGCAGTTGTGGGACGCCGGCGACGAAGAGCAGCAGCGCGCGCTGGCATCCATGATGGTCAAGCTGGTGGAGAACGACGCCGGCCCCAACCAAGGCAGCTAACTGCACTGAAATCCCCTTTCCACGGGGATTTTTCTTTTCCGTCCGAATCTCTGATTGTCGATCGTTCGGAACGTGATATACTACATACGAAGAGAAAATTGGCTGTCGGAGAGGATAGGGGCATGGAAGCGAAAAAAGAGTGGTACATGGAATACGAAATCTCCAAAAACCGGCCCGGTCTGCTGGGGGATGTCGCCTCCATCTTGGGGATGCTCAACATCAATATCGTGACGATCAACGGTGTCGACAACATGCGACGCGGCATGCTGCTGCTGACGGATGACGACGAAAAAATAGAGGTACTGCGCAACGTTGTGCTAAAAATGGACAATATAACCATAACGAGGCTGCGGCCGCCGACAATGCTGGACAGACTGGCGGTTCGCCACGGGCGCTACATCGAGCGCGACAGCGAGGACAAAAAAACGTTCCGGTTCGTGCGCGACGAGCTGGGGCTCTTGGTCGACTTCATGGCGGAGATTTTGAAGCGGGAGGGCCACCAGTTGATCGGCATCCGCGGCATGCCGCGCGTCGGCAAAACCGAGTCGATGATCGCGGCCAGCGTGTCGGCCAACAAGCGCTGGACGTTCATCTCCTCCACGCTGCTGCGGCAGACCGTGCGCAGCTCCCTTGCCGTTGATGAGATGACGACCGATCATGTATATTTAATAGATGGAATTGTGTCGACGCTGCGCTCCACGGAGAAACATCACGCGCTGCTGAGGGAAATCATGAACTTCCCGGCCGCCAAGATCATCGAACATCCCGATATTTTCGTCCGCGAGTCGGAGTACGAACTGTCAGATTTTCACTACATCATCGAACTGCGTCAGCATCCGGACGAAGAGATTACATACGAGTTGATCAACAACCGCGGCTTCGACCATTTCGACATGAATTAAGGAGGGTAAGCTGTGTCTGAGCTAGGTCAAGTACTACAAAGGGCCCGCGAAGAAAAAGGGATCACGCTCGACGACATCCAACGGATCACCAAGATCCAGCGGCGATATTTGGAAGCCATTGAAAGGGGCCATTTTCACGTACTCCCTGGCCACTTTTACGCACGGGCTTTCGTCAAGAGCTACGCGGAAGCCGTCGGTCTTGATCCGAACCACATCATGAGTCACTTCCAGGCGGATCTGCCTGCCCAACCTCCGCAGGAACAAGTGGAACGGCTGCGCCGCCGCCGGGTGGCGTCCGCCAACAACCCGCTGCAGGCCGGCAGATGGCTGACCAAGACCTTGCTGGTGCTGTTTATCGCGCTGATCATCGGGGTGATCTACATCGCTGTCGTCAACAGCGGGATGAACACCCAGCCGGCGGTGCCGGGGGGGAATCTGTCGTCGGGCGCGGAAATCGTCAATCCGGGCCAGAGCGGCACGCCGACGCCAACCCCATCGCCGCAGACCCAAACGCCCAGACCTCCCGCCACCGTTACGGAACCGGCTCCCGATTCGACCGCGGCCGTCCCGGAGGTTCCGAGCGGCGAGCAGCAGGCGACGGTCACGTTCGAGTCGCAGCAGGGGTCCCTGTACAAGTACACGCTGAGCGGCGGTGACAAGATCACGGTCAAACTCAAAGTCGTCAACGATAAATGCTGGTACGGGGTGTCCGAGGCGAAGGGCAAGAAATACGTCAAAGAGGGCACGTTGAAGAAAGACGAGGAAGTCGTCGTCGAACTGGGCAAGACAGCGTACATCCGTCTGGGCAAGCCGACGGTCGTGGAGATGACGGTCAACGGCGCGCGTGTAGACACGTCCAACATGAAATACATGCCGTCCAACGTCGTCGTTACGATGGCACCATCCGTTACCCAATAGGCAAGCGTCATGCTTGCCTTTCGTACTTTCTTCACTTTTGACACTCCGTTGCGGCTTATATTATACTGAATAGGTGTAATCTGGGCAGGTGTGACCAATTGGAGGAAAACAGATGACAGAGAAGGTAGGCTCACGTGAAAAAGTAGCGATCGTTACGCTGGGCTGTGAAAAGAATCTGGTCGATTCGGACATGATGGCCCATCTGATAGATGAAAAAGGCTACGAACTGGTCGATAACCCCGAAGAAGCAACGGTCGTCATCGTCAATACCTGCGGATTCATCGACGCCGCCAAGGAAGAATCGGTCAACAAGATACTCGACATGGCGGAGCTGAAGGAATCCGGCAAGCTGAAATCGCTTGTCGTGGCAGGCTGTCTCACGCAACGGTACAAAGAGGATATTCTAAAAGAGATCCCGGAAGTGGACGGCATTGTCGGAACAGGCGATTTTATGTCGATTACGGACATTATTGCTGAATCGCTCGCGGGCAAGCGGCCCGCCTATGTCGGCAATCCCGTCTTCACTTACGAGGAAGTGGTCAAACGGAAAGTGAAGGCAGGGACCTATTCCGCCTACATCAAGATTGCGGAGGGCTGCGACAACGCCTGTACGTTCTGCAGCATTCCGCTGATGCGCGGAGGATTTCGCAGCCGGACCATCGAATCGATCGTGGAGGAGGCAAAGCATCTCGCGGAGCAGGGGATTGTGGAGATCAGCCTGATCGCGCAGGATTCCACCAACTACGGCACCGACATTTACGACGGCAAGCACATGCTGCCCGAGCTGCTGAACCGGTTGGCCGAAGTGGACGGGATTCAGTGGATCAGACTGCACTATGCGTACCCCGGTTTCTTTACAGACGAGCTGATCGAGGTGTTTGCGACCAATTCCAAAGTGTGCAAATACGTTGATATGCCGCTGCAGCACTCCGAGGATCATATCCTGAAAAAGATGCGCCGCCCCGGCCGCCAGCGTGATGCCCGCGAACTGGTGGCGAAGATTCGCGCCCGCGTTCCGGACGTCGCCCTGCGAACGTCCCTGATCGTCGGCTTCCCCGGCGAGACGGAAGAGGACTTCCAGCGCCTGTGCGAATTTGTGAAGGATGTGAAGTTTGACCGGCTGGGCGTCTTCACCTATTCGAACGAAGACGATACGCCGGCGACCCGTCTGCCGAACCACGTCGACGAGGAGACCAAGGAAAAACGGGCCAACATCCTGATGGAGATTCAGCGGGAAATCGCCGCCGAGCGAAACGGCCGCTTTGTCGGACAGGTGCTGGACGTGCTCATCGAGCGGTACGAAGGGCGCAATGACATCTACGTCGGCCGCACCCAGTACGACGCTCCGGAGATTGACGGCGAGGTGTTCGTCACGGGATACAAGGGCGAACTGGGCAAAATCGTGAAGGTGAAGATTACGCACTCCTACGAATACGACTTGGCCGGGGAGGTAGTCTAGGTGAATCTCGCCAACCGCATCACCCTCGCCAGGATCTTCCTGGTGCCGGTAGTCATGTTTTTTCTGCTGGTGCGTTACAACATCGGGACGTTTACCATCGGCAGCGTGTCGATGACGTACAACGAACTGATTGCGGCATTGGTGTTCATCCTGGCGGCCAGTACCGACGGTCTGGACGGCTATATCGCCCGCAAACGCAAAATCGTGACCAACTTGGGGAAGTTCCTCGATCCGTTGGCGGATAAGCTGCTGATTTCCGCGGCGCTGATTTCGCTGGTGGAAATGCACCGGCTGGAAGCGTGGATCGCCATCGTCATCATCAGCCGCGAGTTTGCCGTGACCGGTCTGAGACTGGTGGCAGCGGCGGAAGGGCAGGTAATTGCCGCCAGCGCATTGGGCAAACTAAAAACATGGGTGCAGATCGTGGCCATTACGGCGGTGATGGTGAACAATTTTCCGTTTGAGATTTTCGGCATTCCCTTTGATGAAGCGGCGATATGGGCAATGGTGGTGATTACCCTGTACTCCGGGTATGACTACTTCGCCAAGAATCGCAACGTCATCCAATACTCGTAAGAAACGGGTATTGGTCTTCTTTTCTTACCGTATCAGACAGGAAAACCGTTCGGGGACGGCCTGACGATGCGGCAGGAAAAGCTTCGCCGGATGGGCTTCGACGGGCAGCGTTACTTTATTTCCAAAGAGAGTGGATGAGGGGCATGAGAGCGGAGATTATCGCGGTGGGAACGGAACTTTTGCTTGGGCAGATCGCCAATACGAACGCCCAGTATCTCTCCCAGAAGCTGGCGGAAATCGGCGTTGGCGTCTATTTCCACACGGTGGTGGGGGATAATGCCGAACGGCTGGCAAGCGTGATCCGCCAGGCGTCGGCCCGGTCCGATCTGATCGTGTTCACCGGCGGACTGGGACCGACCCAGGACGACTTGACGAAAGAAACCGTGGCGGAGCACCTGGGCGTCGGGTTGACCACCGATCAGGCGGCGATGGAGCGGATCGAGTCGTTTTTTCGCCAGCGGGGCATCACGATGACGGAGAACAACCGCAAGCAGGCGCTGGTGCTGGCGGGCAGCCGCGTCTTCCCGAACGATCACGGCATGGCGCCCGGCATGGCGGCGCAGCGCGACGGACGCACCTACGTGCTGCTGCCGGGGCCGCCCAGCGAACTGTACCCGATGGTGGAGAAATACGTGATGCCGTATCTGATTGGGCTGAAGCCGGAGCAGCAGGTGTTTCACTCGCGCGTGCTGCGCTTCTACGGCATTGGCGAATCGGCGCTGGAGGAACGGCTGCTCGACCTGATCGAACGGCAGGACAACCCGACGATCGCCCCGTACGCCAAGGAGTTTGAAGTGACGCTGCGGATCACGGCCAGGGCGGCGAACGTGGACGATGCGGAGCGGCTGATTCAGCCCGTGGAGAGGGAGATTCGCGAGCGGTTGGGCGAGTACATCTACGTGACGGGAGAGACGTCGCTGCACGAGGTGCTGGTGGACGAACTGAAGCGCAGGGGCGCGACGATCGCCTGCGCGGAGAGCTGCACCGGGGGAACGGCCGCCTCCCTCATTACATCCGTACCCGGCAGTTCCGCCGTCATGCGCGGCGGAGTGGTGTGCTATACCAACGAGGCGAAGCGGCAGCTGCTCAACGTGCCGGAGGAAGTCCTGGCAGGGGAAGGGGCCATCAGCGAGACGACGGCCCGGCTGCTTGCCGAAAACGTCAGGACGACGCTCGGCGCGGACGTCGGCATCTCCGTGACGGGGGTGGCCGGCCCTGATTCCTCTGAAGGCAAACCGGTGGGATTGGTCTACGTCGGCGTCGCCGTGGAAGGGCTGCCCACGCTGGTCAAGGAGCTTCGCCTCGCCGGACGACGACAGGCCATCGTCGGCCGGGCGGCCAAATTTGCGCTGTTTTACGCGCTGCAACGACTAAAAGAAAGGTGACAACACATGACGATTTTTTCTGATTTTCCTTTACATAAATCCATTCTGCAAGCCATTTACGACATGGGCTTCGAAGAGCCGAGCCCGATCCAGGCTGCCTGCATCCCGAAAGTGCTGGAGGGCGGAGACCTGATCGGTCAGGCGCAAACGGGTACGGGGAAAACCGCCGCATTCGGCATTCCGCTGATTGAAAAAGTGACGCCGGGCAACCGCGTGCAGGCGATCGTCCTGACGCCCACCCGCGAGCTGGCCATCCAGGTGGCGGGCGAGCTCTTGCGCATCTCCAAGTATAAAAAAGTCCGCACGCTGCCGATCTACGGCGGACAGTCCATCGGGCACCAGATCCGTGCGCTCCGCCAGGGCGTCCAGGTCGTGGTGGGGACGCCCGGCCGCGTGCTTGACCACCTGCGCCGCAAAACGCTGAAGCTGGAGCACGTGCACACGCTGGTGCTGGACGAAGCGGACGAAATGCTGGATATGGGGTTCATCGACGACATTGAAACCATTATCAACCACCTCCCGGAAGACCGTCAGACCCTGCTGTTCTCCGCGACCATGCCGCCGGAAATCAAGCGCCTGGCGACCCGCTACATGAAACAGCCGCAGACGATCGCCGTCAGCCGCGAAGAAGTGACCGCTCCGCTGATCGAGCAGGTCTACTACAAGGTGTTTGAACGCAACAAGGTGGAAAGCCTCTGCCGCATCCTGGACAGCGAAGACGTCGAGCTGGGGATCATCTTCTGCCGCACCAAACGGGGCGTGGACGAACTGACCGAAGTGCTGCAGGCGCGCGGTTACCTGGCCGACGGCTTGCACGGCGACCTGTCCCAGGCGCAGCGCGACAAGGTGATGAACGCCTTCCGCGAGGGCTCCATCGAGCTGCTGATCGCGACCGACGTGGCGGCGCGCGGCATTGACGTCGGCAACGTTTCCCACGTCATCAACTACGACATCCCGCAGGATTCCGAAAGCTACGTGCACCGGATCGGCCGTACGGGCCGCGCCGGCCGCAAGGGCATTGCCATGACGCTGGTGACGCCGCGCGAGATGCGCCAGATGATGTTCATCCAGAAACAGACCAAAGCCCAACTGATCTGCCGCAACGTGCCCTCCCTGGAGGAAGTGGCGGAACGCAAGCAGGAGCAGCTGCGGGAACAACTGGTCAACCTGCTGGAGAGCGATGGCGTGGCCGACATGTACGTGAAGGTGGCCAACTCGCTCATCGGACAGTACCCGGCGGAGAAGATCGCCGCTGCGGCGCTGCACCTCGCGTTCCACACCGAGATCGGCGAGTCGGAGGAGACTGAGGTCTACAACTTCGGGGAGACCGGCGCCGCCAAGGGGATGGTGCGCTTCTTCCTCAACGTGGGCCGCAATGTCAACGTACGCCCGCAGGATCTGGTGCGGGAGATTTCCGAGTCCGTCGGAATCCCCGGAAAGGCGGTCGGCCGCATCGACATCTTCGAGAACTTCACCTTCGTGGAGGTTCCGGAAGAAGTGGCGCCGTTCGTCTACGAATCGCTTCGCCAAACGCGCATCAACGGCAGACGGATCAACCTGGAGCCGGCAAAGCCGCGCGCCAAGCGTTCCTGATACCGACAGCCGACAAAGGCCGTCACGTTCCGTTTTCGGGGCGGACGGCCTCTTTTCATCATGCGAATATTTGTTCGCAAAAAATACTTGGCAAACGCTTCTGTCTCGATGTATGATGAAGACAAGCAAATCAGTTACGAGTTGAAAGGGAGTGTACCATTTGTCAGATCGTCGCGCTGCTTTGGAAAGTGCATTGCGTCAAATAGAAAAACAGTTCGGGAAAGGATCCATCATGAAGCTGGGGGACATGGCCAACGTTCAGGTTTCCACCGTCTCCAGCGGAGCGCTCGCCCTCGACATCGCCCTGGGTGTGGGCGGATTCCCGCGCGGCCGGATCATCGAAATCTACGGACCGGAATCCTCCGGTAAAACGACGGTTGCCCTTCACGCCATCGCCGAAGTGCAGCGCCAGGGCGGACAAGCCGCGTTTATCGACGCAGAGCACGCGTTGGACCCGGTCTACGCGGCAAAACTGGGCGTAAACATCGATGAGCTGCTGCTCTCCCAGCCTGACACGGGCGAGCAGGCGCTGGAAATCGCCGAGGCGCTGGTGCGTTCCGGTGCCGTTGACATCATCGTCGTGGACTCCGTAGCCGCGCTCGTGCCGAAAGCAGAGATTGAAGGCGAAATGGGCGACTCCCACGTGGGGCTGCAGGCCCGCCTCATGTCGCAGGCGCTGCGCAAACTGTCCGGGGCCATCAACAAATCGAAGACCATCGCCATCTTCATCAACCAGCTCCGCGAGAAAGTGGGCGTCATGTTCGGCAATCCGGAGACGACGCCGGGCGGACGCGCGCTCAAGTTCTACGCGAGCATTCGCCTGGACGTGCGCAAGGCGGAAGCGATCAAGGTGGGCAACGACGTGATCGGCAGCAAGACCAAGATCAAGGTCGTGAAAAACAAGGTGGCGCCGCCGTTCAAAACCGCCGAAGTGGACATCATGTACGGCGAAGGCATTTCCAAGGAGGGCAGCATCCTCGACATCGGCGCGGAGATCGATGTGATCCAGAAGAGCGGGGCATGGTACTCCTTCAACGATGAGCGTCTGGGCCAAGGACGGGAGAACGCCAAACTCTTCCTCAAGGAAAACCCGGAAGTGGCGGCGCAAATTGAAGCCAAAGTGCGCGAGTATTTCAGCCTCAATCCCAACTCCATCCCGAGCATGGAGCCGGTCAACGATCCGGAGCAGGATGAGGAACCGGTATTTGATTTCGAGTAATCGCTTGACAGCCTGTCGCCCTGACAGGCTGTTTGATGTTCGAACCCCCGCCCGGCGCAGACGTGCTGCGAGCCGGGCGGGGTTCGCCGTAAAGGGGGGAGAGGCGCGATGAAAAGCGGCCGGATTACCGCCGTTCACCGCGACGCGAAAAACCAGCATCGCTATCACATTCAAATCGGCGATGAAATCGTCTTTTCCGTCCACGAAGACATTCTCGTCAAGTATCAGCTTTTGAAGGGTACGGAGCTGGACGAGGCGTTCTGCCGGGAGGTCCTGCTCGCCGAAGAAGAGCACAAGGCCTACCTGTTGGCACTCCGCTATCTGGGCATCCGACCGCGGACGAAGAAGCAGGTCGCTTCCTATCTTCGGGAGAAAGGGTATGCGGCGGACGTGACGGATGAAATCTGCCGCCGCATGGAAGAACAGGGCTATCTGGACGATGAGCGGTTTGCCCGGCAGTGGGTGGACGAACGGCTGCGGCTCAAGCCGCGCAGCCCGTACATGATGCGGATGGAACTGCAGCAGCGGGGAATTGACAGCGACACGGCGGATGCGGCCGTTCGCGCCGTTTCATACGAGGATGAGCTGGAAGCGGCCCGCAGGTTGGTGGAAAAGAAGCGGCGGCACCGGCAAGGGCCGCCGGAACCGGACGAGGAGCGAAAGCTGCTGGCGATGCTGGCGCGCAAGGGGTTCTCCGGCTCAATCGTGCAGCAGATTCGCCGCGAACTGCGTGAGGACGGCGGGTCATAGCATTTGCAGTTCTTGACAATTCTTGTTCACAAATAATAAAATAGATTTGTATTTACTTGGTGCATCATACCTTTTCGCTGATTTGATCGCTCGTTGCCAGTGTAACAACTGAACACCCGTACGAACCTGTGCGGATTCAGCGGACCGAGTAAAATCGGTCTTGTTTTTTAACTATACCGGAGCGAAACAACAGCGACACGCCATGAAAAACGAATGTTTGGAAAGCGGGGAGATGTCTTACCACAAGGAGGTGAAACAAAAGAGCCTATGGCCATTATGGATCCGATTGTACTGATCGTGCTATTCGCCGTGCTGATTGTCGGTTATGGTGCCGGCTACTTCACGCGCAAATCCATTGCGGAGGCGAAGATCTCCAGCGCCGAAGAAGCGGCGCGGCAGATCGTCGAAGAAGCCAAACGGGACGCCGAAGCCGTCAAAAAGGAAAAGGTGCTGGAAGCCAAGGACGAGGTATTCAAACTGCGCTCCGAGGCGGAAACCGAACTGCGCGAACGCCGCAACGAAATTCAGCGCCAGGAACGCCGCATCCTGCAGAAGGAAGAGGCGTTGGACCGCAAGATGGAACAACTGGAGCGCAAGGAGGACGAACTGGCCGAGCGCGACAGAACCATCGCGGAACTGCAAAGCAAGGTAGAGCACTTATATAAAGAACAAGTGGCCGAGCTGGAACGCATCTCCGGACTGACCCAGGAAGAAGCCAAGAACATCATCCTGACCGATGTGGAGAACACCGTTCGCCACGAAATGGCGGTCATGATCAAGGAGATCGAGACGCAAGCCAAGGAAGAGGCGGACAAGCGGGCACGCGAGATCATCACCACCGCCATCCAGCGGTGCGCGGCCGACCATGTGGCGGAGACCACCGTTTCCGTGGTTACGCTGCCGAACGATGAGATGAAAGGCCGCATCATCGGACGCGAAGGACGCAACATCCGCGCGCTGGAAACGCTGACCGGCATCGACTTGATCATCGACGACACGCCGGAAGCGGTCATTCTGTCAGGCTTCGATCCGATTCGTCGGGAGATCGCCAAAACCGCTCTGGACAAGCTTGTTGCCGACGGACGCATCCACCCCGCCCGCATCGAGGAGATGGTGGAAAAAGCGCGTCGGGAAGTGGATGAGCGCATCCGCGAATACGGCGAGCAGGCGACGTTTGAAACCGGTGTTCACGGCCTGCATCCGGATTTGATCAAGATTCTCGGCCGTCTGCGCTACCGGACCAGCTACGGACAAAACGTCCTGAAGCACTCGATGGAAGTGGCCCACCTGGCCGGACTGATGGCAGCCGAACTGAGAGAAGACGTCAAACTGGCAAAACGGGCCGGTCTGCTTCACGACATCGGCAAGGCCATCGACCACGAAGTGGAAGGTTCCCACGTGGAGATCGGCGTGGAACTGGCGAAGAAATACAACGAGCATCCCGTTGTCATCAACAGCATCGCGTCCCACCACGGGGATACCGAGCCGACATCCGTCATCGCGATGCTGGTGGGAGCGGCTGACGCGCTCTCTGCCGCCCGGCCGGGAGCCCGCCGTGAAACGCTGGAGACGTACATCAAGCGGCTGGAAAAGCTGGAGGAGATCTCCGAGTCGTTCGACGGCGTGGAAAAATCGTACGCGATTCAGGCCGGCCGCGAAATCCGCGTGATGGTGCAGCCTGAGAAGATCGACGATGCGGAAGCGGCGCGTCTGGCACGCGACATTACCAAACGAATCGAAAACGAACTTGACTATCCGGGTCACATCAAGGTGACCGTAATCCGTGAAACGCGGGCAGTCGAGTATGCAAAGTAAAGTGGCTTACGGCCACTTTACTTTTTTGATGCGAAAGAAAGGGGAACGGTTGGAAGCGTACCGTGCTGTTTTGGACCGAACCGCTTCCCGACCAGGATCAGCTTTGCCGGGAGCCCTCTATTCAAGTTTTTCTTCGGTCATCCGGTCGTGTATACTAGAGGAGAGGTGAAAAGCCAATGAAACTGCTGTTTATCGGCGACATCATGGGTGCGCCCGGGCGGGACATCGTGAAGGCGTATCTGCCGCTGCTCAAGCGAAAATACCAGCCGACCTTTCTGGTCGCCAACGGGGAGAATGCCGCCCACGGCAGGGGCATTACCGAGAAGATTGCCAAGGAGCTGTTTGAAGGCGGCGTTCAGGCGATCACCCTCGGCAACCATGCCTGGGACAACAAGGAAATCTATGAGTTTATCGACAGCGAACCCCGTCTGATCCGCCCCGCCAACTTTCCCGCAGGTGCTCCGGGACAAGGGATTACATACATCAAACAGCCCGAAGGCGAACTGGCCGTGATCAACCTGCAGGGCCGTTCCTTTTTGCCGCCGCTGGAGTGTCCGTTCCAGACGGCCGACAAACTGGTGGAACAGGCACGCAAGCGGACCAAATACATATTTGTCGACTTCCACGCCGAAGCCACCTCCGAGAAGCAGGCGCTCGCCTGGTATCTGGACGGCCGCGTCAGCGCGGTGGTGGGGACACACACGCATGTGCAGACCGCCGATGAGCGCGTCCTTCCCCAAGGCACCGGCTTCTTGTGCGACGTAGGCATGTGCGGTCCGATGAACGGCATCCTCGGGATGGAACGGGAAGCGGTCATCCGCAAGTTTCTCACCCAACTGCCCGTTCGCTTCGAAGTGGCGGGAGAACCGGCCCAGTTGAATGCCGTGCTGATCACGTTGGACAAGGCGACCGGCCACGCGAAAAAACTGGAGCGAATCAGAATTGACGACGACCACCCGTTTATGGAATAATAAGAACGAGATTTGAATTTTTCGAATCTTTGCTGCGCATAAGCAGGAATTTTTCGGGGTTATGCGAATATCATTCTAATAATGACAGGTATCCTATCAGACGGGAGGTTCAAAAGGATGGAAGTATTAAAAGTTTCAGCAAAGTCTAACCCCAACTCCGTTGCTGGTGCCCTTGCCGGTGTTCTGCGCGAACGCGGCGCCGCCGAGATCCAAGCCATCGGCGCTGGGGCGCTTAACCAAGCTGTGAAGGCAGTAGCTATCGCACGAGGATTCGTAGCGCCGAGTGGAGTTGACCTGATTTGCATTCCAGCCTTTACCGACATCGTGATTGATGGAGAAGAGCGCACAGCGATCAAGCTTATCGTAGAACCCAGATAAATCGATGTGGAATACGACTTGACCGGCCTGTTTGTTCGTTGAATGAACAGGTTTTTTTCGTTTGTGAAGGGACAAAAATCGAGAGCGCCTGCCGGTGCCCTCCGTCATGGGCCCTTCGATTCCAGAAAACAGAAACGGGGAGAAACGGATGTTCAAGATTTTTGATGCGCACTGCGACGTATTGTCCAAGCTGTGGCAGCAGCCGGAACTCGACTTTTACCGCGAAGACGAACGGCTGCAGGTAAGTTATCCCGAAATGGTGAAGGGAAACGTGGACATCCAGGTGATGGCCTGCTACGTTCCCAGCCATGTTCCCTACGGCCGCCGTTTTCAGGCCGTGCTGGAGATGCTGGACCTGTTTCACGAACGCGTGGCCAGCGGCAAGATTCGCGCGATTCTCAGCCGCGCCGATTTGGATGCGTGCGTATTAAAGGAAGAAAAAGGGGCTATTCTGTTTGTAGAAGGCGCGCATGCCCTGGAGGAAAGCCTCGTGCAGCTAAGGACCTGGCACCGTCTGGGGCTGCGGGGGATGACGCTGACGTGGAACCACAGCAATGTGGTTGCGTCCGGATGCCATGAGCCGCATCCGGGGGGCCTGACCTTGTTCGGACGCAAGGTCGTCGAAGAGATGAACCGGCTGGGCATGATCATCGACGTGTCGCACGTGGCCGAGCCCGGCTTCTGGGACACGCTGGAACTGTCCAAGGCGCCGGTGATCGCTTCCCATTCCAACGTCAGACGGCTGTGCGACCATCCGCGCAACCTGACCGACGACCAGATCAAGGCGCTGATTGCCAACGGCGGCGTGATGGGACTGACGTTCGTCGACTTTTTCGTCACGGCGGAAAAGCGGACGGTCTGGATTGACGACCTGCTGCGCCACCTGGATCACGTCTGCGCCTTGGGCGGTGTGGATCATGTCGGGTTTGGCTCCGACTTTGACGGTATTACCGAGACGTTTGGCGACCTGACCCGGGCAGGAGACTACCACAACCTGGTGGAGGCGCTCCTGAAGCGCTACAAAGAGGCGGATGTAAAGAAATTTGTGCGTGAAAACTGGTTGCGTGTTTTCCGAAACGTGCTACAATAATAAGCGAGAACATTAATGTACCAAGTTCATCGTTTTATTCAGATCAATACTAATTTGAGTAAAAGCACTTGCATTTTTGCATAGCTCGGACTACAATTGGTACAGTCTATGCACAATTTTGTCACATCTTATCGGAACCTGTCGGGTAAGGTGGGGCAGCTTTTTCTCACAGTCACTGAAGGGGTGGAATCTGAATGATTAGTCAACTTTCCTGGAAAGTTGGAGGACAGCAAGGGGAGGGTATCGAGAGTACCGGTGAAATCTTCTCGATGGCGATGAACCGGATGGGATACCATCTGTACAGCTATCGCCACTTCTCTTCCCGGATTAAGGGTGGACACACCAACAACAAGATTCGTGTGAGCACCAAACCGATGCGCGCCATTTCCGACGATTTGGACATCCTCGTCGCGTTCGACCAGGAGACGATCGACTTCAACGCGCACGAACTGCGCGAAGGCGGCATCATCATCGCGGACGCGAAATTCAATCCGAAACTGCCGGAAGGTTTGAAAGCGGTTCGCTTTTTGACGGTTCCGCTGACGGAAATTGCCGACGAGCTGGGAACGTCCCTGATGAAGAACATGGTGTCCATTGGTGCGTCTGCCGCAATCCTCGGCATTCCGGTGGAAAGCTTCCGCAACATTGTTGAAGACATGTTCCTCCGCAAAGGCGAAAAAGTGGTGGAAAAGAACATGGAAGCCATTCGCCGCGGATTTGACTACGTCAACGAACTGACGGGTGGACAACTCCCTGAATTCCAACTGGAGAAGGCTGACGGTCAAAAGCAGCTCTTCATGATCGGCAACGATGCGATCGCACTTGGCGCACTGGCAGCGGGTTGTCGTTTCATGCCGGCTTACCCGATCACCCCGGCTTCCGAGATTATGGAATATCTCATCAAAAAACTGCCGAAGTTTGGCGGTACCGTTATCCAGACCGAAGACGAAATCGCGGCCATCACCATGGCGATCGGCGCCAACTACGGCGGCGTGCGCGCCATGACCGCTTCCGCCGGCCCGGGTCTGTCCCTGATGATGGAAGCAATCGGTCTTGCCGGTATCACTGAAACACCGGTTGTCATCGTGGACACCCAACGCGGCGGTCCGTCGACCGGTATGCCGACCAAACAGGAGCAATCCGACGTCAACGCCATGATCTACGGTACGCATGGCGATATTCCGAAAGTGGTTATCGCGCCGAGCACGGTGGAAGAGTGCTTCTACGACACCGCCGAGGCGTTCAATATCGCGGAAGAATTCCAACTGCCGGTTATCGTGTTGACCGACCTGACACTGTCGCTGGGCAAACAGACGGTAACGCCGTTTGACTACAGCAAGGTGGAAATCCGCCGCGGCAAGCTGCTGGCTGGACAAGAACTGCCGCCGAAAGAGCAAAACGACTTGTTCAAGCGCTACGAAGTGACCGAAGACGGCGTTTCTCCGCGCGTGCTGCCGGGTCAAAAATACGGCCTGCACCACGTGACAGGGGTCGAGCACGATCAAACCGGTCGTCCGTCCGAAAACGCCGCAAACCGCGTGCAGCAAATGGATAAACGGATGCGCAAGCTGGACGGCGTGCTGAAATCCTTCAAAAACCCGATCACCTTCGACGCTCCTCATGAAGAAGCCGATGTGCTGATCGTGGGTATCAACTCCACCATCGGCACGATCCAGGAAGCGAAAGGTCGTCTGGAACAAGAAGGCGTAAAAGTGAACCACGCACAAATCCGCCTGATCCATCCGTTCCCGGCCGAACTGCTGAAGCCGTACGTGGAAAAAGCAAAACAAGTAATCGTGGTGGAACACAACGCGCAGGCGCAGGTGGCCAACCTGATCAAACTGCACGTTGGACACGCAGAAAAAATCAAATCCGTGCTGAAATACGACGGAAACCCGTTCTTGCCGAAGGAAATCTATACCGAAGTTAAGGGGCTGATTAAACATGGCGACTATGAAAGAGTTTCGCAATAACGTAAAGCCGAACTGGTGCCCGGGCTGTGGTGACTTCTCCGTACAGGCGGCCATTCAACGCGCCGCTGCCAACGTAGGCCTGGAACCGGAACAACTGGCGGTCGTTTCGGGTATTGGATGCTCCGGTCGTATTTCCGGCTACATTAACTGCTACGGATTCCACGGCGTACACGGCCGCGCCCTGCCGATCGCGCAAGGGCTGAAAATGGCAAACCGCGAACTGACGGTCATTGCCGCCGGCGGTGACGGCGACGGTTTCGCCATCGGGATGGGCCACACGGTTCACGCCATTCGCCGCAACATGGACATCACCTACATCGTGATGGACAACCAAATCTACGGTCTGACCAAAGGGCAAACCTCTCCGCGTTCCGCGACCGGTTTTGTGACCAAGTCCACACCGGCCGGTTCCATCGAGTCGGCGATCTCGCCGGTTGAGCTGGCGCTGTCCGTGGGCGCGACGTTTGTTGCCCAATCCTTCTCCAGCGACCTGAAAGGCTTGACCGAACTGATCGAGATGGGGATCAAGCACAAAGGCTTCTCCCTGATCAACGTGTTCAGCCCGTGTGTCACCTACAACAAGGTGAACACCTACGACTGGTTCAAGGAAAACATCGTACCGGTGGAAACCATCGAAGGGTACGATCCGCATGACCGCATCAAGGCCATGTCCTACTCCATGCAGTACAAAGGCCTGATCACCGGTCTGATCTACCAAAACACCGAACAAAAATCTTACGAGCAGCTGGTACCGGGCTTCAAGGAAGAAGCGCTGGCCAACCAAGACCTCCGCATCTCCGACGAAGACTTCGCCAAACTGGTTGCGGAATTTGCGTAAGCAGCACAAACGAAAGCGAAAAACCTCTCCCGCGCGGAGAGGTTTTTTTGTCGGGGATGTTGTCCATGCGCGGCCCGGCCGCGTTCAGATGGAGCGGTTCCACACCTGGCGGATAAACAGCATGAACAAAAACAGCACGACAAGCTGGCCGAACAGCGGATAGAGGAAGCGCAAAAGCGGCCCGAATCCGATGAAACTGACGGCGTAGCAGACGAGCAGGATGCCGAACACCACCACCGGTCTTCGCAGGCGGGTCGCCTTTTTCAACTGTTCCGACAAGCCGAAGACATTGGCGGCCAGCGTCGAAAAAATCTCGGCGTACACCAGCAGGGAAAAGAGAAAGGGAATCCCCTTGCCCACGCTCTGCAGGAGGGCGATCATCGGCATGTCCGCTTCGCCGATTCCCGGCATTCCCACCGACAGGGAGGCGTACGCCAACAGCAAGAGGACGCCGATGCCTGTTCCTCCCAAAATGCCTCCCCAAATCAGCGGTCGTTCGCTCTCGCTCTGCCTGCCGATCGGCACCAACACCGCTTGTGTCAGCGACACGTTTAAGGCAACATAGTAGAGAGGAGAGCTGAGCCAGACCCACGGACGGATGCTCTCCACCTGCGGGCCGCTGTCGTTCCACGGCTGCGTGTACAGAAACACGAGAAAGGTGAAGCCGATCAGCAGGGGAACGAAGAGACTGTTGACCGAGTGAATGGCAAACAATCCTTTTCGCGCCACGAGAAAGATCATCAGCATGCTGAGCCAGATGCCCACCTGCGGCGACAGGCGGAACGATTCCCAGAAGATCGCTCCCGTGGCGGCCAGCATGACGGACGTGGTGCCGAACAGGACGGTAAGCAGGAGTGTGTTGAACAAGGTGCCGATGGGCCGTCCGAACAAGTAGGTGCTCACGTCCTGATACGAGTCGGCCTGAATCCGGTAGGCCACCACCATGATGCGCACCCCCGCCCACACGAACAGCAGCGAGGCGAGCAAAATGCCGATGAATCCCTGCGTGCCGTACCGGACAAAAAATTCGACGATCTCTTTTCCCGAGGCAAAACCGGCACCCACCACCGTACCGATATACGTAAAGGCGATTTGCAGTGCGGCTTTCCATGATTGCTGCATGTCAAACCTCCTGTCCCACTTAGTTCATCCTATGAAAGGAAGCGATGTGAATATGCTGGTTACCGTGTTGGGCTTTCAGTCGCCGTATCCGGGTCCCGGCGGCGCCACTCCCGGGTATCTGGTGCAAACCGATCACGCCACCCTGCTGCTCGACTGCGGCAGCGGCGTGCTGGCCAAGTTGGGAGAGATGCTCCCGATTTACAAGCTGGATGCGCTCCTGGTGTCCCATTTTCATCACGATCATGTGGCCGATGTCGGGGTTCTGCAGTACGGATTGATGGTCCATCAACTGTCTGGCGAGCGCTCGCCCGATCAGCCGCTGCCGATCTACGCGCCGGGACAGCCGGCGGAAAAAGCGGCAGGGCTCACCTACCGGGAAGCGACCCGCCTGGTTCCCGTAGACGAGAGTTCGCATGTGACGGTGGGGGACGTGCGGATCAGCTTTCTGCGCACGGACCACGGAAATGGGGACCCCTGCTATGCCATGCGGCTGGAAGCAGGAGGAAAAACGCTGGTATACGGGGCCGACAGCGGACCGGAGACGCCGTGGGATCCGTTTGCCCGGCAGGCCGATCTGTTTATTTGCGAGGGAACTTTCCTGGAGCGTAACAAGCCGGCGCAGCCCAACGGTCACCTCTCCGTCAGGCAGGCGGCGCAGGTGGCGGAAACGCTGGCCTGCCGGTCGCTGTTGATTACCCATCTGTTTCCTGCATACACGGAGGAGGAAGTGCGGGCGGAAGCGGATGCGTACCGGACGGGGACGTGTCACATCGCCCGGTTCGGCCTGCAAATCCGGCTCTAATGCAAGACGAGAGGAGTGATTGGCGTTGTTCCCCAATGTATTGGAGGTAGCACGAAAATTGATTCGCGAACGCGTCGGCGAGGGAGAGACGGTCATCGACGCGACGATGGGAAACGGCAACGACACCCTGTTCCTCGCCCAACTGGTCGGGGAAACGGGGAGAGTCATCGCCTACGACATTCAGCCGCTCGCCATGGAAAAGACCCGGCAGCGCCTGGAGCGGGAAGGAGTGCTGCAGCGGGTTCAGCTTCAACTGGCCAGCCACGAGGAGATGGCCAACCTGGATGTTTCCGCGGGGGCGATCATGTTCAACCTCGGGTACCTGCCCGGCGGTGACAAGGAAATCACGACGCAGGCGGCCAGCACGGTCCGGGCGATTGAAGCGGGGCTAAAGATCCTGCGGCCGGGCGGGATCATGACCGTGATGATTTACTGGGGCCACCCTGCCGGCCAGGTGGAAAAAGAGGCGGTGGAGGCGTACTGCCAGACGCTCAGTCAGTTGGATTATCTGGTGTTGAAGTACCAGTACATCAACCAGCAGAACCAGGCGCCGTTCCTGCTGGCGATTGAGCGGCGGCCGGTTACCTAGAAGCGCGTCATTGCGTTTCCCGGGCAAGCGCAGAATGCGACAGCGGTGACGACGCGCGAAAAATCGTGTCGCCCGGCTGTCGGACGGGTGCGCCCCACCGGCTCCATTCCCCTGTGTTGTGCCGCAGATGAGCAAAAATAGGCACGCGCTTGCCGCGTGTGACTCATATCAATAGGATGAGGAATGGCAGCAAGGGGGATAACCGTGGACCGAGTTGGCATCATGTTGGATTGGGCTGTCATGCAGAGCGGCATCAGAGGCGACAAGTCTTACGAACGTCTTCCCTATTACGTGGAGATTGGAAAGGAACTGGGAATGGAGCCGGTCTTTTTTCATCCGCGCCATGTGCGGTCCGGCGGACAGATGGTGCTGGGCCACTTTTGGAACGGAAGCCGATTGGTTCCCCGGCTGGTAAAGGTGCCGAGTGTGATCCACAACCGCGTGCTGACCGGAGACGGCCGGGCCCGGGCCACGATCCGCCGGCTGAGCAGGACGCGCACCGTGTTTAACGGTCTGGTGGTGAGGGACAAATGGAAGGTGCACCAGATGCTGTGGAAAAATCCGGCCATCCGCGCCTATTTGCCGCATACGGTTCCGTTCACGCCAGAGAAGTTCCAGACCTTTTTGGACCGGTACCGGACGGTGTACGTCAAACCGGCGATCGGTTCGGTGGGGATTGGCGTTGTCCGCATTGAACGGCACGGAGACGCCTACAGGTTCATCGCTTCCAGACGGAAGAGAACCTTCTCCCGCAAGAGGCTGATGGCGGAAGCGGCCAGGTGGGTGGGAAACAGGCGGTTTTTGGTTCAGCAGGGGGTGCCGCTTGCCTGCTACCAAGGCAAGACGTTTGACATCCGCGTGTCGGTGCAGAAGAACGGAGAACGGGAGTGGACGGTAAGCGGACTGGTGGCCAAAGTGGCCAACCGGGCAAACAAATTGAGCAATCTGGCTCGCGGCGGACGTGCCGTCCCCTTGTCGCAGGCCCTGGAGCCGCTGTTCACCGCCGAGCAGCAGAAAGAGGTGGTCGAGCGGATTAAACAGGCGGCTGTCGAGATTGCCAGACAGTATCAACACCACTTTCCGTCGCTGGCCGATCTGGGAATGGACATGGGCATCGACAGGCAGGGCCACCCGTACCTGATTGAGGTAAACGTGCGGGATCAGCGGTATTCGTTTTACAAAGCGGGAGAGCTGGCCATGTTCAAGCAGACCTACCGCCATCCGATGGAATACGCCCGCTCCCTGCTTGCCGAGAAGGGGAGGGGCAGGCGGACACGTCCGCAAAGCAAGCAGACCTGGGCCGGAGTGGGCTAGGTCTGCTTTTTTCATGCGCAGAGGCGGAAATCATCCGCTTTTCTTTTTATGTACGGTCGGTGGATTGGTTTTCCGCTGCGGGGTAGGGGAGGTTGCGGAAGTGGCGGTAGAGGACCGCGAGGATCGACCTGCGGGTCAGGATGCCCTGGAAGATGCCGTTTTCGTCCTCGATGCAGATAAACGGATGATTGATGGACATCTCCAACGCCTTGAGAAACGCATCCGACTCTTTCATGCGGGGGACTTTGGTGTTCATGACTTCATCGACTGTATGGTCGGACAGCTTTTCGTATTCAAATCGTTCGAGTCCCAATATCTTGTTGACGATCATTGTGGTGCTGATCTGGCCGTGCAGCCGGTAGGAGTGGTCCAGTACGGGTATGGCGGAATATCCGGTTTTGGTAAGCACTAGCAGCGCGTGTTCCAGTGAGTTGCCCAACTGCACGTGGGCCACCTTGGTCGAAGCGATGACCAGTTCGTTGATTTTGGTGTGCAGCAATTGCCCATCCTGCTTCAAACAATCCACCACCTTTTTTCGTCTCTGACGGCACGGCAGTACCGCCCGTGGTTCACTTCTATGATACCGTATGGGTGGAGCGTACGGTAGCCCCGCACGAAAAAAAGCCCGGCGGAATGCCGGGCAATCGATCGAGGTGGGGAACAAGTCGTCCCTGTTCGTAGTATGAACGATGGACGCGTGCCTTACACGGGGCGTTTGCTGGATGGACGTGTAACCTTTTGCCTGGTTCCATCGTATTACCAGTGGACCCCTTTTGTATGCAAGGAGTTGGATACCCATGCGTAAACCCATCTGGGGAGCGGTCGCCTTGATGATGCTGGTTTCGGCCGGACTTGGGCTGTTGGCCGGCCGGCTGCTGATCAAGCCGGCCGGCCACTCGGAGCAGGCATCGGGCGCGTCGGCTGTGCCCGCGTGGATGGTGGAGGACATGCGCGAACGGCTGGACGCCTCGCTCCGCTCCCGCGTGATGCCGGAACGAGTGCATGTCATGACGCTGCCGCCGGATACACAGGACCAGCCGGCTTCTCTCCCCGTCGATCTGGCCGGTTCTGTCACGCTGGACGGTGAGAAAGGCTTGTTCGTCGTGTACGCCAGCGGGGAGGGAGGCTATCGGGCCGCCTACAGCAAGGCGGAGCCCCTCTTCAGTCTCCAGTACGCCGGCGGCGGATACCTGGTGGTGACGACGGTGAAACCGGCGAGCGGCGGTCAGGAGCGCGTGCTGTACGTCCTGCGGAAAACGGCGTCCGGCTATCGGGAAGTGTGGAGCGGCATGGCCCACCGGCATAAACAGGGAGAGACGACGGAACTGCTGGACGGAACCGTTCAGATTGACCCCATGCGCCACACGATGATCTATTTTCGTCTGGAGCGCACGCTTGACCAAACCGGCCTCTCCCGGATGGAAAAAAGCTCCTACGAACTCTTGCGCTACAATGAGCGGACACACCGTTTCGAAAAGTGACGCCAATCGAAAGCGCCTCTCCTCGTGAGGCGCTTTTTTCGCTGTGTAAAGCATGAAGGGTGATCAGCCGGGCAAACGCCAGTCGGGCCGAATCAGTTCATCAGCCGTGAACGCGAACAACCCCAACCGCTCGGCGAGATGGTGCTGGGATTCGTCCATCAGTGATTCCGGCACGGCAAACGGGGCGGGGCTGATCGGCCACTCCCTGCGGATGGCGGCCAGCAGGCGTTCCTTGACGTCTGGGACGGTAACGGCGCGGCCGGTCAAACCGGCGATGCTGCCCACGGTGCTCCCGTCGATGAAGGGAATCGGACGGTGTTTGTCCATGTCGACGAGGCCGGCTTCCGCGTAAAAGCGTTCCATCCACGCGCCGCGCGGCTGTTCCTCGACGTTGATGCACAACTGCAGGATGGACCCGAAGCGGGTGCGCCGTTGCGCCATGCCGCCGATTTTTTTGCCGCGAATCGAGAAGTCGTATTCGCCCGCGCAGTAGGAACCGGTCACCTCGCCAAACTGCATGTCGCCGTACTCGCGCAATCCCACGTGCAGCATCTGGGCGACAAATCGGAAAAAAGCGTCGATCGCAATCGACGTGTCGGGCAGCAGACAGGCGAGGTTGAGCACGCCCGCGTCCAGCGGCACACAGGCTCCTCCGGACGAGCGCAGGACGCAGCCGAAGCCCTCCTGACCAAACCGGCGCAGCGCCTGTTCCAGCCGCGGCAGCTTGGCGTCGCGGCGCCCCAGGTAAAGCGCTTTGTCGTACACCCAGAGATGGATGACGGGTTGGGCGTCTTCCCGGTTCATGCCGGCGGCCAGCGCTTCGTCGCGGATCAGCGGCTCCAGCGGACTGTCCCGATAGACACCGGAATCCATCCAACGGAACGGCTGAGTAACGGAAAATGTCATAAAAAACTCCTTCCCCGGTCAAGAATCGCTACCATTATACAACTGAACCTTGTTCATTTCTAGTGATCCGCCCCGCGGCATGTTTGCCGGGAAAGAAAAAAGACCGCTTCCCGTCAGGGGGCCGTTATCCGGCCGTCCTGCCGACGGAAGCGGTGTCTGTTTCGTTAGGGCTGTGCTTTAAAGGAGAAGTTATCCAGATAGGTGATGCTGCGCGGCGCGTCTTTGGTCGCGTTTCTTTGCAGATACAGCCCCAGCTTGGTGCCCTCCGGCTTCACTTTTTGCTGACCGAAGAGGAACTGGTCGTTCATGTAGATGGAAACGCTGTCGCCATTGACGACCACTTTCAGCCGGTTGCTCGCCTTCAGCTTGTAGGAACCGGACGCGATTACGTCGAGATCGTCGTCCTTGGCGTCTTCCACGCGGGCGAGCGTGACGCGGTCCTTTTTGACGAAGACGACATGGGCTTTGCCGTCCTTGCCGTTGAAGTACACGCCGCCCAGCCCTTCCGAGCCGCTCACGTTGACGTCGACGGTCAATTCGTAGCGGTTCGTGTTTTTGTCTTCATCCCAGAGCAGCGGCAGGAAATAGTGATCCAGGTTGCTGTCGGTGGAAATGGCGGTCACCTGCTTGTTGACGACTCCCCAGGTACCGACCGCTTTGCCGGTGTCCCAGTTTTTCAGTTCGGCATCGGAGAAGCTGTCGCTTACACTGCGCGGCAGCTCCGGTTTATCCGGGGTGGGGAAGACCACTTTGGTCTCGTCGTCGTCCCGGTCCAGCAGCGCGCGGTACAGGAGCGAGGCGGCTTCGGCGCGGGTGATCGGATCTTGCGGACGGAACTCGTTGTTGTAGCCCTTCATCAGATCGGTCTGGATCGCGATGGCGATGTACGGGCGGAGATTGGGGGAAATTCGCTCATCGTCGCGGAAACGCTTCAACACATCCAGGTCCGCCTTGTTCGTGCGGTCGTAACCGAGCAGGCGAACCAGCGCCACGGCGATGTCTTCCCGGACGGCGTACTGGTCAGGCTTGTAGTAGTAGCGGGTGCCGGACTTGTAGCCCGTCAGGTACAGTTTGGCATGTTCCACGTAAGGGAACGCCCAGTGCGACTTGGGCACATCCACAAACGTCTGGCTTGCCTTGTTCGTACGAATGTCCACGCCGGCCGCGGCAATCATGATCTTGGCAAATTCAGCGCGCGTTACCTGATTGTTGGGACGGAATTTGCCGTCCTCGTATCCCTTGATGATTCCTTTGGCCGCCATCTCGGTGATTTCCTTGTAGGCCCAATGGCTGCGGGGCACATCGGAGAACGAGGGTGCCGCCTGAACAAACGGCACGAGAGTCAGAATCATCAGAACCGCCAGAAAAAAGGATAGGACTCGTTTCATGGGAACCTCCTGTTCGCGGTAGGATCGTTTTGCTGCTATTCAGACGGCGGACGGGGCGTCAATGTTGCAAGCGGACGGGCCTGATTCGGAAAAATGTGAAAAAAGTCTTAGGGAAATGGTTTTCCAGAAAGATTCACTGGAAGTTCCTTTTTTATTCGTTACAATAAAATGTTCTATGCTATAATGTGTTGATGGTAAACCAGAATATAACGCTTACTGAGGTGATAGACAGATGACAACGAGAACCGAGGCGACTACGGACTTAAAATCCGCCAAGTCCCCGAAAACGACAGCAGACTACGCCAAGTACTTCCAGCCCCCTTCCTTGAAGGACGCGAAAAAGCGCGGCAAGGAAGAGGTACAGGTGCATTACGACTTCGCCATCCCGGATGACATGAAGGGAATCGGGAAAGGCAAACGCTACTACGTCCGCACCTATGGCTGTCAAATGAATGAACACGACTCCGAGACAATCGCCGGGATTCTCCAGCAGATGGGCTACAGCCCGGCGGAAGAAGCGGAAGAAGCGGACGTGGTGCTGTTCAACACCTGTGCGATCCGTGAAAACGCCGAAGACAAGGTGTTTGGCGAACTGGGCAACATGAAGCGGGTGAAAAACAACAACCCCAACCTGATCCTCGGCGTCTGCGGCTGCATGTCGCAGGAGGAAAGCGTGGTCAACAAGATCCTGAAAAGCTTCCCGCACGTGGATCTCATCTTTGGTACGCACAACATTCACCGCCTGCCGGTTCTGCTGCGCGATGCCATGTTCAGCAAGGAAATGGTGATCGAGGTGTGGTCCAAAGAGGGCGACATCATCGAGAACATGCCGAAGATCCGCGAAGGCAGCATCAAGGGATGGGTCAACATCATGTACGGCTGCGACAAGTTCTGTACGTACTGCATCGTGCCGTACACGCGCGGCAAGGAGCGCAGCCGCCGTCCGGAAGACGTGATCGCCGAGGTGCGCGAACTGGCCCGCCAAGGCTTCAAGGAAGTCACCCTGCTCGGCCAGAACGTCAACGCGTATGGCAAGGATTTCCAGGACATCCACTTTGGCTTCGGCGACCTGTTGGACGAGATCCGCAAGATCGACATTCCGCGCATCCGCTTTACCACCAGCCACCCGCGCGACTTTGACGACCGTCTGATCGAAGTCCTGGCCAAAGGGGGCAACCTGGTGGAACACATCCACCTGCCCGTGCAGTCCGGTTCCAGCGAAGTGCTGAAGCGGATGGCCCGCAAATACACGCGTGAACACTACCTGGAGCTGGTGCGTAAAATTAAAGCGGCAATTCCGAACGTAGTGCTTTCCACGGACATTATCGTCGGCTTCCCCGGCGAGACGGACGAACAGTTTGAAGAAACGCTCTCCCTCGTGGAAGAGGTCCGCTACGACTCCGCCTATACCTTCATTTATTCGCCGCGGGAGGGCACGCCGGCTGCCGTCATGGAAGACAACGTGCCGATGGAGGTAAAGAAGGAGCGCCTCTACCGCCTGAACGAGCTGATGGCGAAGATCAGCTTGGAGCAGAATCAGAAGCTGCAGGACCAGGTCGTCGAGGTGCTGGTGGAAGGCGAATCGAAAAACAACCCCGAAGTGCTGGCCGGCCGCACCCGGTCGAACAAGCTGGTGCACTTCGTCGGCGACAAATCGCTGATCGGTCAGTTCGCTCACGTACGGATCACGGACGTGAAGACGTGGACCCTGCACGGAGAGATCGTGACAAAAGTCGAGGTGTAATCGAGCGATGGAACAAACAAGCCTGTACACGCAAAACGAGATTCTGGAAAAGGCCCGCGAACTGGCAGTGATGATTGCCCGCACCAAGGAAGTGGATTTTTACAAGCGGGCGGAGCAGCAGATCAAGAACAATGAACGCGTTCAGGAGCTGATCGCGGAATTAAAGAAGAAACAGAAGCAGATGGTCATGTTTGAATCGATGAACAAGCCGGAGCTGGCGAAAAAAGTGGAAGCGGAGTATAACCAGCTTCACGAGGAACTGGACGCCATCCCGATCGTGACCGAATTCAAGCAGTCTCAGGTGGATGTGAACGATCTTTTGCAGATGGTCACCAACGTGATCACCAACACGGTGTCCGAACGCATCATCCTGGACACCGGCGGCAATCCGCTGACCGGCGAAACAGGCGGCGGACCGGCAAAATCCCGTCACGACGGCTGCTGTTCGTAACCGTTTCAAAAAAAAAACGGCGCGCGATCAGTTCCCGACAAGCCTCCCCAAAATGGCAGTGGGTGTTTGCACCCTAGTCGAATGCCCTGCATACAAATGTACAGAAACGTTGTATGGAGGAGGTAACGAAATGTCGGGTATAGACAAAGACCTGCAGTGCCGGGAACTCATCGCAAAAGCCGTCTGCGGTAAAGGTCATAAATTCTCCCAAACGACCCACACCATCATACCGTCGCACACTCCTTCGACGGTCCTCGGATGCTGGATGATAAACACGAACTTCCAGGCGGAGATGGCTGGGGACGCGGTTGAAGTGACTGGTACGTACGACGTCAACCTGTGGTACTCGTTTGCCAATAACACGCAAACCGAAGTCACGCGGGAAACCGTCAAGTTCTCCGTACTCGTTCCGCTTACGTTCTTCGACAAACATTGCCGCGGCGACCTGGAAATCGTCGCCCGGGCCGTGGAACAGCCGAAGTGCGTCAAAGCCGAACTGAGCGGCGGTGGTACTGTCACGGTGAAAGTGGAAAGCGAATTTGCCGTCGAGATCATTGGCGAAACAAAAGTGTGCGTGGTCGTCTGCAACAGCTGCGATGACAAGGACTTCCACCTGCTCGGTGACTACGAAGACAGCAGCGACGAGTATGACGACTTTGATTCGGCCACATTACTCGACGAATTGGATTAAGAGGAGAGGCACATCTCCTCTTTTTTCTTTTCCTCGGGAAGAGAGGCGGGCAGCCATCCCGCCTCACTTTTTTTCCCCGGGACACATAGGCTATAGCAGCAGAGCGGGGGTGACGGCGATGTTTATCCACGTACGCGAAAACGGCAGGCCATCCGGGAAAGGCGGGCGATACGCCGCCGAAGTGATGCCGGCCAATGCCAAGGCGGCCATTGACCGTCTGTCGCAGCGCGGCCAGGCCAAAAATCTGCTCAAAATGAGCGGCATTGCGACGGCAGGAGCCCGTCCGGAGCCGGGAACGCGGACCTATCGCGTCCAACTGTATCAGTTCCATATCTTGTATCTGGAAAAAAGTCCGGAACAGGCGCATTGGCTGTCCCAGCCGTCGGGCGAGCAGCACTTCGAGCCGGTGGCGCCGCTGCCGGATGATCCGGAAGCGCAGGTGGCCGTCAGGCTGGCGGTGCGCGCCCTTTACGCCGCGGGGCTGGAGTGCGGCCAGGTGCTGCTGACCGCCGCCTCGCCCCATCGGGTCAAAGTGGTGCGGGTATCGCCGTATTGGCCCGCCCGGATGGCCGATCGATTTATGCGGGAGGCGCGGGACTGGTGGCTGGCCCAGAGGGACGGGCGCAGCGCTGACAGGCTGATGCTGGGAGCGGACCCGGAGTTTGCCCTGCGGGGAGCGGACGGCACGATGGTTCTGGCCTCCGACTACATGGGCAAAGGCGGGGTGGTCGGGTGCGATTCCACCCGGTATCGGGAAGAGCTGGCGATGCACCAGCATCCGTTGGCCGAACTGCGTCCGGACCCGTCCGAAGACCCGGATGAACTGTTCGCCCACATCCGGCAGGCGCTGCTGCTCGCCCGCCGAAAGATCGCGGACAAGACGGTCGAGTGGCTGGCGGGCGGCATGCCGTTCGACGGCTATCCCGTCGGCGGGCACATCCACATCAGCGGCGTGGTCTCCGACTTTTCCCTGCTGCGCAAGCTGGACGCCTATCTCGCCCTGCCGCTGGTGCTGGTGGAAGACCCCGGCTGCCGGAAGCGGCGCCCCCGTTACGGATTCCTCGGCGACATCCGGGAAAAGGAGCACGGCGGGTTTGAGTACCGCACCCTGCCCAGTTGGCTGGTTCATCCGGATGTGACGCGGGGCATTCTGCACCTCGCCCGGCTGGTGGCCGCCTGTCACGGGCAGTTGACGGCCCGGCCCCATCTGGATCTGTCGCTAATCAGGGCGTATTACCGCGGCGACAAACAGACGCTGGTTCCGTATGTGAAAGCCCTGTGGGAAGAGCTCTCCCGCCTCTCCGCCTACCGCGACTCCCGGGACCCGCTCGACCGCTACTTTTCCTATCTGCTCGCAGGCGAAACGTGGCCGGCCGGGCAGGATCTGCGCAAAGCCTGGGGAATCGGCTGAGCGGCACCGCACCGTCCTGAATATGAATCGCATCCGATCTGCGGGGAAGAGGTTCAACTTCCCCGGCCGGACATGCTATAATGTACAGGCGAGATTGCAGGCTAGGAGATCGAAAACATGGCTCAATACACTCCGATGATTCAACAGTATCTGGCGATCAAGCGAGAGTACCCGGATACTTTCTTATTTTTTCGTTTAGGCGATTTTTACGAACTGTTTTTCGACGATGCCATCACCGCCTCGCGTGAGCTGGAAATCACGCTGACCGGGCGGGACGGCGGCGGGGACGAGCGCATCCCGATGTGCGGCGTACCGCATCACTCGGCCGACGCCTATATCGCCGAGCTTTTGAAAAAAGGCTACAAGGTGGCCGTCTGCGAACAGGTGGAAGACCCGAAAGAGGCGAAAGGCGTCGTCCGCCGCGAAGTGACCCGCGTCATTACCCCGGGAACCATGATGGAGGGGAAATGGCTGACGGACAAGGAGAACAACTACATGGCGGCGATCGCCGAGGCGGACGGCCGGATGGGCGTCGCCGCCTGCGACATGAGCACGGGCGAGATGTACGTCACCTCGCTGTTCGGCAAGGCGGGAGCCGCGCTGGACGAGGCGATGCAGTACCGGCCGAAGGAACTGGTGGTGTGCGGTCTGCCGCAGGACCTGAAGCCCGACATTTCCGTCACGTACATAGAAGCCGGGGCGGTGGACGCGTTTGCCGTCGACCGGCAGTATCAGGATCAGGCGCGCGAGCTGGATCTGGCGATGCGCCTCGCCGTTAACGCGCTCCTGCACTACATCGGTTCCACGCAGAAGCGCAGCCTGACCCACATGCGGCTGATCAAGCGCTATGACGCCAAACAGTACCTGCAGATGGACAGCTTTTCCCGGCGCAACCTGGAGCTGACCGAAACCATTCGGGACAAGACCAAAAAAGGCTCTCTGCTGTGGCTTTTGGACCGTACGGAGACGGCCATGGGCGGACGCCTCCTGCGCCGCTGGATCGAGCGGCCGCTTTTGAACAAGAGCGAACTGGAAGCGCGGCTGGACGCCGTGGACCATTTGAAAGGGGATATGCTCTTGCGCTCCGACGTCCGCGCCTGCCTGGATCGTGTCTACGATTTGGAGCGTTTGGCGGGACGCGTCTCGTACGGCAACGCCAACGCCCGCGACCTGGTGCAGCTTCGCCTGTCGCTGGAGGCGGTGCCCGAACTGCGGCAGCTTCTGCTGAACGCCGGTTCCCCGGTGCTGGCCGAGCTGGCCGAAGGGATGGACGAGTGTGCCGACATCGCCGCCTTTCTGCGGTCGGCGCTGGTTGACGACCCGCCGGTTTCCGTGCGCGAAGGCGGTTTGATCCGACCCGGATATGACGAGTACCTGGACAAGCTGCACACGGCAAGCCGCGAAGGCAAGAACTGGATTGCCCAACTGGAACAGGCGGAGCGGGAAGCGACCGGCATCCGCTCGCTGAAGGTAGGCTTCAACAAGGTGTTCGGCTACTACATCGAGGTGTCCCGCGCCAACCTGGCAAACGTGCCGGCCGGCCGCTACGAGCGCAAGCAGACGCTGGCCAACGCCGAGCGGTTCATCACCCCGGAGCTGAAGGAAAAAGAGGCGCTCATCCTGGAAGCGGAAGAAAAGATGGTGGAGCTGGAGTACCAGTTGTTTACCGCGATCCGCAGCGAAGTGGCCAACCACATTCCCCGCCTGCAGGGGCTGGCCGAACGCATTGCCGCCGTGGACGTGCTGCAGGCGTTTGCCACCGTCAGCGATGAGCGCGGCTACGTGCGGCCCGAACTTGTCACGACCGGCGAGTGCATCATCCGCGAAGGGCGCCACCCGGTCGTGGAAGCGGTGCTGGATCGGGAAAAGTACGTCGCCAACGACGTGGAGATGAACCAGTCGGACCGGCAGATCCTGCTCATCACCGGCCCGAACATGGCCGGGAAGAGCACCTACATGCGCCAGATCGCGCTGATCGTCATCATGGCGCAGATCGGCTGCTTTGTTCCGGCGAAAGCGGCGAAATTGTCGCTGGTGGACCAGATTTTTACCCGGATCGGGGCGGCCGACGACCTGGTCGGCGGACACAGCACCTTCATGGTGGAAATGCTGGAGACCAAGCACGCCCTGCAGAAAGCGACGGCGCAAAGCCTGATCCTGCTGGACGAGATCGGCCGCGGCACGTCCACCTACGACGGGATGGCGCTGGCGCAGGCGGTGATCGAGTACATCCGGGAAAAGATCGGGGCCAAGACGCTCTTTTCCACGCACTATCACGAGCTGACCGGCCTGGAAGAGTCGCTGCCCGGCGTGGTCAATGTGCACGCCCGCTGCGAAGAGCGTGACGGCAAGCTCTTGTTCCTGCACAAAATCGAGCCGGGACGGGCGGACAAAAGCTACGGCATCCACGTGGCTGAACTGGCAGAGATGCCCGGCCGGGTGATTGAGCGGGCGCGGGAGATTCTCGCCGGACTGGAGGCGGGAGCCGCCGCCGCATCGGCGCAGGACGTGCAGATGACCTTGGACGCGCTGTGGGCGGCTCCTGCGGCCGCGGGGCAGGAAGAGCCTGCGTTCCGCCTGTCGGCGGAGGAAGAAGCGGTGACGGCGGAGCTGCGTGAGCTGGATTTGAACCAGATGACGCCGATGGAAGCCATGCTGAAGCTGTATGAGTGGAAACAGCGCCTGAAAAAAACGTAACGGGCCGATCCAAGGAGGAGACCGATGGGACACATTCAAGTGCTGGACGAGCATCTCGCCAACATGATCGCCGCCGGCGAAGTGGTGGAGAGGCCGGCTTCGGTCGTGAAAGAACTGGTGGAAAACGCGGTGGACGCCGGGGCAAGCGCGGTCGAGGTGCACGTGGAAGAAGGCGGGCTGCAGCTCATCCGCGTGGTGGACAACGGCCACGGCATGGACCGGGAAGACTGCCAACTGGCCTTTGAACGGCACGCGACCAGCAAGATTCGCACGACGCGCGACCTGTTCCGGATTCGCACCCTGGGGTTTCGCGGCGAGGCCCTGCCCAGCATCGCGGCTGTCTCCCGGATGGAGCTGACGAGCAGCCCCTCCAGCAGCCAGGTGGGGACGCGCCTGACGATTGAGGGCGGAACCATTACGGAGGTAGCCGACGCCGCCGCGGTCAAAGGGACGGACATTCGCGTGCGCGACCTGTTTTACAACACGCCGGCCCGGCTGAAGTACATGAAGTCGATCGCCACCGAAATCGGCCATATTTCCGACTACGTCAACCGGCTGGCGCTGACGTATCCGTCCATCGCCTTTACCCTGACGCACAACGGCAAAGTGCTCCTGCAGACCTCCGGCGACGGCAAGCTGCTGCACGTGATGGCGGCGATTTACGGCGTGCAGGTGGCCAAGCTGCTGCTGCCGATCAGCGGGGAGACACTGGACTTCCGCTGGTCGGGCTTCGTCTCCAAAACGGAAGTGACGCGGGCCAACCGCTCCTACCTGTCCACGCTGGTCAACGGCCGGTACGTCCGCCACTTTGGCCTGAACAACGCCATCCTGCGCGGCTATCACACGCTGCTGCCGGTCGGCCGCTATCCGATCGTCACGCTGCAGATCGAGATGGACCCGTCGCTCGTCGACGTCAACGTCCATCCCGCCAAGCTGGAGGTTCGTTTCAGCAAGGAAGACGAGCTGGTAGGCGCCATCGAACGCTCCGTCCGGGAGACGCTGCGCCAGGGGCTGGAGATTGTCCGGCCGATGGCGGCCGAGCGCAGGGCGAAAGTGGTGGAGCAGGTGGTGCAGCCGCAGTTTGACCTCCAGCTCCCCAAACCGGGAGCGGTGAGCAGCCCGGGCATCCCCCGCGCCGTTGATCTTCAGGCCAGTCCGCGTTTGCGGGAGTGGCTGGCAAGACAGGAGGCCCCGTCACAAGAGCCATCCCCGCATCCAGGCGGGACCGCGCCCACTGACGTCTCCGTCGTAAAGGAAACCGCCGTGGAGTACGCGGGCCTTTCGCAGGAGCGGTCCGCGGCCGTTTCGCTGCAGGAAAATCAGGCAGCGGGCGGAATGACCGCAACTTCGGAGGCCTTTGGCACGTCTCATAGAGAGGGAAACGCGCCGTCCGGGGCAGCCGGCGGGCTGGAAACTCCGGCGGCCGATCGGCAAGCGGCGCCCCTTGCACCGGCAGAACCTGCGCCGGTGACGGAAGCAGGCCTGGGGACAGAGCCGCCTGCTGCCGAGCCTCTCTACGCTCCCGAGACGGAACGGGCCACAGCAGAGCCCGGAGGCGATACATCGGCCGTGCCGCTGCTCTTTCCGGTCGGGCAGGTACACGGCACCTACATCGTGGCGCAGAACGACGACGGCATGTATCTGATTGACCAGCACGCCGCGCAGGAGCGGATTTTCTACGAGTACTTCATGGAAAAACTGAAGCAGGAGAGCGTCGCCAGCCAGATGCTGCTCTTCCCCCACACCGTGGAGTGCACGGCCCAGGAAGCGGTGAAGCTGGAGAAAAAGCTGCCCCTGCTGCGATCGTTTGGCCTTGACATCGAGTCGTTTGGCGGCCGCACGTTCATCGTGCGGGCCCATCCTCACTGGTTTCCGGAGGGAAGCGAGCTGGAAGTGATCGAAGAGCTGATCCAGTTTGTGCTGGAGACGGGCGAGGCGGCTCAGGTGGACATACGGGCGATGCGCGAGAAGGCCGCGATCATGATGTCCTGCAAGGCGGCGATCAAGGCCAACCGCTATCTGACCCATGCGGAGATGGAAAGCCTGCTGAACCAGCTCCGCGAAACGACCAGTCCGTTTACGTGTCCGCACGGGCGGCCGATCGTCATCCACTTCTCCAGCTACGATCTGGAGAAAATGTTCAAACGGGTGATGTAGATGCTGATTACCACCGGACTGGAACCCAGCGAGGAGACGCGCCGCCACGCGGCCGAACTGGCTGCGCAGTTTGGACTGCCGGTCGTCGAGCGGGGCGGCAGTTCGATTGAGGAGCTGCGCCGGCGCTACGGAGAGGCGGAAGTGCTGATCGTCACCGCCAAAGGGGCCCGCCTGGAAGCGGAAGGGAAGAAACCGTTCTTTTTTCATCCGAACACGGCCGCCTTTCGTATAAAGCGCCTGGAGCGCGGTGATACTGATACTATGCTTGCCGCTTGCCAAATTCACCCAGGAGACCGCGTGCTGGACGCCACGCTCGGCCTCGGCGCCGACGCGATCGTTTTTGCCCACGCTGTCGGCCGAACCGGCCGGGTCGTCGGGATCGAGTCGGAAAAGCGCATCGCGATTCTGGTCGCAGACGGGTTGCGTCACTATCCGACCGACTCGGAGGCGCTGCGCGAGGCCATGGGCCGGATCGAAGTGCGGCACGGGCACCATCTCGACATCCTGAAAGGCCTGCCGGACCGCTCGTTTGACGTGGTCTACTTCGACCCGATGTTTGTGCGGACGGTGCACGACTCCACCGGGATTGCCGGCATCCGCGAGCACGCCAACATGGCTCCGCTGGACGCAGAGGCGGTGGAGGAGGCGCTCAGAGTTGCCAAACGGCGCGTCGTCCTGAAGGAAGGCAAGGCGGGACGGCTGTACGAGCGGTTCGGGTTTACCCCGTTTCGCACGCGCGGCCACCAGGTCGTGTACAGCTATAAAGAGACAGATGGAGGGGAGTGACTTTGCCACCAAAAGAAAAACTGGTCGTGATCGTCGGCCCGACCGCCGTGGGCAAGACGGAGTTGAGCCTCGAGCTGGCCGAACAGTTTGACGGCGAGATCATTTCCGGCGATTCCATGCAGGTCTACCGCGGCATGGATATCGGGACGGCCAAGGCGACGCCGGAAGAGCGGGCGCGCGTGCCGCACCACCTGATCGACATCATCGATCCGGATGAAGAGTACTCCGTGGCGCTGTTTCAGGAAGCGGCGACCCGGCTGATCACCGAGATCAACGCGCGCGGGAAGCTGCCGTTTATCGTCGGCGGCACCGGTCTCTACATCGAGTCGGTCACCCATCGCTTTCGATTCGCCCAGGCGGAGCAGGATCCGGAGCTGCGCAGCAGGCTGCAGCGCCTGGCCGAGACGGAGGGAGTGGAGGCGCTTCACCGGCGGCTCGCCGCGATCGATCCGCTGACAGCGGAACGGCTTCACCCCAACGATGTGAAACGGGTGATTCGCGCCTTGGAAATCTATGAATTGACCGGCACCAAAATGTCCGATTTTCAACATCGGGCCGAGCATTCCCCGTACGATTTGCTGATGATCGGATTGACGATGGATCGGCAAGTGCTGTACGAGCGCATCAACCAGCGCGTGGACAAGATGCTGGAAGCCGGTCTGGTGGAAGAGGTGCGCCGTCTGTTGGATCAAGGCTACGGCTCGGCGCTTACGTCGATGCAGGGCCTGGGCTACAAGGAACTGATTCCGTATTTGTACGGAGAGATTACGCTGGAGAAGGCGGTCAACGACATCAAGCAGCGGACCCGCCATTTTGCCAAGCGCCAGATGTCCTGGTTTCGGCGCATGTCGGAGGTGCAGTGGTTCGATCTGACCGATCCCGCCGAGCGCCCGAAGATCGTGCAAACAATCAAGCAGATATTGGCAGGAAAGTTTCATCGATTGCCGAATATATAACATACAAGTCCTTTTAGGGGGTAATGAACATGAAACAGTCGATCAACATTCAAGATACGTTCCTGAACCACTTGCGGAAGGAGAACATCGCTGTCACCATCTACCTGGTAAACGGTTTTCAACTGCGCGGCTACATCAAAGCGTTTGACAACTTTACCATCGTGATCGACAGCGAAGGAAAACAGCAGCTTGTTTACAAGCATGCCATTTCCACGTTTACGCCGCAGCGTCCCGTGTCGCTCATGTCCCAAGAAAACAATCAGCAAGCATAGCGTCACACCAACGAAGCCGGGATCTTAGCCATCCGGGCTTTTTCACTGTCGGGGACAGGATTTGTGGGTTCCGGCACGCGGAAAAAAAGCAAAAGCAGGAGACTGGTCGAATCAGTCTATTTGTTTACATAACATATATTATGGAGAGTGAGGTCCTTGCCGTTCACGTTCGCCCACCCGGCGATCGTTTTGCCCTTTTGGCGCGTTCGCTGGCTGTCCTTTACCGCGCTGGTCTTCGGCAGCATGGCTCCCGATTTTGAATACTTTTTCCGGCTGAGGCCGTACAGCACAGTCAGCCATTCCCTGCTTGGCCTGATTGTGTTTGATCTGCCCGTCGCTTTGCTGCTGGCCGTTCTCTTTCACCGAATCGCCAAGCGCCCCCTGGTCGCCTGCCTGCCCGCCCCGTTTGACCGGGGATTGGGGTACGCTGCGGCCAAGCCCTGGGGCATCGGCTCGCTGCGTGATGGGCTGGTCTTTTCCGATTCGGCGGTGATCGGCAGCCTCACCCATATCGTCTGGGACGCGTTTACCCATCAGGGGGCGTTCATGGTCAGCCGCCTTCCGCTTCTTCAACAGCGGGTCCCGGTGCCGTGGATGGGCTTGGACGTTCCCGTCTACAAGATGCTGCAGCACGGCAGTACGCTCACCGGCTTGTCGCTGATTGTGCTGACACTCTGGCTGGCGGCGCGTCGGGGAGCGGCTGCAGGTGGCGGCGGGAGAAGTCTTCCGGCCCGGACAAAATGGCTGTATTGGCTGGGCGTGGGAGGCTGCGGCCTGCTCGCGGGCGCCGCGTGGGGATGGAGCGCTGGCGGCGCATGGCCGATGGCGCGTCTGCTGGGCGGCATCGTGCCGTTTCTGTCCGGCTGCATGGCCGGTCTGCTCGTCATGTCGTGGCTGTTCGACCGGTTTGGTCCGGCAGGTGCCCACAACAGGTACCCGGCCCTGTAGAAAAAAATGGGCAGGTTTGCCAGCCCCATGAGTATACTAAGGTATGACCATGAGGCAGGTGATCGCTGGTGAAACCGTCGGGCAATCAACCGCCGGCTGATTCGATGGCAGACAAGGCTCCGCACCGCATCCAGGTGGTGTTTCGCCGGCCGGAAAAGGTCAAACGTCCGGAAACGCTGGCCGACACGGTACGTACCACCGCCCCCGGCAATGTGGCCGCTGCCTTCGACGAGCTGGAGCGGCTGATCGGTTTGCGTGAAGCCAAAAAGCTGATGTACGAGATCCACGCGCTGCTCAGGTTGAACAAGGAGCGGGAAAAGCACAACCTGAAGCTGGAGAAGCAGGTATACCACATGGTGTTCAAAGGAAATCCGGGCACCGGAAAGACGACGGTCGCCCGATTGTTTGGCAAACTCTTTCGCGAAATGGGCATTTTGAGCAAGGGACACCTGATCGAGGTGGAGCGGGCCGATCTGGTCGGCGAATTTATCGGCCATACCGCGCAAAAGACGCGCGACCTCATCAAAAAGGCGCTCGGCGGCATTCTGTTCATCGACGAAGCGTACTCCCTGGCGCGCGGCGGAGAAAAGGATTTTGGCAAGGAAGCGATCGATTGTCTGACAAAAGCGCTGGAGGACCACGGCAACGATTTTGTCTGCATTCTGGCCGGCTATACCGATGAAATGGACGCGTTTCTGGAGCTGAATCCCGGTTTGCCTTCCCGCTTTCCCATTCAACTGCGGTTTGCCGACTACACGGTAGACGAACTGATCAGCATTGCCGAGTCGATGGTGGAGGGAAAGGAATACCGGCTGTCCCCCTCCGCCAAGGAAAAGTTGCGACAGCATCTGATGCGCAAGCGCCACGACGTGTTTGAAGTCAATTTCAGCAATGCCCGCTACGTTCGAAATGCCATTGAACAGGCCATCCGCAAACAGGCAGTGCGGCTCTTGGCCGTGCCGGAACCGACGCGCGATGACGTGATGACGCTGCAGCCGGAGGATTTTGTCTGGTCCGCTTCCTAACATCCCGGACGAATTGTGGTATGATAGGGTGGGAAAGGACGTGAATTCGTGGACGATGTGATCAAACGTGTCGAAACAGCCATCCTGGTCGGCTGTTTTTTGGATAATCGCGATGCGGAGCGGGCACGTCTCTCGATGGAGGAGCTGCACGAGCTGGCGCGGACGGCCGGCGTCGAAGTGCTCGACGTGGTCACGCAAAACCGCGAGCGCATCGATCCCGCCTGGTATCTGGGCAGCGGCAAGATTCAGGAGATCGCCCACCGCGCCCGGGAGCTGGACGTGGATCTGGTCATCTTCAACGACGAGCTGTCGCCCAGCCAGACCCGCAACCTGGACACGGCGTTCGACTGCAAGGTGATCGACCGCACCCAGTTGATCCTGGACATCTTCGCCGGACGGGCGCAGTCCCGGGAGGGCAAGATCCAGGTGGAACTGGCCCAGTACAATTACCTGCTGCCGCGCCTGGCGGGACAGGGCAGGCAGCTCTCCCGCCTGGGCGGCGGGATCGGCACGCGGGGGCCCGGGGAGACCAAGCTGGAGAGCGACCGCCGTCACATCAGGCGGCGAATCAGCGAGCTGAAACAGCAGTTGGCCGACATCGTGCGCACCCGCCAGCTTCACCGGGAGCGGCGCAAGAAAAACAGCGTCTATCAAATTGCGCTGGTCGGCTACACCAACGCCGGCAAATCCACCCTGTTAAACCGGCTGACCTCCGCGGACACCCTGCAGGAAGACAAACTGTTTGCCACCCTCGACCCGACGACGCGGCAGCTTTCCCTGCCAAGCGGCATGGACGTGCTTCTCACCGATACCGTCGGGTTTATCCAGGATTTGCCGACAACGCTGGTGGCGGCTTTCCGCTCCACGCTGGAAGGCGTCCAGGAAGCCGATCTGATCCTGCACGTGGTGGACAGCCACCATCCCGACCTGGAAATCCACATGGAAGTGGTGGAGCGCATCCTGCGCGAGCTGAAGGCGGACGACATCCCGCAGCTCGTGGTGTTCAACAAGGCGGATTTGATCCGCGAGGGCACGTACCTGCCGCCGGTGGACGATGCCATTCTCATCTCCGCGCTGCGGGACGACGACCTGAAGCGGCTGTTGGAGCGCATCGAATCGTACGTCTACGCTTCCTTCGACCGGATCACGCTGAAAGTGCCGGTGGAGCGCGGGGACATCGTGTCGCTGCTGCACCGCGAAGGCGTCGAGATGGAGCAGGCGTTTGACGAAGCGGATGCCGCTTATCTGATTACCGTACGCATCAACCGGGACCATCCCATCTACGGGAAAGTCGTCCCATTCCTCCTGGACAAGCCAGAGATTGCAGAAGAGAGTTGGTAGGAACGACGATGTTTTCATTATTCACCCATGGAGAACGGCTGCGCCCGATCGTGCAGGAAGTGGAAGCGATGATTGCCGGGCGGCATCAGGAGATTGCCGCCCTGGTCGACTACAATCAGTTGAAGGTGCTCCGTTCTTTTCAGAAGCATGAAGTAAACGAGTTTCACTTTGCCCCGTCGACGGGGTACGGCTACGACGACGCGGGCCGTTCGACGCTGGAGGCGATTTACGCGGACGTGTTTGGCGGGGAGGCGGCACTGGTTCGGCCGCACATCATCTCCGGCACGCACGCCATCGCGATCTGCCTGTTCGGCCTGCTCCGCCCCGGCGACGAACTGCTGTACATCACCGGCAAGCCGTACGACACGCTGGAAGAAGTGGTGGGCGTGCGCGGCGAGGGGCAGGGCTCACTGAAGGATTACGGCATCGGGTACCGTTACGTGCCGCTGACGCCGGAGGGCGAGATTGACTTCCCCGCGGTGGCCGAGGCGATCACCCCGAAGACGAGGGTGATCGGCATTCAGCGGTCGCGTGGATACGCTGACCGCCCGTCGTTTACCATCGCCAAACTGGAAGAGATGATCCGCTTTGTCAAAGAGCGGAATCCGGAACTGATCGTCTTCGTGGACAACTGCTACGGCGAATTTACCGAGGAGCGGGAGCCGCTGCAGGTGGGCGCGGACATCATGGCCGGTTCGCTGATCAAAAACCCGGGCGGCGGCCTGGTCAAGACCGGCGGATACATCGTCGGCAGAAAGGACCTGGTGAAGCTCGCGTCCTACCGGATGGCCGCGCCCGGCATCGGCGCGGAAGGAGGGGCGTCGCTGTACTCCCTGCTGGAAATGTACCAGGGCTTTTTCCTCGCTCCCCACGTGGTGGGCGAAGCGCTCAAAGGGGCGATCTTCTCCTCCGCGCTGTTGGAGCGGCTGGGCTTCCGGACCAACCCGCTGTGGCACGAGCCGCGCACCGACCTGATTCAATCAGTTGAATTCGGCTCGGCGGAGCGCCTGATCGCGTTTTGCCAGGGAATCCAGAAGGCAGCGCCGGTCGATTCCCACGTCACCCCCTATCCGAGTGAAATGCCCGGCTACGCCGATCCGGTCATCATGGCGGCCGGTACATTCATCCAGGGGGCGAGCATCGAGTTTTCCGCCGACGGTCCGATCCGTCCGCCGTACCTGGGCTTCGTGCAGGGCGGCTTGACCTACTCCCACGTCAAGGTCGGCATCCTGACCGCGCTGGACCTCCTGTTGGAAAAAGGGCTGCTGGAACTTCCGACCGCGTAGACCGCGTAAACGAACCGATTACCCAAAAAACGGGTGCCCAAAAAGCGGGAAGCGTCGCGAGAGACGCTTCCCGTCTTTTCGCTTTTGCTGGCTTGTACATGCATCATTTTGTGTAATCTTTTCTCACATCCATTGACAGGATTCTTGAAAAGCCTTACAATACAACCAAGGAATTTGCGAAGAGAAGAGGAGGGACACGTCATGAGTGATGACATTCGTCGGAACATGGCTCTCTTCCCGATCGGGATCGTCATGAAGCTGACCGATCTGACCGCGCGGCAGATCCGTTATTACGAGCAAAACGGACTGATCCAGCCGGCACGAACGGAAGGGAAGCAGCGACTCTTCTCCTTTAACGACGTCGATCGCTTGCTGGAAATCAAGGCGCTGATCGAAAAAGGACTCAACATCGCCGGCATCAAGCAGGTGCTGCAGCTTCAGCAGCCCGCCCCGGAAAAAACGGAGATCACCGCCACGTCCGAGGTCAAGCGGAAGGAAATGTCCGAAAAGGAACTGCATCAGCTTCTGAAGCAGCAAATTTTGTTCAACAACGCTGCTCGCCACGGCGAGAATGCGTTGATACGTGGAGAGCTTTCCCGCTTCTTCCACTAATACAAGACAACGTAAGCGATAGGAGGAGAGATCGTGAGCAAGTACACCAAGGAAGACATTATGCGTCTGGCCCAAGAGGAGGATGTCAGGTACATCCGCCTGCAGTTTACCGACCTGATGGGGGTCATCAAAAACGTGGAGATTCCGCTCTCCCAACTGCCCAAGGCGCTGGACAACAAAATGATGTTCGACGGTTCGTCCATCGAGGGCTTCGTGCGCATCGAGGAATCCGACATGTACCTTGTGCCGGACCTGGATACATGGGTAGTCTTCCCGTGGGGCACCGAGCACGGCAAAGTGGCCCGTCTGATCTGCGACGTCTACATGCCGGACGGCACCCCGTTTGAAGGGGATCCGCGCTACATCCTGAAGCGTGCGCTGAAGGAAGCGCAAGAGATGGGCTTCACCGCTTTCAACGTCGGTCCGGAACCGGAGTTCTTCCTGTTCAAGATTGACGAGAAAGGGGAGCCGACGCTCGATCTGAACGACCAGGGCGGGTACTTTGACTTCGCGCCGCTCGACCTCGGCGAAAACTGTCGCCGCGACATCGTCCTCACCCTGGAAAAAATGGGCTTCGAAATTGAAGCGTCCCACCATGAGGTAGCGCCCGGCCAGCACGAGATTGACTTCAAGTACGCCGACGCGCTGCAGGCGGCTGACCAAATCGTCACCTTCAAACTGGTGGTCAAGACCATTGCCCGTCAGCACGGTCTGCACGCGACGTTCATGCCCAAGCCGCTGTTTGGCGTAAACGGTTCCGGCATGCACGCTCACCAATCTCTCTTCCGCGGCAGCGAAAATGCGTTCTACGACGAATCCGACCCGCTGGGCCTGAGCCAGACGGCCAAACACTACCTGGCCGGCATCCTGCACCATGCCCGCGGATTTGCGGCCATCACCAATCCGCTGGTGAACTCCTACAAGCGTCTGGTGCCCGGCTATGAAGCGCCGTGCTACGTGGCCTGGTCGGCGAAAAACCGTTCGCCGCTGGTACGCATCCCGGCTTCCCGCGGTTTGAGCACGCGGATCGAAGTGCGCAACCCGGACCCGGCTGCCAACCCGTACCTGGCCCTCGCCGTCATGCTGAAAGCAGGGCTGAACGGCATCAAGAACAAAATGGAGCTGCCCGCAGCGGTGGATCGCAACATCTACGTGATGACCGAGGAAGAGCGCGAAGCTGCCGGCATCGAAAGCCTGCCGGCTACCTTGAAGGAAGCGATCGAGTGCCTGAAGGCCGATCCGGTCATCTGCGAAGCGCTGGGCGAGCATGCCCTGATCCACTTCATCGAGGCGAAAGAAATCGAATGGGATATGTTCCGCACCCGCGTCCACGATTGGGAGCGCGAACAGTACATGACCACCTATTGATCGGCATACAACGAAAAAAGAACCTGGTGACGGATGACGTCATCAGGTTCTTTTTTGTATGAGTTCCGCCAGCTCCGCGTCGCTGAACCGTTCCCACTCCAGCAGGGCTTGATAGGGATCGTCGCCGGGAATGCCGAAATAGCGGGCGAACGCAGGCTCCGTTTTCATTCCGTTCCGCTTCAGCTCCCGGATACCCTCTCTGGCCTGTTCGCCGGAGAGGGCCAGCAGGCGGGCCTCCATCACCATGTGGCGGTAGGCGTTTTGCCGATCGGCGGGTACGGGCTGGGCGAACAGTTCGAACGCAAATCCGCCGTGCCAAAAGGAAGTGACGCTGGACGGCACGCCGTTGACGTCACAGCGTTGCTGGGAAAAGCCGTCCTGCCGGCCAAACGCATCGCGAACGAAGCGATCGAATGCGTCCAAATCGCTCGCGCAGCAGATCACGTCCAGATCGCTGTCCGCCACGTCGATGTCCAGCGGAATCGTTCCCGCCAGCACCGGCTGGTATGCCTGAAGCCGCTCCATGATGCCCAAGCGGTGGATGGCCTCCCAGGCGGCGCGCTGTCGGGGGGTTCCCGCTTGCAGATACGTGAGGTCGTGCCAGTTGTTCACCTCAGTCTTCCTCCTGCGGGGGAAGCGTTTTGACAAACAGGACGCGGTCATGCCCCCGGCCGTCGTAATTGGATTCTGTCAGCGCCGTCCGCCCGTACCGCCGGGGTTCGGACGGGGCTGATCAGGCAACAATGTGGACAAGGATGAAAAGAATGATGCAACGGATGGCGCCCTGATCCGTATATCCTTACAGAAAGGAGTGTACCCGATGGAGATACTGCTGTGGATCGTCATCGTGGCGTTGTTTGTCGCAAGCATCGCCGGTATTTTTCTGCCGGTTTTGCCGGATACGATATTGCTGTGGGCAGGGTTCCTGCTGTACCACTTTGTCCTCGCCGAACCGGGAGCCGGGCTGCCGGCGTCGTTCTGGTGGGGGATGGCGGTGCTGAGCGTGCTGCTGTACGGAGCCGATTTGCTGACCAATATGTACTTCGTGAAGCGGTACGGCGGTTCCAAGTGGTCGTCGATTGCCGCGGCGGTCGGCATTTTTCTCGGGATTTTCCTGTTTCCGCCGTTCGGGATGCTGATCCTGCCGTTCCTGTTTGTGGTGCTGGTGGAGCTGTTCGTCTCCAACCAACCGCTCGAGCGGGCGGTTAAGGCGGGCGTGGGATCGCTTGTCGGATTTCTCGGCAGCGCGGTCGTCAAGGTCGTCCTGCAAATCGTGATGATCATTTGGTTCTTCATCGCCGCCTTGTAGGCCCGTGAATCGAATGGGCAGCGGGATGCAACCCCTGCCCCGGATCGTTCCGGTCTGACCGCGACGATACACAGAAAGGAGCCCGTATCTTTCGCCTACGGTCGGGAAAGATACGGGCTCCTCCTTTTGCTAGTGAATCAACCGGTACACCCCGATCACTTTCCCCAGAATCGTGACCGAGTCCAGAATGATCGGTTCCATCGTGGAGTTTTCCGGCTGCAGGCGGAAGTGGTTTTTTTCCTTGAAGAAGCGCTTGACGGTGGCTTCGTCCTCATCGGTCATGGCCACGACGATGTCGCCGTTGTTGGCCACGTTTTGCTGGCGCACGATGACGTAGTCGCCGTCGAGGATGCCCGCCTCGATCATGCTGTCGCCCGACACGCGGAGCATGTACACCTTGTCCGAGGTGACGATGTGCTCCGGCAGGGGAAAGTAATCCTCGACGTGTTCCACCGCCGTAATCGGCTGCCCTGCCGTTACCTTCCCGATGACGGGCACACGAACGACGGATTCTTCGAAGTCCTCCTGGTAGCGGTCGCCATCGGTCAACAGCTCAATCGCGCGCGGCTTGGTGGGATCGCGCCGGATCAGCCCCTTCTTTTCCAGCCGGGCCAGGTGACCGTGGACGGTGGAGCTGGAGGCCAGCCCGACGGCCTCGCCGATTTCCCGAACGGACGGAGGATACCCCTTGTCGCGGACTTCCTTGCGAATGAAGTCGATAATGGCTTGTTGTCTATTGGATAGCTTGGACATGGACCACACCCCTGTTTTCTCGAACATGTTTTCTATATTATACCATGGGATCTTGCGTTCGACAAACATAAGTTCGATTTCAACTTGACACAAAACACATGTTCGCATTATGATGAGAACAAGACGATAGAACGTATGTTTGCAGGGGGATGGTATCATGCATGCAATTTCCGCACACAACCGCTTTGCCAAAAAACCGGAGCGCCGCAGCCGCATCGGTGTGACACGCGGTCAAGCATTGGTGTTTTTCGTGGTATTCTCTCTCTTTTTTTACTTCTTGACAGAACTTGTGTTCGCATCCGAGTCGGCGTCGGTCGTTCCCGTGAAGGAAGTGACGGTTCAGCCGGGGGACAGCTTGTGGAAAATTGCCGTCCAGTACCAGGACGAAGCCGGCATGGAAGTGCGTGAACTGGTGTACGCGATCAAAAAGATGAACCGGCTGGACAACTCCAACATTTACCCCGGACAGCGCCTGGCTGTTCCCGTCGGAGAGTAGACGGCAGCGCAGGCAGCGGAGCAGGCCCAAGTTTTCCTTTCGTTTGCGTTGTGCCGCCGATGTGTTATAATAGAGCGGCATTACCGAGAGTAGGGGGAGAGGCTGTGGTAACCGACGCGGAAATCAAACGGATCAACGAGTTGGCCAAGAAATCCCGCGAAGAGGGCCTGACCGACGAAGAAAAACAGGAGCAGCAGGCGCTGCGGCGCAAGTACATCGATGCTGTCAAGGCGTCCCTGCGGGCCAACCTGGAATCGATCCGCTATGTGGAAGATCTTGAAGACAACGGTCCCAAACATTAAGATAACGTGTACTGGCACAGGAAGGCATCCACGCATGACGCTTGGATGTCTTTTTCTACGACGATATGGGCCGAACAGGGAGGAATGCGCATGTCGTGGCTGGTTGTCGCAGTGGGCGGCGCCGTGGGATCAATCATGCGGTACGGATTGGGCTTGGTGATGAACCAGCCGGGCTGGCCGGCAGGTACGTGGGCGGCCAACGTTGTGGGTTCGTTTTGCATCGGGCTCTTATACGCCTGGGGAAAGGAGCGGGGGTTTCTCTCACCGGAGCTGTACCTGCTCTTCACCACCGGGCTGTTGGGCGGCTTTACGACCTTTTCCACCTTTTCTCTGGAGGTGGTCACCTTTTTCGGAGACGGGAACATCGGACGCGGATTGGCGTATGTGCTGCTCAGCGCAGGCATTGGCCTGTTGGCCTGCGGAGCCGGGGTCTGGCTGGGCCGGCATGTGGGCTGAGCCAGCCGCGTTCGAAGCGAAAGGAGGATGGACGTGACGATTCGGCATCCGGATTACGAACGGGAACAAAAACGGCTGGATGAAACGGTGTCCGCCATCGAACGGGAGATCGAGATGCTGCGCGAAGAAGTTCGGGAAGTGACCGACGACTACGTGAAGCAGGTGGTCGCTTACAAAAAGGCCAAGGAACTGCGGTATCTGGAAGACCAAGGGAAGGACAAACCGTACTTCGGCCGGGTGGACTTTCTCAAGGACGAGACGTACGAGCTGGACATCGTCTATATCGGCAAGCGCGGGATCGTCCGGAGCGATACGTTTGATGCGCTGGTCGTGGACTGGCGCGCTCCGATTGCCGGCCTCTACTACAGCGGCGAGAGCAAGGACGCCTTCTACCGGACCGACAAGGGCATCGTCCGCGGAGAAGTTCGCCTGAAGCGGAACTTTGCCATCGAAAAGGGGAAGATTACCGGAATCTACGACGGGGCGGTCAAGGAGACGATCCACCGGGAAATGGGCCATCCCGACGAATTTCTCCAGGAAGGGTTTATCGATGAGTTTCTCGCCGCCAATCTGAACCAGACAAACGACAGCCGGCTGAAGGACATCGTGGCGACCATCCAGGCCGAACAAAACGACATCATTCGGGCGGACAAAGACCGTCCCATCGTCGTCCAAGGGGTGGCCGGGAGCGGGAAGACCACTATCGCGCTGCACCGCCTCTCCTACCTGATTTACAACTACCAGGACTCGATGATGTCGAAAAAATTCATGGTGTTTGCGCCGAACCGCCTGTTTCTCACTTACATATCGGACGTGCTTCCGGAACTGGGTGTGGATGACGTCCAGCAGGCCACGTTTCTGGACTGGGCGGCCAAGCTGGTCAAGCCGCTTCTGCCCAAAGGCTGGCGCATCACCGACCCGCAGAAGCTGCTGCGCCTGTTTTTCGAGGAAGGACAGGACCGGCGGGAACGGGAGATGACGCAAAACCGCCTGCGGTTCAAAGGCTCACTCGCCTGCAAGGCCGCCTTGGACAGCTATCTGCGCTACCTGGCGGAGACGGACATCCCTTTTAAAAAGCTGAGCTTTGTCTACAGCCGGACCCAACAGGTCTTTTCCATCAGCGGGGAGACGATCCGGGAACTGTTTACCGGCTCATTCGGCCACCTGCCCTATCGAAAGCGTCTCGAGGCGCTGCGCAAGCATCTGAAGCAGGAGATGAACAAACAACTGTTTGCCCATCTGCGAACGATGCGGATCGATCTGGACAAACAGGGACTGACAAAGTTTGAGCGGATGATGGAACAGATCCTGGAGAAGTACTTGTCGTCCTTCCCGCAGGTGGATGTCTTTGCGGCGTACCGGAAGCTGATCACGGATGAGACGCTGCTCAGACGCCTGGCGCCGGATGACGTGGAGGATAGCGTGATTGCGGACGTCTGCCGATCGTCGGCGGTGCTGTTTGCCGAAGAGCGGATCGAGCCGGAAGACGTGGCGCCGCTGTTGTACCTGCGCCATCTGGTGGACGGGCTCGAACAGGCGGAGCAGTTCGACCATACGGTGGTGGACGAGGCGCAGGATCTCAGCGCCTTGGAGATCGCCGTGATCGCCCTGGTGACGAAGCGCCAGTCCTTGACCGTGGTGGGCGACATCGCGCAGGGCATCCACGCCTACCGGGGCCTGCAGTCGTGGGACGAATTGACGGGCGGCGTCTTCGGCCAGCCTGCCGCCGCGTACTACACGCTGGCGCAAAGCTATCGTTCCACGATTGAGATCATGCGCTGCGCCAACGAGGTGCTGCGCAGGATTCGCCTGCCCGAGTCGGTGATGGCCAAGCCGGTGCTGCGGCACGGGGAAAAGCCGAAGATGCTGTCGTACGCGGCTCCGGCCGAAAAGTGGGAACAAACGGCGCGGCTCGTCCGGGAGCTGCAGGAAGAAGGCTTTCAGACCGTCGCCATCGTCGCCAGGACGGCCGAAGAGAGCAAACAGGCGTACAAGGCGCTGCGCGGCGCGATCAGCGAGCTGGTCCTGCTCGGCTCCAAAGACAGCCGGTTCCCCGGCGGCGTGACGGTCATGCCGGCGTATTTGACCAAAGGGCTGCAGTTTGACGCGGTGATCCTGCTGGATGTGGAGCGATACACGGACAGCGAGTGGGACGCCAAGCTGCTGTACGTGGCGATGACCCGTCCCGTTCACCGGCTGTTGATGCTGCACGAAGCGGGGCGGATGACCCCGCTGCTGCGGGATGTTCCCGACGAGTTGTTGTACGGAAGATCATAGAGGACGCTTTGTTCAAAAAAAGAAAGAAGCTCTCTGCGAAGGATGTCGCGCAGAGAGCTTTTTCATTGGAATCAGTGATCCCCGTGATTGCCTTTGGACGGATTGGTGATGACGTAGCCTTCTTCCGGCAGGTACAGGTAGTCAATGACCACGCCGTCCAGCAGAGGCTCGTCCTTGCTGACGATCACGTCGATCTCCTTGTCGGTGGAGACGACCGCGTCGTCGGCACCGGGCTTGTCCAGCGCCAGGCCGTAGTGGGCGTGGTCGCTGTGCTTATGCGTGACGTAGACGCGCAGTTTCAGCTCCTTGTCTTCTTCCTGGTCCAGCACGGCTTTCAGTTGCTTCGCGGCGTTGCGGGTGATTTTTACATTCATGCGGGGCAGTCTCCTTACTATTAAAAAAGTGTCCTCTCCATCTTACCAAACAGGAAAATCGATGTGCAATGCGCAAAGTGTTAAAATGGAAGGAAGAGAGGAGAGGAATCTGCATGACCATTGATTTGCGAAGCGACACGGTGACCAAACCGACGGAAGCGATGATTCGCGCGATGGCGGAGGCGGAAGTGGGAGACGACGTGTACGGGGAGGACCCGACCGTCAACAGGCTGGAGAGCATCGCCGCAGAACGACTGGGGAAGGAAGCGGCGCTGTTCGTCACCAGCGGCACCCAGGGAAACCAGGTGGCGGTGCTGACCCACTGCGTCAGCGGGGACGAAGTGATTATGGAGGCCAATTCCCACATCTTTTACTACGAAGGGGGAGCGGTTGCGGCGCTGGCCGGCGTGCAGACGCGGACGCTGGCGGGGGTTCGCGGCGCGCTGCAGGCGGCCGACGTGGCCCGTGCCATCCGCGGTGCCGACATTCACTTTCCGCGAACCAGGCTGGTGTGCATGGAAAATACGCACAACCGGGCTGGCGGCGCCGTGGTTGCGCCGGAACAGATGGAGGCCGTGTACGAAACAGCCAAACGACACGGGGCAGCCGTTCACCTCGACGGAGCCCGCCTGTTCAACGCAGCCGTTGCGTTGAGACGGGATGTGACGGAGTTTACCCGCCATACCGACTCAGTCACCGTCTGTTTGTCCAAGGGACTGAGCGCCCCCGTCGGTTCCATTCTGGCCGGCGATCGGGCATTCATCGAAGAGGCCCGCTGGTGGCGCAAAAAGCTGGGCGGCGGCCTGCGGCAGGCGGGCTACCTCGCCGCGCCCGGGATACTCGCGTTGACGGAAATGACGGAGCGGCTCCAGGAGGACCACGCCCGGGCACGCATGCTGGCGGATGGGCTGCGCAAGCTCGGCCTGCACGTGGAGCCGGTGGAGACCAACATCGTCCTGGTCCGCACGGAATCGGCCGGACTGACCGCCGGGCAGTTTTTGGCCCGCCTCGATGAACGGGGCGTGCGGGCCGTCGATTTTGACGAATACGTGGTCCGCTTCACCACCCACCGCCATATCGGCGACCAAGACATCCTCAAGACGCTGGAGATCATCGAATCGGTCTTGACGGCGTAACGGCAGAAACGTGCAGCATGCGTCCATCGCGCTGCACGTTTTTTTCGTCTGGAGCCGATTTTCCCTATTGATTTGCCGAAAAAAACGGTGTATACTATCACTCGTCACGAAAAATGGATGGGTGTCCGAGTGGCCGAAGGAGCACGATTGGAAATCGTGTAGGCGGTGTTGAGCCGTCTCGTGGGTTCAAATCCCACCCCATCCGCCATCACAAGAGAGCTACACGTCTCCCGGAAGCGGGAGGCGTTTTTTGCATGTTCCACGTTGTTCGTGGTCCATGACGTCGGCTGGGAAATGGAGACGATGGACGATTCCGGAAAGAAAAAGGCATGCCCCGTGGTCATAGCCCCGTCAAGTAGACAGTAAAAAAAGAGGAATCACCTAAGCGGCGATCGCTTCTCGATATTCAACCGGGGAGAGGTCGCCGAGTTTTTTCTGGAAGCGTTCATTGTTATAGTAGTCGATATATTCAGCAACACATTTACGTGCCGCAGCTTCACTATCTGGCTTCGCCAGGTAAAGCTTTTCCGTTTTCAGATGGGAAAAGAACGACTCGATACATGCGTTGTCAAAGCAATTCCCGCGTCTTGAATGGCTTCCCATAAGTTCTTTCTCCTCGAGTAGATCCCTGTACGATTTGGTTGTGTATTGAAATCCTTGGTCGGAATGGAGAATAGCGTTTTTGGCGTTCAGTTGCTTTACGGTGTCCAATACGAGCTGGAGATCGTTACGCGCGGATAGCTCCCATGCTACGACTTCCTTGTTACAAAGGTCTAAAATAACCGACAAATAGACAAAATCATGACCAATTCGAATATAGGTAATGTCAGTCACAAATTTCTTCAAAATGGTTTCTGCTGTAAATTCACGGTTGAGGACATTCGGAAAGACTACGGATGGTTTGCGACCTGCAAATGGCCGTTTCTTGCGGATAACTGAACGAATTCCCAGCTCACGCATCAGCCTACGCACCTTTTTGTGGTTAACCAAAACCCCTTCTTTGTGTAAAGCCGTACGCATACGTTTGTAGCCGAAATAAGGTCGCAGTCGATGAATAGCAAGGATGTGCTCTTTTACATTCGTATCCTGCTCGATACGGGTTTTACGAGATTCCCGGGCAGCTTTCCATTTGTAATAACCCGACCGCGATACTTCGGCAATCTTGCACAGCATGATGATGGGATACTTGTGATTCATTTTTTCGATGGTCCTAAACCGGGCTTGCTGATCCAACTTCCCTCCCCATGCAGATTCGGATTGAGCTTTTTTAGGTATTCGACCTGCGCTTTCAAATAGGCGTTTTCCTCTTCAAGGCTACTGAAGTGTTTCTTATTCCAACGCCCACGATAATCCTCAAACGATTCTCCGCTCTGGTGCTTACGTACCCAACTGATGATCTGTGCATCACTTTTAATTCCCAGCTTTTCTCTTATCTCCTGATAGCTCCACTGCTCTTCCAAACGCAAGCGAAGAGCCTCTTTCTTCGTATCCTCGCTATAACGAGTAAAGACCTGTCCCTTCTTTGGTGGCATGAAAAATCCCCTCCGGTCAACAGTAATGAGTCCATGATATCATGAACTCTTTTTTTACTGTCTACCTTGAGGGGATAATACCACCGCATGGACATGCCTTTTCCTTTTTTTATTTACATTTAATTGCGTTCGGAGTCTGCCTGCGGCGAAGGGGCGGCTGCCGCCGTCTGTCGCGGCGTCATCACCGGATAGAGCAGTAGCCCGACCGCGTAGAGAGCCAGTCCGAACAGCAGCGTTTTCATGTCGGCCGTCCCCGTCTTGATCACCCAGAGCGAGAACAGCGCAGCCAGCACGGCCACCACGCCGTCAAAGAGGCGGGCGCCCGGCTGCCGTTCATACGTCTCGCCGACAGCCACCAGCTTGAGCTGGAACACGGCGGAAGCCAGGTAGGGCAGGAGGATGGCCAGCGTCGCCACCGTGATGACAAAGTGGTACGCTTCGGCAATCGTGCCGGAAATCGTCGAAAAAATGAACAACTGCGACATGAGGTTCGTAACGGTCAGCGAGCGAACCGGACTTCCGCTGGCGTTTACCTTGGCGAACGAAGCGGGGAACATGCCGGCGCGGGCCGCTTGAAACGGCGGCTCCGACCCGATCAGGAGCCAACCGATGGTGCTGCCGATGAGCGAAACGATGGCCAGCACGGCCATGACCGTCCCGCCGGTGCTGCCGATCACTTGGGACAAGGCGTCCACCAGCGGCTTGTCCGACTCTCGCAGTTGTTCGAGCGGCAGGACCCCCATCGTCAGGAACGTGATGCCCATGTACAGGACGAGCGAAATCAGCAGCCCGGCGATCGTGGCCGACCGCACGTCGCGTTGGGAGCGGGCACGTCCGGAGAGGACGACAGCCGACTCAATCCCGATGAAGGCCCACAGCGTAGCCAGCATCGCCATGTTCACCTGGCTGGGCAGCCCGTGAATCACGCCCTGGTCATCCGTGATCGGGGTGTAGAAATCGCCCATGTTGGCCGCATTGAAGGCAAACAGGCAGACGCCGATAAACAGCACAAATCCCAGCACCTTGGTGGCCGTAGACAGGAAGTTCAGCTTGCCTGCGCCGTTCAGCCCCCGCACCAACAAGGTGTGGAAGCCCCACAGCAGCGCGGTGCAGACGAGAAACGTCGTGAGCTTTCCTTTTTCCACCTGAAAGGAAAAGAGCGAGAACAGGACGGTTTTGTCCTGCATGATCGGAAAAAACGCGGACAGATACCCGGCAAACGTGGTGATGACGGCGACATTGCCCGCCCAGTTTGCCACCCAGTACCCCCAGACCATGCTGAAACCGGCGATCTTTCCGGCGCGCGGATTATCAAACATGGCGCGGGCGTAGCTCTGCGGGCCGGCGGTCAAATCGGGCCGGCGGACGGACAGGTTGCCAAAGACGAGCGCGATCATCAGCACGCCAAACCCGGTCAGCAGCCAGGCGAGCAGCACAGCCAGCGGACTGGACGCTTGCACCAGCGTATTGGGCAGCATGAAAATGCCGGATCCGACCATGTTTCCCACCACGAAGGCGGTCAGCAGCCAGAAGCCCCATTTTTGCGAACTCATTGGAATCCCTCCACATGTCATGAAGTCATACCTTGATGTCAGCCCATCCGTAAAGGCGGGGTTCCGGCCGAACACAACCGGACAAGCGGGGAGGCACGCCGCAGAACAGTGCCGCGCCCGCTTCCACATAAGGTTTTACCATTTTACTTGTTTAATTATTTAATTGAGTAAAGTAAAATGAACGTTAAAAAGTATAACAGTGTTGAATATATCCGTCAACAGGGAATCGTGAGGGAGCAGGGCGGCCGCGTTCGGGGAGTAAATCGCCCGAAGCGAGCAATACTATAGGTATCCAACAATAGGGAAAAGAAAGAGGGATGCCGATGATTTCCGCCAAACAGCGCCAGTTGGTGCAGCATCAGATGCAGCGGGACGAAAGCAGGATCGTCAACATTGTGCTGAGCGACGCCAGACAGGTGGCGGGCGAGATTGAAAAGGCCACCCATCAGGGAGTATACCTGACGGATGGCAGCTACTACCCGTACGCGGAGATTCGGGAGATCAACGGATTGTATTGAGGGCCCGTGACGCGGGTTTTCACAGCGGCAGGGCGGGAAAAAAGTGGCGCAGACCGTCCGGCAGTTCCTTTTGCCACAGCCCCCATACGTGACTGCCCGGCTTTTCGCGGTAAGAGACGGCAGCCTGTTTGTCCGTGAGCGCCTGCCGGGCGGCGCGGTTCCACTCCACGAAATCAAACGTGCCGATATGCGTCTCCACAGCCGTTTCCTCCAGACCGACCACCATCCAGATGTCCAGCCAGGAGAGGGTGGATTCCTGTGCGATCCGATCCAGGGTCGGCTGGAAAAAGGCGCCGGAGAGGGACAGCACGCGTGTAAACAGATCGGGACGGTCCAGCGCGATGTGCAGGGAGACCGTTCCCCCCAGCGAGTCGCCCGCCAAGACGCGGGATTTCGGATCGCGGCGCACCGGATAACGCTCCTCGATGTAGGGGAGCAGTTCGTCTGTAAAGAAGCGTTTGTATCCGTCATGGCGCGAACCGACGGGGGAGTATTCACTCGTCCGTTTGCTTCGTTCCACGGAAACGCCGACGATGAGAAACGGTTCCACCCCTTCATCCAGAATCAGTTGGTTGGCGATGGTGGCAATCCGGCCCATGGTAAAAAAATCGTTGCCGTCCTGGCAGTAGACGACCGGATACGAGAGCAGTTCGTTGTATCCGGGCGGAAGGTACACCTTGACGGAACGGGGAGTGTCCACGTGAAGACTGGGCACTTCTTCTTTGACAATGGTACGTTTTACATAGTCGGACATGGCGATCCGCCTCCCAAGTGCAGGAATTTCCCAACTTAGCCTTGAAAAAAACTGATACAGATTTTATAGTAAATGATAACAGCAAGGAAATAAACCCTGTAATATCAATACTATAACACGTTGAACAGATATTTGAACTGAGATATAACAGGGTGTGCGAACGTGTTTGTAAGCACTTTCAGCACAAGTGAAATTTCCTCATTGTTTTTTAGGCAGTTTTCCCTCTCTGCACGAGCGCGGCTCCGGTTCCGCCGCTGCCAGCGAGGGCTGTCTAATTTTCCACGATACCAGTGACGAGGTGAAAGTGATGAGTGTAAACACTGCTGTTGAACAAACAGGCAACAACACCCCGCTGCAAATCCTTGCTCCGGACGGTACGGTTGTTCGTCCTGACCTGATGCCCAAGCTCTCCGACGATGAACTGCGCGAACTGATGCGCAAAATGGTCTTTACCCGCGTGTGGGACCAGCGCGCCATCAGCCTCAACCGTCAGGGCCGTCTCGGCTTCTACGCTCCGGTGGCCGGTCAGGAAGCGTCCATGATCGGTTCGGAAGCGGCACTGTCCAAAGAAGACTTCATCCTGCCGAGCTACCGCGACATCCCGCAAATGGTGTGGCACGGCTACCCGCTGCACAAGGCGTTCCTGTACTCCCGCGGCCACATTGAGGGCGGCCGCATTCCGGAAGGCGTCAATGTGCTGATGCCGCAGATCATCATCGCGGCCCAATGTACCCAGGCTGCCGGCGTCGCCATGGGCTACAAGCTGCGCGGCGAAAAGCGCGTGGCCATCACCTACTTCGGTGACGGCGCCACCTCCCAGGGCGACTTCTACGAAGGCATGAACTTTGCCGGCGTCTACAAACTGCCGGTGATCTTCTTCTCGCAAAACAACGGCTACGCCATCTCCGTTCCGTTTGAGAAACAAACCGCAGCCGAGAACATCGCGATCAAAGCGAAAGCGGCCGGCATCGCCAGCGCGCGTGTAGACGGCATGGACGTTCTGGCCGTGTACCACGTGGTGCAGGAAGCGAAACAGCGCGGTATCAACGGGGAGGGCGCTACCCTGATCGAGGCGCTCACCTACCGCTACGGTCCGCACACCATGGCCGGCGACGACCCGACCCGTTACCGCACCGGCGAAGAGCAAAACGAATGGGAGCAAAAAGACCCGCTGATCCGCTTCCGCAAGTTCCTGGAAAGCAAAGGGCTGTGGAGCGAAAAAGACGAAGAAGCAGTCATTGAAGAAGCGAAGCAGGCGGTTGCCGACGCCATCAAGAAAGCGGACGAAACGCCGAAGATGAAAGTGAGCGAACTGATCGACGTCATGTTTGAAACACTGCCGCCGGCGCTGGAAGAGCAAAAGGCAGAATATCTGGCGAAGGAGTCGAAGTAAGCCATGGCACAAATGACTATGATTCAAGCCATCACGGATGCATTGCGCTGTGAATTGAAGCGCGACGAAACCGTTCTCGTCTTCGGGGAAGACGTGGGGAAAAACGGTGGGGTCTTCCGCGCGACGGAAGGTCTGCAAGCCGAGTTCGGCGAACATCGCGTGTTTGACACGCCGCTGGCGGAGTCCGGTATCGGCGGTCTGGCCGTGGGTCTGGCCGTCAACGGCTTCCGTCCGGTTGCGGAAATCCAGTTCTTTGGCTTTGTGTTTGAAACCTTTGACGCGATCGCGTCCCAGGCTTCCCGGATGCGCTACCGTTCTGGCGGGCGCTACCACAGCCCGGTGACGTTCCGCTCCCCGTTTGGCGGCGGCGTGAAAACTCCGGAGCTGCACGCTGACTCGCTGGAAGGCCTGATTCTGCAGACGCCCGGCGTGAAAGTGGTCATCCCGTCCAACCCGTACGATGCAAAAGGGCTGTTGATCTCCGCGATCCGCGACAACGACCCGGTCGTGTTCCTGGAGCACATGAAACTGTACCGCTCTTTCCGTCAGGAGGTGCCGGAGGGCGAGTACACCATCCCGCTGGGCAAGGCCAACGTGGTGAAGGAAGGCAGCGACGTTACCATCATCACCTATGGCGCCATGGTTCATACCAGCCTGAAAGCGGCGGAAGAGATCGAGAAGGCGCGCGGCGCGAAAGTGGAAGTGATCGACCTGCGCACCATCAATCCGATCGACATCGACACCATTGTGGAATCCGTGAAGAAGACCAACCGGGCCATCGTCGTGCAGGAAGCGCAAAAAACCTCCGGCGTGGCTGCCGAAATCATCGCTCAAATCAACGAACGCGCCATCCTGCACCTGGAAGCGCCGGTGCTTCGCGTGGCTGCCCCGGATACGGTGTACCCGTTCGCGCAGGCAGAAGACATCTGGCTGCCTGATGTAAAACGCGTCGTGGACGGCCTGACGCAAGTTCTCGACTTTTAACGATTGAACTGCACATGTGGCGGAAAGATCAGCTTTCCGCCTTCTTTAGGCACATCTGTGCGCCATTACGTCGGAGCGTTTATTTAAGGAGGAGATAACGTGAGTCGTTTTACATTCAGACTCCCGGAGCTTGGCGAGGGCATCCATGAAGGCGAAATCGTCAAATGGCACGTGAAGCCGGGGGATACCGTTGAAGAAGACCAAGTGATCATGGAAGTGCAAAATGACAAGGCGGTCGTGGAAGTGCCGTCTCCGGTGAAAGGAAAAGTGCTGGAACTGAAAGTGACCGAGGGCACCGTTTCCGTCGTCGGCGATCCGCTGATCGAATTTGAGGTGGAAGGCGAACTGCCCAACCTGCCGGATCACGGTTATGGAGAAGCCCCGGCTGCTGAGACGGGGAAAGAAGACAAAATGGAGCCGGGCTGCGACATCGGCTCCCAAGTGAGCGCCAACGCCAACCAGCCGCTGGACACGCCGCTGGCGCAGGCGACGGCAACAGCGGCACCTGTAGACCGCAAGCACGTGCTGGCGACTCCGTCCGTGCGCAAATACGCGCGTGAAAAAGGCGTTCAGCTCGCGCTGGTGCCGGGTACCGGCAAATTGGGCCGCATCACGCGCGAAGACGTAGACCGCTTCCTCGCAGGCGGCGCGGCAGCACCGGCACAAGCTCAAGCTGCCCAAGCACAGGCCGAAGCGGCTGCACCTGCAGCGCAAGCGCCGACCGGCGTACAGCAGGCGGCTGCGGCACCGACCGTACACTACACCGCACAAGCGGGCGAAGTGGAGGAGCGCGTTCCGCTCAAAGGCATCCGTAAAGCCATTGCCAAAGCGATGGTCAAATCGGCGTACACGGCTCCGCACGTTACCATTTTCGACGAAGTGGACGTCACCGACCTGGTGGCAATGCGCAAGGAAGCAAAACCGCTGGCGGAAGAGCGCGGCGTAAAGCTGACCTATCTGCCGTTCATCGTCAAGGCGGTCGTGGCCGGACTGAAAAAGTTCCCGGAACTGAACGCCTCCATCGACGACGAAAAACAAGAGATCGTCTACAAAAAGTACTATAACATCGGCATTGCCACTTCCACCGATGACGGTCTGGTGGTGCCGGTTGTCAAAGCGGCAGACCGCAAATCCATCTTTGAAATCGCCGGCGAGATCGGCGAACTGGCGAAGAAGGCGCGCGAACGCAAGGCGACGGCAGACGAGCTGAAAGGCTCCACCTTCAGCATCACCAACATCGGTTCCGCGGGCGGCATGTTCTTCACGCCGATCATCAACTACCCGGAAGTCGCCATTCTCGGCGTAGGCCGCATCAGCGAAAAACCGGTAGTGAAAAACGGCGAAATCGTGGTCGGCCAAGTGCTGTCCCTGTCGCTCAGCTTTGACCACCGCCTGATTGACGGCGAACCGGCGCAGCGTTTCGTCAACTACGTGAAGCAGCTCCTGGAAAACCCGACGCTGCTCGTCATGGAGGGATAAGAACGATGGTAGTAGGTGAATTTACCACAGAAGTGGACGTTCTCGTCATCGGCGCCGGTCCCGGCGGCTATGTGGCGGCCATTCGCGCTGCCCAACTGGGCAAATCCGTCGCCGTGGTGGAGAAAGCCGACCTGGGCGGCGTGTGCCTCAACGTCGGCTGCATTCCGTCCAAAGCGATGATTCACGCGGCTCACACGTATGAGCAGGCCCAGCACACGGCGAACATGGGCATCACCATGGAAAACGTAAAAGTGGACTTCGCCAAAGTCCAAGAGTGGAAAAACGGCATCGTCAAGCAGTTGACCGGCGGCGTCGCCTCGCTGTTCAAGGGCAACAAGATTCAGGTAATCCCCGGCGAAGCGCTGTTTGTCAGCGAAAACGAAGTGCGGGTCTTCCACGGCTACGACGTGAACCGCTACCGCTTTAACCACTGCATCATCGCCACGGGTTCCCGTCCGATCGAACTGCCGGCGTTCCCGTTTGGCAAGCGCGTGCTCTCCTCGACGGAAGCCCTGTCCCTGACGGAAATTCCGAAGAGCCTGGTCGTGATCGGCGGGGGCTACATCGGGATTGAGCTGGGTACTGTCTTTGCCAAGTTTGGTACCAAGGTAACCATTTTGGAAGGCTCTGACCAGATCCTGCCGGGATTCGAGCCGGAGATGACCCGCCTGGTAGAACGCAAGCTGAAAAAGCTGGGCGTGGACATCAATGTCAAAGCGCTCGCTCAAGGCATGGAGGAAAAAGAAGACGGCGTGATCGTCACAGCGGAAGTAAAAGGGGAGCAGAAGCAGTTTGATGCAGAATACGTGCTGGTAACCGTCGGCCGCCGTCCCAACACGGACGAACTGGGCGTACGCGATATCGGCATGAACCTGACCGACCGCGGCTACATCGTGGTGGACAAACAGGGCCGCACCAATATCCCCAACGTCTACGCGATCGGGGACATCGTCGCCGGTCCGGCTCTGGCCCACAAGGCTTCCTACGAAGGCAAAGTGGCTGCGGAAGCGATTGCCGGCCGTCCGTCTGAAGTGGACTACAAGGCCATCCCCGCTGTCGTCTTCTCCGATCCGGAGATCGCCAGCGTCGGGATCAGCGAAAGAGAAGCCAAGGAACAGGGCATCGACTACGTGGCGGGCCGCTTCCCGTTTGCCGCGAACGGCCGCGCGCTGTCTGTCAATGCCGGTGAAGGCTTCGTGAAACTGATCGCCGAAAAAGGCACCAATCTGGTGCTGGGCGCCCAGATTGTCGGACCGGAAGCGTCCAACATCATCGCCGAAATCGGCCTCGCCATCGAGATGGGAGCGACGCTGGAAGACATCGAGCTCACCATTCACGCTCACCCGACCCTGGGCGAAGTGACGATGGAAGCTGCGGAACTGGCCCTGGGCCATCCGATTCACGTGCTGAACAAGTAAACGCACGAAAGCGAAAGCCCTGCATCTCCAGCGGATGCAGGGCTTCCTTTTTTTGGCGCGACCGCTCCCGCGGACATTCTCCTCTTTCCACGCATTATCAAATAATGTAAAATAGTGGTTGATCGAGTCGGGTGGGGGTCTGGCAGCATGAACATTACGCAGAAGATGATTGATGATCTGCGGCAGCAACTGGAACGCGCAGCCAAGGATGCCGGTTACAATTTTAACGACCCTGAGATTGTAAAGATGAGTCAACAACTGGATCGGTTAATCGTTGCGCACATGCTGCAATACGCAAAACGCCCTTAACAGGGCGTTTTGCATTGTTCGAAATGATAGAGCAGGTGAGCGCTGGCCCCTTTTTTGGCGAGGGACGCAGCGCCGTTGTAAAAATGGCTGGGGTAGAGGACCAACTGCTGAACATGTTGAGCGTCGGGAGCGCCGTTTTCCCAGACGAGCTGCTCCTGCTCGGCATCGTAGCGGAAGCGGGGAGCGATCGTCCGCAAATAGGCCGTGATCTCATCCAGCGAGCGCAGCGACAGATGGATCCGTTCCGCCTCCCGTACAAACCGGGGCGCCAACGCCTCCCACTGCGGGGCGAAAAAAAGCTGCCAGTACGTGGAGATAAACAGGTTGAAGCGCCCTTTGACAAACGCGGGGTCCTCCTGCAGGTCGGCCGCGAGCGGAACATCCTCACCGGTTTTCTCCCACGCGTCCAGCATCGGCCGCAGGCTGTTCGCAAACGCTTCCTCGGACAGCGTGAAGAAGTAGTCGTATTGATCGTCAACGGCCATCACGCCTCTGGTTTGCAGCGGATCGAACGCGTCGGGGATGGCGAGGGTAAACATCGGACGAAAGTATTCCCAGTCTGATTGGATCCGGGCGGCACGAAAGCCGGCCAGTATGTCTGCGGCCCAGTCGGCCAGACGCGGGTCGGGCGTTTCCTGAGCCAGTGCGTGGAGGCTTGCCGCCAACTCGTACAAGGGAGAAACACTGTAGCTGATTTTGTGCGGAAGAGGGCTGTGGCCCGAAAGCGGAATCAGAATCATGATTGGTTGACCTCCATCAAGGATACTGTAATCATCATAGTTCATCCTTGTGGGACAATTCAATCATTTGGTTGTAAAAAACAGGAAGGCGCAGCGGATCAGCCTTCCCTCGTTTTGACCTGGCGCGAGTGATTCGCCTGCTTTACCTGTTTGGAGCCGGGCAGCGGCTCGCCGGTCTGTTCCATGGGTTCGTAGGTGTTGTTGTACGTTTGGTGGGGATTTTCGTCGCGCACGCGATCCTTTTCCATGGTATCATCTCCTTCCCGTATAGCATGCCGGAAACGAAGGATGACGAACCATAGGAATTGCTGGTATTCTAGAAGGAAGCATGTCGGAGACAGCAAATGAATGACATAATAAGTATTATGTAATCTTTGGGTCGGAGCCGGACTGCCCGTCAGCCGGACGCACCTGTCCAGAGCCGGAAAGGAGACATGCCCATGCCGTATCTGATTGCGCCGGTCTTTAACTCGACGACGTCCAGACCGGTGCGCATTGATCTGCCCCAGTCGTTTGTGCTGTTGTCGGGAGAGGAAAAACTGTACAAGCTGGCCTCCCGTTTTCTTAAAAATCAAATGGACGAGAGCCGTCTGCTGTTTGACCGCAAAGTAGGGGTGGACAGCCTGTTTTTGTTCGCCGAGTACCCCGATTTGAAAGTAAGGCAGGATCAGGCCTGGATCGAAGAAATCGAACAAAAGCTGAACCTGGCGACGCTGGACGGCATCTGCTCCATCCCGTACGTCATCACGGCCCAGCCGCCGGTGTTCGGGATCACCTATCTGAAGCGTTCCATTGACGGGAAGAAGTTTCGCTTTGACGAGCGGACCGAGGAAATCTTTCTGTCCCTCATCTGGGACAAGCCGGCCCTGCCTCAGCTCGCCGTTCGCCGCTACGCCCTCTCCCTGGAGAAAAAGAGTCTGGAGGACCAACTGCTGGACTTGTGGATTGCGCTGGAGTCGCTGTTTGTGCCCGACGGCAAAAAGGGAGAGATCACGTACAAGCTGCGTCTGCGCATGGCCTATTACTTCGGGGACACGTTTGCCGAACGGGAGCGGGTGGCCCAGTTTGTGAAACGGTCCTACAACCACCGCTCGGAGATCGTCCACAGCGGCAAGGTGCTGGGCAAAGCGCTGGAAGACGATGTGAACCGCCTGCGTCAAATGGCGCGCGCGGTTATTCTGAACACGGCGATGGAGGGCATCACGCTGCAGGATCTGCGCCTGCGGCTGGACGAGCTGATCATGGCCGGAGAGAGTTACGCCAGCCGGTACAAGCCCGCCTTTTTTGAACAGGTACGAATGGAGTCGACAAACAGGAGGAAATCATGAGCGTTTTAATCGTAGAAAATGTGAGCCACGGCTTCGCCGAACGCACGCTGTTTCGCGACGTGTCGTTTCGGCTGCAGCCGGGAGAACGGGTGGGCCTGGTAGGCGCGAACGGAACGGGGAAGTCCACGATGATGGCCCTGCTGACCGGCCAATTGATTCCGGACGCCGGACGGATCGAGTGGATGCCCAGGGTCCGCTACGGGTACCTCGACCAGCATACCAAGCTGACACCGGGCAAGACCATTCGGGACGTGCTCAAGGAAGCCTTTTTGCCGCTGCTTCAGGAAGAGGCGGAACTGGTGGCGATCGGGGAGCGGATGGCGGAGGCTTCACCGGAGGAGCTGGAAGAGCTGCTGGAGCGCATGGGCGAGATTCAGGATCGGCTGGAGTCGAGCGGATTTTACCTGATTGACGCCAAAGTGGAGGAAATCGCCAACGCCCTGGGTTTGTCCGCGATTGGTCTGGATCGGGACGTCGCCGCTCTGTCCGGCGGTCAGCGGACCAAGGTGCTCCTGGCGAAGCTGCTCCTGGAACAGCCGACCGTGCTGCTTCTGGACGAGCCGACCAACTATCTGGACGATGAGCACATCACCTGGCTGAAAGGCTACCTGAAAGCGTATCCTTACGCGTTTATCCTGATCTCGCACGACACCGGGTTCATGAACGACGTCGTCAACGTGATTTACCACCTGGAGTTTGCGAAGCTCACCCGCTACACGGGCAACTACGAGTCGTTCCTCGCCCAGGCGGAGATGAAGCGCAGCCAGCACCTGGACGCCTACGAGAAGCAGCAGGAGGAAATTGCGAAGATGGAGGACTTCATCGCCCGCAACAAGGCGCGCGCCTCCACCTCCGGCCGGGCGAAGAGCAGGCAGAAGCAGTTGGACAAGATCGAGCGCATCGAGAAGCCGGAGACGGCGGCCAAGCCGACGTTTGTTTTCAAGGAAGCGCGGGCGAGCAGCCGCTTCGTCTTCACGGCGGAAGAACTGGAGATCGGCTACACCCGTCCGCTGCTGCCCAAGCTGACGGTCGCCCTGGAACGAGGGGAAAAGGTGGCGGTCGTCGGCATGAACGGGGTGGGGAAATCCACCCTGCTGAAAACGGTGCTCGGCCTGATCCCGCCGCTCGGGGGCAAACTGGAGCAGGGTGACTTCCTGCAGCCGGCCTACTTCGAGCAGGAAGTAAAGCCGAAGCCGGTCACCGCCTTGGACGAGGTGTGGAACGAGTTCCCTCATCTCAACAACCATGAAGTGCGGGGTGCTCTGGCCCGCTGCGGTTTGAAAAACGAGCACATCAACCGCCCCATGACGGCTCTCTCCGGGGGTGAACAGGCCAAGGTACGGCTCTGCAAGCTGCTCCAGCGGGAAAGCAACTGGCTGGTCTTTGACGAGCCGACCAACCACCTCGACGTGGCGGCCAAGGACGAACTGAAACGCGCCTTGCAGGCCTTCAAGGGAACCGTGCTGCTGGTCTGCCACGAACCGGACTTTTACGAAGACTGGGTGACCCAGGTGTGGAACGTGGAAGAGTGGAGCCAGGTGCAGGCCAGGACCGCGATAAAATGGTAAGAAAGGCAAACAAACAGGCAGCCCGACACTTTGGTGAGCGGGCTGCCTGTTTTTGATTGAGCGAGGCCGTCGGAGCCTACCGGGATGCATTGCGCATCCGGATCATCGAAAAGTGAAGCGAGGAGGCGAGCAGCGCATCGTGCAGCGGCCAAAGCGAGGGCATTAGTCTGAGCTCCACGTCTTCTGCGGTCAGGCGCTCGATCAGGTCGCCCATCGGCTCCACCTTCAGCGGTTCAATCGATTCGTGGGCGATGTAGTAGCCGGCTCCCGGCTCCCAACAAGTGAACGGCTCAGGCGGCAGGTGGTAGACGTAGAGCTTGGCCTGCCTGATCCGTCCGTACCAGCCGTTCTCGGTGGCGATCACCATTCGGGCCGTGGTGTGTCCGAGAAAACGGTCCGCGTCTTCGGACGTGGTCTCGGGGAGCCGGTAGAACGCAATGCGCGGACAGTCGCGCGGGAAGAAGTACATCGGCGCCCGCTCCCGGTCGATGGCCCAGACCGCCGGCGGCAGGGCGGGATGCGACGGATGGGGGCGGGGGTCAAACCGGGCAATGGTCGGATCCTCGCTGAAATGGTACAGCATGTTTCCCCTCCTTGGCGATATTCGTTAGTAGACGGCCCATGCATTGGGCAAATAGCGGCCGCGTTCGTACGGGCAGGACGTCCTGGTGATGGCTTCCCCGTTGTACAGCATCATCGAACTGGAACCGCCGTCCATCGCCATCGCGTTGACGACGCCCCGAGATGCCAGGATTTCCGCCACGTCGTTCATGCTGGCGCCGATGGAGTGGCCGGGCTGCCGTCCGTCGATGACCAGGAACGCGATGGTGCCGTCCGCTTTTTGACCGACGGCGGTGCGCGGTTGAATCCCCCAGCTTTTGGCGGGCTTGTCCGCAAACAGGTTTTTGCCGTTGACGATGAGCTGCGGCCGGAAACTCATCGCATCCCGAACGCCCATGTTCACCAACTCCTGGGCGGAGTAATTGCCGGTCACCAGCCTGCCGTCATAGGTGATGCCTAGGGCCGTTTCCCCGCTCTTGGGGTTGTATCCCTGCAGGATCCTGCCGTCCTTGATCACCACGCCGTACGCTTTGGTTCCCCTGCCGTAGCCGTCCGGGTCGGAAAACCCGCTGGCGTTGACGATCCCAATGGCGTTGTACTTCTTGGCGAACTCGTCGAGGAGATCGCCCCGGTCTTTGCGCGTGGTGACGACCAGATGGACGCGGTTGGGATCGCTGATGTACATCAGTTTGCCTTTGAAGTAATAACTGCCGCGCGTTTCGTCGATCTCCTCGATCTCGATCAGGTCCCTCGGCTTTTCCGGCGCGGAGACGTCGACCGGCCGGGCGTCCGGCTGCTTCGCCGTGTCCGCTTCCGAGTTGATGACGACGGGATTGCGAATCTGTCTTTTCAGCTCTTCCAGTTTGTCGTCGGGCAAAAACGTGTACGGCGCCCAGTAGTCGTGCTGCGTCGTCAGCAGCGTGCCGGCTGCCCATTCCCGCAGCTCTTCGCCCGTCTCCGTGCCGAAGAGAAAGAGGAAGCCGCCCAGGGCAAGGGTGGCAAACGTGAACGCGCAGGCAGCCGCCAACCGCCTGAACCAGCTCCACCGTCGGCTGCGCCGCTGCCTTCGCTTCTGCGTCAAGGTACGTGACAAGGTGGTCATAAGTGCTCTTCCCCACATCCATGTTTATATTTGTCGTATAAGTTTGACGATTGGACGGGAAAAAAGTTTCAGGGGACAGCGGGAACGTTCGCGGACAGACTATCTGCAGGAGGTGAGCCGCATGCGCGGATATGACAAGGAATTTCAAAAACAGGTGGAAGCGTACATGGATCATCCGCCCGGGACGCACAACCAGCACAGCGAGAAAGACCGGCACGACAAAATGGAAAAACGGGAAACCCGGCTCGATTCCAACAACCGCTGACGGCAGGAGGCGGCTTCCTGCCGGATGGATCAGATGGATGTACGCTTGTTCGGGACCCGCGCGTTGAGGCATTCCGTTTGGCGGTTTCACTTGGCAGCCATTTGTGGTAAGCTTACCCATGATCATGTCTTGCCAGGAGGATTGTTGTGAGTACCACGTTTGCTGATTTCAAGCTGAGCGCACCGCTGTTGGAGGCGCTTGAAGAACGGAATATGAAGCGGCCCACGCCCGTGCAGCAGGATGCGATCCCCGTCGTCCAAAGCGGCCGAAACGCCCTGGTGGAATCGCCGACGGGAACGGGGAAAACGCTGGCCTACCTGCTGCCGCTGATCGACCGGGTGGAAGCGGACAGCAAGGAGCTGCAGGTGCTGGTTCTGGCTCCGACTCACGAATTGGTGATGCAGATTGCCAGAGAGGCGGAGCCGCTGCTCGCGAAAAAAGGGGCAGCCGTGGTGCCGATTATCGGCGGCGTCGACGTGAAGCGGCAGGTGGAGCGGCTGAAAAAGCGGCCGGCGCTGATTGCCGCCACACCGGGACGTCTGCTGGAGCTGATCGAGCAGCGGAAAGTAAAGGTGCACACCGTAAAGGCCGCGGTGGTGGACGAAGCCGACCGCCTTCTGGACGAAGGCTTTTTGCGGCCGGTTCAGGAAGTGTTGAAACGGACGTTGCGGGACACGCAGCGGCTGTTTTTCTCCGCGACCTTGCCGGAAAGCGTGGTGCAGCTTGCCTCGGCGCTGGCTGCCGATCCGGTCGTGATCCGATCGGCGGCGCCGGAGAACGCGGCAGGTGTGGCGCACATGTACCTGGTCAGCGATCCCCGCAAAAAGGCGGACACGCTGCGCCGGCTGCTGCGTCTCGTCAACGCCCGCGCGTCGATCGTGTTTGTCAATCAGATCGACAAGGTGGAGGAGATCACCGCCAAGCTCGCGTATCACCACCTGCCGTGCCGTTTGCTGCACCGCGACGCCAGCAAGGAAGAGCGGGCCCACACCCTGCAGCAGTTCCGCGACGGTGCTTTTCCCGTCCTGATCACTACGGACGTGGCCGCTCGCGGCCTTGATATCCCGGGCGTGGAATGCATCGTTCATTACGATCCCGCTTCCGACGTCGATACCTACATCCATCGAAGCGGCCGCACCGGCCGGATGGGCCGGGCGGGTCTGGTCTTTTCCATTGTCACGCCGCAGGAATTGTTTATCGTCCGCAAGTTTGCCAAGCAGACCGGTTTGTCCATCGCGGAAAAAGCGATGTCGTACGGCGCGCTGGTCGATCCCGCCGATCTGCGCCGGCCGAAGAACGGCGGCCGGGTACATAAGAAAGGACGCTTTGGAACAAAGTAGGAGAAGAATCACCCTACTGATGTCCACAGGAGGTTCCCATGCGCAACGATCGATTGGATGAAGAAGACCTGCTGGTAAACGGCCCCGTCGGCGGCGAGCGCCTCTCCAAAAGCGAGCGACAAACGCTGCGCCGGGAAGCGGGGGAACTGAAACGGCAGATGGAAGCGGCCAACGAGGAGCCGATTCGGGAGTAAGCGAAAAGAGCAGGCGCAATCGGTGTACATCATCGATTGGACTGCTCTTTTTTCGCGTTCAGGTACGCATTCAGATCGGCGAGCCACTCCTCGACGCTGCCGTATGCCGGGTCGATCTGCAGCAGGCGGCGGATCATCCCCCGTATCTCCGGTGAGAGCAACAGCTCTTCTTCCCAACTGCGCTCCGGCTGGTTCTCGTCTGCTTCGTACCCGGAGTAAAGCAGAAACAGGAAAAAATGGCCGAGGGCATACAGGTCGCTGGCCGGCTCCACCTGCCGTATCAACCGGGCCGCCTCCAACTCGCCGAGCGCGGCCCCCTCCTCGAACAGCAGGTCTTCCAGCGTCGGCCCGGCGATGTATGTCATCACCAGGAACGAATCGTTCCGGTGCCGAAACGACTCCAGCCAGCGCGGCATCTGCGGATGGGAGAGGGCGGCCAGCACCCGCTGTTCGTAGTGCTGCATCGCTTCCCCTTTGGGGGAGCGGCGCAGACTGGGCTTCACCTGTTTGAGCACCACAACCCGGCCGGACGGGATATGGACGGCCCGGTAGGCGATTCCGTAGCTGCCCATGCCCAGCACCTCTTCGATCCGGTAGCCGCCGACCAGAGCGCCGGGCTTGTACGGTCTGTCGCGCACGGCGCGGTTCCACCATGCGCATAGCTGTTTCCACATGAAGTGTCCCTCCTGTCTCCATGATACCATTTTCGGAAAAACGCCTGACCGTTTTTTCCGGCTTTGCTATAATCATGTCGTTCAGATATGGGACAGGAGCGAGGAACGGATGAATTTTGTCATCGATTGGCTGTCGTTTTTTTTGATCGAACAACCGGAAGGAGAGGGAAGCGCCAAACACGTCCGGATGAGCCGGTTCTTGTCCGGGGATGAATATCAGAAAAGCGAGCTGCGCCCCTTTTTGGACGGGGAGTTTGCCCGGATCGCCAAGCGCAAGGCGGAGCCGAACCCGAAGAGCGACGCCAGCCCGACCAAGCTGGGCCGGTTTGTGCTGGAGGAGGGGCATCCGCTGGAGTCCAACCCCAATTACGCGCTGCTGCAGCGGCTCTTGGCCGCGGAGACGCCGGGGGAGAGCAGGGAGCCTTGTCAGGAGCTGGTTCAGTCGTATCTGCGCACTTCCCAGGTGCGGGGCGGGGTTCTTCTGGTCGTCCGCACACGGCTGGAACCGCTGGACGATCGGTACGTGTTCATACTCAAATGCGACTTTGAACAGAAAACGGCCATCATCACCGACGAGCACAGCCTGATCGCCAACGTCAACATGGCGATCAGCGCGAAAAACATGAAGTCGCTGATGTACCCGCACATGGTCGAGCAGGGGATGAACGATCCGTACCACGTGAAGATCCATCAATTTTCCCACGCCCGGTACTTTGAAGAATTTATGCGTTTCATCGAATATCCGCAAACGCTGACCCAGCTCGTCTCCGAAGAAGTGCTGTCGCTGGCCCGCCAGCACATCGAATACGTCTACCCCGAGGCGACGGAAGAGCGGCTGCGGGCGGAAGAGGAGATCGAACTGATTGCCGCCAGCCCCAAGCGGGAGCTGGCCGAGAAATGGGAGCACGACACGGTGATGGAAGCTACACAGATCATTACCGAACGGCAGCCGGAAGCGGAGCTGAAATTCAAGCTGGACCACATGCAGGTGCGGGCGCTTTTGGCCGACTACGGGATCAACCTGCACATCGCCAAGGCTAACGGCCGGTACGTGGTGCTGCTGGAAGGAGACGCGCTGCAGTTTGAGCGGGGCGTCTCGCCGGTGGAATTCGCCAAGCCCAAGAGTCTGCACGAGATCGTAAGCGAGATCGAGGAACGCAGCCGTTCCTGCGAGGCAGCTCCGACCGTCTCCGATCCGGACGACCGGCCGCCGTGGGAGTGAGAAACGACAAAAGAGGGGGAATCTTCATGTCAAACACCGTGCGCCAATCGCTGAAGCGGCGGGTCGTCGAACTGATCGGCAGGGAACTGCCGGACGAGCTGTACTGCGAAGCGGAGGAGGACGGCCTGCGGGTCAAACGGCGAGCGGACGGCACGCCCGTCGTGCCCGACATCCCGTTGGAACCGCTCTATCGCCGCGTGGAGGAGAAGCCGGACGAGCGGCGGACGGCTCTTTACGCGTTTGTCTCCCGGGTGCTCGCCGCCGTTCGCGGGCAGACGGCGGACCGTTCCTTGGCGGGACGGGAAAGCCGGATTTATCCCGTGCTGCGGCATGCCTCGCTGCTTCGGGAGAACCCCGACCGGTGGGTGTTTCGTTCGCATACGGAGGAGACGGCGATCCTGTACGCCTTAGACCACGGCGAGGGGTATACCCTGATTGAACGGGAGGCATTGGCGGAAGCGGGCTGGTCGGAGGAGATGCTGCACCGCCGCGCGATGGCCAATCTGGAGGGACTGCCCGTTCCCATCAAGACGGAGCAGGTGGGACCCAACCGCATTCATTTCATCAGTCCGCGCGACGGGTACGCCGCCAGCCGCGTGCTGCTCACATCCATGCTGGAGGAGATGGAGCGCAGCAGGACAGGGGATGCCCTCGGCGTGGCTGTTCCCCATCAGGACGTGTTGATCGTGGCCGATCTGCACGGCGAGACCGGCGCCCAACTGCTGGCACGGCTCGCGCATGACTTCGCGTCCAAAGGGCCCGTGCCCATCTCTCCGCTCCCCTTTTTCTGGGAGCGGGGCGAATTGGTGCCGTTCCTGGTGGTGCAGCACGGTACCCAGCCCCGCGTCAGGCGGAAGAAAAACAGGCGTGACTAGGCGGCGGATGAACCGGCGGCCAGCATCAGCTCGAGAAAACGGCCCGTTTCGTGAATGAGCCAGTAGGGCCGGCGCGGTCCTCGTATGTACAGATCAGCCGCTGTCTGCAGCATGCGCTCCACCCTGCGCACGTCTCCCATCCGTCTGGCGCATTCTCCCATGACCATCCAGGGGTACAGGTCGCCCGTCTGAAAGCTGTCGTAGTGGGGAAAGGCGGCCGTGATGCGCTCGTACAGGCCATAGGCTGCATCGGGGCCGGCCAGTCCGTACACGATCGGAAACGCCTGGGAGGTCACGTCCGGGTACCACTTGCGCCAGGCGGGATAGGTGCGGTCGTACATCGCGTAGGCTGCCCGCGCCGGGCTGTACATCGCCGCGATTCCCCTGCGGCAGCCTTCCGCCCGGCATCTGGCTTCCCGCGACAACTCGTCGTCGCCCAATGCCGCGAACAGGGTGGCGGCATCTTCCAGTCCAACGGCCACTTCACAATTGTCCATCAAATATTTGACGCGATACGAATGCTTCGCCCAGGTCAGCCCGTCCTTTTGCTGCAGCCGCCCCACTGCCTGAACCAGTATGGCCAGCTCGTCCCGCCGCTGCCGCAGCCAGTCGGTGTCGCCGGTGAGCTGCAGCCACTCCACAAGCAGGCTGAACAGGGTGGCGTGGTAGCTGTCTTCGCTGTCGGCATTGCCGGTGTCCACCTCCCGCTCGCCGTCCAGCCGGTAGTCGTTGACGTAGCCGCGTTCGTTGACGTGGTGAAGATACCAATCCACGTGCTTTCGCACCGCCTCCCCTTCGCCCAGCCGGACCAGGGAGATGAGCGCCAGGTTGGTGAAGTACGGATTGATCTGGTCGCGCCTGGGCGCCAGCCGAAACGCGCCGCTGGGCAGTTGGCAGCTCAGCAGATAAGCCTTCTGGTTTTCCACCAATGCATTCACGCTTCCAACACCTCCACATCGGGTCACGTCAACGCCGTGATCCACTCCAATCCTTCCTCGACCAGGCGCAGCGAGCGCAGATACGCCTCGCTGTCCAGCGTCGGCAAGTCCTCCTCGTCTTCCAACGCCTCCTGCCACTTCTCGTCCCGGTACCAGTCCACGCCGTCAGCCGGGGCATGCTCCACATCCGGCCAGACGGCGCTCAGCGCAGGGCTGTACAGCTTGGGGCGGCCCGGCTGCAGGTCGGCGCCGTCGATGCGCGGCCGGTAGACGTTTTCCGCGGCTTCTCCGTGAGGTTTGGGCGAAAACAGGTGGGGCCAGTAATCGGAGCGCGATCCCGTATGCGGAATGCGGGTCGCCCACCTGACAATCGCTTCGTGCCGCCGGGCATCGGCGAAAAGGAGCCGGTACAGCGTCTTGCCCACGGAGATGCGCTGCCGGACGGAGGGAAAGTTGTGCACCGCGATGCCGACAACGCTGAGCCGCCGGTCGGCGGGATGGGCCTTGTAGGGAAGCAGCACCTGGTTGAGCGAGAGCACGGATTGCGCCAAAAACGCGAGATTGGCGAAAACCTGCTCCCGGGCAAACGGCTTGCGCACCACGCGCTGTTCGATGTACTGCTGTTCGTTGACGATCAGGGCGCGGGTCAGCCGTACGCTGTCCTGCTCCGCCAGAAACTCGCGCCACACCGGCTGCATGAAGCGGGAGACGCCGAGGCGGGGCAGGAGGGGGGTCAAATCCGTTCCGGTCCGCTTCATCTCCGCGAAGAGCAGCAGTTGGGCGTAGGCGTCGTGAAAAATCAGCCAGTTGCTTCGCTCCAAAAACCAGAAAAACGCGCGGATGTCCTGCTCGTCCATCAGGCGGGGGAGCCATTCGCCGCGAAGGTCGGTCATGCTCCAGCCGCCGTTGCGGGAGACCAGGTGGGCAAGCAGTGCCCAGTGCACTTCCGGGTGCTCGCGGTAAAATGCGAGGTAGGCGGCCGTGCGGCTCACGTTGTTGCGGTTGGCTGCCGCCGTCCGCCGACGGATGTCGGCGACCAGCGACATGTCGTGCGTGATGAGGGAAGACATGGCGTCGCGCTCCTTGTGCAGTGGTTTTCGGCTTGTGCGTGAAAAAAGCAGGTCTCTGGCGACCCGCTTCTCGCTTCATCCAATCATTTCAAGAACGAGAAGCCTCATCTGCAGCCTCTCCTGGGCTTCTTCCCACGTGTTTCCGCAAATGATGACCAGTTCCGATTGGTATTCCGCTTCTGCGACGAAGATGCCGTCTCGTTCGTAAATGCGCATGTTTGATCGTCCTTTCCTTGCTGCCTTTCAACCATTGTATGCTATGATGGGAGAGATGATGCATCCAAAAAGGACAAGGCGGACAAGAAATGGAGGACCATGCATGCGAGTGACTTTGACGGATGCGGCCCGCTCCGTCCTCGCCGCGCTGGCCAACGAACGCCGGCAGGCGCTGCGAATCAACGGGGAACTGGTGGGAGGCTGCGGCATGACGGTGGAATACGGACTGTTTTGGGACGAACCGATGAGCGGCGATCGGGTGCTGGAGGAAGAGGGGATGACCCTGTTGGTGGACAAGGAAACCGAGACCTATGTCGGAGCGGAGGAACTGGTCATCGATTACCGGGAGCAACAGGGCTTTCGGCTGGTGACGCCGCAGGAAATTCTCGCCTACGGCCTGCAGGTCAAGGAGCGGTGGGGCTGACGCCGCCGCTCATTTGGGGAGAAATTGCAGGAGAAAGGCGAGCATGCCGGCCGCGATGAGCGGTCCGACCGGAACGCCGCGGAAAAAGGTGACGCCGATGATCGTGCCGAGCAAAATGCCGGTGACGACCAGCGGATTTTGCGTCATCAAGCCGGCCCCTTTCCCGCCCAGATAGGCGACAAAAATGCCGATCAGGACGGCGAGAACGGACTGCCAGTGGGTAAAGATGGAAAGAATCGTGTCGGGGCGGATCTTGCCGCTGGCCAGGGGCGAAAGCACCCCGATGGTTAACACGACAATGCCGATCTGCAGGCCGTACTGTTCCAAAAAGGGGAACGTCCGCTCCAGGTGGAGCAGGCGGATGAGCAGCAAAATCGCCACCGCGATGGAGACGGCCGGATTGTTGCCGATGATGCCCAGCGCCAGAAGCGCGAGCAGGACAAGATTGATGACATCCATATTGAGCCAGACTCACTTTCTTTTTTGCCCCTATTATATCCAAAGTGGGGGCAGCGTGTGGAAGATTTTTTCACAGACGAACACCGCGCGCCGGGCAGACCCGTTGAAGGAACGGGCTGCTCTTCTGAAACGGTGTGCAGTGAAAAAGCCGGCTGCAGAGAAGCGCCGGCTTTTTGGTGTTTGTACCAATGACAAGGACAACGGCCGCGATGTTCCCCTCTGCTGCCGCAGCCTACACCCACGGCTCCAGCATGCCGACGGGAAAGCCCGTAGGCTCCGGCGAACCGGGAAATTTGCCCCAGGCAAACACGCCGTTAAAGTATTCGATCGTAAACGGCTCGTCGTGGCCGAAGACCCGATAGGTACCGCCGATGCGGAACTCTCCGGTTCCGATGTAATACGATTTGGCCAGGAAAAATTTTTGCTGCAGGACGGCGTACTGCGACTCGTCACCGGCCTGCTTCTTTTCTTCTGCCGCGAGGCGCAGCCGTTCCATCTCTTCCTGCAGTTCGGCAAGGGTCATTTGACTGTACAAGCGCACGGTGGCCCCCTCCTTTCCATCCCTTCCATTGTAACAGGAAACAGGGGAATCGGCCATGCGGCAGCGGGGGTCCGACAGGGTGCGGCCAGAGGAGGCAAGGCGGCCAGGGGATGTCCGAAGCGCCACCAAGCGCAGTTGGCCGGGGCGCATAAAAAAACGGCACTCCCGCTGCAGGAGTGCCCAAGGGTTGGGGGCGATTGAGAAAAAAACCGATTGGCCGGGCGGAAGTCGTTTGCTCTCACTTCAAACGGCGCCGCCAAACGGTCAAGGTACGTCGCAGTAAGCATGACGAGATGGGTTCACGACCTATTCATGCGTACGGCGAGACATGCATGCCGAAAAAAGAATCGGAGCTTTTCTCAATGCGTTGAAAAAGTGCTTACAGGTACAGGATAGAGGAAAAAAGTAAACTCAAGATAAACAAAAAATAAAGTTATGTTAAAAGTGATGCAAAAACAGGCATCGCCTGCGATCAGCGCGCAAAAACGTGGTTGGCGATCCGCACCGTTTGCGGTCTCGTTCGAATCCACTCGGACGTCGCCGTTTTCGGATTGTAAAAGTAGAGGGACCCGCGGGATGGATCCATCCCGTTAACGGCGTCCCGGACGGCCTTGCGCGCCGTGTCGTTCGTCTTCTGCGAAAGATGGCCGTCTTTTACCGGTGAAAAGGCGTTGGGTGTAAAGATGACCTCCCGTACCGTGTTGGGAAATTGGGGCGATTCCACTCGATTCAACACGACCGCCGCGATGGCCACTTGGCCTTCGTAGGGTTCTCCCCGGCCTTCCGCGTAAACGAGCCGGGCCAGCAATTCCATCTCGCGCTCGGTCAGTCTGATGCGCCCGCCTCTGGCGGCCGTGCGCCGCTCGTCACGGCTCGCCCGGATGGCGGGGCGCCGATCCTGTTGTCGGGGTTCAAGGGTTTGGGGAACGTCCGCCGCCCGTGCCACAGGCCCCTGCTGTCGAGGCTCGTTCTGGGCGGGCACGGTTTTTTTCGCCTGCGGTGCCGTTGCGCTTGTCGGCGTCACCAGCAGGCACACCAGCAGCAGCAGAAAGCTGCCGGAAAAGAAGAAAAAGCGCGTTCGCGCCTCTCGTTTCACCACGAAGACACCACTCCTTTCGCTCTTTGCTTGCGGTCGCGGAAGCGAATCGGGGTCATTTGCAAGTCTATCGGTGAAACAGGAGCGGTTCAAGAGGGAATGGATTCCATGCCTACGTGACCGCGCAGCCGGACCGCCGCGCGCATGGGGTAAATATGAGCGGGCGGAACCGGAGCGAAGACGGGTTCCGGTCAAGAGAAAACGGCGCCGCTCGAGAGACTGGCGCCGTTTGCTCCGCTTATTTTTCCTGAATGGTGATGGTTTTGATTTTGATCGGCTCGACCGGCATGCTCGCTTCGCCCGTAAGCGGGTTGTTTTTGACCTTGACGGCGGCGATTTTTTGCACGACGTCCATGCCGGCGACCACCTTGCCGAAGATGGTGAAGTTCGGGTAGTTTTTCAGGTTCTTCACATCATCGCCGGAACCGATAAAGAACTGGCTGCCGTTGGTGTTGGCACCGGCGTTGGCCATGGCGACGACGCCCGGTTCGTAGGTGTGGCCGTTGTTCAGCTCGTCTTCAAAGTTGTAGCCCGGGCCGCCGGTTCCGTTGCCCAGCGGATCGCCTGTCTGGATCATGAAATTCTTGATCACGCGGTGGAACGTCAAGCCGTCATAAAACTTGTCCTTTGCCAAAAAGACGAAATTGTTCACCGTTACAGGCGCGTCTTTGGCAAACAGCTCCACCGTGATGTCGCCCATCGTCGTGGAGATGATCGCCTGGTATTTCTTGTTTTTGTCAATCTGCATGGCCGGAGGTTTGGCGTACTTTTTCTCGCCCGTCGGCCCCGGCGGCTGCGCCGGTTCCTTCGATACTTCCTTGGCAGGCGGCTTCGGTTGAGGGGGCGCCGTTTCACTGCTTCCGCCGGAACATCCCGCAATCAATGCGGCTGCTGTCAGACATGCGAAGAGGGTGGTAAACAGTCGTTTCATGTTGTGCACCTTCCTTTCCTGCTTGTCCTGATAAGAGGACGCACAGGATTATAGCACAAACATGCAGGAGAACGCCAATAGGGTGGTCGGAACGGCCAACCCGTGATAGAATGTTAGAAAAGTTGACGCTGGAGGGATTTCTGGTGGGCGAGCGCTTCGAGACGAGAACAGTACATATCGGCCACAAGCCGCTTCGGCAGGTGGCCAGCAAGTCTACCCCCATCTATCAAACGTCCGTGTTTGCCTTTTCCGGGCTGGAGGATGTGGAACGATACTACGCAGGGGAAGGAGAGTACCTGTACACCCGCAACGGCAACCCGAATCAAGCGGAACTGGCGCTGGCTGTTGCCCGGCTGGAACAGGCGGAGGCCGGCGTCAGCGCCGCGTCCGGCATGGGAGCGATCATGGCCGGCCTGCTCGCCGTATTGGGCCCGGGGGACCACGTGCTCGCCTCCCATGAACTGTACGGCGGAACCTATGCGCTTCTGCACAAGGAACTGTCCCGGTTCGGGATCGAACTGGAGTGCGTTGACCTGCGCCAGCGTTCTTCGCTTGCGCCCCATGTCCGGCCGCAGACAAAGCTCCTTTTCATGGAGACGATTACCAACCCGCTGCTGTCGGTGCCGGATCTGCCGTACTGGATCGGCGAAGCAAAACAGTACGGCCTCGCCGTCATGGTGGACAACACGTTTGCCACCCCGTACCTGGTCCGGCCGATCCAACTGGGGGCCGATCTGGTGGTGCACAGCGCGACGAAGTACATCGGCGGCCACAGCGACGTCACGGCGGGCGTCCTGGTCGGCCGGCGGGACCTGGTCGGCAGGGCCTCGGAAATCGTGGTCAACTACGGCGCGTCCCTCAGCCCGTTTGAAGCGTGGCTGACCGCCCGCGGGCTGAAGACGTTGGCCCTGCGCATGGAGCGGCAGTGCGACAACGCGAGCGAAGTGGCCCGGTTCTTGCGGAACCATTCCGCCGTCAAGCGCACCTATTACCCGGACCCGGATTCCACTTCGTTTTTTCACCGCGGCAAGCAAGGGGCGATGATCTCGTTCTGCCTGGCGGACGAAGAAAAGGTGTACGACTTCTTCCGCGCCCTCGACTGGATCAAACTGGCCCCGTCCCTGGCGGGTGTGGAGACCAGCGTGTCCCATCCCGTCACCACCTCACACCGCGCATTGACGGAGGAACAGCGGCGGGAAGCCGGGATTACCCAGGGGCTGATTCGCCTCTCCGTCGGCATTGAGGCGGTGGAGGACATCATCGCGGAACTGGACCGGGCGCTTCGGTCCTGAGACGACAGTCGCAGCCTTGCGTAACTCGAAAAATTTTTTTGCCAGTCTTGTGACTTTTTTCCGCCTCCATACGTAATACTTATTCGGAGTTAAAAAGCATCTGAATGAGGTCCGTTCACGGGAACGGCCGCTTTTACAGATGCTTTTTTCCGCATCCGCAAGCGCTGACCGGGAAGGGGGCGCTTGCTTTCACGTCAGAAAAGGGGAAGGCCTGCCCGCGTCGGGTGCGCTCGTGCCGTTCTCACAGCGGCGAGGGGCTGCCGGCGGATGCGGCGGGGTGGAGGAAATCACGATGGCAATGGCGATGAAGCGTTCGGCGCGCCCGTCGTCAGACTCTTCGGCTGAGTATTACGAATCCCGCGATTTTACCGAGTTGTACGACGAGTACTTCGACCGCGTCAACCGCTATTTGCGCTGCCGCGTGCAGAATCCGTGGGATGCCGACGATTTGACGACGACGGTGTTTTTAAAGGCGCTTGAAAAATTTGACCAATACAGCAGAACCAGTCCGTTTGCTTCCTGGATCTTCCGCATCGCCCACAACACGTACGTCGATTTCATGCGGAAAAACCGGGAGTTTCCGGTCGATCAGGACAATCTGCTCGGCGGCGAACCGGACGATACATGGCAGCCGGAACGGCAGGCGCTGACCAACGAAGAGATTCGCCTGCTCCGAGACCGGCTGGAGAAGTTGACGCAGGATCAGCGTGACGTCTTGACCCTGCGTTATTTTGCCGATCTGAAAATCAGCCAGGTGGCGGAAGTGCTGGGCAAAACGGAATCGAGCGTAAAAATGATCTCCTATCGCGCTTTGCATCAGCTACAGAAGATGTACGAAGGGGGAGAGGGCGAATGAGAGACGAGAAGCGCATCCCCACCGGCTGTTCCGAAGAGCATTCCGTAGCCCAACTGCTGGCCCATCTGCAGCAGCTTCGCCGGTCCGTGCCGGTGAACTACCACCTGAAAGCGGAGCTGAAAAAACAGCTTCTGCAGCGGATCAAGGAGCTGGACAAGGACCGGCAGCAAAGCCTGCTGGGACCGCGAACAGGCAAACTCCGCCGCGTCTGGAGCCTTACGGGCGGAGTCGTCCTGCTTGCGATCGCCGTCTGGTACGGCGTCTGGCCGCATGGTGTCTTGACGGTTCGGCAGCCGTCGCTGCTTGCCATGGAAGGAGCGGCCAACCCCGAACGGGTCGATCTGGATGCCGGCGGTTCGCGGATCGCGTACGTGACGGACGGTTCGACCATCCGCACGTTTGATCTGGACGAGCCGGCAGCCAAAGCGGACGTGTCACTGCCGGTCGATCACGGCGATTTCACGTCACTGTCCTGGAGCAACCGGGCCGCCCGGCTGGCCGTGGTGGAGCAGCAGGGAGAGACGTCCCGCCTCTGGATCGTGGACGTGCCCGACGACAAACGGCCGGGCAGCAGCCGCTTGATCAAGGAGGAAGAGGGCGCTGCGTTTCACTCGCCCAGTTGGTCGCCCGCCGACGACAGCATCGTCTATACGCGCACAAGCGACGGCGTGGAGGAAATATGGGTAAGCAGCATCGTCTCCATGCGGGATTGGAAGGTGGCGGAAGGCAGTCAGCCGGAGTGGTCGCCCGACGGACGCCTGCTTGCCTTTACAAAACAGGGCAGCGTGTTCGTGATGGAAATGCGCTCCGGTCGGACCACCCTCGTTGGCAGAGGCGGCTGGCCGTCCTGGAACGGTGAGGCGAGCCTGACGTTCACCACGCCGGAAGGCACCCTTGCGGAAGCGGAAGTGGACGTACAGCCGCCCGTGCTGCGGGACATGCCGATCCGATCATGGGAGGGCGGACGTCTGGTGCGCGCCCACTGGTCGGCTGACCACGAGCACCTGCTGCTTGTCCAGGCTGGCGACGAGACGGAGAACACGTTGGTCGTCTCACTGGCGTCACGATAACGAGCGGAGGAGAAAGAGATGAACAGGAGTTGGCTGCTCGTCTTCGCGGTCGCGTGGTTGGGTTTCGCGGCTCAGCCGGCTGCCGCCGAAGGCAGCGTGGAGATGAAGGTAAACATCCCGTTCGGCGGGGTGTTCAAGTACGATGCCTGGGTACGGCTGGAGGTGACGGTGCACACACGGGATCAGCCGTTTTCCGGTTTGGTTGAGCTGTCCAGGGACAAGGCGCCTCGGCAGATCCGGCATGCCGCGCTTCTGCAGGAAGTGAAGCTGGCGGCAGGCGAAAGCAGGACGATCGCCTTTGACATGCCGGCGGAAATGTTCCTGGAAGAATGGCGGCTTTGGCTGACCCAGGGCGAAAAGGTGGTCGCGTCGGAGAAGCTGCGGCTGCCTTATCCGAAAGACGGACGAATCATTGGCGTGCTGGATTCCGGCAGCGGCGCTTTTCATGTATTGACAATGACGCAGCGGCAGATGAACGGCGGCCACGTCCTCGTACAAAACCTGACGGCCGAGATGCTGCCGGACGAGTCCTGGCTGTACCGCAACCTGGATATTCTCGCGCTGAGGGGCGAACAGGTGAAGAAGCTGCGGGATCGGCAGGTAGAAGCGATTACAGACTGGATCAAGAGCGGCGGAGTCGTCATTCTGTCCGCGGGACCCGGTCAGGAGGAAGCGGTCCGGCGGTTTGCCGATATTTTGCCGGTCGAGCCCAAAAGCGGACGCGTCGATCCGAGGCGGGCGCTTTCCGGCTATACGGCGGCGAAGACGCTGCCCGCCGGAAGCATCCCCGTTTTTAACAACACGCTGCCGCTGTTCGTCGCCCGAGAGGCGGGCGAAGGGCTGCTGCTGTTTGTCAACTATGACGTGACGGCGGAACCGCTCGCGTCCTGGCAGCACGGCGCCGAGCTGTGGCAAAACGTCCTGAGCCGGCACGGCGTGCAGGATGTGCTCGAACGCGGACGGCGCATCGACCAGTTCAACCGCCCCTTGCTGGAGCTGAGCCGCTACATTCCGGACGTGCATCCGCCCGCCCCCGTCTGGATCGCCGTTCTGTGGGTGCTGTACGTGGCGGCGGTGGCACCCGGCACCTATTTGATTCTGAAGCGGTTGGACCGGCGGCAGTGGGCGTGGGGCGTCATTCCGGGAATGGCGGTGCTGCTGATGGTCGGGGTCTTTTTCATCGGCAAGCCGATGGTCGTACGGGAAAACAGCAGCCACGCCGTCACCCGGGTGCGCATTCTCGATGGGCAGCTCGCCGATGTGGAGACCGCGTCCACGTTTCTTGCGGTCAGCGGAGATCGTTTCAAGGCGGAGGTCCAGCCGGGGATGGTCGCCCTGCCGCTTGCCTACAACGGAAACAATTACGAACCGGACGGGTTGACGTCGGAAAGGGGGGCGGACTCGGGATATTCCTTGGAGTTTCAGGGCGTGCCGTATCTGACGCCGCGGCAGGCGGTCGGATTCGGACTGATGCGCGAAGCGGGCGAGTTTGAGGCCAGCCTTTACGTGCAGAAAGACAGGCTGCGGGGGACGGTGACCAACAACACGGCGTTCCCGCTGGAGACGGCCTATGTTGAAGTGGGACCGCAGCGGATTCCACTCGGCAGCATGCGGCCGGGAGAAACGAAGCGGGTCGACGCCAAACTGGAGCCGCTCTACCTGCCCAGCCGAAACGCCTACGATGAAACGGAAACTTCCGTGGAAGAGCGTATCCGTCGACTGCAGGACGACGTGCTGTCGTTCGAGGGCGGTGATCGGGTGCGTATCCTGGGCGTCAACCGCCAGCCCCTCCCGCTCATCACCTTTCAGCAGGAGCATCGTTCCCGCTGCTGGAACGTGATCAGCCAAACGGTGCGGCTTCAGCCGGATCAGCGAGGCGTGATCACCTATCCGTACGGCCTGCTGGGCGTGGACATGCACGAGTCGACCGGGGAATTGGAGTCGAAATCGCCCTACCTGTGGGAATTGGCGAAAGGCAGCGTTACGTTTTCGCTGAAGCTCGGTCAGGCGCGGAACCACGCGGAGCGGCTCATCGTACCGCTCGACCACAGTTCGTTCCGCCCGTTCCAGAAAGCGATTTTCCACCAGAAGAGCGGACAGTGGAAGCCGCTGCCAAGAGACAAGCGATTGGTCCTGGAAGCGGACTTGAGCGAGTACCTGACGCCCGACGGCACCGTCCTGCTCCGCTTCTCCCACCCAGGCGTACAGCGTCTCTCGCTGCCGATGCCGTTCTTCCAGGTAGAAGGGAGGGAACCTGTCCGCCATGATTGAAACGGTCCATCTGAGCAAGCGATACGGCAGCCTGCGGGCGCTTAGCGACCTCAACCTGCGGATTGAGCAGGGAAAGGTGTTCGGCTTCATCGGTCCCAACGGCGCGGGAAAGTCGACGACCATGCTGATTTTGGCCACCTTGCTGGAGCCGACGGAGGGACAGGCGTTTGTCTGCGGCTACGACGTGATGAAGGAGCCTGCGGCCGTCCGTCAGTCGATCGGGTACATGCCCGATTTTTTCGGCGTCTATGACAACCTGACGGCGCGGGAGTACCTGGACTTTTACGCCGGAGCCTACAAGATTCCGGCGTCCAAACGGACCGCGCTGATCGCCGATCTGCTGGAACTGGTCAACCTGTCCAACAAGGCGGATGCCTACGTCGATTCGCTCTCCCGGGGCATGCAGCAGCGCCTGGGACTGGCGCGGTGCCTGGTTCACGATCCCGAGGTGCTGATTTTGGACGAGCCCGCTTCCGGACTCGACCCGCGCGCCCGCATCGAGCTGCGGGAAATCCTGAAACAGCTCCGCGCGATGGGCAAGACGATCCTGATCAGCTCCCACATCCTGCCGGAGCTGGCGGAGCTGTGCGACGAAATCGGCGTGATCGAGCAGGGCAGGCTCATCGCCTGCGGAGCGCTGGATGACGTGAGCGTCCGGGCCCGCGGCATTACGCTGATGCTGGTGCGGACGCTGACCAACCGCCATCAGGCGGGCCGCGTGCTGTCACAGTGCCCCTTGGTAAAGGATCTGGAGGAGCAGGAAGATGGATTTCGCTTCCGGTTCGTCGGGGGCGAAGCGGAAAAGGCGGGATTGCTGCAGGAGCTGGTGGACGCGGGAGCAGCCGTCACGTACTTTGGCGAGTCCAGCGAAAACCTGGAAGCAGTCTTTTTGGCCATCACGGAAGGAGTGGGAGGCTGATGAGGGAATTTCTGTCCAATCCAATCCTTGTCAAGGAACTGCGGGAACGGTTCCGCACGAAGCGGACCGTGTGGATTCTCGCGCTGTATCTGCTGATCATGGGGGGCATCCCGCTCGGCTTTCTGCTTATCAACCCGCTCAGAGCGGGAACGCTGGGGGAAAACAGCGAATTGTTCCTCATCTCGGCGGCGATCCATTACGCCATGATCTGCTTTGTCGCACCCGCACTGACGGCGGGCGCCATCAGCGGCGAGAGGGAGCGGCAGACGCTCAACATTCTGCTCACCACCCAACTGTCGCCCCGCACGATCGTCTGGAGCAAGCTGGTCACGTCGCTTGCCTTTACCAGCCTGCTGCTGGCCGCGTCCATGCCCCTGTACAGCCTGGTCATGCTGTACGGAAGCGTGTCGCCGGAACAGGTGGTGAAGCTGGTCCTGTTTTTCGCGGTCAACATCCTGTTCCTGGGGTCGCTCGGCTTGTTCTGTTCCACCTGGATCAAGCGAACCGCCGTCAGTACGATCACCGCTTACGGCATCGCCTTTTGCTTTGTCGTCGGGACCGGCCTGCTGTTTTTTTTCCTTGGCGAGATCCTGCAGCAGGTCGATCCGGATCGGTATTCCCATCTGGTGGTGTGGAATCTTCCGGAACTGCAGATTCTGGCCGGTCTCAACCCGGTGATCGTGCTCTTCGCCATCCTCGACGAATCGCTGATGCCGTCGGTGGAGTTTGCCTTTACCCCCTGGCTGTTTTTTGCCTGCTGTTACCTGGCGTTGAGCGTGCTTTTCGTGCTGTGGAGCGGATATCTGCTGCGGCCGGTGCGGCGCAGGTGGTGGAGTTGGAAGAAGCACCCGGTTCGTGTACAATAGGAAGGTGTGTATAAGGGGGGGAACGTCGTGAGCGACCAGGAGATCCAGATTCTCGACTTTGAAGAACTGCTTCGGTTTATCGAACGCCGCCTCGCCGAATCCGGCAAGTACGTCCAGCGAGATGCCATCATTGCCATCTTGCAGGCGGAAGAGGCGTTCCTGTTGGAAAAAGGCGTGCTGCAAGAAGTGAAAGAGTAGGCAAGAGGGCAGCCTGCGGGGGACCGCAGGCTGTTTCTTTTCGGCGGGGCTTACGGCTTCCCAAGCAAGTCGTACAGCGCTGCTTCCAAATCGGGATGGCGAAAGCGAAAACCGTGGTCCGCCAACCGCCTGGGCACACAATTTCTCCCGGTCAGCGCAAGACTTGGTTCCGTCCGCATGAACACGTACGCTCCCAGCCACACCAGGGGAGCGGGGGCCGGGGGTGCCCATCCCTTGTTCAGCACCTTTCGCAGCGCTGCCATGAATTCCTTGTTCGTGACCGGATGCGGCCCAGTCGCGTTGTAGATGCCGTTCATCGTGTCGTCTTCGACAGCCGCGAGGAAGATCTCGTTCAGATCGTCGATATGCAGCCAACTGATGTACTGGTTGCCCGACCCGACCGTTCCTCCCAGGTTGTAGCGGACCAGCTATGCCAAAAATAGGAGAATGGTGACGAAACCGTGTTGGCATAACGCTGCAGCGCGTACGTTTTTTCAGGAAAAAAGAGGAAACTCGGGAGGCGCAGCGAATTCTTGTTGCATCTCATTCTCAGGGTAAAGGAGTGCTCGCCTGTTGCAAGCAGGGATCTACGGCGGAAAACCGTCGATCGATTGGTACAAGGACGAACTGCGGCGAACAGTGGAAAATCTGCACAATCACATTTTCAAGTACAAGCGGGACGAAGACGGCCAGTTCGTCTTCACCCTCTCGGAAGGAAAGCTGGCGAGAGAGTTCGGATTGACGACGGATCGCATCAGCGGCAAGCGGCTGCAGGAAGTTTTGCAGCTGTGCAGCGAGGACATCATGACCATGTACGAAAAGGCATATGAAGGCCATGTGCTGGAGTACGAGTCGGCCATGGGGGAACGAATCTTCACGACGACGCTCTCCCCGATCGTCGAACAGGGGCGGGTCGTAGAAGTGGTCGGCTCCTCGACGGAGATTACGGAGCGCAAGCGCATGGAGCGTGAACTGCAGGAAACGGAGGAATTGTACCGCAGCCTGGTCGAGGACACGTTGGTCGGCGTGTACATCGCGTACGTGAACGAACACAGCTTCGTCTACGTCAATCCCCGCATGGCCGAGATGTTCGGCTACACTCAGGAGGACATGATGCGCCTGGGAGCGGTCGATCTGGTCGTGCCAGAGGAGCGGGAGATTGTGCTGAAAAACCAGAGCCGCCGCTGCAAGGGAGACCGCTCGCCCATCCGCTATCAGTTTCACGGCCTGCGCAGTGACGGCAACATCGTCCATCTCGAAGTGCTGCAGAAGACCACGTCGTACAAGGGGAAGCCGGCGGTGATCGGCATTCTGCAGGACATCACGGAGCGCAAACGGGCGGAGGAGATGGTCCGCAAGTCGGAACTGCTCTCCGTCATCGGCCAGTTGGCGGCAGGGGTGGCGCACGAGATTCGCAACCCCTTGACCTCGCTCAAGGGCTTTTTGCAGCTGATGTACTCCCAACAGCAGGAGAAGCAGCAGTACTTTCACATCATGGTGTCGGAGTTGAACCGGATCGAGAAGATCATCAGCGAATTTCTCGTGCTGGCCAAACCGCAGGACATCGCCTTCAAGGAGAGGGACGTCGTTCCGATGCTGGAGCATATCATCGTGCTGGCGGAGACCCACGCCGTCATGCACAACGTCCGCATCGTCACCCGTTACGAACCCGATCCGCCTTCGGTCATGTGCGAAGAGAACCAGCTCAAACAGGTGTTTCTCAATCTTCTGAAAAACGCCATCGAGGCCATGCCGAACGGAGGAGAAGTGCACGTGGGCGTGCGGCGGGAGGGAGACACGGTGGTAATCAGCTTCCGCGACCAAGGCTGCGGCATCCCCGAAGACCGCCTCGCGAGACTGGGAGAGCCGTTCTACACGACCAAGGAGAACGGGACGGGCCTGGGGTTGATGGTCAGCTACCGGATTATTCACAACCACGGCGGAACCATTTCCGTCACGAGCCGGGAACAGCAGGGTTCCACCTTCGAAGTGAGACTGCCTGTCGGCTGAAAGCCCATGCCTGATTGCGTCTTGCGGAAAAAACCGGTATGATGGGAACGTACCATGAAACTTTCAGTAAGGACGTGAACACATTGACCGCAGAAAACAAAGACCTGGAACTGGGCGACATCATCACGCTGGATGACGAAAACGGCGAACCGCTTGGCGATTTTGAAGTCATCGCCTTGTTTGAACTAAATGGGAAGGAATACGTCGCCTTGACCGACGCGATCGAAGACGAGGCGAACGAAGACGACGTGGATGAGGAAGTGGACATTTTCGTATTCCAGGTCGACGGCGGCGAAATGGTGCCGCTGGAGGAAAGCGAGGAAGAAGCTGTCTACGTCAAGCTCAACGAGGTGCTGGAAGGCATCGAACTGATCGACGACGCAAAGTAAGCATGGCAGATAAACAAGCAAAAAAGCCGCTGCGGCAAAAGCAGCGGCTTTTTTCCTGCGCGAAAGACGCCTCCTTTGCGAGTGGTCAGTCGTTCATCTTCAAGATGTTGTCTTTCAGGTCCCGCACGACCAGCAGGCAGGTGTAGTCCGACTCCTGCAGCTCGCGAAAGAGAGCGGAGGCTTCGTCCTTGGTCAGCCCCAGTTTCTCCAGCCGCGTCCGCAGTTCTTCGCCGCCGTTGTCGAAAACATGCGCCTTGCTGTCGATGTCGCCGACGGCATCCTCGAAATGGGTGCTGTATTTGTAGTAGTTGCCGCGCTGGTTGGAGTGGTTTTTGTCCGGATTCCACCTGAGGACCCAGATGTCGTCCTTGTGGTAGCCGGAGGAATTGAGCGCCTGGATGTCGGAGACCAGCTCCTGGTCATAGCGGTGAAATTTCACAAACGGTTTTGCTGCGCTGATCAAGGAACTTCCCCCTTTGTCTGCCTCGGGTTTTCAACTCCTCCATAGCTTGCCCGATCTTCAAGCAATTAGCCGGAAAACATGGCGCCGTCTACACGGTCTTTCGTCCGAAAAAATTGGAAAACGTTGTATATTTTTGGAGGAAAACGATTCAATTTGTAGAACTTTTTTCCTGTTTCAAAAATCTCATCCCATCCACGGAATCCGCTGTCGGACAGACCCGACGTCCTGCATGGGAGATTGGAGGAACAAACGGAATGGTGTACTCCCGCTCTTTCCAAACGGCTACGGAACTCGTCCCTTTTTGTTCAAGTCCCTTCTGCGTGCTGCCGATCGATTGGCTGGCGCAGCCCTCCTCAGCGGGTATCAAAAACACCAGGCTGACCCGTTTATACGAAAAGCTGGTCTATCCCGTCCTCGAACAGCGGGACGCATGTCTCGACGCCGTCCGGTACGTCTGCAGGGCGCTGGACGACCAGGAAACGCTCCTGCACGAGCAGGTGAACGACATCGTCAATTTCAGCTACAACCTCCGCTATCTGAACGACCGGCTGGAATTTGAAGACGTCGGCTTCCGCACGGAGAAACAGTCGCACGTGTTCGCCATCGGCCAGCAGGTGGGCAGCCATCCGCTGGTGCTGGCGACCGCGCGGGCCGTGGTGGACGACGAGCTGGACTGTTACGAACTGTTTGCGGGCGTGGAAAAGCCGGCGAAAGCGGCGGAATTCGTCCGATTCGCCTTTCATCCGCTGCTGGACGCTGCCGGCAAGGACGAACGGGCGAAACCGTATCGACCGCTCCTCGACCTGCACAAGCGCTATCTGTTTCGCCTCCTGCTGCGCCGCATGTTCGCGTTCATGGAAGAGCGGGGAATCCGCACGGTATTTGCCATCCTGCCGCTACATGTCAAAGTGTTTCTGGAACAGACGGGCATTCGGCTGACCGGTGTGCCTACTGCCGTTCCCGACACCTCGGACAAGCACGCGTTCATGAGGCAGGCCTTTCAAAAGTACTGGCGGCCGGGCGCGGAAACCAGCCGGCAGCCGGCTCTGTACACGGTTGACTTCCGCATGTCGCCGCTGGTGCGGACCGTGGATGGACAAGGCATCGTGATCGATCAGGAGTGACAACTCACGCAAGAAAGGGGAGGTTTGCCATGACGGACCTGCGTTCGCTGCTGGCCGAACGAACAGAGATGAGAAGGGAGGACTGGCTGTTTGCCCCGCTGTTTTTCCGCCTCCAGCGGGAGGATGACCGCCGCCGCTTGCAGGACCTGTGCCGCAGGCAAGACGATGTCGTGATTCTCAATCCGTTTCGCGGACAGGTGGAGGAACTGATCAAGGCGAAGCATCCGGACCGCCGGTTCAGCCGGGAAGAGCTGTCCGAGGCGGTCGAAGACTATCTGGGGGAGGCCCCCGAGGAGAAAGGCGTGTGGGTGTACTACCCCTGGCGCAGGACCCTCGTGCACCTGCTGGACGAGGAGGAGTTCGTGTTTGTGCGGACGAACCGGAACCGAAACAAGATCACGCAGCAGGAACAAGAAGTGTTATCCCGGAAGGCGATCGGGGTGATCGGCCTTTCCGTCGGCCAGTCCCTCGCGCTCACGCTGGCGATGGAACGGGTGTGCGGCGAGATTCGCCTGGCCGATTTCGACACGCTGGAACTCTCCAATCTAAACCGCATCCGGACCGGCGTTCACCACCTGGGCATGCCGAAAATCATCGTCACGGCGCGGGAGATTGCGGAGATCGATCCCTTTTTGAAAGTGGTCTGCTTTGCCGACGGGGCCAACGAGGAGAATCTGGACCGCTTTCTGTTGGAAGGCGGACGGCTGGACATCCTGGTGGACGAATGCGACAGCCTGAACATGAAGATTCTGAGCCGGCTCAAAGCCAGGGCGCTGGGCATTCCCGTCGTGATGGACACCAGCGACAGGGGACTTGTGGACGTGGAACGGTTCGACCTTGAACCGGACCGGCCGATTTTACACGGGCTGGTCGACGGATTGGACTACGACACCCTGAAGGGGCTGTCCAACCAGGAGAAAATCCCCCATGTGCTGCGGATCGTCGGGGACGGCGCCATCTCGGAGCGCTTGCGAGCGTCGCTGGCGGAGGTGGGCAAAACCGTCTGCACCTGGCCGCAGTTGGCCTCGTCCGTCACGCTGGGAGCGGCCGTGGGCACCGACGTCTGCCGCCGGATCGCGCTCGGGCAGTTTCGCGCTTCCGGCCGATATTACGTCGATCTGGAACAGTTGATCGCCGACGGGAACTGCCTGGTTGTCTGAGGTTTGGCTTTGACCGATCTTCCCCTCTAGTGCTACACTTAGACATGGTATTTCTGTATGTGATGAGGAGAGTTGGTTATGCCGAAGTTCAAACTGTTTGCCGCCAAAAAAGGCGCAGCCGACCAGAAAAGGAACAACCAATTTGTCAAATTTGCCCGGCAGATTTACGTGGAGGCGAAGAAAGGCGGGCCCGACCCGAACGCCAATCTGAAGCTGAAAGCGATCATCGCCAACGCGCGAGCCATCAATATGCCGGTGGAAAATATCGAACGCGCGATCAAAAAGGCGACGGACACCGGAAACGCCGACAACTACGAAGAAATCCGCTACGAAGGATACGGACCGGGCGGCGTGGCCGTCATCGTCGAATGCCTGACGGACAACCGCAACCGGACCGCGGCCGACGTGCGCGCCATCTTCAACAAGCGCGGCGGCAACCTGGGGGAGACCGGTTCCGTCAGCTTCATGTTTGACAAGAAAGGCGTCATCACCATCGACCGCGAAGCGTTTCCCGTCGACGAGGACACCATCCTGATGCAGGCGCTTGAAGCCGGTGCCGAGGACATGGTGACCAACGAGGACTCCTACGAGATTTTGACCCACCCGCACGAGCTGGAACAGGTCAAAAGCGGACTGGAAGCGGAAGGCTACACGTTTGCAAACGCGTCCGTTCAGTGGATTCCGCAGAACACCGTCAAGATCAGCGGCGAGGATGCAGCGAAAATGCTCAAGATGATGGAGGCTTTCGAAGAGAACGACGACGTCCAAAACGTCTACGCCAACTACGAAATTGACGACGAGGAAATGGAACGCCTGCTGAACGAAAAATAACGCGGCGCATTCGGCCATCTCGCTAGGGCGAGGTGGCCTTTTTTCGGGCCTCACCCGTCACAGCGCGAGCGACGGCCGGGAGGTTTTTTTGCCCGCGGAATCGCATTTTCTCGCCGTCCACCGACAGCGGGCGTTGTATACAATCAATTCCATACGGTACAATAGCGATTAAGTGTTCGCTTTTTACCCGGACGGAGAACGGAATGTCACGTCCGTTCCGCACAAGGGCGACCACGGCTCCGCTTTTCGCCCAGGGCGCGGCCGGCGCCGCGTTTCCTTGCGCAAGTTGAAGAAGCAGAGGGGAGAACGCGATTGAAGGAAACAGATACGCTTACGTATACCGAAGAAGACATTCAGGTGCTGGAAGGCCTGATTGCCGTGCGCAAACGGCCGGGCATGTACATAGGTTCCACCGGCAGCCGCGGACTTCACCATCTCCTGTGGGAGATCGTGGACAACGCCAAAGACGAAACGCTGGCCGGTTTTAACGATACGATCATCGTCACCCTGCACAAGGACGGCAGCGTCAGCGTGGAGGACCACGGTCGGGGAATCCCCACCGGCATGCACAAGACGGGCCGCCCGGTGCCGGAAGTGATTTTTACCACGCTGCACGCCGGCGGCAAGTTTGGCGGCGGTGGATACAAAAAGAGCGGGGGACTGCACGGCGTCGGTTCCAGCGTGGTGGTGGCCCTCTCCAAATGGCTGGAGGTGGAGATCCACCGCGACGGCAAGATTCACAAGCAGCGGTATGCCTACGTGGTGGACGAAGAAGGCAACGAACACGTAGGCAAGCCGGTGACCGACCTGGAAGTGGTCGGCACCACCAAGCGAACCGGCACAACGGTCCGCTTTCTGCCGGACGACGCGGTGTTTGGCAGTGCCCGATTTGAATACGAGACGATCCGCGACCGTTTTCGCGAGACGGCGTTTCTGCTGAAAAAGCTGCGCATGGTGCTGATCGACGAGCGCGGACCCGAGATCAAACGGGAGGAGTTTTACTTCGAGGACGGGCTCAAATCCTACGTGGAGTACCTCAACGAAGGCAAGCAAACGCTCCACCCGGTCGTCTATTTCGAGGGGGAAAAGGAAAACGTTTACGTCGAGCTGGCGTTCCAGTACAACGACGGCTACACGGAGACGCTCGTCTCGTACGTCAACTCCATTCCGACGACGGACGGCGGCACGCACGTAACCGGCTTCCGCAACGGGACCACCCGGGTGTTCAACGAATTTGCCCGCAAAAAAGGCTACCTCAAGGAGAAGGACCCCAACTTGTCGGGCAACGACCTGCGCGAAGGCTTTCTCGGCGTGCTCTCGCTGCAGATGGCCGACGTTCAGTTCGAGTCCCAGACCAAGGACAAGCTGGGCAACGAAGAGGCGCGGACGATCGTGGAGCAGATCGTTTCGGAAAAACTGGGCTTTTTCCTGGAGGAAAACCCGGAGATCGGCAAGCTGTTGATCGAAAAGGCGATCCGTTCCGCGGAAATCCGCGAGGAACTGCGCAAACAGCGGGAAGCGCTGCGCGGCGACAAAAAGGGCAAAAACGCGAAAAAGCGGAAATCCATCTCCGACAAATTCGCGCCGCCGCAGTACAAGGACCCGAAGCGCAACGAGCTGTTCCTCGTCGAGGGGGATTCCGCCGGCGGTTCGGCCAAGCAGGCGCGCAACTCCGAGTTTCAGGCGATTTTCGGCCTGAAGGGAAAACCGCTCAACACGGAAAAGGCGAAGCTGTCCGACATTCTCGCCAACGAGGAGTTCCGCACCATTCTGGAGGTGCTGGAGACCGATATCGGGGAAGACTTCTCCATCGAGAACTGCGCGTTTGACAAGATCATCATCATGTCCGACGCCGACGTGGACGGGTCGCATATCCAGACGCTGCTCCTGACGTTTTTCTTCCGCTACATGCAGCCGCTGATCGCCGCGGGCAAGCTGTACATCGCGCAGCCGCCGCTGTATCAGGTGCGTAAGGAAAACCGAGGCAAGCCGGCGGACGTGGTCTACTGCTGGAACGATGACGAGCTGGAGCAGGCGCTCAAGCGGCTGGGGCGCGGTGCGGAAGTGCAGCGCTACAAGGGATTGGGCGAAATGAACGCCGACCAGCTCTGGGAGACGACGATGAATCCGGAGACGCGCAAGCTGATCAAGGTGCAGTTGGAAGACCTCGCCCATTGCGAAAAACTGGTCACCGTCCTGATGGGCGACAAGGTGCCGCCCCGGCGCGAGTGGATCGAGAACCACGTCACCTTTGAAGTGGGAGAGGATGAATAAGCATGCTGTCCAATCAGATTATCGAACAGAGCTTCGCGGAAATCATGGGGAAGCGCTTCAGCGACTACGCCAACCTGGTCATCCTGTCCCGCGCCATCCCCGATGCCCGCGACGGGCTCAAACCGGTGCAGCGCCGCATCTTGTACGCGATGTACCAGGAGGGCAATACGCATGACAAGCCGTACCGCAAATCGGCCAAGACCGTCGGGTACGTGATGGGGACCTACCATCCGCACGGGGACAGCGCCATTTACGAGACGATGGTGCGGATGGCGCAGTGGTGGAAAATGCGTCAGGTGCTGATTCAGGGGCACGGCAACTTCGGGAGCCTGGACGCCGACCCGCCGGCGGCGATGCGTTACACCGAGTCCCGCCTGTCCGCGCTGGCCAACGAAATGCTGCGCGACATCGAAAAAGACACGGTCACCTTCATCCCCAACTACGACAACTCGGCACAGCAGCCGGCCGTGCTGCCGTCCCGCTTTCCCAACCTGTTGGTCAACGGGGCGTCCGGGATCGCGGTCGGGTTTGCGACGGATATTCCGACGCACAACCTGGGAGAAGTGATCGACGCGGCGATTGCCCAGATGAAAAAGCCGGAGATCACGCTGGACGAGCTGATGCAGCATGTCAAAGGGCCGGACTTTCCCACCGGCGGCATCGTCCAGGGCACATCCGGCATCCGCAAGGCGTTCGAGACCGGGCGCGGCCAGTTTGTCATTCGCGGCCGCAGCCACGTGGAGGAGCCAAAAGGCGCCAAGGTGAAAAAGATCGTCATCTCGGAGATCCCTTACGATGTGATCAAATCGAAGCTGGTCGCCCAGATTGACGAACTGGTGATGGAGCGCAAAATCGAGGGGGCGCTGGCCGTCCGCGACGAGACCGGCCGCAAAGAGGCGGAGCAGAAGAAGGTGCGGATCGTCATCGACATCCGAAAAGACGCGGACGAGAACGCGATCCTCAACTACCTGTACAAAAACACCGACCTGCAGATTTATTACAACTACAACATGAACGTCATCCACGAAGGCACGATCCGGCAGATGGGGCTGAAGGAGCTCCTGGCCGCCTACATCGACCACCAGAAAGACGTGGTGACGCGCCGTTCCCAGTACGATCTGGACAAAAAGCAAAGACGGGAGCACGTCGTGCAGGGGCTGATCCGGGCCAAGTCGATCCTGCGGCAGATCGTGGAGACAATCATGAATTCCGAGGACCGGGCCGACGCCAAGAAGAACATCATGGAGCAGTACGGCTTCACGGAGGAACAGGCGGACGCGATCCTGTCCATCCAGTTGGCGTCGCTCACCCGGCTCGACATCGTCAAGCTGGAAAAGGAGCTGGCGGCGCTGGCCAAAGAGATCGAGGAATTGAAGGCGATCCTCGGCAGCGAGAAAAAGCTGATCCAGGTGATTACCGCCGAGCTGAACGAGATCAAGAAAAAGTACGCGGAGCCGCGCCTGACCGAGATCCAGGGGGAGATCGAGGAGGTCAAGGTGGACATCGCGATGCAGATCAACGCGGAAGACTGCGTCGTGACGCTGACCAACGAAGGGTACATCAAGCGCACCAGCCCCCGCTCGTTCAAGTCGATGGGCGGGACGATCGAGACCTGCGGCGTCAAGGAGGGAGACAAGGTCCGCTATTTTGCGGAGGCCAACACCTCCCACACGGCCTTGTTCTTCACCCAGGACGGCAAGTATTTTGCCGCGCTGGTCAACGCCATTCCCGACGACAAGTGGAAAGAGATCGGGACTGCGCTGGTGAACGTCATCCCGCTGGACAAGCAGCAGCGCATCGTCGGGTTTGCCATCGTGGAAGATTTCAGGCAGCCGCTCTACGTCTATCACGTCAGCCGCTCCGGCTTGATCAAGCGGACGGCGCTGGCCGAGTACGAGACAAACCGTTCCGGTGCGCTGGTGGCGGCCAAGCTGAAAGCGGAGGGAGACGAGTACGTCACCGCGTTCGTGGCAGGAGAAGAAGGGGCCTTCCTCGCAGTGACCAAAGACGGCATGGGCATCCGTTTCCTGCGCAGCGAGGTGAGCGCGACCGGCCGCGCGTCCAGCGGCGTCAAGGCGATTTCGCTCGCGGCCGGCGACGAGGTGGTCGCCCTGCTGCCGACGGACACGGAGGATGCGCGGCCGTTCAGCCTGCTGACGGCGGAAGGGACAGTGAAGCGCACCTTGATCTCCGCCATCCCGCTGCAGGGCCGGGCGGGCAAAGGGGTTCAGGTGATTCGCAAGCGGAAGACCAACCCGCACCGGGTGGTGGCGGTGACCGTGGAAAACACGCTCTACGCTTTGACGGACAAACATGAGTGGGTACTGGTGCCGACCGAACAGGCGGCCGTGACGGAACAGGGCGGTATGGGCCGCAGCGTGGTGGCCGGCGGCGTGGAAGCCGTCGCCTATGAAGCCGTCCTGCCGGCCGAAGGCGAAAAAGCGGCGGAACCCCCGAAAGGGTCGGCCGAGGCGGAGCCGGCCGAAACGCCCCGGGACGGGAATTCCGTGGCCCAGTACAGCCTGTTCGACGACTCTGCGGATGAAAAGGAATGATGCACATGGCCAAGCCGTTTGAACGATTTGCCTCCGAGCTGAACTGGCAGCAGGTGTCGCTTTTGCTGGATACCGTCCAGTATTTTGAAGAGGCGCCGAAGCTGCTCTCCATCCCCGACCGGCAGGGTAATAGCATCCCGGTGCCGATGACGGCCGACACGCTGCGCGCGATCCTGGCCGTTCTGGATGAAAACCAGCCGATGGACAAACAGGCGTTTGTCTTTGACTGGCAGGAGGGCAGCCAGGGGGAGAGCGATCTGCTGCTGGTCGAACTTCCTGATGGCACCACCGTCCGACAGCCGACCGACTACCAGGCGTTTTCGCCGGTGTGAGGTTCCTGCGCGACGCCATCCGGTCAAATACGTGAGCGTCACCGACGTGCCGGCCTGCATCGTCGACCTGCGCAGCATGACGCTCGGCGACGCCCTTGCCCCTGACCGCCTGCTGCGTGCGGAGCGCACCACCATCTTCGCTGTGCCCGTGGCGAGCCGGGCCAACATCCCGAGCGGTCGAACCGCACCGCACCGGGGATGAAGCCGGCCGCCGGCGGATACACTATGGCGGGAGGTGTGTCCGAAATGGAACGAACCATGAGCGTGAACGGCAGCGCATACCAGTTTGCCGCCACGTACGACGGCGATTCGCAGTACAACGTGCAGGTGCACAACGGCGACAAACTGATTACCATGTTCAAGGTCGCCGCCGAATCGGAACAGGACGTGTTTGACGCCGCCCTGGCTCGCTTCAAGGCCGATGTGGAATTGGGCAACGTAAAGGTGTAGGGAACGCAACGACAGACACAAGCAGCCTCCTTGGACGGGAGGCTGCTTTTTTTGGCCGTGGGCCAGAGGCGTGCCTCCTGCCTTTGCCTTTTCAGCCAAGGTTGAAATATGGTACAACTGGAGTACACACAGAAGCACGAAAAGGAGAGGGCGACGATGCAGCAGCGAGAATCGGACCAGTTGGAAGCCGTTTGGAGGTGGCGGGAGCATCCCCCGGACATTCGCCAGCTCTCGGAAGGAGAGCTGATCCCGCTCCTCCGCCTCATCGAGGAGCGTCGCGGAACGGAGGAGGACAAACGGCTCGACCAGGCGGAAGCGGTCGTGCTCACCTGGCTGGCCGCCCTCCGCCTGGACAAGCGGGGAGGCTACGGGTTGGCCGAGGAATGGCTGTCCCGCGCCGTCCGCCTGGACCCTTCCTACCGGCCGTCCGCCGAGCTGCGGGTGCGCCTGTACCTGGCCCGTCTGCAGGAACACCGCCTCGGCGGCAGCTATCCGCTGATCCGCGAAACGGATAACGCCGCCACCCGCAGGCGGCATGCGGAACAACTGAAAGAAGCTGCCGAGGCCGAACTGCAAGCCCTGCCGTCATGGCAGGCGCTGGCCGCTGCCGCGCGCGAGGCGGCCGAAGCGGCCGGGGACGAAACGGCGGCGCAAGCGGCAGCCGGAGTGGAGCGGTTGTACGCGGAGCGGGAGCGCCTGCTCGGCGACATGCTGGAGAGGACCCAAGCCTATGCGGCCTCGCTGCAGGGCATGTTTTACTCGGCGGAACTGCTGGCGGCCCTGCAGGAGAGCGTCAAACGCTTGACGGCCCAAGAGGAAGAACATGAACGGCTGCTGTCCATCGGCGGGGAATCCGCCAAAGCGGAGAAGCCGGGGGGCGGGCATTCGGCCCTGGAGGAACTGGAAGGGCTGATCGGGCTGGACGAAATCAAAGAGCGCGTCCGCAAGCTGGCCCGCTTTTTGCGGTATCGGAAGCTGCGCGAGGAAAAAGGCTGGCACCTCGCCGATCAACTGCCCCTGCATCTGGTGCTGATGGGCAATCCGGGGACGGGGAAGACCACGCTGGCCCGCCTGATCGGCCGCCTGTATCATGAACTGGGGCTTCTGGAGCGCGGCGACGTGGTGGAAGTGGACCGCTCCCACCTGGTCGGGGCGTATGTGGGACAGACGGAACAGCGGGTGATGGAGGCGGTTAAACGGGCGGTCGGCGGCGTGCTGTTTATCGACGAGGCCTACAGCCTGAAGCGGGCTGACAGCTCCGGCAGCGATTACGGCCAGGCCGCGATCGACACGCTGGTGGCCGCGATGACCGGCGGTGAATACGCCGGCCGGTTTGTGGTGATGCTCGCCGGTTATCCGGAAGAGATGCGGCAGTTTTTGTACGCGAATCCGGGGCTGCGCAGCCGTTTTCCGGAGACGGGTCATTTTCTTTTGCCCGACTACACGACCGATGAGCTGTTGGCGATCGCCGAGCAGGTGGCCGGCCGCAACGATTTTTCCTTCACGCCGGAAGCGCGGCGGGCGCTGCGGCAGCGAATCGAGCAGGCGCGTGTGGACCACACCTTCGGCAATGCCCGTACGGTGACCAATATCGTGATGGAAGCGATTTTTGCAAAGGGGCGCCGTCTCGACGAACCGGACGAGCTGCAGTGGGACGACTTCACGATTCTCTACCCGGAAGACGTCGGCGGTCTGGAGACTTTGCCGGATGACCAGCCGGCGAGAGAAAAGCTGGCGGCCTTGATCGGCCTGGACGAGGTAAAGGCGGAACTGAACAAAATCGCCGCGTTTGCCTCGGTGCAGCGGCAGCGAGCCGCCTGCGGACTGCCGACCGTTCCCGTCGAACTGCACGCCGTCTTCACCGGCAGCCCGGGTACGGGGAAAACGACGGTCGCCCGCCTGTACGCGGAGATGCTGCAGGAGATCGGCTGCCTGAAACGGGGCCATCTGGTCACGGCGAGCCGGGCCGATCTGGTAGCCGGCTACGTCGGGCAGACGGCGGCGCTGACCCGGCGCAAAATCCGCGAAGCGCTGGGCGGCGTCTTGTTTATCGACGAGGCGTACGCGCTCTTGGAGGGCGGCGAACGGGACTACGGCCGGGAGGCGATTCACACGCTGGTGGAGGAAATGTCCCGCCACGGCGAAAACCTGGTGGTCGTGCTGGCCGGCTATCCGGCGGAGATGCAGCGTTTGCTGGCGAGCAACCCGGGCCTGTTCTCCCGCTTCAAAAAATACCTCCACTTCCCCGATTACACCCCAGACGAGCTCACCCGCATGCTGCTGCAGGCGGTCGCGCAGGCGGGATACCGGCTTGACAGCGATGTGGAGAAGCGCATCCGGCAGCAGTTGGACCAAGCGGCCCAGGCGGGGATGCTGGCGGGCAACGGACGCCTGGTGCACAACCTGCTGCAGGAGGCCATGCAAAACCAGGCGCTCCGGCTGACGCAGGCGGGCGCGGACATCCCGGACAAAGAGCAGTTGAGCCGTCTGGAATGGGTTGATTTTCAGCCGTTGTTTGCGGATGGCGCACCGGCGTCGGGAACGTCCATCCACGAAGGATGACGAGTCGGTGCGGGGATGTCAATCACGTCACAGGAGGGTCGAGGCCGAAAACGGGTGCCTCGATCCTTTTCACTTTGTCTCAACGTGAAATTCAGACTCTTTTTCATGGTCGGATTTTGCCGTATAATGGAAACATTATGGAGTGATGGGAAGAGGGTGCTTATTCTTTGCGGTTGAAATGGCATGCGGCACTGTCCGCGACACTGGTCGTATCTCTGATGATCGGTCAACTGCCGGCCAGCGCCAAGCGGGAAACAGGGCGCAAGGGCAGTCTGGCGATCGAGGCGAAGGAGGGACTTTCGCTCGCTTCCCAAACGTCGCAGAAACGAAGCACGGAGCTGGTCGTGGTGCAGTTTGACGGTCCGGTGGAAGAAGAGTGGAAGGAACAGGTAGAGGACCTGGGCGTGACCCTGGGGGACTACATACCCGATTACGCGTTCATTGCCAGGGTGGACGGGGAGAAAGCGCAGCGGGCGCTGAAAAAGCTGTCGTTCGTCAGGAACGTGCTCCCGTTTCACCCCGTCTCCAAGGTGTCTCCGACGCTGCGCTCCACCCTCGGCAAGCGGGCGGACGTGGACGTGGCGGTCATCGGGTTTGACCGCGGCGTAGACATGGGGCGCACCTTGAGGCGGATCGTGGAAGAAGGGGACGCCGAACAAGTGAAAAGCCTGGAAGAGGCCCCCCACATCTCGATGGCGCGGCTGAGCGGCCGCAGTCTGGAAGAGGTGATTCAATCCGACGAGGTCATCGCCGTGGTCCCCGTTCCGGAACGAAAACAGCGCAACGACAGGGCGGCGGCGATCATCCGTGCCGACGACCTGGCCTCCACCGGCTACACCGGCGAAGGGCAAATTGTCGGCGTGGCGGACAGCGGCCTGGACACCGGCGATCTTGACCGAATCCACCCGGATTTCGAGGGCCGGGTGAAAGAGCTCTACGCCATCGGGCGCAAGGGGGACGCGAGCGACCCCGACGGCCACGGCACCCACGTGGCGGGGTCGATCGTGGGCACCGGCAAAGCGTCAGACGGCCAGTACAAAGGGATGGCTCCCGACGCGAAGCTCGTCTTCCATTCCATGCTGGACGAATACGGATACCTGGCCGGAGACGTCAGTGACATCCTGGAGGAGGCTTACGCGGACGGCGCGCGCATCCACTCCGATTCCTGGGGCGTCGACGACGATGGCGAATACGGCCTGGACTCGTTTTTGTTCGACCAGTTTCTCTGGGAACATCCGGACATGACGGCGCTGGTGGCGGCCGGCAACGCGGGGATATACGGGTATGAGACCATCGGCACGCCGGCCACGGCCAAAAACGTGATCGCCGTGGGCGCCTCCGAAAACGACCGGCCGGAGCTGGATGAAGACGAGGCGGACGACCCGGACGAGGTAGCCGCGTTCAGCAGCCGGGGGACGACGGCGGACGGCCGCCTCAAGCCCGATCTGGTCGCGCCGGGAAGCTACATCCTGTCCACGCGTTCCTCTTTGGCCCCCGACGAGAACTTTCACGGGCTGTTCAACGCCTTCTACGCCTATCTCAGCGGGACAAGCATGGCGACGCCGGTGTTGGCCGGCGGCGTGGCCCAAGTCCGTCAGTTCCTGCAGGAAAACGGAGTCGACAATCCGAGCGGGGCATTGATCAAGGCGATGCTCATCAGCGGCGCCGACGATTTGAACGAAGACATGCGCGTGCAGGGGTTCGGACGAGCCAACCTGCGGCGTGCGATCGAGACGGGCTTTGTGGATGAGAAAAAGGGGCTGAAAACAGGGGACGTGGCCACGTACCGCCTCAACGTGACGGACGATTCCCAACCGTTGGCCATCACCCTGGCCTGGACGGATTATCCGGCTTCCCTGGCGGCCGAGCGCACCCTGGTCAACAACCTGAACCTGCGAGTGGTCACGCCAAGCGGCGAGACCTTGAACGGCAACGACTTTTTCCACTACCCCTACGACGACGAAGTGGACAACCTCAACAACGTGGAGCAGGTCTGGATCAAGCATCCCGAGGAAGGCGTCTACACGGTGACGGTGGAGGGCTACAACGTGCCCATGGGGCCGCAGCCGTACGCCCTGGCGGCCAACGGCGAACTGGTGTCCGACAATTGGCAAACGGTCGTCAAAACGGGGAGACTGATCGAAAAGTCACGAAAAAACAGGGACCACACCTATTGGATTCAGGCCAAGAAGGCGGGTGAATTGAACGTGACCGCGGAATGGGACGGCGATGCCGATCTCGATCTGTACGTCTACGATGGTGACGGCAATCTGATCGGCTCCACCGACGACGAGGAAAACCCCGAAACGCTGACGGTGGAGATGGCCGAACCCGGACCGTATCGAATCGTCATTCAACTGGAAGAAGGCAAATTGGCGCGGTATCGCTTGCAAATGACCTACCCGTCCCGCTCCCGTTGATGTCGATACGGATAACCAAACAGACACCCCAGCAAACGGCGCGTACCGTCACGTCAGCGTGACGGACGCGCCGTTTGTTCGTCCGGACGGGAAGGGGGCAGCGGTCGTTCCCCGTTCAGCCACTCGTGGGCACGGAGGGCAATTTCGAGACAAAGCCGGTAGTGCGGGAGAGCATAGTCGGGCGGAAGGCACTCTTCGATCTTTTCCAGACGGTGATACAAGGTTTGGCGGTGAATGTAGAGCTTGGTGGCGGTCTCCTGCTTGGAGAGGTTGGAATCAAGGTAGACGCGCAGCGTGTGGACGAGCTGTGTGCCGTGCTCTTCGTCGTAGCGGATCAGCGCTCCCAGGTAGTCGTTGATGAACGGTTTCAACACCGAATCGTGGGGGACGTGAAAGAGCAGACGGAACAGGCCGAGATCGGCGAAGTAGGGGCTGGGGGAATCGTGCTGAAAGGCGAGCGCCTGTTCCGCCTCGGCCAGGTGCCTGCCCGCTTCCGCCAGCCGAACGCCGGGACGGCTGACGCCGAACAGCACTTCCGTGTCGGCGCCCATCACCTGCCGGCAGACCCGTCTCATCTCGGCCATCGCCTTGTCGAGGGAGCGGCGGGCGTCTGCTGCTCCGTACGGGCCGATCGCAAGCAGGTAAAAGCGGCTGCCCTTGCAGCGGATAAACGGGCGAAAGCCCAGCCGCGCGAGGAGCGAACGGAACACGCCGGTCAGTTCGTGCGGCGGCAGGGGAGAGGCGTGCTCGTCGCCGTCACGCCGCAGGGACATGAGCAGGGTGTGGTAGACGGGCGTTTTGCCTGTGCCGGCCAGTCCGAGCAGCGCGCGAATCTGTTCTTCCGTCAGCGTACGGTTGGCGATCAGGTCGTCAAACAGCCGGTTCTCCGTCGCCAGCGCCTGCTCTTCGGCAAACATCCGGCGCATCAGGACCTGGGCCAGGGCGCTGACGGTGTAATCCAGCGTGAGCAGCAGGTACTCGTCCGCTTCCCGTTCGTACAAAATCAGGCCGAGGTACGCCAGGAGGTGGCCCATCGCGGTCACCGGCTGGTAGATGATGCGCTTTTTGTCGGACAGGGCGAGGACGCCGTTGCCCGCTTCCGCCGAGGGAATCGCCGGAAAGGCGGAGCGCATCAGGGACGCCAGCTCGCTCTGGACGGTCTGCGGGAGCGGCGGCACAAATTGTGGGGGCGCTTCCGGTGAGTAGAAAAACACCTGGGTCCCCACGGCCGCCTGAAAATGCTGCAGCAGCTTGGAAATGCCCTGCGCCTGCAGGCTCAACTGCTGCAGGCCGCGCGAGTAGGACTCCAGGTTGCGCAGCGCCTGCATCTGCCGATTGATCAGATGTTCGTGGAGATCGAGCGTGATGTCGACGAAGCGGACGGGCTGGTGAAACACGATCAGGGGAAAGTCGTGATGGTCGGCCAGTTCCAGCATGTCATCGGGCACGTGCGGGATGTAGGCGCCCAGCTCGATACAGAGGCCGACCGCTTTGCGGCGGATCAGCTCGGACAGGTAGGCCAGCCGTTTCTCTTTGGCCTCGCCGAAGCCGAGACCGGTGGACAGGATCAGTTCGCCGCCGTTGAGGAACTGACAGGTGTCGGCGGCTTCCAGCACGTGGACCCAGCGGATGGGACGGGACAATCCGCGGCTGCCGGCCACCACCTCCGCGTCGCGAAACAGCGGCCGTCTGACGGCATCGGCCACGGTGAGACGCCAGTCGTTGTTCATGCTTCCCCTCCTCTTGACAGTCTGTATGATGAATACTACCCAACTACTGGCAGTTTGTCTAGTGATGCTGCGTAAAATATTCAGATAAGATGGAACTATCAAACGAATGGCAAGGAGTTGATGTAATGAGCACGACGACCGTTGGACCCAAACTGAAGAACTACATCGCCGGCGAGTGGGTGGAATCCCAGTCCGACCGCTACGAGGACATCCCCAATCCGGCTACGGGCGAGCTTTTGTCGCGCGTCCCGCTGTCGACCAGAGACGACGTGGACATGGCCGTCCAGGCGGCCAAGGCGGCGTTTCCCGCGTGGAGCGAGACCCCGGCGGTGGAGCGGGCGCGCGTCATGTTCCGCTTCCAGCATCTGCTGTGGGAAAACCAGGACGAACTGGCGCGGATGATCACGCTGGAAAACGGGAAGAACCTGCCCGAGGCGCAAGCCGAACTGCTGCGCGGGATTGAAATGGTGGAGTTTGCCGCCGGGATGCCGACGCTGTTGATGGGCGAGACGCTGCCCAATATCGCCAGAAGCATCGACTGTCAGGTGATCCGCTTTCCGCTCGGCGTCGTGGCCGGTATCACGCCTTTCAACTTCCCGCTGATGGTGCCGATGTGGATGTACCCGATCGCCATCACGGCGGGCAACACGTTTGTGCTCAAACCGTCCGAGCGCACGCCGCTCTCCTGCATCCGGATTGCCGAACTGCTGAAGGAAGCGGGCCTGCCGGACGGCGTGTTCAACGTGGTCAACGGCGCTCACGACGTCGTCAACGGCCTGTTGGAGCATCCGGATGTGAAAGCGGTTTCGTTCGTCGGCTCCCAACCGGTCGCCGAGTACGTCTACAAAACGGCCGCCGCCCACGGCAAACGGGTGCAGGCGCTGGCCGGCGCGAAAAACCACCATCTCGTCATGCCTGACACCGACCTGCGCCGCGCGGCCAAAACGATTGTCAGCTCCGCGTTCGGCTGTGCGGGGGAACGCTGCATGGCGGCCAGCGCCGTCGTGGCGGTGGAGGAGATCGCCGACGAACTGATTCAATACCTGGTCGAAGAGTCCGATGCGCTGAAGATGGGCAACGGACTGGAGCCCGGCGTCGATCTGGGGCCGGTGATCCGGCCGGCTCATCTGGAAAAAGTGCACGGCTACATCGAGAAGGGGATCGCCGCCGGTGCCCGTCTGGTCCGGGACGGCCGGGAAGACGCCAAGGCCAAACCGGAGGGCTTTTTCCTCGGCCCGACCATCTTCGACCAGGCGGACGCGGAGATGGTCATCGTCCGCGACGAGATTTTTGCGCCGGTGTTAAGCGTGATGCGGGTCAGCGATTTTGAAGAGGGGCTCGCGGTCATCAGCAGGTCGCGCTTCGGCAACGGCGCCACCATTTACACCAACAACGGCAAATGGGGACGGGAGTTCGTCCAGCGCGTCGAGGCCGGCATGGTCGGCGTCAACGTGGGCGTTCCCGCGCCGATGGGCTTCTTCGCCTTCTCCGGCTGGAAGCATTCGTTCTACGGCGACCTGCACGCCAACGGCAAGGACGGCGTCGAGTTTTACACCAAGAAAAAGACGGTGACGTCCCGCTGGTTTGACGACGGCGATACCGCCATCGGGTCGCAGAAAGTGTTCGTGAAGTAGCGAGAGGAGGAACGGCAGATGTCCCAAGAGCAGCAGACGCAAATCCATGACAAGGAAGAGCTGTTGGCAAAAGACCGGGCCCACATGTGGCACCACATGTCCCCGTATAACCCCAACCCGATGATCGTCACCGAGGCGAGCGGTTCCTGGGTGACCGACATCGACGGCAACCGGTATCTGGACGGGATGTCCGGCCTGTGGTGCGTCAACATCGGGTACGGTCGGGAGGAACTGGCGGAGGCGGCCTACGAGCAGTTGAAATCGCTCGCCTATTTCCCGCTGACGCAAAGCCACGTGCCGGCGATCAAGCTCTCGGAAAAAGTGAGCGAATGGCTGGGCGGCGAGTACCGCGTCTTCTTTTCCAACAGCGGGTCGGAAGCGAACGAAGTGGCGTTCAAAATCACCCGCCAGTACCACCACCAGAACGGCCAGCCCGGCCGGTACAAGTTCATTTCCCGCCACCGCGCCTACCACGGCAATACGATGGGAGCGCTGGCGGCGACCGGCCAATCGATCCGCAAGCAGAAATACGAGCCGCTGGCGCCCGGCTTTCTGCACGTCTCGCCGCCGTACTGCTACCGCTGTCCGTTCGGTAAATCGTACGGTAGCTGCAGCCTGGAGTGCGCGCAGGTCTTTGACGAGGTGATCAACTGGGAAGGGGAAGAAACTGTTGCCGGCGTCATCATGGAGCCGGTCATCACCGGCGGCGGCGTGATCGTTCCTCCGCCGGAATACCTGCCGAAAGTGCGGGAAATCTGCGACAAATACGGTGTCCTGCTGATCGTGGACGAAGTGATTTGCGGCTTTGGCCGTTCCGGACGGAAATTCGGCCACCAGAACTTCGGCGTCAAGCCGGACATCGTGACGATGGCCAAAGGGATCACCAGCGCCTATCTGCCGCTGTCGGCGACGGCGGTGCGGGCGGACATCGCCGACAAGTTCAACGAGCAGGGGGTAAACCTGCACTTCCGCCACGTCAACACCTTCGGCGGCAATCCGGCGGCCTGTGCGCTGGCGCTGAAAAACCTGGAGATCATGGAAGAAGAAAAGCTGATCGAAAAGGCGGAACGGCTGGGCGCGGAACTGCGGGAAAAGCTCTCGTTCCTGGAGAATCATCCGCATGTGGGCGACATCCGCAGCTTCGGCTTCCTGATGGGCATCGAAATGGTGGAAGACCGCGCCACCAAGGAACCGGCCGCCCCCGACAAGCTGACCAGGGTGATCGCCGCCTGTAAGCAGCGCGGCCTGATCATCGGCCGCAACGGGGACACGGTTCCCGGCTTCAACAACATCCTGACGCTCTCCCCGCCGTTCTCCACGACCAGCGACGACCTTGATTTCATCGCCCGCGTCCTGCGGGAAGCGTTTGAGGAATTGGCCTAGAACAGGCGGAAGTCTTGAACAGAGCGGCACCTTTTCCCGGGGACAGCCAGGCCTTGCCAGGCAGGCAAACGGGAAAACGGTGCCGTTTTTTGCAGGAAAAACGGAGAAAAAGTGGAAGTGATGAGTATCTCGGAAGAAGAGGAGGGTCGTCTGATGGGAAACCCGACGGACGGACAGCACGGACCGTCGCTGGAGCAGCTCATGGCGGAAATGAAAGACCTGGAAGGGCACGCCCTCAGGCTGAGCGAACAGGCGGCGACACCACTGGAACAAAAGTGCCTGCAGGGGATGGCTGTGGCGTTCCGCTTTGTCGCTGAAATAGCCAAAGGCGGAGCGGGCAGCGTCCAGGAACACATGTCAATGCTTCCGCACATGGCCAGGTATCTGGCCGTGGAGGGACCGCAAGCGGAACGGCAAGCGATTCGACCCAAAACGCCCCCTGTGCAGACGAGGCCGGAGCATGCCGCACGGGAACAGTCTCTGCAGGGGGAATCCGAAACTGTAGAGTCAGGGCGAAAGCCGACACCCGAGGAACGGTCCTGCTCGTTTTGCGGAAAAGGGGAGCGCGCCGTCAAGAAGCTGGTGCCCGGGCCGGGCGTGGCGATCTGCGGTGAATGCCTGGCGTTCGCCAAGCAGGTGCTGGAACAGGGAGGGGGGCCTCGTCCTTCCTAATCGTTTTGGATGATCAGCTTGACAATCCTCTCGGCCCAACAACACCGGGAAAGCGAAAGACATCACGGGCCAAACGGGCAAGTTATATCAATTAACCATACCTGTCAATACACCTTTGCTTATTTTATTGCAACCCAAATTTCATTATATGAATTCGGACTATAGAAATCAGAATCAATATAACGTTATGCGCAACTATAATCCGAAGTATACAAGTAGGAATTATCGGTTATTTCATTACGCGCAAGGGAGGATCTGCCATGTACAAGTCTCGCAACCTGATTCATGTGGCGGCATCGGCCGCCCTGCTCGCCGCGATCGGCATTCCGTCGGCCGCATGGGCCGATCCCGCCGTCCAACCGGCCGCCGCAGTCGTCCAATCGACACCGGCCAAGGCCGCTTCCGGAGAGTGGGCCGCTTACATAGAAAAACGGTACGGCGTCAAGCTGTCCGGCGCCGTCACGCGCGATCAGTTCGCCGCCGCTCTTGGTAAGATTTTAGGAACAGCTTCCATTCTGACGGAAACACCCCCGTCGATCCCGTCGCTGTTTCCACAAGGCACCGCCGTCTCCGGCAAACTGCCTGTCTGGGAAGCCCTCAGCGCGGCGGTGAAGGCGGCCGAACTGAAGGAACTGGCCTATACCTATTCCGAGGAAAAAGTGGCCGCTGCCTGGAAGAAGGCGGGGTGGACCTACACGAAAAACGGCGTCGTCCCGCATCAGGCGGCGCAGGAACTGGCGGCCGCGTTCGACAGCGGACTGGTTGCACCCGCCGCGCTGGCGGGCGTAACAGCGGACGCCGCCACGACGGCGGATCTGGCGTATCAGCTCCTCGGCAAAGTGGCCGAGTTTCACGGTCAAACCCAGAACGCTCTCGGGTATCTGAGCGATGACGACATCGTTGGCAAACTGGTTCAGGCCTGGAACGAATCGCAGATCATCCGGGCGGAAGACCTGCAAAAAGTAGTGGACGAAGGCCTCAAGCAAAACCTGATCACCGGCTACAACCTGAAGGACACGCGGTTTGATCCCCATTTTGATCCGGAGCGGACTATCACCTACGGCCACAGCGACATCGTTCACGCCATCCAGCTCATCGGCCTCCTGCGCAGCGAGGGCATTCAGGCCAAGGTCCAGCTGGAGCCGAAAACGTCTGCCTTCGTCTATCGGAAAGAGTGGGGAGAACCGGTCCAGACGGAGGATTACCGGGTGGTGCCGATCGACAACGGCAACCACATCGCATACGCCAAAGAGTACGACCTGAGCTTCGAATTTGCCAGCGTCGAGGAGAAACAGCGCTTCCAGCCGCTCATTTTCCGATACGCCAAACGCAATCAGGAGGACGTGACCGGCCTGTTGAAAGGTTCCTGGTGGCAGCCGCTCTACTATTCGCTGACGAAGCTGGAGGATTATCCGGTGATCACCAACCACGTGCTGAAAGACGGCCGCTTCCTGGCCCAGACGTTCTCCTTGAACGAACAGTCGGCACAGGTAATCGCAGGGCTGAAGAAAATCAACCCGTCCGTCCAGATTGCCACCTACCAATTCTGGGTGGATCAGCCGTTTTACCAGTACCTTAAGGGAGAGTACAAATAACCCTAGCCGTGTTCGCCGCGATCTCCGTCCTGCTCGGCCAGATACGCCCTCATCCCGCGGACAAACATGTCGAGAATCACGTCGTGCTGTGTCTTGCTGCCGACGCGGGCGCGGATTTGCTCCAGCTCCGCCGCCAGTTCGGAATCAAGGTGCAGATTGATGGTTTTGCCCTTGCTGCGGGGGTGGATCTCGTAATGGCCGGAGCACTGCCGGACGCTGCCGTCCACCACCGCATCGGCGCCGAGCAGCTTCCGGTCGGGCAGATACAGGCACGGCGCTTCCAAAACGATATGGGTCAGTTCCTCGCTGAACCGGATGGCGAGGGGCTGCCCCTTTTTTTTGTGAAAATCGCGGATTTGCCGCGAGCGCTCCTGATTTTCCAGCGTGTTGGCCAGCGTGACGACAGCCAGTTCCATAGCTCCTCCTTACGGGACGGGCAGGGGGGCCGCGGGACGTTCCGGCGGGTGCAGCTCCGTTTCCGGGATCCCGACCACCACTTCGCCGCTGCCTTCCACCTGTACATGATAGCGAAAACAATCGACCGCCAGCTCCGCCGAGATGACCACCGCCCATTCCTGCCGCGTTCCCCGCGTGATCCGGACGCGGTCCAGCACGTCGTACGCCGGGGTTAACAGCCCCTTTTGGTACAAAAAGCGGAATACGTCCTCCCGCGGGTAGAGAAACCGCTTGTTGCCCTGCTTCCCGGTGAGCAGGGGGAAGGCTTCCCGCTCGTCGATGACGGCACCGAGGTGTCCTTCATCCGCCCAGCGTTTGATCGACGCCATGCTGCCCGTCCGTCCGTGCCGGGCGGCCAGCAGATCGAGGATTTCCCGCGAGGACAGGTACGCGCTGCGTCGGCGGCGCTGTTCTTCGTAGGCGGCCCGCTCCGCCTCCACCTGCTGCAATCGTTCGGTCGCCTCTTCGATCTGGCGGCGGAGCCGGGCGATCAGAAGGTCGTAATCCTTCATGCCCGCTGCCTCCTTTCCCCGTTTTGGTAACAGCGTATTCGCCGATGAAACCATTCATGCCATCCGGGTTGATTTGATTTCAGTGGCAAGCTACCGGAAACCGCGATGAAACCATCATAAAACCGCTGTTCTCCACATTGATTAATAGCAGGCACCTGCCAGTTGGAAAACGTGTGAGGAGGTTGTTGGAAGATGCGCGTCCATCGCGAACCAGCGGCTGCGCGAGCGGGGCTGGAACACCATTTCCGGGAAGTGGTCCCGGCGCTGAAGCCGAAAGAAGCCGTCGACGAAGCCAACCGCTGCCTGTACTGCTACGACGCCCCCTGTATCAAGGCCTGTCCCACCTCGATCGACATTCCGTCCTTTATCAAAAAGATCGCGACCGGCAATTTGTACGGATCGGCCCGAACGATCATGGAAGCCAATCCGGTGGGCGCGAGCTGCGCCCGCGTCTGTCCCACCGAAGAGCTGTGCGAGGGCGCCTGTGTGTTGAATCACGCGTCCCGTCCGATCATGATCGGTCTCCTGCAGCGTCACGCCACTGACTGGGCGATCAAAAACGGGGCGGTGCTGTTTCGGGCCGGAGAGAAAAACGGCAAGCGGGTGGCCGTTGTCGGCGCGGGGCCGGCAGGGCTGTCGGCGGCCCGGGAACTGGCTCGGTTGGGTTATGAGGTAACCGTTTTCGAGGCGAAGGCAAAAGCGGGCGGCCTCAACACCTACGGCATCGTCTCGTTTCGGCTCCCCCAGGAGATTGCGCTCTGGGAGGCGGAACAGATCGCGGCCATGGGCGTGACGTTCGTCACCAACACCCGGGTGGGCGTGGACGTACAGCCCGAGGAGCTCCTGCGGCAGTTTGATTCGGTCCTGCTCGCCGTCGGCATGGGAGCGGTCCCCCCGCTCCACATCGAAGGGGAGGATCTGGACGGCGTGCTGGACGCCATCTCCCTGGTGGAGGAGACGAAAACCAGGCCGCTCACGGACGCGATGATCGGCAAAAACGTGGTGGTGATCGGCGCGGGCAACACGGCGATCGACGCGGCCACCTGTTCGAAGCGGCTGGGCGCCGCGAACGTCCGGATTCTCTACCGGCGGACGGAGCAGGAGATGACCTGTTACCCGTTTGAATACGAGTTCGCCAAGCAGGAGGGCGTGGAATTCCGCTGGCTGGTGGCCCCCACCCGCATTCTGGGCGAAAACGGCCGGGTGACCGGGCTGGAGCTGATGCGAATGGAGCTGGGCGAGCCGGACGAAAAGGGGCGGAAGCGGCCCGTGCCGGTTCCCGGCAGCCAGTTCGTCATCCGGACGGACTACGTGGTCAAGGCGATCGGTCAGGAGCGTCACCTGCCGCTGATCGAAGCGTTCGGGCTGGCGCACCGGAACGGGATCGTCCAGGTGGAGGAAGGCACCTACCGCACGTCCGATCCGCGCGTGTACGCCGCCGGAGACGTGATCTTCGGAGGCGGCAGGACGGATGCGATGGTGGTCGATGCCGCCAATCACGGCAAGCGGGCCGCGTACGCCATCCACGCCGCGCTGAGCGGACAGGCGCAGCCGGTGTGAAGCAGGGAGAAAAGGAGGCGAAGTACCATGGCAGATCTCAGCATCAACCTGGCGGGCATTTCATCCCCCAATCCGTTTTGGCTGGCATCGGCGCCGCCGACCAACTCCGGCTACCAGGTCCAGCGGGCGTTTGAAGCGGGCTGGGGCGGAGCGGTGTGGAAGACGTTGGGCGAGCCGATCGTCAACGTCACCTCCCGGTTTGCCGGCCTGCACGTCGGCGGACAGCGGGTGATCGGCTTCAACAACATCGAGCTGATTACGGATCGTCCGCTCGACGTGAATCTGAAAGAGATCGAGGAGACGAAAAAGAAGTTTCCCAAACACGCGCTGATCGCGTCGCTGATGGTGGAGCACAAGCGGGATGCCTGGCACGAGATCGTGAAAAAGGTGGAGGCCGTCGGCGTGGACGGACTGGAGCTGAACTTCGGCTGTCCGCACGGGATGGCGGAGCGGGGCATGGGCTCGGCGGTCGGCCAGCACCCCGACCTGATCATCCAGCAGGTGGAATGGGTAAAGGAAGTGGCGCAGACCCCCGTCATCGTCAAGCTGACGCCCAATATCACCGACATCCGCTTTACCGCCCGGGCGGCGGTGGCAGGCGGAGCGGACGCCGTCAGCATGATCAACACGATCAACAGCCTGATCGGCGTCGATCTGGACAGGTGGCTGCCGATCCCGCACGTGGACGGCAAAGGCGCGCACGGCGGATACTGCGGGCCGGCCGTGAAGCCGATCGCCCTCAACATGGTGGCGGAGTGCGCCCGCGATCCGAAGGTGGGCGTCCCGATCTCCGGCATCGGCGGAATCTCCACCTGGCGCGACGCCGTCGAGTTTCTGCTGATGGGGGCGACGGGCGTACAGGTGTGCACGGCGGCGATGCACCACGGATTCCGCATCGTCGAGGACATGATCGACGGACTGAACAACTACCTCGACCAGCGCGGCATCAAGTCGGTCATGGACATCGTCGGCAAAGCGGTCCACACCTACTCCGACTGGGGCAATCTCAACCTCAACTACAAAGTGGTCGCCCGCATCCACGAAGAGACGTGCATCAACTGCAACAAGTGCCACATCGCCTGCGAGGACACCTCCCACCAGTGCATCGACATCGTCCGGGACGAAGCGTCCGGCAGGGAGCGGCTGGTCGTCAGGGAGGAGGACTGCGTCGGCTGCAACCTCTGTTCGATCGTCTGTCCGGTGGAGGGGACGATCGAAATGGTGGAGGTGCCGACGGGACAGCCGCCGCTTACCTGGAACCAGCGGCAGGCCGCTCTGGCCGCCCAAGGGAACTGCGGCACCGGCTGCGAGTAAGTCATGTGGGGAGGCCGTTTCGCATAGCTTGTACTGACGGGGGCACGGGCCGTTGGTGCCCATACGCCAATGGAGCGGGAAAGGGAGGAAGCGCGCATGAAAAAAGTGATTCGCGGCGGCACCGTGGTGACAGCCGCCGACACCTACCGGGCGGACGTCTTGATTGAAGGGGAACGGATCACGGCCATCGGCAGTGAACTGCGAGCAGACGGCGCGGAGGAAATTGACGCCGCCGGCTGTTATGTCCTGCCGGGGGGGATCGATCCGCACACGCATCTCGACATGCCGTTCGGCGGGACCGTGACGGCGGACGACTTTTTTACCGGCACCAAGGCGGCCGCGTTCGGGGGCACGACCAGCATCATCGACTTCTGCCTGACGAAAAAAGGGGAGACGCTTCGCTCGGCCATCGCCACCTGGCACGAAAAAGCGCGCGGCAAGGCCGTCATCGACTACGGGTTTCACCTGATGATCGCCGAGGCGAACGACCAGGTGCTGGATGAACTGGAGAGCGTGGTTTCGACCGAGGGCATCACCTCGCTGAAAGTGTTTATGGCCTATAAAAACGTGTTTCAGGCGGACGACGAGACGCTGTTCAAGACGCTCGTGCGCGCCAGGGAGCTGGGGGCGCTGGTGCAGGTGCACGCGGAGAACGGGGACGTGCTGGACTACCTGACGAAGAAGGCGCTGGCGGAGGGGAATACCGCCCCCATCTACCACGCCCTGACCAGGCCGCCGGAAGCGGAAGGGGAAGCGACCGGGCGGGCCATCGCGCTGACCGCCTTGGCCGATGCCCAACTGTACGTCGTCCACGTCTCCTGCGCGGCGGCCGTGCAGCGGATCGCGGAAGCGCGGGAACGTGGACTCAACGTCTACGGCGAGACCTGCCCGCAGTATCTCGCGCTCGACATCACCGCCCTTGAGAAGCCCGACTTTGAAGGGGCCAAATACGTCTGGTCGCCGCCGCTGCGCGAAAAGTGGAACCAGGACGTGCTGTGGAACGCGCTGAAAAACGGCATTCTGCAGACGGTTGGCTCGGACCACTGCGCGTTCAACTTTTTCGGCCAAAAAGAGCTGGGCAAAGACGACTTTACCCGAATTCCCAACGGCGGACCGCTGATCGAGGATCGTTTGGCCATCCTCTATTCCGAGGGCGTCCGTCAGGGGCGGATCAGCCTGAACCAGTTCGTCGACGTCTGCTCGACGAAGGCGGCCAAACTGTTCGGGATGTTTCCGAGAAAAGGCACCATCGCGGTGGGCTCCGATGCGGACGTCGTCATCTTCGACCCGCGCGTCAAACGGACGCTCTCCGCGCAGACCCACCACATGAACGTCGATTACAACCCGTTTGAAGGCATGGAGGTATACGGCGAGGTCGTCTCCGTCCTGTCGCGGGGAGCGTTTGTCGTCCGAAACAAGCAGTTTGTCGGCCTGGCGGGCGCAGGGCAGTTCATCAAGCGCGCCGCGTTTGAACGGCCGTAACGGGAAGGGGGAAGACGGCATGGGAAACAAGGTGACGATCGGTCTGATCCAGGCGAAAAACGACGTGCACGGGGACGAACCGGTGCACGTCCACAAGGAAAAGGCGATTGAAAAACACGTGCGGATGGTCCGCGAAGCGGCGGCAAAGGGAGCCCGGATCATCTGCCTGCAGGAAATCTTCTACGGCCCGTATTTCTGCGCCGAACAAAACACCAAGTGGTACGAGGCGGCCGAAGAAGTGCCGGACGGCCCGACGACGCAGCTCTTCCGGTCGCTGGCACGCGAGCTGGGGGCGGTGATCATTCTGCCCGTGTACGAACAGGTGGGCATCGGGACCTACTACAACACGGCGGCGGTGATCGACGCGGACGGGACGTACCTCGGCAAATACCGCAAGCAGCACATCCCGCACGTGGCAGCGGGCGGCAACGGCTGCGGGTTCTGGGAAAAGTACTACTTCAAACCGGGCAACCTGGGTTACCCGGTGTTTGACACGGCGTTTGCCAAGGTGGGCGTCTACATCTGCTACGACCGCCATTTTCCCGAAGGGGCGCGGCTGCTCGGCTTAAACGGCGCGGAGATCGTCTTCAACCCGTCGGCGACGGTGGCCGGCCTCTCCGAGTACCTCTGGAAGCTGGAACAGCCCGCCCACGCCGTCGCCAACGGATACTACGTGGCGGCGATCAACCGGGTGGGGGTGGAGGCGCCGTGGAACATGGGCGAGTTTTACGGACAGTCCTACCTCGTCGATCCGCGCGGCCAATTTGTCGCCATCGGAAGCCGCGACCAGGACGAAGTGGTCATCGCCGAGATGGACAAACACGTGATTCACCAAGTGCGCAACACCTGGCAGTTTTATCGCGACCGAAGACCGGAGACGTACGAGGACATGGTCAAACTGCTTCCGTAACGCGGACAAAACGGACGGCAGGGCGGCGCTGCAGGCGCTGACAGGCAGGCCTGCACGCCCTGCCCGGCTCCGTCGGCCGTACGTCCGGCCAGGCGCAAGACGCCGCCGGACGAATCGCGTCAGACCCGCCGGGTAGGGTGTTTCCTTCTGCCGGTGGCGTCATCATGATCGAACAGGTAAGGAGAGGCGTGCATGAAGCAGATTGTCTATCGCGGGGTGGAGTACAAGGAAGCGCTGCGCGTGGTGGCGGCACAGCGTTACGAACGGGAGGAACGGCGCAGGTTTGTCAACGGCGCCAGCGCGAAAGCGGTGTTCGGCTCCGGCGTCTACCTGGTCAGCAACCCGAAGATTGCCGCACAGTACGCGATCTGTCACGCGGAAACCACCTGGGATCAGGCCGCCGTCCTGGCCCAGGAATTGGAACTGGACGGACTGGCGGCGCTGGACGAGCGGTACGGGGAGAACGAGCTGCGGGCGGACGCCCTGCGCTGGCGTCATACGCCGGAGCAGTTGACGCGTCTGTCGGCAGCGAAACGTCATGAGGAGTGGCTGGAGTGGACCGGCGACGAGATCCGGGCCTATCTGCTGGATCGGGGCTTTGCCGGGATCCGCTACCGCATCAGCCGGGAGCTGACCTATTTTGTCTGTTACAAACCGCACGAGCAGATCGGCCGCATCTCGCTCTTGACGGTGTTTGACATACCAGAATAGTCCAAAAGTATCGACTTGTCCATCTTCTTTTGGTAGAATTAGACAACAACCGACATTTTTTTCAGAAGACCGTCTTCTTCGGCAGGACTTCTGGCGCATTTTTTTCACATCATTCGTACAATTCTACCAGGGTAAAAGGGGATGGCCAAACACATGAAGCTGCTTCGCAATCTGAGCACACGGACAAAACTGTTCAATCTGGTCATGCTGATGGTCACGTTTCTGTTGATCGTCGGGGGAACCGGGTACTGGCACCTGAAGAAAGCGGAAATGCGGATGGGAGCGATGTATCAGGATCAACTGCTGCCGATCAAGTGGATCAATGATTTGCGCGCCCAAACCCGGGCGATTGAAGCCAACGTGTACAAGATGATGCTGGAGACCAGTCCCACGAAGCTGACCGAGATCAAACAGCAGATCGAGACGCGGATCGGGGATTCCAACCAGCTTCTGACGCAGTTGGAACAAAGCAGTCTGGACGAGCGGGAAACTGTGTTTGTCCAGACGCTGAAGGACCTGAACGAAAAGTACCAGAGCGACCGCACACGGGTCATCCAGTTGATTGAAGAAGGCAACCGGGACGAGGCGTACAACTATTTTCGCGCGACGGAAGCCACGCTGGACGGCATCAACCAGGAATTGAAGTCGTGGGCGGATTACAACTCGCAGACGGCCGAAGACATTCACCTCCAAAATGCGCTGGATGCCCGGGCGGCGGAGATGACGCTGATCATCACCATCGGGGCGGCCCTCGTACTGGCGCTGTCCATCGGGTACGTGATCGCCCGGATGATCGCCGATCCGCTGAAGAAAGTGGCGTCCAAACTGGATGAGCTGGCCGGGGGCGATTTGACCGTGGAGCCGGTCGACTTCGACGGCAAGGACGAGGTGGGAACGCTGGGACAGGCCTTCAACAAGCTGGTCGTCCAGCTTCGCTCGCTGATCGGCGAAGTGAAGCTGGCGGGCGAGCAGGTGGCGGCTTCGTCCGAGCAGCTGACGTCCAGCGCCGATCAGACGGCCAAGGCGGCCGAACAGGCAGCCGCCGCCATCCAGGAAATCGCGACCGGCTCCGAGGTGCAGACGCAGCGGACGGCGGAGAGCGTGCGGGTCATGGAGGAATTGGGGACCGCCATCCAGCGGATCGCCACGACTGCCGGCACCGTCTCCGAGTCTTCGGTGCGGGCGGCGCAGGAAGCGGAACAGGGCAACGAATACATCATCAAGGCTGTGGAACAAATGTCTGCCGTTCAAGAGGCGGTGAATCGCGCCGCCGAGATGGTGACGCTGCTGGGGGTTCGCTCGGAAGCGATCGGCGAAATCGTCCAGGTGATCACCGGCATTGCGTCGCAGACCAACCTGCTTGCCCTGAACGCGGCGATCGAAGCGGCGCGGGCGGGCGAACAAGGCAGAGGATTTGCCGTCGTCGCCGATGAGGTACGCAAGCTGGCGGAGCAGTCCGAGGAGTCGGCGCAGGAGATCGCCCGCCTCATCGGGGATATTCAGCTTGAGACCGGCCAGGTGATGGCCGCGATGAACCAGGGGACGGCGGAGACGGAGGCGGGCAGCGTGGCGGTCCGGGAAGCGGGCCTGGCGTTTCAGCGCATCGTCAGCGCGGCGCAGGCGGTCGCCGAGCAGATTCAGGAGGTCTCGGCGGCAACCGAGCAGATGACGGCCGGTATCCAGCAGGTCGCCTCGTCCATGGACGAAATGAACCGTCTGGCGCAGGAAGCGGCCGTCCACACCCAGGGCGCGGCGGCCAACTCCGAGGAGCAGCTCGCCTCCATGCAGGAAATCGCCCGTTCGAGCGAAAATCTGAACCGTCTGTCCCATCAGTTGCAGCAGACAATCAGCCGTTTCCGCATGTGATCGAAAAAAGCGAAAGACTGGCAGAACGCTTGGTTCTGCCAGTCTTTTTTCGCGGGCCCCGCTCAGGAAGCTAGCTGTCCGGCGCTTCGGGCGGTGATGTTCTCGTAGTCCGCCGCGCTCATCAGGCTCGGGTTGTCCTTCATCAACCAGGTGTAGACAATGAGGGAGATCAACAGCCCACAGGTCCAGGCGTTGTCCCAGACAATGGTCAGGCCGGGGATCTGCTTGCAGACAAACGGCACGGCGATGCCGATCAGCAGGGCCCAGATGGCCCGCATGTTGTAGCCGCTCTCGTACGCGTACATGCCGTCCGGCCGGTACAGTTCGGTCAGATGGATGCGCCGTTTGCGCACCAGCCAGTAATCGGCGATGGCGATCCCGTCGATGGGACCGAGCAGGGCGCCGTACGTCCCCAGCCAGAGGAAGATGTAGTTGCCGAAGTTCTCCAGGATGTACCACGGCTGCATCAGCAGGGCGACGACTCCGGTGATGATCGCCCCGGCGCCAAACGACATCCGGCGGGGCGCCAGATTTTCCACGGCGCGGGCCGGTGCCACGACGTTGGCCGCCACGTTTGTCGTCAGCGTCGCCAAAATAATCCCCAGCGTTCCCAAAAAGATCGCCAGCGGGGAGAATTTGGCGAGCACCGCCGCCGGGTCCCAGATGGCTTCCCCGTAGATGACCACTGTGGCGGAGGCGACGGCCACCCCGATGAACGAAAAGCCGCCCATGGTGGTTGGCAGGGCGACGGACTGTCCGATCACCTGCGCTTTCTGGCTCTTGGCGTAGCGGCAGAAGTCCGGGATGTTCAGCGCCATGGTCGACCAGAAGGCGATGGCGCCCGTCAAGGCGGGGAAAAACACCTTCAGGAAATCGGCGGTGGTGGTGAGTTTGGACGGAGCGGAGAGCATCGGTCCCCAGCCGCCCGCCTTGGTGACCGCCCAGACGAGCAGCGCCAGGCCCATGATGATCAGCGTGGGCGCGGCCCAGAACTCCATCCGCCTGATCGCCTCCGGCCCGCGGTAGGAGATCCAGACGTTCAGCGCCCAGAAGCCGAAAAAGGCGATCCAGGTGTGGCCGGGAATGCTGCCCCAGCCGCCCAACGACTGCAGCAGTGTGTCGATGGCGGTCCCGCCGAACCAGCAGTTGATGCCGAACCATCCCGCGCCGATCAACCCGCGGGCCACGGCGGGGATGTGAGCCCCTTTGGAGCCGAACCAGAGACGGGCGTAGACCGGGTACGGTATGCCGAATTTCGTTCCGGCGTGAGAGTTGAGCAAAATGGGAATGAGGACGATACAATTGCCGAGAATGATCGTCAGAATGGCCTGCCACCAGTTCATGCCGAGCGAGATGAGTCCGGCTGCCATCGCATAGGTGGGCAGACAGATCGCCATGCCGATCCAGAGACTGGCGAAGTTGTAGGTGGTCCAGTTGTGTTCCTCCCGGTTCGTGGGACGGAGGCCGTCGTTGTACAGCGGACTGTTCCGGATCTGTTTTTCGCCATCTTTCGTCAGCGTGACGATGCCGTCTGACTCAACCTGTGTCTTCATCGCAATCCCTCCTTTTGTGAAGAATGCCGCGCGCGGACAAGCCAAAACGGTTGTCTCGGGCGCGGGATGCTACATTATATTGGGCCGTCCGGCTGCTAATTACAGAATTTTCGGACAGAAAGAAAGCCCGGAACGCGCTGTTCCGGGCTCGATTGTTGTTGTCGAACGCAGTCGTTTATTTGGGGAAATATTCCTTCCAGCGGCGGTCCACCAGAGCGGCGATGTCGGGACGGGTCTCCACTTCATCGGGATAGAACGGCTTCATCCGGGCGTCGACGACGAGCGGTCCCTCGTAACGGATCTTGTTGCGGACAATCGTCGAACGGGCGTACAGATCGTGCGCCGGGTCGAAGCGGGTAAAGACGGTCCAGAGGAAGCGGCTTTGGCTCTCGGCGATGGACGCGTCATCCACGATGCATATCATCGGCCAGTCGCGCAGATGCTCGTTTGCGTAGGGCAGGAGATCTTCGCCCAGTTCCGGACGCTCTTCAAAGCCGGGGCCGGAAATGACCAGGCAGCCCGGGCAGAACGATTCGATCTTGGCGATGCCGGGGATGCCTTCGCCGCGGTACTCGCGCGGCAGCTCCCGCACCGGATCGCCGATGCCGAGCATAACCCCCTTGGAGCCGTGGTTGAACTTGCGCCCCGTGTAGTCGAGCGTGTCGTTGGACGTGTCGTTGACGATCAACAGGTCGCGCTCCGGCTGGAAGCGGGCGAGGACGATTTCCAAAAAGTGCTTGAAGTTGCTCAAGTCGCACGGAACGTCCGTCACCATCAAAAACTTGGTCAGGGTCAACTGTCCTTCGCCCAGGATGCGGAAGGCGTGGGCCATCGCTTCCTTGTAGTAGCTCTCCCTGACGATCGCGCCGGCCAACGCGTGGAAACCGGTCTCGCCGTATGTCCACAGCGCCTTGACGCCGGGCATGACGATCGGGAAGAGCGGGGACAGCAGCCGCTGCAGGTACTCGCCGATGAAAAAGTCCTCCTGCCGCGGCTTGCCGACGACCGTGGCCGGGTAGATCGCGTCTTTGCGCCGCCACATCTGCTTCACGTGGAAGACGGGAAAGTCGTGCGTCCAGGAATAGTAGCCAAAATGGTCGCCGAACGGTCCTTCCGGCCGGCGCACGTGCGGCGGGACTTCCCCGGCGAAAACGAATTCCGCTTCCGCCACGATCCGGTGCGGATGGTTGGGCACCTCGGCCAGCTTCAGCTTGTCACCCATCAGCAGGGAAGCGAATACCAGTTCCGGCACCATCTCCGGCAGCGGCGCGATGGCCGAGATGATCAGCGCCGGCGGTCCGCCGATCGTGAGCGTCACGGGGAGCGGCTGGTTCCGTTTTTCCGCCTCGTGGTAGTGGAAACCGCCGCCTTTGTGAATCTGCCAGTGCATGCCGGTCGTGTTTTTGTCGTAGATTTGGATGCGGTACATGCCCAGGTTGTGTTCTTTCGTCTCGGGATGCTCCGTGTAGACGAGCGGCAGGGTGACGAACGGACCGCCGTCCAGATGCCAGCTCGTGAGCGCCGGCAGTTGGGTCATGTCCACGTCGGTCGTGGACAGCTCCATGACCGGTGCCTTCGATTGCGGCACCGTCCTGGTCCCGGTGCGCATGATCCCCATGAGCGGCGAACGCAGCTCCCACAATCCCGACAGCCTGGGCGGCAGGAGCTTGTCCAGGCCGTGCACCAGCTCCCGGATGATCGACTCCGGTTTGGGGCCAAACGCCATGTCGACCCGCTCCACGGTCCCGAACAGGTTGGTGACGACGGGAAACGACTTGCCTTTTACATTGGTAAACAGAAGAGCAGGTCCTCCGTCTTCGATTACGCGGCGGTGAATTTCCGCCAATTCCAAATACGGGTCAACCGGCGCGTCGATTTCCACCAACTGGCCGGAGCGCCGCAGTTGTTCCATAAACGAACGCAGGTTTGCGTGCATCTGTCGTAACCTCCACATCCCCTTCAATTCCCTCTCTACTGTACACGAACGGCGCTGGCGAATCTACCTTTTTTCCTGCGGGAGATGGTAAGATGAACGGGAGGTGAACCAACCATGATGTCGGCACGATTTCGCCTGACGCTGCAAACGCGGATGATTTTGCTGATGACGCTTGTCATCATCGTCATTATCGGGGCGATGGGCGCGGTGTTTTCTTCGATGATTGCCGCATCGATCGAAGACCAGGTGGGAAAACGCGCTCTGAGCGTGGCCAAGATCATGGCCCATCTGCCGCAGGTACGCGGCGCATTTGCCACCGGCCATCCCACGCAGATCATCCAGCCGATCGCCGAGAATGTGCGCATTCAGACGGACGCCGAGTTCGTCGTGGTGGGCGACCGGAAAGGAATACGCGTCGCCCATCCGCTGCCGGACCGCATCGGCAGGGAAATGGTGGGCGGCGACAACGAACCCGCGCTGCTGCACGGCCAGTCTTACGTTTCCAAAGCCGTGGGCAGCTTGGGACCGTCCCTGCGGGGAAAAGTGCCGATCCATAACGACGCGGGAGACGTGATCGGGATCGTCTCGGTCGGTTTTCTGCTGGAGGATATCGAAGCGGCGATCGACAGCTATCAGCGGAAGGTGCTGCTGATCCTCGCCCTCGGTGTTCTCTTCGGCACGGCCGGTGCGATCTGGCTGAGCCGGTACTTCAAGCGGGCCATCCTCGGCCTGGAGCCGGAGGAGATCGCCTCGTTGTACATGGAGCGAAATGCCGTGCTGGAATCGGTCCGCGAGGGGATCATCGCCATCAACCGCCACGGCAGGGTGACGATGGCCAACAAGGCGGCGATCCAGATCCTGGGCCTCCCGGACGAGGAGCTGCGGGACAGGCCGATCCTGGAGCTGCTGCCGGACAGCCGGATGCCGGAGGTGTTGGAGTCCGGGGAGCATCAATTGGACCGGGAGAGCACGATTGCCGGAAAAGAGATCCTCGTCAACCGCGTACCGATCAAGTGGATGGGCAGGGTGGTCGGCGTCGTCAGCAGCTTCCGCCCCAAATCCGAGATTGACCAGTTGGCGTCCGAGCTGTCCCAGGCGCGGCGGTATGCGGACGTGCTGCGGGCGCAGACACACGAATTTCACAATCTTCTGTATACAATCTCCGGCCTGCTGCAGTTGGGATCGATTCAGGAGGCGATCGAGCTGATCACGAGTGAGACTTCGGCGGAGCAGGAACTGGTCCTGTTCCTCGCCAAGCAGGTGCCCGACCCGCTGATCGGGGCGCTGCTTTTGGGCATGCACAATCGGGCCAAGGAACTGAAGATTCAGTTTTCCGTCAATCGCGACAGCCGGTTGAAGGAACTGCCGGCCGACGTCAATCGGCAGCAGGTGGTCGTGATGCTGGGCAACCTGATTCAAAACGCCTTGGAAGCGGTCGGGGAGAGCAGATCCGGCCCCAACGTGGTGGAATGCTATCTGTCGGACGCCGGCAGCGAGATTTTGTTTGAAGTGGAAGACTCCGGACCGGGCGTGGACGACTCGATTCGCGAGAAGATTTTTGAACACGGCTTTTCGACCAAACCGGGCGAGCGGCGCGGCATCGGGCTGGCCAAGGTGAAAGGCATCGTCGAAGAGATGGGCGGCTATATCCTGGTCGGAAAAAGCGAGTGGGGCGGCGCGCTGTTTACGGTGTCGCTGGCAAAAGAACGGAGGGGAACACATGAAGCCGGTTGAGGTATTGATCGTGGAAGATGACATTCGCATCATCGACATTAATCGGCGGTTTGTGGAAAAGATCGCGGGATTTCACGTCATCGCCACCGCGACCAGCGGGGAGGAAGCCAGGGAGCTGATCGCTAGTGCCAAGCCGCACCTGGTCCTCTTGGACGTCTATCTGCCGGACACGCTGGGGACCGAACTGGTCTGGCAGATGCGGCAGCAGCACCGCGACGTGGACATCATCATGATCACCGCCGCCAAGGAAATCGAGATGGTGCAGCACGCCCTGCGCGGCGGGGTGTACGACTACATCGTCAAACCGCTGGTGTTTGAGCGCTTCCGCGAGCGGCTGGAGAGCTACCGGGAGCACTTCTGGCGCACCCGGGAAGCGGGCGAGGTGGACCAGGAGGAGATCGACCGGATGCTGACCCGGCAGCTTGCGACAGCAAAGCCGCGCGATTCGCTCATCCCCAAGGGAATCGACGCGCTCACGCTGGACAAGGTCGTCAGCGCCATCAAACGGGCGGACAGGTCGGGCCTCTCCGCCGAAGAGGTGGGCAGGGAGATCGGCACAAGCCGCACCACGGCGCGGCGCTACCTGGAATACCTGGTGGCGGAAGGGAAGGCGCAGGCCGATCTGGTGTACGGTACAGTGGGACGGCCGGAGCGAAAATACAGGCTGCTGTGAGAAGTCTTCCCGGATGCGGGAAACAAGCGGTGCACATTATGAACAATATGGACGCAATATCCAAAATCTTTCTTATGAACAAAAACTGTTCAGCCTCCCCCCGGCGTGCTACGTTTATCTCAGGTTGAATGCGCTTACAAAAAACGTTAGACAAGGGGGCTGCGGTATGAAAAAACGAATGGGTCTGATCGCGCTGTCCGTGGTGATGAGCCTGGCGCTCGCCGCGTGCGGCGGGGGGAACGGCACAGGAAGCTCCGCCTCCGGGCAGGGGGGCTCGGCCGGTTCCGGCTATCCGGACAAGCCGATCATCGTCGTCGCTCCGTCCGGCGCGGGAGGGGGCTGGGACAAGACCGCCCGCTCCGTCGCCAAGGTGCTGGGCGAGAGCAGGCTGGTCAGCCAGGCGATCACGGTGGAAAACAAGCCGGGCGGCGGCGGTGTGGTGTTCCTCGCCGAATACGTCAGCAAGGAAAAAGGGAACGCATACCGGCTGTTTGTCAGCTCGCCGCCGATCTTGATCAACCACAACAAAAAGGAGGGCAACAGTCCGTTCGGCTTCCGCGACGTCACGCCGCTGGCGCAGCTGACCAAGGACTACGGAGCTCTCGTGGTCAAGGCGGACTCGCCGTATCAGGACGTAAAGAGCTTGCTTGCGGCCATCAAGGAAAACCCGTCCGCCGTCACGGTGGCGGGCGGCTCGGCACCCGGCTCGATGGACCACCTGATCGCCGTTTTGCCGGCAGCCAAATACGGCATCGATCCGAAAGCGGTCAAATACGTCTCCTACGACGGCGGCGGCGAAGCGATGGCGGCGCTGCTCGGCGGCAACGCGGACATGATCGCGACAGACGCATCCAGCGTGGGCGAGTACCTGAAAGCGGGCAAAATCCGCGTGCTGGGCGTCACGTCCCCGGAACGGCTGGGCGGTGATCTGAAGGACGTGCCGACGTTGAAAGAGCAGGGGATTGACGCGGAATTTAACATCTGGCGCGGCGTCTTTGGCCCGGCCCAGATGCCGGCTGACGCCAAGGCCTATTGGGATGCCAAATTGAAGGAGCTGTCCGAGAGCGAAGCGTGGAAAAAAGAGCTGGCCGCCAACGGCTGGGAGAGCGAATACCGGGATTCCGCCAGCTTTACCGCTTTCCTCGAAGCGCAGGACAAATTGGTCAAGGAACTGCTGACCTCTCTGGGCATGTCGAAGTAAGGGAGAGGGGCCCCCTTTCCTTCCTGTGGTCTTCCGTTTGTCATTCATCGCGAGGAGGTAACCATGAACAAGACATTTGACCGCGCAAGCAGCATCCTCTTTGCCTTGATCGGGGCGCTGTTTGTAGCGGAAAGCCGCAACATTTCTGCCAGCGCTTACGGCAGCGAAGTGGGCCCCAACCTGTTTCCGATGGGGCTGGGCATCCTCCTGATCCTGCTCAGTCTTCGCCTGTTTTGGGAGACGTTCCGCTACCGGGGGGCAGTCCCGTCCGCCGTTCCGCTCCGGCACAAGCGCTTTTTGCTGATGCTTTTGGCCACCGTTTTGTACGCCTGGTTCCTCGAAGAGATCGGATACGTCATCAGCACGTTTTTCTTTTTGCTGGCCGGGTTCCGTCTGATGGGCAGCGCCAGTTGGTGGAAGTCGGCCGCCGTCGCGCTCGCCTTTTCTGTCGGGGTCTATGCTGTCTACGTGCACATCTTGAAAGGAACACTGCCAGGATTTCCGTCCTGGCTTGGCTTGTAGGGAGGGAGAACGCATGGAGGCTTTGCAGTATCTGGCGGACGGCTTCACCATCGCCCTGCAGTGGCACAATCTCGTCTACGCCTTTGTCGGTGTGCTGATCGGGACGGCGGTCGGCGTGCTGCCCGGCATCGGCCCGATGAGCGGGGTGGCGCTGCTGCTGCCGGTCACCGCGTCGCTGACCAACGGGCTCACTCCCGAACAGGCCGCGGCGAGTGCGCTGATCCTCCTGGCGGGAGTCTACTACGGCGCGATGTACGGCGGATCCACCACGTCGATCCTGCTCAATACGCCCGGTGAATCGTCCTCCGTCGTCACGACGCTGGACGGCTATCAGATGGCGAGGCAGGGACGCGCGGGAGCGGCCCTGGCGATTGCGGCGATCGGCTCGTTCGTCGCCGGTCTGGTGGCGCTGGTGGCACTGGTGTTTTTGGCGCAGCCGCTGTCCGAAGTGGCCCTCACGTTCGGCCCGGCCGAATACTTTTCGCTGATGATTCTGGGGCTGTGCGCCGTCAGCGGCCTGGGCGGGAAGTCGATGACCAAGGCGATGATCATGACCGTCTTCGGCCTGTTGCTGGCGACGATCGGAATCGACAACGTGTCCGGCGTGGCGCGGTTTACCTACGACATCCCCGACCTGTACCAGGGGTTGGAATTCCTGACGATTGCCGTCGGGCTGTTCGCGCTCGGCGAAGTGTTCAAGACCATTCTCGAGTCGGACGGAACGGAAGCCGAGATGATCAAGGTGGACCGCATCCTGCCGACCAAAGCCGATTTGAAGCAGAGTGCCGCCCCGATCGCGCGGGGGTCCCTGCTGGGCTTTTTCATCGGCGTCCTGCCGGGCGCGGGCGCGACGCTGGCGTCGTTCTTTTCCTACATCGTGGAGAAAAAGGTGAGCAGACAGCCGGAACGGTTCGGCAAAGGGGCGATCGAAGGCGTGGCCGCTCCGGAGTCGGCCAACAACGCGGCGTCCGGCGGAGCGATGATTCCGCTGCTCACACTCGGGATTCCCGGCTCCGGGACGACGGCGATCCTCATGGGAGCGCTTCTGATGTACAACGTTCAGCCCGGTCCGCTGCTCTTTTCCGATCACCCGCAGGTGGCCTGGGGGCTGATCGCCAGCATGTTCATCGGCAACGTGATGCTGCTGGTGCTCAACCTGCCGCTGGTCAAAGTCTTTGCCAAAATCATCGAGACGCCCCCGCAGTACCTGATCCCGCTGATCATCGCGATTTCCGTGTTCGGCGTCTACGCGGTGCAGATCAGCACGTTTGACCTGATGCTGCTGATCGCCTGCGGGGTGGCGGGGTACCTGCTGGCGAAAAACGATTTCCCGCTTGCGCCATTGGTGCTGGGCCTGGTATTGGGGCCGATGATCGAAAACAACATGCGGCGCGCCCTCACGACATCCAACGGCGACTATCTGATTTTCCTGCAAAAGCCGCTGTCAGCCGTCTTTCTCGCCTGCGCGCTGTTGTGGCTGGTCGTGCCGATGCTGCTGAAGCTGCGCGGCCGTCAGGTAGTCGTCAACGAAGAAGCGTAACCCGCGCCGTTTCCCCCTGTTGGAAAAAACAGCTTGACAGGCGGCCCCCGGCACTCTATCCTTGGAAAAATTCCGCAGATCTGTTCTGTTTGCTTCAGCGAGCAGAACAGTTGAAGGAGGAGTGCTGCAGTCATGCTGGAGATTGATCCTGTCACGCTGGAAGGGGAGCGGGTGCGGCTGGAACCGCTCGGCCGCCATCATGTGGACGGCTTGTGGGAAGCGGGACGATACGAGCAGATTTGGACGTACATGTCGGTTGTGTTCCGGCAGCCGGCCGACGCGGAACAATTTGTGAACCAGGCGCTGCTGGCGCAGGAGGCGGGAACCGAGCTGCCGTTTGCGATCGTGGATCGCCGGGATGAAAACGTGATCGGAAGTACCCGCTTTCTCAACATCTCCCGCAAGGACCGGGGGCTGGAGATCGGCTTTACCTGGCTGACGCCGTCCGTGTGGAAGACGCCGGTCAATACGGAGTGCAAGTGGCTGCTCCTGCGCCACTGCTTTGAAACCTTGGGCTGCATCCGCGTCCAGTTGAAGACGGACGCCCGCAACCTCAACTCGCAGCGGGCGATCCAGCGCATCGGCGGCGTCCGCGAAGGCGTGCTGCGCAATCACATGATTGTCCGAGACGGGTACATCCGCGATTCCGTCTACTTCAGCATCCTCGACAGGGAGTGGCCGGCGGTGAAGAAGAACCTGCAAATGTTGCTGTTTGGTGAATAACGGGCCATCCCGATTGTGGCCGTCCCGTAAAGGTGTGTACAATAAGCGTGTGCGACACTGCAACGGGAATGAGGGTTCACATGAAACGGATACACGCTTCGGCCGGATACGCGCTGTTTGCCGGCGATCTGGCCGCCTTTCTGCTCTTTACCTACTACGGCAAACGGGCCCACGGGCTGCCAGCCGACGCCCCGGGCATTCTGGAAACGGCTGCTCCGTTTTTGCTCGGCTGGCTGGCCGCCGCGCTGCTGCTGAGGCTCTACCGCCCCAACGCGTACGAGCGGCCGGGAAGACTGATCCTGATCACAGTGGCGGCGTGGACGGTGGCAGCGCCGATCGGCCTCATCATCCGCTCGCTGTGGCTGGGCACGCCCATCACCCTGATGTTCGCGGCGGTCGCGTATGGGATCATGCTCGTTTTCCTCCTCGGCTGGCGCATCCCCTTTGGGATCGTTCACGCGCTGATTCGCCGCCGGACCGCGCCGCGCTGATAAAAGCCCGGACCTCTGGAGACGCTAACCAGTGACGACAATCCAGGGGAGGTGGGCGCATGGGCAAGAACAACAACAGCAAGGATCTCGGGAAGAATCGCGGGAAGACGCTGGATGAGCACGATCAGAACACCAACCTGCGGCAGTCCCAACACAACGATCGAAACAAGTAGGAGAAACACGAAACCGCCGGTGAATCCGGCGGTTTTTCCTTGCGCGGATGTCTTTACTCTTTCCCACTTCACTCCTGTACGACCCGCAGCCGGGTGTCGAATGCGATTTTGCGGGCTTGGCGGAGCCGCATCGGCTAGTGATATAATAATGGGAGTTTCTCAACAAGTGGAGGGAGCGACCGTGACCGAACCGATGCAGGACGTACAGCCGGTGACGCTGTCGACACAGGCGTTTTTGATTTTGTGCCGGCTGTTCGACGGCTGCTACGACGATATGAAACAGCAGGAACCGATGCGAAATCTGGTGGAATCCATTGCCGATATCCTGTTGGCCGGGGTGCAGAAGCTGGAGGGGCGAGAGACGAAGCCGAAAACGGTCACGTTTCCGCTGACGCTGCCGCAATCGTTTTTGCTCCGTCGGCTGGTTGGAGAGATGCTGGCCCGCGTGCCGGAGGGCCAGGAGGACAAAACGGCGGGCTGGCTGCGGGAGTGCTTGTCGGCGCTGACAGAAGGGGCAGGGGCATATGGAACCCCGGCATCCTGAACTGCACGTCATCACCAGCGGCAGGCAGTCCCTCGATGAGGTGCTGAGGGTGGCGGAGGCCGCCTTTGTGGGCGGGATGGACTGCCTGCACATCCGCGAAAAGCAGCGGACCGCCCGGGAGTGCATGGAGTGGGTGGAAGCGCTGGCCCGGGTCATGCCCCGAGAGCGGATTCTGGTCAACGACCGGGTGGACGTGGCGGCGGCGGCCGGGTGCAGGGGGGCCCATCTCGCGTACCACAGCTTGACTCCGTCGGAAGCCCGCCGGGTGTTGAAGCCGGGGCAGCGGATCGGCAGGTCGGTTCATTCGCTGGACGAAGCGCGGCAGGCGGCTGCGGAGGGAGCGGATTACCTCTTGTACGGTCACGTTTTTCCCAGTACGTCCAAACCCGGCCTGGCGCCGCGCGGAACGGACGAACTGCGGGAGATCGCTGCACAGGTGAGGATTCCCGTCATCGGCATCGGCGGGGTCACGCCGGAAAACGCCGGTCAGGTGCTGGCGGCGGGCTGCGCGGGGGTCGCCGTGCTGTCCGGCATTACGGCGGCGAGCGACCCGGCGGCGGCGGCGCGCGCGTACCGGGAGGCGCTGGATCGATGGAAGGAGAGTCAGGTATGAGAGACCGTGAACACTTGCGGAAAAGCATGCAGGTCTATTTTGTGGTGGGCACGCAGGATTGCGGCTATTCGGCCGAGCGCACGCTGGCCATTGTCCGGGAGGCGCTGGCCGGGGGCGTCGGAACGCTGCAGCTGCGGGAAAAGGGGAGCCGCCTGACGGACGAAGAGCGGTTCCGTCTGGGCCAGGAGATGAAGGCCCTGTGCCGGCAGTACGGGGCGCTGTTTGTCGTCAATGACGACGTGGAATTGGCCTTGAGGCTGGAAGCGGACGGCGTCCACGTCGGGCAGGACGACATGCCGCTCGCCCAGGTGCGGGAGCTGGTCGGCGAGCACATGTACATAGGCGTATCTGCCGGGACGGTGGAGGAAGCATTGGCTGCCCAGGCAGGCGGAGCCGACTGCCTGGGGGTCGGAGCGATGTACGCGACCGCATCCAAACCGGACGCCGGGGAGCCGATTGGACCCGCGGGACTGCGGGCCATCCGGGAGGCGGTCGGAAGCGGACTGCCGATCGTCGGCATCGGCGGCATCACGCTGGACAATGCGCGGGACGTGCTGGCGGCGGGAGCGGATGGCGTCGCCGTCATCAGCGCGATCACCCGGGCCCCATCGCCCGCGGAAGCGGCCAGAGAACTGAAGCGCATCGCGGAAGATTTGGCGAACGGGCAGCCAAGCTGACCGCATAACGTACGGTAACGAACAAAACAGTGCCCTCCGAAGTGGCGAGGGAGGTGGAGAAGATGAAACATCGCATATACCGCATCGGGTACGAATGGGTCAGCAAGCGGGAGCTTTTGGAAAGGCTGCAGTTGACCGATTGCGTGTTGATCGAACACAGGAAGCTGTCCCCCGCGGCTGACGGCCTGACGGGGGAGACGGCCCCGGAGGATGAGCGGCACGCCGTGCTGATCCGCAGCCAGCGCCGTCCGGGGGAATGGATCACCTTCAACGGACTCTACGAAATCCAGTCCCGCGAGCCGATCCCCTGGATTGATTCGCCGCTGGAGTACCATCAGTTCGGCACCGAACTGATTCCGGGCAACATCCGCCGGGAAAAGGCTCCTCAGGCGCGCATTCCGGCGCGGACCAAACTGCAGATCGCGGCCATCCGTCAGGAGACGGTGTTTGTCACGGTTCCCGGCCACCCGTCCCGCCGTTACGAAATGTCGCTGGCGCACGCCCGGTTCGCCAAAGACTTTCCCACGGAGCTGGAGCTGAAACTGCAGGTGTATGCGTTTCCGCCCCGCCATGACATCTTTGTCGACTGGCTCCTGAAAGAAGGGCGAAAGACGGGGATCATCATCCGGCCCAATCAGGAACGGGTGGAGCGCTCAGCGTTTCAGGTGTGGGACGAACTGCGCCAGGAATACGGGATCAGCGTCAGCGCTGCGCTGATCGCCATCAAACAGGCCTTGATCGTGCTGGACAGGGCCGGACTGGAGAGCGACTTTCCCTATCCGGTTCAGGATTTGTCCGACCTGTCGCTGTCCAACGACGCGGAGCGGGACGCCTTTTACTCGTATCATGCCGTCCGCTGCGCCATGGCGGCAGTCTCGGCGCTGTTGACGACCGATCCCAAGGACCCGCTGCAGGATTTGCTGCTGATGGACATCATGCTGGAACAGCAGATCAACCGCAGACGCGATTGAGCGTGTCTGCGGTTTTTTCGTTTCCCGCTTTTGCTGTATAATGGAAGAAAACAACAGGCAAAGGACGTGACGATCGTGTACGTATCGATGAACCGACTGAAAGTCCCGGACGATTACCGGGCCCATTTGGAAAAGGCGTTCAGCGAGAGCGGCGAACGCATGAAAAACGTGCCCGGCTTCCTGGAGTTTCTCTTCCTGGCGCCGACAGAGGGAGACGAGTATATCGTCTTTACCAAATGGACAAGCGAGCAGGACTTCCTCAACTGGACCCAGAGCGAGGCCTTCAAGCGGGCGCATGCGAACAGCAACCCGAACAGCCCGGTGCGCTCCGACCTGCGCACCTATCAAGTAAAAGCCCATTCGTAGCGCGGCAAAAGCATGACAGCAATAGCATAACAGCGGACAAGGCATTCGTCAGCCAAAACAGCAGGCGGGTGCCTTGCGTGGGTTCCTCCTTTCAACAGGTGTATATCCAGATAAGTTGAACAATAAACATTTTTTGCACAATTTTCGTCCGGATCGTGATATGATAGAGCGAGAGGAGAAAGCGTTTTCATGTATACCCTGTTGAGGAGGCAGTGAGAATGAATCGTGTGGAATCCGATTTTTCTCTGGTGCAGGTGCCCGTTCATCTCAGAGAGTTTGTTGTGGAACAGGATTACGAGCGGTACACGCCCGTCGACCATGCCGTCTGGCGTTACGTGATGCGGCAAAATCTCAGCTTTCTCAGCAAGACGGCCCACGCCGCTTACGTGGACGGGCTGCGTACGTCCGGTATCAGCGTGGAGCGCATCCCCAACATCCGGGAGATGAACGAAAGCCTGGCCCAAATCGGCTGGGGGGCCGTCACCATCAACGGCTTTATTCCGGCCGTGGCGTTTTTTGACTTCCAGGCGCACGGCATCCTGCCCATCGCCTGCGACATCCGCCAGTACGAGCACATCGCGTACACGCCGGCGCCCGACATCATCCACGAGGCGGCGGGACACGCGCCGATCATCAAAGACGAAAAGTATCGTTCTTACCTCAAATGCTTCGGTGAAATCGGCTCCCGCGCGCTTTCCTCCCGCGAGGATTACGAATTGTACGAGGCGATCCGGCTGCTGTCAATCGTCAAGGAAGATCCCCATTCCACCGAAGCGGAGATCCGGGCGGCGGAGTTGGAACTGGAGCAAAAAGCGCAGGCGGTACAGGAAGTATCCGAGGCCAACCAGCTTGCCCGCCTCTACTGGTGGACGGTGGAATACGGGCTGATCGGCGACCTGGAGAATCCGCAGATTTACGGCGCCGGCCTGCTGTCATCGGTGGGGGAGAGCATGAGCTGCCTGAAAGACGACGTGCGGAAAATTCCCTTTTCCCTCCAGGCGTGCATCGAAACGGATTACGACATCACCAAACCGCAGCCGCAGTTGTTCGTCTGCAGGGATTTTGACGAGCTGATCGAAGCCGTGCAGGAATTTGCCAAAACCATGGCCATGTCCGTCGGCGGCACACAGAGCCTGATCAAGGCGAGCAAAATGCCGCAGACGTCCACGTCGGTGTACAGTTCCGGTCTGCAGGTGAGCGGTGTGCTGAGCGAGCTGGAATTTGACGACAGGGGCGAAGCGGTCTACCTGAAGACGGCGGGACCGACTGCGCTGGCCGTGGGCGGCAAGGAACTTCCCGGTCACGGCAAGACCTGTCACGCGGAAGGTTTCGGCTCTCCGATCGGCCTGCTTGCCGGAGAACCCACCCCGCTGGAGGCGTTTACCGACGGGCAGCTTGACGTGTACGGGATCGTTGCGGACCGGACAGCCACACTGACCTTTGCCTCCGGTGTACAGGTGGTCGGCAGGGTGGCGTACATTCGACGGGAAAACGGAAAGATCGTATTGATCGGATTTGACAACTGCACCGTCACCTACCGGGGAAAAACGCTGTTCCGGGCCGAGTGGGGGACGTACGACATGGCGGTCGGCGAAAAAATCGTCTCCGTCTTTGCGGGAGCGGCAGACCGCGAAGCGTTTGCCACCGGCACGCACAAGCCCTCAGCCGTCAACGCCAGACGCCCCGTGTACAGTGCGGAGCAAAAACGGCTGCACCGGTTGTATCAACGGGTACGCGACATTCGCGAACAGGCCCCCGCGGCTGAGACGGCGCAGCGCGTACTGGCGGAGGTGGTGCGGGAAGCAGACGAGGCGTTTCCGGACGACTGGCTGATTCGTCTGGAAATCCTGGAAATTCTCCACGAACGCTGCCTGCTCCCGGACAAACAGGCACATCTTCGCCGCGCGTTGGAAGCGCTGCGTGAGAAAGACGGGGAACAGGCACAGTTGATCGATAACGGACTGTTGTTGATCGGAAAGTGATTCTCCGGCGATAAAAGCGGCGTGAAACGTCCGAGCCGATCATCACGCCGCTTTACATGGCGACAACCTTTTGGCGATAATAGGAAATGAAGGACGAAATCCAAAATGGAAACAAGCATGAAGGAGCCAGTGGGAAGTGAAAAAACGTGTCTGTATGCGCGTAACCAGTCTGGCCCCTGATCTGGCGGCCAAAGCGTATTCGTTTTTGTCGAACCACAATCGAATCCCCGATCTGCTCACGGCAGACGACCCGCACACCCTGTCTCTTCTGGAACAGTTGATCAAGGGAGTGGCGGATTTCCTGGAAACGGGGAACGGTTTCATGCTGGAACAGCAGATGCGGGAGTTCGCGTTGAATCGGGTCAAGCAGGGCATGCCTCTCGCCAGTGTCCTGGAAATGATCCGGCTGGGACGTGACGTGATCGTGGAGCAGTTGCAGGCGGATGCGGAGCAGTTGATTCAAACGCCCGCGGAATGGCCCACATTTTCTTCCATGCAGACGGACGTGTTTCGTTTTGTGGACAAGCTGATGGACGCAGTGGTACAAACCTGTCAAATGAATGAGCGCGAGGACAAGCACCGGCCCGAGAACGCTCTCTCCGCCGGTGAACCGTTTACGGAAGTGGCGGAACAGGAACTCGTCCAGCTCGTCTTGAAGTCGACGGACATCGCCGTGCTGATGATCGACAAGGACTTGCGGATCGTGGAGGCCAACTACGCCCTGGCCGACCTGCTCCAGGTGGAGCGGGAGCAAATCATCGGCAAGCAGATCGACGAGACGTTTCGCCCGCGGGAATGCGAGCGCTTTCTGCAGTGGGTGGTGGAGCGCGGCCAGTCCGGCCACTATGTGGCGGAGTATAATGGCAAGTGGACAACGGTCAGCACCAGCCCGATCTATCACAAGGGGGAGCTGTGGGGAGCCATCGCCGTGCTGCGCAACATTACCGAGAGCAAGCGGTACGATGAGGAGCTGACCAAGCGGGAAGCGCTCGCCGCCGTGGGTCAACTGGCGGCCGGCATGGCTCATGAAATCCGCAACCCGCTGACCTCGATCAAAGGCTTTATTCAACTGCTGCGGGAACAGATGGAGACGGAGGGAAACCGATCGTATTTTTCCGTCATCCTGACCGAGATCGAGCGGATCGACGGGCTGCTGAACGACGTGCTCGTCCTGGCCCGCTACCGGGACGACAAGATCGTGGCCGAACGGTTTTTGGTGATGGAGGAAGTGCTGGGCGTGATTCGCCTGCTGGAGCCGGAGTCAAACAGACGGGGCATCCGGCTGGAACTGAACTGGTCCGGCGAACAGTGGCATGTCTACGGCTACCGCGCGCGAATTAAACAGGCGATTTTGAATATCCTGAAAAATGCACTGGAGGCACTGGCTGCCAAAGGGTCGGTCGTTCAGGTGTCGGCGTACGCGTCGATCAATCAGGTCGTCATCACCGTGGAGGATGACGGCATGGGCTTGTCCGACAGCGTCAAGCAAAATCTGTTCGTGCCGTTTTACACGACCAAACCGGATGGAACGGGGCTGGGGCTGTCCACGACGCAGCGGATCATCGTCGATCACGGCGGCGAGATCTTCGCGGACAATTCGCCGCAGTTGGGCGGGGCGCGGTTTGAGGTTCGGCTGCCGATTTCCGTGCGGTAAAACGGGCGGCAGAGAAAGCAGGCACAGACCTCGTCCTGACTGACCCGCGGTGGGACGGATACATATCAACGAGAAAAAGACGGATGACTGCTTCATTCGTCTCTTTTGCATGGGAACGATCGGTCGAGAAAAGTTACCATAATGTATGTTATGTAAATAAAATTCCAACGTTTTTGAGGCAAAGTGTCCGAGCCACTTTTGGGACAAGGACCGCTTCCGTTACAATAGTACAAAACGCTGCCCTCGGAGGTATTTATGAGTGGAAATCTTTCCGTACTGCTGGCCTTTGGCGCGGGTTTTCTTTCCTTCATTTCCCCGTGCTGTCTGCCGCTCTACCCTTCGTTTTTGTCCTATGTGACCGGCATCACCATGGACGAGGTGAAGAAGGGGAGGGCGGTCTTTCAACGGCAGGCTTTGCTGCATACCTTGTTTTTCATTCTCGGTTTTTCCATCGTCTTTGTCGCGCTGGGACTGTCCACGTCCTGGCTGGGCAGTCTGTTCGCCGAGAAAAAAGACCTGATCCGCCAACTGGGCGGCATTCTCCTGGCGGTGATCGGCCTGATCCTGCTCGGTGTGTTCCAAATGGACTGGATGATGCGGACGTGGAAGGTTGATTTAAAATCCCGCCCGTTGGGGTATACTGGGTCCATACTGGTCGGCATCACCTATGCGGCGGGGTGGACGCCGTGTGTAGGTCCGATCCTCTCCGGCATCATCGTGCTGGGCGTGACCGATCCGACCCGTGCGCTGACCTACACGCTGGCCTACACCCTGGGGTTTGCCATCCCGTTCTTCCTCATGACGTTTTTCATCAGCAAGGTCGGAGCGATTGTCAAGTACTCGGACCGGCTGATGAAACTGGGCGGTGCAGTCATGGTCCTGTTCGGCATCTTGTTGTATACCGATAAGCTGACGGAAATCACCCGCGTCCTGATTCAACTGTACGGAGGCTTTACCGGATTCTAAACGAGGTGAAGAGATGAAAAGACTGCTGCTCGCAATGTTTGTAGCCCTCTCTGTCGGACTGGTCGTCTGGCCGCAAACGGGACAAAGCCCGACGGTCATGGCGGAACCGAAAGCGGAACAAAAGCCGGTAGAGGGTTACGAAGCCCCCCATTTCACCCTGACCGGGATGGACAAGCAGACGTACCAGCTCAACGGCAAGCGCAGCAAGCCGCTCATCCTGAATTTCTGGGCCTCCTGGTGCGGTCCGTGCCGGATGGAAGCCCCGGAACTGCGCAAGTTCTACCAGAAATTCGGACAGCAGGTGGATCTGTACGCCATCAACGTGACCAGTGACGACAGCGCGGACGGCGCGAAAACCTTTGTGCAGACGTACGAGCTGCCGTTTCCCGTGCCGATGGACATGACCGGCGAAGTCGCCAACCGTTACCGGATTCAGGCGTTTCCCACCACGTATCTGATCGATCGGCAGGGAATCGTCCGAAAAACCATCATCGGCATGATCGACGCGTCCGTTCTGGAGCAGGAAGTACGCAAACTGCTGGCCGAGAAGCCCTGACCGCTGCACATCGCGGCGGTTTTTCTTTTGGGCCACCCGGTCCTGCCGGAGCAGCCATTCACAGCCGCTCCTCCTTCCATTTGAAAGGCTGAACCTGGTGATACGTGTGGAGCCGATGGGGGTATCACGTCGGGGCGGTACGCGGCGCTTTTGTTCAGTCGGTCAGCCCGGCAGCGGCGGATGGTTTTACCCGTCTGCCCAGGGGGAACGGGAGGTAAAAAAGGTAAAACAACACGAGAGCCACCGCTTCAAGCGAGAGGATGTACCACGGATACGGTCCCAAATAGTCAAGCAGGCTGGGGTTGGCCGGTTTTTGGGAGAGAAACATGTAGTTGCCTCCCGTCACATGGTTGACCACCACAACGACGGGCAGGAGCAGGTTGAGAAAGCCCATCGCTTTCCACAGGGAGCGGTGGGTGGGCCGATACTGTTCCACCCAGGTCATGTGAAGACACGCCAGGATGATGGCCGCATGGGCGATAAAAAAGTGGAAAAAGCGAAAATGGGGAAAGGGATAAAACAGGTCGGGAGTAAGAAGCGCCTGCCCGGCTCCGCCCAGCCCCGTGAAATAGGTGACTTCGTACAGCCGGTAACTCTTTCTCACGAGCATCAGCACCGACAGCAAGAGCGACACGCTGCACAACTGCAGCGGCAGGGTATAGGCAGCCGACCAGCTCCCGGTCAGCACGTGCCACCACTGAAAGGAAAGTTCCGTCGCCAGGAGAAGGGCCGCGAGCGACAAACGGAGAACGCGGTTCGCCACGCGTTTCCTCCATTTGGCTCGGAAAAGGTACAGGATCAGCGCGGCACAGCACAAGAGTCCCAGTGCGGCCAGATGGGGAACGGAAAACAGGCGGAACGGTTCCCCGGTAATGGTGTAGGAAAGAAAAGGTGAAGTCATCGCGCATCCTCCCTGAAGGTGCCGGTTGGCCAATGTGACGGTCGGGTTCCTTTCATGGTGTCGGCTAACCAGATTGTAAAACATTCCGATTCATTCGACAAATCGGAGTGCCGGAGCCGTCACGATTCCCGAACAGGCGAAATGCGTTCGGAAAAAAAGCGGCGGACAATTCGAGATAAAGGAGGGAACACTGTATCTGTCGTTGAAGCGGCTGGAAAAACATAAATGGATTGAATCGTACTGGGGAGACGAGCAAGGTCCAGGCGGAAGACGAAAATATTATACCCTTACGTCGCTTGGGAAAGAGGCGTTCGAAGAAAAACGTGCGGAGTGGCAGTTTGTGAAAACCATGATGGATTCGTTTTTGGGAGGGGGAGAAACCACATGAAGCAAATTGAAGCATTTGTCGATTCGGTGTATCAACATGTAGGGAGGAATGAACAGGAAATACAAGAATTAAAGGATGAAATGAAAAGTCATTTGTTGGAAGCGTTTGACGAATTAAAACGAGAGGGAAAATCAGAGCAGGAAGCCATTGCGATTGCCATTGACCGTTTGGCGGGGAGAAAGAAAGGCGTGGTGTAGTTGGCCAATTGTTTACCACACAGAAAATATTTGCAAAACGGGTGCTTTCGATCGCAGTCACCATCTTTGTCCTTACTTCCATTGCATGTGGAGTGTAATGGGCAGTTGACGACGGACATCGGAAGGAAAACCTCGCTGTCGCGGAACAAATAGTCGGAATGTTAGGAAAGAAAGAGGCGATTTCCGACGACATGAAACAGGACATAAAAACCTTGGTACATGAGAAAGAACAGATTGTCCACGTTCAAATCTATCACATGGATGATGTGAAAAGGGAAAACGAAACGGGCATCCACTCCTACCATCGAAATGAAGCGATACCCGCCTACCAGTACGAAAAATCGGTATCGGCGCCTGATTGGATGCTGATGGACCTGGGGTATGATATTGGCGGTGCCGACTGGTACGTGCATATGGAATCAAAGCGGATTTTTCCGGTGATCCCCTTTGTGTTCTTTGTAGGTGCTGCGATTTACGCGACATTGTTCACGATTTGGGCATCGATCAATGCGTATCATCATGGCCGGTTGCACATGGGGTGGATCCTTGTCTTTGCCTTCTGTAACGTGTTGGGGTATTTGGTTTACGAGTGGATGGGGAAACGGGCAGCCAGAAACGAATGGAGATGGCGTCCCCTGCATGAATGAAAGGTGCTTCGATACGTACATGAAAAGGAGCCTGGATTCCCGGCTCCTTTTTTGCGGTCATACGTCGGCGCGGGGCGTAAACGGGGCCGCCCCGAATGCGCCTTGGCTTGTGTCCGGTGGGGAAAGACCGAGCGGATGCCGGAAACCCGCTGCACGATTCGGGGATGCTTGCGTTCCGGAGAGGGTTGCGTGCGGGCGGGGTGTTTCCTGCCGCGTGTTCATTGCGCCGTCTGGGCAGTCCCGTCGTGCACGCTGCCGTCCGGGTCGATCCTGACATGGGTCGAGATGGATTCGATCCGCTTGAGCAGGTGGGCGCCGTCCGCCTCGTTCATCGGCACCGCCTGACCCAACTCCGCGTGGTACGGCAGCATCTTCAGGGTGCAGGCTCCCTGTTTCGTGCACGTCGCCTGCAGCACCATGGTCTCCCAGGTTTTCGGCTCCGCGGCACGCGTAAAAATGAAATTGCCCAAACTGTACGCGATCCACTTGTCGCGGTACGATTCGAACCCCTGCAGTACGTGCGGATGACCGCCGACGACAAGATCGGCGCCGGCGTCGATGTAGGCGCGGGCCAGCTCCTTTTGGTGATCGACGGGGACATCCACTTTCTCCTTGCCCCAATGAGCGATCACGACGACGAGGTCGGCCTCGGGTCGTGCCGTGCGAATCGCTTCCACAGCGCGGGTCGGGTCGTACGAGACGGCGAGCCCCGGCTTGTTTTTGCCGGCGTACCAACTGACTTCCGGAACAACCCGGCTGAAGCCGAAGAACGCGATGGTGATGCCGTTTCGTTCGACAAACACCGGAGCGTACGCGCGGGCTGCATCTGCGCCGGCGCCGACATAGGCGATCCCGTTTTCATCCAGTACGCGAAACGTGTCAAGCAGGCCTTGTACGCCCTGGTCCATGGAATGGTTGTTCGCCAGGTTGACCAGGTCAATCCCGGCCGCTTTCATCGCCGGAACCGCTTCCGGCGGCGACTTGTACACAAAGGTCTTGGCAGCGGGCGTACCGCGCGTGGTCACGGGTGTTTCCAAATTGGCGACGGTAAAATCATCCTGCTGAAACAGCGATGTTACGTGCACAAACGGAAAATCGAAGCCGTTCTCCCTCAACCTCGTTTCCACGTGGCCGGACATCATGGTGTCTCCCGCAAAGCTGAGCGTGACGGTCGGCTCGCCGCCGCTGTCGATGCCTGCCGGTGCCTCGCCGGCTTGTTCCGATTGACCGCTTCCGCTCTGTTGGGGAGTCTCCCTGTGCGGATTCTCCATCCGATACAACCCGAAGAACAGAAGGAACAGCACGCCGAGCATGACGCCGTTGAGCGTCATGTACAAGCGTCTGCGCCGTTTTTTCCTCTGTTCGGCCTTGACCCGTTCCGTTCTGGTCCGATCCATCGCTCTCCCACCTGTAACATCACGGTTTTTCTCTGACAGCACACGCTTCCTCATTATACCATCCTTTACCGCGATCCCCAATGAAAAGCGGCCTATGACGGCCAATATGATGCGCAAGTCCTCCGTTCACGAGCGACCGTATGGTTCCACCCGGCCGTCTTTCCCGTTACCAAAGAATCGTCCATCCGGTCATGAGGCCCAGATGGGGAGACGAATGGGCGATCCGTCGTGGGAAAGCAGCGAAAATACGGCAGTGAACGGCTTCCAAGGCAGCACCCCAAAGTGTTAGAATATTGAAAAAAAGGAGGTCTTTCACATGGAGGAAAAGGTGTCCTTTTTGGAACGGTACAAGCGCGACCACCAGCATCCCGTCAACAAGCTGACCCACGCGTTCGGCATTCCCATGATCGTCATTTCCCTGCCGCTCTTTTTCTGGAGCTGGAAGTGGGCGCTCGGCCTGTTCATCGTCGGGTGGATCTTCCAATTTGTCGGTCACTACGTAGAGGGGAATCCTCCCTCCTTTCTGAAAAATCCCGTCTTTCTGCTGATCGGACCGTGGTGGATTCTGAAGCGGCTGTGGGGGTTTCTCACCGGCCAGCCGTACCGGTGAGGAGGTAATCCACAGCGGACCGGGGTCATGACGAACGGCCGGAGGCGCTTGCTGCGCGCCGGCTGTTTTGTGCCGACACCGTCATGGCGAGACACCGGGCGAACCAAAACCGTGCCGCATCTATTCCGCTCCGGGCGAACCGAAACCGGGCGCATCTTTTCCGCTCCCGGCCCAATTTCCGGCGGGTCTCTCCGTTTTGTGTCCTTGCCTAAAGAACAGGGTTGTTCTCCTTCATACAATAAATCGATCCAGGGACGGAGGGGGGAGAACGGATGGCAAAACCGAAAAAGGCAAAGACGAATCGGGAATCCCGGCAGCATCCCAACCAGTTGAATCTGAAAATCGTCACGTCCGAGACCTGTAAAGTGTGCAAGCAGCCGTGCGCTCGAGGGATGGCGTACGTCGACAAGATGTCGCGCCCGGGGGCGATCGGCTGCGGTGTGCCCTGCATTCTTACGGCTCCCCGGTCTTGATGGAAACGACAGCGCTATCCCGCGCTGTTTGTTTTTTTGGGGGATGGTCTGGAATGAAGGCGACGGCAGGAAAACCTCGCACGGGACGAGCCCTGGTGCCGGTGCCGCCATCCGCGCAGGCGAAAGGCCGATGCAATCGGGGGCGAACAGTTGCAGACGGAGAGCGATGGTCCCTGCGCTGGCTCTGCAGGCCGGGGCAGGACTTGTTTTGGGGAGATGAGAGCTTTCCTGGCCGCAAAAGCCGCGGGGATCTTCGCTGCGTGCGGGGAGAAAGAGGATTTTCGTTCGGCCGTGTGGAAAGCTAGAACGGTACAGTGGAAATCGAGGAGGGGAAACCATGACGGTCAATGTGGCCCACAAGTTTGGAAGCGGATTGAAGCCCCAGGCGTTCATGGACACCATGAGCAAAAACAAGGAAGCCTTTGCCGGGTGGTATCAGGCATTTTCCTGGCCGAGTGAAGAGGAGCGGCAGTTTTTCGCCTCGCTGCGCCACCGTGACGACCTGCGCTGTCTGATTTTGGCCGCCGATTGGTGCGGAGACGTCGTGCGCAATGTGCCCGTCTTGTTCCGCGCGTTGGAAGAGACGGAAATGCCTGTGGAAGTACTGGTGATGGAAGAACATCTCGATCTGATGGACCAGTTTCTCACCATGGGCGGCAGAGCGATTCCCATCGCCATCTTTGCCGACACGGGCGGCCATGTGCTGGGGAAATGGGGACCGCGCCCGCAGCACGTCCAAGCCGTAATGGTTGCCTTCAAACAGCAAAACCCGGACCGCAGCGCGCCGGATTACGAGGAAAAAATCAAGATTGCCCGCGCGGAGATGCTGGAGAAGTACGGCGAGGGAACGGGGTACCAGGCGGTGATTGTCAAAGAACTGAAAGAACTGCTTTCCTCGATCTAGGTGAAAGATGGGCTTCCGGCCGCAACGTGGGGAGGTTCTCTTTCTCTTGCAAGTCCGGTATCGGAACGTATCTGATTTGCGTGCCGGCTGCCCGATGCAGCAAAGAACAACTTCCCCCAAGCCCCGGTCGTTCATCTGGGGACAATAGAGCGACAGAGGGGTTCTTGCGATGGGAGAGCAAACGGGACGGGAGACGCGGCGATCCCGTCTTTCTTTGCGGCAATGAAAGGGCACGCCGGCGCGCTGACCTCAACAGGAAAACGCTGCCCCGACAGTGTAGCGGCCGTACTGAAATCCTCCGGCCAGGCGCGAAACGCGAAACACGACCGGAGGTGCAGCAGAAGGGATGACGATCATGCATTACTACGGAAATGAGACGATTATGTCCCTGGAACAAGTGCTCCGCCTGAAACCAGGGGAAATTCGCATTCTGGAATGGGTACGTACCTATGAGTTCGTGGAGAATCAATGGGGCGTGGACGAGCCGGTCCCGCACTTTCTGGAGATCAAGTGCGAATCGGACGGCGTCCGCATCCGCAAGAACCGCATCACCGATTTTCCCGACTTCGTATGCGAAGCGGAGCAGGTGTTCCCCGACGTGGAGCAGGCGCTGCCGGTTTTTCACGAGTGGGCGAGACGCATTCTCGAAGAACAGGGGAAGTGAAATTTTCTCGGAAATTTTCTATTGACATGCGATAGTTTAATATGATAGATTTAAAAGCGTCTCCTCCTTTTTCACTGAGGATAAAAATGGGAAATGGGAGAGGGCGCTTACCTGCCGGTGTAGCTCAATTGGTAGAGCACCTGACTTGTAATCAGGGGGTTGTGGGTTCGATTCCTATCGCCGGCACCACGGGCATTCATACGGGGAGATAGCGAAGTGGCTAAACGCGGCAGACTGTAAATCTGCTCCCTCTGGGTTCGGCGGTTCGAATCCGTCTCTCCCCACCATTGACGATTTCTCACCAATCTGCTATAACAATATACAGACGTGCCGGTGTGGCGGAATGGCAGACGCGACGGACTCAAAATCCGTTTCCAGCAATGGAGTGGGGGTTCAAGTCCCTTCACCGGCACCATCTTCCCAGCCCAATCCTCTCGCCGATGCGGGTGTAGTTCAATGGTAGAACTCCAGCTTCCCAAGCTGGCGGCGTGGGTTCGATTCCCATCACCCGCTCCATACGAAAAGCCTTGAGAAATCAAGGCTTTTTCTTATTTTCACGGTGAGTGTGTGATGTCAAAAATGACTCGTTGGGGACGAATTGGGGACGGATTTCTTCGGGTCATATTTTTCGAGTGCTGCCGCCACCTCTTTACTTACTTTTTTCGTATCGATCTCGTACATGCCAACGGTGCTTCTGGCTATCTGTAACGGCTATTGGAGTTTACACAAAATCATTGACAGACCCTTTTGATGAGCTTTTTGGTAGTAAATCAGATCATTTCTTATCTTGTTAAACATCCTTGTCACCCAGATTAAGTTATTGATGGCTCAATACAAATTTAACACAACACCCAATTAACTCATCGTTTTTTATAATCGCCAATACGATTTCTGATTGAGATGCAGTTGAGTCCATATAATTGTGTAAAAACGGAGTCTCTTTAAAATAAGAGAGCCATTTCAAAAAACCCTCGGTTAGAATGAAGTTGTCCAGACAACATTCCAGGAGAGGGGATTTTGAAAATGGCTCATTACCAGATTACTGTAGATTCGCAGCTTTTGCAGCAACTATTTCTCGGAAATTCGCAGGATTCGGGGGTGGCCAAGCTGCTGGAATCGGTATTGAATCAGGTATTGCAGGCCCAGGCTACGGAACAGCTTTCTGCGGAACCGTACGAACGTACAGATGAACGTCAAGGTTATCGAAACGGTACATATCCTCATCAATTGACCACGCGTGTGGGAACGGTCACCCTTCGGGTGCCACGAATTCGAAACGGAAAGTTCTCGACAGAAATGTTTGCCCGCTATCAGCGAAGTGAACAAGCCTTGGTTTTAGCTCTCATGGAAATGGTGGTGAATGGGGTATCAACTCGAAAAGTTGCCCAAATCACGGAGGAACTGTGTGGAACCGAATTCTCTAAGTCTACTGTTTCCGACCTGTGTAAACGCCTGGATCCGATTGTAACGGCTTGGAACAACCGAAATCTACGAGAGAGCTTCTATCCATTTCTCATTGTAGATGCCCTCGTTTTAAAGGTGCGTGAAGAGGGGCGTGTACGCTCTCGTGGCGTGATGTTGGCCTACGGGGTGAATAAGGAAGGCTACCGAGAAGTCCTTGGACTGATGCTTGGAGATAGTGAATCAGAGGCCAGTTGGAGTGAGTTTTTTAGCTGGCTGAAAGATCGAGGCTTGCGAGGCGTAGAACTGATTGTGTCCGATCAACATGGTGGGCTCGTACGAGCCATTCGTACTCATTTTCAAGGGGTGACGTGGCAACGGTGTCAGACTCATTTTATGCGAAATATTCTTGACGCCACCCCCAAGCAGCTGCAGGAGGAGTTGTATCCCCGTGTTCGTGCGATTTTGGATGCCCCTGATCTTGAAACGGCACGGTTGTTGTTGCAACAAACGGTGGAAATATACGAGGCCAAAGCTACAAAGGCGATTTCGGTTTTGGAGAATGGTTTTGATGATGCCACAGCCATTCTTCTGCTGCCCGAAAAGTACCGTAAACGACTTCGGACAACAAATGGCATGGAGCGACTCAACGAAGAAATTCGACGACGAGAACGTGTCATTCGCATTTTTCCTAACCGTGAATCGGTTATTCGCCTAATCGGAGCTTTGCTTATGGAGATAGACGAAAAATGGGCAAGTGGCAAAAAGTATCTCGATATGGCAGAGTATTTGGAATGGCGAGAAACTCAGGCAACAAAAGCGGTGTCTAAAGTGACTCGCATTGGCTAATTTATTTCTCTACCGAGGGGAATTTACACACAAATACGGACTTGATCTGAGATGCGGCATCACAAGCAATATGACCAGGAAATAAGTTAACATCATCTACTCGAATGGTTTCCCGTTTACTTGCTGCGGTGCCACATACTCCTTTTCCGAAAGGGATACGCACACATGCAGGGAGTCCTTTAAATGGCCCATGCACCAGCTCATTTCCATCATTGAGATAAAAACCGACGGGTGGCAGACGCCGGCGCAGATCGCAAACAAGATAGGATACCACACGGCATCTTACCAATCTTCCTCTCAAGGCCCTAATGCGCGAGGGATTGGTCAAAAAGAAACCTGATACACGGGGGCAGTACCGACTGACTCTGGGAGGGGCCGCGATCAAGGACAAGGTAGCACACGAAACACACCGGTAAAAAGAAAAAGTCCTCAATGCAAACGAGGACTTAGCCAAAAAGCTTAATATAGTTTTCCGGTATACAGTAGCGGTTTTCCAGTTTGGTCGACGATTAATGTAATATCTCCCGAAGTTGATTGCATGTATTGAACTTTAGTTCTTTTATCGACAATGATTTTGGGGTGGTCTGGTTTTTCTGGATCTTGAAACATGTTAAAAGGGCTTGGCTGACCAACAATTTGGAATTCCTTTTGGTTTGCATTAGCTACCTTCTCATTAAACAGAGGGGATACCAAATTTCCGGCAAGAAATGCAAATGTGAATCCTAGAAAAATTAAGGTCTTCTTCATGAATATCAATCCCTTCACAAAATTATTTTGGATGTTATTAGCAGTCAGTATATTAGACGACAAAGTGAATAAAATGTTTCACTTGTCACATGATTTGTAAAATTAGCGGGTAAGACAGGCAGAAATGAGAGATATCGTTGAAATGGCTGAGTTGATGGGGCAGTTGGGATATCCTACTACGGCTAAAGACATGGAGCACGCTACAAAAATATTAGCGCAGATCCACGTTACTATACTATGGTCGCTGAGTATGAAGGAAAAGTTGTGGACTGTGTGTAGGTTATTTTTACGAACATAACGGAAGCTATGTTCGAATCGTCGCTTTAGTTGTTGACTCAAAAATCAGAAACCAGGGTATAGGTAAAATGCTGGTAAATGAAGCGGAAAAATGGGCAAAAGAACAAGGCGCCATCTCTATCGGATTGAATAGTGGAAATCGGAAAGAGAGGCAAAATGCGCATCGTTTTTACGTAAGCGTCAAATCCTACCCACCTTCAACATCCCAAAAACCTGTGAGATCATGAGGGCATCCTAATCCGGGAGGTTACCTCATGAATGCCAAAGAACAACGCCGCCACGAGTGCTTGCGCGTATCACGGATTTTCGGGCAAGCGGCCTTACAATTTCTGCTTGGTGCGCTGCAAATCAATGTTCAATCAGCCAAATGAAATATTGGCTCTACAAATCGAAAATTGGCAAATCATCGCCTGCATCCACAGGGTCGGCTCCTGCTGCACGTTTTGTGCCGCTTTCCGTAACCGACCAAACAGGTGCTCCTCTTTCTGCGCCATTGCTTGTCGTTCGCATTGGCCAAGTCAGCATCGAGCTTCACCCTGGCTTCAACCCGAAACTGCTGCGTGAAGTCGTTCATGCGCTGAAGTCATCATGTTGACGCTATCCGGCGCCCAGCGTGTTTATTTGGCTTGCGGATCAACTGATTTACGCAAATCCATCGACGGACTGGCCGCACTCGTTCAACAGGGCTTCGGCCTCGACCCATTCTCTCCCTATCTCTTTGTGTTCTGCAACCGTGCGCGGAATAAGCTCAAGATTTTGTACTGGGATCATAATGGCTTTTGGCTCTTTTATCGCCGACTGGAACGCGGCAGGTTTCAGTGGCCGACCGGCAAAGAGGGTACGGTGACGGTCTCCAGCCGAGAGCTTCGCTGGCTTTTGGACGGACTTGCGCTCAGCCAGCGGCAGGCGGAAAGTCCTAGCCGAAACCGTGATTTAGCAACAATTGTTTTTCTTGTTTCGTCGTATTTACCGACAGGGTTGGCGGATGTCCTATCGAATATATAACCCTATGGAAAATCGAGCGAAAACCAGACCGACAAACGAATCACTTAAGCAGCAAGTTGTAACGCTGGAGCAACAAAACGCCGAACTGTCTGCCAAGCTCAAATGGTACGAAGAGCAGTTCCGTCTGGCTCAGCAAAAGCGCTTTGGCGCCTCCAGCGAGAAAACGCATCCGGATCAAATGCAGCTCAATCTGTTCAATGAAGCCGAAGTGCTGGCGACGCCTGAAGGACAAGAGCATTACGTACGAGCGCCGCAAACAAACCGGCAAGCGCGAAACCGATTTGGAAAAGCTGCCGGTTGAGACCGTAACGCATGAGCTTGGGGAAGCGGAACAAATATGTGTGTGCTGCGGCCGTGCGCTTCACGAAATGAGCACCGAGACGCGTAACGAAATCAAGGTCATCCCGGCCGAAGTCAAAGTCGTACGGCATGTGCGCAAGGTATATGCTTGCCGCCGCTGCGAGCGTGAGGAAATCCAGACGCCTTTCGTGACGGCTCCGATGCCAAAGCCGGTCTACCCGGGAAGTTTGGCGTCCCCTTCGAGCATGGCGTATGTCATGATCAGGAAATATGTGGAAAGCCAGCCGCTGTACCGGCAGGAGCAACAGTTTGCCCGCATGGGGCTGACGATCTCTCGGCAGACAATGGCAAACTGGATGATGTACGGGGCGGACAAGTGGTTGTTGCTCTTAACAAGCCGCATGAAGGAGCATCTGCTGAGCCAGGACATCCTGCACGCCGATGAGACGATACTGCAGGTGCTGCGGGAGCCGGGAAAATCCGCTGAAACACAGTCATATCTGTGGCTGTATCGCACCGGACGCATGGGACCGCCAATCGTCTTGTACGATTACCAGCCATCGCGCGGCGGCGAGCATCCCCGAAACTTTCTGGCGGGATTTAGAGGCTATCTGCACGTGGACGGGTATCCCGGCTATCACAAGGTGCAGGGCGTAACGCTGGTCGGATGCTGGGCGCACGCCAGGCGCAAGTTTGACGAGGCGCTGAAGGGGCTGCCCGCCAGTGAATCTACATCTGAAACAACCGCCCAGCTAGGATTGCAATTTTGCAATCAACTGTTTGCCGTTGAGCGGGAACTGAAAAAAGTCTCGCCGGAAGAACGCCGTAACGTCCGAATGGAGCGAAGCAAGCCTGTTTTGGACGCTTATTTGGCATGGCTGCGTCAGCAGCAATCCGAACACTTCCCAAAAGTCTGCTGGGACAGGCGATTGCCTTCAGCTTGAATCAGTGGGACAAGCTGAAGGCGTTCTTGCAAGATGGACGGCTCGAACCGCAGCGAGCGTTCGATTAAGCCGTTTGTGATCGGACGCAAGAACTGGCTTTTTGCGAATACGCCTCGCGGAGCCAAGGCCAGCGCCGTCATCTACAGTGTGATTGAAACCGCGAAAGAAAATGGGCTTAGCCCATACAAGTATCTGACGTACCTATTCGTTGACGAAATCATTTTATCTGCTGTTTGCGCGGATCAAACTTGTCCAGCTTGGATGCAGTCTCCTTTGCCGTGGATACCATGTAAACCGTGGTCAGAGCTTGAGATGCTTTATGGCCATTTCACACATTGCTCAACGTGTCATCAACGGGAGACGAGGTATATACCGACAACAAGAGCAAATACCCGGAAGATTCTGCCAAAGATGGTGACGGCATCTGACGGCTCTCCATCTTTGAATGTCCATCCTTGCGTTAGAAACCACAAGATTTGCGGAGAGATGATGGACAACAGGCCATGCAGAATGAGAAGTACACCAAAAAGGAACATGTTGGCCTCCTTTGGATCATGATAACTACTTTCATGTTACGTTTTTTTGCATGAAACGTTTCGATAGGTTTCGGGTTCTGCTACTTCCAAATACACGGAGGAATGCAAAAAGCCGGACTAACCAGTATAGTCCGGCATTCCTTTCTAAACTTGCTCCATTATTTGAAGAAGAACATGATTGCGTTATGCTTTCTTTTTAAACGCTCGTATAACAGAACGAATCGAAGTATAGAAAAGCAGGACCCAGCCGATCAATATGCCGTAACCGATAATCAATATCAGGATTGGCACGTATTTTGGAGTACTTGGTGAATCAGTAGAAAAACCTGCCATCAGCAGTGGAATGGCAAAAAGCGCCCACGCTGAAGAACCAAGTAGAATCAGGCATCCCCCTGTTAAAACAATCACGATCCAAGCCCATATAGGTTGTTTTCTCTTATTCGTACTCATTGTGAGAACTCTCTCCAGTTGAATGTTGAAAAAATTTGGCAATGGTTTTAAAAGATAGTGTAAATGATTAAGTTCCGTAACACAACCCGATAGGATGGATGGAGGTACGGGAATGGGGATGAAAGTCGGAACGTACGATTCGGACAGTCAGGAGAAGCGGATCAAAGCCGTCCATATCCCGATTACTCAACAGACCAAGAAGGTGCAAAAGGCGGTGTGCCATCACAATCATGAAGCATTGAGCCAAGCGGGAGGACGAACCGGATGCATTTCACTGGACCATCAAGAACGCGGGCTGATTTCCCACAACAGTACCTGAGGCCGTCAGAAGATTGTTTCGACAACGACGCTGCTATCCTATGACAATCACGGTTCCGGCAAGAAATGAGCCGGCCATGATCCTGGGGGACACGGGAAATATAGGAAAGTCGGGAAAGAACGTTCGCGCCACTGGTACCACACGGCGAAACCATGGTAAAATCAACGTGGAAAAATAGAAACCATCTGCTATGAGGAAGAAAACAGAAAAGAGGAAAAAGGATGCAAGCACTCGAATCGCCGCAATGGTTGCATGAATACCTGCCAGACGACCTGCCGGTTAGCGAAAGCCGTTTCGCCGTCAATCATGCTGTTCACGGGGTGGAACAGAATCGCAAGGAGCAGATCCCCAAGGCGCAGGATCTTTCTTTGCAACGGGATCTGTCCAATGAAACAAACGTACACGCCGGTTCCCCCGATGCCCGACTGTACGCCGGATGCGGGAGAGTCGGGTACCCCGATGACCTTCCGGCAGCAGCCCACACATCTGCGGGTGAGGTTATCACATGAGACGGTTTGTTCGGCTTCTTCTGCACTTTACCTATCAGGAGGCGATGTCCTGCCTCTTTCCGGTTTTCATTTTCGCTGCCCTGGCATTGTCCAAGCTCGTCGCCATACCGGGTCTTCCCCGATACGACCTGCTGCTCCTGCTTTGCCTGGCATTTCAGGTGCTGATGGTGAAAAGCGGGTTGGAAACAAAGGACGAGCTCAAGGTCATTACCGTGTTTCACTTGATCGGCCTGATACTGGAGGTGTTCAAGGTGCACATGGGGTCCTGGTCGTATCCGGAAGAGGCCTACACGAAGATATTTGGCGTGCCTCTCTACAGCGGTTTTATGTACGCAAGCGTGGCCAGCTATCTGTGCCAGGCGTGGCGCCGTCTGGAGGTCGATATCATGGGCCGGCCGCATCATTTGTTCGTCGTGACGCTCGGGGCTGCCATCTATCTAAACTTTTTTACCCATCATTATGTTTGGGACATGCGCTGGGTGTTGACCGCCGCTATCTTCGTGGTGTTCTGGCGTACCCGCGTCACCTTTCGCGTGGCCGAAGAACGCCTGTGGATGCCGCTGCCCCTGTCGTTTTTCTTGATCGGCTTTTTTATCTGGATTGCCGAAAACATCGCGACGTTTTTCGGTGCCTGGCGTTATCCGCATCAGCGGGAAGGATGGGAGCTGGTGCACCTGAGCAAGATCAGCTCCTGGTTTTTGCTTGTGATCGTCAGCTTTATCATCGTGGCTGAACTAAAGTACGTCAAGCAGCAGCTCGTGCAGCACTCCTCTCAGGACAAGCCGGTGTAGTCTCCCCGGTAAAAACCTCCAGCCGGTAACGAAATGGACGATGATCAAGGCGTGCGCAACCGGTGCTGTCGGCACAAATGTATTGCCGAACCAGACATGCTGCAATGCGCACGCCTTTCCGTCCACATTTCATTTCATGAAGGGAATTGTTTCGTTTGGTAGAATAAGACCATCGTAGACGATATGTTCTGGCGGGGTGAAACCATTGACGACTCATTTTCGTGCATTGGTGGTTGAAAAGACGGAAGATTCATTATCCTTGAACGTAAAAGAATTGACCTTCGACGATTTGCCGCACGGTGACGTCACCATTCGGGTCGCGTATTCAAGCGTCAACTATAAAGACGGTCTTGCATGCACTCCGAATGGCCGGATCGTCAAATCATACCCGTTTGTTCCGGGCATCGATTTGGCCGGCACGGTTGCGGCATCGCGCGATCCCCGTTTCCGCGAAGGGGACGACGTGATTGTCACGGGTTACGAACTGGGGGTGTCCCATTTTGGCGGATTCAGTGAATACGCCCGCGTGCCGGCCGACTGGGTTGTGAAACTGCCGCAGGGGCTGACCTTGAAAGAAGCGATGGCACTCGGTACGGCGGGCTTTACGGCGGGACTGTCCATCCAACGGTTGGAAGAACACGGGGTGAATCCGGATCGGGGACCTGTTCTTGTAACGGGTGCGACTGGCGGGGTTGGCAGCACAGCAGTGGCGATGCTGGCCAAGAACGGCTATCATGTGGCAGCAAGCACGGGAAAAGCGTCTGAACATGAGTATTTACATAAGATTGGAGCAGCGGAAATCCTCAGTCGTGACGAGCTGACCGACACCCGTCCATTGCAAAAAGAGCGGTGGTCGGCTGCTGTGGATCCGGTTGGCGGAAAAACCCTGGCCTCTGTCGTAAGCTCCATCAAATACGGGGGATCTGTTGCGCTCAGCGGACTGGCAGGCGGATCGGAATTTGCCGGTACGGTATTTCCCTTTATCCTGAGGGGCGTCAATCTGCTGGGAATCGATTCGGTCTACTGCCCGATGGACGTCCGTGTGAAGCTGTGGGAGCGATTGGCGGAGGATCTCAAGCCGGAGAACCTGTTGGACAGCATCGGATACGAAATCGCACTGGATGAGATTCCCTTGGCCGTCTCCGCCATCCTAAAAGGGGACGTGCGCGGAAGAACCATTGTTCGCTTGTAAGCGAATCACATGCCTTGACACCTAACGCTGTCGGGCAGTTCGTCAGGAAAACCTGCCTCCTGCGCGGAGGCAGGTTTTTTTGCCAACACATCCGTTCCGTTTGAAGCATCGTTTATTCCTTCGATCCGGTTCGGACATGGATGCACGCTGCTGCCGCAACACTTACCAGAACAGACAAGGGGAATGTCAATAGGTACGCATTTGTAAAATAGGGAACGGCTTCGGCGCTGACGAACATCATGACATTTTCCCACGTGACACGGTTCCCTTCCACCGCGACAAAGCAGGCGCCAATCAGAAAAATCAGAAACTTTTCCGAGATGGCGGGGACCATACTGATCCACACGGCTGCTCTTGTTGCTCCTCGTTTATGAGAGATCCCTGCGTAAAGACCACCAACAAGATACGGGATGACCACCATAACAGAGCCTATGACCAGTCCCGAAATGTCTCGATACCGGTCAATCGGCAGCTTCGTGATAGCGGTGTACATCCATGACGTAAGGAATAGGGTAACAAAATAGGAACCTGTAATGACATACCAGCCATTTTTTATCACCGCGAGCCCCCCTTGGAACTGGAGTTCATACCGTATGACGAACGGATCGTCTATTTGGTTACGTGAACAACGAAGCGGTTCGGGAGAGAAATGGAAGGGATACGCTTGACGAAAGGAAAGGGTGCATCTACGGAAACCTCATCCCACGCGAAGATAGAAGTCACGTCGAAAAATATTTTCGAACGCCTGAAGCAAGAGAACGAGACATTTCCAAACATTTGTTACGAATAGGGAACGAGTGTTTTCCCAAGGAAAGGAGTTTTCGTATGGCGTTTTCTGTTCGTTTCACATTTTTGTTCCCTTCAATAAGCCGAATATTTCAAATTTTTGTGGAAACCCTCTTTCCCAGCCTGTATGATGGTACTGACACGAGCTTGTAGAAATCGGGAGGAAACCGGATGAATGCCTTTCACTACTATTGCTCCACGCGTATTGAAATGGGGATGGGCAGGGCTCTCCACCTGCCGGACCTGCTGCTTTCCCTGCAGGTCGGCTCGTCCATTTTGCTGGTCAGCGACCCCGGCGTGATCCGCGCGGGCCTGGTCGAACCGATCCAGACAGCTTTGGAGGAAGCGGGCTTTGCCGTGTCGCTGTTTGCGTCGCTCAGCCAAAATCCGCGGGATACGGAATGCTTGGCGGGAGCGGAACAATTCCGTGACAGCGGCGCCGACATGGTGTTGGCCATCGGCGGGGGAAGCGCCATGGACACGGGGAAAACGATCGCGCTGTGCGGACCAAATGGCGGAACTCCCGCCGATTACGCGGACGGACGGCTTCCCTACGCGAACATTGCCCCGATCATTTGCGTCCCCACTACAGCCGGGACGGGATCGGAAGTGACCCGCTCCGCAGTCATCACCGAGTCGGCCACCCACCGAAAAATGACGCTCAAACACGCCGCCTTGCGCCCAACGCTCGCCGTGCTTGATCCCAGCCTGACGCTCAGCGTTCCGCCCGCCGTCACCGCTGCCACCGGCGTCGACGCCTTGGTTCACGCCATCGAGGGGTATACCTGCAAAGTGACCAATCCGATCTCGCAAGCCCTCGGCGCCCGCGCGATGCAGACGATTGTCTCCGCACTGCCGGCTGCTTATGCAGATGGTCGGAACGAAGAGGCCCGTGCCGCCATGCTGGAGGGCAGTCTGCTGGCGGGGCTCTGTTTTGGCTCGGCGGATGTCGCGGCTGTGCACTGTCTGGCGGAAGCGCTCGGCGGGCTATACGACACGCCCCACGGCGTCGCGAATGCGGTATTTTTGCCTCATGTGCTTCGGTTCAACGCTGCGGAAAACAAGCCGATGCACGCCAGACTGGCGCGTTACATGGGGTTTGCCGCCGATGCCGACGCGGACGAGCTCGCCGTCGAAAAGCTGATTGACGGCATCGAGGCCTTTACGCACGGCCTGGGCATTCCAAAGCTGAAGGACTTGCCGGGTGTCCGCAAAGAGGACTTCCCGCGGATCGTGGAGCTGTCGGTGCAAAACGGCTCCACGCCAAGCAATGTGCGGACGATTACGGCGAAGGATTACCTGCGCATTCTGGAGGAGGCGTATCGGTCGTAAGAAGGACGGAAACAATTGCCGGTAAAAGTCCCCGGGTGCTTCAAAAATACAGTACAGCGGAAAAAAGGGGAAAGGGAGTTCCTCGAGGGAATACCGGAGCCCCAATGGTTCCAGGCTAACAGCGATTCTAAAGCGCTGCATATCTGACGCAATCAACACGTTGGCCGAAGATTGTTTTCCATCACTTGCTCCACTGGTAGTGGGGCATTTTTTCTTGCATGTTCGCCTCATGTTCGCATATAATACAAACAAACGTTCGCATTCACGAGGGGGGAACGACTATGCTCGGGAACTTGCAGCGCTATATGAACAGCGGTCAGCTTGTCGAGATCATCTATGTGGATCGCCACGGGCGAACGTCGAAGCGAACCGTCCGGATCCATGAGATCAGCAGGGGGAATGTGAAAGCCTACTGTTTTGCGCGTCGGGCGTTTCGCGTATTTTCCGTTGACAACATCCTTGCCGCTGTGCCAGTGGTGAAACATCGTGCTGCAGGATATTGAACGGAAGGTGCTCCGTATCATCGCCAACTTTTCCGTTGGTCGTCGGCGCACCCCGACGGTGGACGAACTGTGCGTGAAAACCGGCCGCAGCCGCGGCGGCGTCATGGAAGTACTGGCCGCCTTGGCACGGAAAGCGTACATCGAATGGGATCGATCACGCCCGGACGACATCAAGCTGCTGGAAGCGTGGGAACGAAAGGAGACATCAAGATGGAGCGGAAGATAGAGGATTGGTTCGGATCCATGCGGATGGTACAGCCGGAACAGAAAACAGAAAGCCGGCGTGTGAACGCGGATGAGGTGCTCGCAGGGAGACCAGTTGTCGATGAGATCGACTATGATGAGAACTGTTTTCGTATCTATGACTCAACGCAGTACGATTACGCGATCAACGTTACATGGTTCCGGGAAATGTACGGAGGACGCGGCGTGTTTGAAACGGCATGGGGGATCGTAAAGCAGATTGACCCGGACGAACGTCGGTTCCTGCTGGTCAGTGATTGGGATTCTGTGTGGATTCGGGTAGAGGATGTCGTGCGCGTGACGAAATCGTTCACCGGTTAAGCTGGCCGCATCATGGAAGAAAGCCGCGGAGGCGGCGCAGATCGTCCGGACGATTCGGTTTTGTCCGTCTCTTCGCAGACCGGGAGATTTCGATCAATGTTCATCTTTCTTCACCAAAACAACAATCATAAAGGTTGCAATGGGGCCGAGTAACAGGGAGAGGAAAAACCATAAAAGTCCGCTTTGATTTTTTGTCTGGGCCAATCCGGCATTGATCAGCGCCAAGGTTCCCCAGCCAACCGCATACTCTTTCGCCATAAAAGCACACACCTTTTTTGGTCATTCCCATTCACCTTACAACAAATCTCTCAATTGGTCAAATGTTGCAAATTGTGGGAGGTAATAAAGTGATAAACGTCCGAATATAACTATCCGGACATTTGGTGATCAGAAGCAGCGGCGGCGGCGACGGAAACAGCAGCGGCGGCGACGACGTCTGAAACAGAATGACATAATACCACCTCTTTCGTGTTTGATACTTTATTGTATGAATAATCGCTAGAAATGATTGGACGAACCATGAAGACAAAATGTCCATTTTGTTGTTGAAGGAACTTTCCCCTCAACCTAATCTGGTTTTCACGCTGGAACGAAACCGACTTTTTCCATAATGTGTAATCGGAGAGGGCAAATTGCAGCAAGAAAGTGGAAAGGAGGATCATCAAGGCTGCCCTTTTTGAAAAAAGGAAAACCCCCAATGTGGGGGCATATCGTGAATGTTTACAGACGGATAAGACGAGACGATCTATTTATTTCGAGGAGGACAAAGCCAACTCTAATGAATCCAATATTTCGAGGAAGTGTGATGCTTCTCTGAATACATGATCAGCGAGCAGCGGTGGGATAATGCTTTTTATTCTGCATGCCTCAATCAGATCACGAGCTGTCTTCTTGAAGTCACGTAATTGACGAACAGAAACCCGATTTTGATCTACAAATTGATCAAGGAGAGGAAGGGTTTGGGACTGAGGTCGCATGGAATTGAGGTCAATCGCTTGAAAAAGGAGTTGATCAAAGTCGTGGCTAAACTCACGAGCCTGTTCTACAAGTTTTCTTTCGGAAGGATCAAGTAAGTGGTTGATAAATTTGGCGTGGTCGGCCATGATTCTTAGGAAGAATACATTTTCATTAATGATGGCATCGGGTAAGGGATCAAGGGTTCCCGTATTTAATTGCTCTAATCGCTTCATGAAATATGCAGCTTCCCTGCTGACATGATCGACCAACAACGGAAAATTGTTCCCTCCAATCCTGCAACGAATAATCAAGTCAAGTACTTTTCGTTTGAACTTCCAAATGTGACAAACCGCATTGTGAACGGTATTGTTAAAATCGAAAATTCTTTGCGGGTCTACATCCGGTGAGAGGGAAAGGGCCTGATTTTCAATGTCTTCAAAAATGGTGTAAAACCGGTTTGCTTCGTCGATTAATTTGGTATCGTCACAATGAAACCCTAATTTAAGGAAAAGAGAATGTTCTTTCATGATTCTCGACCAAAATCTGATTTCATCTAACGACCTATCAACAAATGCATCTGCCATACGGCGCCTCCCCCATGTATTTTTGTGTCGCATAGCGCAAACGCGGCACACTAAGAATGGACAGACTTTCCAAACCTCGATTTCGCATCTGCAGACGACTCCTCCTGTATTTGTAAGTACGATATATCTCTATGTATGTACCCAGAGCATGGAATGGGCTCACGCCTACATCAACGTAAGGGATATAAGCCCAATTCGTAAAAGAAAGCCCCAGGAAATGGCTGCGGATGATGAGACGGTTTGACGGTATGAACTGCCTTCGATAAGTGGAAAAAGCTGTGTTTTTTAAGGAATTCTATGATATGATTCAAACATGCTTTGAGAAGGGTACAGGTTGGTTCATTGGGGATGCGTAACAGACATCGTGGAATTTTCAGGACGTGATGGAAACTTGAACGATTTTCAGCATACGATACCTACAGAATGGAATCGGAGAGGGGAAGATCTATACGAATGTCTCATGAGGAACAAGCCGGATGGCGAAAAGACATCGCACCTTACGAAAGACCACGTGTGAAGTACAGTGTTTGGCAGATCATCAATACCCTGTTGCCTTTTTTTCTGCTCTGGTACGCCGCCTATCTGAGTCTGTCGGTTTCCTATTGGCTTACCCTTGCACTGGCCATTCTTGCCGGTGGATTTTTGATACGGATTTTCATCATTTTTCATGATTGCTGTCATCAATCGTACTTCAAAAATCGGGCGGCAAATAAGATTGTCGGGACGTTCACCGGCATTCTGACCTGCTGCCCTTATTCCCAATGGCAGCACAGCCACGCCGTTCATCACGCCACCAACGGCAACTTGGATCGGCGGGGGACGGGGGATATTTGGACGCTTACGGTGGAGGAATATGTGTCGTCGCCTCTGCTGCGACGCTTGGCATACCGGCTATACCGTAATCCGCTCATCATGTTTGGCGTAGGCCCGATCTACATTTTTCTGATCGCGTATCGGTTTAACCGAAAACGAGCCGGGCTGAAGGAACGCATCAACACCTACGTGACAAACCTTGGCATCGCTGCGGTGGCTGGATTGCTTTGCTGGACAGTAGGATGGCAAGCGTTTCTCCTGGTTCACGGCCCGATTTTTTTCCTTTCCGGTATGGTCGGCATCTGGCTTTTTTACGTCCAGCACCAGTTTGAGCAGTCGTATTTTGAAGAGGAAGAAAATTGGGACTACGTGAAGGCAGCCCTGCAGGGGAGTTCTTTCTACAAGCTGCCGAAGGTCCTGCGCTGGTTCACCGGAAATATCGGCTTTCACCATATTCACCATTTGAGCCCGCGGATCCCCAACTATTACCTGGAAGCGGTTCACAGGAATCACCCGCGTTTTCAGGAAGTACATACCCTGACGCTCCTGTCCAGCCTGCGATCGCTCCGTTTCCGATTGTGGAACGAGTGCAGCAAGACATTTGTGGGATTCAAGGATTTGAAGCAAATTTCGGCCAAGCGCAACGAAACGGATTCCATTTGAAAAAGCAGCACATGAGTAACGGCCGTCTCGTCAAATTATCCCTTCGATGCAGACCGTACGGGAAAAGCCCCTTTATCGTTTGACGCGGCCCCTGTTAAGCGGGCATGCCCCCTGGAGTTATCCGTTTCCGCTGTGGACAGGGCTCCGTTCGATCCCCGGCCTGACAAAGACAAGTATTGCCGCCGGTCCATTTTTCGTCCATGCGAGGCTTTGGATGGGACCCGGCAGACGGCAGGTTGCCAAAACATGGTTGGCAAGGGGGCCGCGCTAATCCGGATACCGTTCTCCGTCACCGCCAAAGAGGGTCCGCACCTTCGCGTACGTTCTCATGGTCAGGTGGGGAAACACAATGGCCAGTTCCCCCTCGTTCAGGTGGAGGGGAGAGCCCGGCGATTCGACGACGTACGGGATGTTCATCACCTCCAGTGCCCGCGTATACTCCCACGCGTCGTCCCAGTTTGTAACGTAGTACGTCGATTTGTTATCCAACATGGTCCACGCTCCTTTACGCGTTAGTATGCCCCAACGGGGATGGAAGCAAGCAGAAATAGCCCTTCTGATGAAACGGAGAGGATTGTGATTTCCCGGAAATAATTCTCGTGCTGACCGCGCATAGTAAGAGTGTGTCTGTCCGATCCATCCCCGGCTGATGGACACCCCGCTGATCACCGAACAGACGGAGGACACGTCGGCAATCAACGGTGGAGAGCTTGAGGTTGACAGCGACGCAAATGAGGATCCGAACCGGGAAAAGCTGTTGGACGACGCTGCGGAGTCCTTTTTGGATTCCCTCTCTCGATAAGGTTGTGCCACTTTCTTAAACGCAGGCTGGCAGTCTCATACCTTACTGGTATTCGAAACTTTTCCTTCCCTTTCGCGTCTTTACAATTGCAGCACATTTCACGAAAGAAGGAAAAGTCACATGAAGAAGTACAGGAAGAACTGCTTGAACATGGTGACCGCCGGCGTTTTGGCTTGGAGCAGCGTCGGATTGACGGCCGCGGCGGAATCCGTTTCGTTTCAGGACGTTTCCCCGGCCTACTGGGGATACGATACGATCAGATGGGGTGTGGAGCAGCGTTTGATTTCCGGTTTCCCGGACCACACCTTCAGGCCGGATCAGTTCGTCAAGGAAAGCGAGTTTTTGGCGATGCTGCTCCGTTATTACGCAAACCGCGGAAACGCGCTGACGCTTCAGCCTGCGGGTACATACTGGGCTGACGTTTATTACCGGCAGGCCGAAGCGTATCATTGGCCGGTGTCCCGGGAGCAGTCGGACCGTCCGATCAAACGGGGCAGCGTAGCCAAACTGATTGCGGCGTCGCAGGGCTTCCGTTACGACACGAACAACGCGGTCCAGTATTTGTACAACCAGGGGCTGGTAAAAGGGCGGGGGGAAACGGCCAGCTTGACCGGCTTCGCCAAGGAATCGTACCTCACCCGGACGGAAGCGGTTCAATTCATCAAGAATTTGGCGGACAACTCCATCGTCCAGGCCAAACAGGCGCCCGATCAGCCGTCTGCTCCGCTCATTCCGCCGAGTGCGAAATTGTACCCGTTTACCCAAAACGGCAAATGGGGATACATGGATGCGGCGGGCCGGGTCCTGGTCGATCCGCAGTTCAGCAATGCCAGACCGTTTCGGGAAGGATTGGGGGCTGTATACCTCAACGGCAAATGGGGATTTGTCGGAGCCAATGGCGAACTGGCGATTCCCCTGCAGTTTGATGATGTGAAAGATTTCAGTGAGGGACTGGCTGCCGTGCGGGTCGGTTACAAGTACGGGTACATCAATCAAAAAGGGCAGTGGGTCATCAACCCCGTCTATCCACTGGGGTCCCTCTACGAGTATGACAGAGGCGTCGATTTTCACGAGGGGTTTGCCGTCGTTGCACAAGGGAACAAATACGCCTTCATCAACAAAAGCGGAAAGGTCGTCACGGCAGCGTATGACGAGGTCATGCCGTTTCGGGAAGGACTGGCCGCCGTGCGGGTCGGCAACCTGTGGGGATATATCGACACAACCGGAAAACTGGCCGTCAAACCGCAATTCGACATCGCCAACGACTTTCATGAAGGCCTGGCTGCGGTAGCGCGAAACGGTCGGTACGGCTATATCGGTAAAACCGGTGCCTACGTCATCAAGCCGCAATTTTCGGTGGAGGGGCTCAATTACAATTACAGCGGCGCGCCGCGGCTGTTTGACTTTCACGAGGGACTGGCCCTGGTCATGATCAACGGGAAGTACGGGTATATCGATAAAACCGGAAAGACCGTCATTCCGCCCGCTTTTGACAGCCGCAACCAAACGGGTGATTATGCCACCGATTTTTCTGACGGCCTGGCTTTGGTGAGGGTTGGCTACCGATTCGGCTATATCGACAAGACGGGGAAAATGGTGATCCCCGCGCAATTTGATGCGGCAGACCCATTCTCCGAGGGGCTCGCGCGCGTCCGGATCAAGGGAAAAGACGGATTTATCGACAAAACCGGAACATTCGTGATTCCGCCGCAATTTTCCAATGCGCGCAGTTTTCAAGACGGATTGGCGCTGGTAACAGCGGACGGTTCGAACGATCAAACCTATATCGATAAAAGAGGGAACCGCGTAACGGAATAAGCGGATGGATCCGGCCCGATCGCATCGACGCGAGGGACGAATGACAGGTGGACAACCGGTTTCGCGATCCCAGGCGGGTGTTACGTTTCGCTTAGCGCTTGGGGTCGCAGATGCTGTTGCGAAAATACAGATACATCAGATAGGCTTTTCTCCCCTTCTCCGTCGTGCGATCCAGGTGCTTTTTCAGGCACTTCACCAGCTTTTTGTCGCAGCTGCAGGCAAAATAGCCGCGTTTTCGGTAGCACTTGTCGTGCATCATGCAGCACCGGTCTATCTCGTCAATGGGCGGTTCCGGCCCCGAGCAGCCGGGACCGCACCAATTGCCGTAAAAACAGGGAATCGATCCAAAACGCCGCTTGCGGCTTGGCATCTCGCATCACCGCCGTGGATGGTGTTACTACTACCATATCGGGTTTCGCCAAAAGTGATTGGACGCATACCTGATCGACTGACGCAACTTTCTCACCATCACCCGTTCGGGGATTGGCAGCCGGCGTCAAGACTGGCAGAATGAAAAGGACAAGCCGGGTCCCCTGTACAGGGCCGAAGCGTTTCACGAAGGAGAGAGTTCCATGAAAACGGCATTATACCAGATCGCCTATCAAATCGGCATCCATCCCACGAAAATGGCCAAGCTGGTGCGGGAAGGCGAAATCACCGGCGAGGTGCCGGGAGACAACCCACAGTCCAAGGAAGCTTGGGTCGACCTCCTCTCCCTGCGTAATTACATCGAGTGGCAGCGTGAGCAGGGGCGGCTGGACGAACGGGCCTATTGGAAGGCGATCCGCCACATTGAACGAACGCTTACCAGCCGGTAACCCATAGACAGGGCTGCCAAAAGCGGATAAAATTGGGCGAAAAAGCAGCGAGTCATGCTGGGGGAGGGAAGCACATGAATCTGACGGAAGCGCTTCGTCAACTGGTCGGCCACGAGCAGGTGAGCGTCAATCCGACCATGCTGGAACAGCACAGCCGCGATGAATCCTATCATCGGCCGCACACGCCCGACGTCGTCGTTTTTCCGCGAAACGCCGCCGAGGTCAGCGAAGTCGTCAAGTTTGCGAACAGCCACCGCATTCCTGTCGTGCCCTTTGGCATGGGCACCAGTCTGGAGGGACACGTCATCCCCTACCAGGGCGGGATTACGCTCGATTTTCAACGGATGAACCAGATTGTGGAGATTCGCCCGGAGGACCAACTGGTGCGGGTACAGCCAGGGGTGACGCGTTCCCAGCTCAACAAGGAGCTGAAAAAATACGGCCTCTTCTTCTCGGTCGATCCGGGAGCCGATGCCACCCTGGGCGGTATGGCGGCCACCAACGCCAGCGGCACGACGGCCGTCCGCTACGGCGTGATGCGGGACCAGGTGCGGGATCTGGAAGTGGTGCTTGCCAACGGTCAGATCATCCGCACGGGCGGATTGGCGGTCAAGTCGTCTGCCGGCTACAACCTGACCGGCCTGTTTGTCGGCTCGGAAGGGACGTTGGGAATCTTTACGGAGCTGACGCTCAGGGTCTACGGCATTCCCGAGTCCATCCTGGCGGCGCGGGCCAGCTTTCCCAGCGTCGAAAGCGCGGTCCGCACGGCGGTTTCCCTCTTGGCCGTGGGCATTCCGATCGCGCGGGTGGAACTGGTCGACCGGGTGTCGATGGAAAAGCTGAACCGGCACAGCGGTACGCATTATGAGGAAGCGCCGACGCTTTTTCTGGAGTTTCACGGCAATGAAGCCGGGCTGCAGCAGGACGTGCAGTTCGCCAAGGACCTCGCTGCCGATCACGGGTGCAGCGGCTTCGCGTTTGAAACGGATGCCAAAGGGCGGAACACCCTCTGGGAAGCGCGGCACAACCTCGCCTACGCGTTTGTCCACGGCTCGAAAGGCAAGAAGATCATGGTCACCGACGTCTGCGTGCCGCTGAGCGAACTGGCCGGGGCCATCACCTACGCCCGCGAGCAGATTGAGGCGGCCGGAGTGGAGGGCGGCCTGCTTGGCCATGTCGGCGACGGGAACTTCCACGCCCTGCTGTTGGTCGATCCGACCAACCAAGACGATCTGGACAGGGCGGAGCGGGTCAATGCCAATCTCGTCGACTACGCCTTGCGCTGCGGCGGCACCTGCACCGGCGAGCACGGGGTAGGGGTCGGCAAGCTGAAATACCTCCGCCGCGAACACGGAGAGGCGCTCGATCTGATGAGACAAGTAAAACAGTTGTTTGATCCCCACAACATCCTCAACCCGGGGAAAAAGCTGCCGATCGATTGACACCAAAGGAGACAAGCAGGCACATGCACATCATCTACTGTCTGGTACCGAAGGCGTATTGGGAGCTGTGGGCGGAACGGGACGTCTATCTGCCCCGCGATTACGAGGAAGAAGGCTTTATTCACGCGACAAAAGGGGAGGAGCTGCTGGGCCGGGTGGCCGATCGGGTCTATGCCGATTTTACCGGCGACCTGCTGGTGCTGGTGGTGGATGAGGAACGCGTCACGTCACCGGTCACATACGAACAGGCGAAGGACGGGCGGCTGTACCCGCACATCTACGGTCCGCTCAACCAGGACGCCATCGTCGAGGTGCGGCAGATGGAAAAACGGGAAGGGCACTGGAGCATCGGCGCCTCCTGCCCGTCCCGTTAACCGTTGTACCATTTCAGAAGCTCCCTCACTTCCTGCTGCTTGGCTTCCGGCAGCGAGTCCAGACGGCGCAGGAGCAGGCTGATCCGCTGCCGCTGCTCTTCTTCCGAAACGGGCGCACCGCTTTGAATCCAGCGCCGTTTCAGCCGGACCGGCTCCGTCTCTGCCAGGATGCGCAGGAGTTTTCGTTCCAGCAAATCCAACGAAGACATGTCATTCCCTCCGGTTCTCACACTCTCCTGTTTGCATTATACCACAGCCGTTTTGGTGTCCTCGCCGGTTTGTCGGCTGATTCCGGCGTACATAATCCCGCCGCCGCGGGCGCAAAATGGTAAGGTACGTCCAAACTTACCCATGCAAAGGAGTGTCCCCGATGGCGAAGCCGGATGATCGTTCGGACAACGTGGAGAAACTGCAGGAGATGATCCAGAACACGATGGAAAACATCCGCGAATCGCGCGATTACGTGAAGGCGCACGCGGACGAGCTGACGCCCGAAGAACGGGCGAACATCGAACAGAAAAACCAGCGCCGCGAAGAGAGCATCGAGGGGTTCCGCTCGGAGATCCAGGACGAGAACGCTCGGCTGCAATGACGGCGAGAAGCGCCTGCCGGACCAACGGCAGGTGCTTTTTTCGCACTCCACAGCATATCCACACATGAATTGTCGACCGAAACGTGGTATGCTGATAGGGAACCTTAGTGAAAAGAGGAGAAAGACCATGAAGCGACCAGAAGACACACGCGTCGTCGTCGGCATGTCCGGAGGGGTCGACTCCTCCGTGACGGCTTACCTGCTGAAACAACAGGGATACGACGTCATCGGCATCTTTATGAAAAACTGGGACGATACCGATGAATTCGGCCACTGCACGGCGGAAGACGACTTCCAGGACGTCCGGCGCGTCTGCGAACAAATTGGCATCCCGTACTACACGGTAAACTTTGAAAAAGAATACATGGAGAAAGTGTTCCAGTATTTTTTGGATGAATATAAACGGGGGCGCACGCCCAATCCGGATGTCATGTGCAACCGGGAAATCAAGTTTGGCGAACTGCTGGACAAGGTGATGGACCTCGGCGCCGATTACATCGCGACCGGCCACTATGCCCGGGTGGAGTTCCGGGACGGCGCGTACCGGCTGCTCCGCGGTGTCGACTCCAACAAGGATCAGTCCTACTTTCTCAACGCCCTCGATCAGCACCAACTGTCCAAAACGATGTTCCCGCTTGGTTCCCTGACCAAGCCGCAGGTGCGGGAGATCGCGGAAAAAGCGGGTCTGGCCACCGCCAAGAAGAAGGACAGCACCGGGATCTGCTTCATCGGGGAACGCAACTTCCGCGAGTTTCTGCAAAACTATCTGCCCGCCAAGCCGGGGGACATCGAAACGGTGGACGGCGAAGTGATCGGCCGCCACGACGGCTTGATGTATTACACCCTGGGGCAGCGGCAGGGTCTGGGCATCGGCGGCGGACACGGAAAGACCGGTGAGCCGTGGTTCGTGGTCGACAAGGATTTGGAGCGCAACGTGCTGATCGTCGCCGAAGGGGCCGGCCATCCCCGCCTTTACTCCACCCGTCTGATCGCCACCGATGTGAACTGGATCAGCGGCAAGGAGCCGGCGTCTTCCTTTACCTGTACAGCCAAGTTTCGGTACCGGCAGCCGGATCAGGGCGTGACGGTGCATCTGCGCGAAGACAGCACGGTGGAGGTCGTCTTCGATCAGCCGCAAAAAGCGGTTACGCCGGGACAAGCCGTTGTCTTCTACAACGGGGAGGAGTGCCTCGGCGGCGGAATCATCGACCGGGTGACGCTGCTGGATGCCGAGAAATAGCGCGGATGGGAGAATCGGAGCGTGGAAGCGACACAGAAATCAAAGCTGATTATCGTTTTGTTTTTGCTGGGGGCGCTTCTCGTCGGAGGACTAGCCTACATGGGCATGTACGCCACGGGGCAGGAGCACGTGTCGATCATTAACGAGAAGATCGCCAGCCAAGGGGGAAGGGTCACAACCATTACCGTCGTCCCCGTGGATGAGAGCCCGTTTGAGAAGAGCGGCAAGGGTAACACGATCTACAAAATCACGTACGAAAAGGACGGCAAAACCTTGACGGCGTGGTATCGCTCCATCAATCATTCCTCGATCATCAAGGAGGAAGAAGCGTGGATTCTCCCCAGGTAAAACCCGAAACAAAGAGACGACAGAGGACGTGAGTGCATGACCATGACCAATGCGGAAAAACTGCGCGACCTGGCACGCCTGATCCGCAGGCTGGAGCCGAATCTGGCGGGAGCGTCGCTGACGATCCTGGCATACGATCAACGCGATGACATTGCCAAGGCGTTGGTGGAAGGGCTGGGTGCGGACGTACCGGTACAGACCAGCTCGGGGGAGTACGCCAACCACCTGGCCGTTTTCCGGGTGGGCGGCAGCAAGTACACGATCGCCCAGGACTGGCGGGAGGTGTACATCGCCGAGATCAATTACTGTCCGTGCCGGATTCCGCCGCAATCGCACGGACTGCTCGTCTATCACATCGATTATCCCGGCGTGATTTACGACGTGTCCCGCATTTTGGCCGATAATCGAATCAACATCTCCAAACTGAATGTCTCCCGAGAGCAAAAAGGGAAAAACGCGCTGCTCGTTTCCATTACCGACGAAGCCATCACGCCGGACGTGATCGCCGCCATCGAGAAGCTGCCGCAGATCACCCGCGTGTTTTCCCTCCAATGAAGGACACGGCCGTCCGCAACCGCGGGCGGCTGTTTTGCTTGCATGGGCAGAGGGGTGAGGGGGAATTTCGCTGTATTTGGCCTGATGGCCGGAATCGGGCGGCCCGAATATTGTACGAGACCCGGGCAGAGAAACGCTTCTGTTTTGTCCGCCGACCTCATACGGATGGAAAGGTATGGAAAAACAATTCGATGAGGAGGCGTGACCGTCGATGATCTACGCGCAGCCGGGACAATCAGGTGCAAAGGTTTCGTTCAAAAAGCGGTACGAAAATTTTATCGGGGGAAAATGGGTTCCGCCGGTAAAAGGGGAGTACTTTGAAAATGTCACGCCCGTGACGGGACGCGCATTTTGCGAAGTGCCCCGCTCCACGGCGGATGACATCGAACTGGCGCTGGATGCGGCTTACGAGGCAAAAGAGGCGTGGGGGCGCACATCGCCGGCGGAGCGGGCGTCCCTCTTGAACAAAATCGCCGACCGCATGGAAGCCAATCTGGAAATGCTGGCTGTGGCGGAAACGTGGGACAACGGCAAGCCGATTCGCGAGGCGCTGGCAGCCGATCTGCCGCTGGCGATCGACCATTTCCGCTACTTTGCCGGCTGCATCCGGGCCCAGGAGGGAAGCATCAGCCAGATCGACAACCACACGGTGGCCTACCATTTCCACGAGCCGCTCGGCGTCGTCGGCCAAATCATCCCGTGGAACTTCCCGCTGCTGATGGCCGTATGGAAACTGGCTCCGGCGCTCGCGGCGGGCAACTGCGTCGTGTTGAAGCCGGCCGAACAGACGCCCGCGTCCGTTCTGGTCTTCCTCGAACTGGTACAGGACCTCATCCCGCCCGGTGTCGTCAACGTGGTCAACGGATTTGGACTGGAAGCCGGCAAACCGCTGGCCACCAGCAGCCGGATCGCCAAAATCGCCTTTACGGGCGAGACGACCACCGGCCGCCTGATCATGCAGTACGCGTCGCAAAACATCATCCCGGTGACGCTGGAGTTGGGCGGCAAGTCGCCGAACATCTTCTTTGAGGACGTCTGCGCCAAGGATGACGCGTTTTTCAACAAGGCGGTGGAAGGGTTCGTCATGTTTGCGCTCAACCAGGGCGAGGTCTGCACCTGCCCGTCTCGCGCCTTCATCCAGGAATCGGTGTACGACCAGTTCATGGAAAAAGCGCTGGCCCGCGTCGCTGCGATCAAGCAGGGCAACCCGCTCGACACGGAGACGATGATAGGCGCCCAGGCGTCGGCGGAGCAGTTGGAAAAGATCCTCTCCTACCTCGACATCGGCAGACAGGAAGGGGCTCAGTGCCTGATTGGCGGTGAACGCAACATCCTCTCCGGCGACCTGAAAGACGGATATTACGTCAAGCCGACCGTGTTCAAAGGACAAAACAAGATGCGCATCTTCCAGGAAGAGATCTTCGGCCCGGTCGTCTCCGTGGCCACCTTCCGGAACCAGGCGGAAGCGCTGGAACTGGCCAACGACACGCTGTACGGCCTCGGCGCGGGCGTCTGGACCCGCGACGTGAATCTGGCGTACCGGATGGGGCGCGAAATCCAGGCCGGCCGCGTCTGGACCAACTGCTACCACGCCTATCCGGCGCACGCCGCGTTTGGCGGGTACAAGGTATCCGGCATCGGCCGCGAGACGCACAAGATGATGCTCGATCACTATCAGCAGACGAAAAACCTGCTGGTCAGCTACAGCCCGGATGCGCTCGGTTTCTTCTGATCGGGACAAAGCCCCGGCGAAAGGAGGAAGTGCATGGGCACAGTGCCGAAAGTGCTGGCGACGGAAGCGGCGCTGCGGTTGATCGAGCGGCTGAAGGGCAGGTACGGTCAGCTGTTGTTCCACCAGTCGGGCGGATGCTGCGACGGCAGCTCGCCGATGTGCTATCCGCGCGGAGAATTTCTCATCGGCGAGAACGACGTCCTGCTGGGCGAAATCGGCGAGACGCCCTTTTACATGAGCGCCGCCCAGTACGCGTACTGGAAGCACACGCAGCTCATCATCGACGTGGTGCCAGGGAGAAGGGGCATGTTTTCCCTGGAAGGGCCGGAGGGCGTCCGGTTCCTCACCCGCTCGCGGGTGTTTACCGACGAGGAGTACCGCACCTTGAAAGAAACCGGCGCGCTGTGACAAGCGGCGGCACGGCGCCATTCCATCAGGAAACGAGGCATCCCGGAGGATCATCTTCGGGATGCCTCTGTTTTTACGACGAAAACACTCAGCGCAGAAAGAGCTGGTAGAAAGTGACGTCGTGATAGCGGCCAAACTTGAAGCCGACTTCACGAAAAACGCCGATCGGCTGAAATCCGAGCTGTACGTGGAGGTTCACGCTGGCTTCGTTGCCGCTGGTAATGCCGGCGACGATGGTATGATACCCCAGCGTTTGTGCCAGACCGATGAGTTCGGTCATCAACCGTTTGCCGATTCCTTTCCCATGATGATCCTGGTGCACATAGACGGATGATTCCGCTGTTTGGCGATAGGCAGGCCTGTCGCGAAATTTGCTCAAACAAGCGTAGCCAACGACGGTCCCTTCCTCATCGGCGACGAGCAAAGGGTATTGCTCATCAAATTTCGCAAACCATTTCCGCCGCTGCTCCAAGGTCTGCTCCTCCAGGTCAAACGTGGCAGCGGAAGTGCGCACAACGTAATTGTAGATGTCCAAAAGGGAGGGAAGGTCACATTCGGCTGCCTTTCGTACACGAATCCTTGACATATGGTTCACCACCTGCACATTTGAGGCAATTATATGTGAGGTTTTCTTACATGATCAAGGGGTCGCTTCCATTTTTTTGTGATCACAAGCACAGGGCCGTTTTCCGTGAACCATTCGAGAAGACGACGTCCTTGACACCGGCTCCCCCTGCGGCTAGCATGAGAAGACGATTGACTTGACTGTAGAAACGGAGAGAACACCTGTGCGGGAATGGACGAAGACGGACATGGAATCGCTCGCCAGCCAAACGGACAAACCGGCAGCCGTGTTCGTTTACACGCCGCTGTGCGGCACCTGCAAGCTGGCCGAGCGCATGCTGACGGTGGTGCAGGAGGCGCTGCCCGGCTTGACGCTGTACCGGGCCAATCTGAACCTCCTGCCTGAACTGGCGGAGATGTGGCGGGTGACCAGCGTGCCGGCGCTCCTCATCCTCGAGCGGGGGGCCGTCGCCGAACGGCACTACGCGCTTCGCTCGGTCGATTTTTTGTATCATGTGCTCAAGCGTTTTGCCTAGACAAACACCTATCTCCCGCGCGTTGCATACATGGAAGAGAGAGACAAAACGCGAAGGAGGAGGCGCATGCAAATTCATGTGGTACAGCAGGGGCAGACACTGTCAGGCATCGCCCAGGCGTACGACTCATCGGTCGAGGCGATTGCGCGGGCGAACGAGCTCCCCGAGTCCGGCAGGCTTGTCATCGGACAGGCGTTGGTAATCCCCATTCGGGGCAGCTATTACTGGGTGAGGCAGGGGGATACGCTCTACACCATCGGCCGGCGTTTCGGGATCAGTGCCGCGGAGCTGGCCCGGGTCAACCAAATCTCACAATTCCGTCCTCTACAGGTGGGAATGCGGCTGTACATTCCGCCGCGCCCGAGACCTGCAGCTGACTTCAATGCCTATGCCGAGCCGCGCCGGACGGTGCCGCCGGCGTTGGAGGCGGACGTTCGCCGAGCGTCGCCGCATCTCACGTACCTGGCTCCGTTCAGCTTTCGGATCAGGCGGGATGGCACGCTGTCGCCCCCGCCGCTGAATGACTTTGCGGAGATTGCCCAGGCGAATCGGAACGTCCTGATGCTGGTGGTCACCAACCTGGAGGGGGAACGGTTCAGCTCGGAACTGGGCAGCCTGGTGCTGAACGACATGACGGTGCAAAACCGCCTGCTGGACAACATCATCAGTACGTCGCAGCGGCTTGGTTTTGGCGACATTCACTTCGACATGGAAGCCCTGCCCGCCACCGATCGGGACGCCTATGTCCGCTTTTTGCGCCGCGCCCGCCAGCGGGCGAGCGAAGTGGGGAAAATGGTCTCCGCCGCCCTGGCGCCCAAGACCAGAGCCGATCAGCCGGGGCTGTGGTACCCCGCCCACGACTACCGGGCGATCGGAGAGATCGTCGACTTTGTCGTGATCATGACGTACGAATGGGGATACAGCGGCGGTCCGCCCATGCCGGTTTCGCCCATCGGTCCCGTTCGCCGGGTCCTGCAGTACGCCTTGACGGAAATGCCCGCCAACAAGATCTTGATGGGCCAAAACTTGTACGGGTACGACTGGAGACTGCCCTTCCGGCCCGGTACGACGGCCCGCGCCCTCAGTCCGCAGGCGGCGGTCGCGCTGGCGCTGGAGAGGAATGTCAACATCCAGTACGATTATCGGGCGCAGGCGCCGTTTTTCGAGTATTCGGACGACGAGCAGAACCGCCATCGCGTCTGGTTCGAAGACGCCCGTTCGATCCAGGCCAAATTCAACCTGGTCAAGGAACTGGGACTGCGCGGCGTCAGCTACTGGAAGCTGGGGCTGCCGTTTCCGCAGAACTGGCTGTTGATCGAAGACAATTTTCGCGTGCGCAAGCGGGCGTGAACGAAGCGGCGAAACAAAAGGCGTACCACCGAACGGGGTGTACGCCTTTTTCTCCGCCTGCCAATCATGGTATGATGGTGCAAAACGGAAGAAGGAGAGAGCCTATGGGAGAATGCAGATTGAATCACAGCGCGGAAGACGTGCGGGCGAAGCTGATGGAGCAGACGCCCTACCTGCCCGGAGCGCTGGCTGCCCGCCTGGAAGGGCTGCTCGCAACGCCGCTGTCCCAGGAGACGTTGAACGAACTGTTCCACCTGTTGAAAAAATACGATCTCGCTTCGCCGGAGGAACGGGCGGAACGGGAGCAAAAGCTGGCACGTCTGGCCGGATGAGAGCAGCCTATCCATGAGCGCCGCTTGTCCGAGACCGACCCGCTATTCGCCGATCGGCCTGCGGCCGGCGTACCCTTCGTGAATGCCGTGGTAATGGCTGACTGTCGGCTCGCCCTGACGCCAGCAGAGCAGCACCTCCTGCCCGTTCAGCACCGAAGGAAAGTCGAACAGGCCGATATCGATATCCTTTACCTGAACGCCTTGTTCGTAGAGCCGGTTCATGCGCATCTGCGCCTCCAGTTCCATGAATTCCAGGCGGCATTCCAGCGTAAAGACCGTGCCGTCGTCCGGGGGCTGCTGTTTCTTTGCCTGCTCCAGCTCCTGATAGGTTGCAGCGAATTGGCGCTTGGCCTCCTGCAAAAAGGAAAGCTCTTGGCGTACATACGGCAGCATCCGATTGGCTTCTTCCACCGTGAAATACTTTTTTGCCAAGCATCCCACCTCCTGGTTCTATTATAGGGAGAACCGCGAGCGGAGGAAATGGACAGAACGCCGGCAGGAAGACAGGAACCGGCAGTAAGGAGTGGCTATGAACAACCGATTGTACTATGACGATCCGTATTTGCACACGTTTGAAGCGTACGTGCTGAAGCAGGGGACGGAACCCGACGGTACCCCGTACGTGGTGCTGGACCGCACCGCCTTTTACCCGACTGGGGGAGGGCAGCCCTGCGACTGGGGCGAGCTGGACGGCATCCGCGTCATCGACGTGGAGGAAGTGGACGGTGACATCCGCCATCGGCTGGAAGCTCCGCTGTCTCAGGAGCGGCAGCGGATCACGGGACAGATCGATTGGCCCAGGCGGTTTGACCACATGCAGCAGCACGCCGGGCAGCACATTCTCTCGGCGTCGTTCGTCGAGGCGCTGGGGGCGGAGACCGTCGCCTTTCACCTCGGCAGGGATCACGTCACCATTGACGTCCGGCTGGACGAACTGTCCGTCGAGCAGGCAGAGCGGGTAGAGGCCCTGGCCAACCGCATCGTGCTGGAAAACCGGCCCATCGAGGCACGGTTTGTCACGGACGCCGAACTGGCCGTCATGCCTCTCCGCAAGCAGCCGACCGTCAGCGAGAACATCCGTGTGGTGATCATCCCCGACTTTGACTACAACCCCTGCGGCGGCACCCATCCGGCCCGGACCGGCGAAGTGGGGCCGATCAAAATCACGGGCTGGGAGCGGCACCGCGGCAACATCCGGGTAACGTTCCTCTGCGGCTGGCGGGCGCTCTCCGACTATTCCCGCAAGCATCTCCTGCTGCGCGAGTTGACCCGCACGCTGAACGCCGGCGAGGCGGAGCTGGCCGAGCAGGCGCAGCGGCTCGTGGCGGAACGGGAGCAGTTGAAAGAGACGCTGGAGGAGAAAGAAAAACGTTTGCTCGAAGGCGAGGCGCAGTCCCTGCTGGCGCAGGCGGCCCGTCTGTCCGACATGCGGCTGGTCCAGGCCGTTTTGGCCGGTCGAAGCATGCAGCAGCTGCAGCAGCTCGCCAGACTGGTAACGGCACAGGCAGCGGACGCGGTCTGTCTGTTCGCGGCGGAGGGAGAAAAGCTGCAGCTCGTGTTCGCCCGCGGCGAGCAGGTAGCGCTGCCGATGAACCAACTGCTGAAGGATACGTTGCCCTTGATCGACGGCAAGGGGGGCGGCAATCCGGCGATGGCCCAAGGAGGGGGCGCGCCGGTCCGTCCTGCGGAAGCGGTGCTGGCCCACGCCCGCCGGCTGCTGGAGGAATCGATCAGGGTCCAACAGGACTGACGTTTTTTCAGGAAAGGAGAGAAAGGCATGTCGATCTGGAACACGGGAGACCTGGTCCGCGTCTCCTACAAGACGGGTGAATACGTAACGGAAGTGCTGGAAGATCACGGGGACAAACTGCTGGTCAAGGTGCTTGCGGTGCTGAAATACCCGACGCAGGGGGACCTGCACAACCCGTACGAGGTGGATGTGCCGCTGTTTCATCAGCGTCCCGCCCTGTCCTATCAGGAAAAGATCATGGTGCCCAGTCAGACCGTGATCCGTTACGGCGGAGCGGTGCCCGACTACAAGGAATCGGTCCAGACCGCTCTGGAGCGGGAGATGGACAAACTGCGCAAGATGGTCACGTGGGCCCAGCGTTGTCTCGACGAGCTGGAGGCACTGCGCAAGGAGACCTTTACAAACAACGGATAGCGTGCTACTGTAGTAGTCAAGCAAGCAAAACCGCATAGCGCAATACCAAACGGGAGCCGAGCATAGTCGGCTGAGATTGTAACGAATGTGTTACTGACCGTTGAACCTGACCTGGGTCATGCCAGCGGAGGAAGAGGTATCGGCTGCATCAACGCACTGTCGTGATTCCGTGCCGCGTCACGCGCGCCGGAGTGCGACCACTGCACATGCGCAACCAAAACCATCCGTGGCGGATGGTTTTTTTGTTTGCCGTCCGCCCGATATCCGTGCGAACGGCTTCTTCTGTCTGGGGTTCGGTCAGGCAGGGAAGCCGTTTTTTTACGGCAGGAAGGCGACAGGCGGCCGGCCATTCCCGACGGCGCTGACAAAAGGAGGGGGAACATGCTGGTACAGTTGAACGGCAAGCGCGTGGAGCTGGACGACGAGGTCAATACCGTCCGGGCCCTGCTTCTGTCCTACCAACTGCAGGAGAAAATCGTGGTCGTCGAGCGCAACGGCGAGATTGTCGACCGCGCCCGTTACGAATCCACGCCGGTCGCGGACGGCGATCGGATCGAAATCGTTCACTTTGTCGGAGGAGGCTGACATGATGGATACATTAAAAATTGGACCGTATGAGTTTCGTTCCCGCCTCTTGCTGGGAACCGGCAAATTTCCCGATCTGGACACGCAGAGCCAGGCGGTGGCCGTATCGGAAGCGGAGATTCTCACCTTTGCCGTGCGCCGGCTCAATTTGGAAAATCCGCACGAGCCCAATTTTTTGGAACGTTTGGATTTGAAAAAATTCACCCTGCTGCCCAACACGGCCGGCGCTTACACGGCCGAGGAGGCGGTGCGGATCGCCCGGCTGGCCAAGGCGTCGGGGCTGTGCGACATGATCAAGGTGGAAGTGATCGGCGATCCCAAGACGCTTCTGCCCGATCCAATCGGCACGTTGGAGGCCTCCCGCATCTTGGTGGAAGAAGGCTTTATCGTGCTGACCTACACCAACGACGACCCGATTCTCGCCAAACGGCTGCAGGAAGTGGGCGTGCACGCGGTCATGCCGGGGGCGTCGCCGATCGGTTCCGGCCAAGGGATACTCAACGAGCACAACCTGCGCTTCATCATCGAAGACGCCAAGGTTCCAGTGATCGTGGACGCGGGCATCGGGTCGCCGGCCGACTGCGCCAAGGCGATGGAGTTGGGCGCGGACGGCGTCCTGCTGAACACGGCGGTGGCGCTGGCGGACAACCCGGTGCTGATGGCCGAAGCGATGAAACTGGCCGTGGAAGCGGGGCGCAAGGGCTTCCTCGCCGGGCGCATCCCGAAAAAGCGCTACGCCTCGGCCAGCAGTCCGACAGAAGGGATGATTGAATAACGTGGAACGCGTCACGGCAGCCATTGCCGAGCGGAGAGAAGAGCTGTTCGCCCTGCTGGCCGAGCTCATCGCCCATCCCACGGTCAGCCCGCCCGCCCGCAACAGCGGCGGCGCGCAGAGCCTGATCGCCCGAAAGCTGCGCGAGCTGGGCTTTGATGTGGACCGCTGGACGGTCTTTCCCGGCGATGACAACGTGGTGGGCCGCCTGCGGGGCACCGCACCGGAGCGGGCGAACAGCCTCATTGTCAACGGACATGTCGACGTGGCGGAAGTGGGCGACGACAGCGGCTGGACGTATCCGCCGTTCGCCCTCACCCGCGGCCGGGACGGACGCCTGTACGGACGCGGCGTCGCCGACATGAAAGGCGGCCTGGCAGCCAGCCTGTTTGCCATTCAGATGCTGCGCGAGCACGGAATCGAGCTGAAAGGCGACCTGATCTTCCAGTCCGTGATCGGCGAAGAAGCGGGCGAAGCAGGCACGCTCGCCGCCATCGAACGGGGCTATACCGCCGATTACGCCGTCGTCGTGGACACCAGCCACCTGCACATGAAGGGACAGGGCGGCGTGATTACCGGCTGGATCACGGTAGAGAGCCCCGTCACCCTGCACGACGGGATGCGGGCCAGAACCATCCACGCCGGCGGACGAGTGCACGGCGCCTCCGCGATCGAGAAGATGATGAAGATCATCGCGTCGCTGCAGGAACTGGAACGCCACTGGGCGGTGATGAAGACGTACCCCGGATTTCCGCCGGGCAGCAACACGATCAACCCCGCGGTCATCGAAGGCGGCCGGCATGCGGCGTTTATCGCCGACCGCTGCGCGCTGTGGATTACCGTCCATTTTTACCCGAACGAATCGCATGAAGCGATCATTCGCGAGATCGAAGACCATGTGTTGGCGGCGGCCGCGGCCGACCCGTGGCTGCGGGACCACCCGCCCGCATTCCGCTGGGGAGGCCGGTCGATGATCGAAGAGCGGGGCGAGATTTTCCCCTCGCTGGAACTGGATCTCGGCCATCCGGCGCTGTCCAGGCTGAAGCGGGCCTATGAGGCAGAGATGCAGTGTCCGCCTGTGGTGGACATGTCCGGAACCGTGACGGATGCGGGCTGGTTTGCCCACGCCGGAATTCCGGCGGTGATATTCGGTCCCGGCGAGCTGTCCCAGGCCCATGCCGTCGACGAGTCGATCGATCCGGACGAACTGGTCCGCTTTGCGCAAATCATGGCCCGGTTTCTCGCAGACTGGTGCAACACGGAGAAGGAGTGAATATCGTCGTGGCGACTTTTACACAGCGCCTGTTGAACAGCGTGGCCCCGATCTGGGAGCGCACGCATCGCCATCCGTTCGTAACCGGCTTGGGCGACGGCAGTTTGCCGGTTGAATCGTTCAAGTTTTACCTGAAGCAGGATTACGTCTACCTGATCGACTACGCCAAACTCTTCGCGATCGCCAGCACCAAGGCGGACGATCTGGCCACCAGCGCCAAGTTTGCCGCCCTGCAGGAGGCGACGCTCCATCACGAGATGGAACTGCACCGGCAGTACGCCGCCCGCTTCGGGATTTCCCGCGAAGAACTGGAGGCGACCCAGCCGTCGTTTGTAATGCTGGCCTACACCAGCTACATGCTGAAAGTGGCCCACCAAGGCACGCTCGCCGAACTGGTCAGCGCCGTTCTGCCCTGCATGTGGAGCTATTGGGAGATCGGCAAGCAACTGGCGCAGGTGGACGGCGCGCTGGATCACGAGCTCTACGGCGAGTGGGTGCGCACCTACAGCTCGGACGAGTTCGGCCAACTGGCGCAGTGGCTGATCGGGCTGATGGATCAACTGGCGAAAGGCAAAAGCGAGCGGGAACTGGCCCGGCTGGAAGAGCATTTTCTCAATACGTCGCGCATGGAGTACCTGTTCTGGGAGATGGCGTACCGGAGGGAAATGTGGCCGTGCGAGAAAAACTAGCCTTCGCGGGCGTCCGTTTCTCCTACGGGGAGAAAGCCATTCTCGACGGTTTTCAGCTCGCGGTCGGGCGCGGCGAACTGGTCAGCCTGATCGGACCGAGCGGGATTGGCAAAAGCACGCTGTTTCAGTTGGCAGCGGGCCTGCTGCAGCCACAGGACGGGGAGATCAGGCTGGACGGCGAACCGGCGGCCCGGCGGCTGGGTCAGGTCGCCTATATGCCGCAGCGCGATCTGCTGATGCCGTGGCGGACGGTGGTGGAAAACGCGGCGCTGCCGCTGGAGATCCAGGGAATGCCGCGCAAAGAAGCGCAGGCCCGGGTGCGGCAGGAACTGCCCCGCTTCGGTCTGGGCGGCTGGGCGGACGCTTATCCCGCGCAGCTCTCCGGCGGCATGCGGCAGCGCGTCTCGTTTTTGCGCGCGCTGATGACGGGCAGCGACCTCCTGCTCCTGGACGAACCGTTCAGCGCCTTGGACGGCATTACCCGGATGGAGATGCAGGAGTGGCTGCTTGCGATGTGGCAGCAGACGGGCAGCACGATGCTGTTGATCACCCACGACATCGACGAGGCGATCCTTCTGGCGGACCGGATCGTCGTGCTGCTCGGCAGCCCGATCAGCCTCCCGGTGGAACTGGCCGTCCCGGTGCCGCGGCCGCGCTCGCTGTCGAGCCGCAGTCACCCGGCGTTTCAGGCGCTGCGTGAGCAGATTTGGGAGCTCCTGCGCCAATCGGCGGCGGCACAGCCGGTCGGGAGGTATGCGTGATGAGGACGGTTCACCGGGGAATCTGGTTTGGCGCCTCACTCGTGCTGCTCCTGGCCGGCTGGGAGGCGGTCTGCCGCCTGTTTGCCATCCCGCCGTTTATTCTCCCGCCGCCAAGCGCCGTGCTGCTGGCCGTATGGGATTTGCGCGAGCAGCTATTCGGCCTGCACCTGTGGGCGACGCTGCGGGAAGTGCTGATGGGATTGGCGGCGTCGATCGTGTTCGGCATTGCGCTCGCCCTGGCGATGAATCTCAGCCGCACCGTGGAACGGCTGGTCTATCCCTATATCGTTATTTCGCAGACGATTCCCATCATCGCCCTGTCGCCCGTCTTCATTCTCTGGTTCGGCTACGAGCTGTCGGGAAAAATTGCCGTGACGATCTTGTTCACGTTTTTTCCCATCGTCGTCAGTACCTATGACGGCCTGCGCGCGGCCGACCCGGAGATGGTCAACCTGCTGAGGACGATGGGGGCGACGCGCTGGCAGATTTTCGCCAAACTGCAGCTTCCGGCCAGCCTGCCGCATTTTTTCAGCGGCCTGAAGGTGGCGGCCACGTACAGCGTGGGGGGGGCGACCATCGGGGAGTGGCTGGGCGCGAGCGAGGGATTGGGCTATTTCGGCCGGCGGGCATCGGGCAATTTCCAGGCGCCCGCCCTGTTTGCCTCCGTGCTGCTGCTCTCCGTCCTCGGCATGCTGCTCTTCTGGCTGGCCGGCACGATCGAGCGGCGGTTCGCACCGCATACGCGCACGAACACACCGAAACAGATGAAATCACAGTAAGGAGACTGTTGAACCATGAAACGTTTTTCCAGATGGGCCAAGACACTGATGACCCTGTCGCTGGCGGCAGGGCTGGCGGCGTGCGGCAGCCAGACGGGAAGCGAAACGGCACCGCAAGCCAGTCAGCCTGCGGCGGGCGGCGGCGAGCCGACCGAACTGACCATCGCGCTCGACTGGTATCCGAACGCCGTGCACTCGTTCCTCTACGCGGCGGAAGAACAAGGCTATTTTCGCGAGGAAAACCTGAACGTCCACCTGCAAATGCCGTCGGACACCAACGACCCGCTGAAAATGGTGGCGGTCGGCAAGGTGGACATGGCCATCAGCTACCAGCCGCAGGTGGTGCAGGCGCGTTCCGAAGGCATTCCGGTCGTCTCCATCGCGGCGCTCGTGCGCCAGCCGCTGAACGTGATCATGACGCGCAAGGACAGCGGTCTGGACACGCCGGAAAAGCTGGCCGGCAAGAACATCGGCTACCCGTCCATTCCGCTGGACGAGTCGATCGTCCGCACTGTGCTGAAGCATGCGGGCGCGGATGATTCCGGCCTTTCCTTTACCAACATCGGCTTTGACATCATCCCGGCGCTCACGGCGAAACAAGTGGATGCGGTCGTGGGCGGCTACATCAACCACGAACAGTTGATTCTGGAGAAAAACGGCGTGCCCGTCAACGTGATCAAGCCCAGCGACTTTGGCGTGCCTTCCTACTACGAGCTGGTCATCGCCACCAGCGACGAGACCCTGGGCAAAAAGCAGCAGGCGCTGGAGGCGTTCCTGCGCGCGGCCTCCAAAGGGCAGGAATACGTGGAGAAACACAAGGAAACAGCGCTCCAGCTCCTCTTGGACAAACAGGCCAAAGAGTTCCCGCTGGATAAAGACGTGGAGACGAAGAGCCTGGACATCCTGCTGCCGCTGATGGACGCGGGCGACCAGCCGTTCGGCAGCCAGACGGCCGAATCCTGGCAGAAGCTGATCGACTGGATGAAACAGGAGAAGCTGATCACGAAAGACGTCAACGTGGACGAAGTCATGCTCAATCTGCTGAAGTAAACGCGAAGCCCAAACACGGACCAACGTGTTTGGGCTTTGTTGTCTGCCGCTGGTTGTCACAGCTTTCCCAGGATCCGAATGATTTTATGGATGGCGTAGTCCAGGTCAAACAGATCATCCTCGCCGAGCTGGCCGATCCGGTCGCAGAACAAGCGATAAAATTCCTCCCAGCGCTGATAAACCGTGCGTTTTCCCTTTTCGGTCCCACAAACGCTTTTCTTTTTGCCGGCAGCCGTCTTATAATGGAAAGGGGAATTCAAGACAAGGAGACGTTTTGATGAACGACAATCGCGAAGATCGCTACAACAAGCTGATTATCTGGACGTTTGTCGGCAGCGTGTTGATTTGTACGCTGTCCGTCGCCATTTACATGTACCTGATCTTGTTTTGAATAAACGGGAACAACGATGAAGCCACTGACGCCGGTCAGTGGCTTTTTTTGGCCGGTTGGCCTATGATCGGACAGCCCGGTAATGCGTCTTTAGTCTGCGGACCGTGCCGTGCCAGTTGAAGGCGGAGCGGACCCTTGCCCTGCCGTTGGCGACCAGCCGTCTCCGCAGCGCTGGATTGCTGCGGATGCGGGCGATGGCGCGGGCAAAAGCGGCCGGGCTGCCGGCCTGGTTGACCAGCAAGCCGCTGTGTCCGTGTACGACCACTTCCCGTATCCCGCCGCGATTGGAGGCGACTACGGGGATGCCGGACGCCATCGCCTCGGAGTTGACGGTGGCCAGGCCTTCGCGAAACAGGGTGGGGCAGACGAAGACATCTCCGAGCTGAAACATCTGGTGCACGCGGGAAGGCGGCACGTAGCCCGTGAAGCGGACAGGGACGCGCAAGCGCTTGGACAGACTGCGGACGTACCGCATGTACGCCGTCTGCCGCCTCACGCCAGGCCAGGAGGCGCCGACGGCCACCAAGCGGATGTTGGGAATGCGCCGTTTCAACAGGGCGACGGAGCGGATCAGGGTATGCAGCCCCTTGCCTCTGACCATTCGTCCGACGAACAGGACGTTGAAACTCCCGGCCAATCCCATGCGTCTCCGCAGACGCAGTTTCGACGCGGCCGACCACGGGCGGAATTTTGCCGCATCCACCCCGGGGATGGCGGTGCGGAATTTGCGGGCGTGGGCGGGATAGCGCCGTCTCATCGTGTTGGTGACAAACGAAGAGACGGAAGTGACGCCGTTCACCTGACGGAGAATGGCATTGGCCCGCGGTTGGGACAGGCGGGACATGAAGGTGAGCGAGTGGAGCGACAGCATGATCGGCGTCCGAGGGAACACCTTTCGCACGTACGGAACAAATCGCGGCCGATTCTCAATCTGGATGATGTGAAACGACCGTCCCGCCACTTTGCCCAATGCGGAGCGCAGGTAGGCGAACGGCTTGCGGCTGGGGACGCGGATCACCAGCAGGTTGCCGCCGACGTACCGGCTGACGCGCGGCAAGCGGGGATGGCTGCGGCTGAGCAGCACGACCTTCTCGCTTTGCGCCATGCGCTTGAAAATGTTGTACGTGACGGATTCGACGGAGCCGCCTTTGATCGGGGGGACCGGCAGCTGCTCTGGACAGATAACCAGGATGCGCACCTCTTCACCCCTCCACGTGTACGAGTGTTGAGCTTATGCCCGTATATCCTATGTAGGGAAGGGGTGCGATCTCCTAGACGACTACCTGTTTTCGCAAAATAGGCCGCCCGTGCGGGGACACAAACGGCCTTGCGGGGCCCTAGCGGCCGGCCGCCCTCAGTTTCCGTTCCAATTCGGCGACGGTCAGGTTGTGCAGCTCCGCAAAGCCCGCCCCCCGCAGCGCGATTGTTCGCCCCTGGATGAGCGGATAAACGCCCTGCCAGATCCCGACGGCGCTTTTTACATCCGTGCCGGGAAGAGCCCGCAAAAACAGGACGTACCTGCCTTCGCCGAGCGGACCCGGGTAGATCAGGTTGATCGGATCGGGAGGAGGGGGCAGCGGCTGGACGCCGGTGCTGAGCAGCTTGACCGTCCGGGACCCCGATCCTTTCAGGAATCGTTCAATCTTCACCATCTGCACGAAATTGACCAGTCTCCCGGCGGCCACTCGTCTGCTTGTCGGGTATGACCGGTAGGTGGCGTCGGTCGTCCCGACGACGATCAGCGTGCTCTGGCGCACCAACTCCCGCACGTCTTTGACCGGAGTGGTGTCCACCCGCAGGTTGGCAATGCCCGGCTGGGCCGACGCCGGGACGGCTGCCAGCAGCAGTGCGATCAGAACGAGCAGTCCTTTTTTGCACACATTCAATCCCTCCCGCTAGACGGCACATTCCGTTTTAGTATGAACGCTGCCGCAAGCGATATACGATCCGGCACGATATGCAGGAGAAACTGCCTTTTTTGTTGCAACAATATTTCGAAAAATGCCGCAAAATGGTATCATGGAACGTAGGGCTGCTAGATTTTTCAATCTGGCACAACACTAGGAGAAGGAGGATATTATGAATCATTTGCTCAAACGCACCGGGGTGTGGCTGCTGACGCTGCTGCTGCTGCTGAATGCGGCGGCGGTGCCGGCCTTCGCCCAAAACGCGGCGGCCGCAGCCGACCCGCTGACCGCCAACATCGACAAGCGGCTGGCCGACCTGGCACGGGACGAGAACAGCGTCGGTCTTCACGCCGGCATCGCCGTCTACGATTTGAACGAAAAGGCGTTTCTGTACCGGCACAACGCCCAGCGAACGTACGTACCCGCATCCAACCTGAAGCTGTTCACCACGATTGCGGCGCTGGACAAACTGGGCCCCGATTACCAATGGAAGACGGAGGTGTACGCGTCCGGCAGGCTGCTGCCGAGCGGCGTGCTCAACGGCGACCTGATCGTGAAAGGATACGGGGACCCCGGACTGTCCGTCGAAGACCTGCAGGGTATCGCCGCCGCCCTGAAAGAGAAGGGGCTGACCCAGGTGAACGGCGATCTGCTGGTGGACGACAGCTATTTCGATGACGTCCGCCTCGGCTCCGGCTGGATGTGGGATGACGAGCCATACGGCTACAGTGCCCAACTGAGCGCACTGGCGGTACATAAGAACAGCATCACCGTAACGGTCACGCCGGCAAAACAAGCGGGAGAGGCGCCGACGCTGACGATGGAGCCGGACACGTCCTACATCCGGCTGGTGAACAACCTGAAAACCGTCGAGGGCACCACAAGCGAGGTCAGTGTCGCGCGGCCGCGCGGCACAAATACGGTCGTCTTTTCCGGGACGATCGGCATCCAGGCCCAACCCTACCAGGAAGACGTGACGATGGAAGACCCCGCCCTGTTTGTGGCCGAAGTGTGGAAGCGGCAGTTGGCCGCCGCCGGGATCACGCTGCGTCCCCAGGCGAAAACGGCCAAAACCACGGTCACCACGGGCGTCCCGCTCCATACGCACCTGTCCAAACCGCTGTCCGAACTGCTCGTAGAGCTGAACAAGGAGAGCGACAACTTCTACGCCGAGATGTTGTTGAAGACGCTCGGGGCCACGCAAAAAGGGGAAGGCAGCGCCAAAGCGGGCAGCGAAGTGGTCGCCGACGTGCTGAAGCGGGCCGGTGTAGACGCCGGTTATCAGCAGGTGGACGGTTCCGGCCTGTCCCGCTTCAACTGGATCACCGCCGAGCAGATGGTCAAACTGCTCGCCTTCGTGCAGGAGCAGGAGTACCGGGATGCGCTGGAAACATCCCTGCCGATCGCCGGTGTGGACGGCACCTTGAAAAGCCGTCTGCAGGGAACGCCGGCGGAGCGAAACGTCATCGCCAAGACCGGCTCGATGGGAGGCGTGAACAGCCTGTCCGGGTACGTCACCGCCAAGAACGGCCACAAGCTGGCGTTTTCCATCCTGATCAACGGCATCTACAAATCGAAGTACGCCCGCGATCTGCAGGACCAGATCGCGATCCTGCTGGCCCAGTACCCGGAGCTGAGCGCACCGGACGGATACGAGGCGCAGGAGCCCGCCACCTACAAGCTCTCGGCGCTGTTGGACCCGATCCTCGACGGTGCCGATCAGTCCGGAATTACGGCGGGCGTGATCGTCAAGGCGCTGGACGAAACGGGGGACGATGCCGTCTGGTACGAGCGAAACGCCGACACGCTGATGACGCCGGCCTCCAACCTGAAGCTGCTGACTTCGGCTGCGAGTCTCATCCAGTTGGGGAGCGAGTATACATTCAAAACGGAGCTGTACGGGTCGGTGCCCCTGCCGAAAAACGGCGTGCTGAACGGCGATCTGTACGTCAAGGGCTACGGCGATCCCACCCTGCACACGGAGGACAGCCTGAAAGTGCAGGAAGGCGTTTCCGTCGAAGAGATCGCCGGCTGGCTGAAAGCGCAGGGCATCAAGCGGATCAACGGCAATCTCGTGCTGGACGACAGCTATTTTGATGACCAGCGGCTCGGCCTCGGCTGGGCCTGGGACGACGAGAGCTACTACTACAATCCGCTGATCGGCGCGCTGGCCCTCAACCGCGGCACGGTAATGGTAGAGTACCAGCCGGGCGCGAAAGCGGGAGCGGCGGTCCAGGTAAATCTGCTGCCCAAGACCGCGTACGTCAAGGTCATCAACGAAGCGAAAACGGTCGCGGCCGGTGAGGAAAACACCTTTGCCATCACGCGCGACCGAGGGACGAACACGATCCGCGTCACCGGAAACCTGCCGCTGGGAACGAAAGGCGACTACGAACGGGTACCGGTGGAAGAGCCCGCCTTGTACTTCGGCACAGTCCTGCGGGAGACGCTGGAAAAGGAAGGGATCACCTTCGCCGGAAGCGGCAAGGTATCGGTCGGAACCGTTCCCGCCCAGGCGGTCAAGTGGACGGAGTTTGCGTCGCAGCCGCTTCGGGAGATCGTCTCCTATCTCAACAAGAAAAGCGACAACTTCTACGCCGAAATGCTGCTGAAAACGCTGGGCGCAGTCAAAGGCGAGGAAGGCAGCGCCGCCGCCGGAGCAACGATCGTGCGAGACACGGTCCAATCGCTTGGGGGCCCAACCAATTTCGACATGGTGGACGGCTCCGGTCTGACCCGCTACAACCTCATCTCCGCCCGCCACATCCTGTCGGTGCTGGAGGGAATGAGCAGGCAGGAGACCTTTGAGGCGTACTACGCCTCCCTGCCGGTGGCCGGCGTGGACGGCACGCTGCAAAACCGGATGAAGGGAACGGCGGCCGAACAGAACGTGCGCGCCAAGACAGGCTCCATGACGGGCGTAAACAGCCTGTCCGGCTACGTGACCACCCCGGACGGCAAGAAACTGGCGTTCTCCATCCTGCTGAACGGGTATGCGAAAGACGGCAAAACCTTTACCGACATGCAGGACCAGATCGCCATCGCGCTCGCCTCTTTTCAAGACTGACAGAAAAAGGTGAACCCGCAAGCCGCTTGTCGGAAAGACGGCAAGTGGCTTGCGGGCGTTTTCTATTAACGGAAAATTCTCGATTGTATATGGATTGAAAATTGTCGTATAATGAAAAACAAAAATAGAAAACGGAACAAAAATTCCGAATATCGGAACGGAGGGTGTGGTTTGTCGGAGATCAACAAAACGGTCCGCACGGTGGCGAATCTGCTTCAGCTGTTTCTTGACCGCCGGCAGCTGTCGCTGTCGGAAACGGTCGAACATTCCGGTCACCCGAACACGTCCGTTCACGGTCTGGGATGGAGAAAACCGACAGGAGGGTATCGGCGATGAAGGTACATGTGGAACCGCTGGGCGATCATGCCGTGGTCGTCCGGTTCGGGACAAGCATTGACCAGCACATCCACGGGCAGGTGAAGCAATTTTCCGCATCTCTGGAGCAGGATCCGCTGCCCGGCATGGTGGAATACATCCCCGCTTATGCCACCGTCACGATTTTCTATGACCCCGTCGCGGTATACGAGCGGAACAAAGGCTGGCAGCGGACGGACGGGGGAAGCCGGCCGCCGTTTTCTCCCTACGAATGGTACTGCGGGCAGATCCGCGAAAGGCTGAACAGCCTGGGAGAAGCGGCCCCCGCCAGCGGTCGGGTGGTGAAGATCCCCGTTCTCTACGGGGGCGAAATGGGGCCCGACCTCGGAGAAGTGGCCCGCCACAACAACCTGACGGAGCAGGAAGTGATCGAAACGCATGCCTCAGGCGACTACCAGGTGTACATGATCGGGTTCGCGCCCGGATTTCCCTATATCGGGGGGATGCCGGAGAAAATCGCCACTCCCCGGAGACAGTCGCCCCGGCTGTCCATCCCCGCAGGTTCCGTCGGCATCGCCGGCAAGCAGACCGGCATCTATCCGCTGGAGACACCCGGAGGCTGGCAGATTATCGGCCGAACGCCGCTAAGGCTGTTCCGTCCGGAAGCGGATCCGCCCAGCCTGCTGCAGGCGGGGGACCGCGTCCGGTTTGTTCCCGTAACCGAAGAGGAATTTCGCGCATACGAGGAGGGATCGGCATGACGATGCGCGTCATCCGCCCCGGACTGCTGACGACGGTCCAGGATGCAGGGCGCTACGGCTATCAAAAACACGGCGTCATCGTGAGCGGGGCCATGGACCCGTTTGCCCACCGGGCGGCCAATCTGCTGGTGGGCAACCGCGATTCGGACGCCACGCTGGAAATGACGCTGATCGGGGCCGCCCTCGAATTCACGGAGGACGCGCTGATCGCCATCTGCGGCGCCGATTTGTCACCCACGATCGATGGCGTTCCCGTGCCGCTGTGGAAACCGGTGTGGGTAAAAAAGGGCACCGTCCTGGAGTCGGGCGGCTGCCGTTTTGGGGCTCGCAGCTACCTGGCCGTGGCTGGGGGGATACAGGTGCCGGTGGTGATGAATAGCCGATCCACCTACCTGCGGGCCGGAATCGGCGGTCATGAGGGGCGGCCGCTTCGTGCCGGAGACGTTTTGAAATCCGGTCCGCTGCCGGAGCAGTCGGCGTTGATGATCCGCCACCTGCGCACGCACGCGGAAGAGGGCGCGTTTGTCTCGGCCGAGTGGGGAATCGGACCGGAACTGCTGCCGATGTACGAATCCCAACCGGTGATTCGGGCCATCCGCGGCAGTCAGTGGGACTGGTTTGCGGCAGACAGCCAGGAGGCGTTTTTTTCGCAGCCGTTTCGGGTCACGCCGCAATCGGACCGGATGGGCTACAGGCTGGAGGGACCTGTCTTGTCCCTCGTCCGGCAGACGGAGCTGATCTCCGAAGCCGTGTCGTTCGGCACGGTGCAGGTCCCGGCCGAGGGAAAGCCCATCGTGCTGCTGGCCGACCGACAGACGACGGGCGGCTACCCGAAAATCGCCCAGATTGCCAGTGTCGATCTGCCGCTCATCGCCCAGACCAAGCCGGGGGATGTGATCCGGTTCGTCGAAATCAGCCGGGACGAAGCGGAGGCGCTGCTGCTGGACAGGGAGTGCAGCATTCGCCAGGCCAAGCTGGGCATTCAGTTCAAACTCGCATAGGAGGGATTTGCATGTACCGCGTGGATTTGAATTGCGACATGGGAGAGAGCTTCGGCGCCTACCGGATCGGGAACGATGAAGCGATCCTGCCGTACATCACGTCGGCCAACATCGCCTGCGGCTTTCACGCCGGCGATCCGGGCACGATGCGCCGGACGGTGAAGCTGGCGCTGGAACACGGCGTCATGATCGGCGCCCATCCGGGCCTGCCCGATCTGCAGGGCTTCGGCCGGCGCAACATGGCCATTTCCCCGCAGGAGGCGTACGATCTGGTCGTTTATCAAGTGGGAGCGCTGCAGGGGTTTGTGCAGGCGGAAGGCGGCGCGATGCAGCACGTGAAACCGCACGGCGCCCTGTACAACATGGCGGCCGCCAACCCGGAGCTGGCCCGGGCGATTGCCGAAGCCGTCTACCGGGTCAATCCGGAGCTCTACCTGGTTGGCCTCGCGGGCAGTCAGCTTGTTGCGCAGGGAGAAAAAATCGGCCTGCGGGTAAAGAGCGAGGTCTTTGCCGACCGCACCTATCAGCAGGACGGGTCGCTGACGCCGCGCAGCCAACCGGATGCGCTGATTGCCGATGACGAACAGGCGGTCTCCCAGGTGATCCGTATGGTCAAGGAAGGAAAGGTGACCACACGGCAGGGGACGGACATCGAGATTGCGGCGGAAACCGTCTGCATCCACGGCGACGGTCCGCACGCGCTGACGTTCGCCCGCAACATTCGCGCGGCGCTGGAAGCGTCCGGCATCGCGGTCAAGGCGATGAATCATCCAGCGTAGAGACAAACGGGGGGATATTTCATGAAAGCATCGAGAATCAGCTTGCTGTTGGGCGCTGCGTTTTTGATGGCTACGTCCGCCATCGGACCGGGCTTTCTGACGCAGACGACCGTTTTTACGCAAAAGCTGGCCGCCAGTTTTGGCTTTGTCATCCTGATGTCGATCCTGCTCGACATCGGGGCACAGATGAACGTGTGGCGCATTATCGCGGTGTCGGAAAGGCGGGCCCAGGACGTCGCCAACCTGGTCCTGCCCGGCTTGGGGTACCTCGTCGCCCTGCTGGTCGTGCTGGGCGGCCTGGCGTTCAACATCGGGAACGTCGCCGGAGCGGGTCTGGGATTGAACGTGCTGTTTGGCATGTCCGCAGAGACGGGGGCTTTGGTAAGTGCAATCATCGCCATCGGGATTTTCCTCGTGCGCGAGGCAGGCAAACTGATGGACCGATTTGCCCAGCTCATGGGCGTTGTCATGATTGCCCTGACCCTGTACGTCGCGGTCACCTCGTCGCCGCCTGTGGGTGAAGCGGTCATCAAAACCTTTGTTCCCGACACCATCGACGTGCTGGCGATCGTCACCCTGGTGGGCGGCACGGTCGGGGGATACATCACGTTTGCCGGCGGCCATCGTCTCCTGGACGCGGGCATCAAGGGGGTTTCCTCCTTGCCGGAAGTGACGAAAAGCTCCGTCTCCGGCATCGTCATCGCGTCTGTCATGCGCATCATCCTGTTTCTCGCGGCGCTGGGCATTGTAGCCCAGGGGCTGCAGTTGGACCCGTCCAATCCGCCCGCGTCCGTCTTTCAGTTGGCGGCAGGGCAGGTGGGGTACAAGATCTTCGGCGTGGTCATGTGGGCCGCGGCCATCACCTCGGTCATCGGCAGCGCCTACACATCAGTCTCGTTTATTCGTACGTTCCATGAAAAGATCGACCGTTTCCACAACTGGATCATCGTCGGCTTCATCGCCGTTTCCACGCTGGTCTTTGTGCTGGTCGGCCGTCCGGTGAAAATCCTCGTCCTGGTGGGGGCCCTGAACGGCTTGATCCTCCCGCTCACGCTCGGGGTCATGCTGATCGCCGCCTACCGCAAAAAAATCGTCGGGGATTACAAGCACCCGCTGTGGATGACCATCTTCGGCCTGATCGTCACCGTCACCATGGCGGTCATGGGCGTGTACACCATGGTGAACGAGCTGCCAAAACTGTTCCAATAATCGGAAAATGGTAGAGGCCGCAGGACGCTCGCCGCGCCGCCTGCGGTGTTTTCCGTGCGATTCACGACCGAATGGGAGGGATTGAGAATGAACGAGTTTGCGTCGATGCATCCGAAAGAGGCCCGTCTGTTGATGCGGGAGGGGCGTTGGGACAAGCCGACGGCAGGAATGGCCGCCGGATATGCGCAGGCCAACCTGGTGATTTTGCCAAAGGCGCTCGCCTTCGACTTTTTGCTGTTCTGTCAGCGCAATCCGAAGCCGTGTCCCGTGCTGGATGTGACTGAACCCGGATCACCCGTTCCGGCACTGGTGGCTCCGGACGCCGACCTGCGCACCGATCTTCCCCGATACCGCGTGTACCGGAACGGTGAACTGACGGAGGAAGTCACCCGGATTGACCATTTGTGGCGGGAGGACATGGTCGCCTTTTTGCTGGGCTGCAGCTTTACCTTTGAGCAGGCGCTCCTGGACAGCGGCATTCCGGTTCGCCACATCGAACAAAACAGCAACGTGCCCATGTACGTGACCAATCTGGACTGTGCAAAGGCGGGCCGATTCTCCGGCCCGATGGTGGTCAGCATGCGGCCCATCCCGCACGATCAGGTGGTGCGGGCGGTACAGGTCACCTCCCGCTTTCCGGCGGTGCACGGCGCTCCCGTCCACATCGGCGACCCGCGGCAGATCGGGATTGCCGATGTAAACACCCCAGACTTTGGCGACCCCGTCCCGATTTATCCGGGCGAAGTGCCTGTCTTCTGGGCCTGCGGCGTGACGCCGCAAGCCGTGGCGATGCGCTGCAAGCCGGAGTTGATGATCACCCACGCTCCGGGGCACATGTTTATCACCGACCAACGGGACGCGCAGTACGGGGTCCTGTAACATGCGGCAGGCGCTGTCGACCATTCAGTGGGCCATGTTTATCCTCGCCGGCAGCGTGGTGGCTCCGCTTGCCATCGGGCAGGCGTACGGCATGACGCCGGCGGAAATCGCCGACTTTGTGCAGCGCTCGCTGTTTGTCCTGGGGGTCGTATCGGTCCTGCAGGCCCTCTGGGGACACCGTCTGCCCATCGCCGAAGGGCCCGCGGCGTTGTGGTGGGGCGTGTTTCTCCTGTTTGCTTCCCTGGCTCCCGCGATGGGACTCCATCCGCGCGAGGTGCTCCCCGCCCTGGAACTGGGTCTGGCCGCAAGCGGCCTTATTTTCCTCGCCGTGAGCGCGTGCGGCTGGATGGACGCGATTCGCCGGCTGTTTTCGCCGACGGTGGTCGGCACTTATTTCCTCCTGCTGGTGGCGCAGATGAGCGGACCGTTTGTCACCGGCATCCTGGGCGCAAAATCGGGCGCGATTGACGGGAAAGCGGCGACGATTTCGCTCGCCACGCTCGCCGTGTCGCTGGTCCTTGCAAGGAGCCGGCACCAACTGCTGCGCAGCTATTCGGTGCTGATCGCCATCGCGTTTGGCTGGTCCTTGTTCGTCCTGGCGGGTCTGTACCACAAAATCGAAGCCCCGGCGGAGAACTGGGTAGCCCTGCCTCATTTGCTGTCGTGGGGATGGCCGCACGTTGACGGCGGAATCATGCTGACCTCGCTCATCGTCACCGTCCTTTTGCTGAGCAACCTGATCGCCAGCATGGAAGCGGTGGAACGGGTGGTCCACCCTGCCGAGCCCGTCAGCGCCAACCGGTCCGGCCTGATCATGGGCATCAGCCAACTGCTGTCCGCCGCGTTTTCCACGATCGGCTTCGTGCCGGTTTCCTACACGGCCGGCTTTATCCTGACCACGCGGATGAAGGAAAAATGGCCGTTTCTGATGGGCAGTCTGCTGCTGGTGGCGGTCAGTTTCGTTCCGGCGGTCACGCTGTGGTTTGCCTCGATTCCCGTCTCGGTAGGGTACGCCAGCGTGTTTCTCTCGTTTGCCAACATGATTGGCATGGGCATCCGGGAGATCGCCAAAAGCGGGCTGGATGAACGGCAGGGATATATCGTCGGCGTTGCGCTGATGGCCGGTGTCGGCTGCATGTTTTTGCCCGCCTCATTCCTGGCGCAGCTTCCGCCCTACATCAGTCCGCTCGTCAGCAACGGGCTGCTGATGGGCGTGCTGATCTGCATGGCACTGGAGCGGCTGGTCCGCTCGCGGCCTGCATTCAGTCGGGAAAGCGAATGATTCTTTCCATTTTTCTGCAAACGTGGTATGATAACAGACGGAACAAATGTTCGAGTCAGGGGGAAGGGCGAATGGAATGCGTGCTGGACGACGTGACGGTTCATTATGTAGAGTACGGTGAGGGATTCCCTGTAGTGATGCTGCACGGATTCTCACCCGATCATCGGCTGATGACGGGCTGCATGGAGCCTGTCTTCGCCGACCGCCCGGGCTGGCGGCGGATCTATCTGGACCTCCCCGGGATGGGACGGACCAAAGGAGCGGACTGGATCACAGGATCGGACGACATGCTGGCGGTCGTCGAGCGGGTGGTGGAGCGGCTGATTCCGGCCGGGGCGCCGTTTTTGGTCGCGGGTGAATCCTACGGAGGCTATCTGGCCAGGGGATTGCTCACCCGGCAGGCGCATCGAATGGCCGGCATGCTGCTGATCTGTGCGGCCATTCACGCGGAAAAGGAGAAACGGGACCTGCCCCCCTTTACCGTGCTGGCTCGGGATGAGAAACTGCTGGCCGAGCTGACGCCGGAAGAGCGAGAGGAGTTTGCCTCCATTGCCGTCGTGCAGGACCGCTGCAACTGGGAGCGCTTTGAGCGGGAAATCCTCTCCGGCGTGCGGATGGCCGACATGCGCTTTCTGGAAAAGCTGAAGCGGCGGTACGCGTTTTCGTTTGACGTGGAACCGCTGGTCGGGCGGTATGACAAACCGGTGCTGATCCTGACCGGACGGCAGGATGACCGCACGGGGTACCGGGACGCGTGGACGATCCTGGAGCATTTTCCGCGGGCCAGCTTCGTCATGTTGGATCGCGCGGGCCACAACCTGCAGATCGAGCAAAGCCGGCTGTTTACCGCTCTCGTTCACGAATGGCTGGACCGCGTGGAGGAGGAGCTTCGCAGGGAAAACCGGTAGTCTGCGTCGCACAGACTGCCGGTTTTTTTCCGCCAACATCTGCAGCACCTGCCGCCCCCGTCCGTCGTCAGCACGAGTATCAATTCCAGCGTGCAGGCCACAGGACACGACGTACCATCCTGTACAGGAGCTGATTTTTTTAAAATAAATTGAAATCATTCACTTTCTTGAACATTACGAATATCGCGTTACTACTGGATTCGCGGCGGAAAAGTTGATAGAATCCCTTTCGATATGGGAGGAGGGAACTGCACCGTGAAACATACGCTGTCCAAAAAGGACATGGTCCTGATCAGTTTTATGCTGTTTTCCATGTTTTTTGGGGCGGGAAATCTCATTTTTCCGCCGTTTCTCGGCCAATCGGCCGGCGAGCAGGTGTGGCTTTCCCTCGCAGGCTTTCTGCTGTCGGCGGTTGGGCTGCCGATTCTCGGGGTGGTGGCCATCGCCAAGGCGGGCAGCTTTTCCGCGTTGGCCAAACGCGTGCATCCGGTCTTTGCCTGGCTGTTCCCGCTCTTGATCTACGTCTCGATCGGTCCGGGTCTGGCGATTCCGCGCGCGGGAAGCCTGGCGTTCGAGATGGGAATGGCGCCGTTTCTGCCGGCTACCTGGTCCGCGCAGCCGTGGGGGCTGGCCGTTTACTCCGCCGTCTTTTTCTCGGTGGTCTTCTGGCTGAGCCTGTCCCCGTCCAAGCTGGTGGATCGCTTCGGCAAGCTGTTGACCCCGACGCTGTTGGCGATCATTGTGCTCATCTTCGCCAAAAGCCTGCTGTCTCCGATGGGGCCGTCAGCGCAGCCTGTCGGGCCGTACGCAGAACATCCCGCGTTTCAGGGGTTTTTGGACGGGTACCTGACCATGGACGCGCTGGCCGCTTTGGTCTTCGGCATTGTCGTGGCCAACACGCTGCGCGCCAAGGGCATCGAAGACAAAGGGCGCCTGTCCGTCTACATGATCGGCGCCGGTCTGGGGGCGGGCGTGCTGTTGGGCGTCATTTACGTGATGCTGGGGATGATCGGTTCCGCCAGTTCGTTTTTGGGAAAAGCGGACAACGGGGCGCAGATTCTGACCAGCGTGATGGGCTACCTGTTCGGCCCCAGCGGGAAAGTTCTCCTGGGCGTCGTGTTTACGGTGGCTTGTCTCTGCGTTTCCATCGGCCTGGTCACCTCGTGCAGCCAGTACTTCAACAGCCTGCTGCCGCGCCTCTCGTACCGGGCCTGGGTGAGCGTCCTCTGTCTCGTAAGCATGGCGATTGCCAACCTGGGGCTGACGCAAATTCTCGCGGTCTCCGTACCGATCCTGGGAGCGATCTATCCGGTCGCCATCGTCCTCATCCTTCTGGCGCTGGCCGACCGCGTCATCTCCGCCCGCTCGTTCGTCTACGTGACCACGGTCAGTCTGGTCGCGCTGTTTGGCGTGATCGATCTGATCAATGCGACGGCGGGGGATCACCGCTGGGACACCTGGCTGAACGCGCTGCCGCTGTACGCGCAGGGAGCCGGCTGGGTGATGCCAGCGCTGCTCGGGGGCTGCGCCGGAATGCTGCTTGATTTCGGCAGACGCAGTCGGGGCGAAAGAAGAGAAGAGCAGCCGTCCTAAGACGGCCGTGCAGGGGGGAGGAAGCAGACGATTCTGCTTTTTCCGCCCTTTTTGTTTGCCCCGCATCTCACTCAGGAAGCGCGGGATTCACCGTTGCGAAACCTCGTGCATGTGCCCTTGTTTTTGCGGGCGGCCGTGACTTTTCGCCCGTACGTTCGTAGTAACCAAGGGAACGCCACATGGAGAGACACGGGAGAGACGAAAACGAGAAAGGATGACGCGAGTGAAAGCATCACCCGTTTCGGCCGAGGAGAGGATTGCCGAACTGGATGTTCTGCGCGGCTTTGCCCTGTTTGGCATCTTTTTGGTCAACATGCCCACTTTCCTGCAGCCGGACCTGTTCCTGCCGGAAGACCGTCTGCCGCTGTCGCACACGGCCCTGGACGAATGGATCCGCCTGCTGTTTGACATGTTTGTCCAGGCCAAGTTTTACACCATTTTTTCGTTTTTGTTCGGAGCCGGATTTTACTTGTTCATGAGCCGGGCGGAGCAGAAGGGACATCCGGCCACACGGCTTTACCTGCGCCGCTTGACGGTGCTGATGCTGTTCGGGGTGGTCCACCTGCTGTTCTTCTGGTACGGGGACATTCTCCACACCTATGCGCTGGCGGGCCTGTGTTTGCTCTGGTTTTACAAGAGACAGGAAGCGTCCATACGCCGCGTGGCGCTCCTTCTGCTCATCGGGTGGAACCTGCTGATGGCGCTGACGCTGCTGGTTCCCGGGGAATCCTCGTACAGCGCCGAAACATGGCAGCGGGCACGGGAAGCGATCACGGTGTACAACCAGGGGGGACCGGCAGAATGGCTGCAGTTCCGCTGGACCCATGAAATGCCGATCGTTTTGGAGTACGAGTGGATGAACGTACTGTCCGTCCTGCCGCTGTTTTTGATGGGACTGTACGCAGCCAAAAAAGGCGTCTTTCATCGTCCCGAACAGCATGCTGCCGCCATCAAGCGCGTCTGGTTGCTGGCGCTGGCCGCGAGCGTTCCGCTGGTGGCGATGATTCCGCCTGTTCAATCCGGCGCCGTGGACCTGCCCGCACCGCCCGAGCTGGCCGTGCTGGTCTTTATCGAGTGGAGCGGCCTGTCGCTGTGCGCGTTTTACATCACGTCGCTGCTTCTGCTGCTGCGGACGGGGCGGGGACGGAAGCTGCTGGCACCGCTTGCGCCCGTGGGGCGGATGGCCCTGACCAACTACCTGGCTCAAACCGTCCTGTCGCTGGGGATTGCGCGGCTCTTCCACCTTTACGGGCAGGCGGAGATGTGGCTCGGACTTGTGCTGTGCCTCGTGATTTTTCCGCTGCAGATGGCGTGGAGCCGCTGGTGGCTTTCCCGCTATCGATTCGGACCGCTGGAATGGCTGTGGCGCTGTTTGACATACGGTTTTGTCCCACCGATGAAAAGATGAGGCGGAGCGGCATCGGTCATTCGCCCGCGCAGGACTTGCGGCAGCCGTGGGGGAGCGGTAAGATGGGATTGTCTGTTTTGCACGAAAGGTAGAAAGGTTTGGTAACGAGTCAATGGCCCGAAAAGAACGAATTGTCGAACTGGACGTGGTTCGCGCTTTTGCCTTTTTGGCAGTGGTGTATCAGCACGTGATCGGCGTCTACATGCGAAAGCCCGGAGTGGACGAGATGACGGCGTTTCTTTACGGGAAGCTGTTCCACCTGCTCAAGTTTGCCGTCCCGGCTTTCGTCTTTATTACCGGCCTGGTCCTGTTTTACAACTACTACGAACGGGTGAACTACCCCGGCTTTATCCGCAAGCGGTTCACCGAGATCGTCGTGCCTTACGCGATCTGGTCGCTGATCTACATGGCGTGGCGTCGGGACGTGACCGGGTGGGACGTCTCGACACTCGTCGGCGTGGTTCAAAAGTTGATCACGGGCAGCGCCTCGTACCACCTGTGGTTTGTCGTCATGATCTTCCAGTTTTACCTGCTGTACCCACTGCTTTTGAAAGGATTCAAGGCGGCAACACAACGCTTGTCCGGCCGCGCGGGAAAGGTGGCCGCCGTCGGTGCGGCGGCGTTGCTGTACGCGGGACTGATGTGGGTGTCGGCCCGCTATCTGCCGGCTCATCCGTTCCGCTTTGACGCGGCTTGGCTGGACGCGTACCTGATCACGTACAGGGACCGCAACTTTCTGTTTTACTCCTTTTATTTCCTGCTGGGCGGGATGGTCGCGCTGGCGCTGCCCGCGTTCCGCTCGCTGCTGCAGCGCCGCTGGCCCTGCCTGCTGGCTGTGTTTGCCGCCGCCTACGCGTACATCGGCTATGAGCTGGTCAGGGATTCGGGCGGCTTTTTGGTCAACCTCAACGTGGCCACGTCGCTGAAGCCGTCCATGTTTTTCTATACGGTGGCCCAACTGCTGCTGGTCTACCTGCTGGCCGTCCTGCTGACAAAGCGGGACTCGCGCTGGACTGCCTGGTTCTCCATGATCGGCCGGAATTCGTACGGGGCGTATCTGGTTCACGCCCTTGTGCTCACGTACGTGATGAAGGGATTGAACGTCTGGGAGGTCACCGGCAGCACCATGCTTGGCAGCGTGTTCGCGTTTCTGCTTTGTTCGGCGGCTTCGATCGCCCTCTCGTACGGACTGGCCAAACTGCCGTTCGGCGCATGGCTGGTCGGAGCGGCGGAAAAAAAGCGGGCCACCGCGCCGGGGCAATCGGAACGGCAGTGGAAGCAGGCGATGTAAGGGATTGAAACGAAAAGGCTTCTCTCATCCGCGGATGGGGGAAGCCTTTTTTGGCATTTGCCAAGTCGGATTGACAAATTCCACGCAGCATGCATATACTTAGCTAGGTAAATAATTGGTGGGGAAGGTGTCACCGTGTACGGACACAAGGTCAATCAACTGGGCAGGCGTTTTTCCAAGACGCTGAACGAACGGCTGACCCCGCTCGGGCTGTTTGCGGCGCAGTGGGCCGTCGTCGTGCGGCTGCTGGAAGGGCCGGCCACTCAGACGGAGTTGTGCCAATACCTGTGCGTGGAAGCGCCGACCATGACCCGCACGCTGGCCCGGATGGAGCAGGCGGGATGGATCGAGCGGCACTGCGGTGCGGACAAACGGGAGCGGCGGGTGGCTCTTACGGAGAAAGCCCGGGCGATGGCGGACGAGTGGATGCGCGCATCGGACTTCGTCGAAGCGAAAGCGGTGCGGGGGATTTCCGCTGACGAGCTGGCTGTGTTTGCCAGCGTGATTGATCGCATGATGAACAATCTGAGTGAATCGTAGAGAGAGCCGCAGCAGGCGGCAGGATAGGAGAGGAGCAGAGATCGCAATGAAGCGAAAACAAGAAAGGATGAGGCGTGCGGGGGTTGTCGGCGCCAAGCTGGTGCTGTTTGTCGCCGGTTTGATGGTGCTGGCGCTGGGCGCCGTGTCGTTGATGCGTGCCGCGGTGGGCGCAGCCACCTGGGACGTGCTGCATATCGGACTGGCTGGGCTGACGGGCTGGTCGATCGGCTCGTGGGTGCAGATCGTCGGCATCGCGATGATCGGCATGGCGTGTGTGCTGGACCGCCAGTGGCCGCGTATCGGCAGCGTCGCCAACATCCTCTTGATCGGCTATTTTGTCAACGGGTTTCTCGACGCCGGGATCGTGCCGTCGTTTTCATCGTTGTGGGCCCGGTTTGCGCTGCTTTTTGCGGGCATTGTGCTGATGGGGATCGGGTCCGGCATGTACGTGGCTTCCGGCATCGGGGCGGGTCCACGAGACGGGCTGACGCTTTCCCTGGCTCGGCTGACCGGCCGGTCGATCCGGCTCGTCCGCACCTTTCTGGAAGGGATCGCACTCTTATGCGGCTGGCTGGCGGGCGGTCCCGTCTCCGTGGGAACGTTTGTCTCCGTGTTCCTGATTGGTCCGGTCATGCAGGCCTCGCTCGGCTTTTGGCGCAGCCAGGTACAGCGCTGGGAACGCTGGGGCGGGGAGCAGGCGGGACCGCAGGCGATCCCGCCCGTTCAAGGCCAGGCGGAGCACGCCTCCTGACCGGGAAGCGAAAAAGAAAAAGCGTTTTGGCGCTGATGCCAAAACGCTTTTTTGGTGGGCAGTGCTGCGGTCATCGGCTATTTTTGTCCCTGCAGGTCTTTTACCCCGCTGTACACCAGGTTGAACAGGTCCTCGATGTTCTCCTCTTCGATGCAGGAAAAGGCGATGCGCAGATCGGTGTCTCCGAGGGCGATCGTGCCGACGCCGTATTTCTCCAGCAAATGGGTGCGGAGTTCTTCCGCGTTGACGGTTTTCAGCTTGAGGCACATGAAGTAGCCGGAGTTGAACGGATAGTAGGTCCAGGCGTCGTCAAACCGGCCGCTGTCGAGCAGCTCTTTGACGCGGTTGGCCCGGCGCTTCATGATCTCGAATTTTTCCCGCTTTTGCGCCTGGAACTCCGGCGCGTTCAGCGCACGCAGGACAAAGGTCTGCGACGGATGCGGACCGCTGGAGATGGTCGCGCGGATGATGCCGAGCGTTTTCTGTTCCAGCGCGGCGAGCACCGCTTCGCTGGATGCGCCGTAAGTGATGAAGCCGACGCGGAATCCCCAGACGTATTCCTCCTTGGTGGCGCCGTCCACTTTTACCGGCAGCACGCGCGGATGCAGGCCGCACAGGTCGGCAAACAGGGATTCGCGCAGCGAGTCTTCGAAGAACAGGCTGAAGTACGCGTCATCCGTAACGGCCACGATGTTGATGCCGGCCTCGGCCGCTTCCTTCAGCGCGGCAACGATCTGCCTGCCTTCCTCGATGCCCGGCGTGTAGCCCGTCGGGTTGTTGGGGAAGTTGAGCACGACGATGGCCTTGCCTTTTTCCTTTTGCGCCAGGATGGCATCACGCAGGCCGGCTGCGTTAAACTTCATGTCCGCGTCGTAGAGCGGGTAGTAGACCAGTTCCGCTCCGCGGCGGACGGAGAAGGTGAGCTCGTAGTTTTCCCAGTTTTTGTCCGGCAGAATTACGGCGTCTCCGGGGCCTGCGAACAGATCGGCGACCACGCTCAGGCCGTGGGTCAGCGCGTTGGTGACGATCGGATTGCCAAAGGTTTTATCCGCGAGCGACGGCTGTTCCTCGATCAACTTTTTCCGCCATGCCGCGCGCAGTTCCGGTTTTCCCGCGGGCGGCGCGTACTCGTACAGATCCTTGGGATCGTAGGCGGACAAGGTGCTTTGAATCACGTCCAGATGCATCGGCTGGCCGTTTTCCAACGCGATTCCGATCGTGGCGTTGTATTTGCGCCCTTTTGCTTTTGCTTCGGCAGACTGGCTGAGAATGCCTTCCTTGGGAAAGTAGATGAGATTGCCCAGATCGGACAGCATGGCATAGACGTGCGGATTTTCGCGCTGAAGCGTTTCGTTGAGCTTTGCTGCCAATGAATGCATGGTTTCCTCCCTCTTCGTTTCCATCAACATCATGTTTACCATTAAAGATAGCGCATATAAGTGTGTTTGTCGATTGAAAAAACGGGCGGCAGCGGGATCTGATCAATTGACGGACGGGAGACGCATTTGATACGGTGAATACACGACAGTTTTCAAACGAGAGGAGAACAGGCATGGCAGAACGGCTCATCGTGAAATTGGGCGATCCGGTGCTGCGGGAAATCTCGAAGCCGGTGACCGCCGTCACGAAAAACGTGGAAAAAATCCTGAACGACATGGCGGACACCATCTACGCCGACGAGGGCAGGGCGGGGTTGTCCGCGATCCAGATCGGCATACCGAAACGGCTGGTCGTGATGGACTGCGGTACCGGCCTGGTGGAACTGATCAACCCGTACATCGTGGAAAGAAAAGGGGAAGAGACGGGGACCGAAGGGTGCTTGTCCATTCCCGGCGTGGTCGGCCGGGTGAAACGGGCGTCGTACGTGAAGGTAAAAACGCTGAACCGGGCGGGCGAAGAAGTGGTCCTCGAAGCGGACGGTTATTTGGCCCGCTGCATCCAGCACGAAATCGACCATCTGAATGGAATCCTGTACATCGACTACGTCAACGTCCTGTATGACGCCAACACCGGCAAGCGGCTGAAACCGCAAGCCGCCAATCCGATCCTCGCGCACAAACGCGCATGGGTCCGGTAAACCGGTCTGCCCAGCGATGACGAAACGAGCGAAGCTGCTGAGGGGGAGTCGGGCGTGAAGGACATGAACGTGATCATTACCGGATTTGGCACGGTGGGCAGAGAAGCGGCCCGCCTGCTGGATGAGCGGCGGGAACGCTACCGGACGCGGTACGGCGTGGAGGTGAGGCTTGTCGGCGTCGCCCGTTCCCGAACCGGCTGCTACGATGATCAGGGTTTGGCCGCGGAGGTTTGGGAGGCGTTTGCGCGCGGCGAACTGGCCGGCGATCCGGCGTGTACGGGAGCCGATTTTCTCACCCGCACCCGCCCTGATGTACTGATCGAAACCGGTCCCTCCGACTACGTCACGGGCGGGGCCGGTTCTGTTTACATGAAAACCGCGCTGGCACAGGGAACGCACGTGATTGCGGTCTCCAAAGGGGCGCTCGTCGCCGACTACCCGGGACTGGCCGCGCTGGCGAAGAAAACCGGCGCCGTCCTGAAAATCAGCGGCGCCACAGCGGCCGCACTGCCGACCGTCGATCTTCTCGAATACAATCTGGCGGGATGCGAAGCGGCCGTCGTGGAAGGCATTTTGACCGGGACGGCCAATTTTGTGCTGAGCAGCATGATGGAAGCGGACATCCCGTACGAGGAAGCGATCCGCCGGGCACAGGAACTGGGGATCGCCGAGCCCGACCCGCGCTTTGACGTGGAGGGATGGGACACCGCATGCAAGCTGACGATTATCGCCAACGCCGCGTTCGGGGCGGGCCTGCGCCTGGACGACGTGAAGCGGACGGGAATTGCGCATCTGACGCGCGCGCAGATGGACGCGTGGCGGCAGGCCGGACGCGTGCCCAAGCTCGTCGGCAGCATTCGGCGGACGGCGGAAGGGGTGAAAGCGGCCGTGGAACTTCGCCTGTACGAGCGTGACCATCCCTTCGCCCGCGTTCACGGCACGACCAAGGCCATCCGGGTCGAAACGGACGCGATGGGCGAACTGCTGGTCATCGGCGGGAAGTCCGATCCGCGCGCTGCTGCGGCGGCTGCGTTGAAAGATTTGGAGCACATCCTCCAGGCATTCGACTAGAACCGGCTGCCTTCCGGAAATCAAAGAGGGGCGGCCGGCGGGAAGGATGCGGCGCGAAATTGTCCGGTTCCGCCGCAAAGTGACGCACTGTTTCGAAAAAAAACACCGGCGCGATTCTATAGGGGAAAAAGGGGGAAGAGCGAATGGCGGAAGTCAACGTGTATCATTACAATGCGTTTGGCACCGCACCCGACAAGGGCAATCCGGCGGGGGTCGTGCTTGACGCCAGCGATCTTGACGACGAGCACATGCTGGCGGTCGCCCGTCAGGTGGGTTACAACGAAACGGCATTTGTTCTGCCGGCCGAGACGGCTGATCTGCGCATTCGGTTTTTCACGCCCGGCCATGAGGTGAATCTCTGTTCGAGGGTTCCCTGGACGATTTGGCCGGGGCGATCGGGCTGACCAGAGCCGACCTGGACGAGGAACTTCCGGTCATGTACGGCAGCACCGGCATCTGGACCCTTCTGGTTCCGGTGAAGCGGCTGGAATCCTTTCGCCGCATGTCCCCCCGCAATGGGGCGTTTCCGGCCGTGCTCACGAGCATGCCCCGTGCGTGCGTCCACCCGTTCTGTCTGGAAACCTACGATCCGTCCGCCCAGATGCACGGACGCCATTTTTCCTCGCCGTATTCGGGAACGGTGGAGGATCCGGTGACCGGCACCGCTTCCGGGGTGATGGGCGCCTATTACGCCAGCTACATTCGCACGCCGGACGCGTGGCCGCTGTCGCTTGTCGTGGAGCAGGGGCACGAGATGGGACGGGAAGGGAACGTGCACGTCGAAGTACACCAGGCCGGTGATCAGTTGGATGTCACCATCGCGGGAACGGGCGTCTATGTACGGGAGTCGCTGGTCCGCGTCGAAATCGGCCGATGACGCCGCCAGCAAAAAAGCCGTGCCTCTCACGCGAGAAGCACGGCTTGCTGATTCTCTGTTCGCTGGTTATCCGGTAAATTCCTGCACCCAGTACCCGTTGTGGTAGGCCACGCCAATTTTCGTGAAGTTCGGATTCAAAATATTGGCACGATGGCCTTGGCTGTTCATCCATTGCTGCATGACTTCCTGCGGGCTGCGCTGACCCATGGCGATATTTTCGCCGGCGGTTCTGAAGGTGATGCCGTATCGTTTCATCATGTCAAACGGGGAACCGTAGGTCGGGCTGGTGTGGCTGAAGTAATGGTTTTGGTACATGTCGACCGCTTTGTCCATGGCCACTTTGGACAGGGCGCTGTCCAGCGTCAGCGGCTTCAACCCGGCTTTGGCGCGCTCCTGGTTCACCAGGTCGGCCACCTGCTTGGCAAATTGGGAAACGGACGGTGCCGCTTGTTGGGCCGGAGCTTTCGGCTGGGCAACGACCTGGTTGCCGGTCGGAGCGGCAGGCTTCTGTACCGGGTACTGTACCGGCAGTTGAACCGGTTTTTGAACCGGCTGTTTCACCGGTACCGGCATGTACACTTTCCATACGGGGCTTACGTTCGGTGCTTGTTGGAAAGAACCGAAGTATTGAACGTAGGGGAACCACTGTTTTTGGCCGGCGATCGATTTGTACGGGCAAGTCGTCGCGGCAAATGCGGACGTGGAAATGCTGGTGACGGCCAATCCCATAGCGATGGCGATGATCGGCTTGGCAAATCGTTTCATGTGCACATCGTCTCCTTTTCTTCGCCTACGAGGTTAGTTGTCGGGTTGGGATTGAGGAGACAACCCTTCGCCATTCGGCGATTCACCCCATGCAGACCGTGGTCTGCAAAAAAAGTCCCCCGCACTTCCGCTGTCGGAAGTTTCGGCTTGTTTTTGGCTCGGTTACGAGGATAACAAAGATACCGGCAAAAGGGAACCTTCAAAATATGGAAACGATGGTCGCTCAGCGTGACGACCGGCGGAATGACGCCAGCCGCGTCCGCTGTCATCGGCGGTATAGCAATCTCGGAATTGGAACCATACTAAACGGGAAACCAAAACGGGAGGCGATGAGGGATGGACAAACAGACGGATGTCAATGTGGAACTGCAGCAGGTGGGCGCGTATCCGACAAAGCAGAAAATGCACCAGCAAAACGTGCCGCTGCTGGATGAGGAGGCGCACGTGACGTCCCCGGCGAAGCAGCCTTCCGCCGAAGATACGCAGGGTTGACCAGGCTGTCAGCCGGCGGGACGAAATTATAGACAGGGAGTAGAGGAACAAAAAGGTTATCCTGCCCAGGCGGGATAACCTTTTTTCATGACGTTCATGACGGCCGGCGCTGGCAAATCGACGTTCTCCCATCCATGCCGCCATCATGAAGAAAACGTTTTAAATAACAAGAATGCTTCTTGTCGTCAGAAGCATGGATGATATAATGAAAAAGCTGCCATTTCTGGGAGGTGTAACATGACCGGACAAATCGAATGGTTGCGAAGCAAAAGTCCCGCCCTTTGTTCAGCAGTCGGCATCGAGCCGATTCACAAAGGATTTTCGTCCGACAGAAAATACCTGGTCCGCATGGAGTCGGGAGAACGGCGAGTCCTGCGCATTGCGGACCAGAGCCGCTGGGAGCGGAAGCGGTCTGAGTTTCACACCCTCCACGCCCTGCAGCCGTTCGGGGCGAGCATTCCGCAGCCGATTGAATGCGGGATCGCAGAGGACCTGCAGATTTGCTACATCCTGCTGTCCCATATCGACGGAGAGGACGCCAGGGACATCCTGCCTCTCTGTACGGAAGAAGAACAGTTCTGCATCGGATGGCAGGCAGGTCAAGACCTGAGAAAACTGCACCAGCTTCACGCTCCGTCCGACATCCCCGCCTGGCATTCGCGAGCCGTCCAAAAACACGCGAGATACCTCGAATCGTATCGCACCGCTGGTCTGGCCATCCCGCACGACGAGAAAATCATGGTGTTTGTGGAAGAAAACATAACGTATCTGAGCAAGCGGCCAAACCGGTTCCAGCACGATGACTTCCACGTGGGCAATCTGATCGTAAAGGACAAGCGGTACGCCGGGGCCATCGATTTCGACCGGTTCGATTGGGGAGACCCCATCTGCGACTTTTGCAAGCTGGCCTTGTTCAGCAGGGAAGTAAGCGTCCCCTTTTGCTTCGGCCAAATTTTCGGATATTTTTACCCCAATAAAATCCCGCCGGAGTTTTGGACGTTGTACGCGGTATACGTGGCAATGAGCCTGTTCTCCGCCGTGGTCTGGACCGCCCGCATGGCTCAGGAGCAGCGTCAGGAGATGCTCGGCAGAGTGCAGCTCATTGCGGAAGATCACCTGTATTTTGAACGCATGGAACCGGTGTGGTTTTCACAAGACCGCGACAAGTGGGAATCGGTCGCGCAGTCGCAGTGCCAACATTGAAGATGGGCACGCAATCCTGGAAGGGAAGGGGAAGAAAAAATGGCGGATGTGGCAGTGTTTCAGCAAAACGGATTTCACGCCCGGTTTGATTGGGGGTATGAAGGGGTAAAAGCCTTGGCCCCCGTTTCCGACATCGTCGTGATCGTCGATGTGCTCTCGTTTACGACCTGTGTCGATGTGGTCCTCGCTCGGGGCGGAGTGGTGTATCCATATCGCTATCGGGATGCGTCCGCCTCGGAGTACGCAGCCAGCGTACAAGCCGTATTGGCCGGTAAACGCGGCGAGCCCATTTCGCTGTCTCCCGCTTCGCTCTCCGTGATTGACGAGGGGTGCCGGATCGTACTGCCGTCGCCCAACGGAGCCACGTGCTCCTTTTTGGCAAAGGACAGCGGCGCGATCGTGGTGGCCGGCAGTTTGCGCAATGCCTCGGCGGTGGCCCGGTTCATCCGAAATACAGGGGGCGTCGTCACGGTGATTGCCAGCGGAGAGCGGTGGCCGGACGGCAGCCTCCGTCCCGCATTTGAGGACATGGTTGCGGCGGGGGCGATCCTCGGCGAGCTTCGCGGATACCGGCTGTCACCGGAGGCCCGCCTGGCTGTCGCTGCCTTTGACGCCACCAAGCCGGAGCTGTACCCGCTGCTGTGTGAGTCTGCCTCGGGACGGGAGCTGATCGCGGCGGGATTTGCCGAGGATGTGGTGATCGCTTCCGCTTGGAATGCCAGTCAGACGGTTCCTGTGCTTAATCGGGAAGGGGCGTTTGTTCCCGGACGATAGTGGGGGAGGAAGCCATGCAGATGTTTTTTCATCCCCCTGCCGCCAAGCCGACGCGCAGGCAGCCGAGAACCGTCGGCAAGCAATCTTTGATGCTCTTCAAGAAACTCTCCTCTGAATTAAACAGTCGTTTAAAAGAACTCTTTCGTCTTCACTCGCGTAATCTCCTCAATCATGATGTCATGTCTGATCTACTCGGTCACGACGAGCACGAGCGCAGGGCCTCTCGTCTTGACCGCCCAAGCGGAAGAGGTATCACCTCCAACGATAGTGGTTATGCAGCTACCTACCCGTAAAGTTGCTGCACACTTGACTGTCAATCAACAACCGTATGTGCCTGATGGCAAAAGGTACCTCGTACTGGCTCCGTACCTGGAATGACGAGAAACTCAGATAACAAAAAGCGGTGTTTACAGGGATACGAATCGGGCCATGTGATTCTTTTGCCGGGGGTAATGTCCATACGAGATGGACTTGATCCATGCAGGTAGGTGTACTATAATTACAAACAATTTGATTGGTTAATAATAACAAAATATAAAAATTAACCCAAAAACAACTGTTTTCAATGGGAGAAATGAACAGCAAGCGGCAAACAAACTCAGACACATGGTGAGGGTGAATGGTCATCCAATGGAGGAGAGGGTACATTGAAAAAGATACTATCCAGTTTGCTGCTCTTTCTATTCGCGGTGTCTTTTCTGTTGGCTTTCGATCAAGCCTATCGGGATGAACTCGATCAACTGGAAAAGGCAGGAGAGGAGATTTCAAAGCCGTTTACGATTCCCAACTATGCCAATTTTGCTTCACCAGATGAGATGTACCCGATTTTACTCGAAGCGGCGCTGGAAACAAAGGTCAATCTCTTCCGTACACACATCGATTACAGTGAGGATGATGAAGTTCGCATTCACAAATACGTGCTGCTGACAGACAACACCCGGTTGTTTGATTCTTTTCGATTAAAAAGCGGCAGGTTCCTGACTGCGGAAGACACCCAGCAGGGCAATTCGTTTCTATCTACGGCAGAGTCCGGAGACAAGGATCAGGTGGGGCGGATCAAGAGTTTCGGAACCCATACCCTGTTCGAAATGAAACCGCTCCGGTTTGCTTATAAACACCTTCCCGTGGAAGGCCGGTATTTTGTGGAGGCATCTGAAGAACAATACCAGGAGTTTGTGGAACGGGTCATCAACAAGATCAAGGCTGCGAAACTGGTTGACCAGGGGACTCTGCTCACTCCTGTTGACTTCGATGGTCAATCGTCCAATTTTGGAAAAATGGAAATCGAGGATGATTTCTTCGCATATATCAGGTACGTGATGTTGATCATCACGATCTTTATGCTCATGTACTATATGTTTCACGAATCCAAGCGGATCGGCGTGATGAAAATGCACGGCCTGTCCAGCGTGCGCCTGTGGTACGTCATTGTCGGGAGATGGATTACCGGTGTATTTGCGCTGGCCGCGGTGATCTCCTTACTCGCGTCCTCACTCATAAAAGATACGACTGGTCAGTTTATGGGAAGCGTCTTCCTCTCGCAATTGACGAGTTATGTCATTGTCACGTTGACGTCAGTCATCGCCTATATCTTTTTGTCGAGAATAAAGATTGTCGACGTGATCAAAAACCGCAAGGAAACGAATGGCATCTTTGCATTGAACACGCTGTTCAAGACCGGATGCTCCCTCTTTCTCATCCTGGTCATCCTTTCCATCTGGAGCCAGTATCATGAGTTGCGCATCAAGCAGGAAAATCTGAAAAGCTGGGAGCGCAGCAAGGATTACGGTGTGTTCTATCCCGTAATGGTCGGGAACGATTTGGAGGATATAGAGAAAGGTGGGCACAAAATGACGGTAACGCAAGTCACGGCCCTTTATCCTCTACTCAACCGCATGGGAGCCGTATTCATCGATGCGGGGGACTATGAGCAAACATCGCTTCGTTTGAACAGTGGGTTTGACGGTATACGTACTATATCGGTAAATCCTAATTATCTGCGGGAGTTTCCCGTCTATAATGCACAAAATCATCCTGTGATGATTTCCGAGGATACGAGCGATTTGATTTTGCTTGTACCTGCAAAATATCGCAGCAATGAAAAAGATATTTTGGATTACATCAAGAAATCCAGAAAAAGTCGTGCGGAAGGGGATGAAAACCTGTTTCACGTGGAGATTCCTGATCGCGTACGGAATCAACCGTTGAAAATCATCTGGATCGCAAACGGGCAGAAAATATTCAGCTTCAATCCGGAAGTATTTCGCATGGAAAACAACATGATTGTCGATCCGATCATCCAGGTGGTCACCGAGAAAAACAGTCTCGTTGCAGACAAGGCAAACATGATGAGTGGTGGCGGGGGCAGCGATCCGTTGAAAGTGAAACTAATCAACAGAGACACCGAGCAGACGTTACAGGCGCTTGAACCTGAATTAAAAAGGCTGAAACTGGATGACAACCTGCCAAGCCTGATCACCGTCGAACAGTACGTGTTGGGGCAGATATACGAGCTGCAAAAGCAGAGGAACCAACTTTTGTTCATCAGCATCGGACTGGCAGCGGGATTATTGGTGCTTGTTGTGCAGAATTTGAGCATCTTTTTCAGCAAATACCAGCAAAGAATTATTGTTCGCCGATTGTTTGGGACGGGTTTCTTCCGAACGTACAAGGAGTATCTGTGGCTGTTGACAGCGACCTGGGTGATTCAGATTGGCATTTGTTTCCTGATGAACAACGGGCTGGCATCCCTTCTGTTGCAGGAGGCGGCGAGGGTTTTTGCCGTGGCGACATCCATCCACGAGGCCATGGGTTCCTCTGACATCAACGTGCTTGCAGCAGGCGTCGGGGTGGTGGCGGTGGAATTTGCAGCGTCTGTTCTTGCACTTTTCATCATCGAGCAACGGAACAAAGTGAACATTCTGAAAGGGGAGGGATAAACGGCATGAACACGGTATGCGAACTGGTGGATGTCAGCAAGCGCTATCAAGACCACGTGGTTCTTGACCAGATACATTTGCAGGTCTGCGAGGGGGAGATGCTCGCCATTACCGGGAAAAGCGGTTCCGGCAAGACAACCGTTCTCAATATCATGGGATTGCTGGAAAAGCCGAGCAGCGGTACTGTCAATCTGTTTGGCGAGAACAGCCCACGGATTGGTTCGGCTCAGGCAAACAAGCTTCTTCAGACCAGAATCGCTTATCTGTTCCAGAATTACGCATTGATCGATGATGCGACGGTGGACGAAAATCTTGAAATCCCGCTTCTCTATTCGAAGGCAGCGAGAAAGGAAAAGCAAAAGCGAAAAATGGATGCGCTTGAGAAGGTGGGGCTGGATATTCCGCTCAAGCAGAAAATATATGGTCTTTCAGGCGGGGAGCAGCAGCGGGTGGCAATCGCGAGAATCCTGTTAAAACCCTGCGAGCTCATCCTTGCCGATGAACCCACGGGCTCATTGGATGCCGACAACCGAAACGAAATCGTAAAGCTGCTGCAGGGACTCAATCAGGAAGGCAAAACCATCGTCATCGTTACGCACGATCCGTACGTTGCGGAAGCGTGTGACCGAATTGTTACACTGTCGTGAGGGTGCCTGCCCCCTTTGCAGGGACAGGATCAACAAGCCTTCGCGAATGAATCAGCCAGTTGCCGACATGCGAATCGGCCGCTGGCTGATTCGTTTGAGGTGCAACCGTCCCTGATTGTTCTTGCCCTGTGCTCCACAAATGATTGAACAATCACATATTTTTTACTTTTGATTTACGTCAAGCATATTGATTTACCAAATGTTTTTTTAGCTGATACAATTGTCTTCATGACAAAAACATATTACAATACAAGTACTTCAGCAGCGAAGCAGAAAGGAAATGATGAACAATTTTTCTCACTATTAGGAATGCTGAATAAAAAATGTGCAGTCAAGAAAAAACGGGTACCTGCCGCATCATCGCGGATGAAACGGAGGGTGTCCAGCAGCATTCCTGAAATGACAGCCGGTATTGGCAGAAAGGAAGAGGGAGCCAGAGTGGCAAACAAGGAATTGAAGCGGGGCCTGCAAGCGCGTCATATTCAGATGATCGCGTTGGGCGGAACAATTGGTGTTGGTTTATTCATGGGATCGGCGAGCACGATCAAATGGACAGGTCCGTCCGTGATGCTCGCGTATGCAATCGTCGGGCTTTTTATCTTTTTCATCATGCGCGCGATGGGGGAAATGTTGTACCTGGAACCCAGCACAGGTTCATTTGCGACGTTTGGCCACAAGTACATTCATCCCCTGGCAGGTTATGTGACGGCCTGGAGCAACTGGTTTCAGTGGGTCGTCGTCGGGATGTCGGAAATTATTGCCGTCGGGACTTACATGAAGTACTGGTTCCCGGATTTGCCCGCCTGGATACCGGGGTTGATCGCGATGCTGATTCTCGGAGCGGCGAACTTGTTCTCCGTGAAATCGTTTGGTGAATTTGAGTATTGGTTTGCCATGATCAAGATCGTCACCATCGTCTTGATGATCGTTGCCGGGTTTGGGCTGATCTTCTTCGGAATCGGCAACGGTGGAAACGCCATCGGATTATCGAACCTGTGGGAACACGGCGGCTTTTTTACGGGCGGCTGGACGGGCTTTTTCTTTGCGCTCTCGCTGGTGATCGGGGCTTATCAAGGTGTCGAGCTCATCGGGATTACGGCGGGTGAGGCAAAAGACCCCCGAAAAACGCTGACGAGTGCGATTCAAAGTATCATTTGGCGGATTCTGATCTTCTACATCGGCGCGATCTTTGTGATTGTAACCGTTTACCCGTGGGATCAACTGCAAACCATTGGCAGCCCGTTCGTGGCAACCTTCGCGAAAATCGGGATCACGGCCGCAGCGGGGTTCATTAACTTTGTCGTCATTACTGCCGCCATGTCTGGCTGCAACAGCGGCATTTACAGTGCGGGACGCATGCTGTACACGCTGGGAGTAAATGGACAGGCGCCGAAAATCTTTACGAAGCTGTCTCACAACGGCGTGCCGCTGCTCGGAACGATCGGCGTTCTTGTGGGGCTGGGCGTAGGCGTTGTCTTGAACTATCTGGCACCGGATAATCTGTTTGTGTATGTATACAGTGCCAGTGTGCTTCCCGGCATGGTTCCGTGGTTTGTGATTCTGATCAGTCAAATCCGATTCCGAAAGGCAAAAGGAGCCGAAATGGCTCATCATCCGTTCAAAATGCCTTTTGCGCCCGTGTCGAACTACGTTACGATTGCCTTTCTGATCATGGTGTTGGTCGGCATGTGGGTGAATGAAGAGACGCGCATCTCCCTTGTGGCGGGAATGGTCTTCCTGGGTATCGTCGTGATCAGTTATTTCGCATTTGGAGTGGGCAAGGCCAATTCGACGGAGAAGGGAACCAATAAGGAAATCGCGCATCAACGGATGAGCGGGTAAACGAGAAACAGAAATCGATCCACAAAGAGGGACATTGAGAAACGATGTCCCTATTTTTTATGTTCGAAATCATCATTTCCTTGAAACGGCTGCGCACCGGGGGCAGTCACTTGCGCACCTGTTTTTTCTATCGACGCCGAGTATGTTAAGATGGAAGGAAACAGGTAATTGGAGGACATTTGCGTGGAAAGCAAGGACGAGCGAAAGCCGAACCGATTGAGAAACGAGAAGTCTCCTTATTTGCTTCAGCATGCCTACAACCCCGTTGATTGGTATCCGTGGGGAGAAGAAGCGTTCAACAAAGCCAAACAGGAAGACAAACCCATCTTCCTCAGCATCGGCTACAGCACCTGCCACTGGTGTCACGTCATGGAACGCGAATCGTTTGAAGACGAAGAAGTGGCCGCGCTGCTGAACGAAAAGTTCGTCGCCATCAAGGTGGACCGGGAAGAGCGGCCGGATGTGGACCACATCTACATGACCGTCTGCCAGGCCATGACCGGACAGGGCGGATGGCCGCTGACGATTGTGATGACGCCGGAGAAAAAGCCGTTTTTTGCCGGGACGTATTTTCCCAAGTCGGCCAAGTGGGGACGGCCGGGCGTGATGGACATTCTGCGGCAGCTCTCCGAGATCTGGGAGAACGACCGGGGACGGATCGACCGCAGTGTGGACCACATTTACAACACGCTGGCGCCGCAGATGGCCCGGACCGATCCGGGGACGCTGAGCCGGGAGACCTTTGTGGAAGCGTTGGAGCTTTACAAACGGCAGTTTGACGACGTCTACGGGGGATTTGGCGACGCGCCCAAGTTTCCCACGCCGCACAACCTCATTTTCCTGCTGCGCCACGCCCAGGCGGCCGGCGAGGCGGACGCGCTGCACATGGCGGAAACCACGCTGGAGTGCATGCGCCGCGGCGGCATTTACGACCACGTGGGATTCGGATTCGCCCGCTACTCGGTGGATCGGGAGTGGCTGGTGCCGCACTTTGAAAAGATGCTCTACGACAACGCGCTTCTGGCCTACGCGTATCTGGAGGCGTACCAGGCCACCGGCAAGCACGACTACGCCCGCGTCGCCCGCGACATTTTCACCTACGTCCTGCGCGACATGACCGACCCGGACGGAGGGTTTTATTCGGCGGAAGACGCCGATTCGGAAGGAGAAGAAGGCAAATTTTACGTCTGGACGCCGTGGGAAGTCCGCGATGTGCTGGGGGATGAGCTGGGGCAGCTTTACTGCGACGCGTACGACATCACGGAGAGCGGCAATTTTGAAGGGCGCAGCATCCCCAATCTGATTCGGACCGATCTGGACTCGCTTGCCCGCCGCCGGGGGATGGCCGCCGAGGAATTGACACGGCTGTTGGAACAAGCCCGCCAGAAGCTGTTCGCTCGACGGGAACAGCGGGTGCATCCGGGGAAGGACGACAAGATTCTGACGTCCTGGAACGGCTTGATGATCGCGGCGCTGGCCAAAGGAGGGCTGGTGCTGGAGGAGCCCGAATATCTGCGGGCGGCGGAACGGGCTGTCGGGTTTATCGAGAGCAGGCTGCGCGACGCCAACGGCCGCCTGCTGGCCCGCTACCGCGACGGCGAGGCGGCGTATCTCGGCTACGTGGACGACTACGCCTTTCTCATCTGGGGGCTCACGGAACTGTTTGAGGCCGGACAGGATCCGCGGCACCTGCAGCGGGCGCTGGAGCTGGCCGATGATCTGCTCCGCCTGTTCTGGGATGAACAAAACGGCGGGCTGTTCTTCTACGGCAGCGACGGCGAACAGCTCATCGCCCGTCCCAAGGAAATTTACGACGGCGCGACCCCTTCCGGCAACGGCGTCGCCGCCTACACCTTCTTCCGGCTGTTCTACCTGACGGGCCGAAGCGATTTGCGCGACAAGGCGGAACGTCTGCTGACGTCGTTTGCGGGGAGCATCAACCACTATCCGATCGGGTACAGCTTTTCCCTCTTGGCGATGCAGCAGCTCCTGCATCCGGTGCGGCAGGTGGTGATCGCGGGCCCGAGAGGCGATGAGCGGACGCAGGCGTTTTTCAAGGAGACGCGCCGCGGCTACGCCCCCTTCACGTTGACCGTGCTGCACGATCCGACGGAAGGGCTGGGCGGCATTGCCGAGGCGGTCCGGGACAAACAGATGCAGGGGGGCGATGTGACGGCCTACATCTGTGAAAACTTTGCCTGCCGCGCGCCGCTCACCGATTGGGAACAGTTCCGGGCGGAGCTGGAGCAGACGCGCGCGTGAGGGATTGCTCCTAGAACACACGGCGGCCGCTGCCGCTGCCCGGCAGGCACAGGCGGGCCAGCGTGGCCAACCCCAGGTAGCCGAACAGCGGATACAGCACCATCAGCAGCTCGGAGTAGCCGATCAGACAGAGCGAGAAGCTGAAGCCGAACAGGAGCAGATAGAGGCGGGATTCGGGGACGTCAAACAGTTCCCGAAGCTGCTGGCCGATGCCGAACACGTTGGAGATCAGCGTGGTGAAAATTTCGGAGTACAGGACGAAGACGAAAAAGAGCTGCAGCCAATCGTTCCACTGCTCCGTGATGTAGATGATCGGGATGTCCATCAGGCGGACGTCATCCCAGTTGGCCAGCATGGCCGCATGAACGATCATCAGCATGAGACCCAGCCCGATGCCGCCGAGAATCGCCGCCCGCTTGAGCACGATCGTTTCCCGGATCGCATACCCGATGGGGATGAGGACGGATTGGGCCATGGCCAGATTAAACGACACGTACAGCACCGACTTCCACATGAAGCCGAGCGTGTTGGGAGGCGTGAGCGGGAGCGGCGATTCCGCGTGTCCGCTTGCCAGAATCAGCAGGGAAAAGAGCAGCATCGACGGAACGATGAGTGAGTTTACCGCCAGCAGCCGGTCCAGTCCGTGGCGGATGATGACAAACGCCAGGACCGCCGTTCCCGACGTCCCCAGGAGGTACGGGAGGTGAAACTGTTCTTCCAGGACGGAACCGGCTCCCGCCAGCATGACCGTGGTCACGCCCAGCAGAGTGAGGAACACGAGCAGATTGATCGCCCGGCCGAGGACAGGACCAAACAGCTTCTGATTGAACGAATCGTACGAGGGCGTCTGCATGCGCTGGGCCAGCCGCATCATGTTGTACCCCAGCCAGACGAACAGGGCGGTGGCGAGCAGGATGCCCAATGTGCCCCAATGGCCGTACGACGTAAAAAAGGCGAGGATTTCCTGACCGCTGGCAAAGCCGGCCCCGACAACCGTTCCGATGTAGGTGGCGGCCACCTGTACGCTTTTTTCCCACAGCTTCATACGTGTGCTGTCCATTCCTTTCGTAGAAAACGTGCTAGTACCAGTGTATGAGGCATGGCCCAAAACAGAAGAGCGAGATCGCCGCAGTCACAAAAGCGATCCGCCGGACGTCATATTTACGGTACGGCCAGAAAGGAGGGAGGGCGTGGCAGACGTTGCCCAGTTGTACACCACCTATAAACCGCTGCTGTTTTCCCTGGCTTACCGGATGGTGGGCACCATCACGGACGCGGAAGACATGGTGCAGGACACGTTTCTGTCGCTGGAGCGAACGCGGACGGACGAGATTCACAACATCAAGGCGTTTTTATGCAGGACCCTCACCAACAAATGCATCGACTTTCTGCGCAGGGCACGCAAACAGCGGGAAGTTTACGTGGGGCCGTGGCTCCCGGAGCCGCTTGTCCTCACAAGCGAGGAGGGGGACCCGGTTCATGAAGTGATGACGCATGACCGGCTGTCCATCGCGTGCCTGATGCTGATGGAATCGCTCTCGCCGACAGAGAGAGCGGTGTTTGTGCTGCGGGAGGTCCTGGCCTGCGACTACCGGGAAATCGCCGAGCTGGTGGGCAAGACGGAAGCCAACTGCCGCAAGATCTTCAGCCGGGTCAGACAAAAACTGTCCCACCGACTGCCGGATGAACCCATCGATTACGCGCAGCACAAACAGCTTGTGGAGCGGTTTCTCGCGGCGATGCGCGACGGCGATGCCGACACGCTGCTGGCGCTGCTCGCCGAAGAGGTTACGCTTTATTCGGACGGCGGCGGCAAAGTCCGGGCCGCGATTTTTCCGATATGCACCCGGGAGCGGGTGCTGGCGTTCCTTTTGGGGGTTGCCAAAAAAACGTCCGCCTTCCGGGCGGGCCGCATGGCCAATGTGAACGGCATGCCGGGTCTGCTGTGCGTTCGGGACAACCGCCTCTTTGCCGTCATGAGCTGCTCCGTTCGCTGCGGGAGGGTGGAAGCGATCTACCTGATCCTCAATCCGGAGAAGCTCCGGCACGTTTCCGCGATGGAGACGACATAAACAGAAGCCTCGCCGACCGGCTGAGGCTTCTTTCCGTTTTGCACGTATTCAGATCAGAAACATGGCCACCAGCGTGGTAACCAGCAGTCCGATCGCGACCGGGTATAGGTTGCGCCGCGCCAATTCGAACGGATCGACGCCGCAGATGGCGGCAGCCGGGAGCAGCGCCCACGGGATGATCGTTCCGCCGCCCACCCAGATGGCAGCGATTTGCCCGAGCGCGGTCAGCGTCGCCGCTCCGCTTCCCAGCGCGGTCGCAAACAGTTGGGCCAGGGAGCCGGCCAGCGTGATGCCGGAGAATCCCGATCCGTCCAGTCCGGTAATGACGCCGATTGCTGTCAGGGCGAGAGCGGCCACCTCCTTGCCGATCGGGATGGTGTTGGCGAGTGCAACGCCCAGATCGTTGACGATCCCATGGGAACCGTTCGGCAGCGTCTCGCCAAACACCTTGACGAATCCGCTGTCACCCATGTAGAAAAACGCGGCAATCGGTATGACGGGGCCAAACACCCGAAATCCGAACTGAAATCCCTGGATCAGGTGAGCGGTTACCTGTTCCAGACCGGCCTGTCTGTGGGCCAACAGAGTGACCGCGAGCAGGATCAAAAGAGCGGTGCCGCCGACCAGGGCGGTGGCGTCGCCTCCTTTCAGATCCAGCGCGAACATGGCCGCGACATCCAGCAGAAACAGCAGGGGAACCAGAGCCGCCAGCCCGTTTCGCAGCATGGGGGAGAGCCGGACGGAAGCGGTGTCGCGGGGCGCGGACGGGACGGCCGTTTCTTCCGGATCGACGCGGAGCGCTCCGCTTTTCATGTCTTTGTACAGGTACCAAAACGCGGTCAAGGTGGTGACCGTCCCCATCACGATGACCAGCGGCACGCTGGCGGCCATCACCTCGGCGACGGGAAGGCCGGCTGCCTTGGCGGTGAGCGTGGGCGCGCCCTGAATGACAAAGTCACCGGACAGGGCGATGCCGTGGCCGAACAGGTTCATCGCGACGGCTGCACCGACGGCGGGCAGCCCCACACGGAGAGCGACAGGCAGCATCACCGCGCCGATCAGCGCCACGGCCGGCGAAGGCCAAAAGAACCAGGACATGATCATCATGACGATACCGATCACCCAGTACGCCAGCGCCGGCGTCCGCACCAGCGAGGCCATCGGCCGGATCATCGTTTCGTTGATGCCGGTCTCGGTCAGCACGCGGCTCATCGCGACGATGATGCAGATGACCAGAATCGTCGGCAGCAGTTCCGTCATCGCGTACATGAAGCTGCCGAACACGCCCCCTACCGCCGCCGCAACCGAACCGGTAGCCGTTAGGCCGAGCGCGGCGATCCCCGTGATGCAGATGAGACTGGTATCGCGTCGGAGCACCATGGCGGCGACGATGCCGATCACGAACAGGACGTACCCCCCGTGGAGCCAGGACAGTTCAACACCCATGCCCATCCCTCCTTCTAGTGTGTCGGGCAAACCTCTCTTGTTCACACACTATGCGAGGGCACAGACATGGGTGAAAGCGGATCGTACGCTTACAATTTGCTGTAGTACAGCACGCGCCACACTTCCCACATCCAGTGATGGGTGACGTGGTCCAGCTCTTCCGTTCGGCTCAGAATTTTAAAAATCCGTTCCATCAGATGATCGTATTCTTCATCAGACAGTTGAAGCTGGGGCATGACTATCCTCCTTTTTGCATGTATTTCTCTTGATGGTTATTGTTGCCAACGCGCACCTTTCATCATACGCGGGTGCCGCCGCCTTCATGACCGGCCGCCGGACCCGGGAGAGCGCATTGGCTTGTGTACGCGGATCAGGATGTATACACTACAGGTAGAGAGTGCCAACCCATGACAATCGAATCTTGCACGAGGGGGGAACGGCGCAGCACGTCTGCCGTGACAGCACGATTGCGCCAGAGATGATGAACAGGACGATGCCATTGACACACAAGTTGGAACAAGCGGTCGAACTACTGGAGCGCCGTTTTCTCGAACGAAGCGAGCTGATCCGCCTGCTGCTCCTGGGCATCATGAGCGGAGAGAACGCCCTGCTGATCGGGCCGCCGGGTACGGCCAAATCGCAGATGGCCCGGGCCGTCGCCCAACTGTTCGGCTCCGAGCACTGGTTTGAATACCTGCTGACGCGGTTTACCACGCCCGACGAAATTTTCGGCCCCGTGTCGCTGCAGCAGTTGAAGCAGGACCAGTACGTGCGCAAGACGGCCGGCTACCTGCCGTCTGCCCAGTTCGCATTTCTCGACGAGATCTTTAAAGCCAACAGCGCGATCCTCAACTCCCTGCTCTCCATTCTGAACGAGCGGGTCTATTTCAACGGGAGGGAAAAAGAGGCGGTGCCGCTGCTGTTTCTGATGGCCGCGTCCAACGAGCTGCCGGACGAAGACGAACAGTTGACGGCGCTGTACGACCGCTTTCTCATCCGCTACGAGGTGAGCTACCTGCAGCACGCCTCCAGCTACGAAAAAATGTTTTCGCTGCCGAGCGAGCCGCTGCCGGTTGTCTTTTCCCTCCACGACGTGAAGGACATCCAGCGCGCAGCATCCCGGGTCAGCATCCCGGAATCGCTGATCTATTTCCTCTACCGCTTGAAGCAGGACATGGAGGAAAAGGAGTTCGTCCTCTCCGACCGGCGGTGGAGCAAGATCGCCCACGTCTGGAAAACGTCGGCCGCTCTTCACGGCCGCGAAAGCGTCTCGATCTGGGATACGGTGTTTACGCCGCACATGCTCTGGGACGTGCCGGAAGATCTGCCCGTATTGCGGGAGCTGTTTGACCAGCGCTTCACCGAACAGTTGAAAGCGGACATGGAGCACGACTTGCCGCTTCGCCGCTGCAGGCAGACCGCCGAAAAGTGGATGGAAAAGGAAGCGGATCTGCACGCGTTTCAGTTCAAGAAAGAGATCGGGGCCAAACTGGGAAAAGAAGCCGCCGAGCGCTACCGCTCGCTCCTCGACGAATGCCGGCTGGAGCTGGAAGAGACAGGCCGCGATCTGCGCAACCGCCTGCTTCAGTGGCAGCAGCGGGAGCAGGACCTGACCGCGTACGTGCGGGAGAAAAACCGACTGCTGCCCAACCCGGAGAAATACACGGTCAAATACGCCCATCTGCGCATCGAGGGTGAGCGGATCCTGCAGATGCTGCAGGGCGTCTACCGAACGGTATTTGACCGGGAACTTCCCGGTACCGATTACGACTACACGCTGTAGGAAGGCAGGATGCAACCGCATGATCATTCGTGCCAGTCGGGTCGACCGCTACTTGTTTGATGCGTACCAGTACTCGTCGCGCACGGCGCGCGAATGGATGGAAGAAGCCAAAGCGCGGGCGCCGTGGTTCGACCGCGAACTGTTGGCCGATTTTTTCCTGGCGTTTTATCTCGTCCATCCCGAAATTGACCAGACACAGGCGGCGCCGCCGTTCCACCGCTGGATGGTGCAGACGCTGATGAAACAGTATTTTTACCGGATGATCCACCCGCGGACGGCAGGCCAGGAGAGCGCCGCCTTCAAGACGGCCATCAAGGCGCTCATGTGGCTGACGGCGTCGTTCGCGGAGGAGGTCAAACGCCGGGAGCGGGAACAGCGGCTGACTCCCTTGGTCGCCGGGCTTCAGCAGAAGCAGGGGCACGAGGGCAGGGAACAGGCCCAATTGTCCGAACTGTTGACGGAAAAACAGGCGGCCAGGCTTCAGTTGATCGGCTACACGCTGCAGCAGGGCAAGCGCGTGGTGGAGGACAAACAGGAGGCGATGGACACCCGGCCGCTGGTGGAAGCGGAGATCCGCTCCCTCAAAGCGCGCATTCAGGAACTGCGGGAAGCGATGCGGGTGAATGTTACCAAGCGCCCCAAGCTGCAGCAAAAAGTCAAAAAGCTGGAGGACGAGCTGGCCCAGCGGGAAAAACAGCGCGAGCGGCTGTCCAGGCAGGAACGGGAGGCCGTGGCCCAGATGGAACAGGAGCTGGGGCAGTGGCTGGACCGCTCGCTGAAAGAGACGCTGTCGCTGGAATCGGACGACACGTTGTTCGTCCATGAGCTGCTTACGGCCAGCCAGCGCTTCGCCAACCGCCGCTGGGGGCACGAGTTGGGCAAGCTCCGGCGCCAGAGCTTGGAACAATATATGAAGTGGCTGGAAAAGTTGAAACGGCATCCGGACCTGGTTGACTTCCTTAAAGAGGTGGGGCGCAACGTCCATCACGTCCGGGTGAAAAAGAAGCAGATGCGCTCGCGGCGGCTGCCGGAAGAATACTACGACCTGAGGCAGTCGGGCGACATCGCCCACATGCTGCCGAGCGAAGCCGGCCTGTTGGCCGATCCGGATTACGAGACGTATTTTCTGCTCAAGTGGGTGGAGCAGAAGCTGATGACGTACGACACCGTCGGATGGCTGGAGGAACCGCCCAAAGGTCCCGTGATCTGCATGCTGGACACCTCGCATTCGATGCGGGGGAGCAAACTGCGCCTGGCCCAGCTCTTTGTGATGACGTTCGCCGCGCTCAGTCTCCTGGAAAAACGAGACTTTCTGCTGCTGCTGTTCGGCGCAAAAGGGGAGCTTCGCGAACAGGCCCTGTACCACCGGCGGCCGGACTGGCCCGCGTTTTACACGCTGGCGCAGATGGCCTTCGGAGGCGGGACGCACTTCGACGCGCCGATGAAGCGGGCCATCCAAATCGTGGAAGAGAACCGGCAGTTTCGCGGGGCTGACTTCGTCATGGTGACGGATGGAGTAGGCGGCCTTTCCCTGTACGTGCGGGAGATGCTGGCCGATCTGGCCAAGCGCAAACAGGTGCGGCTGCACAGTCTCATCGTCGGCTCGGCCCGCCAGCACCTGGTCCAGAAGTACGACATTCTGGGCGTCTCCCACCAGGTCCGCTTTGCCGCGACATGGGACTGCCAGGAAGAGGAGAACACCCGCTTGCTTCTCGATGTGTTTGAGGAACGGAATCGTTCGTGAAGAACCGCCGCCCTACACGCACAAAAAAATCCCGGACGCCTTGTCAAAAGGGCCGGGATTTTTTGCGTTCGTATTGAGGCTGCGATCGCGCAGGGAGGTTTCTCGCTTTGTCCGGCCGCTCCACCGTCCTGGCAGACCGGCTCTGCCGCGTCTCAGCTTACCCTGCTGACCAGCGTGCGTCCAAACTCCAGTTCGGCAAACTTATCCCGAACCCGCTCCCGATCGTATTCCCATCGCGCTGCTTCCAGCGAAAAGTCGATCGGCGCGTCGCGGAAAATCGTCGCCAGTTTTTTGCTCAGATAGACCTGCTCGCGGTGTTCTTCCAGTTTGGCGCGCAGCTTGGGCGTGCATGCGTCCAGACTGGCGTACAGTCCGTCCAGGGAGCCGTGGGCGGCAATCAGCCTGACCGCCGTCTTTTCGCCGATCCCCGGACAACCGGGAATGCAGTCGGAGGCGTCGCCCATCAGCGCCTTCACGTCGACGACCTGTTCCGGTCTGATCCCGCGGACGGCCAGCAGGCTGGCGGGCGTGTAGTGTTCGTGCTTGCCGCCGTTTTTCAGGATTTTCACGCTGACCTGATCGGACAAAAGCTGCAGGCTGTCGTAATCGCCGGTCGCGATGACCACCTGATGTCCCTCGGCCGCGAGACGCGCGCTGACCGTGCCGAGAATGTCGTCTCCTTCATAGCCCGGGCAGCCCAGATTCGGGACGGAAAATGCGTCGGTCACCTCCTTGACCAGCTCAAACTGGGGAACCAGCTCCTCAGGCGGCGCCACCCGGTTGGACTTGTACCCGTCGTACCACTGGCTGCGGATCAGGGTTTCCCGCGCAGCCACATCCCAGCCGATGGCGACATGGGTGGGGCGCACCAGGTCGGCGTAGTCCAGCATCATTTTCGTAAACCCGTAGACAGCGTTTGTATAAACGCCTTGCGAGGTCTGCCGATACCCGCCCGCCCAGGCGGAGGCGTAAAAGGCGCGAAACAAAAAACTCATGCCGTCAATGAGCAGTACTTTGCAGGGTTGATTCACAAAAACGCGACTCCTCTCGTGTCCAACTGTCACGACTCATTATAGCACAAAGCGGCCGGCCGACCTTGACAGATTTTACATCGCCGGACACTGCATGGATGCGTTCGGCGGAGGGATGATAGTAACACGAGAGAGCCGGAGACGCTTTCTTCCCAACGCCTCTCGGTCTCATCGGAGAGAAGCGGCTTCGCTGACGGTTCAACCCCGTCCCGGGAGAAAACACGCTTAAAGGAGGAATCACACGTGGCAAACAACACTGGTGGATCCAACAACCTGGTAGTTCCTCAAGCAAACGCGGCGCTTGACCAACTGAAGTACGAGATCGCTGCTGAATTCGGCGTAAACCTGGGCGCTGACACCACCTCCCGTCAAAACGGTTCCGTAGGTGGAGAAATCACCAAGCGTCTGGTAAGCTTTGCTGAACAACAACTGGCCGGCCGCGGCTAACACCCGGTCAAAAGGAAATAACTGGATGAAAAAGGCCCCGGACAGGGGCCTTTTCTTTTTGTGCGTTTGGTGCACACGCCCTTTCTTTGCCTCCCGGTGTAAACACACAATCACATTCGGGGACTAGTCATATGGTGTAGGGAACAGGCAAATAAACCATGGCTGACGAAAAAGGAGTGACGTCCGGGGATGAAAAAGAAAGAAGTAAAGCGCCTGCTGCGGGAAAATCCCGATTTCGAGGCGTGGCTGATGCAGGACGATTCCCGCATCTCCAGTATCCGCGCCAATCCGGAGACGGCAGGTGAGCTGTTCAGGCGCTGGAACGACCGAAAAAAAGGGAAGATTGACTTTGGCACCATCTCGCAGAAGACAAAACGGGCCAGCGAGATGCTGACGAACATGACGTCCATCATGGAGATGATGGCCGATTACAACAAAAAACAGGTGGAGCAGGAACCCTAGGAAGGCTGGTTGGCTAGCCTTCTTTTTTCTTTTTCCTTTCCCGTAGTCTTTTGGTATACTGGAAAATGGGAGGGAATGCGTGATGATTCAAGCGCTCGCCAATCTACTGGTCGTTGCCGCTCTGGTTGCTGCCGCGGGGACAAGCTCCTTCGGCAAGGAAGCGGCGACCGCCGTTCAAGCTGCGGTTCAACATCCCTACCTGTCCGTAGCGCCCGCGAAGACACACCCGGGCGACGCCGTGCTGATCCGGAGCAGCCGTGTGCAATCAGTCACGGTGTTGGGAAAAACCTACCGGCTGATTCCTTCCCATGGAGCGTATGTCCGGTTTATTCCCATTCCCTTTGACGCGAAGCCGGGCACGTACGCGGTGCTGTCGGCGGACAAGCAGCGTCTCGCCAGCCTGACGATCGCACCCAAGACCTTTGCCGTCGACAAGCTTACCGTCAGCAAACAGCTGAACCAGATGCGGCAAAACACGGAACGGATCGACGCCGACCAGAAAAAGATAAACGCGGCCCGCTCCCGCTCCGCCCAGACGCCGTATTTTACCGATACGTTTCTCATGCCTGCCCAAGGCCGTTTGACGACGCCGTTCGGCTATCAGCGCGTCGTCAACGGGAAAGCGGCGAACCGCCATGCCGCCATTGACATCGCCAACAAAACGGGAACGCCCATCGCGGCCAGCAACAACGGCAAGGTGGTGCTGGCCGAATCCCTCTATTTGACAGGAAACACGATTATCATCGACCACGGCCTCAACGTGTTTTCGATCTACGCCCACCTGTCCAGGCTGGACGTGAAAACAGGGGACATGGTCAAACGCGGCCAGATCATCGGCCGCATGGGGAGCACCGGTTTTTCCACCGGTCCCCATCTGCACTACGGCATGCTGATCGGCAACACGTATGTCAACCCGCAGCCGTTTTTGGAGGCATCGCCTTTCCTCTGGGAGTGACATGGAGGTGAATTTGCATGAACACAGCGCACGTCCCCAACAAAGTGCTGAACAACCTCGTTCATTTTCTGGCGCCGTACGAACAGGCTGTCGATGAACTCAAGCTGAAATTGAAAGGCATCAAGTACGGCTTTTTGAAAAGCGGCCGCTATTCACCCATCGAGTTCGTCGTCGGGCGGGTGAAAAAGGTGGACAGCCTGATCAAGAAAGCCCAGGAAAGAGGCATCGATTTTCATCAGGACACCTGGCAGGAGAGAGTGGCCAGGGAGATCACCGATATCGCCGGACTGCGCGTCGTCTGCCGGTACATCGACGACGTGCGTGAAGTCCAGCAGCTTTTGCAGGAGAGGGAAGACATCGAAGTCCACGACATCAAGGACTACATCGCGACGCCCAAGGAATCCGGATACCGCAGCATCCACATGATCGTTTCCTACACGGTGTACCACGGGAGCGAGAAAATCACCCTGTTCTGCGAAATTCAGATTCGTACGTTAGGCATGAACTTTTGGGCGACGAACGAACACGAGCTGCGTTACAAATACGCCGGGAACATCCCGGAAAACGTGCTGCAGCAGCTCCACGAGGCGTCCGTGATCACACACCAGTTGGACGTCTTGATGAACAGCCTGCGCCAGGAGATTTTGACACCGCCTGAAGTGGACACGTCGCTGGAGGAGAAACTGGAAGAAATCTTCTCGCTGTACGTAAAACAGGATTACGAATCGGCGGCGGCGTTGTACCGCGAACATGTGAGCGGATTTGAACAGGCGTTTCAGGACAATCCGAAATTTAAAATGATCCATGATCTGCTGGGCAAGCGTTTGGGCTAGCCGAGCAAGGGCGTGCTGATGCCCGCAAGTACCAAGAAAGGAACCGACAACCATGCGTCTACTGCTTACGTACCTGCTCGTTGCGGCCTGCGTCCTGTGCAATCTCGGCGTTCGGCCCGCATCCGCCCGGGGGGAGGACAATCTGACACCCAGCGGCATTTACGGGGAGTCTGCCATCCTGATCGACGCAGCAACGGGTCAGGTACTGTTTGAAAAAAATCCACATCTTCGCCTGTATCCGGCGAGCATCACCAAAATCGCCACCGGTATCTACGCGATTGAGAACGGCAATCCGGACGATCTTGTAACCGTCTCCAAAAACGCGCGCAACGAAGAAGGCACCCGCGTGTACCTGGGGGAAGGGGAGCAGGTGACCCTGCGCAAGCTGGAGTACGGATTGCTGATGAATTCCGGCAACGACGCGGCGACCGCCATCGCGGAGCATTTGGGCGGCAGCGTTCAGCATTTCGCCGACCAATTGAACACATACCTACAGGAAAAGGTGGGTGTCACCGAGACCCATTTCACGAACGCCCACGGCCTGCACGATCCCAATCACTACACGACCGCAGCCGACATGGCCAAAATCGCCCAATATGCGATGAAAAACCCGACCTTCCGCGAGATCGTGGCCACCGTCCGCCTGCCGTGGGACGGCCGCGAGTGGAAGACGGTGCTGATCAATCACAACAAACTGCTCCGCAATTACGAAGGAGCGACCGGGATCAAGAACGGTTTTACCGACCAGGCCATGCACACGCTGGTGGGTTCGGCCAAGCGCGGAGAAACGGAACTGATCGCCGTGACGATGAAAGCGGGGTCCAGCGCGTATGCGTACAAGGACGTGACCGCCATGCTGGACTACGGGTTTGCCCACTTTGAGACCAGGCAGGTGGCTTCTGCCGGCCAGACATTTGGACAGGCTGTTGCGGCCAACGGCGGTACACCGGCGGTCACCTACCAGGCGGAAACCGATCTGTACGCCACAGTCCCCAAAGGGACGGAGCCGCAAACGGAGCTGACTGCCGACGGCCAGCTTCTGGTCAGGGCGGGGGAGCTGACCCAGACACTGCCGTTACTGCGAAAAGAACCCCCCCGCGCCGCCGCCCTTGCTGCTCCCGCAAAAAAGGAGACGGCAGCGGCTTCCGCAGCGCCGCGATACGCGATTTTCTTTGCCTGGCTGCTGTTAAACCTGTTTTTGTTCGGCCTGACCGTCGCGCGATCCCGCCGGCGCCGCCGGGAGAGACTCCGGCATCTGCCGCGCCGCGCGCATTGGTCCTGATGATGGACGTCCCGACCGGGGCGTCCTCTTTTTTGTATGGAATGCCGCTTCCCGACAAACACTGAGCGTGATGGTATGTTGGGAAGAAAAGAGGGAACTCGTCATGATTGACATCATTTGCACGATCGGACCGGCCAGCCGGGATGTGGAGATGCTGAAGCGGCTGGCGGCCAGCGGCATGACGATCGCCCGGTTGAACATGTCTCACGGAGATCACCGTTCTCACCAAGCCGCGATCCGCAACATCCGTCAGGCGGGAAGCGAGCTCGGGCGGAAAATCAGGCTGTTGGGCGACCTGCAGGGACCGAAGATCAGGCTGGGAGAAGTAAACGGCGAGGTCGTGCTGAACGCGGGTGAACCCTTCATCCTGCACATGCAGCCGACGGTCGGCAGCCAGCACGAGGCCAGCGTCGATTACCCCGGTCTGGTCGACGACGTCAAGCCGGGGGCGCGGATTCACATCAACGACGGGGAGGTCAAGCTGCTCGTGCAGCAGGTGACCAAAGATTCGCTGCTGACCCGGGTGATCGTCGGCGGTCCCATCTCCAGCCACAAGGGCATCAACGTGCCGGGGACCCCTCTCCGCCTGCCGCCGCTGACCGGGAAGGACAAGGACGACCTGCGCTTTTTGCTGATGGAAAAAGTGGATTACGTCGCCTGTTCGTTCATACGCGACGGAAGGCAGATGGACGAGATTCGCGCCTTTGCGGGAGTGGCGCGCGGACACGCGCCGTCGTTTGTGGCCAAGCTGGAAACAATAGACGCCCTGCGTCACTTCAACGCCATCGCGGACGCGGCAGACGGGGTGATGATCGCCCGCGGCGACCTGGGCGTGGAGGTTCCGTTCGAGTGGGTGCCGCTGCTGCAAAAAGCGATCATCCGGGAATGCCGGCGCAAGGGTATTTACTGCATCACGGCTACCCACATGCTGCAGTCGATGACGGAGCATCCCGTGCCCACCCGAGCGGAGGTCACCGACATTTTTCAAGCCGTGCTGGACGGCACCAACGCCGTGATGCTTTCCGCGGAGAGCGCAAGCGGCGCCTATCCGGCGGAAAGTACGGACACGCTGGCAACAGTGGCCGCCTTTGCCGAAAGGGTGGCGTCCGATCAACCGTTTGACTGGGACGACATCCTGCACCTTCTTTCCGCGCAGGGACAAACGGGGCTGTGACAACAGCCGTGTCCATCAGCGTTTCCCCGGCGTATCGTAGGAAGAGATTCTATTTTCCTGCAAAGGGGGAAACGCGATGGACAGCGCGACATGCCCTGCACCTGAAGTGTCCGTGATTATCCCGGCCCGAAACGAAGCCAGGCGAATCGGCCGCGTCATCCAAGAGGCACGGCGGGTGTCCCCCTTGACGGAAGTCATTGTCGTCTGCAACGGTGTGACGGATCACACAACCAAACTGGCGCTGGAAAACGGAGCCAGGGTGATCGAAGCGGCTCCCTCTCTCGGTCACGACGTCGGTCGTGCCGTTGGAGCCTTTTTTGCCAGAGGGGACGTGATGTTGTTCATCGACGCGGATTTTCTGGTGCCGGCCTTCAAACTTCGCCGGTACGTGGACGAAGTGAAAAAGGGATGGGATGTGGTGCTCAACGCCTATTCCGGCTATCAATCCAAGCGGAGCATCAACCCCACGTCTCTCGCCAAACGGCTGTTGAATCACATCGTGGGGCGGCCCGATCTGGTCGGCAGCTCCCTGACCACCGTCCCGCACGCCATGAGCCGGCTGGCGGCCGAGCGGATCGGCTTCGAGGAACTGGCCGTCCCGCCCAAGGCACAGGTCAAGGCCGTGCTGCAGGGACTGACCATCACGAGAGTCTGCCCGATCAACACTGCGCGGCTGAACGATCCGCGCATCGGGCGAAAAGATAGAGTCGTTGATCTCGTGTTGGGCGATCACGCGGAAGCCATCGCCGCCTATCTGAGAGAAAAGGGGGAGCGGGCAGGCTTTTTCGATCAGGAACGAAACCGGGATCTGCTGCTGTTTCCTCCGCAACAGCACCTGCGGACCGTGTACAGGCAGGAAACGATTCGGGCGACAGGGGGGAGTTGGCGTGATGGTGGAAAAGCCAAGCAAAAGACTCGGCACAAAACCGGGCCCAAAACGCGTCGTCCGCGCTAGACCATGTGCCGGGCAGCGGCTAACGCCCCAACAGTTGGCGAGGAACAGCCGGATGCTGTCGGTGATCATCCCGGTCAGCAACGAGGAAAAGAAAATCGGAGCGGTGCTGCGGCAGGTGGAACGCCTGCGGCCCAAGGAAATCATCGTGATCGTCAACGGCTGCCACGACCATACGCTGGAGGTGGTCCGCAGCCATCCGGTCACCTGTGTGGTCTATCCGTTTGTGTTGGGACACGACGTCGGGAGGGCCGTCGGCGCAGGGGAAGCCAGCGGAGAGGTCCTGCTGTTTGCAGACGGCGACATCGTCGTGCCTGCAGAGACGCTGCAGTCGTTTGCAAACGCCTGCTATCGGGGGGCGGACATCGCGCTGAACAACGCCAATCCGTTCTTCCGCCAGTCAGCCAGGCTGGACGCGGTCGCGATGGCGACATCCTATCTCAACCAGATGCTGTCCCGCCCCGATCTGCACTGCTCGTCCCTGAGCACCGTACCGCATGCGATGAAACAGAGCGCCGCTGCGGCGCTTGGCTACGAGAGCCTGATGGTTCCGCCGAAAGCGCTGGCGATGGCCATCACCAACGGTCTGGTCGTCGTTCAGGCGGAGAGCGTCAACGTGTTTCGCCGGAAACCTTCCCCCCGCATTCAGGAACTGATCCTGGGCGATCACCTCGAAGCGATCCAGTACGTGCAACGCGTGAAGAAGTCAGACCGGATGTACTTTGCCGACCAGTTCCGGCGGCGGGACGTGTTTTTGCACGTGGAGAAGGCGCGGTTCGTCAGCGACCGGCATGTCATACTTCCGTTCGGGCCGTAAGGAAAACGGTTCGTGTGCCGAAAACACCGTTGTCATCTCACCAGGGTGGCAGCGGTGTTTTGAGCGCGAAACGGCCGTCGTCAGGCCTGGATGGGGTAGAGTGGTCGGACAAGCTTTGCGATTCGGTTCGTTTGTAGTACGATTACTTCGTAGGACATTATGGAGAAGAAAAGGGGCAGATGTTTCATGAGCATTCATATCGGAGCAAAGGTGAACGAGATTGCGGAAACCATCCTGTTGCCAGGCGACCCGCTGCGGGCCAAATACATCGCGGAAACGTTCCTCGAAGATGCCGTGTGCTACAACAACGTCCGCGGCATGCTGGGCTTTACCGGTACATATAAAGGAAAGCGGGTGTCCGTACAGGGGACCGGCATGGGCGTGCCGTCCATCTCCATCTACATCCACGAGCTGATGGAGGAGTACGGCGTGCAAAACCTGATCCGCGTCGGGACCTGCGGCGCCATCCAGGAAGACATCAAGGTGCGCGACGTGATTATCGCCATGGCGGCGTCCACCGATTCGCAGGCGAACCGGCTGCGCTTCCAGCAGATCGATTTTGCGCCGACGGCCAATTTTGACCTGCTGCACAAGGCGTACCAGGCCGCCGTTTACCGCAATCTGCCCGTGAAAGTAGGCAATGTGTTCACCAGCGACACGTTCTATCAGGAAAGCCTGGACCTGTACAAAAAACTGGCCAGCTATCAGGTGCTGGCGGTGGAAATGGAGACGGCCGCCCTCTACACGCTGGCCGCCAAATTCAACCGCAATGCCCTGTCCATCCTGACCGTCAGCGACCACATCCTCACCGGCGAAGCGACCTCCGCCGAAGAACGGCAGACTACGTTCAACGCGATGATCGAAGTGGCTCTGGATGCGGCGCTGCTGCGGTAACATGCGGTAACAATCGAAAAAAACCTACATCCGCAGGCATATTTGTCTGCGGATGATTTTTTGGGAAAACATCATCATCGTGCACCGAATACCGGGGGTTGAGGATCGGTTTTCTTTGAGTCCGATAATATATATTATGTAAACTTATAAAACAATTCGAATTTCGTTACAGGCTGGTGGTTCAATGGGATCTTGTCTAGCGGCACAAACATACTGGCATTCCGCGACAAGACAAATTTTACATTCGTTTTGCGAAGCGAACATACTGACAATCAGGTGGAACATGCATGTTATAACCAGCCTTGTTAAAGGAAAATTAAAGTCTTTAGACTAATGTCTGGCGTCGCCAGATTCCTAACCATCACGACTAGCGACACAAAAATTCTTGCCTGATTGCCGGTGGTCCAATAAGAAAAAACGCCGGCAGCCGGTCAATAATCATATTCGATCCATCTTTATATTCATCTTTGGACATTTCACCATCTCTCATACAGATGAATGTACCAGATATATAAATATTATAAATATATAAGATAATAAGGTTGCAGGAGGCATTATTTTCTCGGTGGAGGATGGGCTGACGAGGTTACTATTGTTTTTTATTTCAGTTCATGAAATGGCTGTTTTATGAACTGAAATTTTTATTCATCCCTAATTCGTTCGATTTGTGAGTTTGGACTACTACCATCTGATACCAAAGGTCATGTTACATTGCTTCCATGCGTATCCATTGGTGCGTCTTCCCAATCCTCCTCCAAGTCCGGCGGTACGCCCTTGTCGGTACGGACCATTTTCATCCAGCAAAAACTGCAGGCGTCCTTCCGCTTCCGGCAAACTGTAAATGGTCCTCCATCTTCTGCGCCAGGGACGGATCGTGGAGCATTTGCACGTATTTCTCCCGATTCGCCTCAAATTTCTCGTCAATCAGATGAGATTCACTCCCTTTTGCTTCCTGTTTTTCGCCAGCGTCCAAACGCTTGGAATCCCGTACTCCATCGTCGAGTTAAACACATACACAGCATAACCCGTCACCGCGCGCAGACGTTCGATCATCAACCGTAATAAATGTCTTTCTAGCAAGATGCCTATGTCATTTTGGGTAATAGCTGCTTAACCCACCCGCTCAGAGAACACAACAAAAAAACCGCCGAGCAGGCGGTCTCATCCGATGGACTTCCTTGTTCGGGGAACACTGATATCTTCTATTCATGCCCCGTGTCTTCATTACGGAATTAAAACAACCTTGCCTGTTGTCTGACGCCCTTCCAGCAGTTCATGAGCTCTTTTCGCTTCCGTTAACGGCACTCTTTCTCCAATGATCACTTGCAATTTCCTCTCCTCCACGTAGTCAAGCAGCTGCTTCACACTCTCCCTGTACAAGACCGGATTTTGAAAAATGCGCGGCAGCCAGAATCCCACTACGCTCGTATTCCGATGCATAAGTACAGAAGGATCAAACAGGGTTGTTTCTGCGCCCGCTCTGCCGTAATAGACAAGTCGCCCGAACGTTGCCAGGCATGTTACACTTTTCGCAAAATGTTCTCCCCCTACCATTTCCAACACGATATCGACACCTCTGCCTCTTGTCAGCTCCATCACCTGATCGTTCCAATTCGACTCCGAATAATTCACCCCGGCATCGGCTCCCAGTGAACGAGCCAGTTCCAATTTGTCCGAACGGCTTGCCGCAGCGATCACGTGCCCCGCTCCCATCAGTTTCGCCAACTGAACAGCCAGCGTCCCGACTCCTCCTGCTGCCGCGTGAACCAATACGGAATCCCCTTGAACCAACTGCCCTGACGTCTTCAAGACATGGTAGGCGGTCAGCCCCTGAAGCAACAAGGCAGCTGCCTGGTCAAAATCCACTCCATCCGGTATGGGATGAATCTGATGTTCAGGAAGAGCCACATACTCTGCATAGCATCCGTTTTCGGTCAAGGCGACGACGCGGTCCCCCACCTTGTATTGGGTTACCTCAGGGGAAACCTCTGCAATGACACCGGCAACTTCCGAACCGGGGATGTAAGGGAGCGGGGTTTTCGCCAAATATTGATTGCGGCGGCGCATTGTGTCCGCAAAGTTTACTCCTGCCGCTTTGACTTGTACCAACACTGTCCCTGGTTTCCCTGTCGGAACGGGAACATCGACTGTTTGCAATACATCGGGACTTCCATACGCACGAAATTGAATGGCTTTCATCCGTTTTCATCCCCCTGTATGAAGATACGTGATTCCTCCGCCCTTGTGAGCCCGACCAACCGGGGCAAAAAGTAGTCATCCCCGCGTCAGGACGTAACCCTCGTCTGATGTACCCGGCAGTCACTCTCGCACGATCGGACATGAAGCGCAAATCGCATGCAAGTGCCAGGGCAAATCCCGCCCCGCTGCCACTCCGTTTATCGCGGCAATCACGGGCCAGATAGCCAAGGTTCATACCTGCCATGCAATTGCCCCCTTGCAACGTCCACGTATGATAAACGGGTCCTGAAACCATTATATTGTCAGAATATAACTGAAATTACGGATAGTACAGGTCGATTGCTTACCTACCGCAAATGGCTGGCAAAAAAACCGTTGAAGTGGATGAGTACAGAGAGGCTTGTTTGATTTACCATAAAGAAAAGGAACATCACGAATTTTCTGTATCCAAAGGAAAGGGGAACGAAAATGGGAAACCAGCATCATGCCGTTCGCGTGGCTGTCGTCCAGGCTGCCTCCGTCATCATGGACCGGGAGGCCACGACCCAAAAGGCCGTCTCGCTAACCTTGCAGGCGGCGGAAAAAGGAGCGAAACTCGTCGTATTTCCCGAAGCATTTATTCCCGCCTACCCGCGCGGGCTTACATTCGGAACGACCGTGGGAAGCCGATCGCCCGAAGGACGCCAGGATTGGCTTCGCTATTGGGAAAACTCGGTTCCCGTGCCCAGTGAAACAACGGAAGTGCTGGGAGAGGCCGCGCGGAAAGCCGGCGTCTATCTCGTCATGGGTGTCATCGAAAGAGACAGCGAGAGCAGCGGCGGTACCCTGTACTGCTCCGTCCTGTTTTTCGGACCGGATGGAACGCTGCTTGGAAAACACCGCAAGTTAAAGCCGACCGCTTCCGAGAGAATTATCTGGGGCGAGGGTGATGGCAGCACGCTGCCGGTTTTGGATACCCCGTACGGAAAGATCGGGGCCTTGATTTGCTGGGAAAATTACATGCCGTTGGCACGAGCAGCCATGTATGCGAAAGGCGTCCAGATTTATATCGCCCCGACAGCCGATGCGCGTGATGTGTGGCAGTCCACCCTTCGTCATATCGCCCTGGAAGGAAGGTGCTTCGTGCTATCGTGCAATCAATATGTGACAAAGGACATGTATCCGACCGATTTGGCCTGCTATCACGAACTGGAATCATCCCCGTACGAGATGTGCAGGGGAGGCAGCGCAATCGTTGGCCCATTGGGCGAATATCTCGTGGAACCTGTGTACGGCCGGGAAGACATCCTGATCGCCGATCTCGATTTGCGGCTCATTGCCAGCAGCCAATTCGATTTTGACGTCGTCGGTCATTATGCCAGACCCGATGTTTTTCAACTGCTGGTAAACGAAGAGAAAAAAGAGAGCGTCACATGGGTGCGTCATTCCCACTGACCATCGCATGAACCAACGCATTCGAGCAGCGAGAAAGGAACGGCTGATTTCCAGAAAAAAACGCCCAGCGTGTAGACCTTGTCCCTCCGTGCCTAGTCTACACGCTGAACCCTTGATGAAACAGGGGTTTTCTTTTTTGTCGCGGAATGTGCCGGTGATCTGCATGAACGCCCTTTGTGGTTATTCTTTGACGGTAATGGTGCCCTCAAACAATCCCATTCCACAGGTATATCGATAGGTTCCGGGTTTTACTTCCTGCAGCAAAATGGAGGTGTCCTTTCCTGGCTCCAGGATGCTGTTTATTCCCAATTCTTCCGAGAACACTTGCCGCAAGCAATCGGCATCTTCCTCCGTCCGGAAATGAATCCTGGCAGGAATGCCGGCTTTTACTTCAAGATGTTGGGGGCTGTATCCGGAAGCGCTCACGGTAATCGTAGCTTCTTGAACATCACCCATGATCTCGGCCTGTGCCGAAGAATGACTGCCAGCCTCATGCGAACTCGCTTGGCTCACGCCGAAGAGATCCGATTTTACGACAAACAGCCCACCTGTGAGGGCGATCAGTCCCACCATCATGCCGACACTGCCGAAAAACGGCCGTTTCCCTTCGTTCTCTTCCTTTTTGGCTGTTCCTGTCTCTTCCTTGATCAACTGCAGCAGAACAACCATCACGGCCGCGAAGAGGATATTGATAAACCAAACCATTGCGGTGGGAAAGACGAGCATTACACCCAGCATGGCTCCCATCATTCCGCCCATGATCCCCGCCAGCATCCCGTCCATGGCCGCCATCAAGCTGACGGGTTTGCCGGCTGAATAACCGGCGATCATCCCGGCCACAACAGCTAAAATGGTGGATTTCGTCACGTCATGATGCATATACACACCGATGAGAATCCCCAGCGTAAGGCTCACCATCATTCCCAGGGTCATCGCGATCATCATTCCGGCGATGCACGTCAATTTCTCCCGCCGTTGATAAATCACAAAGACGATAGAAGCAGTGATCACCAAGATCCACAGCACATTCACGACTGTCACCATCATCCCCCCAAACTCATGAGCAGCGCCACATGGAGTTTCCTGCCATCTGGACAATACACACCTTTCACGTTTGGTTTGCAAACAGATGTAGCTTCACAGCCTGCATCCACGACTCCTGATCATGGACATCGACAAAACGATCGACATAAGGAAGCGCTGTGCTCATTCCGGTAGCGACAGGTTCGTATCCTTCTTCACCCAGCAGCGGATTGACCCATACGATTTTGCCGACCAGCCCGGATAGCGTGTCCATCGCACGTTTTAACACGTGGGGATGTCCCGTGTCATATCCATCCGAAACAATGATGAGGCATGTCTGTTTCCGCAGCAGACTGCCATACCGATGCGCCAGTCGAGACAGACAAAACCCGATGCGTGTGCCGCCTTTCAACTCGATCAATTGTTCAAAGGGGATGCCATGAACAATGTGACGTGATAACAGCGGTGTAATCCGCTTGATCTCCGTACTAAACACAAACGTTTCCACACGTGCCCTGGTGTGCAAAAAGGCCCAGGCAACCGTGGTGAAAAAATCGGCATGCGGTTTCATCGAGCCGGAGATATCTGTCACAATCACAATTCTCGGGCGAGCCCTTCGATATTTGCGTTTATAGATGACCAGAGGATCTCCCCCATTTTTCATGGCATGTCGGATGGTTCGCCGAAAATCGATGGGAAACCGCCGTCCCTTTTCCAAGCGCCGACTGCGCGGGCTTTCAAATTGAAGGACCGCTTTTCGGGTCCAATACAGGATTTGTTGCAACTGCCCCTCTTTCAGTACGCGAAGCGCGTAGCGTTGACCATGATTGGGGTTGTATGCGCGAAGCATGGCGCCTTCAATCTGCAGGGACGACGAGGTTTCAGCGGAGCCGCTCCCCGACTGCTGCAGCTCGGTATCGCCTTCCAGCACGGTTGTCTGTTTCCATTCGTGCTGGACAACGCCGAAATGACGCTTGAACAGACTCGGAAATATCGCCCATTCTGCCGGATTTTTCACGTAGATGGAGCGCATGGCATCCATCACTTGTTCCATCGACTCGATCTCAATGGCCGATAAGGCCTCGATTGCCGTCAGGCTTTCGGGAGTCCCTACTCGAAATCCGTACTGTCTGAGAAACGGAGCAAAACTCTGCACCTGCTCGATAATCCTGCCGGACAGCAGACCGATCTGTCTGGACAGCACCTCTAGGACTTCCATAACAGGGCCAACCCTTTCTGATACACAAACTCCATATCTTCTTGTGTCTTCAGAACACATCCCAGGGTAAGGGAGATGCTTTCCTCATCCAGCTCACGTACATCCAATTTCTCGATGGCCTGTGCCCAGTCAATTGATTCGGCCATTCCCGGCGGTTTCAACAAAGACCACTGCCTCATTTGACGCACGGCGCGCGTGATTTGACGGATCAGCTCTTCAGCCAATCCCGGCACACGCAGCCTGATGATTTCCACTTCGCGCTCCAGGCTCGGATAGTCCAGCCAAACGTATAAACAGCGCCTGCGGAGAGCATCCGACAGATCCCGGGTACGATTGGATGTCAGGATCACCATCGGGGGCTGTTGAGCGCGGAAGGAACCGATTTCCGGAATCGTAATCTGAAATTCCGCCAAAAATTCCAGCAGCAGCGCTTCAAACTCCTCATCAGCGCGATCCACCTCATCTATCAATAAAACAGGCGCGGGCTGCGACCGCAGCGCTTTTAAAAGCGGACGCTCGATGAGATACTCTTCGGTATAGATATCTGTTGAGATTTTTCGCTGTTCGTGTCCTTCGATGACCGTGCGCGCGGTGAGCAGTTGTTTGGGATAATCCCAATCATACAAGGCATGGGCAGCATCCAATCCTTCGTAGCACTGCAACCGGATAAAGTCAACACCGCGAATCTGCGCCATCACTTTCGCCAATTCCGTTTTTCCAACGCCGGCTGGCCCTTCCATAAGAACAGGGCGCCCGAGACGCCCCGCCAGGTACAGTACGGTTGTGAGTGCCTGATCCGCCACATAACGGGCTCGGCGCAATTCTTCCTGCAGCCTATGAATATGTTCGTTCATTCTGCCTCCTCATTTGTCACCGCCACTTCGCTCTTCAAGGAAACCAGCGCATTTCGTATGTTCTCAAACACTTGTTCGGTAATCTTCCGAGCCTGCCCGTCAATCAAGCGTCCTCCTATCGTGGCAATCGGCCCGCTGACCACGACGTCGCAGGTCCATTTCAAAAGGGTACCCTGCTCCTCTTCCAAATCTTCCAAACGCATGTTTGCGTTCATATCAACCCCGCTTCCCATGCCTCCCCCCTTGACCGACATGGAAGCCGACTTGCCCTCTTCCTCTACCGTAATACTGTTGGCCAAATCAAAAGCGCCGCGAATAGGGCCTACACCGACACGCACTTTGGCCCGAAAATGGTGGTTGTCGGATACGTCCATGCTTAACAAATCAGGCAGGCACGGTCCCACCTTGTGCGGGTCCATCAGAAAATTCCAAACCATGTCGCGGGATACCGGGATGGTAAAATCTCCACTGTAAGTCTTCATTCTAAATTCCTCCTTCGATATCAACGTTAGACTTCTACCGTACATGCATAGGTTTCAGGATGTTTCAAGAATTCCTGGCGGCAATGCGGGCAACAAAAGCCATACTCCTTGCCCTGGTATTCCGCTTTATGGAGAGTCGTGTTCAAATCCACCACCATGCGGCAGATCGGATCAATCACCTCCCGCCGGGACTTGTTTTCTGTCACAGGCGGCGTCGCAGGCGCAAGGGTCTGTTTCTTCCTTCGGGATTCGATGATTTCCGCCAAAATCGTAACCGCGATTTCAGCCGGATCGACCGCTCCCAAATCCAATCCGGCCGGAGCCGAAAGGAAGGAACAAAACGCTTCCGAAACTCCTTGATTCTGCAAATCTGCGAGTACCGCTTCTCGTCGTCTGGGACTTGTGACCAACCCCACATACGAAAGGGAAAATCCCTGCAGCGCCCGGAGGCTTTCCGTGTCATAGAGCCCCATCGAAGCGACAACCACATACGCTCCCGGTGACAAATGAGCGCGGATGGTTTCCGTGAAACGGGACAGGTCGTCAGCGCCATCAGACGACGCATGGTCCAGTGCCACGGATTTTACCTGAAAATCCAGGTGGGCCGCTATTTTTTGCAAGGAATCAGCGATGGGGGAATGACCGATCACCAGTAAAACGGGCGCCGGGAGCTTTGGCTCGATAAACAATTCAACGGTCCCCTCCGAGTGGCAGGTCATCGGCAAGACGGTTATCCCGTCCGTTGAACGAAGCTGCGACGAATCGGACGTGATCAGCACAAGCTGGCTGGTCCCATTTTCGATGCATGTCAATGCTTGTGAAATGACAAGGGATTGTATGCATTGACCGCCAACAAAACCGATCATCTCTCCCGCTTGGGTAACCAATGCTTTTGCGCCAACAATCGCGGAAGAGGGTTTTACGGTTCGAACCACGGTAACCACAGCGAACGGTTCCTGGGCTTCTTCCAATCGAAGCGCCTCTTGCCAGATCTTATCCATATCGGGTGTCTGACGGGGAGCAGTCCCCCGTCAGACCATCCTCCTCTCATGCGCAGGACTTCCTTTTTATTCGGTGACCCCGTTCTTACGCAAAATCTCCCACACTTTCCAAGGGAAAATCGGCATGTCGATATGCTCAACACCAAACGGAGAAAGCGCATCCACAACAGCGTTGACGAAGGCGGCCGGAGAACCGACATTCGGTGATTCGCCCACTCCTTTTGCCCCGATCGGGTGATGCGGCGATGGGGTAACCGTCCGGTCTGTTTCCCAATGCGGGGAATCAAGCGAAGTCGGAACGAGGTAATCCATCCAGTTCGGTGCCAGGCAGTTTCCATCCTCGTCAAACGGAATGTCCTGCATGAACGCAATGGCAAACCCTTCCGTCAGTCCACCGTGTACCTGCCCTTCCACGATCATCGGATTAATCACGTTTCCGCAGTCATCCACAGCCAGGAAACGGCGTACTTTCACCGCGCCCGTACCTGTATCAATATCCACAACCGCAATATAAGCCCCATGCGGGAAGGTCAGGTTGGGCGGATCGTAATAATACGTGGCTTCGAGACCAGGCTCCATGCCCTCCGGCAAATTCGTATAGGCGGCCAAAGCGACTTCCCCCATCGTAACCTTGCGGGACGGGAGCCCCTTTACTTCGAACGCCTCTCCATTCCACGAAACATCCTCTTCCCCCACTTCAAGCAGATGCGCTGCGATCTTCTTCGCCTTTTCCCGAATTCGCCGCGCACAGAGAGCCGCCGCTCCTCCTGCTGTCGGGGTACTGCGGCTCGCATATGTCCCCAAGCCATAGGGAGCCGTATCGGTATCCCCCTCTTCCACCAACACGTCATCCGCGCTCAATCCCAGTTCTTCTCCGATGATTTGCGCAAACGTCGTTTCATGCCCTTGTCCCTGGTGCCGTACGCCCAGTCGGGCAATCACCTTGCCGGTCGGATGCACGCGGATTTCAGCACTGTCAAACATTTTGATCCCCATGATGTCAAACGAATGGGAAGGACCGGCACCCACCACTTCCGTAAACGTGGAAATCCCGATGCCCATCAACTCGCCGCGCGCGCGCTTCTCCGCCTGTTCCTTGCGCAGTTCATGATAACCGATTTTCTCAAGCGCCAGCTTGAATGTTTGCTCATAGTCACCGCTGTCATAGGTCCATCCTGTCGGAGACTGGTAGGGAAACTGTTCTTTCTTGATAAAATTGCGCAATCGCAGTTCGGCCGGATCCATGTTCAACCTTCGTGCCAAGACATCCATCGTTCGTTCGATCAAATACGCAGCTTCCGTGACGCGGAACGAGCAACGATAGGCCACTCCCCCCGGCGCCTTGTTGGTATAAACGCCGTCCACTTCCACAAACGCCTGCTGAAAATCATAGGAACCGGTCACGATGCTGAACAATCCGGCAGGAAACTTTGTAGGGTCCGCCGCAGCGTCAAACGCGCCGTGATCCGCAATCGTTTTCACCCGCAGCCCCAACACCTTGCCGTTTTCGTCCGCGGCGATCTCCGCCTTCATATGATAATCACGGGCGAATCCCGTGCTTGCAATGTTTTCCGTACGGGTTTCAATCCATTTGACCGGCTGGCCCAGCTTCAGGGAGGCAACGATGGCACACACATAGCCCGGATAGACAGGAACCTTGTTCCCGAACCCTCCGCCAACGTCCGGAGAAATGACATGAATCTTGTGTTCCGGCAGACCGGTTACCATCGCCAACACCGTTCGATGCGCATGCGGCGCCTGTGAGGTGACATACCAGGTCAATCTACCTGTCCCCTTGTTGTAATCAGCGATACATCCGCATGGTTCCAGCGGGGACGGGTGTACCCGTTGAAAACGCACGTCCTGACTGACCACCACCGGAGCGTTTTGAAAAATCTCTTCTGTCTTTTCCCGATCTCCTGCTTCCCAGTGCCAAATATGGTTGCTCTTCTTCTCGCGGTCGTCCCGCAGTACAGGAGCATCCGGCTGCAAGGCGCGGAACGGGTCGACTACGACCGGCAGCGCCTCGTATTCGACCTCGACCAATTGGGCCGCATCCACTGCCGCAGCGCGGGTTTCCGCAACGACTGCCGCCACCTCTTGATATTGGTACAGCACCTTGTCGGTTGCCAGTACCATCTGCACATCTCCGGCCATGGTGGGGATCCACGCCAGCTTCATCTTTTCCAGATCCTCACCGGTGATGATCAATTTCACTCCGGGAACCTGATAGGCAGCGTCAGTATTGATGCCGGTAATCTTCGCATGCGCATAGGGGCTGCGGACGATGCTCATGTACAGCATATCGGGCAGCACGATATCGTCCACATATCGCCCCTGTCCTCGAATAAACCGGGGATCTTCCTTGCGATGAATCGATTTCCCCATCGGCCGAAGTTCACATTGATTAATTGCCACTGGGAACCACCTCCGATTGGTCGTTGGGAACCTTGTTTTGCTCCGCCATCTGACGCCCTGCTGACTGGATCGCCTTGACGATGTTCACATAACCTGTGCACCGGCATACATTACCTGAAATTCCTTTGCGAACTTCCTCCTCCGTAGGAAACGGATTTCGTTCCAACAGTTCACAGGCTGTCATGATCATTCCCGGTGTACAGTACCCGCATTGGAGGGCATGCTCTTCCCAAAATGCCTTTTGCAGCGGATGCAGTTCACCGTCACGTTCGAGTCCTTCCACCGTCAGGATTTCTTGGCCGTTCGCCTGTACCGCCAACACCGTACAGGATTTCACCGCCTTTCCGTTCAACAAAACGGTGCACGCGCCGCACGTTGTCGTGTCACATCCGACGTGCGCCCCCGTCAGTCTCAGATGTTCCCTCAGATAATAGACCAGCAACGTGCGGGGCTCGACATCCGATTCATACACACGTCCGTTTACCGTTACACGCATCTGCATAAAATCATCGTCCCTCCCAGTTTCATACTGAAAACCTGTATCCAGCACGTACAGCTAGCGGAGTTCATCGGCAATTTCTTCAAGACCTCGCTTGACAAACACCCGTACCAGGTCTCGCTTGTACTCGGCGCTTCCACGGAGGTCCGTAGCCGGATTCGCGTCTTCCTGGGCCAGGAGCGAAGCCTGTTGAATCGTTTCCTTGTCAAGCGAGCGACCGATCAGCCATTCTTCAGCCTTTTTGGCCCGAACAGGAACATCGCCGCATGCGCACAAGCCAATACCGGCATCCAGAATGGTTCCGTCGTTTGCTTTGACAACCTGCAGCGCCACCCCCACAATCGCAAAATCTCCCGCTTTGCGTTCCAATTTCATGTAGCGTGCTCCTACGCGGCCTATGGGGGAAGGGATCAACACGGCCGAGGCAATCTCATCGATCTCCAGCGATGTTGTGAAGGTGTCGACAAAAAACTCGTCAATCGGAACACGCCGCACACCGGATGGACCGATTACCTCAACATCCGCACGCAGGGCAATCATCGCGGCTCCCCAGTCCGAACCCGGATCTGCATGGACGAGAGAGCCGCAAATGGTCCCCCGATTCCGAACCGGTACGTCCGCAATCCATTCTGCCGTTTTCGATAAAAGCGGGTAGCGCTCCATCAAATTCCGTTCCTGTTCGAGATCGGCATGTCTCGTCAGCGCCCCGATTCTCAAGTACCCATTCTCTTCTCGCCAGCCTCGCAAATCGTCAAGTTGATTGATGTCAATCAAAATGGGCGGCATCGCTACGCGCAGCTTCATCATGGGCAGCAAACTTTGACCGCCCGCCAAAATCTTCGCATCGTACCCGTGTTTTTGCAGTAAGGCGATCGTTTCGTCTACGGTCGTCGGTGAATAATAATCAAATGCAGTTGGAATCATAAAAAAAGAATCCCTCCCTTTACCGACTTAGAATTCTAATAATTATGACTGTTTTGAATTAATCCCAGTATACCACGATACCTGAATCATTAGAATATTGAAAATTTAATTCATGCAGATTTTTTTGCTAGATCATCATGACCTTTCAGGTTTATCCGGTATGTCGCAGCACATTGGTTATGCTATCAACCGCTCCCGCATTCTGCTTTTGAACGTTCATTTCTCATTTTCGTTATGCTATAATGACTATCGTCACAAAAATTAACAAAATATTTTATTAATTCAAACAAAACTCAGAGAAGGGTGTACGCATACCCGGCGATTGCCGATATCCTATTTCATGACGTAAGGAGGAAGCGATCATGTCGCGCATTCAAGAAGCACGAGATGTGTTGCAAAACATGAAACAAGCCTGGCAGCGCAATCAGCAAACATGCTTGTTGATGATTACGGAGGTACGTGGGTCGGCTTACCGCCAGCCTGGTGCCAAAATGATGATGGCAGCGGACGGACAAAGGTTTGGTACATTGAGCGGGGGCTGTTTGGAGAATGATCTGTTCGAATGGTCAAAAGAAGCCATAAGTCAAAACCTCCCGATCACCAAACAGTATGATCTGAGTGAAAATGACCTCTGGACGTTGGGGATCGGCTGTAAAGGATCCTTGGAGATCTTGATTGTTCCTGTCGATCCCGAGGACAGCTTCTGGCAAACAGCCCTCACCGTCATCCAAGAAGATCGCCCCCTTTCCCTGATCCTCGAAATTCCCACGGGTATTCGCGTCCTGCTTGATTCAAACGGAAATGGCTGGGGGGATTTGGCTCAGTTACCAGACGAGGTTCGGCAGCACGCATTGGATCGGACCTTCCAACGCACGCGTGCAGAAGTTCTTTCCCTCGGAGATCGCCGTTTTGTCATTGATACCATGAGGCCCAATGAACACTTGATCATAGCGGGTGCCGGTCATGATGCCGTCCCCCTTGTATCTGTCGCTGCGCAAGTGGGATTTCATGTAACCGTGTTAGATCCCCGGAAAGACTTTAACAACGGCTTTCGTTTTCCGGCCGCATCCCATCTGGTCGTTGAACCAGATGCAGCGGACCCTGCAGGTTTGCAGGATAGCTGGTGGGTCATCATGAATCACCAGCAGCGCCGAGATGAAGCCTCGTTAGCGCTCGCACTGCGAAGCAACCCTCGCTTTGTCGGTGTGTTAGGCCCCCTGTCCCGCACCCAGGAAATGCTTGCCAACATCGGAGCGACTCTGTCGAGCGGCCCTCTGCGCGCACCAATCGGACTGGATGTAGGCGCCGAAACGATTGAAGAAGTTGCGATCAGCATTATTGCGGAACTGATGATGGTCCGAAGCGGCAGCAGCGGCAGGCCCCTTCACGGCCGAACGAAAATCCATGCGTAGAATCGGTGCGGTGATCCTGGCCGCAGGCATGTCGCGTCGAATGGGGGTGCCTAAATTATTCCTGGAGGTTCACGGCAAACCATTGTTTCGTCATTCCGTTGAATGTGCCCTCCAATCGCAGCTTGATCCCATCCTCATCGTCGGAGGAGAACATGTTCACCTGCTTCATGAGCATACCAGGGATTTGTCCGTAGAAATCATCAAAAATTCAGAATACGCCAAAGGGATGGCAACTTCGCTGCAGCGAGGAGTCGAAGCGCTGGCAGGCCGGGTCGATGCCTTGCTGGTGTTTCTGGCCGATCAACCGTTTGTTCCCCCCATGTTGGTCAGGAAGCTGCTCCAAACGTATGCGGATTGGCGATCGCATGGAATTCAGATCGTGCGTCCCCAGTACAGCGGCATACCCGGGCATCCCGTATTGTTTGACGCGGAATTGTTTTCAGATTTTTCGGACTTAAAGGGTGACGAAGGGGGGCGCCTGATCATTTCGCGCCACGCAGCGAAACTGAAACTGATTCCCGCTGAACAATCCCTGTGGGGCGCTGACATCGACACACCGGACGATCTGAAGAAATGGGAAACGTCTTTTCCTCCAACATAAAGGAAAAAACGCAGGTACGCCTCACTGGGTACCTGCGTTTTCGCACGACTCGCTGTTTGTTATTCCGGCTGGACGGTTTTTTGCGGGGCCGCATGCCCTTTGAGCAGCGGCAGAATCACCAGCACCCCGATGAAGAACAGCACGGTGGCCGCTTCGAACATCGCCACCAGCGAGAACATGGCTTTCAACCAACCGGTGATGCTCATCATGACCACCATCGCGCCCATGAAGAGCGGGCTCAGGATGCCGTTGACGCGCCCGACAAACGACGCCTCGGTGTTTTGCAGTATCAGCGTGTTGATTCCGATATGGATGCACGGCATGACCAGTCCGCAGATGAATTGGGCCGTCAGCGTCAACCACAGTTCAGTGGAAAGCCCCATCACCAGGAAGCCACAGGCGCTGACGGTCATCCCCAGGACGAGGAGCTTTTGTGGAGCGAGTTTTTTCGCCACTCCCATCATCACGCCTCCGCCGAGGATCATGGCGATGCCATTGGCGGCCATGAGCCATTGCAGGTCCTCCTTCGGCAAGCCGAGACGTTCGGTGATGAGGAAAACCACCAGCGGCTGCGTCAGGCCAATCGCGAAACCCGCAGCGGCAAAACAGCCGCCGAGCAGGGTCAAGGTCCGGTTCCCCAGCACATAGCGAAATCCCGCCTTCATTTCCTGCCACAAAGTCGTTTTCTCAGCCTGCTCCTCCATGTTGCGATCAGGCGGCAGCATCAGAAGCACGACAGCGGACAGCAAGAAGGCTGTGCCTGTGATCGCGATTGCGGCGCCGATGCCGTAATGCTGGTAAACAAATGTCCCGACAATCGGCCCCAGGATCATAAACAGCGCGAACAGCGTCTGGTACATGGACATCCCCATCTGGATGAGCTGTTCCGGCACGTGCAGCTTGAACAATTTCATGCCGGACGGCTGCGAAAACTGCGACAGCACGGACGACACCAGCGTCGCGAAAAAGATGGCTTTCCAACTGCCGAACACCAGCGTAAGCAGCACGACAAACATGGAAAGCGAACTGAGCACGTCACACCAGATCATCGTTCGCTTGGGCCGCCAGCGGTCGGCAAACGTGCCCCCGATAAAGGAGAACAGAAAAATCGGCGCAAATTCGGCCACGGATATGAGCGATACGGCAACCGGGTCCCCGTTGGTCCGCTCCATCACGTACAGCAGAATGGCGTAGTTGCGGACCCAAACGCCGATCTGCAGAAATAACACCGACAGCAGAATGGTCCGTACCACCCGGTTGCGGAACAAATCTCCTGCCGAACTGTTGGAAGTCGATTGAACTGTCATACCATCCCTCTTTCTTTTGCAAGGTAAATGTGTACGTCTGATAAGTCCAGGCACATGTTTTGACGATCACTCCTCTGATCCGGTTTCGTCCCGGCTCGGTGTTCAGTTGCCCATTCTCCGCACTCCTGTTGATTTGATCGGGCAGCCCTCCACTGTTTCGATTGCAGCGGGCAGGTTGACGGAAAGAGCGGCAGCGGTTCTTTCCATGCATGAATGGACGTCGGATGTCCAACACTTCGTCAAGCGCAAAAAGACGCCGGGCTTTTCCCGACGTCTCACGCTGCGTACGAAGACGCCGGGCTTTTCCCGACGTCTCGCGCTGTGCACAAAGATGCCGGGACTATTTCTGACGTCTCGCAAACGCAAAAAGACGCCAGGTTGTTATCCGACGCCTCACGCTGCTCACGAAGACGCCGGGTTCTTCCCGACATCCCGCAAACGCAAAAAAGACGCCACGGTTCTTCCCGACGTCTGTGTTCATGCATGTATGGTTCCGGCTGTGCCGCTCGCCTTTCGATATCCCTGAACCCATGACGGCAAGGGAACGCGAACTAGACCCATGCTGCAATCGAACGATCGGGAAGTGTTTTCGTTATGGCTGTTTGTACGAATTCACTTACCATGATCGTTCTTGCCTCCTTACGCAATGTTTCCCTTTTGCAGGGGGCGCAGGCACAAACCGTGCTGCCTGACATGGAAAGTATAGTATGGGGATTGACACCCTGTCAAGCAGGGATTTTTATGAAAAACCAACGCGAGGGAGAACGGCGGCGCTGCCGCGCGAATCGAGACTCGGCTGTGATGGCCGGTGTACGGCGTTTTTTCATAACGGGCCCGATAATTTCATTTCCGAAACAATTCAATCTCATTTCTCAATTAGTCATTTTTGTCAACCAATGTTAAAATGATCCTGCATCACGCGACTCTTTTTTCCCACAAAGGTTGTGACGACAGATGACGTTTTCCTGGAAGCGAAATCTCGTCGTGCTGTGGATCGGGGTGTTTTTCTGCAGCACGGCGTACTCCATCTCCATACCGTTTCTGCCCCTCTTCCTCCACACGTCTCTCGGCGTCCATGAGCATCTGGAGGCGTGGTCGGGCATTTCGTTTGGGATTACCTTCCTGGCGAGCGCCTTGATCTCTCCCTACTGGGGCTCGCTCGCCGACAAGTACGGGCGGAAACCGATGCTGATACGGTCAGGGTTCAGCTTGGCCGTGTTGTACTTTTTGAACTATTTCGTCACCGACCCGTACTCCTTCCTGCTGCTCCGGGTACTGCAGGGGCTGCTGGCCGGCTTTGTCCCGGCCTCCATTGCCCTGGTGGCGACGAATACGCCGGAAAAACACGTGGGCTACGCGCTCGGGGTCATGTCGACGGCCGGCGCCACCGGAGGGATCGTCGGCCCGCTCGTGGGCGGCTTTGTGAGCCATTTGTGGGGCAGCCGGGAAGCGTTTCTCTTCTCCGGGTACGTCGTGCTGGTGGCGGCGCTGATTGCCACGTTTTTCGCCAAGGAGACGAACGTTAACCGCTCCGCTGCGCGCTCAAACGTACGGGAGGACCTGCGCACCGCCCTGGGAAACCGCCCGTTTATGGCCGTTTTGGGATTGGCGATGATCGTTACCGTTTCGGTCATGCTGCTGGAACCGCTGCTGACCGTGTACGTCCTGCAGCTCGGGGCGTCCCAGCAGGATGCGTCGCTCAGCTCGGGCATCATTTTTTCCGCCGTGGGCATCGCCACGGTGCTGGCCGCGCCTCGATGGGGAGCGGCGGGAACCAGGCTCGGTTACACCAAGGTGTTGTTCATCGGCCTGTTGGGCGGCGCCATCGGCAATCTGCTGCAGTTCTTCTTTACCCATTTGTACGGCTTCGGCATGTTGCGGTTCGTGTACGGGCTGTTCTTCGCGGCCGTCTATCCGTCGATCAACGCGATGATCGTCAACGTAACACCACCGGAGTTTCGCGGCAGAGCGTTCAGCCTCAATCAGTCGGTCACGCAGTTGGCCACCATGATCGGCCCCGTGCTGGGCGGCTTTTTGGGCGGACTGATTCCGATCCGCGCGGTGTTTCTCATCAATGGCGCGGCGCTGTTGGTCACTGCCGCATTGGTCAAATCAGGCAAACTGATCGAGAACCCCCGCGGACAGGAGCAGCGCCTCTCCGAAGGGCACGCCACCCTCAAGGGGTAAAGCCGCGAACGACGCGTCATCCGATGGAAACGTACGGACATACCCGAAGTGGACCATGCCCGCGCCGCTGAACTGGTGTACGCAAAAGCTGAACTGATGAACGCAAAAAGAGGGGAAACTCCCCCTCTTTTTTTCATTCGTTATAGGACGTTAGCGGGTGGCCGCCGGCTGCGGGAAAGTGCTCTGCGCCGTGAAAAACTCCTGGTAGAGCGCCAGAACCGCCTTGTCGGCATCGGCCGCCTTGACGCCAAAGATCATGCTCACTTCGGACGATCCCTGATTGATCATCTCCAGGTTGACCCTCGCGTTTGCCAGGGCGGCGGTGGCTCTGGCGCACACCCCGACGGAACGCCTCATCCCCTCTCCGACGATCATGACCAAGGCCAGATTTCGTTCGACGGAGACTTCATCCACATGCAGTTCGTCCATGATCCGCTTGATGACCCGCGACTCCGTCTTCTCGTCAAAGAATCGTTCCCGCAAAATGACGGAGATGTTGTCAATGCCGGATGGCGTGTGTTCGTACGAGATGCCTTCCTCCTCCAGGATTTGCAGCAGTCTGCGGCCAAAGCCGATCTCCCGGTTCATCAGGTATTTGCTCACGTAGATGCTGCAAAAGCCTTTGTCGCTGGCGATGCCGGCCACCGGCGCGTCTTTCGTTTCCCTGCCCGACACGATCTTGGTCCCCGGCGCGGCGGGATTGTTCGTATTTTTGATGCAGACCGGAATGCCTGCGCGGAATGCGGGCAGCAGCGCCTCTTCGTGGAAGACGGTAAAGCCGGAATAGGCCAGCTCGCGCATTTCCCGATAGGTGATGACGCGGATTTCTTTCGGATTGGCGATCAGGTTGGGGTTTACCGCGTAGACCGAATCCACGTCGGTAAAGTTCTCGTACAGGTCAGCCTTCACGGCGGCGGCCAGGATGGAACCCGTTATGTCCGAACCGCCCCGGGAAAACGTAACAAGAACCCCGTCCGGCGTATACCCAAAGAACCCGGGAAACACGACGATGCCCTGTCGCTGGCGCAAAGACTGCAGCCGGTCGTATGCCTCGGGGAGCACCTGGGCGTTGCCGGCCTCATCCGTCACGTACAGCCCGGCTTCCCGCGGATTGACGTACTCCGCCTGCTCGCCAAGCTGGCGCAGGTACGCCGCAACCAGCTTGGCGCAGGTGTCTTCCCCTGCCGCTTTGACGGCGTCCACAAAGCGGTCGGGCTGATCGGCGGGCGTCGCGGCAAGGCTCTCCTCCAGCTCGGCGACGATCTCCCGGGAGAGCTGTGCAGGCAGCTCCAATCCCTCCATGATCTCCACAAACCGGTTGATGACGGCCTGCTTTTCGCTTGCCGCTTCGCCTTCGTTCAGGCGGCGTTGGGCATAGGCGATCAACAGGTCCGTCACTTTCGTGTCCGATGGATGCCGTTTTCCCGGCGCCGAGACGACAACGATCCGCCGCTCCTTGTCCGCTCTCACAATCTGGCACACTTTCCTGATCTGCTCGGCATTGGCCAGCGAAGTTCCCCCGAATTTTGCAACCTTCATCTCCTGATCCTCCTATCCCGCATGAGAGGTGATCTCTCCTGGTTCTCTCTTTTTTTTCGCGCATGTCGTGTTTCCGCGGTCCCGACCCGGCCGTGAAAGAGGAAGCCTCCCTCCCGGCATTGCGCGGTAGCGGCAGATGCCGCGGCCGGACGAATGGCCCCGATGTCTTCTCTTAGATTACGCGATTAACGTGAAAAAGACAACTGTCTATTCCAGGCGGACAATACGTAACGTTGCTCGACCGCAAACAAAAACGCTTGCCGTAACAGCAAGCGTTCCCGGGGACGGTTACTCTCCTTTCGGCACCTCACATGCTGCTTTCCACTCCCCCGCAATCTCGTACAGCAGCCGGTCGACGGTTACGTCAATACGCTTGGAGGCCTGCACGAATTTCGCGTCCAGAAACATGTCGAAGGTGCCCTCGCTGCTGCTGCCTCTCTGCCCGTATTCACCGGGCTCGCCCCGCTCGTTTGTCGCCGTCACCGTCAGCGGCAGTTTCCGATTGTTTCCCATTTCTGCGTCGTTTGGAGTTTCGGGAATCAGATGAAGACGGGGTACCTTTCCCGCTTCTTTGTCCTCATAGCGAACGGAAAAGGAAATGCCCCTGTCGTCGTAGTACAGTTCATCCAGATAAATATCGGTGTTTTTAATCGTGGCGATGTGCTGCCCTACTTTTTCACGGTAGGAGTCTGTTTCGTTTTTCACGTGGCGGCTGTATGTTCCGGAATCAAACGAAAAGCGGATCCGGTCGTCTCCCGCGAGCCAGAGAGAATGCAGCGTAAGCTCCAGCTTTGCCGGCTGTTTGTCAAACGGTTCAAATTCGACGTAATGCCGCCCGTTTGGCCCCGCTTCGATCCGACTCAGGTTGGAGTCGCGCACCTCTCCCTTGTCGGAACGAAGGGTAAAGGACAGATGGTTCAACTGCTCGCTCCGATCCGGGGAGCGGAAGCGAAAGTACAGCCGGTTGACTGTCGTGCCCAGTTCCAAGGACTCCAGCGCGATCGTGCGGTCCATCGGGCGCAGTTCCTGCTTCAACGGTACCGATACCGTCACCTCCTGGCGAACGTCAAAACGGATCGGGAGGGTGACGTCGGGCAGCGGAATGGTTTGTCCGCCGATGCTCACGGACACATCCCGCAGCACGATCTCGTCGACCTGGGGCAAAACGTCGGACATCCCATCCTTGTACAGCGGGTTGGTGGTCGCCCGATTGTAAAACCGCCCGTTGTGAATGACACCTTCATTCGGCATCCAGTTCAAGGTATAGAGCGGATGGTCCGGTCCTCCCGGTTTGTCCCCCGGCAGTCCCATCTGAAACGAGACAATCGGTACCTCTCTCTCGTTGGGAACAGCGCCCAGAAATCCGGAGGGCACATCGATACTGGTAAAGAAAAAGACATGTTTGCTGTTGTACCAGATCTCGTCGATCGACAACGTGCGGCCGGTTCCGGGAACGTGGATCTTGGTGTCAAAGGTGCGGACGAGATGCAATTCTTCCGCCCGTTTCAGCCCAGGGGTCTTCGCATATTGATACCGCTTTACTTCCTCCCAACTGTCGACTTTGATCACCTTCTGATCGCCTGGTTGGTCCCATCGCTTCACCGCAAACAGGATAAGAAGCAGAAGGACCAGAAGGATGACCCCTGTTCGTCTGTTACCGTTCACCTTTCACATTCCCCCCTGGGTTGCAACGAACATGCTCAGCGTCTTTTCGCAAACCAACCATATTATACCAACGGAAACGGGACCGATCCATATGGGAACCCTAAGAAAAAGCCCGACTCGAAAGCGAATCGGGCCTCTTCCCATTTCGAAACGGAGATTTACCTGCCGTATCCCAGACCGTGACCGAACGGGTACAGGGTGCCTCCTTTCCCGTCCGGAATGGTGACCGGCAGTGTTCCCGTCGGCTCGTTTTGGCCGAATATCGTGTCCGCCGTCGCTTGAAAGCTGGCGGTGCGAAAGCCGTATTGGGCCAGGTAGGCATCCGCTTCCGGGTACGCCATGATGTCGTACGGATTGCGGATGCCGACGCCGATCACGGGTGTGTCCGCTTGCTGGCTGATCTCCCGATACAGTTTCATCAGCGGGTTGTCCGGGGATCTTCCTTTGACGTCGAACGTGTAGGAGCCGATGATCACGGCGTCCGCCGCTTCCACCTGCTTTCGCTGTTCGTCGGTGAGCGCATCGTTTGCCACCTTGATCGTGACGGTGTTGGCATGATGCTTCCTGACGGCATCGGCCAGGCTGTCGATGTACGTGGTCCCCACCACCGCGATGCTCGCGCCCTCGTCCATATTGAGCGGCAGCACCCCGTCGTTCTTGACCAGAGTCACGGAACGAGCGGCCGCTTCCGCTTCCACCCGCTTGTGCTCCGCCGAGCCGACCACCGCGATGGCACGGGCGATCTGGTCGTTTACATCAGCGGGCTGCTCGGCTTTCACAATTCCCCGTTTTACTTTCAAGGTAAAAATCCGGCGGACGGACTGGTCGATCCGCTTTTCGCTGATCGTGCCGTCGCGGACGGCTTTTAGGACGCCGTTGGTTACTTCTTCCAGGCCGATCGGCATCAACACGATGTCCACGCCCGCCTGCACGGCGCGGATGGCCGCGTCCACCGGACCAAAGTGGTCAGCGATCGCCTGCATGTTCATCGCGTCGGTGGAGACTACGCCGTCAAAGCCCAGCTCGTCGCGGATCAGCCCGGTGATCACTTTGGGCGACAGGGTGGCGGGCAGTGATATTTCCGTTCCGTCTTTGCGGGAGACGGCTTTGGTGTCGTCGATCTTTGGAAAGGTGACATGTGCCGTCATGATCGCGTCCACGCCCGCCTCCATCGCCTGCTTGAACGGGTACAGCTCCACGTTCATCAGCCGTTCCTTGTCGTGGGGAACCTCCGGCAGTCCCAAGTGGGAATCGACAGCCGTGTCGCCGTGGCCCGGAAAGTGTTTGGCCGTGGCGGCGACGCCGCTTTGCTGCAGCCCTTTGATGTAGGCAACGCCCAGGTCGGCCACGAGCTTGGGATCTTCACCGAACGACCTCACGCCGATCACCGGATTGTCCGGGTTGTTGTTGACGTCCATGACCGGAGCGAAGTTGGTGTTGATGCCCAGGGCGGCAAGCTCCCTGCCGATGACGCTGCCCACCTGATAGGCCAGTTCCGTGGAACGGGCGGCACCGAGAGCCATGTTCCCCGGCGTGTCGGTGCCCTGCTGCAGACGGGTCACGATGCCTCCCTCCTGGTCGATCGTCACGAGCAGCCCGAATTTTTCCGCCGCCTGCTGGTAGTCGTGGACAAGGCGCACCGTTTGCGCGGTGTCCACCACGTTTTCCCGGAACAGAATGACGCCGCCGATGTGGTACTTCTTCACCAGCGCCTCGATTTCCGGCAGCATGCGGGTCACGTCTGCGCCGTTCCACTTGCGGAAGTCGGGCATCATCATCTGGCCCACTTTTTCTTCCAGTGTCATGCCGGCTATCGCTCTGCCGATGACGTCGTACCGCTTCCCTTTCTGCTTGACGGCCTGTACCTGCGGCTCCCCTTTTTCCTTGTAATCGAGGGCGATGCGGTCCTCGAATCTGCCGTCGGTTACGGAGATGAAGGTTCTGCCGTTGTGGCCGGCAAACGTGACGGTGCCCTGCGCGTCGACAGCGGCCACGTTTTTGTTGGAGGACTGCCACCTCAAATGCTGCGTAGTCTGCTCAAAATGGCCGTCCGCGTACAGATGCAGCGCCTGAAGCCGCAGCGTCTTGCCCGACACGACCGCTTCCGCCTCGGGGATGTTCAGGCTGATGATCAAATCGGTGACGCCGGCCTTGTCCGCCGCTGTCGCAGACGCCGCTGAAGTCGCAGGCGCCGCGCCTGCGGTAACCATTGCCTGGCAGAACAGCAGCACCAACGCAAAGAAAGATGCCAATCCTGTACGTTTTTTGTGATCCACGATTATCTCCCCCTGTTTTTGCCTTCGTACGACCAGCCTTGCGGGTTCCAGACAGCCTTCACCGGCTTGCCGGACGGGTCGGCGATGGACGGGTGCTGCACATACCAGCCCCGGCCGTTCACGCTGGGATCGGTGGCGTAGCGGAACCGGACCTGTTCCGTACCCACGGGAAGCTGCCACGTGACCGTCTGCCAGTCGCCTTCGCCGGTAAGCGCGCTCCCCACTTCCGTCCAATGCTCGCCGTCCGCTGACGCTTCCACATGGCCGTAGTCGCTCTCGTTTTCGATCCGGTACCAGGTGTCAAACGTCAGGGTTCCCCCTTCCGGCAGATCGGTCTTTGCCGTCAATGTGTTGTCCAGCTCGTCGCCTGTACCTGCAAACCAGGCCCCTTCCTTGCCGGGCAGGTCCACCGGTATCGCCAGCGCCGCCAGCCGGGCGACTCCCCGGCGAACCGGGTTGGTGGAGACGGTGTTGCGGGTGGGATGGACGCGGTTGGTCAGCACGATGCAGATCGTTTCGTTGTTGGGACTGACGACCATCGACGTGCCGGTGTAGCCGGTATGCCCCATGGTCCGGCTGTCGCCCAGCGCGTCCATGTACCAGCCCTGGTTCAGCTCCCAGCCGAGTCCGTGGTCGTCACCGGGTAATTCCGGAATCTGGTTTTCCGTCATCAGCTCCACCGATTTTTTGGACAAAATCCGCTTTCCGCCGTAGGTGCCGCCGTTGAGCATCATCTGCGCAAAGACAGCCAGATCACGGGCGGTGCTGAACACCCCGGCGTGCCCGGCGACGCCGTCCAGCGCCCAGGCGTTTTCGTCATGGACCTGTCCCCAGACCAGTTCCCGGTTTGTCCAGGGCTGGTACTCCGTCGCCGCCGTCCGTTTCTTCAGGCTCTCGGGCGGATTGTACATCGTATCCATCATGCGCAGGGGCTTCGTGATGTGATCGCGGACGTATTCGTCCAGGCGCTGGCCGCTCAGCTTCTCCACCAACGCCCCCAGCGTGATCAGGTTGAGATCGCTGTAGACGTACGCGCTGCCCGGTTTGTTGACAAGGGGATGGCGAAAGACGATCTCCAGCCGCTCTTCCCGGCTGTTCCCCATCGTGTACAGGGGAATGAACGGTTCAAACCCGGAGGTATGGGTCAAGAGCTGTCGGATGGTCACCGCGTCCTTGCCGTTTTCCGCAAACGCCGGAATGTACCTGGCCACCGGATCATCCAGTTGGAACAGCCCTTGTTCATGGAGCTGCATGACGGCGGTGGAGGTGAACAGCTTGCTGATCGACGCCAGGTCAAAGAGGGTGTCCGTCCGCATCGCGACCGGTAGGTCCAGCAAGGTCCCCCCGTCGTCGGCGTAGCGGGCGGCATGGCCATACGCCTGTTCCTTGACAATCACCCCGCGTCTGGCGATGAGCACGACCGCGCCCGGCATCACGCCGTCGTGGATCGCCGACTCGATGAACGAGTCGATTTCTCCCAACGGCGCAGGCGTCATCCCTGCGGCTGCAGGCGTTCCCGGATGCAGGCTGCCGGAGGACCGGCCGGGTTTGTCCCAGGGATGGGACAGCGGGTGCTTGACAGGCTTCGTCTTTTTTTCCTGCGCTTCCATTGCCGACGACTCGCCGTCGCCGTGTTTGGCCGCGGCGGTCGGCAGAAAGACCGCTCCCCATGACAAGCAGACGCAGAGTCCAATCATTGCGGCGCGTTGGTTCATTCTCTTCTCCTCCCTAGTGGTAGAGCAGATAGGACTTGCGCAGTTTCTTGAATGCTTCCAATTCCTCCTGCCACGCTTTGACGATCGCGTCGACAGGCGTGCCCGCGTCCATCGCCTTGCGGACCTTGTCCGATCCTGTCAGCTTGTCGATCCAATTGTCGGTTCTCCAGGCGAAGTCGTCCGGATACAGGGCTTTTACTTCCGCGATGATGGAGAGGGCGGTGTGAACGGGGTCGTACTTGTCCCGGTCGGTCACGTATACCTGCAGCCCGCCGACATTCTTGCCCGCGTGCTTGGAAAACGTCGGGTTGAAATACGCCTCGCGGAAGCTGACGCCGGGCAGACGGAGCGCATTCATCCGGTCGGCCAGCTCCCATGCCTTGATGTACGGCGCGCCGATCAGTTCAAACGGCCGCGTCGTTCCCCGGCCTTCGGAGAGGTTGGTCGCTTCGAACAGACAGTTTCCCGGATAGACCGCCGCCGTCTCCACCGTCGGCATGTTGGGGGAAGGCAGTACCCAGGGAAGGCCCGTTTCGTCATACCACATGTCCCGCTTCCAGCCTTTCATCTTCACGACCGTAAGATCCGCCTTTTTCCCGATCTCCTTTTTCAGATACCGTTCGTTAAACAGCATGGCCAGTTCCCCCACGGTCATACCGTGGCGGATGGGGATGGGATAGATCCCGACAAACGATTCGTAACCGGGCTCGAGTACAGGTCCCTCCACTTTTTCCCCGCCGATCGGGTTGGGTCTGTCCAGCACGATGAACGGCTTGTTCTCCAATGCCGCCGCTTTCATCGCGTACGCCATGGTCGATATGTACGTGTAGAATCGGGAGCCGACGTCCTGGATGTCAAACAGGACGACATCCACATCCCGAAACAGCGGCGCGATCTCTTCCGGCGACTTGTCGTACAGATTGTAAAACGGCAGCCCCGTTTTCGGGTCTTCGTAGGTGCCGGGCGCCGAACCGGCCTGTTCCGTCCCGCGAATGCCGTGCTCCGGCCCGTAGACGGCCACCAGGTTCACCTTTTTGGCCAGCAGGGCATCGACGTCGTGCGTCAGGTCGCTGGTGACGCCGGTCGGATTGGTGATCAGCCCCACTTTTTTTCCTTTTACCAGCTCCGGATTGTCAAGCAGCACCTCGATGCCCGTCTGGACGCTGCGGCCGTTCGGCTTTTCCTTGGCAAATCCGGGGGCGGCCGCTCCCGCCACGGTCATGGTGCCCAGGAGCGCCAGTGACAAAAGAAGCATCGACCAGCGGATGGGTTTCAACAGCATCACCTCATGTTTTTGAACGTAGTGCCAATCGCCTGTGAACGGATGAAGGAGCGATATTCGCTTTCACCCCGTCGCAAAACCCTCTTGATTCCTGCGTCCCCCTCTCTGTGTTGGTTTGTTGGTGTCAGAAAATTCTGTAAGTCTATCCTAATCATAAAGGCTGGCCTGTCTTTTTTCTCGGGAATTACTTCCCATATTTGTTCATTTTCGTCAAAAGTTTCCCTGTCTATGCGCCTAGTTCCTTTTGGCTAGGGTGGTTTGGGAGGGGGGAAGGCTTCTGTTTCGCGGTTTCGAAACCTGCCCCCGTGTTGTCGCAGTTTCCGGCCGAGGCCGGTCTCGTCGTCGGGAACGGTAAAAAGGAGGCTGGCCGATCACCGGTTCAGCGCTCTTTGGCCGGCGTGTCAAATCGGTACCCCACTCCGTATACGGTTTTTATGTATTCCGGCCGCTTGGGATCGTCTTCCAGTTTGTGGCGCAGATTTTTCACGTGGGTGTCGATGGTCCGGTCGTACCCGTCAAAATCCATTCCCAGCACCTCCTCGACCAGCTCCTCGCGCGTCCAGGTTCGCCCCGGATGGCGGATCAGCGTGGTCAACAGCCGGTATTCACTGGGGGTCAGCTCCACGGTCACTCCCTGTTTCTGCACGCGCTTTTCCCGCAGGGAGACAACCAGGTCCCCGATCTCGATCCGATCGGTGAGCGACTGAAAATCCCCCACCCGGCGCAGGATGGCCCGAACCCGCGCGACCAGCTCCCGCGGGCTGAACGGCTTGACCAGGTAGTCGTCGGCACCGATCTCCAGTCCGGTGATCCGGTCCGATTCGCCGCTTTTGGCCGTCAGCATCAGGATCGGCACGCGAGATTCGCGGCGAATGCGGCCGCAAACCTCCTCCCCGCTGATATCAGGAAGCATCAGGTCCAGGATGATCAGGTCGAGCTGGCCGCCCGCAGCCAGCTCCAGCGCGTCATTGCCATTCGCGGCGGTGATCACGTGATAGCCGTCTTTTTGCAGATAGGATGAGAGAATGTCCACAATCTGCGGTTCATCGTCCACGATCAGGATGGTCGCCATGACGTTTGCCTCCATCGGATGGTGTCGTGAGCTTTTCACAGCCGACGCGCCCCAGAGGGCGGTGCCCCGGGACGCGCTCGGAGATTCAATGGGGGTTGTTGCCGACAGCGGGATCTTCCACGAATTTCGGTGATCCTTCGTAGTGCACGGTGGAGACCATGCCGGCTGCCGCGTGGTGCAGATCGTGGCAGTGGAACATCCACTCGCCGGGATTGTCCGCTGCGAACGCCACCACGTACGATTCGCCCGGTTTCACATTCAGCGTATCCTTCATCAGCGGGGCACCAGACAGAGGCGTTCCGTTTCTGCTGAGCACCTGGAAAAAGTGGCCGTGCAGGTGCATCGGATGATCGGAAGAGCCCTTGTTGACCAGCGTCACTTTTACCTTGTCCCCCGGTTTTACCTGGAGCGGCTTGATGTCCGGATAGGTCCGGCCGTTGATCGTAAAGAGCGGCTCCATGCCGTCCCTGCCCATGGTTTCGCCCAGCTCCATCCGGTACTCCACATCGTACGTCATCGACAGGTCGAACGCACCGCCGCCCGCCTGGCCGTACCCGGCGATGTCGACAGGCTCCGCCTTGACGGTGTCCGCTGCGGCTTGGCTGTCGGCCTTCCCGCCTTTTACCTTGACGGGAATGACCATTTGCCTGGCCGCGTCGCTTTCGTCATGGCTCTCGATGACCCAGTCGCTGTCCGCATGGGCGACAAACTCCACGTCATACCGCTCTCCGGGAGCGATTGTGAACGGGCGGTCCTTGACCATCGGCGGCTCCTGAATCGACTGCCCGTCGGTGCTGACGATGGCGTACTCCTGGCCGTGCAGATGAATCACATGGCTCTGGAAGCCGGCGTTGACAAAGCGCAGGCGGACGCGTTCCCCCTTGGCCACTTCCAGCGGTTCAATCGCCGCTCCGCTTTTGCCGTTGACGGTAAAGGTCGTGTACATCTCCCGCATCATCCGGTCGTGCATAGCCCCCGGCGCCATCCCTGTTCCCGGCGTCCCTTCGGCAGCGGAGCCGCTTCCATGAGTTCCGTGGGACATGGTGCCGCCGTTCCCGCTGGCCATGCCCATGTGGCCGTGATCCACGTGGGGGACGCTCATGCTGCCGTGATTCATATTGCCGTGGCTCATGCTGGACATGTCCGCCCTGCCCGGGTTCGACTGGCCGTGGTTCATGCCGCCGTGATCCGTGCCGCCTCCCTGGAGCGCTGCCGTGTTCCACTCGTCCAGGACCAGCGTGTAGTCGCGCTGCACCCCTTGCTCCTCTTTTTCCTCCACCACCAATGTGCCGTACAGGCCGCGATCCACCTGGTTGGCGCTGTCCTGGTGGGAATGGTACCAGTACGTGCCGGGGACGGTCGCTTCAAACTCGTAGGTAAACGTCTCGCCCGGTCTCACCGCGTTTTGCGTAATGCCGGGGATGCCGTCCATGCCGTTGGGCACCGGATACCCGTGCCAGTGAATGCTGGTGGGCTCCGCCAGCTCGTTTTTCAGTGTGACGCGAATGACGTCGCCCACTTTTGCCCGGATCTGGCTTCCGGGGACGACGCCGTTGTACGCCCAGACGCGCACCATTTTGTCCGCGGACAACGGCCAGTCCGCTTCCTTCGCAACCAGTTCAAAGCTGCGCACGGTCCTGCCGTTTTCCTGCGTGACGACGGGCTCTGCCATGTATTGGGCATGCGCGCGTGTCCCGCTGTCGTTGCCGTTGAGAAAAACCCCAACCGCCAGGGCGGCGAGAATGACCGCTCCAGCCGCGCCGAGCATTATTTTTCGCTTCACCGTGAATTCCTCCTTCTGCTCTGTCTCCGTTCCGATGGTAGCAAAACATCGTGAAGAGATTATGGAGACGCCCGCCTTCTTCCTGTCTCATCGTTTCCCAAAAGGGCGGCGGATAAGCAGACGAGGCCGCTGCGCGGCCGACATGCTGATTGTACGCACCCAAAAAGTTGCACGGACAAAAAAAAGCCGCGTCCACATCCAGACTGGATGCAGACGCGGCCGCATTCTCCCGGAGAGCGGGATTACGGGAAGCCCGCGGACGTTCGCCGGGACGCCGGCGAACGGGCGGACGAACGGGTACCGAACTGGATGTCCCGGTCAAACACGAACACCGTGATCGCGACATCGTTCTCCAGGTTGATGTCCGCAAACAGGGTCACCAGTTTCGCGTTGACCAGGGTTTCCAGTTTCTTGACCACCTCGGCATGTTTGTAAATGTCTTTGACCATTTTCGTTCTCGTCTCATGGATCATGCGCCGGCCCTCATTCGAGTCGATCATCCACTTCTCCACGTCGGTCAAGTTGCCGTTCATCTCGGTGATGGCCCACTGGCCCACAAAGCGCGTCCGGATCTGCTGCGGGCCGCTGCCCACGTATTCCTTGCGAATCTCGCGTACGAGCATGCTGAATTCATGTTCCACACGTCTGGTCACCGAATCACCACGTTTCCGGCCGGCTCTTGCCGCTATTCTTTCAATCCTTGCCCCATGCCTTTCAACAGGTTGAGGCCGAAGCCGATCGCCCGGTTGATGTCAGGGTCCTGCAGCGCTCTGACCAGATCGAACAGGCCCACTTTGCTGTCCTGTTCGAGCCCCTCCTTGGCCTGCTGCAGCCCTTGGACCAGACTGCCGACCAGCTTTTTGGTCATGTCCGGCTCGATTTCCGACAGGGCTTCGGCCACCGCCATCGCGTTGTTGATCGAGTTGGTGACGGGCGGGCGAAGCAGTTGGCCCACGGCGATCTTGGCCACCTTTTCCTTGGCTTCGAGCAGCGACTTCAGCGCCTCCAGGATCCCGCTGTCGTGCAGTTCCTGCAGCAGTTTCAGCGCTTCGCGGATGCCTTCCGCGTGCTGCGCCGCATCCTGTTTCACCTGCTCCAGCGCCTGCGCCTGCTTTTCCGCTTCGGTGAGCACGGGACGCACGATCTTGGTTGTCGGTTTCGCCATTATTGCGCACCTCCTGCCACATTGACATCAGCGATGGGCTCGTAGTCGCTGCGCGCCCATTTGCGTTCCACCTGCACGCCCAACTGCGGGTTGCGCTTGGCGTAGCGCGGATTGTACCTCGGCAGCGGATTTTCCCCGTCCCGTTCGAGGATTTCCATGCGCACCTTGGCCTGCTTGTAGGCCGGGGTCTGCGTCCGCACGTCCACGGCGTTGCCGGTCAGGATGTTGATCGCGTTTTCGTGGCTGGCGGAGTGCATCGGGACAAACAGTTCCTTGCCTTGGACGCGATCGGTGACCACCGCCCGCAGCCTGATCGCGCCGTACGGGGACACCAGGCGGACCAGCGTGCCGTCCTTGATGCCGCGTTCGCGGGCCAGCTCCGGCGACACCTCGACGAAGACGTCCGGCACCTTGTACTTGATGCCTGAAGATTTGTCCGTCAAGTTGCCCTCGTGGAAATGTTCCAGCATCCGGCCGTTGTTGACGACGAGGTCAAATTCCGCCGGATATTCGACCGGCGGCACGTAATCCACCAGCGACAAGCGCGCCCGTCCGTCCGGGAAGTTGAAGCGCTCCTTGTAGAGAAGCGGTTCGTCCGTTCCATCCGGGTGAACCGGCCACACCAGGCTGTTCCAGCCTTCCAGGCGATCGTAGGAGACGCCGGCGAAAAACGGCGTGAGCGAGGCGATTTCGTCCATCACTTCGCCCGGATGGCTGTAGTTCCAATCGAAGCCCATCCTCTTGGCAATTTCCTGAATGATCCACCAGTCCGGCTTGGACTCCCCAAGCGGTTCAAACACCTGGTACAGACGCTGAATGCGGCGCTCCGTATTGGTAAACGTCCCTTCCTTTTCGAGAGACGGCGCGGCCGGCAGAATCACGTCGGCAAACTGGGCCGTCTTGGTGAAAAAGACGTCCTGTACGACGAAGAACTCCAGTTGGCTCAGCATGTCCTGGACGTGGTTGGAGTTGGAATCCACCCAGGCCATGTCTTCGCCCATCACGTACATCGCTTTCAGCGTGCCTTTTCCGATCGCTTCCACCATTTGAATGCTGGTCAGACCCGGCTCGCTGGAAATGGCGACGCCGTATGCGTGTTCAAACCGCTTCCGGGCCACGTCATCTTTGACGCTCTGATATCCCGGCAGGAAGCTGGGCAGCGCCCCCATGTCGCAGGTGCCCTGCACGTTGTTGTGGCCGCGCAGCGGATACGCGCCCGCGCCCGGACGGCCGAAGTTGCCGGTGATCAAAAGCAGGTTGGCGATCGCCATGGAGGTGTGCGATCCGGCGATGTTCTGCGTCACGCCCATTCCCCACAGCACGCACGTGCCGTCCGCTTCGTGAATCATCGTGGCGGCTTTGATGAGCTGCTCCTTCGGGATGCCGGTCACCTCTTCCGCATAGTCCAGCGTGTATTTTTCCACATGCGCCTGGAACTCTTCGTAGTTGTTCACGCGGGCCTTGATAAAGGCTTCGTCGTGCCAGCCCTGGTCGATGATGTACTTGGCCACAGCGGTGATCCAGACGAAGTCCGTCCCCTGCCGCGGATGCAGGAACAGGTCGGAGCGTTCCGCCATCTCATGCTTGCGCAGATCGGAGACGATCAGTTTCTGGCCGTGCAGCTTCTTCGCCCGTTTGATGCGGGTCGCAAGCACCGGGTGCCCCTCTGCCGGGTTGGCTCCGACAATGATCACCAATCCAGCGGATGCGATGTCCTTGATCGTGCCGGAGTCACCGCCAATACCCACCGTGTTCATCAGCCCGTCTGAAGCTGGCGTCTGACAGTAACGGGCACAGTTGTCCACGTTGTTGGTTTCAAATACCTGACGGGCCAGCTTCTGCATCAGGTACGCTTCCTCGTTGGTCGTCTTGGACGAACTGATGAAGCCGAGCGCGCTGCCGCCATACGTTTGCTTGATCGCTCCCATCTTCTCGGCGATCAGCGTGAGAGCCTCGTCCCAGCTCGCCGGAACGAATTCGTCCCCTCTGCGGATCAGCGGCGTGGTCAGGCGCTGGTCGCTGTTGACAAAATCCCAGCCGAACTTGCCTTTGACGCACGTGGAGACGCTGTTGACCGGCGCGTCTTCCGTCGGTTCAATTTTCAAAATCTGGCGTCCTTTCGTCCACACTTCAAACGTACAGCCCACCCCGCAGAACGTGCAGACCGTCTTGGTCTTCTTCGTGCGGGTCTCGCGCATGGCCGCTTCGATTTCGGAAATGGCCATGATGCTGCCATAGCCCGGCTCCACTTCCTTGACCAGATCGATCATCGGATTGAGCAGGTCTTTGTCCAGGCCGGTCATGAATCCCGCTTCGCCCAGCATCGACTTCTCCATCAGCGCGTTGCACGGGCATACGGTGACGCACTGGCCGCACGAGACGCAGGACGACTCGTTGATCGGCTTGTCGTCGTCCCAGATGACCCGCGGCATATCCCGCGCCCAGTCGATGGTCAGCGTTTCGTTCACCTGCAGGTCCTGACACACCTCGACGCAGCGTCCGCACAGAATGCACTGGTTGGGATCGTAGCGGTAAAACGGGTGGGACATGTCCACTTCGTACCCTTTTTCCCGGAACGGACGGCTCTGATGCTCCACGTGCAGGAGTTCCGTGGTGTTGTGCACGCGGCAGTTTCCGTTGTTGTTGTCGCACACCGTGCAGTACAGCATGTGGTTTTCCAGCACCCGGTCCATCGCTTCCAGCTGGGCGGCGCGGGCACGGGCGGATGCGCTCTGGATGTTCATGCCTTCCGTGATCGTCGTGGAGCAGGCGCGCATGATCTTGCCGTCGATCTCGCACATACAGGTGTCGCAGCTCTGAATCGGCCCCAACACCGGCGAATAACAGATGTGCGGATGTTCGATCCCGTTCTCCAGCATGTAGTCCAGGATGCGGGTTCCTTCTTTGGCCTCGTGGACCTCACCGTTCAATTGAAATCGCACTGTTTTCTGTTCCATGGTTCCTCCTCTGCAGCAAAAAACCCACCATAAAACAACCCGCGCCTGCAAAAAAGCGCTCAAGCTGTTTTATGGTGGGTTAATACTTAGCATTTTCGTACCAGTTATCAATCCCGCCATAAAAAGATGAGAAGCCAGGATGTGCCAGAAATGTGTGCATTCCCGCAAGCATCGATGAACTTCCCACTTTCATTATAACCAAATGGGGGAATATTGCAAGGTAAAAACGCTTACACGCGGTCTCCTCCCGACAGGAAACGGCATATTTATGGCGAATGTCATCCGTAGGAGAAACCCGATAAAAAGGAAGGATGCCGCAATGGACTGCATTTTTTGCAAGATCGTAAAGGGAGAGCTGCCATCGAAAAAGGTATACGAGGACGATCGCATCCTGGCGTTTCACGACATCAATCCGATCGCGCCGGTGCATGTGGTGGTCATCCCGAAGAAACACATCACCTCGCTGATGGAGATTCAGCCGGAAGACAAGGAGCTGATCGGCCACCTGCACCTGGGGCTGCAAAAGGTGGCCGAGCTGACCGGCGTGAGCCAGGACGGATTCCGCGTCGTCACCAACGTCGGCAAGCACGGCCAGCAGACCGTTTTTCACATCCACTACCACGTGATCGGCGGCCGTCAGCTTCAGTGGACGATGTAAGCGGCCAAAGACCGTCGAGACGAAAGAAAAAGACAACGTTCGCCCTTCGCTGCAAGGGCGCGTTGTCTTTTTTCGCTCACCCCTCGGATCGGAGCTGACCGGCCAGGTGGCGGGCGATCAGCTTGCCGTGAAAGCGGCCGTTCTCGATGAAGATGGCGTTGGCATGGTGGCCGGAGGCGATCACGCCGGCGATGTAGAGACCGGGAACATTGGTCTCCATCGTCTCGGGATCGTGTACGGGCACGCCGCTTTCGGGGTCGGTCTTCCCTCCCAGGGCGTGCAGCAGTGACCGGTCGGGCCGGAACCCGATCAGCGAGAAGACGAAGTCGTTTTCCAGCGTGAGCGTTTTTTCCCCTTGCCGCACCAGCACTTCCCGCTCCGTGATGGCCTGAACGGTCGCTTCGTAGAGAATGCGAATCCGCCCTTTCTGCGCCATGCTTTCAAACACGGGGCGCGTCCACGCCTTGACGTGGTCGGACAGTTGCGGCTTGCGGCAAATCACGGTCACGTCGGCTCCCGCCCGCTCCAGCTCCAGGGCGGCGTCCACCGCCGAGTTGTTGCCGCCGACGACCGCCACTTTCATCCCGCTATACGGGTGGGCTTCCTTGTAAAACGACGAGACTTTTGGCAGATTCTCGCCCGGCACGCCCAACCGGTTGGGGTTGTCAAAATAGCCGGTGGCGATGATCAAGCGGCGGCACTCATACGTCTTCACCGCCTGAAACCGGTCGACGGTCGTCAGTCGAAACCCGTCCTCCGTCCGCTCCGCCGCCGTCACGGTCTCGTAGCAGCGGACGCGCAGGTCGTTTCGGGACGCCACCAACCGGTAGTAGTTGAGCGCTTCCAGTCTGGTCGGCTTTTCATTGGCCGTGGTAAACGGAATGTCGCCGATCTCCAGCAGCTCCGGCGTGCTGTGAAAAATCATGTACGTCGGATACCGGTAGATGGAATTGACCAGCGGCCCTTTTTCGATCAGCAGCGGGTCGATCCCCGCCCGCTTGCATTCCACCGCCGCCGCCAATCCGCACGGTCCGGCTCCGATGATGATCACCTGTTCCATATCCTCGTTCCTTCCTTTTCCTTCCTCACGTTCTGGCAGGCGTATTTCCATGATACCATACCCGTTCACAGAGAAAAGACCGGAATGTGCATCGAATTTTCATGATTTCATTCTACTTCCAGAAATTAAGCGATGAAAGTGCGAATGGTTCCCTTTACACTGGATGTGACTGGTCTCGCGCAAAAACATTGACAATTTGAGAGAGTACATCTATGCGAAAAACAAACGTACATATGACATGTCTATCTTTTCTGTGGATCGTTTCCCTCCTGTTCCTGACCGTCGCGGTGCCCGCGTCGACGGCCAAAACCATGCCGCTGCGGGATATTTCCGACAGCTATGCGGAAGAGCAGATCCTGTCGCTGGTTCAGGCCGGCGTGATTGTCGGCGACCCCGACGGCTTTTTCCACCCCCACCAGCCCGTCAAACGGGCGGAGTTCGTCGCGTTGCTGAACCGCACGCTGGGAATCCGCCCCGTCTCCAGCCAGATTCAGGCCTACACGGACGTGCCGAAATACGCCTGGGCCTACGGCGACGTGCAGGCTTCCGCCGCCTTGGGCATCGTCAACGGCACCAGCGTGACGACCTTCGCGCCGAATCGGACGCTCACCCGCCAGGAAGCGGCCGTCATCATCATGCGGGCGTTGGGCACAAAGCCCAGCGGGACGGCGAGCCTCCCCGTCGCCGATTCCTCCCGGATATCGGCGTGGGCCCAACCGTACGTCAGCGAAGCGCTCAAGACCGAGCTGCTGGTCGGCTACGCGGGGTACTTCCGCCCAACTGACCCGCTCAGCAGGGAAGAAACGGCCGTCATCCTGCACCGGATGCTGTCGCGTCTGGACAAACAACCGGCGAAGCCCCCCGTCGTCCTCGGCTGGCAGTACCAGTCGACTACCCAGGAATTTCTTAACCTGGTGAACGGCTCTGAGGTCAACACGCTCTCGCCCCGCTGGTTCTTTCTGGATCCGGACGGGTCCGTATCCGATTCCGCCGATCCTGCCCTCGTCCAGTGGGCACACGAAAAAGGGAAGCGGGTGTGGGCGCTGTTCGGCAACCGCTTTGACGCGAAGGCGACACACGAGGCCCTGTCGGCCCCGGCCAAGCGGGACGCCATTGTGGACAAGCTGGCCGCGCTCGTCGAGAAGTACCAACTGGACGGGATTAACATCGACTTTGAAAACATGGATCCGAATGACCGGAACGCCTTCACTGCGTTTGTCCGCGAACTCTCGGCCGCCCTGCATGCAAAGGGAGCGGTCGTCTCCGTCGACGTGCCGCGCGATTTGCGCAGTGACTGGAGCGATCCCTACGACTATGCAGCATTGGCCCAACATGCCGATTACCTGGTGCTGATGGGGTATGAAGAGCATTGGAGCAGCGGTCCGAAAGCCGGTTCCGTCTCCTCCCTCCCGTGGCTGGCCGACAGCATCTCGGGACTGATTGGACGGGTCCCGGCCGGGAAGCTGATCGTGGGTTTGCCGCTCTACACGCGTGATTGGTATCAGGCGAACGGAAAATGGCTCTCCACCGACCTGACGATTCCCGAATCCTACCGGCTGGCCGCCGGCAGCGGCGCGAGCGTCCGCTGGGACCCATCGCTCGGTCAGTACCGCGCCAGCTATCGGAAAAACGGCGTTTCGCACTCCATCTGGATGGAAGAGAGCCGTTCCATCGGACGAAAACTGGAGACCAGTCTGAACTGGCCGGTGGCCGGGTTCGCGTTTTGGTACGTGGGGGCGCCGGTCCCGGATATCTGGACAGCGGTGTCCAACGCGTTTACCCTGCAGCAGGTCAGAGACAACGTCCGCTTGTAACGGCAAAGGGAACCGCGCCCGGTTGAAATTCAATGGAGAACGAAAAGCAAGCAGCAGGAAAAGCGGCTGTCCGTGAATCGGACAGCCGCTGTTTTTTATCGGAAAGATTGTCCTTTTTTCTTTCTCCGTCAGGCAATGAGGCAGATGGCCGTATCCCACTGCAAACATCCACTCGTCATGCAGCTCGTCGCGATCACACGCCCACGCCTCTCGCTCAGCCGATTTCCTGAAGCAGCTTGCCGCGCAGCTTGGCCAGCATGTCTTCGGTCATCTTCTCCAGATCGTACTCCGCCTTGAAGCCCCACTCTTCCCGGGCAGCGGACGCGTCGATGGAGTTGGGCCAACTTTCCGCGATCGCCTGGCGCACCGGGTCCACCTGATAGTCCAGCGTAAATTCGGGCATGTGCTTGCGGATCGCGGCGGCGATCTGTTCCGGCTCCACGCTCATCGCCGTGACGTTAAACGCGTTGCGGTGCTTCAGTTTGGCCGGATCGGCCTCCATCAGCGCAATGATCGCGTTCAACGCGTCCGGCATGTACATCATGTCCATGTACGTCCCCTTGGCGATGTAGGAGGTATAGGAGCCGCGGCGGATCGCTTCGTAGTAAATCTCCACCGCGTAGTCGGTCGTGCCCCCGCCCGGCGGCGTGACGTACGAGATCAGTCCGGGAAAACGGACGCCGCGGGTGTCGACGCCAAACTTGTGGAAGTAGTAGTCGCACAGCAGCTCGCCGGACACCTTGTTCACGCCGTACATGGTCGTCGGCCGCTGAATGGTGTCCTGCGGCGTGTTGTCTTTCGGCGTGGTCGGGCCGAACGCGCCGATGGAGCTGGGCGTAAAGAACTGGCAGTTCAGCTCGCGGGCCACCTCCAGCGCGTTGACCAGCCCGCCCATGTTGAGGTTCCAGGCCAGGAGCGGCTTGGCCTCCGCCGTGGCAGAGAGCAGCGCGGCCAGGTGGATGATCGTATCCACCTTGTGCGTGCGGGCCAGCTCAAACATGGCCTTGGCATCCATCACGTCCAGGATGGCGAACGGGCCGGACTGCACCACCGGGTTGTCCTCCGGCTGTCGGATGTCGGTGGCGATGACGTTGTCTGCTCCGTAGACGTCGCGCAGTTTCATGGTGAGTTCGGAGCCGATTTGTCCCAGGGCCCCGGTAATCAGTATCCTTTTCATTGCAAAATCCCCATTTCCTTGCCCACTTTTTCGTAGATGTCCAACGCGCGGTCAAGCATTTCTTTCGTGTGGGCGGCCGTCGGCATGTTGCGCACCCGCCCCGTTCCTCTCGGCACCGTCGGGAAGACGATCGCTTTCGCGTAGACGCCCGCTTCATACAGCCGTCTGCTGAATTCCTGGGTCTGCTGTTCGTCGCCGATGATGCAGGGGGTGATCGGCGTCTCGCTGTGCCCGATGTCGAAGCCCAGCGCTTTCAGGCCGTTCTTCAGGTAGTTGCCGTTTTCCCACAGGCGATCCTGCAGTTCCGTGCTGTTTTGCAGGATGTCGATGGCAGCGATGCAGGCCGCCACGTCTGCCGGTGTCAGCGCCGTGGAGAACAGGAACGGTCGAGAGCGCACCTTCAGCCAGTCGATCAGTTCCTTGCGGCCCGCAACGTATCCGCCGACCACGCCGATCGCCTTGGAGAGTGTCCCGATCTGGAAGTCGATCTTATCCGACAGGCCGAAATGCTTGACCGTGCCCGCGCCGTTGCCGAGAACCCCGGAGCCGTGCGCGTCGTCGACGTAGGTGATCAGGTCGAACTCTTCCGCCACCTCGACGATTTCCGGCAGCTTGGCAATATCGCCGTCCATGGAGAAGACACCGTCGGTGATCACCATGATCTTTTTGTATTTGCCCGATTCTTTCGCTTCCTTGGCCTTGGCCCGCAGGTCGTCGATGTCGGAGTGGTTGAACCGGATGATCTGCGCCTTGGACAGCCGGCAGCCGTCAATAATGGACGCGTGGTTCAGTTCGTCGGACAGGATCGCGTCGTCCTTGTCCATGACGGCGGAGATTGCGGCCATGTTGCAGTTAAAACCGGATTGATAGGCGATGGCGGCTTCTGTGTGCTTGAAAGCGGCCAGCTTTTCTTCCAGCCGGACGTGCAGCTCCAGCGTGCCGTTGATCGTCCGCACCGCACCTGCGCCGACGCCGTACGTTTGGGCCGCCTTGACCGCGGCGTCGATCAAGCGCTGGTCCGTGGCCAACCCCAGATAGTTGTTGGACGACAGGTTGATCAGTTCTTTTCCGGCGATGGTAATGACAGGGCCGTTTGCGCTTTGCAGGGGGTCGATCACGTTGTACAACCCTTTGCTTTTCAAGTCGGCCAAATTCTCGTGAAGAAACTGTTCCAACACTTTGCTTGCCAAGATAGATCCCTCCCGACCAAATCACCTTTCCGCGACGGACCATCCGATTTCACCAGAAAAGTCGCAATCCGATGTACAAATGTCCTCGTGGAAAAGACGTATCATCCGTTTGGAAAAAGCAATAAATCAATACTCTTTCCTACAAACATATCATCGTTTTCACAAAATGTCCATATGGCAAAGACAACAAAGAAAGCGGTATCATGTCGGTGCAGCATGCTTACCATTCCCTGCCCGCGGCACATTTAGTCTTTTCGGGCAAGCAAAAAACCGCTGCCCCGACCGGCTGCTGCCGAATCGGGCTGCGGTTTCCGCTGCGACCTGGCGCACTCCGATTGGCAAACACACTTCAGCGCCCAGGCGGCCATCCCCTTCACGCTCTTCCGTTCCCGTTTGATTCGCTGTCCTGCCCGTCACCCCCGCGATCCGCATGGGGCAAGGTCGGAAAGCGAATCGTCACCGTCGTCCCCGCCCCCGGTTCGCTGTCGATGCGGATCTCTCCCCGATGGGCTTCGACGATGCCTTTCACGATCGTCAGCCCCAGACCCGCGCCGCCCCGTTCGCGGTTGCGGGAGCGGTCTCCCCGGTAAAATCGTTCGAACACATGCGGCAGGTCCTCAGCCGAAATCCCGCTGCCGCTGTCCTTCACGACGGCATGGACGTCATCTCCGGACTTGTGTACCTCGATGCTCACCCGTCCCCCCGGCGGCGTATGCTTCAGGGCATTGGACAGCAGGTTGGCAAACACCTGGCCCAGCCGCTGCCGGTCGCCTGCGATCATCGCCCGAGTCCTCAGGCGCTTCTCCAGCGCCACCCCTTTTTTCGCAAACGCAGCGCTCATCGAATCGGCGGTCGTTTCCGCCACGTCGCTCAGGTCCAGCGGTCTGCTCTCCATCTCCAAAACGCCCGACTCCGCCCGGATCGCCTGATCCAGATCGCTGACCAGCCGGATGAGCCGCAGCACTTCGGCCCGCGTCGCTTCCAGGTGCTCCGGCGACGCTTCCCAAACGCCGTCGATCATGCCTTCCGTCTGCGCCAGCAGAGTATTGAGCGGCGTCCGCAGCTCGTGGGCGATGTCGGACGTGAGCCGTTTGCGCAGTTCCTCCTGCCGCTCCAGACTGGCGATCAGGTGGTTAAACGAGCCGACCAGGTCGGCCAGTTCGTCGTTTCCCCGCACCGGCGGCACGCGCACGGACAGCTTCCCTCTCGCCGCATCCAGCGCCGCCCGGCTGATGCGCACGAGCGGTCTGGTCATCGTCCGGGCCACGCTGACGCTGACCAGCACGACCAGGCCCAGCAGGACCAGCATCGTCCACAACATGGCGCTCGCGTGCGCCTGACGGAAATGGGCCTCCACGCCGCGCATCGGAGACTCCTCATAGCGGCGGACGGCGAGATAGCCGACGACGTGTCCGTCCAACGTCACGGGCAGTTTTTCCACCGCGTCGGCCTGCCGGAACAACGGATGGTTGCCGTAGCGTTTGATCAGGCGCTGTTCGCGGTCGTACAACAGCACCTCCACGCCCAGGACGTGGGAGACGGCGTCCAACTGAACATCCGCGCTCTTTCCCCATCCGTTGTCCATGCTGTAGGCTTCCCTGGCGGCGGCGACGAGGTCGCGGTGCTGCTGTTCCCGCACTTCGTCCACGTACATGGAAAAATGAATCTCCATTTCTTTTATGGAAAACAGGGCGGACATCAGTATGCCGCTCGCCCCGACCGCCATGAACGCCAGCGCCAGTTTCATCCAGATCCGCTTCATGTCCATCTCCCCGTTCCTTGCTGTGTCCGCCCGCGCGTACCAGGCGACCCCTCTTCCTGTTCGGTTACAGTCTAGCAAAAAGGCGGATTCTCAACCATTCGCCTTTTTGCTAGAATATATGTTCGGTATCATTGGTCTTGGCAACATTGAAGGAGAGAATGGTGGTGTGAACATGTCCGTGACCAAGCAGCGTGACGCTCTGCAGCTCCTGCAGACCATCCCGTCGTTCCCCTGGTACGTGGAAAAGTTTGTGGAGCACAAGAAGGCGAAAAAACACTCCCCTTCCACGCTGTTGGGGTATTTGCGCGACTTCGCCTTCTTTTTTCGCTGGATGATGGCCGAGGGCTTGACCGACGCAGCGGAGATGAAGGAGATTCCGCTGCAAGCGCTGAACGACTTGAAAAAGGAGACCGTGGAGAGCTACATCCTCTACCTGCAGGAATCCCACCTCTACGAGCGGGCCGCCCTGCTGGACAAGCCCACGCGCAGCTCCCGCCGGGAGTACAGCGACCAGACGATCAAGCGAAAGATCTCCAGCCTGAAGTCGCTGTTCCACTATTTGGCATCGTTGGCGGAAGACGAAAACGGCGAATCCTACCTCACCCGCAACGTCATGGCCAAAATCGAGGTGGAGGCGGACGAACTCACGCCGCTCGCCCGCGCTCACGCCATGCGCGCCAAGATTTTGATCGACGGGGAGATTCACCAGTTCGTCGACTTTGTCTACAACGGGTATCTGGCCCACTGCACGACCACCAAAAAACAGCAGTACCATTACCAGAACCGCGATCGGGACGCGGCGATCATCGCCCTGATCCTGTCCGGTGGGTTTCGCGTTTCGGAAATCGTCAACCTCAACCTGTCGGACGTGGTGCTGGAAAAAAACCAGCTCAAAATGGTGCGCAAAGGGAAAAAGGAAGATGCGCCGTTTTTCAGCGACTGGGGAAAGGAGTACCTGCAGCGCTACCTGCAGGTGAGGAGCAAGTATCGCCCGGCCGAGGGGGAACAGGCGGTGTTTCTCGCCGTCTCTCCCACCAAACCGCACGGCCACCGGATCGAGGTGCGCTCCGTGCAGAAGCTGGTGAAGAAATACGCCCAGGCGTTTGGCATTCCCGACCTGTCCGTTCACAAGCTGCGGCACAGTTTTGCCACCCAGTTTCTCCGGCTTAACCCCGATCCGCACCAGCTTCAGGCGCAGTTGGGCCACTCCAAGCTGGAAACGACGATGCAGTACGCCCATGTGCTGGAGGATGCCTTGAGCGAAGCGGTCAACCGGACGACCCGCACGTTGGGCGCCGTCTCCCCCGAACCGAAAGAGGCGCACGATCCGATGGACGAACCCCCCGGGGCTCCTACATAAAAAAAGCCGGGAAACGTCCCCGGTCTACGGCGTTATGCAGATGGCCCCCATTCTCAGTAAGCGGCAGACTGCGCCTGCCTGTTCAGCGAGATGGGTTCGGAGATGGCCTTGTTCTTCTCCGTTTCGCTGATCATGTGCAGGGCGGCCATCCGCTCCAGCACAACCTGCTGACGCTGCCTGGCCTTCTCCCAATGCTTGAGCGGGGAGTACGCTTCCGGCGCCTTGGGCAGTGACGCCAAGAGGGCGGCCTCTCCCACGGTGAGCGTTCGGATTCCCTTTTCGCCGCCTTTGCCAAAGTACAGGTCGGCCGCACTGCCGATCCCGTAACGGCCCTGGCCGAAGTAGATCACGTTGAGGTACATCTCCAGCAGGTCCCGCTTGCTGTAGCGCCGCTCCAACTCGGCGGCGACGGCGATCTCCTTCAGCTTGCGCAGAACGCAACAACGCAAAACAGGTCCGGCCATGCTGGCTTTCGGACCTGCTGCGGGTGGATGGATGTGCGGCCGCTGTCACGTGCGCATCTGGTTGCTTTCCCTCTGCCGAAGCTCGACGCGGCGGATTTTGCCGGACGTGGTCTTGGGCAGGTCAGCGACGAATTCGATCTTGCGCGGGTATTTATAGGGGGCGGTCAGTTTCTTGACATGTTCCTGCAGCTCGCTGACCAGCGCATCGGACGGCGCGGCTCCCTGTTTCAGCACGACGAACGCCTTGACGACGTGGCCCCGTTCGGGGTCCGGACTGGCGACTGCGGCGCATTCCGCCACCGCCGGATGCTTGACCAGGGCGTCCTCCACTTCAAACGGACCGATCGTGTATCCGCCGGAGATGATGATGTCGTCGGAGCGGCCTTCGAACCAAATGTAGCCGTCCTCGTCCATGCGTCCCTGGTCGCCGGTGACGTACCAATTGCCGCGAAACGCCCGGGCCGTGCGCTCCGGATCGTTCAGATAGCCCTTGAACAGGGCGATCATCCCGCGGTCGATGGCGATGTCCCCCACTTCGCCCTGGGGCAGCTCGTTCCCCTCTTCGTCGACGATGGCCACGCGGACGACGGGAGAGGGGCGGCCCATCGAGCCGGGCTTGGGATCCATGCCGGCAAACGTCCCGATCAGGAGCGTGTTTTCCGTCTGGCCGTATCCGTCGCGCACGGTGATGGAAAAGACCCGGCGGAAGGTGTCGATCACTTCCCGGTTGAGCGGTTCGCCGGCGGAGCATGCCGTGCGCAGCGCCTGCAGCTTGTATTGTTCCAGACCGGAGACTTTGGCCATCAGCCGATACTCGGTCGGCGTGGCACAGAGGACGGTAATGGGGTACTGCTGCATCAGCGCGAGATACGCGAGCGGGTCGAAGCGTCCCTTGTACACGAATGCGGTCGCGCCCATGCCCAGCGTGGAGACGAACGGGCTCCACACCCATTTGGCCCAGCCGGGTCCGGCGGTCGCCCATACGAGGTCCTCTTCACGCACATCCAGCCACAGCTTGCCGGCGACTTCCAGGTGGGCATACGGCCAGCCGTGCACGTGCATCACGCCCTTGGGACCGCCGGTGGTGCCCGACGTGTACGACAAAAAGGCCAGCTCGTCCGAACGCGTATCGGCGCAGACGAATTCATCGGATTGCTCGCCCAACAGTTCAGTCAGGGCAATCCAGCCTTCGCGCGCCCCGCCAATGGTGAGAAAGGCTTGCAGCGACGGACATTGGCCGCGAATCCCGTCCACTTCCTCCACAATGCCGTCAAAGCCGATCACGGCCTTGGCCGGCGCGTGATTGACGCGATATTCGATATCTCTGCCGCGCAGCATCTCGGAACCGGGGATGATCACCGCCCCCAGCTTGAGCAGCCCCAGGTACAGCCCGTACGCTTCCTTGCCTCGCGGGACGAGCACCAGGACCTTGTCCCCCCGGGAAATCCCGAGCGACTGCAATCCGTTGGCGATCCGGTTGGAAAAACGGCGCAGTTCCCGCACGTTGCCGGGCCAGTCGTGCCGCTGCAGCAGGGCAAAGATCGCCGGATCGACGTCCCTGATCCGTTTGTCTCCCCGCTCGCCTACCTCGTGAATGATTGACCAGACCAGGTCGGGGATGTCCTCTTTCCGTTCCCGCAGAGGAGGCAGTTCCAATGTCAGCACGTTCAGCCGGTAGTACAGATCGGAGCGAAACTGGCCGGATGCGATCTGCTGCTCCAGATCGCGGTTGGTGGCCGCGATGATCCGCACGTCGACGGGCACGATGCGCTCTCCTCCGATTCGTCTCACCTTTTTCTCCTGCAGCACGCGAAGCAAGAGCGCCTGGATCGGCAGCGACAGTTCCCCGATTTCGTCCAGGAACAAGGTGCCGCCGTGGGCCAGTTCGAACAGCCCGGGCTTGCCTCCCCTGCGCGCTCCGGTGAACGCCCCGTCCTCGTAGCCGAACAGCTCGCTTTCCAGGAGGTTGCCGGGCAGAGCGGCGCAGTTGACGGCGATGAAGGGGCCGGCCGCCCGTTGGCTGCCCAGGTGGATACCCTGCGCAAACAGCTCCTTTCCCGTCCCGGTCTCGCCCGTGATCAGCACGGTCGCCTCCGTCTTCCCGAAGGTGGCCGCCCACGCTTTGGCCTCGCGGATCGCCGCCGAGCGGCCGACGATGTCTTCCAGCCGGTATTTGGCCTCCAGGCCGCTCTCCATGCAGTGCTTGCGGATGCGCATTTCCATTTTTTGAATGTCGGTGATCTCCTTGAACGTGGAGACGGCTCCCACGATCTCACCGTCCACGACGATCGGCAGGCGGTTGATGATGATCTGCCTGTTGAGCACGGTGGCGATGTCGCCGATCTCCTTTTTGCCGGTCGCCAGGATGCGCAGCATGTCGGAATTCGGAATGTAGCGGGTGATCTTCTCTCCGACGATGTCGGCGGGGAGGCCGAGGATTTCGATCGCGTTCTTGTTCACCCAGATGACGGTGGAATCCCGGTCGACGGCGATGATGCCGTCATGCGACGCGTCCAAAATGGCCTGGATGTGGATGCTGCTGTTCACTTCGCCGAATCCCCCTCCTGCGCCCGTTCCACCAGGGCGTTTGCTTCTGCGGGCGGTTTTCGCACCGTCCGCCGTTTGGTCCTGCGCTTCTTCTTCCTGAGGGACACCAGCGCCGCCAGCATCAAGCCCAGCGTGGCCAACTGAATCGGCTGCACCATCTCGGGGACCACCCACCCGCTCATCCCGAGCAGATGGAAGAGCACAGCCACGTACAGCAGAATGGCGGCCAGATTGTGCGCATTCAATTCCCGTCTCTCCTTTTTCCCGCACGTACGAGCGGATTTATTTCGTACCGGTGCAAAAAACTCCCGTGAAGCGTCCCAGGCTTCACAGGAGTTTTGCGGACGGCCGACAGCTTCCCGTCAGATCGGGCGAAGGGCGACGCGGTCCAACCCGGACAGCCGCTCCACCATCTCCACCCACGCCTGCGGCTTTTGCGGCAGGACGGCGTAGTAGCGGGTGAGGAAGGTGACGATCAGGTCGGCTTCCAGGCTGTCCTGGTCCTCGTCGGTTGGCAGGAAGCACAGGTCGAGACCGGTGACGGCCTCGCCGTCATTTTGCCAGGAAGGATGGACGTACGGGAAGTCAATCCGCTTGTACCCGAGATGGGACAGCACTTCCCGCCGCACGAACGGGTCCATCGGCTTGATCCCGCCAAACACGTGATCCTCGACGCGATACGGATCGTAAATCTCCGCGAACATGCCGTACAACTGCTTGCCGTTGGCCGCAGCGAGGGCGTTCAGGTCTTTTTGCCGTTCACGCGCGAGAAAACGTCCGATGCCGAGCCCCTCCCGGCCGATAATCGTAAAGTCAGTCATGGCCACGTTCAGGTCTGCGTAGTAGCGGTACTCGGTCGCTCCCACGACCTCTCCTTCGTGGACGGCTACAAACACGCGGATGCCCGGGTCTTCCAGCGGTTCCTTCCACAGGTCGAACGCCAGCACCTCTTCCGGCGGGAACACCTCCTGCATCAGGCGGTGCATGCGGGCAAACAAGGGGTCGTCAATGCTTTGAATGCGAATGTACTGCACGGAACAATTCCTCCTAGCCAATGGTTCATGGGCGCGCTTCCGTCTCGTGGCGGAAAAAGGGGTTTTTCCACTCCATCAGCGCGGCGTAATTGCGCGATTCTTCGTCTTCCAGGTAGTTGGCCACCACTTTCAGGGGCGTGCGGCCGCAGCGCATCAGAAACGTCACGACCGGGTCCTTCAATTCCCCCGCCACCACCTTTTCCAGGTACGCTTCCGCCGTCATCTGGTCGGCGTACCGGCCGTAGCCGGGCATGCGGCCGCCGCCCAACAGGCGCTTCAGCCCCTTGTGGACTACCAGTTCGTACATCGCCTGCATCATCCATTTGCCCAGCCCCAGCTTGCGGTGGGACGGACGGATGCAGATGTCCACGATGTACAGGGTGTCGCCGTTGGGATCGTGGTTGCGAATGTAGCCGCTGTCGGTCACTTCCTCCCAGGTGTGGTCCGGGTGGGCCGGATCAAACGTGACCAGCAGGCCGGTGATGGAGCCGGCGAGGACGCCGTCCACCTCGACGCAGACGGCTCCTTCGGGAAACAGCGTGACGTGGTTGGTCAGCTGCTCTTCGTTCCACCACAGTTCCGAGGGAAACGGCGGCGGAAAGCTCTCCTGCTGGATCCGGATCAGCTCGGCAAAGTCGTCCCGCGTGTAATTGCGGATGACCGCCTTTACCGGCTTGTCCTGATCAAAGACGTACAGCTCTTTGCGGTACATGGCTCTCCCTCCCCGCTTTACTTCCAATCGGGATACAGGTCGATGCGGCGGTCGCGCCAGGTGGTGACGGAGCCTTTTTCCCGCACGTCGTACAGGAGCTGCAGATCCAGGTCGGCGGTGACGATCATGTCGTGGTTGATCTCCCCTTCGGCCAGGACGCCGCGCGGCGGGAACGGCACGTCGTTGGGCGTCAGCACGGCCGCCTGCCCGAAGTTGGCCCGCATGAAATCGACCGTGGGCAGCGAGCCGACGGTGCCGGTTACGACAACGTACACCTGATTTTCAATGGTGCGGGCGTGGCTGGTGTAGCGGACGCGGTGGAACGCGTGCCGATCGTCGGTGCACGACGGACAGAAGATGACGTCGGCGCCGCGCGCCTTGGCCATCCGCACCAGTTCGGGAAACTCGATGTCGTAGCAGATGATCATGGCGATTTTCCCTTTGTCCGTCTCGAAAATCTCCAGGCCGTCTCCCGCGCCCATGTTCCATCCCTTGATTTCCCACGGGGTGATGTGGACCTTTTTCTGACGGCCGACACGTCCGTCCGGGTAAAAGAGGAAGGCCGTGTTGTAGAGCCGGCCGTTTTCTTCAATGATGTGGGTGCCGCCGATGATGTGCATGCCGTGCCGGGCGGCCAGCGTGGAGAACAGGTTGACGTAGTCCTCCGTAAAAGATGGCAGGGCGGTAATGGGCAGCGCGCTGCCTTTGCCGTCGCCGATCGACATCAGTTGGGTGGTGAACAGCTCCGGAAACAGCAGGAACTCCGTTTCGTACTCCTCCGCCGTTTTCACGTAGTGCTCCACCTGGCGGGCAAATTCGTCAAAGCTTTGTATGGTATGCAGGTGATACTGCACCGCGGAAACGCGCATCTTCATGTAGACGACTTCCTCCTTGTGAAATTCATGATAGCTAAACTATAGCAAAAAAGCGGGCCAAAGTCTTCCTGTAGCTGCACTTTTCGCTGCGGGAATCCAGAACACGGCTCACGGCCGTCTGTACCGGGACAGACGGCCGTGCAGACAAATGGTAATTGGCGCTGATGGTAGAACTGCTATTTGCCGAAACCCATGACAGCCGGCGACCGCTGCCGCCTACCCCAGCGCGGCCACCCGCGTGGCAGTGCGGTACAACAGTTCGGTGCCGAGCGCGATGTCTTCGGGGGAGGCATACTCCTGCGGGTTGTGGCTGATGCCGTCCTTGCAGCGGACGAAAATCATCCCGTACTCGCAGGCGTAGGAAAGCGCCAGGGCGTCGTGGAACGGGCCGCTCATCAGCTCGGGCGGCGTGAGGCCCATCCGTCCGCTCTCCTCCCGCATCACTGCCTTGATCCACTCGGCGCAGTAGCGCGGCTCGCTGTTCGTGTCCTCGGTGATCGTGTACGTGAGTCCGCCTTCGACCGCGGCCCGTTCGATCGCCTCGCGCAGTTCCGCCTCCCGCCGGTTTCGCCGGTCGAGGTCGATGTCGCGCAGGTCGATGCTGAACCGGACCCGCTCCGGGATGATGTTGCGCGAGTCGGGAAAGACCTCCAGATGGCCGACCGTTCCGACCGTGGGGGCGTTCGGGTCCTGACCGGCAATCTCGTTGAGGGCGGCAATCACCTTGGCGGCCCCCAAAAGAGCGTCGCGCCGCATCGTCATCGGCACGGAGCCGGCGTGACCGGCAAAGCCGGCAAATTCCACGGTCCACCAGAGCGGTCCGGAGATGCCGGTGACGATGCCGACGGGCTGCCCCGCCTGGTCCAGCACCGGTCCCTGTTCAATGTGCAGTTCCAGATACGCCCCGATCGCCCCGGCCGGATAGACGGAGTCGGCTAGCCGCTCCGGGTCACAGCCAAAGTCGATCAAGGCCTGTCTGCGCGAGATGCCGTTTTTGTCCGTACGTTCCAACTCTTCGGGCTCCAACTGCCCGAGGATGCCGCGAGAGCCGAACAGCCCCTTTTGAAACCGGCAGCCTTCTTCATCGCAAAACGCGACCACCTCAACCGGCCGATCCGGCCGAAAGCCGGTCTCGATCATCGTCTGCACCGCCTCCAGCCCGCCGAGCACGCCGATCGTGCCGTCAAAACGGCCGCCGTACGGCTGGGAGTCGATGTGCGAGCCGATCATCAGCACCGGCGCATCCGGCTGTCTTCCCTCCAGCCGCCCGATCAGGTTGCCGAAGTGGTCGATCCGCGTCGTGAGTCCCGCCTCTTCCATCCAGCGTTTGACCAGTTCCACGCCCGCCCGGTCCTCGGGGGACAGCGCCAGTCGGCACACCCCCGTCTCCCCGATTTTGCCGATCCGCGCCAATGCGTCGATCCGCTGCTGCAGCCGTTCGCGGTTGATCGCAAGCGATCCTGCCTCGGTATTCATCCCTTCATGACCTCCCTGCCCTGTTTTTGGTAGACGATCTCCCCGTCGATCATGGTGAGCTCCACATGCAGGTCCTTGATCCGCTCCGGCGCCGCGTCGAGAATCCGTCCGTTCAAGACGACCAGATCGGCCAGTTTGCCCGCTTCGATGCTGCCTTTGATGTCCTCTTCAAAGCTGGCATAGGCGCCGTTTACGGTGAACAGGCGGATCGCCTCCATCACCCCGATCCGCTGACGGTCCCCCACGACCCGGCCGCTTTTGCTCCTGCGGTTGACGGCGGCGTGGATGCCCAACAGCGGCGAAAAATCCGTCACCGGGCAGTCCGACGCCCCTGCCGACACGATGCCGCTTTGGAAAAAGTCGCCGACGGGATACATGTGGCCGACCCGATCGCCGATGCTCCGGACGTAGCCGTCGCCGTACTCGTAGAGAAAGGCGGGATTGGGTATCGGCACGACGCCGAGACGGGCCATCCGCTCGACCAGGTCGGGGGCGGAGACGCCGGCGTGCTCGATGCGGTGGCGGTGGTTGTCCCGCGGATGTTTGCGCAGCGCGTCCTCGATGCAGTCGAGCAGCATGTCGATGGCCCGGTCCCCCTGCGCGTGGGCGGTAATCTGGAACCCTTTTGCATGCGCTTCTCCCAAAATCGTATGCAGCTCGTCCCGGTTGTAGTAGAGGATTCCGCAGTCGCCGGGACGACTGTCGTACGGCTGCCGCATCGCCATCGTCGCTGCGATGCTGGCTCCGTCCGCGAACACTTTGGCCGGGCCGATCCGAAAGCGCTCGTCTCCCAGCCCTGTCACGACACCCGCCTCCATCATGCGGCGGACGAAGGCGTCTGACTCGTTCAGCGCGCAGATCATCGCGTAGATCCGGACTTTGACGTCGCCGCCCCGCACCGCTTTCTGCATCGCCCGCAGGTTGTCCGGCCCGTATCCGCCCGCGTCGTGCACACTGGTGATGCCCGCCGCCACAAAGTCGTCCGAAGCCAGGCGCAGGGCTCTCCGGTACTCTTCCTGGCTGAATGCTGCCGTTTCAAACATCTTCATGTGCGCCGTCTCCACCAAAAGTCCCGTCAGCGCCCCCGTCTCGTCCCGGTCAAGCCGTCCCCCCTGCGGATCGGGCGTGCGTTCGTCAAACCCGGCCAAGGCGAGCGCCCGGCTGTTGACGACGGAGTGATGGGCGCAGGTCCGCATCACGAAAATGGGATGTTCCGTCGACACCTCGTCCAGTTCCCGCCTGGTGGGGTAACGCCGTTCCTTCATCCAGTTTTCGTCAAATCCGGAGGCGCGCACCCACGATCCCGCCGGCGTCCGCTCAGCCTGCCGCTTCAACGCCTCCAGCAGGCCGTCCACCGAGTCGATGCCCGCCGCCTTGCAGTCCACCCCCAATTTGTTCGTGCCGTAGAGGGTGATGTGCAGGTGGGCGTCGATGAATCCGGGCAGGAGGCTCCTGCCTTCCAGATCGATCACGCGCGTGCCCTCGTGCACGTGGCGGCGCATCTCTTCGTTTCCGCCCACGGCGGCGATCCGGTTTCCGCTCACCGCCACCGCTTCCGCCACGCGGTTTTGCGGGTCTGCCGTCACTACCTGTCCGTTCAGAAAAACGATGTCAGCCATGTCGTGTCCTCCCTTTTCCTGCTCCTAGATTGTCGGCGACTTTTCCGCCGCCGCGGCACGGGTCCCGGACGCTGTCAGCCGGGCGGTCAGGACATGGACCGCCCCCATCACCGCCACGTTGATGAGCAGGGCGATCACGCCCACGTTGATGTCCTTGATGACGGCGGGCAGCGCGGGAAACAGGGTACCTATCGTCACCTCGGCCACCGTCACGTAGACGACCGTCAGCACGCCGCAGGCAATGCCCGCAAACGCCCCGTACTTGTTGACCAGCGGACGTGCGGGCAGGCTGAACAGCAGCGCCGGAAACAACTGCGTCACCAGGCTGTATCCCATCAACAGCAGCGTGACCAGCGCCTCTCCCCCGCTCAGCGTGTAATACAGGCAGATCAGTGAGAGCACGGGCACCAGCCCTTTGGCGATGCGGCCGATCCGCTCATCCGAGGCCGCCGGCACAAACACGTGGATGACGTTCTTCGCCAGCAGGGTGGCTGCCGTCATCAGCAGCATCGACCCGGGCACCAGGGCCGTGAGCAAACCGGCCGCGCCGATCAGTCCCACCACCCAGGGGTCAAACGTCCGTATCGACAGCCGCAAAAGCGACAGGTCGCCCTCCGCTCCCTGCAGTCCGGGAACCTGCAGGATCGCGGTGAATCCGACGAAGAAGACGAACAGCAGCATCAGGGTATAGAGCGGCAGCACGACCGTGTTTTTGCGAAACACGTTTTCATTTTTGGCGGAAAACACGGAGCCGAACGTATGCGGCCACATGTAAAACCCGAACACGGTCAAGAGCACGGTGGAGACAAACCAGGAGATGCTCATCCCTTCGGCCGGGAAAATCAAGAAGCCCGGCTTGGCCGCATCTACCGCTTCAAACATCGGCTGAATCCCGCCGTAGTAGTGATAGGGCAGATACAGGCCGAGGAAGACGACCACGAAAAAGATCATGATGTCCTTGATCACGGCCGTCCAGGCGGAGCCGTGAATGCCGGAGATCATGACGTAGATGGTCACCGCCAGCACGCCGATCCAGACGGCGGCCGTCGGGGCAATCGTCCCGTACGAGGCCTCCGACACGATAATCCCCAACCCTTTGAACTGCAGCACCAGGTACGGAATGATCGCCAGCACGCCGACCGTGGAGACGAGGATGCCGAGCACCGGACTGTTGTACTTGCTGACGAAAAAATCGGATTGGGAAACCAGCCTGTGCTCCTTGGCGTACCGCCAGATAGGCGGCAGCAGCCAGTAGGACAGCACGTACGCAAGCGAAATGTACGCCAGCACGTAGTAGGCGGGGGCGCCTTTCGAGTACGCCCAGCCGCTGCCGCCCAGAAACGTGAATGTGGTGTAGATCTCGCCGGCAACGAGCAGGAAGATGAAGACCGATCCAAAGCCGCGGCCGCCTACCGTCCACTGCTCCATGTTCATGTCTTTTCCTCTCTGGGCGCGGATGCCGAGGTAAAGCGACAGGGCGAGAAACAGAAAGAGGATGACGAGTGCCGGATTCACGGTTTCTCCCCCTTCCCGTCGGATTGGTCCAGCTTGTTGACGGCCAACATGATGAGCGAGGTCAGCACCACCCACATGACAATCCAAAACAGCACAAAAGGCATGCCCAACACGTACGGCTCCACCCGGTTGACAAACGCCACCCCGCCCAGCATCCCGATAAACGGCAGCGCGCCCAGCGCGTGTTTGACCTTCATCCTCATCCCCCTTTTGGTATGCGGTTTGTCCCATTGCCGGCCGGCTTTTCGGACTTGTATGCTACTATTATCGAAAGATTCACTCTTTTCCTTTGTCCCGTCAGCCAGAAAGAACCGGCGCTTTTTGTCCGCGGGACCAACGGATGAACGACACATGCACGTATGGGGAGGGGTCAGATGATTACTGTGCGTGAATTGATCGAGGTGGCCGGCATGGACACCACTGCTGTGCTGGCCGGGGAAGCGTTTCTGGACAAGGAACTGCGCGGGGTCACGTCGTTTGATTCGCCCGACGGCCACCGCTGGCTGCGCCCGGGAGAATTTGTCCTGACGACCGGTTTTCCGTTTGTCGCCCAGGGGCGGGAAACCGCGTCCGGCTTGATCCAGTTGATCGACGCCCTGGCGGAACGGGGAACGACCGGGTTTGCCATCAAGCTGGGCCGGTACGTCGACGCGCTCCCGGAAGCGGTGATCGCCCGTGCCATCGACAGGCAGATGCCGGTGCTTTCGTTTCCCATGGAAAAGGGCTGGTCGGACGTGATCGTGCCGGTCACCAGCTACATCAACGCCAAACAGCGGCAGGAACTGGACCGGACCCACGCGATCTACGAACGGTTTCACCGCCATCTCACCTGCGGCGGCGGCGTGGAAAATCTGGCCGAACTGCTGCATCGCGTCCTGGAGCGGCCGGTCAGCATTTACCTGCGCACCCCTCGCAAAAGGCTGGACGTACCCGCCACCGTCACCCACGCGCCGCCGCTGGAAAAGCTGCTCGGCCGGACAGGCCCGAATGTGTCCACCCGTGAGCCCCTCACGCGTTACCGGGATCGTCACCTGATCCGCTGGCTTCTGCACCACGGCGAAACACAGGGGGCCATCCTGCTGTGGGAGGTGGAACGTGACCTCCACCCGTGGGAAAAGGTGGCGATTGAACAGACGGCCGCGCTGCTCTCGCTGGAAATCGAGCGGCACCAGACGGTCGCGGCGTCCTGCCAGCGGTTTCGCAACGACTTCCTGCACCTGCTGGTCGCCGGCTGTGACGGTTCGCGCGACCTCCTCTACCGCAAAGCGGAAGAAGCCGGCTGGAGCCTGGCGGACCACTATGCGGCCGCCGTGCTGAGCGACGCCGGCGCTCCCGACATCATGCACACCTGGAAGGAGCGGGCCGCTCTATTAGAGGCGCTGCGGAGCGAGTGGGAACACATCTCCCCGTCCGTCCTCTGCGGCCTGGACCGTGAGAACCGGATCCTGCTCCTGTTCCCCGCCGACGCAGGGGCGGCGGAGCCATCCCCCGAGGCGGTGGAGAGCGTTAAGCGCATCGCCCGCCGTCATACGCGCCCGCTCTGTTTGGGCATCGGCCGCCTCCATCCCGGCTTGGAGGCCGTCCCGCACAGTTACCGGGAAGCGGTGATCGCGTGCCGGGCCGCCCTGAACGCCGTCCCGACCGCCCCTGCCGGCGGCCAATCGGCGCCGTTGGTCGTGCGATGGTTTGCCCGGCTGGGTCTGGAACGGGTGCTGTTCGCAGCGAGCCCCGAACAGGAAGCCAGGCGCCTGGCCGATGAATGCCTGGACAGCCTGAGCCGCTACGACCGGGAGCGGAACGGACAGCTCGTTCGCACCCTGCACGCGTTTTTGGAGGCCGACGGCAATCACGCGGCGGCGGCGGAAAAACTGTTCGTGCACAAAAACACCGTCAAGTACCGGCTGCAGTTGATCCGCGAGCTGACCGGCCTGCAGCCGGAGTGCGGCCGGGACCAGCTTCTGTTTCGCATCGCGCTGACCGTGCGCAGCGCCGGGTGAGCCCTCCTTCCGCCGACCGGCGGACGCGAAAAGCCCCCGCTCCTCGCAGGGAAGAGCCGGGGGCCTTCGGGGAAAACGATCCGGCCTTACGCGTAATGTTCTTCGCGCAGCCGCTTGATCTCTTCGCTTTCCAGGTATTCGTCGTAGGTCATCAGCTTGTCGATGACGCCTTTCGGTGTGATTTCGATGATGCGGTTGGCGATCGTCTGCACGAATTGGTGGTCGTGGGAGACGAACAGGATCGTGCCTTCGAAGTCGATCAGCCCGTTGTTCAGCGCCGTGATCGACTCCAGGTCCAGGTGGTTGGTCGGTTCGTCCAGAATCAGCACGTTGGCGCCGGAGAGCATCATTTTCGCCAGCATGCAGCGCACCTTTTCACCGCCGGAGAGGACGTTTGCCTTTTTCAGCGACTCGTCGCCGGAGAAGAGCATCCGACCGAGATAGCTGCGGATAAACGTCTCGTCCTGCTCCTTGGAAAACTGGCGCAGCCAGTCGACGAGGGTGAGGTCGGTGTTGAAATACTCGGAGTTGTCTTTCGGGAAATACGCCCGGGACGTGGTGACCCCCCACTCAAACGTGCCGCTGTCCGGCTCGATTTCGCCCATCAGGATGCGGAACAGCGTGGTTTTGGCCAGCTCGTTGGGGCCGACAAAGGCCACTTTCTCCCCTTTGTTGATCGTCAGCGTCAGGTTTTCAAACAGCTTTTCGCCGTCGACCGTCTTGCTCAAGCCCTCGATCGCCAGCAGGTTCTTGCCCGCTTCCCGATCCGGTTTGAAGTTGATGAACGGATAGCGGCGGTTGGACGGTTTGATGTCCTCCAGCGTGATTTTCTCCAGCAGCTTCTTGCGGGAGGTCGCCTGCTTCGACTTGGAGGCATTGGCGCTGAACCGGGCGATGAACTCCTGCAGTTCCTTGATTTTTTCTTCCTTCTTCTTGTTCTGTTCTTTGGCCATCTTCAGGGCCAGTTGGCTGGATTCGTACCAGAAGTCGTAGTTGCCCACGTAGAGCTGGATTTTGCCGTAGTCGATGTCGGCGATGTGCGTGCACACCTTGTTCAGGAAGTGACGGTCGTGGGAGACGACGATGACCGTGTTTTCGTAGTCGGCCAGGAAGTTTTCCAGCCAGCGGATCGACTCGATGTCCAGGTGGTTAGTCGGCTCGTCGAGCAGCAGGATGTGCGGGTTGCCAAACAGCGCCTGGGCGAGCAGTACGCGCACTTTTTCGTTACCGGTCAGGTCCTTCATCTTCTTGTCGTGCAGCTCTGCCGGGATGCCCAGCCCGGTGAGCAGTTCGGCGGCGTCGGCTTCGGCCATCCAGCCGTTCAGCTCCTCGAACTCCGCTTCCAGTTGGGACGCGCGCAGGCCGTCCTCCTCGCTGAAGTCCGGCTTCATGTAGAGCGCGTTTTTCTCCTCCATGATCTCGTAGAGGCGCTTGTGGCCCATGATGACGGTTTTCAGCACCTCGTACTCGTCGAACTCGAAGTGGTTCTGCTTCAGCACGGCGATCCGTTCGCCGGGCGTCACCGAAACGTGTCCGCTGGTCGGCTCGATTTCTCCGGCGAGGATTTTCAAAAACGTGGACTTCCCGGCGCCGTTTGCGCCGATCAGGCCGTAGCAGTTGCCGGGCGTAAACTTGATGGAGACGTCTTCAAACAGGACGCGTTTGCCGTAACGCAGCGTCACGTTATGTGTACTAATCATCGCAATACCTGCCTTTTTCCAATCGTTCAAACATTTATCATAGCAGAGTCGGCTCCGTTTTGCAAAAAAACGGGTCGGGCGGGCGGCGATGTCGGCTTTCACCGGCATGAAGGCGGACGCCTGATGGCGGGCGGCGTTGTCGTCTTTCGCCGGCATGGACGGCGGACGCCTGCGGACGGCGGCGCGTCCCTTTCCCCGCTGATAGAAGAGTGTCGTCGCGGGCACACTACAGATGCAGCCCATGCCAATCGCGGAAAGGGGTGGAAGCACATGTCCAAGCATAACGGCGTCAAAAACGAGAGGGGCGGCAAGGAAAATCCGCCGCAGACCCGGTCCTCCAACACGATCAGTAAAGAAGAAACACGCTCCAAGCAGCACGGGGAATAGCTGTCGCAAAAAACCGGTCCGCACGCGGCAGACCGGTTTTTTCTTGTTCATTCCCTATCCGTTTGCCCGGAGAGCCAGCGCGGAGGCAGCCGGCAATGCCGCCTGGACAAACCGGTTCTCCGGCTCCACGTACACGTACACGTTGCGCAGCGTGGCGTACAGGGTGTCGCCCGTCTGGACGTTCAGCTCGGCAAAATGCTGCAGGCTCACTTCCGCTTCCAGCGTCTCCTGGGTATCCAGCCGTTTCAGCTCCAGCCGCATGAGCGACCCCAGCGCGTAGATGTGCCGCACCTCGGCCGCCAGGCTCTGCGCGTGCTGCGGCGTCCGGCTGAGCTCCACATCGTGCGGACGGACGTAGCCGACGGCTGGCAGTTCCTCCGTCTGATCCGCCCACTCCGCCGCAAACTCCGCATCCCCCAGGGTCACTTTGCCGCCGCGGATGCGCCCCTGAAACAGGTTGACCCTGCCCAGGAAACCGTAGACGAACGGATTGGCCGGCCGGTGGTACACCTCCTGCGGCGATCCGGTCTGCTCCACCCGCCCTTCGTTCATCACCACCACGCTGTCGGCCAGCTCCAGCGCCTCTTCCTGATCGTGGGTGACAAACACGATCGTCAGCTTCAGTTTTTCGTGCAGGCGGCGAAGCCAGCGGCGCAGTTCCTGCCGCACTTTGGCGTCCAGCGCCCCAAACGGTTCATCCAGCAGGAGAAACTTCGGCTCGACGGCCAACGCCCGGGCCAGCGCGACCCGCTGCCGCTGCCCGCCGGAGAGCTGGGACGGATAGCGGTGGGCCAATCCGTCAAGCTGAACCAGTTTTAACAGGTCGTGAACCCGTTCGCGTATCTCTTCTTTCGTCGGCCTCACCTTGCGCGGGCGGACGGTCAGCCCGAACGCGACGTTGTCAAAAATGGTCATGTGCCGAAACAGCGCGTAATGCTGGAAGACAAACCCGACGCGCCGCTCTCTCACGTCGCGATGCGTGTTGTCTTCCCCGTTGAAGTAGATCTGCCCCCGGTCCGGCGACTCCAGGCCGGCGATCAGCCTGAGCAGCGTCGTCTTGCCCGAGCCGGACGGCCCCAGCAGGGCGACCAGCTTCCCCTCGGGAATCTCCAGGCTGACGTCGTTGACGGCCGTAAACGACCCGTACGATTTGGTGATGTTGACCACTTGTATGCTCATCAGCTAGCCTCTCCCATCGCATGAAACTGAGGTTCCTCCGCCTGCTCGTGCCGCTCCGTCTTCCATTCGATGACGCTTTTGACCACCAGCGTCACCAGCGCCAGGGCGGCAAGCAGCGTGGCCACGGCAAACGCGGCGACAAAGTTGTACTCGTTGTACAGAATCTCCACGTGCAGGGGCAGAGTGTTGGTCTGGCCGCGAATGTGGCCGGAGACGACGGACACCGCGCCAAACTCCCCCATCGCCCGGGCGTTGCAGAGGATCACCCCGTAGAGCAGGCCCCACTTGACGTTGGGCAGCGTGATGCGGAAAAACGTCTGCCAGCCGTTTGCTCCCAGCGACAGCGCGGCCTCCTCCTCGTCCTTCCCCTGCGCCTCCATGACCGGGATCAGCTCACGGGCGACGAACGGAAAGGTGACAAACGTGGTCGCCAGCACAATGCCCGGCACGGCGAAGATGATTTTCAGATTGTGCGCCTCCAGCCAGGGGCCGAACAGCCCCTGACTGCCGAACAGCAGCACGAAAATCAGTCCGGAAATGACCGGCGAGACGGCAAACGGCAGGTCGATCAGCGTCAGCAGCACGTTTTTTCCGCGAAAGGAAAACTTGGCGATGGCCCACGCGGCCGCCAGCCCGAACACGACGTTGAGCGGGACGCTGATCGCCGCCGTCAGCAGGGTGAGCTTGACGGCGGCGAGCGTATTCGGATCGCTCACCGCTTCAAGAAACACGTCCACCCCCTGACGGAAGGCTTGGGAAAAGACCGCGATCAAGGGAACAATCAGGAACAATCCCAAAAAGACGAGGGCCAAGCCGATCAACAGCCAGCGCACAACAACAGGTTCCGTCTGATTGGTCACAGGTTATCCCTCCGATCGGGCGGCGTTCAGTTTATTCGTCTTCCACTGCAGGTAATTGATGACCAAAAGCATCACAAAGGAGGCGACCAGCATGACGGAGGCGATGGCCGTTGCCCCCGTGTAGTCGAACTGCTCCAGCTTGGTCATGATCAAAAGCGGCACGATCTCGGTCTTCAGCGGCATGTTCCCGGAAATGAACACGACAGAGCCGTATTCGCCCAGGGCTCGCGCAAACGCCAGCGCGAATCCCGTGACTACCGCCGGAAGCAGATGAGGCAAGATCACGCGGGTGAACGTCTGCCACCGCGTCGCTCCCAGCGTCGCCGCCGCTTCTTCCACTTGTCTGTCCCAGTCCTGCAGGACCGGCTGGACGGTTCGGACGACGAACGGCAGTCCGATAAACGTCAGCGCCACGAAAATGCCCAGCGGCGTATAGGCGATTTTGATCCCCCAGACGGCAAACCACTGGCCGATCCAGCCGTTTTCCGCATAAATGGAAGCCAGCGCGATCCCCGCCACGGCGGTGGGCAGGGCGAACGGCAGATCGACGATCCCGTCAATCACCCGCTTCCCCGGGAACTGGTACCGCGCCAGCACCCAGGCCACGAGCACGCCAAACACCGCATTCAGGCACGCCGCGAAAAAGGAGGTCAGGAAACTGACCTGAAACGACGCAATCACCCGCCGATTCAGCACCGTGTCGATAAACTGTTCCCACGTCATGCTGGAGGTCTTCAGGAACAGGACGGAGAGCGGGATCAGCACCAGCAGGCTGAGGTAAATCACGGTATAGCCCATGGTCAGGCCAAATCCGGGCAGGACCCCTTTGGCTCGCTTACGTTTGTTCATGGATGGCACTCCCTACCGCAAAATCAAGGTTGGTAAATCTGGTCAAACACGCCTCCGTCCGCGAAATGGGTCTTCTGGGCTTTCTCCCAGCCGCCGAACACCTCGTCGATGGTGAACAGCTCGATGTCGGGAAACTCCGCTTGATGCGCCTTTCTCACTTCTTCGGAACGGGGACGGTAGTAATGTTTGGCGGCCAGCTCCTGCCCCTCTTTGCTGTACAGGAACTGGAGATACGCTTCGGCCACCTGCCGCGTGTTGTGCTTGTCGACGTTTTTGTCCACGACCGCGACGGGCGGCTCCGCCAGGATGCTGACGGACGGGTTGACGATTTCAAATTTGTCCTTGCCCAGCTCGTTGATCGCCAAATAGGCTTCGTTTTCCCAGGCAAGCAGCACGTCGCCGATGCCCCGTTCCACGAAGGTGGTGGTGGCGCCGCGCGCGCCGGAGTCGAGCACCGGCACGTTTTTCAGCAGGGCGGTGACAAATTCCTGGGCTTTCTTCTCGTCGCCGTTGTGTTTCTTCAGCGCGTATCCCCAGGCGGCGAGGTAATTCCAACGGGCGCCGCCCGATGTTTTGGGATTGGGGGTGATGACGGAGATGCCCGGCTTCACCAGATCGTCCCAATCCTTGATCTGTTTCGGGTTACCTTTGCGCACCAGGAAGACGATCGTGGACGTGTACGGCGAGCTGTTGTCCGGCAGGCGCTTCTGCCAGTCGGCGGGCAGCAGGCCGTATTGGGCGATGGCGTCGATGTCATAGGCCAGGGCCAGCGTCACGACGTCCGCCTCCAGACCGTCGATGACGGAGCGGGACTGCTTCCCCGATCCCCCGTGGGACTGCTTGATGGTGACGGTCTGCCCCGTTTTCGTTTTCCAGTACTGGGCAAAGTGCTCGTTGACGTCCTGATACAATTCACGGGTCGGGTCGTAGGAGACGTTGAGAAGCTCGACACTCGAACCTGCTGCGGCAGCCTGCTCACCGCCCGGTTTGGCCTGCTCTCCGCCCGACTGCGTCTGTTGTCCGCCCGGCGATCCGGCGCAGCCGGCCAGACTGAACGCCAGGACGATCGGCAGCAGTTTGGTGTAAAACGGTTGACGAACATGTTTCGTACGTTCCATGCCAGTTTCTCCCCCAGAAAAGTCATAGTAATGTAATCGGAATTATATGTATTGTATTTCCCCTATTTTCTCCCTGTCAACACTTTTTTCCCCATGACCCAGGCTGACGCCCGGTAACGTCAATTTACCCTATGCGGCCGGCATGGGCAGCGTTCGTCTCGGCACGCAAAAAAAAGGCGCCCTTGGCTTGGGCGCCGCATCGATTCCGCGCGATCCGGCAAGGCAGCCGGCGATCGGCAAAAAAAGACGGACAGCCGAAGCGGCCTGTCCGTTTACACTTTCCCTGCCTGCAGTCTCGATTCGAATGACGCGCGCCAACTGTCAGCCAGTTCCTTCACCGCCAGTATCCGCTCGATGGCGGCGCGGTTGTCCGTGTCGTGATACTTGATCCGGTTGACAAAGGCGACGCTTACCTCGTGCTGCTGCCGCTCCAGCAGGCGAAACGGCATGTCTGTCCCGATCAGGCCCGGCTGCAGCACGCGGAAGTAAAAGCCGCTGAAGCCGGTCTGCTGTACGAGAACCACCAGATCGGCCCGACCGTACCTGACGTTCAGTTTGAAACAGGGCTGGCGCGGCTGGCTCACCTGCACCACCGCCTCTCCCAACTGAAAGATGTCCCCGATGCACACCTCTTCTTCGGTGAGCCCGCGAACCGTGATGTTTTCCCCGAATGCGGCGGGAGCCAACGGCCGTTTCAGCACGTCTTCCCAATACGCATTATGATCGGCGCTGTAGACGCAGAGGGCCTTGTCGGGACCGCCGTGATAGCGCAGGTCGGCCTGTCCGTCCCCCTCCAACTGCGCCCAGTCCAGATAGACGGGACCTGTGACCGGCTGTTTGTAAATCCCGGTGCTCAGCTCCCTGCCCTGATATGTCACGGTCTGCGGTTTGCCCGCATTGACGGATACCACTTCCACGGAGACGACCTCCCCTTCCATTTTCTGCTCATTGTACCACGGGGAAGAGCCCTCCGGCTGTTGTCAGAATGGGCTGATGATTCTGATACCTAGCGTCCGTCCTTCTTTTCGATTATGATAATGGAGAAGGAGTGATACCCCGTGATTACCGTCCTGATCAAACGTCCCCACGAGGAAGCGGAGCCCGTCGCCATTGCCGGTGCGGACGAGCTGAGCGAACTGGTCGGCGGCGACTACGACGTGGTGCGTGACGACCGCCTCCCCGGCTTTTCGCTGATCGTCAACGAAGAGGCCCGCGGCATCGAGGCCAACAACTTTCCCGTGACCACCGACGGCTACCTCGATTGGGTCTACGGGACGTGCGTCTTTGTCAAGGAAGACGGCACGTCGCTCACTGAGGAGGACGTCGAGACGGTCCGCCGCTATCTGGCTGCCAAGAGCTGAATTCGAATTCCGCAGCCAAACAAAAGACCAAACCCCTGCCCCCTTTCATGGCAAAAGGAGGACAGGGGTTTTCTGTTTCGGAGCCGGTCCGGCTGCCTTACTGGACGCCGCTGCTGCCAAACCCGCCAGCGCCGCGCTCCGTCTCGTCAAGCTCGTCCACGACTTCAAACTGTGCCAGCGGGACGAGGGCCAGCACGCCCTGGGCGATGCGGTCGCCTTTGCGGATCAGGTAGGTGTGGCGGTCCACTTCCCGGTCGACCGTCGCCGGTTTTTCGCTGACGTCCAGGCAGGTATGACCCACTTCGCCGGACGGCGTGCGGATGTTGTCCATCAGCACGCATACCTCCCCCCGGTAGCCGGCGTCTACGGTACCAGGCGCGTTGCTGATGCGCAGTTTCGTCTTGGCGCTGATGCCGGAACGCGGCCGCACCTGCAGCTCATAGCCGTCCGGCAGGGCGAAGGCAAGCCCGGTGGGAATCTTCGCCGTCTCCCCGGGCGGGATCAAGACGTCCTCCACCGCCACCAGGTCGAAGCCGGCGTCAAACGCCCGCGCGTACCGGGGAATGACGGCGTCTTCGTGCAGCCGTTTGATTTTCACCGGGGCAACAAGCCGTTGGTTGATTGCGATTGTGCTCATGTCAGGTCTCTCCTTGCTGATGTGTACGCGTTTTTTCTTACAAATCGCCGAAATTCAAGCCGCTCGATTTGGTGTAGTTGGTCACCTTTTGCTCAAAGAAATCGGTCTTGGTCTGGTTCAGGTTGGCAAAGCTGTCCACCCACTTCATCGGGTGTTCGGTATGCGCGGGATAGAGGATCTCCAGGTCGAGCGCCTTCAGCCGCTGGTTGGCCAGATATTTGATGTACCGCTCCAGGATGTCGTTGTTGATCCCGAGGATTTCGTTGTTGGTCACGTATTGGCCCCAGCGGATTTCGTGCGTGGCCGCCGTGTGGAACATGCCGCGCAGTTCCTCGATCAGCTCGGGCGTAAAGATGTCCGGGTTTTCCGTCCGCAGCTCGCGGAACATGTTCTGGAACAGCACCACATGCGTCAGCTCGTCGCGCTGGATGTACTTGATCATCGTCGCCGTTCCCGTCATTTTCCCCTGACGCGCCAATGTATAAAAGAAGGAAAAACCGGAGTAGAAGTACAGCGACTCCAGCAGGTAATTGGCGATGACCGTCTTGACGAAGTTGACGTCGTTGGGGTTGTCCACGAACTGCTGGTACAAGTCGGCGATGAACTTGTTCCGCTCCAACAGCCGCTCGTCGTTGCGCCACTCGTCGTAGATATTCTCCCGCGTCTGCGGCGAGCAGACGGAATCCAGGATGTAGCTGTAGGACTGGGCGTGAATCTCCTCCTGGAAGGTCTGGATGTTCAGAAGCGAGCAGACCTCCGACGCCGTGATGTAGTCGGAGATGTTCGGCAGGTTGACCGACTGCAGCGAATCCAGGAAGTTGAGAAACGAGATGGTCTTGTCAAAGGCGCGCCGCTCCGCCGGGGACAGCGATTCAAACTGCTTGGCGTCGTTGGCCAGCGGCACCTCTTCCGGAATCCAGAAGTTGTTCAGCATCGTCCGGTACAGCTTGGCCGCCCACGGGTATTTGATCCGGTTCCACTCGCGCAGGTTGGTGGTGTTTCCGCCGATCATGCGCTGCGTGCCCCGCTGGCCGCTTTCGTTGAACAGCCGCTTTTTTTCCAATTGCATGCGTGTCACACTCCTCCGGCAATTCGATTCCCCGGCCAAGAGAGACCGGGGAACCGGCGTGATGGCTGCTCATCATGCGGAACAGCTCACACAGTCTTCCACGTCGACGGATTGGTTGCGCACGTAGTAGATCGTCTTCAATCCGTTTTCCCATGCCTGGATGTACAGGTCGAGAAACTCCGGCGCGGTAATCTCGGGCGTGATGTACAGGTTGAACGACTGCGACTGGTCGATGTGCCGCTGTCTCGCCCCCGCCGCCTTGATGGACCAGCGCTGGTCGATCCGGTGCGCTTCCTTGTAGTAAAAGAAGGTTTTGTCATTCAGGTTGGGCGCGGTCTGCGGGATGTTGCCGCTCCGTTTTTCCTCCACGAAAAACTTGGCGTAGACCGGGTCCGTCGACGCGGTGGAGCCGGCGATCAGGCTGGTCGTGCCCGTTGGCGCGACGGCAAACGTCCAGGCGTTGCGCATGCCGAATCGGGCGACGTCCCGCTTCAGCGCGGTCCAGCGTTCGTCCGCATAGCCGCGGCGGTCGAAGTATTCGCCGGTGTGCCACTCGCTGCCCTCGAACACGGCGTACGTCCCTTTCTCTTTGGCCAGTTCCATCGACGCCTTGATGGCGTGGTAGGCGATTTCCTCATACAGCTTGTCCGCCGTCTCGACGTGCTCGTCGCTCTCCCACTTGATGCCGTGCTGCGCCAGGTACTGATGGTAGCCGCTCGTCCCCAGTCCGACGGCGCGGTACTTCCGGTTGGTGACCGCCGCCTGTTTGACAGGATAGTAGTTGAGATCGATCACATTGTCCAGCATCCGCATCTGGATCGGCACGATCCGGGCGATGTCGTCCATCGAGCGGATGCGGCCCAGGTTGAGCGAAGAGAGGTTGCAGACGACAAAATCGCCCGGTTTGTAGCGCAGCACCACGTCGCCGTCCTCCAGCTCCTCGCCGGCGAAGACCGTGGGGCTCATGTTTTGCATGATTTCGGTACACAAATTGGAACTGTACACCATGCCCGCGTGCTTGTTCGGGTTGGCGCGGTTGACCGTGTCCCGGTAAAAGATGAACGGCGTACCCGTCTCAAATGCGCTGGACATGATCCGCTTCATGATCTCGATGGCCGGGATTTCCGTCTTGATCGCCAGGCGCTCTTCGCTGACGCACAGCTCGTAGCGCCGTTCGAATTCTTCGCCGTAGAAGTCTTCCAGCGAGAAGCCCATCACCTGACGGACCTCATGCGGGTCGAACAGGTACCACATCCCCCGCTCCTTGACCCGCCGCATGAACAAGTCCGGGATGCAGACGCCGGGGAAGATGTCGTGCGCCTTCATGCGGTCGTCGCCGTTGTTTGTCTTCAGGTTCAAAAAGTCCAGAATGTCGGCATGCCAGACGTCGAGGTAGATGGCGAAGGCTCCGGCCCGCGTCCCCAACTGGTCGACGCTGATGGCGATCTGGTTGTACAGGCGGGTCCACGGCACGATGCCGCCGGACGCTCCCTTGTGGCCGCGAATGGACGCGCCGCGGCTGCGCACCTTGCCCAGGTAGATGCCCACGCCGCCGCCATACTTGGAAACCATCGACGTGGCCCCGGCCGTATTCATGATGCCGGACAGCGAGTCGTCCACCGTGTCGATGAAGCAGGAGGACAGTTGGTGAAACGGCGTCCCGGCGTTGGACAGGGTCGGCGTCGCCACCGTAATCTCCAGCTTGGAGAGAATGTCGTAAAAGTCCTTGGCGTGTTTCAGGCGGTCCTTTTCCTTCATCGCCAGGTGCATGGCGATGACCATGAATCGCTCCTGCGGCAGTTCCATCACGCCGCCGCCAAAGTCCTTGATCAGGTACCGGTCGGCCAGCAGGCGCAGGCCTGCATAGTTGAACAGCTCGTCCCGCTCCGGCTTGATGTACGCCCCCAATTCCGCCAATTCGAAATCCGTGTATGTTTCCGTCAGATACGTGCCGTAGAGGCCTTTATCCGTCAATGTATGTATGAGCTGCGCAAAGTCGCCGTATCCGAAATGGCCGCGGTACCCGCGGTTGATGGCGGCGTCCTTGTACAGGTCGTACGCCAGCAGGCGGGCGGCCACAAACTGCCAGTCCGGGTTGTCCACACTGGTCTTCTCGACGGCGGTCTGCATGACGATCCGCTGGATTTCCTTGGTCGTCATGCGATCGCGAAACTGAATGCAGGCGTCCATCTCCAGTTCGAGCGGATCGCATGCGGGATAATGGGCGCACGCAAAGCCGATCACCTTTTTCAGCTTGTCGATGCGGAGGTCCTCCGTCTCGCCGCTGCGCTTGACGATTTGAATGGTGCTTACTGCGCTCATAGGGCCACCCCTGCCTCTCCCGTGTTTCTCGCGCACCTTCCAGGAAAAAAGAGGGCTGGCGAGATGTCGTGAACCTTTTTCATAGTGTACAGGATGCCACTATATCTAGCAAGCTGATAAATTTTTCGACAAATTCGACACAAGATATTGATTTCGATAGGGTGGCTGTGTATGTAACACAAGACTGGCCAAAAAGAAACGGGACCGAAGACCCATTTCCAGTGTGCTTGTCAGCGAAGCGTCAGAAGATTTACAATCGGATGGAGACGCGCGAAAATTTTGGAAAGGGTGGGGACCATGATCCAGTTTTCCTACCGCCTGCTCTCCTCCCTGTCCGCCGCCGACAGACAGGCATGTGTGGAGACCGCCAACAGCGCTTTTCCCCACTGCGACCAAACCGCCTACCTGACGGAACGCTTCCCCCTGTATGACGCAGTGCTGATGGCCCATGACGAATCCGGACTGGCCGCCTTTCAATTGATGCAGCGGTTTCGGACGGACCAGGGCTGGTTTGTCTACCTGGGCCCCCTGTACTCCCGGCGGAAGGCCTATCTGCAGATGCTGTTCCACTTCTTCCGCAGCGCGATGGACACATGGCCGGACGAGACGCTTCACTTCATGGCCGAACTGCAGAATCCCGACCTGCTGCTCGTCTGCAAAACCCTGTTTCAGCGGTCGTACCCGCTTCTCCAAACCCGCAAAATCCCCCTGACCGTTCGGCAAACGGCCCACGTCTTCGTCGAACGGATTGCGCATATCGAGGGATTCAGGCCGGACAACCTGTCTTCGCGCGGCAGCCATACCCTGTACCGCGCGGCGGCCGGCAGCGATGCGGTCATGACCTGGCTGCACGCCAGGGGCGTGCGGCTGGACCGGGGAGACAGCCAGATCCTGCTGCTCACCTGCCCCGCGGATGCTTCATCCCGCTCCCGTCTCATGCGGGAGATGGAACGCGGCCGGCTGATGCTCGCGCACTGGGAGCGGTTTCGGCCGGTGATGCTGCGAAAATTTGAGGAGGGAGCTGCCCGTGACTGACCTGTATTTTGCTCAGATTCGCGAAGACAGCATGGTGGAACGAACGCTTGCGGACCGGTACCATCCGGAGACGATCGCCGTCGTCGGGTCCGGGGGGTGTACGGCGTTTTCCCTGCTGCGCGACGATGTGCAGACAATCTACGCGATAGATGTCAACCCCGCACAGGCCGCGCTGATCGAATTGAAAAAGGCGGCCATCGGGGAATTGAGCCGCGAGGAATACCTGGCGTTCGCGGGAGAGACGGACGAGACGGACCGGCAGGAAACGTACCGCCGCCTGTCGCCGCTGCTCCCCGAATACGCCCGCTCCTTTTGGGACCGCCATCCGCACCTGCTGACGCTTGGCGTGAATCAGTGCGGCGCGACGGAGCGTTTCTACCGGTTCATCAGCCAAAATATTCGCCTCAACCTCTACGGGGACGAGGTCTGGCAGGAGCTGCTGTCCTGCCGCACCTTGGACGAGCAAGCCGCCTTTCGCGAGCGCTACCTGAACACAGACGCCTGGCGCACAGCCGTGCGTCTTTTGCTGAGCAAAACCACCCACCTGCAGTTCTTCCCTGCCCACATGTTTGCCCAGGCCAGGGAACAGGACTTTGGCGCATTTTTTGACATGATGTTCAGAAGAGAGCTGGAGAGACGGTTGATCGGCAACAACTATTTTTTCACCCAGCTCATGTTTGGCACGTACCTGCTCGACAGACCGGAAGGAGCTCCCCACTACTTGAGCGAGGAGGGCTTTGCCGCGGCGAAGCGCAACCTGCACAAACTGCGGGTGCTGCCGCTCTCCCTGCAGCAGGCGCTGCCGCAGATGCAGGGCATCGACGCCTTTTTCCTCTCCAATGTTTTCGACTGGTCGGACGAATCGCAGCGGGCGGCGATTTGCGCCGCCGTGCTCGGGGCCAAAAGCCGGGAAGCGGTCTTGCTGTACCGCAACATGCTGTCCGCTCCTCCCCTGCCCGAGGCATTTCGGGAGCGGCTGGCGGTGGACGAAGCGTGTTCCCGGGAGATGACCGGCCTTGATCGGTCGATGATGTACCGGCAGATTACCGTGGGTGTGCTGAGATGAACTACACGACATCCCCATTGACGATGGAACACAACAACGCGCTCTTGGCCCTGGCCCATGCGACGGATACGGGCAGCGACCTGTTTGTTGTGGATCGCTCCCCCGATTTCTTCCGGCTGGGAGAGAGCTGGGGGGAATCGCGGTACACGGGGCTGTGGCGCCGCGGCCGGTTGATCGGCTGCTTCGGGGTGACGCGGCAGGTCCGCTTTCTGAACGGCCGGGCGGAACCCGTGTTCTACCTGCACGATGTCAGGATTCACCCTGACTATACCGGCACCCGCGCCTTTCAGCGGCTGGCGGGTCATGCCGTGGAGAGCCTGCGCCAAGCGTGCCGCTGGGTGTTTGCCGTCGTCCTGGACAGCAGCCGGCACCGCTCGCCGCTGACGCGGGCAAACAGCGTGTTCCCGCCGGCGGTTCCCATCGGCCGCACCGTCCACCTTGGCGTGCCGCTGTTCTGGCCGGTGAACGGAGACTGGCCGCGCGTCTGTCCGATCGACGGCGAGGAAGCGTGGTCCCATTACGAGCGCTGGGCGGCGGGCACTGCGTTTGCGTACGCCGACCGCGCCCGCTTTTTGCGCCGGGATGGCTGGTTTTTGGGCCTGCATGACGGCGGGAAACTGCGCGCCGTCTGCAAAGTCATCGACCAATCGGCGGAGCGCCGGCTGGTCGTCACCCGTTCGCTCCCTCTCCCGCTGCGCCTGATCCATGCCGCCTGCCGGTGGCGCGGGACCGCTTCCCTGCCCGGTCCCGGCGAGCCGTTTCCGCACGCCTATCTCGCCTATTACGCCTGCGCGGACGGGGAAGACGGGCGGCGGGCGTTTTTCGCCTATCTGGCCCGCTTTCACCGGCAGGAGTATCCCTACGTCTTTGCCGGCGTCTCCCCGGAACTGGCGGAGACGTATCGCCACCCGCTGTTCATCAAGCTGGGCTCCACCGCCTACGCCTACGGAGATGTCCCGCCCGGCCTGGCTCTGGACGCCCGCGAACTCACCTTACTGTAGGAGGGATTCGATGACAAATGCATACACGGAAGTGAAGCACCTGGCGCAGCAGCTCTTTGCCCGGCACGAGGTGGAGCGGCATCCGCTGTTTCTCGCGCTGCACGACCAAACGTTTTCCTCGGCGCAGGCCAAGGAAGCGGCCCTGCAGATCTATCACGTCGTGGAGCATTTCCCCCGCTTTTTGTCCGCCATCCTGACCAATCTGCCTGATTACCGGCTGCGCATGCCGCTGGTGGAAAACCTGTTTGAAGAGCACGGCCGGATAAACGCAGCGCATGTGCACCTGGAAACGTACAAGCTCTTTTTGCGCGGTATCGGCGTGACGGACGCCGAACGGGAAGCGAGCCGTCCGATCATTCCCGTACTGGCGTACAACCGCGCCGTCACCGATCTCTGCCTGCACTACCCCTACCCGGAGGGACTGGCCGCCCTCGGCGTGATTGAAGAGATTGTGGCCCGCGTCTCTCCGCTCGTCGGCGCCTACGCCGCCTCCGCGTACGGCGGCACGGCCGATCTGGCCCATTTTACCGACCACGAGACCCTGGATGTCACGCATGCCAACGAAATCTACGAAGTGGTCGCCCAGGTGTACGCGGGCGACAACAAGCCGCTGGTGGAACGCGGCATGCAGTTGGGCATGTACTACCACACCCGGCTGTATACGGACATACTGGACCATGTGCGGACGTTTGCGGCTCACGCGTGACCGGCGGACATCAAATGGTCACATCCTTCCTGACATTTTTTCGGCATGTTTCGGCGCAATGTGATATAATCACGGTTGCGTCAAAAATTCAATAAGAATAGAAGGAAGGGTGAATTGTACCTTGCAAGTACAAAAACCGTATCGTGTTTTGCTTTACTACAAGTACGTCCAGCTTGACGACTACGAGGAATACGCGGCGGAACACCTCAAGTTCTGCAAGGAGCTCGGACTGAAAGGGCGCATCATCGTCGCGCCGGAGGGCCTGAACGGCACGGTGTCCGGCACCATCGAACAGACCGACGCGTACATGGAATTCGTTCGCAAGGATCCGCGTTTTGCGGACATCTGGTTTAAGATAGATGAAGCGGACGGACATGCGTTCAAGAAAATGTTTGTTCGCGCGAAAAAAGAGTTGGTCACCTGGCGTCTGGAAGACGATTTCAGCCCGACCGAACTGACGGGCAAGTACCTGACGCCGAAAGAATTCTATGAAATGCTGCAGCGGGACGATGTGGTCGTCATCGACGGCCGCAACGATTACGAGTACGAGCTGGGTCACTTCCGCGGCGCCATCAAGCCGGGCGTGCGCTCTTCCCGCGAGTTTCCGCAGTGGATCCGCGAGAACCTGGGCCAGTTCAAGGACAAGAAGGTGCTCACCTACTGCACCGGCGGCATCCGCTGCGAAAAGCTGACCGGCATCCTGCTGAAGGAAGGCTTCAAGGATGTGTACCAACTGCACGGCGGCATCGTCACCTACGGCAAGGACCCCGAGGTGAAAGGGCGCCTGTGGGACGGAAAATGCTACGTCTTTGACGAGCGCATCTCCGTGAAGATCAACCACACCGAGGAAGACACGGTCATCGGCCGCTGCTACTACTGCGGTAAGCCGGAAGACCGCTACGTCAACTGCGCCAACCCGTTCTGCAACAAGCAGCACTTCTGCTGCCCGGAATGCGAAGTGAAGTACAAGCGTTCCTGCTCCGACGAATGCCGCGAGCATCCGCGCAACCGCTACGTGGAAGAAGAAAACGCCAAGCTGCAGGCAGCCGGCTCCCAGGCGTAAACAGGCAAACAAGCTGATCTCCGTGACGAGATCAGCTTGTTTTTTTGCCAGTGATAGCATCTGCCCTCCACAGCCGTTCCTCCCTGTCGGCCGTCCGAACTTCAAGTCCTGCGGAGCGGAAGGCCCGCTACGGCTCAACGGGCAGCGTAACGGTAAAGGCCGCCCCTTCCCCCGGTTTGCTCTTCACGCTGATGGTTCCGTGATGCATGTCGACGATTTTCTTCACGATGGACAGACCGAGCCCGCTGCCGCCGCTGGAGCGATTGCGCGATTTGTCGGCCTTGTAAAAGCGTTCGAATAGATGCGGCTGATCCTCCTCGGCGATGCCGATGCCGGTGTCGGCAACGCATACGATCACGTCCTGCCCGTTCCGCTCCAAACGGATGGTGATGCTCCCGCCGTTTGGGGTAAATTTCACGCTGTTGTGAAGCAGGTTGACCCACACCTGGCTCATCAGTTCTTCATCGGCGACGACGTTCACTTCCTCCAGGGACACGTCCATGTCGATCCCTTTGTCCACCCACTGCGGTTCGCAGGCGAGGATCACCTGCCGCAATTGACGGTCCAGGCGGTAGCGCTTCGGCTCGAACGGATGATGGTCCGACTCCAGGGACGTGAGCTTCAGCAGGTTCTCGCTCAGCTTCGACAGGCGTTGGCATTCCGTCTCGATGATGCCGAGATAATGCAGGCGCTCCTCCCGGCTGAGCCGGTCGTTTTGCAGCGCCCGGGCAAACCCGCCGATGGAGGTGAGCGGCGACTGGATCTCGTGGGAGACGTTGGAGATGAACTCCTGGCGCATTTTCTCCATTTGGCTCAGCTCGACGGCCATGTGGTTGATGCTCTCGACAAGCTGTCCGAGCGGATGGTGTTCACCCGGCTTGACCTGCAGGTTGACGTTGAAATCCCCCTTGGCGATTCGCCGCAGGGCATCGTACAGCGACTGCCACACCGCTCTTTGTTTGGAGCGGGCGAAGAAGCCGATGACAGCCATCACCATTCCCGCCAGCACATAGCCGAGCACCACGGTGACGAGCTGCCTGACGTAATCGGGCATCTGGTTGGTCAGCCCGCCGACGTACAGCGACGTCAAGAAATAGGCGGCCGACCAGCACACGGTAAAGAATCCCAGCACAAACACGATGCCCGCCGCGTGGCGCAGGAAGAGCTTTCCTTTCATGAACGAACCTCCAATCGGTAGCCAAGCCCGCGGATGGTGCTGATCCGAAACGAGTGCCGCTCTTCCGGAAAACGCTCGCGCAGTCGCTTGATGTGCACGTCGACGGTCCGCTCGTCCCCTTCGTAATCGTACCCCCAGATCTGCTCGATCAACTGCTCGCGGGAAAAGGTCTTTCCGGGGTAACTGGCCAGTTTGAACAGCAGTTCAAACTCCTTGAGCGGCAGGGTCACCTGCTTGTCGCCCACCTGCGCTTCGTAGGTTTTGCGGTCAAGCAGCAGTTCGCCGATCTGCACCCGCTGCGATACGGCGATCCGGTAGCGCCTCAGCAGCGCTTTTACCCTGGCGACCAGTTCCAGCGGTTCAAACGGCTTGACCAGGTAGTCGTCCGTGCCCAATTGGAAGCCTTTGATTTTCTGCGACGTTTCTCCTTTGGCGGTCAGCATGAGCAGCGGGGTGTCGTAAAGTTCCCGCAGCTCGCGGCAAAGCTGCCACCCGTCCATGTTGGGCATCATGATGTCGAGGATCACCAGATCCGCCCGGGTTGTTTCCAGGAGCGCGAGCGCTTCCCTGCCGTCGGCGGCCTCCAGGACGATGAACCCTTCCTCCCGCAGAAAAACGCCGACCAGCTCCCGAATGTGGGGATCGTCGTCTACAACCAGTATGGTGGCCATGGTCCTCATCCCTTTCCCGATTGGATTTCCGCCGCGGTCCGCTGATCGATCCGCAGCTGCTGGGTGGCAAATTCGCGGTACATCGCATGGGTGGCGAACAGTTCCTCATGCGTTCCCTGGCCCGTGATCCTGCCTTTTTCCAGAAAGATGATGTGATCCGCGTCCATGACGGTGGACAAGCGGTGGGCAATTACCAGCGTCGTTCGCCCCTTCATCAGATTCTGCAGCGCTTTCTGCACCTCGATTTCCGATTTGCTGTCCAGGCTGGACGTGGCTTCATCCAGCATGAGGATGCGCGGATTGCGCAAAAGCGCCCGGGCGATGGCGATGCGCTGGCGCTGGCCGCCGGACAATTTGACCCCTCGTTCTCCCACCTGGGTGTCGTATTGGTCCGGCATCTCCTCGATGAAGTGATCGGCGTAGGCCATGCGCGCGGCGCGGCGCAGCTCTTCCTCGCTGACCTCCCTTTCCATTCCGTAACAGATGTTCTCCCGGATGGTTCCGGCGATGATCGGACTCTCCTGGGACACGTACCCGATCTGGCTCCGCCACGATTGGAGAGAAAACGCGTCGATCGGTTCCTCGCCCAGCCTGATCGTCCCCCGCGTCGGCCGGTAGTAGCGCTCCATCAGCGAAAACAGCGTCGTTTTCCCGCTTCCGCTGGGCCCCACGATCGCCGTGACCCGCCCCGGCTCGATCGTGAAGCTGACGTCGTCCAGTACCGGTTCGCCCGACTTGTAGGAAAAGCTCACATGCTCCAGGATGATCGGCTGATGCGGGTTGGTGACCTCGCGTCCGGCCGTCAGGTCTTCTTCCGCCGCTTCCAGCGTGGCAATGATCCGCTCGGTCGCTCCCCTCGTCTTTTGCAGGTGGGTTACAAACATTGTCAATTGGCTCATCGGCATGACAATTTGAAAGAGATACAGGATAAACGCGACCAGATCGCCCGCCGTGAGCGCTCCGGACGACACCCGCATGCCGCCGTACCCGAGAATGACCACCAGCAGCACCATCAGGACGAGGGAGACAAACGGGGAGATCAGTGCGTGCACCGTCCCTTCTTTGATGCCGAGGTGAAGCAGGTTGGTGATGCCCCGTTTGCCGTTTTGGTACTCAATCGCCTCCGCGTTTGACGCCTTCACCAGTCGAATCTCCGACAGCACCTGGTTCAAGGTCGCGGAAAATGCGGCGGTCTCATCCTGCATCCCGCGGGAAATCTTGTGCATCGTCCTCCCCAGCGGCATCAGGATCAGAATCGACAGCGGCACGGCGGTCAGCATCAGCAGCGTCATTTTCCAGTCCAGAATGAGCAGGATCGTCACCGAGCCGACGATGGAGATCGCGCCGGTAAAAAAGTTGGTCAAATGATCCGTAATCAGCCCCTTGACGACCGCCGTGTCATTCGTCATCCGGCTGATCGTCTCCCCGGTCTGGTGGTCGTCGTAATAGGAAACCGGCAGGACGAGCAGCTTTTTCCACAAGCGGTCCCGCAGTCCGGCCACCACGCCCTGGCCGATCCGGTTGAGCAGGTAGATCGACAGTCCGCCGGCGATTGACTGGGCGAGAAAGGCGGCCACCAGCACGGCTACCTGCCACCTGTCCAGCGACGCGAGCGAGAAGCTGTTGACGAGGTCTTTCGTGAACAGCGGAACGAACAGGCCCACCACGGTGGAGGCCACGCTCAGGAACAGCGCGATGGCCAGCGGCAGAGCGGGCGGGTTCGTCTGTCTGATCAGATTGAGAAACGGGCGCCAGCCACCCGTTTGTTGCTTCGACATGTTCTCCATCTCCTTTTTCAAAAACGTAGGCTGTGATCCTCACAACGCTTAGGGTTAAACGCTCTCGGCCGCCTGGACGTCCGGGTCCCTCTCCAGCCCGACTCGCGGATTCCTGTTTGCCATACGTGTTCTCTCCTTTTCATCCCGTTTCGGCGTGAACAGGATACAACACGTATATGAACGGAATGTGAACGACGCGGGCCCCGAAAAAACGGCTCTCGCTTCATGTTTTCGCGTTGGGTGCAGCCGAACTGCCGCCCTGTGTGATCAAGGGCGGAAACGCCATGACTTGCATCAGGGCAGCGCACATGACCGCATGACCGGATGGCAGGTACGGCCGCCAGAGACAGCCGCTCCGCCGGGAGACGCGAAAACTCCGGTGTTTGTCCAATTGCGGGAACATACCGGAGTTTTCTCATGCCAGTTTTTTCGTTTTGCGAATGTTCGTTGCGCCAGAAGTATGCGCCGGTCCCAGCCCGTTTCAGGCTTCGTGCATCCGGTCAAGGGCGAGCGGCCGGGCAGACGGGATGGGCGCGGCGTTCGATGACGTGACGCCGCCGCATGCGCTCCCGTTTACAGCGTAGTCTGGGACAGCTCCGCTTTGTTCAGCTTTTCCTTGAACATGTCACCCAACACCCCGATATCCACTTCCCATTTGTTCTCTTTGTAATAGACAGTCGCCTTGGATTCGCCTTTTTTCCCGGTGATCCGGATGCTGGCCGTCTTTACTTCATAGCTGCCGTCGTCATGAAACAAGATGTCCGCGTCCTTCAGTTCCGACTCCAGGATGGGGACGACCGTCTTCTGCACCGCATCCTGCGTGGTCTGCACGGCTGTGCGTCCCATATCGATCACCTGCTCCGGGCTGAAATGGAAGACCAGCACGAGAATGACGCCGATCACCGCCATCATGGCAAACAGCCGAAACAGGCTTCGCATGATCCATTGAAAGGCTGCGATCACCACGATCGCGCATATGACGATGGGCCAATAGTCTGTAACGAGGTTGAGCAGCGATTCCACATCTATCACTCCTTCTTTACCCATTCTGACCCAAACGGGGCCGGACCTATCCGTGCCCCCACAAGAAGAACGGCTCCCCGCATGTGTTTCGCCAGAAGCTATTCTTATTATGAATGTTCGCAAACGGTCCGGTCAAATGGCGCCGCGCTTTCCCCTCCTCTACTCAATACGAACAGCCCGTCCTGATCGTTACAGTCCAGGGGCAGGCCCCGGCAAAAACGCAAAAATGCAGGGTGCCATTCCCGACAGCGGCACGGAACTCAAAAAGGCGCCATCGCAGCGCCGCACCAGGGAGTCGGATATGACTGTCCGCTTTCTCCGCGCGTTCCCTTTGCGGGCGATCGTTTCGCTGGAAAAGGCCTCCTCCCCATACGTTGTTTGTCGAACAACGCGCCCATCCATGGTATCATGGTGTTCTGTACGAAAAGCATGATGGACGAGGAGAGTAGAATGAACAGATTTCGTGCGTTTTTCAAGAACAAGATCGTGTTGTTTTGCATCGCGCTCGTTGCCTTCATGTATGTGAACAATACGTCGCTGCTGGCCGAGGAGCGGACAGGAACCCCCTTGCTTTTGGCCCATCGGGGATTGGCTCAAACGTTCAACATGGAAGGCATCACCAATGAAACGTGTACAGCCGCGCGCATCCACAAACCGGAGCATCCTTACCTGGAGAACACGATTCCGTCCATGGAGGCTGCCGTCAGGGCGGGTGCCGATCTCATCGAGTTTGATGTCCATCCGACAAAGGATGGAAAATTTGCCGTCTTCCACGATTGGACGCTGGATTGCAGAACCAATGGAAAAGGGGTTACCCGAGAGCATACGCTGGAAGAATTGAAGAAGCTGGACATTGGCTACGGCTATACGTATGACCACGGGAAAACGTATCCGTTTCGCGGAAAAGGCGTCGGCATGATGCCTTCTCTCGATGACGTGCTCGCTCATTTTCCCCACCAGTCCTTCTTGATTCACGTGAAAAGCAACGACCCGGAAGAAGGAAAACAATTGGCCCGGTACTTGTCCACCCTGCCGGAAAAGCGCCTGGAACAGTTGACGGTATACGGGGGAGATCAGCCGATCGAAGCGCTGCGTGAAGAGCTTCCGCAGCTGCGCGTTATGTCTCTCGCGACGATGAAGCGTTGTTTGCTCCCGTATATCGCAGTGGGATGGACCGGGTATGTTCCGGAGGCCTGCGCAAGAACGGAACTGCATATTCCGGAAAAGATTGCCCCTTGGCTGTGGGGATGGCCCGACAAGTTTTTCAATCGAATGGACGACCATGATACCCGAACCATTCTGGTTGTGGGAAATGGAGATGTCTCCCAGGGGTTTGATTCGGTGGAAGACCTTGAACGTCTGCCCGCCAACTATACCGGAGGAATCTGGACCAACCGCATCGATAAGATTGCACCTGTGTTCAAGAAGCAGGAGTAAACCTACTGTGTTTGTTTGCATGACAAAGGGGCTGTCCCGGAACGATTGGGGAAGCCCCGTTTCTTTTTTGCGAGACGTGACCATTCTGTTGATGACAAATGGCAGGCTGACGTCCTTATCAACAGCCTGAAGCCCCGCTGTCACAGCGCCGCTCGTGGCGCCTGCCGCTCGCCGCCGGACTGCTGCCGGGCGAGGTGCAGGGCGTATTGAATCGGTTTGCGGATGGCTTCCTTGTATACCTGAGGAGTCCCCAGCTCGCGGAAGATTTCCCGCCCCGGCTTGGGATTCACCTCGATCAGCCAGGCCCGGCCGTCGACGTCGATGCCGATGTCCAGTCCCAGCTCGATCATCCGGCCGAAGTGCTGCTCGATCGTCTCCGCCGTCTGATAGGCCAACTGCTCGCAGTCCCGGATGATCTCCCGCGCCCGCTGCTCGCCAAACCGGGCGCGCAAAAACGCCTGGGCGGGCACCGCTTTGCCGCCGCCGTGCAGATTGGCCGTGGCGCTCCTCTCCCCGCCGACGCGCATGCCCGCGCCGGTGATGCTCCAGCAGCCGTTCCCGTCTTTCTGGATCAGCAGGCGCATGTCTACTGACCGTTTCGGAACCAGATCGAGACGAAGACCTTGCTGGATGATCATCTTCTCGCTTTTCCACCGGTCGATCCAGCGCAGCAGGGCCGGGATGCGCCTGATCAGCGCGGACACTTTGGTCCGATCCTTGTTTCGCCCCAGGAGGCGGTATCCCTCAGCCGTCTTCTTGAGGCGGACAATCCCCCTGCCGCCGGTGCCATTCAGCGGCTTCAGGTAGAGAAGCGAATGGCGCGTGAGCATGCTGCGCAGATGGGCGTGGCTGTACAGCATCGCCTCGGGAAGCCAGCGGTGCATCCGCGCGTCCCGCCACAGGACTTTATGCACGTTCCACTTGTTGGCCAGCCGGTTGTTGGCATACTGGAAGCCGTTGGTCCGGCGAAACGCGACATACTGCCGAAAGGCCGCCGTCGGCGTGTAGCGGTAGCGGTCAATCACCACGTCGGGACGGGGAAACATGCGGGACCTCCAGCCCCGCCCATCCGGCACAAAACCGCGCACCTGCCTGCCGGACGGCGACACGTCCTGCGGCGAAAACAAAAAAACCGTGCCGCCCAACGCCTGGCCCGCCCGGATCAGCCGGCGAAAGTAGGCCGGCTCGGCAAATCGTTTTCCCTCCCGCCAGGTCAGGATCCCGATCACGGGTCGTTTCATCACACCACCCTCTTTCGTTCCCTTCCCTGGCAGTGTATTCACCTAGCGGCGCATTGGCGCTTGCCGCAGGGCCTGTTCCATACGGCGCAAATCGTCCGGCAGCGGTGATCGGACCTCCATCGTCTCTTCGCCAAACGGGTGGGAAAAGCGCAGGACGGCGGCGTGCAGGGCCTGTCGGCCGATCATGCCGGCCTTTCCGCCGTAGAGGGTATCACCGATAAGGGGATGGCCCAAATGGCTGAGGTGGACGCGAATCTGATGGGTGCGGCCCGTCTCCAGCCGACACTCCAGCTTGGACGCTTGCGCATACCGCTCCACCACGCGGTAGTGCGTGACCGCCGGATCGCCATTGGGTGACACCCGGCGCCGATTGGGATGAAACCGGTCCTTGCCGATCGGTTGGGTGATCGTGCCGCTGTTCTGTTTGACCACTCCGTGCACGAACGCGATGTAGGTGCGCGAAATATTCCGCTCCCGCAACCGTTCGTCCAGGAGGGCCGACGCCAGGGCGTGCTTTGCGTAGAGAACGACCCCGGAAGTGTCCTGGTCCAGCCGGTGGACGTGACGCACCTTGGCTGCCACGCCCGTCCGCGCGAAATGGCCGGCGATCAGATGATCGAGCGTCCTGGTGTGACGCGGCTCCGTGGGATGGAGCAGCAGCCCGGGTGGTTTGTTGGCGACCAGCAGATGGTCGTCTTCGTACAAGATGTCTACCGGCTCGTCCACTGGCTCAAGCCCCAGCGGTTCCGGCTGGCAAAGACGGAGGCGGATCTCCTGCCCCGCCTCCGCCTTCGCATGCTGGGCGACCGGTGCGCCGTCCAGCAAGACCTCCTTGTGCTGAAAGAGCAGGTGAACCTGCTTGCGCGGCAGCCTCCACTGCTCCCGGAGCAGCGCGCCCACGGACACGGCGTCCTCCGCGAGATGGCCGACCAGCCATTCCCCGTCTTTTTTCATGTGTATCATGCCGTCGTGTCTCCCGGTTGGTTGGTTTCTCGTCTGGTTACGCCTGCTTCAGTCCCTCGTACACTTCAACCGCGCGGTTCAGGAAGTGTTCGATTTCCTCGCGGCTTTTGCCCAGCTTGCTGACGAACCGGACCAGTTCCTTGCCGTTGGAAAAGGCGATAAAGCTGGGGATGCCAAAGACGTCCAGCTTTTGCGACAGCTCCGGCAGGGTGTCGCGGTTGACGGCGACCATGTCCAGCTTGTCCTTGTAGGCTTCCTCGACTTCCGGCATGAACGGATCGATCCGGTGGCAGTCCGGGCACCAGTCCGTGTAAAACTTGACGACCACGGGTTTTTCCGAGGCAATGGCCTGTTCAAATTCCGCTTCGGTCTTGATTTCCTTCATGTCTGATCATCCTTTCTCGGATTTCTTGTGGATTAAGTGTACCACAGCCGCAGGCGTTTGTCCCGGCGGGGCCGCACTTGGCTACATCGCGCCTCCCTGCTCCACCAGGGAACGGACGAACGATTCCGCCGGACGGGAGAGCGGCCGGTCCTTGCGGTAGGCGACGACCAGCGTGCGAAACGGCCGGCCGGTAAGGCTCAGGTAGACGGGCGGCTCCGTCGTGCCCGGCGCCAGCGTAATCATCTTGGGGGCAAACGAAAAGCCCATCCCCGCCGCCACCAGCGACTGCACCGTCTGGATGTTGCTGCTCTCAAAGACGATCCGCGGACGGAACCCGGCCTGTTCGCACAGCCGCAGCGAAATCGTGCGAAACCCCTGCCCTTCCTTCAGCAGGATAAACGGCTGTCCGGCCAGCTCGGCCAGATCCACTTCCTGCCGCTTCGCCAGCGGGTGCTGCGGGGGAACCGCCAGGTAAATCTCCTCGTGAATGGCGGGGATCACCTCCAGCGAGGGATCGGCGATCGGCATCGTCAGCAGGCTGACGTCGATTTTCCCCCGGACCAAAAGCTGCTCCAGATTGCTGGACGTGTCCTCGATCAACTGCAGCTCGACACCCGGAAACTGCTTGGTAAACGCGGGGATGACCCGGGGCAGGACGTACGCGCCGGTGATCGGCAGACTGCCCACCAAAAGTTTTCCGCTCTCGCCGACCGCGTAGGCGCGCATCTCCCGCTCAAGCCCTTCCGCCATATCGATCAGCGACTGAGCCACCTGAACGAAACGCTGACCCGCGTCCGTCAGCTCCACGTGCTGCGGCAGGCGATGAAACAGGGTAACCCCGAGCAATTTTTCCAATTTGGCGATCTGCTGGCTGAGCGACGGCTGGGCCAGATGGAGCCGGCCCGCCGCCCGGGAAAAGCTGCGCTCTTCCGCCACAGCCAGCACGTAACGAATCTGTCGTAATTCCATGAAGACCTCCCGATAGGCAAAAGCTATCCATCTCATAATAATTATATCTTTGAACTATTCCCATGGCCATGATACAACCGTGATAAGAGTTTCGCACGAAGGAGGATGTCCACATGAAACCCCGCACGATGTTTGAAAAGATCTGGGATGCCCACGTGATTCACGAAGAGCCCGGCAAACCCAGCCTGCTGTACATCGACCTGCACCTGGTCCACGAAGTCACCTCGCCCCAGGCGTTTGAAGGACTCCGCCTGGCCGGCCGCCGCGTCCGCCGTCCCGACCTGACGTTTGCGACGATGGACCACAACGTGCCGACGGCTGACCGGTTTAATGTCAAAGACCCGATTTCCCGGCAGCAGATGGAGACGCTGACGAAAAACTGCGAGGAGTTCGGCATTACGCTGGCCGACCTGAACAGCCCCGATCAGGGGATTGTCCACGTGATCGGACCGGAGCTGGGATTGACCCTCCCCGGCAAAACGATCGTCTGCGGCGACAGCCACACCTCCACGCACGGCGCATTCGGCGCTCTGGCCTTCGGGATCGGCACGAGCGAAGTGGAGCACGTGCTGGCCACCCAATGCCTCCAGCAGGCCAAACCGAAGACGCTGGAAGTGCACGTGAAAGGCGAGCTCCCCTTCGGCGTCAGCGCCAAAGACTTAATTTTGGCGATCATCGCAAAATTCGGGACGGACTTTGCCACCGGCTACGTGATCGAGTACACCGGTGAGGCCATCCGCAAACTGACGATGGAAGAGCGCATGACCGTCTGCAACATGTCGATCGAAGCGGGAGCGCGGGCCGGCCTGATCGCGCCGGATGAGACCACGTTCGCCTACCTCAAGGGCAGACGCTACGCGCCGCAAGGGGAAGATTTCCTGCGGGCCGTCGAGCGCTGGAAACAGCTCTGCACCGACCCGGGTGCCACGTACGATCACCGCGTGGAAATCGACGCGAGCGAAATCGCGCCGCAAGTCACCTGGGGAACCAGCCCGGGCATGGGCACCGACATCACCGGCACCGTCCCCCATCCCGATTCGTTCCCGACGGCGGCGCAGCGAAAAGCGGCCCAGGACGCCCTCGCCTACATGGGGCTCACACCGGGCACCCCGATGACCGAGATCAAGATCGACCGCGTCTTTATCGGCTCCTGTACCAACGGCCGGATCGAAGACCTGCGCCGCGCGGCCGAAGTGGCGAAGGGACGCCGCGTCGCGCCCCACGTGCACGCGATGGTGGTCCCCGGCTCGCAAGCCGTGAAGCAGCAGGCGGAACAAGAAGGCCTGCACCTGATCTTCCAGGAGGCCGGCTTTGAATGGCGCGACTCCGGCTGCTCCATGTGCCTGGCGATGAACCCGGACGTGCTTCAGGAAGGTGAACGCTGCGCCTCCACCTCCAACCGCAACTTCGAAGGGCGCCAGGGACGGGGCGGCCGCACCCACCTGGTCAGCCCGGAAATGGCGGCGGCGGCAGCCATCGCCGGCCACTTCGTCGACGTGCGCGAATGGAAACGTGAAGGCGTGAACAAGGAGGTCCTGCAATAATGAAACCGTTTGTCGTACACACCGGAATCGCAGCGCCGTTGGACCGCGTCAACGTGGACACCGACGCCATCATTCCCAAGCAGTTTCTCAAACGCATCGAGCGCACCGGCTTCGGCCAGTTTCTCTTTTACGAGTGGCGCTTCAACGCCGACGGCAGCCCGATCGAATCGTTCGTGCTGAACCAGCCCAAATACGCCGGCGCCACCGTCCTCTTGGCCCGCAACAACTTCGGCTGCGGCTCCTCCCGCGAGCACGCGCCCTGGGCACTGTTGGACTACGGCTTCCGCGCCATCATCGCGCCGTCGTTTGCCGACATCTTTTATAACAACTGCTTTAAAAACGGCATCCTGCCGATCAAGCTGAGCGAGGAACAGGTGCAGGAGCTGTTCAGCCGCGCCGAGAGCCGCGACAACTACCAGCTCACGATCGATCTGCAGGAGCAGGTGATTACGGACGACGCCGGCCTCTCCTATCCGTTCGAAGTGGACGCGTATCGCCGGTACTGCCTGCTCAACGGGCTGGACGACATCGGCATCACCCTGCAATACGAAGACAAGATCGCCGCCTACGAGGCAAAGCGGGAAACGTTCGTATAACGCCCCGCACACCGGCGAAGGCATGGAACCGCTCCGTGCCTTCGCTTTTTTGTGACAAAAACAGCGCCTCCTCCAGCTTTTCCCACCCATCATAGTGCAGAACGGCCGGAAAGTAAAGATTGCCCTTTTCGCGACGGGGGATGCCCCGGCGTTTCAGACTGAAGACAAACCGATTGCATCGAAGGAGAAGCATGTTTCCAGGCAGAGCGACTTGTGAGCCCTACCGAGTGGAGCAAGCCCAGCGATACGGCTTTGGCGATCCCCCGCAAATCGATGCGGAGCGTGCAGTCCCTGCTTCCCTGCTGGGCGTAAACTGGGCCCCGCCGAACGCGAGCGTTAGCTTGTGTTCGGTGGGTAAAGCACGGAGCGGATGCCGGAAACGTGCTTCTCCCCCCAGCAGTCACTTTGTCTGCACACTGCAACGCCGGGGCATGCCCCGGCGTTTTTCGCTGTCCGCTTTCCACGCTGCTCGCGATACATCGTCTCACTGTTCGCCGCGTGTTTCACGCTCTTCGCTGTCCGTCTGTCACGCGGTTTCGATGCCGTCCGCCGCCTCCAGGCCGAAAGCGCGAATCGCCTGCTCCCGCAGCTTGAACTTCTGGATTTTGCCGGAGGCGGTCATCGGGTATTCACTGACGAACTGGATGTAGTGCGGAATTTTAAACCGGGCAATCCTGCCTTCGCAGTATGTTCGCACCTCTTCCGCTGTCAGCGTCTCCCCCGGTTTCACCTTGATGCAGGCCAGCACCTGTTCGCCGTATTTGGGGTCCGGCACTCCGACCACCTGAACGTCCAGCACTTTGGGATGGGTGTAGAGGAATTCCTCGATTTCACGCGGGTAGATGTTTTCTCCGCCGCGGATGATCATGTCTTTCAGCCGGCCGGTGATGCGGAAGTAGCCCTCTTCGTCCACCGTCGCCAAATCGCCGGTGTGCAGCCAGCCTTCGTGATCGATGGCTATGGCCGTCTGCTCCGGCATGTTGTAGTATCCTTTCATCACGAGATAGCCGCGCGTGCACAGCTCTCCCTGCACACCGGGAGGCACCGTCTCTCCGGTGACGGGATCGATCACCTTCACCTCCACGCCGTCATGCGCCCTGCCCACGGTGGAGACGCGGCGCTCAATCGTGTCGTCCGGCCGCGTCTGCGTGATGACCGGGGACGATTCCGTCTGTCCGTACGCGATCGTGATCTCGCGGATGCCCATTTTCTCCACGACGTTCTTCATCACCTCGGTCGGACACGGGGAACCGGCCATGATCCCGGTGCGCAGCGAGCGAAGGTTTCGCTCCGCAAACGACGGGTGGTTCAGCTCGGCGATAAACATGGTCGGCACGCCGTACAAGGCGGTGCAGCGCTCCTCCTCCACGACGGACAAGACCGTCCCCGGATCAAAGGTAATCACCGGCACCATCGTGGCTCCCGTCGCCACGCAGGCAAGCGTGCCCATGACGCAGCCGAAGCAGTGGAAAAAGGGCACCGGGATGCACACCCGGTCCTCCGCGCCCAGCCGCTGGCACTCGGCCACCTTGATCGCGTTGTTGACGATGTTGTTGTGGGACAGCATGACGCCTTTGGGAAACCCGGTCGTCCCCGACGTGTACTGCATGTTGATGACGTCGTCCGGATGCAGCTCCCGCTGGCGGGCCATCCGCTCCCCGTCAGGTACGGCCGCGCCGCGTTCCAGCAGATCGCGCCATAAAAACATGCCGGGCTGCCGGTCCTCCCCGATGTAGATGACGTTTTTCAGATGCGGCAGCCGTGCCGACTGCAGCCGCCCCGGTTCGCACTCGTCCAGCTCGGGGCAGATTTCCCGGATCATCTCCAGGTAGCTGGCGCCCCGGAACGAGTCGATCAGCAGGAGCGTGGTGGATTCCGACTGGCGCAGCAGGTATTCCAGCTCGTGAACGCGATAGCTGGTGTTGACCGTGACCAGCACTCCCCCCATTTTCGCCGTGGCAAACTGGCTGATCACCCACTCCGGCACGTTGGTGGCCCAGATGGCGATGTGTTCCCCTTTTTGGATCCCCAGCGAGAGAAACCCCCGGGCGGCCAGGTCGCACACGTCCCGGAACTGTGAAAACGTGTAGCGCAGGCTCCGCTCCTTGTAGACCACGGCCTCCTTGTCAGGAAAGCGGCCTGCCGTTTCGTCCAGCAGGTCGCCGATCGTAATGGAACGCAACATCGAAAGCCCCCCTTCTCCCCTAAACGTCTGACTATTCTGTCTGTTGTAGTTGATTCGATTCGCCGGCTGTATATTCCTTCCTGTCATACGTTTTTTCGGAATGGTTCTCCTGTCGTGAAGCCGGTCCGACATCCGGCGGGAAAGAAAAAGCGTCCCTTTGTCGGAACGCCTTTTCCTTACTGCACCACGAATTTTTGCACCGCTTCCACCTTGTACGGCAGGTGATTGCTGTAGTTCAGCTCAACCCGCAGCTCGTGCTCCCCTTTTGGCAGCTTCTTCAGCAGAAACTCCGGATGGTAGATCATCCCCTTCGGTTCGCCGTTCAGGTACAGGTGCGCGTGCCCTTGGCCGAAGACAGCCTGGTTGGGATCGCCCGAATCCTCGACAAACTGAAAGTTCTGGGTGAGCAGTTTGACGTCAGCCGTGCTTCCCTCCACCTTCACGTCCAGGTTGAGGGTCGGCTTCGCGGCGCCGTCCGGCGGAGCAGCGGGCAGTGCGGATGCGGGGACGCTCGGTTCTTCCGGTCTGTAGGAGTCGGATACATGCAGCGGGTCTTTGACCAGCAGTACGATACCCGCCACCAGCACGATCAGAAAGACAATGCCGCCCAGGATCAGATTGCGCAAACTGACGATAAAGACCTTCATATCCTACTCTCCCTTTCGCAGATGCTTGTCGCCTATTGGTACATGCATACGCGAAGAGAGAAAAAATAGAAGCAAAACTTTTTATCGGTAGTTGATGAACTGCACCTCAATCGGCAGGTCGGCCTTGCGGATGGCGGCGATCACCGCCTGCAGATCGTCCTTGCTTTTGCCAACCACCCGGATCTGGTCGTCCTGGATCTGCGATTTCACTTTCAGGCCGGTCTCCTTGATGATGCTGGTGATTTTTTTCGCGTTCTCCTTGTCGATGCCCTGTACGAGCTTGACCCGCTGACGGACGGTCCCGCCCGCGGCGGGCTCCACTTTGCCGTACTCCAGATTTTTGACCGGCACATCCCGTTTGACCAGTTTGCCGAGGAGGATGTCTTTGACCTGGCCCAGCTTAAATTCGTCGTCGGAAATCAGCACGATCTCCTCTTTCTCCAGCGTGATGCTGCTCTTGCTGCCTTTGAAGTCAAAGCGGTTTTCGATCTCCTTGACAGCCGTGTGGATGGCGTTGGTCACCTCGGCCAGATCCACTTTGGATACGATGTCAAACGAACTTTCCTTGCTCATGCCAGCTCCCCTTCACCTGTATTTTCCATCCATTATAGCACAGCGGCGGTCAGATCGCCTTGACCAGTCCGCCGTCGACGAGGAACGACTGGCCCGTCACGTAGCTGTTGGCCGGGGACGCCAGGAAGGTGACGACGCGGGCGAACTCCTCCGGTTGGCCGTAACGGCCGAGCGGAATCGCAGCCTCCACCTGCCGTTTCACCTCGCCGACGTCCACCTGGAGCTGCTCCGCCCGCAGCCGGTCCAGCGAAGCGACCCGGTCCGTCGCGATTCGTCCGGGCCCGACGGTGTTGATGAGAATCCCGTCCGGGCCGAGCTCCACGGCCAGGCTTTTGGCCAGCCCGACAATCCCGGTGCGGAAGGTGTTGGACAGGATCAGGTTTTCCAGCGGCTGTTTGAACGAAGAGGAGGCAAAATTGACGATGCGGCCGAACTGCTGCCTGCGCATGTGCGGCAGCACCGCGCGAATCGCCCGCACAAAGCTGAGCAGGTTCAGCTCAAAGGCCGCGATCCACTGCTCGTCGGTCAGTTGATCAAAGGTGCCCGCTGCCGGACCGCCGGCGTTGTTGATCAAAATGTCCACGCTGCCGAATCGGGCGGCCGTCTCGTCCACCAGCCGCCGGATGTCCTCGGCTTTGGTCACGTCCACCAGCATGGCCAGCGGTTCTTTCCCCGTATTGTCGATGATCTCCGTCCGGGTGGCGGCCAGGGCGGCTTCATCACGGCCGCAGATGGCGACGTTCGCCCCCTCCGCCGCGAGCGACAGCGCGGTCGCTTTTCCCAGTCCTTTTGTCGAGGCCAGCACGATGGCCGTTCTTCCCTGCAATTGCAGATCCATATCGATTCTCCTTTCCGGTTTTCGCAATGTTCTGGTATTCCTTGTCTGCCTCCATTCTACAGAAAAATCTGACCAATGCAAGCAAAAGGGAAGAGGCCGGACAGTTACCGGCCTCATCGGCAGTATGGCGCAGGCTGCAGCCCGTGTGCGCATGGATGCCAGCAGCAAGGGCCCCGGGATGGGGCCCTTGTTCGGATTCGCTGCGGACCGATGCCGCTTACAGTTCGGCGGCCGGCACCTTGTTCTTCGCCTGCTTTTTGGCGAGCCGTTTGGCTAGACGGGCCGCTTTGCGGGCCAGCCGGCGCTCCCTGGCGCTCTCAAACAGCGAGTACAGGACCGGCACCAAGACCAAGGTGACCATTGTGTGGAAGATCAGGCCGGAGATGACGGCCGTCGCCAGCGGCGCTTCCAGGTCGGACCCTTCGGCGATGGCCAGTGCCATCGGCAGCATGCCGAGAATGGCGGTCAGTTTGGTCATGATCACGGGCCGCACGCGGTCTTTCGTGCCCTGCAGGATGGCGTCCATCAGCGCCATGCCCCGGCTGCGCAGCAGGTTGATGCGGTCGATCAGGAGAATGGCGTTGGAGACGACGATCCCCACCAGCATGATGATCCCGATCATCGCCATCTCGCCGAGGATCCGCTGCGTCAGCACAAACCCGAGGATGACGCCGACCAGCGCCATCGGAATGGTCAGCATGATCAACAGCGGCTGGGACAGTCGTCCAAACTGCGCCACCATGATGACGTAAATCAAGGCGATGACGCCCAGAAAGACGAACAATCCCTGCGTCATGTTGGCGCTCTGCTCTTTCAATTTGCCGGCGATCTCCACCTTGTACCCGGCCGGGACGGCCAGCGCAGGCAGTTTCTCCGCCACCTGGCGGCCCACCGTCCCCAAATCGCTGCCGAGCAGTTCAGCGGAAACGGTAACGATCCGCTCCCCCTTTTCACGGGCGATGGTGACCGGCGACTTGCTGTACCGCCACTCCACCAGTTCGGAGAGCGGCACCTGCTCACCCGTTTTGGAGCTGATCATGATTTGGTGCAATTGCTCCGGATGCTTCAGCCAGTTGTCCGGCATCCTGGCGACCACGTCCACCTCAATCCCGTCCGACGTGATCGTCGTGACCGGCTGTTCCCCGATCATCATGCTGATCTGCTGCAGCAGGGAGCGGGGATCTACCTGCAGCCGGGCAAGCGCGTCCTGCTTGGGGAGCAAGGTGATTTTCTCCTTGCCCTCCTTGAAATCGTTGCGGATGTTGGTCACGCCCGGGATGGTTGCCAGCATGGCTTCCACGTCGCCGGCGAGCTGCCGCATTTTCTCCATGTCTTCGCCGACGATGTCCAATTGGACCGGGGGCTCATTTCCCTGGCCGCCAAATGCGGTCGAGATGCTCTCAATGCCGGGAATCGCCTTGAGCCGGTCGTTGATGTCCTGGGTCAGCGCTTCCTTGTCGCGCTCCCGTTCCTTCTTTCCCTTCAGGGAGATGAAGAGTTCCGTCTTCTCCTTGTCACCGAAGAAAAAGACGTCTTTGACTTCCGGTATTTGCCGGAGAGAGGCTTCCGCCGCCACGCCCGCCCGCTGCGCATCTTCCAGCGTGGACCCGGTCGGCATGGTCAGCGAAGCGAACACCAGGTTTTCGTTCGCGTCGATGCCCTGCCCCATTTTGACAAAGGGCAGGAGGAAGGTGGAACCGACAAAGATGACGATCGCGAGGATGACGGTTTTCACCCTGTGGCGCAAGGCCACCTGCAGCAGTCGGTTAAACCACAGCACGATCGCATGATCCTTGCCTTCGCCCTCCAGCGACACGTTCTTGTCCTTGTTGAGAAACCGGTCGGAAAACACCGGGACGAAGAAGAACGCGGCGATGGTCGACGCCACGATGGCCGACGTGACCGTGAAGGCGATCGACTGCAGAATCGGTTTCAACCAGTCTTCAAAGTCGGCAAAGACCAGCGGCAGGAAGACGATGATAATCGTCAACTGCGAGGTGAACACCGGGGTCAGCACTTCCCGCGTTCCTTTCACGATCGCCCGCTGCAGCGGCTCCCCTTTTTCCCGGAACTGGTAAATGCTTTCCAGAACGACAATGGCCGCATCAACGATCAGGCCGACCGACAGGGAAAGCGACAGCAGGCTCACCATGTCGATGTTGTACCCGCCCCATTTCATCGCGATGAACGTCATCAAGGCGGACAGCGGAAGCGTCGTGGCGATGACCAGCGTCACGCGCCAGTTGCGCAGGAAGACGAACAGGATGATGATGGCCAGCGCCCCGCCGATCAGCACGTCCCGGCTGAGGTTGCTCACGGCGTGCTGAATGTACGAGGCGGCCTCAAACATCACCTTCAGTTCATAACGTCCGCCGGCTTCGGCGTTGATCTGTTTCACGACCTCCTCCACGTTCCGTTGGGTGGTGATCAGATCGCTCCCTTCCGCCCGCTTGACGCTGAGGTGAACGAACACGCTGCCGTTTGTCAGCGCGATCGAATCCTTTACCTTGCCGCGCAGATCCTCAATCGTCGCCAACTGGTCCAGCGTCACCGTCCCTTCCGGCGTGTCGATGTTCAACCGGCTGATTTCCTGGACGGTCGTGTAGGTGTTGTCGATCATGACGACGGTGTCAAACCCGGGATTCTCCAGCGTTCCGACGGCCTGTTTCCAGTTGGTCGCCTGGAGCTGCTCCATCACCGATGCGGGCGTCGTGCGGTAGGCGGACAGCCGTTCCGGCCGCAGCGTGACGGCGATCTGGTTTTCAAAACTGCGGTCGGACACTTCCACTTCCTTGACCCCGGGGACGGATTCGATCCGGTCCTTGATCGCGGTCTTCGCCAGGCCGAGCATGGTTTGCGGGTCCGCCCCCACCAGGGCATAGTCAATCAGGGCATCGTCTCCGAAATTGGCCTGGTTGACGTTGACCGTGTCAACCGCCTTGGGGAATCCGTTGCGCAAGCGGTTCACCGCGTTTTGCACGTCCTGCTTCACTTTGTCCCCTTTGCCTTCTTCGGCGATCACCGTGATGCTGACGTGCCCGGTGGAGGTGGTGGACGAGTACTCTTTCACGTCGGCAATCGACTTGATCTCCTGTTCGATCTTCTTCGTGACCTTTTCTTCCATCTCCTCGGGCGGAAGCGAACCGCCGGAAACGCTGACGGTAATCCACGGGAAGTTGGTCTTGGGAACCAGCTCCACTTGAAAGCTGAAAAGCGAGCCGAGCCCGGCGATGACGATGACAAAGGTGACCAGAAACACAATCAGGCGCCGTTTCAGCAAAAAGAGAATCGTCTTTTCCATGCGTTATTCCCCTTTCGCCTCCACTTTTTGCCCCTCAACGTAGAACGTAATGCCGGCGCGCAGCAGTTTGTCGCCCGGTTTGACGCCGGAGACAATTTCCATCTGGTCTCCCACCAGTTGGCCCGTTTTCACTTCCCGCTTGACGATGACGCCGTTTTCCACCGCCATCACATAGTGGGTAGATTCGCTCACGCCGACGCTTTCCAGCGGCACGAGAAAACCGTTGATCGTCCGGGGGATCTCCACGGTCGCCACCATCCCCCCGCGCCATGCGCCTTTCGGGTTGGGGACGGTCACTTCCACCCGAAACTTCCCGGTCTGCTTGTCGACCACCGGCGACACGAAGGTGACGGTTCCCTCGTTCTTCTGGCCGTCTTCGCCGATTACCTGGACCTTGGCCTTTTCGCGGAACTGGCTGATCAGCTCGTTGGTGACGTCCAGCGTCACTTTCACCTCCGACAAATCGACCAGATGGATGATGGCTTCGCCCGGATTGGCCAGTTCGCCCACCTGCTTGGAGACATCCACCACCGTACCGGCGAACGGGGCGACGATTTTGGTGTCGTCGAGCGTCTTTTTCGCCCGCTCCACCTGACCGGCCGCCTGTTTCAGCGAGGCGTTGGCCATGGCGATGTCTTCGGGCTGGGCTCCCTTGAGCAGTTCATCGAGGGCCAGCTTGGCGTTGTTCACGGCTATCTGCGCCTGGTCCACGGCCCATTTCCGGTCGTTCCATTCGCTTCGGGAGATGGCGCCGCCTTCGAACAGCTTTTGGCCCTGCTCGAACTCCCGCTTGGCCTTGTCCAGTTGGTTCTGGGCGCTTTGCAGTTGCAGACGCTGCTGTTGAATCGCCTCTTCCGTCGCACCCTTCAACGTCTTGCTCTTGCGGGCCGCCGCTTCTTCCACCTGGCCTGCCGCCGCTTCCACTTCCTTTTGGTAGTAGCGGGTATCCAGCGAGGCCAGAAGCTGACCCTGGGCGATTTTCGCCCCTCTCGTCACGTGGATGGCCGCTACCGTGCCTCCCGTGCCAAACTGCAGGATGGCATCTCGCTTCGCTTCCACGATGCCGGTCACGGTCAGCACGACGGGGTGATCCGGCTTCTTCACCGTCAGCACCTCGACGACTTTGGCCTTGGCGGGCTGCTCTTGCGGCGGTTGAGCCGTTTCCGGTCCGCAGCCGGCGGTGATGGCCAGCAGGGAAGCAAGAAAGATGGATGCGCGTTTGCTCACAATGATTCCTCCAAGTCTGTGACAGTCATTTCCAAGGGATATTGTGCCAGGAGTCCCACTTTTCCAAAACAGTCAGCGGGTGGAACTTCCTCTCCGCCTCGAGACGGAGCCACCCCCGGCACTTCTCCCTGGACAGTACTACGTCGTACATGGAAAACCGTTACAGGATATGACCAAAAAATGGACAACAGACCGAACACAGCAAAAGAACGCAAAAAAAACCGGGACACGCTGTCCCGGTTCTGTCCCGGTTTTGTACTTCCGTTTACTTCGCTTCCGCCAGTTGTTCCATTTCCGCGAGCATCTCGGCGAAGACGCCCAGCGCCTCGCGGATCGGCTGCGGCGAGGTCATGTCGACGCCCGCTTTTTTCAGCAGATTGAGCGGGTAGTCGGAGCTGCCGCTCTTCAAGAACTGCAGGTACCGCTCCACCGCCGGCTGCCCTTCTTCGAGAATTTGCTTGGCCAGCGACGTGGCGGCGGAGAACCCGGTGGCGTATTTGTAGACGTAAAAGTTGCGATAGAAGTGGGGAATGCGCGCCCACTCCAGATCAATCTGGCTGTCCACGACCATTTCCGGCCCGTGGTAGGCCACGTTCAGCTCGCGGTAGATTTCGCTCAGGCTGTCGGCCGTGAGCGGCTCATCCTGTTCCGCCTTGGCGTGCACGGTTTTTTCAAACTCGGCAAACATGGTCTGGCGGAAGACGGTGCCGCGGAACTGCTCCAGGTAGTAGTTGATCAGGTACATCCGCTGCTTTTTGTCCGTGGTCGTCTTCAGCAGGTGGTGCATCAGCAGTGCCTCGTTCAGCGTGGAGGCCACCTCGGCGACGAAGATCTTGTAGTCGGCGTAGGTGTACGGCTGCGTCTGATTGGAGTAGTAGCTGTGCAGGGCGTGCCCCATTTCGTGCGCCAGGGTAAACATGTTGTTGACGTTGTCCTGGTAGTTCATCAGCACAAACGGATGCGTCGTGTACGCCCCCCAGGAGTACGCGCCGCTGGTTTTGCCCTGGTTTTCGTATACATCGATCCAGCCGCCCGCAAATCCTTCGGCGAGGACGCGGCCGTACTCCTCTCCCAGCGGCCGCAGCGCTTCCTTGATCGTCTCCACCGCCTGCTGGTAGGGAATCTTCATCTCCACTTCCGGCACGATCGGCACGTAGAGGTCGTACATGTGCAGTTCGTCCACCGCCAGCATCTTTTTGCGCAGCGCGATGTAGCGGTGCATCAGCGGCAGGTGCTCACGGATGGTGGCGATCAGGTTGTCGTACACCGAGATGTCGACGTTGTCGGCAAACAGGGCGGCGTACAGGGCGGACGGGTATTTGCGGGTGCGGGCGTAGAACACGTCCGCCTTGACCGCAGACGTAAGCGAGGCGGCAATCGTGTTGCGGTGCTTGTCGTACGTGGCGTACAGCGCCTCGAACGCCTCCTTGCGCACACGGCGGTCCTTGCTCTCCATGAACTGGACGTACCGCCCCTTGGTCAGCTCCACCTCTTCGCCGTTTTCATCGGTGATCATCGGGAATTTGATGTCGGCGTTGTTCAGCATCCCGAAAATCTTGGACGGCGCCGAAGCCAGTTCGCTGACGTTGGCCAGGATCGCCTCCTCCTCGGCCGACAGCGTATGCGGCTTGTAGCGGGTGATCTCGTCCAGCAGGATGCGGTAATGATCCAGCCCCGGCACCTGACTGAGCCACGCTTCCAACTGCTCGGTCGGGATCGCCAGAATTTCCGGCTGTATGTACGAAATCGCTCCGTATACCTGCGTGCTCAGGGCGGTCGCCCGGTCGGTCAACGCCTGGTAGGTGCTGTTGGTGTTGTCTTCGTCACGCCGCATGCGGGCGTACACGTACACCTGGTCCAGCGTCATCAGCAGTTCGTCCTGCAGCTTCAGGACCTCCAGCAGTTGTTGGCCGGACTGCGACAGCGTGCCTTTTTTGGCCGCGATCTGCTCGGCCATCTCCTTTACTCTGCGGACGTCGTTCTCCCAGTCAGCGTCGCTTTTGTAGATGTCCTCCAGCCGCCACTTGTACTCGGCCGGAATTTCGCTTCGCTTCGGCAGGTTTTTGCTTTTGTTCACCGCGATCACTCCCTCGTTTTTTCGTCTCGTTGGGGAACCATTCCATATGTGTATGGTAGCGCATTCTGCCATCCGGTTCAAATGGCCCCGTACGCAAAAAGCCGACTTTTCTCGACGGAAAAGTCAGCTTCTGCCCACGCCGGCATAGACGAACCCGGCTTTCGACAGCGCTTCGGCCGGCCAGGCGTTGCGCCCGTCAAACAGCACGGGAGCGTTCATCGCCGCCTTCACCCGCTGCCAGTCAAGGTCTACGCAGTGTTTCCACTCCGTCACCAGCAGGGCGGCATCCGCAGCCTGGAGCGCCGCATACGGGTCGGACGCGAACGCCACCTGAGGGTACAGCCGGGCGACTGCCGGAGACGCCACCGGATCGTAAGCGGACACCGCCGCCCCTTCACGGAGCAGAACATCCAGCACCTTCAGAGACGGGGCTTCCCGAATGTCGTCCGTATTCGGCTTGAACGCCAGGCCCAGCACGGCGATCCGCCTGCCGTTCAGCGCCCCCATCCGCTCGCGCAGCCGAGCGATAAACCAGTCCGGCTGCGTCGCATTCACGTCCCGCACCTTCTCCAGGATGGAGAGGGAGACGCCGTGCTGTTTGGCGAGCTGCAGCAGGGCGATCGTGTCCTTGGGAAAACACGACCCGCCGTAGCCCAGCCCCGCCTGCAAAAACTCCGGCCCGATCCGGCTGTCCAGCCCCATCCCGCGGGCTACGGTCTGCACGTCCGTGCCCAGCACCGCGCTCAGCCGGGCCAGCTCGTTCATAAACGAAATCTTCGTGGCCAAAAACGCGTTGGACGCGTATTTGATCAGCTCCGCATCGGCCCGCGTAGTGAGCACGCGCGGCGCCGTTACCCCTTCGTACAACCGTTCCAGGACGGCAAACGCCTCATCCGCATCGGCCCCGATCACGATGCGGGACGGCGACAGCGCGTCCTGCAAGGCGCTCCCTTCCCGCAAAAACTCCGGATTGGACGCCACGTGAATCCCCCCGCAGGCGGCAAGCCGGGCGGCCACGCGATCGGCCGTACCGACAGGAACCGTGCTTTTGATGGCAACGGTGCGCTGCTTCGGCACGTCGTCCTGCAGGGCGCGAATGTCATCCACGGCGGCAAACAGATAGGACAGATCGGCCGAACCGTCGGCCGCTTCCGGCGTGCCGACGCAGATGAACAGCACCTCCGCATCGCGGGCGCCCTCGTTCAGACTGGCGGCAAACCGAAGCGCGCCGCTGTCGACCGCCCGGGCCAACGCTTCCTCCAGACCGGGTTCGTAGATGGGGCAGATTTTTTGCTTCAAGCGGCTGATTTTCGCCGCGTCGACATCCACGCCCGTCACCCGATGTCCGTGCAAGGCGAGGGACACCGCCGTCGTCAGACCCACGTATCCCGTACCTACTACGGCTACCTCCATCGTTTCACCTCATCGCTGCTTTTTCAGTACGCGCAGATACAAGGCTTCCAGTTTTGCGCGCTGTTTCTCTATATCGTGGCGGCGCTCCACCTTTTCTCTCGCCCGGATCACCACGTCCGGCCACCGGTCCTGCTCCTTCAGCACGCGTTTCATCATGTCGGCCAGCTTGGAGACGGACCGCTCCGGTACGAGGTATCCCGTCCTGCCGTGTTCCACCAGTTCGGGAATGCCCGCGTGATAGGTGGAGATGACCGGCCTGCCGGTCGCCATCGCTTCCATCAGGACGTTGGGAATGCCTTCCTGGTTGCCGTTTTTCGCCGTTTTGCAGGCGATGACGAACACATGGCAGTTCGCCAGTTCACGCCCAACCTCCTGATGAGGCTGGGCGCCGCGCAGCGTAACGGCATGCTGCAGGCGATGGCGCCTGATCAGGCGGCGCAGCTTCTTCTTCTCTTCCCCGTCGCCGACGATCGTCAGCGTCGCACGGGGAAACTGGGGACGGATGCGGGCAAACGCCTTTATCAGCGTATCCATCCCTTTCTTTTCTGTCAAACGGCCGACGCTCAACAGGCGAAACGCCCCGTCGACGACCGGCTGCGGGGGCTGCAGGGGAAATTTGCGCAGATCGATCCCGGAGCGGATCAAGGTGATTTTTTTGCCGGGACAGCCGAGCCGGATCAGCCGCCGCTTCATGTGCTTGCTGACGACCGTAAACGCCTTCCCTTGACGGAACAGCCGCTTCAGCGCGCGGCGGTAACGGCGGTCCTCCTGCACGCGCTTGGTGGCGTCAAACCCGTGAAAGGAGGTGATCAGCGGCAGTTTCGCCTTCCGCGCATGCGGCAGCAGCTCCAACCCGGCCGGGCCGAATCGGGCGTGCAGGCATGCGATCTTCTTTTTTTTCAGCCAGCCGGCAAGACCTTTGAACCGTCTGCGCACGTACACGGGCCAGTAGGGAAACTGCTCGCGGTTGCACTGCCGCCGCGTCAGCACGACCGGCTTCACGCGCTGGTGGCCAAGCAGTTGTTCGTAGATGAACGTCTCGCTTTTCGGCAGGAATTTTCGCCGGTAGACAAGAACCCGATGCATGCGATGGCCTCCCGATTTCATGTGTGAGCCGTTTTGGACGGTGCGCATGTCTGCGCGCTGCTGTTCGCGGGGGCAGTCAAGAAACGATCCCCCGCCCATCCCGTGGTCGGCACGGTTCTCATCCGTCTTGCCGCCTCACTCTCTTCAGCCGCTTGATGATGAGATACCCGCTTTTATAGCCGTAGACGGGTTTGTATTCGTCCCCCCAGCGCATGAGAAAGTGCTGGAAGGTCTCTCTGCGGAGCTGGTTCCGTTTCCATTTCATCTCTTTGTCGGTAAGCTGTCCCCGGTGCTTGGTCCTGTTGTACAGCTTGCGGTTGATCCACTTCACGGGGTACCGTTCAATCAGCCGGAGAATCATTCGCCGGTCTTCCATGATCCGCCCCTCATACGGATCAGAGGTATCCCATCCTCCCACCTCCCGCAAGGCGTCTACCCGATAGCACCGCGGCGCCACCATCCAGCGGGTGTACTGTAAAAAGTCGTATTTGTTGTGAAACTGCTTGTGTGTGATCAAAAACGGATCGCAGCAGCGCCCGCGCCTGACCCGCCAGATTTTCACGTTTCCGTAGAAAAGCGCCGTGTTCTTCTTGTCTTTGCGGATGTATCGCTTCAGGATGGACAGTGTCTCACTCGGCAGCCAGTCGTCCGAATCCAACTGGACCAGAAACGGCGTATCCACCATCGCCAGCGCCTGGTTCATCACCTTGGAAATGCCGGAATTCTCCTCCATCCGGTAGTACTGGATGCGGGGATGCATCAGATAGGGGGCCACTTTCTGGTACGTCTGGTCTGTGGACGCATCGTCCATGATCAGCAATTTCCAGTCCGTGGACGTCTGTTTGAGAACGCTGCGGATCGCCTTGTCGATATACGCTTCCCGGTTGTACGTGGGAATGACAACGGTGAAAGTAGGGGTCTCCGGCGTCATCGTCGTCATGGCGGATTCCCCTTTGCCCCGGGCATGCGGATGGAGGATTTGTCGCTGAGGATAAACACCCCTCCGCTGTCCGCTGCGCTGCCGGCGAGATGGGAGGAACGGCCAAACACGCTGTTGGTCACCGGCCATTCCACGTCCTTGAGCGAGCTGTTCTCGAGCAGAATGCTGTTTTCAATGTGCTTGCAGTTTTTCAACTGAACGCCGTCCTGAATGGCGACATAGGGACCCAGCCGGCAGTTCTCGATACGGCATCGCTTCCCGATCACCACCGGGCCGACGATGGTGCAGTTTTCCACAATGCTGTCGCTGCCGACCTCGTGCCGGACGCCCAGCTCCTGCTTCAGCATCCAGCGGTTGGCCTCGAGCCAGCGTTCAATCGTTCCCACATCCGTGTATTTCCCGTTGGTGACGGTATGGGCGATGTGATAGCCGCGGTCGATCATCGATTGGATCGCGTCCGTGATTTCGTATTCGCCGCGGCTGGACGGACGCAGGGTGGCAATCGACGCAAAGATCGGGCGGGTAAACAGGTAGGCGCCGATCACCGCGAGATTGCTTTTGGGCCGCTGCGGTTTTTCTTCTACGGAGATCAGACGCTCCTCCTGTATTTCCGCGATCCCGTAATCCTCCGGTCTGTCCACCTTGCTCAGCATCACGACACCGTCCGCACGGGTGCGGGTAAAGGTCTGCGTCAGCTCGTGCAGGGAATCCATCAGTAAATTATCGCCCAATAGCAGGATAAACGGTTCGTCACGCAGGAACGGCTGCGCCAGCTGCACGGCATGGGCGATTCCCAACGGCTTTTTTTGCTCAAGAAAGGTAATGGTAGCCCCAAATTGACTACCATCGCCCACATATTGAGGAATTTGCATTTGGGACGGTTGTATGACAATTCCGATGTCACGCACACCCACTTCACGCAGTTTGAGTAAGCAGTAGTGTAAAACCGGGTGATTCGCTACAGGGAGGAGGGTTTTGGGTTGGGAATAGGAAAAGGGGTGCAGGCGGGTACCGCGTCCAGCACACAAGATTAACCCTTTCACGACAATCACTCCCCAGTTGTGCTCTGCGATACTTATAAGGTATGCGGCTTCCCCCTTCTGAACAGGGCGGACGTCCACAACCGGGAAAGAACGGGCGACCACCCATTCCGGCCGGTCGTCAGCTCAGCCGATGCTGCGCAGCGGCTGCCTGCCCTGTGCCTGCTTTCGCCCTGTGCGTTTGGCGATGACTTCCTCGAATATACGCAGATACTCCTGGGCGGTCGCATGCCAGGAGAATTGCCTGGCTCGCATCAGCGCCCGCCGTCCCATGTCAGAGCGGAAACGGGGAGCGCTCCACAGCGTCTCCCAGACGGCCGGCAGTTCCTTTGGCCACTCCTTGGGCGGAATGAGAAACCCGCTTCCCAGGTGGTTGACCACTTCCCCGATGCCCCCCCGCGGCGTGGTGATGACCGGCTTGCCGGAAGCCATCGCTTCCAGATTGACGCGGCAAAACGGCTCCTGCCAGACCGACGGCGTCGCCACCACGTCGCCGATCTGGTAGTACAGCGGCATCTGCGCGCCGGGCACGAAGTTGACGAATATCACCGCGTCGCCCAGCGGTTCCGCCAAGGCTTTCAGACGGCGCACGTAGGCATTCTCGCGGTTGCTGCCGTATCCCGTCCCTCCGACGATCACCAGCCGCGCTTTCGGGTCCCGTTCTTTTACGTTCCGAAACGCCGTCAGCAAAACGTGGACCCCTTTTTCGCGAATCAGCCGGCCCGCGTAGAACAGCACCCGATGATGCGACTTCAGCCCCAACTGCCGGCGCAGTTTTTTCACCGCGCGGCTGTTTCGGGCCGCCTGATAGGGCGCAACGTCCACCCCGAGGTGTACGGCGTGCACCTTGGACGCGGGCAGCCGGAGTTTTTCGATAAAATGGCTGCGCAAATACTCGCTGTTTGTGAGAATGCCGTCCGCCAGGCGGCCTACCCGCCGCATTTGTTCCGGGCTGATGAGCGGCGGGGACGCGTAGACGTGGGAGTGCATGTTCACAACGATCGGCGCACGGGGAAAATGGCGCCGCAGCGCCGGTACAAAATGCGGCCGGTTTTCCACCAGAATCACGTCCGGCTGCCGCTTGCGCAAATCGCGGATCACCCTGCGCAGGTATGGGCGCGGACCGCTGTAGGCGAAGCGGACGAACTCCCGGTGTTCCTCCCGGGCGGACTGCGGATAGTCGGGACACGTGCGGGTGTAGATCGTCACCTGATGCCCCGGCCCGAACACTTTGCTCACTTCGTCTATATCGTGCTCCACGGAGCTGCCCTTGACCGGCGGCACGGAAAACGGCCCGGGGCTAATGATGGCGATGTTCATCTCGCTCTTTCTCCCACTCTTTTTTCAAGGAGAGGACGACCTGGTACAAGTACTCGCACTCCCGTTTCTGTTCGGCTTCCAGCGCCTTGAAGCGTTCCTCCCAGGCGGCGAGCGATTCCCTCAGCGCAGCCACCTGCGCCTCGAGCTGTTCGATCCGCTCCTTCCACAACGGCTCCTCAGGCTGTTCGATCCGCTCCTTCGACGCCGGCCCTTCAAACGGAAGCAACTCCGGCAGTTTGACGGAGGTAACCCGTTCAACGGCTTCCTCGATGATGACATGACCGGAAAAGACGCCCGGCATGACCCAGTGGGGCGGTTCCCCTCGTTTTCGCTTCTCCACGGCAACATCCCTCCAACCTGCGTGCCCCGGCGGCAGCGCGTCAACGTGCGTCGCACGTCAAACCGATGCCGCACGGGCACACGTCACGTATTTCGTAATATGGTATGAAGCGATGCGGAATTGGGTACGTGTACAGCCGCAAAACCGCGGCAGCGGCTGTTCACGCACCGGACCGCGCCCAACATAAAACCGCTGTGACTCACGTGCTCACAGCGGTTGCCGGTAATCGCGCGAAGGGGCCTGTCGGCGAAAGCGCAGACTGTAATGCCGCGCCTCCTCCACGCTGGTGATCTGTTGTTTTTGCCACTCCAGGAGAATCCGGTCGATGTAGCGGATGTGCAGTTTGCCCACGGCAGCCGCTTCCCGCAGGGCGGTCAGGATCAACTCCTCCGGGTGGCCGTCCTGCTCGGTCCACATGTGGATCGTCTCGATTTCAAAAGGGGACAGGGGACGTCCGAAGGCCTGTTCGAACCGGCTGTACAGACCGACCGGCTCCTCGGCGGACGCCGCAGCCGCCTCGGCGAACGGTTCCGCCACCGAGTCGACGATGCGGGAAGCCGTGAGCTGCTCGCGCCAGCTCTGGTACAACTTGCGGTACAGCGGCGTCAAATTGTACTGCTCGTGGCGCAGCCCCGTTTGCTGGTCAATGTATTCGTCAATCCTGATCCACTCTTCCTTCAACAGCTTTTGCAGCGTCTGGATCAGCCTCGCGGGCGTGAGGGACATGCGCTCTTCCAGCTCCTGCAGGGTGGGAAACCGGTTCCCCTCCTGCTGAAACGACAGCAGATGGATGATCAGCATCATCTCCTCGTCGGAAAGAGACATGCGCTTGTACATTTTCAACAGCAGATTGGAGACGGACGTCGCGCCTTCTTGCAGCAGTTGCAGAATATGGGAGTCCATGAAACGCTTTCACCTCATTGACGGGCCGGTCATCCGGCAAATCCAGGCAAGCGAACACCCTGCCGCCCTCCGGCAACAGGGTGTCGGGCCGTCAGGCAGCCAGGCTGCCGAATACGGTCGGGTCATTATGGGTAGAGACGGTACAGCATGCGCGGGAACGGAATCGTCTCGCGCACGTGGTCAAGACCGCAAATCCAGGCGATCGTCCGCTCCAGCCCGAGGCCGAAACCGGAGTGCGGCACCGTGCCGTATTTGCGCAGATCCAGGTACCACTTGTAGGCGTCTTCGGACAAGTTGTGTTCCTTAAAGCGCTGCTCCAGCAGGACCGGATCGTCAATCCGCTGGCTGCCGCCGATAATTTCACCGTAGCCCTCCGGCGCGATCAGGTCGGCACAGAGAACCACTTCCGGCCGGTTCGGATCCGGCTTCATGTAGAAGGCTTTGATCTCGGTCGGATAATGGGTGATGAAGACCGGCTTGTCAAAATGCTCGGCGATCATCGTTTCGTCCGGCGCGCCGAAATCGTCGCCCCACTTGATGTCGCTGCCCTTTTCCTGCAGCAGTTTGATCGCGTCGTCGTACGTGATGCGCGGGAACGGAGCCACCACGTTTTCCAGCTTGCTGGTGTCGCGGTCCAGCGTTTTCAGTTCGCGCTGGCAGTTTTTCAGAACGGACTGCACGATATGGGAGACGAACGCCTCCTGAATGCGCAGGTTTTCTTCGTGATCGACGAAGGCCATCTCGGGCTCGATCATCCAAAACTCGATCAGGTGGCGGCGAGTTTTGGACTTTTCCGCACGGAACGTCGGCCCGAAGGAATAGACGCGCCCCAACGCCATGGCGGCCGCTTCCATGTAAAGCTGGCCGGATTGCGACAGGTAGGCGTCCTCGTCAAAATACTTGGTGTGGAACAGGTTGGTCGTTCCCTCTGCGGATGTCGGCGTGAGAATCGGCGGATCCACCTTGTAAAACCCGTGCTGCTGGAAAAACTCGGTAACGGCGCGGATCACCTCGGAACGGATCGCCATCACGGCTCGCTGGCGCGGCGTTCTCAGCCACAGGTGACGATGGTCCATCAAGAAGTCAACGCCGTGCTCCTTGAGCGAGATCGGGTAATCGTGAGCGATCTGGATGATGTCGATTCCGGTGACGGTCAGCTCGAAGCCGCTGGGTGCCCGTTCGTCCGCACGCACTACGCCGGTTATGTACAGGGAGCTTTCCTGAGTCAGCTTGGAAGCCGCTTCCCACACCGCTTCCGGCACCTCGGCCTTGACCACGACGCCCTGGATAAAACCGGAGCCGTCGCGAAGCTGCAGGAATTGTATTTTACCGCTGCTGCGTTTGTTGTAAAGCCAGCAGCCCAGTCGCACTTCTTGTCCCACGTGCTGCCCGATCTGGGCAATGGTCGTCATCATCGGTTTGTTTTCCCTCCAATATGCCATTCCAAACAAATTCCGACTTGGTTGTAACGAATCAATTATACTATCGGGTATGCACAAATTCAATGAAAGACTAACCGGACTGAGGTGACCATAAAAATATTATGGTAACTTATTGAGGTTCTGCGAATCGCGGCAAACCCTGGTAAAACGTGACGAATGTGACTGTCCCGCCTGCAGGTGAGCGGGGGCAACAAAACGGGGCCCTCCCTTCGCACTGCCAGAGAGGCCCCGTTTCGCTGCTGTCAGTGTTGATTCGTCTCATCCGGATGGACGGAGTGCGCGGCGCCCGGTTCGTTTTCGGCGAACCGCTCTTTCGCTTCGACGGGATGGCCGTTTGGTTCGGGCACCGGATCCTCCCGCTTCGATCCCGTCGCCGCCTCCGCGGGACCGCGGGCGTCCTCTGCCGCGTCCGGTTCGATGGCCGCTTGGGCCGAATGGACCTGCCCGCGCGACGCATTCGTCGCCGCACGCTGCACAGGTGCTTGCCCTTGGACGTCACCCTCCACATCTTCGGGCTGCCCGAAGTCATCGTCATGGACATCTTCAGCCTCTTCCGTCTCCGCTTCTGCGCTCGGGTCGACGTCCGGTTCTTCGTCCTCCTCCGTCAGCACGACCGGCAGCTCCTCGTTCAGCGCCAGCGCCGTTCCTTTTTCCCCGACCGCAATCCACTGCAGTACGCCAGAAGTCTCCTGGCCAAAACGGGTGCGGAACACGTTCACGACGGCATAGGTCCTGCTCGTGTACTTGAGCGACGTACAGCATCCCGCCTGATTGGTCATGGCGATCAGACAGTAATGGGGGTCCACGTAGGGAACGTTGAGCCGGATGGTCACATCTGTCGATTTTTTGCCGGCAGCCAGGCGAAACGGAACAAATCCGAACTGCTGCAGGGTGATCCCCTGTATGCTGGCGGTTTCCACCGGCCGAAACGACAGCTTTTCCGGTGTGACAGAAGCATCGGCCAGATGCTCCGCGGCGATCGCCTTCTCCGTCACATGCTTGGCGGTTACGGCGCGGTCTGCCAATTTATCGGCCGTCACAGCTCCGTCCGCCAGCTTTTCCTGCGTCACGGCGCCGGCTGCCAGCTTCTCCCGAGTCACAGCCTCCTCCTTCAGGTGAACCGCGGACACGATGGATTCCTGCAGATGGTGAGACCCGATGCTTTTCCGCTGCACGTGTTCGGCATGAACGGAGCCGTTGGCCAGCTTATCTCGATTGATCGACCGGTCGACGATGTGATCCGTTGTCACCGCAAACACGTCCAGCTTTTCGCCGTCCACGCTGCGTGCCGCCAGCTTTTCCCGGGTGACCGCCTGATCGACCAGCAGTTGGGTGCCGATCAACTCCGGCTGGAGATGGTGAGGGCCGATCGCCTGCGGACAAATGTGGTCGCTGTCGACGATCCGGGGGGTGAGCAGGTCGCGGGTCACGCTGCCGGGAGCCAGGTGCTCACCGGTCAGGCTGCCTTTCACCACGTGCTCCCCGGTCACCGAACGGGCTTCCAGTTTGGTACCGTCCACGCTGCGGTCCGCCAGTTTCTCCCGGGTGACGCTGCCGTCCGCCAGCTTTTTCGCCGTCACGGCGCCTGCCTGGATGTGTTCGTTCTGCACGGAACCGCTCACCAGATGCTGGGCCTGCACGGATTTGTCGGCCAGTTTTTCCCCGGTGATGACGCCTTTTGACAAGTGACGACCCTTGATGGACTCCGTCGCCAGTTTCGCCGATGTGACGGCCCCGTCCGCCAGCTTGGGGGTCGTGACGCTCAGTTCCGTGATTTTGTCGGTGGAGACGGATTCGCTGGCCAGCTTCGACGTGGTCACCACGTGATCCGCCAGGTTGTGCGTCTGGATGATGTGATCCTTTAAATGAACGTTGCTGATGATGCGCTCGCGCAGATGCACATCCTCGATTGCGCCCCTGGCCAGCTTCTCCTTCGTGATGGCCCCCTCGGCGATGTGTCTGGCTTCGATCGACTCATCGGCCACATGGACCCCGTAGACGCTGCGCGGCGCCAGCTTGTCGGCGTCCACCGCCTGATGGGCCAGTTTGCTGGTGGTCACCTGCTGGTCGCCGATTTTCTTGCTGGTCACCACGTTGTCCTGCAGATGACTGGTTTGAATGATGGCCGCCTGCAGATGCATCCCGCTGACGGCCCCCTTGGCCAGCTTCTCGCCGGTGACGCAGCTGCTGTCCAAATGTTCCGTCTGAACCGCAAACGGCGCCAGCTTTTGGCCGTTGACCGCCTCCGGAGCCAGATGATGGGTGCCGATGACGAGATGAGCGATGTGCTGATCCTCGATGCTGCCCGGCATCAGGTTGACGCTGTCCACGGCACGCTCTGCCAGATGCTCGTGCAGAATCGCCCCGTGTTTGATGTGCTGGGATTCGACCGCTTCCTCGTCCAGTTTGCTTGCGGTCACTGCCGCGTCCCTCAGTTTGTCGGTCGTGACCGCGCCGTCCTCCAGCTTGACGGAGTTGATGATAAAGTTGGCCAGATTGCCTTTTTGAATCGCGCCCATTTTGATCTTTTCCGACGTGATCGCCTGATCCTGGATCAGCTCGCTGGTGATCGCCTGTTCCTGAATGTGCTTGGTTTGGATGGCCCCCTCGGCAAACTTGATCGAGTCGATCGTCTTGTCCGCCAGCTTATCCGACGTGATGCTGTTGTTCATCAGCTTGTCACCGGAAATGGAGCGGTCCTGGATCATCTCGCCGGTAATGACGTTTCTGCCGATGTGGACGGATTGGATGGCATCCGGGGCAATCTTGCCGGAAGTGACGCTGTTGTCGGCCAGCTTGGCGCTGTCGACGGCGTAGTCTTTCAGCAGGCTGTTGTCGATGCTGCCCGGCTTGATCTTGGAAGCGTCGATCGCCCGGTTCGCGATCTTTTCGGCCGTCACCGCCTGATCGCTCAGATCATCCGTATAGACAAAGGAATGGCCTTGCTCTTGTTTCCGCTCCTTGATGATCTTGGAGAACATTGTTTGATTGGAGGAAACGTTCTGCGGGGGAACATGTTGCAGGGGCGGGATGACGGCGCTGCTTTTGTTGGTAGTTGGGACCGGTTTCGGCTCGATTTCTTCGTAATCGTCTTCATCCGTCAATTCCGACTCCAGCCGTTCGAGCCAGACCAGGTCCGATGTCTGCGGCAGAAAGGGAATCTCGAACGACTCGTTCTTCGGGCTTTTTCCCAAGGATTTGTTCAGTTTTCGTCGGTTTAATCTTGCCATTGGGTCTCCTTCCCTTCTGATGTCTCTCCCATGTGCTCTTGTAGAATATTCAACGCGGGCGCGGTTGGGTACCCTGTCCCGGAAAAAAAGTCCGAGACTTCCGCAAGACGGATCAGCGGGAAACAGGCACGGCATTTTCCCAGACAGACGTTGTGATGAACACAAAAAAAGCCGGCGGATCAAACCGCCAGCTCCTCGGACGATTGCCGGGCTTCGGCCAGCAGGCTGCGGAACGCGTCGCCATGCAGCACTTCCTCTTCCAGCAGGGTGTTGAGGCCGATCTGGAACACGGAGTCGAACTGGCGCAGCAGCGCGCGCGTCTTCTCCAGCAGTTCCTCCAGCAACCGGTTTACTTCTTCGTGTATTTGCGTCTTGTCCGCGAATTGCAGGTGGACGATCCCCAAGCGGGACATCCCGCTCTGGACGATCTCCGTCGCCATGTTCAGAGCCTGCTCAAAGTCGTTCTTGGAGCCGGTGCTCCGGCCGCCGTAGTAGATTTCTTCGGCGACGGCGCCGCCGAGGCAGACCATGATCTGCTGTTCCAGCGCTTCCTTGGTGTACAGGTAGCGATCCTCCAGCGGATTTTGACGGACGTAACCCAACGCTTTGCCGCGAGGACTCAGCGTCACCTGGGAGACGGAACCAGGGCGCACGTGTTCGCTGACGATCGCGTGTCCCAGCTCGTGCAGCGCCACCCGCTTCTTTTCTTCCAGCGACGCTTCCCGGTCCACTTTTTCCCCCAGCATGACCTTGTCCACCGCATGGGCAAAGTGGCGCGCCTCAATCTTCTCGCACTGTTCGCGCATGGCGTAAATCGCTGCTTCGTTCGCCACGCTCTCCAACTGCGCGCCGGAGAAGCCAAACGTCTCCTGCGCCACTTTTTCCAGCGAGACGTCGGGGGCAAGCGGCTTGTTGGCGGTGTGGATCATCAGAATCTGCTCGCGCGCGGTCTTGTCCGGCAGATCGACGCTGATGTGCCGGTCAAAGCGTCCGGGACGAAGCAGAGCGGGGTCAAGCATGTCCTTACGGTTGGTCGCGGCAATCAGCAGGATGCGCGGCTTGTCGCTGGTGGCGATGCCGTCCATCTCGGTCAAGAGCTGGTTCAGCGTCTGGTCGTATTCGCGCTGCTGCTGACCGTCGCGCTTGCCGCCGATCACGTCAATTTCGTCGATGAAAATGATCCCGCTGTCCTGCCCGTTCTTTTCTGCCAGGGTTTTGACTTCCTTGAACAAATCGCGGATGCGCTGGGCGCCCACCCCGACGTACATCTCCACAAACTGGGAACCGGAAGCGGCCACAAACGCGGAATTGGTGTAATTGGCCGCCGCTTTGGCCATCAGCGTTTTCCCCGTCCCCGGGGGACCCGTGAGCAGCACCCCTTTGATCGGGCGAATGCCGTACTGCTCGATTTTGTCCTTGTGCACGAGAAAATCGAGCGCTTCTTTCAGCTCGTTTTTGGCCCGCTCCTGTCCGCCGATGTCGGAGAACGTCACGTTGGAGGCGGGAACGGCGTGTTTGCTCGGCTTGGACTTGCCGCCGAACGAAAGTTTTCCCTGGTTCTGCCGTACGATCAGAAAATAAATGGCCGTCAGGACGGCCGCAAACACGAGAAACGGCGTGATGTTGACACCGAGGAACAGCAGGAAGATCAGGATGCCGGGAATCACGCCGCACAAGATCTCCTTACCCATGCGTCGTCACCTCGTTTCCGGCCGAACGGGGAACGATGGCGTAGAAGTCGTCCTTCCCCTTTTTCATGTAGACGTAGACGTTGCGGTCGTCCATCAATGCGGACGCTTCATCCAGCCGATGGGCCGTCTTCCACTCCGTCAACATCTGCGGAATGCGGCTGTACTGGTGCAGATCCACCGCTTCCGTAAAGGAAAACAACCCGTCCATCCAAATCTGTTCCAGGTCTTGGGAGCGGTTGTCCACTCCAACTTCCACCGTCTTGCCCCCGGCCAGGGCCGCGGTTTCCTGGAGCAAGCGGCGGTATTCCTGCGGGAACAGATCCGGGCGGGTCACCTGCAGCTTTATCTCAATGCGATCCTTGCTTACATCCAAGTGCGTCAGTTCCGCTGACTGCATCTGTCCGATTTGGGTGCGAAGCGGTTCTTCTACTTCCATTTTCTGGTACAAGAACCAACCACCGAACAGGAGAGTGAGCGTCGCCAGCAGCGAGAGGCCTATCGCACGTTTTCGCAGTTGCACAGCTACTCCCCCCTTGTTGTTTTGTGCTCTCTGTCATCGGTTCCAGTATATCACACCCGTATAGCGTTTTTGGTATGCAGATGTTGGATAGCGGGACTCGACTAGAACGGCAAAAAGGCCTTTTTCGCTTGGAAAAAGGCCTTGCGAGCGTACATCTGCATCCGGTCTACGCCGGCGAGATGATGTAAGACGTGAGCAGCTTGCCGCTGAACAGGTCGTAGTGGAGATAGTGAAAACGGCCGTCGCGATCCTGCAGGGTGACTTCCCAAAAGCGGCTGTTCTCGTCCAACCCCGGGACGATGTGCAGCACCCGCGCGTCCGGGAAGCCTTTTTTGACCGCCGCTTCGACACTTTCCCGGCTTACCGCCCTGTCCATCGTGTCAAATTCGGCCTTGTCGGCTGTCAGCCAGGCGACCACCGGCGTTCCGGCCATGTTTTTGCCCAGCACGACGGCGTACGCCTTCTTGCCGCGGTACTCGTCAATCGCATCGATCTGGGCGATCGTCGTCCGTTCCTGTACCCACTGCCGCACCTGGTCTTCGAAGTCGTGCCGCTTGCCCACGACCGTGGAGGTCAGGTGATAGGCGGCACCCAGGGTGACCACCAGACAAACGGCCACTGCCCCTAGAAAGATTCGTACGTACACAATGACAATCCCCTTTATCCTCCAAACGTTACAGCCGGAAGCGAAGCTGGTCCTGCTTCATGCCGGCCGGCGTCTTCATTTGCAGCAGCACGTCCAACTGCCGCAATTCCCGTGTCGTACCATCGTACCACACATGGTAATCGACGGCGATCTGGCGGGCCAGTCCCGCCTCCTGGATGGGAAAAGACGGTCCCAGCCACGTCGCCAGGAGCGAGGTGACCTCTCCTGCCGGGATGGACAAGCGGTACCCCTGCCACGCCCGGTTGGAGGGGTCCGACACGGCCAGCGGCGTGACCGATCGCAGGTGGTCCTTCAGGAGAACCGCATGCTCCTGCGGCGTGAACAGGGCATAGGGCAGCGCCGTTTGCTCCTGCACCTGCCCGTCCACCGTCACGCTGACGTCCTGCTCGTTCCGCCGCAGTTCCACGTGGTGGCCGCCGATCTCCCCGCTTACTTGAAACCGCTGTCCCTGGAAACGTCCGCTCAGGACGTGATCTTGCAGGTATACTTCAAATGGCCGTTCCTTTTGCTCGGTGAGCTGGTCCAAGAGATCGGCCACGACCATCCGATCCGCTTCCTCACGTTCCGCCGGTGCCATGATGGGCACGCCCTTCTCGTCATGCCGGTTGTGCAGCGCCCCCAACGACACGCCAAGGAAAAACAGGCCGAGAAAAATGGGCAGCAGCCACCAGAGCTGCTTGGGCCGGACGTACATGTCCTTCCCCTCCTGTCCCGTTTTTTCCTTAACCTATGTGAGGCGGGAAGGTTTTAGAACGGTACGGAAAACTTGCTAAACATACCCCCCGGCGTCCCGGCCATACTACAGATACACCCCGAGGAGGTGAGCGCGTGAAACCGTCGCAACGATCGACATCTCCTGACGTGCTTGGGTATCTGCTGCAGGAATACCGCGTCTCCTGGGCAGCGTTGTCGTCGCCGCTGAGAACCTTGACCCACTCGCCCACACTGGAGTTCCGCCACGCCCCGCTTACGGACGTGTGGCAAAAATGAGCGCGGCATGGCGTCCAAACAAAACTTCCTCTACCTACACCTACGCTCCCCTTCTCCTGTCATTTACCCTGACAGGAGCCTTTTACCGTTTCAGCGTTTGGAACACGCGGTTCGCTTCAAAAATCACGCGCTCTTCGTCCACGGTCAACAGCTCGCGATTGCGCATCAGGAACCGGCCAGCCACGATCGTGTCGGTCACGTCCCGTCCGTTGGCCGCATACACCACGTGGGAGACCGGGTTGTGAGCGGGATGGAAATGGGCCTGATGGCTGTCCAGGACGATCAGGTCCGCCTGCTTGCCGGTTTCGATCGAACCCAGCTCATCCGGCTGGAACACGCCGTCCGCCCCGTAGCGGGTCGCCATGCGCAGCGCTTCTTCCGCCGGAACGGCCACGGGGTCGTAGCCCACTCCCTTGTGCAGAATGGCGGCCAGCTTCAGTTCCTCAAACAGGTTCAGGTTGTTGTTGCTGGCGGTGCTGTCCGTTCCCAGCGAAACGCTGATTCCTTTCGCCAGCATTTGGGGAACCGGCGCCACGCCGCTGGCCAGCTTCAGGTTGCTCACCACGTTGTGGGAGACTTTCACTTGATATTTTGCCAATACGTCCATTTCTTCATCCGTCAGATGAACGGCATGTGCTACCAGCGTCGGACGGCGGAACACGCCCAGTTTTTCCAGGTGGGCGACCGGACGAAGGCCGTAATCCCGCTCGTTTTGGCCCACTTCCCACTTTGTTTCCGACATGTGGATGTGGATCGGCAGGGAAAGCTCTTCCGCCCGTTCCACAATTTGCGTGATAAATTCCGGCGGGCAGGTGTACGGCGCATGAGGTGCAAGCATCGTGGTGATGCGGCCGTCCGCCTGATTGTGCCAGTTTTTGGCAAAAGTGGTAGCCTCCCGCAGTTTGGCCGCCCGCTCTTCCTCCGAGCAGAGGCCGATCATGCCGCGGCACAGTCGGGCGCGCATTCCGGTCGCTTCCACCGCTTTGGCCACTTCGTCCATGTGGTCGTACATGTCGACGAAGGTCGTCGTTCCCGTGCGGATCATCTCAATCAGCGACAGGTATGTGCCCCATTTCACATGGTCGGCGGTAAACTGCGCTTCCAGCGGCCACATTTTGTCTTCGAGCCACTGCTGCAGCGGCAGGTCGTCGGAGTATCCGCGCAAGAGCGACATGCCCGCATGGCCGTGCGTGTTGATCAGGCCCGGCAGGAGGTAGTTGCCCTTCAGGTCGATCACCTCGTCGTAGCCGGACACGTCCTCAGGCGTGGGGCCGACGTACGTAATCGTGCTGCCGGCAAACGCGACGGCTCCGTCGTGGATCACCTCGTTCTGGTCGTTTACGGTGATCACGGTGGCGTGAGTCAAGATCGTCTGTTTCATCGTTCCACTCCGTTCTTACGTTAAATAATAGGCGAGACTTTGCAGGCTGGACGTCACATCCGCATAGTGGATGCGCACCTCTTTCTCCGTCCGGATGGTCGTCGGCGCGAAGTTGAGGATGCCTTCGATCCCCGCCTCGATCAAGAGATCGGCCACCGATTGGGCGGCGGCAGCCGGGACCGTGATGATCGCCAGGCGAATGTGCCGATCCTTCACCGTCTGCTTCAGCTCTTCCAGCGGCTGGATCGTAATGCCCGCAATCTGCTTGCCCTGCTTGGCCGGATCGCTGTCAAAAATCGCCGCGATCCGCATCTGATCCTTCAGGAACGCGTTGTAGTTGCTGATCGCATGGCCGAGATGGCCGGCGCCGACGAGCGCGACGCGAATTTCCTGATCCAGTTTGAGAATCTGGCGGATTTTTTCCACCAGGAAGTTGACGTCATAGCCGATGCCTTTCTTGCCGAAATCGCCGAACGCGGCTAAGTCTTTACGGATTTGGGCGGGGTTGACGTCCAGATTTTTGCCCATCTGCTGGGAGGATACCGTCGTCACGCCCACTTGCTGCAAATAACTCAGGTAGCGCAGATAAATCGGCAAACGGCGAACGACCGCTTCCGAAATCTTTTCACTTTTGGCCACGTACGGTCCTTCCTCCTTACTTTTTTCGCTTGACGACACGGTAATCCCTGCCGTTGGACAGGATCGCGATCGTGCCGTGCTGGCTGGTGATGTAGGTCTCCGCCCACGATTCGCCCAGGCGTTCGAGCACTTCCTCCTGGCTGTCTTTCATCTCGTTTCGGGACCTGCCGGTCAGAATCACCGCCACCTGTGGGTCCACCTTGGTGAGAAACGGCTGGGAAGAGGCCTGGTTTCTCCCCTGGTCGGCCACTTTCAGCACTTCCGCCTTCAACTGGCCGCCGTGCTTCTCCAGCAGGCGCTCTTCCGCCTTTTCATTAACGGCGCTGACGAAGAGAAAGCGAAGCTGGCCGTGCCGCAGCCGGAACACCAGGGAATTGTCCTGCGGAGACAAAAACAGCGGTTCGCTGGGATGAAGCACGTCCAACACCACGTCGTTGTCCAGTCTGATCGCGTCGCCGTCCGCGACGGGCAGCAGCTTTTTGTCCCCTTTGAGCGGGACCAGCCTGCGAATCGACGGCTCGATCAGACGGGGCAGAATGACCGTATCCACCGGCATCCGGTCGCTGAGAAAGGCAAAGCCCCCCGCTTGTTCCGGCTGATCGTTGGTCACGACAACGTAGTCCAGACGCGTCAGCTTTCGCTCGGACAGCATGCCGAACAAGACGGGCCAGTCTTCCGCGCTTCCCGTGTCGACCAGCATGGTTTTTCCGCCCGGCAGTCGGATCAGCGTGCTCTCGCCATGCGGCAGGGCGAGAAAGTGGATCACCAGGCCGACAAATTCGCGTTCGTCGTCGCTGGCGAAGGGGTCCTCCACCTTTACCACTCCCTGCAAATGGCTGTCGATCGAGCAGCCGGCAAACAGCACGACGCACAGCAGCAGCAGCCAAGCCCTACGCGTATTCCCCAGCATTTATTCTATCACCTAAATCCCTGCGAGACTATTGCTTCATTTTATGAGTCTCGCCGGGATTGCATGCAGCCGGCCGCTCAACGCCTACAGCTCCGTGCCGGTCTCTTGGGCCAGAAACGGACCGATCCGCTCGCGGAGCTCCGGCCAGGTGCCCGTCTGCACCTGAAACGGCGGCAGGGATTGCAAAAACGCCCGGCCGTAGCGGGACTCGACGATTCGTCCGTCAAACACGACCACGACGCCGCGGTCCAAATGATGCCGGATCAGCCGGCCGACGCCCTGCTTGAACTGGATCACCGCTTGCGGCAGGGCCAGCGACATGAAGGCGTTTTTCCCGTCCGCTTTCAACTGCTCCGCTCTCCCCTGGTAGACGGGGTGATTGGGCGGCGTAAAGGGAAGCCGCACGATGACCAGGCAGCTCAGCGCTTCGCCGGGGATGTCCACGCCCTCCCAAAAACTGCTGGTCCCCAGCAGCACGCCGTGTTCCAGCCGTTGGAACAGCCGGACCAGCTTGCTGCGGTTGCTGCTGTCGATGCCGTGGCCGAGCAGGGTGTACGGCTCGTCCGCCAACTGCTCCTTCATCAACTGGTACACCTGGCGGAGCATCGAGTGGGACGTGAACAGAATCAGCGTTCGGCCGCCGGCGGCGCGGATCACGTCCAGGCAGCCCTGCACGACCGCTTCCAGGTAGTGTTCGTCGCTTTCTTTTCCCGGGGCGGGAAAGTCGGAAGGGATGAACAGCAGCCCCTGTTCCTCGTAGGCAAACGGGGAGGGCAGGGCCAGGGTACGCACCCGTTCCTCCGGCATCCGATCCAGGCCAAACCGCTCGATCATGTAAGCAAAGCTGTTCTTGACCGTCAAGGTGGCCGAGGTGAGAATCAGGCTGCGCTTTGCTGCGAACAGCGGATGGGCGAGCGCATCGGCGACCTTCAGCGGCGCGGCGTGCAGATAGACGTGCTTGCGGGGGGTGCGGGCCTCCACTTCCATCCAGCAGACGTACTCCGCGTCCGGTTCCAGCAAAAAGAAGTGAAGCAGTTCGGCCGTTTCCTGAAGTTCGTCCACCAGGCCGGACACATCCGTCCGCAGGCTGCGCAGCTCGTACGGCGGTTTTTCGTCGGCGGGGATGCACTGCAGCAGGCGGTCCATGGACGCCGCGTACGCGGTGAGCGCTTCGATCACCCGGCGCGCCGCCCTGCGAATCCGTTCGTGCCGGCCGGAAAACGACTCCTTGCGGTACCGCACCGTTTCCCGCCCGGTGTCGGTGGTCTCCTCTCCCCGGTCCGCCGCCCACTGGTACAGAAGCTGCGTGATCTGCAGCGCCTTTTCGCGCAGCGCGGGGAACAGCTTGTCCATCTCCGCCAAGGTCTCCGCGACCCTGCCGCCATCCTCCGCCTGCCAATCCTGCAGCTCGGCGGCGAAGCGCCGCACAACGCTCCCTTCTTCCGCCGCCGCCCGATCCAGCAAAAACATCATTCCGGCAGTGGACAACTGCTTGCCGAGATGGGCGGTGGCGATCTCTTCCAGATGGTGGGCCTCGTCGATGACCGCCGTCTCATACGGCGGCAGAATCCGGTTCTCCGCCTGCAAATCGCTGATCAAGAGCGCGTGGTTGACGATCAGAATGTCCGCGTCCCGCGCCCGCTCCCGGGCCTGGAAATAGTAGCAGCGGCTGAACCAGGGGCAGTTGCGGTGCAGGCAGGAGGCGGCGTCGCTTTTCACCTGCTGCCAGTACAACTGTCCGGCAGCGGGCAGGCTCAACTCCTCCACGTCGCCTGTTTCCGTCTGGGTCAGCCAGGTGAGCATCTGCCCTTTGACCAGGCGCAGTTCCTGACTGTTTCCCTCCACGGGCTCCTCCAGGCTTTGTTCAAACTTGCGCAGGCAGAGATAATTGCCCCGCCCCTTCAGCGTGGCGGCGGTAAAGTCAAACGGCAGCGACTGCTTGAGAGCGGGGATGTCCTTGTGAAACAACTGCTCCTGCAGGTGAATGGTGTGCGTGCTGATCACCACCGGCTCACGGTGCTGTTTGGCCCACACGATGCTGGGCAGCAGGTAGGCGAGCGATTTGCCGGTCCCTGTCCCCGCTTCCACGAGCAGATGCACGCCGTCGCTCATCGCGTCATGGATCGCGCGCATCATCGCTTCCTGCGCTTCCCGCCGCTGATAGCCGGGCAGGCTGCGCCCCAGCGCCGCCTTTTCGTCAAGCATCTGCTCCAGCATCTCGGCAAACGGTTTTGTCAGCGGCTCGGCGCGTTCCAGCGGCGTCTTGGCGCGTCCTTCCCGCTTGCGCAGGGCAAGCTGACGGTACACGTCCCACAGCTCTGACTCGTCCGTCTTGGTACCGGATTCGTCCAAAAGCGGCACCTCCGCCAGCTTTTCCATCTCGATGTGGCGCAGCAGGACGTCGATGTCAGTGCGAAACGACGAGACGAGCATCTGCAGCCGCTGCACCGTCACCAGCGGCAGTTGGCGCAGGATGTCCAACAGATGCAAAAACAGGCGGGCCGTCGCCATCGCGTCGCTGTCCGCCTGATGCGGACGGTCGTGTTCGATCTGCAGGTCGTCGGCCAGTTCACCCAGGCGGTAGCTGTTTTGCATCGGCATCAAAAAGCGGGACAGTTCCACCGTGTCCAGCACATATCCGTCAAACGTATAATAGCCCTGGCTCAGCAGGGCTTCTTGCAGAAACTGCAGGTCAAATGCGGCATTGTGAGCCACAAAGGCCCGCCCGTCCAGCATGCGGAGGAACCTGGGAAGCGCTTCCTCCAGCGTGGGGGCATCGGCCACCATGTCGTCCGTGATGCCGGTCAACTGCGTAATAAACGGCGGGATCGGCTGCCCGGGGTTGATCAGGGTGGAATAGCTCTCCGTAATCTGCCCGTCGTCGATGGCGACGGCGCCGATCTGGATGATGCTGTCCCCCTGCCGCGGGTGGCTTCCCGTTGTCTCAAAGTCTACGACGATAAATCGATTCAACCTCTTGTCACCTCGTACGTGCGCGGACAGTAGGGCGTCCGCTTCCCTAGCATTCGGCAGCGTCCGGGAATTTTCCTGCTCCGGGCGCCGTTTCCGGCTGCAAAAGTTCGCTTGCAGCCGTCGGTCCCCCCAGCTTGGCGGCGCACAACTGCAGGTAGAGCGGGATCTCCTGAAAGTGGTCGCTGTGGGGAAGCACCCGCCGAAAATATTGCTCCGCCAGCCGCCAGTTCTCCTCCGCAACGGCAATCCGGCCGAGATGGTAATACCCGAGCGAACGAATATACGGATCCCCGTCCTCGGTAAACGGCGCGGCCAAACGTTTGGCCGTCGGCGTGTCCCCCAGCCGCTCGTAAGCGGTGATCAGCCCGGACTGGGCCAGCCGGTGATCCCGCTGCTTGCTCAGGATCGAGCGAAACGATGCCAGCGCGTCGTCCACCCTGCCGTCAAACAGCAGCATCCAGCCGTAGCTGAAGGCAAAGTCGGGATTGTCCGGCGCGAGGCTGATCGCCTTTTTCATCAGGGTCAGCGCCCGCCGCGTGCCGGCGATCAGCCAGGTGTTCCAGGCCAGTCCGTGCCACGCCCACCCTTCGCGGGGAAACCGCTCCGCCAAAAAGTGGTAGCAGACCTGGGCGCGGTGATAGTTGCCCAACGATTCGTAAAGGCTGGCCATCTCCCGCAGCGTCTCGCTGTCCAGCTTGCGCGTCGGCAGTTTCAGCGAGTCCGGAGGCTGCGGGTCCGCCGTCTCGTCACGCGCCTGCAGGATGCGGGCCGCTCTCAGCCAGAGCATCTGCGCTTCCCAGTCGGAGTCCCCTTCATTTAGCAGCGATTCGACCGTCTCCAGCGCCTCCTGCACATCGCCGTCCTGCAGGTAGCAGAGCGCCAGGTTGAACCGTGCCTCCCGCTGTCCCGGATGGTGTTCGAGCGCCGCCTTGAAGGCCTGTGCCGCCTCCAGCCACTGCCGTTCTTCCGCCAGCATGCAGCCGATCGCGTTGTAGCTGATCGCCGCCACCACCGGCGATTGGGCCGAGCGGCTGAGCAGGCGGAACTCCCGGAGTGCTTCCTCCCTCGCCTCGGAAAACAACAGGCTGTAGGCGTAGTAGAGCCGGCCGCTCTCCCAGTCCGGCGATTCCTTGACCAGTTCGGCAAAGCACTGCCGGGCGTCCTGATAGAGGCGTAGCTGATAAAACCCTTCACCTTTGCGGTACATGTGCTCGAAGGGACGGCCGGCCGCTTCCGCCTGGATTGCGCCCAGATTGACTGCGGCCGCGTCCCCGCCATGGTCATGATGTCCGCCCGGCGATGCGTCGGCGCCCGCTTTTGCCTTCGCCGGCGCGGCGGTCCCTGGCTGACTTTCATCGGCAGGCGGGTACTCTCCCTCCAACTGCTTGATGCGGCGAATCGCGAGGGACAGCTTTTCCTCAAACTGCAGCCACAGATCGACCACCCGATCGCTCACCTGGCGCAGTTCAAACAATTGATCGGCGAGCAGGAGCTTTTCGTCCTCCGACGCCGTCGGCCACTTCCGTTCGATCGTCTCCGCTTTGGAACGCAGCGCGGAGAACCATTCTTCCAGCTTCATAAAAAAGCCACCCCCCTTGAGGCGTGAGTAGTCTCATTGTCTCACAAGGCAGGTGGCTCTATGCAGGCCCGCCGCTCGCGTCAATAGACGGTCGCGTGCACTTCCTCCGCCAGCAGTTGGGCAATCTTGTTGTTCTCGTCCATAATGGCGACGCGCGGTTTGTGGGTGCGAGCCTCTTCGTCCGTCATCATCGCGTACGAAATGATGATGACGATGTCGCCCGGCTGCACCAGGCGGGCGGCGGCTCCGTTCAGGCAGATGACCCCGCTGCCCGGCTCTCCTTCGATCACGTAGGTTTCCAGACGCGCGCCGTTGTTGTTGTTGACGATTTGCACCTTTTCGTTCGGCAGGATGTCCAGCGCATCGAGAATCTCCTTGTCGATGGTGATGCTGCCGACGTAGTTCAGGTTGGCTTCCGTGACGGTGGCGCGGTGGATTTTTGCTTTCATCATCGTGCGAAACACGGCGGTCTCCTCCCCTTTTCAGTCGTGTTAGCTATACGGTAACCATCATGTTGTCAATCAGGCGAGTGCGGCCGAACCGCACCGCCAGGGCGAAAATAAGCCGCTGGCCGGGGCTGGCTGTGTGAACTGGCGTCAGCCGCGGGTACGTGAGCACCTCGACGTAATCGATCTCGGCCAGCGGCTCCGCCGTGATCATCGCCGCCATGCGCTCCTTAATCTCGTCAAGCGGGACCCCCTCTTTGAGCCACGCTTCCGCCTGTTTGAGGCTGCGGTAAAGGACGGTGGCCTGCCGCCGTTCCTCCGGGCTGAGATAGACGTTGCGCGAGCTCATCGCCAAGCCATCCGGTTCGCGCACGATCGGGCAGGGCACGATCTCCACCGGAACGGACAGATCTTCCACCATTTGGCTGATGACGGCAAGCTGCTGGGCGTCCTTTTGTCCAAAAAAGGCGGCGTCCGGCTGGACGATGTGAAACAGCTTCAGCACGACGGTCGCCACGCCGTCGAAGTGACCCGGCCGGGATTGACCGCACAGCGGCTCGGACACCTGAGCCACGGAGACGGTCGTCAGCACCTGGCGCGGATACATTTCCTCCACGCTCGGGGTGAACAAGAGATCGACTCCGGCAGACCGGGCCAGTTCGCGGTCCCGTTCAATATCGCGCGGATAGCGCTCAAAATCCTCGTTGGGCCCGAATTGCAGCGGGTTGACGAAAATGCTCATCACGACGAAATCGCACGTCTCCCGAGCCTTCTTGACCAGGCTGAGGTGACCGTCATGGAGATAGCCCATGGTGGGCACGAAGCCGATCCGTTTCCCCTGCCGGCGCGCTTCGCCGACATGGCGGCGAAGTTCGGCAATCGTGGGTACCTGCAGCATGCGCTCGATCATCGCCGGACCCCTCCTTCTCCGTAGAGCTGTTTCACCGTTTCCTCCGCCGCGTGAAAGACGTGTTCCGGAGCCGGAAAACGGCGGTCCTTCACCTCGGAGACGTACGCCGCCACCGCTTCGCGAATGGTGGTCCCTGTGTCGGCGTAGCGCTTGGCAAATTTGGGCTTCCAATCCGACGACCCGTACCCAACCAGATCGTGCAGCACCAGCACCTGGCCGTCACAGGAGGGTCCCGCTCCGATGCCGATGACCGGAATCTCCAGCTTGTCCGCAATGACGGCAGCCACTTCCTGCGGCACGCATTCCAGCACCAGCGCGAACACGCCCGCTTCCTCCAGCGCCATCGCATCTTCCAGCAGGCGGCGGGCCTGTTCCAGATCACGCCCCTGCACCTTGTAGCCGCCCAGTTGGTGAACGGCCTGCGGCGTCAGACCGATGTGCCCCATCACCGGAATGCCGGCCTGCACACAGCGCGTGACGATCGGCGCGAGTTCCCGGCCTCCCTCCATTTTTACCGCTTTGGCCAGCCCTTCCTGCAGGAGACGGCCCGCGTTTTTCACCGCTTCCTCCACCGTCCCGTGGTAGCTGAGAAACGGCATGTCGCTGACCACAAAGGCCCGCTTGACCGCCCTGGTCACGGCTTTGGTATGGTGCAGCATGTCGTCCATCGTGACCGGGATCGTCGAATCGTATCCCAGTACCACCATCCCGAGCGAATCTCCCACCAGGATCATGTCCGCTCCCGCTTCTTCCACCAGCTTGGCGGAAGGAAAGTCGTACGCGGTGACCATGGCGATCGGTTGGCCGTCCCGCTTTTTTTTACGCAAATCGGACGTGGTGACCGGCGCCAGGTTGTTTGTCATCTCTCCCACCTCTTTGTGCGCCCCACCCCGTGGACCCATCCGGAAATAAAAAACCCTCTCGCCGAAAAAGGGAGAAGGGTGTCCATGCAAACATTTGTCCATGGTCGCTGGATTCCTTCTGTCTCGGTCCACACAGGCTCTGAGCAGATTGTTGTCCATTACGATGTGTTGATGCTTGATAAAAAATACTCCCGGTTTGGAGTGCCGTTCGCCGGACGATACGGCCTCCACCTTAGGAGTATACCAGAAGACTTATTCGTTTGCACCATAATTGACGTCGGCGGAATACACTTTATGCCGTGCACCCGCGGCGTCCTCGACGATCAGGACGCCTTCCTCGTCCAGACCGACAGCCCGTCCTTCCAGCGTGGAATGGATGGTTTTGACGGTCACCCACCGGCCGATCGTGTAGGAGCAGGCTTCCCACTCCGTCTTGATCCGGTCGAAGCCGTGCTGCAGATAGTGGTCGTACTCCGCTTCAAAGATGCGGCAAAACCGCTGGATGAACCGCACCCGGTTGACAGTCGTTCCGCTCTCGATCACAAGCGAAGTGGCAATGGCCCTGAGCTCTTCGGGAAAATCGGCCGCGACGGCGTTGGCGTTGATCCCGATGCCGATGACGAGGTAGTTGACGCGGTCCGCTTCGGCGTTCAGCTCCGTCAGCACGCCGCACACCTTTCTGTCACCGACAAAAATGTCGTTGGGCCATTTGATCTTGACCGCCACCCCCGTCTCCTCCCGCATCGTCTTCGCCACTGCAACGGCTGTCAGCAGCGTCATCTGCGGCGTTTTCGGGAGCGGGATCACGGGACGGACGATCAGGCTCATCCAGATACCCGTGCCCTTGGGCGAATGCCAGACCCGTCCCAGGCGCCCTTTGCCGCCGGTCTGCTGCTCCGCGATCACCAGGGTCCCTTCCGGCGCCCCTTTGGCAGCCGCTTCATGCGCCAGCGGCTGGGTGGAGACGACGGTGTCGTATGCCTGCACGTGCTGGCCGATCCGCTTCGTGTCCAGGCCGGCCATGATCGCTTCGGCGGACAGGCGGTCGGGTGCTGCCAGCAGCCGGTATCCCGCCTTGCGGACCGCTTCCACCTCATACCCTTCCTGACGCAGTTCCTCGATGTGCTTCCACACCGCCGTCCGCGAGCAGCCGCAGGTCTGGCTCAGCTCCTCGCCGGAGATGAACCGGCCGGGATTGGCGTGGAACGCCTTCAGTATTTCCTGCTTAATGTTCATGACGCGCTACCTCTCTCCTTGCCTCTTCCACCAGCGCCTCCGGGGTGTTGGGCAGCCCGTGCAGCGCCGTCTGCTCCAGCAGGTGCATGAGCACGCGCTGAATCCATTCCCCCGGTTTTCGCTCCAGGGCCGCCTGCAGATCGCGACCGGTGACGGCCAATTCGCGCAGCGACTTGACCGGCATCGACTCGTAGGCGGCGATCAGCGACCGGGAGGAACGGCGGTCCTTCCGCTTCCACCAGCACGCCTGCAGCAGGTTGTCCGTTTCCATGCAGACCGGCCAACCCGCCTGCAGCAAAAGTCGTCCCCACTCCACATCGCGCGGCTCATCCCAGTCCGGCCGCAGCGCCGCCAGAAGCCCGACGAATTGGGCGATCGCTTCGGCTTCCCGCTTGGACATCCGCAGCTGCAGACAGAGCGTGCGCGCCTCCTGCGGGTCAAACCGGGCGGCATACATGAGCAGGGCCCACTTCTGGTTCAGCGTGCCCAGGTGCACCAGCCGCCACGCCTGCTCGTGCGACGTCCGGAACAGGCGATCCAGCAGAGGAGAAAAACCGGCCAAGCCCGTCTGCATGATCAGGCCGATCCCCTTTTGCGGCGCCGCGCTGTCGACGATTTTGTGCAGTTCTTCCCGAATCCGTTCCGCGGCGATATGCGACAAGAGCGGTGCCGTTTGCTCCATCGCCGCCAGGGTAACCGGCTCGATGGAAAAGTCAAGCTGCGCGGCAAACCGCACCGCTCTCAACAGTCGGAGGGCATCCTCGCGAAAGCGCCGCTCCGCCGTCCCCACCGCCCGGATCAGCCGATCCCGCAGGTCGTCCCGCCCGCCGAACGGATCGCGCAAACGGTCGAACCGGTCCATCGCCATCGCGTTGATGGTAAAGTCCCGCCGCTCCAGGTCGAGGTGCAGGTCGGAGACGAAGCGGACCTCTTTCGGCCGGCGGTAGTCCTCGTACGTACCTTCCACCCGGTACGTGGTCACTTCGAACATCTGCCCGTCCAGCCTGACGGAGACGGTCCCGTGCTGCAGGCCGGTGGGGACGTGATCGGGAAACAGCCGCATGACGTCGCCGGGATGGGCATTCGTACATATATCGATATCGTGCACGGTTCTGCCGAGCAGCCAATCGCGGACGCACCCGCCGACGAAATAGGCTTCATAGCCGTTGTCCTCCAGCGTGCGCAGGATGCGAACCGCCAGTTCCTTGAGCAACTCCTTCACCCCGTTTTCCGTCCGCCCAGCAAAGGAGGCGTTTGTGTGAAAATCGTGTATGGCCTGTTCATCATGGTTTCCAAGCTGTTTCAGTTGGCCAAAAGCAGCCTGCACCGTCCGTGACCGTCACAACGATCCGGGGCCGAGCAGCTCGCGATACAGCAATTCGTACTGGGACGTGATCTTCTCGTGGCAGAAGGTTTCACTCGACCGCTGGATGCTGTTGCGGGACAGACGCCGGTAAAGGTCCGGGTCGGTCAGCAGGCGCACGGTCCGTTCCGCCATGCCGGCGACGTCCCCGACCGGCAGGAGAAAGCCGCACTCACCGTCCGGCACCACTTCCGGCAGTCCGCCCGCATTGGTCGTCACGACCGGCACGCCGCAGGCCATGGCCTCCAGCGCCACCAGCCCGAAGCTCTCCTTTTCCGACGGCAGCAGCATGACGTCGGCCATGGAGATTACCTCGGCCACATCCTCCTGTTTGCCGAGAAAATGGGTGTCGCCTTCCAGCCCCAGCTCGGCCACCATGTTGCGGACCGAACCGAGGTCGGGCCCCTCGCCGATCAGCATCAGCTTGGCCGGAAGCTGCTCCCGCACCAGCCGGAAAATCTCGATCACGTCCGGCACCCGCTTGACCGGACGGAAATTGGAGATGTGCATCAGGATTTTTTCCCCGTTCGGTGCGAACACGCGCTTCCACTCGCCCACCTCTTTGGGGTAGTAGCGCCGCTTGTCCACGAAGTTGTAGACCGGGACGATCTCCTTGTCGACGTGCAGCAGTTCCCGCGTCTGCCGGATCAAATCCTTGGACACGGCGGTGACCAGGTCGCTTTGTTCGATCCCGAAGCGGATCATGCCGCTCAAGCTGGAGTCGTATCCCAGTACGGTAATGTCCGTTCCGTGCAGGGTGGTGACGATCTTGAGCCGTTCGCCGACCATCTGTTTGGCCAGATAGGCGCACAGTGCGTGGGGAACGGCGTAATGGACGTGCAGCAGGTCCAGCTTTTCGTTCTGCGCCACCTGCGCCATCCGATTGGCCAGCGTCAAATCGTACGGAGGGTATTTGAACACGTCGTAATGATTGACTTCCACTTCATGGTAAAAAATGTTGGGATGAAACGTTCCCAGGCGGAAGGGCATGCTGGACGTGATGAAGTGAACCTGATGGCCCCGCTCCGCCAGCAGTTTGCCCAATTCCGTGGCAACGACGCCCGACCCGCCCAACGACGGGTAGCAGGTGATGCCAATCTTCATCCGGGTGTCCTCTCCTTCCTACAAGCTTGTCAGCACGTAAGGTGCAGCGCTGACAAACCCCTCCGCATACATGACGCCCGCCTGCTGCCCGAACAGGCGCTCCCTGTACTCCACCAGTTCCAGATACCCGTTGTTGAGCGGCGTAGAGACGCTGCCTTCTTCTTTTTCAAACTGGCTGCGGTACGACCGCAGCACCTCCATTTTTTGCGCGTACACCGGCGTGACGTCCACGACCACATTTGGCGTCGCCGTCGTGTTGATAAAATAGTACAGCAATTGGCTGGGGCGGTAGGCGGGCAGGGATCGTTCCGCGGTAAACAGACGAATTCCGGCGGAAAAGACCGCTTCCCGGACGATCCGGCTGACGCTCTCGTGATCCGGGTGACGGTCCTGCCAGTAAGGCGCCAGCACCACGCGCGGCCGCGTCTGCCGAATCAGGTCGACGACCCGGCTGATCGCCTCGTCGCGCACCCGTTCCAGGCCGCGGTCCGGCAAGCCGAAATTATAGCGGACCGCAATCCCCAGCCGCTTGTCAGCCTCCGCCGCCTCCGCCTGCCGGCGCTCCACGGTGCCGTTGGACGAAAGCTCGGCGTAGGTCAGATCGAGGATGCCGACGCGTTTGCCCTGTTTCACTGCCAGCAGCAGACTGCCGGCCGCCCCGATCTCCACGTCGTCGGGGTGCGCTCCGATGGCGAGGATGTCCAGCTCGCTCATGCCTGCTCCTCCTTGCGCACGACCTCGCGCCAGCGCAGCTCGCCCCGCTCCAGCGCCTTCAGCAGCACTTCCGCCGTTCCCATGTTGGTGGCAAACGGAATCTTGTGCACGTCGCACAGGCGAAGCAGCGCGATGATATCCGGTTCATGCGGCTGCGCCGTCAGAGGATCGCGCAAGAAGATGATCAGATCCATCTCGTTGCGGGCGATCATCGCCCCGATTTGCTGATCTCCTCCCAGGGGGCCGGAGAGAAACCGCGTGACCTGTAGGGATGTCGCTTCCATGATCCTGAGTCCGGTCGTCCCCGTGGCGTACAATTCATGCTCGCGCAGGATGGACTCGTAGGCCATCGCCAATTGAACGATTTCTTCCTTTTTTCGGTCGTGTGCGATCAAAGCAATTTTCACGCAAACCTCTCCCTCGGTGTAAGTAGCGTTGCACAACGGTGTGCCCGTGCCTAATCAATCAGGTGCTCCAGTCCATAGATCAGTTCGCCCAGGTTCATCACAGCCTTAATCGCCATGTTTACTCCCGGCATGAACGACTCGCGGTTGATCGAGTCGTGACGGATGGAGAGCGTCTGGCCCGTTGCCCCGAACAGCACTTCCTGGTGAGCCACCAGTCCCGGCAGCCGCACGCTGTGAATCCGGAATCCGTGGTACTCCGCGCCGCGCGCCCCCGGGATGCTTTCCGTCTCTTCCGGGTGGCCCTGTTTGATCTCCTCGCGAACAGCCGCGATCATCTCCGCCGTTTTCAGCGCCGTTCCGCTGGGCGCGTCCAGCTTCCGGTCGTGGTGCAGCTCGATGATCTCCACATGCGGCATGTATTTCGCCGCCATGGCGGCAAATTTCATCAGCAGAATGGCCCCGATCGCGAAGTTGGGCGCGATGATGCCGCCGAGACCCGCCTCCCGGTACCGCGCCGTCAGCTCCTGCAGCTGCTCCGGCGTCAGTCCGGTCGTCCCCACCACCGGCCGAATGCCGTGGTTTAGACACAGTTCAAGGTGGCGGTAGACGCTGTGCGGCGTCGTAAAGTCAACCAGCACGTCGGGACGCATCTCGTCCAACTGCCGGCGGACCGCCTCATCGTCCCCCCGCGTGTCCAGTGCCCCTGTGTACACCAACTCCGCATCTTGTCCCAGCATTCTGACGACTTCCTGGCCCATCCGCCCGTGGGCTCCCGCTACTGCTACGCGAATCTGTTTGTCCATCTCTAGTTCGTCTCCTCTATTCTCGTCCAGCGATCCTTATCGCGTGTGTTGAATTTGTGCATAATACGATCAAACGCCTCTTGCAAATCAATGCCGAGCGAATTGGCGAAGCACAGCACAATGAAAAAGACGTCGCCCAGCTCTTCGTCGATGGTTTTCTCCGCTTCGTCTTTTTTCTTTGGTTTTTCACCGTAGTAGTGGTTGATCTCCCGCGCCAGTTCGCCCACCTCTTCCGTCATCCGGGCCATCATGGCCAGCGGGGAGAAATACCCTTCCTTGAATTGCGATATGTATTGGTCCACTTCCTGTTGGATCTCCTGCAAGGTCTTCCGCTGATTCATCGGGTCACTCCTTTGTCTGCCAGAAAATATTCGTGACTTTATCGTACCTGAAAAGCCTGCGTTTGCCAAATCTCAATACGCAGGCTGGCAGGATATGGACAATCAAATCAACATTCCATTATAATGGCAGTCGTACCTACCAACAAGCCTTCATCCGTCCGCACGGATGCGGCAAGCAGGCAGGTCCGCACGGCGTCGGCCGCAGCCAACTGCGCGAGTGTCTGCCGCCGAGAGGAATCCCACAGAGGGCCTGCTGCCTCCGGCTTCCCTCGGAAGGAAGCCTCCGGACGCAGGATCACCGGCAAGAAGGGAGAACGCTTATGAAACTGCGCCTCAAGAGCATCATCGCCATCATCGTCGGATCCGCCATCATGGGATTCGGCATCAACGCCTTCAACATTCCGAACAACCTGGCCGAGGGCGGCATTACCGGCATCAGTATTCTGATCAAGCTGATGATCCCGAGCGTCGACCAGGGGATCGTCTTTTTCGTCCTGAACGTGCCGCTGTTCGTGCTCGGGTGGAAAGTGCTGGGACGCACCGCGTTTGCCTACACCATTCTCGGCACGGTCGCCCTCTCCGTCTTTCTCTCCCTGTTTGAGGGCGTGCTGCCCCTGCCGATGCACGACCGGCTGCTCGCCTCGCTGTACGCCGGCGTGGCGATCGGGGTGGGCCTCGGGATCATTTTCCGCTACGGGGGCACCACGGGAGGTGTCGACATCATCGCCCGCGTGCTGCAAAAATACATGGGCATCAGCATGGGCCGCACGCTGTTTTTCGGCGACATGCTGGTGATCGGCGCGTCGCTGATCTATTTGAATCTCGAAAGCGCGATGTACACCCTGGTGGCCGTCTTCATCGCCGCCCGCGTCATTGACTTTTTTCAGGACGGCGCCTACGCCGGAAAGGCGCTCACCATCATCTCCGATCACGCCGACGCGATCGCCAAACAGATTCTGGAACTGGGTCGCGGCGTCACGCTGCTGGCGGGCAAAGGAGCGTTTTCCGGCGAGGAGAAACAGGTCGTGTACGTCGTGGTCAGCCGCAACGAAGTGATGCGTTACAAAAGCATCGTGCAGGAGATCGATCCCCATGCGTTCGTGATTGTCAATGACGTGCACGAGGTGCTCGGCGAAGGGTTTACGCTGGACGAAAACAAGCAGCCCATTCACGAGTGACTGGAAGACAGCCGTCCCCACTGACAGAGCCGGTACACCTTCAGCATTGTGAAACGGAAAAAACTAGGCGACAACCTGTCATCCGAACATCCTTCTGCACCGCCAAATCCACGCTTTCACGCCCTGTGCATAATGCAGGTGCACAGGGGCCTTGGACATTTCTGCTCCGTACAGGTCCGCCATCGTGTTTTCCCGGATCACCGCCTGGGCGACCTGCAGCCGCCATGGCTCATGGTAAATGTCCCCGCCGTAGATCCGCTGCGTGCGGCGGCACACACAGCAAAAACGGTAGCGCTCGGTCAGCCAATGCTCAATGCTGCCCGGTCTCGCCGTGAACGGTTCGGAAGTGGGCCGGTAGATCGCGTCGAACCGCTGTACCCCCCCTTTCCGCTCGCTATGGAAATCGATGCCCGCTGCCGTTCGTTTGATTGTCATTCCGGCAGGGTAGTACGGAAGGTGATACGTCCATGTGGCGGCACGGATGGCCACCGGATTGGACGCGTCCAGTGTCAAAAAGAATACCGCCGGTTTTCCGCCTGCGATCACGTACGTGCGCACATTGATTTCCGGAAACGGAACCGTATAGGGAATGACCGGCAGAAACCTGAGCCGGATCTCGCTCATTTCAAACGGAATGACGCCAATCCACGCCATGCCGTCAAATATATCCACTTCCAAAGGAGGAGGAACAAACTGCCGAATCCTTTCAGCAGGAACAGGCCAATGGGCAAACAGAAGATCGTCCCATGTCTGCGTCATGATCCACGTGCCTTTGATGTCAGCCCCCTCCTCTCGCTTGTCGTGTCAAAACGTTTGGAACAGACTCAGAACACTTCGCTGCTCGTGTTCTGTCCCTCGCTCCTCTGCCGATTCCTTTCCCGGTGTCGGCGCAGCGGCGGCAGGTTCCGCTTCACCTGACGATGCGCCGGGAACAATCTCATATGGTTGACTGACCAGCCGAACCTTCGTTACCGTGCTCGTCCATTCGTCGAGCGCTACCAGATCGTCCGCGTTCACGTCCCTCAAGGAGGTTTTTCCCAACGCGCGAATGGCGATTTTCATCTCTTCTGTAAAGGATTGAAAAAAGTTCTCCAAAGACTGCGCGGCCTTCTCGATTTGAAACTCGTCCTTTTGGCTGCCCGTGTAATAGGCAAGCTGCGTGGGCGGCTCCCACGGAATGGCTTTTGTCACCTGATCATGGGTCATGGCCCACAGCAGGGCTGTTCCCATGTACACGGCGTCCGCTCCCAAGGCGAGCGCTTTCAAACATTGGCCGGGCGTAGCATATCCTCCACCTGTCAAGAGGCTGATCCGGTCTTTTACGCCCCGCTTTTTGAGATAAGCCACCGCACGCGACAAGGCGAAAATCGTGGGCAGGCCAAAGTCGTCTTCCAAAATCGGCGGCCCTCCTTTGGTGCCGGCCTGTCCGCCGTCCAGACTGATAAAATCCACCCCGGCCTGAACTGCCGCTTCCAGGTCGGCTTCCAGTTTTCCGCTGGCACACATCTTCACGCCAATGGGGATGCCATAGGTTAGGGAGCGCAGTCTGTCGACCAGGGGCTTCAGGTCCTGCGGTTTGACGATTTCCGAATGACGGGAAGGGATGACGAGGCCCTCACCGTCCGGAACCTGCAGAAGTTCACGGGCCCTTCCCTTCAAATACTCGGGCGGGATTCTGCTCGCGGAACCGGCTGTCGCACCTTGACCGAAATGAATCTCGATCGCGTCTGCCTGCCGGAGAGTCTCCGGCTCTTTCGACCAGTGCCCGGAATTGTACTGCAGAATGTAATGAGCGGCGAGTGCCCTCTCTTCGGGCAGCAAAGGTCCTTCGCCCGAGTTCGTCGCGGTTCCGACCGCTGCCGTTCCTTTGGCGATCGCGATTTTTACTTTCTCGGATACCCCGATGCCGTAGCCCATTGCGCCGGCCATCAGGGGGATGTTCAGGATCAGCGGCCGTTGGGCAAGCGGGCCGATTGTGATCATCATGTCGACGGGAGCGTTTTCCGGTGCGGGAAGCGTGGCAAGCTGAGCGGGAGAAAAAACCAGGCCGTCAAAGTCCAGAAACTTGCGCGGACTGCCGAACGGTCGCTCGATTACGCCGCCGCTGGATGCCCGCAGACTGTTTTCCACGACGATTCTGGGGCTTGTTCTCGTGAGCGCCGACACCATCTCCCAGATGTTTTCCGGGTAACGGTCAGCCATCAGCCGTTTCGTAAAGCGCCCGATCCCCCATTTGATCAATGGCCGGGCAAACACGATGGCGATCAGACCCGTACAGAGAATGGCCAGGAATGCCCCGGCGAACGACCCGGCGAGAAAGGAAACCCACTTAATGGTCATGACAACCTCCTTGCCCTCTTTTCATCCCTCATTATTTCGATCTTGCGCGCTGCCTATGCGTCTGTCGCAGGAAAGCCCCGGTGGGGAGCAAAAACAGACGGCCGTCCGCTGGTGGTACACGTCTCTTCCCCTTCCGATCCGGCTCCCCATTGCAGCCGCATCCGTCATCATCCACCGCCGTACCATACCGATTTTTTGCTGGTGTGTTTTTCTGCAAAAATGAACAGAGAGCTTCTACGCACAAGGTAGAAGCTCTCTGTCTGTAAAGGGGCCCTGCAGGGAAACGGAAGGTTCTCCCGTCGGACGAATATGTTCCGGTACGCCTCCGCACAGTCAGGCAGAGTGCATCTGCCCGCGGTATTTTTTCCAGGCCACATACGCCAGCGTCAGCAGCACGGCTCCGACAATCGCCACAAACACCGGAAACGGCGAAGCCGGATGAATCAACAGGGCGATGGCGCTCTGATCCTTTCCGATGAACGCGGACTGCATCGTGCCGTTCAGATCGCGCAGGGCGTTCCGAACCATCTGCCACTCAATTCGGCTGCGGCGCAGCTCTTTGGAGATGAGATCGTACGCAGCGTCGATCTGCTTGATCTGCTCTTCCCGCAGATGGATGCTCATCGCCGGTTTGATCGCCAGATACAGGCGGGTGTTTTCGTCAAATTGCCGGCGAAACTGGTCAAAATTCCGCTCCACCGCCGACTCCATCAGATTTTGCATCTGGGTGGCATAGGAAACGTAGTAGCTCCGCCACATCGGCTGATGATCATGGGTAAGCGCGTCGATGGCGATCCTCACGCGGGTCGCATGCCACAGCAGTTGATCGCTTGGGCTCGACGTGGCGAAGCTGTTTTTCGCCGCCAGGATTGACTGCGTCACGGCATTCAGACTGTCGATCCGCAGCGAGACGGGCAGGCGCTGCTGGGGAAAGCGGTCCGCCAGCAGCCGAATCTTCTCCTGCGCCTCCTCCAGCTCCCCTTTTTTCGTAAGGGTTAACAGTTCTTGCGCTATGTGATCCAACGCGGCCAACTGTTTTTCTTCAGCCGGACGGTCAAGCCTGTTGATCAACGTATGGATGGGCCAGGCCAGCATCAGCCCGATGATCAGGAAGAACAGCAGAAACCGGATGTTTTTTTTCAAAGCAAAAACCCTCCTTCCCCTAGTACAGACTATGGAAAGGAGGACAAGATTAGACCTTGTTTCTGCTGAACCGCGCGTTGGTGAACCAGATCACCGCAATGGAAATCAGGCTGAGCAGAACCGTGCAGAGACCGACGATTCCCTCATACGGATCCAGCACGGCAGGCAGCCACGGATGGATGGCCATGACGTAATCGAGGAAATCGTTATTCAACGTCCACAGTGCAGCGATTCCCACCGGCAGCCAGCTCAGCTTGAAAAATCGGGCATACAGCACCGATTCGGCCGCCATGCCTGCATGGGAGATCATAAGCATGATATCCGTCCCGCTTACCTCGTCACCCAAGAGCCATCCGGCCACGATGATGCCTACCGCCCATACGCCGTATTTAAAATTGGTGATGCCGGCCAGAGCTTCCAGCACCGGGATGTGCCGTCCCATCAAGTAGGTAAACAGCACGATGGTAAATAGTCCACTCCCCGTCGGACTGTCCGGAACAAACGGCCGCAAGTACCCCGGGGTAGCTGCCAGTTGATTGCTGTACCAGACAAAGCCGTAGATGGTTCCCAGCAAGTTGACGACGAACAGGGTCCAGAGAAACCACCTTTTCCCCAAAGACTGCCAGAACCACTCCCATAACCAGCTCATGAACATCGTCTCCCGCTATGTGCGCCGTTAAAGAAAAAGCTGACCGAACGTCAGTCAGCTTTTCTTGTATGGGCTTATTTCAACGTTGCCATGTACTCAGCCAATTTCTTGATTTCCGCTTCATCCTTGATCAGGCCGCCCGGCATTGCCGGCGGTTTCCCGTTCTTGATGATTTCGGCAATCTGGTTCGCGTCATACTTGCTGCCGATCTTCTGCAGATTCGGCCCCATGCCGCCTTCCATGTTCTTGCCGTGGCAGCCCATGCAGCCCGTTTGAGCCGTCCACAGTGCATCGGCCTTGAAGCTCGGATCAGCCGGCGCAGGAGCGGCCGCGTTGGACCCTCCTCCACTGCCGCTTCCGCCGTGATTGGACGCGTGGTTCAGGGAGTGCTCATGGTCTGCTGCCCACGTCAGGTAGAAAATCGATACCAGCGCAGTCATCATCAGACCGGTTGCCACCGGACGGCGGGACGGACGGCGTTCTTTGCCGGTATCCAGCCACGGAGCCAGCAGCAGCGCGCCAAATGCGATACCCGGAATGATGACGGTGCCCAGGACTACCCAGTCACCTGCTGCCCACGGATACTTGAGCATCTGATACAGGAACAGGAAGTACCAGTCCGGCAGCGGAACGAACGACGTATCGTTCGGGTTCGCCTTGTCGGTCAGCGGCGACGGGTGAGAGACTGTCAGCACCAGAAACCCGACCAGACAGACGGCTGCCACCATCCACTCTTTCAACAGGAAGTTCGGCCAGAACGGCTCCGTTTTTCCCGGAAAGTCGGAGTACGACGGGGCAATGTTCGGAATGCGCTTCGCCGGTATCCGGGAGTCTCCGACGAAGGTAGCATCTTTGTCATGTTTCGCCATGCTATTTCCTCCTTAAAATCGAAGACTCATCATAGTGGACCCGAGATACCTTGCGCGCGAATCATGATGAAGTGTGCTCCCAACAGACCCAAGAGGGCTCCCGGCAGGAAGAACACGTGAATCGCAAAGAAGCGGGACAGGGTTTGCGCCCCTACGATGTCGCCGCCGGTCAGCAGGGTCTTGGCGTACGGACCGATCAGCGGCACGGAGTTCGCGATCTCCAGACCTACCTTGGTCGCGAAGTACGCCGTGTTGTCCCACGGCAGCAGGTAACCGGTGAAACCGAGGCCGAGCATGACGAAGAAAATCAGCACGCCCACTACCCAGTTCATTTCACGCGGTTTTTTGTACGAACCGGTAAAGAACACGCGCAGCGTGTGCAGGAACATCATCACGATGACCAGGCTGGCACCCCAGTGGTGCATGCCGCGGACGATCACCCCGAATGCCACTTCGTTCTGCAGGTACTTGACCGATTCATACGCATTGATAATGTCCGGTACATAGTACATGGTCAGGAACATACCGGACAGGATTTGGATGACTGTAATAAAGAACGTAAGGCCACCAAAGCAATACACAAACGCGGAAAAATGGTGCGCCGGGTTTACGTGCTCTGGCACTTCGTGGTCGGCCAAATCGCGCCACATCGGGGTGATGTTCAGGCGCTCATCAACCCAGTCATACATTTTTTGCAACATCTTAGCCACTCACCCCCGGACGAGGATTTGGTTTCAGTTTGCCCAGATAGAGCTTGCCGTCCTTCACTTCCGTCTCGTATTCATCGAGGGATGCTGTCGGCGGAGTTCCCAGAATGTGCGCACCTTCCTTGTCGTAACGTCCCAGGTGGCACGGACAGAAATACTGGTTCGGGTGATCCGGGCTCGTGTTCCAGTCCACTGTACAGCCCAAGTGCTTACAGATCGGGGACAGTGCGAGGATCTCGCCCTTCTCATTCTTGGTCACCCACGCAGCCAGCGTCGACTCGGACTCATACCAACCGTCCTTGGTATGTACCTTGAAATCCACACGCTTCGGCTCGGGACCGAACTCGTCCACGCTGCCGACAGCCACTTTATCTGTACCCGCATGGCCTTTCAGCAAGGGGTCGACTGCAAAACGAATCATTGGTGTGATCATTCCCGCAGCGAGGAATCCGCCCGTTCCCATGAGTGCGTAGTTGAGAAACGTACGTCTGGAAATTTCCCGTTTGTCGCCCATGTCTTTTTCCCTCCTTACTCTGTAGAATAGCGCAACAATGGCGATTTCCATACATATACACTAGGTCAATCCCAATCATAGCTAACGCCTATAGAGATGTCAAGAATATCCGGGGGACGCGCCCGGCGCCAACCTCGTCTGATTGAGAGATTGTTGCCATTTTGTCAAATATGGCAACTCTACCCTGATTGATATAGTATTTCCTGAAATATCTCCGTCTATTGACGGTCGCCGTGCTGCCAGAGACGAATAATTTCCCGGCTGAGGACATCGACGGTCACCTCAAAGCGGAGCGCGGAATCCAGGTCTTCATCCCCCACTGTCAGCCTCAACAGTCTGCCTTCATCCACGCGCGCATCCAGCCGCTCCCCGCTGAACTGCAGCAGGACGTAGTGGGCAAACCCGGCCGGCAGCCGTTGGGCAAGCGGCTCGTCGCCGATCTGGTAACAGATCGGGAACATCAGCACCCGGCCCTTCAAACGCTGTTCGATCGAGGCGGCCACCTGCACCAGATAACTCATCCGCTGCACGTGCTCGTTCACCGGCTTCTCCGGCCGGTACAAATAAAGAGGGAGCAGCGCGGTATCCACGTAGGTCCGCAGCTCCTCCCAATTCTCCAGTTCTTGAACGTTCCACTGCATAAGGCGTCTCCTCTTTCCATTAACATCTGGAAACTAGCGTACCACGAAGAGGAGGAGACAGGCAATCGTCATGTCCCGCCCGGAATTACGATTGTTCGTAGGCCATGATCTCGCGCAGTTCGTCGGTCAGGCGCATGAACCTCTCCTTGTTTTTCATCGCCAGCGCTTCGTCGATCTCCTGGTACAGGGTGCGCTTGCGGTACAGGCGCACCTGCTCGTCAATCACCATTTCCGACAACAGCCCCGACACCAGTTGGTTGTTTGTCCCGTACGCATTGGAATAGAAATTTGGCCACTCCATGATACATCCCTCACTTCAGCAGAATAGTCGTTTCGGTAAAGCCATTGTATTTGCGAAGCCATGTCTGGCTGGCATACGTCCCGGCGTACAGCCACTGACCGCTTTCGTCCTGCCCGACCCGGAGCAGTCCCAGATGGACCATCATTTTTAGAACGCGGTTGGTCAAAATATTGACCGCATCATCGTAGTAAAACGGCCTGATCCAGGAAAGCAACCGCTCCGAAAGCGCGTCCTGGCTGACCCATCCTCCCGCCCCCAACAGGGGAATCAATTGGACAAGCATCGGCAGATTGGGGACCGCCCGCTTGTACAGCCGCATCCAGAAGCGGATCAGATCGTGGTGCAGGTGATCGTCATACGGCTGTTTCAGCCGTTCTTCCCCCGCTTCCGTCAGCATCACCCGTCCCGGCAACTCCTCGATCCATTTCTGGTAGTAGCAGAAGTCGTAGAGCAGCGAAAACCGGTCCGGGTACAGGTCGAAGTGAAGCCCGTAGCCGAAGCGCCATTTCTGCGGCGGGAGCGGCTCTTCCTTGACGTGCAGAAACTGAAACAGCTGCTGCTGGTACCGCTTGTACATGGCGCCGTCCGCGGTCAGCGGCACAGGCTCCTGCTGCAGGAATTGTAAAAATTGCATGATATCGTCGCAGAGTGCAGTTCCTTCGTCGCGGTAGGCCGCCGGTTCCGCTGCCGTGACGGTGTCCCGCCATTTGTCCAGCCACGCCTGCAGGTACGGTTCCCGCATGTCCAGGGGAATCTGGTACTGGCCGGCCGTCCTGCTTTTCGCCGGAAAGATCCAGCCGCGCCGCATCGCGTCGGCGATAAATTTGCGCGCTTCTTCCGCCTTCCGCTCCTTGCGCGCATCCAGTGCCAAGCCGGCCTTGGCCAGCAGATCTTCCAGCGACAGCACCGTGCGCTTGTCGAGAAAGAGCAGGAGGAAAAAATGGACTTCTTCCAGGGAAAGCTGCTCCACTTCCCGGGCGATGGTCTGCCGGTACCGCAAATTGGCGAGAAGCGACGTGATCAGTTCGTTCTTGGAGTGAGGGTTGCATTCGCAGCCGTAGTAATCGGCGATTTGATGGAGCTGCCGGATATCGGTGTAGACCAAGATCTCAGCCAAGTTCATCTGCGCATCCCTTCTTTGCGAGGGTTTTTCTTACCCTTCATTCTTGCCAAATTACGGCAAAATAAACAGGAAGCCGCCAGCGCGGCTTCCTGTCAGGGCAGTTTGCTATTCGTCGTCCACATTCCATTCGTCGTGCAGCTTTTGGTATTCCTTGGCTTCTTCGTATCGGCCCGCTTGCGTCAAGAGGGCGATCAGGCGGCGAATGTGGTCCAGGTCAAACCCGGACAGCGCCACGTATTGCTTCAGCGCATCGATCGCCTTTTCCGTCCGGCCGAGCGAGAGGTAGATGTCCGCCGCAAGCGGATAGGAGGCGACGTATTCCTCGTCGATCGCCTGCAGGCTGGCCACCAGCTCCGCCGCTTCCTCCAGCCTGCCGAGGTGAAACGCCATCAGCGCGCAGCCGTACAGCACCTCCTCCGAGCGCTCCAGGGCCAACGCCTGGCGATACACCTGATAGGCCTGTTCAAACTGCCCGTTTTGGGCGAGCGAGCGTCCCTTGGCCATGAGTAGCGGCAGGCTCTCCTCCCCGGCCTGCTCCAGGAGCTTCAGCGCCTCCGCGTCGCGTCCCACCCGGAAGTACATGTCGCCCAGCGCGGCGAGGATGTCGGGATCGTCCGGCTCCTTCTGGCGGGCCTGTTCCAGGTACTTGACCGCCACTTCGTCGAGGTCCTGCATGGCGTACAGATCAGCCAGCAGCAGGTCCAGCCGGATGTGTTCAAACCCCGATTCCTTCAATTCGTACAGCAGGTGCTGCGCGGTCTCAAAATCGCTCAGGTCCAGCGCGATTTCCGCCAGCAGCATCTGGCATTCGCGCCGCTGCGGCGCCTCCAGCTCGGGATGTTCCCGCAAAATGTCGGAGAGCAGGCTGGAGGCCTGTTCGAGATGGCCGAGGCGGTACCACACTTCCGCCAGGTACATCATTACCTCCGGCAAATCCTTGCCGTGCTCCTGCACCTTTTGCAGCGCTTTGAGCCCCAGTTCCACCTCGTCGTTTTCAATCCGTTTGATCGCTTCGTCTATGACGTACAGCCATTTGTCTGTCATCGTCCTCACCTCGTATGTATGGTTGCTCTTGTCGTGCGAAAGAGCCGCAAAAGACCGTCCGAAGACGGTCTTTTTCCGTATGTCCCTTCTATAAGATCATATACCATTATGCCCGTGTCAGCCAACTCATGGAGAGGACGGTGACCAAAATGCCAAACACACTGAGCATGATCCCGTAGTTGGGTTTGGTCGGGTCGGTCGGCTCATGATCGCCGTTGAACGGGACGATCGAGGCGGTCCCCTTCACCAGCGGCTTTTCGTCTGATACCAACGGCTGCGGTTCCACGACGTAGGTGCCGTCCGCCGTCTGCATGGAGGACGTGATGACCTGCGCCTTTTTCCCCATCGCCACCACTTCCCCGTCGATCATCAGGGAGTTGGCCTGCTCCGTACTGCTCGTATTGACGTACAACGTAAACGAACAGAGCATCAGCAGGATAATCGCGGCACACGCGCCCACGCGACGCATGCGGGCCGTCACGGTAAACACTTTTCTCCCGATCGGAATCGCCCACTTCTCTTCCGAAAGAATTCGGGCCATCACGGCATCGACGATCGACTTGGAAGGCGCGACCGCGTGGTACTGCTCCCTGTCCGACTTCATCCAGTCGCCGCTGTCTTTCCACAGCGCGTAGTCGGCGTCGCAGGCGCGGCAGCTCGTCAAGTGGTTGTCAATCCGCCGGCGCGTCACTTCGGACAGCAGGCCGTCGGCGTAATCCGGCATCAATTCCTGTACTTCTTCACATTTCATCATCGATTCATCCCTTCAGCTTCATCCAAATGAGGGTCCAGGATGTAGGCTTCCAACTGTGCTCTAATGCTCTGCCGCGCGCGAAACAACAGGGATTTCACCGAACTCACCGTCAAATCCAGAATGGTGGCGATCTCGTTGTAATCCATCTGCTCGTATTCCCTCAGGATCAAGGCCGAGCGCTGCTTTTCCGGCAGGTTGTTGATGGCCTGTCTGACCAGGTGCTCCCGTTCGTTGCGCAGCAGGACCTGCTCCGGCAGGCGCTCGTACGACGCAAGCGGCACTTGCGGGTTATCCTCGAGGTATACGTCCGAATTCCGGCTTTTGCGCAGCTCGCTCAGCACGGTATTGCGGGCAATGGTGTAGAGCCAGGTAGAAAAGGTCGCTTCTACATCGCGGAACGAGTGAATGCTTTTATACGCCTTGTAAAACGTCTCCTGACAGATATCCTCCGCCATGTGCTCCAGATGGGCCTGGCGCAGCAAGTGGGTGACAAATGCAAGAATCTTTTTTTCGTATCGCCGGATCAGTTCGGCATAGCATTCCAGGTTGCCTTCTTTTATTTCGCGGATAAGCTGGGAATCGGTCATGTGCAGGATTACCTCCTATTGCGATTCCGATCCCTCAGCGGCCTTTGTTACATTAGACTGCCGGGGATGTAAAAAGTTGCGCTGCCTAGGCGATTCTTTTTCCTCGCCTGGCGGCCGGAATCCTCTACGAAAAAACCCCCAGATTTGGGGTTATATGACATAATTATAAGGCTTGATGTCGAGGAGGCATCGTCCCATTCCTATGGTCGAAGCAAAGCACTGGTTGCGGTACAACCACTTTCCTTTTGACATGACAGATGTTGGCAGAAGAAAATCACTAAGGTTGAGAATAGTGGAAAGAACAAATTTTGTCAACCAGTGTTCCTTTTTCAGGAAAAGAATGTCGGCATCAGCCCCGGGAATGATGCAGCCTTTGCGCGGATACAGACCTGCGGCCTTGGCGGCGTTTGTCGAAGCGACGCGAACGAGCAGGCACAGCAGCGATTCCGGGTCCCATTCCCTCCGGCGCAGGTTGACCTGCACCTCGTCCAGCGCGGCGATGACCGGCAGCGAACGGAACCAGTGGCCGGCGAGATGGCGCAGCGCCCGTTCACAATGCTCGCCGCGGAGACGGAAGACATGGTAGTACGGATCGACTTCCTCAAAGGTAAGCAACGCCTCTCCATCCACCCACGTGCGGATCTGCCAGCAGCGGCACAGAGAGAGCCACTGCCGATGCAGGCGGAGACGCTCCTCACCATTCAGTCCCGCTTCCTTCGGCACCCGCAACTGCAGCATCACCTTGTATGACGTCAGCAGGGGCGAAATCGTTTCCCAATCCATCCGAAAAAGTTCTTCGGGCCGGCGCACGACGACCCGAAGCAGCCGGTATCCCTCGCTGCACCACCTGCGCACCGTCTCGCCGTTCAGCCGCGAAGCCGGCAGTTCCACCTGCCACGTGTAATCGATCAGATTGTTGAAGTGCATCGCCGTCTGATAGCGCACCTGCGGATGATCCATCCACGCTTCCGGCTGGAGCGTGTCCACCAGACAGGTATATCCCTGCCGGATGAGCAGGCGGATCGCGTCGAGGTACTCGGGCAGCCGCCTGATCCGCCCGTGCGGCCGTTCCGGCATGGCGACAAAGCCGGGCAGCAGGTACATCCCGGACGCGTCGATCTCGTTGGGACGGGCCGTTCCCTTCGCTTCTCTCGGCAAGCTGTCTTTTGCGATCCGGCGAATTGTCCCTCCGGAAATCCAGACGTCCGCTTCGACGACTCCATATGACGTCACGACGCTTCCTCCACGAATCACGACCTCTTCCTGCCGCACGGCTCGTCCCTCCCCCGACCGCACTTGGCGGCTTGTTTCCGTACGAGCATATGCGCGGAAAGCGAAAAAAGAACAAAAAAGACCGCCGTTGATGTAAGCGCATTCAAACGGCGGTAGCACTATTCGTGCAAAATATATTGGATAGGAGTGGAGAGAAACCATACTGTACCTTTATTATAACGGAATGTAAGCGCTTGTCAAATCTTTTTTTCAACATTCTTATTTCGTCTCAGGCAGGAATGCGGCGGAAGAAAGGAAAAAGCGATGAAAAAACCCGCGCGCGGCGGGTTTCTTCTGCTCTGTTCTGCTTACGCTTTGCTGATGTGCGCCAAAATGTCGGCAAAGCCAGGGAAGGAGACGTTGATGGCCTCGTCATTCTCAATCACCGTTTCGCCCACCGCCGCCAGTCCGGCGATCGCCATCGCCATGCCGATGCGGTGGTCGCCCATGCTGTCAATCGTCGCGCCGGTGAGCGGCGTCGCCCCCTCCACGATCAGACCGTCCGGCGTGGGCGTTACCTTTGCCCCAAACCTGGACAGTTGGCTGGCGACGGTGGCGATCCGGTCCGTCTCTTTTACACGCAGCTCCTCGGCGTCGCGAATCACGGTACGGCCGCTGGCCTGCGTGGCCATGACGGCGATGACGGGGATTTCATCGATCAGACGCGGAATGATCTCGCCGCCGATCTCGATGCCGCGAAGCTCGGCATGGGTGACGAGCAGGTCGGCCACCGGCTCTTCGTTTACGACCCGTTCGTTCTGCAGCTCGATGCGGCCACCCATGGCGCGGACCACATCGATGATCCCCGTGCGGCTTGGGTTGATGCCCACATTCTCGATCAAGAGGGAACTGCCCGGCACCATCATCACGGCCGCGATCAGAAACGCCGCGGACGAGATGTCGCCCGGCACGCGGATCGCCCTGCCCTTCAAGGTTTGGCCGCCCTCGACGGATACGGTCAGACCGTCGCGGACCACCTTCACGCCAAACGCCTGCAGCATGCGCTCCGTATGGTCGCGGGAGAGCTGCGGCTCCGTCACGCTGGTGACGCCTTTGGCCTGCAGGCCGGCCAGGAGGATCGCCGATTTCACCTGGGCGCTGGCAACCGGCGACTGGTACGAGATGCCCTGCAGGTCGCCGCCGCGAATGGACAGCGGGGTGTACTCGCCGTCTTTGCGGCCGTCAATTTTGGCCCCCATCTGGCGCAGCGGCCCGATGACGCGCCGCATCGGCCGCTTGGCGATCGACTCGTCCCCCTCCATGACGGCGTGAAACGGCTGCGTTGCCAAGATCCCCGCCATGAGCCGGATGGTCGTGCCGGAGTTGCCCACGTCCAGGTGCTGCGACGGTTCCTGCAGGCCGTACCATCCTTTCCCGTGGACGGTCACGCGATCCCCTTCCTGCTCGATGTCCACGCCCATCCTGCGAAAGCAGTCGATCGTGCTCAGGCAGTCAGCCCCCGGCAAAAAGCCTTCGATCGTGGTGGTTCCCTCCGCCAGCGCGCCAAACATGACGGCGCGGTGCGAAATCGACTTGTCTCCGGGCACCCGGACTGTCCCTTCTATCCGTTTTGCTGGTTGTACGCGAAGCACGGTTCCACTCCCCTTTTTTCTCTGTTACGTCAGTCGTTGCAAAAAGTCGGCTGCAGTCGCGCGTCAAAGCGTCTACGCCCCAAAGTACGACGGCACGGCCGGTCTACTCGCGCCTGTATACATTGTAATCGAAATAGCGCAGGAGTTCTTCTCCCTTTTCCAGTTCCGCCAGGGAGCGGAAGGTGATCCGCAGCACGCCCAGCATGTCTTCCCGGGTCTCCCTGATTTGAATGTTGGTGATGTTGATCTGCTTGGCGCCAAGCAGGGTGGTGATCCGGCCGATCTCTCCCGGATGGTCGGGAATGTCGATGTACAGGTCGTACAGCGGCGGCAGCGCCCCTTTTTTCCGCTCCGGCAGTCCTTCGCGGAAATCACGCGCCGACTTGAAAAATTGCTCGATGCCGTCGGCGTCTCCCTCGCGGACCAATGTCATTACGCCGTCCAGCGCCTTGGTCCAGTCATCGGCGATCTTCAGCAAGTGCTCGCGGTTGTTCAGGAGCACATCCCGCCACATGCGCGGATTGCTGGAAGCGATGCGGGTAATGTCGCGAAACCCTCCGGCCGCCAGCCGGTGGTGCCAGGGGTTTTCGTCGTCGTACCCGGCCACCAGATTGACCAGGGCGGACGCCAGGATATGCGGAAAATGGCTGACCGCTCCCACTACCTGGTCGTGTTCGTCCGGGTCCATCCGCACCACCTTGGCACGGGTCAGCGCCAGCAGCTTCTCGAGCCGCTCCACCTGCTCCTCCGGTGTCCCCGGCGCGGGTGTCAGTACGTAGTACGCATTTTCAAACAGGCGGTCCGAAGCCGCTTCCACGCCCGACTTGTGCGAGCCGGCCATCGGGTGGCCGCCGATAAACGTCACATTGGACGGGATATGCGCCTCGGCATACCGGACAACGCCCGATTTGGTGCTGCCCACGTCCGTGACGATGACGCCGGGCTTCAGGTCCAGATCGCGCAGGCGGTCCAGCGTGGCGTAAATCTGTTCCACCGGCACGGCGAGAAAAATCACGTCCGCTTCCCGCACGGCCTCCTGCAGGTCGGTGGTGCCCGCATGAAGGACGCCGATCGTCATCGCCTTGTCCAGATAATCCTGCCGGACGTCGAAGCCGATGATCCGATTGTGCGGATCCTCCCGCAGGGCAAGCGCGATCGAACCGCCGATCAACCCGACGCCGATTACTGTGATGGTCGTTTTCATCTCCACTGTCTATCCTCTCTGTATACGTGTAGACAAAGATGCCGGACGGACGCCGGCATCTTCTTCGTTATTTCAACGCGCCGGCCACGATGCTGCCGAGCGCCTGCAGAACCTTTTCGTTTTGTTCCGCCGAGCCGACCGTGATCCGCTGATACCCGGGGAATCCGAGCGCCCGGCCGGAGCGCACGATGATCCCCTGCTCCAGCAGCCTGCGGAAGACCTCGTCGGAGTCCTGCTGCAGATCGACCAGGACAAAGTTGGTCTGGGACGGGAAATACGACAGTCCCCACTCGTCAAAGCGGTCGGTCAACTGCTTCAAGCCTTCCCGGTTGCGCTTGCGGCATTCTTCCACGAACGCCTGGTCCTTCAGCGCGGCGCGGGCGGCTGCCTGAGCCAGCGTGCTGGTGTTGAACGGTTCGCGCACGTGGTCGAGGTGGCCGACGATCTCTTCCGACGCGATGCCGTATCCGATGCGGAGCGCCGCCAGGCCGTAGATTTTGGAGAACGTGCGCAGGACGATCAGGTTGGGGTAGTGCTTCAGCATCGGCACGGTTTGCGGATACGCCGGATCCACCACGTACTCGTAATAGGCCTCGTCCAGCACCACCAGGACGTCTTTCGGGACTTTTTGCAAAAACGCCTCCAGCTCGTCACGCGTAACGATCGTCCCGGAGGGGTTGTTGGGGTTGCACACCCAGACGACGCGGGTCTGTCCGTTGATCGCGGCCGCCATCGCTTCCAGGTCGTGCACGCCGTTTTTCAGCGGCACCTCGATCAGCTCCGCGCCCTCGATGATGGCATTGGCACGGTACTGCGAAAAGGTGGGCGTCGCCATCACGGTGTTGGTGCCCTCCTCCAGATAGGCGCGGGCGATCATCTGCACCACTTCGTCCGAACCGTTGCCGAAAATCAGCTGCTCCGGCTTGACGCCGAGAAACTCGGCCAGCTCCCAACGAAGCTGCAGACTGGCGCCGTCCGGATAGATGGCCAGCGTATCCAGTTGGGCGGCAATCGCTTCTTTCGCCTTGGGCGAGCAGCCGAACGGGTTCTCGTTGGACGCCAGCTTGATCACTTCCGTCAGGCCGAATTCTCGTTTCACATCGTCGATCGGCTTCCCGGGCTGGTACACCGGGGCGCCGAGAATGCGCTGCTTCGGTAGCATCTGCGTCTCACTCCAGTCAAGTCACGTTTTCCCCTTATTGTAGCGCACCGGCCAACTGTTGTACAAACGTTTTTATTTTTGTGACACCCTGCGCCATTTGTTCGGGATCGGACAGCAGCTCCAGGTGCCGCTCCATCTCCTGCACGATCGCGCTGCCGACGATTACCCCATCCGTGTGCTGTGCCACCGCCCGCACCTGCTCCGGCGTAGAGATGCCGAACCCGACTGCGGTCGGCGCGGAGGTGCTCGCCTTGACCCGCTGCAAAAACTGGGCGAGATCTTCACGCAGGCTTGCGCGGGCGCCGGTCACGCCGAGCGACGACACGCAGTACAGGAATCCGCTCGCCTGCGCGCCAATCGTCCGGATGCGGGATTCCGATGTGGGGGCCACCAGGGAGATGACGTGCACCCCGTGCGCTTGGGCAGCCGCTACCGCCGGCCCGTTTTCCTCCACCGGCAGGTCGGGAATGACGATGCCGTCCGCGCCTTTTTCCGCCAGCGCGGTAAAAAAGCGCTCCACGCCGTACTGCAGCACCGGATTGTAGTAGGAGAAAAGCACGATCGGCACCTGCATCCCCGATGCTCGCAGGCTGGCGACCAGTTCCAGGGCGTCGTCGATGGTCACGCCGTTGGCCAGCGCCCGTTGGGAGGCGCGCTGAATGGTAGGGCCATCCGCCAGCGGGTCCGAATAGGGAATCCCCAACTCCAGCAGGTCGGCTCCCGCTTCCACCAGCGCGTGGGCAATTTGAAACGTCGCGTCGAGGTGAGGGTCGCCAACCGTGATGAACGGGATGAAACGCTTGCGGCTGCGGTCGGCAAACAGCCGGTCGATTCGATTCGCGAACGCTGTCATTGTGCGTCTCCCCCTCTCCGTTCGTCGTCCAGCGCGGCCTGGATCGTCGCCACGTCTTTGTCTCCGCGGCCCGACAGACAGATGACCAGGACTTGATCCGCTCCCATCTGCGGGGCCCGTTTGACCGCCTCGGCCACGGCGTGGGCGCTCTCCAATGCCGGAATGATCCCCTCCGTCCGGCAGAGCAGTTGAACCGCCTCCAGCGCCTCCCGGTCCGTGACGGAGGTGTACTGCACCCGTCCGGTTTCCTTCAGGTAGGCATGCTCGGGTCCCACGCCCGGGTAATCCAGCCCGGCCGAGATGGAGTGCGCTTCCTGCACCTGCCCGTACTGATCCTGCAAGAGATACGTCATCGCGCCGTGAATCACGCCGGGCCGTCCGAGGGAAAGCGTCGCCGCGTGCTTGTCGGTATCCACGCCCTGTCCGGCCGCCTCCACGCCGCGCAGGGCAACGGTCTCGTCCTGCAGGAACGGGTAAAACATGCCGATCGCGTTGCTGCCTCCGCCCACGCAGGCGATCACTTCATCGGGAAGGCGGCCCACCTGCTCCAGGATCTGGCTGCGCGTTTCTTCGCCGATGATTTTCTGGAACTCCCGCACCATGTAGGGATACGGATGGGGGCCCACGACCGAGCCGATCACGTAAAACGTCTCATCCACATGGGAGACCCAGTAGCGGATCGCTTCGTTGGTCGCGTCTTTCAGCGTGCGGGAACCGGAGACGGCGGGGATCACCTCCGCTCCGAGCAGCTTCATGCGAAACACGTTCAGCGCCTGCCGCTTGATGTCCTCTTCGCCCATGAACACCTTGCAGGACAGCCCCAGTTTGGCCGCTACCGTGGCGCTGGCCACACCGTGCTGCCCCGCCCCGGTCTCGGCGATGATGGACGTCTTGCCCATCCGCTTGGCCAGGAGTCCCTGCCCCAGCGCGTTGTTCAGCTTGTGGGCCCCGGTGTGGTTGAGGTCCTCCCGCTTCAGGTAGATGCGCGCGCCTCCCAGCGCTTCCGTCAGTTTGTCGGCGTAGGTCAGAGGCGTCGGCCGTCCGGCGTATTCGCGCAGCAGCTGCCCCAGCTCGGCGCGAAACGACGGATCGCGCCGTGCTTCCGCAAACGCCTGTTCCAATTCCGCCAGGGCGCTCATTAGCGTCTCCGGCACAAACTTGCCGCCAAATGGTCCAAAGCGTCCGTGCTCGTCAGGCACGGTACGCGTTTCCTTCTGCGATACGGTCATGTTCCCTCACCCTCTCCACGAATTGCCTGATTTTCTCCGCATCTTTTTCTCCGTCGCTCTCCACGCCGCTGGACACGTCGATGATCGCGGGCCGGAATCCGCCCACCAGCTCGGCCACGTTGTCCGCGTTGATGCCGCCTGCGATGATGCAGGGGGCGGGAGCCGTCCACTCCCGCAGCAGGGGAATCTGCTCCCAGGAAAAGCGTTTGCCCGTGCCGCCCGCCTGCCGGGGATCGTAGGTGTCAAACAGAAACGCGTCGGCTGCTCCCCGGTACGCGTTTACGACATTCACCAGCGGCTCGCCGCTCCCGACCGCCAGCGCCTTCCAGACCGGCAGGGAAAACCGCTGCCGCACGCTTTCGCAAAAGGCGGGCGATTCCTGCCCGTGCAGTTGAATCACGGCAAGGGGCACATGGGCCAGCACGTGCTCCAGCTCCGCTTCCGTCGGGTTGACAAACACCCCGACCGCCGGCGGATGATCCGGTACGGACGCGAGCAGCGCCCCTGCCGTCTGCGCATCCACCCGCCGCCTGCTTTCGGCAAAGACCAGTCCCACGTAGTCAACATCCAGCCGGGCCAGCAGGTGGAGGGTTTCCGCCCGCTTGACGCCGCAAATCTTGATCCGTGTCACGACCGCACCTGCGGGCTGGCGCCTTCCCGCTCTCCCACCAGCCGGATCACGGCTTCGGCCACATCCTCGTGCCGCATGAAGTGTTCCCCGACCAAAATCGCCCGCGCGCCCGCCTGCCGCACGCGCTCCACGTCCGCCGGGGAAGAAATGCCGCTTTCGCTGACGATGAGGACACCGGGCGGAATCTCCGCCGCCACCTCGTGGGTCACCGCCAGGTCTGTCCGAAACGTCCGCAGGTCGCGGTTGTTGATGCCGATCAGCACCGGTGTCACATGGCGGAACACCATCTCCAGCTCACGCCTGTCGTGCACTTCGATCAACACGTCCATGCCGAGCGCTTCCGCCGTCTGCGACAGCTCACGAAGCTGCTTCCCCTCCAAAATCGCGGCGATGAGCAGGATGCAGTCGGCGCCGCACGCCCTGGCTTCGGCGATTTGCCATTCGTCGATGAGAAAATCCTTGCGCAGCAGGGGCTGGTCGACCGCCGCGCGGATGTTCCGCAGATACTCGGTCTTTCCTTGAAAAAACGGTTCGTCCGTCAGAACGGAGATGCACTCCGCACCGGCCGCCGCGTAGGCCCGTGCGATCCCCTCCGGGTCAAAGTCAGGACGGATCACGCCTTTGGACGGCGAAGCCTTTTTCACTTCCGCGATGACGCTGACGGGGCGTGCACTTTCCGCCAGCGCCGAGCGAAAACCGCGCGGGGCGGGCATGCGTTTCGCCTCGTCCAGCAGCGTCTGCAGGGTCGTGGAAGCGTGCAGCCGGGCCACTTCTTCCCTTTTGGCGTCGACGATCTTACGAAGCATGAATCATCCCTCCCGCCACCTGCCGGATTTGTTCCAGTTTGCGCAGGACCGCGCCGTCGTCGATCAGCTCCGCGGCGCGGATCACGCCTGCCTCTATGCTGATTGCGCGATCCGCCAGGTACAGGATGGCTCCCGCGTTAAGCAGGACGATGTCGCGGGCGGCTCCCCGCTTGCCGGCGAACACTTCGCGGATGATCGTCGCGTTTTCATACGCGTCGCCGCCGCGCAGTTCCTCCATCGGATACCGCCTCAAGCCGAACTGTTCCGGCTCGATCTCGTACGTGCGGATCTCGCCGTCGCGCAGCTCGGCGATGCGGCTCGGACCCGTCACGGTCAATTCGTCGAGGCCGTCAGCCCCGGCCACCACCAGGGCCCGTTCCACGCCCAGTTCGCGCAGGACAGCCGCCACGGCGGGGAGAAGCTGCCCGTCGTACACGCCCAGGAGCTGCCGCTTGGCCCCCGCCGGATTGGTCAGCGGTCCCAACAGGTTGAACACGGTCCGCACCGCCAGTTCCTTGCGCGGGCCGGCCGCGTGCTTCATCGCCTGATGGTAGAGCGGCGCGAACAGGAAGCACAGGTTGGTCACCCGCAGGCAGTCGGCTGCCGCTTCCGGCGTCAGCGTGATCGGAATGCCCAGCGCCTCCAGCACGTCCGCGCTGCCGCTCTTGCTGGAGACCGCCCGGTTGCCGTGTTTCGCGATGCAGACGCCGTCGCTGGCCGCCACGATGGCGGCTGCGGTGGAGATGTTGAACGTCTGGGCGCCGTCCCCGCCCGTGCCGCACGTGTCCACCAGGCCCGGCAGTTCCAGCGGGAACCGGACCGCCCGCTCCCGCATCGCCTGAACGAAGCCGATAATCTCCTCCACCTGTTCCCCCTTCAGCCGCAGTCCGGCGAGAAAGGCGCCGATCTGGGCGGGGGTGGCCCTGCCGTCCATGATTTCGCCCATCGCCTGGCGGGCGGTCAGACGGTCCAGATCACGTCCGCGCAATATGTGTTCCAACGCTGTTGTCAGCATGGCTGTTCCTCCTTTGGGGCAAACAACTGCTCCGCCTTCTCCAGAGCGGAGAGCATGGCTGCCGCTTTGTTCACCGTTTCCTGATACTCGTTGGCCGGGACAGAGTCGGCGACGATGCCGGCGCCCGCCTGCACGTAGGCGTATCCGTTCTGGAACAGGAGGGTGCGGATCGTAATGCAGGTCTCCAGCGTCCCGTCAAAGCCGAAATACCCGATCGCCCCGGCGTACAGATGGCGCGCGTCCGGCTCCAGCTCGGCGATGATTTCCATCGCTCTCAGCTTGGGCGCGCCGGACACCGTTCCCGCCGGGAAGGCGGAGAGCAGCGCATCGAACGGATCCAGCCCTTCGCGCAGCTCTCCCGTCACATGGGAGACCATGTGCATGACGTGGGAGTAATGCTCGATCACCAGCGCTTCCTCCACGCGGACGCTGCCGTACCGGGCGACGCGTCCCACGTCGTTGCGCCCCAGGTCAAGCAGCATGTAGTGCTCCGCCCGCTCCTTGGGATCGGCCAGGAGGTCGGCGGCCAGGGCCTCGTCTTCTGCCGCCGTGCGCCCTCGCCTGCGTGTGCCGGCGATCGGCCGCATTTCCACCCGATTGTTTTCGACCCGAACCAGCAGCTCGGGCGACGTTCCGACCACCGTCTCGCCGTCGTACTGCAGGTAGTACATGTACGGCGAAGGGTTCAGCGTGCGCAGCAGCCGGTAGACGGCAAACGGGTCGACGTCCGTGCGCACGCGGAAACGCTGGGAGAGCACCACTTGAAAGATGTCGCCGGCCGCGATGTACGACTTGGCCCGTTCCACCATCCGTTCGTACTGCTCCCGGCTCATGTTGGGCTCGAGTTTCAGCCCGCCTTGCGCGCCGGCGCCGACAGGAATCCGGCTGCCGTCCGTCTCGGCCGGAGCGGTCACCTGCGCGGCAAGCTGCTCCAGCCGGCTGCAGACCTGTTCGTACTTGCGGGCGATCGACTCCGGCGAATCGGTCGCGTCGACGTGCAGATTCACCATCACCTGAATCTCCTGCTTGAGATGGTCAAACGCGATCAGTTCATCGACGAACCAAAAGCGCATGTCCGGCACATCCAGACTTTCCTGCCGGTGGTACGGAAGATTTTCGAAGTAGTGCAGGGTGTTATAGCCGAAGAAACCTACGGCACCGCCGCACAATCGGGGCGCCCCCTGCAGTTTGGGACTGGTGAAGCGGGCCGTCTCTTCGCGTAAAAAGTGAACGGGATTGCCGCAGAACGTCAGCGTCTCCCCGCCGCGGCGGCTGACGGTGATCTGCTCCCCGCGCGCCTCCACGGTTTGAAACGGATTCATTCCGATGAACGAGTATCGGGCCCAGCGCGTTCCGCCTTCCACGCTCTCCAGGAGAAACGAATCGTGCGTGCGAATTTTCTGGTAGATTCGGATCGGCGTCTCCTCATCTGCCAGCAGGGTCATGCGTACGGGAATCAGGGAATAGTCGGCCGAAAGGGATTGGACCTCGGCCAGGGTAGGGGAATACATCTCTTCTCTCACCTCTCGTCGCGGGGCGCCCTACACGCGTGGAAAACCGCTCCAGGCGCGGCACCCGCCCGTTTGTCAGGTGAAGAGATAGGGGGAGAAAAAGAAAAATCCAGGAAGAGTCCTGGATTGGTCTGTGCTGGTCCATCCGGCTCGCTCTTCTCTCCTCTGCCTAACTCTTCTCAACTCTGCTCTGCTCACTCTCAACTCTCTGCCGGTATCATTGCATTACCGGTAAAACGAGGCGTCCTCGTTTCACTTTATGGTAAAAGAGAACGCCCACATTGTCAACCGCGATTTGCCAAATCGGGACGAAGTTTGACGGCATCGCGCATGAACACATGATGTATTTCCGACGCCGCCTTGTCCGTGTTGACGTGCATCATCACGCGGATACAGCGGGGCAGACTGCCCGGCACGGGAATTTCCCTGGCGCACATCAGCGGCACGTACTGCCATCCGTCCAGGAGACGCGCCGCCTGGGCCGGAAATGTCGCCTTGATGTCCTCCGTCGTGGTGATAAGAATGCTGGCGATGTCGTCAGCCCGTACGCCGTTTCGGCTGACCATCTCCTCCAGCAGCAGCTTGGTGGCGGAAACGATCTCTTCCTGCGTGTCGTTCTCGATCGTGATCGCTCCCCTGATTCCTCGCACTCCCATTTCTCTAAGCCCCCGCTTCTTCTTTCATCGCTGTCAATATCTCCTGTTCATCCACGTCCTTGACCAGTTCCACCTGCCCGATGGCCCGCGGCAGCACCAAGGCCAGCTTGCCGCCGACGGCTTTTTTGTCCCGCTTCATGACGTCCAGCACGGCTTCCGGCTCCAGGCCGTTTGGCCAGGCGGTGGGCAGGCGGAAGAGGCGAAGCAGCCGTTCCGTCCGCGCAAAAACGCCTGCCTGGGCAAAGCCGATGCGCTCGGCCACTTTTGCGGCCAAGCACATGCCGATGGAGATCGCCTCCCCGTGGTTCAGCACGGCGTATTCGCACAGCGCTTCGAACGCGTGGCCGAAGGTGTGCCCCAGGTTGAGCAGGGCGCGCTGTCCCTGCTCCGTCTCGTCAGCCGAGACGATCGCCGCTTTGATCGCACATCCCCGGCGAATGGCGCGGCCCACCCATTCAGCATCAAGCTGCCACAGGCGCTCCGCATGCTCCTCCAGCCAGTCGACGAACGACTCGTCGGCGATCAGTCCGTGCTTGATCACCTCGGCAAAACCGGCCGCCACTTCCCGCTCAGGCAGCGTGCGCAGCGCGGCCGTATCGTACAGCACCAGCCGCGGCTGGTGAAAGGCGCCGATCAGATTTTTGCCCAGCGGATGGTTGATCCCCACCTTGCCGCCCACCGAGCTGTCGTGCGCCAACAGCGTGGTCGGCACCTGCACAAAGGCGATGCCCCGCATGTAGGTGGCGGCGGCAAAGCCGGCCAAGTCGCCAACCACGCCGCCTCCCAGGGCGAGGATGGCCGATTTGCGGTCAAGCCCCGCCTCGATGCCCCGGGTCATCACCTGTTCGTAGACCGCCAGGCTTTTGGACTGCTCTCCCGGGGGAATCACGCAGTCCGCCACGCGATAGCCCGCCGTCTCCAGCGCCTGCTTCAGCGGCTGCAGATAGCGCGGGGCTACGTTCTCATCGGATATGACAAACAGCCGGCTCGCCGGGGAAATGCCCGCATCCTGCAGCAGGGCCGCCACCTGCCGCATGACACCGTCGCCAATCACGATCGGATACGTGCGCTCCCCCAACTCCACGTAAAGGGTTTCGACCGCCATCAGAACCGCTCCGTGTACACGCGATACTGGCGCACGTTTTCCAGCATGTCGTCCATCGAGTCGGACGGGAATTTTTCGCACATGGCGCGAGCGATTTCCCAGGCGACCACCGCTTCGGCCACGACGCTGGCGGCAGGAACAGCGCAGCTGTCCGAACGTTCGATGCTGGCAGAAAACGGCTCCTTGGTGTCGATGTCCACGCTCATCAACGGTTTGTACAGCGTCGGAATCGGCTTCATCACGCCGCGCACGACGATCGGCATGCCTGTCGTCATGCCGCCTTCCAGACCGCCGGCGTTGTTTGTCTTGCGGCTGTATCCGGTGTCCTGGCTCCACACGATCTCGTCATGCACCTGGGAACCGGGCAGGCCCGCCGCGGCGAAGCCAATCCCGATCTCCACTCCTTTGAACGCCTGGATGCTCATGATCGCCTGGGCCAGCCGACCGTCCAGCTTGCGGTCCCACTGGACGTGGCTGCCCAGCCCGATCGGTACGCCTTCCACGATCACTTCGACGATGCCGCCGAGCGAATCGCCGTCCTGTTTGGCCTGGTCGATCGCCGCCATCATGCGCGGCTCCGCTTCCTTGTCCAGACATCGCACGGGGGATTCCTCGGAACGGGCGATCAGTTCGTCCAGCGTAACGTCCTGCCGCTTGGCCACCACATCGCCGATCTGCAGCACGTGACCGCCGATCCGGATGCCAAAGGCGGCCAATAGCTGCCGGGCAACAGCCCCGACTGCGACGCGGATGGCCGTTTCCCGCGCACTGGAACGTTCCAGAATATTTCGCATATCCCGTTGATGGTACTTGATCGCGCCGTTGAGATCGGCATGACCCGGACGGGGACGGGAGACGCGCCGCTTCTCTTCCGCTCCTTCCACCGGCTCAGCACTCATGATTCCCTGCCAGTGCGTCCAGTCCTTGTTTTCCACGACCAGCGTGATCGGCGCGCCCGTCGTGTATCCATGCCGAACCCCGGAGAGCACCTTCACCTGGTCTTTTTCAATCTGCATCCGCCGGCCGCGCCCGTGTCCCTTTTGCCGTCTCGCCAACTGCTCGTTGACCGCTTCGACGGAAAAGGGCAGGTTGCTCGGAACGCCTTCAATAATGGCGGTGAGCTGCGGTCCGTGAGATTCCCCTGCTGTCAAGTATCGCATCTCTCGCTTCCTCCATCCTCAGGCAGCATTCCCCTCCTCTGACGCGGGGTGCTGTCCTTTATCACTTTTAAGCGTTATAATATCATACCTGTCAGTCCGTGCAAATACAAAAGTGACAAACTGTCCGTACGCCCTGCGCAGACAGGCAAAACGCTTCTCCCTCGCAGGAGAAGCGTCAATCGGATTCGCGGCGCTCACATGTGATGATCAACCGTCAGATAAGAGGAAAGCGGCCGCCGGAGGTGATTCGCGCGGACGAGTTTGTCCAACTGCTCCTTTTCCGCACCGAGGATTTGCCCGCACTCCTGAAGCGTAATCAGACCGCGTCGGTATGCTTCGATGACCTTTTGCTTGTCCATCTGCTTCCTCCCCTATTGGTAGATAGCATTAGTGTTGGGAAAAAACAGCAGGGATATACCAAGGGCATGTCCGCCTTATCCCATTTTCCGATAAAAAAACGTGTCTTCCGACTCCAACTGATACTGCTGCGGCTGGAAAATCTGCTCCGTGCTCCCGACGAACAGCACGCCGCCCGGCTTTAGCGCCCGGCTGAACTTGTGGTACAGCTCGTGCTTCGCCTCCTCGGTGAAGTAGATCATGACGTTGCGGCAGATGATCAGGTCGAACTGGGAGTCGAACGGATCAGCCAGCAGGTTGTGCTTGCGGAACGTCACCCGGTTTTTGACCTCGTCGGCAATCCGGTAGCTCATCGTGTCCTTGACGAAGTACTTGGCCACCAGATCCTTGGGACAATCCTGCAGCGACCGCTCGGTGTAGACCCCCTGTTTGGCCTTGGCCAGCGCCCCTTCGTCAATGTCGGTGGCGAGCAGCGACGCCTCCCAGCGGTTGCGCATCAGGATCAGCGACAGCGTGTACGGCTCTTCGCCGGTGGAGCAGGCGGCGCTCCAGCACTTCAGCCGGGGCGACTGCTTGACCAAGCGGGGCAGGATCTTGTGTTCCAATACCTCCCACCGGCCGGGGTTGCGGAAAAATTCGGACACGTTGATTGTCATTCGGTCGAGAAATTCGTAGAACAGGTCCTTGTCCTTGGAGATGGCCTCAAAGTACTGGGCGAACGTGGTATAGCCCCGCTTCAGCCTGAGCGAGGTCAACCGCCGCTTCATCTGGGCTTCTTTGTAAAGGGCGAGATCGATTCCTGTCAGTTTCTTTACGTTGGCGATAAACTGGAGAAAATCCTTGTCTTCCATGATTGCGAAAATACCCCTTTTACTCGTGTTGGAAGGCGTGCCCGCCGGCAAGCGCTGCACGTTTTGAAGCGGCGAAACGCCCCCTGGAAGACGCTGCTTCAGTTGGCGGGGACGGCGCTTTTTGCCGCTTATCCATGCGATTCGCCCTTTTTCTGCAAAATCCTGCCGATTTTTGTTGACATTTGGCGAAAAAAGAAAAAGACCCCGCGTGCGGAGTCTTTCCCCATCCCTCTTAGATCCAGCGTTGGATCGTTTTTTCGTAGGAGAGCACTTCCCCTTCGTTGAACCAGAGAGCGATTTCGCGCTCGGCGCTTTCCGGGGAATCGGAACCGTGGATGATGTTCATGCCCACGGAAGTGGCGAAGTCGCCGCGGATGGTGCCCGGTGCCGCATCCGCCGGATTGGTTTTGCCCATCATGGCGCGCGCGGTCGCAATCACGTTGTTGCCCTGCCATACCATGGCAAAGACCGGACCGGACGTGATGAAGTCGACCAGTTCGCCGAAGAACGGGCGCTCTTTATGTTCAGCGTAGTGCTTCTCGGCCAGTTCGCGGCTGACGTTCATCAGCTTCGCGCCTACCAGTTGGAAGCCTTTTTTCTCAAAGCGGGAAACGATTTCCCCGATCAGGTTGCGCTGCACGCCGTCAGGTTTCACCATCAGAAACGTTTTTTCCATCGTAAGTATGCCTCCAGTACAGCTATGTATTGGTGCTTGCACACCAACGAAAATTTTATCAAAAGAGCGTGGGGCAAGCAACAGCCCCCCCGTGAAAAAGCGATTAAAATTTCCGATCCACCATGAAATTGGCGATGCCGAGCAGGGACTTCTTGGTCTGGTTGTCCGGCAGTCCGGCCAGCGCCTCCCGCGCACGGGCAATGTACCGCTCCGCCAGCCCCTGCGCATAGGCGATGCCGTCGTCGTTTCGCACCAGTTGGATCGCTTCATCTACGTGATTCCGGAGCGTATTGTCGCGAATCCACGCCTGAAAGCGGTCGCGCGACTTGCCGAACCGGGCGGTGTACATCGCCGGCAGCGTAATGTTCCCCTGGCGCAGGTCGCTTCCCGCCGGTTTGCCCAACTGCTTTTCCGTTCCGGTGAAGTCGAGGATGTCATCGGTAATTTGAAACGCCATCCCCACGTTGTAGCCGTACCGGTACATCTTGCGGACCAGCTCGGGGCCGGCACCGCTGGCAATCGCCCCCATCTGGCAGCTAATGGCGATCAAGAGCGCCGTCTTCCGCTTGATCCGGCGCAGGTACGCGCGGAAGTTCTGCTCCCAGTTGTTCAGGTCGCGCACTTGTTCGATCTCGCCTTTGACCACTTCCACAATCGCGTTGGAGAGAATCCGGTGCAGTTCGGGAATGCGCAGCTCGGCCGCGATGGACAGCGCCCGGGCGAATATGTAGTCCCCCGTGTACATCGCCACCTTGTTGTCCCATTGGGTGCGAACGGTGTCTCTCCCGCGCCGCTTGTCCGCATCGTCGATCACGTCGTCGTGCACCAGCGTCGCCATGTGGATCAGCTCCAGCGGCACGGCCACGTGCTTCAGCCGCTTCACGTCGTAGTTGCCCCACTTTCCGCCGAGCAGCACAAACACCGGGCGTATCCGTTTTCCCCCCGCCTTGAGCAGGTGTGTGGACGAGAGGTACAAGTCCCGCACGCCGGTATCGATCGACTGTTCCAGTTCCTTTTCGATGTACTGGACGTCGTTTTTCAGTTGAAAGTAAATATCGACTAGGTTCATCCGCTCCACCTATTTCGTCAACGTAATGTGGGACTGACAACCGGGATGTTCCCACACGGACACGGTCACCGGTTCGGGCAGCAGGCCCAGCTCCGCCGCGCACCGGTAGTAGTATTCCAGCCCCGTCCGCTGCTCGTCCCGGAAATCGTGCACCAGCCCCCGGAAGTACTGACGCCAGTGTTCCTTTTCGCCGCCAAACTGCCCGTGCACGTAGTCCACCAGCGGGTCCAGGTTTTGGCGGGTCTTCTCCTTGCTGGCCAAAAAGGCCTCGTGAACCTCGCGCAGCAGGTCGGCCTGTTCGCCGATCACCTCTTTGCGCACGGCCCACAGGGCAAACGTCATGGTGTACCCGGTAAAGCGATGCCACAGTTCACCCAGATCGTAGACGTGATAGGGCCCGCCCTGACGGTAGGCGAAAATCGCGTCGTCGCCGATCAGGAGCGCCCCGTCCGCGTCCCGCATCATCTCCGCCAGCACCGGTTCCTGTGTCACGTACGAGACGTGCAGGCCGTAAAACGTTTGCAGAATGATTTTCAGCAAATTGACCGACGTGGCGGACGTGTTGGTCAGGGCGATCCGGGCACCGTCCAGCGCCTCGATCGGCCGCTTGCTGAACAAGAAAATGGAGCCTACTCTCCCCTTGGCGCTGACGGACAGGTCGGCCAGCGCCAGATAGCGGGAGGCATGCTCGGCGTAACTGAAGGACGAAATCGGTCCGAGATCGATCTCGCCGCGGGCCATCGCCCGATTCAACTGGGCGGGCACCTGCCGGATGAAGTCGATCCGGTCTTCGAAGCGCTCCTGGTCAAAGTAAAAGTAGACAGGGAGTACGTTGGTGTAAAGGATTTGTCCAATGCGCAAGGACTTCTGCATGATCTTATTCCCCCCAGCGCCGGAACAGCTCGTGCGGTACATCCAGCGCGTCCAGTGCTTTTCCCACGACAAAATTGACAAGGTCGTCCATGGTCTGCGGCTTGTGATAGTACCCCGGCATGGCCGGCAGAATGGTAACGCCGAGGCGGCTCAGCTTCAGCATGTTTTCGAGCTGGATGGCGTTCAGCGGCGTCTCCCGCGGGACCAGCACCAGCCGGCGCCGCTCCTTCAGCATCACGTCAGCCACCCGCTCCAGCAGGTTGCCCGACGCCCCGTGGGCGATGCCGGAAAGCGTTCCCATCGAGCAGGGGACGACCACCATCCCGTCGCACCGGTACGAGCCGCTGGCGGCCGGGCAGTTGAAATCGCGCATGCCCCAGTAATGGAGGGCGCCGGGTAAATCCTGCTGCAGTTTTTCCCGGATCAGGGCCTCCCGGTCGTCGGTGTTCCAGTCCAGCTCGTCCCGAAACACCTGCCAGCCGGCCTCCGTGATCATCAAGTGTACGGTATGGCCGCCGCGCAGCAGTTCCCGGACGAGTCTGACGCCGTAGACGGCGCCGCTCGCCCCGGTGATGCCAACGGCCCATTTTTGTGCGCTCATGTTATCACCAGATCAATCATGGTAAACGTAAACATGACCATGCTCAAAATGCCGTTCATGTTGAAAAAGGCCACGTCCAGCTTGGACAGGTCCGTCGGTTTTACCAGTGTATGCTCGTACACCAGGATGGCGCCGGAAATCAGCACGCCGATCAGGAACCAGATGGACAGGTTGGCGGTAACGTACAGGGACAGGAGGCCGACGAACGTGATGACGTGGCAGGCCCGTGCCACCAGCAGGGCGTTGGCGATGCCAAAGCGGCTGGGCATGGAATAGAGCCCTTCCCTGCGGTCAAACTCGAAGTCCTGGCAGGCGTAAATGATGTCAAAGCCGGCGGTCCAGAACATGACGGACAGGAACAGCAGCAGTCCGGTGAAATCCACCTGGCCGGTCGTCGCCACCCAGCCCCCCAGCGGCCCGAACCCGATGGCCACGCCGAGCACGAAATGGCAAAGCCACGTAAAGCGTTTCGTGTACGAGTACAGGATCAGGACAAACACCGCGAGCGGCAGCAGTTTGACGGCCAGTGCGTTCAACTGGAAGGCGGCGAAAAACAGCACGGCGAAAGAGGCAACGATAAAGACGACAACCTCGGCCACGGAAATCAGTCCGGCCGGAATGGCCCGGTTGGCGGTACGCGGATTTTTCGCGTCGATGTACCGGTCGATCAGCCGGTTCAGCGACATCGCCGCGCTGCGGGCTCCCACCATGGCCACGGTCACCCAGAAAATCTCCCTCCAGGTGGGCCAGGCGTTCTCTACTACAATGTTGCCCAAGACCGCTCCCATGAAAGCAAACGGAAGGGCAAAAATCGAGTGTTCAAACTTGATCATTTCCAAAATAATTTTCAATTTGCGAAGACTCACGTGAAAACACTTCCCATCCACAGAAGGATGCCTACTGGCAAACTATGCTTTTGTGCCGATGTGCAGGGCCGCCACTCCGCCCATGAACAGCTTTACCTGAACCGGCTCCAGTCCGGCCCGTTGAAACATGCGGGCAAGTTCGCGGCTGTCCGGGAAATGGGTCAGCGACTGCGGCAGCCAGGCATACTCCTCGTATTTGTTTACCGTCCATTTGGCGATCAGCGGCAGGATCTTGTAAAAGTACAGGTAGAACAGCTTGCGGTACGGTAAAAACGGCGGTTTGGACACCTCCAGCGAGACCACTTTCCCGCCGGGTTTGACCACGCGCGTCATCTCGTTCAGCACCGTCTGGATGTCGGGGACGTTGCGCAGCGCAAAGCCGATGGTGACGAAATCAAAGGTGTTGTCCTCGTACGGGAGCTGCATCGCGTCGCCGTTGACCAGCGTGACCACGCTGCCGACGCCTTCCCGCTCCACCTTGTACGCGCCGACGTCAAGCATGTTCTGGCTGAAGTCCAGACCGACGACGCGCCCTTTTTCCCCGACCGCCTTGGCCAGCGCGATCGTCCAGTCGCAGGTGCCGCAGGCCACGTCAAGCGCCGTGTCGCCCGGCCGTATGTTCATCTGCTTCATCGTGTAATTGCGCCAGGCGATGTGGCTGCCGAAACTGATGATGTTGTTCATCTTGTCGTACTCTTCCGCGATGCTTTCAAACACGGAATGGACGTACTTCGCTTTTTCCTTCATCTGGATCTGATTCACCTGGACTACATCTCCTCAATGACCCGTTTCAGCCGGTTGACGCGGTGCGAGTAGCGGGAGGTGATCCACGTCAGCACGTGACGGGTCTCTGGCGGATGCAGCGAACGAACCAGTTGTTCGCAGATGCTCATCAGTTCCATCGCTTTCGCTTCCAGAGCCGCCGCCACCTGGGCGATCGTCGCTCCCGGTTTTTGCAACAGAAAGCGGGAGAAGCCAAAGGGAACCTGTTGTTGCCACTTTAACTGCTCCCACTCGCCCAGCATGTTCTCCACGGCCGCCGTCTCTTCAAACAGGGCCGTCCAAAACCGGCGCGTTTCTTCACTGTCCGCGTACTTGTCCACGATGGCCACGTACAATCCCGTGTCAATCTCCGTCCGCAGCGTCAGGTACTCGTCGGACGACAGCCGGCCGTCGCGTTCTGCCATGTACAGCGTCATTTTCGCTTCGTTTACCCGCTGGATGGCGTCCGACAGCACTTGAATCGCTTCCATTTCACCGGCTTCGGCGAGCATTTGGTAGTACCGGCTGCTGTAGTAGTCGCCGGCCAGAACGGTGAGCTGCCGGCTGCGCTCTGCCGCCAGCGAATTGTCATAGGCATTTTTGACGCGCTCGTGCATGTCAAGTCCCAACTGGACGAGGCCTGTCGACATGGAGAACGTCCGCGCCCGTTCCTTGGTCATGCCCCGCTCCAGCAGAAACAGGTACAACAGCGCAAGCCGGTTTTCCGCTATGGCCGGAACATCGACGTATTGTTCTACAAACGAATGGGTGATGCTTTGGTAGATCTGGTCGATGATCGCTCGAACCTCGTCTACGTATGGGGTCTGTTCTTTGCTCATGCGTCCTCCTCCACAAGCGGTTCAACCTGGTTGGTGCCTGTTTCCGTTCGCTTTCACCTTCTCGCCGGGACCCGGCAAAAAGTCCGTCCCTACCATCATACCACACTTCTTTGGTCAGGGACTAACTCTCTGGTAAAAATAAGGGTCGATTCGTACGGGAAAACGGGCTCTGATGTGCGATTCCAGATCGGCAATCTGCTCCGGCGGCGTTTCGTAGGCTGACTTGTCCTTCCGTTGGGCTTCGACGGCGATCAGGAGCTTGGGGGCCGGCGTGTCGGGTTCCACTTCCAGCAGGCGGATGTAGACCTGCTCCACGTTGGCAGTCAACCGAAACAGATCGCGCACTAGGAAGTAAAAATCGCGGTACACGAGCGGCAGTTCCGCACGCTGACCGGAGGAAACGGCCAAATCGACATGAACCGACGGATTTTCCCATTTTACACGCTTAATATTATAATGAGTCGACATGAAAGTAAATAAATCCACGACATTTTGCTCGCTCAGGTCGACCGGGCGAGACGCTTGGAACGCGGGTATGTCGGGCTGGTTCCAGGGCACGCCGGGAACCAGCGACAGCATGAGAGCGAGCAGCGTGGAGACGGCAATGGCGGCCAGCAGCCTGCGGGGCATGAGACATCCCTCCTCACCACCATTGTACAAAACAAAAAAGCAGGCTATGCCTGCTTTTACTCCGACGTCTCGATCACGCCGTGATGGGTGTAGATCACCGCTTTGCCGCGCACCTTGATGGCGGACGTGTGTTCCGTGAACTGGGCGATCATCACTTCGCCCTTGTCCAGCTTTTCCGTGTGGTGAAAGCGCGTGTCGGAACCGCGCGTCAAGCCGATGACGTGAACGCCGTTTTCCTTTGCTTTGACGACAAAGTAATCTTGCTGCGTATATGGCGATTGTGCCACCTTGTTTCCTCCTTACCCTGCTGAACTGCTACCCCTATGATGTCCCGCCGCCGTTCAACCGTTGCATGATTTTCGCAACGTAGCGCTGGGTCTCGCGGGGCAGTTGATCGTACCGGGCTTCCAGCTCTTCGTCGGTGTCGATGCCCAGGCGGTCGATGCGGCCGGGACCGGCATTGTAGGCGGCCAGGGCGACCTTCACATTTCCGTCGTACCGATCGAGCAGGCTGCGCAGGTACCTGGTGCCCCCCGCCAGATTTTCATCGGGGTTGTAAGCGTTTCGCACGTGCATGGCCCGTGCCGTGCTGTCCATCAACTGCATCAGCCCTTTTGCCCCTGCGCGGGAAACGGCATTGGGGTTAAAGTTGGACTCCGCCCGAACCACTTCCCGGACCAGGTCTTCATCCACCCCGAACGTGCGGGCGACATCGCTGATTTTCTTCAAGATGGACTGGCGGCTGACAGGCGTGTGCGCCGTCTTCTCCGCGTCGCGCGGCGGCTCGTCACCGAAGGCCCGGTCAAACTCCCAGTCGGGAGAGCCGTCCAGTTCCGCCAGTATCTCTTCGGCGGCGATGACACGCTGCCCGCTGGCCAGTTCCGCCTGCAGCAGGTCGGCAAACTGCGCGTCCCCGCCGAGCGGATCGGGAGACGTGCCCGTGCCATTGATCCGGGGCTGCGGTGTGATGTGGAGATACGGCTGAAACGATACGGACATCTTCATTCGGGAACAACCTTTCCTCGCTTGTCTTCACCCCTCATTATAGGGAAGAAAAATCAGGAAGCCAATAGCCAATTTGCCAAAAGGAAGCGCCGCGGCGGCGACCGATTGAAAAAACTGGCGCGGACGCGAAACGAACGGACCCCTTTCCCTGTCTATACCAGTAAAGACAAGAAACCCGAAGGAGAATGTCCCCATGAAGCAAGGAAGATACCGCCTCGCCACCGTCGTTCTCGCTGCATGCATGAGCGGCTGGGCACCTTCCGCTTTTGCGGCCGCTGCCGACGCGCCGCTGACGATTCAGGTAAACGGTGCCGTCGTAGAGACGCCGGCCGGCATCCACGCAGCCGGCGACCAGTTGATGGTACCGCTTCGCTGGACATCCGAGCAGTTGGGCGCCACCGTGGAGTGGGAGCCGTCCGCCAGAGCCGTCATCATCAGCAGGCCGCCCGTGATGGCGAAACAAAAGATGCTCGATTCGTACCGGCAGGGTCTTACGCTCCAGAGTCCGGAAAAGGAGAAGCAGATGTGTCCGATCCCTGCCGGGGCCAGGCAGCTTCGTCTCCCTGACGGCGAGACCCGTCCCCTGGTGCTGCACCTGAAACAAACCGGGCAGGGGAGCAAACCGAAACTGACCGTATCCCAGGGGAACGACGGGTACGTCATCTACGACGCGGCGTTTCGCGACGGCCGCGTCTACGTCCTGCAGGACTGGCTGGAGGAGCTGTTCCACGCCCGCGTGCAGTACGACAAGACGGCCCGCACCCTGTCCATCCAGACGCCGCAGCCGGAAGCGATTGAGGAGCAGATTGCCGTGATTGAACAGCATCTCGTTCCGTCCACGCCTGACGAAGCGGTGATGCTGTGGGGACGCGGCGAACAGACGCGGAGCGGCGCCCTGCAGTACGCCGCCCTCTCACCCGAACTTCGCAAACAGTTGAACCGCATCCCGGACGAGATGAACTGGGTGACCGGCGTGTCCAGCCCCTGGGTCGGCCCGATTACCGTGAAGGAAAAGAAAAAGCTGAGCGAGACCGCCTTTGCCTATACCGTGACGTTCCCGGAGATCACGTCCGCAGGGCCTCCCTATCCGACAGCGACGGAGCAGTTTGTGGTAGAGCGGCTGTCCGCAAACGGGACGACCGGATGGTATATCACCGACATGGTGCAGGCCAGCCCGTACGGCCTTTTCAGCCCAAACGCTTCATGAAACCAAAAACGTCTCTGCCGGATGATCCCAGCAGAGACGTTTTTGGTTGAAATGGTCGGAATGCAGGGATTTGAACCCTGGACCTCACCCACCCCAAGGGTGCGCGCTACCGGACTGCGCCACATCCCGACGAAACATTCCTGAGTGGAACATCGCCTATTATAAGGGAACCACACCCATTCTGGCAAGAGAATCATGGAAAAAAAACGTGCGAAAGTATGCGTTCACGCAGGCCGATCCGTTTTACGCGACATTCGAACACGGCTGGGGCTTTTCCCCAATCGGGAGGTACGGCCATACCTCGCGCGGTCGTTTGTCCCCCCTACCGGCCCGGAAACCAACGTGCCGGAAGCCGGATCCTGCCGCGGCATGGCCGCGACCTGCACAAACAAAACGCCTCTCGTCCAATCGGATTGGCACGAGAGGCGTTCTTCCATGATAGAAGTAGATGGTCGGAATGCAGGGATTTGAACCCTGGACCTCACCCACCCCAAGGGTGCGCGCTACCGGGCTGCGCCACATCCCGACTGTACATCTGTACTATACAATATTTTAACCAGGGTGTCAATACCTTTCTGTCTCTTTTCTCTTTCCAAGTTATGCAAGTTATGTACGTATGAGGCTGAACACTTCCGCGCGCGCTGCCGCGTCATTCGCAAAGATGCCGCGTACCGCGGACGTCACCGTTTTGGAGCCCGGCTTTTTCACTCCGCGCATGGTCATGCACATATGCTCCGCTTCCACGACCACAACGACTCCGTGCGGGTCCAGCTTGCGGACGATTGCGTCAGCTACGGTCGACGTAATGCGCTCCTGCAGCTGCGGTCTGCGGGCTACCGCTTCGACGGCCCGGGCCAGTTTGCTCAAGCCCACCACACGGCCGCCGCGAGGGATGTACGCGACATGAGCCTTGCCGAAGAAGGGCACAAAATGGTGTTCGCACATGGAGTAGAACGGAATGTCCTTCACCAGCACCATCTCTTCGTGATCTTCGCTGAACACCGTCTCAAAGTACTCTTCTTCGTTTATTCTCATGCCTTCAAACACTTCTGCATACATCTTCGCCACCCGTTTGGGCGTATCCAGCAATCCGTCCCGATCCGGATCGTCGCCGATCGCTTCGATGATCATGCGGACCGCCTGCTGAATTTTCTCCAGATCGACCTCTTTCATGTCAAAACCTCCCTCTCCTGCGGATGAAACAAGCCCATCTTATCACATTCCCCTGAAAAAAACAAAACGATCCGCATATCGCGAAGCATCTGAGAACGTGAAAAAAATCCACATTTCATCAATGTGGATTTTTATGTAAGTGTTTCGTTAACCGATGTAACGATTACTTGATGGAGTCCTTGAGTTGTTTACCAGGCTTGAATGCCGGTACCTTGCTGGAAGCGATCTCGATCTCTTCGCCGGTTTGCGGGTTGCGACCTTTACGAGCCGCACGCTCGCGAACTTCGAAGTTACCGAAACCAATCAGTTGAACTTTCTCTCCGTTTTTCAGTGCTTCCGCAATTGCGTCAAGAACTGCATCAACAGCTTTTGTTGCATCTTTCTTGGTCAGTTCGGTGGTCTCAGCCACTTTTGCAATCAGTTCTGTTTTATTCATTTCTTGTTCACCTCCCCTCAATGTACGCCACATCGTTGGTATTACTACTTTTCTTAACCGAATCCAATCGTTTTATACACACGATTGGGTGTTTTTACCGCTCTGACAAGCTTATAGTAATACACCATCCTTGTAAATTCAAGCCCCCTCCTGTCGAATTTAAGCGAAATCCAAGAAAAAAAGGCTTCCCGTCCCGCCGGGAGCCTCTGTTTGCCCTGCTTTTCGTAGGACTTAACGCCCGCTTTTTCCAGTGTCTTATAGAATGATCGCGATGAGTCCGCCCGATCCTTCGTTGATGATCCGCCCCAAGGTCTCCTGCAGCTTGTAGCGGGCGTTGTCCGGCATCATCGTGATCTTGGCCTGGATCCCTTCCCGCACGATCGAATGCAGCGAGCGGCCAAAGATGTCCGAGTTCCAGATCGACAGCGGGTCTCTGTCGAAGTCCTGCATCAGATAGCGGACCAGTTCTTCGCTCTGCTTTTCGGTGCCGATGATCGGCGCGAATTCCGACTCCACGTCGACGCGAATCATGTGAATCGACGGAGCCGTCGCTTTCAGGCGGACGCCGAAACGGGGCCCCTGCCGGATCAGTTCGGGTTCGTCCAAGGTCATCTCATGCAGCGACGGTGCGGCGATGCCGTAGCCGGTCGTCCGGACCATGTGCAGCGCCTCCGCCACCTGGTCGTATTCCCGCTTGGCATGGGCAAATTCCTGCATGATTTTCAGCAGGTGATCCTTGCCGTTGATTTCGACGCCGACGATTTCCATCAGGATGCGGTCGTACAGTTCGTCCGGCGCGTACAGGTCGATCTCGGCAATCCCCTGCCCCATGTGCATTCCGGCCAGCGATGCCCGCTCCACAAAATCGTACTCGTTGAAATAGCTGACGACTCGGTCCACGTCGCGCAGGCGGCGGATGTCCTTCACCGTCTCCCGCACCGCTTCTTCGTAGTTTTGACGCAGCCAGTGTCCATTTTCCAGTACCATTACCCAACTGGGCAGGTTCACGTTTACCTCGTGCACAGGGAATTCGAACAGCACTTCCCGCATCAAGAGCAGGATTTCGTGTTCCGTCACGTTGTCGACGGAGAGGGCCAGCACCGGCACGTCGTATTTCTCCTGCAGCTCCAGCCGCAGGTTTTGCGCTTCTTCCGAACGGGGACGGGTGGAGTTGACCAGGATGACAAACGGCTTGCCCACTTCCTTCAGTTCGGCCACGACCCGCTCTTCCGCTTCGATGTAACCGCTGCGGGGAATCTCCGCGATGCTCCCGTCCGTGGTGACGACAATCCCGATGGTGGAGTGTTCCTGGATGACCTTGCGCGTTCCCACTTCCGCCGCTTCCTCGAATGGAACCGGCTCCTCGTACCACGGCGTGTTGACCATGCGCGGGCCGTTTTCGTCTTCAAATCCCTTCGCGCCCTGCACGGTGTAGCCGACGCAGTCAACGAGCCGAACGTTGATGCTGAGCCCTTCCGTCACGTTTACCTGTACGGCCTGATTCGGAACAAATTTGGGTTCCGTCGTCATGATCGTTCGGCCGGACGCACTCTGCGGCAGTTCATCCGTGGCGCGTATCCGCTCTGCCTCCGACTGGATGTTGGGGATGACGACCTGTTCCATGAACCGTTTGATAAAAGTCGATTTGCCCGTCCGGACAGGTCCCACGACGCCCAGGTAAATATCCCCGCCCGTCCGTTCGGCAATGTCTTTAAAGATGTCGACTCGTTCCACCATCGATGACCTCCTTCTATTTGTCTATTGATACACTATGACCATTTTTCCGAATTATCCCTGACCGCCAGTATTTTCCCGATAATCTCGTACTAGAATCGTGGACAATACATGTATATGTGCGCTCCGGTCCGCTAGAACAAAAAAACCGCCCGGACGTGCGGAAGGACTCCCCCTGCCGGCCGCAGGCTGTGCAGCCGGGAAGCATCCGCATCGAGTCGGGCGGGATGTATGAACATGTGAGAAAGGCGGCCGCTTAACGGGCCGCCTTTGCGCCTCCTTACAGTTTCAGCAGGCGCGGTTCGCCGTTTACCATTTCGTAGGGAAACGACTTGGCCGGGACGAACATGGAATGCCGCGCCATCACATAGCGCGGGTCGGTATTTTCCTTGACCTCCGCTTTTGTGCTGCGCAGGACGTTGGCGATGTCGGCGGCGTAGTCGATGCCGACTTCACCTTTGGCGTTCATGACGAGCGGGAGCAGATAGCTGCCTACCGTCGACTGGACCTGCACGTCCTGCATGGACATCTTTTCGAAATCGATGGAATAATAGCCGTTGCCCAGATCCGCTCTGATCGGCAGCTTGTCGTAATTCCGCAGGAAGCGGTTGACGGCGCTCTGCACGTCGGCGACCTTGCTGACGGCGCCCAGATGGATCAGCCGAACGGTCGGCTTGGTTTCCACATCGATCAGCACGTACTTGTACACGCCGCCTTTTTCAAACGAGTTGCCCGGCGCATCCGGCAGGTATTTGGGCATCATTCTGCGAAAATCGATCTCGTACTTCTCGAAGATCGGCGTATCCAGCGGTTTCGTCACAATCGGAAGCACGCCCGTGTCCTTTTGGAACTGTTCCACCGCCTTTTGCGTCGCCTCCAGGTAAAATTCGCTGGGAATCTGGTTCTCCAGTTTCCGTTCGTCCGGATACAGACAGCCGCCCAACAGGGCAGACAAGACCGCCAGCATCACCGGCAGCCGCAACGTAGTGCGCCATGTTTGCCACATCACCTGTTACACCTCTTGCTACCATTCTTCTTCCTGGGCGCGCTGCGACTCCAGCGCCGCCCGCACGACCGACTTCCATCGGCTCTCCGGGATTCGCACCGTGCAGTCCTGCCCGGTCGTTTTCGCCTGACAGGCCAGCCGGATGCCTTTGCGCAAATCCTCTTCCGGCATCTTGCGCCGCTCCAACGGCGTCGGTTCGGACAATCTTCCGCTTTCCAGGACGATGCGGCACATCAGGCAGGAGGCGTGTCCGCCGCACCGCTGCGGGATGACGACCCGCGCCGCCTGGGCTGCGCTTGTGACCAATTGTCCCGGCCGCGTCTTTACGCTTTTTCCCGCGGGCAAAAACGTCAGTTTTCCCATGCTGTCAGCCCCCTGTCAATACGGGCGGTGAGCCAATGTCACACGCCCCTGTCTGACTATTTGGATTTGGCAGCCCAGACGGTACCCTTCCACGCGCTCTGCCTTGCGAAGCCGCAGCTTCTCCTCGTTTGTCACGTCATTGAGGCAGTCGGCTCCCTCCTGCACCAGCGTTCGGCACTGGGCGCAAATCCCCCGCTCGCAGGCGTATCCCCACCCCAGCTTGTGCCGTTTGGCGATGGACACGATCGTCACATCGGTTTCCACGGGCAGTTGATGGGTGCCGGTACGCGAGATCAATGTCAATTGCGCCATCGCTTGCCCTCCTTTATGCAAAAATCACGATCAGAATCATCACGAATACGGCCAGCAGCATCAGAAACGCGACCGTCTTCAGCAGGAACGACACCAGGCCGTTTTTGGTCTTCCGCGCATAGAGCACCATGAAATTGCAAACGAACATCAGCGCGATGGCGACAAGCGAGATGTTCATCTTGGTCATTGGATCGATAGGCATATGTACGACAGCATCCTCTTTTCCGTTTTTGAAACATTATACCATACTTCTTTTTCTGCCGCTCCCGTCCGGTGAACCTCATTCTGGACGTTCGCATAGACTATCGTGATGAATCCGCCTATTGGAGGGATGGCAGATGACCACACGGAAATGGCGTAATCCCTACGCCCCCATACCCAGCAAAAAGCTGAACGAGAAGGCGCAGGAGGTATCGCTCGCCGTCACGCCGCGCAAGGCCGTGCCGGAAGTCATCGACCTGCGCACGTCCGTCTCCCGGATGCGCAGCAACATCAAGGGGATCAGCAGCACGATCCGCCAGGTCGAAGAAACGATGGATACGCTGTACGGCGCGATGCAAATCTTCGAAAGACTGGGAAAACGCTCTGCGGATGCGGAGACTGCGGAAAAGCCGGCCGGCAAACGGCAGTCTGCAGAGACAAGCAGCCCGGCCAACGAAGGGACGGAAGGCAGCAGCGGGGGCGGCAATCCGCTGGGGAACATCGACATCGGGCAGCTTCTCGGCCTGCTGCAGTCCCCGCTGGTGCAAAGCCTGCTGAGCCAGACGGCAAACGGAGCCGCGAAACGAAAAAAAGAGGGATGACATCCCTCTTTTTTTCTTGAATCTGTAGGCCAGCCATGTCCCTGTAGAGCCATGATTGTTCCTAGTCATACTGTATGACGATTTACGCAGCGGGGAACGGGCATAATCGCCCAATTCTCTTACTTCAGCAACTTGCCGAGCGAGGATAGGTCGTTGAGGTTGATCTCCTGGTTGCGGAACATCTGCACGACCTTGTCTTCCTGTTCCTCGTTCAACTTTTTGCCGCTCAGTGCGGCGAGCGATCGGATCACGTGGCGCAGTTTGGCTTCGTCTTCAAAGTCGCTGCGCGTGAATTGGCTGGCCAGCGCACGCAGCCTGCCCTCATCCACGTTTCCTCCCGCTTTTCCCTGCAAACGGTCCAAAAAACGACGCGACACGTTGTTGCTCATCGTTTCAGCTCCTCCTTACGGCCTTAGGCGTTACAGCCACATCATTAACGTATGTGCGGGAGCCTAAAAAGGTGAGCGAACGCCTACGCGTCTTTACACGCCGAAAGGACCGAGGTACTCCATCTCGCGCGTGCGGCCGCGTCCCATCAGTTCTTCCACGCCCTGTCGGGGCGACTTGCCTTCAAACAGAATGCCGTACAGCACCGAGGCGATCGGCATGTCGACCTGTTTGCGGCTGGCCAGGGCGTACGCAGCTTTGGTCGTGCGCACGCCTTCCACCACCATGCCCATCTGCTGCAGCACCTCGTCCAGCGGTTTGCCCTGGCCGAGCAGATAGCCGGCCCGCCAGTTGCGGCTGTGCTTGCTGGTGCAGGTGACGATCAGGTCGCCCACGCCGGCCAGTCCGGCAAACGTCAGCGGCATGGCCCCCAGCTTGATACCGAGCCGGGTAATTTCCGCCAGGCCGCGGGTGAGCAGCGCCGCTTTGGCGTTGTCGCCAAATCCCAGCCCGTCGGACATCCCCGCTCCCAGCGCGATGATGTTTTTCAGCGCGCCGGCGATTTCCGCCCCGACCAGGTCAGAGTTGGTGTAGACACGGAAATACGTGTTCATGAAAAGGTCCTGCGCCCGCAGCATGCAATCCTCGCTGGCGGAAGCGACCACCACCGTGGTCGGCGACCGGCGCACCACTTCCTCCGCGTGGCTCGGTCCGGTCAGCACAACCAGCCCTTTGCTGATGGGCTCGGGCACTTCCTCGCCGATCACCTCCGACATGCGCTTCAAACTCTCCAGCTCAAAGCCTTTGGCGGCGTGAATCAGCAGCACGTCCGGGCGCAAAAAGGGCGCAAGCTCGCGCGTCACCTGCCGCATCGCGTGCGACGGGACGGCCAGCAGCACCACCGGTTTGTCCGACACGACCTCCCGCAGATCGACAGACGCGCGAATCCCGGGCGAGAGCGTCACGCCCGGCAGGTACTTTTCATTGGTATGACGAGTGTTGACCTCGTCGGCGAGTTTCGGATCGCGCACCCAGACGTTCACGCGATGGCCGTTGTCCGCCAACACCGAGGCCAGCGCCGTACCCCAACTGCCGGCGCCGATAACGGCAACATCCTGACTCAAATGATCCCCCTCCACTTTTCCATGTTCCCATGCGATGTGTATCCGGGCACGCCTGCCCTACTGCAGATTGCGCTGGGACGGTTCCCCCAGCTTGCGCTCTCTGCCTGCAAGAAGATTTTGGATATTGTCGTAATGGCGGACGTAGGCGAAGACGGCCAGGGCCACGCTGACCCAGACGAACGCCATGTCCTTGGAGAGCAAAAACAGACACACCGGCAGGAGTGTCACAAACACGAGCGATCCCAGCGACACATATCGCGTCACGGCAATGACCAGTACCGTGATGATGACTGTGATGAGAAAGGCCAAAGGAGAGAAGCCCAGTGCCACGCCCAGCGTGGTGGCGATGCCCTTCCCCCCGCGAAATCCGAAAAAAACGGGCCAGTTGTGCCCGACGATGGCAAACAGGCCGGACAGCGCGTACGCCGTCGGATCGCCGTTTGTCAGCAGGTGTGTGATGCCCATCGCGGCCAGCCCCTTCAGCGCGTCCAGGACCAGCACGGCGATGGCCGGTCCTTTCCCCAGAACGCGCAGGGTATTGGTCGCGCCCGCGTTTCCGCTGCCGTGGGAGCGAATGTCAATGCCCGCGATCTTTTTGGCGATAAGATAGCTGAAGCTGATCGATCCGATCAGGTAACTGATCACCCAGGACAAAAACACCATGGTTGTTTCCTCTCCCTATGTTTTTTTGCGCGTCCAGATCCGGATCGGCGTGCCTTCGAAGACAAACGCCTCCCGTATTTTGTTTTCAATGTAACGCTCATAGGAGAAATGCATCAGTTCCGGGTCGTTGACAAACAGAATGAACGTCGGCGGTTTGACGGCCGCCTGCGTCGCGTAGTTGATCTTCAGCCGCTTGCCCCGGTCGGACGGCGGCGGCGTCATGATCGTCGCGTCCGTGATCAGGTCGTTCAGCACCGCCGTGGAGACGCGCATCGAATGCGCTTCCGCCACCTGGTTGACTTTCGGCAAAATCGTGTGAATCCGCTGCTTGGTCTTGGCCGAGACGAACAGGATCGGCGCGTAGTCCAGATACTTGAACTCTTCCCGGATCAGCTCCGTGAACCGCAGCATCGTCTTGTCGTCCTTTTCAACCGCGTCCCATTTGTTAACGACGATAATCACGGCGCGGCCCGCTTCGTGGGCGTAGCCGGCGATCTTCTTGTCCTGCTCGATAATGCCTTCTTCCCCGTTCAGGACAACCAGCACGACATCCGACTCTTCGATGGCCTTCATCGCCCGCATCACGCTGTATTTTTCCGTCGTTTCGTACACCTTGCCCCGTTTGCGCATCCCGGCGGTGTCGATCAGAATGTAATGCTGTCCGTCGCGCTCAAACGGCGTGTCGATGGCATCCCGCGTCGTGCCGGCCACATCGCTGACGATGACGCGCTCTTCGCCCAGGATGGCGTTGGTGAGTGAAGATTTCCCTACGTTGGGCCGTCCAATGATGGCGATGCGGATTACGTCGTCGTCCCGCTCTTCTTCCTCTCCGCCCGGGAAGTGCTTCACCACCTCTTCGAGCACGTCGCCCAGGCCAAGCCCGTGACTGCCGGAAACGGGGAACGGATCGCCCAGTCCCAGCGTGTAAAAGTCGTAAATGTCAGCACGCATGTCCGGATTGTCGATCTTGTTGACGATCAAAACGATCGGCTTCCCGGTGCGGTTCAGCATGCGCGCCAGTTCCTGATCGGCATCGGTTACGCCGGCGCGGCCGTCGGTCACCATCAGGATGACGTCTGCCTCGTCGATGGCCAGCTCCGCCTGGTGGCGCATTTGCGTGAGAATTGCGTCCGTCTCACCAAATTCGATGCCGCCGGTGTCGATGACGTGGAAGTAGCGGTTCAGCCATTCCCCCTTCCCGTACAGGCGGTCGCGGGTCACGCCCGGCTTGTCCTCCACGATGGCGATGCGCTCGCCGACCAATCGGTTAAAAATCGTGGACTTGCCCACGTTGGGTCTACCCACAATGGCTACCACTGGCAATCCCATAGTTGACAACACTCTCTCTCATATCTGTTTTGACTAGCTAATCATACCACACTCTACTTGTGACGAACAACGATCAGGGTCTCGTCATCCAGTTCGTGCACCATCGCGTCCAGCACTTTTTCCAGCGTAAACGCCGTCTGCTGCATTCGCTCCCGGCTGGGGACGACGAAAACGGGAACGCCCCCGGCGACGTGCTCTTTGTTGGTGGTGACCACCGCTACGATCCTGGCGGACATGGCCCTACCCTCCCTGTTCGACTGGAGGTGCCTCTTTCGGCATCCGATAGACGCTCTCCAGAATCGGCACCGCTTCGATGACCGCTTTGGCCCGCTCGTGACTGCGCACCTGCGGCAGCAAAAACACGCCCAATCGGCCCGTCTCCAGATCCCGTTTCACCAGCGGCGTGAGCGACGGCTCTCCCTCGTCGGTAAACACGCCCATCTGCGTCGCCACGTCGTGCAAAATCGCCTGCCGCTGCCCCGGATGGGCAATCGAGACGGTGGCGTTGTCATCCTTGGGCACCAGAATGAAGCCCATGCCCCGTTTCTGGATGAGCTCCTGGGCGTTTGTCAAGCCGACGTTCATGATGTAAATGTCGCCCACGTACAGGTCTTTCCCCTCCACCCGAACCTCCGCCGGCTGTACTTCTACAATGCTGGCGAGCGTTTGGCCGGATTTGAGCAGGCGCGAGATGACCAGTGCCGCGATCCCCACCAGGCAGCCTCCCCACCAGTTGAACAGCACGGTGGCAAACGTCGTCACCAGCGAGGTGAAGATGACCAGGTAGTTGCGCCCTTCAAACACCATCGCAATCCCCTCGATGTACGGCCCGCCCCGGGGGACCAGCTCCCGCTTGTCGATCTCCGTGAGCGTCGTCCGCTCCATGTTGCGGACATCGCGAAACTGTTGGGCCGCCACGGTCAGAAACGTGACGGCGGTGTAGTCCTGCTTCAGCAGCGACGGCACGGCCAGCGACCCCAGCGCGGACGCGATGACGCCGAGGGAAATGTGGATGATCTTGCCGTGGGGAAAGGTCGGATACTGCCGGTAGTCGGTGCGAAGCAGGTACAGCCGGCAGAGAATGCCGAAACCCAACCCGAGCGCCAGCGGAATGACATACTCATTGGCAAACAGTTCTCGAAACATCGGCATCACCTGTGCGTATCGGAATGGGACGATTCTGTCTCCCGGTATCCAAACAGCCGTCTGGTCGCCGCCAGCAACGAACCGGTCAGGGTCCAGAGCGAGGCAGCGCTCCACAGCAGATCCTGGGCATATCCGCCGCCGATCTCGCCGGTCCCCGACAGCCTCCACACATAGAGCGCGTACAGCACATCGGCGGCGGGAAGGGAAACGGCGAGCAAATAGAGGCGGGCCAGTCCGCTTCGGGCGATGGCGAACACGGCCAGCACCGCTGCCGCCGGCAGGAGAACCGCTTCGTCCCACACCTGCAGAACCGGGTCGGTAAAAAAGAGCCAGCGCAGCCAGAACAGCGTCATGCCAACAGCGGCTCCGGCCAGCAAATGGAGGCGGCGCTTGTCTTCGGCCAGCCGGCCGTACAACCAACCGCCGCAGAGAAGAGGCAGAATCGTTCCGCTGAGGCTGACCTGCAGGGGAAGAAACGTGAGCTGCCAACTGACAAACGTGCAAACGAGAAACGCGGCGAGCACGGCCAGGGTGCCCGCGCGCGTCAGGCCCCAGCGCTTCAGCGGCCGGTCGAAACTGCCCATCCAGACGAGACAGAGAAAACACCACTGGATGAGGATCGCAAGCGTTCCCTCGTTCATGTCCATCTCCTCACGTTGCGGGTGTCTTCCAAAGTATGCCTCATCCGGCGGCCTTTCATGAGTGTATCAGAGCGGCTCCTCGTCCCGCCGGGCGTAGCGCTCCGGTTCGCGGCCGCGCAGCCGCGCCCGCTCTGCCGTCATCCCCGTGATCAATACCGGAATCCGCCGCAAATCGGCCGGCTCCGCCGCACCCAGTGCCGTCATCGCCACCCGCAGTTGATGATGCCAGGCGTCGACAGCAGCGAGGCACGCCTCCAGCGTCTCGTGTGTCACCAGGCGCAAGAGGGCGCCCGCCACGCCCACGGCGGAAGCGCCCAATGCCAGCGCCTTGGCCGCATCCAGCCCGTGCCGGATCCCGCCTGTTGCGATCAGACGGACGCCATCCAGGCGGCAGGCATCCGCTTCCAGCAAGCTCTCCGGCGTCGACAGCCCCCAGCTTTCAAACATCGGCAGCGGCGCTGGATGGCGCTGATTCTCCACTTTTGCAAAATTGGTGCCGCCCCTGCCGCCTACGTCGATGATCGAGACACCGGCGGAAGCCACCTGCTCGATCGAACGGCGGGACATGCCAAACCCCACTTCCTTGACGATCACCGGAACGCCGACCGCCTCGCGAATCGCCCGAATCCGTTCCAGATAGCCGGTAAAATCGCGGTCTCCCTCCGGCATCAGCAGTTCCTGCATGACGTTGAGATGAATCTGCAGGCCGTCGGCGCGAATCATCTCCACCGCGCGCTGCGCCTGTTCCACCGTCGCTTCCGCCCCCAGGTTGGCAAACACGATGCCGTCCGGGTTTTCCCGGCGCACCACCGCGTAGCTCTCCACCACGGCCGGATCGCGCAGCGCCGCCATTTGCGACCCTACGGCCATCGCCAGTCCCTTTTCCCGGGCGACGATCGCCAGCAGCCGGTTGATCTCAGTGGCGGCCGCCGCTCCCCCTGTCATCGCATTGATCAGGAAGGGGGACGAGAGGCGAAACGGCGGGAGGTCCGTCTCCAATTTCGTGTTACCATAAGATATATTCGGTAAACTGTTTGGCACAAACGACAGATCGTCCCAGGCGTTTCCCTTCTCGTCCGCCGTCGCCAACGCGTACTCGATGTGCTCCATTTTTCGCTTCGCTCGCTCCATGTCCGCCTCCCGTTCCACTGCTATCCCCGTCCGTCATGGGCAGCGCCCACAGCGGACCGGACCTGAAAAAAGGGATACGCCTGCGCGTATCCCCTCGGTTCTTACTTCAATTTTTCTTTCAGATCGCCGAACAGTTCGCCCAGCGTAACGCCCAGCGGCTGGTTGTTTTCCTGCTGGAACTGCTGCTGTTCCCGCTTGCTGGCGCGCTCCGCCTGCTCGGCGCGTTCCTCTTCGACGGCGCGAATGCTGAGGCTGACGCGCTGTTCGGAGGGAACGACATCCAGTACCTTCACCTGCACCTCTTGGCCTTCCTTCAGCACTTCACCCGGCGTAGCAACGCGGCGGTTGGCGATTTGCGAGATGTGCACCAGTCCCTCGACGCCCGGCGCGATCTCCACGAAAGCGCCAAAGGAGACGAGGCGTTTCACGGTACCGGTCACGACATCTCCCTGCTTGAACTGTTCGCCCACCTTTGCCCAGGGACCCGGCTGGGTTTCCTTGATGCTCAGGCTGATGCGCTCGTTTTCCTTGTCGACTTTCAGCACTTTCACCTGTACCTTGTCGCCTTCCTTGACGACGTCGGACGGTTTTTCCACGCGGTGCCAAGCCAGTTCGGACACGTGAACCAGTCCGTCTACGCCGCCGATGTCGACGAACACGCCGAAGTCGGTCATGCGCTGTACCGTTCCCTCCAGCACCTGGCCCGGCTGCAGGCGTTCCAGTACGGATTGTTTTTGCTGTTTCGCTTCTTCTTCCAGCACCGCTTTGTGGGACAGGATCACTTTGTTCTTGTCCTTGTCCATCTCCACCACTTTCAGCCGCAGCGTCTTCCCTTTGTAATCGGAGAAGTCTTCCACGAAGTAGCGTTCCACCATGGAGGCCGGAATGAAGCCGCGCACGCCTACGTCCACGACGAGACCGCCTTTGACCACTTCCTTGATTTCGGCTTCAATGATTTCGCCGGATTCCATTTTTTTCTCCAGGTCCGCCCACGCCGCTTCCATGGCGACGGCTTTCTTGGATACGACCAGCTCTTCTTTCTCGTCGTTCAGCTTCAGCACCTTTACGTCAAAGGTGTCGCCGACGGAGACCACGTCGGATACTTTCTCCACGTGCAGCGGAGAGAGCTCGCTGATCGGAATCAGGCCGTCGTATTTGTAGCCTACGTCTACCAAGGCCTGTTTGTCTTCCACCTTGGTGACGGTAGCCTTCACTACATCCCCTACGGAAATGGTTGTTGCATCCGTCAGGCTTACGTTGCTTTCTTCCATCATGAATAAAACCTCCTTAAATACCATCCAGTCCCATGCTGTCTAAAAAGAAGCGGGAGCAGTATATTTTTAACTACCGCCGGTAGGCTAGCAGTTAGTTGACAAGCCAAGAAGTTCCAGCAGAATTAGTATTCTACCCTTTGTTATTTCTATACCGCCTCACGATGAACGGTGCTGATCAAGCAGCGACTGAATGTGCGACATGATCAGGTCGGTGGTCTCCTTGAGGGTGTCGGACCCCGGTTTGGCTGTACGCTGGGCGGATAAGTCGATGGGCGCGCCGTACACGATCTTGACCGGGCGGAACCACCTGTACGGGCCGACAATCGCCACCGGTATCACCACGGCCTCCGATTTCAGGGCAAACATGGCCGCTCCGGGCATGCCCGGTCCCAGTTTCCCCGTTTTGCTGCGGGTCCCCTCCGGAAAAATTCCGAAGATTTTTCCATCTTCCAGCAACTTGAGGGCCGTGCGGATGGCAGCGCGGTCGCCAGCCCCCCGCTTGACGGGAAAAGCGCCGAACTTGGTGATGAAGTAGGAGAGGACCGGGATGCGGAACAGCTCCTCTTTCGCCATGAAGTGCACCGGCCGGTCGATTCCCGCACCCAAAAGGGGCGGGTCCCACAGCGAGATGTGATTGGCGCAGAGAATAACAGGGCCTTCCTTAGGTATATGTTCCGCACCGATTACTTGCCAACGAAAGACGATGGAAAATATGGCGCGGAACAGGCCGCGGAAAAAACGATAAGTGCTCACTGTATCGACTCACCCGACCGTTCGCAAATTTTCAAGATTCGCTCCACGACCTGATCGATCGTCATCCCTGTCGTGTCCACCAGCACGGCGTCGTCCGCCTGGCGCAGGGGAGCCGCTTCCCGCTCCATGTCCCGTTTGTCCCGCTCGGCGATTTCCGCTTCCAGCGTGGCCAGATCGGTTTGGTGCCCCTTCGCCAGCAGTTCTTTCAACCGCCGCTCGGCACGCTCCCGGGTGGAAGCCGTCAAGAAGATTTTTACATCGGCATCCGGCAGCACGTGGGTACCGATGTCCCTGCCGTCCATGACGACGTTGCCGCCTGCTGCCATATGACGCTGCAGCACCAGCATCTGCTCCCGCACGGACGGGTAGCTGGCGACGATGGACGCGTACTGGCTCACTTCGGGCGTGCGGATCTGATCGGTGATGTCCTGACCGTTCCAGAACACGCGCTGGCTGTCGCGTTCCCGTTCGAGCCGGATTTCGCTTTCCCGCAGCAGTCCGGACACCGCCGCTTCGTCGTCGATCGGGACGCGGTTGTTCAGCACCGCCCACGCCAGCGCCCTGTACATCGAGCCCGTGTCGATATACAGGTATGCCAGCCGTTTCGCCACCTGCTGGGCAACGGTGCTTTTGCCCGCCCCGGCCGGACCGTCGATTGCAATGTTCATTCTGTTCTCACCTGCTATGTATGAAAGTCCTGGAAGAAAAGAAGAAAAATAGAAACAAGAAAAGCTTCTGTCGAAGCCCCTTTCGCGTCGTCGCCACTCTCTATGTTATCTTTAATAGTACCATAGTATGGAAGCATGCGCAAACCTTTAGGGCTGTCCCGGCACACCTTCCAGCCGGTGGGTCTCCACGAAAAAGGCGCGAACCGGTTCAAGCTCGATCAGCAGCTCCCCGAACGTCAGCATGATGAAGCTGATGGCGATCAGCGCGATGATTCCCTTTTCCACCCGCCGGGAGAAACGGCGATAGCGCTCGTTGAAGTCGTTGGCCATCGGGGTCATCCTTCCCTCGTTACCGTCAATCGAGTACACCCTTTTTCCGCAAATCAAGCTGCCGTTCGTAACAGGCGCGGACGATTTTGGCCCGGTCCGCTTCGCTGATCTGCACGAACTTCCCGGAGATCCACTGATGCAGCCCCTTTTCCTCTACGGGATGGCAGCGGACGATTTCCACTTCGGCATAGGCGTGCTGCACCTGTCCGGTTTTGCCGGGCAGGGACATCCACACCTGCAGCCGGTCTTTTTCCTGCAGCCGGTAGGATGCTGCGCACGTAAACGAGATGCCGCCCCCGCTCAGATCGATGGTCCGCGCGAGAAAATGGTAGCGCCGGATGGGGTCCGTCGTTTTGACGGCAATTTCCACCGCCGTGTTGATGCGCAGGTAATGGCGCCGCTGCGTTCGTTTGACCGCGTTTTTTTCCGGCAGCCTCATCAGCAGGACGGGAATGTTTTCGTTTTGCCTGCCGATTATGACAGTGCGGAACTCGTAACGGGTGCCGTCGTCCCCTATGTACCACACGTCGCATTCGGTCCCTGCGGGAAAGGGGCCGGTTCTACCCGTCTTTTCACTGGTCGGAAGCTCGATGACGACAATTTGCTCCTTCAGATCGGCGACCCGGGTCTTGAACGTCTGGCCCTTTCGCTTTTCGGAAGCGTGGACGAGGCTCAGGCGGAGTGTTTGTCCAATTCGTGGCAGCATCATGTACGGAACGTTCCCCCTTTTCTCCTCTCCTTTTTATTATAACCTGTTTTCTTTGGAAACGGCAAATAGGGAAAGCCGGACGTCCCCGTCTTTCCCTATTCGGCGGCGAGGGGGAATTATCCCGCTTCCCCTTCCGCACCGGTGTCCATTTTGACGACTTCTTCCTCATCTCCGGTCAGGGCGTTGATGTAAACCGTGTAGGTGCTGTTGTCATACGTCCCGGTGAGTTCCCAGCACAGCACGTCCTTGCCGTCGTTTTTGCTCTCGATCAAGGCCAGGCGCTGTCTCGTCACCTTGACGCCGGGATTCACCTTGGCCCTCGCCTCCTCCTTGGTCACGCGCGGCTCAGGCAGCTTGCGTGGCTTGTGATTGAACAGGTATTCGGTCGCATTGAACGCGATCACGGTGCCGTTGTCCAGCGCCGTTTTGACCGTGACCGCATCGGGGTTGAGGCGCACCCCGTTTTGCTCCGGCACGAAGGTAAAGATGCCGAGCCTGTCGTAGCTATCGCTCTCCGCCACCACCATGTCGCCGAAGCCGTGGGCACGCAAAAACTTGCGCGCGCTTGCCTCCGCTTCGTCCAGGCCGATGCGTTCTTCACCGACTTCCCGTTCGTTCATCAGCCAGGCGACCTTCCCGCCCCGCTTCGTCACATCCATATTGATCGGGGCGCCCGCTTTCTTGGAGGTAATCCGGACACTGTAGGCGGAGTACCCTTCGGCCTTGCCGTTTTCGTCCACCTCGACCTTGGCTTCCGCGGGACTCAGTCCCGTAAATTCCAGCGCGATCCGCTTCGCCTCTTCCTTGTTGATCGGCTTTCCGTCGATCCCTTTGATCCGCTGCTTCTTTTTTGTTTCCATGCTTCGGATGCCGACGCCCCAGTCGATCTCGGGGTTCTCTGACATGTTTTTTTCAATTGTGCGGAACCCGTCGATAATCGTATTGTCTGACTTTTTGTCGTCTGAAGCCAGCGCCGTCTCCACGTCCATCCACCGCAGCTGTTTGGTAAACACATTGGCCTGCACGTGGCGAAGCTGGTTTTGGATGTTTTTGGAGTGTTTGTGCAGGTCTTTCAGCGTCTGGTACTCCTTCTTTGTCAGCGGCTCCTTTTCCAGATCGCGTACCGCCACCCTGTACGAAAAGTCGGCGACGCGGGACAAAAACGCTTCCGTGTTGTTGAACGGCATCAAGGTCAGCGGCAGCTGGCCGACGTCGGACTGGGCGGCGTTGGCCAGCCGCCAGACGTTGGTGAGGCATGGGGTCATCTGCCTGCGGGTGTTGATTACCAGCGATTTGCCCAGTTCGTCATGCAGGTTGTCGATGTGGTAGTTCAGCTCGTGAAAGGCACGCTGATACTGGTTTTCCGCCTTGATCAAAATCGAGTTCTTCTCGTTGTGCTCCTGATAGCCCCACACCCCGGCGCCGACGAGCGCAACCAGGGCGACGGGAAAGAGGACGCGCGCCACTGTTCCGTATACCATTTTTCATCCAATCCTCCCTTCACCAATTCCAGCCGCTCTGCTGGCGGCAAAAGCTGTGCCTGTCAATCCGTTTGACCTGCGGTCCGCTTCCCCCTTCGCTAACGAGACGCTTTCCGCTTCAGTCCCGCCGGCCTTTCGAGAAAACCATCCCCTGCCGCCAGCGCAGGCCCTGTCGCAATCAGCTTCGTTCGCACGGTTTGCATCCCCCTTGGCACGTAATGAAATCTTTGCATAGTGTTAGTGGAGCGAGGGTGGATTATGCATTTCCGTACGGAAAGTTGAAGCGTGTGGAGACAGTAAAAAAGAACCGGCGTTTGCCGGTCCCCGTTGCTTGCGGCAGGGCTTCACCCCGCCGTCGTTCCATATGTTCGCCCCCGCCCGGCGCCGAGGCAAAGGGGGCGCCGATTCAGGGTTCTTCCTGAATGCTGAAATGCTTGTCGTTGTCGCACAGGCACTGCTTGAAGCCGGTGTCCACACCGCCGCTGGGGTCTTTACGGCCGCGAAGGGTGAAGGTTTCTCCGCATACGTTGCAGCGTATCGTCACTTTTGCTCGTCGGCTTTTTGGCACGATGACTCTCCTCCTCACGTCCTAGTGTGGACGGGAGGTGAGCGTTTTAGAACCGAAATCGTGGGCGCGCTGCACTTTTTTCAAGCCCTGCCACCACAGGACTGCCATGAACGGAACGATGAGCAACAGCCAGTGCTGGGTGGCGAGAAAAATGGCGTTGTAGACCGCGTGAAGCCCGATCGGCAGTCCCACCGAGATCCACAGGTACCTGACTTCCTTGCCCGCCTGGCCGGAAAATTTCGCCCGGCCGAGATAGTACCCCATCCAGACGGCGAAGAGCGCGTGGCTCGACACGGGCAAAAGCGCGCGCCACAACGCGATGTCCACCCCGTTGATGACGAGGTAGAACAGGTTTTCCAGCGTGGCGAAGCCCAGCGAGACCGCCACTGCGTACACGATGCCGTCGTACGGCTCGTCAAACTCCACATGCTTGTATGCGGTAAAATAGACGACCATCCATTTGAAAAACTCTTCCACCACCGCGGACTGCACCACGCCGGCGACGAATTCGCTCCGCCAGTTCCACTCCGTCTGCATGATGTATTGCAGGACCATCACCGGGAACACAAGCAGAACGCCAAAAATAAATGTCCGGATGACCATCGAGACGGGCTCCGGCTGAAGATTGTCGCGCAGGTAAAAATAACTTAAAATGGCAATACCGGGGGCAATGGCCGCTCCGATGACAGCAATCATCTGCGTATTGCTCCTTTACACAAGACTAACACTCATCGTACCATGAATACTGCTTGATTGAAAACCCGCTACAGGAGAGACGGCACCATGAAAAAGATTCTTGTGATCAATACAGGCGGCACCATCGCCATGTCCGTCGACGCGTCCGAGCGCGTCAAGCCGCTGGACGATCAGGCCGTGGAGAGAATTCTGCCCTTTTTGCAGCGGTATGCAGACGTGACGATGGTCAACTTTTTGAATTTGCCAAGTCCCCACATCACGCCCGCCGTGATGAACCAACTGCGTCTCTTTATCGAACAGGAGCTGAACCAACACGGCTACGACGGCGTGGTCGTGACGCACGGTACCGACACATTGGAAGAAACGGCCTACTTCCTTGACATCACCCTGCCGGTGACGGTACCCGTCGTGGTGACCGGCGCCATGCGAAGCAGCAACGAGTTGGGCGCAGACGGCCCGGTCAACCTGATTTCCTCCGTGCGTGTGGCGGCCGATCCGCAAAGCCGCGACAAGGGCGTTCTGGTCGTGTTTAACGACGAAATCCACGCCGCCCGCCACGTGACCAAAACGCATACCAGCAACGTGGCCACCTTCCAGTCGCCGGCGTACGGCCCGATCGGCACCATCTCCAAAAAAAGCGTCAACTACCACCATGCTCCCCTGGTTCGCGAGCACTATGCGATCGAGCATGCCGATGCCAACGTGCCGCTGATCAAAGCGGTCGCGGGGATGGACCCGAACTGGCTGGGCTTTCTCTTGGAGCAGCCGGTGGACGGCCTGGTGGTGGAGGCGTTCGGCCTGGGCAACCTGCCCCCGGCGGTCGTGCCGGTACTGCGCCAACTCTTGGACAAAGGGGTGCCGATCGTCCTGGTGTCCCGCTGTTACAACGGCCAGGTACAGGACGTGTACGACTACGAGGGTGGCGGCCGCCAACTGAAAGAGCTGGGCGTCGTCTTTTCCAACGGTCTGAACGGCCAGAAAGCCCGCATCAAGCTGATGGTGGTGCTGCAGCAGACGCGCGATTTTGGCGAACTGCAGCGCTTGTTCGAGCAGTAAACAGCAGCTCCTGCAGGCGGTCAGCGCTCGCAACATCACCGCAAGAAAAAACCTCCTTGGTCTGACCAAGGAGGTTTTGTTCATGTCAAATGCGTTTGAACGGATTGCCTTACACCCAGCCGCGGAAGCGGGACGCTTCGGCCATCTTGCGCACGCCCACCATGTAGGCGGCCAGGCGCATGTCGACGCGGCGCGTTTGGGCCAGCGAGTACACGTTCTCGAACGCTTTTACCATCACTTTTTCCAGTTTCTCCTGCACTTCTTCTTCGGACCAGTAGTAGCCCTGGTTGTTCTGTACCCACTCGAAGTAGGAGACGGTTACACCACCGGCGCTTGCCAGTACGTCGGGTACCAGCAGGATGCCGCGTTCGGTGAGGATTTTGGTCGCTTCAAGCGTGGTCGGGCCGTTGGCTGCCTCCACCACGATTTTGGCTTTGATGTTGTGAGCGTTGGCGGCAGTGATCTGGTTTTCGATCGCAGCCGGAACGAGAATGTCGCAATCCAGCTCAAGCAGTTCTTTATTGGTAATCGTATTGGTAAACAACTTGGTAACCGTACCGAACGAATCGCGGCGGTCCAGCAGATAATCGATGTCCAACCCGTTCGGATCGTACAGGGCACCGTAAGCGTCGGAGATGCCGACTACTTTCGCACCCGCATCGTGCATGAACTTGGACAGGTAGCTGCCGGCGTTGCCGAAGCCCTGCACGACCACGCGCGCCCCTTTCAAGTCGATGCCGCGGCGTTTGGCCGCTTCGCGGATGCAGATGGTTACACCTTTGGCCGTCGCCGTTTCGCGTCCGTGCGAACCGCCCAGCGCGATCGGCTTGCCCGTGATGAATCCAGGCGAGTCGAACTCGCGGATGCGGCTGTACTCGTCCATCATCCAGGCCATGATTTGAGAGTTGGTGAAGACGTCTGGTGCCGGAATATCTTTCGTCGGTCCCACGATTTGGCTGACCGCACGAACGTAACCGCGGCTGAGGCGCTCCAGCTCGCGGAAAGACATTTCACGAGGATCGCAGATGATTCCGCCTTTCCCGCCGCCGTACGGCAGGTCGACGATGCCGGCCTTCAAACTCATCCAAATAGAAAGCGCTTTAACTTCATCCTCTGTAACGTCCGGGTGGAAACGGATGCCCCCCTTGGTCGGTCCAACTGCGTCGTTGTGCTGGGCACGATAGCCTGTGAACACCTTTACCTCCCCGTTATCCATGCGGACCGGGATGCGTACGGTCAGAACGCGCAGCGGCTCCTTCAGGAGTTCATACATCGATTCCTGGTAACCTAGTTTCTCCAGTGCTTCCTTGATCACCGTCTGGGTAGATTGCAGCAAGTTCATGCTCTCCTGCTTTTGTTCTTTCCCTTGGGTGTTTTCGGTTACCATTTCTTGATTACCCATTACATATTCACCTCAAAATAGTTGTCGGTAAACCCATCGTTTAGTATACACGCTTGTATCAGGGATGAGAAGATGAAAATTCCCATTTGTCTCCGAAAAGGCGTTACAGGCGTTCCTCCTGTCGCGGCGAGGCCCGCATCGTTCCCCGCCAAGAGGCGCATCATATGCGGAGCAGTACGGTTAGCGTGCCCGAAACGAAAGGATATTACCCTGCCGTACACCCGCGCGCATGTCAAATCGTCTGGGTTGTGCGATAATAGACGGCAGAGCAGCACGCTGACAGACGGAGGGGTTGTTATGGAACAAAAACATGTCCTGTTTGTGTTTGCCCATCCGGATGATGAGACGTTCACGTCCGGAGTGACGATTTGCAGGTACGCGCAGCAGCCGGACACAACCATTTCCCTGGTGTGCGCCACCCGCGGAGAGGCAGGCAAGGCGGGAGATCCGCCGCTGTGCACACCTGCCGAACTGCCGCTCTGCCGGGAGCGGGAACTGCGTGAGGCTTCGGCGATCCTGGGCATCGACAACCTGCTTTTCCTGGACTACGCCGACAAGCGGCTTTCCTCCGTGCCGACAGACGAACTGATCAGCCGCATCCAGGCCGCCATCGCCACCTATCAGCCGCAGGTCGTGGTGACGTTTGCGCCGCACGGCATCTCCGGCCATCCGGACCACCAGGCCATTTCCGAAGCGACGACGCGGGCCGTCAAGCAGCTTCCCCCCGGCACTTCGGTGCGCAAGCTGTACCATGTGACGCACGCGTCGGGCGAACACGTCGGTATGTTCGCGCCTCCCTACATGGATCCGTACGAAGCGATCACGACGGAAATCAGCGCGCCGGAGTACGCCCCGCAGGTGGCCCGGGCGCTTGCGGCTCACCGGACCCAGCACATGTCCGTGGAGCGTGTCTTCCCGGGCGTGCTGGCCGGCCGCCTCGAGAACGTCCGCACCGTGAATCACTTCATTCTCGTCTGGCACAACCTCAAGGGGTACGCGCCCGACAGCGCGGATAAGGAGAACGACCTGTTCGCCGGGCTGTAAACACAGCAAAAGCACCTAGCAGCAGCTAGGTGCTGTTTTATTGTACAGGAATTGTCTGCAAGACATGTTACCGAAAATGTCTGCAAATCTCCTTGACAGCGTCGTCAGCAACGACAACCTTGCCGTATTCCTCCAGGACGTAAACGGTAGTCGGCGTCGCTTCTCCGTATTCAGAGAGGATCGCAATCAGCTTCTGGTACCGCTCCTGATCCAAATCGAGCTCCTCCAGAACAAGGTAGTATTTGCCCTGGTAAAAATAAGCGGCTCCTCCGTTGGTCAGCATCGCGTTTATGCGATGAGCTGCTTCAACCAGATGCTCAAAGTCGCGGAAGGAATAGATCACGAGTTCACTCTCTTCCAGAGTGACCTCCAGTTCATATACATCATCATCCTCGTACTCTTCCTCTTCCTTTTCCACCTTTGAGCCTGTTTTGCCGCGCGTTACGATTACGACCATTCCCTGTGCTGGCAAGGCAAACACTTCAACGGCGACAGGCCCGGACACTTCAAAGCCCAGCTCGTTGTAGGCCTGTTCCATCATGTCGTTGAACAGTTCATGTACCTTCGGAATGTCACGCCACATGTCTTCTTTTTCAATTCCTCGCTCCGACAGATCGTCAAACGTTAGGAAGATCCGTATCTTGTCTTGACCAAGGCGTTCAACACGCATGACTGTCCCTCCTCGCCATCCAGTCGTACTACAAAGTATGAACCAGAGCCTGTAAGAGTTCTCCGCATTTTCCGACGAATACCCCACGGCCATCCACCATTTTTCACATCGTCGCGAAAAAGCGGGACTGGCTCTATCATAACATATTTGCGAGCAAGAATATAGCGCTCGGGTCCATCCGCGTGTGCGGAAGGAAGAGCGCTTGGAAATCCTGTCGACCGGACGCGCCGGAACAGCCGATTGTGTAAAGGTCTGTCAGATTCTGCGCTTTCCCGGGAAAGCCTCCGGCAGGGAGGGCTGCTGCGTGCTTTTCGTCAACTCGATGATTTCCGTCTGCAGAGCCCGCCTGCGCAGCATGCGAACCAGCAGGCACAAGAGCGCGGCTCCGCCGAAAACAGCCGTCGGCATCGGCATTTTGACGTACTGAATGTACGCGAGGAAACCAGCGTAAACGCACAACACGGCGTTCAAGCAGCCCCCGCCGGAAAACCCTCGCCGGATGGCTTCGGCCGCATGGGCGCGGATCAGTCCGCCCAACACGATCGACCCCAGCACAAACAACATCGCCGCCAATGCCAATTCGACCGGTTTGAACAGCAAGAAGGCAATCCAGTCCCCCTGTCGATCGAGGTGGAGCGGCGTGGAGGGAAACAGCCTGAACGCGCCGTTTCCGCACCACCATGCCAGCAGGCCCAGCAGCAAATCTCTTATGTAGGCGGTCATCTCGCTTTTGTCCCTCCGCACTGCCCTGATTCTATCAAAGCATACGGACGACCGCGTTTGCTTGTGCCTGATCACGAAAAAGAAAAAAGCGATCCGTCCCGTGAAATGCTATTCGCCGTTTTCCTGCAGGCGCTTGTGGATCCAGATCGCGGCCTGCGCCCCATCTCCCATCGCGATCGCCACCTGCTGGGAATGGGGAATAACGTCGCCCACGGCCCAGATGTTCCGGTGGTCGGTTTCCTTGGTACGTGGATCGACCAGGACGTGCCCCTTTTCGTTGAAGCGGACCGAAAACGGACGCAGCAGGTCGGTATTGACGCGCGCGCCGGGAAAAGCGAGAAAGGCCCGGCAGACGGACAGCGTGTCGCCGCCGGACAAGACCAGGCCGGTAAGCATTCCGTTTTGGTGGTCAAACCGCTCCACCCGTTCGTTGAGCACGTCGAGCGACAGCGATCGGAATGTCTCGCCCTCCCACGGCCCGATCGGCGATCCGGCGTGGTTTATCACCGTCAGGCGGTCGGTGTAGTAACGGAGCTGGACGGCCATGTCCGCCGCTTGAGGAACGGCTCCGATGACCGCCGTCGCCTGGCCGACCGTCTCGTACCCGTCGCAGTCGGGGCAGATGAAGACCGATTTTCCGAGGCACGCGCCGACTCCCGGAATGTCCGGGAACGGGTCGCTGATCCCGGCCGCCAGCACCACCGTACGCCCCTGGAGATGGGAACCGGCAACACGGAGCCGGGCGGAAAAGAGCCCGTCGCGTTCGGAGAGCTCCGACACTTCGTCGGAAAACAGTTGAACACCCAGACGGACAGCATGTGTTCGTCCGGCCTCGCGCAGCGCTTTACCGCTGACGCCGTCGGGAAACCCGAGGATGTTGCGGTACGCCTTGGCCGCAGTTGACCTGCCTCCGTTGGCGTCCACCACGGCGACTTTTCGCAGGCATCGGGAAAGCTGAATCGCCGTCTGCAAACCGGCAATTCCGCCGCCAATGATAATCGAGTCAAAGACCATGCCATCGCCCCCTGCCGCCTGTCCGTTTTCCTTTAGCTTGTCCGTTTGACTGCCGGCTCATCACGGCGACAGGGGAATGGTCAATACGTCTCCCGCTTTCAACTGGGCCTCCGGGCTGAGACCGTTGTACCCCGCGATCCGGGTAACCCCTCCGTTGTTACCGTAATAGAGGCGGGACAGCTTGTACAGCGTGTCCCCCTTTTGCACGACGTGGCGCTTTACCTTGGGCGCCGGCTTGGCGGCCGGGACCGCGCCGGAAGAAGAAGTCGGCTGAGATGAGGCGGGGGTGGTGGCGCCGTTAGTGTTTCCTGCGGCCGGCTTCGGATTCGTCGCACCGCCTGCAGCCGGATTTTGCGGCGGCACGTTCGGACGCGGCGCTGCCCCTGCGGTCGGCTTCTCTGCCGCCGCGCCCGCGACTGCCTTCGCTCCCGTGCTCAACGATCCATCAGGAAGCGAACCGCTGCTCGCGATTTTTGTGGTAGCCGCTGCCCGTTGTCCCTCTCCGCCGCTGACAGCGGTAGAGCCGGCGGGCGGAGTAGGCGGAGCCGCCGAACCGTCCGCATGGGCGAAATCAGACACCTGTCCGTCTGCGGCTCGCTCTTCCAGTGCAGTCTCGTTCTTGCCGAGGGGGGCCGTTTCCGACAGCGTTTGGTGGGCCTGGTACAGTTCCACGACGACCAGCGTGAGAAACAGCGTGCCGAAAACGGCCAGGCCGGAGCCGAGAACGGTTTTGTACGACAGCCGCGCCCGTTTGTGGCGCAGCCGCCGCGGCGGCAGTTCGTGCACTGACGCTTCCGCCCGCACCCGGACCGTCTCCGGCTTTCGTTTTCTTCTCCCCTTTGTCACTCCTGATTCCTCCTCTCGCTTGCGAATCCGTATTGAATGTAGAGAGCCAGCAGCAAATCGATCACCATGTGGGCCAGCATCGGCGTGACGAGCTGCCCGCCGGTTTCAAACAGCCAGCCCAGGAGCCAGCTTGTGCAAAAGACGCTGACGGCAAGCAGCGGCTTCCGCAGGTACCGGACGTGGACCAGGGTGAACACCAGACTTGTCCATCCATTGCCGATGAGCGGAAGCAGCACGCCGCGAAACAGCCATTCTTCCCCGATCCCGATCGCTGCGCACAGCAAAGCGGTGGTCCCAAAGGGAAGGTCGAGGAAAATCCGCTCGTTGATGTCGCCGTCATCCTGCCAGCGGCGCGGCAGATAACGGTCCATCAGGATGCTGGCCAGGACAACGGCGAGCGCGACGGCTCCTGCACGCGTCAGATCCGGCAGGGACGGCAGCGCAAACAGCGACAGGGTCCCTTCCCATCCGTGCACCATTCCGCTGCCGATTGCGGCCACCGCCAGCACGATGAACTGGGTCAGCCACAGGTTGAGCCTCAGAGCGGCCGGATCGAGTTCTTCCCATCGACGCTTCACGGCCCCTTCCCTCCCTTACGATTCGGCAGCAGCCGTGCCAACGCCTCCCGCAAATTCCAGATCGTGTCCCTCTGGGGCGGAGGAGCCGCGGGTGTATCCTCCAGATAGGGGGACCGTTCCAGGCCGCAGCGGGAGCAGCATGCCAGGGAATAGGATTGATCCTCCTCGCCAAAGTACCGGTTCAGCTCGCGGCGCAAACAGCCGCTTCCCTCCAGCCAGCGCAGCATGTCCGACAGCTTCTGCCGCTTTTGCCGCCTGGTCCGTTCCGTGGCCTGCCAAATCCGCTGCACCTGGAGCGCTTCGCCGTCCGGCGGCGCATCGGCCAGGACGTAGCGGTACTGTTCGCGCGTGACGGCTACTTCCTTCAAGAGGCCGCTCTGTTCCGCGTAAAAGAACAGCAGGCGGGCCATGTCCTCGCCGATCTCCGCTGCGGCGAGCATCTCTACAGGCAGCGAACCGTCCCCGTTCAGCAGGCGAAGAAAGCGGGCCACCTCTTCTTCGGTCGGGTACTCGTTTTCCAGCATGTGCGCGTGGATGTGGAGATCCTCCGCCACATAATACAGCGCAGCATAACCGGGGGCCCCGTCCCTGCCGACCCGTCCGATTTCCTGGGCGTAGGCTTCCAGGCTGGCGGGAAAGTGGTAGTGGATCACGTAGCGGATATCGGCCTTGTCGATTCCCATGCCAAACGCGTTGGTCGCCACGATCACATCCAGTTCGCCGCGCAAAAACTGCGTCTGAACCAGCATCCGTTCCATGCTGTTCATGCCGCCGTGATACGCGTGCACCCGTTTTTTTCCATCCAACTGGTAAGCGGCGGCGAGCGCCTCCACAGCCTGCCGCGTGCTGCAGTAGACGATGCCCGGCCCGCGCAGGCTGTCCATCGCGGCCATCACCTGCGCCCGGCGCTCGGCTTCGCTGTCGGCGGCGATCACGTCGATCGCAATATTGGCCCGGTTGAGCGGAAGCGCCACGACGTCCTCCGGTTCAATCTTCAGGAGGCGGCATATCTCCTCCCGCACCGCTGTTGTGGCAGTGGCGGTTACGGCCAGTACCGGCGGACTGCCGAGCTTCTCAATCACGTCAGGCAGTCGCAGATAGTCGGTGCGGAAATCATGCCCCCACTGGGAGATGCAGTGGGCTTCGTCGATGGCGACCAGCGAGACACCTGCGCGGCGCAGCGTCTCCTGCACGGCCGACTGCTGCAGCTTTTCCGGAGACACGTAGAGCAGTTTGCAGGCGCCGCTGCCGATGTCCCGCATGATTTGCCGGGCATCTGCCGGGTCCAGGGTGCTGTTCAGGTAGGCGGCGGGAATTTTCCGGCTGGCGCGAAGCTGCTGAACCTGGTCCACCATCAAGGAAATCAGCGGAGAGACCACGACGACCACTCCCGGCAAGAGGAGCGCGGGCAGTTGGTAGGTCAGCGACTTTCCGCCGCCCGTCGCCAGGAGGCCGAGGACGTTTTTTCCCTGCAGCAGGCGGGAAATAATCTCCCGCTGGCCGGGCCGAAACGCGTCGTAGCCAAAGTGGCGGCGCAGCGCTTCGGTCAGCAGATCCCCGTTTGCCACGTCGTTTTCCCTCCTTTCCGCCGCGCCAGCGCCAGGCGGATTTGCAGATAGGAGACGTCGGGCCCCAGGTGGTCCTTCACGACGCGCAGCCGGCTCGTGCCCAACTGCTCACAGGCCTGGACGATCCTCTCTGCCAACGCGGTCGGCAAAAAACGCGAGCAGTCCCACTCGGGGCAGCGGAGGGCGATTTCCGCCAGGTGATCCTCCACCGTGCTGGGTTTGATCCTTCGCCTGCGGGCAATCTCCTCGACCGAGAATCCTTGTCTCAGGAGCGCGTACGTCTGCTCGGCGCTTTCGCTCAGCCGCCGTTCCCTTTCGCCAGACGGACCGGCAAGCTCGGCCAGCAGCGGAAACCGTCCGCTATCAATTCGCAGCGCTTCCATGGCCCGCGCCAGCCCGTAACGAAACTGAAGCTGTATGTACGAAGGGGCTTCCCGCCTGTGCAGCGCCAGTTGGGTCAAGGTTTGCCCGGACTGGGCTGCACCGGAAAAGCGGGCGATGACCACTTCCTGGACAGAGGCGGGAAGCGGCTCCAGCAGGCGGTACAGCTCGTCGGCCAGATGTTCCTGCCAGCGTTCCCGCTGCTCCGGTCTTGCCAGACGCTGCTTCACCCACTGCTGCACCTGCTTGTCCTGTACGACGGGCTGAAAGGACAGGTCGTTTGCCAGCAGGTGGGAAACGGTCTGGACGAGCAGGTGCAGACGGCGCCAAAACAGGTCCAGCGGTTCAGCCGCCTCGGTCCCGGCAAACGGCTGGAACCAGAATCCCAACCGGTACTTCTCCCGTCCGGCTGCGGCGTACGTCTCCCCCGCTTCCGTCAGGCCAAAGGACGGCTTGCGTCCTTCCCCCGGAGCGGGCAGCAGGCGGATCAAGCCCTGCTGAAGCAGAGCGGCAACAATTTTATCCCAATCCTCTTTCAAAAGGCGGGGAATCATCCGATAATACGGATAAAGGGCGAACAAATGCACATCCTGCAGCGTCTGGTTGGTCTTGCGGCCGCGCAGGATGTAGTACAGCGCTTGGATGGTCCGTTCTCCCGCCAGCGGACGCAATCCGTTGAGCGTGACAGACTGCATGAAATCATGCTCCAGTTCGGTTATGGTTGGACTGCTCATGGGTACTCGTTTTTTCACTCCCCAAACACACACTTACTATCGTACAAAGGATACTGGAGGATTGTATGAACAAGCGATTGACCAAGTCTGAATTTCTGGTTGCGTACATGATCATCATAACACTTGCCTGCTTTGTTGGCGGATTTTTTTTCGGCGCCCGGTACATGAAAGCAGCGATTGAGGAACAGCAGGCCGCGGCTGCGGAGGCGCAGAAACAGGCGCAGGAGCAGGAGAAGATGCTGCGGGAACAAAAACTGTACAGCGAGCAGGACTTTATCCGTTTTCATTATACCGTATACGCGCCGCTGCTGGAGCTGAAGCAGGCCCACTTTGACAAGATGGCGGACTGGAGCCGCATGGACAAACAGCAGCGGACCGATTCGCTGAACCAGTTGGCGGAGACGGCCAAAGAGACGATCAAGCAGTTGGAGAAACCGGTGCCGCTCGCTACCGCCCCCCTGTTGATCCAGTCCCAGAGCATCTTCCGGGACGGCGTCCGGGCTTATTTGGATAGTATGGAGCAGTTGCTTTCCGATCAGAATAGTAATGCCCTCGGGCCCGACGAGATCGCTTCCCGCCTCACCTTGTCCCAAAACAGTTGGCTGAAGGGACAGGAGCTGGTCTACCAGGCGCTGGCCGCGTGGGAGTCGTCATATGTCACCAAACAGCCGATGCCGAAAGCGCCGCCGATGACGGTCAGCATCGCCCAGTGGAAGCAGTACCCGTTCCACTACCGCACGTACCTGGCCGCAGCCGCGCTGACCCATCATCAAAAATGGACGGCGTACAATCCGGAAGATCTGACGGCCCGGCTGGACATGCTGGTGTCGTCGAATGAGTGGCAGAGCCTCGGAATTCGTGACGTGGATGCGGCCATCCGGCTGTTGACCGCCACTGGCGCGGTGCACGGCGGCGATTTCAAGCAGCTTCAGATCAAACTGTACCCGGCTGTGAAGACGCCGGAACTTCCCATATTTCGATAGACGTCTATTTTTAGATGCGATTCATTCTTGAAATCTTTTCATACAACGAATAAAATGAGTTATGACAGTGGACGTACCATCTGGTATGGGAGGTGAAACCACGATGACCACATGGGTAGACAAAGAAACCTGTATTGCTTGCGGTGCTTGTGGCGCAACTGCTCCGGACGTCTTCGATTACGACGACGAGGGCCTGGCTTTCAACAAGCTGGATGACAACACAAATACCGCCGAAATCCCGGACATCCTGCAGGACGACGTACGCGACGCCGCAGAAGGATGCCCGACCGATTCCATTAAAGTGGAAGAGTAATTTCCCACAAACCAAAAAACCGCTCATGCCTCTCGAGACATGGGGGGTTTTTTCATTTCTTTCTTTTGCTGCCGGTTCCTGCTATAATGTGGGCAGTCCGTACATATTTATTTTTTTATGAGGAGGAGCATTGATGTCTTTCGAAAACAAAGTCGTTGACGCGTTTATCGAAATTCCCGCGGGCAGCCAAAACAAATACGAGTATGACAAGGAAGCCGGCGTCTTCCGCCTGGACCGCGTCCTCTACTCTCCGATGCACTATCCGACCGAATACGGGTACCTGGACAAAACGCTGGCGCTGGACGGCGATCCGCTGGATATCCTCGTGCTCACCACGTTCCCGACGTTCCCGGGCTGCGTGATCAAGTCCCGCGTGATCGGCGTACTGATCATGTCCGACGACAAGGGGCAGGACGAAAAACTGCTGGCCGTTCCGGTGGACGATCCGCGCTTCGACCATGTGAAATCCCTGGACGACGTGCCGCCCCATGTGCTGAAGGAAATCTCCCATTTCTTCGAGCGCTACAAAGACCTGGAGAACAAAACCACCAAGATCGAGGGCTGGGAAGGTCCCGAAAAGGCGGCAGCCCTGATCGACGAGTGCCTGGCCCGCTACGCCGCCAACAACTGATCGCGTTGGGCCGATCCACGATGAGCCCTGTGTCTCTTGCGGAGACGCAGGGCTTTTGCATACGTTCAGTTCCACCAGGAACATGCGGAAAAATCCGAACGATCCAGCTCCCATATTCCCATTTTTTATGAAACCGATATAAGAACGTTCGGTTTTTACTCTTAAAATACGCTTCCTTCCAGTGAAAACGCTATTATTTCACGAACGATAAATTCGCTTTTACCAGTAATGTTCCTTTTTTGTGTTCTTTGTACTTGACGGCCGCATGCCCTCGTGATATTGTAAATAACAAATCTGAAACTGCTTGAATACTTCAACAACGATGACGAAGAGATGCCTTGGACGGGAAACCCTCAGAGAGCCGATGGTCGCTGCGAATCGGTGGTTCCCTCCAAGGATGAGCACTTCCGAGTTGTTGCGCTGAACCGATGTCCCGGGCATCCAGTAGGCGCGAACGGTTGATCCGTTATCTCTCAGGTCCCGTACCTGGCAAGGTTCTTCTTTGCGAAAAGAAGAACGAATGAGGGTGGCACCGCGAAGCAAGCCTCTCGTCCCTCACTGTTCCGCGAACAGGAGCAGTGTGGGAACGGGAGGTTTTTTTCATATGTACTTGTCAAGGAGGAGAGAAACACATGTTTGCCGACAAAATGATCCTGCGCATACCCGGCCCTACCCCCATCCCCCCTCGCGTCCAGCAGGCGATGAACCAGCCGATGATCGGCCATCGCAGCGGACAGTTTTCCGCGCTGTTCGCCCGCACCGCCGAGCGGCTGAAGCCGTATTTCGGCACGAGCCAGGACGTGTTCATCCTGGCCGGCAGCGGTACCAGCGCATTGGAGATGAGCGTGGTCAACACGCTGCAGCCGGGCGAAGAAGCGGCGATTCTGGTAAGCGGCGCGTTTGGTGAACGGTTCGCCAAAATCTGCGAGCGGTTTGGCGTGGTTGCCCACCGCCTGGAAGTTCCCTGGGGGAAGGCGGTTACGCCGGATCTGCTGCAGGCGTTTCTGGCTGACAAACCGCAGGTAAAAGCCGTCTTCGCCACCTACTGCGAAACGTCGACCGGCGTGCTCAACCCGATCCGCGAACTGGCACAGGTGGTGCGCCAGCATTCGGACGCGCTGTTCATCGTGGATGCGGTAAGCTGCCTGGGCGCGGTCGCCTGCGAAATGGACGCCTGGGGCGTGGACATCGTCGTGACCGGTTCGCAAAAGGCGTTCATGCTACCGACCGGATTGGCGTTCCTGGCCGCGAGCGAGCGAGCCTGGCAGGTGATTGACCAGAAAAAGCCGCTGGCCTTTTACCTCGACTTGAAGGCCTACCGCAAAAGCCTGGCCGAAAACACGACGCCGTACACGCCGGCCGTCTCGCTGGTGTTCGGCCTGGACGAAGTCTGCTCCATGCTGGAAGAAGAGGGACTGCCCGCCATCATCAAGCGGCATGAAGTGATGCGCGACATGACCCGCGCCGCGATGCGGGCGCTGAACGTGCCGCTGATGGCCGAGGACGCGTACGCTTCTCCGACCGTCACCTCGTGCGATCCCCAAGGGGCGTTCGACGCGGAGGAGCTGAGAAAAGTGCTCCGCACCCGCCACAACATCGTGATCGCCGGCGGCCAGCAGCACCTCAAGGGCAAGATTTTCCGCATCGGCCACATGGGCTACTGCGAACCGCTCGACGTGCTGCAGGTGATCGCCGCCATCGAACTGTCGCTTCGTCAAATTGGTGCTCCCGTGGAACTGGGGGCAGGTGTCAAAGCTGCACAGGAGGTGCTTCTTGCTCATGTATAAAATCCTGATTACCGACCCGCTGAGCGAACACGGCATACAACAACTGCTCGACGCCCCCGACGTGGAAGTGGTGCGGCAACCCAACCTCTCTCCCACTGATCTGCTATCCGTGATCGGGGACTACGACGCCCTGCTCGTCCGCAGCCAGACGCAGGTGACCGCCGAGGTGCTGGCCGCCGGCAAGAAACTGAAAGTGGTGGGACGCGCCGGCGTGGGCGTGGACAACATCGACATCAACGCCGCCACCGAAGCCGGGGTGGTCGTCATCAACGCTCCCGACGGCAACACGGTCTCCACGGCGGAGCACTCCTTCGCCATGCTGATGGCCGTCGCCCGAAACATCCCGCAGGCGCACAAAAAACTGACGGAGGGAACCTGGGACCGAAAAAGCTTTCAGGGCGTTGAGCTGAACAACAAGGTACTGGGCATCATCGGCCTGGGCCGGATCGGAACGGAGGTGGCCAAGCGGGCCAAGGCGTTCGGCATGACCGTGCTGGCCTACGACCCGTTCCTGACGGAAGAACGCGCGCAAAAACTGGGCGTCACCCACGCCACCGTGGACGACATCTGCCGGCAAGCCGATTTCATCACCGTCCACACCCCGCTGACGAAGGAAACGCGCCATATCATCAGCTCCCGCGAGTTTGCCAAAATGAAGGACGGCGTTCGCATCATCAACTGCGCCCGCGGCGGCATTATTGACGAAAAGGCTTTGTACGAAGCCATCCTGACCGGCAAGGTGGCGGGCGCGGCCCTGGACGTGTTTGAAGTGGAACCGCCGGTGGACAACCCGCTGATCGGCCTGCCGCAGGTCGTCGTCACTCCCCACCTGGGTGCCTCCACTGTGGAAGCGCAGGAGAACGTGGCGGTCGACGTATCGGGCGAAATTCTCAAGGTGCTGCGCGGCGAGCCGTTCAAAAACGCGGTCAACCTCCCGTCCATCCCGGCTCATGTCATGGAACGCCTGCAGCCATACTTTACGCTCGGCGAAAAACTGGGGCACTTCCTGGCACAGGTGACGGTCGGCTCGATTCAGGAAATCGCCATCGCCTACAGCGGCGAACTGACCGATGTGGACACGGCACCGCTGACCCGGACCGTGCTGAAAGGCGTGCTCTCCTTCCGCCTGGGCGAAGAGGTGAACTACGTCAACGCTCCGCTCCTGGCCAAAGTGCGCGACATTACCGTCACGGAGAAAAAATCGGCGCACAATCGCGGATTTACCAACCTGCTGACGGTCACGCTGAAGACCACGCAGCAGACGCGTACGGTTGCCGGTACCCGGCTCAACGGCTACGGGGCGCGGATTGTCAAGATCGACGACTTTGCCATCGACGTGGCGCCGGAAGGGTATCTGCTGTACATCCACCACAACGACCGTCCCGGCGTCATCGGCCGCGTCGGATCGATTCTCGGCAACAACGACGTCAACATCGCCACCATGCAGGTGGGGCGGCGCGACATGGGCGGCGACGCGATCATGATGCTCTCCGTCGACAAGCCGGTCTCCGCCGAACTGCTGGACACCATGGGCGAACTGCCGGAAGTGAAAAGCGTGACGCAGATCGAACTGTAGGCGCGACCGCTCGCCGCAGGATCTCCTCTGCACGGCCTGGTCTCATGCACCAGGCCGTTTCTTTACCTGACCAAACGGGTACAGGTATAATAGTACAAGACCAAGACCAGTCAAAACATGAGAGGAGATCGTTATGGCAAACCAGGCACTGCTCGCCATCGGCATTTTTTTGGTTACATACGCATTCATCATCAGTGAAAAGCTTCACCGCACCATCGTCGCCATGGCCGGCGGAATCCTCATGGTCCTGTTTGGCATTGTCAACCAGGAGCAGGCGATCGAGCACATCGACTTCAACACGCTCGGCCTCCTGATCGGGATGATGATTCTCGTCGCCGTCACGGCGAAGACAGGCGTCTTCAAGTACATGGCCATCCGCGCCGCCAAGGCGGCCAAGGGCAATCCCGTGCGCATCCTCGTCTACCTGAGCGCCATCACGGCCGTGACCTCCGCCTTCCTCGACAACGTCACCACCGTGCTGCTGATCGTGCCGGTGACCTTCAGCATCGCCCGGCAGCTCCAGGTGAACCCGATGCCCTATTTGATCAGCGAAATTATCTCGTCCAATGCGGGCGGCACCGCCACGCTGATCGGGGATCCTCCCAACATCATGATTGGAAGCGCTGTCCCGGAACTGGACTTCATGGCCTTCCTGGTCAACCTGGCGCCCATTGTCGCGATCATCATGGTCGCCACGATCGGCTGTTTTGTGCTGCTGTACCGCAAGCAGCTCGTCGCGTCGCCGGAACTGCAGGCCCAGATCATGAACCTGAACGAACGCGACGAAATCACCGATGTCACGCTGCTGAAAAAGTCACTGGCCGTGCTGGCGCTGACGATTATCGGCTTCATGCTGCACAACGTGCTTCATCTGGAAACGGCAACGATCGCCCTGAGCGGGGCGTTCCTGCTGCTTCTGCTCACCGGTGAACACTACCTGGAAGACGCGATCAGCCAGGTGGAGTGGACCACCATCTTTTTCTTTGTCGGCCTGTTCGTCCTCGTCTCCGGTCTGGTTCACACCGGCGTGATCGCCAAACTGGCGGAAGAGGCCATACACCTGACCGGCGGCAATGCGCTGCACACCTCCCTGCTGATTCTCTGGCTGAGCGCGATTGCGTCCGCGTTTGTGGACAACATTCCGTTCGTCGCCACGATGATCCCGATGATCAAGGAAATGGGAGCACTGGGCATCACCAATCTGGAACCGCTGTGGTGGAGCCTGGCGCTGGGTGCATGCCTGGGCGGCAACGGCACGCTGATTGGCGCCAGCGCCAACGTGATCGTCGCCGGACTGGCCGAGAAGGAAGGCCATCACATCAGCTTCCTGGGATTTCTGAAAGTGGCGTTTCCGCTGATGATCATGTCCATCATCCTGTCGCATGTGTACGTCTATCTGCGGTATTTTGTCTTGTAGGCAAAAGGGTGCATGGGCAGGTAACAAAAACGGCTCCCGCGGGAGCCGTTTTTGTTTTGGAGAGATCAGGCTTCGCCTGTCCCCCTGCCGGGGCGGCGAAGCCTTGTGATTCGCTATTCGAGGATGGAGAGAATTTCGCGCACGTCGTTGAGAATGTAATCGGCCTGTTCTTCTTCAAACTTGCGGCGGGCCTCCTGTCCGGACAAGCCGGTCAGCGTAGCCGCAAAGCGACAGCCGATGGCGCGGGCGGCCAGCAGATCCGCCAGCGAATCGCCGACGATCAGCACCTCGTCGCCGTTGGCAATCGGCAGCGGATGGCCAAGCACCTCGCGATTGGGCGTGGACAGCCCCAGCAGCCCTTTCAGGTAGGAAAACGGATGCGGCTTGGACAGCGGCGCGCTGGCCGGGAACTCCTCTTCCGCTTCCAACACGTGGCTGGCAGTCACCACTCGTTCCGGATCAAACCATTCCAGTACCTGCAGTTCGCTGAGCGGGACATGCGTCTCGATCGTGGGACGTCCCGTGCCGATGCCGAGCGTATACCCCTTCTCCTTCAACGTGCGAAACAGGCTGCGCAGTTCCTCCGGGCTGACGATCGGGATTTCGTCGGTCAAAAACCCCTTTTTCCCCGGCTGGTGCGTTTCGCGACCGATGGACGCGGCCACTCGTTCATCACCCAGGTACCATTCCTGGAACGTCTCCTGGCACAGCCGCCACAAGTCGCTGTTGCGCGAGAAGGCGTTGGTCACGACGCCGCAGCGCTCAAACGCAATCTGGTTCAGATAGAGCAGCATTTCCGCCTTCTGCGCGGAGCCTCGGGCAAAATCCTTGGTAAACTTGGCGTATTCAACGGTAAAGTCAGGGGCGTACGCCTTGGCCCACTCCGACAGTCGGGCGAGCTGGGCGCGGTTCAACTGGCCGGCCAGCAAATCGGTGGCCTGCTGCCCCAGTGCCGGTTTCAGGGCTTCGCACAGCCGGATCACCTGGTAGGCGAAGGTCAGGTACACCATATCCCAGTTGGAATTGATGCCGCGCGACTTGATGAAGGTGAGCACGTCGTCGTCGGCAAAGACGAGCCGGCGGACGCGCCGGATCTCCGCTTCTTCCGGACAGGGCGTAAACGTGTCTCCCGCCAGGCCGAGATAGCGCGGGCTGTGCAGCATTTCCCAGACAGTCAGGGCGGAAGCGTCAAAATAGCGCTCTTCACTCAGCATGACGCCGTCGACGTCAAACAGTATCATCTTGATCATTTCTCTCCACTCCTATTTGTGCTTGGTTTTGTCAGGCAAGGCGATGGTAAAGGTCGTGCCTTCCCCCAGTTTGCTCTGCACGCTGATTGTTCCGCCATGGGCTTCCACCAGGTTTTTGGCGATGGCCAATCCCAGTCCGGTGCCGCCCGCTTTGCCCCGCGTCCGCGCCTTGTCCGCCTTGTAAAAGCGCTCAAACACAAACGGCAGGTCTTCCTGCGGAATGCCGCTGCCCGTGTCGCTCACCTCCAGCAGGAGCGTCTTGTCTCCCCGGGCGCGAAGGGTCACCGTCCCCTTGTTGGGGGTGTGACGCAGCGCGTTGTCGATCAGGTTGGTCAGCACCTGCTCCATCCGGTCGGGATCGACGAGCGCCGTCGTCTGCTCCGTGTCGATCTCGAGCAGCAGATGAATCTCGCGTTCCCTCGCCAGGTTGGTAAATTTCCGTTGAATGCGCTCCAGGTAGGGGCGAAGCTCGATTGGCTCCAGACTCAATTCGACATGGCCGGCTTCCATTCGGGCCAGGCTCAGGAGTTCGTTGACCAGCTTGGTCATGCGGACCGACTCGTCGTAAATGATCCGGGCCAATTCCTTGTGCTCCTCCGGGGAGGCGGCGATATCGTCCACGATCGCTTCGCTGTACCCCTGCAGCATGGAAAGCGGCGTGCGCAGTTCGTGCGACACGTTGGCGACAAAGTCGTTGCGCATCTTGTCCAGCTTTCGCTCCCGGGTCATGTCGCGCAGCACGGCCACGGCCCCGCGAATCTGCTCCCGGTCGTTCAGCGGTACCATCACCAGCGACCAGATTCGGCCCTGGACGGGCAGATCCTCCGTCACCTCCTGGCCGGTCTGCACCACCTGCTGATAGAAGGCAAACAGCGGAACCGGTTCATCCGGATGCTCGTACTTCCAGTCGCGCAGAAAGTGTTCGGCCGGCGGGTTGGCGACGGCGATTTTCCCCTGCTCGTCGATCATCACCACGCCGTCCACCATGCTGCGCAGGACGCTGGCCAACTGCTCCTTTTCCTTGGAAAGGGCGTCCACCAGTTGGTTCAACCGGCTGGCCATGGTGTTGAACGAAGCGGCCAGTTCGCCGATCTCGTCCGTCGTCCGGATCGGGATCTCGGCGTGAAAATCCCCTTCCGCGATCCGATGCGCTGTCTCTTTCATCTGGCGCAGCGGAAAGGTGATGCGCGACGACAGGAAAAAGGCGAAGACCGTCGTCAAGATGAACCCGATGACGCCGACGACGAAAATCAGCTTGCGCACTTCCCGCACCGTATCGTCGAAATCTTCAATCGCCTGGTACATGACGATCGAGCCCCGCATGCCTGGAGATAGCTCGATCGGAACGGCCACGGCCAAAATCTGCATCCGCGCGTTCCGGTCGCTGGGATTGTCGGTGAAGAGGATGCGCCCCGGCGCGGGGTGTTTGCCGGCCAAGGCCTCGGACAGCTTCAGCTCCGGAGCCGCGAGAAGCTGCTCCACCGGGACCATCGGCTCCCCTCTGCCTTCGCTTTTGCCCACGAGCTTGCCCGTTTGATCGACCATCACCAGGCCGGTGCGGTGAATGACGCCGAAGCTGGAGGCGATGTCGAGCGCCGCCCGCTTGTCCGGGTAGGCGGCCAGGCTCTCGGACAGACCTTCCGCCAATTCCTGCAGGTTTTTCGTCTGCCGGTGAAAGTAAAAGGAGTCAAACGACTGGACCAGCATCAGACTGAACAGCGTCAGCACCAGGGCAAACAGCGCGATGATGGTCATCCACAGCTTGCCGACTACGCTCTTGAAAATGACGTCCACGTTACTTCGGCACCTCAAGCTTGTAGCCTACGCCCCAGACCGTGGCGATCATCTGCGCCGCGGCCGGCGAGACGCGGTTCAATTTTTCCCGAAGCCGCTTGATGTGCGTGTCCACGGTGCGCAGATCGCCGAAAAACTCGTAATGCCATACGTCTTTCAGGAGCTCCTCGCGGGTGAAGACCTTGTCCGGCGACAGCGCCAGGTAATGCAGCAGCTCGTATTCTTTGGGCGTCAGGCTCACTTCCTGCCCGCTGGCGATCACCTTGTGGGCGTCATGGTCAATCGTCAGATCGGGGAAAACGAGGACCGAATGGCTGTTGAACGTATCCGTCTTCAGGTACGCGGTAGCCGAAGAACGGCGCAGGATGGCCTTGACGCGGTAGACGACCTCACGCGGGCTGAACGGCTTGACGACGTAATCGTCCACGCCGGCCTCGAAGCCGTGAACGCGGTTGGTCTCTTCCCCTTTGGCTGTCAGCATGACGATCGGCGTCGCTTTGTGCTCGCGGATTTTTTGGCACACCTCGATGCCGTCCATGCCGGGCAGCATCAAGTCGAGCAAAATGATGTCGTAGTCGGTCGCCAGCGCCATCTCCAACGCCTGTTCCCCGTTGTCCGCTTCGTCAATGACAAAAGCTTCTCGTTCCAGGTACATTTTCAATAGACGGCGAATGCGTTCCTCGTCATCCACCACTAGAATGCGTGCCGCTTTTTCCATACCATACACCTCTTGGGTCCATGTTATCAATCGAATGTGAATCAGATAGTCCAAAAAGCTGGCGGACAGACCAGCTTTTTGCGACGTATGCCTGCGCTACACCCCTGCGTAGGAATGCAGACCGGCGATCACCAGGTTGACCACCACCAGCGTGATCAGGATGATGACGAACCCGATGACGGACATCCAGGCCGATTTGGCGCCGATCCAGCCGCGCGACAGGCGCAGATGGAGGTACGCGCTGTAAAACAGCCAGACGATCAGCGCCCACACTTCTTTGGGGTCCCAGCCCCAGAAGCGGCCCCATGCCTCTTCCGCCCAGATCATGGCGAAAATCAGCGCTCCCAGCGTAAACACGGGATAGCCGATGCTGATCGCGCGATAGCTGATTTCGTCCAGCAGTTCCGGATCGATGCCGTTCAGCGAAGGCTGCATGACCGCCCCCAGCCGTTTGCGGAAAACCAGCCGCAGGATACCGTACAGGACCAAACCGGAGATGACGGACCAGAGCATCGTATTCAGCTTCCGGGACGCATCTTTGCCTTCCATCCAGGCGGGCGCCTCGAACAGCGGCGTAATCGGTCCCGCTTTGACAACCGTGGAGCCGTTCGGCGCGACGATGGCCGGCAGGGTGTACTCTACCTTCATTTTCTCCATCTGGCCCTGATTGTTCGCCTGCTCCTGGTTCAGCTCAAAGACGGTCTTGTGATCCAGGCGGGCAAACGTGGAGTCCATGCCGATGAAGCCGACCAGCATCAGCACCACGGCCAGGACAAATTCCAGCCAGCGGGTGCTCTTCGTCGCCCTGTCCTGCGGAACGGTCCGCACCAGGTACATCAGCCCGGCGGCAAAGCCGACCGCCAAAATGCCCTCGCCCAGCGCTGCCGTGGTCACGTGAATGTGCAGCCAGTAGCTCTGCAGCGCCGGGATCAGCGGCGTCACCTCTTTGGGAAAGACGTACGAGTACGCCAGCATGATGACCCCCAGCGGCAGCACGAACATGCCGATCACGGTCAGCTTGTAGATGCGGTAGATGATCAGGTAGGCCAGGATAATACAGTAGTCCAGAAACGCGATAAACTCAAACATGTTGCTGGTCGGGCTGTGGCCGCCGGCAATCCATCGCGTCACCACGTAGCCGGTTTGGGCGAGAAAGCCGACTACCGCCAGCCAGTAGGCGGTCCGGCCATACTTCAGTTCGTGCTGTTTCGGATCGCGTCCCGCCCAGTTCTTCCCCGTCATCGCGACGACGAACACAATCGACGAGAGCACGTACAGCACAAAGGCGATATCCAGTAGCCAATCACTCAGTTGGATGAGCTGCACGTCCAGTTACCCTCCTTGGAGCCGCTTACGCTTTCGATCTGTCTTCCAGCGCGATCGGCAGCTCCGTCTGTTCAATCAAAGTTTGGATCTCCCGGCGCAGCCCGTACCAGTTTTTGTTGGTGTGGCCAGCCAGGAGCAGGCGTCCCTCATGAAACTGCACCCATATCCGGCGGTGCTGCCAGAAGAAGCCCATCACCACGCCGATCATGAAGATGATCGCGCCGAAGTAGATCACGGGTACGGCCTTGTCGATGCGCACCATCAGTCCCGAGATGTCGATCAGGTCGGGCATCTTGATCTCCAGTGTGTAACGGGAGTCGGCTTTCTGCGTGATGATCGTGCCGCGCAGGTACACCATCTTCTCCCGCACGTTGTCTTTTTCCGAGATCACTTCCAGCGCGAACATCGGATTATTCGGCAGGTTGGTCTTCGTCGCCGGTTTGTTGTCCGGCCCCATGATGAAGTCGGGGAAGTACTCCAGTACGCGAACCTTGATTCCGTCGCCCACCTGCAGTTCCGGATTGGGCTCGTAGAGATCCAGCTTGATCGGCCCGACCGGTTTGCCGCCGGCCTGCCTGTCGATCAGGACAAAATTGAGGGCGCCCAACTGCATCTCCTGCACGCCCGACTGGACCAGAGACAGGTCTTCATGGATCATGGGATGGTTCACCACGATCGGTCCCCGCTTCACCTCGACCAGCTCCGGCTTGGCACCGGGCAGATCGGCGTTTTTGTTCAGGTAGAGAATCGCGTCCGTCTGGAACTTTTTCGGAATCGCGCCCCCGTTCAGATCGAGCTTTTGCGGCATCTCTTCTTCCGACCAGTACTCTGTATGGTACGCCACGTTTTTTACGTAATACGGGGTATCCGGCACCGCCACCGTCTGCCCCTCGCGCACCCAGACGAACTGGTCCAGGTAAAAGCCGGGGATATTCCGCATCAGGACGCCAATCAGGAAAATAATCAGTCCAATGTGGTTGACGTAGGGCCCCCAGCGGCTGAAGCGTCCTTTTTCCGCCATCAGCGCGTCGCCGTCGCGGAAGATGCGGTAGCCTTTTTTCCGCAGGGCATCGGCGGCCTTGTCGGCGACCGCACCCGGCTGCGTCTCGGCGGAAAGCTCCGCTTCGCCGTACAGCTTTTGCCCTTTCAGGAACGAGACATGCTGGTTGACGCGCGGTTTGTTCAGCGCCTTGTAGAGCGGGATCACCCTGTCCAGACTGCAGATGACCAGGGACGTGCCCAAGGCGACCAGCAGCGTGACAAACCACCACGACGAGTACATGTTGTGGAAGCCCAACGCGTAGTAGATCTGCCCCAGCGTTCCGTAGGTCTCGCTGTAGAACCGGGCGACGTCCGCCTCCGTCGGCACCGGCACGGGGATGTACTGCTGCTGCGGAAAGATGGTACCGATGGCGGAGGCGATCAAGATAACGATGATGATGCCAATGGCGACCTTGACGGATGAAAAGGTGTTCCACACCCGGTCAATCAAGGTATTGGTATAGGTCTGGGATCGGCGGGCCATCCCTTCGTAACGCATGTCGGGAAAGGCGGCCTGTCCGACCTGTGCAGCCTCTCCGGTCTGTGCGGTCAGCTCCTGCTCCAGCGGCCTGCCGCACGATTCACAGAGCAGCGTGCCGACCGGATTGGCATGTCCGCATTCACATTTTCGCTGATCCATGTTGCTCCTCTCTTACGGCAAGATTTTGGCCACTTTTTGGGCGATCATGTCCTCGTTCAACTGCCCGACGAAAATTTCCTTCACTTCTCCGTCCGGATCGATGAAAAACGTCGTCGGAATCGGTCCGATGCGATACAGCTTGGTGATTTGCGACTCGCGGTCCAACAGGATCGGGAAGGTCACGCCAAACTGCTTCACAAACGGTTCCACGGTGATCGGCGATTCCCCGATGTTCACGCCCACAACCACCAGTCCCTTGTCTTTGTACGCGTCGTACTGCTTCTGCAGGGCGGGCATTTCCTGTTTACAGGGGCCGCACCACGTCCCCCAGAAGTTGAGCACGACGCCTTTTCCCCTCAAATCGGACAGGGTGATGGACGGGCCGTTTAGCTGTTCCAGGCTGAAATTTGGGGCGTCCCTGCCCACTTTCACGGCGTTGGGGTCCTTCACAAAGCTGGAATAGACGGCGAAGACCAGCGCCACCAGCAAAACGCCCAAAACAGCCACTCTGATGTATGTGCGATTGCTCTTGTCCATGAATGTCCAAACTCCCATCTGTGCCTGTTGCCGGCCTGTTTGCTTCCTTATTTTATTATAGCGTTCCTTGATTTTCCGCCAGCGCACAAGATATGAACAGATTTTGAACGTCTCGCGCCGGGTCAGCGGCGGTGCGGCGGGATTTTGCGGTCCCGGGTCAGGCCCCGTTTCAACCGCTCTACTTCCGCCGTCGTCAGCGGCCGGTACTGTCCCGGCTCCAGTCCTTCCAGCGTGAGGAAGCCCAGCTTGACGCGCTCCAGGGTCAGCACCGGATGGCCGATCGCTTCACACATGCGGCGGACCTGGCGATTGCGCCCTTCGTGAATGGTCAGCTCCAGCAGCGCCCGATCCCCGGCGGCCGACGTCTTCAGCAGCCTTGCCCGCGCGGGAGCCGTCATGCCGTCCTCCAGCTTGATTCCGCGCGCCAGCCTGTCCACTTTTTCCGGGCTGGGCACTCCTCTCACCCAGGCGCGGTACACCTTGTCGATCTCGTACGAGGGGTGTGCCAGCATGTTGGCCAGTTCCCCGTCGTTTGTCATCAGCAGCAGGCCCGACGTGTCGTAGTCCAGCCGTCCCACCGGATAGACCCGTTCCTTTACTCCTTTCAACAGATCGGTGACGACGCGCCGGCCCTGCGGATCGGAGACGCTGGTGATGACGCCGGTCGGCTTGTACAGCAGCAGGTAGACGTGCTGTTCCAGGCGAACCGGTCGGCCGTCCACGGCGATCCGGTCCGTGCCGGGATCGACCCGCGTTCCCAGTTCCCGCACCACTTTGCCGTTCACCTGCACCCGGCCCTGCACGATCAATTCTTCGCAGTGGCGGCGAGAGGCGACGCCGGCGTGTGCCAACACTTTTTGCAACCGTTCCATGGATGGTTCACCTCTACAACATCATACCCATTCTTACCAGTGTGGACAAGAAAAACGAAAAAACTTCCCTCGACCGGGAAGTTTTCCAGCCAGCCCATCACGGCTCAGCCAAAGACGTACGAAACGATCAGCAGCGAAAAGATTACGCCCGCCAGATCCGACCACAGCCCGACCCGCAGGGCGTACGCGGAATGGCGGATGCCTACCGCGCCGAAGTAGACGGTCAGCACGTACAGCGTCGTATCCGTGCTTCCCTGCATGGTGGCGGCCAGCCTGCCGATAAACGAATCGGGCCCGTACTGGGCGATGAGGTCGGTGGCCACCGCCAGCGACCCCGTGCCGGTGAGCGGGCGAAGCAGCGCGAGCGGGACGATCTCCTCCGGCACGTGCAGCACCGCGAGCAGCGGTTTCAGGACGGAGAGCAGCAGTTCCAGCGCTCCCGATTCACGGAACATCGTGACGGCCACCATCATCGCGATCAGATGGGGAAGGATGCGGATGGACGTGGTCAGCCCGCCTCTGGCTCCGTCGACAAACGTCTCGTACACGGGAATCCGCCTGTGCCAGCCGTACAGCAGCACGAACGCGATCGTGACCGGAATGGCCCACAGCGAGATCAGGGAAACCCATTGGTACATGCCGGCTTCCCTCCTTTATTTCAGCCTGCGGGTGTGACGGTATCGGTACCAGCGATCCAGCAGCAGGGCGACAGCCGTGGCGCCGAACGACGCCAGCAGCGTCGTGCCCACGATTTCGACCGGATGGGCCGAACCGTACTGCATGCGAATCGCGATCATGGTCGTGGGAATCAGGGTAATGCTGGCCGTGTTGATCGCCAACAGCGTGCACATGGCCGGCGTGGCGTGCTGCTTGTCGGGATTCAGCTTTTGCAGTTCCTCCATCGCCTTCAGTCCCATCGGCGTGGCCGCGTTGCCCAGCCCGAGCAGATTGGCGCTCATGTTGGACAAAATGTAGGCCATGGCCGGATGTCCGTTCGGCACGTCGGGAAACAGCCGGTTGATGAGCGGCGCCAACAGCCGGGCGAGCACGTCCAGAAGCCCCGCTTTCTCGGCAATGCGCATCAAGCCCATCCAGAACGCCAGCACGCTTACCAGCCCGAACGCGACGGTCACCCCCGTTTTGGCTCCTTCAAACGCCGCCTGATTGACCGCATCCAGCCGTCCGTTGACGGCGGCCACCACGATGCTGATGACGATCAGGGCGAGCCAGATGACGTTAAGCACTCCACATCCCTCCCGCCATGATCTCCCAGACATGGTCCCAGAACGACCGCGTCCGCCCGGGCGTCGAGGCCGGCGACGAATCCTGTACGGTGAGCGGCACCCGGCCGATCAACCGGTCGCCGAGATACACCTGCAAAAACCCGACGTGCCTGCCGACCATGCGCTTCGTCACGGACGGCTGAACCAGCTCCACCTGCGTGCGGAGCTGTTCGGCCTCGCCGTTTTGCAGCGGATAGGCGAACTCGTTGATCGTCACCAGGCGGAGGGACGGATCTTCTGCTGCAAAACTCACCTGGACCGTTTGCCCCTTGGTAACGACCCTGCTCACGGCAAAGTGCTCAAACCCCCAGTCCAACAGCTTCATCGAGTCGTTCCAGTCATCCGGCGCATTGAGCGTAATCGCCGCCAACTGCCGACCGTCCCGCGTCGCGGAGGAAGCCAGACAGCGTTTGGCCAGCTTGGTGTAGCCGGTCTTCACTCCGTCCGCGCCGTTGTACAGATGAAGCAGCTTGTTTTTGTTCTGCAAACGCCGGTCCCATTTTTCCCCTTCCCACGAGATGCTCTTCACCTTGGTCGAGACGATCTGGCGAAAGACGGGATTGTGCAGCGCGTAGGCGGAGAGCTTGGCCATATCCTCGGCGGTGGAATAGTGCATGTTGCTGTCGTCGAGACCGTGCGGATTGGTGAAGTTGGTGTGGGTCATGCCGATCAGCGCCGCCTTCTCATTCATCAGGTAGACGAATCCGGGCACCGATCCGCCGACGTGATGCGCCACGGCCACGGCGGCGTCGTTGCCGGAGCGGAGCATCAGCCCGTACAGCAGTTCTTCGAGCGTCAGCTTTTCGCCCTGCTTGAGGTAGATCGAGGAGCCGTCCACCCCGACCGCCTCCTTTGGCACGGTCACGACGTCCTGAAGCCGGCCCGACTCGATCGCCACAATCGCCGTCATGGTTTTGGTCAGACTGGCGATCCGCATTTTTTTCGATCCGTTTTTGGCGTACAGGATGCGCCCGCTGGCCACATCGATCAGGGCGGCCGCTTCCGCGGAGACGTCGGGGGGGCCGTCTGCGGCCTCCACCTGCTGCTGCATGAAGAGCATCTGCCAAAAAAGAAAAACGACGAGTACGCCGGACAGTTTTTTCCGCACTTTCATAACGTCCTCCCCAACGATTGTAGTACCGGCAGTTTGTACCAGTATATGGGGACGAGTCGTTTGGTAGTACCGAAACTGTCCGCAGGCGACTAGTCGTTTGTCGTCTCTTCCGCTTTTCCGAACAGGGCGGACGCCTCCATCCGGGCTTCCTCGATGTTCAGGTTGACGGGCGGCTCGGGCAGATCGCTCAATTCCCGCAGCCCGAAATGTTCCAAAAACTCCTTGGTCGTGGCGTACAGGATCGGACGCCCCACGCCTTCCGCCCGGCCCGCCTCGCGAATCAGCTGCTTGGAGAGCAGCGTGTTCAGCGCCTTTTCGCATTTGACGCCGCGAATCTCCTCGATTTCCGAGCGGGTGATGGGCTGCTTGTACGCGATGATCGCCAGCGTCTCCAACGCCGCCTGGGAGAGCGTGGACTGGCTGGGCGATGAAGCCAGCCGCTCAAAATAGGGCGCGTGCTCAGGCAGGGTGGTCAGTTGGTAGGCGCGGGCCACCTCCACGATTTGAATGCCGCGTCCCGCACGGCGAAAATCCGCTTTCATGTCCTCGATCAAATCGACGACCGTTTCTTCCGGCACTTCGATTATCTCGCTGATTTGCTTGGCGTCAATGCCCTCGTCGCCCGAGATGAACAGCAAGCCTTCGATGACGCCTTTCAGCTTGTCATAGTCCATCGGCTTGGGCTCCTTTCTCCGTATTCTCGCAGATCATGATGTCGTGAAACAGCTTGTGCTGCACGCAGGTGACGTGTTTGGCCTTCATCAGCTCCAGCAGGGCGAGAAACGTGGTGACGATCTCCGTGCGCGACGCCCCCGGCGAGAAAAGCTGGAAAAAGCGGATCATGCCGCCGCCCACCCGCAAAAGCTGCCGGATTTCCTGCATTCTGTCCTTGATGGAAATTTCGTCGCGCGACACCTTGGCAATCGGGTCCCTCTCCTTGACCCGCTTCACCAGCTTTTCCAGCGCGCTCAACAGGTCGTACAGGGTGACGTCCTTGATCGTCTGCTCCTCTTCGCGGACGTAAGGGGACAAGTCTTCCGCCGGACGCGTGAACACCTGGTTGCGCCCCGTCTCCATCTCGCGGAGCTGATCGGCCAACAGCTTGTACCGTTTGTACTCCAGCAGCCGCTGCACCAGTTCCTCGCGCGGGTCGGCCTCTTCCACGTCCATGTCCAAAAGCGGTTGAAACACGTGCTCTTCCTTTCGCGGCAGCAGCATCTTGCTTTTGATCGACAGCAGCGTGGCCGCCATCACGACGAACTCGCTGGCCACATCCAACTGAAGCTGCTGCATCGTGTCGATCGTCGCCAGATACTGCTCGGTAATCTCCGCGACCGGGATGTCGTAGATGTCCACCTCCGCCTTTTCGATCAGGTGCAGAAGCAGGTCGAGCGGGCCTTCAAAGGAATCTAGTTTGATGCTGTATGACACAAGTAACTCCCTCGTTTCCCACTGGCTAGAACAGCGATAAAATGGCGGTAGCCGCATCTACCACCCACGAGACGGTCATGCTCAGCGGCGCATTCAGAATCAGGCCCCGCAGAGCCGGCAGGAAGATCAGCAGCAGCAGGAGCCACGGTCCGTAAACCTCCAGCTTGTAAAAGAATCCGTCCCAGCGGCGCGGCGAAAGAAAACGGACAATTTTGGAGCCGTCCAGGGGATGGATGGGCAGCAGGTTGAACACAAACAGCGCGCAGTTGATGAGCACGCAGTTGAACAGCGTTTCATGAATGGCGACGGCAGCCATTTCATGCATGCCCGCAAGCACGTTCGATTGCGCCACCCAGCCGTAGATCGTCATGAAGAAAACGGCCAGCACCAGGTTGATCAGCGGCCCGGCCGCCGACACGTAGACGATCCCCAGCCGTTTGTTGCCGCGGAACTGCAGCGGATTGATCGGCACGGGCTTGGCCCAGCCAAACGGTCCGAACAAAATCAAAATCAGCCCGAACGGATCGATGTGGGGAATCGGATTGAGCGTCAGGCGCCCTTCCCGCTTGGCCGTGTCATCCCCCAGCTTCCAGGCCACGTAGGCGTGCGCCCACTCGTGCAGCGTAAAGGCGATGACGAACGCGATCAAGCGAAACGGCACCGTCTCCCACTCAAAGTGAAACAGATTAGGAAAGTCCATTCCGTTCTCCTCCGAAAAAGTCGCTATCTTCTAGCATACCAGCAGACTCGGAGGGTTACAACCCCGAGTGCGGAGGAGAACGGGTCGCTCAGACATGAAGCGTGCCTTTGGAGCGGGTGACCGGGAACGGGCTCATCCCCGCGCGTTTTCCATGTTGAGCGGGAGCACCCGCACTTCCAGCCGCTTGTTGTTCTTCCCTTTGCTTTTTACGTCCGTGATCTCCAACCGGCCGATCTCCCCGGTTCGTTTGACATGGGTGCCGCCGCACGCCTGCTCGTCTACGGAATCGATCGACACCAGCCGCACTTCCCTGATCGAGGGAGGCAGCAGGCTGACCACCGTTTTGATGATCCCGGGGATGCGCTCCGCCTCTTCCCTGCCGATGGTCCGGTACGAGATGGGATGATCGGCGGCGATCACGCGGTTGGTTTCCGCGACGATCTCATCCAGCTCCGCCGGCGTCAAGTCATGAAGCTGGTTAAAATCGATGCGGGCCCGCTCCGGGTAAATCTGGTTGCCGGTGCAGAGGGCGCCGTACTTCTCGTATACGACCGCAGCCAACACGTGCAGCGACGTGTGGAGACGCATCATTCCATACCGGTGCTGCCAGTCGATTCTGGCCGTGACCGGACCGGCCGCCAGTCCTTCCGGTTCCTTGTCGTAATGGACGATCCGGCCGCCCTCCCGCTTCACCTGGTAGACGTCAAACAGCCGTCCGTCCTGTTCAAGCGTCCCGGTGTCGCATTCCTGTCCGCCGCCCGTCGGATAAAACACCGTCTGATCGAGGATCACCTTTTCGCCGGAAATCTCCACGATGCGAGCCGCGCATTCGCAACGATAGCTGTCCTCCAAAAACAGTTCTGCTGTCACAAGACATCCCTCCGGATCCGTAGAAGTTAGTAAGCTGACTACGTTTGTGGAGCTGCAAAAAAACGGTTCATCATGCTGAACCGCTGCCCTGTCACGACCTGAGCCACTATCGGTTGGCTGTGCCGCAAGTTGTCCGGTTTTTCCGCTCCCGATGCCGGTCGTTTGTTCACTACCTACGTTTTATCACAGGATTGGAAATGCTGTAAACCCAGAGAAACCCAGATGAACGAAGCGGCTCCTGCCCCCCACCTCTCCGTTCTCCTGGCGCATGGGGACACGTCTGCCCTTTTGGCATGACAAAATCCCCTCCGGCAGACTGTCTTCGCCCCTGTCTTCACCTGGGCGTTTTCCCGCAGTCCACCGCGAGGGGATTCGATTGCGCAACGGATGTGTTCCCTTGCCGTTATTCGGCGAACACTTCCACTTTTTCCATTCTGTCGCCCTGCTTGATCGCATCCACGTGCTCCATGCCTTTCGTCACGCGGCCGAAAACGGTATGTACGCCGTCCAGGTGCGGGAAGGAGTCATAGCAGATGAAGAACTGGCTTCCGCCGGTATCCTTGCCCGCGTGCGCCATCGACAGGGAGCCGCGCAGATGCTTGTGCGGATTGCCTTCGGTCTCGCACTTGATGGTGTAGCCCGGTCCGCCGGTTCCCGTGCCGTACGGGCACCCGCCCTGCGCCACGAAGCCCGGGATGACGCGGTGGAACGTCAGGCCGTTGTAGAATCCGGAATTTGCCAATTTTTCAAAATTGGCCACCGTTCCCGGCGCTTCCTGTTCGAACAGTTCCAGTTCGATCTGGTTGCCGTTTTCCATGGTGATCAGCGCTTTTTTCATTCCATTGCCTCCAGACGTGGGAAGAGTCATAACGCCCCCATTTTACCACGCTGCTCTGCCCGCGTCCAATCTCTTCCGCTGTCATTCGCTTCCGCGCACTCCCTGTCCTGGTCGGAGACAAAGACGGTTCCGGGCCGCTCCTTCGCCAGCCGTTTGACCCATGCCGCCTGCTGCGCGATTTCCTCCACGCTGCCAAACCTGCCGGGAAGCAGGCTGACGCCGGCCATCGACATCGACAGGATCGAGTCGTCGCTGACCCGCCGTTTCTCATAGATGTCGGCGAAGTACGACCCGAACTGCTCGATCAGAAACGCGACGATCGGTTCCGCACACTCCGGGGTGGTGATGACGATAAAGTCGGTGCCGCCAATGACGTCGACCACATGGTGGATCTTTCCTCCTCGCTCCCCAGTATGGCAGGCCACTCTTGAGATCATGTAAACCCACGATTAATAAATGGTGAACAATTCCCCGCCGGGAATCGAGTAGGAGGGGGCGACTAACCCCCGTCCTCTCACACCACCGTACATACCGTCCGGTATACGGCGGTTCATCAAGCTTGACGAAGTGCGAAATATCGCTGCACCAAACTCATGAGCCCTTGTTGTTGCCAGTAGGTAATACCAAGGGCTTTGTGAATGTGCGGAGATTTGGTTGTTCGCCATGCACCCTTGCGGGTATTTGCAATCTCCAGTGCTTTGCTGTGGGGAAGACCGAGGGAACGAAGTTCGCGGTATCGCGTACGGATTCGTTTCCATTGCGTCCACAGGCAGAGACGGAGCCTTCGGCGAATCCATTCCTCAATCCGCAGGAGGTGGGTTTTCGCCTCAGCCAACGCAAAATATCCGATCCATCCCATGAGGTATTGGTTGAGTTTTTGAATTCGCTCCTGTATAGGGATGCTCCAATGCGGGTTGGTCAGTTGGCGAATTCGTTCTTTTAACCGGATGATCGATTTGGGATGCAGGCGTATCCGTGCCTCTTTTCCCGGAGCAAAGCTAAAGCCGAGGAACTTTCGATTGCACGGCCGATCTACCGCACTTTTCTGTTGGTTTATCTTGAGTTTGAGCACCCTGGTCAAGTATCGCTCCACGCTCGCCTTTACCCGTTCCCCCGCGCGTTTGGTGCGGACATAGATGTTGCAGTCGTCCGCATAGCGGCAGAAACGGTGTCCCCTCCTTTCCAGTTCCTTGTCCAAGTCGTCCAGCAGAATGTTGGCCAACAACGGACTCAGGGGGCCACCTTGCGGTGTACCCTCTTCCGTTGAGACGCACACTCCGTTGACCATAACTCCGGATTGCAGGTAAGCGCGGATTAGTTTAAGGAGACGCTTGTCCTTCACCTTGCGGGCTACCCGGCTCATCAGGATGTCATGGTTGACCCGGTCGAAGAACTTCTCCAGGTCGATGTCGACCACATACCGGAATCCTTCCTTGATGTACTGTTGCGCTCTCTGCACAGCATTGTGAGCGCGGCGACCTGGGCGGAATCCGAGGCTTGAATCGGAGAATTCTGGGTCAAAGATGGGAGTCAATACCTGCAGGATGGCCTGCTGGATGAAGCGATCTACCACGGTAGGGATGCCTAGCAACCGTATTCCCCCGTCAGGTTTCGGGATTTCGACCCTGCGAACAGGAGTCGGTTTGTAGGTTTCCGTCTCGATTTGCGACCGGATGGTCGCCCAGTGCAGGCGAAGGTAGTCGCGCAGTTGTTCAGTTGAAACACCGTCGACTCCCGCAGCGCCTTTGTTGGCTTCCACTCGTTTGAGGGCGGCCGTGAGGTTGTCCCGAGACAGAACCTTCTCCAGCAGATCCATAACGATACTCCTTCCTCCGCGCACATGTCGCCAAGCTTGCCGTACGATGCTCAGCCCTTCTCTGTACCCTCGGGGCTTCACCCCTACTCTCCAGAGGAAGTTCCAGTTCTGAATTCTGCTTCGACACACCGTATCGAAAGAGGTTGGGACATATGCTGACTTGATGTTCGGCCCTTCCCCCTCAGGCGTCCCCGATTGGGGTACTATGGCCTCTGCTGACTTCTGCATGTTCAACGCCCCCTCACGGAGGCGGTTGCCAACGATAGTAGGCGTACCATGCAGACCTCCCCGGGTAAGAGCGGTAGCCTTCGTCCCATGTACCTGCCCAATTTACTGTTGTACCCTTTGGCTGTATGGGGCTTCACCTTGTGCGGCAGGCTCGCCCAAGTACAACAGCCTCAAATCGGGTTCGTGTACCTCAGGTCGGGACTTTGCCGCCGGCTTCCTTCAGATTCCGCCTCGCGGCGGACACCCTTGCCTTAGGCTAACGGTTGGTACAGCCAACCCCCGTTCGGGACTTTCACCCTATAGCTACCGCCCATGCCGGGCGCACCGCAAAAAGCCTTCCCGATGTCGGGAAGGCTTGAACGCGCTGTCTTATCGCAGCACCTGAGCGCGCTTGGGAAGCAGGTCGTGACGGATCAGATCGGCGAGGCTCTCCCGCTTCACCACCAGTTCCGCTTCGCCGTCTTTGACAAAGACGACCGCGGGGCGCGGGATCCGGTTGTAGTTGTTGGACATGGCGTAGCCGTAGGCGCCGGTGCTGGTGACGGCCAGGATGTCGCCCGCCTGTGCCGGCGGCAGGGTGACATCCCATATCAGCATGTCCCCCGTCTCGCAGCATTTGCCCGCGATGGAGACCTGTTCCGTCGCCGGTTCGTTCATGCGATTGGCGACAGCCGCCTCGTATTGGGCCTGGTACAGCGCAGGCCGCAGGTTGTCCGTCATCCCGCCGTCCACGGCCAGGTATTTGCGCACGTCGGGAATCTCCTTGCGGGAGCCGATGCGATACAACGTGGTGCCCGCCTCTCCGACGATGCTGCGGCCCGGTTCGATCCACAGCTCCGGCAGCGGGATGTCACGGGCGGTCAGTTCCTGCCGCACGGCTGTCGTGATCGCCTTGACGTACTCCTCAGGCGGAAGCGGCGTGTCGCCCTCCACGTAGCGGATGCCGAAGCCGCCGCCGACGTTCAGCACTTGCGGGAGATAGCCGAACCGGTCCTTTGCTTCTCGCAGCAGTTCCGCCAACCGCTCGACGGCGACGATAAAGCCGTCCGTCTCGAAGATTTGCGAGCCGATGTGGCTGTGTACGCCCAGCAGGTTCAGCCAGGCGCTCTCGTGGGCCTGCTTGATCGCGTCCAGTGCCTGCCCGCTCTTGACATCAAAGCCGAACTTGGAGTCCTGCTGGCCGGTGGAAATGTATTCGTGCGTATGCGCCTCCACGCCGGGCGTCACGCGCAGGAGCACCGCCACCCTCTCGTTTCGCTCCTCGCCCAACTGCCGGAGGATGTCCAGCTCGTAAAAGTTGTCGACGACGAAACAGCCGATGCCGGCATCCAATGCCATGACAATTTCTTCCATCGATTTATTGTTGCCGTGGAAGTGAATGCGCTCGGCGGGAAACCCGGCCTGCAGGGCGGTGTACAGCTCACCGCCGGAGACGACGTCGAGAGACAGCCCCTCCTCCTCTACCAGCTTGCACATCGCCATCGTGCAAAACGCCTTGCTCGCATAGGCGACCTGAAAACGGAACCCGGACTGGCGGAACGCCTCCATGTACGCCCGGCATTTGCTGCGAATCAGCGCCTCATCGTACACGTACAGCGGCGTCCCGTACCGGGCAGCCAGCTCGGTGACATCACAGCCGCCGATTTCCAAATGTCCCAATTCGTTTACTCGACTTGTCCCGTGCAAAAGCATCCCCAAATCCTCTCCAATCTCCTGCTGCATACCGTGCGGTTGCGTTGTGTCTTTATACAGAAAGGCAACTGAGCGCGATTCGCCAGTTGCCGTATCCACCTAGCATCCGTTAGGCTTACCATTCAATTTACTACAATAAAGTGCGTTTGACAATGGGTCGTGGCTTTTATTGTCAGAAAATTCCCCGACTGGTCTACTGCCGCGAGGAATCGGGGGAGCGGACAATGCTCGGCCGCCTGTTTTTCATCGGCACGGCCATGCGGATGACCACGTCCTTCATCGCCTTGTAGTTGAATGGAATGAACGGCCAGAGGTAGGGCGTATCCAGCGAGCGGGTGAAGGCCAAGCCCACCAGGACGACGGTCAGGCCAAGCATCAGGCCGGTCGTGGAAAAAAAGCCGACCATCAGGATGAGGAAGAGGCGGACCAGCCGATTGGCCTGTCCCAGCTCATAACTGGGGGTGGCGAACATGCCGACTGCAGCCACCGCCAGGTAGAGGATCACTTCGGGCACAAACAGGCCCACCTTGATGGCCACTTCCCCCACCAGAATCGCCGCGAGCAAGCCCATCGCGATCGACAGCGGCTGCGGCGTGTGAATCGCCGCCATCCGCATCAGATCGAGTCCCAATTCCGCCAGGACGAACTGCCCCAGCAGGGGGATTTCCGCCTTTTTCTTGATGCCGATGTAGGCGAGCTGATCCGGTATCATCGAGGGGTGCATCGCCAGAAGCAGCCAGACCGGCAGCAGAAAGACGGAGGCGAAAATCCCGAAAAAGCGCACCCAGCGCAGATAGGCACCGACGACAGGGGTTTGGCGGTACTCCTCGGCGTGCTGGACGTGATGAAAATAGGTGGCGGGCGTGATCATGACGCTCGGCGACGTGTCCACGTAGACCAGCACGTGCCCCTCCAGCAGGTGGACCGCCGCCACGTCCGGCCGCTCCGTATAGCGGACGAGGGGAAACGGATTAAACGACTTGCCGATGATGAATTCCTCGACGGTTTTCTCCGCCATGGGGATGCCGTCGATCTGGATGTTTTGCAGACGGTGCCGCAGCTTCTGGACCAATTCCTCGTTGGCCACATCCTTGAGGTAGGCGAGGGCCACATCGGTTTTGGTCCGCTCCCCGATCTGCATGATTTCAAAACGCAGCCGCTCGTCGCGAATCCGCCGCCGCGTCAGAACGGTGTTGATCACCAGCGTTTCCGTAAACCCGTCGTGGGCGCCGCGGACGATTCGCTCCGTATCCGGCTCTTCCGGCTGACGGGTGGGCAGCACCTTCGCGTCCATGATGATCGCCTCGGGGGACCGGTCGATGATGATCCCCACTTGGCCGACGAGCAACTTGTCCAAAAACTCGTCGGTGGTGGACACCTTGGTCAACTGATAGAACGGGATGTACTTGTGGTACAAATGCTCAAGCGCATGGGACTGCATGTCCCGCTCCCTCAAATTGTTCAGGTCGCGCATCACCTGGACGACGATGTCGGAACTGGCAAAGCCGTTTATGTAGTACAGCAGGAGACGTGTGCCGCCCACGGTAAACTCATGCACACCCACGTCAAAACTGATGCCCACCCCCAGCTTTTCATTCAGATACTCCTTGTTCTCTTCCACGCGTTCCGAGATGGGGCGCCGTTTCGTCGCGTCTTTCTGTGCCATGGGAACCGCTCCTTTCCAGTATCCATTTCACCGCAGTCAATGTGACCGGGCACCCCTTGTGCAGATGGTCCCTGCCCTGCATCTTGCCGACGTCCCCGATGCCGATGATGTTGGGCACCTGCAGCGCGTTGAGGACGTCCACCGTATCCCCGTAAATGCGGTTTTCCAGCGAGCCGTCGGCAAATCCGTCCTTGTCCACCGCCTCGTCCACGATCCGCCCCCGGTTGTCGACCGAGACCCTTACCGACGCTCCCCTCACCCATTTGGTGTTGGAGGCGACGGCGATGGCGCCCAGGACCTCAATATCGGGATGCCGGACCACGTATTCGATCGCCCGTTCGCCCTGGCCCTGTCCAAAGTCGCCGTTGTCGTCAAACATGACCAGCACCGGATCGGAGGCGGCCATCTTGATCAGTTCCACCATCTGTTCGCCGGACAGGGGCGTGGGATTTCCCGCCGACAGGGAAATGGCGCGGCCGCCGACCTGCCGGGCGACGGTCTCGACCGCTTTTTGCGCGACGTGATCGCCGTCGGTTACCAGAATGACTTTTCGCCGTTGTCCGCCCATGAGGGTCACCGTCCCGCTCACGTCCGTTTTCAGCCTTTGGGTTTGAAGACAAGCGCCGCCAGGAATCCGAAGGCGATCGCTGCGGAGATCCCTGCGCTGGTAACCTCGAATATGCCGGTGACAACGCCGATCAGCCCGTGTTGTTCCGCTTCGCTGATCGCCCCGTGATAAAGCGCGTGGCCAAAGCTGGTGATCGGCACCGTGACTCCGGCGCCGGCAAAGTCGATCAACCTGTCGTACACGCCGATAAAGTCCAGGACGACACCCGAGACGACCAGCGTGCTCATGACATGGGCAGGTGTCAGTTTGGCGACGTCCATGAGCAGTTGGCCCACGACGCAGATCAATCCGCCCACCACGAACGCAATGAGGTATTCCATTACGATTCTCCTCCTTCCAACGCCACGGCGTGGGCGATGCACGGGATGGAATTGCCCTGCTGGTAGCTGACCGGGCTGAGCAAAGCGCCGGTGGCGCACACCAGCACTTTTTTCAGCAGCCCTTTGTTCAACTGGTCGACGATGTAGCTGTAGGTGACCACGGCGCTGCTGGCACAGCCGCTGCCGCCCGCGAACACGTCCTGGTCGGGCGAATACACCATCAAGCCGCAGTCGTTGTATACCCCTTCCATGTCATACCCGTCCGTTTGCATCCATTCCTTGACAATGGGATACCCGACGGCGGCCAGGTCGCCCGTGACAATCAAATCGTAATCGCGCGGGGTACGGCCGGTGTCGGAGAAATGCGCCTGCAGGGTGGAGACGGCAGCAGGCGCCATCGCCGATCCCATGTCAAACGGGTCCTTCACGCCCATGTCCACCACTTTGCCGATGGTCGCATAGGTGATGCGCGGCCCGTTTCCGCCGATACCGACCAGTCCCGCCCCCGCCCCCGTCACGGTCCATTGGGCAGAGGGCGGCTTCTGTCCGCCGTATTCGGTCGGATAGCGGTATTGACGCTCGGCCGTCGCGTTGTGGCTGCTGCAGGCGGCGATCGCCCGGTTGACGTAGCCGGCGTTCACCAGCGCCGCCGCGTTCGCCAGGGTGAGCATTGACGTGGAGCAGGCGCCGTACATGCCCAGGAGCGGGATGGCCAACTGCTCCGCCGTAAAGTTGGTGGTAATGTTTTGGTTTAACAGGTCGCCGGCGACGATCAGGTCGACATCCTGTTCGGTCAACCCGGCCTTGTCCAAGACCAACTGCACCGCGTCCTCCATCAATTGGCGCTCCGCATTCTCCCAGCAATCCTGGCCGGCATACATGTCGTCATACACCTTGTCAAAAAACGTCCCCAGCGGCCCTTCCCCTTCCTTGGGCCCGACCGCCGTCGCCGTAGACACAAGCCGCACGTCCCTGGTAAACTGCCAGGTTTGCCGGCTGACACGGAATTCCGCTGCTTGGCTACCCACCGTTTGTCCTCCTTACGTGAACATCTTCCAGAGTGTCTTCAGGACGCCCGCGACAAAGGCGGCCACCACGCCAAACACGATGACGGAGCCGGCCAGCTTGAACATGTTGCCGCCGACCCCCAGCACAAACCCCTCACTGCGATGCTCAATCGCGGCCGAGGCGATCGAATTGGCAAACCCGGTCACCGGCACGGCCGAGCCCGCTCCCGCATACTGGCCGATGTTGTCGTAGACGCCCAAGCCGGTCAGCAGCACGGCCAAAAAGATCAGGGTGGCCACGGTCGGATTGCTTGCGGTTTTTTCCGTAAACCCGAAAAAGGTGATATAGATGTTCTGCAAGATTTGTCCCAAGAGGCAGATCGCCCCGCCTACCCAAAAGGCGCGCAGCGAGTTGAGCAGGACGTTTCGCTTCGGCTGGTATTTGGCCGCCTGCTGCTGATACAGTTGGTTCGTCATGGGCATCGATTTGGACGTTTTCGTCTTGGTCCCCATCTTGTTCACTCCTTCTGATCATAGGTGCCGCCAGTCCTGCCACCGTATGCATATGGTTCATCCATATGGTTCCTGTTTCTATTCACATCTATGAATGGCTGTATTTTCCACACGATTACAAGCGAAGCAGCCACTGCAGGAGCGAACCGCCGATCTTTCCAAAAACCATCGCCATCAGCAGGACGATCAGCTTTTCGTCCACGTTCAGCCTTTTCGCCAAAATCGGAAACACGTTCAGCACTTCGGTCAACCCCGCCGCCAGCGTGCCCACAAACACACCGGCCAAAAGGCCGTACAGAGAGGTGGTCACCAGCGGCAGACGGACCACCCATTGAAAAAAGTCAGCCATCGTAAAAAAGAGGGCCCCGGCCACCAGCGCCCATTCCAGCGCCCGTATGTGGCGGTGGGCATTGGTCAACTGCGTCAGACGCGGAATGATGTCCAGCACGGTGATAAAGGCGACGAATCCGCTGCCGACAGCCACTCCCCCTCCCAGTCCGATCAACACCAGCAGCAGATACTGCCAGGCGTTCATGACTTGGTCCGCTCGTTTTCCTTGTTTTCGTGCTGGATGTAATACTGGTCCAGGCTTTGCTGATACATGAACAGCTCCACCTCCAGCGGACTGGGTTCTTCCGTGATCCGTTTTTTAAACAAGTGATTAAAAAACAGCACCATCCCCAGTCCGATCCCGATCGAATAGGGGATTTGCAGCCACAGCGGCTGCTCGCTTGCCTTCCCGGTAATCAGGTAGTGGATCCGCTGATGGACCTGAAGCATGCTCACGTCCGTATGAAAGTTCATGATCGCGAGACCCGACCCGACGAACAGCAGCAGCCATACCGCGGCTACCAGCACCGGTTTGGGTCGTTTCCGCGGGTTGAGCACTTCCACGATGATCTGCGTCGATCCCTGAATCTCCAGACTGGCTTCCGGATAGGCGGTCCGGATCTTGCGAATCACCTGCATGATATCGATGATGATCAAATCGCCGTCTTCCGGCTGAACGCGATAGACAGGCATCTTCGCCAGTGCCGCCTCCCGCTCCCCGTCCCAATAGAGTTGGCAGATGTCTCCCAGGGTGATCACCGCCTGCGGTTTGACAGACAGCCGTTTTCGCAGTCGCAGAAACAAAGGTTCTTGCACGTCAACCCCTCCTTTGTGCCCTGCCGATCTTCCGCTAGTATGCGCCGTTTGCCGGCCCGGTCATGCAGTCGGGGAAAACGTTTGTGCGGCCACAACAAAAGACCAGACGAGCTTACTGCTCAATCTGGTCCTTGATCGTCTGCAAAATGCGCTTTTCCAGCCTCGATACCTGCACTTGCGAGATGCCCAGCCGCTCTGCCACTTCCGATTGGGTCTGGTCCTTGTAGTAGCGCAGATAGACAATGAGCTGCTCCCGCTCGTTCAGCCGGCTGATGGCGTCCTTCAGGGCGATTTTTTCAAACCATCGGCTGACGCCGTCGTCGGCAATCTGGTCAATCAGCGTAATCGGATCGCCGTCGTTTTCAAACACCGTCTCGTGAATCGACGACGGCGCCCTGCTCGCTTCCTGGGCCAGCACCACCTCTTCCGGCGTGATGCCCACCGCCTCCGCCACTTCCGAAATGGTCGGCGACCGGCCGTACACTTTGTACAGCTCGTCTTTTGTCCGCCGCACCTTGTTGGCCGTCTCCTTGAGCGAGCGGCTCACCTTGACCGTCCCGTCGTCGCGCAAAAACCGCTGAATTTCCCCGATGATCATCGGCACGGCGTACGTGGAAAATTTGACGTCGTACGCCAGGTCAAACTTGTCCACGGCTTTCAGCAGGCCGATGCATCCGATCTGAAACAGGTCGTCCGCCTCGTAGCCGCGATTGATAAAGCGCTGGACGACAGACCACACCAGCCGGATGTTGCTGTTGACGAGAAGCTCGCGGGCCTCGGCATCTCCATTCTGGCTTTTGGCAATCAATTCTTTTACTTGATCATTGGTCAGAAAGGGCTGACTGGCATTTTTGATATCGGCACCCATTGGCACTACCCCTAATTTTGCAAGGCTTTGGCACACGAAAGGCGTTTGGTCAGGCGAACGGTGGTTCCTTTTCCGACGGCTGTCACCACCTCCAGCGTGTCCATGAAATTTTCCATGATGGTAAAGCCCATGCCGGAGCGTTCCAGTTCCGGCTTGCTGGTGTAGAGCGGCTGCATGGCCAGATCGACGTCCTCGATGCCTTTACCTTGGTCTTCCACCACCAAATCGACCAGGCCGTCTTCGATGCTGACGGAGATGCGGACCACGCCTTCCGCGTTTTCGTCGTACCCGTGAATGATCGCGTTGGTAACCGCTTCGGACACAACCGTTTTGATTTCTTCCAACTCCTCGACCGTCACATCCAACTGCGAGATGAACGATGCGACGGCCACGCGGGCAAACGCCTCGTTTTGGCTCAGTGCGGCAAACGACACCGTCATGAAATTGCGCTTGGTCATCTTACGCCACCCCCAGTACGTGCAGCGCTTCCGCTTCGCTTTCGCGGAACTTGATCACCTTGAACAGGCCCGACATCTCAAAAATCCGGTAGATGGTCGGATTGATCGAACACACGACCATTTCGCCGGAGCGGGCGGAAATCTGCTTGTATCGGCCGAGAATGACTCCGATGCCAGAGCTGTCCATAAACGCCAAATCGGCCAGACTGAGTACGATGTGGCGTATATGCGGATTGCGCAGGATCTCATCCACTTTGCTGCGCAGTTCTTCCGCCGTGTGGTGATCCAGTTCTCCCTGCAAACGGACGACCAGCACGTCCTGCTTGGTTTCCGTGGCGATGCGTAGACTCATAGCTGACACACTCTCCTTCATCCCGTAGTTCTCTCTCTTTTCTTCCAGGCCCATTCCATTTCCTGCCAGGCGACAAAAGAACAAAAAAATCGAGCAGCCGAAGGTCACATTCGTGGCAACTCGATTCTTTTCGCGATCGTGATGTCTGTTCAGTAGCCAATCAAGACGTGTTTTGTGGTTCGCTTGAGAATCTCCCACATGCCTGCCTTCTCTATCGATTGCTCCGGATAGAGATCAATGCGGCTCACTTCTTTGCCTTCCTTGGTTCGGATGAAGATATGACCGACAATCTGGTCCTTGCTGACGGGCGCATACACCGTCGGATTCAAGACGACCTCCCTGGTGAAGTGATCAGGCGATTCGCCCCGCTTCATCAGCAGACTGACCGCTTGCGGCGTGATGACGTTCACCTGCGGATGCTTTCCCTTGTCCACGGTGATCGGCTGCACCACTTCTCCCTTTTTGTAGACCGACTGCACCTTGAAGTGGGTAAACGCGTAGGTGAACAGCGTGGACACTTCCGCGTTGCGCGTCTTGGTGTCGGGTTCTCCCATCACGACGGCGATGACCCGCATGTTGTTGCGCTTGGCGGTTGCCGTCAGACAGTATTTGGCTTCGCTGGTGTAGCCCGTCTTCAGTCCGTCCACCCCTTCGTAAAACCGGATGAGACGGTTGGTGTTGACGAGCCAGAACGGACTGTCCGAGTCTTTTCGCAGATAGTCCTGATAGGTCCCGGTATATTTGGTGATCAATTCATGTTTCAACAGCTCGCGGGACATGATCGCAATGTCCATCGCCGAGGAGTAATGTTCGGGGGCCGGCAGGCCGTTGGAGTTCACAAAATGCGTATTCTTCATGCCGAGCTGCTTGGCTCGCTCGTTCATCCGGGCTACAAAAGCCTCTTCCGTGCCGCCCAGATGCTCTGCCATGGCGACGGAGGCGTCATTGCCGGACGCGATCGCGATGCCCTTGATCATGTCATCGACGGTCATTTCTTCCCCGGGCTGCAAAAAAATTTGCGAGCCCCCCATCGACGCCGCCCGTTCGCTGGTGCGAACCTTGTCGGTCAGCTTGATCTCGCCCCGATCCAGCGCCTCCATGATCAGAAGCAGGGTCATCACTTTGGTGATGCTGGCGGGAGGCAGTTTTTCATGCGCGTTCTTCTCGAACAAAACGGTTCCCGTATCCGCTTCCATCAAGATGGCGGACGTCGCGCGCGGCGCGAAGTTCATCTCCTTTTGATCGGGTGCGGGCTTTTCGTTGGCAGCCACCGCCATCGGAGAAAAGAAAGCAACACATGTGACGAACACACACAAACCCAGATACAGCGTCCTTTTCATAGCATCCCCTTCCCTCCATTCATGGTTTTATTCTCACCAATCGGACAGGAAAATATTCACAAGAGGGAAATGGCGTTTCGGCACAAAAAAAGCCCCCCCTTCACCTGAACGAAAGGGGAGCCGCAGATTGAGGACAAACCGATTGTATCGAAGGAGAAGCATGTTTCCGGCAGAGCGACTTGTGAGCCCTACCGAGCGGAGCATCGATTTGCGGGAAAAAGGAGCGCCACCTCTGAAGGGGCTTCGTATCGATGCTACTTTGGCGATCCCCCGCAAATCGGTGCGGAGCGTGCAGTCTATGCGTCTCTGCTGGTCGAGCATGGAGCGGATGCCGGAAACGTACTTCTCCCCCCAGCAGTCTTTGTCTGCACACTAAGCCCCCTTCGCCTGGGCGAAAGGGGACCGCATTCAGATGACAAACTTGCGAACGTTGTCCGACAATTCGTCCGCCAGCGTTTTCAGTTGTTCCACATTTTCGCTGATTCGCGCGATGGCGTTCAGTTGTTCGTCGACCGTTTCCACGACGCCGCTCAGGGACTGGTTGATCTCGTCCGACATGGCGGAGAGCCGGTGCATCGAGCTGGTTACCACCTGGTTGCCGGCGGCCATCTCTTCCGAAGCGGCCGACATCGCTTCGCTCTGCTCCGCCGCCGACTGGATGTCGGAGACGATGTGCTGGAAGGCGACGCCCACCGACTCCACGGACTGCAGTCCGTCGCCGACCATCGCGACGATCTCGTCCATGTGGGTGCTCATGCCCATCGCGTCGTCGTTGATCGAATGGGCGATGGAGGCGATGCGTTCGGAGAAGGCGCTGCTCTCCTCCGCCAGCTTCCGCACTTCGCTGGCGACGACGGAAAAGCCGCGTCCCGCCTCGCCGGCGCGAGCTGCCTCGATTGCCGCATTGAGCGCCAGCAGGTTGGTCTGCGAGGCGATGCTTCTGATCATCTCCACGATGCTGGTGATCTGGCGGGCCCGGTCGCGCAGGCCATGCATCTGCCGGGCCGTCCGCTCCACTTCACCGGTCGCCTGCCGGACCGTGGAGATGACATTTTTCACCAGTTCCATCCCGTCCTGAGCCCGCTCGAAGGTGCGTGTCGTGGCCAGCGTCGTCGATTCAGCCGCTACCGCCACTTGTTCCACCCCTTGGGAAATCTCCGATACGGTTCGGACGGCCGCCGCCACCTCGCCCGTTTGCAGGGAGACCCGCTCGGAAATGGTGGTGACGTTTTCCGTAATGAGCTGAATGGCCCCTTTGTTTTGCTGCGCAAAAACCGACAGCTCGTCGGCAGCCGCGTTCAATCGGGCGGCTTGTCCCTGCACGAGGGAGATCAGCGTGCGCAGTTCCGCCACCATTTCGTTCATTTTTCGTCCCACCATGGCCAGTTCGTCGCTGCCTTTGACTTCGACCTCCACGTCAAACCGGCCGGCACCGATGCGCTCCATGTCCTGGGCGATGGCGTACAGCGACTGGCGGATGCGCTTGGCGAACCACCAGATCAGCAGGGCCGACAGGGCAATGACGGGAAGGCTGATCAGGGCGAAGTAGAGCCCCATGCCATTTACGTCGCCGTACACCTCGTCGGTGCCGGTGGTCAGGACGACACTCCAGCCGAGCGACGGGATGGGCGCCAGCGCCGCGAAGGAGTCCGTCCCGTCCGCTTCGTACAGCAGGCTGCTGCTTTGCTTTTGTCCTGCCAGCTCGAGCATCTCCTCGTAGTCGCCATTCTCGGCCAGCGAAAGCTTTCCGTTGTGTTCGCGGTCGTGGTGGGCGATCACCAGCCCGTCCGGCCGCACCACAAACGCGTACCCGGCCTGCATGAACGGAATCGACTCTACTTTGCTGACGATCGGCTCAATCGTAAAGCCGACCACCAGCACGCGGGAGGTATCCTTGTTTTTCTCGCCGACCGGCGCGGCGAGGTAGAGATAGCTTCTGTCGCTGCCCTGCACGATCTCTTCATCTGAGATGACTGGGGCCGCTGTCGAGACGGCCTGTTGAACGAACTTCTTCTGCTTGAAATCAGTCTCGCTTCGCCCCGTAAGCGAGTACAGTGCTTTTCCGCTGGCCGTATCCACCAGGTAGATTTTCGCAATCTCCTTGTGACTTTGACGCAGCAGATGGAACTGCTCCATGATCAGCGGCTCCATCTCCGTCGTCATTACGCGCTTGGACGCCGTATCCAGCGCAGAGTTCATCATGTCCTGAATCCAGTCTTCCATGCTGGCGGCATGCTGTTCCGCCAGCATTTTCGCCTGGGCGGACGTGATCCCGATCAGCGTCGACTTGGAAAGGGACAGCGCTATGTATTGAAGGGAACCAATAATGACCAAAACAAGAATAATGCCAAACGCAATCATTTTGGTGGCGAGGGACCCCTGGAGCTGTTCCTTCAGCGACCCCAGCACCCGGGGCGCATCACGCAGCCAACGAAGAGACATTCCCTTTCCTCCAAAACGTATTTCTCGAATTCCTCGAAAACGCATTTCTCGAAAACGCGGCAGTCGTATTTTCCGCATGAGCAACAGCCCCCTTTTTTCAATCAGCAGCTCCATATTATGCCAGGCAGGCGGTAAAAAAAAGCCTCCACGAACACGTTCAGGGTGTGATACCCGGTCGTTTCGCAGAGGCCACATTGTGCAGTGTTGTCAGGAAAGACAGGATTCCCAATCGGATTGATCGGGAATGCCTGTCCTCGCGATTCTAGTTGTATAAATGGCAGGCCGCGAAATGGCCCGGTTCCACTTCTTTCCAAACCGGCTCGACAGCGGCGCATTCCGGCATCGCCTTCGGGCAGCGGGTGCGGAAATGGCAGCCGCTGGGCGGATTCATCGGACTGGGCACGTCGCCCTGCAGGACGATGCGCTCCCGTTTGCGCTCCACTTCCGGGTCCGGAATCGGGATGGCCGACAGCAGCGCCTGGGTATATGGATGGAGCGGTTTTTCGTAGAGCTTCTCACTATCGGCCAGCTCCACCATTTTGCCAAGGTACATGACGGCGACACGGTCGGAAATGTACTTCACCATCGACAGGTCGTGGGCGATGAACATGTAGGTCAGGCCCATCTTTTCCTGAAGCTGCTGCAGCAGATTGACCACCTGTGCCTGCACCGACACGTCCAGCGCGGAAATCGGCTCGTCGCAGACGATAAACTTCGGCTCGACGGCCAATGCGCGGGCAATCCCGATCCGCTGGCGCTGGCCGCCGGAGAATTCGTGCGGGAACCGGTTCATGTGCTCCGGGTTCAGGCTGACCAGCGAAAGCAACTCCTGGATTCGTTCCTTGCGCTTTTGGCCGGATGCCAGGCCGTGAATGTCCAGCGCCTCTCCGATGATGTCGCCCACCGTCATCCGCGGGTTGAGCGACGCGTACGGATCCTGGAAAATCATCTGCATGTTGCGGCGCATCGCTTTCATTTCCTGATGGTTCAGCTTCATCACGCTTTGGCCTTCAAACAGGACGTCGCCTGCCGTAGGCTCGTACAAACGAAGGATGGTACGGCCGGCCGTGGACTTGCCGCAGCCGGACTCCCCTACCACGCCGAGCGTTTCGCCGCGCTTGATCTCAAAGGACAGATCGTTTACGGCTTTCAGGGTAATGTCACCGATCTTGAAAAATTTCTTCAGGTTGCGCACTTCAATCAGCGTATCGCGTTTCTCCACTGGTTACCCCTCCTCTTACGATCCTGCGCGGTTTTGCGCCAGCGGGTGCTGCAGCCAGCAGGCGGCGCGCTGCGTCGAGCTGATTTCTTTCAGTTCAGGATCGTACTCCTGGCAGACGCGCATGGCCGATTCGCAGCGGGTGGTAAATCCGCAGCCGACAGGAGGACGAAGCAGGTCCGGCGGAGTGCCGAAAATCGGCGTAAGCGGCTCGTCGCGTTTCAGGTCCAGGCGCGGAACGGAGCGCAGCAGCCCTTTAGTGTACGGATGCTGCGGGTTGTAGAAGATGTCGTCGACCGTTCCCGTTTCAATCACCTTGCCGGCGTACATGACGATGACGCGGTCGCACATCTCGGCCACGACACCCAGGTCGTGCGTGATCAGGATGATGGACGTGCCCGTCTTTTTCTGCAGGTCTTTCATCAGGTCCAAAATCTGAGCTTGAATCGTCACGTCCAGCGCCGTGGTCGGCTCATCCGCAATCAGCAGCTTGGGCGAGCAGGCGAGCGCAATGGCGATCATGGCGCGCTGCCGCATCCCCCCGGAAAATTCGTGCGGATACTGGTCGACGCGCTTTTCCGGCTGCGGGATGCCGACCATGGTCAAGAGTTCGATGGCACGCGCACGGGCAGCGGCGCGCGTCATCTTTTGGTGCTTGATCAACCCTTCCATAATCTGGTTGCCGACTGTCAGGGTCGGGTTCAGCGAGGTCATCGGGTCCTGGAAAATCATCCCGATTTCCTTGCCGCGAATCGCTTCCATCTCTTTGTTCGACTTCTTGACGATGCTCTCGCCGTTAAAGATGATATCCCCTTTTTTGATTTCACCCGGCGGCATGGGAATCAGCTTCATCAGGGTCTGCGCCGTCACGGATTTGCCGCAGCCGGACTCCCCTACGATCGCGACCGCTTCCCCCTTGTTTACGTGAAAGTTCACGCCGCGTACCGCTTTTACTTCCCCCGCGTACGTGTGGAAGGAGACATGTAGGTCTTTCACTTCAAGAATGCGTTCCATTGCGATGATCCCTCCTATTTGCGCAAGCGTGGGTCTACGGCGTCGCGCAGACCGTCACCGAACAGGTTAAATGCCAACATCGTAACGGAGATGAAGATGGCCGGGAACATCAGCCGCCACGGATAGTACTTCATCGCCGCCAAGCCTTCGGCCGACATCGTGCCCCACGATGCGACCGGCGCGGAAACCCCCAATCCGATGAAGGAAAGGAACGACTCGGTAAAGATCGCGGTCGGAACGGTCAAGCTCAACGTCACGATAATCGGCCCCAGCGCGTTGGGGATCAGGTGCTTGAAGATCAGACGGTTGTTGTCCGCGCCGAGGGAACGGGCGGCCAGGACAAATTCCTGCGCTTTCAACTGGAGGATCTGTCCGCGGACAATCCGCGCCATCCCGATCCAGCCGGTAATGGTCAGGGCGATGATGATCGTCACAACCCCCTGCTCCATCACCACCATGAGCAGAATGACCACCAGCAGGTACGGAATCGCGTACAGAATATCGGCAATGCGCATCATGATTTCATCCACTTTGCCGCCGTAGAATCCGGCAATGCCGCCCCAGATCATCCCGATGATCAAGTCGATGAGGGCTGCGGCAAACCCTACTTCCAGCGAGATGCGGGCGCCGTACCAGACGCGGACGAACACGTCACGCCCCAAGTCGTCGGTCCCAAACCAGTGTTCGGCCGACGGCGGTTTGTTCTTGCCGGCCAGGTTGGTCGTATAATAGTCGTGGGAACTGAAGATCGGGATGAAAATGGCACAGGCGACCAGCAGCAGGATAAAGATCAGGGAGGCCATGGCCACCTTGTTCATTTTCAGCCGGCGCCAGACGTCCGCCCAGAAAGAGAGGCTGGGACGCTTGATTTCCTCCGCCTGGCGAAGGTCGACGGATATTGGCTCGAAATGCTCTTTCGTCAGTTGCATGAATCATTACTCCCTTCCTGTGTCACTCAGCTTGATCCGAGGGTCAACCAGGGTGTACGCGATGTCTACGAGCAGAACCGCCGCGACGAGAATAATCGAGTAGAACACCGTCGTCCCCATGATGACGGTGTAGTCGCGGTTCGTGATGGAGAGAACGAACTCGCGTCCCAGTCCGGGGACCCCGAAAATGCGCTCGATGACAAACGCACCCGTCAAAATGTTGGCAACAAGCGGACCCAGGTAGGTAATGACAGGCAGGAGAGCGTTGCGAATCGCGTGCTTCACGGTAATCGTAAACGTATTGAGGCCTTTCGCTTTGGCCGTCTTGATGTAGTCCTGGCTCAACACTTCCAGCATGTTGGAACGGGTCAGACGGGCGATAAACGCCATCGGCATCGCAGACAGCGCGAGAGAAGGCAGGATGGTGTATTCAAACCCTTCCCACTTCGCAATAGGAAACCAGCCCCATTTAATTGCAAAGAAATATTGGTAAAATGATGCAAGGATAAAGCCGGGAACAGACAATCCGAGCACGGCGATCACCATGGCGGTATAGTCCTGCCATTTGTTGTGTTTCAACGCCGCGATGACCCCCAGCGTAATGCCTCCGAAGACAGCCAGCAGCAGCGCTTGCACACCCAGGTGTGCCGACACGGGGAAGCCGCGGTTGATCATGTCATTGACCGTAGAGGATTTTTCCGTGAAAGACGGTCCCAAATCCCAGGTGATGATGCCCTTCAAGTAATCGAGATACTGCTCGTGCAGCGGCAGGTTCAGCTTGTATTTGGCCTCCAGCGCGGCACGAATTTCGTCCGGAACGTTTTTTTCCGACGTGAACGGACCGCCCGGCACCGCCTTCATGATGAAGAAGGTGGCCGTTACGATCAGGAAAAGCGAGAGAAGCATGAAAAAGATACGCTTGCCAAGATAACGGATCAAAAAACTTACCCCCTTGCAGATTGTTTGTTGCTTTCACGACCCATCTTTGCACTGCGTTCGCGCGGAATGCAGTGCAAAAATCGGCTGTGCAAATACCCCTTTGGTTCGATCTCTTGCACCCATCTTCTCTCTCTATCGGCCTGCTGCCGTCTGTCTCTTTGGAACCGGCCCGCAAAAGATAAGGTATATGGGGTTCCATATACCTTATCCCTGCAGAACCGGTTTCCGTCTGGCAACCGCTCAGGCGGCGGGGAAATCGCGCTTACTCAATGTACGCCCATTTCCAGTCGACTCCGCCCAGACCATCGATCACGACGCCTTTGACATCGTCGTCCTTCACCCAGGAAAGGGTGTAGAAATAGATCGGAATGATGGGCATTTCGTCCATCAGGATCGCTTCCGCTTCGGCGAGGGTCTTCAAGCGCTGCTCTCCGGACTCCTTCGCGGATCGGTTCAGCAGCTCCTTGAACTTCGGGTTTTCCCAACGGGTGTCGTTGTTGCCGCCATCCTTCTCTTTGTACAGCTCCAGGAAGTTGATCGGGTCGTTGAAGTCACCCAGCCAGCCCATGCGGCCAATCTGGAATTTCCCTTCGTGGAGGTCTTCCAGGTACACCTTCCACTCCTTGTTTTCCAGCTTCACGTCTACGCCGAGATTTTTCTTCCACTGGTCCTGAATCGCCTGGGCGATCTTTTGATGCCCCTCGTGCGTGTTGTAGGACAGGGTAATCGTCGGCAGCTTGGAAATGCCCAGCTCCTGCATGCCTTCGGCCAACAGCTTTTTCGCCGTTTCCACGTCGTTGTCCTTGAAATAGCCGTCCTTGTTCAGCGCCATCGACGGCGGCACGGCGCCCATGGCGGGGAGCTGGCCGGCCTGCAGGATGTTGTCGATCAGGGACTGGCGGTCGATCGCGTAGGCAAATGCCTTGCGGATCTTCACGTTGTTGAACGGCGGTTTCTCGGTGTTAAACTTGTACCAGTACGTGCCCGCGATCGGCTGGGTCGTCATCTTGCCGGAGTCTTTCAGCGCCGGGATGGCATCCGTCGGCAGGGAACTCATCGGTGCGCCGGCCCAGTCGAGCTCGCCGTTTTCAAACATGGACAGCTCGGTGGTCTCGTCTTCCACCATGGAGAACTCGATGCGGTCCAGTTTTACGTTGTCCTTGTCCCAGTAATTGTCGTTTTTCACGAGCACCATCTTGCTCTTGTGCTCCCACGACTCCATCTTGAACGGGCCATTGCCCACGTGGGTGCTCGCTTCGTTCGCCCACTTCGGATTCGCTTCGACCACTTTTTTATTGACCGGATAATACGTTCTGAAGGTGGTCAATTCAAGGAAAAACGGAGTCGGGTTTTCCAGTTTCACTTCCAGTGTCTTGTCGTCCAGCGCTTTCACGCCGACGTCTTCCGCTTTGGCTTTCCCCTTGTTGTAGGCTTCGCCGTTTTTCACGTAGTAGAGCTGATACGCGTAGTTGGACGCGGTTTTCGGATCGAGCGCGCGCTTCCACGCGTATTCGAAGTCATGTGCCGTTACCGGATCGCCGTTGCTCCACTTGCTGTCGCGCAGGTGGAACGTGTACGTCAGACCGTCTTCGGAAATGTCAATTTTTTCCGCTACGGACGGCTCCGGCGTTTTGCCGTCCTTGCCAATCCGGGTCAGGCCGTCGAACGTCGCCTGAATGATCGCACCGGACGTCGTGTCTTCCGCAATGCCCGGGTCAGCCGTCGGCGGCTCGGAATGCAGGTTCAGTCTCAGAAGCTGCGGTTTCTTCTCTGCGTTTGCGGCAGGCTGCTGACCGGCAGGCGCGTTTTGGTCGCCCGTGGATGCTTGCTGTCCGCCGCAACCGGCCAAGGCCGCACCGAGAACGGCTATGGAGCTGACAAGTGCAAAAATGCTCTTTTTCAACGCAATAACCCCCAATACACAGTTCTTTTTTGTCTGTTTCTTTTTTTGTCTTTTTTCAGAAAATTCAAAAACGACGAATGGACAAGTGCGGCAAATGACTTCGGCTGGCATCAACTCCTTTCACTGGATCGGCACTTCGTCGTCACGAACGAAAGAGAAGGAATCCTTGTACTGCTTCAGTTCCAGCGACACGTCGGCCGCGGCGATTCCTTCAATTTGCGAGAGGCGCTCGTTGACGAAGGTTATGAGTTCATCGTTATTATGGAAACACGCTTGAATGATCAAGTCGTGCTTGCCGCTGAACGCACCCACGAACCGCACCTCGGGAAACTTGCTCAGCTCCTCGGCCACGCTGTTTTGCGACCCCAGCTTGGTGGTCAGTCCGATAATGGCCTGAACGTGCAGACCCAGCTTTTCCGGATCGGGGTGAATGACGAACTGGAACACGCCATCTTGCAACAGGCGGGTGATGCGCGAACGGATGGTGCCCTCGCTCAAGCCAAGTTGATGAGCAATTTCGGTATAGGGTCGTCTTCCGTCTTCCTGGAGGATCTGCAGGATCTGTTTATCAACATGGTCCAGCTTTCTCATAAATACGATTTTTGTAGAACCTCCATCAGTTTTTTACGAAATTCGAAAAAATCGTTAACATTTTGCCTGTCACCTTAAAAATATACGCAATTGTTAATGGTGTCAACGAAATTTGACAAGTAGAATTATAAAAAATTATAAACTCATTCCTAACAATAAATAATTTTTTATATTTTTGCGCAAGGCTCTTTTCTTCCATTGAACCGCAATTCAGTTGATTAATCAATAAAAATTTATCGAGAATCGCACATTTCAATCCGAATCGCAGAAAAACCGCAACCGCTCTTCACTCTCCGCCGTTCTCGCTCTATGCAAACAGGGCGTGCGGCATCGACCGCACCCCCTGTTCCGCCGAACGGGTCGGCTCCAAGCATGTTCCCTTTTTATTCCACAATCTTGTAAATGAGCGGCTGTTCCGGCGGCTGCTCGCTGCTGTACGCAAACGCTTCGTCCATTTCCTGCAGGGCATTTTGCAGCAGGCGCTCGTCGTTGGCGTGCAGGGTGGCCAGCGGTTCGCCGGCGCGCACCTGATCCCCCCGCTTTTTGTGCAGCACGATGCCGACGGCCAGGTCAATCGGCATCTCCTTGGTCAAGCGGCCCGCTCCCAGCACGACGGAGGCGTGTCCGACCGTCTCGGCGTCGATCCCGGCCAGATAGCCGTCCTGTTTCGCCGTGACCTGTGCGGTCAATCCCGCTTTGGGCAGGCGGTCCGGTTCGTACACGTCGCGCTTGTCGCCGCCCTGTGCCTGTACCATTTGCGCCAGTTTATCCACGGCTTTGCCGCTGGCGATGATCTCCTCCAGACGGCCGCGCCCTTCGTCCACGGACGATGCCAGCCCGCCCAGCATGAGCATGCGCGCCCCGATCGCCAACGCCAATTCCGTCAAGTCCTTGGGACCGTTTCCGGCGAGCGTCTCGATCGCCTCTTTCACTTCCAGCGCGTTGCCCACGGCAAAGCCCAGCGGCTGGTTCATGTCGCTGATGACGGCCACCGTCCTGCGCCCCACCTGGCTGCCGATGTCCACCATCGCGCGGGCGAGCGTCTCCGCCTCTTCCAGCGTCTTCATGAACGCGCCTTTGCCCACTTTTACATCGAGCAGGATGGCATCCGCCCCCGCCGCGATTTTTTTGGACATGATCGAGCTGGCGATCAGCGGCACCGCTTCCACCGTGGCGGTTACGTCACGCAGGGCGTACAGCTTTTTGTCGGCGGGAGTCAGGTTGCCCGACTGACCGATGACGGCCACGCCGATGTCCCGCACCTGCTGGAGGAACTGCTCGCGGGTGCGTTCCACCTGAAACCCGGCAAACGACTCCAGCTTGTCGATTGTTCCGCCCGAGTGCCCCAGGCCGCGGCCGGACATTTTGGCCACGGGAATGCCGGCGGCCGCCACCAGCGGCGCCACGACCAGCGTCGTCTTGTCGCCCACGCCGCCGGTGCTGTGTTTGTCCACTTTCACTCCCGGGATGGACGTCAGGTCCAACTGCTCCCCGGATTCAGCCATCGCCATGGTCAAATCGCCGGTCTCGCGCGGCGTCATGCCGCGGAAGAGCACGGCCATGGCCCAGGCGGACATTTGGTAGTCGGGAATGCTTCCATTCGTATAGCCGTCGACGAGAAACCGAATCTCCTCCGTGCTCAGCTCCTTGCCGTCCCGTTTCTTCGCAATGATATCCACCATGCGCATGCTGCTTCACCTCAACCTGTTGTACTGCTGTCTGCCTACAATTTCGCCACAATCCCGTTCACGAGTGACAGGAACTGGGCCTTCACCCGTTCGGTCGTCTCCATTACTTCATCGTGGGAAAGCGGCTGTTCCAAAATGCCGGCCGCCATGTTGCTGATGCAGGAAATGCCGAGCACGTTCATCCCCATGTGCCGGGCCGCGATCACCTCCGGCACGGTCGACATGCCGACGGCGTCTCCTCCGAGAATCCGCAGCATGCGGATCTCCGCCGGCGTCTCGTAGCTCGGCCCCAGCAGCCCGACGTAGACCCCTTCCTGCAGCTCGATGCCCAGCTCCGCCGCCACCTCTTTGGCCACTGCGCGAAGCGATTTGGAATAGGCCTCCGACATGTCGGGGAAACGGGGGCCGAGCGTGTCGTCGTTGGGGCCGATCAAAGGGTTGCGGAACGTCATGTTGATGTGGTCGCGAATCAGCATCAGGTTGCCCGGCTTGTAGCTCTCGTTGATCCCGCCGGCGGCGTTGGTGACGATGATCGTCTCCACGCCGAGCTGTTTCATGACGCGGATCGGGAACACCACCGCGTCCAGTCCGTGACCTTCGTAATAATGGAAGCGCCCCTGCATGGCCACGACCTGCTTGCCCTGCAGGCTGCCGATGACAAGCTGTCCTTTGTGTCCGACCACCGTGGAGACGGTAAAGCCGGGAATCTCGTGGTACGGGATGACGACCGGATTTTCGATCTCGTCCGCCAGTACGCCCAGACCGGAGCCGAGCACCAGGCCGATCGACGGTTTTTCCGTCAGTTTCGGTTGGATGTAGGCAACTGCCTCCTGTACGCTGCTCATCGTGTTTTCCCCTCTCAATCCAATTCTTTCATCCGTTTACAGTCTGGCCAAAAAGCTTTCCCCGATCTCGGGCGCCTTGACGCCAAAGTTTTCGGCAATCGTGGCGCCGACGTCGGCAAACGTGCCGCGAACGCCCAAATCGCTTCCCTGGACGATGCCCTTGTGGTAGACCAGAAGCGGCACGTATTCGCGGGTGTGGTCCGTGCCGTGGTGAACCGGGTCGTTGCCGTGATCGGCGGTGATGATCAACAGGTCGCCGTCGCCAAGCGCGCCGAGAAGCTCTGGAATGCGGGCGTCAAACTCCATCAGCGCCCGGCCGTAGCCTTCGGGATCGCGGCGGTGGCCAAACTTGGCGTCAAAGTCGACCAGGTTGACAAAGCTCAAGCCGGTAAACTCCTCGTTCATCGTTTTCAGCAGCTGGTCCACGCCGTCCATGTTGTCCTTGGTCCGGATGGAGCGGGTGATGCCCTCGTCGGCGTAAATGTCGCTGATTTTGCCGATCGCAATCGACGTCAACCCCGCTTCCACAAGCCGGTTCATGACCGTCGGCGCAAACGGCTTGACGGAGTAATCATGCCGGTTGGCCGTGCGCACAAACGCCCCCGGCTTGCCGACGAACGGACGGGCGATGACGCGGGTGACGGCAAATTCGTCCCGCAGCGTCAGCTCGCGGGCGATCTGGCAGATCCGGTACAGCTCTTCCAGCGGCACCACTTCTTCGTGCGCCGCCACCTGGAACACGCTGTCGGCCGAGGTATAGACGATCACGTCGCCGGTCCGCATGTGCTCCTCGCCCAGTTCCTCAATGATCTCGGTGCCGGACGCCACCTTGTTGCCCAGCACCTTGCGCCCGATCCGCTGCTCAAATTCGCGGATCAGCTCGGCGGGAAAGCCGTTCGGATAGGTGCGAAACGGCGTAGACACGTGCAGGCCCATGATCTCCCAGTGTCCCGTCGTCGTGTCCTTGCCGATGGAGATCTCTTTCATTTTCCCCCAGTGCGCCTTGGGAGCCTCCGCTGCCGGGACGTTCCGCAGCGGGGCGATATTGCCCAGGCCGAGCGCCTGCAGATGGGGCACGGCAAAGCCGTCGACGTGTTCGGCGATATGGCCCAGCGTATGGGCGCCTTCGTCGTTGAAGCGGGCCGCATCCGGCAGCTCCCCGATTCCGACGCTGTCCATCACAATTAAAAAGACTCGAGAAAAACGTGGCATGTGAACCGCCTCCTGCAACAATCATCCAAGTGTTCAGTCGTCAGACGTCTGACGAGGAAAAAAAGAGAGACTATGCTCTCGGGTGGGTTTTGGCGTAAATGTCCTTGATGCGCGAACGGGTCACATGGGTGTAGATCTGCGTCGTGGAGATGTCCGCGTGACCCAGCATTTCCTGAACCGACCGGAGATCCGCGCCGTTTTCCAACAGGTGCGTGGCAAACGAGTGGCGCAGCGTGTGCGGCGTGATTTCCGTCCGGATGTTGGCCTTCTGCGCGTAGCGCTTGATGATCTTCCAGAACCCCTGCCGGGTGATCTGCTTGCCCAGATGGTTGAGAAACAGGGCGGTCTCGCCCGGCTCCTTCAACAGCTTCGGCCGCCCCGCCTGCAGGTAGTGGCGAACCATTTGAATGGCGACGGAGCCGAGCGGGATGATCCGCTCTTTGGACCCCTTGCCCATGCATTTGACGAATCCCATCTCCAGGTTGACGTCGCTCACATCCAGGTTGACCAGTTCGGAGACGCGGATGCCGGTCGCGTAAAGCAGTTCCAGCATCGCTTTGTCGCGCAGCCCCGCCGGGGAGTTGACCGGCGGGCTGTCGAGAAGCCGTTCCACTTCTTCGACCGAGAGCACCTTGGGCAGGCGCTTTTCGATTTTGGGGGTCTCCAGATGGATGGACGGGTCCTTGTCTATGTATTTGTCGCGGACGAGGAATTGATAAAAGGCCCGGATGGACGCCAGGTTGCGGGACAGGGTGGCCGTGGCCCGCCCCTTTTCCTGCAGGGTCATCAGATAGCCGATAATCTGGCTCCGCGTGGAGTCCTCGATACGGTTCACCCCCTGCTCCTGCAGGTAAGCCGTATAGGCAACCATATCCCGCTGATACGATTCGAGCGTATTGGGCGACAGCCCCTTTTCCACAGCAAGGAAATGGATGAATTGATCGATCAGCATGTCCATGAAGCTGTTCCCCTTCAGGTAAGTGTCTTGTTATGCTTTCCACGCGGAGCGGAAAAGTCCTCTTTTTTCCCGCGAAAAAGGTGACCGTTACTCTCCCGTCAGGTAAAACAACTGCAGCCGGGCCAGGTACCCGTCCCAATCTTCGGACCCCTGGGCATTGATCAGCTTCACCACTTTGACGGCATTGCCGTGCGGTTCGCGGTAGGGATCGCCTGGCATGAACCTGTCGGACAGCAGGCTGATGATCCCGTAGGACAACAGCGTGCAGGTAACGAATAGGAGGAAAAACCGGAGTATCTCCATCAGCCGCCGAAACGGAAATCGCATCGATGACAATCCTCCCCGCTTCCGTGTTACCTCCAGTATATGCGCCTGTCCCCCGCTCCATTCTGAACGCTACACCGGCAGGTCGTGCAGCGCGTCATCCAGCGGCACATACGGCAGATTCAGCGATGTGGCCACCGCTTCGTACACCACGTGGCCGTTCAGCACGTTGACACCGCGGGCGAGCGCCCGGTTTTGCGCGATGGCGGCGCGATACCCTTTGTTCGCCAACTGCAGGCCGTAGGGTATTGTAACATTGCTCAGGGCGATTGTCGACGTGCGCGGCACCGCTCCCGGCATGTTGGCCACCGCGTAGTGGACGACGCCGTGTTTGACGTATGTCGGTTCACTGTGCGTGGTAATCCGGTCCACCGTCTCGATCGAGCCCCCCTGATCGATCGCCACGTCGACGATGACCGATCCGGGAGACATCGACTTGACCATCTCCTCCGTCACCAGCTTGGGCGCCCGCGATCCGGGGATCAGGACGGCCCCGATCAGGAGGTCGGCTTCCTTCACTGCCTGCGCGATGTTGTACTGGTTGGACATCAGCGTCCGCAGCCGTCCCTGGAACAGATCGTCCAGTTCGCGCAGCCGGTTGGCGTTGATGTCGAGAATCGTCACCTGCGCCCCCAGGCCGACCGCCATTTTGGCTGCATTGGTCCCGACGATGCCGCCGCCGACGATGACCACGTTGGCCGGCGTGACACCGGGGACGCCCCCCAGCAGGACCCCCTTGCCTCCGTGCGGCTTTTCCAGGAACTGCGCGCCGATCTGCACCGACATGCGGCCGGCCACCTCGCTCATCGGCATCAACAGCGGCAGGGAACCGTCATCGGTCTGGATCGTCTCGTAGGCGATCGCCACCACTTTCTTGGCGCAAAGCTGCTCGGTCAGCTCCCGCTCCGGCGCCAGATGCAGATAGGTAAACAAGATCAGGTTTTCGCGAAAGAACCCATATTCGGCGGGCAGCGGTTCTTTCACCTTGCAGATCATTTCCGCCTGCTGCCATACCTCCTTGGCGCTGCCGAGGATCTCCGCGCCGGCCGCGGAAAAGTCTTCGTCGGAAAAACCGGAACCGGTCCCCGCCTGCGTCTCGACCAGCACGCGATGGCCCGCCTGTTTGTATGCGCTCACTCCGGCGGGGGTCAGCCCCACGCGGTTTTCGTTGTCCTTGATTTCCTTTGGCACCCCGATGATCATCACTCATTCGCCTCCTGTGGCTCGCGTTGCGCTTTCCTTATCATGCCACCGGACGTCCCGCTCCATAACCCGGCGCGGGAAAAAAAGAAAAACTTCTCCGTCACAGAGAAGTTTTTCTATTTGAAGTCCTCCACATTCACCTTGTCAATGCAGCGATGGCAAATGCCGTAGAAGGTGAGCCGATGGTCGGTAATATAAAAGTTGTAAACATTCTTGACCTTTTCCTCTGCGGAGACAAGCAGGTCTTCAAAGATCTCATCCACCGTGCCGCAGTTCAGGCAGATCAGGTGGTGGTGGTGGTACTCGGCGTTGTCGTCGCGCAGATCGTAGCGGGCCACCCCGTCGCCGAAGTTCATCTTGTGAATGATCTTCAGCTCGCTCAACAGTTCCAGGGTCCGATACACCGTGGCGAGACCGATTTCCGGGGCTTTTTCCTTGACCAAGAGGTAGACGTCTTCCGCACTCAGGTGATCTTCCTCGTTTTCCAGTAAAACGCGAACAGTGGCTTCACGTTGTGGCGTCAGTTTATAGTTCTGGGAATGTAGTTGCTGCTTGATCTTCTCTAACTTTTCTTCCAACATAAGTGCCCCTCCCCGCTCGCATGAAACCTGCTCCTATTATAGTAGAGGGGTGTTCCAGAAGTCAAATGCATACGTTATTAGATGAGAATTATTCTTAATTAAGCACCATCTGCATCAACCTGGGGGAAACGAACGTCTCGAACAGCGCCGCCACCGTCAGGACGGCCAGCATGGCGACGACCAGCACGGTGTAGCCGACGAAGTGGGGCAGAATCACGTCCCGTTTGCTCAGGAGCCGCGTCTTGATCAGCCGCAGGGAAAACGAGATGCCGCTCACCCCGACGATAAAGAGGGCCGGCACCACCAGCAGATTTTGCGGCAGCACGCCCGCCAGCGCCAGCGTCACGCCGTGCCACTGAAGCTGATTCACCAGAAAGCCGACCGTAAATCCGACGACCACCCCTTTGAGAAACAGCAGCAGAAGGATCATCGGCAGGCCGATGATGGACAGCCCCAGCACCCACAGGATCCCCACCGTTTTCGCGTAGTGGCCGAACGCCTGCTGGAAGTGGGCCGTCGGCTCGGGAATGCCCTGGCTGCCGAGATTGTTGAAAAAGTACTGCAGAAAGCCGAACAGCTCCTGCCTCTGGGAAAGCGGCAAGGAATTGACGATCACGGCTCCAAAAATAATGCCCATCGCAAACAGTACGATCGTGAACCAGTAAAGCGACTGATGGTCTTTCGCATATGCCTGGATTGTTTGTCCGACTCTTGCCCGCACGCCGGTTCCCCTCCCGCAACGCTGATTACTGTACAGCTTATGCGGAAACCCGGGCGCCTATGCCTTGCCCGCCGTCACGATCCTGCCGTACGTGCCGGCTCCTCCGGCCTTGACGTTCAGCCGTCCTTCCCTGGCCTGGACGATCAGGTCCGCAATCCGCTCGCCGACGACGCCGGCCAACTCCTCCCTGCCGACCCGGTGAAGAATGTTCATCTCCGTCCCAAACGCGCGGTACAGCCTGTCCCGCAGCCTGGGGCCGACTCCGGGGATAAACTCCAGCGGCACCTGCTCCACGTACGGTGGACGAAACGGCGGATGGACGCCGGGCGGACAATCAGCCAACTGTTCGATCCGGTCAAAGACACCCCGGACCACCCGTTTGAAGCCGCACTGCGGACAGCGGCCAACGGCGTCCGCCGGAAGCGTCGACTGGCACGATTGGCACGCGGTCTGATGGTATTTCCCCAACTGCGGATGAAGACCGTAGTTGACCGCGACGCCTCTCCCCGCTTCCCTGCGCAGGGCCCGTTTCCACTCCCGAAACGAGCGTTCGCCCATGGCGATCGCCTGGTACTCGCGGCCGATTTTCGCCAGCGAATGGGCGTCGGAATTGGTCAGGAACGTCTTGTCATGCAGTTCCGTCAACCGGTCGGCCATGTCCGTATTGGCGCTGAGCCCCAGTTCGACGGCGGGGATCAGCGAGGGATCCGCCACCTCCGCGAGCGAATCGGTGCAGCTTCCGTACAAGCCTTTGTGCGGCGTGAAAATATGGGCCGGAACCAGCACGCCGCCCCCTTCGGCGACCCTCTCCTGCAGTTCCCGCAGTGTGGCGCCGATCCGCTGGGAGCTGAGATGGACGTTTTTGCAGCGGCGGGAGAGCCAGTCGGTGAAGAGCCGCATGTCCCCCACGCTCGGCAGGTAACAGAGGAAATGGGCCTCTCCCCGTCCCGGTTCCTTAATCTCCACCTCGCATCCGAGAATCAGCAGGGTCTGCTTGTACTGAACGCCGCCGTCCCTGTGCTCTTCCGCCGCTCCCTTTTCCAGCAGGCCGATCAGCTCCTCCTGCACCTCCGGGGCGTGAGCGTCGATGATCCCGATGACGTCCATGCCTTTCCGCTCGGACGCTTCTTCCAGAATCCGCGTCAGGGTCATCTGCCGGGACGCGGTGATTTTGACCGGTTTGCCGCTGTTCGTTCCGCCGATGTGGATGTGCATGTCACAGAAGTAGCGCGGCAGGCGGCTGTCAACCCCGTTCATGCAGCACCCGATTCTCCCAGGCAAACAGTGCCGCGACGGTCTTGGCGTCGCAAATCTCTCCCGTGCGATGCAGTTCTTTCGCCTCTTCCAGCGTCAGCTCCAGCACCTCGACAAACTCGTCCTCGTCGGGTCGGCTTTCCCCTTTTGTCAAGCCGGTGGCCACATAGAGGTGCATGATTTCGTCGGCAAACCCCGGTGAGGTGTAGAACGAGCTGAGGTGGTCGTACTTGGCGGCCTGATACCCCGTCTCTTCTTCCAGTTCGCGCTTGGCGCAGGCAAGCGGCTCTTCTCCTGGCTCCAGCTTGCCTGCCGGAATCTCCACGATGGTCCGCTCCAGCGGTTTGCGGAACTGGCGCACGGCCACCATCCTGCCGTCCGTCGTCAGCGGCAGAACCGCCACCGCTCCCTGGTGGTTGACAATTTCCCGCTTTGCCGTCTTGCCGTTGGGCAGCAGCACCTCATCCACCTTTACCTTGATAATCCGTCCGTCGTAAATCGGCTGGCTGCTGATGGTCTTTTCGTAAAAACGGTCTTGATCGCTCACGCTCATCATCCTTTTTCGCAGGGTCTGGTTCTAAACGCGTCCGGCTGCCTCATAAGTTGGGAGCAAGACGCTTGTCCACCCTTATTGTATCGGAGGCGTACAGGGATGAAAACCTATGTAAGCGAAAAGCAGCTGCGCATGGTCGGCAAAGTGTGGGAAATCCGCGCTACACTCCGCTCCTGGTCAAAAAAAGAGCTAACGCTGCAAGAGTATCTGGCCCGACGCAGCGGTGTTTCCCGCCGCTAGCACACCCGGCCAAAAAGGGAGCGCTCCGCACCGCGAGGTCCCCGGCCAGAACAGCCGCCTGAAACGGGGCCGGATCTTCCCGCCAGTGCCTGCCCATGGTGACAAACGACAGGCCAAAGGTCCGCTCCAACCGCTCCAGATGCCCATGATCCGGTGCCGGGCCGCTCACGGGCACGTGGCTGCCGCCGCGGATCAGATCGGCCGTTTGGCTGCGCACAATGTCGTCGCGCCCGTCGCCAAATGCGGGCACCACCAAAAGCACCGGCCGCAGCGCAAATCGGCCAAGGACGGTCCGCGAGTGATGGCTGACGCCAAAGTGGCGTTCGCGGGGATCGGCAAAGCTGAGACGGGGGATGAAAAAGGGGACGCCTCCCAAAAGGGAAACGGCGTGAATCACCTCCGCCAACTGCATGCCCGAAAAGCCCAGCGGCGTTCCTGTTCCGGTCACACCCGGGCCGAGAAAGCACAGGATCACGTCCGCCCGTTCCACATGCCGGGCCGCCAAGAGGCCGTTGTGGATTGTCACGGTTTCCCGGTCGCCGCCCCAGGCGTGTCCCGTGGTGACGGTTGCCGCCAGCACGCCTGCCGACTTCAGGCGCGCCACCTGTCGGCTCAGGGCGATCGGCAGCGAAGCGGCGTCCGGCATCACGTACACCAGGCGTTTTTCCGGTGCCGCCCATGCGACCGCCGCTGCGGCTGCCGGAAGCAGGCTGTGCAGTTCACCGATCAGCACAGGTGTTCCCTCCAGCGAAAGCGACTCATCCCGGAACCGTTCGTGATACGGGCTGTCCTGCTCTTCCACCGTATCGACGGCGAGCTGCGAGGGCGCATAGCGCATTTTCATCACGTGTCCCCATGCCCCTGGGGACAGATCCGTTTCGACGGTTCTCCCCGTTTTCCCCATGACGATGTGGAACCCGCCCGTTCCCAGTTGAAGCCGAACGGCGGTCGTGTTCACCAGAACCTCGTCGCCCGCGGCGAACTCCTCGTCGAAAAACGAGACGGCCGGCTCGGCGAGGCCGCTGTCGTGCAGGCGCACTTCCAGGATCTGCACGCCCGGCCGCTTCTCCCGTACCTCTGTCACCATCCCCACTGCCACGCGAAGCATGTCACTCCCCTCCTCCCCTTCTTTGTTTCAGGGGTCTTCTCATGTTCAGTCTATGTTCGGCATGGCTTGTCCCAATCGTCGAGATGTTCCCGGGATGAGCGTCCTTTCGCGTAAGCGGCATGGCCACCCTTTCCCTTGCACCGCTCGCACGCGCACAAAAAATGGCCGGGACCCCTGTCAGGTATCCCGGCCCGCACACCGCGCTCCTTATTCCAGCACTTCGGCGATGATCGCCAGCACCAGTTCCGCTGCCTTGTTCAGTTCCGCAATCGGCATGCGCTCGTTTTTCGTATGGATTTCTTCGTACCCAATGCCGAAGTTGACGCTCGGAATGCCGAATCCGTTGAAAATGTTGCCGTCGCTGCCGCCGCCGCTGGCAATCAGCTCCGGTTCGCGGCCGATGCGCTTCACGGCGGCGATCGCCTTTTGCACCACCGGGGTCTCTTCGCTGTATTTGTAGCCGTGATACATGAAGATCACGTCGTTTTCGCAGCGTGCCCCCATTTCCGCCGCCGCTTCTTCAAAGGCGGTGGTCATCTTTTTCACCTGCGCCTCCAGCTTGTCCATCACCAGGCTGCGCGCCTCGGACCAGACTTCCACGTAGTCGGTCACGATGTTGTACGCCTTGCCGCCTTCAAAGCGGCCTACATTGGCGGTCGTGTCCGCGTCGATGCGGCCGAGCGGCATGCGGGAGATGGCCTTGCTGGCGACGGTGATGGCGCTGATGCCGTCCTCCGGATTGACGCCGGCGTGTGCGGCCTTGCCGTAGATTTTCGTCACAATCCGATACTGACCCGCTCCGGCGACGGTGATCTTGCCCACCGGTCCCTCGGAATCCAGGATAAAGCCCATTTCCGCCTTCAGCAGGCTGGCGTCCATGGCGCGGGAACCGACGAGGCCGGACTCTTCGCCCACCGTGAGCACGACCTGGATCGTCGGATGCGGCAAATTTTGCTCCTTCAGCGTGCGCATCGCTTCAAAAATCGCGGCGATGCCGGCCTTGTCGTCAGCGCCGAGAATGGTGGTCCCGTCGGAATAGACGTAACCGTCGCGCACCTGCGGTTTGATGCCGCTGCCCGGCACGACCGTGTCCATGTGGCTGCTGAACAGAATGGTCGGCCCTGGGGCGGTGCCCTCCAGCGTCGCGATCAGGTTGTTGGCGCCGTGGCCTGTTTTGGCAGCCGCGTCGTCTTCCTGCACCGTAAAGCCCAGGTCCGTCAATTTTTCCTTCAGCACCTTGGCAATGGCCGCCTCATGTTTGGTCTCGCTGTCGATTTGGACGAGCTCCAGAAACTCGTTCAGCAATCGTTCCTGGTTGATCACACCCGATTCCTCCCTGAAAGATGGCCTGCCGCTTCGCGATGATTGCTCCGCAGCCGGCAGGGCCCAGATTTTTGCGGGAACCCCGGTCCGCCGCACCACCGATGCGGCCGTGTCCTGGCTTTTCTCCTCATGCCGCACGCTGCTGCCGCTCGGGCCGGGAGGATTCACATTCCTTGCCAATTACCCACATGTACCAGTATACCGCAAAAAATTTTTTTCTACCATGCATTCCCGCAAACCGTCCGGCCGACTGCCTGAACATTCAAAAGTACGGGACTCTTCCGCCAAACAAACGGATCACAGCGGGATGTTTCCGTGTTTCTTGGCGGGCCGCTGCTCCTGTTTGTTCTTCAGCATCTCCAGCGACAGCTTCAGGTACTTGCGCGTCTCCCGCGGATCGATCACGTCGTCCACCATGCCGTGCTCCGCCGCGACGTACGGATTGGCAAATTTCTCGCGGTATTCGGCGATCTTCGCCTGCCGTGTGGCGGCCGGATCGTCGCTTTGCTCGATGTCCCGGGCGAAGATGACGTTGGCCGCCCCCTCCGGGCCCATCACGGCAATCTCCGCGTTCGGCCAGGCGTAGACCACATCTGCACCGATCGCCTTGGAGTTGAGCGCGACGTACGCTCCTCCGTACGCCTTGCGCGTGATGACGCTGATCTTCGGCACGGTCGCTTCCGAATAGGCGTACAGGATTTTCGCCCCGTGGCGGATGATTCCGCCGTGCTCCTGATTGATGCCCGGGAAAAAGCCGGTGACGTCCACAAACGTGATCAGCGGCACGTTAAACGCGTCGCAGGTGCGGATAAACCGGGCCAGCTTGTCCGAGGAATCGATGTCCAACCCGCCGGCCATCACTTTGGGCTGGTTGGCGATCAACCCCACGCTTTGTCCGTTGATGCGGCCGAAGCCGACCACAATGTTGCGGGCAAAATTGGGCTGCACCTCCAGAAAATCGCCGTGGTCCACCACTTTCTCCAGCACTTTTTTCACGTCGTACACTTTCGTTCCGGCCACGGGTACCAACTCGATCAGCTCTTCCAGCCAGTCGCCCGGGTCCCCCTCGTACGGGAGGCGCGGGGGTTCCTCGCGGTAGTTTTGCGGAAGAAAGGCGAGCAGGCGGCGCACCTGTTGCAGCACGTCCTCTTCCGTCTCCGCCGTGAAATGGGCGTTGCCGCTGATGGCGGAATGCACCGAGGCGCCGCCCAGGTCTTCGCTGGAGATTTTTTCGCCGGTGACCGTCTCGATCACCTTGGGGCCGGTGATGAACATCTGCGACGTCTTCTCCACCATAAAGACGTAGTCGGTAATGGCCGGCGAATACACCGCCCCGCCCGCGCACGGACCGAGAATCACGGAGATTTGCGGGACAACCCCGGAATAAATGGAATTGCGGTAAAAAATATGGCCGTACCCGTCCAGGGAGACGACCCCTTCCTGGATCCGCGCGCCGCCGGAGTCGTTCAGGCCGATGATCGGGGCGCCGTTTTTCGCCGCCAAATCCATGATGTTGGCGATCTTTCTGGCGTGCATTTCTCCCAGGGCTCCGCCAAAGACGGTGAAGTCCTGGGCAAACACGTACACCAGGCGTCCGTTGATCCTGCCGTAACCGGTGACCACGCCTTCGCCTGGCGCCTCCAGCTTGTCCATGCCGAAGTGGGTGGCCCGGTGTTTGACGAACGGCTGCAGTTCCACGAAACTGTCCGGATCGAGCAGGATGTCAAGCCGTTCCCTGGCCGTCAGTTTGCCCCGGTTGTGCTGGGCGGCGATTTTTTCGTCGCCGCCGCCCATCTCCACCTTCCGCTTCCGTTCGTACATGTCGTCTATTTTTTCGTACATCGCTTCATTCATGTGCCGCTTCCTCCTTGCTCTCGGATGCTGCCGGACCCTGACACAGTTCGTACAGGACGCCATGCGCCCCCTTGGGGTGCAGGAAAGCAATCTGCGCACCGTGGGCACCCGGCTTGGCCGTTTCATGGATCAGCGGAACGCCGTTTTCGCGCAGGCGGAGCAAGCGCTCGTTCACATCGTCCACGTCGAGGGCAATGTGATGAATGCCTTCTCCCCGCTTTTCGATGAAACGGGCGATCGGGCTGTCCGGACCGCTCGGCTCCAGGAGCTCGATGCGGCTCTCGCCGATCCCCAAAAACGCCACTCGCACCTGTTCCGAAGCCACCTCTTCCGTCCCCAGCAGCGGCAGCCCCAACTGCTCCGTGTAGAACGGCAGGGCATCCTCCAGGCTTTTGACGGCGATGCCGATGTGGGCGATTTTGTTGGGAGCGGGCTGCAGGCTCATCCGTTTGCGCTTTACCTGGGAGCGGATGAAATCGGCTGTCACCCGCGTCGGCGTCCCCGGAGTAAAGACCTCGGCGATCCCCTGCGATTTCAGATAGGGAATGTCCTCCTGCGGAATGACCCCGCCGCCGATGACGAGTATGTCGTCCGCCCCCTGTTCCCTGAGCAGGCGCACCACTTCCGGAAACAGCTCGTTGTGGGCGCCCGACAGACACGACAGGCCGATGACGTCCACGTCCTCCTGTATGGCGGCGCTGACAATCTGCGCGGGCGTTTGCCGCAGCCCGGTATAGACCACTTCCATGCCCTCGTCCCGCAGCGCTTGCGCGACCACCAAAGCGCCGCGGTCATGGCCGTCCAGCCCCGGTTTGGCTACCAGTACGCGAATGGTTCGTTCCATGTTGATCCCCCTTGTTCACTGTGAATCCTTGACAGCGGCTGTTCCTACACGGCGCGGTACTCGCCGAACACCTCGCGCAGCACGCCGCAGATTTCGCCGATGGTGGCGTAGCTTCGGACACACTCCAAAATCAGCGGCATGAGGTTTTCCGTCCCCTCCGCGCCTGCCCGCAGCCGATTGAGCGTTTGCTCGACAATGAGATTGTCACGACGCGCCCGCAGCGCATCCAGGCGCTCCTTTTGTTTGCGGCCCAAGGCCGGATCGACGCGGAGCAGCTCGGGCTGCGGCTCGTTTTCCAGTTGAAAGCAGTTCATGCCGACCACTTTTTCTTCGCCCGATTCGATCTTCCGCTGCGTTTCATAGGCCTGCTTTTGAATTTCTCGCTGCATGTAGCCCGCTTCCACGGCGGCCACCGCCCCGCCCATCTGTTCGATTTTTTCCAGATATTCCAGCGCTCTGGACTCGATCTGGTCGGTCAGGTACTCGACGTAGTACGAACCGGCCAGGGGATCGACGGTGTCGGTCACGCCGCTCTCAAACGCGATGATTTGCTGCGTCCGCAGCGCAATCCGCGCCGATTCCTCCGTCGGCAGGGCGAGCGCCTCGTCGCGCGAGTTGGTGTGCAGGCTTTGCGTGCCGCCCAGCACCGCGGCCAGGGCCTGTATGGTCACGCGCACGATGTTGTTGTCCGGCTGCTGCGCGGTCAGCGTCGAACCGCCCGTCTGGGTGTGGACGCGGAACTGCCAGGACTTCGGATTCTTGGCCCCGTAGCGCTCCCGCATCAGGCGCGCCCACATCCGGCGTGCCGCGCGGAACTTCGCGATCTCTTCAAAGAAGTGATTGTGCCCGTTGAAGAAAAACGACAACTGCGGCGCAAACTGATCGATGTCCAATCCGGCCCGCAGCGCCGCTTCCACGTAGGCCATGCCGTCCGCGAGGGTAAAGGCGACTTCCTGCACGGCGGTGGACCCGGCCTCCCGAATGTGGTAGCCGCTGATGGAAATGGTGTTCCACTTGGGCACGTGTTTGGCGCAGTAGGCAAAGATGTCGGTGATCAGCCGCATCGACGGCTTCGGCGGAAAGATGTACGTGCCTCGCGCGATGTACTCCTTGAGAATGTCGTTTTGAATCGTGCCCGACAGCTTTTCCGACGGCACCCCCTGCTTTTCCGCCACGGCGATGTACATCGCCAGCAGCACGGAAGCGGGCGCGTTGATCGTCATCGACGTGCTGACCTTGTCGAGCGGAATTCCCGCCAGCAGGGTCTCCATGTCCTCCAGCGAATCGATCGCGACCCCCACCTTGCCCACCTCGCCAGCCGCCATCGGATCGTCGGAGTCGTACCCGATCTGGGTCGGCAGGTCAAAGGCCACGCTGAGCCCGGTTTGTCCCTGTTCCAGCAGATAACGAAAGCGCTTGTTGGTCTCCTCCGCCGAACCGAATCCGGCGTATTGGCGCATCGTCCACAGACGGCCGCGGTACATGTTGGGCTGAACGCCGCGGGTATAGGGATATTCGCCCGGGAACCCAATTTTTTCCATGTAAGCGTCATCAATCGGATCCGGCACGTACAGCGGATCTATCTCAATATCCGACGAGGTGGCAAAGCGCTGTTTGCGCTCCGGCGTCTTTGCCAGACGCGCGGCCAGCTCCTGTTGCCACTTCCGGTACAGTTCGGTACAATCTTTTGTAGTCACCGGTCAACCCCCGTTTCCTGTGTAATTGGCAAGGAGGAAGGAAAGGCTCCCCCTTCCAATTCTAGCACAGCGAAGTACACAATAACGCGACAATTTCCACTTTTCGTGAAGTAATTTTTGCAAGGCCCGGTTCAGGAGGTAGTTACGATGAGGAATCAGTCCCTGTTTGCCAAAGTGTTGGTAATCGTGCTGGTGATTTCGCTGGTCGTCCCGATGTTTTTCTACTTTCAGCCGTAGACAGGCAGGCGGCATCCAGCCCCGTACAACGGAAAACCCCCTTCCGCATTGGAAGGGGGTTTTTCATGCGCCGCTGGGGATTAGCGGTAGACGTACACGCTGGACGTTTTGGCATCCCAGCCCACTTTGTAGCCGAGCGAATCCGTCACGAAACGGATCGGGATCATCGGCATGTTGTTTTTCAGCACGACAGGCGCGGGCAGGGTTACTTCCTTGCCGCCGACACGGGCTGTCTTGGCGCCAACCGTGAGTTTGATCTGGTTCGTGCCGCTGACAATCGTTACGGTATTGTTGTTCCAGATGGTGGTCAGCGCCAGCGCTTCTTTAAAGAACTGCGCCGGAACCATTGTCGTGCTGCCGTTGGCCAGGTATGGCGCCGCCTGCAGCGGGTAGCTCTTGCCGTGCAGCGTGAACGACGGCGTGTTCAGTTTAAACAGCGCCGCGTTTGCCGGAACGGTCACCGCAGGCTGCGGTTGCGGCTGCGGCTGCGGCGTTGCCGGGTTTTGCGCCGGTGCCGGCATGCCTACGCCGACGGCACGGGCAAACAGCAGGCCTTTTTCCTCAGACGTAAACACGCTGATGCTGTACGCGTTTTTCACCGACGGGTTAATGATGTTGGCGCCTGCGCCGATCACGACATTGGCTGCGCCGCCAGCCGGAATGTCCTGCGCCGGATAGACCAGCACATTTTGACCGCGAACGGCGACGAAGTTGGCAGCGACGCCATTTACCGTCACGTTCGCCGGAGCGATGTAGGCAGGTACGCGGTAGCCGGCCGGGAACACGATCTCGATGAAGTCGCGCTGCTTGTACAGCGGCATCGTCACGCCCTTGATCGCGATGTTGACGCCGGTCGGTTTGCCCACGGCCGTGTTGGTCAGCGTGATGGTGGACGTGCTGTTGTTGACCTGGGCAGGCGTGCCCGCTGCCGGAGCCGGGTTCGGTGTCGGCGTCGGTGCCGGCGTGACCGACGTACCCGAGATGGTGAAAGGTTTGGACGTGATCGTTTTGCCGTCCACCGTCATCTTCAACTGGTAGCTTCCCGCCGTTTTCGGATTGGTCAGCCAGGCATCGTACGAGATGTCCACCTTGACTTTGCTGGAAGAGGTGAAGCTGTACGGCGTGGTCAGGTAGATTTTGTTGCCGGACGGCGCCACCTTGCGCGGTGTTTTGCCGTTAATGGAAAAGTCGGACGGATTGAGATAGCCCGGGACCATGTCGGCGGACGGGAATTCGATGATTACGTCGCTGTCGGAATTCAGCTTCTTGCTGCCAAAGTCGGCTTCAAACGTATAGCTGGAACGCGCTCCCACACCGGAGTCGGACAGGGTAATACTGAAGTCCCCCGAACCGCTGGTCGAACTGGAGCTGGAACGTTTGATTTCAAATTTTTCCGATTTGTATGTAGTGCCATCCCATTTGACTTCGATAACGTAGTCGTCGTCTGCATCGGGATTCTCAATTCCCGCAGCTTCATAGAACGTGATGGTCAATGATTTGCTGCCGGCGGCTTTGGACGGCACCTTGAGTTCCACTTTCTTGCCGGAAATTCTGACGTCGTCGGGTTCATACTCGTTGATGTCCACATCGTCCGTGCTAATTTTGCTCGGCAGCATGTCTTCATCCGGGAAGTAGACGGTGACCCAATCGCCTTTGGTTAGTTTGTCCTTCAACTTGATCGGGCCCAATTCGTATTTGGCCGTGTCACCTTCTGTCGTGCGGTTGATGGACACGTCAAATTCGCTGCTCTTGCCCGAACTTGAGCTGTCGTCGTAGATGTCGACCTCGTAGTCTTCCCAGGTTTCCCTGGACGTTTTCACGGAGACGATGTAGGTATCCTCGTCATCCGGGTTGGTGATGCCGCTGTCGATGTCGATGGAGATATCCTCTCCCGCATCCACGGCTTCGTCAACGGTGATCTCGATCGTTCTGCCGGAGACTGCGACTTTCTTAATATCCACATTGGCATCGATATCGTCTTCATCAATGTCGGAATCGATGTCAAAGTCCTTGTCAAACCTGATGTAGATGATGTCGCCCTTCTTCAAGTCTTTTTCCAGCGTGAACTCGATCGTATACGCGCTTTCTTCGCCAGCCGTATCGTCCTCAGGGTCAACGTACAGGTCGTCGATTGCATATGCGGATGGCGGGGTCACCATCAGCGGCGTGGATACAAGCGCAGTAGCCAACACGATTGGAAGTGTCTTCTTGCTCTTCTCCATGTTCGTCCTCCCATGCTTCTCGTAATCTTTCACACTCTCTTTTTGTCGAACCGCTATCAGTTTACCATAAATACGAAACAGAGGGAATCTGTTCATCGGAAAATGGTAAACCCAACCGGTTCATTATGGTATGACGACGGAAGCAGGCAAAAGGTTACAAAATGGTTACACAAAAATTCAGCAAACATGAGAAAGGCCAGATTCCTGTGGGAATCTGGCCTTGTGTCGCGTTGGCTAGTACAGTTTGGTGTCCGGGCCGATGGCCTCCAGCTTCTGCTTGACGCTTTGCAGGAAGCGGCCGCAGACGAGGCCGTCCAGCACGCGGTGGTCCAGCGAGAGGCAAAGGTTCACCATCGAACGGATGGCGATCATGTCGTCGATCACCACCGGCCGTTTGACGATCGCCTCCACGCTGAGAATGGCCGCCTGCGGGGCGTTGATGATCGGCATGGACAGAACGGAGCCGAACGAGCCGGTGTTGTTCACCGTGAATGTGCCGCCTGTCATGTCTTCCACCGTCAGTTTGCCGGCGCGCGTGCGGGCCGCCAGATCCTCGATCGATTTGGCGATGCCGAGAATCGACTTTTGGTCCGCGTCCTTGATCACGGGCACGAACAGCGCCTCCTCCGTCGCCACGGCGATGGAGATGTTGATGTTTTTCCTGACGATGATCTTGTCGCCCGCCCAGGTGGAGTTGAGCATCGGGTATTCCTTGAGCGCTTCCACCACGGCCTTGATGAAAAACGGCAGGAAGGTGAGGTTTACCCCTTCCTTGCGCTTGAACTCCTCTTTGACCTGATTGCGGAAGTTGACCAGGTTGGTCACGTCCACTTCCACCATCGTCCAAGCGTGAGGGGCTTCGTGTTTGCTCTGCACCATCCGGTTGGCAATCGTCCTGCGCACGGGCGTCACCGGGATGATCTGATCACCCGCCGCCACCGGGATGTCAAAGGCGCTCGCGCCTGCCGACGCCGCAGCGGAGGCGGCCGGCGCAGCGGGCTGGGCGGACGGAGTGCTTACCGCCGAAGCTTCCATAGGCCGCTGGGCAGGTGCCGCCGCTGCCGGGGTCTCGGCCGCTGCCGGCGGCTGGCCGCCCGCGTCGATGATCGCCTGCACGTCTTTGCGCGTCACCCGTCCGCCCAGTCCGGTTCCGTTGACGCGGGACAGGTCGATCCCGTGTTCCTGCGCCAATCGCAGCACCGCCGGCGAATAGCGCTGCTTGCCGCCCTGCCGTTCGGCGGCCGCTGCCGGTTGGGACGGGGCTTTCGGCGTCGCGCTGACGGGCTTGGCCGGAGCTGCGGGCGCTGCTGCCGCGACGGGCTCCGCTGCCGCCGGGGCCTGCGGCTCAGCCGCGACGCCCTCCTCTTCGATGTACAGGATCAGCGTCCCCACTGCCACCGTCTCTCCCTCGGGCACGACGATCTCCGTTACCCGACCGGAGACGGTGGACGGCACTTCCGCATTTACCTTGTCCGTGGTCACTTCGGCCAACGGATCGTATTTCTTGACCACATCTCCCACCTTCACCAGCCATTTGGTGATGGTGCCTTCGGTCACGCTTTCGCCAAGCTGGGGCATTAGCACTTTTGTTGCCATGTCCACGGTCCTCCTATCGCCTTATTGAACCCCTTAAAAATGCGCCAGTTCCCGCATCGCTTCCAGCACTTTGTCCGGGTTGAGCATGAAAAACTTCTCCATCGGCGGACTGTACGGCATGGCCGGAACGTCAGGGCCGCACAGGCGCTTGATCGGCGCATCCAGGTCAAACAGACATTGTTCGGCGATCACGGCAGCCACTTCCGCGCCGACGCCGCCTTCCTTGTTGTCTTCGTGGACGATCAGCACCTTGCCCGTCTTGGCGGCCGCTTCCGCAATCGCTTCCTTGTCCAGCGGATACAGCGTGCGCAGATCCAGCACATGGGCGCTGATGCCTTCTTCGGCCAGCTTTTCCGCCGCCTGCAGGCAGAAGTGGAGCGTCAGCCCGTACGAAATCACCGTGATGTCCGTCCCTTCCCGCTTGACGTCCGCCTTGCCGATCGGCAGGACGTAATCCTCCTCGGGCACTTCCCCTTTGATCAGGCGGTAGCAGCGCTTGTGCTCGAAAAAGAGGACGGGGTCGTCGTCGCGGATGGCCGCTTTCAGCAGGCCTTTGGCGTCGTACGGCGTGGACGGCGCCACCACTTTCAGGCCGGGCACGTTGGTAAACAGCGCTTCCACGGACTGGGAGTGGTACAGCGCTCCGTGCACGCCGCCGCCAAATGGGGCGCGGATCGTGATCGGGCAGTACCAGTCGCCGTTGGACCGGTAGCGCATTTTCGCCGCTTCGCTGACGATCTGGTTGACGGCCGGCATGATGAAGTCGGCGAACTGGATCTCGGCGATCGGGCGCATGCCGTACGCCGCGGCCCCGATCCCCACGCCGACGATGGCCGATTCCGCCAGAGGCGTGTCGATGACGCGCTCTTCGCCAAACTCTTCGATCAGACCGACGGTGGCGCGAAACACGCCGCCGCGCACGCCGACGTCCTCTCCGAGAATGAACACGTTGGGATCGCGCCTCATTTCCTCGCGCATCGCCATGGTAATCGCATCAATAAACGAAATGACTGCCATCTGGATACCCCCTTATTCCCCGTACACGTGCGTGAGCGTCGATTCCGGCGCCGGATAAGGCGCGTTTTCCGCGTACTCCGTCGCCTCGTCCACTTCCATCTGCACGCGGGCCAGCAAGTCCTGCTCCTTGTTCTCATCCATCAGGCCCACCTCTTTCAGGTATTGGCCGAACAGCAGGATCGGGTCTTTTTTCTTCGCTTCTTCCACTTCTTCACGCGTCCGGTAGGTGCGGTCGTCGTCGTCGCTGGAGTGGGGGACGAGGCGGTACATGACCGCTTCGATCAGCGTCGGACCTCCGCCGGAGCGGGCCCGCTCCACCGCTTCCTTCATCACCCGGTACACTTCAATCGGGTCGTTGCCGTCCACGCTGACGCCCGGAAAGCCGTATCCGATCGCGCGGTCCGCCACGCTTTCGCAGGCGAGCTGTTTTTTCAACGGCACAGAGATGGCGTACTTGTTGTTCTCGCAGAAGAAGATGACGGGCAGCTTGTGAACGCCGGCAAAGTTGGCCCCTTCGTGGAAGTCCCCCTGGTTGCTGGAGCCTTCGCCGAACGACGTGTAGACGACGAAGTCCTTTTTCTGCATTTTGCCGGCCAGCGCGATGCCCACTGCGTGCGGCACCTGCGTCGTCACCGGGCTGGATCCGGTCAGGATGTTCCACTTCTTACCGCCGAAGTGACCGGGCATCTGCCGGCCGCCGCTGTTCGGGTCTTCCGCCTTGGCGAACGCCGACAGCATGCAGTCGCGCGCCGTCTGTCCAAAGACCAGCACCACGCCGAGGTCGCGGTAATACGGGCAGAGGTAGTCCTTTCCCTTCTGCAGGGCAAAGGCCGCTCCCACCTGCGCCGCTTCCTGCCCCTGGCAGGAAATGACGAACGGCACCTTGCCCGCCCGGTTCAGCAGCCATTGGCGCTCGTCAATCTTGCGCGCCAGGAGCATGTAATAGTACATGTCCAGCACCTGCGCGTCCGTCAAGCCCACTTGTTCATGACGCTTGGTTGTCATCGTCGGATACCCTCCTTGCTATTCGCGCTAAATGTGAATCGCCTTGCCGTCCACTGCCAGCGCCGCTTCCATGAGCGCTTCGGACAGGGTCGGATGCGGGTGTATGGCATGGCCGATTTCCCACGGAGCGGCGTCCAGGACGCGGGCCAGTCCCGCTTCGGAAATCATGTCCGTCACGTGGGGGCCGATCATGTGCACGCCCAAAAGGTCGTTGGTCTTCGCATCGGCCACCACCTTGACAAAGCCGTCGTTTTCGCCGTGGACGAGCGCTTTCCCCAACGGTTTGAAACTGAATTTGCCGACCTTTACCTCGTAGCCCTGCTGGCGCGCTTCCGCTTCCGTCAGGCCGACATTGGCCACCTCCGGCCGGCTGTACGTGCACTTCGGCACTTTGCTGTAGTCCAGCGGCTCCGGATTGAGGCCGGCCATGTGTTCCACGGCCAGGATGCCTTCGTGCGAGGCCACGTGGGCAAGCTGCAGTCCGCCGATGACGTCGCCGATGGCGTAGATGTGTGACTCCGCCGTCTGATAGTGCTGGTTGACGGCGATCACGCCGCGCTCCACCTTGATCTCCGTCGCCTCCAGGCCGATGTTTTCCACGTTGGCCTGCCGTCCTACGGATACCAGCAGCTTCTCGGCCGCAAACGTCTGCACGCCGCCGGCCGTCTCCGCCTGAATCGAGACGCGGCCGTCCGATTTCTCCAGGGTGTCCGGCAGCACCTTTGCGCCGGTGACGATGTTCACCTTGCGCTTTTTCAGCAGGCGGGCCATCTCCTTGCTGATCTCCTCGTCTTCCAGCGGCAGGATCCGGTCGGCGTACTCCACCACCGTCACCTCGACGCCGAAGTCGTTCAGCATGGAGGCCCACTCAATGCCGATCACGCCGCCGCCGACAATCGTGACGGACGACGGCAGTTCTTCCCATTGAAGCGCTTCGTCGCTCGTCACCACATCTGTGCCGTCAATCGTCAAGCCCGGCAGCGTCCGGGGGCGGGAACCGGTGGCAATGAGCAAAAAGCGGGGGACGATCATCTCCTGGTCCCCGTTCGGCTTTTCCACCCGCACGGCCCCTGCCTGCGGCGAAAAAATCGACGGCCCCATGACGCGGCCAACCCCTTCAAAAACCGCAATGTTCCCTTTTTTCATCAGGTACTGAACGCCCTTGTGCAGCTGCTCGACGATCCCCTGCTTGCGCGACTGCACCTTGCGGAAGTCGTAGCCCACGCTGTCGGCCAAGACGCCGTACTTGTCGCTTTCCTTCAGGGTCGCGTACACCTCGGCACTGCGCAGCAGCGCCTTGGAGGGGATGCAGCCGCGGTGCAGGCAGGTGCCGCCCAGCTTCTCCTTTTCGACGATCGCCACTTTCATCCCCAACTGGGAGGCGCGGATCGCCGCGACGTAACCGCCTGTCCCGCCTCCCAACACGACGAGATCAAATTCCTGTGACATGCGTTCCATCTCCTTTCGTCCGTGGGGGAGCGGCTGGGGCCGACTCCACCGTCCGGGATCTGCTTTCGCGTCCGGCGAATATGAACATTCACTCGGCTGGTTATGTATCGGGGCGTCCGCAGCGCTGCCGCGGGCGCTCCCCGGACAAGCCGCCGGTCAGACGGCGGTATTAGCGGTGATAAACAGTCTTGCCGTTCCGCAGGAATGTGTTGCGGGACTTGGCGACGCTGGCGATGCGCTCTTCCGCCATGCGGTCGGCCGCCTTGTAGGACGGTACGCCGTCACGTTCAGCGATCTCGAACACCTTCAGGATGTTGTCGTAGATCGTCTCCACCTTTTTCAGCGCCCGCTCCCGGTTGTAGCCCTGCAGCTCATCCGCCACGTTGATCACGCCGCCCGCGTTGATCACGTAGTCCGGCGCGTAGATGATGCCCATCTCATGAATCATATCGCCATGCCGTTCTTCTTTCAACTGGTTGTTGGCCGCGCCGGCGATCACCTTCGCCTTCAGCAGCGGAATCGTGTCGTCGTTGATGATCGCCCCGAGCGCGCACGGCGAGAAAATGTCGCAGTCGACGCTGAAAATCTCGTTGACGCCGACCGCTTTCGCGCCAAAGTCCTCAACGGCACGGTTGACGTTCTCCTCGTTGATGTCGGTCACAATCAGATGGGCACCTTCTTCATGCAGGTGGCGGCAGAGGTTGTACGCCACGTTGCCCACGCCCTGCACCGCCACCACGCGGCCCGACAGGTCGTCACTGCCAAACGCCAGCTTAGCGGCTGCCTTCATGCCGCGGTATACGCCGTAGGCGGTTACCGGCGAGGGGTTGCCGCTGGAGCCGAACGCCGGAGAGACGCCGGTGACAAAGTCTGTTTCCAGATGGATCATGTCCATGTCGGCCACGGTCGTTCCCACGTCCTCGGCCGTGATGTAGCGGCCGTTCAATCCCTGGATGTAGCGGCCAAAGGCCCGGAACAGTTCCTCGCTCTTGTCTTTGCGCGGATCGCCGATGATCACGGCTTTTCCGCCGCCGATATTCAGGCCGGCCGCCGCGTTTTTGTAGGTCATCCCGCGGGCGAGCCTGAGCACGTCAACAATTGCTTCTTCCTCGGATTTGTACGGCCACATGCGCGTGCCGCCCAGGGCCGGTCCCAGTGTCGTATCGTGAATGCAGATGATCGCTTTCAAACCGGAGTTTTCGTCTTGACAGAAGACAAGCTGCTCATAGTCGTACTTTTGCATGTAATCAAAGATGTTCATGATGAAACCTCCCTAGTATGATTCGTCTTCGCAATCCGGCAGTCGTGCGGAGAAGGCCCTTCTGCCTGCTCCCCGATTGGTATATTATGCAATAGTCGTGCCATAAAAGAAAGGGAATGAAAGCGCTTCATTTTTGCGAAGGACCCGCTCGGGCTTGCCTCTGCCCTGTGCATGATTTTGCACGGATAGGCAAAAGGTTGCATGCAAAAAATTGCATGGTCGTCTCGCTCAGCTCTGCTCCTCGGCGATCCCCAGCTTTTCCAGCTTGTAATAAAGGCTGCGGATCGAAATGCCCAGGCGTTTGGCCGCCAGCGTCCGGTTGCCGCGAGCGGCGGCCAGTTCGCGGATGATGTGCTGCCGCTCCGCTTCTTCCACCGCCTCTTTCAGCGTCTTGCCCGTGGAGGCGGCAAACGGCTGTCCCGGTCCGCCGAGGTTTCCGCTTTTTCGTTCCAGCGGCGGCAGATGCTCCGGCAGGATGACCCGCTCGCTGATCCGCATGTGGATCATCGCCCGGCCCAGCACGTTTTCCAGCTCCCGCACATTGCCCGGCCAGTGGTAGGAGAGCAGGATCCGCAGCGTCTCCGGGGCGATCTCCTCGACGCTGCGCCCGTACTCCTGATTGTACTTGCGCAGCAGGTGCAGGGCGAGCGGCTGTATGTCCTCCAGCCGCTGCCGCAGCGGCGGGATGTAGATCGGCACCACGAGGAGCCGGTAGTACAAGTCTTCCCGAAAGCGGCCCGCCTGGATCGCCGATTCCAGGTTGACGTGGGTGGCGGCAATGACGCGGACGTCGACGTCGATCGCCTTGGTGCCGCCGACGCGCACCACCTCCCGCTCCTGCAGGACGCGAAGCAGTTTTACCTGCATGCTCATCGACAGTTCGCCGATTTCATCGAGAAAAATGGTGCCGCCGCTGGCTTCCTCGAACAAACCCCGCTTGCCGCCGCGCCTCGCGCCCGTGAACGCTCCCTCCTCGTATCCGAACAGTTCGCTCTCCAGCAGATGCTCCGAAATCGCGGCGCAGTTGACGCGGATGAACTGCTTGTACTTGCGTTCGCTGGCGTTGTGGATGGCGTGGGCAAACAGTTCCTTGCCCGTCCCCGATTCGCCGCGCAAGAGCACGGTCGCCCGGGTCAAGGCGGCCTTTTGCGCCTGTTCGATTGCCGCCCGCATCGGCTCGCTGAAACCGATGATGTCGGCGAAGGTGTACTTGGCTTCGAGGGTGCGGATAATCTGGTGGGCCCGCTCCAGTTCTTCCGTCAGCCGTTTGATCTCCGACACGTCGTGGATCACCCCGACGCTGCCTTTCAGCTCCCCGTCCACCATGACCGGAGCCACGTTGACGACGACGTCCTTGCGTTTCGGTCCCAACTTCATATGTACGCCGCGAACCGGCTTTTTTGTCTTCAGGACACGCATGTGCATGCTGTCCCCTTCGGAGATGTCCACCGTTGCCGGCTTGCCGATGATGTCGTCAGGCTGCAGGCCGGTCAGCCGGGTGTACGCGGGATTGATTAACAGGCCGTTTCCCTTGGCGTCGACGACCGAGATGGCCTCGTCGGACGAATGAATGATCGCCTGCAGCATGCTTTTCAGTTCTTTCAGGTCGGTCACTTCTTCCGCCAGCGCCATGATTTCCGTGATGTCGCGGAAGATGGCGACGGCGCCCACCACCTCGCCTTGTTCGTTGCGTACGGGAACGCGGTTGGTGATGATGCGCGTCTGATTGGGCAGCACCTGCTCCTGGTTGAGCTCCGGCTGCCCCGTCTCCAATACAATATGTAAGCGCGTGTTGGGGATCTTCTCCGCTGCTACCGTCCCCAGCACATCCGCTGCCTCGAGGCCCATCAGCCGTTCCGCCGCCTTGTTGAACAGGGTGATCACCCCCTGCCGGTTGACGGCGATGATCGCGTCATGGGTGGAGTTCAGCATGGTCTCCCGCTCCCGCTGGTTCTGCGTCAAAGCGGCGATCAGCGCCTCCCGCTCGCTGATCAGCTTCATGATGATGCCGGTAAACGTCCCCGGAATCAGCGCCGTCTTTTCCTGTTTGAGGCGCAGGATCTCTTCATAGGCCGCCTGGTTGCCGGTCGCCTCCAGAATCACGTCCACGTCCCGGGACAGATACGGCCGAAAATCGGTGCCGACCTCGATTCCCAGCGAACGGGCCAGTTCCAGGCCCGGCGCGTCGCTCCGCTCATCCACCACGGCGATGATCGTCATCTCCTCCATGTTGCTCAGCAGCCGCAGGAGCGCCGTTCCGCCCCGGCCGGCCCCGACGATGAGCAGCTTGTGCATGCGCGATCCCTCTTTCCATCAATCAGAAATCAGACTGTTACCATTGTACCCCATGCGCGTCCGGTTGGACAGGCGCATGTTCCGTTGGACAAGGGGCGACCCATCCATTATGATGGGAAGGGAGCAAGTTGGAAAGGGGTGAAAACGCCCTTGATCGGCCAAAAACTGATCGCGCTCCTGATCATGGTGATTCCTGCAGCGCTCGCCATGTACGGAATCAAACTGATCCGCGATGCGCTTTTTTACTCCGTAACCCCCGACGTGGACTTTCTCTGGGGAAAGCTGCTGCTGGGCCTTTTGCTGTTCGTGGGTCCCGTCAGCTTTATCGGCGGGTTCATCCTGCACCACGACCGGAAGCGGAACCGCGTACAGCCCCGCTTCATGAAACGCGATCCGGAGGACGACGAAGACAAGAACCAGGCGTGACGACCTGGTTCTATTTCGTTTCGGCCGGACGGCCCCACTGGTCCAGCCGGTTCAGCCAGCCGACGGATTGGATCACGCGGGAAAAGGAAACGAATTCCGCCAGCAGGTGGAGGCCCGCAAACACGAGCAGGATGGCAATCTGCACGGCGAGCGGCAGGTTGGTCGCGAGGCCGAACCCAGCCGCGAACCCCAGGTAGTTGGCTCCCGTGTCGCCCAGCATCAAGCGGCCTGCGGCGTCATGCCGAAACACCAGCGCAGCCGCAGCCGCAACGGGAACCATCCATACCCAGCAGGGCGCGGCCCCTGCCGCAAACGCCCCGCCCCCCACGGCCACGGCCGCAAGCAGCGCGAACACCTTGAGCGCGCGCGCCGGCCGCAGGTCAAACATGTTCAATACGTTGGGCGACAGCGCCAGCAGGCCGGCGGCTGCAAGCGCCGGCAGCGTCTCCCCGTAAAGGGCGAGACTGACCAACAGGGCCGTGCTCCCTCCTCCCCACGCTTTCCACATGCCGCCGGTCATGCGCCGTTCCTTCCAGAGCGCGCCGAGGTGGCCGCGGAAGCCTTTTACCGCTTTGTCGGAACTGCAGTCGTCCAGCCAGCCCCAAAACGCCATCGACGCCGAGCCGGCCAGGAACAAAACGCCCACGCGCAGCATGGCAGGCTCTTCGGCGGCAATCAGGCAGACGAGCAGCATGGCCGCCTGCGCGGCGGCTGCATGGCAAAAGACCGCCACGCCGCCTCCCGTCACCACGTCTTCGCCCCTGTAATTCTTGCGGATCATGCCCCGCTGGCGCAGCTTCTCCAGAAAGGCGGAAAACAGCAGCCAATGCCCGACCGCGGGGACGCCGACGCCGAGCGACAGCAGCGCCATCAGTTTCGCGTCCACATGCCTCCCTCCCACCATTTGCGCCCGAGCGCCCGGCCGATCGCCAAAAATTCTTTTCCCCGGTGACAGCAACCGGCCCAATCATTTCCGGTCTGCCGGTGGGAAAAGGCGACCGGCACCTCCAGCACCCGGTACCCGGCTCGAAGCGCATCGATGGTCAGCCCGACTTCGATGCCAAAGCCCGTGTCCAAACGCCCCGTGTGTTCCAGCACCTGGCGGCGAACGGCCCGCTGCCCCGACAGCGGCGCCCGTGCCCGATACCCGGTCAGCAGCCGGATGCCGTGATGCGCCAGCCCTTTTGCCAATCCCACGCCCGCCTTTCTCGCCGGAGCGGGAAGTACGGCCACTGCCATGTCGCAGGCGCCGGCGAGGACGGGAGCGAGCAGGTCGTTCGCTTCCGCCGCACTTTCCCGCAGATCGCCGTCCAAGAGCAGCACGATGTCACCGCCGGCACGCCGCCAGCCCGTCTGCAGCGCCCCCCCTTTGCCCTGGTTGCGCGGCAGTCGGATCACCAGATCGGCCCAGCCGTCCGCCAGTTCGCCCGTCCCGTCCGTACTGCCGTCGTCGACGACGATCAGTTCGTCGCAGGTGACGCGCTCGCGGACAGCCCGCAGCGTGGGAACGATGGAGTCGGCCTCGTTGTAGGCGGGAATAACCACGCTAACTGTTTTCACGCGCCTCCCTCATTTCCGTCAGCAGCTTTTGCACGTTTTCCAACAACCCCCACTGTTTGGCCGGCGAATCGGGCACCTCTTCCGCGTACAGCCAGCGGCAGTCGCGCGGCAGCTTCGCCAACCAGTCCGGCTGCACGGGGCCAAAGACCAGAAGCGGCCCGTCCAGCGGCACGCTTCCCTCCCGGTAGGACAGCACGTTTACCCCGACGGAGCGGAACATCTGCTTGAGCCGCCCCATTCGCTGCTGATCCGCATGCCAGACGTACACGCTGCTTCCCCTCAGCTCATCGGCATACCGGGTGGCCAACAGCCGCTCCACTTCTTCGTGGCTCCGCTCCATTTCCACCAAGATCCGGTTTAGCTGCTGCTTCAGCTCGCTGTTGCTGCGCAGCGCCTGGTCGTATTTGACTTCCATGTTCTTCAGGACTTCCTGTTCCTTCATCGCAAACCACGATTGTCCGGCCGTTCCCCCCAGCAGGATCCCGATACCCAACGCGAGAAACACTGCGGCCAGCGAAATCAGGTGATGACGAAAGTGAATCAATTCCGTCGCCTCCTAAAATGCCCAACTGCGCCACTGCACCCACCACATCTGCACGGCGTGGCGCGCGACCGGGTTGACCGCCAGAGCGGCCGCAACCGGAACCAGTGTGGCGGCGATCATCAGCGCCCACCAGTTCCACGACCAGCGCGGCTGGTAGAGCTGGCTGACGCCCTTGGCGTCGATCAGCTTGGGCCCGATTTTGGTGCGTACCAGCAGGGTGCTGGCCATGCCTTTGCGTCCTTTCTCCAAAAAGTCAATCATATTGGAATGCGAGCCGATCGTGACGATCAGCTTCGCCTGTTCCTCGTAGGCGAGCAGCATCGCGACGTCTTCGCTGGTCCCCGGCGCGGGCAGCAGGTGATAGCGCAGACCCAGCGCCTCGACCCTCCCCCGTCCGGGCGCGCTGCCGTCGGGAAAGGCGTGGACCACCACCTCCGCCCCGCAGCACAGGGCGCGGTCGGAAATGCTGTCCATGTCCCCAACGATCAGGTCGGGCGTGTATCCGCACTCCATCAACGCGTCCGCCCCGCCGTCCACGGCGATCAGCACCGGCCGGCACTCGCGGATGTAGGATGAGAGCATCCGCAAATCCTCCCGATAATGTCTGCCGCGCACGACCACCACCACATGCCGGTCCGCCATCCGCGTGACCAAGGGTAGCTTGCGCAGCGGATGGAGAAACAGTTCTTTTTCCCGTCCGGCGAACTGCAGGGTGTTGTCGATAAACTCGGACAGCACGTCGTCCAAGCGTTCGTCCGCCTCCCTCCGCTTCGCCGCGATCCCATCGGCGGTGACGGCCCGAACGGCGGCGACCGGACGCCACTGCCCGTCGGTGTGCACCAGCAGCGCATCGCCCGACACCGCCGCCCGCCTGCCATCCAGCTCTTCCACCAGGCCGCTGTGGCCGCCGACGACTTCGTACATGGGAATCCCCGCTTCCAGGAGTCTGATCGCCCCTTCCGCGGGGTAGGTGCCGGTCATGAACGGGGAGAGGTTGATCACGGCCTGCACGTTGGCTTCCAGCAGCGAACGGGCCGCCACCTCATCGACATCGGCGTGATCCACCAGGGCGATTTGCCGGGGCTGAAGCCGTTTGCAAAGCTGTTTGGTTTTGCGGTCGGCCGCGATCGTGGCCGCGCACGCAAACATGCCGGTAGCACTGCGCTTGCCCACCTGTCCCACCTCCATCCCTAGTATGCTAATGATTTCCGTCGGCCATGCAATTCGGGAAAAGAAAAGGAGGCCGCGCAATTTGCGCAGCCTCCGCATGCAACCGCTTTCGTCCCCCTCGCGAATGACCCCGTGAACGCGAGGATGGCCCCCTATACACCTTTTGTCGCGTAGTAGATAATCAGTCCGTCTGCGAACAGGAAAACAGCCAGGGACAGCAATCCGAATCCGACCGCAAACTTGTTTTTGGCTTTCATGGAACGGAACACGCCCAGTGCGATGAAGAACGTGAACACGAACATCAGGATATCGAACAGCGTAATTTTCATCCGAAAGACAACTCCTTTAAAAAAATGACGCGCAGGAATAGAATGGCACTTTCATTATATAGAATCGCCCACGGGTATACAAGTCGTATCGGAATTGTGACAAACGATTTCACAATTGTGGGGCCACTGGGGAAGGGTGGATACTGGTAGTGTGTCTCATTGTTTCGCTCCTATCCAGATGGTCCAGCGATCCCGTTCCACGATGGCCCCGCCTGAAGCGAGCGGCTCCTTCATGGTATCGACCAGCGCGCGCAGCTCTTCGTCAGAGAGGGCGTGCAGAATCGATCGCCCGGTCCGCTGGAGCAAATCCTGCGTCAGTTCCTCCCATCCCGGATAGACGCGCCGAGTCTCCCACAGCACATGCGTGCGAATCGTTCGAAACCCGGCTGTCCGCATCGCTTCCCGCACATCGGCATCGGCGGGGCGGCGCCCCTTTTCCAGCTCCAGCAGACGCGGAAACCGGGCGAAAAAGTACCCGCGCAGATGTGTGGGGGAACCCGGCAGGGCCACGTCCTCCATCGTCCGATCCTGCACGATCGCCAGACCGCCGGGAACGAGCAGACGGGCGACTTCGGCAAAGAACCCGTCCAGCTCGTCCAGATGATGAATCAACGCTCTGGCAAACACCACGTCGGTGCTTTCCCCCGCCATCCCCGTCCGCAGGGCGTCGCCGCGAAGAAATGTCACGTTTTGGCAGTCGCGACAGGTCTCTTTGGCTGCCTCCAGCATGACTTCGGAAAAATCAACGCCGACCACCGCTGACGCTCCCATTTCCGCCCATGCTCTGGTGTATATCCCGCCGCCGCATCCGATGTCCGCCACGCGCTTGCCGGACGGGTCCAGCCATCCGCGGATCGCCTCCGTCCAGCTCTCGTCCGCCCGCCGGCCAGCGTACGCATGGCGATTCTGTGCCGCATGGAAATCGATGCTCATGAATCGATCCGCTCCATGAACTCCAGCCGGTTGCCGAACGGATCGTCGGCAAAGAAGCGCTTGACGCCGGGGATCTCGTCCCCTTCCCGGACCGTCACTCCGGCCGCCTCCAAACGCTGCCGGAGGGCTTCCAGATCGCTTGTGAGAAACGCGGGATGCGCTTTTTTCGCAGGAGCAAAGGAGGCCTCGACACCGACGTGCACCGTCTGCGAACCGCATTGAAACCAGACCCCTCCCCGCCTGCGCAGCGCTTCCGGCTTCGGCACCTCCGGCATGCCCAGCACATCGCGGAAAAAGCGGCGGGCCTCCTCTTCGCATCCGGCCGGCTTGGCCACCTGCACGTGATCCAATCCGATCCACCGATGGCTCATCTCATTCGCCTCCTTTTTTGCACAGGACCATCCACTCGTCGATCTGGTGCGATTGGACGCGTCCGTCTTGTACGTCCAGATTCCAGTACGCTTTCATCGCCTGCGGCGCGTCCAGCAGGCAGCGCTCCACCGCTTCCTCCTGCTCCTTGGATGAGGCGGTGCGGGCCACCCACTGCGGAAACGGGAAGCGCTTCCGGCGCAGGCGGTCTTGCAGTTCCCGCAGGCCGTTTTCCTGAAACAGGCGCTGCCACTCCGCAACCGACAGACAGCGCACGTGGCTGATGTCGCGCAGTGTCTCCACCCGGTTGACGATCGCGGCCAGCTCCGGTTCCTCCGGCGCCACGTTGTCGATCAGCAAAAACAATCCTCCCGGACGAAGAACGCGGCACGCTTCGCGGACAAAAGCGGCCGGGTCGGGAAAGTGGTGGGCGGCGATGCGGCAGCACACGGCGTCAAACGATTCGGACAAAAACGGCAGTTGTTCCGCGTCCGCCTGCACGTGCACAATATTCGTCAATCCGGCCTCCCGGTGGGCCCTGGCCGCCGCCTCCAGCATCGGTACAGTCAGATCGGTCGCCACCACGAAGCGGCAGTGCGGAGCCAGCGTTTTGGCCACATGGCCGCCGCCGGTCGCCACATCCAGCACCACCCAATCGCCGTTCGGCTTCAGCCATTCGACCAAAAGCGGCAAGTCCTCCCCCTTGGCGTGCGTCATGCTGGTCACATACGCCTCCGCATCCCGGCCGAATTGTTGTTGAACCGTTGTTTTCACGTCGTCTTCCCGTCTCATCGGGACCACCTCCTGTTCCCATCCTATTCCATGAACGCGCAGCTTTGTTATAGAATATGGATTACGAGCCATCAATGAATTCGATAACCAGCGAAGACGACATGGTTTCAGGAGGTTCCCATGGATTTGCAAAGCCTGGAGGTGTTTTTGGCGATCGCCCGCCACGGCTCCCTGAACCGGGCGGCCCACGCCATGTTTCTCGCCCAATCCACCGTGACGCACCGGCTCAAGCAGTTGGAACGGCAAGTGGGCACACCGCTGTTCGTCCGCACCGCTACAGGTGTCAGCCTGACCGGGGAAGGGAGGCGCCTTCTGCCGGTCGCGGCCGCCGTCGTCGAGCAGCTCCGTGCATTTTCCCAGCACAGGGAGAAACGGCAGGCGCTGACCATCGTCGCCGGCAAAGCGTTCGCGTCGTACGAGCTGCCCCGCCTGATCGGCGAGTACCGCCGCGCCCACCCGCACTTTACCTGTTTCGTCCGCTCCACGCTCTACGAGGAATCGATTTCCGCCCTCCTGACCGGTGCCGCCGACATCGCCTTTCTCGGCCACGAGGTGTACCACCCTCACATCCATCAGGAGTTCTTGCCGAGCGACCGGATTCTCCTGGTGACCGCTCCCGAGCATCCGTGGGCCGGCGGATTCCCCGGTTTTTCCCGCTGGGGGGCAGAGCCCGTGATAGCCTTCGGCGACCACACCGCGCCGTTCCGGCAGCGGGTTGACCGGTTCCTGGCGCAGCACGGCGTATTTCCCAACGTGATTATGGAACTGGACAGTTTCAGTGCGGTAAAAAAAATGGTCCTCCAGCAGTTTGGTGTAACCATGCTGCCGGAACGAACCATCCGGGAAGAGGTGGACGCGGGACGGCTGATTGCCATGGACATCGCCGGCGGAGAACTGACCCGCCCCACCTTGATTGCCTACCTGCATGCCAAAAAGGAGGACGACGCGTTTCAGCGGTTCGTCCAGTGGATCAAGGACGCCTACTAAACCAGCGTGAGGACGGTCACTTCCGGCCGGCAGAGAAAACGGACGGGCAGAATGGTCGTGCCCAATCCCCTGTTGGTGTAGACCGGCATCCCGCGCTCGCCCGCTTGCATCAGGCCGGACACGTATTTTTGGCCCAGCTCGGGAGTCGCCAGGTGGCCGATGAGCGGGAGCCGCACCTGTCCGCCGTGACTGTGGCCGGACAACTGCAGATGGACCGGAAAACGCGCCGCCTCATCGGCAAAATCCGGCTCGTGCACAAGCAGGATCACCGGTTCGCCTGCGGGAATGCCCGCCAACGCCCCCGCCAGGTCAGGCGTGCCGTGCAGCACGTCGTCCACGCCGGCCACATAGAGACCGGCCCCTTTGTGTTCCGTCCGCACATGCCGGTTGTTCAGCACCTGAAATTCCGCATCCAAGAGCGCCTGGTGGATGACGGCCTGCTGTTCGTAGCGCCAGTCGTGATTGCCCAGCACGGCAAACTTGCCGAGCGGCGCCTGCAGCGCCCGCAGCACGGGAACCGCCGCTGACAGCAGCCGCGTGCTCTTGTCCACCAGGTCGCCGGTAAAGCAGATCAGATCGGGCTTCTCCCGGTTGATCAGGTCCACCACCCGCCGCAGTTCTTCAATTCCCCAGTACGGTCCCAGGTGCGTGTCGCTAAAATGGACCATACGGACGCCTTTCAGCGCCTGCGGCCAATCGGGAAGGGAGACCGGGAGCGAGACCACCTCCAGTTGGTGCCGTTCCCACCCGTATCCGTAGGCTCCGCACAGCGCCCCCACCCCGAGCAGCCCCAGGAGCCAGTGAATGCCTTTTGTCATGAAACGCCTCCGGGTTATGACATCCGAACGCCGCTTACTCGTCTGCAGCGATTCTCTCATAGCCGTTGACGACCAGGTCAAGCTGTCCGGTTTCCGGATTGATCAACAGGCCGTGCACCGGTACCCGGCGCGGCAGCAGCGGGTGGTTCGAGATTACCTCCACGCTTCGTTTCACGCTTTCCTCCACGCTGTCAAAGCCGCGCAGCCAGGTCTTCAGGTTGATCCCGGCGTTTTGCAGCAGGGAAATCGTCTCGGCCGCAATCCCCTGCTGTTTCATTTTGTTCAGCATGTCTTCGGCGGAGATCATGCTCATCCCGCAGTCGTAATGGCCCACCACCATCACTTCTTCCGCGTTCAAGGCGTACAGCGCGACGAGAATACTGCGCATGACGCTGCCAAACGGATGGGAGACGATCGCCCCCGCACTCTTCACGTGCTTGAAATCCCCGTTGCGCAAATTCATCGCCTTGGGCAGCAGTTCCTCCAGCCGGGTATCCATACAGGACAGGATCACCAGACGCTTGTCCGGGAATTTGGTTGTCTTGAATGCCTCGTATTCCTTACGAGCGACAAACTCGCGGTTAAACGTGAGAATCTCTTCCAGTTTGGTCATTCGTGATCACCAGCCTTAGCAAGTGTTATTCCTTCATTGTACTAGAAAGAAGGGACGAATCAACACATTCATGGAAGGGAGAACCGCCCTCCAACACAACGTGCTGGCTTGCAGGATGGGGGCTCAGAAAAAAGGAACCCCTTGTCACGTTTGAAAGGGGTAGATTTCAGGAAAGCGTTTCCCTTTTATTTATTGATATTCCTCCAAGGCCTGCTGCAGCGTGGCCTTGGTGTCAACCTTTTCCGTAAACACGATGCCCAATTCGATCATGGTGTTCGCGATTTCCGGGCGAATCCCGGTGATGATCGCCTTGCATCCGAGCAGCCCGATTCCTTCCACGATGCGAAACAAATGGCCCACCACGGCCGTATCCATAAACGCCACACCCGATAAATCGATAATGATTTTTTGTATTTTCAGGCTGGCGATTTGATTGAGTGTCCGCTCCTGCACTTTTTTCGCCCGATAGGTGTCCAGTGTGCCGACGATGGGCAGCACCGCCATGGAAGCGGATAACGGAATAATGGGAACCGACAGGTCATCAATCGTTTCGCGGTGGGAACGAAGCAGTTCATCCTTGTACTCGATGTAACTGGAGAAATAGTGAAAAATGTAATGATCCAATATAAAATTCGTTTTGATGCCAAGTTGGAAAACACCTTCCATGTCAAGACCGACATGCTGATAATAGTTATGTAACAGATTCCAATACACCTTGCGAAATGCCTGAATCAATTCCAGTTTAATGACGAGCGGAACATCATTCCGTGCACCAGTCTTTCCGAGTTCCTTCGCGAGTATGGTCAGTTCATGCTGCCGCTCTTCGACCAGGAGTTTGGCCATTCTGTCAAAAATGTCCTGTACATCGATATTGTACATGGAGGCTTCAATGAGCTGATTCGTCCCTTTCGTTTCGTGGGCAAACAGTTCATGAAAACGATCCTGATTCATCACAAAATATTCTTGAAAACTTTGACCTTCGACGTATTGCATATTCAAATTCATCACTCCAATTTGTTCGATCATTTCAATGGGAAATTGAATGGTGAATGTCGTGCCGATGCCTTCTGTACTCTTTACATCGATGGTGCCTCCATGCTGGTAGATGGTCGAAAACACCTGCGTCAGGCCCATTCCCGTCCCTTCATCTTTTGTTGTGAAGAAGGGGGTTCCCAACAGTTGAAGCTTTTCCTGCGGTACACCGACCCCTGTGTCCGAAATGCTGACGAAAACGAAGTCACCCATTCGGTAATGTTCGATTGAAATGATGCCTTCATGGGGAATGGCTTCAAACGCATTTTTCAAGAGATTGAAAAAGGCCTTCTTCAACTGGTTTCGTTTTCCGCAGATGACTTCATCACTATTGCGAAAGTTTCGGACAATTTGAACCCGATAGATTTGATCCTGAAACAAATAGAGCAGCGACTCCAATTCAGAACAGAGATTGATCGAAATATACGACTCCTCTTCCAAATCAGGTTTGGAAACCTGCAATAAATCCTGCAGCGTCGCAATCGCCTGATCCAGTTCGGAGCAGGCAATATCCAAATACCCATGGGAAATCTCTTCTTGGAGAAGCTGCAAGAATCCCTTCACCGCTGTTAACGGATTTCTCACTTCATGCGCGATTCCCGCCGCGATTTGACCGATGGAGGCAAGGCGGCTCAAGGTATCATCCGTCTTTGGTGCTTTATAGTTTCTTTCCTGCCCATTTGATCGCAACGATCTTCGTTCCTCTCGTCGAAGTCTCAATTTGGAATTCATCCATCAATCGCTTCACGCCGGATAAGCCGAGTCCCAATCCTCGCGACGACGATTTCTTTTTGCCGTTGACAACGTCCTCTACATGGAGAATTCCCGGCCCTTCATCGGTAACGACAAAACGTATTCCCTGATCGAGCAATTCACAACAAAAAAGTCCCTTGCTGTAGGCATGATCCAATATATTTCGGGTTAACTCCGAAACACTCACGAAAATCTTCTGCTGATCTGACTCGGAAAAAGGGAGCTGCTTCATAAAATGACGAACGGTACTTAACGCAAAATAAATATCGTCTTCGGAAGAGATATTCACTTTTTGGTAGGTCATCGGCACAGGAATCCTCCATGGAATCAAACTTTTTTCATTCTAGCTTGATTATAGTGACCTTTATGAATATATCAATAGGAAATTGTGCGCTTTCCATCGCTTCAGGCAGGGCTTCGGTGGCGGATAACAGATTCACAGGAAGTTCTTTCATGATGAATAGGCAATTGGCTGACACCGGATCTTTCCCGGATTCCGTCATGAATAGTTACGGGCAGGTTTGCCTAAGAAAAGGTCATCCATTCCTTGTCTTTTCACTGTATGCTGCGTCTGTTTACGTATTTGCGGTTCCGTGGCAATTTTGGTTCAGTGTTGATTTTTTCGTCTTTCGTCGTATCAGATACGATTCGGCGGAATCGGTCCAAAAGGGGATCACTCCGCCCTTTGTAAACTACACACATCGAATGCTTACACATTCAAAATATAAATATTTCTTTTCATCTTCTTGAATTTCCGGACGCAGTTGTTTACACCACTCTTCTTGCAAATCTTCCTCTTTACATATGTTTGATCGCCAAAAAGACAACCCCCATTCAGGGAAATCATACGTCCACCCTAACTCCTTATGGTCACGATCATATTTTGATATCTTATCCAGTTCCGCGATAAGCTCCTCGGCTTTCGTATGAAACACATCCATATCCATACATACGCATGAAAGTACATCCTTTAAACCAGAGGAAACTTGAATAAAGGTAACCTTTCCATGGGAGTCATATTCTAGTTGAAAACAAGATCGAATCGCACCTTTCATGTGGAAGTTGCGAGGATTTTGCTCATAGGTGATTTCGTATGTATCCGTATAGACCTGAAGACACTCATCCACCTCCGTTTTGGGCATGCCAAGTTGTATGATGCCAATCCCTTTCTTTGGTTCAATGATTAAACGATCCATCTGCATCCCCCCTCATTCGGCCATAAAAAAATACCACTTCTTCATTGGTTTTACGGAACCAATAAACAAGCGGTATTCGTTGTATTGCTGTTCAGAAGTTTATTGGCATTTTCGGATATTAGAAGTCGAAATTGTTCTGGATGTAATCCGTTTCCAATTCTCAAAATCCCTTGCTACATCTGTTTTCTTCCTTCTCAGCTAATCTTTGCTTCAATCCGCAGCTTGTCGGCGACCATGGCAATAAACTCGGAGTTGGTCGGCTTGGCCTTGGTGTTGGAGATGGTGTAGCCGAACAGGCTGGAGATGGAATCCAGATTGCCGCGCGACCAGGCGACTTCGATGGCGTGGCGGATTGCGCGTTCCACGCGGCTGGCCGTCGTGTTGAACTTTTTGGCGATGTCGGGATACAGCACTTTGGTGATCGAGCCGAGCAGTTCCACGTCGTTGTACACCATCGTGATTGCTTCGCGCAGGTACAAATACCCCTTGATGTGGGCAGGCACACCGATTTCGTGAATGATGCTGGTAATGCTGGCATCCAGATTGCGCCCTCTCACCGCCAGCGACGTCTGCGGCTTGACGGCGGTGATAAACGAACCGGTCGGCTTGCTGCTGGTCATCTGGCGGATGCGCTGGGCCAGCACTTCCATGTCAAACGGCTTCAAAATGTAGTAGGCGGCCCCCAGTTCCACTGCTTTTTTCGTGATTTCTTCCTGACCGAACGCAGTCAGCATGATGATCTTCGGCTGCGGCGACAGGCGCATGGCCTGAATCTGCTCCAGCACCGCCAGGCCGTCGAGGTGCGGCATGATAATATCGAGAATCAGCACATCCGGCACGCGCTCCTGCAGCAGGCGAATGACATCGTTGCCGTTGTACGCCACCCCGATGACATTCATGTCATGCTGGCTGCTGATGTACTCTTCCAGCAGGTTCACAAATTCCCGATTATCATCTGCCAACAACACATCAATCTTGTTCAAGGTCGTTCCTCCTTACAATCAACGGTCTGTTTGGGAAAGAAGGTGGAATTGGTGATCTCAGAAGTATGTAAACGATCGGAATATGTCCAAACCATCTTTTCACATGAAAAATTATTCGACAAACCCCAGTTCATTCCTGCCAATGACGAAAGATTGAATGATTTTTCCGATATTTCGACAAATCGCAACCGCTTTTCGCCAGATTATGGTTCCCATCCGGCCGTCATTCGCGAAAGACGCGGCCGGATGCGGCAGGACGCCTTCTCCTCTACACGCCGCACGGGCCATTCTCCACCTGGCCTGTTTGCCCATCCTTTCCGGGACGCCCCCATAGAGAAGAGCCGCCGCGCCCAACGGGAGAGCGCTGACGGCTATGGAGCGTGCTGACTGGGCTTCGCGAAGCCGCGCGTTCGTGCCGGTTCCACCAAGCATGCTGTGCTGTCTTGACGCTACGCTGCACTCCCGATCGGCGTTTTGGCTTGCGGCGAGCGGACGGGGATGCCGGCCTCCTGCAGCATCCACTCGATGTAGCAGCCGTACCCCGAGGTGGGATCGTTGACAAACACGTGGGTGACCGCCCCGACGATTTTTCCGTTTTGGATGATCGGACTGCCGCTCATCCCCTGGACGATGCCGCCGGTTTTCTCCAGCAGGCGCTTGTCCGTTATTTTGATGATCATGCCCTTCGTGGCGGGGAAATGCTGCTTGACGACATTGACGATCTCAATGGCGAACTCCTCCACTTTCTGGCCGTCCACCACCGTGAGAATTTTGGCCGGCCCCTCCTGCACCTGCTCGGCTAGGGCGATCGGCATCGGCTCATTGTACAAACTGCGCTTCGGCTTCTCTTTCATCTTGCCAAAGATGCCGAACGGCGTGTTTTTGGTGATCGTCCCCAGGACTTCGCTTTCGTTGTAAAAGCGGGCGAACTTCTCCCCCGGGTTGCCGCTCTGTCCTTTTTCAATGGAGGTTACGCTGGCCGCCACGATCTGGCCGTCTCCCACGGCGATTGCCTGTCCGGTATCCACGTCGGAGATCACGTGACCCAACGCGCCGTACGCCTTGGAGTTGGGGTCGTAGAACGTCAGCGTACCGACACCGGCCGCGGAGTCGCGAATGTAGAGACCCATGCGGTACTCGTTGTCTTTTCTGTCTTTTGCCGGGTACAGGGTCATGTTGAGCTTTTCCTTGCCGCGTACGACCAGCAGTTGTACGGGGGTGTTGCGTGCCCCTGCTTCACCGACCAGTTTCTTGAGGTCATTCATGTCGTTGATGTACAGGTCGTTTATCTTGACGATCATGTCCCCGACGTGAATACCCGCTTGTTCCCCGGGCGATACCTTTTCCTTGCCTGTGTCCACGAGATGGTGTCCGACGACGAGCACGCCCGCCGTCTGCAGCTTGACGCCGATCGATTGTCCCCCGGGGATGACCCGCAAATCGGGCAGCACGTTTACTTTAACGGCGGTCAGTGGAACGCTGCGCCACTTGACCTGGAGCTGTGCCTCACCCGCGCGGCGCGGCTCGACGGACAGCGGTTTGCTCAGGTCGACGGCGACTTCCCGCGTCTCTGCTCCGTTTACGTGCAAAATGTCGGGGTTGCTGTTGATCAACGTCCCCATGACGGGCACGGAGACGCGAAGCTGTTGCAGTGAACCTTCCATCAAGCGCAATTCATGGGGGAAAGAAGACAGGCCGCGGAACGGGGTGGAACTCACGACGAGCGCCGTGATGAGGAGAAGGAGACTTCCCATCCATTTTCTTCTGTTGTGACGGATCACCAGCAATCACTCCTACCGTTCCCTACCTACACCTACCTGATACACCTCCACCTTGTGTAGTTATAATGTTGCCTGGGCCCTTGCGGATTATGTCAGGAAAATCACCCACGCGCATGCTTTCCTGACGCCATCCGCACCAGTACAAAAAAAGCTGTCAATCTCCGTTGACAGCTTCAGCGTGTAGACAAAGTACCGAAGGTACAAGGTCTACACGCTTTTTTGTCGAATAAACATGACATTCAACGCTGTGTAGAGGTGGAAGCATGCTGAACAAGCAACAGGCCGAAGGCCGTTATCAGATATCTGTAGTCTCATTAGATGAATTGGTTCCACAAGATCATCTTGTTCGAAAAATCGAAAATGCCATCGACTTTTCTTTTATCTACGACTTGGTGAAAGACCGGTACTCTCTCGACAACGGAAGACCCAGCATTGACCCCGTCGTCCTCATCAAAATGGTGCTCATCCAGTACCTGTTTGGAATCCGTTCCATGCGACAAACCATCAAAGAGATCGAAACAAACATCGCCTATCGGTGGTTTCTGGGTTACGACTTTACACAACCGATTCCCCACTTCACGACGTTCGGGAAAAACTACGTACGGCGATTTCAAGGAACCGATCTGTTTGAAAAGATTTTTACCCGTATTCTCGAGGAGGCTTGCCATCACGGATTTGTAGATCCCTCGGTCTTGTATATTGATTCCACCCACGTAAAAGCCAGTGCGAACAAGAACAAATACATCAAACAACTTGTGCAGGAAGAGCGGAAGAAGTATCAGGAACTCCTTGAAGAAGAATTGAACCAGGATCGCGTGGAGCATGGAAAGAAGCCATTGCCAAAAAAGACTGAAACAGCCTGGAAGGAGGTGAAACAAAGCAGTACTGACCCCGACAGCGGTTGGTTTGTCAAAAACGAAAAAGAGCAGACGTTTGCGTATTCGTTTCATGCAGCAAGCGACCAACATGGTTTTGTCGTTAGTGCCGTGGTAACGGCGGCTAACGTTCATGACAGTCAGGCCTTTTCGGATGTTTTCGAACAAGCCGTGGAACGCGTAGGAAAACCGGATGCCGTGGCAGTAGATGCCGGATATAAAACGCCTTACATTAGCAAGTGCCTGTTGGATGAAGGAATTCGCCCCGTGATGCCTTACACCCGTCCTCACACGAAGGAAGGGTTATTTCGAAAGCATGAATACGTGTATGATGAATACTTTGATTGCTACATCTGTCCTGCCGGACAGGTTCTTACCTACGAAACCACCACTCGTGACGGCTACCGTATGTACCGTTCCGACCCAGGCGAATGCAACCATTGCCCATTCCGCCCCCAGTGTACAGAGAGCCGGGAGGCTGTGAAGCGAGTCAGTCGTCATATTTGGGCGGATTACCTAGACGAAGTGGAGCATCTGCGACATACCGAAGTGAATAAACGCCTTTACGCACGCAGAAAAGAAACCATTGAGCGCGTATTTGCGGATTTAAAGGAGAAGCATGGTTTGCGTTGGACCACTTTACGAGGACTGAAAAAAGTGACAATGCAGGCGATGCTTGTCTTTGCTTGTATGAATTTAAAAAAACTGGCCAATTGGCTATGGAAGTCAGGCAAAGGGAGGTGCAATGCCCTTCATTTCCGCTTCACTTTCGAATACATACAGGACAAACTCCCTCTACTGCCAATGGCAACAAGGGAGTTTGTCTGCAATCTGAAGCTGTCAATCTCCGTTGACAGCTTTTCGTTGTTGCCCGAGCAGAATCATCTCGCGGGCGTGTTCTTCGGTTTTGGCCGTGACTTCGGCGCCGCCCAGCATCCGGGCCAGCTCCTTGACGCGCTCTTCGTCGGAGAGGCGCTGGACGACCGTCATCGTCTCGTGCTCGCTCATTTCCTTGCGGATCAGAAAATGCGCGTCGGCCAGCGATGCCACCTGCGGCAGATGGGTGATGCAGAGGACCTGCCGCTTTTGTGCCACGCGGGCCAGTTTCTCCGCGATCGCCTGGGCGGCCCTGCCGCTCACGCCGGTGTCCACTTCGTCGAAGATCAGCGTCTGGACCTGATCCGTACCGGCCAGGATCGTCTTGATCGCCAGCATGACCCGGGACAGTTCGCCGCCGGACGCGATCTTGGCCAGCGGCCGGAGCGGCTCGCCCGGGTTGGGGGAGATGAGAAACTCCACCTGATCGATTCCGTTTGCATCGACGCGCCATTTGGCCCCTTCCAGCTCAATCCCGTCCTCATCCGGCACCCGGCGGACGTCGATGGCGAAACGGGCCCGTTCCATGTGCAGATCTTTCAACTGCTGCTCGATCTCCCGAGCCAGCCGCTCGGCGCATTCGCGGCGGATCACGGACAGTTCCAGCGCTTCCACGGCCAGATCGGCCGCCAGCTCGGTCAGCCGGTGCTCCAACTGCTGCAGGCGATCCTCGTAGTGCTGCATCTCGTCCAGCTCGTCCTGGATCGCGGCGGCGTACTCCAGAATGTCGTCCACGTTTTTGCCGTACTTGCGCTTCAGGTTCTGGATCTGGTCAAGCCGCCGCTCCACTTCCGCCAACTGCTCCGGTTCGAAGTCAAGCTGGTCGCTGAGCTGACGAAGCTGCTGCGCCACGTCTTCCATCTGGTAGTATGCGCTCTGGACCACTTCCACAATCGGCGCGAGCTGCTCCTCGTACGGCGCGATCCGCTCCAGCTCGCTCATCGCGTGGCCGAGCCAGTCCAATCCGCGCTGATCCCCGTACAGGGCGCGATAGGCATCCTGAATGCCGGCGTACACCTTTTCGATGTTCATCCATTTTTTCCGCTGCTGGAGCAGTTTCTCGTCTTCACCCGGCGTCAGGGCGGCCGCTTCGATCTCGTTCAACTGGTATTGAAGCAAATCGATCCGCTGCACCAGCTCACGCTCGTTGCGGGCCATCCGCTCCAGGTCCTGTCTGGTCTTGCTGTAGGCGGCATAGAGCTGGCCGTACTCCCGCTTGGCCGCGCCCAGCTCCGCTTCGCCGTACGCGTCCAGCCAGTTGATGTGCTTATCCGCCTGCATCAGCATGTGGGTGTCGTGCTGGCCGTGCACGGTCACCAGCCACGGCCCCAGCTCCCGCAGCATCGCCAGGGTGACCAACTGGCCGTTGATGCGGATGATGCTCTTGCCCTGGCTGGAGATGTCGCGGCGCACGACCAGCGTGCCGTCCTGCTCCACGGCGACGCCGAAGCTCTCGCACAGCGCCAGCGCCGGGTGGCCGGCGGGCAGTTCAAACAGCCCTTCCACTTCGGCCCGCGTCTCCCCGTACCGGACAAAGTCGGCGGAAGCTCGTCCGCCCAGGAGCAGGCCGAGCGCGTCGATGATGATCGACTTCCCGGCTCCGGTCTCCCCCGTGAGGATGTTCAGTCCCCGTTGAAAGGAAATCGTGACCGATTTGATGATGGCAAAATTGCGAATGGACAGTTCCAACAGCATTGTGTGCAACCACCTTTACAGCATGTCCAGGAAGCGCTGGGTGACTTCCCGGGAGTTCTCCTTCGAGCGGCAGATGATGAGAATGGTGTTGTCGCCGCTGATGGTGCCCATGATTTCCTCCCAGGACAGGTTGTCGATCAGCTCGGCTACGGCATTGGCGTGGCCTGACAATGTTTTCAGCACAATGAAGTGGTCGGCGTAGTCGATGCTCACGTAGGAGTCCACCAGCATCCGCTTCAGCTTTTGGATCGGGTTGAACTTCTGCTCGACGGGCATCGAATATTTGTACCGTCCGTCCGGGAGCGGCACCTTCACCAGATGCAGCTCTTTGATGTCCCGCGAAACGGTCGCCTGGGTCACGTTAAACCCGGCTTCCCGCAGACGGTCCACCAGTTCGTCCTGGGTCTCCACCTCGTAATTGCTGATGATTTCCCGAATGCGAATGTGTCGTTGTCCTTTGTTCATTGCCATTACTCCCACTCACCTTGTAGTTTCGTGCGAATCGCTTCAAAAAAGCCGCCTGTTTTCCACTTGATCAGCGGCGTGACATGCGGGGACTTCTTGACGAAAATCTGGTCGCCGCCTTCCAGCCGGTAGCCGAACTGTCCGTCGATGGACAGCCCCATCTCCTGGTGGATCGCATCCACCTCGATCCGGATGACCTGATTGGCCGACAGCACCATCGGACGGGCGGTCAGCGAGTGCGGGGCCACCGGTGTCAGGAGCAGCATGTCCACATTGGGCGCGACAATCGGCCCTCCCGCCGACAGGGAGTAGGCGGTCGAGCCTGTCGGGCTGGAGACGATCACGCCGTCGCCGCTGAACGTCGCCACGTAGTCGTCATCCACGTAGACGGCGCATTGGATAATCCGGCAGAACGAGCCTTTGGCGATGCCGATGTCGTTCATCGCGGTGTAGCTGGCCAGCGCCGCCCCGTTTCGCACCAGCGTCGCCTCCAGCATGGTCCGCTCCTCGATGTCGTACTTGCCGGAGAGCAGGTTGTCCACGGCTTCCGGCAAATCGTCCGGGTCGGCTTCCGACAAAAAGCCGAGCGTCCCCAAATTGATGCCGAGAATCGGCAGGGAACGGCCGGCCAACTGGCGGGCAATCCCGAGCAGCGTACCGTCGCCGCCCAAGACGCACAGCAGCTTCGCTTCCCGGCCGATCTTTTCCAGCGCGGCCGCCAGCTCGGGACGGCCCACATCGGAGGCAATATGTTCATCAAGCAGAACGCGGGCCCCTCTGGCTTCCAGCAGGTACATCAGCTCCCTGGCCACGATGCGGGCTTCCGGCTTCCCTTTGTTTGCTACGATACCAATCGTTTTCATATGGCCCACCCCAAACGTCGTTGGTTGGAAATCCTTATACAAGTATACAACTTTTCATGCATATAAAAAAAGCCTCGATTCAACCGCGATCGAGGCTTTTTGTCCCATACCTTACTTCAATTCGCGATGGGCCGCGGACACCACTTCCGCCGCGCGCCGAAGCCAGGCATCCGGAGTCAGGCCGCCCTCGCTTTTTCGCGCGTGCATGAGAAATTCGATGTTCCCCTCTCCTCCGGTAATGGGAGAATAATCCAGCCCCTGCAGCGAGAACCCGATGCTGACGGCAAACTGGCCGATGTCGACCAGCACCGCTTCATGGATGTCCGGGTCGCGGACGATCCCGTTTTTGCCGACGTTCTCCTTGCCCGCTTCAAACTGCGGCTTGACGAGAGCAACCACATCCCCGCCCGGCTGCAGGAAGCGGTACAGAACGGGCAGGATCAGTTTCAGCGAGATGAAGGAAACGTCGATCGAGGCGGCGTCCGGCCGTTCGTGTTCGAACGCGTCCGGATCCATATGACGGAAATTGGTGCGCTCCATCACCACGACCCGCTCGTCCTGACGGAGGCTCCATGCGAGCTGTCCGTACCCGACGTCAATCGCATACACGCGGCGCGCGCCGTGCTGCAGCGCACAGTCGGTAAAGCCGCCGGTCGACGCGCCGATGTCCATCATCACCCGGCCGTTCAGATCGATCCCGAACACCCGCAGCGCCTTTTCCAGCTTCAGCCCGCCGCGGCTGACGTAGGGATGTACCTCTCCCTTGACGGCGATGGGCGTGTCTTCGGGAATCTTGGTCCCCGGCTTGTCGCAGCGCTCGCCGCCCACCAGCACCAGTCCGGCCATCACGGCGGCCTTGGCCTTTTCCCTGGTTTCAAACAAACCCCGCTCGACGAGGAGCACGTCTACCCGTTCTTTTTTCATGCTTCCACGACGCCCCTCGTCATCGGCAGCAGGGCGCGCACGCGGGCGGCGATGGCGTCTGCCGTCAGCCCCACTTCCTCACGCTGTTCCTTCACGCTGCCGTGTTCCACAAAGTAGTCGGGCACCGCCACCACGTCCACGCGCACACCATGGAACCCGGCCTTTGCCAGACATTCCAGAACGGCGCTGCCAAAACCGCCCATCGCCGCTCCTTCTTCCACGGTGACGATGTCGTAGCCTTCCCGGGCCAGACGGAACAGCAGTTCCTCATCGAGCGGCTTGCAGAAGCGGGCGTTGACCAGCATCGGCTGGATGCCTTCGCGGTTGAGCTGCTCCACCGCTGCCTCCGCCAGTTCGAAGACGTGGCCGAACGACAGGATGGCGACGTTCTTCCCTTCACGGACCACTTCCGCTTTCCCGATCGGCAGCACCTGCAGCTCCTCGTCCATTTTTACGCCGCGAATGGCAAGACGGGGGTAGCGGAACGAGATGGGGCCGTCTTCGTAGGCCACCGCCGTGTTCATCATGTGGCGCAGCTCGTTCTCGTCCTTCGGCGCCATGATCACCATGTTGGGGATCGTCCGCATGAACGCGATGTCGTACATACCCTGGTGCGTCTCCCCGTCTGCCCCGACCAGGCCGGCCCGGTCGACGGCGAAGATGACGTTCAGCTTCTGGCGCGCCACGTCGTGAATCAACTGGTCGTACGCCCGCTGCAAAAAGGTGGAGTAGACCGCAAACACCGGCTTCAGCCCCTGCGTCGCCAGGCCGGCGGCAAAGGTGCAGGCGTGCTGCTCGGCAATGCCCACGTCAAACAGGCGGTCCGGGAACCGCTCACCGAACTTAAGCAGTCCGGAACCAGCAGGCATGGCCGGCGTCACGGCGACAATCCGCTCGTCCGCTTCGGCGAGGCGGATCATCGTGTCGGCAAAAACGGACGTGTACGTCGGAGCCGACTTCGGCGTGTCGCCCGACTCGATCTTGTACGTTCCGATGCCGTGCCACTTGACGGAGTCGGCCTCGGCGGGGGCGTAGCCCTTTCCTTTTTTGGTAATGGCGTGAATCAGTACCGGCCCTTTGGTCTGCTTGGCCGTCTTCAGCGAGTCGAGCAGCAGTTCCAGGTTGTGGCCGTCGATGGGTCCGATGTAGGTGAAGCCCAGTTCTTCGAATAGAACGCCGGAGACCAGCAAATACTTCATGCTGTCCTTGAAGCGCTCCGCCAGATGGGCCAGCCTGCCGCCCACGGCGGGAATCGATTTCAGCAGGTGCTCCAGCTCTTTTTTGGCGTTCCGGTAGTTTTCGGCGGAACGCAGCTTGCCCAGGTAGTTGTGCAGCGCGCCGACGTTGGGGGCGATCGACATCTCGTTGTCGTTCAAGACCACGATCACGTTTTTCCGCTCGTGACCGATGTGGTTCAGCGCTTCAAACGCCATCCCCCCGGTCAGGGCACCGTCCCCGATGATCGCCACGACATGGTGCTTTTCCTTTTTCAGATCGCGCGCGGTGGCCATACCCATGGCGGCGGACAGGGACGTACTGCTGTGTCCCGTCTCCCAGACGTCATGCGGGCTTTCGCTCATCTTGGGAAAGCCGCACAATCCCTTGTACTGGCGCAGCGTCGGAAACAGTTCGCGGCGGCCGGTGAGGATTTTATGTACATAGGCTTGATGGCCTACGTCCCAGATCAATTTGTCTTCCGGACTGTTGAACACGTAGTGCAGCGCGAGCGTCAGCTCCACCACGCCCAGATTAGGAGCGAGGTGGCCGCCCGTTTTGGACAAGGTTTCCACGAGAAACTGGCGAATTTCGCCGGCCAGCGTATAAAGCTGGGGCAGCGAACACGTTTTCAAATCCTGAGGATTGTTGACGGTCGTCAGCAGCATTTTGATTCCTCACTTTCCAGTCGTTCTCCGTCAATTGGCATGCTGCAATCCAAATCAACACGCAAACATCCGCTTCGTTCAGCTTGATTCATTATAACGGTTTCTCGGCGAAAACACCACTTTCATCTGCCAGAGGCGCCATTCCGCCCACCTTTTGGCACCAACACACGGACTGCCATCTCCGGGGAAGATGAACAAAAAAACCGGCTTCCCCCTGCGGAAAGCCAGCTTTTGTCGATTGGAGGTGGTTCAAAAGGACCAGGACGTGCATGCCCGACCCGTCTACTTCGTCCGGTTCATCACATAATCGGCCAGAGGAGTCAAGGCCGAGTGTTCCAACCCCGCGTCGGCAAGCGCGGCTTTGGCCTCCTCGATCAGCCGGACGAGCCGCTCTTTGGACGCCTCCAGGCCGAGCAGCGCGGGATAGGTGGCCTTCTGCCGGTCGGCGTCGCTGCCCACCGCCTTGCCCAGTTGGGCTTCATCCCCCTCCACGTTGAGGATGTCATCCTGGATTTGAAACGCCAGTCCGATACAGAGCCCATAGCGGGTCAGCGCGTCCATCTGGGCCGGCGTGGCCTCGGCCAGCCACCCGCCGCCGCGCAGCGCGGCGATCAGCAGGTCCCCGGTCTTGTGCCGGTGGATGTACTCCAATTCCTCCAGGTTGAGGCGTTTGCCTTCCCCTTCGATGTCAGCCATCTGCCCGCCGACCATCCCGGCGGAACCGGCCCGCTTGCCCAGTTCGGCGATCAGCCGGACCGTCGTCTCCGGCTTGACCTCGGGATCTTCCAGGTAGGCCTCGGCGATGTAGCCAAACGCCCGCGTCAGCAGCGCATCCCCGGCCAGAATCGCGGTCGCTTCCCCGAACACCTTGTGATTGGTCGGTTTGCCGCGGCGCAGGTCGTCGTCGTCCATCGCCGGCAGGTCGTCGTGAATCAGCGAGTAGGTATGGATCATTTCCAGCGCGACAGCGTAGGGAATCCCCCGCTTCAGCGGCTTGTCCAGCGCTTCCAGCACCGCCAGCACCAGCATCGGACGCAGCCGCTTGCCGCCCGCCATCAGGGAATATTTCATCGATTCGTACAGCGTATGAGGCACGCCGTCCCGTTCCAGACCGGGAAGCAGGTGTTCTTCGATCAACGCCGTTTTTTCTGTCAGGTAGGAGGCGAAAGAGTCGGTCATTGCGCTTCGCCCTCCACGTGGAACGGCTTTTGCTTCCATTGACCGTCTTCTTCCACCAACTGGGTGATTTTCGCTTCGATCGCATCCAGCTTCTGACTGCAGATGCGGGAAAGCGTCACGCCCTCCTGATAGAGGCCGATCGCCTCCTCCAGCGCGATGTCCCCCTCTTCCAGACGACGGACGACTTCCTCCAGCCGCTTCATCGCCTCTTCAAACTGCATGTCAGTCTCTTGATCCGTCTTCTTCCGCGCCATTACGCTTCTCCTCCCGGTAAATCTGTTCCACGCGTGCCTGAGCACTGCCATCAATTAATCGTACCACGAGCGCGTCTCCGGGGGCAAACTGGTCGACTGACTTGATCAACCGCCCGTCGGCGTATACCAGGGAAAAGCCGCGCTGCATCACTTTCAACGGGCTGAGCGCATCCAGTTGGCCGATCCGGGCGGCAAACGCCATCCGCACCTCCGTCACCCGCTGCCGGACCAGCTCGTCCAGGCGAGCCCGATGCGCGGCGACAGCCCGCCTGCGCTCCGCAACGGCTTCCGTTGGCCGGTACCGTTTCAACTGGGCAGCCACCAGTTCAAACCGCTCCTTGCGGCGGGTCAACAGTTGCTTCATCGCCTGCCGCATGCGAATCTGCACGTCGTCCAGGCGCTGCTGCGCTTCTTCCACCCGCCGCTTGGGCCGGCGCATGGCGTACGATTGCGTGAGGGTTTCCAGCCGTTTTCGCTCGGAGGCCAGCCGCCCGCGCAGCGCCCTGTGCATGCGGGCGTCGAGCTGCTTGACCCGTTCCACCCACTCCAGGTAATGCGGCACGGCCAGCTCGGCGGCCGCGGTCGGGGTTGCCGCCCGCACGTCCGCGACAAAATCGGCAATGGTCACGTCGGTCTCGTGCCCCACCGCGGAGATGACCGGAATCCGGGATGCGGCGATGGCCCGCGCCACCTGCTCGTCGTTGAAGGCCCACAGCTCTTCGATCGAGCCGCCGCCCCTGCCTACGATCAGCACGTCGATGTCAGGCTGCTGGTTGATGATGTGAATCGCCGCCACGATCGACGCCGGAGCCTCAGCCCCCTGGACGATCGCCGGAGACAGGACGATCTCCGCCTGCGGGTAGCGCCGTCTAATCGTGGTGCAGATGTCGCGAATGGCCGCGCCCGTCGGCGACGTGACCACGCCGACGCGCTTGGGAAAGGGCGGCAGCGGCCGCTTTCGTTCCGGGGCAAACAGGCCTTCGGCGGCCAGCTTCGCCTTCAACTGTTCAAACGCCAAATAGAGGGAGCCCAGCCCGTCCGGCTGCATCTCCCGGGCGTACAGTTGATAGGTGCCGTCCCGCTCATAGGCAGAGATGGAACCGCGGACAATCACCTTGGTTCCATCTTTGGGCAAAAAGCGCAAAAAGCGGTTGTAGCTGGCGAACATGACCACTTTGATGCGGGACTGGCTGTCTTTCAGCGTCAAATACATGTGGCCGCTGGTGTGGTGGGTAAAATTGGACACTTCCCCCCGCACCCAGACGTCCTGCAGGCGCTGTTCCCTCTCCAGTACCTGCTTGATGCATCGGTTCAAGTCGCTGACCGTGAATACGTGTCGCGTGTCCATGCGCTCCCTCCCTTACCGGGCGGTTTGTTTTCTGGCAGCGGCGACGGTGTTCTTCAGCAGCATGGTGATCGTCATCGGGCCGACACCGCCGGGAACGGGCGTGAGAAAGCCGGCCACCTCCCGCACCTCGTCAAACTTGACATCCCCGACCAGCTTGCCGGTCTCGATCCGGTTGACGCCGACGTCAATCACGACCGCCCCCGGCTTGACGTGTTCCCTGCCGATCAGATGAGGCTTGCCCGCCGCCACGACGAGAATGTCCGCCTGCCGGGTGTGAGCGGCCAGGTCCACGGTGCGGGAGTGGCACATCGTCACCGTGGCGTTTTCCTGCTGCAGCAGGAAGGAGACCGGCTTGCCCACGATGTTGCTGCGGCCGATCACGACGGCGTGCCTGCCTGCGATGGGCGTTCCCGTCCGTTTGATCAATTCCACGATGCCGTGCGGCGTGCAGGGAAGCAGCGTGTCGTATCCGATCATCATGTTGCCGACGTTGAGCGGATGGAAGCCGTCCACATCCTTTTCCGGCGCAATGGCTTCGATCACCGCTTTCTCGGAGATGTGCGGCGGCAGCGGAAGCTGTACCAAAATGCCGTGAACGTTCGGATTCCCATTCAACTGATGAATCATGTCCAACAGCTCCGCTTCGCTGATCGAAGCGTCTTTCCGAATGACCTCCGAGCGGATGCCCACCTCCTGACACCCCCGCTCCTTGCCGCGAACGTAGGAATGGGAGGCAGGGTCATCCCCCACCAAAATCACCGTCAAGCCCGGCACTACGCCCTGTTTTTTCAGTTCTTCCACTTCGTTCGCCAATTCGGCGCGAATGTCCTGTGCGATGTCCTTCCCGTACAAAATGGTCGCTGCCATGGAGAAGTAACCTCCTTTATCAAGATCGCTACCCTTAGTGTAGCGACTCAAGGAGTTCGTGTAAAGGCGAATTTTAAAAAGTTAATTTCTACTTAATGTTCGCCTTTAGCTTCATCCACCCCAGCATTGCCACGCCGTATGCATTGTCCCCCGAGTACTCCGGGTCGCAAAAATAGAGAGTGGCCTTCACGGCCGGGTGCTCCAGCCGTTTGATCAGACGCTCCCGGATGTACCGGTTGGCGGCGACGCCTCCGACGATCAGAATCTCCCGGGGCAGCCCCGCTTCCACGGCATGGCGCAGCGCCTTTTCCAGCGTGTTGGCGATGCACTGTTCCGTCGCCCTGGCGATATCCGCCGGAGCGGCCGCCCCGCTTTCCACCGCCCGCAGCAGCGACGCCTCCGGTCCGGAGAAACTGAACGACATGCCGTCGACCGCGGACGCCACGCGGAAATCTCCCGCCGCTTCGCGTGCCAGCTTCTCCAGGGAGGGACCCGCCGGAAACGGCAGTCCCAACGCCACCCCGATCCGGTCCACCAACTGTCCGGCGTGGAGGTCGATCGTCCCGCCCACCTTCTCGATGCGGTAGCCGGCCGCCTCCCGTTCGCACTTCAACAGCTCGCTCGTCCCGCCGGACAGGTGAACGGCGAGAAAGCGGTCGCCCTGGGGCCGTTTTTCCGCGGTGAACTCGCCTGCCGCAATGTGCCCTTCCTGGTGCGTCGTCAGGAGGCAGGGAACCCGCAGGTAGGCGGCCAGAGACTTGGCCAGTCCTTCGCCCACCTTGAACACGGGCATGTACGAACGGTCCACGGGACGCGGCTTTTCGCTGGCACAGACCGCGACGATCTTGTAGTCGTTCCACTTCAACTGCTCGCTCAGCTCCGGCAGGTTCATCACATGCTGAAAGACGGCTTCCGATTGCTGCAGGCCGCGCTTTCCTTCCTTCACCTTGAGAAGGCGCTTCGCTTCTGCCGCAATCCGGCCGTCTTCCTCTGCCAAGCACAGCGATGTCCGGTAGTTGCTCGTATCAATTCCCAACAATACCTTCGTCATGCTGTCTCACCTGCTTGTTTACGCCTGGGCGGTCTGGCGCGACTGCAAAAAGCTGGACAACACGCCGTTGATGTAACGGTGCGACTGCTCGTCACTGAACAATTTGGCGATCTCGATCGCTTCGTTCATCACGACCTTGTCCGGAACGTCCGGTTCATACATGATTTCGAAAAAGGCCAGGCGGAGAATGGCCCGGTCCACATTGGCGATGCGCTCCAACTGCCATCCGCGCAGGAACTTGCGGATTTCCGCATCCACCTCCTGCTGGTGCTTCAAGGTGCCTTCCACCAGGTAACGCAGGTACGACGGATCTTCCTCGCTGTCTTCCATGACGAGGTTCAGTGCGTCTTCCACCTGCACGTCCGCCATGTCGATCTGGAACAGGCATTGGACTGCTTTTTCTCGTGCTGTTCTACGTTTCATCGCGTTCACCTTCTACTCAGAATCCGTTCGAAACCGATGGTCCGCTGACCATCAACGAAACTTGCCGGGCAGGATGCGATCCAGGATTTCCCGCAAATCTTCCTTCTGGTCCAGCTTGCGGCCGATGTAATACCCTGTTCCGACAAACACGACAAACACCAGTGTATCCCAAAAACCGACAAAAAGGTAGATGATGCCGAAAAAAAGACCGGCCGCCACACCCAGTAGTTTCCCCTTGTGCTCCCACAACAACTCCCATAACATGCCGTTCACCCTCTATTCCACCCGTCTGCGGGCCGCGTAGATCTCAGACTGAGCCACTTCGGTGACGACGACGGCCACTTCGGAAATCATTACGCCGGCGATGCCTTCCACCTGCTCCTTGACAACGGCCTGCAGCTGCTGGGTCAATTCCGGCAGCGGGGTTTCTCCGTCCACAGAGACGCGCAGCGTGATCATGTTCCCGCTCTCGTGGGCCCTGACCACCGTTTTCAGATCGCGAACGCCTTTCACGCGCCGCGCCGCCCGCTCGGCGATCGTCTGGATCGTCTGCAGGGTGATGTTCACTTCCCCCAGGTCGCTGCGCTGCCGGATGCCCCGTTCCCTTTTCGGTTGGCGGGAGCGGAACGAACTGAAAAAGAAACGCAGGCTGACGATCAGAAAGATTATGGCGACGATCAGATACGCCGGATGGCTGCCGGTCAGCATTTGTTCCGCATAGGGACGCAGATAGTCAGCGGGGATCAGGCCGCTGGTCGCCCCGATGGCAACGCAGGACAGGACAATCAGGGCAAAGCTGTACAGCGTCAAGATAAAGCGGTCAAACAAATTCACATGCATCTTCCTTTCGCCTTGTTTGAACAGGAGGGCCATCACGGCAATGATGAGGAAAATGCCCCCTGGCTAGCAGGGGGCATTCGTTCCGCTGCCGTCTAGCGAACCCGCTGGTACTCTTCTACGGCGGCCGGGGCTTTTTCTTCGCTCTTCAGCTCTACATCGACGATATGTACGTTTACTTCCACAACCGACAGCCCTGTCATGCTCTCGATTGCATTGCGCACATTATCTTGAATATTTCGAGCGACATCCGGGATGCGGTGTCCGTATTTCACAATGATCGATACGTCAACTGCCGCTTCGCGGGATCCCACTTCGACGCGAACGCCGCGAGCAATATTTTTACGGCCGAGCCGTTCGGCAATCTCGCCTACGAAACCGCCGCTCATATGGGCCACGCCCTCCACTTCCGAGGCGGCCATGCCGGCGATGACTTCCAAGACTTCGGGAGCGATCTGGACTTTGCCAAGCTCTGTTCTCTCTAGATCCGGAGTAAACTCTTCCATGCTTCGCACCTCCCTGCGGTTTTGTACTCCATTATAGCAAGCACCCACCCATTTTACAAATCAAGCCAAGTTCAGGCTTCATCCAGGTGAAGGTCATAGGTGTCCAGGAATTTGGTGTCAAATTCACCGCTGATGAACACCTCGTGATCCATCACCTTCAAGTGGAACGGGATGGTGGTGGTGATGCCTTCGACGACGAATTCTCCCAGCGCCCGCTTCATCCGCTCGATCGCCTCCTGTCTGTCCTTGCCCCAGACGATCAGCTTGGCGATCATCGAATCGTAATACGGCGGGATGGTGTAACCGGCGTAGGCGGCGCTGTCGACGCGCACGCCGAAACCGCCCGGCGCCAGGTAGTTGGTGATGCGTCCCGGCGACGGCATGAAGTTTCTGGCCGGATTCTCCGCATTGATGCGGCACTCGATCGCCCAGCCGTTCAGCTTGACGTCGTCCTGGGAGAACGACAGCGGTTGGCCGGCGGCAACCAGGATCTGCTCCTTGATCAGGTCGATGCCGGTCACCAGCTCCGTCACCGGATGCTCCACCTGGATGCGGGTGTTCATTTCCATAAAGTAAAACTGTCCGTATTTATCCAGCAAAAACTCGACCGTGCCGGCACCGTGGTAGTTGACCGCCTTGGCGGCAGCGACGGCGGCTTCCCCCATCCGCTTGCGCAGTTCCTCGCTGAGGGCGGGGGACGGCGCTTCTTCGATCAGCTTCTGATGGCGCCGCTGGATGGAACAGTCGCGCTCGCCCAGGTAGACGACGTTGCCGTACTTGTCGGCCATGATCTGAATTTCCACGTGGCGCGGTCCTTCCACGAACTTCTCCAGGTAGACGCCCGGATTGCCGAACGCCGTTTTCGCTTCGCTTTGCGCCTGGCGGATCGCTTTTTCCAGGTCCTCGTCGTTGACGGCGACGCGCATCCCGCGGCCGCCTCCGCCCGCCGTCGCCTTGACCATCACCGGATAGCCGATGTCGTTCGCGGTACGGATGGCGTCGGCGATATCCTCGATCAGGCCGTCCGTTCCGGGAACGGTGGGCACGCCCGCCGCTTTCATCGTCTCCTTGGCGGTGGACTTGTCCCCCATCTTTACGATTGCTTCCGGTTCCGGGCCGATAAAGGTGATGTTGCAGGCGGTGCAGATTTCGGCGAAGTCGGAGTTTTCGGCCAGGAAGCCGTACCCCGGATGAATCGCGTCGACGCCCACCTTGGTCGCCACGCTCATGATGTTGGCAATGTTGAGGTAACTGTCTTTGGACGCCGTCGGTCCGATGCAGTACGCTTCATCGGCCATCTTGACGTGAAGCGCGTCGCGGTCCGCTTCGGAGTAGACGGCAACCGTCCGAATGCCCAACTCGCGGCAGGCGCGGATGACCCGCACGGCAATCTCGCCGCGGTTGGCAATCAACACTTTCTGGAACATTCCGCTCTCCTCCACTTTATTCAGGCTTCACCAGGAACAGCGGTTGACCGAATTCCACCAACTGTCCGTCTTCGACCAGCACCTTCACGATTTCCCCGGTCACTTCCGCCGTGATTTCGTTGAACAGCTTCATCGCCTCTACGATACAGACCACCTTGTCCGGCGTGACCTTGTCGCCCGGCTGCACGTACGGCGGTTTGCCCGGCTCGGACGCGCGGTAGAAGGTGCCGACCATCGGCGACACGATCTTGTGCAGGTTGGCCTCTTCCTGTGCCGGTGCCGCCGGTTTGGCTGCTTCCACAGGCGCGGGCGCTGCCGGCGCTTCCACTGCCGCCACCGGAGCCGCCGGTACAGCGGCGGGAGCCTGCACGACCGGCTGCGGAATCACGACCGTCTCGGCCGCTACAGATTTTTTCAGGGTCACTTTGGTCCCGTTCATTTCCAGTTCGAATTCGTTAATGGAAGATTGATCAATCAACTTGATGATTTCGCGGATTTCATGAATTTTCAACACGCGTACGCACTCCTTTGTTTCGATGGATGTCCAGGGAGCATTACAAGAGTATGTAGGATCAGGTCATAAACCCATGGTAGCCTGTCACCATCCCCAACGTCAAGAAAGGATTTCCCCTCCGCTCCCGCCGGAGAAGAGGGAAAATCCTTACCAGCATACCCGTTTTGGACGCCCTTTAGTATGGAAGAAAACAGGATGGGACCGTGAATCGGGCGGACAGCCCGCACGCTTACGACGCCTGGAACCTGACCGTCACGTTGCTGGCGGAGACGTTCAGGTGCTGCTTCACCTGGGCGATGATGTCAACGGCTTCATCGGCGTTCAGTTTGTCTTTTTGGACGATCACCGTCACCTTGCCGTCCTGAACGAAGACGACCGCGTCTTTGTAGCCGCTCGCCTTCAGCATCTCTTCCAGCCCCATCGTGGCTGTTTCGATCTTAGACAGCTCGTCGTACTTCGCTTTCGCTTCGGCAACCGCCTGCGGCGTGGCATCGGCGCTGCTCATGATCGCCAGTTGTTCGTCTTTTTGCTGCTGGGTCTGCGCTTCCCGTTTCATCTTGTAGCCTTGGAAGATCTCGGCCGCCGTCTCGCCCACCGTCATCTGCACGCTGCCTTCATCCTTCTTGCCGGCAGCCTGCGGCGCGGCATCCGGCGAAGCGGCCGGCGTTTGGGACGAATCGGCCGACGCGTCGGGTTTCCCTTCCACGGGTGCGGCGTCCGGCGCCGGTTTGTCCGTCTGCTTGCTCTCCACGACCACGCCGGCCAGCGGGTCCTGCTGCTGGGGAGCCTGCTGCTCCTGGCCCAGTGCCGGCACCTGCTCCTGCGGTCCCTTCACCAGGTAGTAGCCGGACAGGACAACCATCACCGCCAGCATCGTCAACAACCATACCGTCTGTTTTCTGAGCATCATCTGCCATTCCTCCTAACCCTTTTTGGGCAATATGGATATCTTGTAAGCGGGGACGTCCAGCACTTTTTGGACGGCCTCGGTGATCCACGCCTTGACCTGAATGTTGTCGGCTCCCTTGGCGACGACCAGCACGCCCCTCACCCGGGGCTTCAGCGTCTTGATCACAACCGGCTGATCCTGCTTCCCGCTGACGACGACCACCTGCTCGTCGCGCGATTGTTCGCTCTGGTTGCGGGTAGCCCGTTCCTTGTCCGTCTCCTGATTGGTGGAAGAACGTGTGTTGCGGTTTTTCTCCACGACCAGCTCCGGGGTGGAATCCAGGTTGACCATGACCTCGACGTCGCCGACGCCGATCACATTGCCGAGGATTTCCCGCAGTTGGGTCTCGTACATGTTTTCATAATCGGCGATGATGTCGGGAGCGGACGATCCTCCAATGGCCGGCACGGTCGCTTCACCGTCCGGCGGACCGGTCGGCTCTCTGCCCTCGATTCCGAAGCTGAGCGGCTGATCCCGCTCCACTTTCAGGAAGTCGGTCAGAATCATCACCGCCACGCCGATGCCCAGGATGACGATGAAGTAATGGATCGGCTTCAGCTTTTTGCCGCCGCCGTCCCCCTCCCACAGCTTTTTCAGCTTGGCAAACACGTCCTTCACCTCGCTTTAGCGATAACTCCTTCAGCGCTGTTCAACCGGCCGGCCGGACAGGACGACCACCTGCTCCTCCGCCAATCCCCACTGCTGGGCGACGTCGCGGGCAATCCGTCCGTACAGGGGATCGTCCCGCTGCCCCGCCGCCGGCACCTCCGCCGGGCTGGAGGTGGACGGCGGCCCGCTCAGGTCGATGTGCACCGGCTGAACCGGCTCAATCGGCCTGATCGCCCCGAAAGACGTCTCCTTCTCCTCTCCCACGACCAGTTCGATGCGGCGCAGGCCCGGCTGTTCGGTGTTTTGATCCAGCGTCACGTTCACGGCGGCCAGCTCCAGTCCGTACGCCTCTTTTACGCGGGCGCGGACCGCCCCCTCCACCTGCTTTTGCACGTACGCCTGCACCTGCTTGTCGCGCGCTCCCGCCAGCTTGTCGACGATGCGCTTCCACTCGGCATCGGCGGGGCGGTCCATCTCTTCCTGATAGCGGTCAAGTCGGAGCGCCAGCTCTTCCTGCGAGAGATTGAACAGGGAAAAGACGGGCGAAATGATCGTCAGCAAGAGAAGCAACCCCATCACCATTTTGACGTACCGCTGCAGGCTGGTATTGGGCAGGACCAGGTCAAGAAAGGCGGCGAGCAGCACGAGCAGGATGATTTTTTTCAGCCACAAGGTCAGCCATGTCATTCGCTTCACCTACCGAACCATCATGGAGATGTTGCCGGCCGCGATGATGATGGTAATGGCGAGGAAAAACATCAGTCCCACCGTTGCCAGCGCGGCAAAGACGAACAGGAGGTTTTTGCCGATCGTCCCGAGCGCGCTGATGATCGGGCTGTTGCCAAGCGGCTGCAGCACCGCCGACGAGAGGTTGTAGATCAAGGCCAGCACCAGAATCTTGAGGGCCGGAAACGCGCACAGGATGACGAGGATCAGCACGCCCGCCAGCCCGACCGCGTTTTTCACCAGGAGCGAAGCGTTCAGCACGGTGTCGGCGGCATCGGAAAACATCCGTCCCACGATGGGGATAAAGTTGCCGGTGAGGTACTTGGCCGTCCGCAGCGTCACGCCGTCCGCCACCGCCGATGTCGCCCCCTGGATGGAGATGACGGCGAGGAACATCGTCAGAAACGAGCCCAGCGCCCCCATCGCGATATTCCGCAGCAGCGCCGCCAACTGCGTCACCTGGTACCGCTCCGAAAACAGGCTGGCGATGGACAGCATGGCGGAGAGAAACAGCAGCGGGAAAATGATGGTGGAGATGAGCAGCCCGCTGGTGTTGATCATGAAGATAATCAGCGGATGAAACATCGTCGCCGACGCCAGGTTGCCCACGGAGGCGAGCAGGGCAAGCACCAGCGGGATCATCGCCAGCATGAAGTCGGACATGTCCGTGATCGCGTCCTTGGCGTACGTGATGGCCACGTGAAAGCTGTTGATGGCCAGCACCATCAGCACCAGATAGGCGATGGAGTAGGCGACGATGGTGACCGTGTTCCGCTCAAACGCGTTTTGCATCGTTTCCAGAATCATCGCGAACACGGTGATGATGATGATCGAACTGAGCAGTTTGCCGTTCATCAGAATCTCGTGAAAGAAGAATTTGGCCATGCCCTTGAGAAACCCGGTGATGCTGAGCTCCCCCTGCTGCATCAGCAGTTGGACGAAGCCGGGGGCTTTCACGTCGGGCAGGTAGCCCTTGTACTCGTGCTGGAGCTGCCGCCAGAACTGCTCCACGCGATCCATCTGCAGGCCGTCCACTTGATCCTTGACCAAATCGTTGACGGTCTGGGCGGCGGGAGCGGGTGAAGCCGATACGGTAACGGCCGGCAGCACCACCAGCAGCCACAGAAGGATGACCGACCAGCCTGCACGCGCCACGCGCATCCCTCCTCTCCCTCACGCCGGCAGCAGGTTCATCACGGTTTCGATGATGATTTGAATGATGGGGACGGCCATGACCAGAATCAGCACTTTGCCCGCCAGCTCGATCTTGGAAGCGATCGCCCCCTGGCCGGCATCCCGCGTCATTTGGGCGCCAAATTCGGCGATGTAGGCAATTCCGATGATTTTGAGGATCGTTTCCAGAAAGACGAGATTCAGATCGGCCTGCACGGCCAATCGCTCGAGAATGCGGATCACTTCGGCGATCTTGCCGATGAGAAAGTAGAAGATGAACACGCCGCTGGCAAGCGCCAGAAGAAAGGCGAACATCGGCTTCTGCTCCTTGATGACCAGCGCGAGTATCGTGGCCACCAGGCCCAGCCCGACGATCTGCACGATTTCCATCCTGCCTTCCCTCCTCAGTTGAACAGGAAGACGCGTTTTACCTCGGTAAACAGGTCGCCAATAAAGTGGGCCACCATGTACAGCACGATGATAAACCCCACCAGCGTCGCCCAGTGCGCGATGTCTTCCTTGCCCGCCTGCTTCAGCACCGTATGCAGAATGGCCGTGATAAACCCAACCGCCCCGATCTGAAAAACAGGTGTCAAATCAAAATCCACTGTGAACACCTCGCCTTTAGAACATCAGGATGACGACCAGCAGGCCGCACAGGAAGCCGAGGCTTTTGTACATCTTTTCGTATCGCCCTTGCTCTGCGCGCGCCTCTTCTTCCAGTCCGCGCAGGTGGGTGACGGCGAGGAGCAAATGTTTCTGCTGGTCTTCCCGGTCGGACGAGCCGAGAACCTGCCCCAGGCTGCTCAACACCTCGCGTTCCTGCCTGCGCAGCGCTGTCTGCGGCCAGTGTGCGCCGATCGCCTGCTGGAGGGCTTCTTCCGCCGTCTGGGCCCGCTCGGTGATCAACAGCTCGGCCGCGGTCAAAAACAGGCGGCCCACCTCCGCCGGTACGCGATGACCGATCTTGACGAAGGCACGGTGCAGGGGGGTCAGACCGTACACGATTTCCGTCTCCAGCATCTGCAGGGCGACCAGCAGGGCGCGAAGCTGCACGGGACGAAACGCGTAATAGCGGCCGATCTGCCAGCCTACCATGGAAGCGGAGAACAGGATCAACACGGCGCCGATCAGCTTAACCATGCGATTTTCTCCCTTTCCACACGAGTCAGGCCGCCGTCGTAGACCGCTTCGACCGTCCCCACGCCGTTTGCCCTGCTGAGCACGATGTAGCGGGAAAACGCGCCGTACTGGATCAACCTGCCCAGCGTCGGGCGCTGAGCCACTTCGCTGACGTCGGCGCCGTGGGCGGTGCAGATGACGGCTACCCCGGCGTGGATTGCCTCCCACACCGCCTCCCCGTCTTCCGTCCGGCCGATTTCGTCGACGATCAGCACATCGGGCGACATGGAGCGGATCAGCATCATCATCCCGACCGCTTTGGGACAAGCATCCAGCACGTCGGTGCGCGGTCCGACGTCCCGCTGCGGCACGCCGTTGAGGCAGCCGGCCAGTTCGGAACGCTCGTCCACAATGCCGACTTTTCGGCTGGACGACCATTCGCTGCCGTAGCTCAGGGAGCGGGCGATGTCGCGCAGCAGCGTCGTTTTGCCGCACTGCGGCGGAGAAATGATCAGGGTATTGTGCACACGGCCATTCTCGAACAGAAACGGGAGCACGCTGTGCGCCGCCCCTTTTTTCTCGCGGGCGATGCGGATGTTGAAGCTGGTGACGTCGCGGATGCCTTTCACTTCTCCCTTCTCCAGCACCACTTTGCCGGCGATGCCGATGCGATGGCCGCCAACGACGGTGATGTATCCCCGCTTCAGCTCTTCCTCGAGCGCGTAAAGAGAGTGATGGCTCACCTGGTTGAGCAGCTTGACCGACTGCTCCTCCGAAAAGATCCACCCCTGTCTGGCGTTGGCGGTTAGCTGTCCGGAAGGCGTCACATAGCTGGACTGCTGTCCGTAACGTATTTCCATCGGCTGATTTTGCCGCAGGCGTATCTCCTCCAGATGCTCTCTGACGGCGGAGGGCAACGCTGTCAGAATGCTGCGGACGGACGCCGGCAAAATCGCCATGATCTCCTTCACAATCGTCCCCTCCTTTTGCGGCCGGCGGGTGGCGCCAGCCTTTGTCCACTTTGACTTACCTCCATCCTATGCGGCCATGGACGAGTTTTATGCCAAGAAAAAACGCCTGCCGCGGGGCAAGCGCCGAGCGGCAGACGTGCGTGCGCGCGCAGACATGACAAGCCTGGCTGGCCGGAAATCCGGCCGTGGGGCCCGCATGTCTGCCGGGATCGCTGTTCTCATGTCGGGTTGATCGGCTCGTACTCCGCTTCGTCGAGGTACGGCTCGACGATGTAGTGGTGGTACCCCTCGTCGTCCACGCCTTCGTGAAAAAAGAGGACCTCCCGGCAAGAGGGACACTCAATGGCGTGCGACGACGTCACGTGATCCCGCCCCCCTGTCTCGTACAGATAGGCGTCCTCATCGTCGTCGAGATCGGCGAACGCCTCGTACGCTTCCCGCTCTTCCGCGGCGCAGTCCCCTACGGTTTCGTACAGGTTCTCATCGTCGCCGAACAGGTACAGCTCCACGTCTTCCAGGTCTTCGTCGATGGCCTCCGCGTAGCGCTCCGCTTCTTCCACGCGGGCGTGCAGTTCGCGGAACGCACCGTAGATGTCGTCCACCAGCTCGATCATCTCCGCGAGAATCTTCCCCTCGCGGCTGTGCTCCTGAACGTCCAGTCCGTCCGCCAGTCCGCGCAGATAGGCGATGCGGTTTTCCAACGCTTCCAACATGATGGGGTTCCCTCCTTACCGGTGCTTGCCCTATTGTTCCCGAAAGACGGTCCGGTTACCAATCCAATCTGCAGCCGTGTCCGCTTACCTGCGCACGCCGATGAAGATGCAGACGACGCCGAGGAAGATCCAGGCGATTTTGGCAAAACTGATCCGGTCCGACATGCCGATCAACCCGACGGTCGTGGTCGTCAGCATCACCAGCGGTCCGACGATTGCCAGACTGGAGTTGATCAGCAGGGCCTTTTCCACCTGGTTCACCTTCAAGATCAGCAGGGCCGCCAACAGTTCAAGCGTTCCGGACATCATCCTGAGCGCAGCCATCCCGAGTATCGCTTTTTCCCACATCCAGCCTCGTCCTCCCTCCTCGTTCTCACTCTATGCCCGTCCCCGCCGGTTTCATCACACCTTTGGCTGGGCAATCGCCTATGGGCGGTCGGCTCACTCCTTTTCGTCCGCCTACATACACTGAAGCAAACGCCTAGAAGAAATGAGGAAAACGCCAATGCTAGACAGCGACATCCCATTCTGGCCCGCGAGCTGGGCTGATCCGTTCGGCGAGCGGCAAACCAAGCCGCGCTCCCGCGGATTGACCATGGTCATCGACAAAGGGCTTGGGCTGAACACCTTTCATGACCTGATGGAACTGGCCGCGCCGCATATCGACATTTACAAACTGGGGTTTGGCACCTCGACGCTCTATCCCGCCGGCGTCCTGTACCAAAAAGTGGCGCTCGCCAAGGCACTGGACCTGCACATCATGCCGGGCGGCACGCTGTTTGAAATCGCCATCCGGCATTCGCCGCCGGAGACGTACATGGCCCGGCTGCTCGACCTCGGTTTCAACGCGGTGGAGATTTCCGACGGAACCTTCCCGCTCTCCGCCGACATGCGCCGGCGGGCAATCGCCGCTGCGGCAGACGCGGGGTTGACGGTATACACGGAGTTTGGCAAAAAAGCGGCCCATTTCCGGGCTGAACGCGACGATCTGCTGCGCACGCTGGAACAGGATGTGCGCGCGGGAGCCAGCTACGTGATCGTGGAGGCGCGGGAGAGCGGAACGGTCGGCGTGTTTGACGGCAAGGGCATGGTGGATCACGCGTTTTTGCAGGAGATCGCCCAGGCGGCCGGCGACCATGCCGGGCGGCTGATCTGGGAAGCGCCGCACAAGGAACAGCAGGTGGCCTTGATCCGCGCCCTGGGGTGTGACGTCAATCTGGGAAACGTCGCCTATACGGACATTCTCGCCGTGGAGACCCTGCGCCGGGGGCTGCGGGCGGATACGGCGGGCTTTCTGGAGGGGAGGAGGACCGCTCCATGCGAATAGCGGTGGTGCCGACCGTGGAGGAGATTCGTTTTGATCAAATCAGCAACCGCGTGGTCGTGGTGATCGACGTGCTGCGTGCCTCCAGCACGATCGTTACCGCTTTGGGCAGCGGATTTCATGCGGTCGTCCCGGTGGAGACGATCGGCCAGGCCCACGCGCTGCGCTCGGCTGGCAGCGTTCTTGCCGGCGAACGGCACTGCCGCAAGATCGCCGATTTCGACTGCAGCAATTCGCCGACCGAGCTGTCCCGACAGCCCCACGCCGGACGACAGCTGATTCTCACCACGACCAACGGCACCCGTGCGATTCAAAAAGCCGAGCGGGCCCAGGTTCTTGTCATCGGCTGTTTTTTAAACGCCACCTCCTGTATCCAGTACGCCCTGTCGCACAATCTGGACATCACCCTGTACTGTGCCGGCACCCGCTCCGAGTTCGCCCTGGAGGACGGACTGGCGGCCGGCCTGATGATCCACACGGCACAACAAATGCGCCCCCACATCCAGGTGTGTGACCTGGGGGAGGCGCTGAAAGCGGGCTATCTGTACGTATGCGGCCGGCTGGATGAGGTGATGGCCCGCACCACCACAGGCAAACGGCTGATCCAGCACCACTGCGAGGAGGACCTCCGCTTCTGCTCCCAGATCGACCGCTACCGGCTGGTTCCGGTGGTGAAGGATCGACGCATACTCCCCCACCTTGTCTCATAAAGTGTAAGCAGAACAGGGACAGGGGTTTTGATGCCGATGATGCCAGGAGAAGTGATGCTTGTCATCCTGATCGTGATTGGGTTGCTCGGACGTTCGCCGATTATCGCCACGGCCGCCAGCATCCTGCTGGTGCTGAAACTGACCGCGCTGGAGCGATTTTTTCCCACCGTCGAACGGCGCGGGCTGGAACTGGGCCTGCTGTTTTTGACCATCTCCGTGCTGGTGCCGTTCGCCAGCGAAAAGATTTCCTGGCGGGACGTGACGCCGCTGTTTACGACGGTGATGGGCCTGCTCGCCTTGGCGGGCGGCGCCGTCGCCACGTGGATGAACGGCAAGGGCCTCGACCTTTTGCGCGCCGAGCCGCACATCATCGTCGGCCTGGTGATCGGCTCCATTTTCGGCATCGTCTTTTTGCGCGGCATCCCTGTCGGTCCCCTGATGGCGGCGGGCATCACTGCATTCGTTCTCAAGCTGTGGGAGTGGTTTGGCGGACGGTCGTAGCCGTCCGCTATTTTGGTTCGGGCGGATCGTCTCGGGGCAGATGGCACGGCGGTACGGTGACAGGTGTATCAGGCCCATGTCTTCGACAGATCGAGTAGGAGGGGGCGACTAACCCCCGTCCTCTCACACCACCGTACATACCGTCCGGTATACGGCGGTTCATCAAGCTTGACGAAGTGCGAAATATCGCTGCACCAAACTCATGAGCCCTTGTTGTTGCCAGTAGGTAATACCAAGGGCTTTGTGAATGTGCGGAGATTTGGTTGTTCGCCATGCACCCTTGCGGGTATTTGCAATCTCCAGTGCTTTGCTGTGGGGAAGACCGAGGGAACGAAGTTCGCGGTATCGCGTACGGATTCGTTTCCATTGCGTCCACAGGCAGAGACGGAGCCTTCGGCGAATCCATTCCTCAATCCGCAGGAGGTGGGTTTTCGCCTCAGCCAACGCAAAATATCCGATCCATCCCATGAGGTATTGGTTGAGTTTTTGAATTCGCTCCTGTATAGGGATGCTCCAATGCGGGTTGGTCAGTTGGCGAATTCGTTCTTTTAACCGGATGATCGATTTGGGATGCAGGCGTATCCGTGCCTCTTTTCCCGGAGCAAAGCTAAAGCCGAGGAACTTTCGATTGCACGGCCGATCTACCGCACTTTTCTGTTGGTTTATCTTGAGTTTGAGCACCCTGGTCAAGTATCGCTCCACGCTCGCCTTTACCCGTTCCCCCGCGCGTTTGGTGCGGACATAGATGTTGCAGTCGTCCGCATAGCGGCAGAAACGGTGTCCCCTCCTTTCCAGTTCCTTGTCCAAGTCGTCCAGCAGAATGTTGGCCAACAACGGACTCAGGGGGCCACCTTGCGGTGTACCCTCTTCCGTTGAGACGCACACTCCGTTGACCATAACTCCGGATTGCAGGTAAGCGCGGATTAGTTTAAGGAGACGCTTGTCCTTCACCTTGCGGGCTACCCGGCTCATCAGGATGTCATGGTTGACCCGGTCGAAGAACTTCTCCAGGTCGATGTCGACCACATACCGGAATCCTTCCTTGATGTACTGTTGCGCTCTCTGCACAGCATTGTGAGCGCGGCGACCCGGGCGGAATCCGAGGCTTGAATCGGAGAATTCTGGGTCAAAGATGGGAGTCAATACCTGCAGGATGGCCTGCTGGATGAAGCGATCTACCACGGTAGGGATGCCTAGCAACCGTATTCCCCCGTCAGGTTTCGGGATTTCGACCCTGCGAACAGGAGTCGGTTTGTAGGTTTCCGTCTCGATTTGCGACCGGATGGTCGCCCAGTGCAGGCGAAGGTAGTCGCGCAGTTGTTCAGTTGAAACACCGTCGACTCCCGCAGCGCCTTTGTTGGCTTCCACTCGTTTGAGGGCGGCCGTGAGGTTGTCCCGAGACAGAACCTTCTCCAGCAGATCCATAACGATACTCCTTCCTCCGCGCACATGTCGCCAAGCTTGCCGTACGATGCTCAGCCCTTCTCTGTACCCTCGGGGCTTCACCCCTACTCTCCAGAGGAAGTTCCAGTTCTGAATTCTGCTTCGACACACCGTATCGAAAGAGGTTGGGACATATGCTGACTTGATGTTCGGCCCTTCCCCCTCAGGCGTCCCCGATTGGGGTACTATGGCCTCTGCTGACTTCTGCATGTTCAACGCCCCCTCACGGAGGCGGTTGCCAACGATAGTAGGCGTACCATGCAGACCTCCCCGGGTAAGAGCGGTAGCCTTCGTCCCATGTACCTGCCCAATTTACTGTTGTACCCTTTGGCTGTATGGGGCTTCACCTTGTGCGGCAGGCTCGCCCAAGTACAACAGCCTCAAATCGGGTTCGTGTACCTCAGGTCGGGACTTTGCCGCCGGCTTCCTTCAGATTCCGCCTCGCGGCGGACACCCTTGCCTTAGGCTAACGGTTGGTACAGCCAACCCCCGTTCGGGACTTTCACCCTATAGCTACCGCCCATGCCGGGCGCACCGCAAAAAGGCTGTACCCTGTTCGGGTACAGCCTCGCCTGCGTGTATGCGCGTTTACGCGCGGGAAACGTATTGTTCCGTGCGCGTGTCGATGATCAGCTTGTCGCCTTCTTCGACGAACAGCGGCACGTTGACCACGAAGCCGGTTTCCAGCGTCGCCTTTTTCGTCACGTTGGACGCGGTGTCGCCTTTTACGCCCGGCTCGCACTCGGTCACCACCAGTTCAACCGTGTTCGGCAGTTGAATACCGATGGTCTCACCGTTGTACTGCATGATCTGTACGTTCATGTTTTCCTTGAGGAATTTCAGTTCGCGCTCAATTTGCTGACGCGTGAACGTGATCTGCTCGTACGTCTCGGTATTCATGAAGGTGTACTCGTCACCGCTGTTGTACAGATACTGCATGGTCGACGTTTCAATGCGGGCCGGGTTCACCTTTTCGCCTCCGCGGAACGTCATTTCCGTGATGTTGCCGTTGCGCAGGTTGCGCAGCTTGGAACGGACGAACGCCGCCCCTTTCCCCGGCTTCACGTGTTGGAATTCGATCACCTGATAAATGTTGCCATCCACTTCGATGGTCAAACCAGTACGAAAGTCGTTCACAGAGATCATGGTAGTCCTCCCAAAATCAATCAATAACACAACTAGTATAAATTAGACGGGCAAAATGAGCAACTCTTTCGTCGAGGTTGTCAGTACCTCATGGCCGTCCGCCGTGATCAGCACGTCGTCCTCGATGCGCACCCCGCCAAGGCCGCTGATGTAGATGCCCGGCTCCATCGTGACCAGCATGCCTGGCTCCAGCACGAAGGGACTCACCGCGGACAGGTTGGGCAGTTCGTGAACTTCCACGCCGAGCCCGTGACCCGCGCTGTGTCCGTACGCGTCTCCATAACCGGCGGCAGTGATGATCTCGCGCGTAACAGCATCCGCCTCTTTGCCTGTCACGCCCGGTTTCAAGGCCTCCACGCCGGCGATCTGGGCGCGCAGGACGATGTCGTAAATCTCCTTCAGCTTGGGATCCGGTTCCCCGACGGAAAGGGTGCGGGTGATGTCGGAGTTGTACCCTTTGTAGGCCGCACCGAAGTCCAGCGTGACCATTTCGCCCGCCTGGATGACCTTTTCGCTGGCTCGCCCGTGCGGCAGCGCCCCGCGCACGCCGGAAGCCACAATGATGTCAAACGCGGCGGCCTCCGCACCCCGTTTGCGCATGAAAAACTCCAGCTCCAGAGCCACGTCCACCTCGCGGACGCCCGGTTTGATATAGCCCTGAATGTGCTGGTACGCCTCGTCAGCGATGCGCACCGCTTCGCGGATGATCGCCAGTTCGGAAGCGTCCTTGTACATGCGCAGTTTTTCCATCAGGCCGCTGGTCGGCACAAGCTCGACACCGTCAAACGCCTTGCTCCATTCCTGATAGGTGCCGAACGACACGCTGCTTTCAAAGGCAAGCCGCTTTACGCCCGCTTCCTTCAGCACCCGGGCGAGCGCTTCCACCGGTTTGCGTTCGTTGTTGACGACACGAAAATGGGGCGCCTGCTCCTGCGCCTGTTCGATGTAGCGGAAGTCGGTGACGAGGAATGCCTCTTTTTCCGTCACGATCACCCAGCCGGTGGAGCCGGTAAAGCCGCTCAGATAAAACCGGTTTTCCTTCTTTTCCGTAATCAGCGCATCCGCGCCGAGCTGCGACAAGGCGTCGCGAAGTCTCTCAAGCCGTTGGTCCATGACCCTCTCCCCTTCGTTTTTCGTTCTTCCGTGCCCTTATCCCCGCGTCAGTTTGCGGACCAGTGCGCGCAGCGCCCATTCGTACCCGTCCGTTCCCAGTCCGACCACCTGTCCCAGCACCACCGGCGCGATGACAGACTGATGGCGGAACGGTTCGCGGGCGTGCACGTTGGAGATATGTACCTCGATGGCCGGCAGCGCCACCCCCGCCAGCGCGTCCCGCAGCGCGTAGCTGTAATGGGTGAAGGCGCCGGGATTGATCACGATGCCGTCGTGCACCCCTTTGGCCCGGTGAATGGCGTCGATCAAGACGCCTTCATGGTTGGACTGGCAGTGCTCCAGCCTGCCGCCCAATTCCTCCATCACTTTTTCCAGCCGAGCCAGCACGTCGTCCAGTGTCTCGCTTCCGTACACGTCAGGTTCCCGCTTCCCCAAGAGGTTGAGGTTCGGGCCGTTCAGCAGCAGGACGGATACCATCGTCCATTCCTCCCCCATATAAAATCAGTTGAACTCCTCTTTTGTAAAAAGATTTTTACTAAAGAGATATTTTACCACACACAGGAAGGGCTTGAACAGCGTCAGGCTTTGTCAGACCGCTCCAGCGAGATCGTCATCCCGACAAACAGGCCGAACGACAGGTACCAGGCCAGTTCGGTGCTGAGCGTCGCTTGATTCCAATTGCCGATGCGAAAGAAAAACCCCGCCACGGCCAGCAGGATCAGGCCGTACAGCAAGCCGATCCACCACAAGCGGATCCTGCCGAACAAAAGCGAATACAGAAAGACGGCCATGATCGTCTCCACAAACAGCACCAGCGTCCCCAGTCCGATGCCCGCCCAGGAGTTTGCCCTCGCCGTGCCGAGAATCGGCCGGGCGAACGCTTCCACGCCGTATGGTGTGAAGTTCAGATAATGGGCGGCCGCGCGGACCAGCCCCCACAGAACCGTACCCCAGAAAGCGACTTCCGCCATCTTGGCGAACGGCAGCGCTTTTGTCCCGCCCTGCTGCCCGGCCGACAAGCCTGCCGCGCCCGGCTGTTCCGCCTTTTGCGTCTTGGTTGCGTCCATGTGCATCACCTCAGGTGTAGTATGTGCCGCGGTCCCGGTTTTCACTAATTGTTGACATTTGAAAGGCAGCGGGTGAACTGCTTGTAGCCTGCGCGGTCCGTTTCCGGTACAATATGTGGTAAGGAAGGTGATAGGATTGGCGCAGCAAAACGTACCCAGTTACGGCGGGCAGGCCGTTATCGAAGGCGTCATGTTTGGCGGCAGACGGGTGACCGTCACGGCCATCCGCAGGAAAAATCAGGAGATTGAGTATTACGAAGCTCCGCGCTCGGAATATACATGGGCAAACACCTTGAAAAAAATCCCCTTTGTCCGCGGGATCGTCGGCTTGATCGAGGCCAGCGCAAACGGAGCCAAACATCTGAACTTCGCCTCCGAACGGTACAGCATGGAATCGGACGACGACGTGTACGAAGGCCCGTCCAGGCTGCAAATGGTGCTCGGCGTGGCGGTGGTCGGCGTACTCTCGTTCTTGTTCGGCAAGTTCGTCTTCACGCTGGTGCCGGTCTTTCTCGCCCAGTTTTTGCTCGGGCAGTGGGTGCCGGCGGGGATTCCCCAAAATCTGGCGGAAGGCGTGATCAAACTCCTGCTCTTGCTCGGCTACATCACAGCCATCGCGCAGGCTCCCTTGATCAAGCGTCTGTTTCAATACCACGGAGCCGAACACAAGGTGATTAACGCCTTTGAATCCGGGGTAGAATTGACAGTAGAGAACGTGCAAAAATTTTCCACCCTGCACTACCGCTGCGGCAGCAGCTTTCTGATCTTCACGGTGATCGTCGGGATCATCATCTACTCGCTGTTCACCTACGAAACGCTGTGGGATCGCGTGGTGCAGCGCATCGTTCTCCTGCCTCTGGTGATCGGGGTGTCGTACGAGGTGCTGCAGTGGACCAACAAATGGCGCGATACACCCGTCCTCCGCTATTTGGGCTACCCGGGGCTGTGGCTGCAAAAAATCACAACCCGCGAACCGGACGACAGCCAGGTGGAAGTCGCGATCGCCGCGTTTCTCAAAATGCGGGAACGGGATCAGGTCGCAGGCGAAGAGCGATTGATCTCCGCCGGATAACGTGAGGCATATTGAAAACCATTGAGGTGAAGCCCTATGTTACGCCGCATTCCCCCCATCATCGTCGCGTTGCTGCTGTTGGCCGCCTACGGCTTTCTGAGGCAGGTCATCGACAATCCTGTCGGCACCTTGATCGTGATCGGCTTGTCCGTGCTGCTGTTTGTGGCGGTGCGAAACTACCTGCGAAGCGGCTCGGTTTTCTCCTCCGCCTACCGGCACAAACAGGCGAAGCCGAAAACCGCGCCGCGCCCGTCGATGAAAAAGTCGTCGCCGGCAGGCCGCAAAAACCACCCGTTCCGTGTAATCGAAGGAGCCAAAAGCAGGGCAAAGGATAAGCAGGACGAGAGCGACCCGCAGAACCACATCTCGCGGTAACAGCAGGCAGAACACTCCTACCATATTCGTTTTTCAGACCGTTTTTCGTCAAAACAGGCCGCCTATACGAGGCAGCCTGTTTTTTCGTTTGGCGCAGGCGGTATGCTGCGAAACACTTCGACGTACTGCTCGAAGTTCCATTTGGCCAGAAACTGCCGGGCCGCCTCCTCCCCCGAACGAAGCAGGGACGCGCGCAGCTCGGGCGAGAGGCCAAACTGCGTGGTCCGCACCCCCAGCGTGGGAATGAAGACCGTCCGCACCGCCTGCGCCCTCTCCACATACAGCCGGTCGTGGGCGTCCAGCATCGTGGTGATCAGACTGCGGGTGAACGAAAAAAGTCCCCGGATCCGGTACGCTTCCCGCTCCACCCGTTTGCCGTGCAGCCGAAACCCGATCGTCGGCCAGCGCGGTTTTCCGGGAACGTCGAACAACCAGACCGGATAGTTGCTCAGCAACCCGCCGTCCACGATATAGTGCGGTTCCCCGTTCTGCTCCAACCGGACCGGCTGAAAGAAATACGGGAGCGAGCACGACATGCGGACGGCCCGGGCGATGGGGAATTCTTCCGGGACGATGTCAAACTGGACGAGATCGTCCGGCAGGACCAGCATTTTTCCCGCCGTGATGTCGGACGCGATGATCCTGAGCTTGCCCGGCGGCAGGTCCCCGAAGGTGCGGATGCCTTTTCTCCTCAACAATTCGTCCATAAACCGCTCAATCCGGTTGGTCCGGTACATTCCCTGCCGCACCATCAGTTCGTACAGGGGGCCGATGACCGGCAGCCGTCCGATGCCGCGCCGCTCGAGAAAGTGCAGATAGTCGAGCCGCTCAAACACGGGCCTGATCTCCCCGCTCTTGTAGCCCGCCCCGAGCAGAGCGGCGACAAACGAGCCCGCCGACGTGCCGGCCAGGTTCGCCCACGTATAGCCGTGCTCCTCCATCACCTGCAGCGCCCCGATAAAGGCGATCCCTTTCACCCCGCCGCCCTCAAACACCGCGTCCGCCTTCATGCCCTCACCTCCCCTTTCCTCCTTATCAAATATAGGGAGATGGCTTGTCGATTACGACAAAAAACGCAAGCCGGTCAGGCTTGCGTCTGTGCAGTGCGATCTCTATGATTCGGCTATTCTTCCTTTTGCTCGTCTTCCTGTCGAATGCGGCGCAGCTCCTCAATACGCGACGGGTCGGCATGAAAATACTGGACAAGATACTCCAGGCAAGTGATCGACTCCCAGCTGAGATGGTGCTCGATCCCTTCCACGTCCTGATAGATGTGCTCCTCGTCCACGCCGATGACACGCATGAACTCTTCCAGCAGACTGTGACGGTCCACCAGACGCTTGCCGATTTTTTTGCCTTTCGGCGTCAGCACCAGGCCGCGGTATTTTTCATAGACCAGGTATTTGTCTTTGTCCAGCTTTTGGACCATCTTGGTAACGGATGAGGGATGCACTTCCAACGCTTCCGCGATATCGGAGACACGGGCGTAACCTTTTTCTTCAATTAAGCTGTAAATGCGTTCCAAATAGTCTTCCATACTGGGAGTTGGCATGTGGATCCCTCGTTTCCAAACGGTATTTCTGGTGAGAAGAAAAACCTTTTGTGGCCAAGGCTTTTCAAAAGCACGTAAAAACATAATACCGTGGAACGCGCAACGGTTGCAAGAAAAACCTGCCTACTGCGGCTGTTTTTCCGCGTTCATCACCCGCACGTACCGCACCAGTTCCCGGCCGAGCGTCTCCATGCGTTCCTGCAGGCGTGGATCTTTCAGCGTCCCGTCCGGCGCGAACGCGTTGTAGGCGCTGGGGACACTCGGGCTGGACGGCAGGGGCCAGGCGTGCAGATTGCGCATGATCACCTGCAGGGTGTTTACCGTATTGGTCGCGCCCATGCCGCCTCCCGCCACGCCGAGAATGGCCACCTGCTTGTCGCGCAAATGGCGCCCTTCCAAAAAATCGAGCGCGTTTTTCAAGGCGCCGCTGATGCTGCCGTGGTACTCCGGCGAGCCAATCACCAGTCCGTCCGCTTCCGAGACCTTTTGCACAAAACGGTGCACCGTCTCCGGATACGTGGAGGCGTCATCGCGATTGTCGTAGATCGGCATCGGCCATTCGGCCAGGTGGATCAGTTCCGTTTCCGCTCCCGCTTCCCGGGCGGCCTTCAATACGATCTGTACGGCCAGTTTGGTTGTCGATTGGGGGTTCATGCTTCCGGCAATGCCGACGATTTTCATGTCATTCACCTCGGATGGCAGTCGTTGTCAGGGGTACCTTCAGTATATCCATTTTTTGATAGTTCGTAAACACATATGTATCATTAATCCCCCTGTTCTGAACAAGCCTCCCTGGCTCATACATTGGTACCAATATGACGAATTGCATGACGCATGAGCTGCTCTTGGTTTCCACGCTGGGTAAAGGATGATGTGCAATGGACAGAAGCGCATGGCGAATCGCCGTACTGTTCGCTGGAGCCGCGCTCGGCGGTTCGTATTTCAGCGGTTATGAATGGCTGCGCTTTTTTGCCTATTACGGCTCGTGGGGGACGATTGGTCTCGTCGCCGCCAGCATCGGACTGGGGTGGACCGGCTGCCGTGTGCTGGTCACCTGCCATCGCGAGGGGGTTCGTACGCTCCACGATCTGCTCTGGCAGTGGTTTGGCCCCCAACTCGCTCCCGTCCTCTCCGTGCTGATCCACCTCTCCCTCTTGGCGTACGCGGGAGCGTCAGCGGGCATGCAGGCGGCTCAGCACGCGGCTGGTTCGTGGAGCTGGCTGTTTGTGCTTGCTCCCCTGCTCCTCGCCGTGGTGTTTGTCGCCCAGGGGTGGACGGCGATCCTGCGGGGTACAGCCGCCTCGCTCGCCGCCGGACTGCTGCTGCTCGCGTTTGTGTTTGCCGAACAGCGCCACGTGCCGATCCCTTCACTCGGATACCAGCTCAACTTCCTGTGGCTGATCCAAGCCGTGCTGTACCTCTCCCTGCACTTTCTGGTCTGTCTGGTCGTCGTCCTGCCGCTTGCCACCCGTGCGCCCCGGGAGAGCACCATACGCGTGGGCGTGATGGCGGGCACGCTGTTCTTTTTCTTCGCCACCCTGCTGGGACAGGCGATCCTGCTGGCCTACTGGCACGACGTCCACTCCGCCGCCCTGCCGCTGAAGCAGATTCTGACTTCCCTGCTGCCGTTTGCCGACCTGCTGCACCTGTTGTTGGCGCTCGGACACGCCGGCCTCATCCTGGGCGCGCTCGTCTACGCCATGGCCGTGCCCGTGGCGGTGCGCCACGATCTGCACATGGGGCCGCTGCTGCTGGCGATGCTGGCCGGGGCCAGTCTGTTCTCCCTGCTGCCGCTGGTGAGCGGCACGGCTGCCCATCTGGCCGCAAGCAGCGCCACGTACTGCGGACTTTTGCTGCTGGGGCGCCTGCTGTGGAAAGACAGGCCGCCGCGTCCTGAACCGCCCGGGTGAGCGGTACCCACCGCATCATCCGGCCAAGGCGGGGAGGATGACGTCGACCGTCGTTCCCTGTTCCGGTTCGCTTGTGATCGCGATCCGGCCGCCGTGCTCCTCGATGATCCTGCGGCTGACCATCAGGCCCAGTCCGGTTCCCTTTTCCTTGGTGGTGTAAAAGGGCTCGCCCAGGCGCGGAATCCGTTCCGGGTCGATGCCGCAGCCCGTATCCTTGATCCTGATCCGCACCTCGCCTTTGTCAAGCGCTTCCGCCTCCACCCGGAGGTGTCCCCCATTCGGCATTGCTTCGATGGCATTTTTGCACAAATTGATGAAGACCTGCTTCATCTGGTTTTCTTCGCAGGTGATGGGCGGCAGCTTCTCCGCGATCCGGGTGTGAATCTGGATGTTGTTCAGAATGGCCTGGCTGTCCAGGAGCGAGAGCACGTTTTTCAGGATACTGCCCACTTCGCGCTGCTGATACTTGACCGCCTGCGGCTTGGCCAACAGCAGCAGTTCGCTGACGATCAGGTTGACCCGATCCAGTTCGGAGAGCATGATCCCGCAGTACCGCTTGTCTTCGGCGGACGACTGCATCAGCTGGATAAAGCCGCGCAGCGCCGTCAACGGATTGCGGATCTCGTGGGCGATCCCCGCCGCCAACTGCCCGACGGCAGACAGCATGTCCGACTGGCGGAGCAGTTCTTCCGCCCGCTTTTTCTCCGTGATGTCGCGGGTGACGATCATAAAACTGATCACCCGTCCCGTCTCGTCCACGATCGGCTTGCAGCGGGATTCCAGGTGGACCCAGTGGCCGCCGCTGTGCAGGAAGCGGAATTCGACCGCCGCCATTTCCCTGGTTTGGCGGATGTCCGCAATCGCCTGCCGGACGGATTCCCGATCGTCCGGATGAATCAGTTTCAGGCAGTCGTACACCCGCTTGTACTGATCGAGCGGATACCCCAGGATCGATTCATGCGAGGGAGACATGTAGGTCACGGCGCCGTTCTCCTCGTACACGCAGATCATGTCGGTCATGTTCTCGGCTATCAACCGGTACTTGGCTTCGCTCACCCGCAGGCGGTGCTCCACCCGCTTTCGTTCGGTAATGTCCCGCGCGCTACCGGCAATGCCGATCACCTTTCCCTCGACGTCGTAGATCGGCGCCATCGAGAGCGAAACGTGCAGGGGCCGGCCGCTTTTGTGAAAACGGATGGTCTCCAGGCCGATGATGCGCTTGCCGTTCAGCACCTGTTGATGGTAGTAGTCGGCTTCTTCCTGCAGATGCGGGGGGATGACCGGCAGCGGACGGTCGATCAGCTCTTCCTCGCAGTAGCCAAAGATGATTTCCGACGCCTGGTTGACGCGCTTTACGCGGCCGTTGACGTCGATCAGCGAGATGGCGTCCGGGGTTTGCTGCAAAAAGGACTCAAGCAGTTCCTTCGTGGCCAGTCCGTCCAATTCCGCCCGCTTCTGGTCGGTGATGTCCCGCCCCAGCACCAGGAGGGCGGCGTATTGGGTCAGCGCATCCACGACCGGTACCTTTAGCATGTCAACGTAACGTGCCGAACCGTCCGGCTGCACAAACACCTCGACGCGGCGGAGCGGTTCTCCCGTTTGAAAGACGAGTTCGTCGGTTTCGCGGCAGCCGCACAGACTTTGCCGGTAGTGGTCCGTCCCGGCCACCAGGTTGGGAGCGGCAAGCCGCTCGCCAACAAAGAATTCGCTGGCCGCTTGATTGACGTATAAAAGCTCGCCCGTTTTGCTCTTGATGAAAAGGAGGTCCGGGATGGCGTCGAGATATGTGCGGAAGCTGCGCTCCCGATAGCGCGCTTCCTGTTCCAGTTGCCGGACGCGCCGCAGCAGATACAAGACGAAAAGGAACGCCGCCAACGCCAACGCCGCCAGTACGCCGAACAGCAGCCTCCCGTTGAGAAGGGAAGACAATACGGGCCAGTTTGACGCGGTGAGAACCGCCAGGGCGACTACCGCCAAGAAAGAAGGAAACAGCGCGAGGGTACCAGTTTGCTTCATATCGACCTCCGTTACCGATGTACATCTCCTGTATCGCTAAAGGGAACGTTTCTGTATTCGGAAATTTCCGATAAATGGAGCGACGACTGCTGCAGACCCGGATGTACCGAGGACGCGTCCACGCGAACGCGTTGCATCACCGGATCGAGTCTCTTTCTCCTCCGAGGCTCTCTCTGATCCACGCTTTGTCAAAACAGAATGGGTGAATTTTTTAACATCCGTGAAAATTATACCTCTTTCAAGATAAATCGGCCATTCCTTACCATTCGACAGTTTGTGACAAGCTGCCGCCGGAAGGCCAACGAAAAGCGCCCGCGTCGAATAAACCTGCGCGGGCGCTGCGTGCGTTTTCCATGATGGTTCGCTTCTCTTTACCGTCCGGATCTGGCTGCGGGTCTGCCCGCCGGATACGCCGGGGTCTGTCCGCCGGCAATCTCGCCGACAGCGGCGAGGACGACTTGCGCCGCACGGCTAAGCCGCTCCCGGCTGATCCTGTCCACGGTGTCCTGCGGATGCTCCCGCTGCTTGTCGACGGGAACAGGAGCGACGAGCGCGGCGGCGGGAATCCCGGCGCGGGCAAACACGATCGGTTCTCCCTCTCCGCCCGCCTCGCTCAGTCGGGTGCCGGAAAAAACGGCCCCCGTCTGCACAGCCAGGTCGGCCGGAAGGTTTCGCTGTCCGTCCGCTGTAACCGCCGTCAATTCCCCCGCGTCCGCGCTGCCGACCCCGTTGAGGCAGAACGCGGCGACGATCTGCTGCTTCTCCGCTTCGGACAAGGAGCGCACGTAGGCAGCGGCCCCCTGCGCCCCGTCGAAAGCCGCTCCCAGGCTGACGAAACGGACTTCGGTGTCAACCGCCTGGTCTGCCAAAAGGCGGGCTGTCTCCAGGAGCACGGCCACTCCGGAGGCTCCCTCGTTGGCGCCCGGCGACGCCGGCAGCGAATCGTGGCGGGCGGTCACCAGTACCGTTTGGCCCGTGTTTGCGCCGTCCGGCTTTCGCGCGGCGATCAGATTGTACGACGTGCGTCGGCTGGTCACGCCGCCGGACACGTTCAGCTCGGCGGACACCTTTCCCTTTTCCAGCAGACGCTGACGCAGGAGTTCCCCTTCCGTTCGCGGGAGCAGCACGACGGGTACGGCCATGTCGAGCGGTTCCTCCAGGGGTTCGCTCCACGCTCCGTCGGCGTCGTTGACGAGAATGGCTCCCGCCGCCTTGGCCGCCGCCGCGTTGCGCACCTTTTCCCCCAAGGGGATCTCCCCCCGCCGGATCAGGACGATCTTTCCCTCCGCCTGTATGCGGCTCAACTCCGCCGCCGTGCCTCTCCCGGCGTCAACGATCTCGCCTGCCGCCCTGCCGTTGGGTCCGTGCGTCAAGGCGGTCACGTTCCACCTGCGTTCGGGCCAGTCGGCCGTGCGCAAGGAGAGCTGCGTCGGCTGGCGGTACACGTAATAGGCAAACGGCTGCAGCCTGGTCTCGTACCCGTACAGGCGAAGCTGCTCTTCCACATAGACGATGGCGGCAAACTCCGATTCCGTCGCCGCCGCCCGCGGCAGACGGGACAGACGCTCCACGTGGCCGTACAGGCTGTCGGCGTCGATCTGATCCTGCAGTCCGGCCGCCGCCCCCGCCGGCAGCGGCAGATTCAAGCTGATGGCCAGCATGGCGCCCAACGTCCATCTGCAAAACGCTCTCATGGCATTCTCCCTTCGCAACGCGTTCGTTTCTTTTTATTATGGGCAGGGGCAGGCGCCAGCGTCTAGTCAGAATAGTTTGTCAAATACAGGCACATGCCGTCATCGGGCGACAGCATTTGTGGACCATCCGCAAAATCAAATTGACCCTTGTCCCCCGGTTTGGTAAGGTGGAAGTAGAATCCATCAACCACTCGACGCGGATTTTCCGGTCCGCCGCCGGTGGCTGTTTGTTTGCGGATGGTTTCTGCAAACCAAAAAAGACATAATATTTGTGTAATAGTGAAGGAGGATTTCGCCATGCTGTATGTGGATGGCAAATGGGTCGAGGCTGACGAGCTGGCCGTACACCCGGAAGACCGCGGCTACAACTTCGGAGACGGGATATATGAAGTAGTCCGCATTTACAAAGGGAAAATGTACCAGTGGGACGCCCACTTGACCCGTCTGTTCCGCAGCGCGCGGGAGATCAAGCTGGACCTGCCCTGGACCGCGGCGGAACTGACTGACATCGCCCTGCAGTTGATCGCCAAAAACAACCTGACGACGGACGATGACGCCACCCTCTACCTGCAGGTGACGCGCGGCGTCGCTCCTCGCCTGCACGATATCCCGAGCGGCATCCGGCCGGTCATCATGGGATTCGTCCGGCGCAAGGAACGCCCGCTGGCCGATATGAAAAAGGGACTGACCGCCAAACTGGTGGAAGACATCCGCTGGCTCCGCTGCGACATCAAAACGCTGAACCTGCTCGGAGCCGTGCTGGTGAAGCAGTACGCCAAGGACGCCGGCGCCCAGGAATCCATTTTGCACCGCAACGGCATCATTACCGAGTGCAGCGCCTCCAACCTGTTTGCGGTCAAGGACAACGCCCTGTACACCCACCCCGCCGACCATCTGATCCTGCACGGCATCACCCGGCAAACCGTCATCGACCTGGCAAAGGCAAACGGTATTCCGGTGCAAGAGGAGGCGTTTGACATCCAGTTCCTCAAGCAGGCGGATGAGCTGTTCCTCTCCAGCACGACGGCGGAAGTCATGCCCATTGTCGCCGTGGACGGCCAACCGGTTGGCAGCGGCCAGGTAGGCCCGATGGTGCAAAAACTGCAGCAGTTGTTCGAGCAGCACATCTATTCCGAGGTGCTCGTGTAATCGCAAGAAGCATTCCTTGCTTCCCCTGCGCCGCATCATCGCGAAAGGGACCCTGAACATTTCGAATCTGCGTAAGTGAAACGGCTATCTGTATCGGATAGCCGTTATTTCTTTGTATCTTTGGAACGGAAGACATCCGTCGGCAGATTGTCCCCGTTGCCGTCAAACATCACCCTAGCGGTAAATGGCAGCGCTGCGAATGCTTTTTGGCAACAAATTTGAAGAAGAATGTCTATTCTTGAACGCCCATTGGTCACCACACGCGGTGATGGGAAAAGTAAATGGATCTCTTGCACAAAGACTGGAAATCGCCGATAAAGAATACTCCTTAAAGGACATCATTTATTTGAAGTAATCAGCCACTTTACTATAATTTGGGGTTTTTTAACAGGAAAATGATAAAAGGATGGGATGATGATACCGAATGAATCTGATCGTTTTCTTGTGGTGGATGTCAGGCATTCTCTCTTTAGGGGTTCTATTTTTTGCAATCATTGCACAGTCAGTGCTTTGGACTTTAATCAGCGGTGCGCTGTTTCTTCCAATAGCCTATTACTTCGGAGGAGCCGAAAATGCTTTCCGATTCATTGGATTGATTCCATTGATTCATATCGTCCTGGCCTGTGTGTTCTTTTGGATGAAAAAACGAAACTAGTCAAAATCAAAGTGAAAAAGCTGGGAAATCCCCAGCTTTTTTCGTGTCAATAGGGGTTATGACCCCTATACAGATCCCGTGCATCACCGGAGCCGTAAACATCGCACTCAAAACATATGAATGGGTTATGGCAAAAGAGACAGGTATATCCGCATTCGTCCATTTGTTTGCCTGTTTTCCTCCGGCGAAAAACCTGTCCGTCAGCGGCGGAAGTTCCACTCGTCGGCGGCGTAGCGGGTACGGACCAGTTCTTCGGCCAGTGCCGTTTCTTCGGGCGTCAGCGCTCCCGGAACCAGCTCCACCTCCAGACCGGATGCGAATCCGTCGCGGAAGGCTTCCACAGCCTCCTGCAGGCCGATGGGCCGGGGGCTTACCTCGTTGATCGTCACCGCCTTTTGCCGGAAGCTCTCCATCATGCGCTGCTTCACCCGCTCGGACGGGAAGTTGAGCAGCGAAAAGAGCAGCTCGACGTCCATCTCCAGGAGAATCGAACCGTGCTGCAGGATCACGCCTTTTTGCCGCGTCTGGGCGCTGCCCGCCACCTTTTTGCCCTCCACCACCAGTTCGTACCAGGAGGGGGAATCAAAGCAGGCCGACGAGCCGGGCGAGCTGTACTTTTCCTTTTCCTCCTCGGTGGCCAGCGAGACCATCTCCGCGTGCAGGCCGAGCCGCTGAAACCCGTGCAGGAGGCCCATGCTGATCACCTTGTACGCTTCCGTCACGCTGGACGGCATCTTCGGATGGCTTTCCGATACGACGACGCTGTAGGTCAGCTCCTGATCGTGCAGGACGGCCCGTCCCCCGGTCGGACGGCGGACAAAGCCCAGCCCGCGCTCACGCAGCGCCTCCAGGTTGATCTCCTTGGCCGCCTTTTGAAAGTAGCCGATCGACAGGGTCGCCGGATTCCACGTGTAAAACCGGACGGTCGGCGGTACCTTTCCTTCGCTGTGCAGTTGCAGAATCGCCTCGTCGACAGCCATGTTCATGGCCGGCGGCATGGCTTCCGTGACGATAAAACGCCATTGTTCCATCATTCGACCTCCTCTTGCCCCATCCATTGTACGCCGCCGGCAGCCGGGACGGCAAGGGACGGATGGGCTGGCCGCGGCTGGCTAGCGACCGGCCGCTGCTTTGATCACCGCAAGCAGCCGGGACAGGGGATCGCCCAGTTCCGCCTGTTCCATCCGCCGCGCGAACTCCCCCCGCCTGTCGGCCACACGCTGGACGGCAGCCAGAAAGGTCGAATCGCTCCAGCCTTCCTCTTCCATCACTTCGCAAAACCCCTGCCGCTCAAACGACCGGGCGTTTTGGACCTGATCACCCCTGCTGGCCGCCTGGGAGAGCGGGATCAGCAGCATCGGCTTGCGCAGGGCGAGAAACTCGAAAATCGCATTGGAGCCGGCACGGGAAACGACAAGGTCCGCGATCGCCAAGAGATCGGCCAGTTCCTCCTGCACGTACTCGTATTGGCGGTAGCCGGGCAGGTGCAGGGCAGCGTCCACCTGCCCCTTGCCGCAGATGTGGACGATCTGAAACCGCTCCAGCAGCGCTTCTGCATTGTCGCGAATCGCCCGGTTTATCCGCTGCGAGCCCAGACTGCCGCCCATGACCAACAGCACCGGCCTGCCCGGAACAAATCCGGTCAGCGCATAGCCTCGCTCTCTTGTTCCCCGCTTCAGTTCCTCCCGCACCACCGCTCCGACATGCTCCCCCTTGCCGCCAGGGATGTGGGAAAGCGTGTCAGGAAAGGTGGTGCACACTGTCCGCGCAAAGGGAATGGCGATCCGGTTGGCGAGACCGGGAGTCAGGTCGGACTCGTGAAGCACGACCGGCACGTTGTGCAGCCGGCTTGCGAGCACTACGGGCACAGATACGAACCCGCCTTTGGAAAAGACGACGTCCGGACGGATGAATCGCAGCAGCCGATGCGCCTGCCACACCCCTTTGAGCACCCGGAGAGGATCGGTTGCGTTTTTCCAATCGAAGTAACGGCGCCACTTGCCGGTGGCAATCCCGAAATAGCGCACGCCTTCGATACGGGTGACCAGTTCCCGCTCAATCCCCGCCTCCGACCCGATGTAGGCGACCTTCCAGCCTTCCCGCAAAAAATGCGGCATCAGCGCGAGATTGACGGTCACATGCCCGGCAGATCCTCCACCCGTAAAGACGATCCGTTTGCGCATGCCTCATCGTTCCTTTCCCCACGTCACCGTAAGTTCTCCTCCCATCTTACCACATGATGCAGCGGCCTGCCGTCGTCGCCGTCCGTGAAACCGGCGGGATGAACAGGCCCGCTGCCTCTTGGTGAACCAAGTATACAAAAAAAGCCGGGTACTCCACCCGGCGCACATGATCCCATGAATCGGGGCGGCCATTTTTTACGCGACAGCCCACGCAAACCGCACGTGATGGCTCGCCTGATAACCGTCCGTTCGGCTCTGGAAATAGCGTTCCTGGATGTCGGACGGGCTTGCGTTTTCATGAAGACGAAGCCCCACACGTTCCAATTCAACAGCCAGCGTTAACGGGTCGAGGGTCGTTTTCATCGGCTCGCCGATCTTTCGCAGCCCCTCCCGCATCTCTTTCATGTGCGGCGTATCTTCTTCCGGCACAAAGTAATCGAAAATCACCGCACTGCCCGCGGGGGCCATGTCGGCAATGGAACGAAGCGTTGCGAACACTTCGTCTCGCGTCAAGTACATGGTGACACCCAGCCAGCTAAAAAAGCTTTTCGTCTGCATGTCGTACGACGTTCCCCTGAGTGCATCAGCCAGACTCTCCTTTGTGAAATCCACAGGCACAAAGTGGAGATGTGACGGGATGTCCCATTTCAATTCAGCCAGCCGATTGCGTTTGAAGGCTTGCGTGGCGGGGTGGTCTACTTCAAATACCTGCACCTGGCGCAGGAGATCGGGACGGCGAAACGCAAACGTATCCAACCCGGCCCCGAGTATTACATACTGCCCCACCCCTTGTTGTACCGCCAGCTCAAGGTTGTCTTCCGCATATCGTGAGCGGCTGAGAACATGAGGCAGCCCCATGGCCTGCAATAACGACCGCAAGGGGGCTGCCGCCTGGCCGGAGCGTGCCAGGCCGTTTTCCGGAACGGGAATCTGGAGAGCCTTGGCCAATCCCTGTTCAATGAGGGCACGTCTTTCCTCTGGTATCAACTGGAAGGCGAGAAAATCATCAAAAATTTTAGGGGTGTCATTCATGGCATGGTAGGCGCGCAAGTAGGCGGTCATGATCGCGGTCAGACTGACGTGGTCTTCTTTCATGGGCATCTCCTCCTTGTAGAGCCGATCCCCCAGGGAATGGAAAGATGGCATTTACAAAGAAGTATACCAAACCCACAGTATATTTCAATCGTTAAATTTTAATCATATCACAAAATCAAAATTTTGTCAAGGGATGTCTCTCAGAAGAAGATCGTTCTCATGATACGCATGAACAGCCGGCTGCATGCTTTTCATTGAACGATCTCCCTGATTAACCGTCGGCCCAGGTCCTCTGCCTGTGATTTTCGCAACCTGCCGGGAGACCTCCTCATGGCGAACCGTATGGGGGCAAAGCGAAAACCGCCCGAAAAAAGCGGGCGGTTTCAATCGGTTACGCTTGTTCCGGCTGGTAGCGGAGGATCGGCTTGCGAGCTGCCGTCGCTTCGTCGAGGCGCTTCACCACGGTGGTGTGCGGTGCTTCCTGGACGATTTCCGGGTTTTCTTCGCACTCGCGGGCGATCTGCAGCATGACCTCGATAAACTCGTCGAGCGTTTCCTTTGTCTCCGTCTCGGTCGGCTCGATCATCAGGCATTCGTCGACGATCAGCGGGAAGTAGATCGTCGGCGGGTGGTAGCCGAAGTCAAGCAGACGCTTGGCGATGTCCAGCGTACGGACGCCCAGCTTTTTCTGGCGGACGCCGGAGAGGACAAACTCGTGCTTGCAGACGCGGTCGTACGGCAGCTCGTAGGCCTGTGCCAGCTTTCTCATCATGTAGTTGGCGTTCAGCACGGCGTTTTGCGATACCTGCAGCAGCCCTTCCGGCCCCATCGTGCGGATGTAGGCGTAGGCGCGGACCAGGATGCCGAAGTTGCCATGGTAGCCTTTTACGCGGCCGATGGACTGGGGACGGTCGTTGTCCCAGTAGTACGTGCCGTCCGCTTTTTTGCCCACGATCGGGGCCGGCAAAAACGGCTCCAGAATCTTTTTCACCCCGACCGGACCGGCGCCGGGACCGCCGCCGCCGTGCGGGCCGGTAAAGGTTTTGTGCAGGTTGAGGTGGACGACGTCAAAGCCCATGTCGCCCGGCCGGGCAATGCCCAGAATCGCGTTGGCATTGGCCCCGTCGTAGTACAGCAGGCCGCCCGCTTCGTGGACGATCCGGGCCATTTCCACGATGTCTTCCTCAAACAGGCCGAGCGTGTTCGGGTTGGTCAGCATCAGCGCCGCCGTCTCCGGGCCGACTGCCTGGCGCAGCGCTTCGATGTCCACCAGGCCGCGCTCGTCGGACGGAATCGTCACCGTTTGCAGGCCGGCGACCGCGGCGGAAGCCGGGTTGGTGCCATGGGCGGAGTTGGGAACGATCACCTTCGTGCGCTGATGGTCGCCGCGGCTCTCGTGGTACGCGCGGATCATCATCAGCCCGGTCCACTCGCCGGCCGCCCCCGCCGCAGGCTGCAGGGTTACCGCGTCCATCCCGGTGATTTCCGCCAGGTCATTCTGCAGGTTGTACATCAGCTCCAGGGCGCCCTGGACGCTTTCTTCCGGCTGATAGGGATGGGTTTGGGCGAAGCCCGGATAGCGGGCCACGTCTTCGTTGATTTTCGGATTGTATTTCATCGTGCACGAACCGAGCGGGTAAAACCCGTTGTCCACCCCGTGGTTGCGGCGGGACAGCTCGGTGTAGTGACGCACGAGCTGCAGCTCGGACACCTCCGGCAGTTCGGCCGGCGTCTCGCGGATCAGATGCTTGGGCAGCAGCGCGGCCACGTCGGCTTCCGGCACGTCGAGCGCCGGCAGGTTGTAGCTCACGCGGCCCGGTTTGCTCCATTCAAAAATGAGTGCTTTGTCCTTGTCGTTACGCACGTGTGATCGCCTCCAGTTCCTGCGCCAGCGTGTCGATTTCGTCTTTCGTCCTCAGCTCCGTGACGGCGAGCAGCATGTGGCCGGCCAGTTCCGGGTAGGCGAGGCCGAGGTCGTACCCGCCGAGAATGCCCTTCGCGAGCAGCGCTTTGTTCACCTCTGCGACCGGTTTGGACAGCTCCACCGCAAATTCGTTGAACATCGGCGCTCCGAAGGTAATCCGGAATCCTTTCGCCTGCAGCGCCTGTTTGGCGTAGTGGGCTTTTTGCAGATTCATCATCGCCATCTCCTGCACGCCCTGCTTGCCCAGCGCCGTCAGCGTGATCGACGCGGCCAGCGCCAGAAGCGCCTGGTTGGAGCAGATGTTGGAGGTGGCCTTTTCGCGGCGGATGTGCTGTTCCCGCGCCTGCAGGGTCAGGACAAACCCGCGCTTGCCGTTTTCATCCTTCGTCTGGCCGACGATTCGTCCCGGCATTTTTCGCATCAGCTTGGCCGTGGTGGCGAAATAGCCGCAGTGCGGTCCGCCGAACGAAGCCGGGATGCCGAACGGCTGCATGTCACCGGTGACGATGTCGGCTCCCAGCTTGCCCGGCGCTTCCAGCACGCCGAGGGCGAGCGGGTTGGCGGAGACGACCAGAAGCGCTCCCTTGCCGTGCGCGATCGGCTCGATGGCCGCCAGGTCTTCCACGCCGCCGAAGAAGTTGGGGTACTGGACGATGACCGCAGCGGTCTGTTCGTCAACCAGCGCCTCCAGTTTCGCGAGATCGGTCACGCCGTCGCCGGTGAAGCCCGCTTCGATCAGTTCGACGCCTTGTCCGTAGGCGTACGTTTTCAGCACGCTGCGCGCCTCCGGATGCACGGCCCGGGAGACGACCACCTTTTTTTTGCCGGTGTGGCCGGCCGCCATCATCGCCGCTTCGGCGAGCGAGGTGGCACCGTCGTACATGGAGGAGTTGGCCACCTCCATCCCGGTCAGCTCGCACACCATCGTCTGGAATTCAAAAATGGCCTGCAGCTCCCCCTGGCTGATCTCCGGCTGGTACGGCGTGTAGGCGGTGAAAAACTCGCCGCGCAAAAGCATGTGGTTGACGACGCTGGGGATGTAATGCTGGTACACGCCGGCGCCCAGGAAGTTGACGTGGGTGCTGAAGTTGGCGTTCTTGCTGGACAGCCCCTGAAAGTAGCGGACCAGTTCCGGCTCGGAGAGGGCTTCCGGGATGTTCAGGCTCCCTTTGAAGCGCACCTCTTCCGGGATGTCGGCAAACAGTTCATCCACGCTGGAAATGCCCAGCGCTTCCATCATTTCGCGCTTGTCCTGATCGGTCTGCGGCAGGTAACGGTATTTCACGTGCGAGGTCCTCCTTTTCCACCCTTGCGATTCTGAGTCGTCAGTTTTTCGGCCGTTTGTAGAACGGAGTGGCCACGACTTCCGCCTTGAGGCGCTTGCCGCGGATCTCCACGTCCAGCTTCGTGCCAATGGCGGCGAATTCCGCTTTGACCAAGGCCAGCCCCACGTTCTTTTTCAGTGTCGGGGACTGGGTCCCGGTCGTCACTTCCCCCACCTGTTGGTCGTCGACGAACACCGGATAATGCGTGCGGGGGATGCCGCGGTCGATCATTTCGATCCCGACCAGTTTGCGGGGCGCTCCGTGTTCCTTTTGCGCCTTCAATACTTCCTGGCCGATAAACGGCACGTCCTTGTCCACCTTGACGGCAAATCCGACGCCGGCCTCAATCGGCGTGATGTCCTGGCGCAGTTCCTGACCGTAGAGCGGCAGCCTGGCCTCGAAGCGGAGCGTGTCGCGCGCCCCCAGGCCGCACGGCACCAGACCGTCCTCTTTGCCTGTCTCCAGGAGCTTCTCCCACACATGGATGGCGTGTCCGGCGTCCAGGTAAATCTCGAAGCCGTCTTCGCCCGTGTACCCGGTGCGGGAGACGAGCGCGGGCACACCGTCGATCAGCACGTCCCGTTCAAAGCGAAAGAAGCCGATCTGCGACAGGTCGGTGGGCGTCAGCCGCTGCAGGATGGACTCCGCCAGCGGTCCCTGCAGGGCGAGCTGGGCCGTCTGCGGGGAGATGTTTTCGATCGAGACGCCGTCGATCAGATGCTGGGAAAGCCAGTCATAGTCCTTGTCGATGTTGGCTGCGTTGATCACCAGCAGGTAGTGGTCGTCGGCAAACTTGTACACGAGCAGATCATCCACCGTTCCTCCGTCCGGATAGCACATCACGCTGTACTGCGCCTGGCCGGGCACCAGTTTGGAGACGTCGTTGGTGGTCATGCGCTGCAGGTATTCCAGCGCCCGCTCGCCTTTTACCTCCACTTCCCCCATGTGGGATACGTCGAACAATCCTGCCTTCGTCCGCACCGCTTCGTGCTCCTGGGTGATGCTGGAAAACTGGACCGGCAGCTCCCATCCGCCGAAGTCGATGGTTTTCGCCCCGTACTTCTCGTAAATCGGGAAAAGCGGCGTGCGTTTCAAAGTGGACATGCGGCACCTCCTGAACCGATTGAACTGTTTGTTGAAAGATGAACACAGCCGGCAAAGTCCTCCGACGATCAAGCCGGGTCCTTTGTGGCGGAAGTGTGGGCCGACGCAGCCCGGCATTGCGCCGGAGTGCTTCGCCTCGCGCCCGGAACGTGACCAAAGTGAAGAGGGACGCGTTCACACACGCAAAAAAGGACAGGGTGGGAGAACGGAAAACGCCAAAAAAGACGGCGCCCCCCATGTCTCCCCCTCTGTCCTTGGTACCTGAGAGTTGCCTTGCGCAGGCGGGCCATCCGGCGCCGCTGGCAAGTTTCCCCGTTGGTGGCTCCTGCCGAGCTCTCTCCAGAGATGCGTCAAGTAGAGGTACTTTTGCCTGAGAGATTCACCGCTGCCGGCTTGCTCCTTCGGCGCTGTCCGAAAGACAGTCTCTCCCTTCTACTATCATTCGCGTTGGATGTTGGGCCATACATAACTTTTTCAATTGATTCCATACTAACAAGGAACCTACATGTTTATCCTACCACGAGCGTGCTTTTTGAAAATATGCAAATTGACATTCAACTCATGATTTCGTTAACAATTTTTTCTCCAAGACAAATATTGTTAACAATCAGCTCATCATCTTCATAATAATTGGCATCCTTTAGTAAAGAGGTGCAAAAATGACGAATATTCCTGTTTCGTTCGACACGAAATGGATGGATTTGCTAACGGAGCGCATGCGGCAGGACGGCCCCTGGGACAAATGGGAGCTGTTCCAGCTTGCCCTGGAAGCGGAAGAAGCCTTGGCCGTGCGCGAGTTTGACCAGCTCCAATGCCTCAAGTATCTGCCTTCGCTCAAGCCCTATCCGCACCAGCTCAAAACGGCGGAACGCGTGCTGAACGAGCTGCGCGGCCGGGCCATCCTGGCCGACGAAGTGGGGCTGGGCAAAACGATCGAGGCCGGGCTGATCATGAAGGAATACATGGTCCGCGGCCTGGCGAAGAAGATTCTGGTGCTGGTTCCCGCCTCCCTGGTGATTCAGTGGACCAAGGAGTTGAACCAGAAGTTCGGCATCCCCGCCATCGCCCAGAAAAAAGAGTACATGTGGCGCCAGTACGACGTGGTGGTGGCCTCCATCGACACGGCCAAGCGCGACCCGCACCGACGCCACGTGCTGGGCATCGACTACGACATGCTGATCATCGATGAAGCGCACAAACTGAAGAACAAGCGGACGCGCAACTACCAGTTCGTCAAGGAAATCCGCAAAAAATACTGCCTGCTCCTGACCGCCACGCCGATCCAGAACGAGATGGACGAGCTGTACAACCTGATCAACCTGCTGAAACCGGGCCATCTCGGCCACACCAGCACCTTTGCCACCAACTACGTGGAAGGCAGGCGGCAGGCGAAAAACAACGAGCAGCTCAAGCACGAGCTGGACAAGGTGATGATCCGCAACAAGCGGAGCGACGGCGGCATCCAGTTTACCAACCGCCAGGTGCGGTCCATCCCCATCGAGCTGTCACCGGAGGAAAAGGCCCTGTACGACGGGGTCACCCGCTTTGTCAAAGAGCAGTACCACTCCGGGACGGGCGGCTTCAACTCGCTCGCCTTGATCACCCTGCAGCGGGAGGTCTGCTCCAGCCGGGAAGCCGCGTTCATGACGCTGTACAGCATGCACCAGCGCACCCCCGAGGACTCCCCGGCGAGAGACGAGATTTTGGAGCTGGTGGAGCTGATCAAGCGGATCGAGACCCACTCCAAGGCGGCGAAAACCGTGGAACTGATCCGGGAGATCAATGACAAGGTGATCATCTTCACCGAGTACCGCGCGACGCAAAACTACCTGCAAAAGTACCTGCATGAACACGGGATCACCTCCGTGCCGTTTCGCGGCGGATTCAAGCGGAGCAAAAAAGACTGGATGACCGACCTGTTCCAAAACCGGGCGCAGGTGCTGATCGCCACCGAGGCGGGCGGCGAAGGGATCAATCTGCAGTTCTGCAACCAGGTGATCAACTACGACCTGCCCTGGAACCCGATGCGCGTGGAACAGCGGATCGGCCGCGTCCACCGGCTGGGGCAGCAGCGGGACGTCCACATCTACAACCTGTCCACCGTGGGCACGATCGAACAGCACATCCTCAACCTGCTCTACGAAAAGATCGACCTGTTCGAAATGGTGATCGGCGAGCTGGACGATATCGTGGAGCGGCTCAACCTGAATCAGTCGCTGGAGGAAAACCTCATCCGCATCATCATGGACTCCCGCTCCGAGCGGGAAATGGCCGTCAAGCTGGACAACATGGGCCAGGCGATCCGCGCCATCCGGGAGGCGGGCCGGCCGCGTGACGCGCTGCCGGAAGCGGCGAAGCACTAACCGATCCTGGTTGGCGGCCGGGGAACCGGCACGCCAGTGTTTCTTTCAGACAAGCCGACTACGGGAGGTGAACGACGCATGCAGCAAGAGCAGATACGCCAATTCACGGAGCGCTACCTGGCCGCCTTTTCCGCTCATATCGTGGAGACGCATCCCGACTACCTGACGGTGAAGCTGCCGGTCGAGGTGGACAAAGACATCGGCAACCGGCCGTTTTACTGGAGTTGGGTGGAGAAAATGAACCTGCCCTACCAGCCGCTGGTGCTCACCTTTTGCTTTGACCGCGAACGGATGCCGGAGGGACTGCGCGCGGAGCACCTCCATCTCGGTGCGGGGCGGCTGCAGCAGATCTTTCAATCCGCTCGCAAGCACGGCAGCTTCGTCTGCATGTACGAACAAGCGGCGTCCCCCCGTCCGGGCGCCCGGCGCACCACACCGCTCGTCCCCTGGCTGGGGCTGAACTGGAAAGTCTCCTTCATTTGCGACAAAAAGCGGGACATGCTGCTCCATTTCGGGATCAACCTGCACCAGCCCGAGATCGTTTCCAACTTTTACCCGTTCCTGCTGCAGCTTTCGCTCACCCCGTCCATCCCGGACTACTGCTACACGCTGGAAAGGCGCCTCTCCCTGGCGGAGGCCGCCGCAATCGCCGAACAGGAGACCCGCCGCCTGCTGGCCGCAGAGGATGGACGCTGGGCGGAGGAGGCGCGGCAGCGGCTGGACGAGGAGCTTCAGATTCTGGAGGGATACTATGCCGAGCTGGCCGCCCGTGAACTCGACAGCGGCGAGGCGGATGGTGACGAGCCCGGCGCAGGCGGCGGGGAGAGCGGCGGCAGTGAACCGGACGCTATTTCCCCTCCGTGCGGCCTGGCGAAGACGCAGGAAGACGCCGCGCGGACGAGCGAATCCGTCCCGGCTTCGCCTGTCCCGATTGCTCCCCGCTCCGCCCAGCCTGCGCCCGAGCCGTCCGCAGCCGGGGAGGAGCACCGGAGAGGCGGCGGACGCATCCTGGACTTTTTGCGGGCCAACGGCATTCCCGAAACGCCGCGCGAAGAGATCGTCCAGGAAGAGTGGCGCAGCAGCACGCCGGAAGAGGAAAAGCGGCGGCGCATGGAGGAACTGCGCTGGCAGTACGAGCCTCGCATCGAGGTGCAGTTCCTGAACGGCGGGCTGTTTTACCTGCAGTCCACGCCTCCCGCCAAAAACCGGCGAAATCTGTAAAAGAAGAGCGAGAAAAAACGATCGCAAAGAGACAGCAAGCAACAAATCTTTTTCGTCAACCTGGTTACAATAGGTACCAAGAAGCCTTTTGCAGAAGGTGGTGCATGCTTGTGGCCAGACGAATGACCCGATCCGTATGTGCACTGCTCTGTGCTCTCGCTGTCGCGTGGCCTGCCGTCACGCGCGCCGAAGAACCGGATTGGGACAAGCGTTTTCACACACAAGTTCAACAGTGGATGAAGACTATCGTCGAGCGGGACCCGCAGTTCCGCGACTGGACGAACGCCCGGATCGATGCCCAATCGCTCGGCGCCAACCAGCATCAGTGGCTGGTCAGCGTCACGCGGGACGGCAGACAGGTGGGCTACCTGGTGGTTGGCGAATCGCCCGCCCCCGGAAAACAGCCGACGTTTGTGCTGCTCGAATACGGGGTCGGCGAATACATTTTGTTTGACGACGCGTTTGCCCCGCGCGCAGTGGCTGCGGAACCGGTCTATGACGGATTCGCCTCCCACTGGCTGGTCGCGCGTCAAGAGCATCGGGAGCTGGTGGACGCCAAGACGGGCGAAGCATACCCCGCTTCCGTCGCATCCGGCCCGCCGGTGATTACCACGCTGCCGGACAGCGAACTGGCCCGCCCGGAAGAGCGCCTGACGGATGCCCGCATGCTGTCCGGGGCGGGGCAGGACCCGTTTGACCGGATCGGCTGGCTGAACGACACGTCCCACAGGCGTCAGGTGACCTGGACAGACCTCTGGCAAAAAACGTCGTCCGGGCCGGTAACGCTTACCGTGCCGCTCTTCCAATCCGATGTGCTGGCTCCGTTCGCGGTCCAGTCGCTTCATCTGTGGAACAGCCACGCGGCATACGTCGGCGTGTGGGACGAGGGACTGCGCTTCGTGCCGTACGCCTACGCGATGAAAGTGGGGCAGTTTCATGCCGAGGATACCACCTCACACAAAACAAGCTCTCTGCCGGATTGAACCGACAGAGAGCTTTTGTCTGGTGGCTGTGTGCTGTATTTCGTCAGCCCGCCTCTTTCGTTTTTGCGCCGGTGCGATAATTGCGCCCGTCAGCGATGTTCCGTGGGCGACAGACGGATGTGCACCGCATGAAACACTTCCTGGGGGGTCATGCCTGCGGCGTTGATGACCGGGGCTCCGGAAATGGTCTTGCTCTGGTCGTTCAGCACGTTGACATCCTGGCCGGTGATCACAATGGCGTCCACCATGTTTTGCCAGTTGCCCAGGTCCACCACGTCATACCCGTTGTCGCGCAGCATTTTGCGGATCTGGGTAAGGGAACGTTCCACTGCCACTCTCGCCATATGCTACCTCCGTCCGGATGGGATTATTTGCGCCAAAACAGCTTGATCGACATCGGAATGGCCCCGAACCAGCGCGTCGACCAGGCCTCGCGAGGGTGTTTCCGCCGGCGGCGCTCTTCCTTCGGGGTCTCCACGTACTGCACAAACAAACGGGTCAGGTACTTCAAATACTCCTGAAACGACATCACACGTGCCTCCTTCGTACGCACGGTTCCGCGCCGTTTTGCCGTGAAGGCGGAGCGCTTTCTTCCCCTAGTCTCTCCCGATCAGGCCGCTTTCAACCATCCTGCCGCGGATTTCCGCCACGATTTCGGACACGTCCTTGCCGGTCGTGTCGATCTGGATGGGGGCGAAATCATACGCCCCTTTCCGCTCTTCCAACAGCCTCCGCACCCGGTCCGCCACGCCGCCGGCGAGGAGCGGACGGCCGGTGTCGCCCTCCAGGCGGCGGATCAGTTCCTGCTCCGTCGCGGACAAGGCGATCACCGTTCCCTTTTGGAGCATGAGCCGTACGTTTTCCGGACGAAGCACCGCTCCGCCTCCGGTGGTCAGCACCTGCGGTTTTTCCCGCAGCAACTCCCGCAGCGCAGCACTTTCCGCATCCCGGAAGTACCGCTCTCCCTTTGTCGCGAACAGCTCGGGGATCGAACATCCCTCCCGCTCTGCGATCGCCTCGTCCAAATCGCGGTGCGGAATGCCCAGCGCCTGGGCCAGTGCGGAACCCACCGTGGTTTTCCCCGTTCCCATGAATCCGACGAGAATCACATTGCCGTATGTCATCGGCTGTCTCCTGCCTTTCGTAGTCGTGGATGTCTGTCTCATAATGTTTACTTCAGGGTCACGGTCTTCGCCTCTTTGTCATAGGCAGCCTGCACGCCGAGCACCTGGCTGAACAAGGAGAGCGGCGCCATCGTCCTCCCCTCGATTTCCAGCAGCGGCTGCCCCAGATCGACGCGCTGGCCGTCCCGCTCGACAACGCGTTGGCCCTTTTTGAGCACGACCTGCCGCCCCCTGCCCTGCACCACCGTCGCCTGCTTTTCCGGCGACCAAGTGACGCGGTACCCCATCCGTTCCGCCAATTCGCGCAGCGGGAGGTAGACCGTCCCGTTTTTCACCCGGGCCGGAACGGACGGGTAATAGCTCGTCCCGTTCACGAGCGTCGTCACGTACGGTTCCAGCTCCACCGGCCGCAGCGGCGCCTTGTTTTCGGCCTGGACATTGGGGACGAAGTAGCGGGCTTCTCCTTGCAGCACCTGGCCCAGCGCCTGGTCGAGGTGCTCCGGACCGATGACGCTGCCGTGGTAGGTGCGCTGCAAGCGCTGCAAGAAGCGCTTGTAGGTGTCGTCGCCGATCTGCCGGCGCAGGTGGTCGTACAACAGCGCCCCTTTGGAGTACCAGGTCCAGTGAAACTCCTCTTCGCCGGCAAACTGGTTGAGCCGCTTGCCCAGCCTGCCGGACGGATAGCGCTGCTTCAGCTTGTCCGCGTCGCGGCTGTACGAGGCAAGCAGGGCGGCGGACGCCTGGGAACCGTAGCGATTCTGCAGGTAGTGATAGACGCTCATCTCCACCAGCCCCTCGTCCAGCCAGCCGTGCACCGCTTCCAGCGTGGCAACGCTGTTGTACCACCACATGTGGGCCACCTCGTGCGGCAGCCAGTGCTCGATCAGGTTGTTGCGGTACATGTCCCGCTTAAACACCGCCATGTTGGCGTACTCCATCGCATACGTCGTGCCGGGGCCGGTCTCCGCAATCGCCACCCGGGGATACGGCAGCGGGCCGTACCATTCCGTATAGACCGGAAACACGGACCGGGCGATCGCTTTGATCCGCTCGATGTTGTCCTTGTCCACGGACGCGATGTCCACCGTCAAGTTGGGCGCAAAGGTGATCGTCTCCACATGATAATGCGGGCTGCCCACCAGGGCAAAATTGAGCAGTCGGCTGCCGCGGAACCGCACTTCCTGCCGGCTGCCGGCCAGCGGCTTGGCCTCTCCACGCCCCCAGGAACTCACCCATTGGAAGCCCTTTGGCGATACAAACGACACGTCGTAATCGGCGTAATGGTAAACAAACGGATCGCCGAAATCGATCCGCTGCGGCGGGTTGTACCAGTTGCCCCGCTGGTCCATCGCACCCAGCATCGGATACCAGGTGGTCAATGTCCAGATGTCGTCCTTCACCCCAAAACGGGTGCCGCGGCGGGGAACGGGATTCTCGAAGGTGACCGTCAAGCTCCCCCGCTTCGCCGAGCCGAACGGATTGGTCAGATGGATGACCGACTGGCGCCGTTCGAACGGCAGCGGCTTGTCCCCAAAGCGAATCCCCTTGATCGCCATCGGATTCCACGGGTAGTCGTAGATAAACAGGCGAAGATCGGGTGTGCGCGGATTATCGAACTCCACCGTGACACTTCCCGTGATGGTCGCCTGTGCGGTATGCAGTTCGGCGCGAATCGTATAGGTCGGATGCAGGTCTTTCACATAGGAGGGAAGCGGCGGATTGTAGGCGAACGGATCGGCTCCCGTTCCCGCCGTCACCGGCGCGTTTTTCATGAGAAACGGCGCCAGCGCGGGCCACTTGGCAATCACACCCGCCGATGCGAAGACGACAAAAATCGTCAAACAGATCAACAAGCTCGTTTTGTGCAATGGTTTCATGTCAGCCCCCGACTCATAAGCGACAAGCACGATGCTTTTTCGCCGCAAAGCTTATCCAATTTATTGTAGCAAATCCCGACAAGGCTGAATAGAAATTCTTGCCACCCCACGCCCCCATGGCGGCGGCCCGCACGCGACGGCAGCCAACGGAAAAACAGCCGAACCCGATACAGGCTGCGGCTGTTTTTTGTCATTACCACGTCTCGTACATGATCTCGCCGGTGTAGGTCAAATCGTATCCCCCGATCGCGGCCAGTTCGTTGCGAAACGATGCCGACCGCAGGATGTCGCACACAAGCCGGATCAGCTCCTCGTTTTCCGCCGTTTTGAGGATGACCAGATCGTACCGCTCCCGGATCGCAGGCAGAAACTCCACCCCCACGATTCGGGCGGCCTTTTCAATCCCCACGCCGACGTCCGCCTCGCCCCTGGCTACCGCTCCGGCCACGGCGAGGTGATTGGCCTCTTCCCAGTCGTATCCCGCCACGTCCCGTCCGGCGATGCCGTGCAGCCGAAACTGTTCCTCGATCAGAGTGCGGGCTCCGGAGCCTTTTTCCCGGTTCACCATGCGCACCCCGGGTTTGACGAAATCGGCCCAACCGGCGATCCGCTTCGGGTTGCCCTCCTGGACGTAAAAACCGGCCCAGCGGGAAACCAGATTGACGATCACGAAGCGGTATCCGGACAAGATCCGCCGCACATACGGCGTGTTGTATTCCCCGGTGTCGCCGTCGAACAGGTGCGTGCTGACGACATCCGCCTCGCCCGCGTACATCGCCAGCAGGCTGTTGATGCTGCCCGCATAGGAGCGAAGCGGCCGCATCGTTTTGCCCCGCCGTTCGAGATGATTGGCCAGCATGTCGAGACTGACGTCCTGGCCGCTGATGATGACCGGACGAGACTGCGGCGCTCCCTGTGGCGCGGCGCTGCGCCGCATGGGCGTCACAGCCGCCGAAGGGATCGGGGCCGCCGCAGCCAAGCCGTACTCACCCTTCGCTCTCGCCTTGTACGCTTCCAGATCGGACGCGTCCACCCGCATCTGCCGGCCGACGCGGTACGCGGGCAGTTCGCCTTTTTTGATCAAATCGTACACGGTCAATTTGGAAATCCGCAGCATCTTGGCAATTTCTTCGGTCGTGTAAGAAATGTCGTCGTTCATCGCCGCCTCCCGGATCAATTGCTGACTTGTCTTTCTCCATTTTCGTTCACCATTCGCACTTTTGCAATTGATGAAACGAACGAATTCAGATAATCTAATTATAACTAATTATTACTACATATAACAAAACAGAACTCAGGAGGACTTATCATGCGAAAACAATTGACTGCCATCTTCGCGGCGCTCAGCATGCTGTGTGCCGCCGGTTGTGGTGCACAGGCGCCATCCGACCAGCAAACCGCCCCGCAGCAGCAGCCGGCCAAGCCGGCGGAAACGACGCTGATGGTCTCGGCCGCCGCCAGCCTGACCGACGCGCTGAATGACCTGAAGCCCGCGTTTGAGCGCGAACACCCCGGAGTGACGGTCACCTACAACTTCGGCAGTTCCGGCAAGCTGGCCTCGCAAATCGAGCAGGGCGCTCCCGCCGACGTCTTTTTGTCCGCCAGCAAACAGGATATGGACAGACTGGAAGCAAAACAGTTGATTGCCAAGGACACGCGCCTTGACTTTGCCAAAAACGAGCTCGTTCTGATCACGGCCGGTTCCAGCCCACTGGCGCTTGCGTCCTTTGAAGAACTGGGCGGAGACGCCGTCAAGCATCTCGCCGTCGGCGAACCGGAGAGCGTCCCGGCCGGCCGCTACGCCAAAGAAACGCTCGAACACCTGAAGCTGTGGGACAGCCTGTCGGGCAAGCTGGTCTTTGCCAGCGACGTGCGCCAGGTCCTGACCTACGTCGAGTCGGGCAACGCCGACGCCGGCATCGTCTACGCGAGCGATGCCGCCATTTCGCCCAAGGTGAAGGTGATCGCCACAGCCAAACCGGAATGGCACAAACCGATCGTCTATCCGGGCGCCGTCGTCGCCGCCTCCCGTCAGGCGGACACCGCCAAGGTATTTCTCGAATACCTGACCAGCGAAAAAGGCAAGGCGATTCTGCAAACGTACGGATTTCGTGAATAAGGGAAAAGAACAGGAGGCGGACGCATGAATCATCCCGATCTGACACCCCTGCTGCTGTCGCTGAAAGTGGCCGCCGTCTCCACCTCCATCGTATTCGTCGCCGGTCTGCTGATCGCCCGCTTCCTGACGCGAAAGCACTTCTGGGGCAAGCACGTACTGGAGTCGTTTCTGCTGCTGCCGCTGGTGCTGCCGCCCACCGTCGTCGGGTTTGGCCTCCTGCTTTTATTCGGAAAGAACGGGATGTTGGGCAAGTGGCTGGCGGAGTGGTTCGGGGTCCAGGTCGTCTTTTCGCTGACCGGCGCCGTGATCGCTTCCGTGGTCGTGTCGTTTCCGTTGATGTATCAGAGTGCCGCCGCCGCCTTCAGCGGGATCGACCGGCGGTACGAAGACGCCGCCCGGACGATGGGGTCCTCGGAGTGGCGCGTCTTCTGGACGATTTCCTTTCCGCTTGCCTGGCCGGGGCTGTTGGCCGGATTCGTGCTCTCGTTCGCCCGGGGACTGGGGGAGTTCGGCGCGACGCTGATGCTGGCGGGATACATTCCCGGCAAGACCGACACGATCCCCGTCGCCATCTATTTCGCCGTGGAAGCCGGCCAGATGGACAAGGCGCTCTTTTGGGTCATCGTGATCGTCTCGCTGGGCATGGGGACGACGATGTGGCTGAACTGGTGGAGCCGACGCAGCGTCCGCCGGTTTGCCAACACGAAATGAGGCGGGAGAATGACCATGCTGTATGTCGACATTCAAAAACGGCTGCCCGACTACGTCCTGCACGCGCGGTTTACGGCGAAAGACGAGATTGTCGTCCTGTTCGGCCCTTCCGGTTCGGGCAAGACCACCATTTTGAACTGTGTGGCGGGATTGACCCATCCCGACGCCGGCCTGATCCGGCTGTCCGACACCGTCTTTTTCGACGGCCATCCGAAAAAGGCCCTGCCGCCGCAGCGGCGCAACGTGGGCTATCTCTTCCAGGACTACGCCCTGTTTCCGCATATGACAGTGGAACAAAACATCCGCTACGGGATGAAAAAGGGAACCAACCTGCGGCTTGACGAACTGCTCGCCTCCGTCGGGATCGACCGGCTGCTGGACAAATACCCGCACCAACTATCCGGCGGGCAAAAACAGCGAGTCGCGCTGGTGCGGGCGCTGGCCACGGAACCGGACATCCTGCTCCTGGACGAGCCGCTGTCCGCCCTGGACGCAGACACACGCCGCCAGTGCCAGGATGAACTGCTCCGGCTGCACGAGATGTGGCGCATTCCGTTTCTCCTGGTCACGCACGACCGCGAAGAGGCGGAAAGGCTGGGCGACGTGATCCTCGTGACGGAAAACGGCCAGGTTCACCCCCAGCATCCGCAGCCGTCAAACAGGACGTCCCTCCACGCCGGGATCGAGCGCGAATCCTCGGGAGGGAGGAGCTGATCCGCCATGTGGGGCTGGACGGACACGACAAAAGCCGTGCCGCATCCCCGCCGCCTTTTCGATGGCGGCCGGGACGGCACGGCTTTTTCTTTCGTTCCCTTCGTTATTTGGCACTGAACGGTTCGATTTTCACGTCATGCTGTTTGGCCCAGCGGTGGAGTTCGGTGAGAAACGGCAGCAGGTCGGGGCTTTCGGCGTGTACGCAGAGCGTGTCCGCAGCCAGCGCGATGACGCTCCCGTCGACGGTTTGCACCGTCTGTTCCAGAACGAGCTGCCTCGTCTGCTGCATCTGCTCTTCCTTGCTGATCAGCACGCTGCCCTCCAGTTCGCGCGGAGCCAACCTGCCGTTTGGCAGATACGCGCGGTCGGCAAACACCTCTTCCGCCACCTGCAGGCCGTATTCCAGCCCGATCTCCACCAGTTTGCTGCCCGACAAGGCGTAGAGGATGAGGTCACCGTCGATATCACCGATCGCCTGCACCACCGCCTCGGCCAGCTCCGGCTGCTCGGCCGCCTCGTTGTACAGCGCCCCGTGCAGTTTCACGTGATGCAGGCTCCCTCCCAGCGCCTTCGTCACACCGGACAGGGCGGCCACCTGATACAGCACCAGTTCGTACACCTCCCGCGCCGAGAGGTTCATGGAACGGCGGCCGAACCCCTGCACGTCGGGATAGCCCGGATGCGCGCCGATTTTTACCCCGTGCCGGAGCGCCGCTTCTACCGTTCTGCAGATGATGTGGGGATCGCCCGCATGCAGGCCGCAGGCGACGTTAACGGACGTAATCCACTTCATGATGCCCAGGTCCTCCGATTGCCGTCCGCGGCCGAACCCTTCCGCCATGTCGCAGTTGATATCCAGGTGAATCATGTACGCACCCGCCCTTCTGTAAACGCTGTCATTGTCAGTTTCGCTTTCCATTTCCATTTCATTTTCCATTTCTTACAGCATATCATGCCGCTCCGACCAGCAAAAGCAAAAAAGCTGCCGAAATGTGGCAGCTTAGCGGACGTTTTCTGTCGAAGCGCCTGTCGGCACCAGTCCATCTTCGCTTTGCAAGGTTTCCGCCAGGGCCATGAGCTGGCTCTTCTCCTGTTTGTAATCGTATTCTTTCGCCTTGTCCGGCTTGGCGTTGTTGTACTCGATCGGAATCTCGTGTCGGTGGGACCGCTCGATTTTCGTGACGAAATGCAGCTTTTCCATCATGCGGATCGTTTCGTCGATCTGATTGGCATCGACGTACATCGACACGTAGTTCAGCCGCTTGGAGATGTAGTGAATGGTGCCAAATTTGCGTAAATTTTTGGCGGCACGCGTGTTTTTCACCCACACGGCGACCCCAAGACGTCGTTCTCTCATGCTGGTCGTCGATCTCCTTCCCGAACGTGATATAATCATTCGTAACAGACGCGTTGCGCGGTTTTGTCCCTCTTAAAAGACTCCTGGAAGCGAGGGATGGCACATGCTCCTGGACACGTACTACCAACAGCTTACGGCCGCGATCCTGCAGCAGGACTTCGCCGATCAAGCGTGCTGGCGCGAGTTTGCCGGCCAACGCTTTTTCTATGTAGCGAGTCCGCTCCCCGCCTCCCAACTGGCCGAGCGGCTGTTGGCGACGGGTGAACGGATCACGGCGGACACGAAGCTGAAACCGGAGTGCGTCTACGTGCGCTCCGCCGGTCTGCAGCACGTCTTTCGCTTTCGCTTCCTCGTGCCGCAGGAGAAGCAGTTCTGCTGCGGGAACCTGTGCGAAGACTGCTTTCTTCTCAGGCAGCCGCGGTCATGAGCGTTTTTTCACGCTGCACCCGCAGCTTCCTCCGCTGCCGCAGCCGCTGCTTTTCGCCTCCAAGAACGGGTTGTTGCTGGGGACCTTGATCGTCTCCGAGACCGCGTCGGCGATGGTTCGCCCAACCTGGTACAGCAGACGGTCCAGGTTGTCCTCCGCCCGCTTGAACGCCTGGACAGAATCCAGCATCTCGATGGACCGCTTTAACTCGCGGACCTCCTTGGATATCTGATCGTAGTCGGGATGGTATTTCCCGAACCGCTGAACATCTTCGTACTGGGCCTTTTTGCGTTCGAACAGCGCGAGCAGCCGCTGCGCCTCCTCGTCCGCTTCCATCCGCTGCTTGGCGTGGATGTACTCCGAGACCTCGCGCGAATGGTTGATCATCGTGGACAGCTCGTGTGAATGCAGGATGAGCTGGGCCATGTCCACCGTTTCCAATGCTTCCATACAGCGAGACCCCCTTTCTTGAAAGCCCTTATCTTGCATTGTACCACGAAACAATCCGGCTAGTACAGATAATCCGGCAGGAGAATGCGCACGCGGTCGATCTCGTCCAGCCGGCAGCGCCTTTTTCCGCTGCGCTCCTCTAAGGTCAGATGCCAGTACCCCATCTCTACGGCCACCTGCCGGGGAATGCCTTCCCACATCTGGCCTCCGCTGAGACGAAGCTGAACCTCCAGTTCCAGCTCGCGGGCCCGCTGCAGCAGATCGCGCAGGGTTTGCGGATGGTAGGACTGGAAATGCTGCGTCCACATCTTGGGCAGAGCAGCCGCCTGGGGCATGCCTTCCCACTGGTCGGGAAAGGTGTTTTCCACCGCGTACCCGTCCCAGGGTCGGTCCACGGTAAAGAGACCGGCAGCCGGCACATCCTCTGTCGAATCATCCGCTTCCCTCTCCCCGCGAATCGGCGCACCCGCCTGCGGCTCGTAGCCGTACGCCCGAAACAGGGCCAGGAGGTTCGCCTCCTGCGCCGGCGTCACGAGGAAATCGGTCGGGGAAATGACCATCTGCAGGTACGGCTGGAATGCTTCAATCTGCCGCAGCTCCTCCAGCAGGCCGGGGTGGGCGGTCCGCACCCGGACCAGCGGTTCCAGTTGGATTTGCCGCGCGTTTTTCCCCCACATCGCGATCAACTGCCCGACCGCTTCCGGCAGCGGGTGGGCACAGGACTGGCGCAGCGTCTCCACCGCCTGCCGCTCCGTTCCGCCTGCGGCCAGAAACGCCTGCAGCGGTTTGGCCTGCAGTTCGCCGCGCAGCAGGTCCCCGTCAAACGCCAGCGGGCAGAACCGGCTCAACGCCCACACCGCCTGCAGCGGAACGAGCGGCGGTATGGTAATGCCCCCGGCGGGATCGACAAACCACCCTTCTTCCCGGGGGAGGCGGGGCAGGCTGTTCCATCGCCAGTATAGCGCTCCGTCGGCCGCGGTGCCGAGCTGAATCCAGCCGAAGCCCAGCAGCAGATGGAGCCACTCGTCGACCACCCGCCGCTTCGCCTCGTCTGGCAGGGCAAATCCGGCCTCCGCCAAGCTCCGCAGCATGCTGTCGAGCGAGTGCCACTGCTCCAGCGGGGAACGCTTCATCCACAAGGCCAGCGCGTCCCACCAGCTTTCGTGAGGCAGGTACTGCTCGGCTGCCAGCTCGTACAGTTGTTCCCAGCTCTGTTCCGGTGTCATGTCCAGCCATTGGAGCACGCGGCGCTCCGCCAGGACAAGACGTTTCTCCTGCGGACGGACAAGCCCGAGGCGCAGCGCCACGTCCAGCACCACGTCCAACGGCAGCCCGTCCGGTTCCTCATCGGCAAGCGGCGGCAGTTTCCATCCGTCTACATGGCTTCTGTCCAGCGACAGCAGCGCTGCCATCTTTTGCCGGACCCGGCGGTGAAGGCCGCCTTTTTGCGTCAGCGGCACGTCGTTGTCGCGAATGAACAGCAGGACGGCAAAAAGATCCAGATGTAACCCCCGTCCCGCTGTTATATAATAAGGGAGCGTTTTTGGCGCAGGAGAAGGGAATTCCGCCTCCGGCAGCAGGCAGCAGGTCAGATGCTCCCGCACTTCACGGGGCATCAGATAACCGATCTCGCTCCACATCTTGCGAACGGTAAGCACCAGGCCGAGCCTGCGCAGTCTGTTCAATCCGACGGCCAGATGCCGGTGGTTTTTGGCGCTGAGCCGATCCCACTCTCTCTTCCGGAAAAACCCTCTGGCGGAAGAGGTGACGAACAGCCGGATCGCCTGCCGCTCGGGTTCGCTGGCCTGCTTCCACACTTCCGCGGCAAAGGCCGGATCGGCCAGGCGGACGTGCACGTCCCGTTCGTCGCGGATGCCCAGTCGCTTTTCGTGCTCGTCCCGCATCGCTTGCCGGGTCGAGTGGGAAAGGTATTCGACGCATTGCTGCACACGCACGCTTGTCACCCCGCTTTCGCCGTTATTTGCCACATGGTCGGCAACCTACAATCATCATGGAGGGATATTGCCGTGTTGCACGCATTGTACAGTTTGCTTTTGGCTGCCGCCCTGTCGATTCCGGCGGGACAGCCGTTTTCTATAGATCATCCTACCCCATCTGCCGTCTCCGTGGAAAGGGCGGACGCGTTTGAAACCGTCTCTGCCCCCTACCCGCCGACCGTCCGGGACGCCTTGAACCAAGTGCGGAAAAGCGGCGGTCACACTGTCGTCCGCGCCGACGGCAAGACCTATGTCGTCATCGGTGTCGGGCAGCGCCCGACCGGCGGCTACCATCTGGTGGCCGAGCGGGTGCAGCGCACCGGCGCGCACGGATTTGTTATCCACATCCGTGAACAAAAACCGTCCGCCGGCGCGATGAAGACACAGGTAATTTCCTATCCGACCCTGGTTGTCGTGCTTCCCGACGCGCAGGCCCAGGTGCAGGTAACGATCTCTTGACGCGACAGAGGGGCCGGCAACCAGCCTGCCCCTCTTTGCGACACAGGAAAGCCGGCCCATGCTTGTCCCGCCGATACGGGATGGGGGTCGGCTTTTTGTATGCAGTCCGCCTCGGATGCGCTCCGCTTTTCCGGACTGCCACTCCCGGTTTGACGCCGGCCGGGCTACGGCTTGACGTCGATCTGCAGCTTCTGCTGCACGCCGTACGATTCGTGGTTGTTGTGCGCCAGTTCCACCACGACTTCGTGCCGGCCCGGGGGAATGTCTTTCAACACGTACTGCGGTTCAAAGATTTTGGCCACCTTGTTCCCGTCCAGGTAGAGATGGACGTGCCCTTCACCGTACCGGTTGTCCTTCCCCATGTTCTCCACGGAAAAGGTGAAGCCGGTCACGTTCAGCTTCAAATGCAGGTCGTCCTGTTTGAGCGTATGGGACACGTCCAGCGTGGGGGGATGGTGATGGTCGTGAACGGCTTCGACCGGCGCCTTGGTTTCCGCATCGCGGCTTGCATAGACAAACAGTTCGATGCACGCGGCCGCCCCGATCAGCAAAAGCAGGCGGGAAATCAGTCGTTGGGCCTTCATCGGGACACTCCTTTCCACATCCAGTCACCCACCAGTGTTCCCGAACCGGGGCCGCTTCATTCGTTTGCGCCTGCTGATCGGCAGCTACCGCTTGGGCGGGCGGAATCCCGCTGCCTTGGCCTCTTCTTCCGTGGCGAACCAGACCTCCGCTTTCGTCCGTTCATAGTTGGGCGATCCGGGCACGTGATAGATTTTCTCCCCTTTGGCATTGATGTTGCCCTTGATCGGCTTGCCCGGCGGCGGGGTCTCCTTCGCGCTCTCCGCCTGTTTCGCTTCATTGTTTTCCTTGGCGTTATCGCCTTCTTTTGATTTCGATGGGTTCCGGGCATCGGACAGTCCCCACAGTCCTCGGTTGTGTTCCCGCGCGTCCCGCTCCGCTTCCAGAAACAGATCGGCGTACGCCACGTTGGGCGGGATGGTCATGATTCGCGCGTATCCGTCCCGGACCAGTTTCTCGTTGACGAACGTGCCGTCCGCCATGTACACATACGCCAGTAGCCGGCCGTATCGGTCGCGGGGTTCGACGTCAAACTTGAGCGTGACCGTCTGCCCCGTCAGCAGCTTCTTGCTGAAGTTGCTCGCTTCCTTTCCGTATGGTTCCACGGGGTGGTTGGGCTTGACCGTCTCGGGCGTGTCGACGCCGATCATCCGCACTTTTTCCCCGCTCGCAATCTCAAACGTGTCCCCGTCCACCACGCGCTTGACGACCGCTGTCATCTCGCCGTTGGGACGCGGCTGATCCTCGGCCGCACAGGCGGTCAGCAGGAGGGACAGGGCGATCAGCCAATGGATGATGTTCTTCATCGGTGTTCTCTCCTTTTCTCGCTGCGCTGTTTACCAGCGTAGCCGATCGGCCCGAAGAGGTCAACCGGGATGAAGGCGGCCGGGAGGGAAAACACAAAAACGACCCAGCAGGCAGGTCGTTTTGTCGAGGATGTTCAATCCCGGTCGCTGAACAAAAACAGCAAGATCACCACGACGATGATAATCCACAAGAAATCATCGTTCTCCCGGTCAAAAAAACCATCCAGAAAACCCATGGTGGAGTCCCCCTTTCCTTCTCGCTACAGCCTATGCAACTGACTAGACGGGTGTCAGTGGCTGGATGAGCCCAAAAGTGGCAGGGACAGGGGGCCGCTTACGCCAATCGGGCGAAAACGAGGTGAACATAGGTCGTCAACTGTTCCGCTTCCGGCTGAAATCCCAGTTCCTCCAGCGCGGCCAGCAGCCGCGAGCGGTCGGCGTAGTACTCGTACTCGATCCGTTCGATGGCATCCGTCTGGCCGGACTGCCGCAGTGCCTCCAGGTGCTGCGCGCGATGGTCGGCGTCCGTGAACATGAGATCGGCAATCGCCAACCGCCCCGCCGGTTTCAGTACGCGCCGGCACTCCGCCAGCGCCAGCACCTTCTGCTCGTCGGTCAAATGGTGCAGCGCATAGCTGGTGGCGACGAAGTCAAAGCGGCTGTCCAAAAACGGGAACGCGAAAAACGTGCCGAGCTTGGCCTCCACCCCTGGATTTTTTTGCCTGCATCGCTTCAACATCTCAGGCGACTGGTCGAACGCGCAAATCGTCGCTCCCCGTTCCCTCAACCGCCGGGCCAGATTCCCCGTGCCCGTTCCAGCGTCAAGACCGGTTTCGCCCGGCTGGGGGGCGACCTTCTCGACCAAGGCGTCGAGCACTTGTTCATATCGTTCGTGTGGGTTAAACCCTTCCCGCGATTCCGTGACCATTTGGTCGTAGTCGGCCGCCAACTGGTTGAAATTCCACCGGTCCACCCAGTTGCTTCGCGCCAGGCGGAGCCGTTTGCTGGCTTCCGCCAGTTCAAACAGGGAGGCGGGATCGCTTTCTCCATCCCGCTTCACCCGCTCAATCATCGCCTCCGTGGTGTGGATCACCTTGCTCAGCTCCACCCAGCGGTCGTACACGAAGGAAAGCTGCAGCTCCAGGTAGTGCAGGAGGCCGCCCTCCCCTTCGTCCAACTGCCGCAGCAGTTGGCGGATGTCTTCGATGGACATGCCCACCTCGCGCAGGGTGATGACGGTTTGCAGGCGCCACACGTCCTCCTCCGTAAACTGCCGGTATCCGGAACCGTCCGCCTTTTTCGGCGTGACCAGTCCCTTTTCTTCGTAAAAACGGATCGCCCGCGGCGTGATTTGCAGGCGGCGGGCCATCTCCTTGATATGCATGTGCCGCTGTTCTCCCCTTTTTCCGATTCTCTCCCCATTGTAAACCTTGACGCTGCGTGAATGTACAGCCCCTGTCCCGCGACGGGTAAAGGACCGCGGAAAGGACCGCAGTGTTATTGGACCGTGCCGGGCGAGCGGGACGGCTGCTCCCGCCTATCCATATAAAAAGGAAAGGCTGCCGGTCGCTCGCCGACAGCCTTTCCGTTCCCAGGACAAACGTCCTCCTGCCGCCGTTACATGGCGGTGTATCATGTGCCCTGCGACGTGCTGCGCGATCCGCCGGCAGCCGCTCAGTGGCGGGGCGCCTGTTCGGAGATTTCGTACAGCGCTTCGCTGGCTTCATCGTGGTGCGCCTGGCGGACCGCCATGTCACCCAGCGCAACAATCCCCACCAGCTTGCCGTTCTCCACCACCGGCAGACGGCGAATCTGATGCTGGGCCATGATTTTGGCCGCTTCGTCCACCGTCATATCCGGCCGGCCCAGGATGATGTCGCGGGTCATCACCTGTTCCACGGCAGCCGATCCTTCCCGCTTCTCGGCCAACCCGCGAATGACGATGTCGCGGTCGGTGATGACGCCGATCACATCCTGCTTTTCATCCACTACGGGGATGACGCCGACATTCCAGTCGCGCATTTTGCATGCCACTTCGTAGACGTTATCTTTAAGCGTAACAGTCGCCACGTCTTTCGTCATGATTTCGCGCAGCGTGCGGTTTTCCACTTTTGCCATCTTCTTCTCCTCCTTGTCGCTGGTAACGTTTGTAGTGTGTCCGGCCCTCTTCCGTTTCATGCACAAAATGGGACAAGCGGAGTGATTTCCATCTGGAGATGACCCAGTGAATTGTGATAAGATGGAAACATGATGCTGTCAAAAGACGGCATCAATCTCACGTTCGGCCCCCCAGGCTTTTTGCCGTGGACGGGCGCAAAAAAAGACCGCCGGGTGGGGCAACACCCTACGGTCGAAAGTACAATAGACGTTCCCCAAAAGGGGGGCGGCTCTGCATTCCTGGGTGTAGACCCCCTGGCTGTTCAGCTCAAGGGAGGTCTACTTCTTTTTACTAGACGACAGCATTAAGACTAAAGTCCCAAACGCCAACATTAGACTTAGTGCTTCGAATACTGTCATGGTATCACCCCCTTTCCGATATCGGGGATGAACCGACCACCCTTGAGGAGCCCACCTATTGTGTTACCCGATTATACCATATAATGGGAACAGGGTCATCATTCTTGAGGCACGACTTATCCATTGCGCTGTATCCAAAAACAGACTATCATAAGGGAGTGAACAACTTACCAATTGTAGGAGGAAAATCGATGGTTATCAAGGATACGGGAATCGGCGGCAAGGAAGTCATGCTCACCGATCTGGATCATTACATGAAAGATCTCGGATTTAACCGCGGCGCCTGGGATTACCGCCACGCTACATACGATTACAAAATCCTCGATAAAGGCAACGTGTATTACCTGCGCATCGAAGCCAACGTGACCGAAGGCAAACTGGAAGATCCTCATGCCGTGCTGAAGCTGGAAGAACCGTACATGGGCAAGCACCTGTTCCCGCACGGCCTGGATTACGATTCCCCGATTCCGGATTCCGTCGTGCAGACGGCCAAACGGAAACTGCAGGTCCTGAACGAGAAGCTGTCCGCCTATTGATGCGGCTCCTGCCCAATTGAAAAGAGCGCACACGACTACAGAGAGGCACCCCCTCTCTGTTTCACGTCAAGGGGGGTTTTCGTTATGAAGACACGGGGCGTCCCCGATTTCCTGCTGCTGCTTTTGACCGCCCTGCTGGTTGGATTCGGCATCACGATGGTCTTGAGCGCCAGCTCCATCTTCGCCCTGACCAGCTTCATGGGAAAAGGCTGCACGTATTGCAATGGAGACGAGCTGTACTTTGTCAAAAGGCAGGCACTGTGGCTGGTGGTGGGTACCATTGGCATGCTCATCGCCATGAACATCCCCTTTTCCTTTTACAAGCGCAACTTTCTCTTGATTGCGCTGGTCAGCCTGTTCGCCCTCCTGCTGGTATTGATCCCCGGGATCGGCTACTACAACAACGGGGCCCGTTCCTGGTTCAGAATCGGTTCCTCCACGATTCAGCCGGTGGAGTTTGCCAAGCTGGGTCTGATCCTCTACCTGGCGGCGATCGTCACCAAAAAGGGAGAGGGCATTCGCCGGTTGAAAACGGGCTTGATGCCGCCTCTCGTGGTGACCGGGGTGTTTTTCGTCCTGATCATGGCCCAGCCGGACCTGGGGTCGGCCGCGATCGTGCTGGGGACGGCCGTCATCATCATGATCAGCGGCGGAGCACGGATCGGCCAACTGTTTTTGATCGGATTTCCGGTGACGTCGCTGGCCCTGATCAGCTACATCCTCGCGAAGGAACACGCCTGGGAGCGGATCACCTCCTTTTTGGACCCGTGGCAGGATCCTCGCGGCAGCGGCCTGCAAGTCATCCAGTCATGGATTGCCATCGCGCACGGCGGGTTCTCCGGTACCGGATTTGGGAAAAGCATCCAGAAATACCTGTACCTGCCGGAAGCCCATACCGATTTTATCTTCGCGATCATCACCGAAGAGCTGGGCTTTATCGGCGCCACCCTCTTTCTCTTGGTCTACCTGCTGTTCCTCCTGCGCGGTCTTCACATCTGCCTGCGGGTCAAAGACACCTTTGCCAGCCTGGTCGGGATTGGCATCGTCAGCATGATCGGGCTGCAGGCGTTGATCAACATCGGCGGCGTCATCGGGCTGATTCCGCTGACCGGTGTCACCCTGCCGTTCATCAGCTACGGCGGCTCGTCGCTCCTGGTCAGCCTGGTGTCGACGGGCATCCTGCTCAGCGTCTCGCGGGAGGTAAGCCGGCAAAAAATTGCCGAACAACTGCAAAAGCAGCCGTACTCAGCCTGATGCTTCAGGGAAACGGCGAACCAATGGAAAAACGACCTGTGTGCCGACAGGTCGTTTTTTACGTGAGATCGATCGCGTCGACGTGGACATGGACGGCCTCCACGAACAAACCGGTCAGCGATTCGACGATCTCCTTCACTTTTTCCTGGAGCTGGCGGCAGACGTGATGGATCGGCAGTCCGTATTTGACCGACACCCGTATCTCGATCCGGATGCTTCCGTCCGCAAGCGACACGGTAATGCCTTTTGTGCCGCCGCTGATTCGTTTCGCCAGGTCCTGGTACAGCCCGCCGGAGTGCACGGAGATGCCGGATACCTCCCCAGCCGCCGTTCCGGCAATCACCGCCACCACTTGATCCGCCACGCGGATTTCGCCGCGCCTTTCTTCCATGGCGCCCCCTCCTTCCTCTCTCCGTCACCAGGGCTGCGGCCGCGCTCGGTTTTCAGATTTTTCTTTCATTATAAACAGAGGAAGCTTGGGCTTGAAAGGGGATTTCTCGTTTTCGCTCGGTCAGTGTCGGAAGCGTGCAGTGCACGTCGAGAAGCGTCAGACGGTCGGACGCGCACGCCTCGGTCAGCGCGGACGCCAGTTCGCCCCTGCTCCGAACGGATCGTGCCGGTACGCCGCAGGCCCTGGCCCACTGGACGAAGTCGGGGTTTTGCAGGCGGGTGCCGAACGGGACGAGGCCGGCTTGCGTCATCTTCCATTCCTCCAGCCCCAGCGTTCCGTTGTTGACGACAATCAGCGGAAACGCTGTCTTCTGCTCCACGGCCGTCATCAGTTCGGACAGGCACATCTGCAGGCCGCCGTCTCCCGTCACGCAGACCACCTGCCGCTCCGGCTGGTTCAGTTTGGCCGCAATCGCCGCGGGAAGGCCGTACCCCATTGTCCGCCACTTGCCGGAAAAAAGCGGACGCTGACGGACGGCGCGAAACGCGCGGTTGAACCAGATGGTGTGTTCGCCGGTGTCCAGGGTGATGACGGCATCGTCGTCCACGGCCCGGGACAGCGCATGCATGAGCGCCTCCGGCGTGACCGGCTGGTCGGGCCCGGCGGCGACGGCCTGTTCGGTCTCCTGCCAAAAGGCGGCGTGCCACCGCTCCACCCGGGCCAGCCAGTCGGGGTCGGGACGCTTGTTCTCCAGCCGGCGCATCCAGAGCGGCAGGACCTCTTCCAGATTGGCCGTCACCGAAAACAGGTCGGGATGGAAGTGGATCGCCTCCGGCAGCCGGTCTACCTGCACGACCGGCACGCCGGCCGGGATAAACGCCTGCGGGAACCAGCTCGCACCGAGAATCACCAGCAGGTCGGCTGCGGCCAGCGCGTCCAGTCCGGCTCTGCTCCCTCCTTCGCCCAGACCGCCCAGCATCAGCGGATGGGATTCCTCTACGACGCCTTTGGCCCCCAGCGAGACCAGCACGCCCGCTCCCGCCTGCTCCGCCAGCCGCCGGCACGCGTCCGCGACGCCGCGCGCGCCAACCCCCAGCAGCATGAGCGGCTTTTTCGCGCGGCCCATCCACTCGGCCGCCTGCTCCACATCTCCTCTGTCCGCCCGCAGGCCGGACGCCTGCCGCGGCAGCGCGGGGATCAGCGGGCAGCCGGTCGTGCGGGAAAAGACATCCTTGCACACCGCCAGATGGGCGACGCCCTGCTGCGACGCGGCCGTGACGAACGCTCGCTGCAGCACCGCGCCGATCGCTTCGGGATGGGCGACCGTCGTCGTGTACCGGCTGATTGGGCGGATCACGTCTTCCTGGGGCACGTACTGCTTGTACTCTCCCCCCAGCCGGTACGTCTCCACCTGTCCGGTAATGGCCACGACCGGAGCCCGATCCGTCTGGGCATCCGCCAAACCGTTCAAGAGCTGAATGGTGCCCGGCCCGCTGGTGGCCGTGCAGACAGCCGGTTTCCCCGTCAGTTTTGCTTCCGCGGACGCCATCAAGGCGGCGGCCGATTCGTGGCGGCAGGCCACATAGCGGATCTGCCGCTGCTTGCCCAGCGCGTCCAGCCAGGGCAGAATCGCGTCGCCGGCGACGCCGTAAATCCGGGTGACGCCCCACGCGGCCAGTTGTTCGGTGATGTATTGAGCGACTTGCATCCTGTATCCTCCCCTTTCGCGTCTGAACGTAGTATGCCGCTTTTTCCATCATTTTACTATCCAAACCTGTCCCAAATTGGAGAGCCTAGTAGGCAGGATCAGGCGAATCAAAAGGAGGATGAATCATGAAACAGCCTGTCAAATGGCTGGTGGCCGTGCTGGCAATCGCGCTGCTCATCACCTCGGCAGCGCTCGTCTCTCCGAAGCGCTCCGACGCGTTTAGCAATCAGATCGTCAAAGTAGGGACTCAGGGCAAGGACGTTCGTGAGATGCAGGGACGGCTGAAATTCCTGGGGTTTTACACCGGCAAAGTGGACGGGGTGTTCAGTTGGCGTACGTATTGGGCCCTGCGCAACTTCCAGTACGAATTTGGCCTGAAAGTAGACGGGGTGCTGGGGCCCAAGACAAAGCTGAAATTGTACAACGCGACGAAAAACTGGCGTCCCACCGCGGAAGAACTGGGTGTGCCCCAGACGGCCAAGGCACCGTCCAAGCCGAAAGCGCCCACCTACCACGCCCACGGCATCTCGGAGAACGACATCCGTCTGATGGCCAACGCCGTCTACGGCGAGGCCCGCGGCGAACCGTACGTCGGACAGGTGGCGGTGGCGGCCGTCATCCTGAATCGCACGCGTCACCCGTCCTTTCCCAACACGCCGGCCGGCGTCATTTTTGAACCGCGCGCCTTTACGGCTGTGGCGGACGGCCAGATCTGGCTGACGCCGAACGAAACGGCGAGAAAGGCTGTTCAGGATGCGTTGAAAGGCTGGGACCCTTCCGGGGGCGCCATCTATTACTTCAACCCGGACACGGCCACGTCCGCCTGGATCTGGAGTCGGCCGCAGATCAAGAAAATCGGCAAACATATTTTCTGCCGGTAACCGGAAGCAAAACAGGCACGGTCATATTCCGTGCCTGTTTGTCTGTCTGCCCGCCGTCCATTACGGCCGCTGTCCCTGCATGTGCTCCGCCATTTTGACAAAGCGTTCCTCCTGTTCCGTCGTGCCGCACACGCCGCATTGGACCAGGAAGCGCTCCCCCTTGTACGGCTGGTGAAACACGTCCAGTTCGTCGGGCGACAGCTCCGCCACAACGTCGCCGGACTGCGGGTCGAGCCGAAAGTAGCGGGGCGTTTGTTCAATGACTGTGAACCTCATCCGGTTCGACTTGCATGTGGGACACAGATACGGTTTTGCCATGCTGATACCTCCTCAGACGATGATTCACCCGTTAGTTTCCGCCAATGAGGCCAGGCTATACCCGTCCCGTCTGGTTCGATTTTCTCGTGACTGGAGCATCCGATTCGGGTAAACTAGAGTACGCGACATCATGGTGGTACATAATGTAAAATCTGTTTTGAGGTGAACGTATGAATCTGCGACTGTTCTTTTCCCTCGTCGGGGGCAGCTTCCTGTTGGCAGCGTACGCCCACTACTTTACGGACAACGAGATTTTACGCTTTGCGACCGCCTCGTTGGCCATCATTTTTCTTGCCGCCTGGCTGGGGAAATCGACGGAGAGCGTCGCCCATTACGCCGGCGACCGCATCGGCGGTTTTCTCAACGCCACGTTCGGCAACGCAGCCGAGCTGATCATCGCCTTTTTCCTGGTCAAGGAAGGGCTGTTTGACATGGTCAAGGCCTCCATCACCGGCGCCATTATCGGGAACATGCTGCTGGTGCTGGGGCTGAGCGTGCTGTTGGGCGGATTGAAATTCAAGGAACAGACGTTCAACAGCAAGCTGGCCGGCCACAACGGCTCGCTGATGATGCTGGCGATCGTCGCCCTGTTCATTCCCGCCGTGTTCATGCAGCAGCTCCCGCCTGCAGAGATCGGCAAGCTCAGCATTGTGATCGCCGTGGTCCTGATCCTTGCCTATGTGCTGTGGCTGATCTTCTCCATGGTGACCCACCGGGAATTCCTGTCCGACATCGAGCCGCACGAGAGCGAAGCGGTGTGGTCCAAAGGCGTCTCCATCCTGATGCTCGCCCTGTCCACGGTCTTCGTCGCCATCGTCTCCGAATGGCTGGTCCACAGCGTCGAACAGGTCTCCCATTCGCTGGGGTGGTCGGAGCTGTTTGTCGGTGCGTTCGTCATCGCCATCATCGGAAACGCCGCCGAGCACAGTGCTGCCCTGCTTCTGGCCATAAAGGGGCGGATCGGCGCGGCAGTGGAGATCGCCATCGGCTCCAGCCTGCAGATCGCCCTCTTTGTGGCGCCGACGCTGGTGCTTATCAGCCTGCTGTTGGGGCAGCCCATGGACATCGTGTTTACGCCGTTTGAGCTGGCCGCGATCGGCGTCGCCACCTTTATCACCATTTCGATCACCAAAGACGGCGCCACCAACTGGTACGAAGGCGTTCTCCTCCTGACCGTCTACGTGATCCTCGGCACCGCCTTCTTCTTCGTCTGAGAAAAAGACTGCCCGATTCGGCAGTCTCAGATTGCAGACAAACTAGAGGGCATGTAAAAGAAAAAGCTCGGTTTTTTGCCGAGCTTTTTTTATTCATGGTGATCGACTTCCCTGTAAGCGGATAATCGTTCCTCCAATGTACCGGTGTGCAATTCAAACAGGTTGTTATCGTAATCATAGAAATAGATGGAGGATCCTTCTCCCTTGATCCTTGGGCGAGGAGGTTTCATTTCCAGGTGTAACGCTTTGATTTTATCGACATAGTAGTCAATGTCTTCTTCTTTGATTTTGAACGCCACATGATGATAGGTTCGGTTAACGATTTCTTTATTTTCCATGACAGCGATCCACTGTCCACCGATAATGAAAAATCGTTCTCGTGATAACGAGTGTGTCTTGTCTCCGCTGTAATAGACTTCTTGAGCATCAAACAATTCTTTATACAATGCTGTTGTTTTCTCTACATCTTTTACCACAAATGTAATATGGCTTACATTTTCAATCATGTTCATCATTCTTTTTTAACACGAAAATTGACGAAGTTTTTCCTTTCTTCACAAATCATTTTTTATTTGACACGCTCTATCCCTCGCTGCCGCAGCTCAGAGGGGGTTTGTCGTATATGCATCAAAATGCTTGCTTTTAATTCTGTAAACGCGACCCTTTCGACTGCATAGAGGATTTCCGATTCTTCCTCTCTTTCTACCACTGCTGAAACCATATACCCTTCCATGGGTGCAAATGTATAATAGGAAAACGACTGTTCGTCGACTCTGCCCCGGGCAAGCGGCACTGAAAAAGACAGAGGCGGCAGCGAGAAGCCTTTCCCAAGCGCCTTCATCACTGCTTCCTTTCTCGTCCAAAGCTGATAAAATGCTTCTCGCTTCATGGAAGGTGTACCTTGCTGCTCCACATAGGCTATTTCCTTTGGCAGGAAAACACTCCGCATTACTTCAAAACAGCAATCCTTCTTGGCCGCTTCAACGTCGATTCCCGTCTTCTCGATCTCGGAAATGGCGCATACCAACATCCGATCGGAATGGGATAAATTAAAAAACAACGGTCGCTTTATACTACCCGCCACATTGCGGCTGTCTACGAACAGCTTTCCGTACTCATTCTTGATAAACCTGACTTCTTGCGGGAGGACTCCCAGTTTTTGTCCGATCATCCGCTTGAGCAACATCCGTCCCAGCAAAAACTCCACTTTTTTGAAATCGACACGATATCTCTCATACACCGCTTTTTCTTCTTGATCCAGTACTTCCAAACAGCTATTCAGCTCCGCAGGCTGTACCTCTTCATCGACATGAAGCCAATAGATTTCAACCTTCTTTCCCATTGATTCCCTACTTCCTCCACGATAGTTTGCATGTAGAAACGTTCTCCATCTGAAACGGCTTTGCCTGCTTGACCGGGCAGCTATTACCATTCATGAAAAAAAGGGGGAGGTCCCCCTTCTTTCTGCCATCATTTCGACAACTGCATGCCCTTTTGCTTTTCAATAAACGCCACAATGCTGTTTATCGTTTTAAACGTGTCTGTATTGACAGCACCGATGTCCAGATCAAACTCCTTTTTGATCAGATTGATGAACATCAAAACGTCCATGGAATCAAGGCCATACGGCGAGTCGGGACCAAACAATACCTGATCATCGTTCACATCTTCCCAAGAAACGTTCAATTTATACGCTTCCAGAAACTTCTCTCTTACCTTTTGTTTGATCATAAGTCATTCTCCTTTACTGGTTTTTTGTATATTTTACACATAGTGAACCCCATAAAAATCCGGCGCCAATGGCGGATATCACCAGATAATCCCCCGGTTTAATCGCTTTTTCTTCCAAAGATTTATGCAGAGCGGAAAAAAGGGAAGCAGCCCCTGTATTTCCATACTCCTGAATGGTTACGGTCGTTTTCTCCATCGGCACGTCCAATGCCCGCATCGTTTTCTTAATGATATTCAGATTGGCTTGATGCAGGATAAAGTGATCGATATCCGATACTTGCAATCCAGCCTTTTGCACGGCATTTTGAATAGAGATGGGCAAGTTTCGGGTGGCCGTCTTCCAGACCTCTCTTCCGTTCATCCTGATAAAATGGCTGGTAAACAAGTCTGCTCCCTCTGGCATCCGTGCAGTACCTCCGCCGTGCAAGGTGACTGCCATGTTTAAAGAAGAGTCCAGATCCCATGCCAGCAATCCGCTGCCTTCGCCTGTTTTTTGAAGGAGGATCGCTCCGGCAGCATCCCCAAAAAACGTCTTGGTAATCCGGTCTGCCGGATCGATGTATCGCGACAGGACTTCTGCCCCGATAACCAGCACATTGTTGATGAACTGATTCTGCAAAAGATGAGACGCAAAGAGGATGGAGTAAATGCCTCCTGCACAAGCTGCCTGCGTTAAATCGAAGGGAATCGCGTTTTTCGCACCTAATTTCTCTTTGACGATCAGAGCGGTAGAAGGAACCTGTTGATCCGGGGTCGTGGTACACAGGACAATCGCATCGAGATCCTCCATCGCAATGCCTGCATCACATATGGCATCCAAGCTGGCGTGTACGCACATATCAGATGTGGCCATATCGTTTTGCAAATACCTGCGCTCGCGAATCCCGGTTTTTTCCTGAATCCATTCGTCAGTCGTGTCCAAGGTTCGGGTGAGCATCTCGTTTGTCACAATGTCTTCTGGTACGTAAAAGCCTGAACCTTGAATGCTAAACGAAGTGGACAGCCCACTTTGGTTGACCGTGGATGGCTTCGTTAACGTTCCTGTTTTCATTTACACCAGCTCCTTTGCGGGAAAATCCCCCTGTAGTCTTTTTATGGGATCCGGTACGTCATCAATCGACACAACCGCTTCTATCACGACGATTTGCTTTTTCTCATACTCGTTCAGAGCTTGCTCGACAACATGTGTGATCTCTTCACGTTTTTGCAGCCGCATTACCGTCAAATTCGGATGAAGGCTGTCCATCGTCTGCACGGTCTGGTTTAAAAATCGGGGTTTCCCCTGTCGTCCCGTATTGATATGTTGGAATTCAAGCCAGCCGTACCCGCCGTTTTTCAATACCACATAGATGATCGGAATCCGATAGGTTAACGCTGTTGGCAGATCGCTGCGGAACAGATTAAATGCGCCATCTCCAACGAATGCAACGACAGGCTGCCGCGGCTTGGCTTTGGCTACCCCGATGGCGGCACATGCCCCAAAGCCCAGGCTTGTCTGTTCGCTAGGGACAAAGGCATTCTGCTCTTTGCCAAGCCCGAGGTACGGAAAGAAATACGACCACATGTCCTGCAAGCCGTTTTCATGCACGTAGATGCTGTTCGGAGGAAGGCGTGCTTGCAGTTCATCGAGAATATCCGCGACTCTCAACCGGGAGGAATCGCGCTGCCTTTCCGCTTTTTCCGAAAACATCTCTCGCCTGCAGCGCTCTATCCCCATTTGCCATTCACGGTTTGCAGACTGCTTCCGAACATGTGCGAGGAGCTCATTTGCGACCGCTTCCACATCGCCAACCATGTATATGCTGCTATAGTCCAGATGAAAATGCTCTTCGTTTAGATTCACTTGAATGATGTCCATCGCTTGGAGCTGCTCTTCCCATCCAAACACAGCTGTTTCCTCCAGCTTGCTGCCCATGGCAATCACAAGGTCCGCCTCGTGTAACAGCGTTTTGACACGCCGGTGCAGATACAGCCCCGCCAGCCCGCAAAACAGTGGATGTTCTTCATCAAAACTGCCTCTGCCTGAAGCCGTGACAAGAACAAGAGCTCCCAATCGTTCGGCGAGTGCTTCCAGGACGCCGCGTGTTTTGATCCGTTTGCATCCTCCGCCCAACAATAACACCGGCTTTTTGGCAAGCATGATCTTTTCACATGCAAGCCTAATACCAGACGGTTCTGGCAACGGTCTGGAGACAGAGAGAGGAAAAAAATTCAGCTTTGCCTCATCAAGCAGCTCGCTGCCAATATCTTCGGGAATTTCGACGTAAACCGGACCGGGTGTTCCTTGTGCAGCCATAAATACCGCTTTTCGCAAAACCCATCCAATCGCCTCTTTGTTCTCCAAGCGATGACTCCATTTCACCAGCGGGGAAACGAACGCCATTTGGTCCGCTTCTTGAAAAGCTTTTTGATTTCCATATGAGCGCGTTGAAGTGCCTGATGAGATGATCAACAGCGGGCAGCTTTGGGAGTTTGCCTCCAACAAGCCTGTGATCACGTTGGAAACGGCAGGGCCTTTTCCCACGATGCAAACGCCCGTTTTTTGCGAGGCTAATGCGTAGCCTGTCGCCATAAACACGGCATTCCGCTGATCCTTGGCAACCAAAAATTCAATTCCGCAATCCTCGATGGCATTCATAATATGAAGCTCGTCATTGGGAAGCCCAAACACCAACTCCACTCCATACGCTCGCAGTCCCTGCGCGATTGCTTCGTATACACTGATTTGGTTCATTGGTCACCTCGTTGCCAATACTCATGTAAGATTTGCGAAATCAAAATGGGTTTGATGATCAATTCCCCGCGATAGGACACATAGTTGGCCATGGGACCATAGCCGCCGAAGGGAGAGTTGCCATTTTCAATATCAAACAGTGTTTCATTGACGGAAACGGTATGTTTTTTTCGGAGAATCTCAATGATCGGACTGTCTGACCTGCCGTAGAAGGTCGCTCCCAGTGCTCTTTCCACAAAATACTCCTGAGTTACGATCCGTTTTAAATCTTCTTCTTTGCTGTAGATGACTACATTAAACACAGGTGAAAAAAACTCGACAATTTTTACCTTATCTGCAAGGGTGCTCAAGAGAACTGTCGGCTGAATGACTTTATCCCGGTAATCAATCCTCCCGCCGTACACAATCTTCTCGCTGTATTGGGTGAGATGCTGGCCTACCATTTCCAGCGTTCCGGTATAGTGTATGGGACCGTATGCGGAATCCTTGTCTGCATTGCTGCCGTATTTAAGCGCATCCAGCTTTGCTGTCAACAAAGACAGAAACGAATCCTTCATGGTTTCTGAAACATAAACGACATCCGGTCCCATGCAGTCTTGTCCCGTGTTGTATAAACGGGCCTGGATGAGATCGTGAACCGCTTTTTCCAAATCAGCCGTTTCGGATATGATAAACGGATTGATTCCCTGTCCAAAAAAGATAAACAATTGTGTTTTTGCCAATTGGAACTTGATGCTTTCCGCATTTTGATACGTACCGGTAAAAACGACAACATCTGCACGCAAGACGGACGCTTTCATGAATTCTTTATGGGAGAGTTCCAATAAGCTCAGCGGCAGCTGGTGTATGCTTTGCAGCAAATGGTGAAGTTTCCTTACTTGAGGAAGCACCGAAGTAGAACTGCGAAATTCAATATGATTGATATACAGCGAGGGAATCAGCAGATACAAGACGTACGAATACAGAATGACATTTGAAGGCATAAACACGGACATTCGATTGACGAGGGGAGGCCGATTGTTGTGCACCTCGTTGAAGGCATTTTTCAAAGCCCGCAATGATGCTTGAATCTCCAGTTCCGCCGTCTGGTATGTCGAGATTTCCGTCAAGATCTCTCTGAGCATTTCCGGATTTGTCTCGATGAAGTGAATGCAGCGGGTTATCGCTTCTCTGCGCTGGCTTAACGGGATAGACAGCTCCAGGTCTACTGTTGTACCATGCACTTCCCTTCCTCCTCTCTCGCGTTCTTCCAGTGAACCGCCTGATTTTGCAATGCCACAAAATCAACCTTTCCATTAGGACGATAAGGAAAAGTGGGCAAAAACAATATTTTGTCCGGCTTTAAAATAGACCCAAGCGCCTCATTGATCGCTTGCTCGATCGGCTGCGTAAATGTTTGCCTGGTTTCAACGAAAAGGATCATATATGCGCCCTTTTTCTCATCCTGAAGAGATACGACTCTCACCCGGAGCTTCAATTCATTCTCCAGCCTGTTCTCGATATGCGCCGGGTAGATGACATAGCCTTTGCGGACAATTTCGTTTCCCTTTCTCCCCAGAACATGCAGATTTCCGTGTTCATCCAGATACCCCAAGTCATTGGTTTTGAACCACCCATCGGCCAGCACTTCTTCAGTCTTTTCAGTCAAATGAAGGTACCCTTTCATGACACCCGGACTGCTGACATAGATTTCGCCTGTTTCTCCGGCTGGAAGCTCATTACCCTGATTGTCCACCACTTTGAGCTTCACACTGGGAAGCGGTTTTCCGCAGCCTTCCCGAAAATCCCCCGTGTTTAGAGCGACATTGCCGACTTCGGACAAGCCATACCCGTCCAACAACGGCTGTTTTATCAAGTCGTAAAAGCTTTCGGCCAATTCCTTGGATAACGGTGCTCCGCCCACACACCACATGCGGACCGCGGAGTCCCTTACTTTTACGCACACCTTTTCCCGCTTTTTGCACATTTGGGTCAACATATAATAGGTAGAAGGAATGCCGTCTACAACGGTGGCCCCTTTTTCCGTAACTGCTTTCAGAATGGTGCGGATGTTCTTGTAATTGCATAAAACCATGTCGCACCCCGTAAGCCACCAGATGAAAACGATCGACAATCCGTAAAAATGTGTAAACGGGATGAGGGGCAACAGCACATCCTCGCTTTTGTATTGCATGATTTCCATGCTTTCCTCCAGGTTGGAGAGAAAAGAATGGCCGGACTTCACAATCCCCTTAGGCTTACCGGTCGAACCCGACGTATAAAGAATGAGGGCATCTTCTCTAGATGACCACGCTGAAAATGACAGTTCCCTGGCTGAATTCCTCCCCCCGTCTCTCACGATTTCCGAAACCAGTAACGTCCTGATCGGATCGGACAGCAGCAAAGGACGGTCAGAAATGCATAATCGACTCTCAGAATCCAGGGCAATTTCATTGATTTCCCGCGCATCCGCCATACAATCAACCAAAGCAATGGAACAGCCTATTTCAACCAGGGCGAAAAAGGCGATCAAAAATTCATAGGAGTTCTCGACTGTGACGATAACCCTGTCCTCTTCAGTGATTTGACTGCCCTTCAATTGGGCGACACAGCTTTGAATATCCCCCAGAAACCTTTCCTTCGAGTAGCTTGTTTCATCCGACTTTACTACGTGAGCCATGGAATACACCTCATGAAATACCCACCTGATGCATGACTGTGTCAGGCGATATTCCAACAGTTTTAAATTCGTATTTCAACAGTTGCGTAAATAAATTCCGCGGACCAACCACATATGCGGTTTCGATCTGCTTTTGCTTCATGGATTTGCTTACAAGATCCCATCTGACGGGATGGTCGTAGCCATCCAGAAGCATTTGTTTCAGCTCCTCGGGATCTTTGTAAATGTGACCGTCAACATCGGAAATAATCGGGGATTGAAGTGGCTTAAAGACAACCTGGCTATAGTATTTGTCCCGAAGCTGATGCTTTAAGTCCGTCAGCAAACGGCTGTGAATAGGCTGTTTCATCGTATGTAACGAAAAGCATTTGCTTCTTTGATTGATGACTTCCTTTAAGGATTGAACAACGCTTTTCTCGGCACATAGGCAAACGACTTTTTCCAGATGCCCCACCAACTCCAGCTCCATTCCCTTGCTGTTGAAGCTTTTGATTAATTCCTCCGTCTCCTCAAGGGACAAATTGAAAATAAAATGAGTGTGGTATTCTCCATCCATTCGCTGGAAGTAGCCTCTTGCGTGTTTCGCACTTTCGTGCGTCAGCCACATGGACTCCGCAAAGGTTAAGCCGGCTGACTGAACAGCAACGGACATTCCGCCAAAGCTTGCTCCGATCGAATAGTGTGGCTGCAAACCGTACCGGTCGTAAAAATAATCGAGCAATGCAATTGAGTTCGCCAAAAAGGCGGATTCAAACACTTCGTGCTGTTCTTCTTTCGCCTCTCGAAACGCCTCGGCCAAGGAGTACCCAATGATGTCGCTTGCTTCTTGAAAACGCTTTTTCGCATAGGGATTTGTTTCGATAAAATCCTTTACTTCTTCATAGCTTGAAGGAGCTAAACCAGGCAATACCAATCCAATCATGTACGGGCCTCCTTACTTCTGCTTCGCTGCCAGAACTGCTTCTATATCATGACTGTCCAGCAGCTTCTGCACGGCAAAAGGTATATCCGTGAATCCCAAAGACTTGTGAATAAAGTTTCCGGGACCGAGCATGATTACTTTTTCCACACCTTTCCTCCACAATTGCTGCAGGCATTTATACCAGCATACGCTGTTGGTATATTGCTCGATCAGTTCGGTTTTCAAGCCAGCCGCGTCGGTAATTTCCTCAGCGTTCACGTTGCTGAGCAAGGGCACGTTGGGAGAACGGAAGGTGAAAGATGGAAGCACCTCTTGTTCCAAACGCCTCCTGACGTTGTGAAGCAGCGAGCAATGTCCAGGAGGGCCATAGGGGATCGTGACACCCAGACCGCCGTAAGCACTTACCATTTTGGTAAGCAGCTCCAGACTCTCCCGATCACCGTTCACGATCATTTGCGTGGCGTTTACCGTCACACAGGGCTCGACAACTCTGCCCTCCGCTGCAAGCTCCTGGATGAAACGCTCAAGAACAGCGATATCAATGTTGTAGAAGAAGTAGACGCCGTATCGCTTGTCAGGAAACTCCTCTTCCTCCATTTCACACAACTTTTTCAGCAAGCGAAGCGTTTCCGGGAAGGATAATCCCCCTGCGCAATGAATAGCCGTTACTTGTCCCAGGCTTGGACCGAGGAAAAACGCCGGCTGCCCGATCTCCTCCCTCAGCAATTCAAACAGTGCCGTGCTGATTGTGACGATACTGGGCCTGGCAATTACACCGGTATTCGTCATGGCTTCACTTTCAAAAAAGAATTTGCCAGCAAGATCCACGCCCAAAATTTCGCTGGCCTCTGCAAACTTGGCCTGCACACTGGGAAAGCTCTCGTAAAGGTCCAAAAAGCTCCCCTGCTTCAATGTCACCAAAGGCGGAAAGATCAGTGCCGTTTTCATTGATTCTCACGCTCCTTTTCTACATATAACCTCCATCGACGACAAGCGTTTGCCCCGTTATATAGCTGGCCTTGTCCGATGCAAGAAAGGAAACCGCCTCTGCTATTTCCCTGGTTGTTCCCAACCTTCCCATGGCGATTCGCTTCTTGAATTCGTTCATCTGTTCCTCAGGAATGCGCTCAACCATGCCAGTATCTTCCGTATAACCGGGAGCAACCGCATTCACTCTCACGTTGTACGGGGCGTATTCTTTCCCCAATGAACGAGTCAGCCCGACAACCCCTGCTTTACTCGCACTATACGCGCTTAAACGATCCACCCCTATCAAGCCGGCTACCGAAGCGATATTGACGATTGCCCCCTTTTGTTCCAGCAGCATGTGAAAAGAAACGGCGTGGATGCAGTTGATGGTACCCATGACATTGATCTGGACGATTTCCTCCCATTTTTCGAGAGGATTGCTCGGAATCAGCGCTCCTCCGTAGCTGACTCCCGCGTTGTTTACGAGAACGTCTATTTTTCCGAATTGTCCAATGATCTCTGAAACGGCATCCTGCACCTGCTGCCTGTCGATCACGTCGAGTTTCACGAATGAAACCGCCTCGTTGCCGGTTTTCGCTTTAATCTCCTCAACCGCATGTGTGACTTCTTCCAACGAGCTTCTGTATCCCAGAATGACCCGGTCTCCGGAACCGGCGAAATGACTTGCGATCGCTTTGCCAAGACTCTTGGAAGCGCCTGTTACCAGTACTACCTTTTGCTTATCTTCCAATTTTCTCACCTTGTTTCAACAGTTTTGGAAAACACTCTTCTTTCCAATAACCTTGGAGATACTCGTACAATTCCTCCTGAATCTTCTGCTTCTCGCTTTTCGGGATCATATCTTCCGGTTCGCTGTAGCCGTAGTATTCATCCCGCAAAATGGAAGAAATGACTGCGTCATGATACTCGCCATCCAGGAAGAAATGATCGCGAAGGATTCCTTCGATCGTCACTTTATTCTTGATAAGAAAGCGAACCGACCGCATATTGTGCAAACCGTTAATAAATTGAATTTTATGGGCATTTTTAAAATGGAACAGGTAGTCCATGAGCAATAGAGAAGCTTCGGCGCCATAGCCCATATCCCACAATTCGGGATCTCCAATCACGCCGCCAAGCATGTAGCTGCCTTCGTATTTCAATGTTTCCCACGATACAAATCCGATTTTTTTCCCGTCATGAGTTACCACTGTGGCATAGCGGGTGCTTCCGTTTACAATATCTTTTCTGATTTCATCCTCGGTCGCAAAGTCTTGTCTCCCTCTTGCCAAAGCACTTACTTTGGATGGACATACCCATTGGGAGAAGAGCTTGTAATCTTCTTCTTCGAGCGCCTGCAATCTGACAAAATTACCTCTCATTGTTTCCCTCCGCATAAGAGATGTATCTTCATCATAAGCAAGCTGCGACAGCGATGCCCCCGTATTTCCCGCAAAGTATATACAGCTCTACCATTTTTCCTGATAGAGCTGTTCATCGTCGGTCTGCCACTTGCAAGACCTGTCAAAGTATTCGCTTGTTCAGCATCTGCCTGAACATATTTACTTTTGTCATCTTCACAGCCAGTCCAACCCTGCTTTTTACCCCCAATTTTTGCATGCACGCGGCGATATGGTACTCCACTGTTCGCTTGCTGAGGTAGAGGGTATCCGCTATTTGTTGATTGGTTCTGTCATTCGCCAGTTCCTCAGCCACGCGAAGCTCCATTTCTGTCAATGTTTCCGGCAAATGGAACTCCATGTCGAAATCGTCTGCGGTCTTCTCTGCCCTCCAGCCAGAAAAAAGCGTATCCATGAACTCGCTGGAGAAGTAGCAGCTTCCTCTTTCCACAACATTGATGGCGATTTTGAGTTCGGTGGGGCATTCCTTCATAAGGATGGCCTGGGCACCTTGGACAAATTTTGCGTAATGCTTATATTTAGTGCTCAGCAGGATGATCGTTCGAGGATGCTTGTTTTGTATGTGGAGCGAGAGAGTATCCTTCGTGAGACTTAATATGACAAGATCGAACTTTTTCATAAAAACGGGATCCGAGAGTAAATCCTGGTTGTTCAAAAAATGACAGGCGTACCTTTTTACAGACAGCAAATTCGAATAAAATGATTGCTTCCCTTCTCTCTCGTCAACGATTAAGATGTTGCGTACACCCATTCTATGTTCACCTCTACTTGCATGTACGCATGAACGGGACGGAAGAAAAATCCTTTAATTTGCTGTCCATTTCGGCAACCGGGACGCGAGGAAACCGCTGCGATTTTTGAAGAAACATGTATGCCATCTTTTTACTTTTCATATTTTTTATCCCACCTTTTCAAATTTCTACTTCAAATATACGGAAGAATTCTGTTAAAATGTATATGCAAACATGCATTTTTTTACATGTAAGCATTAAAAAGGGAGTCAACCTATGAAAACGATAGGGGATAAAATCCAGTATTTTCGAGAGAAACGGGGCTATTCCAGAAAGTATGTTGCCGAAGACATTTGTGACGAATCCACATTGTTTCGGATTGAGAAGGGGAACCATATACCGCGTTTGGACATTTTGCAAAGCATCTGTCTGAAATTGAAGATTCCGGTCGATTACTTGCTTACCTATGAAAACGAAACGCTCATCCATTTTGTTGCGAAAATTCATAGATTATGTAGAGAAAGTCTTTATTTCCACGATTATACCACGCTGCAATACCTCATCGAAGAAGCAATCACATTTGTTAAAAGGAACAAAAGCTTTCGGGACAGCAGCTTCTTGAAATTTATTGAATGGCAAAAAGGCATCCTGTATTACCGGATTGACCGCCATCCGCGAAAAGCAGAGCAAACGTTTCGCAAGCTGATTTCAAGCGGCAAAATTGTCAATGAACTGGACATCAATGTTGCCAATTCACTTGCGCTGCTTCTGATCGAGATGGATCAAAAGGTTGAGGCATACCGCCTGTTGACAGATAGCATGAGTGCATTGGAAAGTCTACCCTTCGTAGAAGACAAGACCCTTTTCCCCAGATTAGGCTACAACCTGGCGTACATGCACTACCACCAAAAACGATATGATCTCTGCCTGGAGCTGGGCTATCGATTGCTTCTCTACTTATATTCGCATCACTTGCACTACTCGGCAGGAGAGATCTACCATATGCTGGGCATTGTGTATAGCAATGCGGGCAATCTGGAGTATGCCAGAGAGTATCTGGAGCATGCCGTTTCCATCTTCAAATTTGAACTTCGCGAGCAATTGTACGTCCAAGCGGCAAAAACCCTTGCCGAAATCCATTTCAAGCTTGGAGAAACCGAACAAGGCCACATCATTTTGCAAAAGACCCAAGATTTGTGCAAACGCATTTCGGACCTGCACTCAGTAAAGAAACAGGGACAAAAAATAGAGCATACCGAAAGTCAGTATGCTAAAATGGGCCTTTCTTCATCATCTCTTCCACTACTTGAACCGCTCTATTAATATCATCAGTCGTTATATGTCTATGAACAACCGCTCTAATCCTTCCATAGCCCATCTCTGAAAAAATCACGCCACGAGACTTTGCCGTTTGCAAAAATGAATCCCAAGAATAACGAGGATCAGTTACTCGAAAGATGACGATGTTTGTTTGCACCTGCTGGACATCCAATTCGATTCCGTTGATCCTTGCCAATCCATCGGCCAATTGTTTTGCATGCCTGTGATCCTGATCCAACCTTGCAACCATTGTATGTAACGCTATAATACCAGGCGCCGCAGCAATCCCTGCTTGCCTCATTCCTCCGCCCAACATCTTTCTTATTTTTCTCACTTTGTTTATATGAGACTGAGTTCCTGCTGCAATCGAACCAATTGGGGCAGACAATCCTTTTGACAAACAAAATTGAACCGAATCGGCATATCGAGCGATTTCTCTTACGTCCAGATCGAGGGCAACTGCCGCATTAAAAATACGGGCACCATCCATGTGGACAGGAACATTGCGTTCCGCCGCAAATTCCTTTACCTCTTGCAAATAAGCGATCGGCAAAACTTTTCCGCCGCAACGATTGTGGGTATTTTCCAGACAAATTAAAGAGGGCAAAGCAAACTGAGGATCCTCTTCATCAAACGGAAACGCCTTTGCAAGATCGTGCAGCAATAGTCGTCCATCCGCCTGAGTAGGTATCGGCTCGTATACAATCCCGCCGCAAACGGAGGCGCCGCCGGCTTCGTAAATATAGATGTCTGATTCATTGCCAACCAGCACCTTGGAGCCGCGAGGACAATGGGCCATTATGGAAGCCAAGTTTGCCATTGTACCGCTCGGCATAAAGCAGGCCGCTTCCATCCCCAGCATGTTGGCGGCCAATCGCTCCAGTTCATTCACAGTTTGATCCTGCCCATACACGTCGTCTCCCAGCATGGCATGTTGAATGGCATCCATCATTTCCTGCGTCGGCAGGGTAACCGTGTCACTCAGAAAATTCAGCAACAGACACACGCTCCTTCATCTTTACTTCCACATTGTCCATTTGACTCAACAGCTGATGCAGCTCTTTTCCATCTGCTGCAGCCGCAATGATGTAGCCCAGTCGTCCGTACGCATTTACGACTCTTTGCACCAGCTTTCCCGGCTCTGCCCTGCATACGACTTCCTTCACACCCGGCAGTTGCCGAAGCTGTTCGATGCCGGTCACCTCCTGAATTTCTCCCGCTTCTTTTGGGATCAGAAAGCGAATCCCTGCATATTGTAGAGGCTGGCTGCCAAGCTCAGGGGACAAGCCAACCGCAGCTTTGAGTTGTTCCTTTAACACATCCATACCGGTCGCATGCCGAATCAGTTCGGGAATCATCCCCCCGGCCAATCGTCCATTGCACTCTACAAGGAATAGCTTTTCGTCTACGATTTTGATTTCCAGATGGCACGGCCCGAAGCGCCAATCCAGCTTTTTCAGCATGGACAGCACTCCCGTTTCCACGACCGTTTTGATTCGATTTGAAGCCAGGGACGGGAAAACATGGCCAGTTTCGATACAATAGGGCTCTCCCCCGATGCTCTTATCCGTTATGCCGATGATGGAGTGTCGCCCCTCATATGAAAAAACCTCGACACTGTACTCCGGTCCCTCCACGTACTCTTCGATCAAAGCGATTTGAGCGGTCGGTTGTTGGCGGACATTTCGTTTCACCGCCAATATCTCCTTCACCTGCCCGTGCAGCTCCGTAAAGGAAAGGCATTTTACGACCTGGTTGGACCCACTGTCATCGACTGGCTTGACTATGCACGGGAATTTGATATGCTGCTTGATTTCCTCCAACTGCTGTACATGGTCGACAGTAAAAAACCAGGGCTGGTAAAGCTCAGGAAGGTCCCGCAGCAAGGCGCGGACAGCCGCCTTGTTCCTGCACGTTTTCATCGCAATGGGCGGGTTGCCGCGCCATCCAAATCGCTTGGCTAGAAGCGCGACTGTATAAATGTAATATTCGCTGGTCGTCGTTATGCCCGCGATGTCCTCCCGTTTAAAATGAAGCGGAATCGTTTCTGCCAGTTTTTCCGGATCGTTTGTATCGCACACGACGATCTCGCAGCTTTGGTCGCGCAAGCCCTCATAGCGGTTCGGTTCACTGGTCAACAGCACCGGATCATATCCCAGTTCCTTTGTTCGCTTCAAGGCAAGCATGCCTGTTCCGGTTGTATTTGACTCAATAAACAGCAGTTTTCGCTTCATGTCCAAATTTCCCCTTGTTAAAGTGAAAGTACGTCCATTCGGAGACATCCTTTAATTCTTCAATGCGAGCAGGCGAAACACGCAAGCTCTCCTTTTTCAATTGGTGGGCGTTGAAAAAATCATCGCTGTAAATCGAGTGAAGATAGCGATCCCCTCTGTCCGGGAAGATGCAGGCAATCACGGACTGTTCCGATACCTGGCTGCTCAGCCACCTTGATACGGCGTACACGCTGCCTGAACTGTTCCCCGCAAAGATTTTTTCCTGAACGGCGAGCTCCCGCGTCCATGTGAAAGCTTCTTCGTCATTCAACCAGTGAACTTCATCGATGACAGAGAAATCAACATTGGGCGAGCGCAAGCTGTTGCCCAGGCCGCTTTGCAATCGTTTGGGATTGTCTGTTTGGTAGAAGATAACGCTGCCTACGGCATCGACAGCGATGACGGTCAAATCGGGATTTCTTTCCCGCAATGCTTTGGCTGTTCCGCATAGAGAGCCTCCACTCCCTACTGAACCGACGAGATAATCGACGCGCCCCAGCTCTTGTACCAAGTCATCCGCCAACTGCCGATAGGCCAGCGGATTTTGTGGATTCTCGTACTGCTTTGGCCAATATGCATGGGGATATTTGTCCAGCAAACCATGCAAATAATTCAGCCTTGCTTTTTGCCAGCCCCCATCCGCTTCCATTTTCTCCACAATATGCACCTGCGCCCCCAACGCCCTGAGTTTTCCTAGCGTTAATTCATCAATGCGCGGGTCGGTGACAATGTGGACTTCATGCCCCAGGTATGTGCCAATCATGGCAATGCCCAAGGCCAGCGTTCCCGACGAGCTTTCCACGATCGGCGCATGATCCTGGAGCTCGCCGGTTCTCTTGGCAGCCATAATCATTTCCTTGGCTACCCTGTCTTTCATGCCATAGGGATTCAACAGTTCCAGCTTTGCGTATACAGGAGCTTTACTATTGCCATCCAGCCGCAGCCGGATTAGCGGCGTCTTTCCAATCAGGTCGATCAGGCTTTTCTCCATCACACCAAAACCTTCTTTCTTTCCATAGTGGACATTGATTGGAATATTTCTGTCGGGCAGCCCAACTGTTTCAACAAAGACAGCCCTTCTTTTACTTTTTCATAATAGGCACTGTCATTTTCAGAAAGGAGGATGCCAATAAATGTCCCGCTATGAGCCGTAACTATCCCCGCCCCTTCAATTGACCGACAAATTCTGTTTACCTGAGCAAACGTCTTCTTTGGATGCAGCTTCTGGTTCAATTCCGCGCTTCTCGTAGCGACCGCTCCTATTCCCCCCGCATCCTGGGCACGTATGGCAGCGGTTATCCTCTCAAGCAGCACGGCATATTCTTGCCTGTCTTCTTCTGTGAAAGGCTTGGGCAGGCAATTGAAATCGACCGTATTTACTTCGCCGCCCTCATCCAGGGCGATCACGGTAAACGGAGGGCACTCCCCTATCCGTTCTCTCAATCTCACTTCTTTGTGGTAATAAGAGACGATGCCAGGGTACATAATCCCGTCGGATGGCTCAATATCGCGAAGGATGTCCTCGATCACCTGGGTAGGAATGTCAATGTCATGGCAGGATTCAATGGCTTTTACAGTCGCCATCATATCTGCCGTCGAACTCGCCAGCCCCTTTCCTTGCTGAAGCTGACTTTCCAAATACAATGTGCCTTTGACGGGCAAGCCGTAATACTCAAGGATTCTCTTGGCAAAATGAAGCGACTTCCGCTTCCACGCAGGATATACGCTTAACTCTTGATCCTGAGCTGAGCATACATATTTGCACGTCGAGTACTTCTCGACAGGAAACGTTACCAAAAAGTCCTGGCCGCTCGGCAAAACACCTTGCAGCAGCTCTCCAAAGGTGCCATGAGCTTCCCCTTTCCCCACTTTCAGTCTCATCGGTCATACTCCTTACCTTCAGACGTCATCCATCTGGCCAACTCTTCCCGCTGCTGCTTCAGATCAGTGGCAATTCTGCTGAATACCTGTTTGCATTGGGCGGCCTCTTGCGTTTGCAAGACAATCATGTCCTTCACTGCGTCCGGGTTTGTAGATCCTGCCGATCGCTTCATGGTTAAGGCAGCATGTAAGCCAAAGAGCGATTGCAGCTCTTGCTGCGTGATTCGATTGACAAAGCCGTGCTCACGGCAAATCTCCTGCAAGACTTCCACAGAAACATGCTGTGGAGATTGTCCGGCTTGGATCGACTGGGTGATAAACTGTCCGGCTATCACCTGCGCCTGCCGATACGGTATTCCGCTTTTTTCCGTGATCCGGTTTGCCAGCGAAAACCCCCCATAGTAATCCTTTGTGCAGCATTGCTTCATCTTTTCGCTTTGAAACTGGATGTTTTCAAATACGAGCATGAGTAAATCAAGCAGCACTTGCATTTCCTGGAACAGGGAGAGAAGGTTTTTGCTCGACTCCTTGGAAACCTCCACCAGATTGCTGTAGGCCGTGTTTCTTTGGCCGAGCAAAAAATCGACATAGTATGTGAGCAGATGGGCGGTTTTTCCCCTGGCCCTTTCCAAAATCGGAAAATTTCTCTTTTGGGGCATCGAGGATGAAATGCCGGCCAGCTCGTCGGGAAAGTCAATAAATTGGTACTCGCTGCTCCCCCAGTTCATCAGGTCGGTCAGGAAGCGGCTCATGTTGTTCGCAAAAAAAGCCAGGCAGCTCCCGATGTCCAACAGCCAGTCCCGCGAAGCAACCCCGCTCAGGGCATGGCCAATGTACGATGTAAATCCCAAAGACCTTGCCAATTGCAGGTTGTCCACGGGATATTCCTGTCCGGACATCGCCCCGGAGCCAAGCGGACAATATGTGTTCATCGCTTCCAATGCGGCAATCATCCTTTTTTCTGTCTCCAGAAGGTGTTTGCTGATCGCTGTCAGATAGAAGGAAACACTGATGATTTGCGCGGATTGAAAATGCGTGTACCCCGGCATGATGACCGTATGGTACATGTTTGCTCGATCCAAAATGACATCCCGCAGCATCTGAACTTTTTCGATCAGCGCGACCCACTGCTCCCTTGCATACATGAGCTGCGCGCATGCTTGAAAATCGTTGCGGCTCCGGTCGATATGCCATTTGACAACAGGTTGTTCCAACCGATTTTCAATCGACCGCTCCAGCGTGAAAGCCATGTCCGTCATATTTTCTTTTGATGATTGAAGCAGCGTTTCTTTCGTAATGCCCTGGATGGCTTTCAAAAGCGAACGCACCTCTTCTTTCGTCAAAATCATTGCCGTTTCGTACGAGCGCAAAAGAGCCGCTTCAATCTGAATGTAATGGTCGAAATAGTGGTGCAATTCATATTCAAACTGGGGATTAAGCACTGCCGTAGTATAGGTGTCATGCGGCGAATTTTTCACACGTCCGGTCAACCGTGCTTGCATAAGCTCAGCTCCAATTTCAAAATTTCCGAGATTGTTTTCCCTACATGTTCCACCTGCGGAGATGCCATCAAATTGTTGTGGTGTCCTCTCAAGGAATAGGTGTAGACCCTTCCCGTCGTTCTTTTTTTCCACTTCTCGATGTCAACCAGCTCATGGGGGTTGCTCGGATCGATCTCCTCGCAAGCGAGAATATGCAAATCCGTTTTGATGGGGGCAGAGAAGACGTAGCGGTCGCATGCCATGTTATTGGCAGCCATGACGTTGATAATGCGATGTACGTCTTCCAATTCGGCATTTGGCGGCAATCGCTTGCTTCGCACCGCTGCTTCCAAAATCATCTGACATTTTTCCGTTTCAGTAAGCCCGGCGAATGTTTCCGTATCAATCGACAGGCTGCTTGCCCACACGGTCAACGGATCTTCGCGATGCTCCCTGGTGGCTGCCTCATCAAACGGATGCGCATCGAGTAAACCGAGAAACACGATCGGTTCCCCGTTTGCTTCCAGAATCCGGGCCATTTCAACAGCGATGGTTCCCCCCATCGACCACCCCGCGAGCTGGTACGGTCCCTTGGGCTGAATCTTTTGCATTTCCTTTACATACAAGGCCGCCATCTCCCTTATATCATGGAGCGGGGCCGTATTTTTCTCATAGCCTTGTGACTGTATCCCGTACATGCTGATGTCCCGATCAATATTCCTGACGAGGGGAACATAGCATATCGTTCCTCCTCCCCCGGGATGAATCAGAAACAAGGGGGGGTCATCGCAGCGACTTTCTTTCAGCTTCACAACAATCCCGCTGTCATCTGGAGTGTCGTCTTCCGCTTGCAAGTACTCTCCCAAAGCTTCAATGGTTCTGTAAAGAAACAAATGTGAAGGAGCAAGCCTTACGTTCATGCGTTTTCGCAGCAAACCGACGATCTCAATGACTTTGATGCTGTGTCCTCCCAGATCAAAAAAGTCTTCGTTGATCCCGATCTCGCTAACATGCAATACTTCTCTCCAGATAGCAGCCAGCTGCTGTTCCAGCTTGGTTCGAGGCTGTATTTTCTCTTCGCTTTCCAACGCATTTTTTTCAAACGAGAGCCGGCTTTTATCCAGCTTTCCGTGAAGCGTCACCGGCAATTTGTCCAGCCAGTTGACCACGTGCGGAATCATGTAATGAGGCAGTTTTGTGGCTAGGCGTTTTTTCAATTCCTTGGCCGTAAGCGACATCCCGGTTTGTTTGACAAGAAACGCGAAAATTTTTTTATCGCCGTGCACCTCTTCGACCAGAACGGCCGCCTCGCTGATTTCCGGCTGCTGCAGCAGCGCATGTTGAATTTCTTCCAGTTCAATGCGGAATCCCCTGACTTTGACTTGGCTATCTTTCCGCGAAACAAACAAATAATCTCCCGAGTCGAGTTGTTTGACCAAATCTCCGGTACGATAGTATCGCTGCGCTGTCCCCGTTATGTCGATCAGAGGAAAGGCCTTTTCCGTCAGCTCTTGATTGTTTACGTACCCTTTGGCTACACCGGGCCCGCCGATAAACAGCTCCCCGATGACACCTTGCGGGACCGGTTGAAAATGTTCGTCCAGCACTACGAGATGATAATGGGGGAACGGTTTGCCGATCGGTGCAATCAAGCAGTCCTGGTCAGCGTCGCACTTCCAGTAGCTTGCGGCCACACACGCTTCTGTCGGCCCGTACAAGTTAATCAGCGGAATCCCGCTGTCCATCTTTTCGGCAAATTTTCGAACGAGCTTGTGCTGCAAGGCCTCTCCGCCCGTAAATACATATCGGAGATGGCTGTTTTGGGTAAACGCAGGCTGATCCAGCAGCTTCTCCAGCAAGCTGTGGAAAAGCTGGGCTCGCGTAATCCGTTCGTCTCTGATCAAATCTCCCAAATAGTCCGTGTCGAATTGCTTGTCAGGGTGGGTGATAACCAATGTTCCCCCGCCGATCAGCGAACAAAAAATCTCTGTCATCGCCGGGTCAAAGCTGCAGCCGATGTTTTGGAGCACCTTTTCCTCTGGGCTGAACGGAAACTCCTGAAGAAAACCGGTGATATGGTTCACCAGAGACGCATGCGTAATGCCGACCCCCTTGGGCTTCCCTGTCGTTCCCGACGTATAAATGACATAGGCCAAGGCTTCCTCGGGGCAAAGAGAAAGCGTCCCTTCAAGCTCGTCGGCAGGCTGCCTGTCGAAAATGTCCCGAGGCGCAAGAATCGTCATGTTCTCTTTCCACGCATGGAACAAGGGATCGTCTGTGATCATGACAGTCGATTGGGCATCTTCCGCCATGATTCTCACCCGCTCAATCGGCAGCGCAGGATCGACGGGCATATACACGCAGCCGCTTTTCAACACTCCCAGCAAAGCTGCGATTTGCTCGGGTGATCGCTTCAGACGAATGCCGACGATGCTGCCCGGCTGAACTCCTCGGCTGACCAGCTCATGTGCGATTTGATTTGACCGTTGATTCAGCTCTTTATATGTAAAGGCTTGCTCATGCCCTTTGACCGCAATCCTGTCCGGCATCAGCCGTCCCTTTTGCTCCACCAGGGTATGGATAAACTGGGGAGTCATCCTGGCAAGCAGCAGATTTTGGGAGTGCAGCCTCTTCCTCTCCTCTTTCGTTAACAGATTCAGCTTACAAATCGGCTTTTCCGGGTTGCTCAAGATTTCTCTGATCAATGTTATGTAGTGCTGACTAAAACGTTCGATTGTTTTTCGATTGAAAAGATCGGTGCTAAATTCGATCTCGCCTGACATTTTCCCGCCTTCGCATGAAATGTACAGCACCAGGTCAAACTTCGACGTATTCGTATTGATCTTTTCGTTTTCAATCGCAAATGGTACGTCTGTATACTCTTCCTGACCCTCATGGAGAGTAAAGAGCGCCTGAAAAAACGGATGATAGCTGCTGTCTCGGTCCGGGTTCAATTCCTGTACCAGTTTTTCAAAAGGAACCTCGTTGTTTTCATACGTCAGCAGAAAGGATTTGATCGTTTCTTTGATGATTTTGTGGAAGCTGCTGTACGGTCGGATAAAGGTCCGAACCGGCAACGTATTGACGAAAAAGCCGATCATGTCTTGCGTAAACGGATGAGAACGGTTGGCAATCGGCGTACCGATCACAATGTCTTTTTGCCCGGTATAGCGGTAGAGAAGCACATTGAATACGGCCAGAAAAAAGGTGTAATGAGTGGCCTGATGGGATCGGCAAAACATGTTGATCGGTTCGACCAAGGCGCCGGGAATTTCAAATTTTACATTGCCCCCCGCGTAAGACTGTTCCTTGGGTCTCGGTCGGTCGGTCGGGAGCTCCAGCAACGCAGGGACTTGATCCAGATGCTGCTGCCAAAAGTGCAGCTTTTTCTGCAAATGCTCTCCTTCCAGCCTCTCTCTTTGCCAGTTTGCGTAGTCTGCGTATTGCAAAGGAAGCTCCTCGTATCTCTCGACTCGGCCCTGTTCGATCATCGGGTAGATGGTTACCAGTTCTTTTTTCAGAACCTCCAGCGACCAGGCATCAAAGATAATATGGTGAATATTGATCAACAGATAATGGTAGCCTGGATTGACTTCGATCAACTGAAATTTGATTAACGGGCCATTCTCCAAATCAAAAGGCTCCAGCGCAAATTTCTGGAGGTATTCCGAAAAGGGCTGCTCCCGCTCCAACTCCTCCATTCTTTTTGGTTCAAGCGTCAAGGGGGGAGCTTGAAGGGAAACCTTTTGCTTCAGTTCCCCTTCTATTTCAACAAAAGTGGTTCGCAAAATTTCATGTCGCTCTATGATTTTTTGAAGTGTTCTCGTCAGGACATCCGGCTTCAATTCTCCTGTTATTTTTAGCTGCAGCGGAATATGATAGGTCGCGCTATGTGGGACCATTTGTTCAAAAAACCAGATTCTGTTTTGTTCGTAGGAAGATGGCAGCAAGTATACTTCATTTCCTGCTGAAAATGAGCACATGTTATCCCTTCCTTTTCGGGTTGGACACATTACAGTTTTTGTCTAACCCTTGTTACTTTTTGAATGGGAAGATCGCTTTTCTTTTTCTTCTTTTGCAGGCAAGCAGCCAGTTCTCGGATGGTTGGATGCTCAAAAATTTCCATCAGGCTGGCCTCGTAGCCAAGCCGTTCGCTTATGCGGGCGATCATTTTCACCATCAGAAGCGAATGTCCCCCGCATTCAAAGAAGTTACTGCTTGCTCCAATGGATGAGACAGGCAGCAGCTCAAGCCATATCTTCTTCAGTTCCCCTTCCACCGGGTTTTGCAAGTGATCGTTCTCGTTGCCAGCTTCGGCAGCTCGCATGGCAGCCAGTTTCTTTCGATCGACCTTGCCGTTTTTGGTTACAGGCACCTCGTCGATCTGCACAAACCGGTTCGGGATCATGGCGAGGGGCAATTCATGGCGCAACTGCTTCCGCAGCTGTTCGGAATGCAGCTTGCGCTTGCCTTCCATCACAATGTAGGCATGCAGCTGGATGTGGCCGGCCTCCATCATGTCCATGATCACGCACTGTTTTGCGTCGATCTGCCGCAAAATCGCCGCAGCTATTTCATTTTTATGGATGCGAACGCCTCTGATCTTGATTTGATCGTCTGCCCGCCCCATAATCTCCAGACTTCCATCGGGACGATACAAGCCGAGATCGCCGGTACGGTACAAACGGTCATCGTCTTGCGGACGGAAGAAATTTGGCGTAAACGGCCCTGCTTGCTTGTCCAGGTAACCGGCCGTCCGATAGGGGGTTCTAACAACGATCTCTCCTGGTTCCCCAACCCCGCACAGTTGATTCTGCTGATTGACAACGAGCAATTGCGTATCCGGAATCGGCTTTCCTATCGGGATCACTTCCTCGCAGAATTCCTCCGGCACGATATGGAAGCATTTCGCCAGCGTTGTTTCGGTTTGGCCATAGAAGTTATTGATTTGCGCATCGGTCACTTTCCGCCAGGAACGAACCAGAGCGCCCGTCAATGGTTCGCCTGCGAAAAATATATGCCTGAGCGTATGCAGATGCTTGACGTTTTTCGACTGCGACAACCAATGGTCGGCCAGTGACGGCACCGCATGAAGCAGCGTTATCCTTTTCTCGGCGAGCCAATCGACGATTTCCGTCTCCTGCCTGGAAGGAATGACGAGTGTAGCGCCGCTTGTCAGAGGCAAAAAGACATCCCGCAAAAACACGTCAAATGTACTATTGGTTAACTGCGCGCTGCGATCCGCCGGTGTCACGGCAAACTGGTTTCGCTGCCAATCCAGGAAATGCGCCAAGCCATTATGCGTGCCCAGAATGCCCTTTGGCTCCCCTGTCGTTCCGGAAGTAAAGAAAATATAGGCATACCCGCAAGCCTCTTCCGGTGCAAAGCCTTCGTTTTCCTCTGTCTTGTCACTGATCAGCTCACTTACTTTATAGGCAGGCAGCTTCGATTCCGTGCCTTGATGCGTCGGCTGAAGAGGCCCGGCGGTCAGCATCAGGCGCGGATTTGCGCTTTGCAGCATCGATTCCATTCTTTTGACAGGCAACTGCGTGTCCAGGTTCATAAAAACGGCATCTGCCAAATGTACGCCGATCATGGCGGCGACCATTTCATAGCTTCTGTCCCCATACAGCGCGACGACATCCCCCGATTTTACCCCTCGCCTGCGCAAGCCAATGGCAATCTGCATGGAATCCTGGAACAACTGCCGATAGGTATAGCTTGTACCCGCATCTTCCACGGCGATCTGTTGGGGGATTAGCTCGCTCCAATGCTTTATGTTCCGCGTGATGCGCGGAAACTTGATCGTCCGCAGGCTTTCTGCAGGATCAGGCAAAATCCTCTTTGCTTCCGGCGTCACCAGCGAAAAGGACCCGACAGCCAGATCCGGCGACTGGATGGCTTGCTTTAGCAGGTGAACGAATTGATTGAGGAATTCCTGCATTCTCGCCTTTTCAAACATATGGTTTTGATAGGCAAGCGCCAGTTGGAAGCCGCTGCTTGTTTCTTCAATGTAGAGCGTCATGAAAAATTTCGATTCGATTTCGTCCTGTTCGATTTCTTCAACCAACAGGTTCTGGGTGACAGATGTTTTGGTTTCTTCAAAATTGCGGTAATTGATCAACACATCAAACAGCGGATTTTGGTTTAGATTTCGATTCGGATTCACTACTTCCACAATTTTTTCAAACGGAATATCTTGATTGGCAAACGCCTCGAGCACTGTTTGTTTTGTCTGGTCCAATACGTCCCTGTAGGCTGCATGTTGGTCCAGAACCAGCCGCAACGGCAGCGTATTGAGGTAAAGTCCCACCGATTGCTCCAATTCAGAAGAATTCCGATTGACTACGGGAGTTCCGATGACAAGATCGTTTTGCTGGGACAGTCTGGACAGCAGCAGGCCGAAAACAGACAGCATCGTCATAAAGGGAGTGACCCTTCGCTGCTGGCTGAACGCTTTGATATCTGCTGAGACTTTTGAAGACAAGGCTGTTCTCAGCGTTTCATTCTCTACCTCGCCCTCCCTTTTTCGCCGTCTGTTCATGGGAAGCTGCAGCAGCGGAATCTCTCCGTCAAACTTTTTGATCCAATAGGAAAGCTGATCCTGGTACTCGGCCTGATTGATAAAATGATTGTGTCTTAAAAGGTAGTCGACATATTGTACAGGTTGATCGTCCAAAAACGTTTCTTCGCCGCCATACAGCTTGAGCAGTTCTTCCTTGATTACCTTTAGTGACCAGCCATCACAGATAATATGATGGAAGACGAGAATCAGCACATCGGCTGACTTCCCTTTCACCAGACGAGCTCTTGCCAAAGGTGCCGCAGCGAGATCAAACGGAATGGACGTCTCACGTCGCACAATCCGCTGCAACTCCTGCTCTCCCCACTCCTCCACCTGCAGAGAAATGTCGGCCTGGGGCAGGATGATCTGCACGGGCTCCCCGTTTTTATTGCGGAAAGCGGTACGCAGCGATTCATGTCGGGCGATCAGTTGGTTGAGGCAATCGCGCAATTTTTCCGCATCAGCAGACCCGTGGAATTTCAACACCAGCGGCATGTTGTATTTGGTGTCTTGATAGAGCTGATCCAAAAACCAAACCCGCTTTTGCGAATCCGACAGGGGGAACTGCTGATCGCGGTCAGCGGCCTGGGTAACCGGACTGTTTGCGTCGCTGGTCGCACGTCTTTCCAAAACGCCAGCCAATGTTTCAACCGTTGGATTTTCAAACAAGTCTTTCACGTAAAGCTTTGACCCGCATTTTTTGTTGATTTCTGAAATAATCTGCACCGCTAGTAAAGAATGGCCGCCTAATTCGAAAAAGTTATCCTGGACACCCGTTTTTTGCACTCCTAATTTCTCACGCCAAATAGATAAAATGGCTTGTTCTCTATCGTTTTTCGGGGCGACGTAAGCGCCGGCGGAAGCCAGATCGCGTTCGGTTGGCTTGGGCAGCTGCTGCCGGTCGATTTTCCCGTTGGCATTTAGCGGGAATGCCTGTACTTGTACGTAATAGCTCGGTACCATGTACTCCGGCAGCAACTTTTTCAGCTCATGCTTCAATGCGCCGGGCGGAATACTGCCTTTTGCGGACGTGTAGTAAGCAGCCAAATATTGGACGTCGCTCTCGGTTTTATGCACGATGACCACAGCCCCGGAAACCCCGTCGATGGACCTGAGCGTGGTTTCGATCTCTCCAAGCTCGACCCGCATTCCTCTCAACTTGATTTGATTGTCCTGACGGCCGAGGAACATAATGTTTCCATCCGGCTTGAAGTACCCTCTGTCGCCTGTCCGGTACATGCACTCTCCCGGATAAAACGGATCGGGGATAAAGGACTGACTCGTTCTCTCCGGATTGTTGATATATCCTCTGGCCAAGCCTATGCCGGCAATATACAAATCACCAGGGACGCCTGGCGGAACCGGTTCCAGGAACTTGTCCAGAACATAGATGCGGTTATTGTCTATCGGACGTCCTACGGAAACGATTTCCGAGCCGTTCTCCGGCTCAGGCTCGCAATCATAGCAGGTGGAATCAATAGAAACCTCCGTTGCCCCCCATGTGTTAAACAGCTTGCCCGGCATCCTTTCATAGAACGAGCGGACCACGTCGGCGTGCAATGCTTCTCCGCTGGACACGACAATGCGCAGGTTTGTCAATTGTCGTCTCTGAAGAGGAGTGATTTGCTCCAGGACCATTTTCAGCATGCTCGGTACAAACTGAAGCAAAGAAACATTGTGCTTTATCGCATATTCGATGATGCTGACAGGGTCCCGGTGCGCTCCCTTGGGAAGAAACGCGATTTTCGCTCCGACGGTCAATGGCCAGAAAATTTCAACGGCGGAATCGTCAAACGTCAAAATCGTCTTTTGCAGTACGACTTCATGCGCCTTCAAACGATGCTTGTTCTGCATCCAGTTCATCCGGTTGACCCAGCCTTTATGCGTGTTGCTGACACCTTTTGGCTTTCCGGTCGAGCCTGACGTGTAATAGATGGATACGAGATTCTCCGGAGTGACGGAAACATCCGGCTTCGTGACTGGATATCCGTCCAAAAGGCTCTCGTGCAGCAAATAGGAAAGCAGTTCGATATCTGTTCCTTCCTGTAGACTTGTCCCCGGCTGTGTCAGGCAAATCGAAGCCTGCGCATCCCGCAAAATGGCGTAAGCCCGTTCCCAGGGGACTTCCGTATCGATTGGCAGATAAGCTCCACCCGCCTTCAAAATTCCCATGATGGACACGATCAGCTCCAAGGAGCGCTCCATGCATACCCCCACCGGCGTGTCGACCGTTACGCCCTTTTCCCGCAGCAAGTGAGCAAGCTGATTCGCCTTTTCATCCAGCTCTTTGTAAGTCAGGCACTCCCCTTCATACTCGGCGGCGATGTTGTCCGGCGTCCGCTTCGCTTGGGCTTCAAACCATTCGTGCAGGGCAACATCCGGGAACTCGCAGGCCGTCTCATTAAACGTGTGGATCATGAACCGTTTTTCCGTCTCGCTCATCACGGGAACCTGTTCAACAGGAATGAACGGCTGTTCCAGCACCCCCCGACAAAGCTGCAGAAAATGCGAACTAAACCGCTCGATCGTCTCTTCCTGATACAAATCGGTCCGATACTCCCATTTCCCGATATATTCGTCGCCGCTCCGTTCGATAAACAGCGTCAGATCAAACTTGGCAGTCTGGTTATGGAGGGGAACCGGTTCGCTGACAGTCAGGTTCTTTCCATGGTCAAACTCAAACGAAAAGTCCTGGAAGCTGAACATATATTGAAACAGAGGCTGCCGGTTGACAGAACGATGCGGTTGAAGCTCTTCCACCACCTTGTCAAACGGGACGTCGCCATATGAGAATGCTTTTACCGCAGTGTCGCTTACCTGCTGTACAAGCTCTGCAAAGCTGGAGCCTTCGCGGATTTCATTTCGGATCACCAACGTGTTTACGAAAAAGCCGATTAACCCCTCCAGCTTGGCGTGATTCCGCCCTGCGGAAGTCGTACCAATCGCAATGTCTTTTTCCTGCGACAAGCGATAAATCAACAGTGTAAAGAGCGAAAGCATCGCCATGAACGGGGTCGTATGATGTTGTTTGCAAAACGCCTTCAATTGCTCCAACAGTTCATTCGGGATCCGGAACATACTTACTGCCCCATCATGAGAATCCGGACGTGTTTTTTTCTGATTCGCCATGAGCTTGATAGACGGGGGCTCGGTTGCAAGCTGCTTTTTCCAAAAATCCATCTGCTCCCGATAAACGGGGGAATCGATAAAAGCATTCTGCCAGCACACATAGTCGCTGTATTGAATGACATGCCCTTCCCGGCCTTCCTGCGACTCACAGTCCGTCCCGCCCGTCATGTCGTTGTATTTCTTGAGCAGGTCGGATTGGAACACGTAATTCGACCAGCCGTCCCAGACGATATGATGGACATTGTAGTAAAAGAGATGCCGATTATCCGCCAGATGATACAGCGTAAACCGGTATAGCGGATCGGAAGTCAGGTCGAACGGGATCCTCGCGTCTTCCGCCATCGCCTGAAGAGCTGTTTGCCTGGCTGATTCGTATGGAAGCCCGGATAAAGAGACAAGCTCCAGATTGCTCTTTTTTGAGGCATCAACAATCTGGAAAGGACGGCCATCCTCCTCGAAAAAGTTGGCCCTCAACACTTCATGACGGGCCAGCACAGACTCCAGGCTGGCAACAAACGCATCGTAGTCTAGAGGTCCCGTTATTTCAAAATAGTTGGGCAGGTTGTACAAGGAACTGGTTCCTTGCCATTCATTGATAAACCAGAGCCGCTTTTGTGCAAACGACAAGTCTCTCTTCTGCTCCTTGTTTCCGGCCGGCAGCAATTTCGGCTCTTCCGCGATGCAAGACTGTGACTCGATAAATTTGCTCAATTCATAAATGGTTGGATGCTGAAAGACATCTTTCAAAGCAAGCGGAATCTGGAACCGCTGTTTTACGCGAGCCACAAGCCGGGCAGCGAAAAGCGAATTGCCCCCTGCGTGGAGAAACGGCGTGTCAATACTTACTTCGTCCAATGACAAAAGCTCTTTCCAAAACGAAGCGACTAGTTTTTCGATCTCGGTCTTTGGTTGACAGTCTGCAGGAACAAACCCGCTTTTTTGAGGGGCGGGCAGACTGTTTCGATCAACCTTTCCGTTGGCCGATAAAGGGAATGCATCCAGACGGACGAAAAAGGCTGGAATCATGTAGTCGGGCAGTTGCTCCGCGATTTGTTCGCGAACGCGACTCTCTTCCCATTTCTCGTCGTCCGGGACCGTCACGTACGCGGCGAGGTAGGTGTTGTCGCCTTCGCGAATGGCCTTGACGACACACTGTTTGATATAGGGCAAACGCTCCAGTGCCGCTTCAATTTCCCCCAGTTCAATCCGGTATCCGCGTATCTTTACCTGAAAATCGACCCTGCCGATATACTCGATTGCACCGTCTTCGCGGTATTTACACAAATCGCCGGTTTTATACAAACGTCCCCCTTCTCGGAAGGGATCGGCAATAAATTTCTCCGCTGTCAGCTCCGGTTTGTTATGATAGCCTCTCGCAAGCCCAATTCCTCCGATATGCAGTTCGCCTGCTATCCCCGGCTCCGTTATCAGCTTGTCCCCATCCAGAATCAGCAGGTGAATATTGCTGATCGGAAAACCGATGGGCACCGACTTTTCATGCTTGTCGCCTGTACACTTCCAGTAGGTGACGTCGATTGCTGCTTCTGTGGGACCGTATAAGTTGTACAGCTCCACCTGGTCAAATTTTGCGAAGAAAGCGAGCTCCATCGACTTCGTCAGTGCTTCTCCGCTGCAAATAATCCGCTTGAGAGACGGAAGCGGCGTACCCGTTTGATACACATCCAAAAAAATTTGCAGCATCGACGGTACGAAGTGCATGGTCGTAATGTTCATCGTTTGGATGGTGTGGATCAGGTATTCGGGATCTTTATGCGCTTCCGGTCTGGCCATGACAAGGGTTGCCCCGGCAAGCAGCGGCCAAAAAAATTCCCAGACGGAGACGTCGAAGCTGAACGGCGTTTTTTGCAGGATGCGGTCGGAACTGTTTAATCGAAACTCTTTTTGCATCCACTGCAGCCGGTTGTTTAGAGCCCGGTGTGTATTCATGACCCCTTTGGGATTTCCCGTGGAACCGGACGTATACATCATGTACATGAGATTGTCGGCAGTTATCGGAAGGTCAAGATTCGTTGCAGGCTGCTCCTGCCATTCCCCGCTCTTGTCGGCAACAATCAGCGTCGCATCCCCCAAAGACTGTTTTGCCAGGATCCCTTCCCTGCTCTTGGAAGTGACAACGATGGGGGCCTTCGCATCCGTCAGCATGTATTCCACGCGCTTTTGCGGATAATTCGGGTCAATCGGAACATAGGCGCCTCCCGCTTTCAACACGCCCAGCAATACAATGACCATCTCCAGAGAGCGGTCCATGCAAACAGCGACAGGCTCTTCTATCTGCAGCCCGCATGTCACGAGGTAATGCGCAAACTGATTTGCTTTTTCGTTAAGCTGCCGATAACTGAGCCCGGTTTCTTCATACATGACTGCGGTCTGATCAGGCGTCAGCGCTGCCTGTCGTTCGAATAAATGATGAATGCATGCGTCCATGTTCGGAAACTGCTCTATATTCACGTGTTTTTCCCGTAGATTGATCCCACTCATTGCTCTTCCTCCCTCCGATCCGACAACTTACCCTTGCCATTCTTTGACGACGATACAAGCATTGTACCCGCCGAAACCAAACGAGTTGTTCAAAACGGTCCGCACCCGATGCGCCTGCGCCTCATTTGGCACATAGTTGAGATCGAATCCTTCATCAGGCTGATGGTGATTAATGGTTGGCGGCACGATTTGATGCTGAAGAGCCAGGATGCAGGCAATCAGCTCGACTGAACCGGACCCGGCAAGCAAATGCCCTGTCATCGACTTGATGGAGCTGACGGGAATGGACCTGGCCTTTTCGCCAAACAGTTTCTTTATCGCGAGCGTTTCGATTTGATCGTTCAATCGCGTACTGGAACCGTGGGCACTGATGTAGTCGATGTCAGCAGGCGAAACATTGGCATCCGCCATTGCATTTTTCATCGCCATAATCGCACCTTTCGCTTCCGGATCTGGCGCCGTAACGTGATAGGCATCTGTGGTGGAGCCGTATCCCGCTATTTCCGCGAGAATCGCAGCCCCTCTTTTCTTGGCTGATTCCTCCGATTCCAGCACAACAATACCCGCTCCCGCGCCAATCACAAAACCGTCCCGGTCCTTGTCAAAAGGACGGCTAGCCGCTTGCGGATTGTCATTCCGGGTGGATAAAGCCTTTATTTTACAAAAAGAGGCCAAATCAATGGGCGTGAATTGACCTTCCGTTCCGCCAGCAATCATAACATCCGCTTCTCCGTGTTGAATCGCTCGGCAGCCTTCGCCGATACAGTTGTTTCCTGTTGCACATGCGGTTACCCAGGCCCCGCTTTTTCCTTTTGCGCCGATCATCATCGAGATTTCGCTTGTCGGGGCTTCCACAAGCGAGGCAAATGCCAAGTAAGAGCTGACTTTTCGATACCCGTGCTGAAGCAGGTCCCGGTTGTTCTCCAGTATGAGCCTCGTTCCCCCCATGCCTGTTCCGACAATGACTCCCACGCGGTAGGGGTCTAGTTGACTCATGTCCAGCTTTGCCTGGGAAATGGCTTGCCTTGCGGCGATAATCGCATATTGCGTATTGCTTTCCATCCGTATCTTTTCTTTGTGGGTAAACCATTCATCGAGGTCAAGGTCTTTCACTTCTGCACCGATAGTCGTCGGAAACCCTTCGGTATCAAAAGCCTGAATATAATCAACCCCGCTCACGCCCCGTACAAGGTTTTCCCAAAATGTTTTGATAGTTACTCCTATTGGCGTAACGACACCCATCCCGGTCACAACCACACGTCTTTTCATGATGAGTCCCCTTTATCCCAGCAATTTACCCCTATCATACAAAGGGAGGTTTTCTCATACATCCGTAAATCCCGCAACAATTCACTTCCACACGATTACCGTGGAATTGAATCGTTGTGACCATGTTAGGAAAAACAGGAAGTGTTCGATTTCCTATTTTTGCATGTTTCTCTTGATAATGCCACGACTCCCTGTATATACTCGGTATATACTTTCTTGGGAGGTAGCCAATGATCACGGTAAAAAACCTGACGAAATGGTATCAGACAGGAGAAACGTCCTTTCAGGTACTAAAGGGGATTGATCTGGAAATTGCGCAGGGGGAATTTGTTGCCGTCATGGGACCATCTGGCTCGGGGAAAAGTACGCTGCTCAATCTGTTGGGTGGCCTGGATACCCCGGATTCGGGAGAGGTTTCCATTGGAGGAAAGTCGATACATGACTTGCAGGAGCGAGAGCGAACGTTGTTTCGCCGGAAAAACGTCGGCTTCGTTTTTCAAAACTACCAATTGCTTCCTGCGATGACCGTCGAGGAAAACATTGCGTTCCCGATGGAAGCGGAAGGCCTGCCTAAATCGGTGGTGAAAGCAACGGTATCTTCCCTGGTGAAAGCCGTACATCTTCAAGGAAAAGAAGGGAATTTCCCCTCGCAATTAAGCGGCGGCCAGCAGCAGCGGGTGTCAATCGCAAGAGCGCTTGCGATGAAACCGAGCGTTATTTTGGCCGATGAGCCTACGGGCAACCTCGACCGAAAAACGGGAACAGAGGTGCTGGATTTGCTGCTGTCCTTGCAGCAGCAAGACCGTTTAACGATCATCATGGTGACGCACGACGTCTTCTCTGCCAGCTATGCTGATCGGATCATTTTCCTGAGGGATGGGGTTATCGAAATGGATATCAAGCACAAGGAAGGAGATAAGCATGATGTACTGGCGGGTATCCTGGCGCTACTTAACACGTAATAAACTGCGCTCCTTTTATACGATACTGTCCATCCTCATCGGAATATCCAGCATCTTTGCCGTCGTGAGCACAGTCGAGACCGCCAAAAAGATGACGATGGAACGGTTGAAGCTTTACACGGGAAACGCAGACTATTCCATACAGTCAAGCAGCCATACCTTTTCCGGCAGCGTCCTGGACGACATACAGCAAGACAGCAACGTAAAAGCCGCCATAGGCGTCATTCACAAGCAGGCAAGATTTGATTTGGGCGGTCCCGAGAACCTTGCCCAAACACGCTTGCGCATAACGGGTCTGTCATCGCTCCGGAACGAACTGCTTACTTTGGAGGCCGTTTCCGGGAACCTTACAAACGAGGGGATCATTCTCCCTCAAACAACTGCTGGCTTGTGGAAAAAGAACGCCGGGGATCTTGTCCGTTTGCAGTTGCCTACGGGCAATATGGAGGTCCCTGTCGCGGCGATTGTCAAAGACACTCCGCTGTTGGAAGGGCCAAGCAGTTGGGACGAAGCCAGCAGCAAAAGCTGGCGGGCTTTGGCTCCCCTCCAGACAGTCCAGCAATGGTACTCTCTGACCGGCCAAGTCCAGGAGATACGCATCAAATTGAACGATACAGCGGAGGAACAGTCCGCTCTTGCCTCTATCGGCAATAAAATTAGCGATCCGTCTGTTTTCATGGAAAAAATTGTGCTGGACGAAAAACAAACCAATCAACTGGAAGAGCTGTATCTCATGCTTTATGCCATTGGCGGCCTGTCTATGATAATCAGTGCTTTTATTTTGTACAACACCTTGTATGTCAGCGTGGTGGAGCGAAAAAATGAGATTGCCGTCATGAAAACAGTCGGTTTCATCCCCTCACAAATCAAAAAGCTGTTTTTGTGCGAGGTTCTGATTCTTTCTTTGATCGGGCTGATTTTTGGAATTCCTCTCGGGTTGGGGCTGGCATCCCTGATGCAGAAAGGATTATTCCATTCCTTCCAAGCCAACATCAGCTATTCGCCGGAGTTTGCCATCGCTCTGCCGATCACGATCATCTTGGGCTTGTGCATCCCGTTGGCCGCTGCGCACATCCCGGTTGCATATGCGAGTAAAATCGATGTGATCGCCACGCTGAAACAAGTTCCTGCTCAACAGAAGGAAAAAACAACCTATCGGGTTGTAGCTGGCATTGTGCTGTTATTTGGCGTGTTCTTGAACAGCATTGTCTCGCTCCTGTTTTTATTGGCGGGGGTCACACTGCTGTTCCCGTTCATACTCAGCCTGTTCACGCGCTTTTTCAAAAGGATCGGCTTCATGGGCTACGAGGGAAAGATCGCCAGCAACAACATTCTTCGCACGCTCAATCGCTCGGCCAACATGTCGGTCATCCTGGCCTTCGTCATTTGTCTAGGCCTGTTCGTCTCCTCCATCTTCGCTTCCATGGAAACGAGCATTGAATCAGAGGTGAATCACTCCTTCGGGGGAAACCTGCAGTTGTCCTCGGAAACCCCACTTACTCCCGAGAAACTGAATGCGATCCAACAGTTCGAAGGCATTCATGGCGTCACCGCTTACAAAGAAAAAGAGGTTCTATGGAGTGGAGACAAGAAAATAAACCGGTTTACCATCATCAGTGCCAATCCGGACTGGTACCAAAAACACCCGTTGTTTTATGATCCCCAAAGGAAAAATACGGATTTGCTCCAGCTTCTGAAAGCGCACCCGAACGGGGTATTGCTAGGCGACTATGCTTTTCGCGAATGGGGCGGAAAAGCAGGCGATCCGATACGAATCATCCGGAATAACGTACCGACAGAGCTGATCGTGCTCGGCAAGGTCAGCACTTCTCAATACGGCGGTTATACCGCTTTTATGGAAGAAAGCCATTTCGACAAGCTGTTCCCCGAAACGAATGCCTACAAAGGCTTGATTACAGTCGCGGATCGCGCTGCCGAAACCAGTGTGAAGGACTTTCTCCTGAATACGTTCCCGTTTGATCTTGAGCGCGTGCAGACTTTATCCGAGGAGCTGGAAAAACAAAAGCGCGCCCTTCCAGGCGTAAAGAGTCTGTTCAACGGCCTGTTAATGATCTCCATCGCCGTCGTCGGGATAGGCATTCTCAATACGTTGATCATGAATGTCATGGATCGGATGCGGGAGATTGGCGTAATGAGGGCAGTGGCGTTTACTTCCGGGCAAGTCATAACATCAATCGTGAGCGAGTCGGTTGTGATGGGAATATGCGGGACCTTGATGGGCATCCTTCTGGGAATCGCGATGACGTATGTAAATGCGTTGACCATGCAGGACACGGCCGCCTCCTTTGTCATTTCTATAGATACGCTGTTGCTGTCTACCTTCAGCGGTTTGCTGATCAGTCTGCTGGCAGCTGTCGTTCCTGCCCAAAAGGCGGCGAGATACAAACTTGGTCAAGCGCTTAAACATGACTAAACAATAAGGAATGGGTTTTTATGTCTGTGAAGTACGCGATATTGACCTTGTTATCGGAAGCACCCCGTCACCGCTACGATCTGAAGGTTTCATTCGAGCGTATGGTTTACCATCAATGGGAACTGAATGCCGGTCAAATCTATACAACCATTGACCGGCTTGTCCGTGACGGACGGGTTGAGGAGGCAAGGGACGGATCCTCCGAACTGAAAGTTTACAAAATTTCCGATAAAGGAAAGGAAGATTTGTCTGCCTGGCTTCTGCAGCCCGTTGAAAAAACATTGTTGAAGGACGAGTTTTTCTTCAAGCTGCTGTGCGCCAAGAAGCTCCGCTTTGATTCGTTGCACGACATGATCAAAAGCCAACAGGAGCTCATTATTCAAACCATTTTTCAATTGCAAAGGCTGCGCAGAAGTATCGATCCAACCGGCGACAATGAATACATTCTGTACCTGATCGAGGGAAAAATCCTCCATCTGGAAGCCGACATGAAGTGGCTCACCATGTTTTCACACTCTTTGTAAAGGGAGACAACAACCATGGATTACATTTTAGGCCATAAATGGATGTTCTTGATTCTCGCAGAAGTCATCTTTTGGATTTCCATCATCACTTTCTTGGTCCTCAGGTATTGGTTTGGCAAAAAAACTCTCAGTTTTGTGTTTTTTCTTCTCTTTATTATCAATGACCTGTGGATCGCTTCCTTAGGCTTTTTCGATTATTTGCAAACAGGGCAGTTTTCCAGTTACCAAGTCGTGATCGTGGTTGTTTTCCTCTATGCGATCACGTATGGGAAAAGCGACTTCAAAAAACTTGATTCCTACATCCAAATCTATGTAGCCAAGTGGAAAGGGGAGCCTGCTCCCGCTATCGCTCCGCCGAAGAAGCTGGTCGGCAAGGAACACGCACAAAAAGAACGGAAGCATTTTTACGTTCATCTGGCCGTCTATGCGGCAGCCCACCTGGTTTTCTTCTTACTGTTCGGGCTGTCCTCACGCGTCTATGAAATGGCAAGCATGAACCAGTTTTTTGACGAGTTTTTCTCAGCCAAGGAAGGAACACTGCCTTTTGCCAATCCAACTGTCAACAACCTTAGCAGAATTTGGACCTTGATCTTCGTAATCGACAGCATCGTCGCTCTTTCGTATACCGTATTTCCGAAGGGCGGCGGGAAAGCCTCCTAGACTACTTCAGACATGCATTCCACACTCCCATGCGAGAACAGCCGACGGCCTTCATCCTGTCGATTGTAGAGGCCTCTTAAAACGATTGCTGATATGAATTCCTGTATTCAACAAAAAAGCCTGCAGACCTGTTCCTTACGAAACCTTGTCTGCAGGCAAAGACTGCCCGACGCGGCAGTCTTTTTTCTCACAGGAAGCCGAGCGAATGCAGAAAGACGACGATGATGGCAAGCGGCGCCGCGTACTTGAGCAGCAGCAGCCAGGCGGCAAACAGCTTTCTGCCCAGCGGCGTACGGGCCTGCAGCTCCTGGATCAGGACCTCCCGCTTCATCTTCAATGGCACGAACACCGCGATCAACAGCGCCCCCAGCGGCATCAGCACGTTGCTCACGAGAAAATCGGCGGCGTCAAACATCGTTTTGCCGAAGAAGGTGACGTCCGACCAGACGCCGAACGAGAGCGCGGACGGAATCCCGACGGCGAAAATCAGCATGCCGACGATCCAGGAAAGCCGCTTCCGTTTTTCTTCGTTCCCCCTGGCGAGCGAAGCCACGATCACCTCCAGCATGGAAAAGGCGCTCGTCAGCGTCGCAAACAGGAACAAGGCGAGAAACACCAGCAAAAACACGGTGCCGAACGGAATATGCTCGAACACCGACGGCAGGATGATGAACAGCAGGCCCGGCCCCGCCTCCGGCTTCATGCCGAGCGAAAACACCGCCGGGAAGATCGCCAGCCCCGCAAAAAAGGCGACCAGGAGATTCAGGCCGACAATCGACCCGGCCGATTTCACCAGGTTTTCCTCTTTGCCGAGGTACGAGCTGTAGGTCACCATCACCGACACCCCGACGCTGAGCGAGAAAAACGACTGCCCCATGGCGTACAGGATCGACTCCGCAGACAGCTTGGAAAAGTCGGGCATCAGGAAGAACGCCACCCCGCTTCCCGCCCCGTCCAGCGTCAGCGAGCGGACCATCAGCACCAGGAACAGGAGAAACAGCCCCGGCATCATGTACCGGTTGGCCGATTCGATCCCACTCTGCACCCCGCGGGCCACGACCACGATCGTCGCCAGCATGAAGACGAACTGCGCCGCGACGGAGCCGATCGGGTCGGCGATCACGTCCTGGAACAATTGCTCATAGGGCTGCCCGATCAACTGACCGGTGAGGCCGCGAAAGAAATAGGTGAAAATCCAGCCGCCGACCACGCTGTAAAACGACAGCAGCAGGAAGCAGGTGGCCACCCCCAGCCGCCCGATCCAATGCCAGCCCGTACCCGGAGCGATGGTGCGGTAAGCCGAAATCGCCTCCTGCTGGGTGCTCCGTCCGATGACGAACTCCCCCAACAGCAGCGGCAGACCGATCAGCACGGTAAACAGCAGGAACAGCAGAAAAAACGCCCCGCCCCCGCTCGTGCCAGCCACGTAGGGAAATTTCCAGATGGCCCCGAGCCCGATCGCCGACCCGGCGGCCGCCAGGATGAACCCCAACCGGTTCGTCCATTGTTCCGTTTGGTTCGTCATACACGAACCCCTCCTTCACCAAATCGTATGTCCTGTATGGAGAAACAAAAAACTCGTCCCCCTGAAAGGGACGAGTCGATTTACTCGCGGTACCACCCTTGTTAGGCCAGGAACAGACGCTGCTGCCAGACACCCGGCCTCACTCGTGCCATTGATAACGGGGATGACCCGGTTCCTCCTACTGGGGGCGCCAGCCGTTCAGAGGACAGCTCCAGAGGGAATTCGGCGGGGCGCGCTTCGGATCGGCTCTCAGTCAGGACCGATCCTCCCTGTGAAGCCGCTGGTCCGCTTACTGGTCTCTGTCATCGCTGATGATGGATGCGGTTGTGTGGGTGTGGCAACGGGCCCATGAAAAAAACCCGCCCCTGTAGGGACGAGTCTGCTCGCGGTACCACCCTGCTTAAGCCTGAGGTGCCTTCGGGTGAAGGACAGCTCAGCTTCTCTTTGCCATTGGTAACGGGAATGACCCGGTGCTCCTCCTACTGGGACAACCGTTCAGAGGACAGCTCCAGAGGGAATTCCACGGGGCGCGCTTCAGAACCGCTTTCAGTCTCCGGCGATTCCTCCCTGTCAAGCCGCTGGACCGTGTACTGGTCTCTGTCATCGCTTTTGGCACAATGAAAATGATATGTATAAATGTAATGCAGTCATTGAAAAAATGCAAGGTTTTTTTCGTGAAAATGAAAAAGCGAGGAACGTCGCCACCCCCTCGCTTTACTTCTGCCGGTGCTCATGAAGATCGGCCAGCTTCCGCTCCAACGAGCCCATGATCTCGCGGCCGATTTCCTCCTCGATCAGTCCCAGACGGACGGCAAATTCTACTTCACGCGACAGCCCGAACATCTGCGTGTCCAGCACTTCTTCATACAACGGGCACTGCGGCATGGTCAGGTTTTCCATCTGTACGTCGATCAGTTTATAGATCTTTTCTGCGTCCGCTCGCAGCAACGCTAGCGCTTTTTGTTCCAGATCGGGAACCTTAATCTCTGTCAAAACCTATCCCTCCGTTTGCCACCATCCTTACCATACATAGTACGCCATTCTGGCCCATTTGAAAAGGGGAGATGGGGAGACAACTGTAACCGGTCCACCCTCCCGAACGGCACAGATCGTTCCGAAGACCTACAACCGCGCTCCTAAAAGATGCTCAGGTTCCACTCGGCGGAAATGGTTTCCAGAAGTTTGACCCCGGCCAGCGAGTTGCCCTTGTCGTCCAAAGCCGGGCCGTACACGCCGATTCCCATGCGGTTCGGAACCGCGGCCATGATGCCGCCGGCCACGCCGCTTTTGGCCGGTACGCCGACGTCGATGGCAAACGCGCCGGACGCATTGTACATGCCGCATGTGACCATAAACGTTTTGCAGATCCGGGCCACCTCCCGCGGGATGAACCGCTCGCCGCTCGCGGGATCGCATCCGTCGGCGGCCAGCACCGCCCCCAGCCGGGCCAGCTCTGCGGCCGTCGTCTCGATCGCGCAGTGACGAATGTAGAAGTCGAGCGTCTCTTCCACGTCGCCTTCCAGGATGCCGCTGTCCTTCAGAAAGTAGGCGAGCGCCCGATTGCGGTTGGCCGTCTCCTGTTCCGAACGGTATACCGCTTCGTTCACGGACAGGTCAGGATTGCCCGTCATCTTCCGCAGCAGGCGCAGCATGCGCGCCAGCCGCTCCTCCACGTTCGCGCCCGCGATCATCCCGGCGACGGCAATCGCCCCCGCGTTGATCATCGGGTTGAGCGGTTTGTGCGGCTTGATCAATTCCAGCTTGACGATGGAATTGAACGGGTCGCCGGTCGGCTCTTTTCCCACCCGCTCAAACACGTACCGCTGTCCGTGGTCGCACAAGGCCACCATCAGCGAAAAGATTTTGGATATGCTCTGCAGGGTAAACGGCACATGCGCGTCTCCCGCCGTGAGCAGGGTGCCGTCAAGGAGGCAGACGCTCGCTCCCAGCCGGTTTTTGTCCTGTTTGGCCAGTTCCGGTATGTACGCGGCCACTTTTCCTTCGCCGGTGAACCGGGCCGCCTGCTCGACGGCCGCTTCCAACTGCGACTGCATGTCCTTCAGACCCATCCTGTTCATCTCATATCGCCCTCGCTGCCAGTGTACAGCCTGCAGCGCTTATGGCTGCCCGTTCCCTCATTGTAATAAGCGGGCATGCCGATGTCAAATTCAGGAAGTTCACCGCGTTTCCAACGGGAACTGCTCTACGCTGACCAACCGCTCCTGATCGTACAGGCAGTTGAAGCGGCACGGACGCGGATCGCGCAGCATCACCGGCAAGAAGTGGCGAATGTTGCTCACCACGCCCCGGTTGGCGGGATCAAGCACCCAGGCGAGCGGCTGCCAGGCAAGAATGCCCTCCGGCGTGTCCCGCACGCCCTGCACAATGGTCTTGGGAGGTACGGAAGCGAGAAAGACGTGCATGCCGCCCGCTCCGCCCTCCCACTGCCAGGTGACGACACCGCCGTAGACGACGTCCGGCAGAACCAGCCCGGCCTCTTCCCTCACTTCCCGCAGGATGCTCTCGGTCGGCGTCTCCCCCGGCTCGATTTTGCCGCCCAGCCCGTTCCACAAGCCCATGTTGGGGGCGCGGCGGCGGTTCAGCATCAGCACGTACTCGCCGCTCGTCACGAAGCAGATGGTGTAGCGAAGGTCGCACAGCGCTGCCGCCCTACTCATGGAGAGCCCTCTCCAGGCGGGACATCGCTTCCTCCAGGACGACGCGCGGGCAGGCAAAGTTGATCCGCTGAAACCCTGCCCCTTCCTTTCCAAACACCGTCCCGTCATGCAGGCCCAGCTTCGCCCGCTTGCGCACGAGTGCGTTCAGTTCGTTTTGGCTCAGGCCCAACCGGCGGAAGTCCATCCATCCGAGATAGGTGGCCTCGGGAACGGCCATGGATACTTCGGGAATTCGCTCGGCCAGAAAGTCCCGGATGTATTCCGCATTCCCCTTCAAATAGACGAGCAGTTCATCCAGCCACGGCTCGCCGTGCCGATAGGCGGCAATGGTCGCTTCGATGCCGAACAGGTTGAGGAATGGGTGCCCCATCCGCCTGGCCGCCTGCCTGAACGCCTGCAGCAGCCGGGGAGCGGGGGAAATCACAAACGCGCTGGTCAACCCGGCGAGATTAAACGTCTTGCTGGCAGAGACCAAGGTAAGGCTTTGGCTTGCCAGGGGATCCGGGAGCGAGAAATAGGGCACGTGCCGCCCTTTTTCGTAGACGAGGTCGGCGTGGATTTCGTCCGACACCACCACGATGTCCCGTTCCGCGCACATCTGTCCAAGCCGGACCAGTTCCTCCCGGGTCCACACCCGTCCCACCGGATTGTGCGGACTGCACAGCAAAAACAGTTTCGGCCGGTTCTCGTCCAAGACCTGCCGCAGGCCGTCCCAGTCCATGACGTACCGGCCGTTCTCTTCCCGCAGCGGATTTTGCACGATCCGGCGGCCCAAGCTTTCCACCGCGTAAAAAAACGAATGGTAGACCGGCGTCTGGATCAGGACGCTGTCGCCCGGTTCGGTAAACGCTTCGACGGCGATGTGCATTCCCGGCACGACCCCCGGCACCGTTCCCAACCAACCGGTGTCGACCGTGACACCAAACCGCCTGGCGAACCAGTCCGCCACCGCCTCGTACAGCTCGGCCGGCCGCCCGGGATACCCGTAAACGGGATGCTGCGCCCGGCGAACCAGCGCCTCCGTCACCGCCGGCGGGCACGCAAAGTCCATATCGGCCACCCACATCGGCAGGACGTCCTCTTCTCCCATCATCCGCTTGTTGTAATCCCATTTCAAACTGTTGGTGCCTCGTCGTTCAATCCGGATGTCAAAGTGATGCGGCACTGTTCTCCCCTCGCTTTGCATGTTTCTTCCTTTTCACCATACCCCTTTCTCCCGCAAATGTCCAAGCCTGAATGTCTTCCGTTCCGGCAAAAAGAGCCGCAGCTTCGACAGCATGCGGCTCTTCGCCTGTCGGCCTCAGCGGGGATAGACGCCGGGACCGACCGGCAGATCAAGGACAAACCAGACGATCATCTGTACGATCCAGATCAGCAGGAAGGACAGCGCGTACGGTGTCATCGTCGCGAAGATCGTGCCCATTCCCGCGTCCTTTTTGTACTCTTGATAGTAGGCCAGGATCAGCGGCAGGTACGGATTCACCGGCGAAATGGTGTTGGTGGCCGAGTCGGCGATGCGGTACGCCACCTGGATAAACGCCGGATGATAATCGAGCAGCATCAGCATCGGCATGAACACCGGAGCCAGCATCGCCCACAACGCCGAACCGCTGGTGATGAACAGGCTGGCGAATGCGGTGAACAGCGTGAACCCGAGCACGACCGGCAGCCCGGTCAGCCCGATGCTTTTCAGGAAATCAGCGCCGCTTACGGCCAGCAGAATGCCGATGTTGCTCCAGTTGAAGAAGGCGATGAACTGGGCGACCGTAAAGGCCATCACGATAAAGCCGGACATGTCTTTCACCGCTTCCGTCATGTAGCGCGGAATGTCCTTGGTAGTCGTGATGAGCCCCATCTTCTTTCCGTACACGGCGGAAACGGTCACGAAAAAGAGCAGGATGATCGGAATGATGCCCTTGAGGAACGGCGACGTCAAAAAGTCTCCTGTCTTGGGATCGCGCAGGAGCGCTCCCTCCGGAACGACGAGCAGGGCCGTCACTGCCGCAAATACCAGGGCGGCGATGCCGGCTGCGCGCAGCGCCTTGTTCTCCCGCTCGCTCAACTCCTCAAAGCGGACCTGCTTTTCTCCCTGATACACGCCCAGGCGCGGCTCGATCACCTTGTCCGTAATCCAGGCGCCGATGAAGGACAGGAGAAAGACGGACGCGGACATGAAAAACCAGTTGTCCAGCGGGGAGACGTGGGCGTGGGGATCGATCGTCTTGGCCACCTCCGTGGAGATGCCGGAGAGCAGGGCATCCGTGCCCGCGATGAACAGGTTGGCCGTGAACCCAGACGAGACCCCGGCCATGCCGGCGGCGATACCGGCGATCGGATGGCGGCCCATCGCCAGGAAGACGAGACCGCCCAGCGGCGGAATGATCACCATGGACGCGTCGGAGGCGAGGTTGCCCAGCACGCCGACAAATACCACCGCGTAGCTGACGATCACTTTCGGCACGCGGGTCATGATTTTGCGCAGGACGGTCGTGAGCAGGCCCACCTTTTCCGCCAGACCGATCCCCAACGTCATGGTCAGCACGAGGCCGAGTGCCGGGAATTCGGTGAAGTTTTTCAACATGCTGGTAAGAATCCAATGGATCCCTTCGACGCTCAGCAGACTTTTCACCGGGACGGCTTCCCCTTTGCCGGGATGCATCACGGAGATGTCCAGTCCGGCGAGAATGGCTGAGATCACCATCAGGATCAGGCACAGATACACAAAGAGCATAAACGGGTGAGGCAGTTTGTTCCCTACGGTTTCGATCCATTTCAAAATCCCTTTTTGGTTTTGCAGGTCTGGCTGCAAGCCTGCCGCGCCATTTGCCATTCTCTATCGCCTCCTACGTGCTTCCTGTTGGTTGGCCGGTTTCCGCAGCCGTCCATTTCAATGCGCCCCGAACGAACAGGGCAACCCCATCCCGCAGGGCGTCTTCGTCAACGGTGAAGCGCGGATGGTGATGCGGATACACGATGCCCTTTTCCGCGTTGCCGGCGCCCAGACAGATGTAGCAGCTTGGCACGCGTGCGGCGAACGCGGAAAAATCTTCGCCGCCCATCATCGGCGGCATGCGCAGAAGCGCCTGCTCGCCCCATTCCTCCACGATCAGTTCCTCCACCGCCCTGGTGACCTGTTCATCGTTTACCACCGAAGCGTACCCGTACCGGTAGTCAAAGCGGTACGCGGCGCCGTGCGCTTCCGCGATCCCCTTGACAATCTGTTCCATTCGCTTCGCCGCCGCTTCGCGAACGGCTTGGCTGAAACTGCGCACGGAGCCGCGCAGTTCCGCCTTGTCGGGGATGACGTTGTAGGCCCCCGTTCCTCCGTGAAAATTGGTCACGGAGATGACCAGTTGTTCCAGTGGATCGGTGTTGCGGGAGACGATCTGCTGCAGATTGGCGATCACCTGCGCGCCGATCGCCACCGGATCAATCGCCGAATGCGGCGTGGAGGCATGACCGCCCCTGCCCTGAATCGTAATGTCGAACCGGTCGGAATTGGCCGTGACCGGACCGTAGGCAAGCCCGATTTTGCCGACCGGGACAGACGACATCAGATGGATGGCGAGCATGGCATCGACGCCCTCCGCCACGCCTGCCTCCACCATCTCACGGGCGCCGCCGGGGTGCATCTCCTCCGCGTGCTGGAAAATGAAGCGCACTTCTCCCCTGATCTGGTCCTGCAGGCGGGAGAGCACGTTCGCCGCGCCCAGGAGCATCGCCGTATGCCCGTCGTGCCCGCAGGCATGCATGACGCCGGGAACCGCGGATGCGAACGGAAAGTCGTTCTCTTCCTGGATCTCCAGTGCGTCCATGTCGGCCCGAAGACCGATCACCGGTCCCGGTTGGGCGCCGACGAGACGGGCGACCACACTGGTTTTGGTCGGCCGGGAGAGTTCCAGATTCCCGAACGACTGCAGCCGGTCGTACACGAACTGCGCTGTCTTCTCCTCCTGAAACGACAGTTCCGGATGCTTGTGCAGGTGCCGCCTCCACTGGATCACGTCGTCCGCAACGGAGTCCAGCAGGGCGCGAACGCTTTCCCTGTTCATGACAACAACCCCTTTTCCGTACATGCTTGTCCATCCTGCCGTAAGCCCAGAGTGGTAAAAAGCAGACAGGTTTCCGTATTGATTGGTTACTATTATTAATGAATTCAAAATCATGAGTCAATTACAAAATTACTCTTATTTCAGAAAATTTTCTTTTCCAAGATCCGTTTGCCGCATCCCGGCATGTACAGTACAATCAAGGGTAGGATTTTGTACAAACGGAGGAATGCTGGATGTCAGATGTGATCGTGTTCAAGGGGGCCGTGTCGTTCCCCATCACGCTGGACCCGAGTGTGTGGATCTTCGACGAACGAAAAATCGACCTGCGCACCTACCGGGGAGAAGAAGAGCAGACGGACGGACGGCAATCCGCCTACCTGCAGGGAACCGGTTCCCAGTGGGACAAGGAACTGCGGGAAGGAGCCACACTGCCGTCGGAACGGCGGAGTCTGGCGGAAGAACGGAAAGCGCTTGAGGGCGATTACGGCATGCGGCTGGCCCCGTTTATCGACAACGCCAACCCGCTGCCGGAAGCGACGCACGTGCGCATCCACCGGCACGGACAGGAGCCGGTGACGCTGCCGATCGAACAGGCCAGACGGGCGATCCTGCAGTTTTCCCGAGACGGCAAACCGCTGCGCGAAGACGGCCCCGTCTACTTTTTCCTGCCGGAGTGGTTTGCGTCTGGCGAACCGCCGCTCAAGGCCATCACCGCGTTCGAATTCGTCACGGCAGAGTAAGCGGCTGCCCCCAACCGGACATGCCGCGGAAGACAGCCGCCGTACCCGAGCGGTGCGGCACAAGCGAGGGACAGTGTCCCGAACATACGTGTGGAGACGCATCAAAAAAAGCCATCCGCCGAAACGGATGGCTTTTCTATGATGGATGCTGTCTTGAGGTTTGCCCATCAAGCGCTGACTTGTGTAATGCGGAGGTTTCTCCTTTCCATCTCTGCGCAGAGCAGCTCGATGAAGGCGGGATCCAATTGAAGGTCGACGGCACGCTGATATACTTCTATCAACATCTGGTCGCTCAAGTATTTCACCTTGGTCACCTCCATCTGTTTCATGTGCCCATTGTAGCAGAAGGGACGTGCGCGAACAACCGTTCCGATATCCACAGCCCATGTGGACATCGTGTGGGTAAGCTGTGGGCAAATTGTTGACAACTGGAAAAAGATACCGGTTTGTCTCTGTGGATTTCCATCGAACGCTTATCCACACCATGTCACAATTTGTCGAACGATTGTGGCCGGTCAGGAGCGGCAGCCGGACTCCGCCCCCATCCCCGGCGTCAGGATCAAGGTAAAACGCAGCAAAAAACCACCCGGTCGGGGTGGTTTTCGTTTTTCAGCGGTATGGGCGCAGCCGTGCTTTACGCGTTGGCCGGCTCGGCGATGTGCAGCACCTGTCTGATCCGCTCGATCGCCCAATCCAGCTCTTCTTTGCTGATGACCAGCGGCGGCGCAAAGCGGATGGTCGTCTCGTGCGTCTCTTTGCACAAGAGACCCCGTTCCTTCAACTGCTCGCAGTACGGACGGGCGGCCGTTTTCAGCTCCAGTCCGATAAACAGGCCGCGGCCGCGGATTTCCTTGATCAGCGGGTTGCGGATCTCTTTCAGCTTTTCCATGAAGTACGCCCCCAGTTCGCGGGAACGATCCACCAGCTTTTCGTCGATCAGGACGTCCAGTGCGGCCACGGCGACGGCGCAGCCCAGCGGATTGCCGCCAAACGTGGAGCCGTGGGACCCCGGTTCAAAGACCCCGAGCACTTCCCTGTCCGCAGCCACTGCGGAGATCGGGAACACGCCGCCGCCCAGTGCTTTGCCCATGATGTACACGTCCGGCTTGACGTCCTCCCAATCGGACGCGAACAGCTTGCCCGTGCGGCCAAACCCGGTCTGGATCTCGTCGCAGACGAGCAGCACGTTGTTGGCTTTGCACACGTCGTACGCCTGCTTCAGGAAGCCGTCCGGCGGAATGATGATGCCGGCTTCGCCCTGGATCGGCTCCAGCATGAACGCCGCCGTGTTCGGCGTGATCGCCTGCTTGAGGGCCTCGATGTCGCCGTACGGGATGATTTTGAAGCCCGGGGTGAACGGCCCGAACCCGCGCTTGTAGGACGGATCGGATGAGAACGACGTAACCGTGATGGTACGGCCGTGGAAATTGCCTTCACAGACGATGATTTCCGCCTGGTTTTCCGGCACCTTTTTCACCTCGTACGCCCAGCGGCGCACGGCTTTCAGCGCTGTCTCCACCGCCTCCGCTCCGGTGTTCATCGGCAGGATCATCTCCTTGCCGGTCAACTGCGCCAGTTTTTCATAGAACACGCCCAACTGGTCGTTGTAAAAAGCGCGCGAGGTCAGCGTCACCTTGTCCGCCTGGTCCTTCAGCGCCTGGATGATGCGGGGATGGCGGTGGCCCTGGTTCAGTGCCGAATACGCGCTCAGCATGTCCAGGTATCTGTTGCCTTCCGGGTCTTCCACCCAAACGCCTTCCGCTTTGGAGATGACGATCGGCAGCGGATGGTAGTTATGCGCGCCGTATTTCTCGGTTTGATCGATGACCGCCTTGGTCTTGTTCATGTTGTCTGCCTCCTTGAATCGCTTGTTGTCCTGTTCATCCATTCAAGAATGATGCCAACCAAGCCAAATCTTGCCGCAGCTTGAACCTCCGGTGGTTCCATTCCAGCAGTTGCAAAATTTTTTTGCATGTCCCTCGTATGTTTTCGCACAGGTGCACAATCATTTTGCACATGCCTCCTCCTATGGTATGATAACCTTCATAGGAATGACAGGCAGGTGCATGATGATGGCGAACGAGTCGCATGAAACCTTCTTGCGCATCTACGAACACATTCTCGACAGCATCAGCGAAGGGGTCCACGTCATTGACGCCCAGGGGACGTCCATCGTGTACAACCGGAAGATGACGGAACTGGAGGCGATGAACAAACGCGACGTGCTGGGCAGGCCGCTGGCAGAGGTGTTCCAGTTTCCGCAGGGGCAGGAGAGCACGCTCCTTCGCTGCCTGCGGACGGGCAAAAGCGTGCGCAACGTGCGGCAAACCTACTTCAACGACAAAGGGATCGAAATCACCACCATCAACAATACCTTCCCGCTTATGGAGGACGGCCGGATCATCGGGGCGATGGAGATTGCCAACGACGTCACCAAGATGGAGCGGCTGATTCGCGAAAATCTGTGGGACAAAAACGGCGCCCGCTACACGTTTGACACCATGATCGGCGAGAGCCCGGCCATCCGCGAAGTGATCGAGAGCGCCAAACGTGCGGCGCGGACCTCGTCTTCCGTGCTGGTGGTGGGTGAAACCGGCGCCGGCAAGGAGCTGTTCGTGCAGAGTATCCACAACGCCAGCCTGCGCGCGGGAGGCCCGTTTATTTCGCAAAATTGCGCCGCCCTGCCCGATACCCTGATCGAGGGGCTGCTCTTCGGCACCGCGCGCGGCGCCTTTACCGGAGCGGTGGAGCGGCCGGGGCTGTTTGAACAGGCGGAAGGCGGCACGCTGTTTTTGGACGAGATTAACTCGCTTAGTATGCCGCTGCAGGCCAAATTGTTGCGTGCCCTGCAGGAAAAGTCCATCCGGCGCATCGGCGACACGAAGGACCGGGCGATCGACGTGCGCATCATCGCCGCGCTGAACGAAGACCCCATCGAGGCGATCTCCCAACAGCGGCTGCGCAAGGACCTGTACTACCGGCTGGGTGTGGTCACGCTCTTCATCCCGCCATTGCGCGAGCGAAAAGAGGACATTCCCCTGCTCGTCGACCATTTTATCCGCAAGTACAACCAGTTGTTTCAGATGAACGTGACGGGGATCAGCGACGAGGTCATGCGCTTTTTCCTCTCCCACGACTGGCCCGGAAACGTGCGGGAGCTGCAGCATGTCATCGAAGGCGCGATGAACCTGATGGCGGACGAAACGGTCATCACTTCCGCGCATCTTCCCTATCACTTTTTGCGCCGCACGGCAGGAGCCGCCAAGGAAAAGATGCCGGTTCAGCCGTTTGCGGACGAGATCAAGCCGCTGAAAGAAAAAATGCGGGAGTTTGAGACATACTACATACAGCGCGTGGTCGAAAAGCACAACGGCAACATCTCCCGCGCCGCCAGGGAATTGGGAATCAGCCGGCAGAGCCTGCAGTACCGCCTGCGCAAACTGGGCGTGAAGCCTTCGTGAGGTGCGCCAACATTTTTGGCGGCTGACGAACTTTTTTGCGCTTGCTGCCCAATTCGTTTGCACAGGCTGTCCCCGTTTTTGCAATTGTCCGCAAACGTAAAACAATTCCGACTTGGTACACTCCTTGCATGACATGTCCTCGCAGGTTATGCAAGGCTGTTTGTATTTTTCCTGAAGGAGAGGGTTACATGACATCACGGAAAGAGCACCACCACGAATTGAAACGGGCCATGAGCAGCCGCCACCTGTTCATGATTTCGCTCGGCGGCGTAATCGGAACCGGCCTGTTCCTGGGCTCCGGCTATACCATCAGCCAGGCGGGACCGATCGGAACGATAGTCTCCTACCTGGTTGGCGGCCTGATCATGTATCTGACGATGCTCTGCCTGGGCGAGCTGTCCGTGGCGATGCCGGTGGCCGGTTCGTTCCAGACCTACCTGACCCGGTTTGTCAGCCCGTCGCTCGGGTTTGCCGTCGGCTGGCTGTACTGGTTCGGCTGGGCCGTCACGGTGGCGCTGGAGCTCTTGTCTTCGGGCATGCTGATGCAGCGCTGGTTTCCCGATTCACCGGTCTGGATGTGGTGCGCGATTTTCGGTGCCGTCTTGTTCGTATTGAATGCGCTTTCGGCGCGGGCGTTCGGGGAGACGGAATTCTGGTTTTCGAGCATAAAGGTAAGCGCTATCATCCTGTTCATCATTCTGGGCGGCGCCGCCATGTTCGGCCTGATCGAGATGAAAAACGGCCAACCCGCCCCGATGCTCTCCCATTACCTGGACAGCCCGCTTCTGCCCAACGGGATCACCGGTCTCTTGCTGACGATGATCACCGTCAACTTTTCCTTCCAGGGAACGGAGCTGATCGGCATTGCCGCCGGCGAGAGCAAGGAGCCGGAAAAGACGATTCCCAAATCGATCCGCAACACCGTTTGGCGCACGCTCGTCTTTTTCGTGCTGGCGATCTTCGTCCTGGCCGGCATGATCCCCTACCAGCAGGCGGGCGTGATCGAAAGTCCGTTTGTTGTCGTCTTTGACAGCATCGGCATCCCGTATGCGGCCGACATCATGAACTTCGTCGTGCTGACGGCGCTGTTGTCCGTGGCCAACTCCGGCTTGTACGCAGCCACCCGGATGCTCTACTCCCTGTCGAAAGAAGGCATGGCCAGCGACAAACTGGCGACGGTCAACCACAAGGGGATTCCGATGCACGCGCTCCTGATCACCTTTGCCATTTCCCTGCTGTCGCTCTTGTCCGGCTTCATCGCGGAAGACACCGTGTTTATGGTCCTGCTGTCCATCGCCGGTCTGGGGGCGCAGGTGGGCTGGATTTCCATCTCCCTGTCCCAGCTCGCATTCCGCCGCCATTACCTGCGAAACGGCGGCTTGCTGGAGGACCTGAAGTTCCGGACGCCGTTCTACCCGGTGCTTCCGCTGATCGCGCTGATTCTCAACATCACCGTGCTGGTCAGCCTGGCATTCGACCCGGAGCAGCGGATCGCGCTGTACTGCGGGATTCCGTTCCTCGCGGCCTGCATCCTCATCTACCATCTGCATGTCAAAAAAAAGAACGGCTGGACGGATCAAAACGCGGCCTGACCGGCCGGATGCACCGCTGATCCGGGATGGGGGCGCGGGCGGTCCCCTGTTTCCCGCACCAAGCCAAACCGAACCGAACGCGGAACGCGCCTTTCCACACAGAAAAGCTTGCGGCCTTTGAGGGACCGCAAGCTTTTCGTTTCCGCGAGCGATTCATGTAAGTTGTTATCGTGCGTCGTACGGCGTGTTACATGGCTACGCGTACAATCTCCGTGATTACCACCATGGCAAAGACGGCAAATCCAAGGGAACTGGTTACAAGCAGCATCCGTTTCAGTTTCTTCATGTCTTCCATATGTGATTCCCTCCCTTTCTCTTGTGCCAACCATCTCTACCGTTATATACGAGCGGAAGATGGAAAATGTTTCAAGCCAGCACAAAAAAATTTTTCAGGAGCGGGCCATCCTCATACAGTCGCTGCCGGATTGAGCCATCTCCTGCTCCATCCGGTACAGCTTCCAGGCCACCCAGAGGCCGACGAACAGGCACAGCGTCCACGGCAGCCAGGACATCTCCAGCCGCTGGGCCGCATCGTACACCCAACCGCCGGCAAACTGGCCCACGGAACCGCCGATCGCGAGCGAATACCCGTTGAAGCCGTAGTAGGCACCGACGTGCTCGCGCGGCGCAAAACGCTGCACCATGTCCATCATATGGGGCACGGCGATCATCGTGCCCAGGGCGAACAGGAGCGCATCCGCGATCAACATCCACAGCGTATCAGCAAACGCCAGCAAAAACAAGCCGAATCCCATGACCAGGGTGCCCAATCCGATCAGGGTGAGGCGCTGCGCGTACCCCTCCAGCCACTGGCTGACCTTCATCTGCAGCAAAATGACGGAAACGGAGACGGCCGACAAGACGATGCCGACGGCGGTTTTGCTGTGCGTCACGTCCTCCGCCAATTGCGGGATGGTGAGAAAAATCTGCATGTTGAGGTAGTAGTAGCCCATCAGGATCATCGTGTAGCGGACAAAGCGCCTGTCTTTCAGGACCAGCGACATGCTCGCCCAGACGCCGTGCCGCTCGTGTTTCGCCTCAATCGGCTGCAGCAGGAACAGCGCGATCAGCCCGTTTCCCGCGAAAATGGCGCCGGCAAACAGCGACAGGTACGTAAAATCGACGGCGGCCAGGGCGGTCCCCACGACCTGGGAGCCGACGACGCCGATGTTGGTCAGCACGTTGCGAAACGCAAACACGTCTTTGCGGATCGATTCGGGAGTCAGCACGGCAAAAGCGGCCGACATGGCCGGTTCAAACAGCGAGCCGCCCAAACCGGAGAGAACGGCCGCCAGAAAAAAATGCCACGGCTCTGTACAGAACGCAAACAGGGCAAAACCCGCGGCGCGAATCAACAGGCCCAGTACCATGGTGCCCTTGTAGCCAAAGGTGTCGGCCACTACCCCGCCGAGAAAGGCAAATCCCTGCTGCGAGAATTGACGCACGCCAAGGACGAGGCCGGCCATCGCCACCGTCCACCCGATGCTGCCCGTCAAGTACAGGGTCAGGTACGGAATCAGCGCGTAAAACCCCAGGTTCATCAAAAACGAGGTGGCCAGCAGCAACTTGACGGAAAACGGCGTTTCGCTCCACACTTCCCTCTTCATCTCTCTCACACTCTCTCTACCAACTGTCAAACAATTCGCGATACCCTCAGCTTACGGAAGCGGGTATAATTTGAGAAACGAACATTTTTGCACAGAGTAATCAAAGAATGTGATAAGAGGGAACCCAGCATATGGATTTCGAACAGTTGCGTGCCTTTTATACCGTGGCGCAAACGAAAAACTTCACAAAAGCTGCAGAAATGCTGCACGTTGTCCAATCGACCGTTACGACGAGAATCAAACAACTGGAAGAAAAAGTAGGCAAGCCGCTGTTTACCCGGGACAAGCGCAGCGTGAAGATCACCCAGGCCGGTTTGACGCTGCTGCCGTACGCCGAACGGATCCTGAAGCTCGCCAACGAGGCGCTGAACGAAGTGGCCGCCCTCCAGCCGTACGAGGATTACCTCTCCATCGGCAGCCTGAATTCGATCTGGACCTCCATCCTGGAGCCAATTCTCAAGGAGTACCACTACCGCTACCCGCACATTGCCATCAGCACCAAAACGGGCCACTCCGCCGACGTAATTCAATTTCTCCTGGACAACGTCATCCAGATCGGGATCGTCTACGTGCCACCGTCCCTGCCCAACTTTGAGGTGATTCCCGCCTGGGAAGACGAGATCGTGCTGGTCAGCCCCCCGGACGACTCGATACTCGCGGCGACCCGTGTGGACGCTCGTGAACTGCGCAACCTCCCCCTGCTCTTCATGAATTGGGGGCCGCCGTTTGACGAGTGGATCCGGCAGACGCTGCCGCGCAGCTTTGTCCCCAAACTGCACGTGGACAAGGCGGAGCTGGCCATCGACCTGGTGAAGGAAGGGCTGGGCGTCAGCCTGCTGACCCGTTCGACGGTAAAGGCCGACCTCGCCGCCGGAACACTGAAGGAAATCGCCATTGTCGGCAGCCGACCGCCCAAACGTTCCGCCTACATCGTCCTGCCCCGGGACAAAAAGAACAAGCCCAGCGTGGAAAAATGGCTGGGCCTGATGCAGGAATTCGGCTATTCCGTCTGAGCGGGCGTGACAGGACCGACCGTCTGCGGCCGCGGCCGGCTGCCCCACGCTTCCAGACCGTATCGGACGAGGCAGTACCAGAAAGCGCCCAGACAGAGGCCGGCTAGCACATCGCTCAGGTAGTGCACGCCGAGGTAGACGCGGCTTGCGGCGATCAGAACGATCAAGAGCACACCAGCAGGTGTTATGTACACGGACCACGCCTTGTCCGCCAGCCGCCCGCGCAGAAGATGGGCGAGCATGGCGTAAAAGGGCGGGCTCACCATCGCATGACCGCTGGGAAAGGAGTACGAGTCGGGCCGCTCGATCAGGTTGAAGCCGATCGGCCGCGGCCGGGCAAACCAGTGCTTCAGCCCCTCGTTCAACAGTTCGCTGCCCAGGAGGGCGATCAGGACGGCAGCCGCTTGCGAACGGTACCCGTTCACGAACAGCAGCGCGGCCGCAAGTAACCCGAGCGGCGCGAGCACGATTCCCCCGCCCAACTGGGTCACCGCCGTCATGGCCGCCGTCAGGGGCGCGGACCGCATCCCGGCGGCTGCCGCAAACGCCGCTTGATCCAGCGGGCCGAACCAATCCCGGCGCCACATCGCAATCAGGGCGAGCGACAAGATCAAAAAGAATCCGGCTCCCCACAGGAGACCGGCCAAATGGCGATTCATCCTCGTCCTCCCTCCTCCATCAACAAGCGCAGCCCGTCCGCAAACCGCTGATCGTCCTCCTGCGTGCGCGCGGACGGTCCGCGGGTTCGCCCGCCTCCCCGGCGGAAGCGCGCTTTTTCGTTTCGTTCTTCCAATTGAAACGCGATCCGTTCCGCATCGAACACCGACCCGTGCGGCGTCACGGCCCTGGACCGTTTCCCCAGCACGAGAGCGGCCAGTCCGATGTCCTGGGTGACGACAATGTCGCCCGCTCCCGCTTCGTTGGCCAGCTTCATGTCCACCGCCTGGGGGCCGGCGTCCACCACGACGTGATCTTCGCCGTGAAGCTGGTGATGGTAGCTGGCAAAGGTGACGCAGCGCCACCCTTTTTCCTCGCACAGTGCCCGGGCAATCTCCAGCGCGCTTCGCGGACAGGCGTCGGCGTCAATCAGCACGCGGCCGTTGGCTGCAGTCGTCACAATGGTTCACCTCTTTGCGGGCTTGGCCCTCCCCCTGCGGCTCCTTTTTTGGTATGATGGGAGCGGAGAGGAGTGAAAGGGCTTTGCGTTATCAATTTCAGTACGACGAACGGCTGGGCATTCGGCTTCCCGTCCTCTACCACGACTGGGACGAGTATTCGCCGGAAGAGCGGGCCAGCATGCTGCTGGAGTGGGAAGAAATTCGCGCAACGATTCCCGACCGCATCATTCAGTTAGAAGCCATCATCATCGAAAAGCAAAAACAGATGTTCGAGGAAGAAAACTTCGCCCGCTCCTGCGAGTTGAACAGCGAGATTCACGAATTGGCCAGCGTTATAAACGATCTTAATATATGGTTTCGCGTCCAGCAAGACTACGAAACAAAAACGCACCAGTAACTGGTATTACCCCTGTCAAGTAGACAGACTTTAAACAAGCCCTAGTTCAAGATGCCTGAGCTCGGTATTGTACCGGGCTCAGGTTATGTAACCGGGATTGAAAACGTTTGTGATTGTAAAAACGAATATAGCGATCAACAGCGTGATGTACTTCTTCATCCGTCTTGAAGTTGTGCAAATACATGCATTCTGATTTCAGATGGCTGAAAAAACTCTCCATACAAGCGTTGTCCAGACAATTTCCCTTTCTGGACATACTTGCGGTAATGTTATATTGTTTGAGTAGGTTATGATATTGTCGGGATGTGTACTGGAATCCTTGGTCGCTATGCAACAGGACTCCACTCACATCTCCTTTTTTTATGGCTGCCTTTACCGTGTCCATGACAAGCCGTATGTCATTCCGTTTACTTATCCTGTAGGCGACGACTTCGTTGTTGAAAAGGTCGTAAATGACGGAGAGATAGAGTCGACGTCCATTGAAGATCAGATAGGTAATATCTGTAACCCATTTTTCGTTAGGACGGGAAGCGATAAAATCACGGTTCAGTTTGTTTTCGGAAATGACAACTTGCTCTTTGCGGCCAAAGAATTTCCGTTTCCTGCGAATACGTGCCTGGATCCCCATTTCCTTCATGAGTCGATACACACGCTTACGATTTACGTGTATACCATATCTTTGAGTTAGCCAAACCGTTACTCGCGGGTACCCGTAAATGCCGTTTACTTCTTGATGGCATTCCCTAATCATTTCTTTCAATTTCTCGTCTTCCACCATTTTTCGAGACGGATTCTGCTGCTGTTTTACCCACTTGTAAAAGCCACTCCGTGATACACCGGATACCGAGCACAGCAAGGAAACGGAGTATGTTCCCATCATTTCATGGATGATGGAGTAAGATTTTGATTGTTCTTTTTGCTTCTTCACCGCCTTTCGAGTCCGAGCCACTTTTTTAGATATTCATTCTCAGCTCGCAATCTCAAGTTTTCCTCTTCTAGGGTGAAAAGACATTTTCTCGGCCTTCCTTTCCTCGGTCCAACCGCTTTCCCTCGTTTTTCTTCGAGTCCCTTCATCCCTTCATTCTCAAAATGCTTGACCCATCTCATCACAATGTTTTTATCTGAGATGCCAAGTTCCTTTGCGATGGTTTTATAACTTTTGTCGCCATCAAGGTATAAATGTACCGCTTTTCTCTTTATTTCAATTGGATACGTCTTGCGTATTTTCCCCATAGAAAATCCCCTCCGAGTTAACAGTAAGGGACTTGCTTTTTACTGTCTACTCAAAGGGGATAATACCATAACCGCAGGCGGAACAGGACGGCACAAAGGAAACGGGCAGGCGATCATCGGCATCGCCTGCCCGTCATTGTGGATCCTTTGGCCGGTCAACTCGCGGCCGTTTTTTTCCGCCGCGCCAAGCGCAGCGCAATCAATCCGGTCACGTGCGGAGCCGCCATCGACGTTCCGTTCAGCTTCTTGAAGCTGTTGCCCGGCCAGGTGGACAAAATGTCCACGCCCGGCGCTGTCGTCGTCATCCCTTTTCCGCGCGAGCTGAATTCGGCCAGCTTGCCGTTTGGGCCCACCGCCCCGACACCGATCACCTCCCGATACCGGGCCGGGTATTCCACCGTCCCCCCGTTGTTGCCGGCCGACGCCACCATGACGATGCCCCGGTCCGCGGCCTTTTTGACGATCCGCGCCAGCGCCTCGCTGTACTGCGGCATGCCAAAGCTCATGTTGATGATCTCCATGTTGTGTTCAATCGACCAGTTCAGCGCCCGCATGATGTCGGACAGCGTGGCGGTGCCGTCCTCGCGGAACGTGCGCACGTCGTAGAGATCGGCCTCCGGCGAGACGCCGACAATCCCCCGCTGGTTCATTTCCGCCACGATGATGCCGGCCACGTGAGTGCCGTGTCCGTTGCGTTTGCCCCGGACCAGTTCGATGCCTCCTTTCACCCGATCCCGCAGTTCGAAATGGCTGCGGTCAATCCCCGTATCGATGACGGCGATCTTCACCCCGGTTCCCTTGCTTCTCTTCCACATCCGTTCCGCCCCTACATACTTCACGCCCCAGGGCACCTCTTCTTCCGTGTGCACGCTGACCACCACGTTTTCTTCCACGATCGGATTGTGCCGCAAAAAGTGGTCCTGGTACATCTGAAACAGTTCATCGCGAATGCACATGCAGGAGACGTCGTCAAAGCAGCGCCACGGCTGTTTCACCGCCCGGGTGGCCAACTTCTCCTTCAGCTCCGCCAAAATGTCGGCAAACGGCGCTTGATGATGAAACGTCAAGATCTTCACCTGGATTCCTCCCTGTCGTGACAAATGTCTGCATCATCCTATGTACAGATGCCGCGTTTGGGGTTGGGTGTTCACACAGGATGGAAAAAAAGGGCGAATGGCTGTGCGCTGTTCCAGCCGCCCGCCAAGCTGCTGTGCCTCACGCGCAAAAAAACCGCAAAGCAAAAGGGAGCGCTTCCGCTCCCCCTTTGCTCATACCCGCCTTTTGCGTGTCCGGATTAGTTGTCGCAGGCGCACCCGACGATCGTCAGCAAGACAAACAACACCAGCACCAAGGCAAAATCGTCAAAAAAACCGCCATTAAACAGACTACTCATTACGCTTACCCTCCTTTGTCGGCAACTACTCATACGGTATGAGTCAAACGTATGGATTGATTGGACGGACGCCCATGTGCTGCATTTCAGCGCCGTCCAATTTGGCAGGCCTGCCCCATCGGTTCCCGTTCCGCCGCATGCGGCGGGACTGGACGTTGTCTTATCCGACAGGCGCCGCCCTGCCCGGAGGCTTTTACATTCATTACCACAGCTACCGCTACATCTGGCCGCTCTTGGCGCTCGCCCAGTACCGGAACAAATTTCAGCCGTAGCCGAACGGCAAAACCGCCCGTCGTCTGTCCTCCCTGCCGTTTGCAAACGCCAAAAAAGCCTGCGCTCCGTCAAGAAGCTGCAGGCTTTTTGGCTTGGGGGGCAGGCGCCATCCCGTACGGTTTTTGCATGACGGTTTGCCAGAACGGGATCGTGCGCTGAATCAGCGGGCCGGTCAGCAGCGCGATCAGCACGGTGCCGATCGACACCGGTCCGCCCAGGGCCGCTCCCGCCAACAGGACGGTTACCTCGATGGCGATGCGCACCTTTTGAATGCTCCATCCCATCCGTTCGTTCATCGCCAGCATGAAGCTGTCGCGCGGCCCTGCGCCCAGCCGCGGGGAGATGTACATCCCGGTGCCGACGGCCATCACCAGCACACCGGCGAGCAGCATCAGCAGCCGTTCCAGCATGGTCTCGGCTGTCGGGACGACGTCCAGCCAGAGAAAAAAGTCGAGAAAACTGCCAAAGCAGACCATATTTAAAAACATGCCAAACGTCGGCTTGATTTTCGCCAGCACATACGAAAGAAGGATGACGATGACCCCCACGATTTGCGACCAGATGCCGATCGTCAGCCCAAAGGTCTTTTGCAGGCCAATGTGCAGCACATCCCAGGGCGAGACGCCCAGGTGGGCCTTGATCGTCAGCGCGCAGCCAAACGCGCCGATGAACAGCCCCAGTACAAACATGGCATAGCGAACCACGAGCGGCCCGCCGATTCGTTTCCCGGACACTCCCGTTCACCTATCCTCTCCGGTTCTCTCTCTGTTCTTCGCCGGTTACCGCCATCCGGCCACCACTTCGTGAAAGATGCCGTCTTTGCGGAAGTACGCCTCCGCTTTCGGGCGGTCGATGTAGGCTTCCAGCTCGTTCAGCCGCTCTCCCGCCAGGACGACCTGCCGCTGCCGGTTTTCCTCGTCACGGTACTCCACGATCAGGGAAAGGTTCTCCCGCAGGCAGTGCTCCCGCAGTTCTTCCGGTGTTGCAAAGGTAACCCGTTTCATGCTCTCCCTCTTTCCTGATGATGATCATTCATTATAGCAGGGATTTTCCGTTTCTCCCACCGTGCCGCGTACCCGTTTTACGGGGATGCTGGCAAAATCCTCCGCCAGCGTCGTATTGGGAAAGACGTCCTGCGCCTCCGCCAAGAGATCGGCCATCGTCAGGTCCCCGTCTTCATTTTCATAGCGCGGGCTGAAGTGGGTGAGGCAGAGCGCCTTCACCCCCGCTTCCCGGGCCAGCAGGGCCGCTTCCCGGGCCGTGGAGTGGCCGCTGCGCACGGCCAGTTCCTTGTCCCGGTAGGCGTACGTCGCCTCGTGAATCAGCAGGTCGGCCCCGGCCGCCAGTTCCCGGACGGCGCGGCACGGCTGCGTGTCTCCGCTGTAGACCACTTTCCGCCCCGGCTGGGCCGGACCGACAAAATCGCGGCCATCGAAGACACGGCCGTCGGACAGGGTGATCCGCTCTCCCCGCTTCAGCGCTCCGTACAGCGGCCCCTGCGGGATGCCGGCCCGTTTGGCCGCGTCCGCCAGAAACGCGCCGGGGCGATCCTTTTCCTCCACGGCATAGGCGTACGCCGGCACCCGATGCTGCACCCGGCGGCAGGACACCGTCATCTCTTCGTTTTCCCAGACGGTCCCTTCCTCGATGATGTGCACATGCAGCGGGTAATGCAGATGGACGGGGCTGACGTCCATCACCGCCTGGATGTAGCGGTCCACGCCCGGCGGCCCGTACAGTTCCACTGCCGATGCCTCGTCGTTGCGCAGCGAGCGGCTGGCCAGCAGGCCGATCAAGCCGTACAGGTGATCCCCGTGGAGGTGGGTAATGAAGATTTTTTCCAATTGACTCACTTTTAGCGGCGAACGCAGAATCTGGTGCTGCGTGCCCTCGCCGCAGTCAAACAGCCACCACTTGCCTGTTTGGACAAAGCGAAGGGCAATCCCGCTGACGTTTCGTCGCGTCGACGGGGCACCCGATCCGGTTCCCAGGAAGGTAACGATCATGCTGTGATTGGTCTCCTTTTCATCCTGACGTCCAGGTGCCTGTCCGGACGCTGGGCATTCACCCTTTTTTCAGGGGGCGCATACCCTACATCAGGCAAATCGTTCAGGCACTTGACCTGTCAGGAGGGATTATGATGAAGCGACTGCTCTCTCTGGGGCTTGCCGCCGGACTGGCGCTGACGGCGCTGTTGACCGGCTGTGCCGACGCCCCGGAAAAAATACGGATCGGGGAAGTAACCCGATCGATCTTTTACGCCCCCCAGTATGTCGCGCTGGAAAAAGGCTTTTTCAAAGAGGAAGGGCTCGACGTGGAGCTGACCACCACGTGGGGCGGGGACAAAACCATGACCGCCCTGCTCTCCGGCGGCATCGACGTGGCGCTGGTCGGTTCGGAGACGAGCATTTACGTCGCCCAGCAGGGAGCGGCCGATCCGGTCATCACCTTTGCGCAGCTGACGCAGACGGACGGCACCTTCCTCGTGTCGCGCCAAAAATTGGAGCACTTCAGCTTCGACCAACTGAAGGGCAGTGTCTTTCTCGGCCAGCGAAAAGGCGGCATGCCGCAGATGGTCGGCGAGTACGTGCTGAAAAAGCACGGCATTGATCCGCACGCCGACCTGCAGTTGATTCAGAACATCGAATTCAAAAACGTCGCTTCCGCTTTTGCCTCGGGGACGGGAGCGTACGTCCAGTTGTTCGAGCCGCAGGCGTCCCAATTCGAGGCGGACGGCATCGGGTACGTCGTCGCCTCGTTCGGCAAGGAAAGCGGCACGGTTCCCTACACCTCGTACATGGCCAAACAAAGCTATCTCGACGAGCGGAAAACCGCTATCCAAAAGTTTACCAATGCCATCTACAAAGGGCAACAATGGGTGGCCAGCCACTCTCCCCAAGAGACCGCCCAGGTGATCGCGCCCTACTTCCAGGAGGTCAAGCCGGAGATTCTGGAAAGCTCCGTCAAACGCTATCTGGAGCAGGGCTCGTACGCCACCGACCCGATTCTCGACGAAACCGAGTGGAACCTCCTGCAGGACATCATGGACCAGGCGGGTGAACTGAAACAGCGCGTCGATTACGCCAAGCTGGTCAACACCACGTTCGCCAAAACCGCAAAGGAAGGGAAGTAAGCTCCATGAACCAGCTTCTTTCTCTGCCGGCCAAGATCGAGCTGCGCCACGTCACCCATCTCTACGTCACGACGTCCAGGGCGTTCATGGCGGTCAGGGACATCAACCTGCGCGTGGAGGAAGGCGAGTTCATCTGCCTGGTCGGCCCCAGCGGCTGCGGCAAAACGACACTGCTCTCCCTGATCGCCGGGCTGGAAAAACCGACGGCCGGCAAGATTCTGATCGAAGGACGGCCGGTGGAGGGCACCTCCCGCCAGGTGGGCTACATGCTGCAGCAGGATTTTCTGTTCAACTGGCGCACGATCGAGGAAAACATCTTCCTCGGCCTGGACATACAAGGCATCCGCAACCGGGAGACGGAAGCGTACGCCCTGCATCTGCTGGAGGAAATGGAACTGGCCGACGTGCGCAAGGCATATCCGTCGCAGCTTTCCGGCGGGATGAGGCAGCGGGTGGCGCTGGTTCGCACGCTCGCCTGCCAGCCTGACATCCTGCTGCTGGATGAACCGTTTTCGGCGCTGGACTACCAGACCAAACTGAAGCTGGAGGACCTGATTTTCTCCGCCCTGCGCCGCCACAAAAAAACGGCCGTGCTGGTGACGCACGACCTGTCCGAGTCGATTGCGATGGGCGACCGGGTGTACATCCTGGCGCGCAATCCCGGCCGCATCAGCAGCGAAGTGGTCGTGCCGGCGGCGATCCGTGAAGCGCTGCCGTTTGACGCCCGCAATCATCCCGGGTTTCACGAGCTGTTTCACCAGGTATGGAAAGAGATGGAGGTGGTGTCCGATGCAGCCAAATGAGATTGACGCGATCCACCGCAGCCATTTGAGACAGGCAGCGAGACAGCGCTGCCTGATCGTCGCCACCCAACTGGCCCTGTTTCTCTTGTTCATCGGCGTCTGGGAAGGCCTCGCCCGCGCCAACGCCATCAACGTGCTGATCTTCAGCTACCCGTCCAAAATGTGGCAGTTGTTCTGGTCGCTGTTGCTGGACGGCAGCCTGCTGCCGCACGTGGCGATGACCGTGGGGGAGACCGTTGTCGGCTTCCTGCTGGGCACGCTGCTCGGCACGCTGCTCGCCACCCTGATCTGGTGGTCCCCCTTCCTCTCCCGGGTGCTGGAGCCGTACCTCGTGGTCGGCAACAGCATGCCCAAGGTGGCGCTGGGCCCCGTCTTCATCGTCGGTCTGGGGCCCGGCCTGCTCTCCGTGATCGCGATGGGCTGCGCCATCTCCGTCATCATCACCACCATCGTGATCTACACCAGCTTCAAGGAAGTGAACCCCAACTACGTCAAGGTGGTCCAGACGCTGGGCGCCAACAAGCGGCAAACCTTTACGATGGTGATCCTGCCCGCCACGATCCCGACGATTCTCTCCACGCTCAAGGTAAACGTCGGCCTCTCCTGGGTGGGCGTGATCGTCGGCGAGTTTCTCGTCTCGCAAAAAGGGCTGGGCTATCTGATCATCTACGGTTTTCAGGTGTTCAATTTTACCCTGGTGATGGTGAGCCTGGCGATCATCGCGGTGGTCGCCACCCTGATGTATCAAGGCGTCGCCGTTCTCGAACGGCTGCTCACCCGCCAGTTTCAATAGAGGCTTGGCACCGGCGCCGTTCCGCTCTCGCGGGGAACGGCGCCGGTCTGCGTGAAGCACGTTCCGTTTGTCCATGGTAAAATGATGCCAAGACGAAGGAGGTGGCTCACTTGTTCGTGTGGGAAGGATCTGCCGCCGTGTGTGTCAATGACCACAGGCAATTGCTGATGGTGCTTCAGGGAACACCCGAAGAGCCAAAACGCTGGTCTGTTCCTTCCGGCGGCAAAAAACCGGGCGAAACGCTTCAAGAGTGCTGCGTCCGCGAGGTATGGGAAGAAACCGGGTTCGTGGTGCGGATACGGCGCGAGATGTGGGTGAAGCGAATGAAATCGAACGATGCCCAGATTACGGTCCACTACTTTGAAACGGAGATCATCGGCGGCCATCCTCGTCTCCACGATCCGGACGGCCTCATTCACGAGGTGGCATGGATTTCACCAGAGGCGCTGGAACATCTGGAACTTTCCTTTCCGGAAGACCGCGACCCGCTCCTTTCCGTGCTCCGCTCCCACCGGTCGCCGTGAAGCATGCCCGCGCCCTCATCCCCACACCGGCGCCACCACTTCCACCTTGATCCGATCCGGATCTTCAAAGTACACCGCGTAGTGATCAGGCCCTCCGGCATGGGGATGACGGTCCTCGTACAGGATCGTCACGCCCCGCCTTCGCAGTTCCTCCGTCAGCGCATCCACCTGCCTGCGGCTGCGGGCGTGAAACGCCAGATGGTTGAGCCCCACCCGGCAGCGGTGGTAGGGAATGTCGAGAAACCGTTCCTCCGCCTGGACAAAGACCAGATACGTCTCCCCGCATCGCCAACTGACGCCGTTTTCCCACTCCTGAAACGGCTCGTATCCCAACTGTTCCAATAGCCAGCTCCAAAAGGCGGCCGACCGGCGCAAATCGGACACGTACAGTTCCACATGGTGCAGCATTGCCGTCCCCTCCCCTGTACAAAAAAAGCGTCCGGCCGTACGTACTGCCGGACACCTGGACGCAAGCGGGCTATTGCCAAAACTTCCACCAGCTCTTTTTGTTCGATTCTTCCTGTCTGGGTACCGTCTGCGCCTGCTCCCGCATCGCCGCTTCCGTCTCCTGCGCTCCCGGCACCCGGGCCAAAAAATGGTCCACCATCGGCTTGTACTTGTCGGGCAGATGCTGCTGCATCTCGCGCAGCACGGCGATGGCCTTCTCCTTCTGGTCGGTGGCCAGCAGCGCGTTGGCGTAGTTGAACCCCGCGTACGGAAAGGGGAACGCGGGTGACCAGTACTCCTCGCAGATCTGGATCAGTTGATAGACGTACCCGGCTTGTCCCAGCTCGCCGGTGACGGTCATGACCACTTCGTCCTTCCCCTTGGTTCTCTCGATGGCCTGCCTGTACCACTGCATCGCCTTCAGCAGATTGCCCTCCGTCAGGAACAGGCGCGCCATGTGGAGCTGCGGCATCCACGCCCCCTCTTTGGCGGCAAGCGCCTCCAGCCGCTGTTTCAGCTCGTCCCGCTTGCTGAACTGCAGGAAGCTTTCCACGTACATGTTCAGCCCGTTTTCCTGATTGGGGTCCTTGAACAGCCCGGCTTCCAGGGTTTCAAACGCTTTGGCCTCTTCGCCCTGAAACGCGTAGATTTTGGCCAGATTGGTGCAGGCGGTGCCGGAGGTGGGAAAGCGCTCCAGACAGTCGATCAGCATCGTCTTGGCCTTGTCGAACTCGCGCGCCTGCATGTGCACCACGGCGCGAAAAATGAGCGCAGACTCGATCGGTCCGTACAGTTCCAGCAGGCGATCGGCCGCGACGGCCGCCTGTTCGGTGAACTGGTCGCGCACCAGCCCCATCGCAAAATCGCGAAGCTTTTCCTTCTCGTCCCAGTACTTGTCCAGATAGTTCGGAATCACTTTCTTCTGGTAATCTTCGCGCGACATCTGGATCGTTTGGCCAAATTCGTTAGTAAACGTCACAAATTCCGACATGCAACAGCCTCGCTTTCGTCTCTGTGCCATGTCAAACAGGGAAATGTCCCCAAGAAGAAGAACGATTTCCCCGAAAGGAAACCGTTCGCTGTCCATGGGCCCCCGTTAGATCCAGGCTTTTATGTTCACTTTGCGAATGAACTCTTCCATCGATTCCTTAACAGGGTCGCCATTGTCCGCTGCTTCGTCCTGCATGCCCATCAGTTGGCGGAAGAGGGCCTCGTTGCGCGTAGCCAGCGCAAAGTCAAGCAGAGCTTCCCGCTGGATGCGTTCCGCCTCCTGCTCGATCAGCTTCTCTTCCAAGGCGATGTCCTCTTCCGGCACAGCGTACTGCTTATCTATCTTCGGAATGCGTACAATCCACGCAAACGCGCTGTCGGGATTTCGGTCACGACCAATCAGATACCCGTATTCACCAATCGGCATCCCTTGTTCAAAGGAGTCAGCAACGATGACGACACGTTGTCCTAGCTTGAACATGGGCGTCAGCTCCTTTTGAGTCTCATTCTAATAATACTAAATTGTATGTGCGCTTGGGAAGAGCAAACCGCCCACTCTGCACATCCGCCCGACAACGCGGACGGAATGCCGCCTTTCGCTCGCCGCTGCCGGCCGGCCCGTCCGTTTGCAAACAGCCTGCGCTTCTAGTACGCTGTATCCAAGCACCCCTGGTGAGAGCGGCGTACAGCGCGTGGAAAAAAGATTTGTTGGAAAGCGTGAAATGCGCTATAGTTGCGCTTAGAAGAACAGGATTGAGGTGTTGCACACGCTATGCAAATGTCCACGGGTTTTTCCTTGTTTATCATCGGCTGGACGTTTGTTCTGGTCGCGCTGATGGGCATCGGCGGGTATTTCATGTTCCGCAAGTTCTTGAAATCCATGCCGAAACAGGACGGCAAATCCGATCTGGACTGGCAGGACTACTATATCGAACAGACCCGCTCCATGTGGACGGATGAAGGGCTTGCGCTGCTCAACGAACTGGTGGAGCCGGTGCCGAAGCTGTTCCGCGATGTGGCCCGCCGCTCGATTGCGGCGAAGATCGGCCAGCTCGCCCTGGAGGAAAAGGCGACGACCATCACCATCGAGCTGATCGTCAAAGGCTACATCATCGCCACGCCGAAGCGGGATCACAAGTGGCTGATTCAGCACCTGCAAAAAAAACAGATCGATTACACGCCGTACGAACAATATCTGCACGCGGAATCGTAGGCTCGCCGTTCTCCTGAAACCGGACGCCGGCCCGTTCGTACAAACAGGTAGACCCACATGACAAGGAGACGATGAGCATGTCAGTCATTCTCGCCATACTCAGCATCGGCCTGCTGCTGTTGATCATCGCGGCGGTCGTGGTGATCGCCCTGCTGAAAAAGGGGGCCGGCCTGCTGATGAAAACGGGCGGACACCGCCGATACAGCAGCAGCGATTACCGCCACCGCGGCCCCTTCGGCCACACCGGTCACACTTCTTACGGCCACGCGCACTACCGCCGCAAGCACTCCAGCCGCAGCGGCTTTTTCAGCAGTTGACGGCTTTGATTCAAGATCAATTCCTTTTTACGCAAAAAACAGACCCCTCTCCGTCTGGTCTTACCCCTGTCAAGTAGACAGACTTTAACAAGCCCTATAGTTTTAAACTGCCTGAGCTCGGTATTGTACCGGGCTCAGGTTGTTTAAACGGGACTGAAAACGTTTGTGATTGTAAAAACGAATGTAGCTACGAATGGCGTTTTGTACTTCTTCATCCGTTTGGAAGTTGTGCAAATACAGACACTCTGATTTCAGATGGCTGAAAAAACTCTCGATACAAGCGTTGTCCAGACAATTTCCTTTTCTGGACATACTCACTGTGATGTTATATTGTTGGAGTAGGTGATTATATTGTCGGGATGTGTATTGGAATCCTTGATCGCTATGCAACAGGACCCCACTCACATCTCCTTTTTTTATGGCTGCCTTTACTGTGTCTATCACTAGTTTCAGATCGTTCCTCTTACTCATTTTGTAGGCAACAACTTCGTTGTTGAATAAATCGTAAATCACGGATAGATACAGTCGGCGTCCATTGAAGATTACGTAAGTAATATCCGTTACCCATTTTTCGTTCGGACGTGAAGCAGTAAATTCACGGTTCAGTTTGTTTTCGGAAATCACGACCTTCTCTTTGCGGCCGAAATGTTTTCGCTTCTTCCGAATGCAAGCCTGGATGCCTAGTTCCCTCATGAGTCGATACACCCGCTTATGATTCACATGAATCCCATACTTTTGGCGAAGCCACACCTTTACTCGAAGATAACCGTATATTTTGTTTACCTCTTGATGACACTCCAAAATCTTTGCCTTCAAATCCTCATTCTCCACCATCTTGCGAGACAGATCCTGTTGCCGGGCTACCCACTTGTAATAACCACTTCGCGAAACACCTGCGAGGGAACACAGCAAAAGAATCGGATATCTTTCAGACAGTTCCTTTATGATGGCGTAGGCTTTGGTTTGTCCTCTTTGATTCTTCACCGCCTTTCGAGTCCAAGCCACTTTTTTAGATATTCATTCTCCGCTCGTAACCTCATATTTTCCTCTTCTAAGCTTAAGGGACGTTTCCTTGGTCTTCCTGTATACGGGCCTATGCTTTTACCGCGTTTTTCCTCAAGTCCGGAAAAACCCTCGTTTTGGTAATGCTTCACCCATCTCAGGACAATTTTGTGGCAAGTGAGCCCAAGTTCTTTTGCGATAGCTTTCGATCCCATTCCATCCTCTTCGTATAGTTGTATGGCTCTTAGTTTCACTTCCAGTGGGAATGTCTGCCTTACTTTCCCCATAAAGAAATCCCCTCCAAGTAAACTGTAAAGGGGCTTATCCTTTACTGTCTACTTAAAGGGGATAATATCAGTCAGGAAGGGGTCTGTTCGATATTGGGCTGTTTTCCGGACACCCCGCCGGAGACGAGGAAGGTCATCGCCTCCGAGCTGTCCACCTCCAGCGGCTGCACCTGCTCTTTGGGAAACAGCAGGAGATTGCCGGCGAAATTGTACGACTGCGGCAGGTAGACGGCCACATGGTCATGCAGGCCATACGCCTCCAGGCTCTCTCTGGTGACAAAGCCGATCGCCTTGGCGTGGCCGTCACGGGTGAGCGTGACCAGCACCGGCTTGTCAAAACTTTTCTTTTCCCCCACAAATGCGCCGATCAGATCCTTGATCGCCGAGTAAATCAGCTTGATGACCGGCATTTTTTCAAACAAGGCGGCCACCAACGAGAGCAGCCCGCGCGTAAGGACGTTGGACGCAAGAAAGCCGATGGCCGTAATCCCCGCGATCGTCAGCAGGAATCCCGCTCCCGGCACGGGCAGCCCCAGCCAACTGTCCACCGTGACAAAGATGGTGTACAAAATGTAGACGGTGGCGGCCAAGGGGATGACGTACAGCAGTCCTTCCAGGAAATAGCGCACGACACGTTTCACAGACGTTTCTCCTTTCGCTCCCTTCTCCCCGATCATTGTACCCGACTGACGGGGAGAACGACAGCACCATTTCCCGTTCTGCGTACGTGCGCCTTTTTTCATGGGAAACAGCAGGACTTCAGGCTGGCTGCCACCCTCTACAGGCATGACAGCAGCGTCTGTACATGTTCCGCCGTCTTTACCGCCCGAACGGCGGAGGTCATTTTCGGAACTATACATACCCGGTCAGCTTGCCGTTCGCGTCGATGAAGCAGATGTTGGGAAACTCCGTCCCGGTCCCCACCACCACCTTTTTCACGCCTGCCGGCGCTCCGCCCGCTTGACTGCCCGGGTTGTCTCCGGCTGTGGCCGCGTCGGAAGAGCAGCCCGCTAGTCCGGAGACGATCCGCAAATCGCATCACGGCCAACGTGATGAGCAGCTCATCCACTTGGCGCCGCCGCACCCGTCATGAAAAAGCAGCCCCCCACCTCGCAAAGAAAACCGAGGCGGAGGGCCGCTTGGGACGGAGAAGGAAGCTGTCAGATGATGTGGTTCTCCTCCAGCTCCCGAATTGCGTCTTCCGAATAATTCAGTTCCCGGAGCACTTCCCTGGTGTGTTGGCCCAGGTAGGGAGCCGGGCGTCTGACTTGTCCCGGGGTTTTGGAAAACTTCGCGGGGAACCCCAGATTCACAATGGGGCCGGCAACCGGATGCTCATACTCGATGATCATCTCGCGCGCCCGGATATGCGGATCGTTCATGGTTTCGTCATACCGGTAGATGGGACCGGACGGAATGCCCGCCTTGTCCAGCTTTTCCAGCCAGTAGTGGGACTCTTCGCGGATGATGATCTCCTGGATGATGGCTTCCAGTTCGTCCACATGCCGGATGCGGTCGCTGTTTGTGAGGAACCGGGGGTCTTCCATCAGCTCCGGCCGGTCAATGACGTCCTGGCAAAAACGCTCCCACAGCTTTTGATTGGCCGCGCCGATCAGAATGTGCCCGTTTTTGGTCCGGAACCCTTGATAGGGGGCGGAGACGCGGTGAGCCGACCCGTTCGGCCCGGACACTTCCCCCGCCCCGAAATAGGCGGCCGCTTCCCATACCGTCCACGCCAGTCCCGAATCAACCAGCGACAAATCAATGTACTGGCCTTCACCTGTCTTCATCTTGTGGACATACGCCGCCAAAATGGAGTAGAGCGCGGTAACGCCCGCCGCGATGTCGTGGATGGCGATGCCGCTTTTGACCGGTCTGCCGCCTTTTTCACCCGTCATGCTCATGATCCCCGACAGGCCCTGTGCCATAATGTCAAACCCGCCTTTGTGGCTGTACGGCCCCGTTTGTCCGTATCCGGAGATCGAGCAGTAGATCAGGCCGGGGTTGACGGCTCGCAGGGTTTCAAAATCAATCCCCAGCTTGCGGGTCGTGCCGGGCCGAAAGTTCTCGATAAAGACATCGGCCGTTTTGACAAGGTCATACAGGATGGCGCGGCCCGCTTCTTCCTTGATGTTCAAGCGGATTCCCCGCTTGTTCCGGTTCACCATCATGTAGCAGTAGCTCTCATTGTTCACGAACGGTCTCATCGTCCGGGTGTCGTCCCCGTCGGGATACTTCTCCACCTTGATCACGTCGGCTCCCAGATCCCCCAACACCATCGTGCAGTAGGGACCGGCAAGCACCTGCGTCAGATCAACGACTCTCATGTTTTGCAACGCTTGCTGCATGTTGGACGCCTCCCGCAGTGGATTACAGGCGAGTGAGAATGCCGCGGTTCAGGTCGCTGACGGATTTGCTGCCGGACAAGGCCAGTGACACGTCCAACTCGCTGATCAGCGTATCGATGACGCGCGCTACCCCTTTTTCCCCCGCAACAGCCAGGCCGTACAGGAACGGACGTCCAATCAGGACGGCATTTGCTCCCAGCGCGAGCGCCTTGATGATGTCCGCTCCCGTGCGAATCCCGCTGTCCAGCAGGAGAGGGATTCGTCCCCCCACCGCTTCCACAATGGGCGGCAGCGCATCGAGGCTGGAGATGGCTCCGTCCAACTGCCGTCCCCCGTGATTGGAGACGATCAGGCCATCGACTCCATGCTCGACGGCCAGCTTCGCATCTTCGGGATGCAGAATGCCTTTGAGCAAAATCGGCAGGCGGGTCTGCTGCCGCAAAAAGCGAATGTCCTCCCAGCTCAATGCCGGGTGATAGATATTGCGGAGAATTTCCTGCACGGCAGTCTCTTGGTTGACGACCGGCAGCCGGGAGCAGAAGACCGGGTCGTTGATGTAGTTGGCCAGTCCTTTGCCTTCCTTGAGCGGCGAATACCCGTTCCGGAAATCCCGCCGCTTCCATCCGAGCATGATCGTGTCGACGGTCAGCACAATGGCACCGTACCCGGCCGCTTCCGCCCGCCGCACCATGCTGGCGGACACCTCCCGGTCATTGGACCAGTAGAGCTGGAACCAGCGGGGCGCATCCCCCATGGTCTCGGCGATCTGCTCCAACGAATAGGTGGACACGGTGCTGACGATGAACGGAACGCCATAGGCAGCCGCCGCCCGTGCAGTCGCAAGCTCCCCCTCCGGATGGGCGATGCCCTGCATGCCGATCGGGGCCAGCAGAATGGGCGTGTCCAGGTGTTGATCAAAGAGCGTGATGCTCAGCGTGCGGTCGGACACGTCCCGGAGCATTCTCGGCACGATGGCCCACCGCTGAAACGCGGTGCGGTTGGCCGCAAGCGTCTCCTCCGCTCCCGATCCGCCGCAGATGTAATCGAACGGTCCGTCGGGCAGTATCGCTCGTGCCCGCTGTTCCCAATCCTCGCTCGAGATGGGCAGTGACTGTGTGTCCTTGTCGATTTTGGTAAACAGTGCGGTTGCCGTCCGTTTTTCTGCTTCCACCATTTGCTGTTCGCTTCCTTTCCCTTTACGAAAATCGCGGTTTTCTTTTCTCCAAAAACGCCTGTACGCCTTCCCGGTAATCCTCCGAGTGAAACGATTCCAGTACCATCTGCGCCAGCTCCGGACTTTCCTCGATATGGCCGTCCAGAATCGCCTGCACCATTTTTTTGGTTCCGCGTATGGACACCTGGGAGCGCTCCGTCAGCAGGCGGGCAAATGCGTAGGTCTGCCCGACGATCTCATCCTGCGAATAAATGCGATCAACCAGGCCGATCCGGTAGGCTTCGTGCGCATCCAGCGATCTGGCCGTGTAGAGGATCTCCTTGGTCCTGGAGGGACCGACGAGATCCACCAGACGCTTGGTGCTGGTCAGATTGTACACAATCCCCAGCTTGGCCGGCGTAATGGCGAAGACGCCGTCCTCCGAGCTGAAGCGAAAATCGCACGAGAGCGCAATATCCAGCCCGCCGCCGACCGCGTACTTTTGGATCATGGCAATGGTTGGCTTGGGAAAGCGGTGCAGCCGGTCCACCGCTCCCATGGACTGGTCGTTGTAGCGTTTCGCCTGTTCCGGGGAAAACCGATTGGATACAAACTCGCTGATATCCGCTCCCGCGGAAAAGGCGGTGTCATCCACCCCGCGGATGACCACCACTTTCGTCTCCCGGTCCTCCTCCAACTGCTGCAGCAGCGTGGACAAGGTGCCCCACATCTCCAGATTGAGGGCATTCCGCTTTTCCGGCCGATTCAGCACAATCGTGGCGACGGCCCCTTCCTTTTCCACAAACAGATGCTGTTCTCCCACATCGCTCGCTCCTTTCGTACGTGCCGTCAGTCTTTCTTGTATTTCGCCGCCATCCGGTTGCCGATGGTCTGCAAGCCCTGTACGAGGAGAATCAGGATGAACACGGTGACGTACATGACATCCACTTCGTAACGCAAATGCCCGAAGCGGTACGCCAGATCACCCAGCCCCCCCGCGCCGACCAGACCCGCCATGGCCGTGGCGCCGACCAGGCTGATCACCGCGATGGTCAGGCCCAACACGATGGAGGGACGGGCTTCCCGAAGCAGCACGTGCCAAATGATGTCCCGCGTCCGGATGCCCATCGACTTGTACGCTTCGACCACGCCGCTGTCCACCTCCAGCAAGGCGCTTTCCATCAGGCGGGCAATGGACGGCGCGGAATGCACGATCAACGGGACAATCGCCCCTTTTACCCCAATCGTTGTTCCCACCACCAGCTTGGTAAACGGCAGGATGAAGAACAGCAGGATGATAAAGGGGATCGACCGGATGACGTTGATCACGACGTTCAGGAGTTGATAGACAAAGCGATTCTCCCATGCGTTTCCCGGTCGGGTGAGGATCAGCAGCACGCCCATGGGCAGGCCGATCAATACGGAGAACAGCAGGGATACGGACACCATTTGAAAGGTTTGCACCACGGATTCCCCGATAATGGGGAGGCGTTCCTGGACAAATTCTTGCAGATCAGACATGGCCGCTCTCCATCTCCTCCACGTTTACTCCTTGTTCCTCCAGGAAGGCAATCGCCTTCTTCGTCTCCTCGCCCTCTCCCTGCAGATGGACCACCAGCGACCCGATCTTCTCCTGCTTCAACTGGATGATTCCTCCGGCCAGGATATTGGGAGAAACGTCAAACTTCCTGCTGACCGCTGCCAGCACCGGCTTCCCGGTGCTTTCCCCCACAAAGGAGAGTCGGACCACGGGCCCGGTCTCCCGGAGTTCCCTGAGCAGGGACGGGGGCAGCTCTCGGTGATAGGTCCCGTTGACGAACCGTTTGGTGGTGCTGTGTCTGGCATTGGTGAAGATGTCCACCGTTCTCCCCTGTTCAATCACTTCTCCCTTTTCCATCACCGCCACACGGTCGCAAATCTTCTGGATCACGTTCATCTCATGGGTAATCAGGAGAATCGTGATCCCCAGTTCCTGATTGATCGTGAGGAGAAGCTCCAGAATCGACTCGGTGGTTTCCGGGTCCAGCGCACTGGTCGCCTCATCGCTGAGCAGCAGTTCCGGCTCCTGCGCCAACGCACGGGCAATGGCCACCCGCTGCTTTTGTCCCCCGGACAGTTGGCTGGGGTAGGCGTCGTGCTTGTCTTCCAATCCGACGATGCTCAGATACTTGCCCACACGCTTGTCGATTTCCTGTTGACCGACATCCATCAGGCGAAGCGGGATCGCGATGTTGTCGTAGACCGTGGCTGTCTTCAGCAGGTGAAACCCTTGAAAAATCATCCCGATCTTTCGCCTGATCGCAAGGAGCTCGTGTTCGGGCAGACGGGTGACATCCGTGCCATTGATTTCAACCGTCCCGGACGTCGGGGTCTCCAGCAGATTGACACATCGGATCAACGTGCTTTTGCCTGCGCCGCTGTACCCGATTACTCCGAAGATTTCCCCTTTTTCCACTTCGAGCGAGACATTGGTAAGCGCACGAACGATGCCTTTTTCCGTATGAAAATGTTTGGACACGTTTGTCAGCTTGATCACGCTTGCACTGTACCTCCCTGTTCCGTCCCCCCGGAAAACCCGTCCCCGTCGGTGCTGCGCAGCACCATCCGGTACAAGAAAGGAAGCTTCACCGAAATGAAGCTTCACGGGCGGCCCGGGATTTTACCACAACGGAATTACCGATCCCTGGAACGTTTCTTCGACGAATGCTTTCACCTCGTCGGAGCGGTACGCCTTCACCAGTTTTTGCACCACGGGATCATCCTTGTTTTCGGTCCGGACCACAATGACGTTATGATGCTTGGACTCTTTCTGCTCGAGGAAGATGGCATCGCGCCCCGGATTGAGATTGTTCTTCAGCGCATAGCTGGTGTTGATGGCGGCGGCAGTCAGGTCGTCCAACTGCTTCGCGATTTGCGCGGCGTCCAGCTCGACAAACTCCAGCTTGCGCGGATTTTCCGCAATGTCCAGCACAGTCGCTTCCCCTTCGATGCCATCCTTGAGCTTGATCAGTCCGGCGCTTTGGAAGAGATGCAGCGCCCGGTCGCAGTTCGTCGGATCGTTCGGCAGGCCAATTTTATCGCCTTCTTTGATCTCGGAAATGTCTTTCACTTTTTTGGAATACATGCCCATGGGATTCAGGACGGTTTCTCCCACAGCGGTCAGGTCCGCGTTGTGCTCTCGCTTGTAGGTTTCGAGAAAGGGGATGGTTTGATAGCTGTTGGCATCGATCTCCCCTTCCACCAGGGCAACATTGGGCATTTGAAAATCGGAAAACGCCTTGATTTCCACTTCCACGCCGTCTTTTGCCGCCACTTCCTTTACTTTTTCCATAATCTGTTCGTGCAGGCCGGACGTAACCCCCACGACGATTTTCTTCTCATCCAGTGCACCGCCCGTTTTTCCGCCGCATGCGGCCAACGCCAGAACGAGCAGGCCGGAAGCAAGTCCACCCAGAATCTTTTTCATGTTGTCCCCCTCCATATACATACTATTTCTATGCGCATAATATGAATTACATTTACACCCAATTATGGGTTTGTGAGGAAATTCACAATCTTCATCAAGTAAATTCAGAAAATAATATACGATAGGCAGTATATCCTAGTCAACCACTATGTTTTATGGGAGTACCGTGACATTGTACATCCCCGATGAATCACCTATGCAATCGGGCAGCCAGACGAATCAGCCCCTGGTCCTGCCTGCCGGCAAAACCAAGGGCTGCGCATTGTCTGTCTTATTCTTCATTGAACCGATCCAACATCGAAATCGTGTCGATCAAATGGTTGTTAAAGATTTGCCGAGCGACGGCCAAGAGTTCGATAATCATGGGATCACGAAGCGAGTACGTCACCTTGTTTCCATCCTTGGTCCCGTACACGATGTTCTTGTTTCGCAAAATCGCGAGCTGCTGGGAAACCGCGGAGCCTTCGCTCCCGATCAACGCTTGCAGCTCATTGACGTTTTTGTCCCCTTCTGACAGCAGCTCCAGAATGCGAATCCGCAATGGATGCCCCAGAGCCTTGAAAAAATCTGCTTTGAACTGCTGCAGTTCCAAATTCAACGACCGATCCCCCCATTTTTCATTTTCCTCTCATGAAATACTGCCAGGTGCCGCCGCTCTCCTCTTCGTATAGACGCCGTTCGTTTTCGCTCGTTACACCTGATGGGCCGGATGCATGTCCGGGTTCGCCTGTTTCGGCGAAAGCTCAGGGTTCGACAAACCCGCACATTCCCGAAAGGCAAAATGCCGGCACCCTGTACAGCGGTTCTGATCCAGGCGGGCCAGGGCGAAATTGATCGCGTCCCCTGTGTGGTCGAAGAAATGCTGCTCGCCAATGTACGCATACAGTCCGGTACGCTTGAGGACTTCCCTGGGCTGGGATTGGATGCCCGAAATCAGCACCATCCCCCCGTTGTTTTTCCATGTTTTCACCACACTGGCCAATTTGGATTCACCCGTCGTATCCATGAACGGCACTTTTCCCATTCTGAGCAGCAAAATCTTCGGACGATGCTGAAGGGTGCGCATCACGGATTGTTCAAACGTGGATGCCGCACCGAAAAAGAGCGCTCCTTCCACGGTGAAGATGCTGATTTGCGGACAATCGTGCCCTTCCGTGACCATGTGCGGCCTTACCTTTGCATGTTTCGAAGACGGATCGGGCAGCACCTTGTGTACCGTGATGAGTTCGCCCATCCGCTTCACGAACAGGATCACCGCAAGGATCAACCCGATTTCCACAGCGGTTGTCAGGTTGGTAAACACCGTGAGCAGAAACGTAACCAGCAGCACGACGGAATCGCTGGTCTTTGACTGGAGAACGTGGAAAAATTCCCTGCGTTCGCTCATGTTCCAGGCGACGACCATCAGAATGGGAGCCATGCTGGCCAGCGGAATGTGCGACGCGTACGGAGCAAACAGCATCAGCACGAGCAGTACCACCAGTCCATGAATGATCCCCGCCATCGGGGACACCGCCCCGTTTTTGATGTTCGTCGCCGTTCGAGCGATGGCTCCGGTCGCCGGAATGCCTCCGAACAAGGGAGCCGCCATATTGGCGATGCCTTGACCGATCAGCTCCCGATTGCTGTTGTGCCGCGTGCCGGTCATCCCGTCCGCCACAACGGCGGATAACAGGGATTCGATACCGCCCAGCATCGCAATCGTGAAGGCGGGAACCAGCAGCTGCCCGATTCGTTCCAGCGTCACGTCAGGGAAGTGAAAGCTCGGCAGCGTGCTGGGGATGGGGCCAAACGTGGAACCGATGGTCGCCACTTTCCCCTCAAACAATAATGCGGCAACGACACTCGATATGACAAGTCCCGCCAGCGATCCGGGAACGTTTGGGAACAGCCGCGGTGTAATCAGGATGACGGCCAGGCATATGCCGGCCGTGATTACGCTGTAGACGTTCACCGTGGACAAGTGCATCCCGATTTCCTTCATGTTGGAAAGAAAATCCTCATGTTTCTGAATATCGCGAAGGCCCAGGAAATTGGCAATCTGTCCGCTAAAAATGATGACCGCGATCCCGGTGGTAAATCCGATGGTCACCGGGCGAGGAATATAGCGGATCAGGCCTCCCATCCGGCAAAGCCCCATCAGCACAAGCATGATCCCCGCCAAAAAACCGGCAATCAGCAGGTTTTCATATCCGTACTGCATGACAACCCCGAATAAAATGGGAATGAATGCGCCAGTGGGACCGCCAATCTGGAACCGGGAGCCTCCAAACATGGAAATGAGAATCCCGGCGATGATCGTGGTGTAGATGCCGTACTCCGGTTTCACCCCGGATGCAATGGCAAATGCCATCCCCAACGGAATGGCAATGATCCCCACAATCAATCCCGACAGGCAGTCTCTCCGGAATGACTCCGCGTTGTAACCCGCAAATCGTCCCGTCCACTTCATGTCTGCAACCCTTCTTCTCTTTGAATCTTTGATTATTTGAAGATACAAGAAATAACACACTCACTTTACACGCACGATGCACGTCTTGTCAATGGCGTCGTTTTGTTTCCGCTGCGGGACAGGCCGTACTCCCGGCGCTTGCCTCAGACGACTGCGCGCATCCGGCCGGATGCGGATGAAAGACAAACTCCCCCGCCTGCCATTGGCAGCGAGGGAGTTCGCATCAACGGTTATTCTGCCGGGGTTTGTGCGGCCACGACTTCCTTTTCGCAAAGATATACCGCTTCGGCGTAGAGGCGCAGCGCCCCTTCCCACTGCTTCCGATAGTGTTCCCATTCCTGGTGATTGAAGGTGCTGCCTGTCAACAGGAAAAGGGGAATTCTCAGGTTCAGCAGGCGGCCGCTGACAAGAAATCGCGTCACGCCCGCCGGCATGACCTGCCCGGACGCAACGATTTTTTCGATTTCCTCGATGGTGCAAACAGGATAGCGCAGGCAGACGGTTCCTTCCTCCGGCAGGGAAACGCTGCCCCGCGCGACTCGCTGAACCGCGTATTTCCTGCTGTACGCACCGACAATCCGATGCCAGGCGTGCAGTTTTTCAGAGCGGTCATGCGATTTCTCCCTGGCGTACAGATAGAGCCGTTTCCCGCTCGGATACATCACCTCCGCCACCAACTGCTTGTGGCGCCGCTCGGCTTCCCAGCGCAGGGACGCATCATGCAGCAGCCCGTACAGCCATGTCCCCATCGGCACGAGATGATCCCAGGCCTCCAGTCGAAAGTCCGCAGGATCCACCACTTGCACCGGTATCCATCTGCAGCCCATCTGGCGCAGGGCTGCCGTCCGATGGGCGCCGTCCAGGATCAGGTATCTCCCGTCCTTCATCCGCATGGCCAGCGGCGGATGGCGCAGCACGCCGTCTTGGCAAAGAGCGGAGCAGGTGTCATCCAACCTCGCAGGTTCATGCTCTTCATGCAGGCAGATTCGTTCGGCTTCCATCACCTGTAACGAAGATAGTACATTCATCAATGTTTACCTCCTCCTGTCCCCGTCACGACCAGTCTTCGTCCAGAAACGGATGGCTGAGCTGCCAAGCCAGCGGCAGCCTTGATCAACGCGGTTCATGAGCGGTCCTCTTCCGCACGCGTTCTCTCCCGGTCTTTCCACGTGCGAAGCTGATGCCGGAGCGCTCGGAACGCAATGCCCCGCTCGTCACCCAGCACATAGGCCCGCACCCCTTTTTCCCACCACAGCGCCATGTCCTCTTCCGCGCGCGGGATGGCGCAGTACGGTACCCCATGGCGAACGGCGGCCGAGTGGATCCGGCGCAGGGCCGCTTTCACCGTATCCCCGCGCGTCTGCCACGGCACCCCGTACGATTGCGAGAGGTCGGCCGCTCCTTCCAGCACCATGTCGATACCGGAGACTGACAGGATGTCGTCAATCCGATCGACCCCTTCCCTGCTCTCAATCATGGGGACGACCATGATTTCTGCATTGGCCCGCTCCATGTAAGCGACCAGGTCGTTCTTGCCAAACGCCCCGGGACGGCCGCTGTTCAAACTCCTGCTTCCCAGCGGATGGTACCGGCTGAAACGGACGATGCTCTCCGCTTGTTCCCTGCTCTGGACATGCGGCACCACCACGCCCTGCGCGCCGCTGTCCAGAACGCGCAGAATCGTTCCCGGCCGGGAATCGGCCACGCGTACCAACGGGGTGAGATGGGCCGTTTCGGCAGCCCGGATCATGTTTTCCAGCGTCTCCGGATTGATGAGGACATGCTCGGTATCAATGATCACGAAATCAAACTCCGCACATCCGATCAGTTCGACCATGACAGGGGAGGGAATCGAGCAAAACAAGCCGTACACGGCTTTTCCTTCTTTCAGTTTGCGTTTCAGCGCGTTTTCCTTGAGCACTTTACACACTCTCCCTTCGCCGCGTGGTTACGCCAACCACGCCAAGGGATTGGACACGTTGTGAACCCGCAGCTCCGTGTCCGGGAACAAGCGGCGCTTTGCCAACTGCTCCACCTCGATCACGGGCACAAACAGATCGAATGCGGCATAGCGTTCCGCCAGATGGGGAAAGCGCTTGTGATACGCTTCGATCACCTGGCGCACCAAGCCCCAGAACGTCTGCTCCGGGTAGCCGAATGCGTCCGCCATGAATAAGGCCAGCTCCCCCATATTAATGAAGAAAAAGGCGTCAAGCATGAAGTCGCGAACCGCTGCCAGGTTGTCCGTTTCGATGAAGGAATTGCGGTTGACCCGCGCATGGTATTCCGGTGTACCGAGCAGCGCCGGGCATTTGTCCGGCTGGGCCAGAAGTTTTTTGGAAAAACGGATGCCGTCGTGAAAGTCTTTCAGTGCGATTCGCTCCGGCATTCCCTCCCGATGGATGAGCACCATGTTCTGCGCGTGCGACTCCAGGGCGATTCCATGGGCGTACAGCATATGGACAATCGGCAGGACGCTCGATTCAAACAGCCTGGTCAACCACGCCTCCGCTCCGTATCGGCGAATCCACGGCTCGATCAACGGCCGACCGCTGTGATCGACCGAGCACAGACCGTTGAATGGTAGGGCCTCTTCCCCCTCCTCCAGGAAGCGGTGCAAACTCTCCCGCCAGATGCAGCTCAGAACGCCGTAGGTTTTGGACTGCACCACATCGGACAGGGCGGGACGATCGTAAGAAATCCCCATGATTTCGCGCAGCAGCACCACTCGTGCCTCATCGAGCAGGAACGGGTCTGCCATGACGAGCTCCCGCAGCCAATCGGAGATGGCGGGCGCATTGGATACCGTATGGGGCGCAAGGATGCGGCCGGTCGACGTATTGATGAGACTCATCGACAGCTTGACATACGATTTTTCCGGTGACGTATGGTTGGCCAGCGTTCGGATGGACTGCTGCGGCCGATAAGCGTCCTCGGATGCGCCCAAAAGCACCAGACGATTCTCCCGCACATCCTCCAGCAGCACCGTGATGATGGTTTTCCACTGCCAGGGATGGACGGGCACAAACCAATAGTCGTCCGGATCAAGAGAGCGGCTCCTGAGCTTCTGGGCAAACCGGGCAAACAGCCGTTCTCCCAGCTCCTCGCGCAGAAAGCGCTGATACTCCAGGTCCCGTGCGATCGCAAGACGGGCATGCGTTTTCGCCACCGCCACCCAGAGCGGACGCAGCTCTCGTTTGAACTCGGGACCATACTCGTAGTGATCCTCGTAATCGAACCCGATTCTCGACTTGTAGCTGGGATGGTACGGATGGCCGTCCATGATGTCGCCTTCCAGCTCGTCGTAACCGCCTGCCTGCAGCGCTCTTCCCTCCAGATGGCGCTGGTGCTGCGCCAGCGTGTCGTTGAGAAGCGTATGTTCCAGCTCGTTGATGAACGCCGTCAGTCGGCCTTCGTCAGCTCCCACCGACCGGCGAATCTCCAGGAGGAATTGAGCGAGTGATTCCGCTTCCCGGCAGTCGTCACCAGCCATGCGGATGATCGGCGTGTCGGACAGACGGATTCGTCCGAACGTAAATCGCCGCTGTCCCCGGCACAGGTAGACAACCGGTTCGCCTGTTTCAGATTGGGTCGGGATGCGGAAAACCACTTCGCTGTCCGCTTCCTCCGTCTCGGCGGCAATCACGCCTTCGAACAGCAGTGCCTCAAGCAGTTGGCGGAAAATTCGCCGCCGCACCGCCACAAACTGGTCTGACTGAATCGCCGCTTCCACGATGGATGCCCGGTCGGCGAAATCATGCCCCAACTCTACGCGTGTGTTATTCATACGTTCCCCCCAACATGTGCAAGCGGATTTGGTATGGTCACATACAACGGCCGTTCGCCGCGCTGATGAAAGCTGCTGATCAGGTTGGCTTTGGCAGGCAGTCCTTCATTCCGCATCAGATCGAGCAGGATGTCTTTGCCGTTTTGCAAGGCTGGCGATGTGTGAACAACCTCGGCCACGATCTTCCACAGAGCGGTTTCCTCCGTCGACCCGCAGCAGGCCAGCGTGTGAATCAGATGGCCCAGATGATTGACCACGACGTAATACTTGAAACGATTCCACGCTTCTTCCTCCGTGTAGAGCACGGGACTGTCTTCCGCCAGCCGGTTTTGGAACATCGCCTGCTGGCGAGCGCGCGTACGCCCGATGCTGACCCCTTCCAGATCGCGGACGTAGAAATGAACCGGCCATCCGTCGCGAAGCGTGACCATCGAATTCTGGACGTGCGCTTCCATGCTGACGCCATGTTCCACAAACAGCCATAACAGCGGCACAAGGGACATCTCCAGATACTGTCTCAGCCATTTTTCCAACAGCTCGCTCCAGGAGAGATGCGGGCATTGACGGGCGGCCATTCGCACCGCTTCGATGATCGGCGGCACTTCCGCGTAAGGCGGCTGTTCCAGCGCGGCAGCGACCACGATGGGCACCTCGTCGTCTTGAGGTGCGGTGATCGGATTCTCCCGGAAAATCACCCCGAAACTCTCCGTCAGTCTCTCCCGCTGTTCGGCAGTCACATGGGCGGGCGCAATCGTGCGATACCCCGCTTCCAGCAAAATCGTAAACGCGGAAAACGGCATCTGGTTGGCCAGAAACGCCAGCACGCGGCTGGCATCCATCGTTCGCTCCAATTGATCAAGCGGATTGACACGGATGAAATGGGTGATGCGCACATTCAGCGGCAGCTTGAAAAAATAGGGGTGCCGCGGGTCCCACACCGTCCGGACAGACGATGTGGGGTAAACGTTCCCCCCGAGTGCTCCCAGGTCAACCAGCAGTCCGCTGTCCAGCAGGTCCTGCACGTCCCCCCATTGTTTCAGGTGGTTCGCCTGCCAGGGATGGCAGGGGATCAGCCGGTAATGCTGCCGGGAAGGCCCCAACTGCTGCGCGGCCGCTTCCCGCACCCCCGCAGGAGCCCATGATTCGTCCGCCGCGTCGGGACCGACAGTCACTTCCCGCACGATTTCAGGCGCGCAGGCGAAGTAGTGCAGGACAAACGACGCTCCCATCTCCGGCGCGTACCTGCGCAGATCTTCTGCCGAAAAGCCTTGCGAACTCTTGGGAGCAGGATGAAACGGATGCCCGTACACGAGCGACTGCTCTGCCGCAGAAAAGCGATCCGCACCCGACAACTGCGAGAAGGAGCGGCCTTCCCGAAGACTGCGTTCGACGTATGTGCGCGTCTTCTCCAGCGAGTTCTCCAGGTGGGACAAGAGCGTGTCGACCAGATCGGTTCGCGAGAGCGGAAGGGTCGCGGACGCCGCGAGTTCATTCAGCAGCGCCTTGGCCAATTCACGGCAGTGGCCGATCCGCGTGACATCGGCGGTGTCGTTCCGGGCGATCCAAAACGAACGGCCGTAGCGATGATGGCCGAACGGCGAGTAATAGGAAACCGAACCCAGAAGGACAACTCCTGTCGCCTCCAGCACGACTTGCATCGGCGCACCCTGTCCGGTGATCTCCTCCAGAATCTCGGCAGGAAGGTCTCCCAGCCGGGGATCATCCGGGGACAGTCTGGGATCCGCTGCGCCCGTTTCACGCAGATACGCATTGAGCAGTCTCTCCGCCGCTGCTGTTTCAGCCCGTACGCGCCCGATATCGATCGACGCGTGAACGGTGTCAGAGATCGATTTGTTTGTCATCGTTCGTTCTCCACCTCATCATGATGGTTGTAAAGGACGGAGTGGACACGGCATGCCGGGTGCTTGCGACGAGCCAAACACCCCCTGCCATAAACGAGAACCCCATGATCGCAAATGTCCATTCCATGGGAAGATAGGCGGCAAATGCGGCCCCCCATAACGAGCCGGCAATTTGCCCCATGACGAGAACGGAATTGGAGATCCCTATGTTAACCCCCCTCTGTTTTTCATGGGACGCTTTTGCAACCACCAGGAAAATCGACGGAACCAGGGCGGCAAAGCAAAATCCCTGCAGGACGCGCAGCGGAATCAACCAGCCCACGCTCGCCGGGATGGCTTGCAGCATCACGCTTACGCCGCATCCCGCCAAGGCGGCGCACACGTTTTTTTCCACCTGGATCCGGTCGTTGCAACGCCCCCACCACAGGGAGCCGAACAATGTTGCGCCCCAGGTCACGGCCTGCAGCACGCCCACCCAACTGGCGGCGTACGCAGATCCGACCATTTCCTGCACACGGGGGGCAAACACCGTCACCAATCCAAACGCTCCGAATTGAGCCAGCATCCCCGCCACCAGGACATTTCGCATTCGGCGGTGCCGCAGCACGTTTCTCCACGCGTGAGGCAGCGACACGTTCTCCCGATGAGGGACGTGCATCTCCCGAGGTGGTTCCTTCAGCACCATCGCCGCCCCCAATCCGCAAAAACCAAGCAGCAGCGCCGTCGCCCACAAAATCGGCCGAAAGCCGAACACATCCGTCAACGTTCCGCCAACAAGCGGCCCCAAGAGGGAACCGGCCGCAGTAGCGCTCTGCAGGCTTCCCATCACGCGGCCTTCCGTTCCCTCTCTCGCCTGCGATCCGGTAAAGGCAGCGGCGGCATCCACCACCCCTCCGCACGCGCCCTGGAGCAGTCTCGCCAGGAAAAACTGCATGGGGGTTTGGGCCAGACCCATCAATCCCAGACTGGCCGCAATCCCGATCAGCGCCCGGACGACCATCCACTTCCTTCCGAAGCGATCCCCGTACTTTCCCCAGACCGGGGAAGACAGCGACAGCGTCACGGCGGGAGCCGCCAGGGACAGCCCCGTCCATAACCCGTTCGCTTCGGGGGTCACCGCTCCCAGCTCCGCGAGATAAAAGGGCAGGAGGGGAACCATGACGGTCAAGCTGCAGATGGAGAAAAACTGGCCCGTCCACAGCATGCGAAAGTTTCGATCAGCGAAGCTGGATGGATTCATCTTCGGCCCCTACACATTTCAGCGGATTTATCGTTGTCCCGACACCGGCGGGCATGCTGCCTCCGCCTGTTCCCGTTCGCTTCAAGAGCGGGGTCAGCAGCAGGCGGGTAGGCCATGTCTCGCTTTCCACCAACTGCTGCTGCAGTACGTCCCGCACCGCAGACGGAACATCGATATGGGACAGGCACATGCCGATCACGCTTTTGATCTCCTGCCAGAACAGGGCTTCCTCGATGGCGTACGAGGCGGACAGCGCATCCGCGATGGCGTAAAGATTTACCTGCACGCCGAGCGTTTGAAAATACGAGAGCAGGTGGGCGGGTGTTTCGTTGATCAGGCTGTTGGGGGTACCCGGCTTGACCACATACGCGGGATCAGCCAGGCCTTCCCGCTCCAGCCACGGGAGATGTACGCGAATCGTGTCATGGTCGCGCAGCAGCAAGCCGCAGGCCCGCTCATTCCGAACGATCACCAGCACGTTCTGGCCGTGAACTTCCGGCATGATTCCATACCGGAAGCACGTGAGCGTCGTCTCGACAAAGACCTGGGCAATCTCGCGAAACAGCGCCAGCACCTCGGTTTTGCCCGTCTGCACACCAAACCGCTTCGCCGCCCATTGGGCGAATACCGGATTTTCCCCGCTGCGATCCAGCACCGCCAGGGCAGACATGGGGATCAGGTCAACTTGCTCATCCTCGAGCAGATCGCGCGGATACTCCCGGATGAGGCAGGCGAGATGCCCCGGCTTGTCAGCAAACGGATCGCCGTCCGGTTCGGAATATCCCCACCAGTTGGACTCGTCGCACACACGCAGCCGTTTGTGCAGCAGGGCGTCTTTTTCGATGAGCTGCCTGAGCAAGGCCTGCCCCTTTTGTCCGTTGTGAAGGTAACGCGGCGGAAGCACACGCAGTGCTCCCAGGGAATAGATGCCAATCGGCACCTTGACGTGGTATTGTTCATTTCCCGGGGCAGCCAGCGCGCGAACGGACGACGTCGCCTGAAACGCGCCCAACCCTCGAATGACCGGTACGCAAATCTTTCGGGCCATCTCGGTCTGGTAAAGCGACGGCAGCACATGCTCCATCTGCCAGGGGTGAACGGGGAGCAGTAGATAATTCTCGTCGTCGATGCCGGCACGTGCGGCTGCCAGGCGAAGCGTCTCGCGTTCCGATTCATTCAGGATGAAGGCGGCCGCCTCTTGACCTGTGCTCGCCTGGATATGATCGCGCCGTACCGCAATCCAATCCAGGCCGAATGATTGGCCAAACTCCGGGCTGTATCGCTGATAGTCGTCGTCGTTCCACCCGCGTTTCGCCCGCGAAGTCGGATGAAAGGGCCGATCCCGAAGGGCGGAAAACCGCTCCATCTGCAGCAAGGGAGAATCGTACTCATTTCGTTTTATAGCATGCTCTCTCATGGCCGCAAGCGACAGCTCCGTATGCCGGACGGCATCGCTCAATTCGTCGAGAAAGTCGTGCACGTTGGTCAAGGCGGCGGCACGCTCCGCTTCGGATACGGAATCGGCAACGACGCGCATGAATTCTGCCGGATGCAGCTCTTGCGCAGTCAGGCTGCCTTCCCGCTCCGTCAGCAGCACGACGGGCAATCGGCTGATCTTGTACGCTTGAAGAAAACGCCGCGGGAATACGCGAAACATCACCGTTCGCTGCCCATCCAGCGGGACATAAAAGTAGCGTTCCCCTTCGTCCAGCGGGTACGGCCCGCTGCCCGATGCGTTCATCCATGCGGACGACACGATCCCCTTTTCCCGAAATCCCAGCAGATTCTCGTGCAGCATCGCGTTGATCAGATCGCAAAACACTATGTTTTCCGCTTTCGTGGTAGCCATCCGTGGTGTACCTCCTTTCAGGCGGGATTACAGAGGTAACCGGGTGCCTTTGTTTTCCGCGACGGCCTTCCGGTAGATTTCCTGTGCGCTGGCAATGTCTTCTACCGCCATCCCCATCGGATTCAGGATGATCACTTCCTCATCCGATTCCCTGCCGGCCTTCGCTCCGATCAGAATTTCCCCCAGCTCGGCATGAAGCTGCTCCCGCGAGAACCTCCCTTCCAGAACGAGCTGGTTGATGACTTTTTTCTCGCGGTTTGCCTGATCCCAATCGTCCACGACCACTTTATCCGCCTTGATAAACACTTCTTTATGTACGTCCATGATGGAAATGTTGCTGACAAACGCCCCTTTTTGCAGCCATTCATACGGAATGTACGGCTGGTCCACCACTGTGCACGTGATGACCACTTCCCCTGCCCGGACTGCGCTTTCTGCATCCGGAGCGATCACGAACGTTACATACGGATACGTTTCCCGCAAGTGATCGGCCAATGCGCGAGCGGCTTCCGGGTTCAGATCAAAGAGATGGATGGCGGTAATCTGCGGAAACTGTTCCAGCATGGACCGAAGCTGCATGCGGGCGATCACGCCGCATCCCATGCACGCGACACGTTCAAATCCTTTTTTCGCCAGGTAACGCGCTCCAATGACGGTCACGGCTGCGGTGCGCATGCCGCTGATCAGGCTGGCTTCCATCACGGCGATCGGATAGTTGCTCTCGGGATCGTTCAGGATGATGAGGCCGCTGGCGCGTTCCATTCCCCTCCTACTGGGGTTGTCGTGCTTGCTTCCGATCCACTTCAGCCCCGACACCGGCGCTTCTCCGCCGATGTAGGCCGGCATCGCGATGATGCGGTCGGCGATATGCCCGTCGTTTTCGTTGACGCGCAGGTACGGTTTCAGCGGCTGCACGAAATCGCGTTTGGCATGCAGCTCCAGCGCCCTGCTTACAGCCGTGACGTACAGATCGGAAGCGTTTCCTCCCAGCGCGATGATGTCTTCCTTGCTCAAATACAAGATGGAATGATGGCGAGACATGTCGATTTCCTCTCCTTTTGCTGTCATACCGATACGGTTGAGCGGCTGAGCTTTTGCACCCAGGCGTCATCGTACACACTGTCCAAATAACGTTCTCCCCTGTCAGGGAGAATCGTGACCACGCGGGAACCGGCCGGTACCGACGCGATGATCTTCCGGATGGCCGCGATGACCGAGCCCGACGAGCCGCCGGCAAAAATCCCTTCGGCAGCCAACAGGTCGCGGCAGCCCGATACCGATTCGGCGTCGTTCACATAGACAACCTCGTCGATTTCCTCCCTCCTGAGGAGCTCCGGAACGCGGCTGGAACCGATGCCGGGAAGTTCGCGCGGGGCGGGAGGCGCTCCGAAGATGACGGAACCGACCGCGTCGACGGCGATCACTTTGACGTGTGGATACGCTTCCCGAATCCGTCTCGCCGTTCCCAGAATACTTCCGGTTGTGCTGACGGCCATGACGAGGTAATCAATCGAGCCGCTGACTTGTTCCAAAATTTCGCTGGCTGTGCCGTAGTAGTACGCCTTCCAGTTGTTCTCGTTGGCATACTGATTGATCCAATAGGCGTTTGGAGTCGTTTGCAGCAGTTCCTGTACACGCCTGATCCTCGTCTTTAAATACCCTCCCTGGTCATCCGGTTCCTGAACCATGTCAATACGGGCTCCCAGCTGCTTGAGAATGGCCAGGTTTGTCTTGGTAATCTTGGGATCGACCACGCAGGTGAAAGTCAATCCATGCACGCGTGCCATCATGGAGATGGCGATGCCCAGATTGCCGGAGGTGCTTTCAATCAGGTGCGTTTTCTCATGGATGGTACCGTCCTTCAGTCCCTGCTCGATGATATAGCGAGCCGGACGGTCCTTCATGCTGCCGCCGGGATTCATCAGCTCCAGCTTGGCGAAAACGTCCACCTGGCTGCCCGAAAACAGCCTCTTCAGGTGAACCAGCGGAGTGTTTCCCACGCAAGCAACAATGGAATCAGAAACAGGGGTGCTGGTACGGTTGCATTCGATTCCTGAACGATTCATCATCGGCACCTTCTCTCCCAATAAGGCATTTTGTTAATAATGAAAATCATTTTCAATTATTGTTACGAAGAAATTATATTTGATAGTGATAATCATTGTCAATATGATTTTGGCAGATTTTTCATGTGACTTTGGTCCCGTTCTAGTTGGAACCCTCCTGTTCTTACATTGAGAAAATGGTCCGCTGCGAGCGTTTTGCGTGAAATCCTCCGCATCCCGCTGATTTTCGGAAACGCGATCGCGGTTATAGCCGCGGGGACAACCCATCTGCTATCATGGAAGAAAAAAGAAAGAAGGGTGAATCATGCAACCGCTCGTTACCCCCCGTTGGCTGTACGAACACCTGCAGGACGACCGGCTGATCGTTATCGACTGCCGCTTTGCCCTGAACAACCCCGCCCTGGGCGAGGAACAGTACCGCCAGGAGCACATCCCCGGCGCCCTCTATTTCCATCTGGAGCGGGACCTGTCCGGCCCCAAACAGACGCATGGCGGACGCCATCCGCTGCCCGATCCGGAAGCGCTCGCCGCCCGGCTGTCCCGCGCGGGTATTGACGAGAGCGTCACCGTGATTGCCTACGACGACCAGGAGATGTCCATGGCCGGCCGGCTCTGGTGGCTGCTCCGCTACCTGGGGCACGAGAAGGCGGCCGTGCTGGACGGCGGATTTGCCGCCTGGAAGCGGGCCGGCTACCCGGTGACGGCCGACGTGCCCACTCCCGCCCCGCGCACCTTTGTCCCCCGTCTGCAGCCGGACATGCTGGTGGACATCCGCGGCGTGCAGGAACGCGGCGAACGGACGGCGCTGCTCGACTCCCGCGCCGGCGAACGCTACCGCGGCGAACAGGAAACGCTCGATCCGAAAGCGGGACACATCCCCGGCGCCCTGCACTTCTTTTACAAGGACAATCTCTCCGCGGACGGCACGATGCTGCCGCCTGAACGGCTGCGGGAGCGGTTTGCCCCCTTGGACGGACAGGAGATCATCGTCTACTGCGGCTCCGGCGTGACGGCCTGCACCAACCTCCTGGCCCTGCACGCCGCCGGCCGGACCGACGCCAAACTGTACCCCGGCAGTTGGAGCGACTGGTGCTCCTACGACCTGCCGGTGGCGAAAGGACCTACTCCGGCCGACGACGTTGAAAAGTGAGGGAGGGACGCCTCCCGCCCGTTTAGCGATCGATCGGCGATGCCGCTCCCTGCTGGATCAGCCGGTGCAGACCGCCGAGCAAAAACGCGCCGCCGGTGACGAAGAAGACGATAAAAAACGAGTGGTTCCAGTTGTCGATGATGCCCGCCACGATGGGGCTGAGAATGGCACCGGCGGAGGTGACAGCGGAAAACAGGCTGAACGCGCTCCCGTACAGGTCGCGCGGCACGTGAAGCATCAGGATGGTGGACAAAGCCGGGAACAGGAGGCCGGAGCAGATGCCGAACAGAAACATCATCAGATACAGCGACACATCCAGGCCGATCGCCAGCCCATACGTCAGCAGGCTCATCAGGCAGAGGCCGACCAGCGTGCGCTGCTCCGGGGACGTGCGGGCCAGCCAGAACTGGCTGAGCGTCGCCAGTGCCCCCAATCCCTTGAGACTGAACAAAATGCCCGTCACCGAAGGCGAAAGATCGTGCCGTTGGATCAGCAGCGGGACCTCGTAAATCAGCGTCCCCTGCGCGTAGACGACGGCAAACCCGCCGAGAAAGGCGGGATAGAGGTACGGATTTGCCACCACGGCCATCAAAGAGGATTGTTGCGGCAGGCGGGCAGCAACGGCAGCGCTGTTGGCGGTGCTGGCAGCGCTGTCGGAAACGCTCCGGCCGTCCGCTCGACGGCCGGGCAGGACCAGCAGGGCAAACACCCCGGCAGCCGCCATGATGCCGCCCAGGATGACAAACGACTGCCCGTAGCCAAACTGCACCGCGAAGAAGCTGCCCACCGCAGGCGAGACAATCGCCGCCGTCGTCAGCACCATCCCGTTTTTCGCCATCAGTTCGCCCTGCTCCGCCCTCGTCCGTCCGGTTTCCCCCAGCATGGCAAAACAGGCCGGCGAGACAAACGCCATCAAAAACCCCAGGATCAGGCGCAGCACGAAGAAATGCTCCGGCACCTGCACCACTCCCTGGCCGCTCAGGATCAGCCCGGCCAGGAGCAGTCCCCCGGCGACAAACCACTTTTTCGGAAAGCGATCCAAAAACGGTCCGGCGATCAGGTTGCCGCCCAGATTGCTGATCGCGTACGCCCCCAGGACCACGCCGATCATCGCCCCCGACGCCCCCAGCACGAGCATGTACGGCGCGAGCAGCGGCGTCTGCGCATGCATGTCAAACGACACGAGAAACAAGACGACAAACAGGAGAATTCGCATTCCCTTCCACTCCCCTCTCTATCTCCTATCTATATGAAGCAGGTCGTCCCCATAGAAAAGGGGCTGTCTCAAAAGAGGCACCCCGAATGATTGAATCCCAAAAAGCAGCCAAGAAACATCCCGTCTCACTGTCTTAGTGGGACGGGACGCTTGGTTTACGGGTAATGTTGATTTCCTCGGGGTGGTATTCGCGTTTTCTACGTTGACATTTTGACGGAATATTTTGTATAATGCCAAAAATGAACGATCGCTCAATCAAAATGTGTTGGGAAGCGGAAACTGTCACGTGGTTCTCTTTTTTGAACGTATGTTTCCAGTGCAAACATGGCTACCCGGAGGCATGCTGTGCCGAGTGGTTGGACCAGCCTGTAGAGCAGTACCGGATCGACAGAAGACTATCTGACGGCGATGAAATTCATACAGGACGCCGAATCCTGCAGGTTGTTCACACGCCTGGTCATACATTGGGGCATATCTCTTTGTACGAACCTGAGGAGAAGGTATTGATTTGTGGCGATCTTTTCCATAAGAATGACATCGGCTGGATCAATATCTTTCGTGAAGGAGTCGCTGCCGTTCAGCAATCAATCGAAAGCCTGGAGCGGCTGGCCAGTCTTCCGATTCGACACGCCTACTCCGGCCATGGTCCTGCGTTGGATAATCCTCTGGTTGCGATTGATCATGCGAGAAATCGGCTGGAAAAGTGGCTCCATGCGCCGGAAAAGATGGCATGGCACGCTTGCAAGAGAATTTTTGCCTATACCCTGATGATGTACGACGGACTGTCAAAAGATGAAATCGATACCTACCTCCCATCGTGTGGATGGTTCCGGGATTTTGCCCGCTACTCGTTCCAGCTGCAACCGGACGAATTTGTCCCCATCCTGCTTGATGAAATGCTGCGCTCCAAAGCCGCAAGCTGGCGTGGTGATGATCTGATTGCCACTACACCCTATCAGCCGCCAACCAGGGAATGGATGGAGCGGAGTAGCAAGCCTCGCGTTTGGACAACGGAAGGTTATCATTCATGATGAAGAAAGGGGGAAGCTTATGCAGGCAGGCGATGTCCTAACGTGGGAGAGAACATTTACCGAGCAGGATGTGCAAGAGTTTTGCAGAATTTCCGGCGACAACGGCGCGCACCATATTACGCCTGACGAACATGGGCGTTTCATGGTACATGGTTTGCTCACCGCAACCTTGCCGACAAAAATCGGTGGGGACTTGCATGTTCTTGCCAGAAAAATGGAGTTTACCTTTCTCAGGCCGGTGTTTACGGGAGACACGATCCGCTGTGAAGTTACCGTCACCCGTTATGAACGGCAGGAAATCAAAGTGGAAATCGCTGCCGCTGTGGAGTGCTTTAACCAGGCGGGAAAGAAGGTATTGGAAGGCGCGTTTGAAGGGATTATCAGGCGCTAGACAAAATCGCCGGAGGAGCGGGTGAGGCGGGAGACCAGATCAGTGATGCCGTAGCCGTACTCGAGCAGGCGGGCCGTCTCTTCCGGCTTTAGCTGCCGGGGCGTGAGGCCGCCTTCGTACAGTCCGCGCCAAAACAGATTGGCCGGATTGGCGTAGTGAAAGCCGGCTGTCGCCGACACGCGGCCCGGATTGATGCCGCAAAACAGTACCGTTAGATCGCGGCGGATGTAGGTGGGCAGCCATTTTTCCGTAAAGTGGGAGACTCTCCCTAAGGGAGAGTCTCGGTCTCGGGAATGTCATTCGCACCAGCTTGGGCGAAAACGTCTGTTTTTCTGCGCTCTGTGCACGGCCGGCGTCTACGCATGCACCGATTTCAAGCCCAACGAGCTTTCGTGGAACTTGATGTTCGGATACTTCTCCATCGCCATCCGCAGTTGGTACTCGCTCTCAAACAGCATCACCGGCCGGCCGTAGCGGTCCGTCACGGTTTTGTTCTTCAGCGCGTCCAGCGCCGCTTTTTCTCCTTCCAGCCAGCGGGCGATCTGGTACGGCAGGCGGGTCAGCGTGATCTCCACCCCGTACTCCGCTTTCAGCCGGTACTCCAGCACTTCAAACTGAAGCACCCCGACCACGCCGAGGATCAGCTCCTCCATCGGGTAGGTGCGGAACAACTGCACCGTTCCTTCCTCCGTCAACTGCATGATCCCTTTTTGGAACTGCTTGTGCTTCATCGCGTCCTTCACCATGACCCGGGAGAAGAACTCCGGCGAGAAGTGCGGCATCTCTTCGTACTCGAAAGGCTGGCCGACGCAGAGCGTGTCGCCGATCTGGAAGATGCCCGGGTCGAACAGGCCGATGACGTCACCGGCGTACGACTCCTCCACGATCTCCCGGTCCTGGGCCATGAACTGCACCGGCTGGGCCAGCTTGATCTCCTTGCCCAGGCGCACGTGCTTGACGGTCATGCCGCGTTCGAAGCGGCCCGAACAAATCCGCAGAAATGCCACGCGGTCGCGGTGCGCCGGATTCATGTTGGCCTGGATTTTGAAAATGAAGCCGGAAAACGGATGGCTGTACGGATCAATCAGGCCGACGCTGCTCTTCTTGGGCGACGGCGGCGGAGCCATTTGCAAAAAGTTGTCGAGGAACGTCTGCACCCCGAAATTGTTGATCGCACTGCCGAAAAAGACGGGGGTCAGCTCCCCTTTGCCGATCAGTTCCATGTCGAAGGCGTCGCCCGCCACGTCCAGCAGGGCGATTTCCTCCTGAAGCTGCTGCCACAGGTCCTGGCCGACGCGTTCGCCGATCAGCGGATCGTCCGGGCCGCTTACCTCGAAGAAGCGGATGTCCTCATGCTGCGAGCCGTCCTGATACAGCTCCACGCGCGATTTCATCCGGTCGTACACGCCGCTGAAGTGGCTGCCCATGCCGATCGGCCAGTTCATCGGATAGGAGCGGATGCCCAGCACCCGTTCGATTTCTTCCAGGAGCTCGAACGGGTCCTTGCCGTGCCGGTCCAGCTTGTTGATAAAGGTAAAAATCGGGATGCCGCGCATCCGGCAAACCTTGAACAGCTTGATCGTCTGCGCCTCCACCCCTTTGGCCACGTCGATGATCATCACCGCGGCGTCGGCCGCCGTCAACGTCCGGTACGTGTCCTCGCTGAAGTCCTGGTGGCCCGGCGTATCCAAAATGTTGATGCGGTGCCCCTTGTATTCGAAATCCATCGCGCTGGAGGTGACGGAGATGCCGCGCTTCTTTTCGATTTCCATCCAGTCGGAGGTGGCGTGCTTGGAGTTCTTCCGCCCTTTGACCATCCCGGCTTCACGGATCGCTCCGCCGTAGTACAGCAGCTTTTCCGTCATGGTCGTCTTGCCCGCGTCCGGGTGGGAGATAATCGCAAAGGTGCGCCGTTTCGCAATTTCTTGTTCCCATTGGGGGTTTTTCTGACTCATCTTCATTCTCCTGTCGTTGTTCTCTGCCATAGCGTATTCCATAACGATTATAACGACAAACAGGCGTGTGAGCTAGCTCGTATCTTTCCTTTTCCATCAGATCGGGTATAATAGAGGGATGGAAGTAGTAAAAATTTTTTGACTGTATGTGCATCCTACATAGCAAAGGGAGGAACCCTATGACAAGCTCTGTGGAAAAACGCGCAGCCGCCTTTCGCGAGTACGTGAAAAAAATGACCAGCTACAGCCAGGCGCTCGCCGTCCTGCATTGGGACATGCGCACGCAGGCGCCGCGCAAAGGGATGGACGCCCGCTCCGAGGTGATCGGCGTGCTGTCCAGCGAGCAGTTCAAACTGGCCACCTCCAAGGAGATGGAGGAACACCTGGAGGCGCTGAGCGAACCGGCCGCGCTGGAATCGCTCGACGCCATCACCCGGGCGACCGTGCTGGAGTGCAAGAAAGAGTTTGACCGCAACAAGAAAATCCCGGCAGACCGGTACCGGGAATTTGTGGTGCTGACCTCGCAGGCCGAGACCATCTGGGAGGAAGCGCGGGCCAACAGCGACTTCGCCATGTTCCGCCCCTATCTGGAAAAGATCGTCAACTTCCAGCTTGAGTTTATCGACTACTGGGGCTACGACGGCAGGAACAAGTACAACACCCTGCTTGATCTGTACGAGCCGGGCATGACCGTGGACCAGTTGGACCCGATGTTTGCCACCCTGCGCGAGAAAACCGTCAAGCTGGTGGCAGCCATCGCCGAGTCGCCGAACAAGCCGGACACGTCCTTCCTGAAGAAGCACTTCCCGGAGAGCGAGCAGGAAGCGTTCAGCCGCTTTGTGCTGGAGCGGATCGGGTACGACTTCCAGGCCGGCCGTATGGATCGCAGCGTACACCCGTTCTGCACGTCGTTCAACCCGGGCGACGTCCGGATCACGACCCGTTTCCACCCGAACGACTTCAACTCGGCGCTGTTTAGCTGCATTCACGAAGCCGGCCACGCCATGTACGAGCAAAACATCAATCCGGAGCTGCTGGGCACGCCGCTGTGCGACGGCACTTCGATGGGCATCCACGAATCCCAGTCCCGCTTCTGGGAAAACATGGTGGGCCGCAGCCTGCCGTTCTGGAAACATTTCTACGGCGATCTCTTGAAGGCCTTCCCGGCCCAGTTTGCCGGCGTCGACGTCGAGCAGTTCTACCGCGCGATCAACGAAGTTACCCCGTCGTTTATCCGCACGGAAGCGGACGAACTGACGTACAACCTGCACGTCATGATCCGCTACGAGATTGAAAAAGGGCTGATCAACCGGACGATCGACGTGGCCGACCTGCCTGCCATCTGGAACGAAAAAATGAAGGAGTACCTCGGCATCGTGCCGGCCAACGACAAGGAAGGCGTGCTGCAGGACGTGCATTGGGCGGGCGGCAGCTTCGGCTACTTCCCCACCTACTCGTTGGGCAACGTCTACGCCGCCCAGTTCACCCATGTGATGCGCCGGGAGATCAGCGGCTACGACGACCTGGTGGCCAAGGGCGAGTTCGGACCGATCCGTCAGTGGCTGAAGGAGCACATTCACCAGTACGGCAAGATGAAGAGCCCGAACGAGCTGGTGAAGGAGATCACCGGCGAGGGGATCAACGCGTCGTACCTGATGGACTATCTGGAAACCAAGTACACGGACATCTACAAGCTGTAAGAACACCGGGCGCCTCGCGTTTCGAGGCGCTCTTTTCTTTGCCCGCCGCCGATCCCGGCATTTTTTGGGCCGGAAGGGAAATCCGCTTTCGCTGTGGTACAATGGGGCGAAAGGAGGGACAACGGTTGGTTCACTTTACGGAAAAATGGCTGCCCACCTACATCCGCCGCGATCTGACAGTGCTGTTTTGCGGTATCAATCCGGGCCGCGTGTCGGCGACAGCCGGCTTTCACTACGCCAATCCGGCCAATCTGTTCTGGCGCGGGCTGTACGAAGGCGGCCTCACGCACCGGCAGCTAAAGCCGGAAGAGACGGCGCGCCTGCTCGAGTACGGCTACGGCATCACCGATCTGGTCTCCCGCCCCACCCGCTCCTCCGGCGATTTGCGGGAAGCGGATTTCACGACCGGAGCGGAACAGTTCCGGCAGATGGTCCAGACGTATCGTCCGCGGGTCATCTGCTTCAACGGCATCACCGCGTTCCGCCACGCCACCGGCCGCAAAAAGGAACCGGTCTCGCTCGGCCTGCAGCCGCAGCTCGCCTTCGGAACCGGCGAATGGGCCGGCAGCCATCTGTTCGTCATCCCCTCCACCAGCGGCGCCAACGCCTCCTACACGCGCGAAGAACGGCTGGCGATGTTCGGCGAACTGAGCCGGTTCCTGCGCGAGAAAGGGTGGCATCCGCTCGATCCGAAACGCGAGTGAGTGTCGTCACATGTGCGCCGGAAGGAACGGCAGACGGCCTGCATGCCCAAAACAAATGAAAAGGCTCCGGCATGACGGTTCCGATCGCGATACCGCCGCCCGAGCCTTTTTTGCATGGATGGTTGCAGGTGTCAGGCCTTCGCGGCCGCTTTCAGCAGATGGCTCTGCTGCCGCACGTACTGGATCAGCTCCACGCTCATCGCGTAGTAGTTGAAGGGCGTGATCAGATAGATGCCGTTGAAATAGGTGATGGCCACATCCAGCAGCTCCTTGGCCATCTTGAGACCTTCCTGTCTGGCCGCTTCTCCCTGAACCCGCTTCATCCGCTCCCGCGCTTCGTCGGAGAGCTTGATGCCCGGCACTTCGTTGTGCAGAAACTCCGCGTTGCGCGAGCTGGTCAGCGGCATGATCCCGATAAACACCGGGATGCCGATGTGTTTCGTCGCCTCGTGGACGAGCCGGATCGACTCCGCGTCGTAGACGGGCTGCGTCATGATGAAGTCAGCCCCGGCTTCCACCTTTTTCTCCAGCCGTTTGATCGCGGCTTCGATGTGGCGCACGTTGGGGTTGAAGGCCGCCCCCACGATGAACTGCGCCTTTTGTTTCAGCGGACGGCCGGAGAACGAGATGCCTTCGTTGAGCTGTTTGACCATGCGGATCAGGTCAAACGAGGTGACGTCAAACACCGAGCTGGCTCCCGGCAAATCGCCGAAGCGGGAGGGGTCGCCGGTTACCACCAGCACCTGGTCGATGCCGAGCGCGTGCAGGCCCATCAAGTGGGACTGCTGCCCGATCAGATTACGGTCCCGGCAGGCGATGTGGACGAGCGGGTCTATGCCGTACTGGCTTTTCATGATCGCGCCCAGCGCCATGTTGCTCATCCGCACGTTGGCCAGTGAGTTGTCCGCCAGGGTGATGGCGTCCGCCCCCGCCTTGTGCAGCTCGCAGCAGCCGGTCAAAAACCCTTCCGTATCCAGATCCTTCGGCGGGTCAAACTCCACAATGATCGTCGTGCCGGTCTTGACCCGCTCCACGATGCTGGGTTTCTGCCGGTCCCTGACGCTGAACGAGGAAACGGACGGCCGCTCCGTCAACTCGTCGGGCGGGTTGACGCGCGCCTGCGGAGCAAGCCCCTTCAGCGCTTCCGCCATGGCCCGGACGTGGTCCGGCGTGGTGCCGCAGCAGCCGCCCAAAAGGCGCACCCCTTGTTCCCGGAGGCGCAGCGCGCTCTCGGCGAAGTATTCCGGCGAGGACTTGTAGGCGTACTCGCCGTCGCTCAAGCCGAGCCGTCCCGCGTTGGGAAAGGCGGAGAGCAGCGCCCCATCCGGCACGCGGGCGCTCTCGAACGAGCGGAGAATCTCTGCCGGCCCCAGCCGACAGTTGAGGCCGATGATGTCCGCTCCCGCCTTCTGCAGGTGGGAAAACGCCTCCGTCAGCGTGTAGCCGTCACGGGTCCGCCCCACGTCCAGCGTCGCCAACTGGCAAATCAGCGGCAGGCCCGTGAGCGGGCGGATCACGTCGATGGCGAGCAGGAGCTCTTCCAGGTCGAGAAACGTTTCCAGAATCAAGCCGTCCACTCCGGCGTGCAGCAGCGCGATCGCCTGTTCTTCAAACTGGTCGCGGTACTCGTCCAGCACCTTTTTCCGCACCCGTCCGGCGAGGATGGAGCCGATGCTGCCGACGACATAGGCGTCGTCCTGCGCCGCCTCGCGGGCGATCGTGACGGCGACGCGGTTGATGCGCGTCACCTTGTGCTCCAGTCCGTAGCGGGCGAGCGCGTCCCGATTGGCGCCGAACGTGTTGGTTTCCATCATGCGCGCCCCCGCCTCGTAGTACGCCTTGTGAACGTCGTGCACCAGGCGCGGATTGGTCAGGCACAGTTCCTCGAAACTGACGCCCACCGGAACCCCCGAGCGGTACAACTGTGTCGCCATCGCCCCGTCGCCGACCAGCAGGTGGTCTTGCAAATATTCGCGCAAATCTTTTTTCGTTGTCAAATCCATCCCTTCTCTCCCATTGCTCTGTGAAACGCCTATAGGTCAAACACGGACGGGCCGGCGTTGAAGTACCTCGCCTCCGGATGGGCGAAGACCATCGCCGAGACGGACGCTTCCGGCTCCATCATGAATCCTTCCGTAAGCTGGATGCCGATGTCCTCCGGTTTCAACAAACGGAACAGCTTGGCCTGATCCTCCAGGTTGGGGCAGGCCGGGTAACCGAACGAGACGCGAATCCCCTGGTAACGGGCGCCAAACCGCTCCAGCATGGTCATCTCCGCCGGATCGGGGAAGCCCCAGACGTCCCGCATCACGTGGTGCACCCGTTCCGCAAAGGCTTCCGCCAATTCCAGCGCCAGCGCCTGCAGGACGTGGGAGCGGAGGTAGTCGCCCCGCTCTTTCAAAAGGGCGGAGCGCTCGCGGATGCCGGAGCCGGCCGTCACCGCCAGGAACCCGACGTAATCCATCTCGCCGCTCTCCACCGGTCGGAGGAAGTCGGAGAGGCAGAGAAACGGCTCCTCCGGCTGGCGGGGAAAGCGGAAGCGCTCCAGCAGACGGCTGTGATCGCGCGGATCGTAGACGAGGATGTCGTCGCCATCCGCCTGGGCTGGGAAAAACTGATACATCCCGTGCGCCGTGATCGTGCCGTCCCGCTTGGCTTCCGCCAGCAGTTCCTGCACCAACTGATACAGCCCGGTCACTTTTTCGTCCCCGGCCTCCAGCAGTTTCTCCACGTTGCCGCGGACGCCGAGATGCTTGCCGAGAAGCATCCGCAGGTTGAGGTACGGCTGCAGATGGCTGATCGGATAGTGGCGCAGCACGTGGCGCTCGCAGTCGGGCGGCACGTGGACCGGCACGGTGCGGCTGACGGCGGAGCGCTTCGGCTTGAGCGATGCCGCCGCTGCTTCGGCCTGCGGCGGAGTCGACGCTTCCTCTTCCACCGCCTGCTGGGCCGCGCGCAGCTTTTCCCGTTCTGCGGGGTCCTGCAGGCGGTTGACCAGGTCCAGCCCGTCCATCGCGTCCTTGGCGTACAGCACGATTCCCTTGTACTCCGGCGCGATCCGGTTGGAGGTAAACTTGCGGGTAAGGGCCGCGCCGCCTACCAAAAGCGGCACGTCAATGCCGGCTGCCCGCAGGTCCTGGGCGGTAATCACCATCTGCTGCGCCGACTTGACCAGCAGGCCCGACAGGCCGATCGCGTCCGGCCGCTCTTCGCGGCAGGCGGCGATCAACTGCTCCGGCGGCACCTTGATCCCCAGGTTGACCACCTCGTACCCGTTGTTGGCGAGGATGATCTCCACCAGGTTTTTGCCGATGTCGTGCACGTCCCCTTTTACCGTCGCCAGCAGGATTTTTCCTTTGGTGGCCGTCTCCGTCTTTTCCATGAACGGTTCCAGGAACGATACGGACGCCTTCATCACCTCGGCGCTCTGCAGCACCTCCGCGACGATCAGTTGGTTGGCGTTGAACAGCCGGCCCACTTCTTCCATCCCGGCCATCAGCGGGCCGTTGATGATTTCCAGCGGCGTGTATTTCTCCAGCGCCCGCTTGAGGTCGTCGATCAGCCCGTCCTTGGAGCCTTCCACCACGTACCGGGCCAGCCGCTCTTCCAGCGTGAGCGACGACGCTTCCACCCGGACTTCCTTTTTCTTCTGCCGGTAAAACTCGGTAAAGGCTGCCAGCGTCTCGTCATTGGTCTCGAACAGGAGCGCCTCTGCCAGTCTCCGCTCCTCTTCGGGAATGGAGGCGTAGCGTTCCAGCTTCTCCGTATTGACGATGGCGTAATCGAGCCCGGCCAAGGTCGTATGGTAGAGGAAGACGGCGTTCAGCACCTCCCGTCCGGCCGCCGGCAGCCCGAACGAGACGTTGCTGATGCCGAGAATCGTCTTGCTCTCCGGCATCGCCTCCTTGATCAGGCGGAGGCCTTCCACCGTCTCGCGGGCGGAGCCAATGTACTGCTCGTCGCCGGTGCCCACCGGAAAGACCAGCGGGTCGAAAATGATGTCGCGCGGGTTGACCCCGAACCGGTTGACCAGCAGGTCGTAGGAGCGTTTGGCCACCTCCAGCTTCCGCTCCCGGCTGACCGCCATGCCGGTCTCGTCGATCGTGCCGACGACGACGGCTGCGCCGTACTGGTGAATCAGCGGCACCACCTGTTCAAACCGCTCCAGCCCGTCTTCCAGGTTGATCGAGTTGAGAATGGCCTTGCCCTGCGAGTACCTTAGCCCGAGCTCCATGACGCGCACGTCGGTGGAGTCGATCATCAGCGGCGCTTTCACCTTTTTGACGACAAACTGCAGGAACTTCTCCATGTCCCCGTACTCGTCCCGGTCCGGGTCGGCGAGACAGATGTCGATGATCTGCGCCCCCCGCTTCACCTGGGCGCGGGCGATGTCTGACGCTTCCTCGTACTGCCCGGCCGCGATCAGGTCGCGGAATTTTTTCGACCCGATCACGTTGCTCCGTTCGCCGACGAGCAGCGGCCGGTTGTCCGGTTCCACGTAGACGACCTCGATCCCCGACACGGCGCTGACCGGCTGTCCGGCGGGGACGCGGGGCTTGCAGTCCTTCAACGCTTCCGCCAGCGCGCGGATATGCTCCGGTGTCGTGCCGCAGCAGCCTCCGGCGACGTTGAGCCAGCCCTGCTCGGCAAACGCCCGCATCTTGGCGGCCAGTCCGTGCGGCGTCTCGTGGTAATGGCCGTTTTCGTCCGGCAGGCCGGCGTTGGGATAACAGCTTACCCCGCACTGGGCCAGACCGGACAGCGTGCGCAGATGGTCGCGCATGAACTCCGGGCCGGTGGCACAGTTCAGGCCGATGGTAATCGGCTTCAGATGTTCCAGCGAGACGTAGAACGCTTCGACGGTTTGACCGGCCAGGGTCGTGCCCATCGGTTCGATCGTGCCGGAGACCATCACCGGCACTTCCCTCCCCAGCTCCGCGAACGCCCGGCGGATGCCGATGCCCCCGGCCTTGACGTTCAGCGTGTCCTGCGAGGTTTCCAAAAGCAGCGCATCCACGCCGCCGATCAGCAGCCCTTTCGCCTGCCGGTAGTACGCTTCCACCAGTTCTTCGAAGGTGACGCCTCCCGTCAGGGACAGCGTCTTGGTCGTCGGTCCCATCGAGCCGGCGACGTAACGCGGCCACTCCGGGGTGGAATAGGCGTCAGCCGCTTCCCGCGCCAGCCGGGCCGCGGCGATGTTGATCTCCAGGTCTTTTTCCGCCACGTCGTACTCGGCCAGGACGATGGAGGTGGCGCCAAACGTGTTGGTCTCCACGATGTCGGCGCCCGCCTCCAGGTATTTTTCGTGAATGGAGCGGATCACGTCGGGGCGGGTGAGATTGAGCAGCTCGTTGCAGCCTTCGTAGGCCTCGCCGCCAAAATCGTCGGCGGTCAGACTGGCCTGCTGCAGCATCGTCCCCATCGCACCGTCCAGAATCAGAATTTTCCGGTAAAGCTGTTCGCGAAGACTTGGTTTCATGGGCAGACTCCTTTTCTCACAAACTCACAAACGTATCGGTTCGAGTACAGCAAAAAATCCTCTCCTGTGTGCCAGAAGAGGATTTGTCCGCGAAACATACACGCATGACCATCCTCTTATCTTTCAAAGCACACGGCTTTGCTGGAATTGGCACCTGGTAATCCGGTTGCCGAGGCTTCATTGGGCCAGTCCCTCTGCCTCTCTGGATAAGAGTCGTCACTATCTCTTATGCGGTTTTGTCAAACGGCAACGATGTTTGAATGTATCTTAACACCCCCCTCTCCCCGCGTCAATGAAGAATTTGTCTATTTTCTCCAGCCCGTGACCCCCGCCCATTTTTGTGAAGCTGGTCATCCGCCCACAACAACCGGCACATTCGTGTATAGACTGAAGCATAACGGAAAGGAGGGGAAACAACAATGAGTACTTCCTTCTGCGGATCCGGCATTTTCGGTGACACGTTCGCGCTGGTGCTCGTTCTGTTTATCCTGTTGGTCATCGTCGGATGTTCGAACGACTGCAACTAAACGGGCGCTTACATGAAAAGGAGCCTAGCTGCTAGGCTCTTTTTGCGCTGGACAACCCTGTCCGTTCGCCGTTCCCTGCGGGACTCCCCGCCTGCGCCCCGTTCGTTGTCAGCCGCCGCCCGTTTTTGCTATGATGAAAAGCGATCCGGTACAAAGGAGCGAACCGCTGTGAATCATTTGGTACCCTGTGACCGTCAGGAATTCCTCTCCCGCCTGGAGACGGTGAAAGAGCTGGAGCACACCGATTTTGAGACCTACTCGATCGTCAAGAATCGAGAGACGGGGCAGCACTACCTTCGCTATTCGTTTGAGCACATCAACCTGTCCGAAGGAGGCAGGCGGGACGAATACGACCACTTCCTCCCGCTGGAATCGGACGACGTGCTGGGCATTCTGTTTGGCGACCAGCCCTACCGCTTTCCCGATCACTGGCGCTCCCCCTATCTGCGCAGCGGGACGGATGAGCGGCTGATGCCGTTTGATCCCAGCGAAAACCACGACCTGGAGGAAGAGGCCGAAGCAGAACGGGCGCTGCTCGCCAAGCTGGTCGAGTACAAGCGGCAGTGGCAGTCCGCAGACGACAAGGAACGGCTGACGCGGGACCTGTTCCACGACTTGGACGATTTGCTGAAAAAACCGGAAGAGTGAGTTGCATCCCGCGGGAGATGTCCGCTATAATGCTAGAGAAACATAGTCGTCGCCGAAGAGGAGAGTACTCCGTCAGAAAGCGGAAGCGAGCCGGGGACGGTGGGAGCCCGGTGCGGAATGACGCGGGGAAGCGCACCTCGGAGACGCGTCCTGAAGGTCCGGACGACCGGATTGCGTAGGGCACGCCGGGTCTGCCCGTTACCGCAGGCAAAGCGGCTTTCGCCTGTCCACGTACGGGAGGCGAGAGCAACAAGAGTGGCACCGCGGGAGTACAACCTCTCGTCTCTTTTCCCGATGAGACGCAGAGGTTTTTCTATTTTTTTCAGATTCCCAGAAACGAAAGGAGATTTCCATGAGCTATAAGCATCAAGCGGCCAGCATCATTGCCGCAGCACTCACCCGCCTCGGCGCGGACCAATTTACCGCCGAAACCGTATACGACATGCTGGAAACCCCGCCCAATCCCAGCATGGGGGATATCGCCTTCCCCTGCTTCCAACTGGCCAAGGCGCTCCGCAAGGCTCCGCCGCTGATCGCCGCCGAGCTGGCCGGCGAGGTAAGCGGCGCGCCGATTCGCGAAGCCAAGGCGGTCGGTCCGTACCTCAACCTGTTCCTCGATCAGGAAAGCGTCGCCCGCGACGTGATCGGCACGATCCTGACGCAGGGCAGCGCATACGGCAGCCGCGACATCGGTCAAGGGCGCAACGTGCCGATCGACCTCTCCTCCCCCAACATCGCGAAGCCGTTCTCCATGGGCCACCTGCGCTCCACCGTGATCGGCAACGCGATCGCCAACATCATGGAAAAACACGGCTACCGGCCGATCCGCATCAACCACCTGGGCGACTGGGGGACGCAGTTCGGCAAGCTGATCGTCGCCTACAAGCTGTGGGGCGACGAAGAAAAAGTAAAGGCCGAGCCGATCAAGGAGCTGCTCCACCTCTACGTCCGCTTCCACGAAGAGGCGGAAAAAGACCCGTCGCTGGAAGATCAGGGCCGCGAGTGGTTCAAAAAGCTGGAAGACGGGGACGAGGAAGCGCGTCGCCTCTGGCAGTGGTTCCGCGACGAATCGCTGAAGGAGTTCATGAAAATCTACGACTTGATGGGCGTTCAGTTTGACTCGTTCCACGGCGAGGCGTTCTACAACGACAAGATGGACCGCGTCGTCTCCATGCTGGAGGAAAAAGGGCTGTTGACCGAATCGGACGGCGCCCTGGTGGTCAACCTGGACGAGTACGACATGCCGCCGTGCCTGATCAAAAAATCGGACGGCGCCACCCTGTACGCGACGCGCGACCTGGCAGCCGCCCTGTATCGGTATGAGACCTACAACTTCGCCAAGGCCCTCTACGTCGTGGGCAACGAGCAGCGCCTGCACTTCCAGCAGTTGTACAAGGTGCTGGAAAAGATGGGCTTCGAATGGGCCAAGGAGATGTACCACATTCCGTTCGGCATGATGCTGAAGGACGGCAAGAAAATGTCCACCCGCAAAGGAAAAGTGGTCCTGCTGGAAGAAGTGCTGGCGCAGGCCATCGAGGACGTGCTGAACGTGATCCGGGAGAAAAACCCGTCGCTGGAAAACAAGGAAGAGGTGGCCCGCCAGGTTGGGGTTGGCGCGGTTATCTTCCACGACCTGAAAAACTACCGCCTGAACGACATCAATTTCTCCTGGGAGGAGATGCTCACGTTTGAAGGCGAGACCGGTCCGTACGTGCAGTACACGCACGCGCGCGCCTGCTCGCTGCTGCGCAAGGGCGGCTACGAGCCGACCAGAGAGGTGAAGCTGCCCGCAGGCGCCTTGGACAGCAAGGAAGCCTGGGCGGTCATCACGCTGTTGAACAGCTTCCCGGAAGTGATCGACCGGGCGCGGGAACAGTTCGACCCGTCGCAGATCGGCAAATACGTGATCGACCTGGCGCAGGCGTTCAACAAGTTCTACGCCAACGTCCGCATTCTGGCGGAAGAAGAGGACGTCAAGACGGCCCGCCTGCAGTTGGTCGCCGCAGTGGTGACGGTGCTGAAAGAGGGGCTGCGCCTGCTCGGACTCGCCGCACCGGAAGAGATGTAATCGCCTGTTGGCGAGACTGCCTCTCGTCCATCAAAAAAGCCGACTTTCCTGCTTTGACAGGAAGTCGGCTTTTCTTTTCCTTTGGGAACGCTCCCTACTTTTTCCCAAACCACGTCTTGCCGAGCAGCTCCACCACCTGCTTGGGCAGCGAGCGCGGCGGTTCTTTTTCAGCTCCCGATGCGTCGACGAGACGATACAACAGCGCCTTGTCGTCGGCCGGGTCCGACTTGGTTTCCAGCGTCAGTTCGCCGATGGCCCCCGCTTTCGTCCATTCCTCGATCATGATCTGATACTCGCCGGGAGCCAGTTCGATGTATTCCCCGTCCGGCAGGTCGATCACGGCATAGCCGTCGTGTTCGATTTCGGCGTCATAGATATGTCCGTTCGCCGCCTCATACAGGGCCAGCTCTTCCGGATTGTTCAGGTTTTCCTTGAGCGGGGCAAAATCCTCGATGGTTACCTTGACTCTTCGTTTCACGCAGACTCCTCCTCGCTGACAGCGCACTGTACGGTTTCCTCTCACACTCTACCATACGGGCGGTCAGCCTGTCACGGCCCGGCCAGCTCTCGCACCAGGGCGATCTCCTCCCGATGGCCGCCACCAGGCGGACGGGGCGTCTCCAGTACGACCGGGATTCCCTGCAGCTCCGGCGTCCGCAGCAGAGGGACAAACGCTTCCCTCCCGATCGCGCCCCGCCCAATCGGCGCGTGCCTGTCGCGAAAGGAACCGGCGGGATACACCGAATCGTTCAGATGGACGGCGGCCAGCGCGTCCAGATACCCCAGCTTCCGCATGCTGTCAGCCACCCGCTCCCAGTCGTCTCCCGTCCAGAGCCCGCTGGCAAAGGCGTGGCACGTGTCGAAGCAGAACCCCACTTTTTGCGGATGGTTCAGCAGTTCCCGCACCTGGGTCAGCTCTTCCAGCGTCGTTCCCATGCGGCTGCCCTGGCCCGCGTTGTTTTCCACCAGCAGCTTCGCCACTCCGCTCCAGCCGTCCAGGATGTCGTTCACCATCCGGATCATCAGCCGGTACCCTTCCAGCACATCCGCCCCCTTGTACTGGCCAAAGTGGACGACCACCCCGATGGAGCCGCACGCTTCCGCGATCTCCAGATCGTTTCGCAGCGAGTCGGCCGTCGCTTTAAACAGTGCGCCCGGCGCCGCGGCAAGATTGGCCGGATAGGAGGTGTGGGCGATGGAGACGATGCCCTGCTTTCGGCAAAAGGAGCGGCACGCCTCCGCATCCCTGGGGTCGAACGCTTTGACCGCCAGGCTGCGCGGGTTCTTGGGAAAGTATTGAAACGCTCCGGCCCCCAGCGCCAAAGCCGTCTTCGCCGCGGCCAGATACCCGCCGCGAATGCTGACGTGACATCCGACGTACACGCAGCTCCCTCCCTCTGGCAAGTTGTTTCCAGTTTCCCCCACTCTTCCTCGTTTCAGTCGCCGGGTGGGGAAATGGCTGCTGCCGGAAGCTCCCCGCTTTTCTCCTGCATCTCTCCCTGATTGTGCCCGCCTCGTCACGGGAGCTGCGGCCGCTTTATGCGTCGGCCTCGCGCCTGGCCCGGTCAGCGGGCGGACGGATGCCGGCATGCGCCTGCACCAGCACCCGGTCGTACCGCTCCGACGCCCCCGGCGACGGTCGGCTCAGCCAGGTGCCCAGCAGCGCGCCGAGAAAGCCGAGCGGGATCGAGACCAGTCCCGGATTGGCCAGGGGAAACAGCGGCTCGGCCAGGATCAAGCCGTGCTCGGGATGCATCACCGACGGGCCGAGACAGACAAGCAGGAGCGAAGCCAGTACGCCGGTGATGACCCCGGCAAGCGCTCCCTGCACCGTGAACCGCCGCCAGTACAGGGTAAACAGGATCAGCGGCAGATTGGCCGAAGCGGCCACTGCAAACGTCAGCGCCACCAGAATCGCCACGTTCATCTTCTGCGCGCCGATCGCCAGCCAGATGGAGACGAGGCCGACGGCGACGGACGAAGCCTTGGCGACCAGCACCTGCTCCCGTTCGGAAGCCTGTCCGCTGCGGACGATGTGGCTGTAGACGTCGTGGGCAAACGCGGAGGACGCGGCGAGCACCAATCCCGTCACGACCGCCAGTATCGTGGCGAAGGCGACGGCCGAGATGTAGGCCATCAGGAATTCGCCGCCCAGCGCGTCGGCCAAAAGCGTCACCGTCAGATTCCCCCCGAACCCGGCCTGCTCCAGGGTCTGCCAGCCGATAAACGCGCACGCGCCGAATCCCAGCAGAATGGTCATCAGGTAAAACGCCCCCATGATCCAGGTGGCCGTGATGATCGACTTGCGCGTGGTGACCGCGTCCTTTACCGTAAAAAGTCGGGCGATGATGTGGGGCAGGCCGGCCGTTCCCAGGATCAGCGCCAGATGCAGCGAAAGGATGTCCAGCGGCCTGACGTACTGGTTGCCCGGATAGAGGTAGCGCTCCCTGAGCGGGGTGGCCGTGCTGACGTAATCAAACAGCGCCGCCAGGCTCCAATCAAAGCGGGCCAGCACGATCATGGAGACGATGCACGTGCCTGTCAGGAGCAGAATGGCCTTGATAATCTGCACCCAGGAGGTGGCCTCCATCCCGCCGAAGACGACGTAGATCGTCATCAGGCTGCCCACCACCATCACCGCGGTCTCGTACTCGATGTCAAACAGGTGGTGAATCAGCGCCCCCGCCCCCACCAGTTGGGCGATCATGTAAAAAATCGTGATCAACAGCGTCGTGCAGGCGATCACCCCGCGCAGCCCCCTGCTGTCAAAGCGGACGGCGATCGCGTCGGCCAAGGTGTACCGCCCCAGGTTGTGCAGCGGCTCCGCGATTACCGACAGCATCACCAGATAGGAGACGAAAAAACCGATCGCGTAGAGAAAGCCGTCAAACCCGTACAGGGCGATCGCCCCCGCAATGCCGAGAAAAGACGCGGCGCTCATGTAGTCCCCCGCGATGGCCACGCCGTTCTGCAAACCGGTCAGGCGGTTCCCCGCGGCGTAGAACTCGCGCGGGTTGACCGCCCGCCTGGCCGCGGAATACGTGATGAACAGCGTGCCGATAATCACGCTGCAAAAGAAAATCACCGCAGACATGCCATCCCCCACTTCCGCCTGAATGGCAAAGAAGCTGGGGCATTCACCCCAGCATCTCCAGTTTCTTCATTACTTATCCGCGGGCTATGCCGTTTCCTTCATGCCCGTATTGGCCTTGACCTGAATTTCTTCAAATTTGGCGTCGTCCCGCGAGCGGGAGAAGTACGTGCCGAGCCAGGCGGCCAAAAAGCCCAGCGGGATGGATACGATGCCCGGATTGCTGAGCGGGAAGAGGGCATGGCCGACGAGAATCGCCTTGCCCGGCTCCGGATTCCAGACGTTCGGGCTGAGGGCGACCAGGATCAGTGCGCTGAACAGCCCCACCAGCATGCCGGTCACCGCTCCCGTCGTGTTAAAACGGCGCCAGTAAATGGTAAAGATGATCACAGGCAGGTTGGCGCTGGCCGCCACCGCAAAAGCAAGCGCCACGAGGAAGGCGACGTTCAGCTTCTGCGCGAACAAGGCGAGCAGGATGGAGATGACGGCCACGCCGACCGACGCCCACTTGGCGGCCAGCATCTGCTCCCGCTCCGTCACTTTGCCCTGCCGGATCACATGGCTGTAAAAATCGTGCGCAAAGGCGGAGGCGGCGGACAGGACCAGCCCCGCCACCACGGCGAGGATCGTGGCGAAGGCGACGGCGGAGACGAACGCGAACAGGAAGTTCCCCCCGAGGTACTGCGCCAGAAGCGGAGCGCCCATGTTGCCCGCCGGGTCCATGTTGTCCTGGCCGACAAACGCAGCCGCGCCAAAGCCCAGGAAAATGGTCATGACGTAGAAAATGCCGATGATCCAGGTGGCGTACACCACCGACTTGCGCGCGGTCGGCGCATCCTTCACGGTAAAGAAGCGGATCAGGATGTGCGGCAGACCGGCCGTGCCCAGCACCAGCGCCAGGTTGAGCGAGATCGTGTCCAGCCCGTCCTTGAACTTGTTGCCGGGATAGAGAAACTTCTCGCCCAGCGGCGTGGCCGTCTTCATGTGTTCGAACATGGCCGTGACGCTGAAGCCAAACTTGGCGAACACCATCACCGAGATGATGAACGTGCCGGCCATCAAGAGCACCGCCTTGACAATCTGCACCCAGGAGGTGGCGGTCATCCCGCCGAAGACCACGTACACCGTCATCAGGGCGCCGACGATCAGCACGGACGTGGTGTACTCCAGCCCGAGCAGCAGTTTGATCAGCGCGCCGGCCCCCACCAACTGCGCGATCATGTAAAAAATGGAGATGGCGACGGAATTGAGCGCGGCCACGCCGCGAATCTGCTTGTTGTTGAAGCGGGCCGCGATCATGTCCGCCATCGTGTACTTGCCCAGGTTTCGCAGCGGTTCGGCCACCAGGTACAGCACGACCAGATACGCGACGAGAAAACCGATGCTGTAGAAAAAGCCGTCGAAGCCGGACAGCGCGATCATCCCGGCGATGCCGAGAAACGAAGCCGCCGACATGTAGTCGCCCGCAATGGCAAGGCCGTTCTGCCAGCCGGTCAGGCCGCCCCCGGCGGTGTAAAATTCGCTGGTCGTGTTGGTCCGCTTGGAAGCGTAGTAGGTGATGATCAGCGTCAAGATGACGATGGCCAGAAACAGCAAAAACGCGGTTACGTTCATACCCCTTTTCCTCCCGTCTCCTGTTTGATCTGTTCCACCATCCGGTCAAACTCTTCCGAGCGCTTCGTGTAGATGATACAGAGGGCCCAGGTCATGATGAACTGGGCAAAAGCGAATACCCAGGCCCAGGTGATCGCCCCGAAAGCGGGCCGGTTCAGGACTTGAAAGTAGGAGGTCATGATCGGGAGGGTGAAGTAAAACACGAAGAAGAAGATGGAATAAGGCAGGATGAATGCTTTTTTCCGCTTCAACAGTTCCTGGAAGGCGGCGGAACGGCTCACGGCCGCGTAGTCAATCGACGGCGGCTTCGACGTCCCTTTGGCCGCCGGGCTCGTATTTCCCATTGGATCTCCCCCTCTTGCAAATGTGGCGCCCACCGGATTGTAAGCGCTTCCTTTAGTTTACAAAACAATTCCAATATTGCGTACATTTTTGCGCATCCTGCACAATCCCGTGCGCCACATGCACAAAACGAGGAATCAGCGCAGGGAAACCTCTACCCTTCCAGCCGCTTCAGCAGGTCTTTGGCAGCCGTGCGGGAGACGGGTACGCGCACTTTTTTCGGCCCTTTCAGAATCAGGTTGTACGCCCCGTTGAACCACGGCTCCAGCTCGCTGACGTACTGCAGGTTGACCAGGTAGCTCTTGTGCGTGCGGAAAAAGGAATGGGCTTGCAGCTTTTCCTCCAACTGCTGCAGGGTCATTCGGGTGGTGTACACCTCCGTCTCCGTGCAGATCTGCACCACCCGGTCGTCCCGGACGGCGTACATGACGGCGGCCGGGTCGATCACCACCAGCCGGTTGTTCTCTTCCACGATCAGCTTGGAGACTTTTCCCGCGTGAGGCACAGGCGTTTCGGCGAGCCGCTTGCGCACGCGCTGCAGCGTTTCCCGCAGGCGGTGGGGTTCCGTCGGCTTCAGCAGGTAATCGACGGCATTCAGCTTGAACGCTTCCACCGCGTAGTCCTCATGGGCGGTTGAGAAGACCAGCAGCGGCCGATCCTTGCGCGCCGCCAGCATACGCGCCGCCTGGTCCCCCTCCAGTTCCGGCATTTTGATGTCCAAAAACACCACGTCGGGGTTGTGCTCCTCCACCAGGCGCAGCAGTTCCCTGCCGTTGGCGGCACAGGGCAGGAGTTCCACGTCGCTTTCCTGCTGCAGCAGGTAGGCCAGCTCTTCCCGGGCCAGGTGTTCGTCTTCGGCAATCATGACGCGAATGCGCATCAGACATCCTCTCCTCCTCTGTGAGGTATGAAAAAGGTGATCCGGCAGCCGCCCTCCGGTTTGTTGGCAAAGCGCAGACGGGCGGACGGGCCGAGCAGGCTGACCAGCCGCTGGTTGACGTTGTAGACGCCGATCCCGTTTCCGTCGCGGCTCTCCAGCGGCATCGCGCCCAGCTTGTCCAGGATGGACGCGGGGATGCCCGCGCCGTTGTCTTCGATGACCACGGCCACCCGTCCTCCGTCCCGCTTCACGCTCACCTCGATCTCCCCGCCGCTGGGCTTGCCCCGCAGGCCGTGATGGATGCTGTTCTCCACCAGCGGCTGCAGCGTCCCCGGCGGGATCAGCGCTTCTTCGACGCCGGCGTCCACCTCGCAGCGGACGACAAACTGTTCCGCAAAGCGAATGTTGATGATCTCCAGATACGCGTTCAGGTGGTTCAGCTCCTGCCCGACGGTGACCAGGGGACTTGCGGTCAGCTTCAGGTTGAGGCGCATGAACACGCCGAGCTGGATCGTCATGTGCCGCGCCAGATCGGGATTGATCCGGATCAGGGTGACGATGGAATTGAGCGTGTTGAACAGAAAGTGCGGCTGTATTTGCGCCTGCAGCATCCGCAGCTCCGCGTCTTTCATCAGCCCCTTCATTTTCTCGGCCAGCGTCAGCGTGAGCTGGTTGGACAGCAGGTTGCCCAGCCCCTTGGCCAGGGCTTCCTGCACCTTGCCGATCTGTTGGGGACGGCGGAAATACAGCTTGATCAGCCCGACCACGCTGTCCCCTTCCCGGATCGGCACCACCACTGCCGCGTGCAGCGGACAGTGCTTTCGCTCGCAGGAGACGCTCTCCCGGGTAAGCCCCGTCTCGATGCCGCCGCTGACCATCGCCCGCCGGTCCAACTCGCTCCCCACCGGCTCGCCGGGCAGGTGGTGATCCGCGCCGGCCCCGACGTGGGCGAGCAGGCGCTCCCGGTCGGTGACCGCCACCGCTGCCGCCTTCGCTTCCCGCAGCAGGAGCTGGGCAGCGGCTTGGGCCGTCTGCGGCGTCAAGCCCTGCTTGAGATGAGGCAGGATCCGCTCGGCGATGGTAAAGGCCCGCTCCGCTTCCGTCGCGGCGGAGCGCTCCTCCTCTTTCAGGGCGATGTGGATCATCGTGGTAAAAATGGCGATGGAGATGCTGTTGGTCAGCACCATGGGTATGCCGATCAGGTTGACGACGGTCCGGACCAGCTCGGGAGGGTGGGCGAAAATCAGCAGCAGCGACATTTGGATGATGGGGGCGAACATGCCGATAAACAGCGCCTTGGCGGGGGAGATCACCCGCTCCTGGGAAAAAAAGCGCGCCACGTAGCCGGCGAAGAGCCCGGTGATCGGCACGGAAAGCCCCGCCGGCCAGGCGGCAAATCCGCCCAGGCTGTACAGATGAGCTCCGGCGATCAAGCCTGCTCCCAGCCCCACCAGCGGCCCGCCCAACAGCCCGCCGATCACCACGCCCACCAGGGTGGAGTTGGCGATCGCTTCATGGGGCTGCAGCGAAAAAATCCAGAAAGCGGGGAGGTACGCCTCCTTTCGCACCACCACGCCCGCATAGGTGCCGGCCATCCCGAACAGGCCAAACAGCAGCGAATACGCGATCGACGTCCCGAGGTGAACGTCCCGGTCCAGCAGTTGGCGAAACAGCGGGATGCGCGTCAGTATAAAGGCGAGCGTAAGCAGAATCCCCATGCGCTCGATCAACAACAGCGTCAACTGTTCCACTGCGCCATCCCTCCGCAACTCATTCCGTCTGTTAACAATTCCGCTTTCTCTTTCGCTTTCCCTGCTGGACAGACAACTCGGCTGGGCGCCCTGCATACCCTGGATGTGCAACGTTTCATGCGAGAAGGGTGATCGATAATGTGCGGAATTACCGGATGGGTTGACTGGGAAAAAGACCTTTCCCAGGAGAGAGCCACGATTGAAGCCATGACACAGACGCTGACCAGACGGGGACCTGACGATGAGGGGTACTGGCTGTCGCAGCGGGTCGCATTTGGACACCGACGGCTGTGCGTCGTCGACCCTGCGGGCGGCCGTCAACCGATGACGCGCGAACTGGGCGGACACGCCTATACCCTGATATACAACGGAGAACTGTACAACACGGAGGATCTTCGCCGGGAACTGCTGGCGAGAGGCCACGCGTTTCACTCCCACTCGGACACGGAAGTGCTGCTCGCCTCCTACATCGAATGGGGCAGCGAGTGCGTCCGCAAGCTGAACGGCATCTTTGCCTTCGCGGTCTGGGACGAACGGGAGCAATCCCTGTTTCTGGCCCGCGACCGCATGGGGGTAAAGCCGCTCTTTTACGCCAGACGGGGCAGCTCGTTTCTGTTCGGGTCCGAGCTGAAGGCGCTGCTGGCCCATCCGGCTGTCAAACCGGTCCTGTCCCGGGAAGGGATCGCCGAAATCTTTGCCCTCGGACCGGCCCGGACACCCGGACACGGCGTCTTTCACGACGTCTTCGAACTGCGGCCCGGCTGCCACCTGACCGTCACGCGCGAGCGCTTCTCCATCAAGCGGTACTGGCAGGTGGAGAGCCGCCCCCACACCGACGACGCGGAGCGGACCGCCCAAACCGTCCGGGAGCTCTTGATCGATTCGATCCAGCGGCAGTTGGTCGCGGACGTCCCGGTCGCCACGCTGCTCTCCGGCGGGCTGGACTCCAGCGCCATCACCGCGATCGCGGCCGAGGCGTTCCGATGCGACGGGCGGGGACCGCTGCACACCTATTCCATCGACTACGTGGACAACGATCGCCACTTCCAGGCGAACGCCTTCCAGCCCAACGCCGACGCCCCGTACGTGCAGAGGGTCTCCTCTTTCTTTGGCACCGTTCACCATGCGATCGAGTTTGACACGCCCGAGCTGGTGGATGCCCTGCGCACCGCCACGTACGCCCGCGATCTGCCCGGCATGGCGGACGTCGACGCGTCTCTCTACCTGTTTTGCCGCGAGATCAAAAAGGAAACGACGGTGGTCCTGTCCGGGGAGTGCGCGGACGAAGTGTTTGGCGGCTATCCCTGGTTCCACCGCGAAGAGCTGCTCCACGCCCGCACGTTCCCCTGGTCGCGGGCCATCGAACAGCGGGCCGCCTGGCTTTCGCCCGAACTGCGGGAGTGGGTGAAGCCGGAGGAATACGCGGCGCAGCGGTACGAGGAGACGCTTGACGAGGTGCCGCATCTGCCCGGCGAAAGTCCGCTGGAGGCACGCCGCCGCGAAATGTTTTACCTAAACCTCACCTGGTTCATGAACACCCTGCTGGATCGCAAGGACCGGATGAGCATGGCGGCCAGCCTGGAGGCCCGTGTGCCGTTTTGCGACCACCGGCTGGTGGAATACGTCTGGAACATCCCCTGGTCGCTGAAAATGTGGGGCAGCCGCGAAAAGGGCATCCTGCGCAAGGCACTGGAGGGCATCGTGCCCGACGACGTCCTGTACCGCAAAAAAAGCCCCTATCCGAAGACGCATAATCCCGCGTACACGGAAGCGACCCGCTCCTGGCTCCTGGAGATTCTGGACGATTCCTCCTCTCCCCTTCACCGGCTGATTGACACGGCAGCGGTCCGCCGGCTGGCCCTGGCGGACGCGAAAGCCTCGGACGTTCCGTTTTTCGGCCAGTTGATGAGCACCCCCCAACTGTTTGCCTACCTGGCTCAAATGGATGTGTGGATGCGGGCGTATCACGTCACGATCCGGTCCTGACGGGAAAAAAGCTCCTCGACCCCAGCCTTACGGGGTCTTGAGGAGCTTCCTTTTCTTCCTGACGGCGGTCGGCTTCGCGGCCAGTTTGGCGGCCGGTTTGATGGTTGGCTTGGCCGCTGGTCTGATGGTTGGCTTGGCAGCTGCCGCTGGCTTCGCCGGACAGGAGCGGTATCGGATATCGAACTCTCGGGCCGTGCGTTTGGCGATGGAAAAGGGGCTGGACGGCCCTGTGCGGACTAACCGGTAATCGATGCGAACGCGGGTGGAGCCACCGGTGAGAACGGCCCGGATCACTTTTTGATTGGGGCGATTTCGCACAATGCGCAGCGATTGGACCATGGTTGGGAGCGGAGGCACGTCCCCTGCCGGCACACACAGTTTGCCTTTGACGACGCGCAGGTTCAGGTTGCACACCATCACCCGCGTCAGCCGTTTCCCCCAAAACCGACGAAAATACCGGGCAATTTTGCGTCGAGTGTTAAACCGGTCCGGAAGGGGGGTGTAGTCGACTCCGTTGACCGTGTAGACAACCTTACGTCGCGGAGAGGACACCACCCTGCTCCAGACCTGTTCCGCCTGTTCGATCATGTTTCGGAAAAAGCGTTCGTGATCCAAGAAATCACCTCCTCCTAAACCCTATGGGGGAGGGCTTGTGCTAGTACGCCCGTTTGACCGCCTGTTTTTCCGACAAGAGCCGTCAGGCTGTCCGCTTGTCCTCCCCCCTGCTCGGGTGCCTGTCGAACCGGGAGGATGCGTTTCAGATATTCCGTCGGGAGGAGGTGAACGCTTCCAAAGAGTGAGCCGCCTTCCCCATCCACTGTTTTTTATTCGCCCTGTTCATCGATTATGCTGGGTGGAGAAAGGATGGGCGGGAACGTCCGCTCCTGTCGGCCGGCAGTACCGGCAGGCACGGACGCGGACGGATGCGGGCGGGAGGTTCCCGCAGCACGGTCTTCTCTGATGCGGGGGATGCGGAGAATGAAAAAAACCGTCTGGAAGCCAGACGGTTTTTGCGTGCGTCGTGATAGCAAGGAATGCTGTAAGCCAGGTTCTGTGTCTCCCGTGCTGCAAGCGGGGCTGTTCCCCTCGCACCAAGAGCGGTAGTCATCTATCTATGGCAGCCGAGGCCGCCATCCGTCCCTCCGTTCATTTCCTTCGGGACGGTTCCCCTACCAAATTTGGGTTTCTCGCTCGCAGGGTTTACCGCGTTCCATCTCCCCTGTCGCCAGGGAAGCTCCGTTTCTGTGGCACTTTCAGCGTACTCGGGTCTCAGGGAGAACCCTTTCCGCGCCGTCAGCGAAGCCGAAGCCTCACTGCCCTGGTTTGCACCAGGTACGAACACTCCAGGCATCTCAGCCTGGGCGAGCCTGGACTTTCCTCTACCGCCGACCGAAAACGGCCGCGGCAGCGACTACCCGCATTCCTTGCCATTACCGAATCAGTACCATTTAATTTAGCACATGCCGCAAGATCGGTCAACCCGAATCTAATGGCAAACGTGGCAAATTGTTAACATGACCCGCCTGTAGTACAATGGGGGACAAAGGAGGGCTGAGCGTGATCACCATTACCCCGACCGCTGCCGCCCGTCTGTCCGCGTTGATTGCGGAAGAGCGGGACGCCGACCGGCTGGGCATCAAAATCATCGCGACGACGTCGGGCTGCGGCAGTCTTGCGTACAGCATCGCCATCACGGAGGCGGGTCGCTTGGACAAATCGGTCGACGTGACCGGCATCCGTCTGTTTTACCGCGACGAAGAGAAGGAGCTGCTGAACGGGATCGTCGTGGACTTCGACCCGGTGACCGGCCGTTTTTCCCTCGCGCATTCCCGTCCGCCGCAGACCGGCTGCCCGCTATCTCATTGACAGGAGGGATTTTCATGCTGCTGCTTCCATTTGAAAATAGCGTTCCCCGAATTCACGAATCCGCATTCATCGCCCGCGGCGTGGTCATCTCCGGCGATGTGACCATCGGCGAAGACACCTCGATCTGGTACAACACCGTCATCCGCGGCGACATCGCTCCCACCGTCATCGGCCGCAGGGTGAGCGTTCAGGACAACAGCACCTTGCATCAAAGCCCCGGCAATCCGCTCATCCTGGAAGACGAAGTGACGGTCGGCCACAACGTCGTGCTGCACAGCTGCATCATCCGCCGCGGTGCCCTGATCGGCATGGGCGCGATCGTCATGGACGGCGCGGAAGTGGGCGAAGAAGCGATGGTGGCCGCCGGCGCGCTGGTTCCGCCGGGAATGAAGGTGCCGCCCCGCACCCTGGTGGTGGGCTCTCCCGCCAAGGTGAAGCGGGAACTGACGGAAGACGATTTCCGCGAGCTGCGCCGTATCCAGCAGTCTTATGTGGACAAGGGGAAAATCTACCGGAAGCTGGAGGAACAGCCGCTCAGCCGGTAAGTCGCAAAAGCCGCGTCTTGGCGGCTTTTTTTATTGGCAGATCGGGCCGCTTGCCCCACATCCGTTCGCAAAAAAGGCGCGTTCGTCAGGAACACGCCATTGTTTTCATGCCGCATGTCACGCCGCCCGCTGCTGTTCGCTGCTGCGGATATGCTCAAACAGGCGGTACGAGCGAATGGCTGTCTCCAGGTGCAGGCGGGCCGGTTCTTTTGTGGTCACATGACGTTGAAAAAAGGCCGACAAGCTGTAGATCAAGCGGCAGTACCTGCGCAGATGGCGGTCTCCTGCCGCGCCGACCAGCAGGCACGCGACGCCCGCCGCCACGCACCAGGGCAGCGCCGCAAACGGCAGCGCCAGCAAAAATCCGGCGAAGAACCACACCACCAGGTTGGTGGAGCAGCCGGCATTGACGATGTCGGCCTTGGCAATCTCTTTCCAGGACTCAAGCCGCTTTTCCCCCTGATAGCTGAAGACCTTGTGCTCCGCGCCGTGAAATTTTTTCAGCTCCCGCGGGAAGATGAAGTGAAATCCCGCCACATACACGGCCGCCCACCACGGATCGACCACGGCCAGACGCGGGAACGCCGCCGCAGCGATCACGTACAGGACGAGCGCCAGATGCAGCAGTTGATACGGCCAGGGGAAGGAAAAACAAATGCGAAGCCACATTTTGCCGATGGTCCGAAAGGTGATTTTTTCCGCCCAGAGGTGAATGACGCCGTCCTTCACTTCTGCGCAGGCCAGCACGTTCCGGTCGTGAAAAAAGACGCCGCGTCCAAAAGAAATGCCCATTATCATGTTGTTCGCTATTCTCCTTCCGCTCCCTAGTCAGTATAATTATATGAATGTACGTGTGTAATTGAAGGAGGTCTCACCATGATCCGCATGGTTCCAACCACACCACTGACTCCGCGGCACGACCCATGGGAGCCGCTTTTTAACGCGACGCCGCCCGCTTACAAGCTGACCAGCGTCGAATTGACCGTGACCAATCTGTGCAATCTCCGCTGCGAGCATTGTGCCGTCGGCGATACGCTGCGTTTCAAGGACGATCCCGCTCTGCCCGTCGACCTGATTCTGCGCCGGCTGGACGAAGCGGAAGACCTGCTTACTCTCAGTATAACAGGCGGGGAACCGATGTACAGCGAACGGACCGTGCGAGAGGTGATTCTGCCGATCCTGCGCTACGCGGCGGACCGCGGTCTGCGCACGCAGATCAACTCCAACATGACCCTGCCGTTCTCCCGGTACGAACAGATCCTGCCGTACATAGACGTGATGCACATCTCCTGGAACTGGTCTACGCCCGAGGAGTTCCTTGCTATTGTCTACGCAAAAAGCGGGCGTACGGTTTCACTCAAACAGGCGGAGCAGCAATTTGCCCTGATCGGGGAAAATGCGCGGAAACTGGCGGAGGCCGGCGTGTTTGTCTCTGCGGAGACGATGCTCAACACGCGGACGTGGAAGAAAATGGACATCCTGCACAAGCAGATTCAAGAGATGGGCTGCCGCCGTCACGAAGTCCATCCGATGTACGCCAGCGACTTTGCCCGCGATCTGCAGGTGCTGACACTGGATGAACTGCGCAGCGCGATTCACTCGCTCCTGGACGTGCGCAACGAAGAGGTGTGGATGCTGTTCGGCACGCTTCCCTTCTTCGCCTGCAGCCCGCTGGAAGCGGACCGGGAGCTGATCCGCCGCCTGCGGGAAGCGAAAAACGTCACCGTGCGCAACGACCCCGACGGCCGGAACCGCTTGAACGTCAACATTTTCACCGGCGACGTGATCGTCACCGACTTCGGCGACGTGGAGCCGCTCGGCAACATTCAGACCGACCGGCTGCAGACGATGTTTCAGCGCTGGCAGGAGCATCCGCTCAACCAGACCATCAACTGTCACTGCCCGGCGGTCAACTGCGCCGGCCCCAATCTGCTGGTTGCCAACACCTACTATCCCGACACCACCTTCAAGCAGCGTAAAGCGCTGGTCTGAACGGGCAGACTAGGGACAGAGGTGATGATGGATGAGCAGGCGCAGACGTCCCCTCGTCCCGCAGGCGCAACACGGGCTGGACCGGCTGAAAGCCCAGGCGGCCCGGGTGAACGAACCTGAGCAGGCCAAGTATGAAGTGGCGGAAGAGCTGAACATTCCCCTGACGAACGGCTACAACGGCCACCTCACCGCCCACGACGCCGGCCGGATCGGCGGTCAACTGGGCGGCAGCATGGTCAAGGAACTGGTGCGGATGGCCATGGAGCGGATGAAGTCGCGTCCGTGACCTCCGCCCGCATGGCAATCGCAGCGGAACCAGGGAAACGTGCAAAATGGCCGGCGGCATGAAAAAGGACGGGCGCTCCCCGTCCTTTTCGTGTGCAGACCGTTCCTTTCATTGTTTTAAAATTACCGCCGAGATACTCCCCGGTTTCCGCATCATACATGCCGGTGGCCAGGCAGTTTTTGATGAGGCCGAAACGAGGATGTTCAAGCCCATTCGGATAATAGACCTGAACCGCCAAGACGACGCGTCTTTGGCGATTTCAATGGAAACGGCGTCATCTCCCGCAAGTTTCACAAATTCCTCGTACGTCATGTACTCGGTCAGCTTCACTTCCGCGTTCTGTTCTTCCAAATAGTTTTCGTCAAGAACACTGCTTTTGGTGGCTTTGAAGGACTGGCTATGCAAGCCCAATTTATCTGCGTTCCCTTTCAGAATGGGTTCGGGATTTTTGTTGAGCGGCTTACTGTCGGCTTTCACCTCCACGTTCGCATCTGAAGTGCCTGCGCCCTCGTTTCCGTCGCCTTGAAATGCGAGCGCATAAGCACCGACCGATGCCACCAACACGAACGCGAGAGACAGCGAGTGTATCTTCTTGTTTATTCTGTTCACTCCTTCCCAGCTTTTTTACTCTTTGACGACAGCACAGACGAATTCGTTCCCGTTCGTTCTCAGAAGTTTTACTGGACGTAACTGTTGTATCCCATGAAGCACGCATTCCGCCCCCGGACCAGCGGCCGTTTCATTGACCGGTGTTGCTTGCAGAGCAGCCTGTTTCTGTAAAATGCGCACCGGTCCTTGGACGGTTGCTGCTGCTTCCGAGGCTTGCGTTCCGCCGATCTGCTGTTGGAAGTTTTGTGGCAGGCTCGGGCGCGGCGATCCCTTACCGCCGGCCGTGCTGCCGGCTGGCACGGTTGTTTCGCTGCCATCCCTCTTTAAAGTGGAAAAGGAACCGCTTGATGGTCGTCGCGGTTCCCCTGTGATTTTCGTATTGTGCGCTCAGCGCAGACGATCCAACTGCTTGGCGCTCGGCTTGCGCGGCCCGAGCATGGAGCGGCTGATGTCGTTTACCCTGTGGAAGGAATCGAACATCTGGTCGAGCACTTCCACCAGCTCGCGAATCTGCACCACTTTGCCGTAAACGCCGTCAAAATGGTGGCGAACCGATTTGCCGTTCAGTCGAAACATGACCGCACCTCCTTCTGTTCCTCTCTTATCACCCTATGCCAAATAGGCCCGAAAGGAAAATCGGATGGGGCGGTCGCAATCGCCCATTTTTGGTCCGCAGGCGTGCCGGTCAAATGTCCGACTGCTTGGAACACGTCACATCCCGGCCGCCCCCAGCCGCGATGCCGGACAAGGCCGGACTACAGTTCGTACAGTTCGGTACGCCGATCGGCAAACACGGGAATCCGGCCCCGCACCTCGTCCACCAGCGCGAGGTCCAGTTCGGCGTAAACGATCTCCTCCTGCTGCATCCCTTCCGCGATCACTTCCCCCCACGGATTGACCACCATCGAATGGCCGCAGAAGGTGTTGCCGCCTCCCTCGCCGACGCGGTTGCAGGCGACGACGTACATCTGGTTTTCGATCGCGCGCGCAATCAGCAGTTGGCGCCAGTGATCCAGCCGGGGGTGGGGCCACTGCGCGGGCACGCACATCACTTTGGCCCCTTTGAGGGCGTGGACGCGCAGCCACTCCGGAAAGCGGATGTCGTAACAGATGACGGAACCCGCCGTCTGTCCGTCCAGTATGTACAATCCGGGCTTCTCTCCCGCCGCCAGATACTTTTCTTCGTCCATCAGGCGAAACAGGTGGGCTTTGGAATAGCTCCCCGCCAGATTTCCTTCCCGGTCAAACACAAACGTGGTGTTGTAGACGCGTCCGTCCCGGCGTTCGGCAACGGAACCGCCGATGACGTGGGCCTTTAGCTGCACGGCGACTTCCCGCAGCAGCGCTTTTGCCCGTTCTCCGTTGTCGTCGGCGATCTCGTCCAGACGGGTCAGATCGTACCCCGTGTCCCACAGTTCAGGCAAAACCACCAGATCCGGCTGCTGCTCCGCCTCCGCCAATTGATTCACCAACCTGCGCACCGTTGCCGCGTTCAGATCCGGCCGGCCGAAAGCGATATCCATCTGCAGCAAGGCAACATTCCACTTCATGCGTTTCCCCCCTATCTGTATTGTCTTTATCGTAGCTTTCCGCTATCTGGAGTTCAAGCATAATGTCTAGTGGCGCAGGCTTCCGGCGCGAAAAAAATCCCGAGGAAGCTCCTCGGGAGACGAACGGGTCGTTTACGTACGGGGGCGCGGGCGGCCTTCCAGACGGGAAACGCGCACTTCCAGGCGGTCCACGCGGCGGTCCAGATCGCGTACCTGTCCCTCCAGGCGGCGCAGGCGGCGGTCCACGTCATCACGCGGCGGTGTCGGCGTCTCGCGGATCGGAATGAAAAGCGTCTGTCCAATGTAGATATAGTACGGAGGCTGGAGGTTGTTGGCGCGGATCAGTTCCTGCACCGACACTCCAAAGCGGGCGGCGATGGAATTGAGCGTGTCACCGGGTCGGACTACATAATTCACGCATGACCAACTCCTTTTTGGGGTTCTGATTCGTTATTAACCTATGCCCGCCCGCGGAGCGAGGAAATAAACCAATACCCATTTTCGCCAGATTGGTCAAACACCCATGAAATTCGCCGTGGCAGGCTCCGCCCAACCACGGCAACCCCGACGGACGAACGTTTGCGGCGAGGCGGCGGGTGACGGTTGCGCCGCAGAACAGCCCCCCTGGCACGGGCGAAAAAAACCTTTGGCCCCGCAGCGGGTGACCAAAGGTTTTTTGTGCGTGTATCCGTTTTTATTTGAAGACCGGCTCGGCAAACTGCGCCAGCTTTTCCTTCGAGCTTTTTTCCACGTCGGCGTGCAGGCTGTTGCCGTGCGCATCCATCGTGACGATGGCGGCAAAGCCCTTGACGCGCAGGTGCCACATCGCTTCCGGAATGCCGAACTCCATAAAGTCGACGCCTTCCACTTCTTCAATACAATCGGCGTAGTACTGGGCCGCACCGCCGATCGCATTGAGGTAGACGGCACCGTGTTCCTGCAGCGCCTTCAGCGTTTTGGCTCCCATGCCGCCTTTTCCGATGACGGCGCGGATGCCGAATTTCTTGATGATGTCGCCTTGGTACGGCTCCTCGCGAATCGACGTGGTCGGACCGGCTGCCTTCACGTGCCACTTGCCCGCTTCGTCTTTCAGCATCACCGGACCGCAGTGGTAGATGATGCCGCCGTTCAGGTCGACCGGGCAGTCGTGATCCATCAGGTACTTGTGCAGGGCGTCGCGTCCCGTGTGCATCAGGCCGTTGATGATGACCACGTCGCCCACTTTCAGGCTGCGGATCTGCTCTTCCGTGATCGGTGCCTCCAGCACCACTTCGCGGCGTTCGCCGGCTGGCTGCTCGATGGCGGCCGGCGTCATGTCCATGGGGACCTCTTCATCCTTGTACAGATAGCGGATGATCTCGCCCGTCTCCGCGTTGAGGCGCACGCCCTGACGGCGGAACGCCCAGCAGTTGTAGGCAACGGAGACGAAGAAGCTGGCCGGCAGGCGGTTTTCCACGCCGATTTTGCAGCCGAGGAGCGTGGAATTGCCGCCGAAGCCCATCGTCCCGATCCCCAGTTGGTTGGCCGCTTCCATGATGTAATTCTCCAGTTCGGCCAGGGTCGGGTTGGGGTTGACGTCGTCGACGCGGCGGAACAGTTGGTGCTTGGCCAGCGCGTAACCGGACGTCCGGTCGCCGCCGATGCCGACGCCGATGAAGCCGGCACTGCAGCCCTGTCCTTGCGCCTGGTAGACGGCGTGCAGGATGCACTTGCGAATGCCGTCCAGGTCGCGGCCCGCCTTGCCGAGCCCCTCCAGTTCACAGGGGAGCGAGTACTGGATGTTCTTGTTTTCGCAGCCGCCCCCCTTGAGGATCAGTTTGACTTCGATCTCGTCTTCTTCCCACTGTTCAAAGTGAATGACCGGCGTACCCGGTCCCAGGTTATTTCCGCTGTTTTCACCGGTGAGGGAGTCCACGGAATTGGGACGCAGTTTCCCGGTTTTGGTCGCTTCGGCAATCGCTTCGTGAATCGCCTTTTTGATCACCAGTTGATTGACGCCGACCGGCGTTTTGATTTCAAAGGTTGGCATGCCGGTATCCTGGCAGATCGGCGAGACGTTTTCCTCCGCCATCGTGATGTTTTGCGCAATGGTGGACAGAGACAGAGCGGCACGGGTGCCCATATCTTCTTTCGCTTTCGCGGCGTTGATCGCGCGGCGCACGTCCGGCGGCAGATTGGTGGACGTCTCCGTGATCAGTTCCAGAATGCTTTGCTTTAGCTTTTCCATCTATGTCGCCCCTTTTTGACCAAGTGGTGTGCGAGGTATCGTAAACCGCCTCTTATTATATCACACCCGCTCCCCTCTGTCCGTAGAATGTATGCACTTGCGGAGCGGTTCGGAAAAATCCAGGAAATTTATTTGGCTTGTGAACCGGCGCAAAGGGGATTATCATGTCAAGAGGGGATGATCGACAGAAAGGGTTCACGCTAGAAAAAAGGATGAACAGCGATTTTGGAAGAATATGTTAAACACGAGGACAAGGTTTGTTCAGAGAGTGGAGAGGTAGGGTCATGAAAGGAAAACAGCTTGTACGAAACATCACCTTCTTGCTCCAGGCGAAGATCGACTTCATCCTGCTCGTCGCCATCTTTGCCTGGAAAGTGCCGTTGTTTTACCGCATCGTCAACATGAATCTGGACGGCACCGTGTACGCCATTTCCCTGTTGGTCGTGGCAAGCCTGTTGATCTGCCGCAACGCGTTTCCGTTTGCCTTCCGGTTTGCGTATGTGATGCTGGTCGACCTGGTTTTGAGCACTCTGATGTTTATCGATTCCATTTACCACAGCTACTTCCACGACGTCACGTCGATCAGCCTGCTGCGCCAGATCGGGCAGGTCAACGAAATCAGCGGCAGCATCTGGACGCTGGCGGACGGGAAGTATCTGCTTTATTTTGTCGACATTCCGCTGCTGATCCTCTTGTACCGTTTCAAGATGAAGCAGATGCTGTCTGCGCATCGCGGACCGGTCTGGAAAACGGCAAGCCGGATCTTCGCCATGGCGATCGTGTTTCTCTTGGTGTTCGGTTCCACCTTCAACATCGAGCGGACGCTGGCGAAGGTGCCTTCCCTGCTGGACTCCCGCTATTCCAACAAGGCGGTCCTGCAGGAATTGGGCATTTACCACTATCACCTGTTTGACATCTATCAATACGTGAACCGCGCCCTGAAGAACCGAAAGGCCACACCCGAAGAGATCAACGACGTGAAGACATGGTTTGCCGCCGAAAACGGCAAATGGCAGCCCGGCCCGCTGTTCGGAAAGGCGAAGGGGCAAAACCTGATCGTCATCCAGGAAGAATCGCTGCAGGCGTTTGTCGTGAATCTGAAGGTAAACGGTCAGGAAGTGACGCCCAATCTGAACAAGCTGGTCCGCGAAGGCGTCTACTATCCCAACTACTACGACCAGACGTACCACGGCCGCACGTCCGACGGCGAATTTACGTCGCTTGTGTCGCTCTACCCGTCTTCGGTTCCCGGCAGCATTTACTTTAACTTTGTCGAAAACGAGTTTGATTCGCTGCCCAAGGCGCTCAAGCGGGAGGGGTACACCACCTTTTCGGCGCACGCCTACGCCGGCTCCTTTTGGAACCGCGCGGTGATGCACCGCAAGCTCGGTTTCGAACAGTCCATGTTCATGGAGAATCTGGAAGACGGCGAAAAGGTCGGCTGGGGCTTGTCGGACCGGGACTTCTTCAAGCAGATCAACGAAAAGCTGACGGAACTGCCGCAGCCGTTCTTCGCCTTCCTGATCTCGCTCTCCAACCACCATCCGTTCAACGAAGTGCCGGCCGCCTACAAAACGCTTCAGTTGGGCGAGCTGGAAGGAACGATGATGGGCGATTACCTGCATTCCGTGCACTATGCGGATCAGGCGCTCGGCGAATTTATCGAATCGCTGAAAAAAAGCGGACTGTACGACTCCTCCGTGCTGGCCGTGTACGGCGACCACGACGCCGGTCTGCCCGACGCGGAACTGGCGCGCATCGGCATCCGGCCGCAGTACGACAAGCAGTACGACAAGGTGCCCCTGGTGATTTACAGCTCCGCCTTGGGCAAGAAAAACGGGACCGTCGATGAACAGGTTGCCGGCCATCTGGATTTGACCCCTTCGCTCCTGTACCTGTTGGGCGTTCCCCAGGAAGGCCATTACTTCATGGGGCAGCGACTCTTCGATGTTCCCTCCGGCAGCAACAAGCAGGTGGTCTTCCGGGACGGCTCCTACGTGACGCAGAACCGGGTGTTTCTGGTCCAGAACGGCCTGTGGGAGGAGGGCCAGTACCTGGACAGAACCAGCGGCAAACCGGTCGACGGACAAGGGGCGCAGGAAGCCACGCTGGCGGCGCAAAACCGGCTGCGCATCTCCGATTTGATCCTGGAGAGCAACCTGATCCCCGCTTTGCAGAACGGCACGGCGGCGGTCACCGACAGAAATCCTCCGCAATAACCCGGCACACGTGCAAACCCGGCACGCCTGCCGGGTTTTTTGCCGTCTTCGGACGGCGCTGAAACATTTTCGTTGAGCTGCCGTCTTATGAGTATCGAAAGGGGGATCTGCATGAAAAAACCCATCGCGTGGTTCTTGGCCGGCGCCCTCCTGTTTGCGGCCGTGCCTGCCTTTGTCGCCGCCGTCGGGATCGGCGACGAAGAGGCGGCCGCCGCCGGCACAGACGAGCTGCCGGTCGTCGGTTCGTACGACCATCTGAAGAAGCTGCTGAAAACCAATTGGAAGCAGCGCGCCTACCTCTACCCCACCAGAGACTTGGCCATGGAAACACAGAGCGCGGCGTCCGCGGCCCCTCCCGTCGCGGGCGGCAGCACCGGCAGGAACGCCGCCTATTCCACGACCAACGTCCAGGTGCAGGGCGTCGACGAAGCGGACGTGGTCAAGACGGACGGCACCTATCTGTATCAGGCGACACCGGACGACGTGCGGATCATCCGGGCCGCTCCCGCGAGCCACATGGAGCTGATGAGCCGTCTGACCTACGAGGACGGCCAGTTCGACCCGCTCGAAATCTATGTGGACGAGAAGCGGCTGATCGTGATCGGCCACTCGAACGCTCCCGCGCTGCGCGGCGATTCCCGCCTCGCCGCTCACGTGCCGGTGACGGTGCAGGCGCTGGTGTACGACATCGGGGACAAGCAGCATCCGAAGCTGACGCGGCGGCTGGAACTGGACGGCCAGTACCTCTCCTCCCGCAAAATCGGCTCCAGCCTCTACCTGACCGCCAACAAGCGGATCGATCCCTCCCTCATCCTGGAACAGAAGGAAGAAGCGCCGGGACCGGTCTATCGCGACAGCGTCCGGGGTGACGGCTACCGGACCGTCCCCTATCAGGAGATCCGCTATTTCCCGGAGGCGCTCCAACCGGATTACCTGCTGGCAGCGGGCGTCAACCTGGACGATCCCCGCCAGCCCATGTCGGTGCACGCCTATCTGGGCGCGGGCGAAAACATCTACGCCTCTCCCGGCAATCTGTACGTCGCCGTCACCGAACAGCCGGCTCCTGCCCGGGACGTCAAACCGTTCGAGCGGGCGCTCCTGTCCCGACCGCTGCCGCCCGACAACGCCAGGACGGCCGTGTACCGGTTTGCGCTGAAAGCCGGCGCGCTGTCCTTTACCGGCAAAGGTTCGGTTCCCGGCCGCATCCTCAACCAGTTCTCCATGGACGAACACGGCAAGTACCTGCGGATCGCCACCACCAGCGGCGATGTCTGGCGCACGGACGAAGGCATCTCGAAAAACAACCTGTACGTGCTGGACGACCGGTTGAACGTCACGGGCAAGCTGGAAGGCATCGCGCCGGGGGAACGCATCTACTCGGTCCGCTTCATGGGCGATCGGGCGTACGTGGTCACGTTTCAAAAAGTGGACCCGCTGTTTGTCATCGACCTGAAGCAGCCCAATGCTCCCGCTGTTTTGGGCGCGCTGAAAATCCCCGGCTACAGCGACTACCTGCACCCCTACGACGAACACCACATCATCGGCTTCGGCAAGGATGCGGTCGCTGACAAGGAATGGGCCTTCTACCAGGGGATGAAAGTGGCGCTATTCGACGTCACGGACTTGAACAACCCGAAAGAGACGTTCAAGACGGTGATCGGCGATCGCGGCACGGAGTCGGAACTGCTGTCCAACCACAAGGCCCTGCTCTTCTCCCCGGAGAAGCACCTGCTCGCCTTCCCGGTTACGGTGCGGGAGCTGACGGACGCGCAAAAGGCAGCCGGCGATGTCCGCGAGCACGGACGGTTTGCTTTCCAGGGGGCGTACGTCTACCGGCTGGACCTGCAGCACGGCTTTACGCTGCGCGGCAGGATCACCCACCTGAGCGCGGCGGATTACAAGCAGGCCGGCGACGACTGGTACGAGAGCGAGAAAAACGTGCAGCGCATCCTCTTGATCGGCGATACGCTGTACACCGTATCCCGGGCTGCCGTCGAGGCCCACGACCTCTCCACGATGCAGAAGCTCGGCGGCCTTCCCCTTTTCCCATCGCCGCAAACATCTGTCACGCCAGCGGGATCTGTGCTAAGATGAAGAGGAGATGCAGCAGAGAGAAAGGGTGTCAACCGCTTGGAATACTTTGCCTTGAACGTGACTTCGACACTGTCTGGCGTGGCGGCCGTGCTGCTCGTGGCCTTCCTCAGGCTCCACTGGCCGTTTCGCTTTCAATACATCGGCAATCTGTACAAGCGCCATCCGGAAAAGCGGATGCGCTGGCTGGACGCCTCCTATCGGCGAAACCGCTCTCGTTCCGTGGCGATGCTGGACAAATCGACCCACGAGATCATGGCCGGCAATTACGAACTGGCGGAAAAGTACATCGTGCAGGGGCTGAACGTCTGCAAGGAACAGCCGTCCCTGTTTAACCAGGCGTTGATCCACTACCTGTTTTACAATCTGGCCTTCGTCTACTTCAGCCTCGGGCGGTACAGCGAGGCCCTGGAAATCGCGTTTCGCGTCTATCAGCGCGACCACGGCATGACCGACTCGCTCGGTGTGATCGCCTGCTCCCACGCCCGGCTGGGCGAGATCGACAGCGCGCTGGAAGCCTTCCGCCTGATCGACGGCAGGCGTTCGGCACGCGACTGGAAGCTGTTTTGCCTGGCCGAAATCGAAGCGGCCAAAGGCAACTATGAGCGGGCCATCACCCACGTGCACCAGTTGATGACGCATGCCGGTGTCTCGCTCTGCCTGAACCGGGCGGAGCTGGAAAAGCGTTTGCAAGAATGGACAAAAGCCTCTACCCATGCCGGGTGAGGCTTTTGTCTTGCGCTTGAAGGCGCTTTACGGCTGGCGGGCCAACGCAATCAGTTCCTGCAGAAACGGAGCGATGTCCCCCGAAAGAACGGTGCCGTGACCGGTGGCGAGCCGCTCAATCGGCCAGCCGAGCAGCATTTCCAGGCCTTCCGCCATGCCGGCCGCCTTCTCGGGCTCCTGCTCTTTCCAGCGAAGGAGAAACTGCCGCCACGATTCCCGCAGTTCCGCCCCGTAGTCGACCACCCGTTCCGCCGGCCTGGCAAAAAAGCTGAGGTGATCGCCGACAAAACAGACTTTGGTATCGGGGTCAAAAAAAGCGACGGAGCCTTCGGTATGAAACGGAAGATGGCGGAATTGCAGAAGCGGCAGGTCCCCACCGGAACCGGTAAACGTATGTCCGAACAAGGTTTGGGAAAAATCGTCCAACTCGTAGTAGTCTTCCAGGTGAATCCAATTGTGACGGGAGGGGAACAGGTCGGCGTTACCGATGTGGTCAGCGTGTCGGTGCGTGAAGTACACGTAACCGATCCGCTCCGGCTTGACTCCAATCTCCGCAAGCGCCTGCTGAAAATAGGGGCGGTGCTTGCGCAGATGGGAGTCAATCAGCACGAACGCGTCGTTTTTGGCGATGACGTAGCTGTTGATGTAGCTTTTCCAAGCTTCTTCATAGGTGAGAATCGCCCAGGTGGATTCGGCAATCAGCGCGGTAACATTGGTCAAGCCTCCATCTCTCCTCTCCTTCCGAAAATGCATTTCATTCTACCTCGTATTATACACGAATGCGGAGAGGCATGCGGCTGAAAAAGCGGCTAACGGGCGGACGCCGGCTCCGCCAGGCTGACCCAGGTTCTCCCCTGTACCTGCCGAATCGCGATCGGCACCCCGAAGAAGCGGCTCAGTTCGGCTTCCGTCAAGACGTCAACCGTGCGCCCCGCCCGATCCACTTCGCCGTTTTTCAGCAGCAGGGCATGCGTGAAGCACGGCAGAATCTCTTCGATGTGATGGGTGACGTACAAGAGCGTGGGACCGTCCGGCTGGCGGGCGATCCGGTCGATCATCTCCAGCAGTTGTTCCCGCGCCAGCAGGTCGAGACCGGTACACGGCTCATCCAGAATCAGGAGGCGCGGCGAAGCCATCAGCGCCCGCGCGATCAGCACCTTTTGCCGTTCTCCCTGGGAGAGCGTCCGGTACGGGCTGTGGATGAGCGATGCACAGCCAAACATCTCCAGCAGCTCTGCCGCTTTTTGCAGATCTTCCTCCTCCGGCGCAGTGTACAACCCGATGGTCGCCTCCCTCCCGCTGAGGACGACCCGCTGTGCCGTCTCGTGTTCGTGCAGTCGGGCCATCAGCGCGGAGCTGACCCAGCCGATGGATTTTCGCACCTCGCGGAGGTCCACCGTGCCGTACCGCTGTCCCATTACGGAGACCTGCCCCGTCGTCGGCCAGACGTAGCCGCAGATGATGTTGAGCAGGCTGGTCTTGCCGGAGCCGTTCTGCCCCACCAGACACCAGTGCTCCCCCTGTTTTACCTGCCAATCAATCCCGCGCAGGATATACCGGTCCTCTCGCTGCCAGGAAACGTCCCGCAGTTCGATGGCCAGTTGTTCGTTCATCTCTCTCCACTCCTTCTGCGAAAAATTGCGACTATTATGAGTATACTAGGAGCCCGGCGGAATGGCACGGATTTCTTTCCGCCGGGTGCAGGGAACGGCTGCCATCCGGGAAAGGCAAAACAGCCCTCCCGGCAAAGAGGGCTGCGGGATGGCTGTTTCTGGCGGCTGCCGGCTTTTCAGACCAGTCCGCTGTTTTCCAGGCGGGTGTGCTCCGGTCCCTGCGGCGCTTCCCTGATAAACCGTTCGTAGGGCAGATAAACCGCCAAAAAGAGCGTAAAGCGTAGAGCAGCATCTCCACCACTTCCAGAAAACTGGTGACGAATCCGGTGCCGTTCAAATGCTCGGGCGGAAGCGAGGCGGCCTGCCACAGCGACACCAGCAGCGGCTTCAGGGCGGGCTCGACCGTTCGGAACGCCAGCACGCACAAGGTAAACAGCAGGGAACTGAGGACAACCCCCAAGAGCGAATACTGAATCCATTTGCCCCAGGCCATCTTCCCTTCGCGGTTCCACTGCTGCTTCATCAAACTGCACGACATTTTCATCAATGACCGAAGCGTACATCGACAGGACGATGAGGAAGTCGTTTTGCAGGTGTTGAAATGCCACAGCATCAGGGCAACCAGCAGCACGGGAAAACACGCAAGCAGTCGCTTTTGCCATATGCCGAGTTCCACGCGAATTGACCACCTTTCCAGACAGGTTGCGATTGGAGAAAGGAAAAGAGAGGGAGAGTTCCGCACGCGGACGCCCCCCTCTCTCTTTTGTCAGGCAAACTGCGGTTTAGTTGTCAAACACAACTTCTCATATTTTGCTAAAAACGGCTCTTTTGTCATATCATCACCCGCTTATGTGCTGGCATTCACATGGAAACAGCCCCTCCAATCGGAAGGGCTGGACGTTTTCTCTCATTTGCCGAACCGCGATTCCTGTCGCTTGATCTCCTCCGCCGTCGTGTCGAGCGCCGCCTGCGGGCCGGGGAAGCGGCGATGGTAGTAGGCCAGATCCATGACCAAGAGGAGCAGGAACATGCCGATCAGGGCAAACCCTGCGTTTTGATTGGGCGGAATCACCATCACGACGCTGATGAAGACGATCCAGACGAGACTGAGCACGTTGATCGGCCTGCTCCATGTGCCGAGGTTCCAGGGGCCGTAGTGCTGGGGCCGGAACAGTCCTTTTGCCTCCGCCCGCAGTTTCAGGTAGAGCGGGATGCCGTAGGCGACGTAAAGACCGACGACGCTGACTGCGGTGAGGAAGGCGAGCGTGGTGTAGCTGGTGTCCGGATTGATCCGTTTCAGGATGTAGTCAAACAGCGCCAGGGCAAAGGAGAGGATCACCACCAGCCAGATCGCCTTGGCCGGCGTGCGGTATCGGACGGAGATTTCCGCCCAGTGGCGGCTCCACGGAATACCCTTGTCGCGGGAAAACGCGTACAGCATCCGCGAAAACGAGGTGACCGACGAGAGGCCGCAGAACCACATCGCAAACGTCACCAGCCAAAGCACCGCCGTCCCGAACGTCCCGCCCAGCGCTTCGCTGATGACGTGGATGAAGGCGTTTTCCGCCCCGCTCGCGGCAGCTGCGTCCTTGATGGAGAGGGTCACAAAGGCCAGCATCACAAACCCGAAAATGAACGAAAAGGCCACGGAACTGAAAATGCCCCAGGCGGCGCGAACCCGCGGGTTGATCGTTTCCTCGATCGTGTGGGCGGACGCGTCGTAGCCGGTAAACGTCCACTGCGCCTGCAAAAGGCCGATCAGGAACGCCAGGGCGTACGGTTGGTCGGAGAAGGTCTGCCCCACCTGAAACAGGTACGCCAGCGGCTGCAGCTCGTGCCGGGAGAAAAAGGCCAGGCTGCCGACCAGAATGACGACGACGCCGATGTGGTACCAGGCGGAAAAGTCGTTCAGCCTGGCGACGAGGCGAATCCCGATGTGATTGAACGCGCCGTGCAAAAGCAAGGTGATCCCGAACAGCACCAGGGTCGTCGTCTCCGATGACGTGTACCCGAACGCGCCGGCCAGGAGCGGATCGGCGAACAGGGCGAACGAGTAGTCAATGCCGGCGACGATCCCGATCTGGCCGATCAGGTTGATCCAGGCCGTGTACCAACCCCAGCGCTTGTTGGCGAGGACGGCCGCCCAGTGGTACAGCGCTCCCGCGGTCGGGATGGCGGAGGCCAGTTCGGCCATGGAAGCCGCGATCAGCAGGACGAACAGGGCGACGATCGTCCAGCCGAAGCCCATCATGCCCGGCCCGCCGTAGGTCAGGCCGTGGCCGTAGAGCGACACCGCTCCGGTGAGTATCGAGATGATGGAAAAGGAGATGGCGAAATTGGAGAATCCCCCCATGTCACGCAGCAGTTCCTGGGCATACCCGAACCTGTTCAGGTCCTTTTTGTCCTCCAGAATCTGCCGCTGTTTGTCCCGTTGCATCCGCGACTCCTCCTTTCGCTCAGGTGTTCCGGTTGGAACCGATAAAGCTCTCGTGCCGGCTTTCGTCAAACCGGCGGACGCTTTCGTTGGCGCGGTAGCCGATGGCGACCGCCACGCCGATTGTCAGCAGCACCAGGACCAGGCCCAGCAGCATCATCCCGCTCCCCTCCCCCTGTTGGTTTGAAGCCCGTCTCGGGTGAAACGCACGCCGCGAGCAGCCGGGCCGCTTAAAAGTAGTTGCAGGTGATGCCGCCGTCCACGTTCAGAATCGCCCCGTTGGTCCAGTCGGACTCGTCGGAGGCGAGATAGACGGCGCAGTGGACGATGTCTTCCGGTTTGCCGAAACGGCCGGACGGCTGCCGGCCCAGACGGATGCGCCGGGCCTCCTCGTCGCTGACCAGCCATTCGGTCAACAGCGGCGTTTCGATCGGACCGGGACAGATGGCGTTGGCACGGACGCCTTTGGGACGGAATTGGATGGCCAGCGAGCGCGTCAGCGAAACGACCGCCCCTTTGGAAGCGGTGTAGGCATCCTGCGGGACGCTGCAGCCCATGAAGGCGACGAACGAGGCGATGTTGATGATCGAGCCTTTTCCCTGCCGGATCATCGCCGGGATCACGTGCTTGCACATCAGGAACGTGCCGCGCACGTTGACGGCCATCACGCGGTCCCACACCTCGACGGGCGTATCCAGGACGGAGTGATCCTCCGCAGGCATGATCCCCGCATTGTTGTACAGGACGTCAATCCTGCCGTACCGCTCCAGGGTGGCGCTTACGGCCGCCTTGACGCTCTCCTCGTCGGCCACATCGCAGACGAACAGCGACGCCTCGCCGCCTGCCGCCTGTACCCGTTCCACCGTCGTCTGGCCGGACGTTTCACTGATTTCAAAGACGGCCACCCTGGCTCCTTCGGCCGCAAACATGACCGCCGCCGTTTGTCCCATGCCGCTGCCTGCTCCGGTGATGACACACACTTTGTCCTGCAAACGCATGCCTGTACGCCTCCTCATCCCTGTTCGAAATAACGGGCCCGCTCCCACGCCGTCACCACGGCGTTGAACGCCTGCTGTTCCACGCGGGCCATGTTGTAGTAGTGGTCGGCAACCGTTTCGCCAAACACGCGGCGAACCGCTTCGCTATCCCGCCACAAGGACATTGCCTCGTAGAGCGAGTACGGCACGCGCGGAACGCCCTCGGCCGCGTACGCGTTGCCCCGCCACTCCTCCGGCAGCGACCGCTTTTCCTCCACGCCCAGCAAGCCCGATCCGATCATGGCCGCGTACGCCAGATACGGGTTGATGTCCGCGCCCGGAATCCGCGACTCGATTCGCAGGCTGCTGCCCTCGCCCACGATGCGGAAGCCGGCGGTGCGGTTGTCACGGCTCCACACCGCATGCACCGGAGCCCAGCTCTCCGGGGCGTAGCGCTTGTACGCGTTGACCGTCGAGGCGTAGCAGAGCGAAAACTCCCGCACATGGGCCATCACCCCGGCGAGGAAATGCTGCATCAGCGCCGACATGCCGTACGGCTGGCTCTGGGCATCAAAAAACAGATTGCGGCTGCCGTCCGCATCCCACAAGCTGAGGTGAAGATGGCCGCTGGAGCCGGTCCACTGGTGATGCGGTTTGGCCATAAACGTAACGGCGTGATCCTCCAGGATGCAGATTTCCTTTGCCCCGTGCTTGAACAGCACGTGCCAGTCGGCCGACTGCAGCGCATCCGTATACTGGATGTTGATCTCGTGCTGGCCGGCATGCGCCTCTCCCTTGGACGATTCGACGGGAATGCCCGCTTCCTGCATAAAACTGCGAATTTTCCGTAAAATCTTCTCATTTCTCGTCCCCTGCAGCAGATTGTAGTCCTCGTTGTAGTGGCCGGCTGGCCGCAGCTCCTCGTACCCGCCGCGATGAATCTCTTCGTAGGTCTGCCGGAACAGGTAAAACTCCAGCTCGCTCGCCATGAACGGCCTGAATCCCAGCTTTGCCGCTTTTTCCAACTGCTGTTTCAGCACGCTGCGCGGCGCGATGGGAATCAACTGGCCGGTCTGTTCGTCCACCGCGTCGGCCAGGACCAGCGCCGTCTTTTCCTGCCAGGGCACGATCCTCAGCGTGCTCCAGTCGGGCCTCGCCAGCCAATCGCCGTACCCGCTCTCCCAGTTCATCAGCGCGTAGCCGGGCGGCGTGTTCATCTCCATGTCGGTCCCCAACAGGTAGGTGCAGAAGTGCGTCCCTTTGCGCAGACCGCCGCGCAGACAGTAATCGGCCGTCAACCGCTTCCCCATCAGACGCCCCTGCATGTCGACGATGGCGATCATCAGATTGTCGATCTCTCCCCTGCGCATGGCGTGCTCCAATTCCTCCACGCTCAGCAGTCCCTTCGCGGACTCCGTCATTGGTACCCCCTCCTCTCTGACCTTCGTCAGGCTGGCCTTCCCCTCTCAATCGGGCAGTGTCAACGTCACGTATTTGACGTCCAGGTATTCGGCCAAGCCGTGATGCCCGCCTTCCCGCCCAACGCCGCTTTCCTTGATGCCGCCGAACGGCGCCTGCGGAACGCTGAGCGACGTGCCGTTTACCGCCACCATGCCAAACTCCAGCCCTTCGCTCATCCGGCAGGAGCGGCCCAGATCGCGCGTAAAGACGTACGCCGCCAACCCGTACGGTGTCTCGTTGGCCCAGCGGAGCACCTCTTCCTCCGATGCAAAGCGGACAATGGGGGCAACCGGGCCGAAAATTTCCTCGCGGGTGACAGCCATGGCGCGGGTGACGCCGTCCAGGACGGTGGGAGCGAAGAAATGGCCGCGCGCATACGCCCCCGCCGCCAGCCTGTAGCCGCCCGTCAGGATGCGTGCTCCGTTTTCACGGGCGTCAGCCACCAACTGCTCTGCCCTGCGCACGGCGTTCTCGTCAATCAACGGTCCCACCTGCACGCCCGGTTCCGTCCCCGCCCCCACCCGCAAACTGCGCACCCGGGCGACAATCCGCTCGGTCAGCGCGTCCGCGATCTCCTGATGGGCGTAAATGACGTTGATGCCGTTGCACATCTGCCCGGCATTTTCAAACTTGTTGGCGACGATGGCCTCGGCGGCCCGCTCCAGATCGGCATCGGGAAAGACGATCACCGGGGCGTTTCCGCCCAGTTCCAGCGACAGCCGCTTGACCTGGTCGGCCGCCCTGCGCATCAACTGCTTGCCCACTGCCGTGGAGCCGGTAAAGGAGAGCTTGCGCACGCGGGGATCGGACAGCCACGCGCCGCCAATCGCATCGGCCTCGCCCGTCACCAGGTTGGCCGCTCCGGCGGGCAGCCCCGTCTCCATCAGGTGATCGAACAGCGCTACGGCGATCAACGGCGTCTGCCGCGCCGGCTTCAGCACCGCGGTGCATCCCGCTGCGAGCGCCGGGGCCATTTTGCGCGCCACCATCGCGGCCGGGTAGTTCCACGGCGTAATCAGAGCGGCTACGCCTACGGGCTGGCGCAGCACCAGGATTCGCTGCTGTTCCCTGGAGGCGGGAATCACCTCGCCGTAGGCCCGCTTCCCCTCTTCCGCGTACCAGCGGATAAACGCGGCGGCGCCTTCGATCTCGTCCCGCGCTTCGTCCAGCGGCTTGCCCTGCTCCGCTGTCAGCAGTTCCGCCAGCACGTCCCTGTCCCGGACGATCCGCTCGGCCCACTCCATGAGGTAACCGGCGCGCGTCTGGGCCGGAAGCCGGGCCCACAGCGGGAATGCCTGCGCCGCCGCGTCGACGGCCAGCCGCGCTTCACGCTCGCCTCCAAGAGGCACCCGTCCGACCACCTCCCCCGTCGCCGGATTCGTCACGTCCAGCGCAGTCGGGAGGGAGTGCTTCTCCCCGTTGATCCAGCAATGATTCCACTGATCCCGCGTTCCGTTTGTCACTGCCATTCCTCCTCTCGGCACGACACCGCCACAGGTTGTGCAACGATTAGTACATTGTACGTGCCAATCGATCGGCTATACCTGGGAAGTGAGCCAAGCGGACGGTTCGAAAGCGGCTTCGACAGCCAAAAAAGGAGCAGACCCCCCATGGGTCTGCTCCGCAGTGACCACTGATTCGACGCGCTACTGCACGTCCAGCTTTTTTTCCTCCATGACCTCATTGATCAGAATGACGCCGTGGGACAGCGTCGTCCCACCTCCGAACGCCCCTGCCACCGCTACCGTCTCCGTGATTTCCCGTTCGCTCGCGCCTTCCGCCAGCGCCGCTTCCAGGTGATAAACGATGCAGTGCTCATTGCCCGCGAACAGCGAAATGCCGAGCGCCATCAGGTGCTTATCCTTGGACGAAAGCTCGCCGGGCGTAAAACACTCGCTGGTAAACCGGGTGTAGGCGTTCAGCGCGTCGGGCATCAGCCGGCCAAACGCCTGCAGCCCTTCCCGATACTGCTCTGCCAAGTAGTGCTCCATTACCAGTCTCCTCCAGATGATCCGTTTGTCGATAGGTTAGGTTTCCCCAAACGAACCGCTTCATGCAGGAGCGCGTCACAAAAAAAAGCGCCGCTCACTGGGAACGGCGTTGCTGCGTATCATGTTAGGAGCAGGAAGAGCACCGGCCGCCGCAGCCGCAGCCACAACTGGAGCTGGATCGGTAGGACGACGAGCCGTATCCGCCCGAACTGCTGCCCGTGCGCTCATACGTGCAGCGGTCGTAGTAGTGACGCATTCTCCGTTTGTGGTGGGAGTACAGTTCGTGGTACCTGCCGTATTTCCGGCGGTGATGGCGGTACTGCTCGCATTTTTGCTTGTAGTGGTGCATCCGCTCCAGGTGGTAATGGTACTTATCCAGATCGTAGTCGATGTCCTCCCTTCTACCATGCCTGCGCCGTTCAGAACTGGGCGGTATCGGGATATTGGGGCTGACGTTCGGCGGTATCGGAATGTTGGGGCTGACATTCGGCGGTATCGGAATGTTGGGGCTGACATTCGGCGGTATCGGGATGTTGGGCCGGACGCGCGGCGGTCTCCTCGGTATGTTGGGCGACGGCAGATTGGGTGACGGAAGGTTCGGGGACGGCAAGTTGGGAGACGGTACGTTCGGCGACGGCCGGTTCGGAGACGGCAGGTTGGGCGACGGTACGTTCGGCGACGGCCAGTTCGGGGACGGAAGGTTCGGGGATGGCATGTTCGGCCATGGCAGGTTCGGAGACGGCACGTTCGGCGACGGCAAATGAGGCAGCGGCTTCTCCTTCGGCTTGCGCCTGGGCCTTGGCAGCGCCGGAGGCATTGGCGGGATCTTGCGGCGTTTTTCCACAGTCACACGTCCTTTCTGGTATAATCGCACAGTACATGGTATGACATTCACCCTTTCCGAGAAACGACACCTGCCCACTCCCGCCGATAAAGCTGAGCCCGATTTTGCCTTGGTCGTGCGAACGCCGTGTCGGGATTCCCCTTGACTGCTTCCCTCTATCAGGTACAATGAAAAAAGATGAAATCATCTGAATCATTCAAAAGGACAGAAAGTGGGGAAACGCATGCCGGGCGGGCGTCTCGCACGTTTTGCCAATCGCATAGGTACCCGGGAAGAGGGGATTAGGAACAAACGTCCTATCCCCTCTTCCTTTTTCGTTCTCTGCTTTGCTAACGGAGAAAATCCATGCGCACGACACACTTATGGTGAAGGAGGCCGCTCATGAGCGAACAACCGACCGTGATTTTCCTGGACGGCGACCATTTGTCGATCGACCAGGTAACAGCGATTGCCCGCTGCGGGGCAGTAATCCGGCTCACGCCCGAAGCGGCGGAACAGGTCCGCCGCTCCCGCGCCCTGGTGGACCGCATGGTGCGGGAACGGCGCGTGGTGTACGGCATTACCACCGGCTTTGGCAAATTTTCCGATGTCGTCATTCCCGCCGGAGACATCCGCCGCCTGCAGGAAAACCTGATCGTCAGTCACGCCTGCGGCATGGGGGAGCCGTATCCGACGGAGGTGGTCCGGGCGATCATGGCCCTGCGCATCAACGCGCTCGCCAAAGGGTATTCCGGCATCAGGGAAGAAACGCTGCAGTTGTTGATCGAGATGTGCAATCGCGGCGTCCATCCCGTCATCCCCCAGCAGGGGTCGCTCGGCGCCAGCGGAGACCTCGCCCCGCTCGCCCACATGGTGCTGGTGATGCTGGGCAAGGGAGAAGCCGAATTTCGGGGCAAGCGACTGTCCGGCGCGGAGGCGCTGCACGCCGCCGGCCTGGCGCCGATCCGCCTGGAGGCCAAGGAAGGATTGGCACTGATCAACGGCACGCAGGCAATGACCGCCCTGCTCGCCATCGCCCTGCATGACGCCCGCATCCTGATGGAGAGTGCCGAGGTGATCGCCGCGATGACCGTGGAGGCGCTGCGCGGCATCCCGAAAGCGTTTGATCCGCAGCTCCATCTCACCCGCCCGCATCCGGGGCAGCAGGAGTCGGCGCGCCGTCTGCTCGCCCACCTGCACGGCAGCGAACGGACGACCGCCCCGGGAGAACTGCGCGTCCAGGACCCGTACAGCCTGCGCTGCATTCCCCAGGTCCACGGGGCGACGCGCGACGCGCTGGAATACGTCTGGGCGGCCGTCACACGGGAATGCAACAGCGCAACCGACAATCCCATCCTCTTCCCCGACACAGGGGAGGTGATCTCGGGCGGCAACTTCCACGGTCAGCCCATGGCGCTGGCGGCCGATTTTCTCGCCATCGCGATGGCCGAGTTGGCCAACATTTCCGAACGGCGAACGGAGCGTCTGGTAAATCCGCAGCTCAGCGGCCTGCCCGGTTTTTTGACGGAACACGGCGGGCTGCACTCCGGCTTCATGATCACCCAATACACGGCCGCTTCCATCGTCTCGGAGAACAAAGTGCTGTGCCACCCCGCTTCGGTCGACTCGATTCCCTCCTCCGCCAATCAGGAGGATCACGTCAGCATGGGCACGACGGCGGCCCGCAAGCTGCGCGCCGTTGTCGCCAATACGGCCAGGGTGCTGGCCATCGAATACCTGGCGGCCGCCCAGGCGATCGAGTTTGGCAGCGGCCGGTTGGGTGACGGCACGCAGCGGGCCTATGAGCACATCCGTCGCACCATTCCGCGCCTGACCGAAGACCGGGAGATGCACACCGACATGGCCAAAGCGGAAGAACTCATCCGAAGCGGCGTGCTGGTCTGGTGACGTTCCCCGAAGCCACACCTCCATCGAATCCGCGTAATGGAGAAGCGGCCGCCGATCTGTTATGCTGAAAGGGAGAGGATTATGCGGCGGATACGTCATGGGGTATACCGTCTGCGGCAAGCCTGACACGTTCCCGCAGCCTCCTCTCCGCACCGACTTCTGTGACAGGAGGCGCTTTTGATGAACAAGCCGCCCCGCTCCGAAGCCATTCTGCTGTTTGACGGCGTGTGCAACCTGTGCCACGGCGCCGTCCGGTTTATCATCCCGCGCGACCCCTCCGGGCGGATCTGCTTCGCTTCGCTCCAGTCGGAGACAGGCCGCCGTCTCCTCGCCCGACACGGCTTTCCCGCAGACGAGCTGCGCACCGTCGTGCTGATCGAGGGGGACAACCTGTACACCCGCTCGGACGCGATGCTTCGCGTCTGCCGCAAGCTGAACGGGTGGTGGCCCCTGCTCTCGTCGCTGGGACTTGTGATTCCCCGTCCTGTACGGGACTGCGTGTACAACTGGATTGCCCGCAACCGCTACCGCTGGTTCGGGCGGCAGGAACAGTGCCTGCTCCCCACGCCGGAGATCCGTCAGCGTTTTGTGGAGTGAGGGAGGTCATGGCACCGGCGCGCCGGTCATGATCGGATACAGTTTCCCCTTGAAGGCAAACGAGGTCTTCCCCGTCTCCTCCGACACGACCAGGACGAGCGCGTCGCTTTGCTCCGTCAGTCCAATCGCCGCCCGGTGACGGGTGCCCAGCTTGCGTCCGCCTGTGTCCACTCTGGACAAAGGCAGGACGTTGCCTGCCGACATGATCCGGTTGGCGCGGACGAGAACGGCCCCGTCGTGCAGGGGGCTTCCCGGATAAAACAGGGACTCCAGCAGCGAATGGCTGAGCGTCGCGCCGATGGGAACGCCCGCCTGAATCAAGCGGTCAAGCGGATCGTTCCGCTGAACCACGATCAGCGCGCCGTGGCGCCTCTCCGACAGGTGCCGGATGGCGATGGTCAGGTCCATGTAGGTATCAGTGTAAGGCCCCAGGTAGCACTGCAAATAAAACGAGGCGGCTTTCGCCTCGATCCGGGTAAACCACTCCTTGACCTCTTCCAGCCTTCCCAGCAGGCAGTTGTTCTCGTCTGCCAATACGGAAATGCTCTGCTGCAAATTCTCGACGATCTCCTGCAAATCCCGCTTGATTTGTTCCTTCATCGGGGAGACGTCGCATTCCACGTGTTCCATGCCCATCCCTCGATTCACGACCGTTCGTTCGCGATTATTGTGACCGTTCGGCCCCATCGGCATACCGCACAAACAAAAACCCCGCCGGATCGTGACCATCCGCGGGGTTTTAACGATTTGACGATGCAGGTCAAATGCTTTTCTTGATGTTCAACTGGCCGATGAAAGCTTCCGTGCTGCGCTTTCGTTCCTTGCGCATCTGCTTCCGCTCTTCGGCGGTCTCAAAGAGGTATTTTTCCTCTTCCGTTTCCGGAATGACCGGCGGAACCGGTGTCGGCTTGCCGTCTTCGTCGAGAGCGACGAAGGTGAGGAACGAGGTAGCGGTCAGGGCACGCTCCCCGGTCATCAAGTTCTCGGAGATGATTTTCACGAACACTTCCATCGACGTGGTTCCCGTCGAGGAGACGATCGCCTCCAGGCAGATGGATTGGCCCATCTTGACGGGGGTCAGGAAGTCGATGGAGTCGATGGATGCGGTGACGACCGGCCGGCGGCAGTGGCGCATGGCGGCGATGGCCCCCACTTCGTCGATGTAGGACATCATCTTTCCGCCAAACATGGTATTGTGAAAGTTGGTATCGGACGGCAGTACCAGTGAAGCCTGAATGGTTCGGGACTCTTTTGTCGTCTTAGCTTTCATCGCTGTTGCTCCTTTGCCAATCAACTTGTTGACGTTCCCATCATACCACAAGGCGGACAGGTTTCAAACGAGTGAACATCGTTTTCCGCCGCCATTTGCTGCCGCCTGTCGTGCTGCAGCCGAACGGGCCGTTTCCGCAGCGTGAACAAGCCGCCGGCCCGCTTATCGTTTCAGAACGATCTCCGCTTCCGTGCCGAAAATGGAGAGGCGCCCGTCGGCAAAAGCGGCCAGGTCTTCTTCGTCCGCAGGAATCTCCATCAGGATGTCCACGACCTGGTCGCCGTCAACGGCAAATGACAACTGCAGATCCTTTTCCCCAAACTCGTTGTCCGACAGCCGCACGTCAATCAGCTCACCGCGAAACTGCGTCACTTCCTCGTCTTCGCCGTCACTGTCCCACTGGGTAAACTGAATCTCCGCCGCCTGTCCGCGAAATTCCTTTTCCATCACCGCCATCAACTGATCGTGCTGGTGAATCTCCATGTGAATCCCTCCGTTTCATTATGTACACAACTCCATCTTACCAGACCGCGGCCGCCAAACAAAAACGCCGCCCGGATGAACGGGGCGGCGCATCGGCCGTTCTAGCTTACCTTGCTGATTGTCTGGGCGAGGGCAAAATCCTTGCCCGTCAGTCCTCTCGCGTCCCGGGTCGTCAGCGTAAACGTGACCGCCCCGCCGGAGATCTGGATCTCGACGTGCTGGCTGTCGTGTTCCAACTGCTCCGCCACGCGGTTGACGAAGCTGACGGCGGCGGCAAAATCGGGACAGTGGTACGTGCGGGCCAACGCCATCCGGTCTTCCACCAGCCTCCAGCCGGGCACTTTGTTCATGTACACTTTCACCTGTTCCAGTGTCAGTCTGCTCATCAGCACGCCCCCTTCGCTCGGTGAACGGAATTACCACCATCATATTCACCGACACGTCCGGTTAGTCACGCTGATCAGCGCTCAGCCTGCCGCTTGCGGGCGTAGAAAATCATGCGCGGCGACGTTTCCGCCTCGTACGGCCGGAATTCGTAGTCGCCGTAGGTTTCGATCCGCTCAAATCCGGCCCGGCGCAGCATGGCCGTCATTTCCTCCACGGAGAACAGGCGCACTTGCTCCAGATAGACGCGGGGCTCGGGCTGCTCCGCATCGTTGACGACGATCCGCTTTTTGACAAACCCGTCTTCGATCCAGCGCTCCTCCTCGATGAAGAGGCCGGCGACCTCTTTCGTCGAGCGCGGCACGAGATGGGCCTTGACGTAGGCCGGATTGAGGTAATCGATGACGACTTCCCCGCCCGGTTTCAATGCGGCGGCCATGTTTTGGACCACCTGTGCGTTTTCCTCGTCGGAAGCGAAGTAGCCGAAGCTGGTAAACAGGTTGACGACGATGTCAAACTCTTCCCGAAACGGGATGTGGCGCATGTCGTAGCGGTAAAAACGCAGGTTGGAAAACGAGTTCTGTTCCTCCGCCAACTGCAGCAGGACGGACGACAAGTCCACCCCGACCACGTCATATCCCCGGCGAGCCAAGGCCCGCGAGTGACGCCCGCTCCCGCAGCAGAGGTCCAGCACCCTGCCCGTGCGCTTAATCGGCAGCCGCTTCAGCAGATTGGCGATCTCCTCGTCCGCCGAAGCATCGTCGCGGTGTTGGTACACCAGCACGTAATCTTCACGAAAGCTGCGTTCAAACCATTCTTCTGCCATTTCTGTGCTCCTTTGATTTCCAAGATGCCACTATTATACCACAGCCGGATTGGGCCAAAGCCCATTTCGCCCGGCTCGAAGTGCAGCGCAAGACGGAAGACCCACGCCCCTCGCGACAGGACAGGGCGTCATCCCCCAGACCGGCAGCCGTTCCTCCGCGCAGAAAAAACCCCCCTCGATCGGCATGGGTACACGCCGCCAGGGGGTGATGCACTCACTTGGCCTTATCGGCGGAACGACCGACCCAGGCGGATTTTTTCCGCCACCCGGGACAGGACCACTTCCACCGAGGACTGATCGGCCACCACGTCGTACTCGTTGATGTTAATCCGCAGGACGGGACAGGCGGAAAACGAGCGAATCCAGCGTTCGTACCGCTCGTACAAATCCCGCCAGTATTCGACCGGCGTCCGCTGTTCCATCGGCCGCCCCCGCTCCTTTACCCGGCTGAGAATGTCCTCAAAGCTGCCCTCCAGGTAAATCAAGAGGTCGGGATGGGGGAAGTACGGCGTCATCACCATGGCTTCAAAAAGCTGGGAGTAGGTCTGGTAATCTTCCTCGGTCATGTGCCCCTGTTCGTACAGCATGCGGGCAAAAATGCCCGTGTCCTCGTAGATCGAGCGATCCTGAACGAACCCCCCGCCGTATTCGAACATGCGCTTCTGTTCCTTGAAGCGCTCCGCCAGAAAGAAAATCTGGAGGTGAAAGCCCCACCGGGAGAGATCCTCGTAAAAGCGGCCCAGGTACGGGTTGTTGTCCACCTTTTCCACGGAGACGCGGAAGCCCAGCAGCTCGGCCAGCGCGCGCGTAAACGTGGACTTGCCCACCCCGACCGTTCCGCCGATGGTGATCACGGCGTTGCTCGGTATGCCGTATTTTTCGCGAAGATGGCTGTTCCTAAATCCTGACATGAACGTAACTCCTTCTCCTGTAGTTGCGGTTGGCCCTTTGGAAACGCTCACGATTCCTGCAGCGCCCTGATCTGCGGCCCGATCTGGCCGAGCACGTAGGCGAGATCCTCCGGCCTGTGCACGAAATCCAGATCGTCGCAGTGAAACTTGATCACCGGCGTATCGGGATGACACCGTTCAAACGCTTTCATAAATTCGTCGTAATCGGCGATCAGGTTTTTCATGTACCCCACATCCATGTTGCGCTCCACGTCCCGGTCGCGCATCGCGATCCGCTTCATGACGGTGTCGATCGAAGCGGTCAGATAGACAACCAGATTGGCCTGCGGCAGACCTTCGGTGAGGATGTCGTAAATCTTTAAATACTTTGGCAAATTTTCACCGTCCAGGGTCCTTTTGGCAAAGATCGTGTTTTTGAAAATGTTGTAATCGGACACGACGGACACGCCCTGCTGCAGGTACCGGGAGCGGATGTCCTGAAGCTGCTTGTATCGGTTGCAGAGAAAAAACATCTCCAGTTGGAAACTCCACTCCGCGATGTTCTCGTAAAACTTCCCCAGAAACGGGTTTTCGTAGACGATCTCTTCCAACAACTGCAGCCCGAAAGCCTTGCTGATTTCCCGGGACAGCGATGTTTTGCCGATTCCGATCGGCCCCTCGACGGTAAGCAAAATGGACTTCATGACTATGTACAAATCCTTTCCCACGATATGAGAGCACTCCATATTGTAGCATGGACGGTCACGGTTTGTCGAAAAGATTCGATTCATGGGGGAAACATTGGCAGCTTTGTGGCAGCAAACAACCTGTGGGCCGGCCAGCAATCTGCCAGGCCGACCCGTGATATGAAAACGAACGAACCGGTGTTGTCTGATACGGCATACCCTGGACGGCGGAGCATGGCCCCTTGATCATCAGCGGCTTCAGGTGAAGTACTCGATTTTCGCCTGCGGAAACAGCCGGGCAATCTCCCGCTCCAGGTGGGCTTGCAGTTCTTTGGCCTGCTCGTCCGGATAGACGTATTTGCCTCTGCCGTACTTGCCCCACTTGTATTTGCGTTCCGCTTCGTTCATCTCCAGTCTGGTTTTGGGATATCGCTGCAAGATCAGCTTCTTGGCCACTGTGGTAAAGCGGTGCTGGATCAGTTCAAAAGTCAGGTCCTCCATCGCCTCGGGGACCAACTGCTGCCGAAGCCTTTCCAGGAGATCGGTGTAGCCCGCTTCCCATCCGTCAAAGCGGTAAAGCGGCGCCAGAATGAAGCCGAGTGGATAGCCGGCCCTGGCCACTTTTCCGGCCGCTTCCAAACGCTGTTCAAAGCTGGACGTGCCGGGTTCGAAGTTCTTGATCACGTAGTCCGCGTTCATGCTGAAGCGAAAGCGGGTCTGCTTGTTGTGCCGGGCGTCGAGCAGGGAGTCCACATGGTGAAACTTGGTGACGAACCGCAGCCTCCCAAGCGGCTGATTGCCGAAAAACTCGATGGCTCGCTTCAGATTGCCGGTAATGTGCTCGATGCCGACCGGGTCGGAGGTACAGGCCGCCTCAAACCGGGTGATCCGGGGGGCCCGCTCGCGGATGTACCGCTCGGCCTGGGCAAAGATTTCGTCCGTGTTGACGTAGACGCGGACGTACGGCCTGGTGCCGATGTTGGTGTTCAGGTAGCAGTAATGGCAGTGGGCCGCGCAGCCGGTGGCGAGCGGCAGGGCGTACTCGGCCGACGGCTTGGACGGCTCGAACTTCAGCGTCTTGCGCACGCCTACGACCAGTGTCCGCTTGGCGTTGCGGTACTGCTGCACCTCCGTCTCTCCCGGAATGCCGCGCACCTGATTGTGACTGGTCGTCATCCGGATGGGCAGGCCCCGCTGTTGATACCGCCGGTACAGTTCCCGGCCGAGCGGGTAGTCCAGTGCGGCCGGTTCAAAGAAGACGAAATCCGGCTCAAACAGGTTCGCCTCGCTGCCGTCCGTCGATGCCGCCTTGTTCAACCTTGTCGTTTCCATGGCAGGTTCCCTCCTCCGGCTAGTATCTCCTGCCCGCCGAACGTCCACCGCGGAGAAACCTGGCTGGCACCTACTGCAAGGTCTGTTTGAAGCGGCGCAGCCACTGCTCGGCCTCTTCCCGCTCCTCCGCAGGCACCTGCAGCACGTAGACGTGTCCGGCCCGCTTTGTCCGCTGCGCCAAGAGCCTCACCCGCACTCCCCTCGTTTCCAGATACCGCCGGCACTCCTGGGCCATTCGCGGCAATCCGTATGATTCGTGAATAGTCCTCCATTTGATCCACATGTTTGGTTCCACCCGTCCTTTCCATGCTCGATACCATACTGTAAGCAGCTGCAGGGCATCCGGTTCAACCTGGACAGCGGATCAACCGCGCGCAGGCAAAACCGTTTGCCGCTCCCGGGCGTCTAATAAGACGGGAGGGGTCGACGTGAACCTGGAACAGCTTGTCGCGGCCGCGCAGCGCGGAGACGACGACGCGTTTTACCAATTGATTCGCGCACACAAGGAAAAACTGTACAAGGTGGCCTACGCTTTTTTCCGCAACGAGACGGACGCCCTGGAAGCGCTGCAGGAAGTGACCTGCCGGGCCTACCTGAAGCTCTCCAAGCTGAAAACTCCCGCCTACGTGTCCACCTGGCTGACGCGGATCATGATTCACACCTGCATTGACGAGCAAAAGCGAAAGCGGCGCTGGCAGGTGGAGCCGACCGAACGGGAGGCCGCCCACGTGGAGGACACCGACAGCCGGATGCAGATCGACGAGGCACTGTCCCGCCTGACTCCCGTCCAGCGCCAGGTGATCATTTTGAAGTACTTTGAAGATTTGACCATCCGGGAAATTGCCTCCCTGCTCGGCCACCCGGAAGGCACGATCAAGACGTGGCTGCACAAGGCGCTCGGCGCCCTGCGCGAAGATCTGGGAAAAGGATGGTGATCACGGTGCGTGACCGGGAAAAAACGGAACAGCAGTTGACCGAGATCAGGGAGCGGTATCAGCATGTGGCGGTCCCGGAACAGGCGGATCACTACATCCTGGCCGGCATGGTGGAAGCGCGGCGGCGGCAGATGCGCACGCAACGCCTGCGCCGGATTGGCTGGTCGGCGCTGACCGCCTGCGTGCTGATGCTGGGGCTGGTCTTCTCCATCCGCCTCTCCCCCGCCGTCGCCGCCTACGTCAGCCATGTGCCCGGCTTGAAGCCGCTGGTGGAGCTGATCCAGTACGACAAGGGACTGCAGATGGCAGCCCGCCACGGTTTGACCCAGCCGGTTGGCATTTCAGCCGTCCGCGACAAGGTGAGCTTTACGGTGGATCAGGTGTTGATGGACAAAAAACGGATGCTGATTTTTTACACCATTAAGTACACGGAGCCGGGACATGTGACGGAGCTGGAAAATCTGGAACTGTACGATCCGGCGGGAAAACAGTTGGAGGCGGGGATCTCTTGGTCTCTCCTGCCTGTTGACGAGGAGGCGGTCGTGAATCAAAACAAGCTGGATGTCTACATGCAAGATGACGTCCCGATCCCGGACCGCATCACCGCCAAGGTCACCCTGTCCGTGGACGGTCAGGTATGGGAACCCTTGTCCGTGGACATCCCGATCGACAAGTCCACATTCGCCGACCTGACAGAAAAGGTGTACCCCGTCAACAAAACGGTGATCGTGGACGGTCAGGCCATCACGGTGGAGCGCGTCACCGTCTATCCGACGCAGACGGAGGTGGCCATCCGCTTCGACCCGAAAAACAGCAAGCGCATCTTCGGCTTTGACAACCTGCGTCTGGTCAACGAAAAAGGGGAGACGTTCGCCTTCTGGGGGAACGGCGTATCCAGCCGTCCCGTCGACGAGGACAGCGTGGTCTACTACCTGGAGAGCAGCTACTTTACCCCGCCGGAAAAGCTGTACGTGACAGCCGACGGCATCCGGGCCCTGGACAAGGACAAATTGCACGTGGTCATCGACGCGAAAACCGGCCGGCTGCTGCAGGCGCCGGACGACAGACTGCGGGTGGAAGCCCTGCGGCAGAACGGAGACGTGGTGGGGCTGGACCTCGGTCTGCGGGTGGAGGAGCGAGATCTTCACCAGTTTCACCCGTATGTCCGGGATTTTACCGATGACCGGGGCAACGAGTACGAGCATGTCCAGGGGACTTCCTACGCGGACGGCGGCCTCCAGCATTATGGGGAACTGTTCAAACGGAAAACGGAGAAGGGCGTTCCGTCCACGTATCGGTTTACCCTGTCCTATTATCCCGCGAAACTGAATGGGGATTTTACCGTCTCCATCAAATGATCGGCTGCGGTCAGTTGGAACGGCTGCCATCGGCCGGACGGAACGTTTGGCATCGGCGGCTCGGGCCGTCACCCGGACGTTCGACCGCCCTTCCTCCATAACGAAGAGCCCGAGGTCTCCTCGGGCTCTCTGCTGCTGTTTTATTCAATGGTTGCCCAGTGATTGGTCGGGCCGTGCCCACCGCCGATTTGCGGTGCGGTGGCGATGGCCTGGACGATGAATCGGTTGGCCCGCTCCACTGCTTCCACCAGCGGTTTCCCCTTGGCCAGTTCCGCCGTCAGGGCCGCGGAAAAGGTGCAGCCGGTCCCGTGGGTGTGCCGGGTATGAATGCGGCTGTGGGCCATTTCGTAAAACGCTTGTCCATCGTACAGCATGTCGACGATCTCCTCGCCGTCCAGGTGTCCGCCTTTCATCAGCACATGGCGTGCGCCCAGGGCGTGAATCGCCTTTGCCCCTTCCCGCATGTCCGCCGGCGTGCGGATCGTCATGCCGGTCAGGCACTCCGCTTCCGGCAGGTTGGGCGTCACCACTTCGGCCAGCGGGAGCAGGTGTGTTTTCAGCGCGTCAATCGCTTCGTCCAGCAGCAGCTTGGCCCCGCCCTTGGCGACCATCACCGGGTCGACCACCAGCTTTTCCAGGCGAAACGCGCGCACTTCCTCCGCCACCGCCCGGATGATCGCCGCGTCAAACAGCATGCCCGTCTTGGCCGCGTCCGCGCCGATGTCCCGCAGGACTTCGCGGATTTGTTGCGTCACCGCTTCGGTCGGCAGCGGGTAGACCCCCGCCACCCCCAGGGTATTTTGCGCCGTCACCGCCGTGATGGCGCTGGTGCCGTAGACGCCGAGCTGATGGAACGTCTTCAGGTCCGCCTGGATGCCGGCGCCGCCTCCGCTGTCCGAACCCGCGATGGTCATCGCTTTTGCAACCGTGCTCATGTTTTCTCCTCCTGTCAGTCTCTCGCTCTTACCCGAGTATATCATCCGCCCGGCTCCTTCGGTATACTAGATACGAGGTTTGAAGGATCAGGCAAAAGGAAGGGGTTTTGGCATGACGTACCGCAGCCTCTACTGGCTGACCGTTCTCCTGCCGCCATTCATCATCGGCGGCTTTGAATTTGTCCGGCACGATTTTCTGCTCGAATACCTGTCGATGGAAACAGGCAACGTCTACATTACGATCCTGACCCTGCTGCTTTCGTTTCTGTTTGCCACCTGGATGTTCCGCAAGATCGAGCGGATGAATGCCAAGCTGGTGGAAGAACAGGCGCGCCGCGCAGTGTATGAGGAGCGGGAACGGCTGGCGCGGGAACTGCACGACGGCATCGCCCAGTCGCTCTTTTTCCTCAACGTCAAGCTGAAGCAGGGACAGCTTGAGGATGCGCGGGTGGCTGTTTCGGCCATCGACAATCACGTCCGGCAGGCGATTTTCAACCTGCGCTCCCTGCCCGAAGAAGGCAGCAGCTTCACGCAGCGCGTGGAAAAGTGGCTCTCCCAGTGGAGCGCGCTGTCGGGAGTGGATGTGACGCAGGAGGTGAAGCTGGACGACGGCTTTTTTTCACCGGCCGAAGAGGTGCAGTTGTTCGGCGTCATCCAGGAGGCGTTTGCCAACATCCGCAAGCACGCCAATGCCCGCCACGCGTGGCTGAAGCTGGTTGGCGCCGGTCCCGGAAACTGGCAGCTCGTGATTGAAGACGACGGCATCGGAATCCCGCCGATTGACGGCGAAGCGAAAAAATACGGCCTCGCGATGATGTGCGAGCGCGCCAAGCAGTTGGGCGCCGCCATCGTCATCCGCCAGCGCGCGGCAGGTGGCACGGAGATTCGGCTGACGGCCGGAAACGGAGGAATGGGGAGATGAACGCATACCGGGTGTTGATTGCCGACGACCATCCCATGGCGCGAATGGCGATCCGCAGCCTGTTGGAACAAGATCCGTCCTTTGAGGTGATCGGCGAGGCGGCCGACGGAGAGGAGGCGTACACCCTCTGCGGACAGCTTCAGCCCGATCTGGTGCTGATGGACATCAACATGCCCAGGTGGAGCGGCCTCGAAGCCACGCGGGAAGTGAAAAAAGCGTACCCGCACATCAAGGTGGTGATCCTCAGCGTATCCGACGATGTCGGCGACCTGATCACCGCCATCCAGTTCGGCGCCCAGGGGTACCTGCTGAAAAACCTGGAGCCGGACGACTGGATCACCTATCTGCATGCCCTTCTGGGGGAAGACAGCGACGTCTCCCGCGAAATGGCGACGCGGCTGCTTCACCGCTTCCGCCAGGAGGAAAGACTGGACGAGCCGACGCCGGACGTGCTCACCCCGCGCGAACGGGAGATCGTCATGTACGTGGGGGCCGGCAAAACCAACCGGGAGATCAGCGACGCGCTGATTATCGCGGAAAACACGGTAAAAAACCACATCAAAAACATCTTGGAAAAACTGCAGTTGGCCAATCGGGTACAGTTGGCCGCCTATGCGGTCCGCCACCGTCTGCTGAAAAAATGACGGGGACAGGTGATGCGTTCACCTGTCCCCCAGCCGCTTCTATGGGGCAGCGGCGTTGAAGTCGTAGTACACGTACGGATCCTTGGGCGCCTTGACGGGCTGGATCCGGGTCGCCTTCAGCACCAGCATGTCGTATCCGTCCACGCTGCGAAGCTCCAGTTTCCCCCTCACCTTCACCCAACTGTCCGTCGCCCATTTGCTCGCCGCCTTGTCTTCCACCAGGATGCCGAAGACGGTGGCGTCCGCGGTGCAGCAGGAGACGGAAAAGCGGGCGACGACAAACTGCTGCGGCGTAAAACCGGGTTCGCGGTAAACAAAGCCGAGCGTTTCCAGCTCCTTGCCGGCAAATTCCTTGGCGTACAGCTCCATCGTCGTCAGGCCGTCGAGAAACAGCTTGTCGTCCAGGTGAATCACCGGCTGCTTGTACAGGGATACGGCGATGTCCGTGTAAAAATCGCCGAAGCTGTTGGCGGCAAATTGCTGGCGGATCTCCTCGTCGGTTTTCGGAGCCGACTGGTTGGGACTCCCACTGTCCCCCGCTTTTTCGGGGGCATCGGACCTGCCTGGGCCGCCATTGCCGGACACCGTTGTATTCCCCGTCTCACCCGCCCCTTTCGCCTTCTCCGTCCCGTCCGTCATCGCGTTGGCGTCAGGCGCGGGCGAACCCGCCTGATCCGACCCCGGCTTTGTCGAACTGCCGACGGATTGCACCCATTTTCCCTCTCCGGTCAGCAGCGTGACGCCGCGCTTTTCCGCGACCGCGCTGCCCAGCGTCTTGTCCGGCAGCACAAGCCCCATCACCAGCGGCAGGGCAAACAGTCCGTAGACCACCAGCGCGGTGAAGGGACTGCGCGGCACCTTGTGGGCGTCTCCACAGTCGCACTCGTACGAGTCCGGACCGACCACTGCCTGCCGGATGCTGACGGCTGTCAGAAGCGCCAGGATGGCGACGGTTACGTAGCTGAGCATGTGCAGCCGGGGCGCCAGGTAGTGGCTGAGGCGGCCGGTGACGATCAGATCGGCGAGCAGCAGGGTAAATCCCAGCAGGATCAGGCTGCGCATGATGTAGTGACGTTTGACTGTTGACGGTTGCACCTCGATCTTCCTCCCCTCATGTCGGCATCAGCATGGTGACGACCAGCACCAGGAGCGTCACCGTCACCAGCAGCTTCACGACGAACCCGGCCCGAAACGTGCTGAACAGCATCAACGTGTTTTTCAGGTCCAGCATCGGGCCGTAGACGAGAAACGCAAGCAGCGAGCCCGCGTGAAACGTGTTGGCAAAGGATGCGGCGATAAACGCGTCCGCCTCCGAGCACAGGGAAAACAGGTATGCCATCCCCATCATCACCAGGTGGGAGGTGAGCGGCGTCTGCCCGATCGAGAGCAGCGTGTCCCGGCTGACGAAGACCTGGAGCAGCGCGCTGATCAGGGCACCGAACAGCAAGTATTTTCCCATGTCAAAAAATTCGTCCACCGCGTGGGAAAGGGTGGCGCTCAGCTTTCCGCGGATCGCTTCCGTATGGGCGGCCTCATGCAGAATCTGCCGCTCTACTCCTAGGCGCAGCGGACTGCGGCGGACAAACAGCCAGACGAGCACGCCGGCCGCAAGCGCGACGATCAAACCGGCTGCCGCCCGGTACAGCGCCATGTCGGGCTGCCGCTGAAACGCGAGAAAGGTGGACGACAGCACGACCGGATTGACGATCGGCCCGGCGAGCAAAAAGACGATCCCGACGTGGACAGGCATGCCTTTTTGGATCAGCCGCCGCACCACGGGGATGACGGCGCATTCGCAGACGGGAAACAGAAAACCGAGCAGTCCGGCAAACGGGAGCGCCAGCAGCGGATTGCGCGGCGTCCAGCGGCGGACCTGCTCTTCCGTGACGAACGTCTGGATAAAGGCGGAGAAAAACACGCCCAGCAGGACAAACGGAATTGCCTCCAGCACAATGCTAAGAAACAGGGTTTTGACGTCCAGCCAGCGCCCGGACAACTCCAGCCTGCCCGGGGAAAACAAGCCGTCTCCGCTTCTCGCCGTCAGCCAGACGACGGCCAGCCCCAGGAGGACGGCGCCCATTATCTCAATGAAAAACGTTCGGAGTTTGGCCAGCACGTTCGCTACCTCCATCCCTTTGCAGCCATTCTTGTCCTCATCATTTTACAAAGGAATTGGCGGAAAATGACTCACACACTTTTTTTTCCAGCCATTCCGTTTTATAATAGCTGCAAGAGGTGATCGCGTGAACACCAGGGAACGGCACGAGGAACCTGCGCACGACGCATGCGGGATTCGGTTCGCTGCCGGACACAAGGGGACCGCCTGATCCCCCGCGTGCACGAAACGAAAGGCGCGGCCGCCATGTTCAAGGCGCTCGATGGCGATCGCGTGCGACACCTCATCCTGTCAGGCGTGGAGCGCCGCCACACACAAACCGTTCCACTTCAAATCCCTGCAGCCATTCCGGCATGATTCCCGAGCCAGCTCATCTCTCCTCCGCTGCCCGGCTCCGGAATCGCTTCCTCTCCCTATCGCTGTTTCCTATCCATCACTCATCCAAGCCGAACCGTCTCGCCCACACCTGAAAAGGAGGTGATCCCCCCGATCACGGTCCGTTTTCACGATGGTTGACGTTGACGCATGTCCGGAGAAAATCTCTTGACGATGGGAGGCGCTACGGATGAACCACCCTGATTTTTCCAACCTGCAGGCGTGTGTGGAAGATGCGAAAACGGCCGCGTTGGATACAAACGCCGGACCGGCCGACCCGACGGATTACCGGCAGCTGCTGATTCGCCTGGAAGCGGCACGGGAGAAACTGCCGCCGCTTTATCGGGAGAAAGTGTTCCAGCCGATCGCACGCGCACTGGACGAGCTGTCCGAGTCCGGATTTGACGAACTGCTCAAGCGCGACCCGGACCGGGAACGGGAAGCGGGTCTTCTCATGGACATCGTCCAGGCGATTCTGCAAAACGGGGAAGGGTACGAACAGACCGCGACGGATGCCTTTCAGGAAGTGGTCAGCGACTTGTACGACGGTTTTCTCAGCGCGGGTGACCGAGCCGGAATCAAACCTCCGGACCACAGCGTGATTGCCCCGCTTGTCAAATGGGGACGGCCCCAGTACGGGCCGTACACGTGGCCGGTGGACGCCGCGGCCCACTTTGGACTGGAGACGGGCATTGTCAACCTGCCCCCCTCCCATGCCAAGCAGGGCCTGCTCGCCTGGCCCGCGCTCGCCCACGAAACGGCCGGACACGACATTCTGCACGCCGATACGGGGCTGCTGCAGGAGCTGTCACAGGTTGTCCGCCAGGAACTTATCGGACAAAAGTTCAGCCGGAGCTTGGCCGAGTACTGGGCGCTCCGCATCGATGAAACCGCCTCCGACGTGCTGGGCGTTCTCAACATGGGTCCGGCCGCGGGCATTGGCTTGATCGGTTACTTCCGCGCCTTGAACGGCGCTTGGGGAGGCACGCCCAAGCTGCGCAATACGGGTCCCGACTACGATCCCCACCCCGCTGACATCCTGCGCGGATACTTGGCGGCCGAGACCGTCCGGCTGCTCCGTTTTGACGGCGCGCCGCTCTGGGCGGACGCCCTCGCGGCGGAAACGGACAAAGACCTCGGCACGATCGTGTTGGGGCGAACGACCGTCGACGCCGATACGGCAAAGCGTTCCGCCGCCGCCGTCGCCGCCGCCATCGCGGAGTCGCCGTTGAAGAGCCTGGAGGACCACGCGCTGGCCCAGATCCAGAACTGGCACGACCGCGACGAGCAAATTGCCGCCAGCATTCGCTCCCATCTCGCCTCCGCCGGCGACCTGAACGATTGCTACGTGTCGGGGATGTACGCCGCCCATGTGGTGGCTGCCGCCGTCACCGGCGCGCTGGGACAGGGCGCCAACATCCCGGAGATTTTCCAACGCATGGTCACCGTGTTGAAAAGCATGCACGATGCCAATCCGGCATGGGGGCCGCTGTACGTCAGACATCGGGGCGATCTCCAGCCCCATCGGGTCTACACCCGGCCTGCCGCCGAGTCGGTTGCCACCGGCTGATCCGGCACACACCGGGCCGTTTGGGCAGCAAATTTGTTTCGACTATTTCGAATTGATCGGCACTGTAAGAAGCATGTCTCCGCGGAGAACGCGGAAACATGCTTCTTTGCTTGTCGCCGTCCGGCATTGCGCCAGGTTTGACCGCCTGGAAGGGGCAGATGCATCCCAAACATCCAAACATATGATTGAGTGTTCATACGTTAATATGTTATGATTTTCTTGCCATCACATGGGAAAAGGGGACAATCGTATGAACGCGTATGATGTGCTGGTGATCGGCGCCGGCCAGGCGGGGCTGGCCATGGGCTATTACCTGCGGCAGGCGGGGCTCCGCTTCCTGATTGTCGACCAGTGCGAGCGGGTGGGCGATAGCTGGCGGCAGCGGTACGACACGCTCGTCCTGTTCACCCCGCGCTCTTGCAGCGACCTGCCCGGCCTGCCCTTCCCCGGAGAGCGGGACGGACTGCCTGCAAAAGACGACGTGGCTGACTACCTGGAACAGTATGCCGCCCACTTCTCCCTGCCTGTCCGGACGAAATCGCCCGTCTCGTCGGTTGAGAGGCACGGCGATGGGTTTCTCGTCGCCAGTGGACAGGAGCAGTGGTTCGCCCGGCAGGTCGTGATCGCCACGGGACCGTTTCAGACACCGTGGATCCCCGCGATCCACCGGGATGCTGCCCCGGATGTCGTCCAACTGCATACGGCTGCGTACAAAAACGAATGCCAGCTCCGCCCCGGACCGGTCCTGGTGGCCGGGTCCGGCAATTCAGGGGGTCCAGATCGCTGTGGAACTGGCCGCCTCCAGACCGGTTGTTCTCTCCATGGGGCGGCCGCGTCCATTTCTTCCCCTGCGTCTTTTGGGAAAACCTATCTTTTGGTACCTCAAGCTGTCCGGGTTCACCTCCATTCCCGTCACCACCCTGCCGGGACAATGGCTGAGCAGGCGGCCCGATCCGATCATTGGCTACAAGCGGCAGCTCCACCGCCTGGAACAAGAGGGACGGCTGCGCGTGACGGGGCGGACCGTCCGCCTGTCCGGCCGCATCGCAACCTTTTCGGACGGCAGTCAGGCGGAAGCGGCCAACATCATCTGGGCGACCGGATTCAGGTGCACGTATGACTGGCTTCATGTCCCGGGCGTATTGGACGCAAACGGCCGTCCGATTCACCGGCGCGGCGTCACGCCAGCCGCCGGCCTCTACTTTCTCGGCCTGCCGTGGCAGTACCGCCGGACCTCCGCTCTCCTGGGCGGGGTTGGCGAGGATGCGCGTTACCTGTTCTCGCACATCCTGCACACGTCCGGCCGACATCATGTGACGTAAGGGGGAATCCGCATGGGTTTGCATCACCATCACGGCCATGCCCACGACGACAGCCACGGCCATCACCATCACGGCAAAGGGGCCAGCAAGCGCGCCCTGCTGATCGCGCTGTTGATCATCACAGCCTTTCTCGTCGTGGAAATCGTCGGCGGCATTCTGACAAACAGTCTGGCGCTCCTGTCCGACGCCGGTCACATGGTCAGCGACGCCTCCGCCCTGCTCTTGAGTCTGGTGGCGCTGCACGTGGCCGCCCGTCCTCCTTCGAACCAAAAGACGTTTGGGCTGCGCCGCCTGGAAATCCTGGCCGCTTTGACCAACGGCGTCACGCTGGCCGTGATCTCGCTGGCGATCCTCTGGGAGGCGTACGAGCGGCTGCGCACCCCTCCGGAAGTGGCGAGCGGCACCATGATCCTGATCGCCTCGCTGGGGCTTGCCGCCAACGTCGCCGCCGCGTACGTGCTGATGCGCGGCGACTATCGGGAAAACGTAAACGTGCGCAGCGCCTTACTGCACGTGCTGGGCGACCTGCTCGGCTCCGTCGGGGCCATCATCGGCGGGCTCCTGATGCTCTGGTTCGGCTGGTACATCACCGACCCGCTGATCAGCATCGTCGTCGCCGTCCTGATCCTGCTCAGCTCGTGGCGCGTGACCAAGGAATCGGTCAACATCCTGATGGAAGGATCGCCGGCCCGCATTGACGTCGCCCGCGTCAGCGAACGCCTGCTGCACCTCGACGGGGTAAAGGGTGTGCACGACCTGCACGTCTGGACCGTCACGTCCGGATTTGATTCGCTCACCTGCCATCTGACCGTGGAGGACGACCGGCCCAGCTATCCGATCCTGAACGAAGCGATCCGGCTGCTGCACGACGAGTTTGGCATCTCCCACGTGACCATCCAGATCGAAGACGAAACGGTCCGGCACGCCGAACTGGCATGCGAACACGGGGGACCCGCGAAAGGCGGCCATGCGCACGGCCATTCCCATTCGTAAATCGAGTAGGAGGGGGCGACTAACCCCCGTCCTCTCACACCACCGTACATACCGTCCGGTATACGGCGGTTCATCAAGCTTGACGAAGTGCGAAATATCGCTGCACCAAACTCATGAGCCCTTGTTGTTGCCAGTAGGTAATACCAAGGGCTTTGTGAATGTGCGGAGATTTGGTTGTTCGCCATGCACCCTTGCGGGTATTTGCAATCTCCAGTGCTTTGCTGTGGGGAAGACCGAGGGAACGAAGTTCGCGGTATCGCGTACGGATTCGTTTCCATTGCGTCCACAGGCAGAGACGGAGCCTTCGGCGAATCCATTCCTCAATCCGCAGGAGGTGGGTTTTCGCCTCAGCCAACGCAAAATATCCGATCCATCCCATGAGGTATTGGTTGAGTTTTTGAATTCGCTCCTGTATAGGGATGCTCCAATGCGGGTTGGTCAGTTGGCGAATTCGTTCTTTTAACCGGATGATCGATTTGGGATGCAGGCGTATCCGTGCCTCTTTTCCCGGAGCAAAGCTAAAGCCGAGGAACTTTCGATTGCACGGCCGATCTACCGCACTTTTCTGTTGGTTTATCTTGAGTTTGAGCACCCTGGTCAAGTATCGCTCCACGCTCGCCTTTACCCGTTCCCCCGCGCGTTTGGTGCGGACATAGATGTTGCAGTCGTCCGCATAGCGGCAGAAACGGTGTCCCCTCCTTTCCAGTTCCTTGTCCAAGTCGTCCAGCAGAATGTTGGCCAACAACGGACTCAGGGGGCCACCTTGCGGTGTACCCTCTTCCGTTGAGACGCACACTCCGTTGACCATAACTCCGGATTGCAGGTAAGCGCGGATTAGTTTAAGGAGACGCTTGTCCTTCACCTTGCGGGCTACCCGGCTCATCAGGATGTCATGGTTGACCCGGTCGAAGAACTTCTCCAGGTCGATGTCGACCACATACCGGAATCCTTCCTTGATGTACTGTTGCGCTCTCTGCACAGCATTGTGAGCGCGGCGACCCGGGCGGAATCCGAGGCTTGAATCGGAGAATTCTGGGTCAAAGATGGGAGTCAATACCTGCAGGATGGCCTGCTGGATGAAGCGATCTACCACGGTAGGGATGCCTAGCAACCGTATTCCCCCGTCAGGTTTCGGGATTTCGACCCTGCGAACAGGAGTCGGTTTGTAGGTTTCCGTCTCGATTTGCGACCGGATGGTCGCCCAGTGCAGGCGAAGGTAGTCGCGCAGTTGTTCAGTTGAAACACCGTCGACTCCCGCAGCGCCTTTGTTGGCTTCCACTCGTTTGAGGGCGGCCGTGAGGTTGTCCCGAGACAGAACCTTCTCCAGCAGATCCATAACGATACTCCTTCCTCCGCGCACATGTCGCCAAGCTTGCCGTACGATGCTCAGCCCTTCTCTGTACCCTCGGGGCTTCACCCCTACTCTCCAGAGGAAGTTCCAGTTCTGAATTCTGCTTCGACACACCGTATCGAAAGAGGTTGGGACATATGCTGACTTGATGTTCGGCCCTTCCCCCTCAGGCGTCCCCGATTGGGGTACTATGGCCTCTGCTGACTTCTGCATGTTCAACGCCCCCTCACGGAGGCGGTTGCCAACGATAGTAGGCGTACCATGCAGACCTCCCCGGGTAAGAGCGGTAGCCTTCGTCCCATGTACCTGCCCAATTTACTGTTGTACCCTTTGGCTGTATGGGGCTTCACCTTGTGCGGCAGGCTCGCCCAAGTACAACAGCCTCAAATCGGGTTCGTGTACCTCAGGTCGGGACTTTGCCGCCGGCTTCCTTCAGATTCCGCCTCGCGGCGGACACCCTTGCCTTAGGCTAACGGTTGGTACAGCCAACCCCCGTTCGGGACTTTCACCCTATAGCTACCGCCCATGCCGGGCGCACCACAAAAAATCTCCTGCGCATCCTGCACAGGAGATTTTTCTTTTATGGCGGGGATCAGTCTTCCATCGTGGACAGGTCGCCGGTCGGCAGGCCCAGCTCCCACGCTTTGAGCACGCGGCGCATGATCTTGCCGGAACGCGTCTTCGGCAGCTTGTCGAGGAATTCGATTTCGCGCGGCGCGGCATGCGCGGCGAAGCCTTCCTTGACGAATTTGCGGATGTCTTCCATCAGCTCTTCGCTCGGTTCGTAGCCCGCGCGCAGGGAGATAAACGCCTTGATGATTTCCCCGCGTACCGGGTCCGGCTTGCCGATGACGCCCGCTTCCGCCACCGCCGGGTGTTCCACCAGCTTGCTTTCCACTTCAAACGGACCGACGCGCTCGCCGGAGGTGTTGATCACGTCGTCGATGCGGCCCTGGAACCAGAAGTAGCCGTCCTCGTCCTTGTAGGCGGAGTCGCCGGACACGTACCAGCCCGGGAAGCGGAAGTACTCCTCATACTTCGCTGGATTTTTCCAGATGTTGCGCATCATCGACGGCCAGCCGGTGCGGATGGCCAGATTGCCCATCCGGTTGGGCGGCAGTTCGTTTCCCTGATCGTCCAGGATGGCCGCGTAGACGCCGGGGAAGGGCTTGCCCATCGAGCCAGGCTTGATCGCCATGCACTTGTAGTTGCAGATGAGCTGTCCCCCCGTCTCCGTCATCCACCAGGTATCGTGGATGCGCTGGCGGAAGACGCGCATGCCCCAGTAGACCACTTCCGGGTTGAGCGGTTCGCCGACGCTGAGGATGTGGCGCAGCGACGACAGGTCGAAGCGCTTCACGATTTCGTCGCCTGCCCCCATCAGCATGCGGAAGGAGGTCGGGGCGCTGTACCAAACGGTCACCTTGTACTTTTGAATGGTGTCGTACCACTCTTCCGGCTTGAACCGTCCGCCGCGCACCACGTTGGTGGCGCCGTTCAGCCAGGGGGCAAAAATCCCGTAGGCCGTACCGGTTACCCAGCCCGGGTCAGCGGTGCACCAGTAGATGTCGTCTTCCTGGAGATCGAGGACCCATTTGCCGGTCTGGTAGTGCTGGATCATCGCGTTGTGAACGTGCAGCACCCCTTTCGGCTTGCCGGTGGAGCCGGAGGTGTAGTGCAGGAGCATGCCGTCTTCGCGGTCCACCCACTCGATCTCCAGTTCGGGGGATGCGGATGCCATCGCTGTTTCATAGCTGATTTGCCCTTCCTCGAGACCGTCCGTGGCCCCGACCAGGATGACGTGCTTCAAGGCCGGCAGATCTTTCACCGGAACGCGGGGTAGCAGCGCAGGCGTGGTGACGATGGCGACCGCCTCGCTGTCCTCCAGCCGGTCGCGGACAGCCGCTTCCATGAACGCCTCAAACAGCGGCCCCACGATCGCACCGATTTTCAACGTCCCTAAAACGCTTACATAAAGCTCCGGCGAACGAGGCATGAACACGAAAACGCGGTCGCCCTTGGCAATGCCCAGGCTGCGCAGCACATTGCCGAATTTGTTGGACAGTTCGCTCAACTGTGCGAACGTGTAGCGCTCGTCTCTGGTCGCGTCGCTGTACAGCAGGGCGATTTTGTCTTTGCGCTCCGTCTGCAGGTGACGGTCGATCGCCTCGTACGCGATGTTGACTTTTCCCGTTTCGTACCAGGAAAACTGCTTTTCCACGTCGGCCCAGTCAAAGTTGGCGTAAGCCTCTTCGTAGTTCTGCAGGTTGAACCGTCCTTCCGTGGGCGGAATCAGTTCGACTTTCATTCTCTCACTCTCCTTGTATGACTGAAGGATCACTGCTTCATTCAGCTTTTTCATAATATTTCTGCACTTCCCGACAAATTCCTGCTGCCAGAAACCTACTTATGAGAAAGCGGAAAAAATCTTGTATAATGATCAGGTAGTTTGCTAGAAAGCGGAGGTGACACCAGATGTTCTGGTTTTTGATATTGTCTCTTTTTGCCGTTTTGCTTGCGCGCGCCTACCGCAATACGTTTGATCTGAACACCCGCCGCGTCAACGTGGCCGTCCAGCCGTCGGAACGCCTCGGCGAATCCGCCAGCTTCGAGCCGCTTGCCGTGCTGCACCTGTCCGACCTGCACATGGAAAACATCTCCATCGACGCGGAGCGGATCGTCCGGGACTTTTCCGGACAGCGCATCGATTTGATCGCAATTACCGGGGACCTGTTGGACCGCCATAAAAATATTCCCAAAGCGGTGGCCTACGTGGAAACCGTGATGAAACTGAAACCGCGCCTCGGCACCTTCGTCGTCTTCGGCAACCATGACTACGTGCTGGCTCCCCCGAAGCTGGGGCTGTTGAAAGCGGAGCTGGAACGGATCGGCTGCCGGGTGCTGGTGAACCAGCACGAGACGGTGCTCCACAACGGAGTGCCGGTGCACGTGATCGGCGTGGACGACTACTCCACCGGCCGCAGCAACCTGGCCGCGTCGTTTCAGCATGTGCCGGCAGAAGGCGTGCGCCTCGTACTGACGCACGATCCCAACCTCGTCCTGGAAATGCGGGACTATCCGTACGACTATCTGCTGTCCGGCCACTTTCACGGCGGGCAGATTCACTGGCCCAAACCGTTTCACCTCGTCAAGATGGGCCGCCTGCCCAAGCTGAACATGGTAAAAGGGCTGCATCGCTACGAGGGACGCCCCTTTTACATCAGCGAGGGCTTGGGGCAGACGGGGATCAACATCCGTCTCCGTTCCCGTCCGGAGATCACGCTGCACACGCTGGTTCCCGCAGGCTCGCTGTCCGGCCATCCGACAGCGGAGACAGCCGCTGCAGCTCGAACGAAAAGCCCCGCCGCAAAACCAGGCGTCGTCGCAGCCAAGCCGGGCGCGGTTGCGACAGAAGCCGCCCGCACACTGGCCCTTGAGTAAGGTATAATAATGGCATCTCGCTGTGAAACGGGGTGCCGGATATGGACGCATGGAAACGGGAAGTGAAACGAATTCGGCAGGCGACAGGTCTGCCGATCGCGTATCTGAACGTGGCGCAGGAGGACAGCGAGGCCGTCCGCGCCGCACAGGAGCAGGCCGGCTGGGAGATCGTGCAGAGCGGGTCTTCCGCCGGCCGGACCTGGATGGTAGCCATTTGGCCGGCCCAGTGGCCCGATGCCGCACGTGCGCTGCTGACGCTGCTGTTGGCCAAGCCCGAACAGGCCGGCTCCGCCCAGGAACAGGTCACCGCCTGGCTGACGGAAGTGGCGGCCGGCCAGCCCGCTTCCCCGCCCGACGGACTGGAACGGCTCTGGGCGTGGCGGGAGAGGCGCGTCTGCTTCCTGTTGGAATCCTCCCGGAGCGAAGGGCTGTTTGAGCTGCCCGCAGTGCAGCCGCTCCTGCACAATTTTTTCAAAGGAGCCCCCGTCTCGCTGTTTCCGGTCCGTCCGTCCCACCTGCTCCTGGCCGTTCCCGTCTCCGCCCTGGACGGCGGCGATACGGAGGACTGGCTGGAGTGGGCCTTTGGCCTGCACGACCTGATCTCCACCGAGCTGATGGAAAACGTGCGCGTCATTCTCGGACCGGCCGTGGAGACGCCAGCCCTCCTGGGCCAGGCGCTGGACGACTGCCTCCGCCTCTCCCGCGCCCTGCAGAAATACCGGCCGCGGGTCATGGTCGCGGACAGGCGGCAGTTCCCGCTGGAGCGGTGGGCCGCCTCCCTGCCTTCCGACACCGCCTCCCTGTTGGGCGACACGCTCTCACGCATGATGCCGGCACCAAAGCTGAGCCGCGAACAGATCGAGACGCTGGAGACCTTGTTTGCCCGGCAGTTGAATGTGAGCGAGGCCGCCCGGCAGTTGTTTCTGCACCGCAATTCCCTGCTCTACCGTCTGGACAAGCTGACGGAAGAGACCGGCCTGGACCCCCGGCAGTTTCCCGATGCCGTGCTGCTGCAGTTGTTTCTCCTGTTTCGGCAACATTGACCAAACAATTCGTACAATTTGACCGTAGAGCCGCCGATTCCCGACTGGTAACATGTGGGTACAGCGATCAGGAACGACAGCTTTGCAACTTTCGGGAAGACGGAGGTGCCGGAGTTGGCAAAAGTAACGCTCCATCACGTGTACAAACGGTACGGCAGCCATGTAACCGCCGTACACGACTTTCACCTGGAGATTGAAGACCGCGAGTTTCTCGTGCTGGTCGGTCCGTCCGGATGCGGCAAATCGACCACGCTGCGGATGATCGCCGGACTGGAGGAAATCTCCGAAGGCGACTTGTACATCGGGGACCGGCGGGTCAATGACGTGGCCCCCAAGGACCGCGACATCGCCATGGTGTTTCAAAGCTACGCCCTCTACCCGCACATGAACGTCTACGAAAACATGGCGTTTGGCCTCAAGCTGCGCAAGTTTTCCAAAGCGGAGATCGACAAGCGCATCCAGGAAGCGGCGCGGATTCTTGACATCGCCCACCTGCTCGACCGCAAGCCAAAGGCGCTCTCCGGCGGCCAGCGGCAGCGCGTCGCCCTGGGACGAGCCATCGTCCGCGAGCCGCAGGTGTTCCTCATGGACGAACCGCTGTCCAACCTGGACGCCAAACTGCGCGTCCAGATGCGCACGGAAATCCTGAAGCTGCACCAGCGGCTCAACACGACCGTGATTTACGTGACCCACGACCAGACCGAAGCGATGACCATGGGCGACCGCATCGTCGTGATGAAAGACGGCGTCATCCAGCAGGTGGCGACCCCGACCGACATTTACAACCACCCGGTCAACCAGTTTGTGGCCAGCTTTATCGGTTCCCCGGCGATGAACTTCATTACGGGGCGCGTCGCCGAGCAGGACGGCCAGCTTCTTTTCGAAGCCGCCAACCTGCGGGTCCGATTCCCGGAAGACAAGGCGAAGGTTTTGCGGGAGAAAGGGTATGCCGGCAAGCAGGTCACGTTCGGCATCCGCCCGGAAGACATTTACAGCGACAATCAGTTTATCGAAGCCAATCCGTTCGACAGCACCGTCACGGCGGAGGTGGACGTCGTCGAGAACATGGGCTCCGAACTGTTCGTCTACTTTTCCAATGTCGGCGGCACGCAGCTTGTGGCCCGCGTCGACGCCCGCGAAGGCATAAAGCCGCGGATGTCCGTCAAACTGGGCATGGATTTGTCCAAGTGCCACGTGTTTGACAGCGAGACGGAAACGGCTGTATTCTAAACGAATTAAAGAGAAAAAAAGGGATGTCCCCGCCGGCATTCCCTTTTTCCTGTTTGTGGAGAGGGAGAGATCATGTCATACAAAATTGTGTTTTTTGACATTGACGGGACGCTGCTGAATACCGATCATGCCATCCCCGAAGAGACGCGGAGGGCTGTCCGGCAGTTGAAGGAAAACGGCGTCCGGGTCGCAATCGCCACAGGCCGCGCTCCGTACCATCTGCTGCCGGTTGCCGAGGAACTGGGGATCGACACCTATGTCGGGTTCAACGGCTCGTACGTGGTCGCGGAGGGACGGCTGATCCGCGAGACGCCGCTGGCCAAAGAAACGCTGGCCGACCTGGAAGCGACGGCCCGCGCCAACGGCCACCCGATGGTATTCCTCAGCGCCAATTCCTGTTATGCCAACACCGCCGATCATCCGCACGTAATCGAGTCGTTTCATTCCCTGCGCCTGGCGCCCCCCGTCTGTCGTGAGCGCTTCTGGGAGGACGCGTCCATCTACCAGGCGTTTCTCTACTGCAGTGAACAGGAGGAACACCTCTACTTCACCCGGTTTCGTGACGACGTGTCGTTCGTTCGCTGGCACCGCGTCGTACTCGACGTGCTGCCCCCCAACGGCTCCAAGGCGCGCGGCATTGAAGCGGTGCTGCGCCATTACGGACTCAAGCCGGAAGAGGCCGTGGCGTTCGGCGACGGCTTGAACGACAGGGAAATGCTCGCCTACGTCGGCATGGGCGTGGCGATGGGCAACGCTCACGAGCAGTTGAAGCCGCTGGCCAACATGGTGACCCGCCACGTCAATGAAGCGGGCATCCAGTACGGGCTGCGCCAGCTCGGCCTGATCTAGAAGACGAGGAATACTAAGACGAGGAAGCCTGTCAGCTTTTTCCGTCATAATCGCTCCCTCCGTGCGCACGCTATATCTATACAGCATGGAGGGAGTGAGTTTTTTGTGCGAGTCTTACCCCCGATTATCGCAGCGATCGCTCTGGTCGGGCTGGCCGTGATCCCGCTTCGCTGGCACCAGCAGCAGGAAATGAGCGAACCTCACCCCCAGGTTACTTCGCTTTCGGCGAACATTCCGCGGATCAACTACATCGAGCAGGTAAAAGACACGCGGCGCGGGCTGGAAAAGAGCGCCCACATCAAAACCCTGCGCCACAATACACGCGACCGCAGCCACTATGTGGAGCATGAGGTCGTGGTTCGCTTTTCTCCCCGCCCCGATCAAGCCGCCATCCAGAAGCTGCTGGCCTCGGTGGACGGCCGGATCAAGCGGGATTATGGGCAGGCGATGATCATCAAGTCGCGCAGTTTGACCACCCGGCAGTTGATGAAAAAACTGGCGGAGCATCCCGATTCCGTCTACGCGGAACCCAACTACCTGCTGCTGCCCAACCGCCGGCCCAACGACCCCTATTACCGCGAGTACCAATGGAACCTCCCCCTGATTGGCATGGAACAAAGCTGGGACATCAGCCGGGGCTCCAGCGACGTCGTGGTGGCGGTCGTCGACACGGGCATTGATTTGCGCCACCCGGAATTTGCCGGCAAACTGGTGGACGGCTACAACGTGCTGGAAGACAACAACGTCCCCCAGGACGACAACGGTCACGGCACCCACGTCGCCGGGGTGATAGCCGCCAAGACCAACAACGCCGACGGCATCGCCGGCATGTCCTGGAACGGCAAGCTGATGCCGATCAAGGCGATCGGCGCAGACGGGGCCGGCTCCGCATTCGACATCGCCCAAGGGATTTACTGGGCGACCGACCACGGCGCCGACGTGATCAATCTGAGCGTGGGCAACTACACTTCGTCGGCCGCCTTGAAGGAAGCATGCCGCTACGCGTTTGACCACAACGTGGTGCTGGTGGCCGCATCCGGCAACGACGCGACCAACCAGCCCAGCTATCCGGCCGCCTACGAGGAGGTCATGTCCGTCGCCGCCGTCGACCACAACAGACAGCGGGCCGATTTTTCCAACTTCGGGGACTATGTGGATGTGGCCGCGCCCGGTGTCGACATCCCCAGCACCTACATTCACAGCGATTACGCCGCCCTGTCCGGCACCTCCATGGCGTGTCCGCACGTAGCGGCGCTGGCTTCGCTCATCCGCTCCGTCAGTCCCCACCTGAAAAACACGGAGGTCATGCAGATTATTCGCCAGTCCTCGGTCGATTTGGGCCCTCCCGGCAAGGACAAGCTGTACGGGTTCGGCATGATCGACGTGAATGCGGCGCTCAGGCAGGTTCAACCGGCAGCCACAGGCCAGGTGAAGCAGCCGGAGACCATCGGCGAACTGCTGCACAAGTTTTTGCTCCGTCTTCGCTTTGGACTGTAAGAACGAGTGATTCCGCAACAGGAGGGGTTCGATGAAAGCGTGCATCGTGTTTGCCCACGAAGGAAACACCAGCTTTGCCCACCAAATCTTGCAGCGCGTCGTCACCGCATGTGAAGCGGCCGGCATCCGTCCTGTTGTCCGCGACCTGTACCGGATCGGGTTTCAGCCGGTCTTTGACGGGGAGGACATGCGCCTGGCCAGTCAAGGCCGGGCCCAGGCCGATGTGGAAGAGGAGCAGGTACTGGTCACCGACGCCGACCTGCTGGTCATGATCTACCCGGTCTGGTGGTGGTCACCGCCCGCCATCCTGAAAGGGTACCTGGACCGCGTCTTTACGGACGGGTTCGCGTTCCGCTACGGCGATGACGGACCGGTCGGCATGCTGAGCGGAAAGCAGGCGCTCGTCTTTACCACCACCCGCCAGTCGGAACAGGAGATGCGCGCCGACGGGTTTGACGAGGTGATCCGCAAGCAGATTGTGGACGGGACGCTGAAGCTGATCGGCTATGACGTGACCTACCGCAACTTTGCCGCCGTTCCGTACGTGAGCGAAGCGGAACGGGCCGCCATGCTGGACGAGGTGGAGGCGCTGGTTCGCCGCATCCGGCAGCCCGTTGGGGTGTAAGCATCGATCAGACAACTGCGCAAAAAAGCCCTCCCGGCAGCGGCACGGTCCGATCGTGCCTGTCTGCCTCGGAGGGCTGTTCTCGATTTACGCTTTTTGCATCCGTTTCTTTGTGATGTAATCCGTTTCGTAGTACTGCAGATCGTCACGCAGCTGCTCAAACACCTTGGACAGGGAAATGGTCAGTTGTTTGAGCTCAGGGGTTACCTCTTTGCGGAAAATAATTGCGTCATGACCGGTGTACGAATAACGTCCGTCTTCGTCGTACACTTCCCCCTTGGGGTAGTAGAAGTTGTTCACACAGGAGTGATACACCTGGTACAGAACCTCTTCGGCAAACTCCTCGTTGAACTTGGCTCGCCGGAGCGCCACACCCAGCCGCTCGTATGCATTTTCGCAGTAGACCAGCAGGTGCCGCAAGTCGGAGAGATAGTCGCGGTAGTAAGCCTCGTACTCCTCCGGATCGCCGGATTGGGCCACAAGCCCCGCCAGTGTCACTTGGTTCAGAAAGCGCTCCAGCTCCATGCTTACCTTCTTCAACTTCGTGTACGTGTCTTCGCACAATTGCTTCAGATGAGTCGCTGACATAGTGTCCCCCTCGCGTTGAAAGAATCCGCCCTTTTCTGAATAGTATAAAGGATAGGTTCTTTACAACACAAGAATTTCTTTTCACCATATCCTGCTATGCACTTGTCGACTCCGCCTCGGGAAGGGCCGCTTTCCGCGTCTGGAACTGGTAGGCGACGTACGCCGCAAAGAGGCCGAGCAGCGCCATGAACGCCAGGACCGCCAGATCGTGTGTCAGGTAGGACAGGTCGTGTCCCTTGTTCAGGATTTCCCGGACGCCGTTGAGGAAATACGTGAGTGGCAGCGACTTGCCAATGGCCGCAACGGCCGCAGGCATGGACATCAGCGGCCAGGTGTACCCCGACAGCATGAACGACGGCACCGCGATCAGCATGGCGATCTGGGTGGCCTGCAGTTGGTCCTTGGACCAGAACGAGATGGCGAATCCGATCGCCAGCACGGCGAGGTTAAAGGCGGTGCCCACGATCAGCAGATGGGCCGTGCTGCCGTGGTACGGGATCTCAAATCCCTTTAACAATAAAACAAATGTCAGCATCAGATTAAAGGTGGCCACCAGCAGATAAGGCAGCAGCTTGCTCAAGGCAATCGTCCAGAAGCCGTTTTCCCTCAGGGTGGACGACCATGTCCCCGCTTCTTTCTGCTGGGCGACGGAGAGGGCTACGCCCAAAAACAGCACCTGCTGCAGCACCGTTCCGGCCAGACCGAAGACCATGAACGTCAAGTAGCTGAACGTCGGGTTGTACAATACACGGTAGCGGTAGTCGATGCCCGTGAACAGGTTTTTCCCTTCTTCTCCCCAGCCGCCCTGGGCCTCCAGCTTCTTCAGCGTGACGCCGGCCGAGACCGTCTTGATCACGGTGTTGGCGGCCCGGACCGCGGTGTTGGAAATCAGCATGTTGCTGCCGTCGATGACGGTCAGCACTTCGGCCTCCCGCCCCGCCTTCACGTCTTTCTCCAGATCGGCGGGAATGATTACGGCCATGTGCGCCTGTCCCCGGTCGATCAGGTTCATCGCCTCCGCTTCCGTGCCGACGATGTGGGTGATGTGGAAGGTCTGGTCCACCTCAAAGGCGCGGTACAGCTCGCGGCTCAGTTCCGACTGGTCCGCGTCCACCAGCACGGTGGGAATCTCCATCACCTTTTTTTGGCTGTACAAAAACCCGAACAGGGTCATGTACAGCAGCGGCACCACGAACAGCACCAGGCGGATCGTCTTGTTCGTATAGATGTTGCGCCACTCCTGAAGGAGCAGGCGGGAGAAGTTACTCACCGACACCAGCCCCTTCGACGTTCCACTCGACCGTCAAGCCCGGTCGCAGTTCGGGATCGGTCACCGTCATTTTGACCTGGAAGGAGCGGATGTCCCTGTCGCCCAGTTCCTGGGTCGCTTTCTTCACGGCGAAATCGGCTGCGGGCGCCACGCTGACGATCTTCGCCTGCACGTCGCGGTTCAGCGCCGGCACGTGCAGGGCCGCCTTGTCGCCCACCTTTACCGTGGACAGCGCGTATTCGTCCACGTAAAACTTCACGTAGTTGTCCGTTTTCGCCTGCAGCGTCACAACCGTATAGCCCTGCGCCACCAGCTCCCCTTTTTGCACGGCGACCGACTTGACGATGCCGTCCACCGGTGCGGTCAGCTTGGTGTTTTTCAGGTACGCGTCAATCTCGTCCAGCGCCCCTTTGGCCTGCTGAACGCCCGCTTCCGCCGATTTGACGTCAAGCTGTTTCACACCCACCTGTCCGCGCGACGCCACCGCTTGGTCGTAAGCGGCTTTCGCCTGCTCCCACTGCGCCTTGGCCGCTTCCAGCTGCTCCTGGCGCGCTCCGGACTGGGCCATCTTGAGCTGTTCGTTTGTCGCTTTCAGTTCGGCCTCCGCTTGTTCGTACTGCATCTGCGCCTCTTCCACTTTCGCCTGCGGAACGGCTCCGTCGGCAAACAGCTTTTTCATCCGCTCCAACTGGGTGGCGGCGATGTCCTTGGCGGTCTGGGCGGCCTGCAGCTTCGCCTTCAACTGGGCCACTTCTTCGGAGCGCGCCCCGTTCTTGCTGGCCTCGTACTGCGCTTTGGCCGCGTCCACTGCCGCTTTCGCCTGTTCCACCTGCGCGCTTACGGTGCTGTCGGTGATCGCCACGCCTTTTTTCGCCTGTTCCAGACGGACCAGCGCCAGGCGATAGGCGGCCTCCGCCTGTTCCCGTTTCGCCAGCAGTTCGTCGCTGTTCAGCGTTGCCACCAACTGCCCCGCTTTTACCTCGTCACCTTCCTTTACGGCGATCTCGGCAATCGAGCCGCCCATCTTAAACGACAAATCCACCTCGGTTCCCTCGATTACGCCGGTCACCTGCGTTCCACGCTGTCCCGCCACGTTGGCCGCTCCCGGTCCCAGCAAATACGTCCCCAGCACGACAATGCCGGTCAAGAACCCGGCGATTCCGATCCATGCGCGTTTGTTCATGTTCGTTCTCCTCTCCTTCCGATTTGTCTGTTACCTGCGAACGCCTGTGATTTCGTCAGCTCTGAGGCTCACCGCGCAGCACGCCGGCCAAAAGCAGGCGCAGCGTCCGCTCATCCGCTTCCGTCGCCTGCTCCTTGCGGAAGTGCTTGCGCAGCACGGTAATGCCGGCCATGCCAAACAGCGCGGATACCAGCGTCCACACATCCGCCTCCTCGGCGACATGTCCGGCCTGCTTCAGTTCGGTCCAGTATTTTTCCATCGTGCTGAAATACCCGGCCAGCAGCTTGCCGATCATCTGATCCCGCTGCTCGTCGCCGGTGAAAAAGCTCAGGAGGAGAAGACACAGCTCCCGGTGTTCGGAAAAGAAGCGAAGATGCTCATCCAATACGCCCATCATGCGCTGATCCAGCGGCACATGGCCGCGTTTCATCACGCTGTCCACGGAATCGATCAGCATCTTCACTCCTCTTTCAATCACGTACAGAAACAGTTCCTCCTTGGTGGAAAAGTGGTAGTACAGCGTACCTTTGGCCACTTGCGCCACCTCGGCAATCGCATCCATCGTGGTGTCGCTATACCCGTACTGGGCAAAAGCCTTCAATGCTCCCTGTGCGATCTGATCTTTCTTGGATCGGGCCATCCCTCCCCATCCTCCTTAGTACGAATTCTGAACTGACCGGTCAGTACAAAAATGAGTGTACGCCCTTTTCCTTTTTTCGTCAAGCCCCCGAAAAAAGGCAGACCGCCCGTCAGGCGGTCCTTTCCCTGTGCCGTATGTCAACATCGTCCCCGGCCCGCGAGCACAGCGCCTCCCCGATGAGGGCAGCCGCCCCGCGCCTCCCTGATGAGGAAAGCCGCTCCGGCCTGTGCGCGTCATGGTACCGGACTCCTGCTGCACGGCCCCGCGCACCGTCAACGGAACAGCCCGACGTCCGGACCGTCAATGGACGAGGTCAAAGCCTTTTGTCGTGTACCCGATGTCGTTCAACAGTGTCTGGAACTCCTCTTCCCTCGCCGTCTCCCCGCGCGAGATCCGCTCGTTTAGGTCGGCGATTCGCTGGTAGATGGCCTTGTTGGTGGAGACGAACATGACGTTGTAACGGGTCTCCGCCTGCAGCCGGCTGCGCATCTCACTCGCCACCCGCTGCTGGATGTGGTCGGTATGGCCGTTGTCGATCCGTTTCGGCGAGCCGGGTTCGAAGGGGATCGACGGGGTCGGATCGACCTGGTCCGGCTTGGGCGTATCGGCCGTCAGCACGCCAATCAGCAGATTGTCCTTGTACGCCAGCACCTTGATGTCCCGCACGCCGGGTATCCGTTCCGCGCGGCGTTCCAGCAGGGCGATCAGATGGGGCTCGCGGTTGTGGATGTTCTTTTGGTAGATCATCGCCGCCGGTCCCTTGTCCCGTCCGACGTTGTCATTTTTCAGGTTGATGCCGTACGGGTCAAACCGCGCCGGCTGGCCAGCGTAGTCTTCCGTCCCCTGCTGCTTGTTCGGCGTACAGCCGGCAATTCCCGCGGCCAACCATAGGGCTGCGCACAGCACTCCCACTCGCTTCACGCAAAAACACCTCCTTACACCCTAGTGTGTAGTCTCGGAGGTGTTCTTACTCCGCAGGAGCGTTCCTTATCTTCCCTTTTCCAAATGCCACTGCAGGGCCGCCGGGCACACGAAGCCGAGCTTTTCTTACACCTGCCGCTCCGCTTCGGAACGTTTCGACGCCGACGCCTGTCCATCTGCAAGTTTTGAAGGGAGACGCGCAACGTTTCGACGAGATGCGGCGTCAAATAAATGGACGCACGCGTACGGGGCAGCAGACAGCCAGACACTTGGCAGGCTGGGAACCGCAGCGCACTTCCAACCTTTTTCCTCCGCCCAAATACCCATTTTCAAATTGTTGCAAAAATGCAACCAATTACTCCCGTAAAACCGTTACAATGGACTTACAACGACGACATTTCATCGCGAAAGAGGCCGAAGATCCATGAAAAAACTGCTCCCTTTACTCATCCTTGCACTCATTCTCACCATCATTCCTCCCGGCGGCAGTTCCGCCAACACGTCTGTCATTCAATTGGGAAGCGACGTGCTGTTCAATCAATTCCACCACGTGATTGAGGGCAAAAAGGTGGGCCTTGTCACCAACCAGACCGGCGTCAACAGCCAGGGGATCAGCACGATCGACATGCTGCGGCGCGACCGTACCGTCACGCTGACCGCGCTGTACGCCCCCGAACACGGGCTGGATGGAAAAACGCCTGCGGGCCAACACGCCGCCGCTTACACCCATCCCGTCTACGGCATCCCGGTGTACGGCCTGAACGGCTCCGCACCAATGTCCACCAAGGAGATGCTGGCGAACATTGACGTGCTGCTCGTCGACCTGCAGGACATCGGTTCCCGGACCTCTCCCTACATCTCCACGCTCCACGCCTGCATGACCGCGGCCAAACAGTTCGGCAAACCGGTCGTCGTGCTGGACCGGCCCAACCCGGTCGGCGGCACCATCGTGGATGGTCCCGTGCTGGAGGCACCGTACCGTTCGTTCATCGGGGTCGACACCCTGCCGCTGGCGCACGGCATGACCATCGGTGAATTGGCCCGATTCTTCAACCGCAGCATCGGCGTCGATCTGACCGTCATTCCCATGCAGGGGTACACCCGCCAGATGCTGTACCAGGATACCGGGCTGCCCTGGATTCCCAGCTCCCCCCAGATTCCCGACCTGGCCGCCGTTTTCGGCTACATGGCGACCGGGCTGGGCGAAGGAACGGGAATCACGCCGGCCGACAACTTTACCTGGATCGGCGGCGAAGGCATTGACTCCCACGCGTATGCCGACCTGCTGAACGGGGCCCTGCTTCCCGGGGTGATGTTCCTGCCGGAAGACAAGGGAACGCGCGGCGGGGTGCGCCTGCACATTACCGACCCGTACCGGTTCAATCCGGCGAAGACGGGCATCTACACCCTCGCCTACGCCCGCCAGTTGAACCATTATCCGGTGCCGAAGAGCGGCCAGACGATCAGCGTGTTTGACAAGGAAATGGGCACCGGGAAAATCGGGCAGTACCTGGAGCAGGGATTGTCGCCGCAGGCGATCGAAAGCACGTACGCCGACGAGCTGGCGGCATTCCGCGAACAGCGGAAAGCGTTTCTCATTTACGGCGATCAGCCGTACCAGCCGATCGAACCGATCCGCAGCAAGCCGGTTGTGCCCGCTTCGGAGCCGGCCTCGAAGCCGCAGCCCGCAGTTACCAAGCCGGCGGCGAATCAACAGGTTCCGGCGATTCACCCGGCGGTCCCGCCGGAAAAACCTGTGCCGCCCGCAGCCAAACCGGCAGCATCCGTCACACCGGCGCCAGCCGGCGCTGCGCAGACGGCGAAACCGCCGGCGACGGCCAAACCGTCCGCTCCTTCCGCAGCAGTGCCCGGGGCAAAGCCGGCCGAGAGCAAACAGCCCCAGGAAAAAGTGGCCTATCTCACCTTTGACGACGGCCCTTCGCCAGTTACCGACAAGGTGCTGGACATCCTGAAGCAGCATCAGGTGAAAGCCACCTTTTTCGTGGTCGGCAAAAATGTTCCCGGCCGTGAAGCCGTGCTGAAACGGGCCATCGCCGAAGGACACGTGGTCGGCGGTCACACCTATTCGCACGATTATCGCCTGATCTACAGGGACATCGCGTCCTTCTTTGCCGATCTGGAAAAAGGCAACCAGTTGATTGAACACGCCACGGGCGTCAAGCCGACCGTGTTCCGCTACCCGGGCGGCAGCACCAACACGGTGAGCAGAAAGTACCAAAATCCAAACGTGTACAACAACAGCCACACGGTCATGCAGGACATCAAGGCGGAAGCGACCAAACGCGGCTATGTCTTCATCGACTGGAACATCACCAACGGAGATGCCCGCAGCAACCACTACACGCCGGAGAGCGCGCTGGCCAATGTGAAGAGCCAGGTGAAACACCAGCGGGAAATCGTCGTGCTGATGCATGATGCCTCCACAAAAGCGGCGACGGTCCAATCGCTTCCCGCAGTCATTCAATTCTTGAAGCAGCAGGGCTACCGGTTCGACGTCATTCACGCCGACAAGCCGACAGTCGCCACCGTGAAGTAGCGGCAGCCAACCATCACCAGCTCCCTTTGGGGGAGTTGGTTTTTTGTTTGGGGCACAATAAGCAAGGAGCCGGACAGCTCCTGCCGGCGTCCGCCAGCAACACGTGAAACGGGAGGAAGATCATGGGAAGCTACAAGTGCTGCCACTGCGAGCATGAAACGGACAGCGTTCACCTGATCACGTTCTTCCAGGGCAAGCAGGAACGCGACGAACTCGTCTGCGACACCTGTTACGCCGATTGGCTGGAAGGGTTGAAGGTAGAGCCGTAAGCCCTCCCGGCGGCGATGGCGAGACCGTCGGGAGGACGTCGCACGCCAGCCCCAAGCGCGGCCGCTTGTCCATGACGGCCGCACAAGACACAAAAAAACCCGTTTGACGGCTGTTCACGTCCGTCAAGCGGGCTGTTCCTTTCCCATTTAGGAAGACCGTGCCGATTGTCACACCGTATAGGTGCGATATGCTACTTCGCACGGATTCCCCCAAGCGACATGCATCACGCCGTCCTCCGGCACCATGACCAGAGAGGCTACCGTGGTCATCTGCCACTCGGCGGGTTGATTGGGGTCCACGTGCCTGCAGATCGACGTCGGGGCGTTGTCGTGATCCCGCAGGACGTCCATCATCCGCTCCGCCGTAAGCTCGCCGGCCAGATCCGCCAAGCGGTCGGCCATCCGTTCCTTGCGTGCGAAGCTGTCTGGCAGAATCGTCCCGGCCGTGTCCTGCCCCTGGTAGGAATCCGTCAGGTAGCAGTTGGTGTGGTACAGCATGCCGCCGGACGGCTCGATCACCGTATAGCCGTCAAACACGCTCTCAATCCCGCGCAGCCTGCCCGACGCGTCGGCCAGATGAAAGTACCCGATGCCTCTCGCAGCCTGACAGAGCAGGGAAAACGCCTCCTCAAAGGACGACTGCCGCATCACTTTGGGCAGGTAGCAGCCAATCGGCAGGTGGATGCGGAATCCGTCGGGCGCGGTAAACAACGAATTGGCCGACATGCCGTACCCGGACGAATTGAGCGAATACTCCACGAACCCGCCCAGCGACACGGAGAGGACGCGCACGCCGTTCTCGTACTCCATCTTCACGATGTCCAGCGGGACGTGAGGGAACCAGTCGATGTTTTGCCCCAGGATGGTCTTTCCCTCCCTCGTCCTGTCACCCGCGACGGCAAACGAGGTGCACAGCCCGCGCAGCTTCTGATAGTACACCCCCAGTTCCAGGACACAGCGCAGCGTGAACATCTCCCGCCAGTCGCACCCGACCGCTTCTGCCGTCCCTTTCACCTGCTCGAGATAATCGGGGTCAAACGCCTGTACGTTGGGGATGTACTTTTCCGCTTGGGCCATGACGTCTTCCTTTGTGGTGCGGTACCCGTTGGTCAGCACCCGGAAGATGAAGTCCAGCGAGTTTCGCAGGTTTTCCCTGCACGCCTCGCCGTACTGGCGCCCGATCTCGCGAAACGATCCCCTGCATTCCACCACGGTCCCCGTATTCATCCGACTCACACCTCTCCCTCCTGTTTTGCCGCTTGTCCGCCGATCCCGTTCCAGAAATGATGCCACACCCGTTCGATCTTGGCCGCATCCAGTTCGGGATTGATCAGATAGGCCATCAGCAGGCCTTCGCGCAGCGAGCGAAACGACAGCTCCAGCTCATGCAGCCCATCGGCCTTGATGATCCCTTCGTTCACCCCGTCCGCCAACGTCTGGCGCAGCCGTTCGGCAAACGGCCGCTCCGTCTCCAGCAGTTCGGCCCAGAGCTGCTCCTTCAGATGAGCAGGGGGATAAAGCAGTACCCGGTTCCACAGCATCGAAGATTCCGGCTGCCCGGCAAAGACCCGGATGTATCCCGCAAACATGGCGGACAGGCGTTCCTGGACGCTCTTTCCCCGGACGCGATCCCACAGGGTGTCCATTTTTTCCCGGTATTCCTGCGCGAGCTGCCGGAACACGGCGAGGAACAACTCGTCTTTTCCCGCGAAATACGTATAGATGGCAGGCTTTTTGATGCCCACCCCTTCGGCTATGTCATTCATCGCCGTCGCCTCGTACCCCCGCTCGGCAAACAGGGAACGGGCGAGGTTCGTGATTTTGTCCACGGTTCGAATGGTCATGACCCCCTTACTTACCGGTCGGTAAGGAAAGGATACCACACTTTTCCATTGGCAGTCAATGGAAGTCAATCCGGAAAACCATCTGCACCACCCCAAAACACCCCGAGCATCTGCTCGCCCGGGGTGTTTCATGTGCGCAAACGCGGCTGCCCCTACCTGCACGCTTAGGGAACGACTTGATTTTCATCTTCCGCCGCCAGCGACTGGTAACGGAGACGCAGCTCCCGTTTCAGAATCTTCCCGCTCGGATTGCGCGGCAGGCTGTCGGTGATAACCGCGTATTTGGGCGCCTTGAACGATGACAGCCGCTCCCGGCAGAACGCCAGGATTTCCTCCGCGGTCAGCGTCTCGCCCGCTTTCGGCACCACCACTGTCGTGACCGCTTCGATCCAATAGGGGTGCGGGACGCCAATCACCGCTGCCTCCGACACTTTCGGATGGCGGTAGATCAGTTCCTCCACTTCCCGGCTGGCGACGTTTTCCCCGCCGGATTTGATCATGTCTTTTTTGCGGTCCACGACGGTGATGTACCCCTCCTCGTCCATGATGCCGAGGTCGCCGCTGTGAAACCAGCCCTGGCGAAACGCCTCTCGCGTTTTTTCCTCGTCGCGGAAGTAGCCGAGCATCGCGTGACTCGTCCGATGCACGATTTCCCCCACCGTCCCCGGAGGAACCTCGCGTCCGCTGTCGTCGACGATTTTCGTTTCCACGTTGAGCGCCGGTCTCCCGGCAGAACCGGCCTTGCGCAGTTGGTCCTCCGGCTTCAGAACGGTTGCCAGGGGAGCCACTTCCGTCTGTCCGTAAAAGTTGTAAAACCGTGCGTTGGGCAGCCGCGCGTTCAGTTCCTTGAGAATTTCCACCGGCATGATCGCCGCGCCGTAATAGCATTTTTTGAGGGAGGAGAGATCCCGTTCGGCAAACGACGGGGAACGCAGCAGCGCAATCCAGACGGTCGGCGGGCAGAACAACTGGGTGGCCCGGAACGTCTCCACCGTCTCCAGCATCACGTCCGGCACGGCCTGTTCCAGAATGATCCCGCTCGCCCCCAGGTACACGTACGGACCGAGGAAGCAGTGAAGCTGCGCGCTGTGAAACAGCGGCAGCGCGTGTACCGCAATGTCGTCTGCCGTCATGCCGCCGTCAATGATCGTGCTGACGTATTCGGCAATCACGTTTGCATGGGTGAGCATGACGCCTTTTGGCTTTGATTCCGTGCCGCTGGTGTAGAGGATGTGAACAACGTCGTCGTCCGCCAGATCCACTTCCGGCTCCGTCGTCTCGCAGTCCCGAATCCATTCGCGAAACGGCAGCCATGCCCCCGTCGGAACGGCCGGTTTGGAGATGAGACAGCGCAGCAGCGGCGAACAGCCGGACAGCCGGATCGCCTCGTCCGCCACCGCCCGATACTCCGGTGAGGCAAAACAGGCGCTCACCTCGGCATGTCCGAGAATATACGCCACGTCTTCGGTGTTCAGCATGTAGTTGATCGGCACCATCACCACCCCCGCCTTGGCCAGGGCAAAGTTGAGGATGGCAAAATCCATGGAGTTGCGCGACAGGACTGCTGCCCGCTCCCCTTTGCGCAGTCCCGCCGCCAGCAGCGCGTTTGCCGCCTGATTCACCACCTTGTCCAACTGTTCGTAGGTAAGTGTCTCTTCTTCGAAACGCAGCGCCGGTTTGTGCGGAAAACGGCCCCTGCTGCGGCGCAGCAAATCCCCCAGCGTGTTACGCCTCGCCCGTTGCATGTCGCTCATGATACCGACTCCTCCTTGCCCGTTTCTTTTATTATATCCCAAAAATTCTGTATAGTATGTAAATTACAAAAACATTTCCCGGGCAAACAAAAACCCGGGAAGACAAAAAAAGTCCCTGACCAAGCAAGTCAGGGAGAAGAACTCAAGGTTATGGGTTGTTTTCTATATCATAGTATAGAGAGTAGTATATATTCAATCAGCATATTATTCCAATCAATATATGGAAAACGAACGCTCTTCTGCTCAGGCCGATGCTGGTCACAATCCCTGCCCGCTGAATTTTGCAAAAAAGAGCGGCGGCTCGATCTGCAGTACTAAGCCGCCGCAGGCCCCCAAGAAACACGGGTGCTTCGTCTATAGGATATATCAATGAGTACATACGAATCGATCGCAAATGGATGGATGGCGATGAAAACTTTGGCTCATTCCCAGGAAAACGTCTCCGGTTGTTTCGCCCGGCTCTCCACGCTGCAGCCTCACCTGGTACAGGTGACGTGGGAAATGGCACAACCGGCGTCGGAAAATGTGCCGACCGCGGCCCTTATTCCTGCACGATCGGGGTCGGCTCCACAATGGACAGCGGGACTCCATGCATGCCGAAAATTTGCCGGACGCGTACGTACAGGTGTACCGGAAGGTCCGGGAACAGAAAGGCGACTTCCCCGCTCGGCAGCGAAGTGATCATGCGCGGGATGGATCGCTTGTTCAGTTCGCGGCGGATGGCTGCCGCTTTGCGCCATGAGACGGCGAAATAAAACGTGGGGGTAATGGGTTCAGCATTCACTCTCAAAACACGCTCCTTTCAGGCCTCCTTTCATATATCGGCGAAAATGTCCAATTCTATAATTGTAATATATTACCAAACACATCTCCCCCTTGAAATGGTGCGCACACCCGTTTGTGGACAAGCGGGCGCTTTTCCTATTCCAAACCAACTATCACGATCAGCCTTACTGTTCCTATCATAACGTGGCCGCTACTGTCGAATATACAGTGGCCATTTACATCTCCTCCACGCAGTTTGGTCAACGCCTTTCATCGTACTGGCCTCAATAGTATGCAAGTATAGTAATGAGGTAAAATTTGGGTTGACATCTTATTCCAGCCCTCAGTAAAATGCAATTAACTAATATTTTCCAAATCCACCGAGTCACTAAAACCGATCTGACACAGGATTGCTGCTATTCCGAAAATGCAGATTGGAAGAAAGGGGGAGTATATTCTGCTTGAACCATAAAAATGGAGGAAAGAAGTGAGGTGGAACGTTTGCTGGAATCGACGATGCGACTTCACCGATTTATCTACTCAAACAGCAGTAAGTGCGGATTTTTTAGAAAGGGGATCATTCATGAAAAGAACGTTACGTGCATTATTAGTTGTTACCATGTCGGCTACGTTACTTTTGAGTTCGTTTGAAGCATCTGCTCGTGAGGACAAACCGATACCGCAATACATGTTGCCCGGCACAGTATTGATTTATGATGATAATCTTCAGATTGTCATTAAAAAAGGCGGGTATCCCAATTCCGATGTTAGACCGGCTTCCAGAAGCCTGGATGGACCGCATATTGCGAATGTTCCTGAAGATGCCACAGAAGAAGAGGCCAGGCAGATTGAGCTTGAGAATGAATTGGCAATAAAAGCGTTTCAAATGAGTTTGGCGGGTGATTATATTCAAGCGCCTCCACCTAAAATCTATCCGGGAATGAAAGTAGTTTACGACGAAGTTACGGGCGAGTTAAACAACATTTATTATGTGGACGAAAACGATCCTTCTGGTTATTCCCTTCATAATGAGCCAGTTTCAGAGTTGAATCCTAATGCCAATTCGAGACAAGCGGTTCCCAGTGCTGCTGGCGATGTTCAGTGGAAATGGGGGACGAATAATCGAAACGTATTGACGTATCAAGCTGGTGACGATAGTTTTTTAGGAACAGGCAGAGCGACTTATTTTACGGGTTCAATCGGCAATAGAGATAATAAACTGAAAGACAATGATTGTGCTACTCATAAGGAGTATGATTATTCGAAAAAGGGAGATATGGATATTACCTTAAGAAATTTAGATACAGATAAAGTTTTTACTTTTTATCAGGCATCTGTAGGGTCTTTGCCTGATGCTATTATCGATATTTGGGGATTAAGCAATTTGCAAAAGGTTGCGGGGAATACAAGAGATACTTCAGTGCCTAATGTAAGGTATTACCATAAGAGATTTTCGGATCAGAGCATACCTAGATAGCCTATTATTAACCGCGAGTCGATATGCCAATTGTTGTTTGTTAGGGTTTAATCCTTTAAATGGTATACGCTGTTCTCTTAAAAGTTTTAGAAGTAATGGCGTATACCATTTCAACAAAGAAATCATTCAAAATCTTTAGCTTAGGAGTATTATTTGAACATGAAAAAGAAAATGATAGCGTTTAGCGGCATCATCGCTGTTGTTATCTTAGCTATCCTGGCTATAAATCATCATACACGCGAGGTTAACACAAAAAGGGAATCAGAGGAATATTTACATATAACGGCTACAGCTTATAATAATGGAAAAAATGATGATGACGGGGTTTCTTTGGTGTTATACCTTTATTCGATTCGGGATCAAAACATGTCGGAGATCTTGAGGATTCCTATAGATCCTGGATATCCGGTGGCTTTTGCAGATCTTCGGAACAATAAGGTGTATTTTAGTGATAGCGTTACAGGTGACGAAGTTGATAATTTGTATGAATATAATCTAATAACGAAAGAAAGAAAACAATTAACCTTTGGCAAGTTTCTTTTCAACGATTTGTTTATCGTAGATAACAAAATGATTACAAACGTTGCACCGCGATACGCTACCGTTACTCAACCGGCAATTTTTGATCGGACGACGAGAGAATTTACTTATCTAAATCCAGACGACGATGACACCTGGTGTTTCTCATTGTCCTATAATTATACGACGAAGAAGTTATTGAGTCTTACTGCTTCCGATTCCGAAATGAGAACACCTAAAGTTACGGAAGTTACACATATTAGACCAAAAACTCTGTATTTGATGGATTTGGATTTTGGACAATATCAGCCGATCTACCATACGGATCAATTTGAAATCAGACTGACCAGGCAGCTTGATTCAAATAGAATCTTACTGACATATGATCCATTTATGGGTTCGTCCAAACCCAGGACGTTAAAAATGTTGTATATCGACAGTCAAAAGGTCGAAGATTTTGATGTTCCGGGTATTAAGGAAGTGAAATCTTTTTACCCGAGGGCTCATGCGGAAGGTCTATTTATTTTAGGAAGGGATGTCAATAACCAATATGGACTTTTTTATTATGATATGGTTACAAAGAATGTAAGCAATGTATTTGAAAATTACCCGCTTCCAAAGGATCATCGCAGTTTGGTCGATTTCGTTTACAGTATGGATTGAATCCCTGCCATGCGTCTGGCGGGGATTTTTTTTTTTGCGAAAGGAAAACAACACAAGCCCGCATGAACATCGGGCTCAGGTTGCGTAACATGACCGGGATTACCACTGTTCAATCGCCTCTACAAACAGCTTGTTAACCATCGGCGGGTTGGGCTTGCCCTTTGTCTGCTTCATGACTTGTCCGACCAGATAACTGGAGAGCGGTAACGAATAACATAATGATTTTTTGTATAAATTCCTACCCTTCACAATAGGGTACAATGATTTTGTCACCGCCGGGATATAATTGACCCAGGTTCGCTGATCTGACCCCCTTTTTGTAGACGGATTGAATTTGACCCGTCAGGCACTTTGGAGAAAAATGTTTCGGAATTCGCTTGGCGACATGCCATTCAATCGTATTTGCGGCCTTTCGTGGTTATAAAATTCAATATACTTCTTGATTGCTGTTCCCACATCGACGGCTTCATCAAACAAATGCGGGCGCAGTTCTACTTTCAAGTGGCCGAAAAAGGATTCGACGCAGGCATTGTCCAGACAATTCCCTTTTCGAGACATACTCTGAATAATCCGCATTCTCAAAATACAGTTCACCGATATCTCCGGGGTGAATTCTCCCCCGAAAAGGGAACCCGTAAATCTCGTGGTTCAAAGCTTGATCCGTATAAACCGTTCCTGCAGGAACGTCTTCAAGAAGGTATCTATAACTGCGGGGTTTTATTCGATCTTCTACGAGAAAAGGGGGATACCGGGGGGCGTACCATCTTGAAAGACTATGTGAAGGTTTTCCGTCCTCTCAAACAAGTTCCCGCTGTTCTTCGTTACGAGACGAAACCTGGTGAATATGCACAGGTCGACTGGGGACTGTGATTACGTAGATGTGGACGGTACAGTCCGAAAAGTGCCGGTATTTGTCATGGTATTGGGGTACTCTCGTTCCACCTATATAGAGTTCACTAAGCGTTATTCTTTGTCAAAATAAACTCGTTCATCAACTCTTCGAGAGAAACGGACGGACTCACTTTTTCATGATGTTCAAAACTGGTTGCAGATTCGTCCTCTCCTTTTTCATCCTTCTCATTACAATGTACAGACCTCCTTTTGAAAACACGAAAAAGCAGGTAGAAAAATTCTACCTGCATCCCTAACGGTCTGGTTTATAAGTAGTAAGTTTTACCCTGACGGACTCAATCTTTTTTGACTTTTTCACGCGGTCTGTTTAGAAAGTGTCCAATTTGGTAAAACCCTTGGTACTACTGGTATGGCGGAGGGAGAGGGATTCGAACCCCCGTGGGCTTGCGCCCTAACGGTTTTCAAGACCGCCCCGTTATGACCACTTCGGTATCCCTCCGCGATATGGACAAGTTATACTATAGCATAATTGCATCTATTTTTGCAACACTTTCCTGCAATTTCTCCGCAAAAAACGGCCCGGCTGCCATCAGCGGGGCAGCCGGGTCGTTCTCCTGCGCTGGCGCATCGTTTGGACGAAGATGCGGCGCCGTGCCGTATGATGCTGACCCTTTCCTTCTCTTGTCCTTCCCCTACCGTTTCACGACAACCAGCTTCAGCTCCGTCATCTCCTCGATCGCGTACTTGACGCCTTCGCGGCCCATGCCGCTCTCTTTGACGCCGCCGTACGGCATGTGGTCGACGCGGAAGGTGGGGATGTCGTTGATCATCACGCCGCCCACGTGCAGCGCGTCAGCCGCCTGCAGCGCGAGCGAAAGATTGTTGGTGTACAGTCCCGCCTGCAGGCCGTACCGGGAGTCGTTCACCAGTTCGATCGCCTCGGCGACCGACTCGACGGGGTTGATCAGGACGACAGGGCCGAACACTTCCTGGCAGGAGACTTTGGCATCGGTCGGGACGCCGGTCAAGACGGTCGGCTGCAGTACGCGGCCGTCCGTTTCGCCGCCGCATTCGACGCGGGCGCCCCGCTGCTTGGCTTCCTCGATCCAGGCCAGCGCGCGTTCCGTTTCTTTCGGGCTGATCATCGCCGAGTAGTCGGCCTCCTCGGACAGCGGATCGCCGCCCCGCAGCCTGCGCGTCTCCGCGACGAAACGCTCCATGAACGTGTCGTACAGCTCCTTTACCACGTAAATCCGCTGGACGGAGATGCACACCTGGCCGGAGTAGGCAAACGCGCCGAAAATGCAGCGCGGGATCACGTCGTCCAGATTGGCGTCGCGATCCACGATCACGGCCGAGTTGGAGCCCAGTTCCAGCGTCACCCGCTTCAGGCCGGCGCGGTTGCGGATGTTGATGCCGACAGCCGGACTGCCCGTAAACGTGATCGCCTTGACGCGCGGATCGGTCACCAGCAGGTCGCCGACGGTGCCGCCGCTGCCTGTGACGACGTTGAGCGCGCCGGCCGGCAGCCCCGCCTGCTCGGCCAGCTCCGCCAGGAAAAAGGCGGAGAGCGGCGTTTGCGACGCCGGCTTCAGCACTACCGTATTGCCTGCCGCGATGGCCGGCCCCACCTTGTGCGCAACCAGGTTCATCGGGAAGTTGAACGGCGTGATGGCGCCGATGACGCCCAACGGTTCGCGCACGGTGTACGCCAGGCGCCCTTCTCCGCCGATGGCGGCGTCCAGCGGCAGCGTCTCGCCGTGAATCCGTTTGGCTTCTTCCGCGGCAAACTTGTAGGTCTGGATGGTGCGGATCACTTCGCCCCGCGCCGTTTTGATCGGCTTGCCCGCTTCCAGCGCGATGATTTTCGCCGCTTCTTCCAGCCGTTCGTTCATCAGTCCGGAGATTTTTTCCAAAATGGCGGCCCGCTGGTAGGCCGGCATTCGCCGCATGACCGCCGCCGCTTCCTGCGCGGCGCCGATCGCCCGTTCCACCGTCTCCCGGTCGGCCTGGGCGATTTCCGCGATCACCTCTCCGCTGTACGGAGCGTACAGCGGCGCGTACGCACCCGTCTCCACCCACTGTCCGCCAATATAGCAACCTTTTTTCATCGTCCTCTTCCTCCCTCCATTCGCGATGGGGTGTGCACAGCTCCTCTAACTCATTCTCCATCACGTTTCAGCCTTCCTCCAACGGGTCGTCGGCCATGCAAGCGGCGAGAGGTGGCGGATCACGCTTCTGTACAGCCCAGAGGTGCGCACAACCAGCACGCTCCGGCAGGTGGGGATCGGACTCATGAGAGCCGCTCCCTTTTTGCTGCGTGCCTCACACCAGCTAGTTCGCCGCGTCGTCCGTTCCGCACCACTCCAGCAGCGTCAGGGCAAAGATTTCGGCGCATTGGAAAACGGCGTCCAGTTCGATGTACTCGTCGGGGTAGTGGGCCACCTGCGTGACGCCCGGCCCCACCACGATGGCAGGCGTGTCGGCAAGCGTCGTCAAGAGGCCCCCGTCCGTGCCCCACGGGGAGGCTTCCACAACGGCGCGCCGGCCGGTCACGGCCGCGAACTGCCGCTGCAGGATGTCCATCAGCGGATGATCCTCCGCCACCGCCCCCGGCACCCAGCGCGCCCCGAACCACTCCAGTTCCACCGGATGCGCGGCAAACCAGGGGTCTTCGTCGGCCAAGCGGCGCAGGGCGGCCTCCATGTCCGCCTGTGCGTCGTCCATCCGCTCGCCCGGCGCCACCCCCATCCGTCCCTCCAGCTTGACCAGATCGGCCACGGAGGACGGCCATTTGCCCCCTTCGATCACCCCGATGTTGATCGGAATGGGAATGGGCAGCTTGGCGTACAGCGGATCGTCAATCCGGTCGTTCCGCTCTTTTTCCAATCGGGCGATGGCCTCTACCACCCGCATGCTTTTTTCGATCGCGCTCACCCCTTCGTAGCGGGTGCCGCCGTGGGCCGAACGCCCCTTTACCGTCAGGCGGAACCACATCGAGCCCTGCTGCTTGGGAAAAATCTTCATGTTGGTTGGCTCGGGGATCAGGGCGGCGTCCGCCTTGTAGCCGCGCAGGATGGTCGCCAGCGTGCCGGCGCCGCCGCTCTCCTCTTCCACCACGCTTTGAAAGATCACGTCCCCCTTGAGCCGCACCCCCAGTGCCTGCAGCACCTGGATCGCCAGGAGCGAGGCCAGGTTTCCCCCTTTCATGTCGGTCGCGCCGCGGCCGTACAGCCTGCCGTCCACCACTTCGCCGCTGAACGGATCGTGCGACCACTGGGCGGGGTCGCCGGCCGGCACCACGTCCACGTGCCCGTTGAGAATGATCGAGCGGCCGCCGCCCGTTCCTTTCCATACGCCCACCACGTTGGGGCTGTCCGCGAACACAGTCCGCGGGGAGACGAAATACGGATGCTGTAGGAGTTCGTCCCCTTCCATGACCCACAGATCGACTTCCAGCCCCATCGCGTGCAGCGTCTCGGCGATGCTCTCCTGGATGGAACGCTCCTTGCCCTGCACGCTTGCCTCCCGCACCCATGCCTGCAGGAGTTCCGTGGCCGCCGCCTTCTCCTTGGCGATTTGTTCGCGGATCAGAGTCTGCCAGTTTGCCATCGTACCCCTCCTTCTTCCTTCGTGGCGAATGGTATCTGCCTCGCGCCCGTTTCGCATGCGGGAGCCGGCGGGCGGCTTTGTCCGCATCACCGCTGCCGCTTTCCCGCCCCTGCCTGATAAAAGCAGGCCTTCGCGAGCCGCCTCAGCGGAATACGCCGACATCGCCGTCCAGCTTCAGCTCCGCCTCCGTCGCGCCGATCACGTCCGCGACGCTGTACGGTTCCATCACTTCGCGCAGATACAGCCCGTCTTCCCGGACTTCCATCACCGCCATGTCGGTGATGATCAGATCGGCGGCGGCCGTCGCCGTCAGGGGCAGGGAGCATTCCCGCACGATTTTGGAACGGCCGTTCTTGTCCAGATGGGTGGTCAGCACCATCACCTGTTTGGCCTTCTGCGCCAGCTCCATCGCCCCGCCCATGCCCGGAACGCGCTTGCCCGGCACGATCCAGTTGGCGATGTCGCCCCGCTGGCTTACCTCCAGCACGCCGAGAATGGTCATGTCCAACAGCCCCCGTCTGATGATGGCGAAGGCGGTGGCGCTGTCAAAGAACGCCGCTCCCTTCACCAGCGTGACGGGAAACCCGCCGGCGTTGCAGAGCATCGGGTTTTCCTCCCCTTTGGCCGGACTGGGGCCGGTGCCCAGAATGCCGTTTTCCGCGTGAAACAGCACCCGTTTCTCCGGCGCAATGAAGTCGGCCACCAGCGTCGGAATGCCGATGCCCAGGTTGATGATCATGCCGTCCTCGATCTCCTGCGCTGCCCGGCGGGCAATCCGCTCCCGGTAGGTTTCCGTCCGGTTTACTTCTCCCAGGCCCATTGCCAGTTCACCCCTTCACTCTGCACGATTCCCTGGACGAACACCCCTGGCGTGACAATCTCTTCAGGGTCCAGCTCGCCGATCTCCACGATCTCCTCCGCCTCCACGATGGTGACGTCGCCCGCCATCGCCACCAACGGGTTGAAGTTGCGGGCGCTCGTGTCGTACACCAGATTGCCGAAGCGGTCCGCCTTCTTGGCGTAGACGATCGCCACCTCAGCCGTCAGCGGCGTCTCCAGCAGGTACGCCTTGCCGTCGACGATCACTTTTTCCTTGCCTTTTTCGGCGATGGTACCAATCCCGATGTCGGACAGGATGCCGCCCAGCCCCACTCCGCCGGCACGGATGCGCTCGGCGAGGATGCCTTGGGGGCAGAACTCCACCTCAAGTTCCCCGGCCGTCATCTGGGCGCCGGCGTTGGGATTGGAGCCGATGTGGGAGGCGATCACCTTTTTCACCCGCCGCTCGGTGACCAGCTTGCCGACGCCGATGTGCGGAAAGGCGGTGTCGTTGCTGATCAGCGTGATGTCCCGCACGCCCTTGTCGAGGATGCCCTGGATCAGGGTGGGCGGATTGCCCACCCCGCCGAAACCGCCGGCAAGCAGCGTCATCCCGTCGTGAAAATACGTTAATGCTTCTTCCAGTGAAATCACTTTGTCAAACCGGTTGGCCATGTTTCTCCTCCCCCCTGCCCGTCAGACCAGCAGCGCTTCCTGACGCAGTTCCTGCTGCACGCTTGAGACCGCTTCTTTCAGCATGGCGATCAATTCGTCGATTTCCTCGGTCGTGATGGTCAGCGGCGGTGCGATGATGACGGCGTCTCCCGCCACGCCTTCCAATCCGCCCGTCGCCGGGTAGATGAGCAGCCCTTTTTCAAACGCCCGCTTGATAATCCGGGCGCTGACGCCCTGCGCCAGCGGGAATGGCTCCCTGGTCTTTTTGTCTTTGACAAACTCCAGTCCGCACAGCATCCCCAGTCCGCGCGCTTCTCCGATCAGCGGCAGTTCGTCGGCCAGTTCCCGCAAGCGGCTCAACAGGTAGGCGCCTCGTTCCGCCGCCCTGTCCACCAGCCGGTGCTGTTCCACGTATCGGAGCACCGCGAGCGAAACGGCCGCCGACTGCGGATTGGCGCTGTACGTGTGGCCGGCCATGATCAATCCCGACCCGCGCGCGATCGTCTCGATGATCTCGTCTGTCGCCATCGCCGCCGCCATCGGCGTGTATCCGGCGCTCATCCCCTTGCCCAAGGCCATCAGGTCGGGCTGCACGCCCCAGTGATCAATCCCGAACCGCTTGCCCGTGCGGCCCACACCTGTCATGACCTCGTCGGCGATGAACAGCACCTGGTACTTGTCGCAAATCTCGCGGATGCGCTGGAAATAGCCGTCCGGCGGCACCACCGCGCCGCCCGAAGCGCCGATCACCGGTTCAGCGATAAACGCGGCCACATGCTCCGGACCGACGCGCAGAATCGCCGTCTCCAGCTCGTTGGCGCAGGCGAGCGCGTACGCTTCCAGCGGCATGCCCTCCGGCCGGCGGTACGGATAGGGCGGCGCGATCGTCGGGCAGTCGGCCAGCAGCGGAACGAAGCGCTTGCGCCGCAGCACATGGCCGGACATGGAGAGCGCCCCCATCGTAATGCCGTGATAGCTCATCCAGCGGGAGATGATCCGGTTTTTGTTCGTATACCCTTTTTCCTGCCAGTACTGAATGGCGATCTTCTGCGCCGTCTCCGTCGCCTCCGAGCCGCTCCCGACAAAAAAGCTCCAGTTGAGCGACCCCGGCGCCCACTCCGCAAGTTTGGCCCCCAGCTCCTCCACCGCATCGCTGCTGAAGTGGGAGCGGTAGGCAAAGGAGACGCTGCGGGCCTGCGCGTACATCGCCTCGGCGATTTCCTCCACGGCGTGGCCGATGCTGGCCGTCACCGCGCCGGAGCAGCCGTCGATGTACCGCTTCCCTTCCTTGTCGTACAGGTAGATGCCCTTGCCGTGGGACACGAACGGATACGATTTGCCCAATTCGGGCTTGATCACATAGCTTCTCTGCATGATAGCCACCTCGCCTTTTCTCTCTTTTCATCCTAGCGGAAGAGAGCGTCCGCGCCATTCGACGAGCTGGCAAAAAAGCGTGGAAAAGAGACGAAATCTTTTGTACATTTTGTATAAGAAATCGGGTGATGGAAACAGGGGGGAGGACTGAACATGACCATTACGATTCGCGAAGCGCTGCAATTGCCCGACATGGTCCAAACGCGGCTGGTCGGAGGGGCCGCCGGATTGGACAACCCGATTCGCTGGGTCACGATCGTGGAAGTGCTGGAGGATGTCACCCGGCTGCAGGAAGGCGAGTTTCTGATCACGACCGGATTTGGATTGTCCGAGGACGACCGTCGCCGGGCGTCGCTGATTCCCTCGCTGGCCGAACGGAAGCTGAGCGGCGTCGCCCTGCACACGGGCTTTTACCTGCGCGAGATTCCCGCCGACCTCGTCGACATGGCGGACCGCTTCGGGCTTCCGTTGATCGAAATCCCGGTGGAATTAAACTTTTCCACGATCACCAAGGCGATCCTGCAGCCGATCGTCAACCGGCAGTTTGAGACGCTGGCCTACTCGCAGGCGATCCACAACCGGATGATCGAGGCGGCGCTGTCCAAAGGCGGGCTGCCCGCCATCGCGGCGGAGCTGGCCCAGTTGACCGGCGGAGCGGTCAAACTAGTGGATGCGCTCGGGTTTGAAGTGGTCCAACACGGCGGTTCTTGCGGTGAAACGAGCGCGGGCGGAAAGACCAGCGAGCACGCGGTGCCCATCCGCGCCAGCCGGGAACATTTCGGCACGCTCACGCTGACCAAACCGGACGGGCTGTGGAAAGAGCTGGACGACGTCGCCCTGCAGCACGCGGCGACCCTCTGCGCGCTGGAATACGTCAAGGAACGGGCGGTGGCGGCCACGGAATGGCGGCTGAAGGGAGATTTCGTGGACGAATTGCTAAGCGGCCGCACCCTACGTGCGGACGAACTGGAAAGCCGCAGCCGCATGCTGGGCTACCCGCTCTCCGGCAGTCACATGGTGGCCGCGGTCAAAGTGGGCACCGGCGACGGCGCCGCTCTGTCCGACCTGCATCAGGCGTGCATTACGCTGATGCGGCGTCTCTGCGATCAGCACCATCGCTCCTACCTGCTCCGCGAACGCCCCCACTGTCTGCTGTTCATCCTGCCGCATGACCGAACCAGCCTGCTGCTGCTGGAGCAGTTCGCTGCCCGCTGGGAACGGCTGCACCCTGCGTCTCCCCTGCAGATGGCGCTCAGCAATCCGCGCGGCCAGTTGACCGCGCTGGCGGAGGCCGCCGAGGAGGCCCTGTTCGCGCTGCAGGCGTATCCGCTCCTGACTCGCTCGCCCGCCTTGCTCCGCTTCGGGGAGATGCGGGGGTACCAGTTTTTGTTTCCGTACCACCGCCGCCCGGAGACGCTGGAGGCCCTCTGGCAGCCGCTGCTCGACCCGCTGATCCGCTACGACGCCATGCACAACCAGCAGCTCCTGGAGACGCTGAGCGCCTATCTGGATCATAACGGCAACGGCCTGCAGACATCCCAAGCGTTATATATTCACCGGCACACACTGAAATACCGATTGACCCAGATCGAAGAAAAAACCGGGGTCAGCCTGGAGGATGCCCATCAGCGCTGGCAGCTTCGACTGGCCCTCATGGCCCGGCGCCTGCAGCAGCAGTTGTACCCCGCCGAGGCGTAGGCCTACTCGCGGGTGGGACGCAGCGGCTTCACCCAGATGTTCATGTCTTCGTATCCGGAAAAAATGGTGCAGTTGTTGATCAGCCGTCCGCGGTACCGGTAGCCGTGCTTGGCTGCCGTCACATTCATGCCGGGAGATTGGGCCCGTGTCAGTGTGTACAGGTAGTAGATGCCCATCTCCTCCATTTTTTCTTCCAGAGCGGCAAACAGCGGCTGCAGCAGCCCTTTTCCGACGTGGTCCGGGTGGGTGGCGCAGTCCGTCAGCTCGGCGGAGCCGAAGCGTTCCGTCACTTCCGCCGATGCGGCACAGGCAATCCGGCCGTCATGCTCGGCGACGACGTAGTAGGTGCTCTCGCTCATCGTCCTGCGCACGTAGTCCGGGTCGTCCATCGGCGTCGGGTAGGTGGCAAACACCAGCCGGTACAATCGGGCCAGTTCGTCTGCGTCGGCCGGCGTGGCCGCCCGGAGGCTGTACCCTGGCGGAAGCGGCTTGGCTTCCCCGCGGCCCGCTTTTGCCAGGCTGAGCTGCAAGATGTCCTCCGCGACTTGAGGCGCGGCGGATACGGCCCGTTCTTCCGTCAGAAAGCAGGAGAGCATCTGCGCGTTTTCCCCCCGGAAAAAACCGTCGATCGTCCCTTCCTGCCTGTAGCCGAGGGAAAGCCATTGCGGCACGTCCTTTTTTTTGCCGTATACAATCAGTTTGGTCGCTTCCGCCTCTCTGGCCAGCCGCCTCATGACGGCGTCCATCTCGCCGATTCGGCCGCTGTCGTACAGATGCAGCTTCACCCGCCGATTGCGGTGATCGACCACCAAATCTCCTGCTGCCTGCATCGCGGCTACATCGCTCATGTGCGTTCCCCTTTCTCCGGTTTTCTCCCATTGTAACACGTTGGCGCCCAGGGTCATTCTCCACAGTGTACAAATTGCCCGCTGCCTCCTTTCGGCCCGATCGGTTTTTTGCGAGCGCCATTTGCTTCTGCCGGCCATAGAATAACAAGAAGGTTCACTGCCGGGAAGGAGGGTCCGTTGTGAGTTTCCGCCATACCAACGATTTTGCCCTGGTGCTGGTGCTGTTTGTGCTGCTCGTGATCGTGCTGTGCGCTTGCACGTAAGGGGCGTCGCAAGCCCCTCCCACCTGGTCGTAGTGAGGGGCTTTATACATATACATGTAAGGGAGAAGCGGCAAAGCGGAGGACCTACGGAAGGAGGAAGCCACGTGATCCCTCTCGTTTACGCGCATCGCGGCGCTTCCGGCCTCTATCCGGAAAATACGATGGAAGCCTTTCACGGCGCGTTCAAGCGGCGCGCTGACGGCCTGGAGCTGGATGTGCAGTTGAGTCGCGATGGAAAAGTGGTGGTCATTCACGATCATCGGCTGGAGCGCACCACCAACGGCACTGGCGCCGTTCAGCAGCACACCTGGCGGCAGCTTAGGCGGCTGCGGGCCGACAAGGGCGCCCGACCGCCCACGAGCCAGACGCGGATACCGTCGCTGAAGGAAGTACTGGACGCGTTCGCCCCTACTCCACTGCGGTTTATCATCGAATTGAAAAACTTTCTGGTCCCCCAGCCTCACCTGGAGGAACGGGTGATCGACCTGATCAAGCGCTACCAGTTGACGGAGCGAACCGTCGTCTCCTCGTTCAACTTTGACAGCCTGCTGCGCATAAAAGAGCTGGAGCCCTCGCAAGCCACCGCCCTGCTGTACGTCGGACCGCTTCAGCAACCTTGGGAAGTGGGCGCCCGCTACGGAACGAATCAGCTCCACGTGCCGGACGACCAATTGACCCGCCCCCTGGTGGAAGAAGCGAAAGCACGCGGCTTTCAAGTGCTCGGGTGGGCGATTGACAAGTCTGCCCGCATCCGGCAGGCAGCCGAAATGGGGGTGGACGGCATCATCACCAACTACCCGGGGAAGGCGCGGAAAGTGCTGCGACGGTCTTGACCGCGTACAAAACAGCAAAGGGAGCCCTGTACAGGCTCCCTTTGTCCCTGTTGGCCATGGATGGCGTCAGGTCGTCTTCGGTTCGTAAAACTTGCCCTGCCAACTGTTGCGCCGCTCCAGCTCGGCGTCGATGCCGTTCAGCACTTCCCATTTCTTGCGGCTCCACATCGGACCGATCAGCAAGTCGGGCGGCCCGTCCCCCGTCACCCGGTGGACAATCATCTCAGGCGGCAGGATTTCCAGCGTGTCCACCACCAATTTGGTGTACTCTTCCTGGGTCAGAAACTCCAGCAACCCCGCCTCGTACTGCTTGACCATCGGCGTTTTGCGCAGCAGATGAAGCAGATGGATCTTGATCCCCTGCACGTCGAGATGGGCCACGGCCTTGGCCGTCTCCATCATATCCTCGTGGGTTTCGCCCGGCAATCCGTAAATGATGTGGGAACAAATGCGGATGTTGTGTTTGCGCAGCTTTTCCACGCCGTCCAGGTAGCATTGGTAATCGTGGGCGCGATTGACCAGTTGGGCGGTACGCTCGTGAATGGTTTGCAGCCCCAGCTCCACCCAGAGATACGTCCGCTCGTTCAGCTCGGCCAGATACTCCACCACGTCATCCGGCAAGCAGTCGGGCCGCGTGGCGATGGACAGGCCGACCACGCCCTCCTGTTTCAAAATCACCTCGTACATCTCGCGCAGTTCGTCCACGGGCGCGTAGGTGTTGGTGTACGCCTGGAAATACCCGATGTACTTGGCGGACGGCCACTTCTCGTGCATGCGGGTTTTCACGTCGTGGAACTGGCGCTCCAGATCCATCCGCCGGTCGCCGGCAAAATCGCCCGAGCCGCGGGCGCTGCAAAACGTACATCCCCCGGTGGCTACCGTGCCGTCCCGGTTGGGACAGGTAAAACCGCCGTCCAGCGGCACTTTGAATACCTTCTCGTGAAACGTCTGGCGCAAGTGATAGTTCCATGTATGGTAACGCTTGTCGCCCCACAGGCGCGGGGCCTCCGCGTGTACAGGTGCTGGTTTCATGGCTGTGCTCCTTTCCGTCGGGATGCCGGCCAAACGGGCTTCGGCAGGCACCGCCTGGCGATTCATCCATCCATTTATTATAACAGAAGTCAGGCTGGACGTGCGAACCGAAAGACAGGAAAACCACAGGGCAATTCCCTGTGGTTTTCTCCGTGTTTATGGTTACTGTTGAATTTCTTCGATGCGAATGGCCCGCGTGTGCGACGTGTGGCTCCACACCTGGTTGTTCTTGGTGAAAAACGCGTAGAACAGAATCGGCAGCCAGGTCAGGAAGAAGAACGGGAGCAGCAGCAGCCCGAAGTATCCCTTCAGCGGCACTTTGTCCAGGTACAGGGCCAAAATCGGCAGCAGGTAGAAAACGGCCGTCGATCCGTAGATCATCCAGTTCGGCAGGAAGCTGGCGATCGGCATCAACGCCTCCATCTCAAAAAAGCGTCCCAGGAACAACAGCGACATCATGGTGACGATCAGCACATACATCGGCTGAAACAGGTAAAACGCCGCGTCCAGCATGCCGAGACGGCGTTGCTTCAGGCCGTTTTTCAAGACGGTGCCGATGTAACGCCCTGCCACGTCGTAATGTCCCTGCATCCAGCGAAGCCGCTGACGCATGGATGCCTTCAGATCAATCGGTTTTTCATCCCACACTTTTGTGTCGTGCGCCCACGTCGGGTAAATGCCTCGTTCGATACAGCGGGTGGCAAACTCCAGGTCTTCCGTCAAGCTGGTGGCTCCCCAACCCATCTCCTTGAGCAGATTGCTCTCGATGCACAAGCCGGTTCCGCCCAGCGTGTTGGGCAGCCCCAGGTTGTGGCGGGCCAACTGCCACATCCGGTTGGTAAACCAGTACGTGACGGCGTACGAGAGGGTAATCCACGAGTCAAACGGGTTTTTGGAATCCAGGTAGGCTTGGATGACGCGCGCCCCTTTGCAGAGACGATCGTTCATCACGCGCAGGAAGTTTTTCTCCACCAGGTTGTCCGCGTCAAACATAACGACAGCGTCATACTGTTTGGGCATCGCCCAGAGGTTCTCCAGCATCCACTCGATGCCGTAGCCTTTCCCGCGTTTGGACGCGTCAAATCGCTCGCACGCATACGCGCCGTGCGCTCTGACAATCTCCGCCGTATTGTCGGTACAGTTGTCGCAGATCACGAAGATATCGTACATGTCGCGGGGGTAATCCAGTTGCTTCAGGTTTTCGATGAGCGGCGCAATGACTGCGCTTTCGTTGTGTGCCGCCACCAGCACCGCAAATGTCTTTTGCGGTTCGTGGGTGACCTGCTCGTTTTTGCGGAACAGGCCGGCACATGATACCAACGTTTGGTAGGTGCTCACCACCCCTACCGTAGAAGTGAATCCGATGAATAATCCCTCAATGATCTCTCTCAATGCACTCATGGGTTCTTCTCCTCGACCTGAGTCAAATGTTGCGCGGTTTTGACTCAGGTAGTGTTTTTCCAAAATTTCTCTCTTGTTTTTCTCTCAATTGGGAGTGTACCTCAAAACCCGTCATATCGCAATGACCCAAAAGTGGGAAAAACGGCGGCACTTCTATCACCATTCCCACCTTTATTCGGTTCTATTCCGGTACATGACAATAAGCAGAAAAAAAAGCCTTTGTCACAAAAGGCTTCGTGGATGCGTATGCGCGTTTGGTGACCCGTAGGGGATTCGAACCCCTGAATGACAGCGTGAAAGGCTGCTGTGTTAAACCACTTCACCAACGGGCCATGATGGTGCGGTCGGCGAGACTCGAACTCGCACGGGTCGCCCCGCCACCCCCTCAAGATGGTGTGTCTGCCAATTCCACCACGACCGCATATGAAAAATGGCGTCCCAGGAGAGATTCGAACTCCCGACCGACGGCTTAGAAGGTATCGGAAGTATCCGTATTTGCCCGATTCCTTACGGTTGCCTGATTCGGTCATTCGACGGTGACACACGGATTCAAACTCTTCCTACGGACTCGTCTTAACAATTACGAAGTATACACGAAGGGAGCGTTCGAAGTCAATAGTAACCTTTTATCACGAGTTCCTACCTATTTATATGCGTTCGACAAGTTTTGCATCTTCGCCATCACCACGGTATGCTGCGCCTCCCCCACGCGTAATACGTTCAGCGCGTGAAACCTCGGCATCTTCACGTAATCCTCCACGGTAAACGGCGCAAGTTCCTCCGCCAGCTCCCGGAACGTCTTCTTGCTCGCGCGGTACACGGTATAGTGCGGCCCCGCACTCCGTATGATCTCCGCGAGGTCGTTCGGTATCTGCTCCCACGAGTGAAACATCCACACGTAACCCACGCGCCATTTCCGCGATTCGACCGCCGCTGTCTTCCACGTACGCGCCGACCGGAGGAACTGATGCGGCTCGTCATATACGATAAAGAACGGGAACTGATCCGCTTCCTCACGCAGAACCATCGCGAGGTCAATTTTGACCGACAGGAGGTTCACGATGAGGTCGACCGCCTCAGCGCCGAGTGTCGCTTTGGGCACGTCAATGACGACCGCGCGCCGCCCGCTCATCAGCGCGACCATATCGAGTGACCGATCGGACTCGAAACATTCCGCGAGATACTCGTCGCCTAGGATCGTATCGAGGCGGTTGTATATCGGCGCGAGAATCTGAGCGCGTTTCCCCTCCGTCATTCGCCCGAAGTCTTCGAGTGTCGACCGGTGCATTCCCGCTCTCATCCGTTCGATACACGCGGTCCGGTACGCGTCGTCCTCGAAAATACGCATGATCTCCGCCAGCCGCGCCGTTTGCATCGCCATGATCGCGGCGCGAAGGTAACGTGCGGTCTGCGCGCCCGCCTCGTCGGTCGCCGTGTTAAAGAACGAGATGATCGCGTTAGCCAGTCGGTTTCTGGCGCGTGGCGACCGGTTGATCTCGCAGAAATCGAGCGCGAACGGAGCCGTGCCGTCAATGCGTATCCGGGTAACGCGGTCACTCGGTAACGCGGCCGCCACCATATCGCCGATCTGGCCTTTCGCGGGGTCTATCGCAAGGCCACCGAAACCATTACGGACTGCCTCGACGATAAGGTTCGCGCCGAACGTGGTTTTGCCGCTGCCCATTCCGCCGATCACTACGCGTGGCAAGCATAGCTCGTCGTAATTGTCCGTCGGCATGTATACCGTTTGTGCCGCGCCTTTGTGCGTTACCGTGCCCAACCGTAGGCCGCCCGCCGATATCTCCGCCGGTATGCCGGTTTCAAGCAGTCGGACGTTCTCGATATGATAACGCTCCTGCAACGGTCGCGTCGGCAACAGGAACAGGCGGGAGACCTCCGGTATACTCATGTAATCGCGAGCAAGCCGGAGCCCTACCGTGCGCTCCCGCATCTTCCGCCACGTACGGTCTACGTCGGTTTCATGCGCGACGAAATGGTTGTCTCCGTCCAGTTCGCGGAATGCCATCGTAACCATCCGCATGACCGCTTTCGCCCGCGCCTTATCCGCGCACACAACACCTATACGCACCGTTACGTCGTACGCGTCCCCTCGCGTCTTGTTCAGCGTTTCCGACCGGAGTTTGCCGTCGCGGAGGATGACCGCGCGCTCTCCGCCGTCGATGTTGATCGGCTCCGGTTCCTCGCCCGTCATGAGTTCGGTTACAATCGAAATCGCGCCGAGGACCGTTTTGGTCGCGAGTTTGAGTGCCGTACGTCCCGCCGTTCGCTTGTTCAGCGCGAATTTCTGCGGCATCTCGCCCGCCTTGAATCGTTCGTACGCTTGCGCTGCGCCTTCGTACCAGTCTTTCTCGGCCGGGACCGCGAGCATCTGCACGTAAACCGCGTCGCCTTCGTCAAGCGCGTTGATCGTTTCGAGGAGTGACGCCAAGAACGATATTTCGCGCCGGTCCACACGAATCGCGAACATGTAATGGTAGTTCATTTCGAGCGTCGCCGTTACGTCCGGGCGCGCGATGAACGGATCGGCTACCTCCGTATTTGTGACGTTCGGCCACGTTGATTCGATGGCCTTGCGCGCGATCGATTCGTATTCCCGCAGGACGGTAACGGTGAATGACGTTCCTTCACGTTGCAGGACCGTCTCAAACGAAACAAAAGGCGCGCGTTCGATGCGGCGTTTGCCGGAGTTCCACCGTTCGAGTGGCGATTGGTAAACGCAGAGTGTTTGCGCGAACTGCTCGACGGATTCGTTATTCAGGCGTGAGTCTGGCGTTATCCGTAGGTGGACGAACGGGGTTACCGCGCTACCATCGCCTTGCCCACGCCCACGAGTATCTGCATGATCGCCGGGGCGAACTGCATCCCCACGTAGCCCACCGCCGCCCACTTGAGCATCGACAGGCCCTTCGACCGCTGCCCGACCATTATCAGGAGAAAGCCGCCGCATATCATTAGGAACGCAATTGGGTACGACACCCCCTGCGCCAACTGTATGATCGGATCGAACGCGCCGATGATCTTGTCGGCAATCCCCGCCGCCTCCGCGTGCTCCAATCGCAACGCGTATACCGCCGTTGCCCCCGCCAGGAGAGCGCTTAGTTTCCGTTTCTGCCGCGCAGTTAATACGCTCCCCATCTCGTCGAAAAAATCGCGCCACGGTATCACCTCGGTCTTTTGTCGCCGAAATCTCGGCAGAGCTACCGAATAAAACACGGTATAACACTCCTCTCGTTTGGCGATACTACGCGTATCCATAACGTTAGGAGGTCGTGAAATGCCGTTTCTCGTCTACGCTGGATACGCGCTTGTTGCCAGTGGAACCGGACTCCTCGCGCTGAAACTTATCGTTGATTTTACGCGATAGGCTACCGTTCTTTGGCGCAGCGACTGCAAAGATTTCCTGTTCCTATTCCGATCTCAACTCCGCACCGGGTGCAATATAGCACAAAGAGAATGATCATGTGACGCTCCCCCTTCGTTTTCAATCGTAAACCAACGTGTCACCTTCGACCCGACACCGCACTTTAAACCGTTCCTCAACGTTATGCTGCCGCTGCACGAACTCGACGATGTTGGCGTTGTTGACGCACAGCTTAACGAGATAGTGCGCGAACGTGGTCGGATGCTTCCGGCACGCGTGCGCAAGGCGTTCGAGTTTCGCGTTCGTATCGTCGTCGGGCGATAGGTTAATGCGTTTTCGTTTCGGCACGCTAACCACCTCCTCGTCGTAACCTTACGCGGTTACTACGTTACCTATGCGCGTCCCGAAAATAAAAAACGAGCCCTGGCGCGGGTTTTTACCGTACCAGGGCCGTATTATTTCGATATGCAGACTCTTCCCCAACGCTGTGCCTACGCAATCAGCGTATGTGCGGGCGCGCTGGAATATGTACGTCCGAGCGAAATTTTTTCGTGGTTACGCGGTCACTTCGTTACACTCACGACATCCTCAACGCGAATCCACACGGAATCCCAAACGTTCACGAGTTTGAACATCCGCCTATTCGCGTCAATCTCTTTGACCACGCCCCATGCCGTTTCAAACACGCCAAGGCCACGGCTCACCTCGCGGAACCACTTAACGGTAATCGCGTAATCGTACTGCGTGCTGTCGTAAATGCGGAAGCACATCTCGCCAAAATCGTCCTCATCAACGGTAGGGCGCGGTTCGAGGCCCCGTTCCGCATTCATCCGCTGAATCTCCGCCTTGTGTTCCGGCAGGATAATCCGCATGCTGCCGAATAGATCGTTAATTTTCGTTCTCTTCAACGTGATCCCTCCCGATAATATACGAACATTTGTTCTTATTGTAATCGGAAGCGACTCCGTTATGCAATAGCGTGAGAAAAACAAATCATACAGAATACAACAACTGTCTTTTGGCTTGATTACACACACAGCCATCTGGATACAGGTGATCCCGAATCTTGACTAACGAAAGAGTGTTTATGTGCCACTTACAAGTTGTACGAGCTTTTTGTAGCTTTGTCTCACTTGCACTCAATTGAATTAGAAAATCGCGCAGCTTGGAGACGAACTCTTCCGTACCCGTTACCTCCAGTCTGAGACAAGTATTCCCGTGTCTATTTTGATACGAAAAGAGGCTAGCGTGGGTGTCACAGTAACCGCGGACAAAATCAACTGTTGCGCGAAACGGTAGATGATCCGGGAAGCCCATGTGATGTAGCGATGATATCAGTTTATAGTCGTAGCACTCAATAAAATGCATCCCCCTCTCGTTCGGCCCCCACTCTGCATATCTGTTGAGAAATGGCTTGATTGTTTCCAACTCGCTTGCGTTTGATGATGAAAACAGAAGCGCCAAGCCCGAACGTGCTGTCGATTTGACCAACGTAGCTGTCCCAACAATGCACCCTAGAAGGTAGTCGGGTATCTCGTAGAAACCGTTCCGCTCGTGGTACAACTGCAAAAACCTGTCGACTGCATGATTGTAGCTTCCGTATAGCTTTTTTAAAACTTTAACCCCGGATACTTCCCGTTTACTAGCTTCTTTGATGTAGTCCCGCATACGAGGGCGCCTGTCCTCTCGACGCAGCAAATCTTCGAATACTTGGTACACCGCCTCTTCCACGGCTTACTCCTCCACTTCCACGAAGTCAATCAAATCACTGATTTGCACACGTACTCCTTTCTCACGCCAGATTGCGTTAGCGATCTTTTCCAAGTGCTCTAAATCAACGCGTTGCAGTGATGTCCTTTCTCCTGACTTCCACCTGTATCCATGCTCCAGCTGGCTAACAGCATTGGGACGCAGCCCAGCCATATCAGCCAGATCCTTCTGACTGCTGATTCCTAGCCGTTCGCGCAGCTCCGCAATCTTTATTACGCATTTCAGCCGTTTCATTGGATCACCTCGGATAAATCATATCGTATATACAATATTTTTTCAAGAAAAAGGGTTTACAAATATCGTTTATGCGATATAATAAGGATAGATAAACCAATGAGGTGAACGGATATGAAAATTTTCTTTCGGGTACAACAGAGAGCGTATGAGATTACCCCGGAATCGGTAAGCTGGCCTTGGTTGTGGAAGTCACTAGAAGAGGCGAAACAAGGTGAGATCGACCGTGCACTGGAGTACATTGTAGACGACGAGTTAATTGAAGAGATTGAGGCTATTGAAGATCTCGACGAACGATGGGAAACAGCTTTAGAAAAAGCGGGCTTGGAAACGGGTATCAAGAACGGAGTTTCCTGCTTTGAAGATCCGGAGAAATTGGTGGACTACTTCGAGTCTCGCGGCGGCGTGGACGACGAAATTGCTTATGTGCTGATCTTCAAGGGTCGTTTCGTCGAAGTTGGGGAAGACGGGGAAGATATCGCAAAGTTTGTGGAAGAGGTTGAACGTGTGGATTGGTCTGACTTTAAGGCAAACATCGATATGTACATAGAAAAGTATGTCGGATAAGTGTAAACCCGCTGTCGGGATACCGGCAGAGGACTGCTGCCTTGCCAGTTGGTAACGATGTTACCGCGTAGGGTATCGGTCCGACCCGGTTGAGTTGGCGGCGGTATCGCGCCAGAACGATGGATTCCCGGTATAACACGCTCCTTTCCGTTAGAGCGTAACACGACCGTTTGGGACAAAAAAAATAACGCCCCGGCGGCGGAGAGTTTCCGCTACCAGGGCGTAGTTTATTCGTTTTTCGCGCGGGCGGCATCGACGCTTGCTTCCGCAAACATGTAGACCGCACACGAGCCGATCGCGCCGATCAACGCGACAACCTTCGTGATGGTATCCGCGTCTTTTCCGAACAAAACGAGAGCGCTCGTTGCAACACCGGCAATCAGCGCCCAAAACTTACGAGAGCCGAGTTTCGCTTTCCAGTCGATCATTTCCGCGTCAACTCCTTCATGACGTAGTCGATCGCGCGGTCGATCAACACGGCGGCCTCCGCGCGCGATAACGGGTCGGTCGGTTTCAGATGGCCTTGCCCGTCGCCTTTCAGCACGCCCTTCTCGTACAGAGAGTCCGCGTGATCCTTACACCACTCCAGCTCTTTGGGAATGTCCTTGAAGTATTTACTCATCAGATAAACGACCTCCGCTTTTTTGTCCTCCGGGGGCTTGGCGCTGCCGCCCTTCATTTCCTCCGCAACTTCCCGTTTGAACCGCGTCCAGTCAGCCGGGTTGTTCACGAACCAGCGGTGACAATCCTTCCAGCCGACGACTTCCTTGTGAAGCCACAGGTCATTCTCGGTCAACCCGTACCGTTTCAGCAGTTGTGCCGCCAACTTCACGGTCGCGCGCCACGTTTCTGCCGTCATCCGCCCGTCCCAATCCGTATGGCAGCATTCGATTCCGATAGTGCAATCGTTAGGGTACCGGGATAGCCGCGTAAGGGCCGCGCTCGTATACGTGGTGCTCCCGACGTGGTACGCCATTTCCGTTTCCGGCAGGCATTGAACGATGGACCCGTCGAGGCACACGATATAGTGCGCGGACCCGTAACCGGATTTGCCGTCCTTTCTGCGTTCGAAGAAATTGCGGTTGTTGAGCGCGGTACTGCCTGGGTTCGCGACCCAGTGGATGACGACACCTTTAACGGGTTTCAAACGGGTGCCGGGGCGAGAGTACGGGTTGGGCGTCAGAAACTTAGATTGGACTCGTAGTTCCACGGTTGTCTTCCTCCTCTCTGCGCGGTGGCACCTCGTCGGCAGTCTGTGGCTGCTTCCGAAACTCCTGTACCGCGCGAACACCGTATACGCCGCCTGCAACTGTCATGAGTACCGGCGCGACCATATCGAGCAGCGTCACGTACATGGGGTCGAGCGTCCGGCCCATCAGCACGAGTACGAGGCCGACCGCGACGAAGAGGAAAAAGACGGTCGTGGATACGAGCAGGAGGTAATCCTTTTCACTAAGACCGTCTTGATCGTTGAGGAACGTTTTCATCCCGTCACCTCGTCAGAAAATAGATGAGGATGGACCCGATAAAACTCGTGCCCATCCCGATAATGACGCCCCACTTACGCCGGTCGTCCGCTTTGATCTCGGCGATGTCGCGGGCGTTCTCTTGCGCGAGAGCCATCGCCTCCCTCGACCGCTCGTTCGCTGCGTCGGCCGTTTTCTTGACGTCGGCCATTCCGTCAAGTTTCGTATCCAGCCGCACGAGCCATTCGCGGACGTCCGCCAACTGCGTGCGAATCTCTTTCATATCGTCCATACGCGTTATACCTCGTCAGCGCACGTCGGTTCTGCCAGGTGCCCGGCGTCCAATTGAATCAGGACCTGGCGTACGTCGTTACGGATCAGTTTCGGTACGTCGCAGATGGTTTTGTACCCTTTTACGATGAGCGTCGCGTAGATTACCGCCATATCGTTTCCACCTCCGAATATGATTCGCAATAGAAAAAGCGCCACCGTACGCATTGGCTACGCCTCAGCCTCCGCGTCAAGTAGCGCTTGAACTTCCGCTCTATGTTTATCCGGTACGTCGTCCAGCGTTTTGAGCCCGGCCTTGATTAATCGGTAGTAAATCGTTGCCACTACGGTGTACCTCCCGATTGAAGTGCGAGTAGTTCTTCGTATACTTGCGTGAGCGCGAGCATCAGGTCGATGTTTTCGCGCTCAAGCTGTTGGATGCGTTCGCGATCGGTCGGCGGTCGCTCGCCCGGATTCACGTCGACCAGTGGCCCGAACCAGCCGTCAGGTCGGCGCGGCCTTAACTTTGGCATCAACCGATCCCTCCCATAATCTTTTTAACTGCGGCGGTCGACGAAGTGTTCTCGCGCGTGAACGTCAGCCTCAACGCTACCTTCGCGCCCGGTTGCGCCGCGGCCCCCACGAACTCGTCCTCGACAATGGTCCCGTCGCCCAACGGCACCGACGCATTCTTCGTGAGTGCCACGTAGGTCTCCGGGTCCGCGCTACCGACGATAGAAGCCGCCGCGTCTATGGTCAGGTCGCCGTCCTCCCGCTGCACCCACGCGGCAATCTCGGCCGCGCTACCGAGTGGCGGCGTAATCACGTACCGGACGACCGCCGTTTTGACTGGCGCTAGGCTTCCCGCTTTGTTCACCGTCAGCGCCTTCGTTGTGCTCGCGCCCTTCACGTCGGTCGCAACGAAAGTAATCGTGTTCGCGCCGAATACGAGCGACGATACCGGAATGCTGTACGAGAACGCGGTGCCGGACGCGACGCCGGATTTTAGCGTAACGGGCGCGCCGCCGTTGACCGCCACCGTCAGCGATACGTTGTCATTTTCGGGGTCCGTTACCGTGCCCGCGAACGTCAACGTCTCCAATTCGGATACGCCCGTTCGGTTCGCGTTGTACGGATCGAGGTTGATCGTGGGCGGCCGGTTGAGGATCACGGTGAACGAACGAGTGATTGCCGTGGACGTTCCGCCCTGGTCGTCGACCGCGTATACCGAGACGGTGTACGTTGTGTTTTCCGCAAGAGGTCCGGACACGTCCGTTCCGCCATCGTAGAGGCGACCGTTTTGGAACGTCAGCGCCTTCGAGAACGGGATCGCGGTCGAGCCGTCCGAGATGGCGGACGTGATGTTGCGGGCGGTGCCGCCGTTGATCGCGTACTTGACGGTGACTGCGTTGCCGTTGTCGGGGTCGGACGCGGTGCCTTCGAGTGTGTACGTGGAACCTCCGGATAATGTTTGATTATCCGTAGGCGAGGCTAGGTTTAGCGTCGGTAGGTTGTTTGTTGTAAACTCTATTCCAATTGACAATTCACTAGTTGAGACAGTAGATCCGTTTGGAGCAACGTCCGAAGTCGAACTAAATGTTGAGGGATAAAATGTAAACGTAACCCCATCCCTAGTCACACTTACATTTGCTGTGATATTTTCTGCTATATACGTTTCCAACCTGCCAACACTGGTATATACACCAATGTAAAAGTCTGTGTTAGGTTCGATCTCTGCTGGCGAGATAAAAGACAATATCGCGTCGGTGTTGGTGTTAACTGTAGTGGCATTACTTTCAGCGATTCTTGTACCACCTAGAGTGTAAAGCACTGCTTTAACGGTGACTTGGCTGGTATCTCTGTTTTGAAAATAAATGCCGGTTAATTTAGTCCGTTTATCCACCCTGATTTTTCTTGCAAAGGTTGACGGAGCATTACCCCAAAATCCGGAATTGGCTGTTTGAGCGCCAGTAGAAGTCGTAAATATCCTCGACATGTTCCTCCCCCTTCCCAATGGCCGTTATCCGAAGTTATCCACGTTCTGGAATCGCGCATCCTCACGCCTCCGTAATCGCAATATCACTCGTTCCCCATGTCGGGAACCCCATCCGTGCATTCACGGCATCCGTCACGGCCGTCGTCCGCGCCACGGTCGCCTTCGCTTTATACGAGTGCGCGAGCGCCGTCACCGTTAACTCACCGACCGCGACCGCCGTGATCGTCACGTTCTCCGCGTTCACATCGTCGAAAATCGTGACCTCCTCGCCGACCGCAAAAACGGCGCTATTTCCGACAGGAACCGTTGTGGCCCCGGCCGTCAGCGCCGCCGTCGTGTAAGTCGCGGCATCCGCGAGTACCGCCGTTACGCGGCCGCCCTTGCCGTCTAGGATGTCGTAGAAGATTCCGTTATTGTCCGGATACCGGAAGTTGATCTCGTCCGCGATCGACCAACCAACGTCAAGGCGCGCGATAAGTAACCGCAGGTCCTCGATCTGCCCGTACAGGTCTTCGGCGGTCGCGTCGATAATATCGAAGTTCTCGACGATCTCGGCGCGTGATACCCGGTCCGTTCCGACCCACCGGTGAAGGCCAAGCGTGTTCGTTTGTCCGCTACTCACGGCATATACACCTCCAATTCGTCCCATGCGAAGCTGTCCGCCTCGTCCCAGGTCATCGCGTCAAATTCGTCCCACACGAACCACGAGAATTCAAGCGCGATGTCCAGGTGAGCCGGTATGAGTTCGCGTAGTTCCTTCCGTACGTCCTCCGCGTTGATCGGCACGCCCCGTTTGCCGACGAGTTTGACCACGACTCGCGCCCCGGTAAAGTCCTCGGTAACCTGCGTCGCCGCCCCGTACAGGGTGTCCGCAAGCCCCCGCACGACCTCGACCGTGACCGTTCCGAACCCTTGCAGGCGGGACTTGACGATGGCGCGCCGGACGTCTAACGGTTTGGATTCGTCCGTTTTGATACCGCAGATGGCCTCCCACCGCGCGAGGCCCCACGTTGCGGTATCGACGAAAAACTGCGCCAGTGTATCGGCGACCGCCGCATTAAGCGCGATGATTTCGTCGGCCTCGCGGTCAATGAGGTTGCTGACTACGCGAGAATCGCGGTAATATCCGGGCAGATAATCCCGCATATCCTGCCGAATATCGCGCTCATTAGCCTGCAACGAAGTTCACCGTCCTCAGTACCGGAATCGCATCGCCAGTAATCACGATGTTCGACGTACCGCCGTTCAGCGTCAGGTTCGCGTAGTCCGTGATGTTCGGGTTATCGAGGAGAATCCGCTGAATCTGCGAAATGCGGACGATCGGGTCGCCGAACGCCAGCTCGCGGAAGTACTCGTTAATCTCCGCGACAATGGCGGCCTGCACCGCGCCCAAATCCGCCCCACTCGTCAGGTACAGCGTCGCGGCCACGTCAATTCCGTAGTCGATCGCGCCGATTACGGCCACGTCCGCGCCAATCGGCCGCACCGATTCGATATGCGTCTTAACCGCGTCAAGGAGCGATTGGGAGGGAACGCCCTCGTCCGCGAGCACAACGACTTTCACCGTGAGAGGGCCGTTCCATACCGGATACACGCGCACGTCCCGGACGCCCACGACTTCGAGCGCCCATTGCCGGTATTGGTACGCGTTGCCTGACGTGATCGGACGGCGCACACGGTCGAAGTAGCGTTTGCGGAAGTCCTCGTTACTTTCCGCGTCGACGCCGCCATCGAAGGCCACCGTGTTGGTTACGCCGGTGATGCCGGTGATATTACCGGTGGTCAGCTTGATCGCGCCGGGGCCAACGTTGCCCGTTGCGCCCGCCTCTTTCGCCTCGGCCGCGACCGTTGCCGTTCCGTTTGTGATCGTCGCGTCCGCGGTCGTCACGAAGTAAATTGGCGCGTCTCCGTCCGTGTACACTTCGGTCCCTTTCGGAATGACCGTCCCCTCGTTGCCTGTAAACGTGACGAAACCGGTGGCCTTTACGGCTGGCTTGCGGGTCAGTCCGACCTCTGCCGCGCGCCTATCGAGCCACTCGTCGTACGCCGTGTCCGCGAACGCCTTATCGTTGAACGTGCCGAGTTCGACGTAAAGGGCCTCCGCCTCAATCGCGACCGGCCCCGTCAGGTCGTATGTGACCGAACCCGGCCGCTTGTCGATGTCCGGAGGGCTCGCATCGAGCATCCGTTGGTGGATCACGTCTTTCGTTTGATCTTCGTAAGCCACGCTTATAACGTCACCTCCTCGCGTAATGTGCCGTCCGCCGTATCAACGAAAAAAGAGACGTACAGGCCGTCTCCTTCGCGTGTGATTGTGAAGTTGTATACGTCAGTAATCCGGTCGTCCACGAGAAGCGCCTCGGAGATCAACCGGGGGATTTCCGCGTTCAAGAGTTCGATCGGCAGGTCTTGGCCGATGAGATCTTCGAGTTCCGCACCGTATAAGTGCTCGGCCCCGTATATCGGATACCGGAACCTGGCCGTCATGATCGCTTTCCGGATCGCCTGCCGGATCGCGGCCTCACCGTCGATAATGCCGCCAACCTCGCCCGTTTCGAAGTCAAGCGCGTACGTCCGCGATGGTTGCGGTGTGGGCGCGACTTCGACCGCGCGTTCTTCCAGCGGCCTAAGAGGACTCAGCGCCATATTTCCTCACCCTATCGAGAATGACGTAGGATTGCCCGTCGTTCATGGACGCGACGAGTACGCGGTCGCCCGCCTTCAACACGTCTTCAAACTGCATCTCAACGTACGAATACGTCCACGCGAGCGACCCGGTGCTATCGTTATCGCGCGGCTTCGGTTCCGTGTCGCCAACGTCGCGCTCCGCGTCCTGTTCGTGTTTGATCGTGACGATTCGTTTGTGTCGCGTTAGGTGTTCCGCGACCAACACGTCGTCGGCTTCGAGTTCGAGCGCCATATTGTCGATTTTGATACGGAGTTCGGGCGGTGGCGCGACGACGGTGGCGAGTTCGAACCGGTCATAATCGTTATAGCCGATCTGGCGGATAAGTTGAACGAGTTGGCTCGCGCCGGAGCCTTCGATCCTATCCGATGCCTTTCGCGTTGAGGATGAGGTCAACTTTGTCGTCCGCTCCTTTCCGTCGCTTCCGTTTTTCTTCCGGCGGCTCCTCGTATTCCATGACGGGGAGATCATCAGTCGCGCTCAACGTCAGCGACATCCGGTGTGTGCCGCCGCTAAACGTGTGCGAATCGGTTGAAACGTAGAAGCCGCCGACCAATCCCGTCATGGACTCACGGACATAGATCGCGGTACCTGCGGTCACGTCCGGGTTGCCGAGCGCGTCAATACGGGCGGTATCGTCGATTGTGCCGAGTTCCGCGAGCAACTGTTTCGCGCGCTGCTGAACCTGTGAGGCCGTCATGTCCTGGTCCACGTTTTCGAGGTGCTGCATGATACCGAACCGTTTTATGAGCGCGTCGTCCTTCACTACCGCGATAATCGGCTTTTTATCCGGGTCGCCACCGATCACCTTGACTTGCGTTCGCATGTCCTCGATGGACTGCGAATAGGACGCGTCGATGATGTTCCGGCCATTTTCGAGAACCCACCGGACGATCTGCTCTTTCCGTTCGAGAAGTTGCAACCGGCCTTCGCGCGAGGTAATAAAATAGCGCCTACCTGTTTGCTTGCGCGTGTAGGTAAGCGCCGTAATCATCATTTCCCACAACGATTTGTCGCGGAGGATCAACTTCGGGATCACGTAACCGGTATCCGCGATCGTCCCCGTCGGAATCCCGAAGTCCGCGCACAACCTTCTAACAATCGCACTCGCGGTCATATTCACGAATTTGCGCGTGTCCTGGTTACGCGTCAGGTACGTGTTTTCATCGTATGCTGTCGCTGTCATCCGTCCGCGCGCGTCAATATCGAACGCAAAAACCGGCCCACGGAACAGTTCGCGCCCATCGTACAAGAGCCGGAGCTCCTTTCCGTGTTCAATCCGCCGGGCCTGCGTCCGACCGTCCACTGTGTTGACGAGCGATACGTCGAGCTTTCGCGCCGCCTGCGTAATGTCGCCCGACCACGTTACGGATTGGACGGGTAACGGGGTTCCATCGTATAGAACTTGCGTGTTCATCAGAGCGTCAACACCTGTCCGGGATAGATACGGTTAGGGTCCGGGCCGATAACGGACTTGTTCTTCGCGTATATCTCCGGCCATTTTTTACCGTACCGGAGCGCGATCTTCGTCAGGTTATCGCCGGGCTTTACCGTGTAAGTTGACGGGACTTCGCGCGTGTTCGGGCGAGTTGTTTGCGTGCTGACTATCGCCTTGTTCCCGGTAATCTCGACCTTATTCACGTCGACGAACACGTACTCTTTCAGCGTGAGGTCGTAATAGATGTCGCCTGGATTGCCTGCGCGTTCCGGTTCATAATTGAACGAACGGATGGTCACCGCGACGTTGATCGGCGTTCCCGTGATGGTCAGGCGGATGGGACGGCGTGACTTCATCCAGCCCTCAATCGTCTGTACCGCGTCCCAGGGCGCCGGAATCGCCTCGTATTCGCAATAGGACGGGTTGTAGTCGCGTGGGAAAAACGAGGAAAAAGAAAAGTCCCGCAAGTTGGCGTCACCGATAACGGTGTATTCGCCTAATTGCAGGACGTTGACTTCCTCGTACGAGTGGGACGACGATATTTGGATTGACGGAGGGTTGACCGGGAGTTGCAAGCGTTCGGCTCCGTTATTGAACGAGAGCCAAAATTGGATCGCGTTGGGTATGGCGGATCACCTCCGGGAATCTTAATTATGCGCAAATGTGTTTTGACAAAGTGCGGTAGAAGTCGTTGGGGTCTGCGTCTTTCGCCAGGTGTATGTCGTAGTCCTTCTTTTTCGTGACGATGGTAAACTCGTGCCCAATCGAAAACGTTTTGCCGCGCTCCATCTCAACGGACTCCACATTATCGTAGGGAATGGATATGATCGCGCGTTTATTTGAGGTTATCGCTTTATCGACGAAAATGATGCGTTTGCTCGTCAGACAAATAAAGTCTTGCACTAACTTATAGTGCCCGACGACTTCCTCTCCCTCAAAGAGCAGATCGTGAATTTCGACTTCGGCCTGCTTCTGCCCGAAGAACATGAATAATCGCCTCCGATTCCGTTTTCTATATTTTAGCAACGTGGGGGCGACTTTTAAAGTGGTTACATCAGTCTCCGGATTTCGCGCGCAAGAGCTATAGCGATCCGATCGATGTCCGCATCTTCTCGTACAACGATTTGGTCCGCAAGTTTTGCGATATGAACTCCGCCGCCTCCGCCATTCGTGTATTGCTCATTCTCGGCGGACGTAAGAACGCGCTCCCCTTTATGCAATCGCGCCACATACCCGTCGTAGGGCACGTACGAGAGCCCGCCCGCGTGCGATCCGTCGATGTCCAAGTTGCGTTTTTGGCGGAAATCCTCCATTTCACGCTGTTGCACCGAGTAGTCCAACGCTATTTCCGGAATCTGCGGAATAGTGATTCCGACATGTTCGAGCACCTTGTTCATGGCGTCGATCATCTTGTTAAGGTGCCCGATCACCCAGTTTACGCCCTTGGCGAACGCGTTTTTCAGCGTAACCCACAAGTCACTTGCCGCCTGCTTGATGGTATCCCAATGCTTAACCAGCAAGTACCCGGCGCCAATTACAAGGCCGATGGCGACGACGATCAATCCGAGTGGGTTCGCGTTAGCAGCGATGTTAAATGCCCACTGAGCCGCAGTGGCGATGCCGATAGCAGTCCTATACGCGACCCAGGCCGCAGTCACTCCGCCGATCAACGGCCCCACTATGGACAAAATGTTGATAAGAGTGTCTCCCCACTCTTTAGCCTCACGCGTACCTAACCATTTCGTAAACCGTTCGGTAGCATCCGCTGCGGCCAGCGCGACTTCCTTGATCTTCGGCATTAACGGAGTCAACGCCGCAATCTGTAACGTCTCAATCGCGCCCTTGAACTGCTCGACCGCGCCCGCCGCGTTATTCATCTTTTCTTTCGCAACGTCCAACGCGGATACTTTCGTCATCTCCGCCTGGAAGTTCCGTACACCGTCCGCGCCCTCATTGAAGAGGATCGTCGCAGCACGGATAGCATCCGCGCCGAACATCGTTTCGAGCGCCATCATACGTTGTTGATCCGTGAGGCCACCGAGCGACTTGCGCAAAATGCCCGCGATTTCTTCGAGGCTTTTCAGCTTGCCTTTCGCGTCGAAGAACGCGTTCGCTCCCGATTGCGTCATCAGTCCGAGCTTTTTGAACAGCGCAATTTGTTCTTTCGTTGTCGGCTGCAGGTTCGCCAGCATCGTTTTCAACGAAGTACCCGCGTCCGAACCCTTCAAGCCGTTATTCGCGAACAAACCAAGCGCGGTATTCGTGTCTTTGAACGTCATGCCAACGCCTGCCGCGACCGCTGATACCATCGCGAGCGAGTAACGGAGCTCCTGGACGCTTGTCGCAGAGGCGTTCGCCGTGCCCGCGAGAATGTTCGACGCCTGTTCCGCCGACAGGGCATCGCGTTTGTACGCGTTAAGGGCGGTAGACATGATTTCGGCCGCCTCCGCCAAGCCAAGCCCGCCAGCCGTCGCGAGGTTTAGCGCGCTTTCGAGGCCACCCGCCTGCACCTGTGCCGGAGTAAGGCCGGACTTCAACAGCTCCTCGATACCCTGCGCAGCTTCGAGCGCGCTGTACTTCGTTTGTGCGCCCATGTCCAGCGCCAACTTCGACATTTGCGCCATTTCCGCGCTGCTTGCACCGGTTAGCGCCTTAATGCTGGACAGTTGCGCCTCGAAGTCCATCGCCTTGCCGACCGAAGCGACCGCAGCCGTGGTAGCAGCAGCCCCGACCGCAAGGCCACCGAGTGCCTTGCTGAGCAAACCAAACGACTTTGCTAGACCATTGTTTTCTGCCACGAACCGACCGTTTTCATCGCGTAGCCGACCGTTAGCGTCACGGTACACGTTCGTAGCTCTTGTAACCCGCTTAACAGCGTTGTTTGTCCGCTCGATGCTCGCGGTGGCTCTGCGGAGAGGAGACGACATGTCGTCGATCAAGCGTAACCTTGCGATAAGATCGTAGGCCATGCGCTACCTCCTTCCCGCCTTCTGACGCTCTTTTTCTTCGTTCTCAAGTTCCAGTAACATGCTGGCGTACATGAACGCCTTTGCTCCTGGGGGAGCGTTGTATACTTCGTGTGGCGGAAGACCGTGGCGCTGAAAGATCGCGTGGAGCAGCAACGCCTCGCCTCCGCCCTTTATGAGTTTTTTGCCTTCGCAACAAGGTCGGCCAAGTCGAAGCCGGAAATGCCCAGAATCTCGTTAACCAGCTTGACTTTTTCACCAGGTAACAGCGCTTTCTTGATGACTGTTAGAGGGTCATCCGTCTGAAACTTAGCCAGCAGCTCGGGATTAGACCAGTCGATATAAGGAGTCCCTTCCTTGATGAACAGGAGTGACTGCTTTTCCTCATCGACTTTCTTTCCAAAAGTTGTTCGCTCCGAAATCCTCTTGATGTCGCTGTCATCCAAGGCCCGAACCCTTACCGTACCAAGACCCTCAATCTCGACGTCCTTTTCGGGCTTTGTATCCCGATCAAGCAGGGTTTTCAGCAGATCGTCCATCTATTTCATCCTCCAAAAGGTTGTTTTCGTGCGAAAATTAAAAGGCGGCCGAAGCCGCCTTTCTTACTGAGCCGTGATCGCGTCGAGCCATTCCACTCCGTCATATACGAAAGGCCACTCTTCCTCAACGAGACTCCCGTGTTCAAACTTCATGATGTTCACTTTCGTAAACTGAACGCCTTTCAAACGTACGCGCTCGTATCCGTAGGCTTCCGGATCATCGAGCTTCATGACCAGTTCGCAGACAAACGCGCCCTTGCGATCGTCAAAGACTTGCCCGACCTCCTGCGCGAGTTCGGAAGTGACCTTGTAACCGCTGATTGTCCCGGAGTACTCGACTCCCACGACCTTATTCCCGTCTGCGCGCTTGCCAGATCGCTTAACCTTTTCATATTGGAGGTCGGCCGTTGCCTCCCCCGAGTAGAAGTTACTCAACCAGCGCCCGTCCTTCCAGATTTCTCCGAACTTACCGTTAATCGAACGCGTCGAGTCCAAAGCAGGCATCTATTCGTTCACCGTCCTCATACGTTGATTGTCAGGAAAATCCGCTCGATCGAGTCGACGTGCGCGAACGAAATCAGCAGGAACACCGAATCGCCCACGGACTCGTTTTCGGGGTCAAGCATGACCGCCGGGTCCATCAGCACGTTGTTCGCCTCCAACCGCTCGAGGTACGCCTTGATGGCGGAGATGAGCGCCGCCTGACCGTCCGGGTTGTTGTCGATCTTGCCGATGTAGGCGTCGGCCGCCGTCATCGTAATGTCCGTCGCAATCGCTTGACGTGCGCGAATCACGCGGATTTTCTTGCCGGACGTTACGAGGCCCGTTACGACCTTGACCTTTTCGCCGTCGTGGATGAGCACGAGCGATCCGGCCTCCAACGCTTCCCTTACCTGCGTCGTCGTCAAGCGTTTGTTCACGTCTTCAAGCGCCACCTGCGCGTACGTGATCGACCGGTTAATCGCGGTACCTGCGATAAGCCCCGCCAGGTAAGGCGCGTACTCTGCAGACGTGTACGTTTTGCCACTCAACGTACCGCCCACGATCAAGTTCACGATATAGTCGTGCTTCAAGCGTGTAGAACGCGCGTTGCCAAGCGCAGGGTCCGCGTCTTCGTCCGCCGTACCTCCGGCAACGAACATGAAGTGCTTGCCCTCCGTCCGATTCCGTTCGACCCACGCTTTCGTCAGGTCTTGTTCGGTCGCGTCCGCCTCTTGGTCGAAAACAAACACGTTGAACTGGCGCGAATCGAAGGCATCGCGCATGTCTGCGTAGTCCTCCGGTTGAGGATCGGTAGGCATCGTGTAGACAAGAATGTCTCTCGCGCCGCCCATGAGGGCAAGACGGATGGATGCGATGTTGTCCGCACCAAACAGGTCTTGCGCTTCCTTCTCCTTGCTTACCGTGTAAAATTGCTTTGCAGTTGCGTTTGCTCCGTATTTGAGCAACGGAATCGCAACGGTCCCTCGCGCACCGCCCCGGATGGCAGTAGCGGCCGCCTCTTGGAAGTTGATGTAGAGGCCCGGTTCAATCGGCAACGCGGTCGGGTCCCAGGTTCCAGCAGCCATCGTATCACTCCCCTCAAATGTAAAAGGCCGGGCTTTCACCCGACCGGAATCCGCAGTTAATACCGCGGATAAACGTGCATGATCTTGTCGTATTGCTCTTGCGTCCTCGCCTCGCGAACCTCCGTCTGTAGCACGCCAACACACGCCCACAGACCGCTCTCCGTCCGGAACGCCGCGCCAAATGCGAACGGCCCGCAACGGATATACCGGAGCGAGCCGTTTATCGGTATTAGCGTTGCCCCATCGTTAACCTTGCGCGTGATTGCGTCCATTTTCGTCAGGCACGCGGGCGAGTCCGCGCCATACGCAACGATCTGATACGTGCGTTCAACGCGGTAATGGTAGCCCGTTTCCGACGCCGTATCCGTGTTCTGGACGCGGACGACAAGCGTGTCTTTCGTTGGTTGCGTTGGGACTTCGTATTTGACGGACGCGCCCGGTACGGCGGACGCGACGAAGGAGGCGACGGAGGCCAACTCGTTAAGTAGCGCCATAACCGCTCACCTCACGCTTAGAATCCGTGTTTCTTAACTTCGCGTTTAATCTCCGCCTCGATCTCGCGCATCCACTTGTCCGCGTGTTGTTTGGCGGGCTCGTCGAGGAACTTCGCGACGGTGCCGGGCGTGGTCGGATTCTTAATCTCACCCTTGATTTCGTGCAGGTAGTACGCGTAGTTAAACCGCCCCTTGCCGGAATCCTCGATAGCGACCGCGCTGATTTCGCCGGTCAGGTCCAGACCTTCGCCGTCGATGCGCGTATCGATTCCGCGCCGCAACGTCCCTTTGTCTAACGGCGCAATATCCGTAGCCTCCCGCCGCCAGTCGTCGAGCGCATCGTGGAGGCCCCGTTTGGCCCCGCGCGCTATCGCCTCGGTCGCGCCGTTGAGGTCGCGGATAAACTTCGACAGATCAAGTTCGAACTCGCGCGCCACTACACATTCACCACCGTCTGGATTGGTTTACCGTTCAGCCCCCGTTTGATCTCGATTGATATGGGCGTATAGGTTCGCACCGTTCCCGTCTCGTCGGTGAACGTGATGGTGTCGGTCAGTCCGAGCGCTTGGCCCGTCGCGGGATCGACCGGTATCTTATCGAAGTAGATTTGCGCGACCGACACGACCTCTTGCGCGGTGACGCCGTGGACGCCGCCTGCACCGCTTGCCGACCGGACCAACTTCGTGCCCTCCTGGATGCGACAACGCAATTGATACGGCGTTCCCGGAATCGGACGATCCCATTCGTCGGTGCCTCCGGACGCCGGCGTGATCGTAACGGTGTTCTTCAACGGAATTAACGCCATGTCATAGCACCGTCCACCCCACGCGCCGTTTCGCCGGACCCGGCAAGTCCGGGTTTTCCTCCGCGATCAGATCGAGCGCCGTCTGCGGGATCAAATCGACAAGATCGCGTGCGGCCTCACGGAAATTGAACGAGGCGACGCCGGACAACGAGAACGATTGGACGCCGCGCTGCGCCTGGACCATCGTGTCGTTGAACGCGGTCGCGAACGCCGCCGCTGTTTCGTATACGGCCGCGTCCGGTATCACGTACGTCGGGTACTTGACGGAGAGCGTACGAGAGGCGACGTTCAGCATCCGTTGTTTTTTCGCATCGTCCGCGTCCGTCCAATCCTCGTTATCTACGACCCATTCCGCGATATAAGCGTTTGCGTCCGTTACATTCACTGCCATTCGCGGTCACCTCCGTCGGGCGTTTATTTGCCGGAGGATTTGCGCTTAGGGGCGGGTTCCTCCGTTTTTTCTTGTTTTTCAGTCGCATCGATGTATCCGTAATTGTTAACGAGAACGTTCCGCACGATCTCACTCTCCACGCGAGCTATTCCGTTTACGAACGGGACGCCTTCGGTTACGCCGTTGTAGTTCGGATTAGGCGTTTTAATCGTATAAATCGTCAAACACCTCCGTTAGAAAACGAGGGCGACCGTTAACCGATCGCCCAAGAGTCAGACATTAGGATTTCTTAACGCCTTTCAGGCGGGCAGCAGCGCGCGGATGGAACACGGCCATACCGCAGTACCATTCGATACGGGTACGGAATACCGGTTTGCTGTCGAGCTCGCCCAGGTCGCGCACGGATACGCCGCCGTTTTGCAGGCCGGATACGTATTGCTCAGGACCGAACTTCACGGCGTAGATAGATGCGGTGTTATTGTCGGTACCTACCGTTTCGTTGAACGGGAGAATTTCGTTACCTTGCTGGTCGGTTTCGATTACGCGGATCGGGATACCGCCGTAAGTCATTACCGGACGACCGAAAGCGTCATAGGAGGACTCTTGGTAACCGTTGTGGTTTTGGATTACCTTCTTGATCTCGCGGCGCATAGCTTTCGAGCAGAAGATTACATCCGGTTCACCTTCAACGGCGTCGATAAGTTCATCCAGCATCGTAATGGTCAGGGCAGCCCCGGAAGTCTCGTCAGGCTTCGCGGAAATAACTTGCGAACCAGTCAGGCGCTTTTTCAGACCGTCAAAACCTTTCGGGTCAACCGCTTGGTCACCGTTGAAGAACTGATTTGTAATAGCCAGCGCGAGGGCTTTCGCCTTCATTTCGGTGTGGATCGCGCGGATGTCATTGATGTTACCGCGGGTTTGGACGAGGAAACGGTCAACGTCTACGTCGCCACCGGCGATGTACAGCTTTTCGGACGCCGGATTGATCACGCCAGTAGATTCCGTGTACGCCTCATTTACATCACGGAACCCGATGCCCGGCAGCGTGCCCTCGACGTTGTAGGCGTACGCGTTACCTGCGATGTTCATAAAGGGCAACAGTTCCAGAACAGAAGAAGTGCGGGCGAATGTTTCGATTACGCCGCGTTGCAGGGTGTCTTGAGAAAGTTTAGACGCTTCAACAAGAGTCAATGCCATTGAAAAATCTCTCCTTTAGTGTTTGATGGAAAATAAAAAGACGCCTTAGAAGGCGTCTTATTTAGAGCCGTAACCGGCCTTGAGTAACTGAATCGGGGACAAAGAGTTAAGGTCCGTCGTCTGTTTGTCGGATGCGTTTGTGTCGCCACCAATTTGCTGTTGCTGTTTTTTCGCGAACAGCCCTTTCTTCTCAGCGGTCGCGATCCATTCGAGCTTTTGCTCCACTGTAAAGTTGCTCGGGATCAAGTCCCTAAACTCTTCTGGAATGGCCTCAAGTTTTGAATCAAGAAGCTGTTGGATTACACTCTCTAACTGCTGAACCCGCTTTTCGTGGGATTCGGCCTGCTGTTTGAGCGTCTCCGCCTGTTTGGAAGTCTCCTGGTACAGCTTTTCAAACTCACCGCGCTTTTCAGCCTCAGCCTTTTCGCGCTCTTGTTTTTCTCTCAGGAGCTCCTCAAGTTGTTTTTGGACGTCCTTAAATTTTGTGTTTACTTCGTCGAAACGAGATTTCGGAATCATAATCTCGTCCGGCTTTTTGTCGGATTGCTGATCGGCGGTGGTGTCCGATTGTGTTTCGGTATTTTTCGTCTCCGCAGACGGTTGGCTTTCGCCTTGTTCGGAACCCTCCGCAAAGTATTGAATATCCACCGGGAATTGAAAACTAAGCGGCTTGAACATCGAAATACCTCCAATTCGTGTTTAACGAGCAACGCCTCGAAAATTTGCGGCTTTTAACGTCATCCGCCAGGACAAGATTACTCGACACCTTCTGGCTTACGTATTGGATTCACAAGATGGCGGCAGTTCGGATGGAAGATGTCGCGACCACCACGGAGGTCCCCGATATACGGATAAGGACCGGGTGCGTCCGGCGTCAACTTCACGATCTTTCCCTCGTAGTTCCGGCACGCGTCCGTCGCGCCGTGACGAGAAATTTGCCCGTACAGAACACCGCGCCCCAACGCCTCGTTTATCGTTGCCTCCGTGTGTGCGTACATCATTTTCGTTCGCGACACCATATCAACGTACACTTCCGGCTTCCACCGGCGGCCGGCCGCGTCAACAATACCGGTATTTACCGATTCGCCGAGCGACCGCTTCATACTCGTGAGAATATCGCGATTGAGCGTACGGCGACCGCTAATTCCCTTCGTCAAGTTAGCGCGAAGAGATTCGGCGACTGCCGATTGGACCGCCGCACGAACTTTTCCGCTCACGTTTTTCGTAACGGCAAGCAAATCCGCTTGTGTATCCGCGACGACCGCCGCGACAAGATTCTGGTTCAACCGGTTAAACCTCGCGATGGATTGCGCCTCGGCCAACGTATCAACGACGCCGATAGCGAGGATCGCGCGAGCAACGCCGTCGAGCGCCGCCTTGGGTACGTTTTCCTCGACCCATGCCGTGGCATCAGCGTCTAACTCCTTGAGGATTTTCGCGATACTAGCGAGCGCCGCTTGCACGTTTGCTCGTGATATGTCCGATAGGTCCAAGCGTTCTAACTCACGGAGAATATCGGCAATTGCCCGCTTATAGTACGCGACCAACCGGCTAATCTCGTACTCGTACGTCGGGTCGGGAGGTAACGGCATTATTCACCGCCTCCTCCGCTCTCCTTGTTAAAGATCGAGGGGTCCGCGAACGACTCCTCCTTCTGAATGCGCTGCAACTCCTCCTCGACCTGTTCGTCGGTCAGGTCATCGAGCAGCTTAATCGCGGTGCGCTGGCTAATCGTCGGCTTGCCACCGGTACGAATGCTCATGATATTCGCCATTTCGAGATCGTCGTCCGGCAGACCATCTTTGAAGTTGATTTTCGGCCATGTAGGCGTGTAGTCGAGTTTCTCGCCCGATTGTGCGTGCTCAAGGAGTTGCGCGATATACAGGACGTTGCGAAGCCCTTTGTCGTAATACTGTCGCTTGCGGTTGATCTTCGCGAGGAGTGAGTTCATCCGCCACTTGATCGACAGCCCGGACGCTCCCGAAGTACCCGCGTTATCCTTACCGAGTGCGACCGCAGGTAACTCCGCCGCCGTCAAAAGTAAGTCGACCAAGCGCTCTAACTCCTTGAACGCGGCCTCAAGTTGACCGTCCCACACGATGTATTGCGGGATAACCTCGTTCTTATCGGCGACCTCAAACACTTTCATCGAGCCCACACGGAACACCGCGTTACCGTCCTCGTCCGTTTCGATCACACCGGACGGAACCGCGATGGCAGGGTCCGCGTGCTTGTCGAGAATGACCGCGATCTGACTCAATCGGTTATTGATTTCGTCAAACAACGCAAGGTGCTCGGTAAGGTCGTCGATGCCTTCCCACGAATCATCGAGCGCGAAGTTCGGAACGTGAACGACCAACGGGAACGGGACGCCAGTTTCCGTCACCTTAAAGGCTGGCGCGATCTCCGCGTAAATCTTCCAGAGGACGACCTCGTTGTCGACATTGGTCTGAATCGCCTGCATCCGGTACTCACGGTTCACGATCCGGCCGGGATAGTGCGACTCCACCTTTAGAATCCATTCTAGCCCTTTCGAATCTTCAACCGGAACCGGTACCGCGATGTGGTACGCGATGATCTGTTTCGAGTTACCCGGCAGCGTTTCCGGAAACACGTACGAGGCGTTTTGAGCCTCGATGATCACTCGGAACGGATCGATCGATTCCGGTAAGGCACCGCGCCACGTCTGCGCCCATTTGATCTTGTAGAACGTGTCCCCGCGGTACGAATTACCGAGCGCCGCCTCATAGTTCGTGATGTGGAGGTCGTTCTCTTCGATAATCCGTTCGATCGCACGTTGTTCTGGCGAGCTTTCCTTGCCGGCCGTAATCGTCGGGGTTTCGCCGAACAAAAAATCCGCGCTCTTCTTGGCGATAACGCCTGGAAGGTTCGCGGACACGTAGATCAAATCCCGTTGGGTTTTCGATAATCGGTTGTGGACGCGTTCAAATACGTCGTAATGGAAGCCCTGCACGAGCTTTTTGTTAGCGCGATACCTATTGATCCGCTTCTCGTGCTCTAACGGCGGATAATACTCGCCGATTTGGAACACACGCCATCACCTCCGTTTAAGTCGTTAAATGCCGTCAGGTTTCGTATAAAACACGCGACGCTTCGGCCGGACACCGCCTGCCAACTCTACCGCGCCAGCGAGAGCATCAGGAAGGTCGTCGTACGTGCCACCGGGGAACTGCTCCATTTGCTCGAGAAGCAGCCGATGACTCCGGTTAAACCGCAAAAAGCCGTTTTCGACCAACGGCTCCAACGCTTCGATCCGTTCTTCTTTTTTCTTGCGCGAGACGATCGGTTTCAACTTCGTGCCGTATATCCGCTCTTTCGCGAGTCTCTCCTGCAATTGACGGTAAAAGTCGTGCTGCGCCTGCACCGTTTCCACGCCGAATATCCGGTGGCCGAACGATTTAATCTTATCGACCGCCTCTTCTAGCGCGACATGCGCCGGACACCGTTTGGCCCACGCGTCCAATACGTAGATCACACCGGTCCGTCTATCGCGCCCAACCGTAACGACTGCGTTATAGTCCGCGCGGCTCGACTTCCCGAACGCTATGTCCCAAAACGCGTACAAATCGAGAGGCAACGGGCGGCCGGTTGTGTCGATCAAGTCGGATTCGTCGTAATACCGGAATTTCTCCGGGTTAAAGATTTGCGATTCCTCGTCAATCGGCGTGTTCTGATACTCGGTCGAGAACGCCTTGGAGCCGTTATCCCATTTCCATTTCATCAGCTTCCACAACGGCTGCACGTCCGGCCAGAGCACGCGAGCACCTCGGTCCATCTCGTCTTTGTTCGCGAGATAGAACGCCTCGGCATCTTCGGCGCGATTCGGATTGTCCACGTTCAGATAGATGTCGCGGCACTTCTCCCACAGGTCCATACGCTCTGGCTCGTCTATTAACGCTTTGAACAGCCGTGATTTAAAGTCGGCGCGGTCGAGCACGTACCGTAACAGTGATTCCGCGTGTACCATCGTACCCATGAACACGATCGCGGTTTTCTTTCCGGCCGGGTCCCCGAGCGGCATTACTGTCTGCGTAAACCAGTCGCGCATTTCCTGGCGGAGCTCGGCCGTGTTCGTGTTCTTCTTCGATTCAAGGTCGTCGCAGATGATCAAGTCCGGTCGATACCCGTTCCAGTTCCGTCCGCGCAACGCCTGACCGGTAGATGCCGCTTGTACGAGTGTGAGCAACCGCTGCTCGTCGTTTTCACGCGCCTCCCACGCGATGAATTCGGACGTATTATCCTTCGGGTTCACCTGTTGTTTCGGGTGGAGCAACGGGCCGAAGTCCGCGCGTAATTTCGCGTTCGACTTGAGCTGATTCGCGAGCCAATCGAGGTTCGCGGTTGCCACCGATGGCGTCTCGGATATGATGATGATATACCGGCGCTTACGGAAGCATATTTCTCGCAACGGGAACGCCTTCGACAAGAACGAGGACTTCGCGTGAGAACGCGGAGCTGCCCACGCGATCTTTGCGTTAACCTCGCGCGTCGAGACCGTATCCATGATCGAGCATAACTCGTGGTGGAACTCGGGCGCTTCCGATATGTCGCACGGAATCCAGTTGCCGGAATTGTCCGGGTTATACTTTTCGCCAAAGTATTCGTACGCGAAGTAGAGGAGATCGACCTCCGCGCGATGAATACGTTCGAGGCGCTTCAACTCCACGAGCCAGGACCGGAGTTGTACCGCTTCGTCCGCGGTAATCGTGCCCTTATCGAGTTTCTTGCGGAGCTTATCGCGGCCTAACCGGAGCGTATCGATCAATTCTTGGCGCGCTGGTCTATCGAGCCATTTACCGTTGACCCAAGCGATACCTTTCGTCCTCCTTCCGTTGGTCTTGCGAAAACACAAAAAGACCACCGATTAGGCGCTTCGGTAGCCTTGCGTCTGCTTTCGCGGGGTAAAGTTCAAAGTTTATTTTTGACGCGCGGATTTGAGCGGCGCCTGTCGACGGGCCGAAGAGGGGGTGCCGGGGGTGGTGTACCCCTCCTCAAATCGTAACCACTCCGTTATTCATCCGGTTGCATAACGCTGTTTACATAAGATTTATCCTCGGTCGCACCGCGTTCGCACAAACGCAGTAACGACGCGGGTTCCGCGTGTCACCCGTTTTCCTTGTTTATGCACCGTTTATACATCCGCATAACGGCGCGGGTTCTACGACATACCCCACCGAAGTAGATTTCACGGTGATCGACCGTTTATGCAACGTTTATACAACGGTGAAGGCGGCCGCTCGAAAATTTTCGGAGGGGTCGCGCGTCAGAGGCGTGCAGCGGACGAAATCGACCGCGCATGAAACGGAGCGCAACCGTCCTATCGCGTCCCTACATTAATAGCGCACTATTCCGCGTCCATTTCAGCGACCATCCGTTTCAACTCGTCAATGTCCGGGACATCTGCGCTAGCCTTCGTTTCCACCTCGACCTTATCCGTAAGCAGCCCGACCTGCTGGTACAGCAGTTTCGCTGCGGCCGCGTTCCTCTCGTCAATCGCCGCGTCAAACATCGCCTTATTTACGGCCGGGATCATATCGCGGACATTCCGCCTCATCTGCGCAATCAACTCGCGTTCGAACGTCTCGTCGTTCTTCCAGTTGTAGATCGTACGCTCCGATACACCGCACTCTTTCGCGATCTCTGCGATTGTCTTACCGCCATTATGCGGTTGTGCGAGGTATCCAATTGCGATGTACTGTTCGGGTGACAACCGTTTCGCCATCGTTTGGTGACGCCTCCTTTGCGTGATATAACGGGAATACACCGTGGAAGGCGGTAGCCTTCGCGTTTGTATTCGCGGGTGAATAGAACGAGGATAAAAGATTAACGCTGCGGCCTGTCGGCCCGTCGCTACGCTCCGCGCCTCGGTTACCCTGCCTTTCTCCGCGCAAGACATTCATGTATGATATTTCTTCGCGAAGAAGGGATGATGGCGAGGAGCCGTCAGGCGAACTCGCTCGGCGTTAGCCGATTCCTCCTCGGCTGCGTTAGCTTTACGTTGTATAAGATAAAGAACGATTTTACCCGTTTTGCCCTCGAAAAATCGCCGAATCCCTTGCGGCTGTAAGGCGGAACCCACCTCGCATCGCGTGCAAAAAAGGGGACGTATCTGCCCGAAATCGTGCAAAAAAGGGGACGTATTTTTGTACGCCCCTAGTACGAATGTGCCTCGAACAGAGCCCGGAGCGTTTCGTCCGGCTGCCCATTCTTCCGATAAAACACGTACGGATTGAGCACCGTTAGCGTCTCGCGTTTGTCCGCTCCCTTCCGCCATTCACCGACAATGCCCGCCTTCCTCAACCGGGCGAGCGCCTCTTTCGTTTTGCTCTCCGCCATCCCAACGATCGCGGCGATCTGCTTTTCGTTAAGGAACCGGATGTCCTCCGGATTCTCCGCGAACGGGTCCGAACAAATCACGTTCGTCGAATAGTGGACGTACGGGAGCAGCTTATACACGAAGCCGAAATCGGCCGCCGACATCTTGAACCGTTTGAGTGCGGTAAAAAACGTCTTGATCAGCATGTCAACGTCATCGCTCGCCTTTTTTCGAAAATGGTACCGGTCGTTGATCTCGAACCGGCCTCCGAGGTCAAATACGATGCTCCGCGCCTCCAATTCGCCCATGACCGTACGAGCCGTCCGTTTTGACGCGTTCCATATCTTCGCGAGGTCATCGATTGTGACCGGTCGGCCCGACGAATCATCCGCGATCAATACGTTTGTCTCGTACTGGATATGCGGCTGCAGGAGCAGGATGTATCCGCAATATTTACTCGATAGGCCCTCGGTGATCTCGCGGATGTTCCGCATGTTGGTGAACGAGAACTTCCGCGTGTCCTTTCCGAGTTGCTTCCACCGGCGGATCGCTTCGATTTGCTCAACGGTCATATAACGAAAAATACGGCCCGCCTCATCGCGTCCGTATCCGTTATTACCTATTGGAACGATATTGCCGATTGGTGCGCCGCTTCTAACGCGCATCATTCGCTTGCGTAGCTCACTCAATCGTTTTCACCTCGTATAATATTCGTCGCACCACGTCATCGCGATCGGCGTTAACGAAATGACCCCGGAGCCATTCCACGATTCTATCCGCGGCCTCATATACGTTGAACTCTCCGCGATAACCGAAATGTTCGAGCAGGATACGGATGGATTGGCGCGAGTGTGGTCCGTATTCACGATTCACTCGCGTTCACCTCTACGAATGACCTTAACCGGCCTCTCGGTGAATATCGTTACCGGTCCGAGACAAATCATCGTTGTTCCCGTTCCGAATGCAACGCCCCACAAAAGGATATTCCGCCAATCAAAAGAAACTCTCATCCAGTTCGCTCCCCTTCGCGATATTTTCCCGACTATTGTTAAATCGACGGGCGCAGCGAGTGTCGGGGATATCTCGCGTTCGACTGCGCATGTCTAGCGCCCGTTTAGCGTCAACGCAACCTAAATAAGGCCCCCGAAACCGCCGTCGGGAGCCATCGTTTAGCCTGCGTTATTCGGTTATTCGCTTACCTCCGGTCGCAACGGAAGTATCTCGGTTTCCTCGTAATCTCCAACGCGAACATGGCGCAAGGACACGCTACCCAGCGCCGCCTCCAACGCCTTCAACGCGGCCACCGCCCGGTCAGCCTCGCGCCTGAGCGCCTTCAATCCCGTTAGCGCGTCCGATACGTCCACGTCGAGGCGGAACGTGATCGCCGTACGGTCGCTGCCCGGTTTCGCGCGGACTCTCTCGATGATCTCCGCTAACGCTTCTCCGCTAATCCCGCCAGTTGCGAGTTCGCGCGCAGGAATGACGCGTTCTCCCTCGTAAAGTTTCGCTTTGTATCCGTTCGACTCGCGCGGATTTTCCGCCATGTCACAACGCCTACCTTTCGTAAAAATAAAATAAGCCGCCCGGATTCGGACGACTCTTGCGTATCTTCCAGCGTTCGGACTCCGAAAGGCATTACGCACGCTTGCCGTTATAAACGTGCGCATGCCCGTCGCCGCTGATCGGGCGTATCGGCAGTAACCCGCTCTACTCTCGCGGCTTATTCGGAATCCCAACGCCGGGGCCCGCCGAAGCGAGCCGTTAGCTTACGCGATTACCAACCGGGGCCGCCGTCAGCGAACGCGCTGGATGCTACGGACAGGGCCGCGATAATGGCGAAGAATGCGATGAGACCGAGTTTGCCGAATTTTTTCATACGTGAGTACCTCCGTTTGGGTTCGTATTTCCGCACGACTAAGCGCGGCGGGTACTATTCCGGGTCGAGCGCCGGGACCCGCCCTGGTCCGCGTACGTGCGGTGTGTGCGCGGTTTTCGGACGGCTCAACCGCGCGAAAGCGTCGTGAAAAGACCGGGGCGCGCCCCAATCCGGTGCGCCGACGCTCTCGATAAGCGGCATTGATAGCGCGAAAGCCGGGATCAAAGGTGACCGGCGGATTCCTCCGCTAAGGTACGGTAGTTTTATGGCCGCTAAGGGCGCGCCTCATCCGGCAGGTACCGGAGTCATCGGCGCAAGCCTTTACGGCAAAACTTTCGCGAAGCCTCAAGGGCAAAATAGTCCGCAAGGCCGGACGGCGCTCTAACGCGTAGCTGTCCGGCGTCTGGCGGCTGCCTGTTCCGTCCTCTTGCAGCGTCTATAACGTGTTGTCACATTTTCGCGGGCTTGTCGTTAGCCCCGCTTCCGCAAAATCGCGCCAAGCATTACGGAGCGCCACCCGCCGCAGTCGTTGGTCTGGCGAGTGCCGCAGGGACCGGTATGTTAGGCCGAACCAGTTGCCCGCGTTACGGAACCCGGCATACCGGCAGATTTCGCGGAGTTTGGCGGCGTATTCGCGTTCGAGGTCGATCCGCTCGTTTAGCGCGCGTTTCCACGCGAGGAGTGCCTGCATCCGCTCAGTGCGGCCGGGGGTTCCCGGTTTGATCGCAGAGACACGGGCGACCTCTCGCGTGTACCAAACGATGGCTTCGACGGTGGTCATCGCGGATAGGTCGGGAAGCTCCGTTTGTTCCGCGAGAACGGCTTCGGCATTTTCGTATGCTTCGGATAACTCGCGGTAGAGGTCATCGTACTTGGCAACCGTCCAACATTTCGGGAACTTACCGAATCCATCCAACGGGAATTCGTCAACAAAGTAAACAAGCGAGGAGTGAATTTTGGCGATCTCGGGTGTAGCACCTTCCCGTTCACACTTAGCCGCGAGAGATTGGATGATTCCGCTGTTCTTAACTTTGAGCGCTAAGTAGGCGATGCAATTGTACGCGGATTTCTTTGTTCTTCTCATTCAGACGACCTCCGTTCTTTTTGACCCCTTTAGTGTGTCGATTGGTTGTCTTTAGAATAACACGACCCGCTTTACGTGTCAACAAATATTTGATACGTTTTCCGTGTCTGTGTTAAAATCAACTCGAAAGGAGGTCGCCCTATGCCCGTAGTTCGTTCAAAACTTAAAGAAATCATAGACTCACGCAATCTATCAATTCGTAAGGTCGCGCGAGACATTGATTACCGCTTCGATTCTGTGCGCCAAATGTACAACGACGAAATGGAACGTTACCCACGCGACCTGATCACTAAACTCTGCGATTACCTCAACGTTGCTCCTGGCGATCTGTTCCGTTTAGACGATAACTAATGATATGTCCCGGCGCGGTATCCTTTCGATATTGCCTGCGTCTCTCCGCGTTCTTACTCTTCGCGTACATGTCGACGAATCGGTTCTCGCGCGCCGTCCGGTGTCTTCGCGTTGGCGGTTTATGGCTCCGCCCATCCGTCGCGATCTCTTCCGCTAGCTTGATGTCGTACTCGCGGTTCTGTCGGACGGCAAGCTGCCACTCGGACATAAACGGGTATTCTGGCGCGGTCAGCTTATTTCGGCGTTGGTCCGTCAACTCCTCGTGCAGCACCGTGTTCGCCAACCGTTCCAATTCGGCAGGGTCCGGGCACTCGCCGGTCGACGCGATGTACTCGTCGATGAGCGCCTCGATCGCGCGGGACCGTTCGGTGCGGTCCGGGAACAAACCGGCGCGCACTCCGTTAACCAGTTCGGTGACGGCCGCGGAAAAGGCGGATTTGTAGTCGGCATGACCGCGGAAGTGTTTCGTAGTGGTTTCGTTAGACTTTCGTTTATTGCGTCGACTCATTCGGCAGCCTCCTTATTCGTCGCGGCGGTACGACGATCACATTCCTTTGTTGCTCGCTCTATGCCGAGATATGGGCCAGGTCCCTCTCCGATAGTTGCGACGACGATTCCGTGTGTAGCTCCGTTTCGGATAACCTCGTAATACGTTTTCCCACTCCGAGGATGTTTCGTCGAACGTACCCAATAGTCTCCGTTTTCATACATAATCTCGGTTATCTTTCGGTCCCTCCCCTTCGTTCGTTTCCCGTTCCCATAATTCGTTCCGCGTCAACTCCCCGTAATTCCACCGCGCGAACACCGCCGCAATCCGGTTCAACCCGGTAATCACCAGCCGGCTCGCGCGCTTCCGTCCGCTTGTGAGCCCCATCGCGGCCCCCACGTCTTCTAACGTCAAATCCTCGACGTAATACAACCGCAAGGCCTCACGTTGGCGTGGTGTCAGTCCGGCCGCCTTTATTGCGCTCGCCAAATCGATCAACACGTCACAGGCCGCGTAATCGCCGCGTTCGAACCGACGCGCGCCCAACCGGTGAACGTCCGAGAGGAGCGCGTCGACGCCCTCCCGGTCGTTTAGCGCGTACCTGACCGCTAGTTCGCGATGAGGCTTCGCCACGTCTACTCGGCAGACGCCCATTACGCGCTCGCCTCCGTTCTCAAACGCTCGCCTATTGCGCTTGAGCGGAGTTGTGGCGTTATGCTATTCGTCAATCAATCGTCCCCTTTCGTTAACCTTGCATACTCTCCGTCCGTCCGCGTATAATGGTAGATAATGCGGATCGGAGTGTGATCTTCTTATGGCGTTTGTTGCGCACGATTTCAGATTGGGCGGAGAGCCCGCGATCACTATTGATAAACACGGCCGCCTCTATTTGAACGCAGCCATGCGCGCCAAACTCGGCATACCCGAAGGGGCATCGTTCAAATGCCACGTCGGATACGACGAAGATAACGGAAACATCGGGATCGCGCGGCCGGGCGAGGTCAACGTGCCCGACACGGTGGTTCCGGCCACCTTCGACGGGAAACGGTACTACGCGTCCGTCCGTTCGTTCATTCGGAAGCGAGATATCAAGCCGGGTCGGTACGTGTACATTGAGCGGGTGAACAATTGGTACGCGTTTCGGCGCGAAGACCTGTTGAATCCGTGAGATCAGCGCGCTCGTGCGGTAGCCTGGCGTCATACGGGCGGACGTCGAGCGCGTCGTTGCGCCCGTAAAAGTAGCCCATTTCGTACCAATACCGGAGGTCGTCGCGAGAACCGGTCATTCGGCGGCCTCCTTCGCCATAATCTCCGCCATCACCGCGTCCACCTTCGCGTGCAGCTCCGCCAGGCTCCCGTTGTTCTCGATCTCGTAGTCGACCGCGAACGTGTCGATATGGCGCTCCGTTTCGTGCTCGAGGTCGGCCGCCGTGAACGCGTCGCCCGCGTCGATCATGCGTTGGATTCGCGTTTCGTCCGAGGCGTTTACGCGGACGATGACGAAGCCTTCCGCGCGGAGGCGTTCGTACTCGTTAGGCTGCCGGAGGTCGGTGATTACGACGTTTATCGGGGAAACGAGGTATTCGCGCGTGTCTTGTATGTGGCGCATACACGCGTTGATCCAAACGCTCTCATCGAACGCCCTCATCGCCTGCCCCACGCCTTGCAGGAGCGCGCGGGGCTTCCTGGCGGAGCCATTGCGGTTATCGCGGAATTGATCCGGGAACAACTCGCGGCAGACCTTACGGATGCCGTCGCCGAACGCGAACCGGGCGAATCCGTATTGGCGCGCGAGGTAGTCGGCAACCGAGTCCTTTCCGGAGCGCATCCGGCCGGTGAGGGCGAGTTTTATCGGCATTAGGCGGACACCTCCGTTTCTTCGCGGGAGTCGTCGATAACTTTTACGCGATCGATAAATCGCCACTGACTACTGCCCTTTTCGTCTATAAACGTAAGGCCTCGATCAGCACTCACGAAGCCGCTCGGCTTAATGGCGTCAACTGTACCGCGCGTTCCGGTGTATACACCGATGACCGTTTCAACAACATCCCCAACGCGAACCTCCGTCGGCTGCGGCGTATTGACGTAGTCTGTCGGCACCGGAAGCCCTAACGCTCGGCGCAACGCAATGGCACGGCCGATATGCGAGTTGAATACGCCGCCTGGCGCGCATTTGGCGATGCCGCGATAGTCAACTTCATTACCGCGAATCCGCCTCACCAACGCTACCACGGTTCTTTTTTCACGGTTGACCACGTATTCAACGTAGTGCACTGGTGTTAGCCCTTTTTCTGCGCACGCTTTCGGCCAGAACGAGACCCCTTTTGCTGATTGCCAGCTCGCAATCCAGCTTCGTTCCAACTCCGCTACATCCCGTTTCGCCCGTTCCACGACCTCGTCGCGGAGTTGTTGCGGTGACTTCGGTTTCGGTGCGGGTTCGTTCGCGAGTGATTCCGCAGCCTTTACGAATAGATCAGCGGATGATAGGCGTTGAGACTTCGTCAACTCGCGTTTCACCGCGTCGGCGACCGCCTGGGCCACGTCGTCGCCCGGCTGGACAGTGATCGTGAGATTGACGTTGATGACCTGCGGGGCGACAGTCGTTGGCGCTTGCGGCTCGTTGATTGGCGTGAGGACAATGTGTGGGTACTTCATCGCGGTCGAGTAGTAGGTACAATCACCGTTAGCTAGATCGTCCTCATCGGCAATAACCACCGCGAAACGTTGATCTTCCGGATAATAGATCAGATCACCCACGCGCGCCTTTCGTTTCTCTTCGCGATACCGCACGCCGTCGATGATCACAATGTCGGTCGGCTCAAGTACTACGTATCGGTCGTTGTAAATCCCGCGACCCTCGAACTTACTGCGGGCCTTCTGGAAGTGCTCAGACACGGATACGCCGCCATTCGGGTTGGAGTTAGGCCACCGGTTGTCGTGGATGACATAAAGTATCTCCCCTAATTCGAAGTCGTGATCGCCTCTTTTTCGGTCATCTACGACTTTAATCCGTTCCCCCACGTTCGCCTTCCGCCTGACCTCACGATATTCACGTTGCACGCCGTTTTCATCCGTCAGAATCGTTGTGTTTGTGTTGCTCATCGTATCCCTCCCGTTTTCTTTTCGGCGCGTCAAGCGCCTTCTACCGTATTAAACGTGCGAGTTCCGATTTCGCACAAATCGTTACGCCCAACTTCCGCCGCCCGAACCGTAAGGCCTCCGATCGGTCCGCAATATACACGTCCACCCTCCGCCCTTTGATCGCGCCGCCACGGTCCTGGCACACGCGCTCGCCCACGCCTTCGATATGGACGCGCGTGCCGAACGGGAGCTCCGGCGGGCAGGCAGCGGTTACGCCCTCGCGGACCCTCTCGCCAGATGCCGTGATGCCGTGGGCTGGCGTGAAATCATCGCTAACCGAGTACGCAGTAACTTCGTATAACTCCGTTTCTGCGAATGGTACGGACGTAGCGACTGAGATTGCGGTGAGCAATGCGTGGATTAGCGTGATGGATGCGATGATTGCGCGCTCCTTTCGTTACCGTTTAAACTGCGACTTTGCCGGGAATATGCGGGTGCGGATCGTAACCGACGATCTCGAAGTCTTCGAACGTGAAATCGTCAATGTCCGTTACCTGGCGCTTGATTACGAGTTGCGGGAGTTGGCGTGGTTCGCGTTCGAGCTGTGTCCGTACTTGTTCGATGTGGTTCGCGTAGATGTGCGCGTCGCCTAACGTGTGGATGAACTCGCCGACTTTGAGACCGGTTACGTGCGCGACCATGTGCGTAAGAAGCGCGTAGCTTGCGATATTGAACGGAACGCCGAGGAATACGTCGGCCGACCGTTGGTAGAGTTGGCACGATAGGCGTCCGCTCGCAACGTAGAATTGGAACGCGAAGTGACACGGTGGCAGCGCCATTTCGTGGAGCTCGCCGACGTTCCAGGCCGATACGAGCAGGCGGCGGCTATCGGGGTTCGTGCGGATTTGTTCAATGACCTGCGCGATTTGGTCGATCGGCTTTCGCGAATAATTACCGTACACCCGGTCGAGATCGAACCGATCCCACTTTCTCCATTGCTTACCGTAGACGGGCCCTAGATCACCGTACTCGTCCGCCCACTCGTTCCAGATCGTTACGCCGTGGTCGTTGAGGTACTTGACGTTGGTGTCTCCGCGCAGGAACCAGAGCAATTCGTAGACAATCGAGCGCCAGTGGAGGCGTTTCGTGGTGAGTAACGGGAACCCTTCGCGCAGGTCGAAGCGCATTTGGTATCCGAAAATGCTCGACGTACCGGTTCCGGTGCGGTCGGACTTTTCAACGCCGTTTTCGAGGATATGTCGGCAAAGATCGTGGTATTGTCGCAACCAACGCGCCTCCTAACTAATAATTTCCATTGTTTCGTCTATGTGGTATAATATGAGCAAGTCCTTTCTCAAGGGCTCACAAACCAAACCAACCTAAACCAGAGGGGCAAATGACTGAAAGGGACATGGTGGTGAGAGTGTGAGTCTATTGTGAAAGGAGGGATTTGTGATGAAGATCAATATCAACATCACACCCGCGTTCCTGCGGACAGTCGCGCAGATTGTACCGTGGGTCGGAATATGGCTGCTGTCCTAACGGCAGCCTTTTCCCTTTTACACGGCTGTTCCCGTGCTCCCAAACCCGCCGGCCCCGCGCTCCGTCTCGCTCAACTCGTCGACTACTTCGAAGGCCGCCCGTGGGACTTCGGTGAGAACGCCCTGCGCGATCCTTTCTCCTTTACGGATGATGTACGTTCCTTTCGTAACCCACCCGTCGGTCACGAACTCCGATCCATCAATTTCCCGAATGAACTTGTCTTTGACAACTACGCTTTCGTATTCGAGTAAACGTGGATTGCGCTGGATTTCGTACTCTACCGGCGCAACATTATCGATCAACACGCAAACCTCTCCGCGATAATCCGCATCCACCGTCCCCGGTGCGTTCGCGACCCGCAACTTCGTCTTCGCGCTGATTCCAGACCGCGGCCGGATTTGCAACTCGTAGCCAGGCGGCAGTTCAAACGCAAGGCCCGTGCAGACCTTCACCGTTTCCCCTGGCGCGATGATCACGTCCTCAACCGCGACGAGATCGAAGCCAGCCGCGTCTGCCGTTGCGTATTGCGGGATCACTGCGTCCGGGTGCAGCCGTTTGATTTTTACGGGGATAGTTCGCATAGATTCGCTTTCCCTCCGTTCGGTTTCCGCTATTATGCGTTGGCGAAAACGGTCGTCGCTTTCGCCAGGCATTCGGATTTTCTCGATCAGCTCACGCTGTTCTCTCGTTAGTCCGTACGACATCACTTCGCCTCCTCTATCGCGTCCGCATCCGTCGCCAACCGCCCGCGGAAGTTCCGCGTCAGCTCGCACACCTTTGCGTACGGTTTATCACGGAAATGCTTGATATAGTCCGCGAACCCCGACCGGCTGCCGACGAGATCGCATTGTCCGGTATGGCCGATAAGGACCACGGTACAATCATCGTGTATTCGCGTCAGCACTTTCCGCAAGTCCGACCGTGTGAAATTTTGAGCTTCGTCCACTATCACGGTCATGCCGCGAATGTTCGTGCCGCGAGCGAATACGTGGGACTTTGCGGTGACCCACGCGTGATCGGCTGCGTACTTCTTGCCGGAGCCGCCTTGTTGCTGCGGGTGACCAACGATTGCCTGCGCTGGATTCTCGTTGATCGCGAGGAGAGCGTCCATTAACGGTACGACGTACGCGGACTCCTTCTCCTCTTGCGTGCCCGGACGGTAGCCCATGCGGCGTTCTTCCGTCGGGTTGAACACGTACAGTAACGGTTTACCGATGAGTTTCGCGGCGGCCACGGCGAGGGTCGTTTTGCCGGTCCCGGCCTTCGCGTTACATATCGTGAGCTGGCGGTCAAAGATCGAATCGACGTATTCGCGCTGCTCATCGGTCAATTTCGGGCCGAGTCCGAAAAAGATGTGATCGCGTGGTAACGGCATGGGCGCGCCTCCTTTATCGTGTGTCTAACGCTTGGGTCACGAAGAGGAGTGCGGATTGAAGCAGCGCAATTCCGATCGTCCAAGGTGTCGGGGTGTAACCGAATTGAAATGCTGCGAAAACGCTGAACCAAAATATCGCGAAGAACCAAAGGATGACCTTCACATTGCCACCTCCGTTTTAATTACGGCCGGAGCCGGTAGGAGCGCGCGGGGCGCTCCGTTAGCGTATCGGGCAAGCGCCCGTAGCACAATCGTCATTCGCGTCAAGTTCCGATTGCCCGTCCGTCTCATACCGCTGCAACACCGCAGGATCGAACGGCTTCATCCTCGCTTTCAGCGCCTCGTACTGTTCGCGCGTGATCGCCTCATATGGCGCGAGCTGATACGTTCCGCCATCGAGCGCTAGGAACGATACGCCCACGAAATCGTCCCAATTCTCGTACACGACCCGTTCGACCTCCGGCCATTCATGTGGGCGCACAGTAATCGTGTTCGACGAGTTGTGCTCGGTATAGTACCGCTGGAACCGGAAGTACGTCTCGAACTGTTCCGCAGCGCTCACGTCATCTTTCGTTCGCGTCGCGCCGGACGCCACTGGGAAGTCAATGACGAGCGTTCGCGCGTTCGCCATCCGTTCCTCTTCGGTTTCACCTGGCGTGCCGACTTCGGGATGTACCGGCCATCCGAGGTCGATGACGGCGCGGGCCAACGGGTCGGCCGCGTTTATGCGGATACGGCGGATGTAGTACGGCGAGTGCGACCAGTGGAGGCCGGACGATACGCCGCCCGCGACCTGCGACAACGTGCCTTCGGGCTTGACGGTGGTTACGAGGAGCGGCGCGCTGACGCGGAGTTCTTTCGCGTAGCTTTCGGCGGCCACACGCGCTATCTCGCCTAATTGCGCCAGCAGGCCCCGCTCTCGTCTTTTATCGTACCCAAGTGCTGCCATCGCATCTTTCCAGCCGGTCAGCGACGTACCAAGCAGTCGGTCCCGTTGTTGCACCACATCCCAGTGCGGCAATTCCAGCGTCACGAGAGTCATGCGCAGACCAGCACGGGCGGACATGGCTTGTGCCTCCATTAAACCGCGAATATCCAGACCGTTCTCGTTGACGAATCGCGTCACGTTAACAGTTGTCAGGTTACAAACCCCGTAGGAATCTAGCAAAATTTCGGCACAGGGATTTAGGCCCTCAGCATTTGGCCTCCGTCTACGCGCTTCCTCCAGGTTGATGAATCCCGGCTCCCCTTCAAGCTGCATGATCTCGAACACGAGGTTGAGGAACTCGCGGCTCGGCTTCGTCTCGAACGCGATAGAGTTGTTCGACATGCGACGGTGATCCAATCCGAAACGACCGTCTCCGATCTTGTCGATCTCGTACATCCATTGCGGACAGATACCGCGCGCCTCCAACATGGCGCGAACCTTCCGGTGTTGCGCGAGTTGCTCCTCCGTCCAAATCCCGTTGATTCCGTACTTGGCGAGCAGACACTCGTAATCGTCCGCGTCAAACAGGAAGATTTCGGCGGTTCGGCGGACGCCACCGACCACTACGTTCGCGCCGATGAGGTTTCCGATGTCCAAAACGTGAATCGGACGAACGCGACGATATTCTGTTGGAATCCGGAATGCTCCAGCGTATTTGTAAACCTGCTCCAACGGCTCCAGTGACGGGTCGAGCTGATTCTTCAGTACGCGGTCGATCCCTGTAAACATTTCCGCGAGTGGTTCGTGGCCTGACGCGGTGCCCCCGAACGTTTTCAGCCGCTCGCCTTTCGGGCGCACGCTGTTGTACGAGATTTTTACGGTATGGACGTGTTCATAACGCGGTTCCGTCAGGACGGCGAAGTAGTAGCGCAGCGCCTCGACCCAGCCCTCTTTCGAGTCGCCGACGTAGATTTTCGCGTACCCATTGTCCAGCTCCGTAATGCGCGTCCGTTCCAGGCGTTGGTGGACCGGAACAGGCTCGTATGGCGCGTTAATGAGCGTCACGTTCGTGCGGATTGGCGCGAGGTTGGCGGCCATTTTGCGTGTACATTTGAATCCGACGCCGGTGCCGACGAGCAGGAGATAGAACAGGTCGCCAAGGTCCGACCATGAACGGATGTTGAGGAACGAGCAGTTGAAGTTCGCGAGAGGGTACTTATCCGCGACGCCGCCTTCCGCACCACCCACCCAGAGTGTACGGCCGCTCAGGAACTGGCGCAGGTTGAACATGTTATCGAACAGCGCCTCGGCCTCCGCACGCAATTCGTCCCACGGCACGGCGTACCCGATTTTCTCGTAATGCTTGGCGGCCAACCCAACGTTATACTCGACCGCGCGACGACACGTTTCTTTCCACGTTTCTCGCCGCCCTTTATCCGGCAGCCAACGCGAGTACGTCCGGTAGAACACAAACGTCGCCAACTCGTTCATGTGCGCGGGTGCATCCGGGTATTTCACGATAAATTCATCGGTCAGTAGTCGGGTATTCGTCAATTCCACCGCTCCTTTTCGCTATATCACGTTCTAACTCGTTAATCGCACGCCTAATTTCGTCACGCTGCGCGGTCAACTGCGCAAGCCTACGTTCGTACAACGCGATTCTCCGGTTGATGTCCGTGAGCTCCTGCCACAAGTACCGGAGGTTGCGGACGGGGAATGGCGCGTTCCAGTCGTCGTAATGGCGGGTCATCTCGTATTCGCGCGGCGCAGACCGCTGAATGCTACGTTACTGATAACGCCGAGTAGCACGATTGCTGCGAACGCCTTCCAGAATCCGAAATCGACCGCGAACAGGTATTCAACGAGCGTAGAAACGAGCCATGCCGTGATTGAAACGCCCGCGAACCATACTGCGGTTACTCCGATGACTGCAAGAGTCCAAGCGAGAAATGTATGCATCATTCCGTCACCTCCGGACGTTTAATCGGGAGAATCAGCGTCAACACTCCGTTATCCGATTCGAGCACGAACGGACTCAGAGCGCCCGTAAAACGGATACTTACCGTCTGCGGACGGAAATCGCGTAGCGCCACCAGTGCATCCAGAACATATTGCGCGTTGTAGTGGACGGTGAAGTCGTCACCACTACGGTCTATGCGAACGGTTGGTGCGTACTCGTAAACGCCAGTTCCGCACGTTGTCTTAACGGTAGGCCCACCGCAGACTACCGTGATGGCAGCGTACGGTGTTTTCTTGCCCCCGACCTTGACCGCGATCTCATGCGCCAATATGAGCGTGTCCAGGGTTTCGCCGCCCACCGTATACTCCGCGCAAAATGATGTCGGAATCACGCGTGAAATATCCGGGAACATACCGTCGATGAGCGCGTTCGTCTTCGCGTCAAGCACGATGGGTTCCGTTCGCTCATGTGCGTTCTCGACACGCAGCAACCGGTGTGCGTCCGTTACGGCCAGCGATCCATCCGGCGCGTGATAGACACCCGCCAGTATCGGACGCGCTGCCGATTTACCCGCGAATTTCTTCGCGTGTTTCATCGCGATTGCGTAACGTTCGTGTACCGTTAAAGTCATTCTATCGCTCCTCCACGTCAATCAAGTTTTGTCCGATCAGCCACGCCAGCACCACGGCCGCCGCATCCGACTCATCATCGGTCGCAAACCGGTAATCCTCCGCCAACCCGAGCAACCGCCGGACCGCCGCGGCCACTTCCGCCTTCTCCGCCTTACCGTTGCCGGTCACCGTTTTCTTTACGGTCGTTGGCGTGATGTTGGCGGTAACTTCGTACCCATACCGCGCGAGCGCCCGGTCCACCGCCGACCATGCCCCGTGAATCTTGTCGTTCAACCGGTAATCGCGCGATGGCGGCCAAATCTCGCGGATGACCCCGGAGAACGGCCCCGCCCGCAATTGCTCGCGAATGAACAGGAGCGCGACCGATTCGATGATTTCGTAACGCAGCGTTTGGCTCTCGGACGCGTCCGTTTTGGCGTGGGCGACCGCGACCAGGTGCGGTTTTCGGTTGGTTACGCCAATTACCGCGAACCCGGGGTTTAGCGAGAGGTCGAGGCCGAGGTAAAGCGTAAGTAACTCGGTTTTCTTACGAGATATGCGCGGCCACCTCCGATACTTTGCGTAGGCAGTACACGGTGTTTCGCGTTTGGACGATCAGCGCGTCTCCTGTTTCGCTATATGCCTCGACCGGGGATGTCGTCAGCACCTTGTTTTCGTCGTCGACGTAAACGAGAATCAACGGAGCGCCTAGCGCTAACATGCCGACACCTACGCGTTGCCCCTTTCTGCGCAACTCACGTTCGTGAACCTCGCCGTTCTTTTTGCGTATACGTTCGATTGTATACGTCATTCCGCGTCCTCCCTTCGATATATCCCCGCGTCCCTTTCGAGTGCTCGCGCAATATCAATCAGCGCATCGTAAATCTCCTCGGGGTCAACCGTGTGCAACGTCGCGGCCAATTGGCGGAGGTCGTCGGCGGCCACATGGGCGGAGGCGCGGAGATTACGGATTTCGTCGTCCATTTCGTTGAGCTGCTCGATAAACTCGTAGGAGACGTTAGGCATTGACGGGCGCCCCGTCCGGTCCGTTCGTCGATTCAATCACGACGTCATCCTCGATTGCGGCGTACGCACGTACGAAGCGTTCCGTGTAAGTGGCCGGGGATTTGAAGAGTTCTCCGTTACGATTTTTCACCACTATGAACTTGCCATCGTCAATTTTCCGGAATACGGTACTCGCAATCTCGCGCTTTCTGATAGAGTTCATTTCACAACTCTCCTTTCGTGCCTAACCGGCAACCTCGTTTTGCTCACGCATCGCTTTGATTTGCTCGAACGCGTCATAATACTGCTGCTTCTTCCACTCCGGTAGCCGCGACTTGAGCATCGCCCGTACCTGCTCGCGCAAGGCCGCAAACTCCTCGTCCGTGAGCGAAAGAGCACACGCGGTCTTGTAGTTGTTGAACGTCCACTTGTCGAGTTCCAACGGCGGCGGCGTCCCGTCTTTCACCGCCTGCACCACGCTCGCCAAATCGTCAAGGAGCACGTGCCTATCGCGATCCGATACCGTGATATGGAACGCGACCAAATCCGGGTTCTTTGCGTACTCCTCGTCCGTCATCGCCCAATCCTTTTTCGCGGCGTTGACGTAGACAATGAGGTAATCGTCGAGTGGCGCGTCAGGCTCCCGGTACATCTCCGTGTACACAACCGTTTGCGCAACGTGCTTGCCTTCGGCCTCGCGCATGGAGCCGGTCTTGCTCGCGGTCGTCTGCTTCGACTTGATTTCGAGGCCGACGCGACGACCGTCTTTATACCGGAGGATACCGTCGGGCTTTCCGTAGAGGGCGAACCGGTGGCCTCCGTGTTCGATGACGTGGAGGCGCGTTGCGAAATCCTCCCAGACCGGGTAGCCTTCCGGCGTGCGCTCGACGGTGAACGGCGGGGCCTCCCCGAATATCTTCTCGTAATGCTTTTCGATGAACAGGAGGTCGCGTTGGATCATCGCGCCGATCGCGGTGCCCAGCCGGGTCCAGCGGCCCTGATGTGGCGGCCGGGGCTGAACGTCATTTTTCGCGCCGCGCAACTTTTCGTATAGCTCGCGTTTGCACGCGTTAGCGCTCGACGGGGAAAAGTACGGCTGCGACTTGAAATCGAAGAAACGTCGGGTCCGCAGAATTTTCGCTTGCTGTTCGTAGATCAACGCGTCAAGTTGATCGTCCCAAACTTCGGGCGCGGAATGATACCGGTCGAGCATCGCTTTGAAATCGTCGGCTAACTGACTAATCCGAACCACTCCTTCACGTTTTTTCCTTCGCCCCATCGTTCGCTAATCTCAATATCCGTCTTGTTCGGCACCGCAAGAGTCACGGTGTTCAACATGACCGACTCAAATTCGCGAACGTCATCGAGCGTAATATCTTTCGGCGCGTACAGCCCGATCTCGTCATGGATCGTAAACGCCATCTGCCAGCCCTTGCGCTTGCACAGCTTATCGAGTTCGATCATCGTCAGCTTCGTTTGGATCGCGGCAGACCCCTGGACAATCGCGTTCGTACACTGGCGTTCGGCCCGCAGCCGTTCCCATTTGTCGCGCGACTTGATCTCGGGCAGCCGGCGTTTCCGCCCGTACAACATCTCGACGTACCCGTGACGGCGTGCAAACGCGATATTACCGTCGATCCACGCTTTGACCTTCGTGTACTTCGCGTAGAACTGGCGAATGAAGTCTTCCGCCTCTTTCTCGGAGATGCCGAGCTGGCCCGCGAGAGTCTTCGTTCCCGTACCGTACATAACCGCCAGGATACCGGTTTTCATCATCTTCCGGTATTTCGAACCGTCACCGCACTCGCTTTCCGGCACACCGAACAGTTCCGCCGCGGCCGTCGTGTACAAGTCGCGTCCGGCTCGGTATGCCTCGATCAGTACGGGCTCACCGCTAAAGTGCGCCAGTAATCGCGGTTCCTGCTGCGAGAAGTCACCGGAAAGGATGACCATGCCCGGCGGCGCGATGAACATCTTGCGCGCGTACTTCGGTTGATTCTGGAAGTTCGGGTTGTTCGACGAGAACCGTCCGGTCACCGTCGCCGCCTGGTTGAAGTTCGCGTGAATCCGGCCGTCACCGCGTACCTGCTGCGGAAGTGCTTCGACGTAAGTACCGAGCAACTTCGTAACCTCGCGATACTTCAACAGCAGCTTGATCGCATCGTGCCGGTCCTGTAACGCCCTCAGCGTCTTTACATCGGTCGAGTCAATCTTTTCGCGAACAAGCGCCTCAATCGCGGGCTTGAGTTGGACCGGCGAGTTAAAGTTGATGTCTCCGAAGTGAACCGTCAGTTGCCGTTCGATCTCCGCCAACTCGGTCCGTAACTCCTCCGCCAGTCTGCTCGCGTACTCCGTGTCCAGTACGAAGCCTGCGCGCTCCATATCGAGCACCACGTCAATCAACGGATTTTCGATCCGTTCGTACACGTCCAGGAGCTTCGGCAGTCGTTCGAAGTGCGCCCGTTGAAATCGGTACAGCCGCCAGGTCAAATCCGTGTCCTTCGCCGCGTACACGAGCGCGATGTCCAGCGGAATCGTATTGAACTTCGCCTTTCCGAAAAGCGTCTCAAACGTGTCGGACGGCTCGTTCAAATACCTGGTCGCGAGATTCTTCAACGCGTACGATGGTTCGTTCTCGTTGAGAATGTGCATCGCAATTTGCGTATCCCACCGGAGGCCACGCATCCGAATCCCGTGTTTGATGAACATGTGCGCATCGAACTTGTAGTTGTGAAGGACCTTGCCAACCGACTCGTCTTCCAGCACCGGTTTCAGCCGCGCCAACACGTACTCTCGCGCCAGTTGCTCGCCCTCATCGTGCCCTACCGGAATGTAAACGTGATAGTTGGCGTTCGGGAGCGTTAAGGAAATCCCGACAATCACGTCTTCATCGTAGTAGTCCAGGCCGGTCGTCTCCGTGTCGACCGCGATGATCGGTTCGTTCGCCAGGTCCGCCATTAACGCGTCCATCTGCGCGACCGTTTGGATCAGGCGGTAGTTGGCGGGGGTGTTCCGTACCATCTCCGCCAACTTTTCCTCGCGCTGCCGGGCGTTTAGCTCCGCCCACAACCGCAACGCCTCCGCCTTGCTGAACCGTTTGCCCGCGACGGTCGGGTATCCGCCTATAATACCCGACTCCATCGCGCGTTTTACCGCCAGCAAACGTTCTTGATCGGTCGGAGAGTTTTTCATCGATAGAATCCGTTCCCACGCCTGCTCGACCGTTTCAGCCGCGCCCTTCTTCCGTTGAGCCTCGGTTGCTCGCGCCTTCTTTTCGCTGTCCTCTGCGGTCGGGGAACGGAGGCTGAGACGAAGTTGGACGTTCAATAATCGTCACCTCCCTGCGTAGTCGCCGTAAGGCGGTTAGGATACGCGCAGGTTGACGACGGATTCGACGGGTGCGACGAGTTTTAATTGCTTCCCCGGTGACATATAAACGTACCCCTTGTGGTCGTAAACGTAGCTGCCACCTACTTCTTTAACCTCGAAAAACGTTCCGTTCGGTAACGCTGCCGGACTATCCACTACCTCCGCGATGTCCCCGACCTTAAACTCGCCAGGCTTCCGTCCGATCGCGGCCCATTTGGCGGCTTCCTCCGCTTGCTTGCGCTCAGCTTCCGTTGCCAGTACGAGTTCGTGGACAATTCCGCACCATCCGGAGTGTGACGGAAAGTCAACGCAAACCTCCTTACCGTCACGGCTCGCCACCTTTCCGATGTCTCCGTTCCTGGCGTCTCCCCAACCGTATCGCGGCCGTGATCCTTCCGGAATTTGCAATTTAACGTAAACGCCCGGCTGAATCTTGTCTTGCGCCAGTTTACGCTTGGCCTCCGCGACTTCTTCGTCGGTGGCGCGGACGAGACTTTCTTCCGAGTACCAGCCCGTATAATTACCGTCCAACCCCTCGGTTCTAAACGGAATGGTTGTACCGTCGTCCTCCGTAATCTTTACGATCTGGCCTTTCGTGCTAAAGCCCGCAATCTGATTTACAACTTTCGCATAATCCCCGACCTTCAACCGATTTGCCGCCTTAGCCTCCGTCAACTGGCGCTCCATTTCGGCCACCTTCGCCTTCATCGCGGCCAGTTCGGATTCGAGCGCGGACAGGTCGGCGACTACCGGTTCCAGAACGACGTACCTCGAATCAATAATCGGTATCTTCGTCCCGAAATTATCCACTACTTCCGGTTTATTTTCATACACGTTGGCTATCGTGTATACTTTGCCTTCCGTAAAGTGCGGCCCAGTTGCGCGTGTGATGATGAGAAAGCGATCACCAACGGTCGCCTTTCGGTCAACCTTCCGGTACTTCTTCCCTTCGTGAACGATGATATCGCTCATCAAACCGCCTCCGCTTCGTTCATACTTACGGTCAGCTTCCGCCACTTCCCGTCAATCGCGTCCGCCGCCGCCCAATACTCGGACTGCCCCGTACACTCAACGAGATAGCATACGTTACCAAGCACGCCGATCATATAGTCGACCGCTCCCGGTTCGTACGTCTCGCCGTTATTGCGCGTCCCGTTTAGCACGTAATAGCCGCCCGCCCCGCCCTTATCGTCGCGGTATCGCAACGTCTTCACTTGGAACGTCCGCCACTCGCCCGTGCCCGGTTCCTTCGCGACGAGATCGTAGGTTTCCGCCGCGACCGGTTCGGCCACCTCGTAGCCCGCCGCCAATAACGCGGTCATGGCGACGAGCTCGGCGTGCGTTCCACGCTTGTTAGTATTCGAGGCCATCCGGTTCCTCCTCGTCATCTTCGTCTAACTCGATTTCTACCGTCGGCCCAACCGCGTGCGCCCCGAATCCGATCGGTTGCCTATCGTCCTCTTGCGGAGTGCTAACGCCGACGTGGAGGTCGACATCGTATTCGTTCGCGGCGTCGAGAGCGTCGAGGAAATCGCGGATGTGATCGGCCGTCTGCGGGAGTTCATCCGCTTTGCTCACGTTGATCGCGAGCGTGATCTTGCGTTCGCGTTGCGTTACTTGCGCCATGTGGCCGCCTCCCTTCGTTAAAATTGCGGCAGGCTGTCGTCAGATTCCGCCTCATCCGTGCTCGCGCCCGCCCCGAGCGTCAGGCCGATCTTCGCGACGTCAAACCCGGCCACGACGAGATTCTTGATTTGCTCCTGTTCGTCCGCGATATAGAGGCAGTCGTCGAACAGCGCGAAGTCGAACGGTTTCTCGCCGCATTTGACGAAGTTGGCGCGCTCGGCTTCCGTGAGGTCTTCGTCCATATCGAGGATTGGCGTGAGCGTTACGGCCGTGCTCGTCGATGTGCCGGACTTAGACAGTTCGAACGCGACCTTATCGAGTTTCTTCGCGTACTTTTTGATCGTATCGAGCACGCCGCGCGCCTGTTTCGCGGACAAATCGACGACGATGTCCTCGCCGGTTTCAAGCGAACCGAATCCGATCAGGTAGCGCGGTTTCCCTTTGTACAGGTACGCCTCTTTCGACAGTTCCTCGGCAGCCGCCGCATCGCCCGCGTCCTTGGCCGCCTTGGCCTGCGCGTACAGGTAGTCGGCTGCGCGGTCCCATACGGTCGGGTTCGCGGTGATGAACCCTTTTGCGTTACGAGTCGCTGGCTGCGCGGGAACGAACGTATTCACCCGGTTAAAAATGCCGTACGCGTAATACTCGGCGGAATCGGCCGGTCCCTTCACGCGCACCTTCAACGTCGTGCCGGATTTGAACGAAACAATTGCGCTCGATTTCGCGTCCTTTTCGGCCGTGGCGGATTCGACCGCCTCTGCGCCTCGTTTCGTGAAAATACCGCTCATACAATCGCTCCTTTTCGTTAGTTTTCGTTACGCCGCGTTAGCTTTAGCTGTAATCGCGCAGCATCCACGTCATCAGTCGGTCGCCCAGCGGACCGTCCGGCACTTTGTTAACGCGGAACACCTGGAAAAACTTGAACTGCGGCGTCTGACGGTCCTTGCGGTTTCGATTGCGTTTTGCCATCGTTCGCTCACGCTCCTTTACGGATTTTCTCGTTTCGGACGCCGGAATTTCCCGCGCCCGCGGCGTAGCACCAACCGTCACGGGTCAGTCCCGTTCCGTACGTTGATACTACGCTGCCGACGCGGAATGGTCGGCATTTTCCGTCATAAATACGCAACCACCGTCTTAGCCACCGCGCGCTTCTCGTGCTTGACCGCGAGCAAATCCGCGTCAAGTTGCGTGAAGTATTCGTTAATTGCGTTAATGCGCGCTTGGCACGCGAGCTTCGTCGCCGCCGATCTGGCGCGGAGAAGCCGGAGTTGTAACTGCGCCTTCTCGATTTCGAGTTCCGCTTTGGTCAGCGCGATCTTGCGCTCCAATACGCGTTCGTGCCGCTCGATCTTGCGTAGTTCTCGCGTGACCAGGGCGTTGACCTTTTCGCGCAGGAACGCTTTTGGATTCGCTGGATAGACCGTGATAACGATGTTTTCTTCCGGTGCGAGAACGAAGGCGATCCGTTGATAACCGAAGAGGCGCGACGGTTTGCCTTCTTCCGAGATCGTGTTCGTGATAAACCGGGCCTTGCGCAGGTTCGACCGAATCCACTCTTCGGCGGTCTGACGCGGAACACGGAAGTCCTTTACGGCTTCATCGATCGCGTGTTGGGTGACCGTGATTTTGCCGGTGAACTGCGGGGTGGCGGCAGCAATCGCGAGGGTCATGCGAGCCTCACCGCCCTGGGCAGCGATTTGCCGCGCTTAGGGCGTTCGCGGCCGCCCGTGAACAAATCGTAGTCGAGCGTCGTGCCTTCGCAACCTACGCGAATGAAACGCTCGTATACGTCAAATGGATCGAAGAAATCGCGATGATGCGAAACTCTTTCGTTAGGTTTTCGTATATTCTTAGCGTGAGGCATCGTAGTCCCTCCGTTCGTTTGTCGAAAATTAGGCGTGACAAATACGCTTGACATAATGGTGTCAAACTTTTAAACTGTATATTGTAGTTATTCAACTTGGAAAAAATCGACATTGGGTTGATTACGCTTATCAACGTTGGTTATACTGTAAGTGAGGGCGGAATAACGACGTAACGCCTAAACGCCGTTATTCCATTTCCCTCAACGGTCGTCAAGCAATCTCCGCCAAAGATGCTTGACAAAAAGACCTAAACCTTTTGATGGCTTGCCTATGTGATTCCGGTTTACCTCCGAAGAGTTGCGCCAACAACTCTGAGAGTGCGGAGTCATTGTAGAAGCCATCGGACCAAGCGAGTAAAATCGCTTTCTTTCGGGAGTCGCCCTTCGCCAAAAGGGCGATTTTTTCTTTCACAAGTAATTCGTCCTCGACGACCGCCAAATCGTCGATTGGTTCGAAGTACTCTTTCCTTTTTGTCTTAGAATCAGAAACCTCGCCTAAATCGTCAAGGGACTGTATCTGTTTTAGCTTTCGTCCCCTATTCTTCAGAAAATGGCTTTTTGCTTGACGTAACCTGAACTGCATTTGCCACGAGAAAGAACCTCGACTTGGGTCAAACCTTTTGATAGCGTCTTCTAAACGCTTGTAACAGTATGTTTCAAAAGCGTCCGTGTCCTCGATGTAGTACCAGATGCTCTTAGACAATCTTTCGATAATTGGGATGTAATGCCTTAGCAGCTCATCCTTTGCCTCAGGACAACCTAGCTTTGCGCTTGTTGCAAGCCTATTCAGTTGTTTATTTGTGATCACTTTATCGTCCCCTCCATTCGCCCTATACTTTAATAAGCACGATTTCTAGTAAAATTGGTACATGCTTTACGGACTTTTTTTGAATGTTTTCCCTCCTTTCCTGTATAATAGAAGTATATTCCAAAAATACAGTTTTGTGAATACGGAAAAGTTACTTTCTGGAGGGAAGGCCATGATCAACTACGACCCCCTCTTCCGGACCATTGAGAAGAAAAACATACAACTGATCGACCTTGTTAGGGAATGCAAACTGTCTCCGGCAACGGTGGCAAAGTTCAAGAAGAACCAAAGTGTTACCCTCGAGACCATAAACAAGGTGTGCTGCTATCTACGGGTCCCGATTGAGGAAGTTGTGAGGATTAAATTTAATTAAAAGTATAGAGGTGCCTGATGTCTTTCAAAGTCGGAAGGTGCCTACTCGCAAGAAGGCTAAGAGAGGCCGGAATGACGCAGCAGGAGCTTTGTGAGAAGCTCAATATGCCGCCCTCTCAAGTTTCCGACTGGGTGAATGACGTCAAGAAGATGTCGTTAGGCAACGCAAAATCAGTAGCCCACGCACTAGGAATCCATATCGACGATCTGTACGAATGGATTCCGGTGAAACCGTCGGAACGTAAGCGACGTAGGCGTCAAAAGGAGTAGGGATCTACCTACTCTCCGACACCGATTACTCTTTAAAGAGTAATTTGCCAGCGAAATCTCTACAAGGCACCGCTTCCTTCACGATAGACACCACCTCCTCTAACGATCCCACCTCGTTAACATCCTTGCACCCAACCGGAATCTCAACGTCATACAACTCGCAGTATCCCGCCATCTTCTCGATCACTTGCGCCTTCAACCGCTCGCCCGCCTCGTCATTGTCCGTCGCGATCCGCAGTTCCTCTATCGGACTCTTCCGCAACAACTCCGCCTTCTCCTCGCTAAATGACGATCCGCCAACCGCAACCGCCGGAAAACCCGCCGTCATGACGTACATCGCGTCAATCTCCGCCTCGACCAGTACGGCCATCTTCGCCCGTTTTCGGTAGATTAGGTCTATTCCGTAAATTAACTCGCGTATCGGCCAACCGCCATTGACGTACCAAAACGTCTTCAAATCGACTCGACGGAACTTCACGTTGGCTAGCGAACCGTCCGGAAGGAACCACGGAATTGTAATCGCTTTACTCTTTATATCGTACCCAACGCGCATCTCCTTCTGTATCTCCGGGCTTATTCCGCGTAGGCCAAGATACGGATGTTCGCGGTCCCATACGTTTAGGATTCGTGGGTCCAACGGCTGCTTTCGCTCGTGTAACCGCAGAACTCCCGACAGGTCTAGCGTTAACGGCTCGACATCGGCAGCGACCGGGCCGTCCCCGTACTTCCACCGCAGGTACTCGCGCGTTTCCTCTTCCGTTTCGTTGCGGAGGAATGCGAGGAGTTTGACGAAGCCGCCGCGTCGGTATTCCGGATCGGCCGCGCCGTAATCGCCCCAATCGCCTGCACGCGCGCCAGTTACCGGGTTATCGTGGAGCCAGACGTAGAAGGACGGTGTGCTGTCGTAGCGGAACGGAGAGGCTGCGATTAACTTGTCCGGCGTCCAGGTAGCTCGCTTCCACGGGAAGACTTCGAGCTCAGCGCGGATGTCTACTTTCAGATTCATCACTCCTTTCCGGTGGGTTGCCGAAGACTCTAACCGCGCCGCTATAAGTGACTAGCCATGTGCCGCCTGATTTACGTGCCTCTTCTTCAGTAAAGGCTCCGCGAACGCATTTCAACTTCGTGGTTCCTTGCGGCTTATTCCACAGTTGGTCAACCTCTGATGCGGTTAGTACCTCTTTCAAGCAATCCATTTCAATTACCTACCATTCCTCAAATCTTCGATACTATCTCGTATCGTAGTTCAAATTTACCAGATACGATTTCGTATTGCAAGAAGATTTTTCTAAAAAACTGATTTGAATTGCTGAACGGCCACATCCCCCGTCTCCAACTCTTTCACAATCCCATAATTCGGCAGATACACGACCTCAACCGTGACGCCCTCGCCTCCATTACGCCCTTTGTTCAGTTGAATGACGCCGATCCCGTCCAGCGTGTCAATCCCGAGCGTCAACGCGGAATCCTCCAGGAACGCCTTCGACTTCTTCAACTCAGCACGCGTCGGCGGCCGCAACTCGCGATTCCCCTCGTCATCTTTATCGTCGCGGACTTCCTCCGCCTGAGTGATACCGTGAATCACCGTTTGCGTACGTCCGGCCAACGCCCGGAGCTTCTTCGACGTCTCCGCCGCGTCCCCGCCCGCCGTTTTCGACGTGTTCGCCTCGTACGTCAGGTAGTAGTACGGGTCGATCACGACCACATCCGCCTTTGTCGCGATAATGTCCGCTTCCAGATCACGGACGCGCCGCGAAGTAAAGTCCGGATCATCGACCGCGCGCACGATAATCGTACCCGGCACCACGTCGTTAAGTCGCGCTAGGAACGCCTCAAACCCGCGTTCGAACTCTTCCGTCAGCTTACCGGCCAGCAACGCGCGGTTCTCGAAGCCCGCCTCGTAATCCACGCCGTCAATTTGCGCGTTGCAGACGCCAAGCCGAGCGCTAATCGACGAGTAGGCGCGCGCCATCCATTCGAACCGCGACATCTCTATCGCCCATATGAGAACGGTCGCCCCCTGGAACGCGGCCTCGATCGCCTCCTCCATCGTAAAGATCGATTTACCGCGCCCCGACCGCCCGTACCACGTATAGAGGTTGCCGGAAAGGTACCCGCCAATCTCGCGGTTGATCGTCGGAAACTTGCTGCGCCAAATCTTGAACGAGCGCCCCTCTTTGCGCTTGCGGTACTCGTCGAGAAATGCGTCCGTATCCCGTTTGAGGTCCGTTCCCACTTTCGTCCGAACGCGGGTGCGGTCCGTTATCTTTCCGAGCTCCTCCGTCACCCACTCCGCGAACCTCTCCGGCGGGAGCGACGCGTATTTCTCGTTGAACTCGCGGCCGGTAAAGAACGCGTATTGCGACCGCTTGCCCGCGTCTTCCTTCACCTTGCGCGCCAGCCACTCGAACGAATCCGCAACCTCCGGCATGTACGTAAAGCCCGCGACCTCTGCCGCCACCGTCCGGTAATCCGGCGCGGCCCCTCCGTTGGCTGCCGCATAGTCGCGGATGAACCGGTAGGCCCTCCGCTCGGCCTCCGTGCCAAAGTGTTCCTCGCGGATGTCGTAACGGGTTAGGGCGGCCGGGTCGTTCGCGTCGATCACCTTCGATAAAAGCTGCTCGCCATATGCCACACGCAGTCACCTCGTTTCACGAACGTTTGTTCCCGTTAGGTACAAGTAGATTGTACACCTACCGGGTTATTTTGGCAATAGTACAAATTTGTTTTACCTGTGCAACACGTACCACTCCGCGAAATGCCGATCCCACAACCGGCGAGCCTTCGCCTCCAACCGGATGGACCGACGCAGTTGCCACGCGTGGTACTTCGTCAGGAACCATCGGATCATTCCGTCACACCTCCGCGTTTATGCAGCAATTCGTACCATTCCGCCAGTTTACCGTTTAGAAACACGTATCGGTCCCAGTCAAACTCGCCGTATCCAAACCGTTCGTCGAGCGCGTGGTCATACCGAATGGTAGCGTCCTTACAATACGCGTACTCTTCCGCGGATAGTTGCGGCTTTTGGCGGCGCTGACGGGTGCGCTTCGGTTGGGTCATCGCGAATCCTCCTCATATTCGGATAAGTCCTCGTAATGGTCCTCGCCAGGGTGGCTCGGAAAGGAACGCTTACCATAATCCAGCCCGCCGTCCACCGCGACCTTTCCGCAAGAACAAGTCACGTAATCGTGGCGGTGTTTCGATTCGATGACATCCCCGCAATGTAAGCACCGAATCGCATTTCGTTTTATCCTCGGTCTCATCTCCGCACCCCCCTTTTCGATTCGCCAACGAACGGAACCACCGCGCATTGATCCCGGACCCGATCCGCCAGCCGCGCGTCAAACACTTGCGCGAGTTCCTCGATCGGCACGTTCGACGTATACACGGTCGGCAGCCGGTTCGTCACCCGCGCGTTAATAATCGCGTGTAGATCGCCCCTAAACGCGTCAGTCGCGTCACGCACGCCGATATCGTCCAGCACCGCGAACGGCGCGCTCATCGCCGCCTCCATCGCGCGATAATACGCCGCCGACGCTGGCCCTGCGATATGGTCCGGCACGCGCGGACGATTGAACCGGTTGAACAGCGTCTGCCACTCGTTCACATCGAGGAAGTATACCGGTCGCTCCAGCGGTCGCCTATTCCGTTGAAGGCTGCCGATATAGTGCGCGATGAGATACGCGTTCGCAATCGCGGCGGCCGTCGTTGTTTTGCCGGTACCAGGCTCGCGCGAGTACAGGTATAACGACTTGATCCGGTCGGCGGGATCATCCGAGAACTGACGCTCGAATGTCTCGATATAAGACGGATTCCCGCGAATCCGTTCGGTCAGTAAGCGATACACCTCCGGTTGACTTGCACGCACGACCGAGGTGGCTACCGTTACATGGCGGTAGTCGGACGGTATGTTCGCTGCGCTCACTCTACCACCTGCGCCGGACGCCCCGTGGAGCGCGATGAAGTGCGGGCATAAACGGGTGCAGACGGTGGGGTCCGTGGCCGTCCGGCAGGGTTCGCGGAGAATGCAGTTATGCGCGTTTGTTTGCGTCAATTAGCGGACACCTCCACATCCTTCTCACTCTAATATTTGACCTTTTTGTCCGAAAGTTAGGCATTGATTTTTAATTTTCTTCGAGCATGACGACGTCACCTCCGAAGAGTAATGTACGTCAGCGTGGGAAAATCACACGCTTATATCGTAATCGAATTGTCGACCGCGATAACAGACGGAACACTTCCGGAACATTTTCCGGATGAAATACGAACACATGTCGAACGTTCGCCGTTTGTTCGCATCTTACAACCACTCCGCCAGCTCCTCGAAACTTGGCCGCGACGCCTCCGCCAGTTCCCGCCTTACCTCGCGCTTCGCCTCCGCCAGCACCTTCGGCAGCACCCTGCCGCGCATATACGTGTACATAAACGTAAAGTTCACGCCAGGGTACTCGCGAGTCGGCCGGTACTCGCGGAAGCACCCGTCGATGAATCTCCGGACGACTTCCGGACCGTGCTCGTCGATCATCCGCTTGATCATGCCCTGCTCCGCGCGCCAACCGCCGCGACCGGGAACGTACGGGATACCGTAGAGTTCCGTGTGGCGGTCGCGGAGGTACTCCGTGAAGCTGGCGGTATTCCACGTTTCGACCGGGCGGGCGCGCCAGTCTTTGGCGGGTGGGAGGCGGTTATTCCGTTTGGTCATCGGCGGTCGCCCCCTCTGTCAAGTGCTCGCCGCACCACGGACTACACGCGAATTCTTCGGGATCGATCGCAACGAACGGACGGCCACAGACGCAGCATTTACGTAATTTCTTCCGGAGAGCTTCGAATTGCTCTCGCGCCTTAGCGCGTTTTTCCTCAATGCATGCCAACCTCGCCTCCAACTCCGCGACACGTTTTTCCGCCGCCAGCGCCCGCTCAATCGCGTGAGGCCATCCGGTGCGGGCTTCGGCGATGAAACGGGCGTCCGTGTCAGTCAGAACGCAGTCTGTATCGTCTTGTTCCGCGCAGACAACGGACCCATCCGCCTGGCTGTATACATAGTTGCCTCGTTCAGATTGCTCGTATCCCTTATCGGCCGCCCAAGGCCCCGAAGTTGCCGCGTTGCATATCGCGAGGTCGACGTTAAGGTCACGTTTAGTTTCGCTCATCGCGTAGCACCCCCGATAACGTCCATGATTTCACGGATTGCGTAATACTCTGGGCTCACGACATGCATGACCCCGTAAAGTAAAAGTGCGAACGCAAGCACACCGGAAATTCCCCCGAGCATGTTGTAAGCAAAAATCCCCTCGCTTATATCGTCCTCCCTGTTGAAGTACGATTTACTCGCGTTGCGTTCTCGGATTTCCGCTTGCTTAGCGTATAGCTTCCGCCCTAACCATACGAGAAAACCGATATAGACCGCGCATCCAACCGCCCATACGATACCCTCCGCCAACTGCTGCCGCACGAGCACGCCATAAACGTGTTCCGCCGCGACACCGAGTTTGGCCGCCATTTGTTCGAGATACTGCGTGATTTTGTCCGTGTTCATTCCGCGTCACTCTCCTTTTCGGAATCCGCTCTTATCGAGTATCGTCCGCACTTTCATCGCAAAATCGTAATCGGTGCTATCCTCGTACCACGCGCGATTGATCTCTTCTAACGCGGTACGTAACCGCTCAATCTCCGCAAGCAACCGCGGAATGTCCTCGCGGGCGTGGGCGATGAACTCGGCGTCATACCCGCCATTTTCGTACGTATCCCCGAACGTTATTAGTGTGTCCGCGAGATATGACCCTTGCGGAACAAACATGTACTTACCGTTAAGAACTTTCGCGCCACTCCACAACCACGGTCCCGGCGTCGCCTTCTCCGCACGCTCGCGTATCGCGGTGAGTTCTTCCGGTGTGATTCCGTTAGGTTTCGTTGTCATATCGTTACCTCCTCGTCAACATTTTCGACTTGCTCCTCGTAATAGGCGTTAACGTCCTTATTCGGGAACTCGACGTGAATCGGATAGTTGTCGCGCCGTCCAATCGCGTAGACCCTTCCGATCTGGCCCGCGTACCATCCCGTCAGCACGCGGACGCGGTCGCCGGGTTTTATCGTGAGCATACGTTACCTCCTCGTATAGTTATCGTCTGAGACCGTTTATACGCCGCGTAGAGCGTTTGGTTTGCGCATGGTACCCGTAATATACCCGCGAGGCAAACGCGGCTTATAGGGCGGTTCTAGCGCGTCTGGCGATGTGTTTGCGTGGCGTAGGCGTGGAGCAGACGCAACTTGGTGCGCGGGGTGAGGCGACGCCAGGTTCCGGTGAGAATGCGCATAGGTATCGGCTCCTTTCAGCGGTTTTGTTCGATCGCAAGTAGCGCGTCGGCTTCCGTTAGTTCGCGTATGGGTTCGTCGTCATACGCGATGAATGCGTTGCCGGTGCGTCCGCGATCCTTGTACCACGTCATAACGACATAGCCGTCTTCGAACGGGACGTATCCGATGGAGGCGGCCTCCATGTCATCGCGGTAGGTCGTCCGCATTTTGCGGGAGATGTCACGCAAGGCGTTCATGGTCGCGCAGTTCCAGTTGTCCGGGGAAAATACGCCGGTTTCGAAGGCGCAGCGCGGGTCGTCTCCGTTCCAAGTCTTGCCGCGTTCGAGGCAGAGTTTGCAGGGCATGGGCATCGGGCTCCTTTCAACAGGAAAACATTTACTCGCGTAGAATAGGTATCTAAACCTACAAAAAGGAGGCATTTGTCATGATTCAGTCCAAAGTTCGGTCAATCCATGAGGACTATTGCCCTCATCTAGAGGACAATCACTCAATCGAAATTAGGTCAAATATCTTATACATAGGGAGGTGGTACGCATGCGTACCATCACCGAACTGCTCGAACGCTTGAATAAACCTAGTAGCTGTCTGGCGCGTAAACTCTACATGCTCAGTTAGCCACTTTATCCACCCGCCTACCTCCTCCCGTTGTTGCGCGATAAGTCGCTCTCTCGGGTCTTGACTGTCAAGTTTAGCATCGCGAACATCTTTCAGTCGCCGCCCGATCTCAAAGATTGCTTCACCCGCGACTCGCTTGTAGGCATTTATCTCGGCGGCGATAACAGCCAAGTCGTTGGAGAGCGCGGCGGTCTCGTTCGATTGCCTTGCTTGCACATTCATCTTTACCATCCTTTCTTCGCGTTGCGTGTGTTCAACTATCTAACTCCTCACTGACGATCCAACCATTTAACCGCGCGTACTTTAACTTCCTTGAGTATCTACGTTTCCACTCTTGCCAGTCTTTTCTTGTCTTACCGCTACACTTAAATGGGTAATGGATGTTGTTATATTTCTTTTCCAACTCAAGGATTTCAGCGACCCATTTTGGAACAACAGGCTTATACACACTCATGTGTCATCCTCCCTGTTACTTGATCCCTTTGTCGCGTTGGATTGCCTGTGTGTTTATACATAGATAGAGACTGCGCGAAGGATGAGTGAAACGAATCCTGAGCGCTATCTCTTATCTAGTTAAAAGATGGTTCTTGTTTAAAGATGGATATAGTTACTGTCAAGTAGAGCCATATACGGGTCAACCCGTGTCGGCTCCAGCGGACATGGACTCCGCCTCCCCGTCGAATATCGCGAGCTGACTGACGGGAAGCACCGTGTACCTCGTGTTCTCAAACCGCTGTGTCCCGTCCTCTCGCGCTTTCGTCGCGATCACCAAGGGCCGCCCCCGCCATCTGTACGCGAGTAGCGATTTGATCCGCTTTCCTGCCGCCTGGCGCGATACGCCGAGCCTTGCCGCGATATGTTCCTGCGACGGGTAGCAATCGCCACTCGCGTCCATGAACGAGGCCAGAACGCAAAGGGTCTGCCACCGTTCCGCGCCCATGTCCGCGATGAGCCCGGAGCTTGCGGCTTCGACGTACATCTTTACGAAGATGCGCGTTTCACGGCGGCCGGTTGTGACGGAATATTCCGACTGGGTTTCGACGGAAACGAGGTTTTGCTCAGCGGACATTTACGGAAATCACCTCCGCGTGGTAAAATTTTGGTAATCCCTTCGGGTGTTCTGTCGTGCCAATGCGGACGCCTAGCGCTTTGGCGCTAAAAACGACAGGGAGGGAGGGCTGCGATCTGAACCATCGCAGCAATAACACCTACAACATCACGATTTACCTCAGCGCCGAGGAAGCATGGTGGGTCGTGCTCCTCGCCGAACTGCTCCTCAGGCTGCTGTCCTGAGGGGCTTTTCGGTTTCTTTACTTTTTATAAGCACAATAGTGAGCAAAATTGGTACATCACCTCGCGCATTTTTTTTCGCTTTCTACCCTCTAATAACAACCGAACTTCGATTTTGTACACCTCCCGATTATTTTTTTTTTCGCTGTCTACTCCGTTAAACGCACGAAACTCGATCTCGCACAACTTACGGACAAAAAAAATAACGCCAGCCCCGAAGGACTAGCGTCGTTTACCGGCACGAAGCCGCATGATCGGCGAAAACTGCGCGTGCTGCGCCCGTATGTTCTCGTCGTCCATTTGTACGTATTTGCGCGTTGTTGAGATGTCCGCGTGGCCCACGATTCGTTGTAGCGTGAATAGGTCGCCCCCGTTAAGCAGATACGTTTTGCAGAAGTAATGACGGAATGTGTGCGGACTCACCCGGACTTGCCCGTCAATGCCCGCCTGTTTCCCGTATCGGGTTAGTCGCTTCCGTACGGTATCGCCCGTCAAAGGCTCGCCATATGCCGTAAGGAAAATGTGTTCGGCGTCCGGGAAGAACGTTTTGTTCTCCGTCATCAACTCGAACAACAAGCGCAGGACTTCGTGAGATACCGGCACAATCCGCGGCTTGCGGTTTTTGTTCATCGCGGCCGGCAAGTGGATGCAACGCGCTTTCACGTCGATATGTTCCGCCGTTAACGCGAGCGCCTCGTTAATGCGAAGGCCCGTATCTGCAAGGAGCATCATGAGCGTTTTGTCGCGAAACCCCGCAAACGTCCGCGTATCTGGCGCGGCCAAGAGGAGGCGGAGTTGGTCGTCCGTGAACGCTTCGATTTCGTCCTCGTCCTCTTTCGGCGGCTTCAAATTAGCGACCGGGTTAATGTCGATCATTCGTTCGCGCGCCCAGAAGTTGAACATCGTCCGCAACGTCCGCAACCGGATTGCGACGGTCGTCGGCGATAGAGCTTGTCCTTCGATTTCGCGGCCCTCTACGCCCTCGTACTTCGTCCGCCCATCCGCCATGTAGATGTAGTACTCTCGCGCAATAGACGGCGTTATATCGTTTATTTTTACGCCGGGGTAGTTATCGTCTACCCACGCGCGAAAATAGCGCCAGTGGGCCTTATAATCGGCCAGCGTGCGTTCTCGCATGCCCTCCGCCTTCTTCACGTTATAAAAGAGTTCGAATGCGTCATCGAGGCCGTAGGACACGCGTTCGTTTACGGTCGTCGACCGTTGACCGCGGATGAGTTTCCGGCCTGTACGTTTATCCGTAGACACGACAAAACCTCCCGTTGATTCGTTTTTGACGAATCCGCAGGAGGTTTAACCGTTAACGCGTCAACGTTCTCTGGCGATCGGTTCCCGCTTTCTCCCCGCACGCCTACCGTAGACCGTTGACCTTTCGTTCGGCCTGCCGGACTCATTCCCGGCTGACAAACGTTGATATTACGGGATTTTTAACGGATGGCGTCCCAGGAGAGATTCGAACTCCCGACCGACGGCTTAGAAGGCCGTTGCTCTATCCAGCTGAGCTACTGGGACGTATGAGTGGAGGGAGTACCCGGATTCGAACCGGGGGTGAAGGTTTTGCAGACCCGTGCCTTACCACTTGGCTATACTCCCTCGATATGCATGGGGCGATCGATGGGATTCGAACCCACGAATGCCGGAGCCACAATCCGGTGCGTTAACCACTTCGCCACGACCGCCGTGTTGTCAAGAAATGGAGAAAAATGGCAGGGGCAGTAGGAATCGAACCCACACCAAAGGTTTTGGAGACCTTCGTTCTACCGTTAAACTATGCCCCTTTGGTAGCGGTGGAGGGGCTTGAACCCCCGACCTTTCGGGTATGAACCGAACGCTCTAGCCAGCTGAGCTACACCGCCACGCACTTATGAATGCTGTAGGGAAGATGGCGGAGAGTGAGGGATTCGAACCCTCGCTACGCTAATCGCGTACTAACGGTTTAGCAAACCGTCCCCTTCGGCCTCTTGGGTAACTCTCCGCGATATATGCCTTCAAAACCGGATACGCATGGGTGGCAAAGGATTATGGAGTGGATAAGTCCTCGACCGATTAGTATTCGTCAGCTCCACGCGTTGCCGCGCTTCCACACCGAACCTATCAACCTCATCGTCTTTGAGGGGTCTTACCAGCTTGACGCTGTGGGAAGTCTCATCTTGGAGGGGGCTTCACGCTTAGATGCTTTCAGCGCTTATCCCGTCCGCACATAGCTACCCAGCTGTGCTCCTGGCGGAACAACTGGTGCACCAGCGGTGCGTCCATCCCGGTCCTCTCGTACTAAGGACAGCTCTCCTCAAACTTCCTGCGCCCGCGACAGATAGGGACCGAACTGTCTCACGACGTTCTGAACCCAGCTCGCGTACCGCTTTAATGGGCGAACAGCCCAACCCTTGGGACCTACTTCAGCCCCAGGATGCGATGAGCCGACATCGAGGTGCCAAACCTCCCCGTCGATGTGGACTCTTGGGGGAGATAAGCCTGTTATCCCCAGGGTAGCTTTTATCCGTTGAGCGATGGCCCTTCCATGCGGAACCACCGGATCACTAAGCCCGACTTTCGTCCCTGCTCGACTTGTAGGTCTCGCAGTCAAGCTCCCTTCTGCCTTTACACTCTACGAATGATTTCCGACCATTCTGAGGGAACCTTTGGGCGCCTCCGTTACCTTTTAGGAGGCGACCGCCCCAGTCAAACTGCCCACCTGACACTGTTCCCCGACCCGATCAGGGCCGCGGGTTAGAACTCCGATACGATCAGGGTGGTATCCCAACGGCGCCTCCACCGATGCTGGCGCACCGGCTTCTCAGGCTCCCACCTATTCTGTACAGATCGTACCAAAGTCCAATATCAGGCTACAGTAAAGCTCCATGGGGTCTTTCCGTCTTGTCGCGGGTAACCTGCATCTTCACAGGTATTATGATTTCACCGGGTCTCTTGCCGAGACAGCGCCCAAGTCGTTACGCCTTTCGTGCGGGTCGGAACTTACCCGACAAGGAATTTCGCTACCTTAGGACCGTTATAGTTACGGCCGCCGTTTACTGGGGCTTCGGTTCAAAGCTTCGCTTGCGCTAACTCATCCCCTTAACCTTCCAGCACCGGGCAGGCGTCAGCCCCTATACTTCGCCTTGCGGCTTCGCAGAGACCTGTGTTTTTGCTAAACAGTCGCTTGGGCCTTTTCACTGCGGCCCCCTCGGGCTCGGGCCCACCCGACGAAAGCTGACGCTCGCGTCGGGCGGGGGCCCTGACCCTACCGGGGCGCCCCTTCTCCCGAAGTTACGGGGCCATTTTGCCGAGTTCCTTAGCAAGAGTTCTCCCGCGCACCTTAGGATTCTCTCCTCGCCTACCTGTGTCGGTTTGCGGTACGGGCACCTCATTCCTCGCTAGACGCTTTTCTTGGCAGTGTGAAATCAGGGACTTCGGTACTTATATTTCCCTCGCCATCACAGCTTGCCCTTGGCGGTGTGCGGATTTGCCTACACACCAGGCTTGCTGCTTGGACGGCCATCCAGCAGGCCGCTCGCCCTATCCTCCTGCGTCACGCCATTGCTCAAGCGGAATGGAGGTGGTACAGGAATATCAACCTGTTGTCCATCGCCTACGCCTTTCGGCCTCAGCTTAGGTCCCGACTAACCCTGGGAGGACGAGCCTTCCCCAGGAACCCT
>NZ_CP109943.1:3082500-3917500 GCF_001673705.2 Brevibacillus sp. WF146
CATCCACTTCGGCCAGATGCTGAACCGCCTTGTGCGGCGAGACGTGCAGCTTGTGGTCGTTCTCCGGGAGATAGATCAGGGTAAAATCCGGCTGCTTGCCGCTGTTGACCACTTCGATCAGGACGTCGATGGCGTACGTGTCGTTGATGCCGTACCCCTTGGCGGCAGACTGCGCCCAATTCCACACAATCGGGCGAAAGAGGGCGGGCCGGACCAGCGTGCCCAGGCTCATGATCGTGGGGCCGCTCGCTTTTTCGCGCATGCTGAAGCGGGTGACGGCATCCAGCACGGGCGGCATGTGGACCTTGTGGCGCTTGTGCCCGCGGTGGGCGATCACGTTGATCGAGCCCGAGACCAGCCCGTTTTCCTCCAGCACCTCGTGTATCGTTTTTACGTCCCGGCTGAGGTGGCGTTCGTTCAAGTCGAACAGCACGTTTTCCGCACAGTGTTCGAGGCCGAGTTTCCCAACCGAAGCGGTTCCGTTTATATAGTTGATCATCCGGTTCGTCTCCGGATCGTACCAGATCAGACCCGGTACCTTGTGCTGATCGGGGTATACGCCCGTGACAAGCGAACAATCGATCGAGGCGGTCATGGTCGGAAACACGGTCACGCAGTCCGGAATGTACTGTCCCCGCTCCATGAAAAACTTCAAACCGGGCGCTTTACCCATCGCTATGCATCGCTCCAGCACATCCGACATCATGGAGTCGATGAGGAAGAGGAGTACTTTTTTCATCCGTCTGCCTTCCTTGTCCGTTAGTGTTTGTCGCACATGTTAGTGTTTGTCTTTTCAGGTGCTCTATGCAGAGGAAAAGCCCCTGCCTTCTTCGGCAGGGGCCTCGATTCAGCGGGACGCGGCCGGTTTTGCCGCCGTGTAGACGAGCACCGGCTGGTCGTTGTTTTGCTGCAACACGAGCGTTTTGTACCGCTGCAGATACGGAGCGATCGGCACGTAATCCTGCTCCCCGACGGCGGAGTCGCCGAGCAGCCGGGAGAGTACGGCCGCCCGCACCAGCCACTGGCCGTTTTCCCGTTTGAACAGGGGATCGACAGTGGGAAACGCGATGCCGTTGATCACCGTGTCGCCGTTCTCTTCCGTCAGGCGATACGCCTGTATGTCGAGGGATCGAAGAGCTTCCACGACCTGCGCCGCGTAGTCCTCCACCGCGAGGTCCGGTTCCAGTCCGACGTGATTGACCACGGTGCGCTTGGGAGTGAAGTATTCGTGCAGCGTCAGCTTCAGGGCATCCCCGTTGGACAGCGGAATGATCTGCTGCGCGCTGCCTTTTCCGTAGGTTTTGGTTCCCACCAGCACGGCAATGCCGTGGTCGCGCAGGGCCCCGGCCACCAGTTCGGACGCGGAGGCGGTCCCTTCGTTGACGAGAATGCGGACGGGATACCCGACGTCCCGGCCGTTTCGTACCCAGGTCTCCACCTCCACGCCGTTGCGGTTGGTCGTGTACATCAGCAGGCCTTCTTCCATAAACAGGCTGGCCACGTCACGGGCGGTGGACAGGTAGCCGCCGCTGTTGTCGCGCAAATCCAGGATCAGCCCTTTCAAGGGCCGGATGCGGGAAAGCTGGTCCAGCTTGTCACGAAGCTGTACGGCCGCTTCCGATCCGAAGGTGGCCAGACTGACGTACCCAATCGCGCCGCCTTCAAACAGGTCTCCTTCCACTTCGGGCATCGTCACGGCGGCACGCTTCAGGCGGACCTGTTTTTCCCGTTTTTCCGAAGGCCGGTAGATGGTCAGAACCGCTTCGCTGTTTTCTTCCCCTCGCAGCATGGCGAATGCTTCCTCAAAGCTTTTGCCCTTGAGGGACTTGCCGTCTACCGCCAGCAGTTGATCTCCTTTCCTCAGCTCGGAAGCGGCGGCCGGCGACTGCGGCACGATGTCGCGGATCACCAGCAGCCCGTCCTGCATCCGCAGCCGGAAACCAAAACCGACAAACTGGTTTTCGACGCCCGCCTCAAACATCTGCAGGTCGTCCCGGGTGAAAAACATCGTGTGCGGGTCGTCCAGTGTGGCAAGCATCCCGTCAATCGCCCAGCGGTTCAGCGCCGTTTCATCCAGTCGTGCGGCACGCTGCCATTCCGCCAACCGCTGCTCCATCTCCGGCAGCGTGTCGTCGTCCGCCGAAGGCTTCAGCGTCAGGTGTGCTTGTCTGCCCGCCTCTTCGCTGACATGGCTGAGTGCTCCCTGTACCAACTGCTTGGCGGTGGGCTTGCTCAAATGGTTGTCCAGTACATACTGAAACACTTCCGCCGTCTCCGCAAACGGCTGCTCCTCCGCCTGCACGGGGACGGAAACGGCCGTCAGAACAGCGGCGAGCAGCCCTGTGATCATGCGCTTCATCGTGTCGCCCCCTTCACCGCTTCGTCCGGAATTCGCACGTGCACCTCATAGGGGAATGCATACGTTTCCTTGCCCGCATAGGCCACGTACTCCTGGGTGTCGTAAATCTCCTCGTAGCGCCAGACCCGCTGCACCAGCAAATCCGTGTCGCGGTCGATGTAGTACTTGGTCATGTACACGGGGATCTGCTTTACCGTACCGGCGCCAAACGAGCGGTGCTTCACCCGCTCCGCCAAAGCGGGACCGGGAATCCACTCGGTGATGACCTCGTAACGGCCGAGCGACTGCTTGTAATACCGGGCGTGCAGTGTCCGCGCCCGTTCCGCGATGCTGATATCGTCCACCCATTCGTGGAGGAACTCCGGCTCTTTGACGCTGCTTTTTTCCCAGGTCCCGCGTTCAAAATCGCGTTCGTACTGCACGTTCTTGCGGCCGTCGGTGTAGCTCTCCCACTTGTCCAGCACAAGCTGCTGCGGGGACTGGAAGATGCCGAACGTGTGGCCGATCTGATCGCGTTGGTCCACTTCCTGCGTGTACTTCAGCAAAAAGCCGCGCAGCACCGACTCCCCGTGGACGATGTAGCCGTCCTTGTTGTCCATCCGTTTGAGCGTATGCGCCAGGTCCGTGACCAGCGAAGGCTGCTGCTTCAGCACGGCAAGCTCCTGGGACAGCAGCCGGGCCAACTGCTGGACCGCTTCTGTCGCCTCGGAGATGTCCGGACTGGCCAGCCACGTCTCCGCTTCATCCAAGTGGTTGGCTTCCACCAGATAGTACACCGCGTTGAGCAGCGCTTCCGGCTTTTTGTCGGCAAACGAGCGGTAACGGACCAGCGCCTCTTCCGTTTTTCCGCTTTTCGCTTCCAGCGCGGCCAGGTAAACGGCCAGCGATTGCCATTCTTCGGAACCTTGCCGCACTTTTGGTTCGTAGCTGCCCAAACGCTCCAGGACACGCCCGTACACGGCAGGGTCTTCCGCTCCCATCTGCAGCGCGATGTCATAGACGTTGGCACAGAGCAGGCGAAGCGTGTCGGGCAGGATGATCTTGTCAGCGAAATACGCGTCGATGGCGGAAAACGCCTGGTCCAGATTTTCCGAAAGCGGGGTCCCCGGGTCCCAGCTCAGGTAGTAGTGCACCCCGATCCGGTTGTCAAACGTGGACGCGGCCAGCCGCTTCAGGTCGGCGAACGTCTGCTCGCTGTCTTCGTGGCTGCGGATCGCTTCCACCGCATGGACAAACGTCTCTTCGTCCTTGGTCATCTGATTCGTGTACGTCGCGAACAGCGGGAACAGTTCCCGAATCTCCGGAACCGTCGGAAACTTTTGGCCGTTGTAATCGAGCAGCGGCAGCAGCAGGTCCCCCTGCATGGATGCGAGCAGTCGGTCGGCCACGACGGCCGCTTCCCCCCGCTTCAGCTTCTCCTCCGGCCGGCCGTCCATCCACCCCGCTGCGGTGATGTTCTGCCAGGCCTGCTCCCCGTCCGCGCACATTGCGTACATCTGCAGCAGTTTGGCCGCTTCCTCGCGGGTGATGGGCTGGTCGGGATGCAGTTCCTTTCCGGGAAACACCTGCTGAATCGCCCCGGGACCGTACAGGCGCTCCAGCAAAACGGAGACGCGCAGGATCGGATCGTACATCCAGGTCAGCCGGTCCACGTCCGCGTATGGCAGATACGGCTCGTCAAACCCTTCTCCCTGGCCGTACTCCTCGTGTTCGGACAAAAAGGTGAGCGGGTACAGATGAAGCTGCCCCTGCTCGTACAGCCGATCCACCAGGACGAGAAACTCGGCCCGGGTCATCTCCCGTTCCGGATAAAAGCGGTCGATGCCGGCGCCCGCCGTAAACAATCCGGCCTTCACCCCGCGGATGATCGCCGCTTTGGCCCAGTGTTTGCCGATGTCCCCATACGGGACGACCCCTTCGCTGGCGCGGGCGGTAACGGGGGCGAAGAGCCCAGAGACGAGCAGCCCGCACGCCATGATTTGGATTGTCTTTCGCACAAAAATCCCCCTAACGTTTTGCTCACACGCACCTTCCGCAAACCGCCCCGGCGCTCCGCCTGCGGTCAAACGCGGGCCTTCCGCCTGACGTCGGCGCGCGCGCGGCCTGCTTACACAAATTGGAACGGATCCGTGTGTACGGAGGATGCGAACACTTCCGTCTGGTAGCCGTTTGCTTTCAACTGTTCCGCCAGATAGGAAGCCAGCTTCTCTTTCATGATTTTTTCAATGTTGTGGCCGGCGTCGATGATGAAGAGTCCCTCCGCCTGCGCGTCGTGAGCGGTATGATAGCCGATATCGCCCGTCACGAACACGTCGGCTCCGCGAAAAACGGCTTTGGACACAAACGAGCTGCCGTCCCCGCCAACCACCGCCACTTTGCGCACGGTGGCGTCCAGGTCGCCGACGACGCGAACGCCCGAAAGCGAGAAACGCTCCTTGATCCGCTCCGCCAGCTCACGCAGCGTCACGGGCTGCGGCAGCTTGCCGATTCGGCCGATTCCCAGCCCGGCGCCGGACGCCTCCAGCGGAATCACGTCGTAGGCGACCTCCTCGTACGGATGGGCGGCCAGCATCGCCTTGATCACGGCCGCCTGACGGGAAGCGGGCATCACCGTCTCCAGCCGGACTTCTTCCACCCGCTCCAGCGTTCCCTGCTGACCGATGTGAGGATTGGTTCCCTCCCGCGGCAAAAACGTCCCCGTTCCCTCCACCTGGAACGAACAGTGGCTGTAGTTGCCGACCCAACCGGCTCCTGCCTCGGAAACGGCCTGAAACACTGCGTCCCGATGGGAAAGCGGGACGTAGACGACCAGTTTTTTCAACGCCTCCTGATAGCTAACGTCAAGCACCTCCACATCGCCCAGACCGATCGCTTCGGCCAGCCAGTCGTTCAGTCCGCCGGCGGCGGCATCGAGGTTGGTGTGCGCCGTGTAGACGGCGATGTCGTGCTTCAAAAGTTTCTCATAGACCCGCCCGGCCGCCAGATCCGTGCGCAAGTGCTTGAGCGGCCGGTAAATCACCGCGTGGTGGGCGACGATCAGGTCCACTTTTTCGGCGATGGCTTCGTCGACGACCTCTTCCAGCACGTCAAGGGCCACCATCACTTTTTTTACCTGCTTCTGCAGCGTCCCGACGTGCAGACCGATCTTGTCCCCTTCCAGCGCCAGCGCTTTGGGCGCCAGCCGCTCCACGTATTGGATTACCGTTTGTCCGTGTGCAAACATGCGATCACCTCGTCTAACCATTCCAGTTCCGCTTCGATCTGCCGGGTCCGCTCCGCCGCTTCCGGCTTGCGGGACTGCTGCAGTTGGGACAGCACCCGCTGCCACTTGTCCCGCTCCTGCCGCCACTTTTTCAGGAGGATCGGCGACTTTTCCTCCCACAGGAACGGACCGATGCGCAGCAGTTCCTCCAGGCTGCGCTCCTTCCCTTCGTACGGCTTGGCCGGCTCTCCCCGCTCCGCCACGAGGATTTCGTAGATGATGCCGTCTTCTTCCAAAATGGATTCCGCCACCAACTGCCAACCGTTTTCCAGCAGCCAGCGGCGGACCAGTTCTTCTCCCACATTGGGCTGCAGGATCAAGCGCCGGACTCCCTCCAGCTTGTCAGCCCCGGCGGCGAGAATCGAGACAATCAGTTGACCGCCCATGCCGGCGATGCAGACCGCGTCCACTTCGCCCGGACGGAGGACCGACAGCCCGTCCCCCTTGCGCACCGACGCGCGGTCGCGCAGCGCCAGCGTCTGGATTTGTCGGAGAGCCGCCTGGTACGGACCTTCGTTCAGCTCTCCGGCGATCACAAACGACGCGATGCCCCGCACAAGCAAATAAGAAGCCAGTAACGCGTGGTCCGAACCGATGTCGGCGACGCGGGCTCCCTGCGGACAATAGCGGGCAATCGTCTCAAGCCGCTTGGAAATGATCAATGATGATGTCATACCTACTCTTCACCTTCCATGTCCTTTATTCTACCCTATTTGTCCAAGATTGCCCAATGCAAAAAAGCGCAAAAAACCCCGCCTTTCGTCAAGGCGGGGAATACGCACGCCAACCGCTAACAGCCGATTTCGCGGGCGATCACGTTTCGCAGGATTTCCGAAGTGCCTTCGCCGATTTCCAGCAGACGGGCGTCGCGGAAGAAGCGCTCCACCTGGTATTCGCGCATGTACCCGTAGCCGCCGTGGATCTGGATCGCCTGATGGGTGACGGCCATCGCCACTTCCGACGCGTACAGCTTCGCCATCGCCGCTTCCTTGGTGAACGGGCGGCCGTTGTCTTTCAGCCAGGCCGCCTTGTACACCATGTTGCGGGCCAATTCGATCTGCATCGCCATGTCCGCCAGCTTGTGCTGGATGGCTTGAAACTTGGAAATGGACTGACCGAACGCCGTCCGCTGCCGGGCGTACTGCAGCGCCTTGTCGTAAGCTGCCTGGGCGATGCCCACAGCCATCGCGCCGATGCCGATGCGCCCGCCGTCCAGCGTGATCAGAAATTGTTTGAAGCCCTCGCCCGGCTTTCCGAGGATGTTCTCGTCCGGCACGCGGACGTTTTCCAAAATCAGCTCCGTCGTGTTGGAGCTGTGCAGGCCCAGCTTTTCGTAGTTGGCCAGCACCGTAAAGCCGGGCGCATCTGTCGGTACGATGAACGCGGTGATGCCCCGCGAACCTTTTTCTTTCTCCGTAACGGCCGTCAACGCGAGAAATTGGGCGTACGAGGCATTGGTGATGAAGCACTTCGACCCATTGATCAGCCACTCGCCGCCGTCCCGCACGGCGGTCGTTTTCGTGCCGCCCGCGTCCGACCCGGCGTTCGGCTCCGTCAGGCCAAAGGCGCCCAGGCTCTCGCCGGAGCAGATTTTCGTCAGGTACTTCGCCTTTTGCGCTTCCGTACCAAACAGGGCGAGCGGCGCCCCGCCCAGCGAGATGTGGGCCGAATAGGTGATCCCGGTCGAACCGCACGCACGGCTCAGCTCTTCGACGACGATGGCAAAGCTGACCGTATCCGCCCCCGCACCGCCGTACTCCTCGGGAAACGGCAGCCCGAGCAGATTCAGCTCGGCCAACTGCCTAAAAATATCCACGGGAAACGCCTTGGTGCGATCCCGCTCATCCGCTCCCGGCGCCACTACTTCATCGGCGAACGAACGGATCATGCTTTTCAGCATCCGCTGTTCTTCCGTCAAGTCAAAATGCATGGTTGTCCGCCTCCTTGCAAGCGCTTTTTTACAAGATCATCAACGTGTCTTCCGTTCTGACTGAGCGTTTGTTCAGATCGTATCACCATTATACACCAGCAAACTGTCGGATGTGTATGTTTTTTCAGAAAAGTTTTTCGCCGATCTTGGCTGAAAGAAAAAAGGCGCGCTTACCGCCTGCGCGCCCCGATGACAATCCCCGCCATGAACGAGAGAATGCCCAGAATGTACCCGAGATTGTAGGTCGGAACGTTGACCACTTTGGCAAACGTCTCGACGCCGAAGAACACGGCGGTCAACACGATGAAGATCAATACCCGCCATTTGCTTTCCACATGTTTCACCTCGCACGTCGCATGTAGACCAATCGTACACCTTTCTCATCCACAGGCCAAACAGGCTCTACAGCCTGAGCCATTGAAACCAGTAGGAACGGGTCATAAAAAACAGCACGGAACTCGCGAAGACCTTGACGAACAGCAGAAGCTGGATGACGTCCTGCCGCGCCTGGGGAATGTAGAGGGACTGAATCTCCGCGCCAAACCAGATGATCATGCCGCAGACGGCCAGCACGCCTGCCCATTTCGGCTGACGGCCGTGCAGCAAAAACCCGAGCCCGGTCATCAGGCCGGCAATCGGCACCCAGTACAGCTCCGCCCGCCACCAGGCATACTCGGTCCCCACTCGCTCCAGCGTCGCCACTCCGTACACCAGGCTGAGGCCGATCAGGCCGCAGTACAGCAGATACTCATAGCCGAACAGAAACGCGCTGGCGCACCACAGCAGGCAGACAACGGCCAGGTACGCGAGCAAGAGCGGGAGCGGCCCCTCCCATTGGTTGAGGATGTAGACCCCGCCGAAAATCAGCACCAGGGACGACAACCCCAGCAAAAGATGGGGCAAAGGTGTGGCAGACCGCCGGAAAACGACTGCCAGGATATAGAAGGCGAGCGCAAAACAGGCAAAGATGGCAATTTGCATTAAGGGGGTAAAACGGTTAAAATGGAAAGCAAGTAAGATCGTTCCTGCAATCAGGCAGGCGCCCAACAGCCAGGCCAGGATCATCTTCCCCGATACGGGATGGCCGCTCCCAGACACGTACGGCCGCGTTGTTTTCGTCCCCCCCGCAGCCGCCGAACCGGATCCTGTTCCCTTCTCTCCTCCTTTGCCCACCGCAGCGGGAGTTGGCGGACGATCTCCTTCGGTGTACAGGTTCAACAAAAAGATGCAGTAATGTTCAGGCAGCAGGTTGTTGCGCCGCCAGTTTTCGATCTCGGCGATGATGATGCGTTTGCGCTGGTCGTCCAACGCGAGCCCCTCCTCACGACAGGTACTAAGGTGGAGGGCAAACAGCGGCAGCCGCCGGAAGCGTATCGTTTGCCCGATGGAAAAAGAAAAGCCTACGCCGGCTTCACGTAGGCCACTTACTACCTATATCGGTTATTCGAGGAAATCTTTTAAGCGTTTGCTGCGGCTCGGATGGCGAAGTTTGCGCAGGGCTTTCGCTTCGATCTGGCGAATCCGCTCGCGGGTCACGCCAAACACTTTCCCCACTTCTTCCAGCGTGCGGGTCCGCCCGTCATCCAAGCCAAAACGCAGGCGAAGCACGTTTTCTTCGCGATCGGTCAGCGTGTCCAGCACGTCTTCCAACTGCTCTTTCAAGAGTTCGTAAGCGGCTGCGTCAGACGGCTCCAGCGCATCCTGGTCTTCGATAAAGTCGCCCAGATGGGAGTCGTCTTCTTCCCCGATCGGCGTTTCCAGCGACACCGGCTCCTGTGCGATCTTCATGATCTCCCGCACTTTTTCCGGCGTCAGATCCATTTTTTCCGCGATCTCTTCCGGCAGCGGCTCTCGTCCCAGTTCCTGCAGCAGTTGGCGGGATACGCGGATCAGCTTGTTGATGGTTTCCACCATGTGAACCGGGATGCGGATCGTGCGCGCCTGGTCGGCGATGGCGCGGGTGATGGCCTGGCGGATCCACCAGGTCGCGTAGGTGCTGAACTTGTATCCCTTGCGGTAGTCGAATTTCTCAACGGCTTTGATCAAGCCCATGTTTCCTTCCTGAATCAAGTCGAGGAACAGCATGCCGCGGCCGACGTAACGCTTGGCGATGGACACCACCAGGCGCAGGTTGGCTTCCGCCAGACGCCGCTTTGCCTCCTCATCCCCCTGCTCGATCCGCTGCGCCAGTTTGATCTCCTCTTCGGCGGAAAGCAGAGGAACACGGCCGATTTCCTTCAGGTACATTCGTACAGGGTCGTTGATCTTAATTCCGGGCGGTACGGAGAGATCGTCGAAGTCGAACTCTTCGGTGTCCTCATCCTTCATGATCAAATCGTCCACATCGTCGTCGTCATCGCTGTCGTTGTTCAGCTCGATGCCCTGATCGCTCAGATATTCAAAGAACTCATCCATTTGGTCCGAGTCTTGTTCAAATCCGGAGAGGCGTTCCATGATTTCCTTGTACGACAGCACGCCGCGCTTTTTACCCAACTCGACCAACTGTTCCTTCACTTGTTCAATGGACGCTGCTTCCATGTCTGACGTGATGTTTTGTTTGTTCATCTACTATCCCTCCTTCCCCGGGAATGATCGGATGCTACCCTTCCTTTAAAGCATTTTCCAATTCAAGAATCTTCATCCCTATGACGGCTGCTTGAATTTCCAGTTCTCTGCGCGCTTCCTCGCTGTCCGCGGAGGAGGCTTGGAGATGCAGGCTGCGCTGTTCCTCGCGCAGACGCTCCAGCTCGGCGCGCTTCGGGTAGTGATTCACTTGCTTGATGTAGTCCCCGATCTCTTGATCAGATACGTCTTCTCTACACTCCATCATCGCCAATCCCGAGGCTAATTGCTTTAACGATTCATCTTGCAGGTAATGGATAAACTGTCCAGGGTCTTCCGGATGTCCTTCCGCGAAATAGGCGTACAGGTAGGCGGCCAGCGCGTCATGTTCATCCACCTGAAAAGAGGCGCTGCACTCCGTCTGGACGCGTTCGGCGATGTGCCGGTTTCGCATCATGTAGTACAGCAGCATACGCTCGGCCGTGTGGTAAGCGGGCGGCAGTGTTTTTGCGAGCGTAACTTTGCCATTATTTATACTATTATTCCATGCTGGCGATACTTTATCCCTGTGGCTGTTACTTTTTTGCTGTTTGTACAGCCGCCGGGCCTCCCACTTGAGCGTGTCAAGCGAAATCGCGTATTCTTCCGCCAACTGCCGCAAATACAAGTCCCGCTCTACCGGGCTGTTCAGTTCGTTGACGATCGCAAGCGCCTTCTCGATGAACTGCGCCTGATCCGTCTCATCCTGTATTACGTGGCTGGCGCGCAAATGTTTCAGGCGAAACGCGGTAACCGGCATCGCCTGCAGCAGCACCTGCTGCGAAAACGCCTCCGGGCCGTGCTGGCGGATGTAATCGTCGGGGTCCGTTCCCTGCGGCAGCGGAGCCACCCGCACGATCAGTCCGGCCTCCTGCAGCACGTGAATCGCCTTGGCCGTCGCCTCCTGGCCGGCAGCGTCTCCGTCATAGCAGAGGACGACCTGTTCCACGTTGCGGCGGATGATCCGCGCCTGCTGCTCGGTAAGCGCGGTTCCCAGTGTGGCGATGCCCTGGGGAAAACCGGCCTGCCATGCCGAGACGACATCGACGTAGCCCTCGAACAGCAGCGCCTGCTTCCGCTTTCGCATGAAAGGACGGGCCCGGTGCAGATTGAACAAGGTGGCGCTCTTGTTGAACAGCGGACTTTCCGGGCTGTTCAGGTACTTGGGCTGTTTGGCCTGCTGCCTGGACGCGGAAGCGGTATCCAGCAGCCGGCCGCCAAAGCCGATGATGTTGCCCTGCGAATCGTGGATGGGGAACATGATCCGTCCGCGAAAGCGGTCAAAGATGTTGCCCGCTTCACTTTTGGCCAAGAGTCCCGCTTCCACCATCAGGTCCAGGGAAAAGCCGCGCTTTTGCAGAAACTGTGTGACGAAATCCCACGAATCCGGCGCGAACCCGATCTGAAATTCCGCAATGGTCTGCGGCGAAAGGCCGCGCTTCGACAGATACGTCATCGCTTCCTTCCCGTAGGGCGTTTCCGTCAGGACGTAGTGGTACAGTTTGCCGACCAACTGGTGGGCCTTCAGCATCGCCTGCTTGGCCCGATTCTCCGGCGGATCGTCATCCTCCTTGCCGTGCGTCGGAGGCAGCTCAATCCCCGCGCGTTCCGCCAGCTTGTGCAGCGCTTCGGGGAAGGTCAACTGCTCCATCTTCATTAAAAAGGAAAAGACATCTCCGCCTGCCCCACAGCCAAAGCAATGAAAAAACTGTCGTTCCGCGTTGACGTTGAAGGAGGGTGTCTTTTCCGAGTGGAACGGACAAAGACCGAGGAACGCCCGCCCGCTTTTCCGGAGCTGAACGTATTCTCCCACCACGTCCACGATGTCCACAGCGGCACGGACTCGGTTCACAAAATCAGCTGAATAGGGACCAGCCATGTCTTTCCACCTTTTTAGAGAATCGCGCAATGAGGATATTTAGTTCGTCAAAATTCGTCATTTTCCTTCTTGGAAATGCACTCCTTTTCTACTTTTCCACATTTCCGCAGACTATAAACGCCGCGCCGCCGCATCCCGAGAGGAAGGACGGCTATCTCTTCTTCTACAAGAAACGCCAAAACCCTTTTTTTGCTCTACTTCTTTTCGCCGCGCAGCTTGTTTTTGCGAATCATTTCCAAGATGATGTTGGCCGTCTCTTCCACAGCCTTGTTGGAGACGTCAATCACCGGGCAGCCGATCCGCTTCATGATCCGCTGCGAATAGGCCAGTTCTTCGTTGATCCGTTCCAGATTGGCGTAGTTAGCCTGCGCAGTCAGGCCCAGGGCCTTCAGGCGCTCGGTGCGGATGCTGTTCAACTGCTCGGGGTTGATGGTCAGCCCGATACAGCGCTCCGGCGGGAGTTGGAACAGTTCCTCCGGCGGTTCCACTTCCGGCACGAGCGGCACGTTGGCCACCTTCAGCCGTTTGTTGGCCAGGTACATAGAGAGCGGCGTTTTCGACGTGCGGGAGACGCCGATCAGCACCACGTCAGCGCGCAGGAGCCCGCGCGGGTCGCGGCCGTCGTCGTACTTGACGGCAAACTCGATGGCGTCCACCTTGCGGAAATACTCCTCGTCCAGGCGACGAACCAGACCCGGTTTGCCAATCGGCGGTTCGTGGAGCATCTCCTGCAGGGTGTTCATCAGCGGCCCCATCACGTCGACGACAGGAATGGCGTGTCGGGCGGCCTGCTCCACGATGTACGACTTCAGTTCGGGCACCACCAACGTAAAAACGATCATCGCTTTCGATTCCTTGGCCGAAGCGATGATTTCGTCGATGGATTCCTTGTCTTCTATATAGGGGTACTTGTGCACGTCGATCGCGAAACGGTCAAATTGGCTGGCCACTGCGCGGACGACCAGCTCGGCGGTTTCGCCGATGGAATCAGAGACGACATAGATGAGCTGTGCTTGTTGAGCCATGTGTATCGCTTCTCCTCCTAGACTTTCGATTCGCTGCCCAATTCCACAAACGCCTTGGCGATCGTCGTCTTCGTCACCCTGCCCACCAGCTCGTAATTTCGGCTGTCCTCTCCCTCGGCGGGACGGACAACGGGCAGCGAGTCGATCTGAAAATCGATCAGCTTTTTGGCGGCCGTATACAGGGTGTCCTCCGGTTGACAGGTCACAATGTTCGGCATGCGGGTCATGATGATCCCGACCGGCACGTCTTCCAGCGATTTGTTGCCGAGCGAGGCGCGCAGCAGGTCCTTGCGGGAGAGAACGCCGGCCAGATAGCCTTTCTGGTTGACGACGAACAATGTGCCTACGTCTTCCAGAAACAGTGTCACGATCGCGTCGTAGGCGGAAGCCGATTCGGAAACAACGATGGGCATCGCCTTGTAGTCGTTGACGAGAAGCTTGTGAAGCCGTTCACTTATGACCGAGCCGGCAGGTCTGCCTGCATAAAAATAACCGACACGAGGTCTGGCTTCTAAATAACCTGACATCGTAAGGATCGACAGGTCGGGGCGCAGCGTAGCCCGGGTCAGGTTGAGCCGCTCCGCGATCTGCTCGCCGGTAATCGGTCCTTCATCCTTTACGATCTGTAAGATCTGCTCTTGTCGTTTGGTAAGCTCGATGACCAATCACCCCGGTTCATGTCTGGTACCTATCCCTAGTATTACTCTATTCGCGTGGATTTTCCTTCTTTCCGCGGGAAAAAAGCTCGCCCCCGCCGGGCAGGCGGAGGCGTGTGGAGCCAGTCATCAGGCGAAAACCAGTTTGGAAAAATCAGCATATGCGCCGATCAGGCGGGAGATGCCGAGCAAGAGCGCCAGCCGGTTGCGGCGGACGGCCTGATCGTCCGCCATGACCATGACGGCGTCGAAAAACGATTGGATGGGCTCGCGCAACTGGGACAGCGTCGACAGCACCGCAGCCTGATCGTCGAGGCCCTCCACCTGCTCCCGCACGGACAGATACGCCTTGTACAAGGCGCGCTCCGCGTCCTCGGTAAAGACGGCTTCGTCGATCGCGTCGTCCTCCGCTTTCTGCGCCAGGTTGCCGGCCCGGTTGAACTGTTCCACGGTCAGCTTGAAGTCGTCCGCCTGCACCGCCGCCATCAGCGCTTTCGCTTTGGCCAGCACGTCCGGCACCAGCGCGATGTCAGCCGACAGCACGGCGTCGATCACATCGTAACGGATCTGTTCTTCCTGCAGCGCATTTTTCAGACGAAGCGCGAAGAAATCGGCCAGGTCTTTCTTCACCTCATCCCTGTCGCGCTTGGTTACGCCCTGAGCGGCATAGATGTCCAGCGCGGCGTCCCACAAGCGGTCCAGCGGCAGCTTCCAGCCGCGGTCGAGCAGGATCGCCACGATCCCCGCCGCCATCCGGCGCAGTCCGTACGGGTCCTGCGAGCCGGTGGGGACGATGCCGATGGAGAAGCAGCCGACAATCGTGTCCAGCTTGTCCGCGATGCTGACAGCCGCTCCTTCGGCAGACTGCGGCAGTTGGTCGCCGGCAAAACGGGGCAGGTAGTGTTCGAAGACACCCCGGGCCACCGCTTCGCTCTCGCCGGCCTTGCGGGCGTAATCCTCGCCCATGATGCCCTGCAGTTCGGGGAATTCGCCCACCATGTTGGTCACCAGGTCAAACTTGGCAATCTCGGCGATGCGGTCCACGCGGGCAGCTTCCGCTTCGCCCAGCTCCAGCCGTCCGGCGATGCGGCCTGCGAGGTCGCGAACCCGGCGCACCTTGTCCCCGATCGTCCCCAGTTCTTCGTGGAAGACGATCGTCTCCAGCCGCTTCAGGCAGCTTTCAATCGACAGCTTTTGATCCTCCTCGTAGAAGAAACGGGCGTCGGACAGGCGGGCGCGCAGCACTTTTTCGTTTCCTTTGGCCACGTTGTCCAGCGCGCGGCTGTCGCCGTTGCGGACGGTGACGAAGTGGTTGAGCAGGTGGCCGTTCTCATCCTCCACCGGGAAGTAGCGCTGGTGCTCGCGCATGGAGGTGACCAGCACCTCGCGCGGAATGGACAGGAACGCTTCGTCAAACGTGCCGTACAGCGCGGTCGGATACTCGACCAGATGGACCACTTCGTCCAGCAGGCCCTCGTCCATCGGGATGCGCCAGCCGTTTTCCCGCTCCATGCGGCGAATCTGCTCGACGATGGAACGGCGCCGCTCGTCCGGGTCGACGATGACGTACTGTTCCGCCAGCTTGGCCGCGTACTCGCCCGGCTGGGTCAGCGTCACCTCCTGACTGCCGAGGAAGCGGTGGCCGCGCGTCACGCGTCCCGCCTTTACGCCGGCGATCTCCATCTCGATCACGTCTTCGCCGAAGAGCGCCACCAGCCAGCGGATCGGGCGCACGTACTTCAGCTCATACGCGCCCCAGCGCATGTTTTTCGGGAACGTCATGCCGGCGATCACATCGGCCAGCGCGGGCAGCAGTTCCCTGGTCTCTTTCCCGGCTTCCGACTTGCGGGCAAACACGTACTCGACGCCGTTCACGTCCTTGAAGTAGAGCTGGTCGACGTCGACGCCGTTGCTGCGGGCAAAGCCCTGCGCCGCCTTGGTCCAGTTGCCGGACTCGTCCTGGGCGATTTTGCGGGCGGGCCCTTTCGCTTCGTCGTTGCGGTCCGGCTGTTTTTCCGCCAGTCCGCTCACATGAACGGCAAAGCGGCGCGGGGTCTCGTACGAAACGACCGCGTCGTAGGGAATCCGTTCCGCCGCCAGCCATTTTTCCACCTTTTCCTTCAACTGCGCGGCCGCTCCGGCGACGAAGCGGGCCGGCATTTCTTCCGTACCGATCTCCAGCAACAAGTCGCGCTTACTCATCTGCGTTCACTCCTTCCTCACGGCTGGACGCGCTTTTGTGCGCGGCCGGCTCCTCGCTCGATTGGCCTTTTTTCAGCAAGGGGAAGCCGAGCCGTTCGCGCTCCGCCAGATAGGTTTGGGCCACTTCGCGGGACAGGTTGCGGACGCGGGCGATGTAGCCGGTCCTCTCCGTCACGCTGATCGCCCCCCGCGCATCCAGCAGATTGAACGTGTGGGAGCACTTCAGCACGTAGTCGTAGGCCGGAAACACCAGGCGCTCTTTCATCAGGCGCTTTGCTTCCGCCTCGTAGGTGTTGTACAGGTTGAACAGCATGTCCACGTCGGACAGCTCAAACGTGTATTTGGAATGCTCGTATTCCGGCTGCAGGAAAACGTCGCCGTAGGTGTAGCCGTTGACCCACTCCAGTTCGAAGACGTTTTCCTTCTCCTGGATGTAGGAAGCGAGGCGCTCCAGGCCGTAGGTGATCTCCACCGCCACCGGTTTGCATTCCAGTCCGCCCACCTGTTGGAAGTAGGTGAACTGGGTGATTTCCATGCCGTCCAGCCACACTTCCCAGCCCAGGCCCCAGGCGCCGAGTCCCGGGTGCTCCCAGTTGTCCTCGACAAAGCGGATGTCGTGTTCCAGCGGATCAATGCCCAGTTCGCGCAGGCTGTCCAGGTAGATTTCCTGGAAGTTGTCCGGCGACGGTTTCATGATCACCTGGAACTGATGGTGCTGGTACAAGCGGTTGGGATTCTCCCCGTAACGGCCGTCGGCGGGACGGCGGGACGGCTCCACGTAGGCCACATTCCACGGCTCCGGCCCAATCGCGCGGAGAAACGTCATCGGGTTGAGCGTGCCGGCCCCTTTTTCCACGTCGTACGGCTGCACAATCAGGCAGTTTTGTTTTGCCCAAAAGTTCTGCAGCGTCAAGATGATGTCTTGAAAGGTCTTTTTCATGGTTCGTTCCACCTCCTGAAGGTAACAAAGCTCCAAGCGAAGCCTGCGCAGCGCGGTTGGGTGTTTGCGAACGCCCATGCGCCATATCTAGTCCTGTTGGAAAGGACGCTGGTCCTGCCGAATCAGGAAGCGGCTCCGAAAAGCCACTCCTCGCTGATTCAGCAAAAAAACCTCCCGCCGCCTACACCGTGTCTTCCACAGTGTAGGGACGAGAGGATTTCCCGCGGTTCCACCCTACTTGACGAATCGGCATGCCAGCCGCTTCGTCCACTTTTGCTGTTCACCTTGCTCCGGAACGCCGTTCATCGACATGACTACCGGGCTTCCACCCTCCCCGGTTCGCTACACGAGAAGGCGCGACGCCTTCTCTTTCAGCCAGCGGCCGACTACTCCTTTCCTTCACAGCAACGGTCGGTATCACATTTGGTACTTATCATAGCGAAAAGCAAAACGGATGTCAATGCGGATCGTTGGGTACCTTTGCGTTTGGCAACGCGATTGCACTGCTGCCGTCAGACGTCCCGCTCACGACAAATTCAACCCTGCCCGTAACCGTATCCTCTCCGCCGCCGTTTACATGGGTACCGCAAGCTGCACAGATGATGAACAGCGACAGGGATAACCCAAGGAACACCAGGTATTTATTGACATGGTGATTTTCCCCTTGCGCGTTTAGTTCGCCACGATTTCCCCTCGCATGTTGCGTAAACGAATGCCCAAAAATAGAAGCAGAGTTCGCGTTGCAACTCTGCTCATCGTGATCCGGAACGCTTCTTGTGTTGTGCTCTCTACAAACCGATATTCTCGATCTGATCCAGAAACGCCCGACTTTTCAGCCGCAGATCGAGATGCTGGTCCAAAAAGCTGCGCAGCACGTGTTTGAGCTGGCTGCGCGTCGATGGCTTCACCTCGATCTCGCCCAGCCGCTCCAGGTCAAACACCTGAAACAGGCGGAGGAGCTTCCAGACCGACGGGGAGACAGCAATCGCATACGGATCCTGCGGCAGGCAGACGGGACAGAGCAGTCCCCCCTGCGACACGCTGATCGCATAAGGCTCCCGCTCCGCCCCGCAGTTGGCGCATCCCGACAGATGCGGGGCAATGCCCGCCACCCGCAGCATTTTCGTCTCGAAAATCCGGCAGAGAATCTCCGCGTCCCTGCCTTCGTCCAGATAGCGAAACAACAGCAGCAGCATGTGAAACAAAAAAGGATTGGCTTCCCGTTCATCCGTCAACCGGTCCAAAAGCTCCGCTATGTACGCGGCATAAGCCGTGGCCGCCAGGTTTTGCCGCAAGTCCCGGAACGACTCCACGATCTCTCCCTGGGACAGGTCGGGCATTCCGCTTCCAGGTCCTGCCTTGCACAGATAGTATCCATGGGTAAACAGTTGGGAGACGGCCCCCAAGCGGCTTTTCGGCTTTTTCGCGCCGCGGGCCATGATGCCCACCTTGCCGTGCTCCCGCGTAAACAACGTCACCACTTTGCTGGACTCGCCATAGTCCACGCTGCGGATGACAATCCCTTCCCACTTTACAAGCATGCGTGCGTTTCACCCGGTTCCTTTTGGGCGAACTCAAACGCGGCCTCCTCGTCGGCAGTCGTTTGAAGGTGTTCTCTGTAGAGAAGGTAAGCATGGATGTCACCGGTCGAAGCGAAATAACTCCAAGAAAAGTCACGAAGCATGAAGCATCATCCTTTCTTGTTTCGGCTGTATCCACTTCCTTCTTAGATTCACCTGCGCCCGTTTTTCTATGCCATGGAAAAATTGACACCGCTAGTCTTCGTCGTAAAAACCAAAATTGCGCAGCATTCGTTCCTGATTGCGCCAGTCTTTTTTCACCTTGACCCACAGTTCCAGATACACCTTGTCCCCCATCAGACGCTCGATGTCCAGCCGGGCACGGCGGCCGATTTCCTTGAGCATCTGCCCTCTCTCGCCGATCAGGATGCCTTTCTGCGAATCCCGCTCGACGTAAATGGCCGCGTAGATGTACAGGGTCTTGCCGTTTTCGCCCCGCTTCATCTCTTCGACGGTCACGGCGATCGAATGGGGCACCTCTTCGCGGGTCAGATGCAGCACCTTTTCCCGGATCAGTTCGGCCACGATAAAGCGCTCGGGGTGGTCGGTCACCTGGTCGGGCGGGTAGTACATCGGCCCTTCTTCCATCTCGTCAAAGATTGCCTGGATCAGCGGACCGGTGTTGTTCCCCTCCAGAGCGGAGATCGGGATAATCTCTTTGAACTCGTACAGCTTCCGGTAGTCGTCGATGATCGGCAGCAGTTCCTCCGGGTGCACCTTGTCAATTTTGTTGATCACCAGAAAGACAGGTGTTTTCACCTGCTTGAGCCGCTCGATGATGTACTCGTCGCCCGGCCCCCGCTTTTCCGTTGCGTCGATGACAAACAGCACCAGGTCCACTTCGTTGAGCGTGTTTTCCGCGACGGCGACCATGTAGTCGCCCAGCTTGGACTTGGGCTTGTGAATCCCCGGCGTGTCGAGGAAGATGACCTGTCCCTGCTCCGTCGTGTAGACGGCGGTAATCTTGTTGCGCGTCGTCTGCGGTTTGTTGGACATGATCGCGATCTTCTGGCCGACGATGTGGTTTAACAGCGTGGATTTCCCCACGTTGGGCCTGCCCACGATGGAGACAAACCCGGATTTGAAGCCTTTTTTCGTGCGATTATCCACGTAGATCCTCCTTGGTGAACGCCCCTGGAAGCAGGGCGGATACTGTTGTTTCCGTCACGTCGCCGTTCATGTTGGCGAGAATGACCGGCATGTCGGGCGGGCACAGCTCCGCCATCACCTGCCGGCACGCGCCGCAGGGAGAAACCGGATGCGGCGTGTCAGCCACCACGGCGATCGCCTTGTAGGTGGTATCCCCTTCGGAATACGCCTTAAACAGCGCGGTCCGCTCCGCGCAGTTGCACAGCGGGTAGGACGCGTTCTCGATATTGCAGCCGAGATACACCTTGCCGCTGTCCGTCAAGAGAGCCGCCCCCACGGGAAAGTGGGAATACGGCACATACGCCAGCTTTCTCGCTTCTTTCGCCTGCTCCAGCAGGGCTTGCTTATCCATGTTCATCATCACTCGTTTCCCTCGCAGATCTCAGCATGTGTGGTGGGTGAAGCAAACGCACGGCGCCCGCCGGCGTGCGGGCGGTGCCGTCGATCCTCATCAGGCCGCCCCTCCTGTTACGCCGTAAGCCACACGGAGAGTTTTCCCCAGAGCGGGGGGCCGAAAACAGCGACGCCGATCACGACGGACAGGACAGCCGCCACCAGGACGGCGCCGGCACAGGCGTCCTTGGCCGTTTTCGCTTTCGCGTGCCAGTCGGGGGAGGCCAGATCGACCGCCGCCTCCAGGGCGGTATTGACCAGCTCGAGCGCCAACACCAGACCGATAGAAAAAAAGACCAGCAAAACATCGCCGCGGGGAATGCGCAGCCACCACGCCGCCGCCAGCGCCAGCACGGCGAAGGCGACGTGGATTTGCATGTTTCGCTGTGTCTTCACGGTATGGGCTATGCCTTGCAGGGCATAGGAAAAGCTGCTGACCAAACGGCGCCACTCTTTCAAACGCAATCGCCTACCTCGTCAAGCCAATCTGCTGCAGTACCGCTTCTTGACGGGAAAACATCTCTTTCTCCTCTTCCTCCGTGCCGTGGTCGTACCCGAGCAGATGGAGAAAACCGTGAACAGCGAGAAAACCCAGTTCCCGTTCGAGCGAGTGTCCGTACTCCGCCGCCTGTTCCTTCGCCTTGGGAACGGAGATGACAATGTCCCCCAGCATGTTGGGGAACGCGTCCAACTCTTCCTCGTCTATATAAATGTCCAACTCTCCCTCTCCCGACTCGTTCATCGCAAACGACAGCACGTCGGTGGGACGGTCGACGCCGCGGTACTGGCGGTTCAGCTCGTGGATGCGCTCGTTGTCCACCAGCGTCACCACCACTTCGCCGTCCACGCCTTCCCGCTCGGCAGCCGCTTCCAGGCAGCGGACGATCAGGTCCTGCAGGGATTCGTCGATCGGTTCGATTTCGTCGTGAAGAATTTCTACGGATAGCACGGGTACCCAATCTCCTTTACCGGTAGCTGTGGTCGATTTCGTCTTTGGCGTACGCTTCGATGATCTTCTGCACCAGGCTGTGGCGCACCACGTCCGCTTCCTGGAAGCGGATAAACGCCACTTCGGGGATCGGGGCCAGAATGCGCTCCGCTTCCCGCAAGCCCGATTTTTTCCCTTTGGGCAGGTCGATCTGGGTCACGTCGCCGGTAATCACCATCTTGGAGCCGAAGCCCAGACGGGTGAGGAACATCTTCATTTGTTCGGGCGTGGTGTTCTGCGCTTCGTCCAGGATGACGAAGCAGTCTTCCAGAGTTCGCCCGCGCATGTATGCCAGCGGGGCCACTTCAATCAGCCCGCGCTCCATCATTTTCGCCACCTGTTCCGTGCCCAGCATGTCGTACAAGGCATCGTAGAGCGGACGCAGATAGGGGTCCACTTTTTCCTGCAGGTCGCCGGGCAAAAAGCCGAGGCTCTCCCCTGCCTCCACGGCCGGGCGCGTCAGCACGATGCGCTTGACCCGTCCATTTTTCAGCGCGTTGACCGCCATGACCACGGCCAGGTAGGTTTTGCCGGTACCGGCCGGCCCGATGCCAAACACGATGTCGTGCCGCTTGATGGCGGACAGGTAGTGGCGCTGTCCCAGCGTCTTGGCGCGAATCAGCTTGCCCTTTTGGGTGCGGGCCACTTCCTCGTCGTAGACGTCCAGCAGTTGTTCCGCTTCTCCCCGTTCCACCAACTGCAGCGCGTACGAGACGTCGCGCTCGGACAGGGCGATGTCCCGCCGGATCAACTGGAGCAGGACGGCAAACAAGCGGGAGAGCTTATCCACCTCGGCCTTTTCGCCGCTGATGACCAGCTCACCGCTGCGCGTCATGATTTTTGCCGCGGTCGTTTCCTCGATCAATTTGAGGTACGCATCGTGGGGGCCGAACAGCATCAACGCTTCCGATGCGTCAGCAAACGGAATTTTTACCTCTTCTTGTACGTGCAACAGGCTTCCATCTCCTTGCAGCGGTTGTCAGCAATGCGTTACGGATTGCCGTTTGCATTGGGAGCCGGGGGCAGGCCCAGAATCGGCTGCTCGACGGCAATGTCCTCAAGTACGGAAAAATGAATACTCAAATAAACTTTACCATTCTCTCTCTTCGCGTGCAAAACTTTTTCGTCCTGAATCACGGCATCCTTGCCCGCCTGCCGCAGCACGTCCTCCCGGGCCGCCTGCTTGGCGGCCGCCAGCGCTTCGTCCATGCTCAATTCCCGCCGGACCGGCTGCACCTCCGCCTGCGTGACCGTCTTCCAGCCGATCGGACTCGTAAAGCCCGCATACGACGGCTGGAAGCGCTCCTCGGCCGACTCGGCCTGCGCAAACGGCTGCTCCTTGAACGGCCACACCTGCACGGCGTAGGGGCCGACGAGCAGGTACTGCTTCTGCTGCCGTTCGCCGGTCAAGCGGTAGTGCACCTGGGTGAGCGGAATCGAAATGTTGCTGACGTACCACACCTCCCCCTTTACCGTGCCGCGGGCGGCGACCGCCTTTTGCCGGGCCTCGTTGCCGATAATGCCGGAGATCAGCAGCTGCCCTTTTTCCACAAACTGGTTGATTTTCACCATGCTTCTGCCCGCTTCCGGCAAAATCGTGTGCACAACCGCCCGCTTCTTGGCGACCAGGTGGCGCGGACTGGGCGGGACCGGCTTTTCCGGCTCTTCTTTCTCTACCACCTGGATGATCGCCTTGGTGCCCTGAATGTCGACGATGACCCTGGACGCCTCCGGCAGCAAGTTCAGCAGTTCCCGCTGCAACACGTGCGATTCTTTTAGTTTGGCCTTCCACACCCCTTCTTTAATCCCGAGCTGTGCCGCCGCCATGCTCACCGCCTCCGGGCGCATCTGCTTGACTCCCCGCACCTCCACCTCCCAGACGAACGAGGAGAGCATGTACAATCCGACCAAAAACAAAGACGCGCCGATGACGAGACCGGCCCGCCGGCGCAGCCGGACCAGCCAGAAAGGCAGCCCGCCCCGCCGTTCCACGTGGGGGCGACAGCCTGTCTCTTTTAAAAACGGCCGCAGGCGGAAATAATCGCGGATCAGGATGTCGCAGCGGCCCACCTCCTGCCCCACTCTGCGGATGTTCCAGATCCGGATGCCTTCCCGTACCGCCATGTTCAGCATTCGCTCAAAGCGCTTTCCCCGGACGGTGATCGTGATATAGCCGTCCATCCATTCCTGCAATCCATTGCGCATGTGCCCGTCCCCACTTTCCCAGGTATTGTCGCCGGAACGTCTACTGCGGTTTCTCCAGAAACCTGACGCCGCCGATGCGCCCCTCCAACAGGACTTCCTCCGGCAGGATCGCCCGGATCACCAGTTGTTCCCCGGTGATGAGCAGCTGCCCGTTGGTCAACAGCAAGCGGAGCTCTTTTTCACTAAAGTGGAGAACTCCGCGGTGGTTTTCGATATACATTTGCAGATGGCCGATCATCGTGATGCGCGGGACTTCCAACACCACATCTTGCGGCAGATCCAGCACTCCCACGGCCAGATGGCGCAGACGGCGGCCCCATCGCTTCATGAGCAAGCCCCCCTTTACTGGCGCTGCTGCGCCGGAATGCATCCCCTCCAAGCCAGTCCGGGTGCCCGGTGCGCCCTTCTTCTATAACCGTATGCGGCGGGGGGAGAAAATCATGCAGAGAAAATCGCCCCGACACTCGCTTCCGCAAGCGTCGGGGCTCGTCCCGTCAGGTCTTCTGTTCGTCGGTGGGAGAAGGCGTTCCGTACCGTTGAAGGGCCTTCCACTTCTTGATCACGCGCTTTACTTTTTCTGCCGTACATCCGCAGGCGATCGCCGTTTCATAGATCGATTTTCTTTCATAGATGACAAGCCGGATCACCTTTTGGCGAAACTTGCTCATCCTCTCCAGTGCCTGTCGGTCCATTCGCCGCTCTACCCCTCACCATTCATGTCCAGAGTTTGTCTCTAGATCAAGAATAGTCAACCGGGACTTGGGGCACAAGACCAGATGTTCGATTTCTTTCGACAAAAAGCGTTGACAAGCCAGGGATGGCTCCCCAATGTGCAGAGCAAGGGGGAAGCGGGCTTCGTCTTTGCAAAAAAAAACAGGCGAACGGGAATGTTCGCCTGTCTGTTTCGCGCAAGCGTCAAAGGCTGCGACGGAAGGGAAGGGGACGGCTTTTGGCCCGGACCGAAAATGATCGCCCACTTCATTCCTTCCCGGGGATCGAGAGCAGTCGACGTTTCCGGTGCTCCTTCCGCCCGGGACGGATGGCCCGCCGCGCTGGACCCAACGGCTTGGGCGGCTGGTGCCGCCTCCGCTTTCGCCAGCGGCGCGCGCCTCTCCTCTTCCAGCCATTCCGGTTCTGCGGTGCGTTCTTCCATTGGCGCAGGCTGGGGTTCCTGCCGCACCACCATGCGCCGTTCCGGCCGCGTTTCCATGGGACGCACGGTGCCGCCGCCGTCCACCGGGGTGAGCGGTGGGAGCTGCTGTTTTCCCTGGGTCATTTTTCGCCCTCGTCTGGCTTGTTTGCCAAACAGCAGGTAGCCCAGGTACCCCAGGATCAGAACCCAGAACTTGCCGAGGAGAGGCAGAACCCATCCCAACAGCTCAACCAACACGTCAAAAAGATCGTCCATCGGCTATCGCCTCTTACTCGTGGTCTTGGTCAGGCAGGTCGGACTTTTGCTTGTCGCCGGTGGCGCCGAATGCCTGGCGCATTTGCGTATCGGCGGAGATGTTTTGCAGGTTGTAGTAATCCATTACGCCCATTTTGCCGCTTCTCAGGGCTTCGGCCAGCGCAAGCGGCACCTGCGCCTCGGCTTCCACGACCTTGGCCTTCATCTCCACGACGCGCGCCTTCATTTCCTGTTCCTGGGCGACCGCCATCGCGCGGCGCTCCTCCGCTTTCGCCTGGGCGATGCGTTTGTCCGCTTCCGCCTGGTCGGTTTGGAGCTGCGCCCCGATGTTTTTGCCCACGTCCACATCGGCGATGTCAATGGAGAGGATTTCAAACGCCGTACCGGCGTCCAGCCCTTTGTTCAGCACGGTTTGCGAGATGCGGTCCGGATTTTCCAGCACGTCTTTGTGGGAGTCGGACGAACCGATCGTCGTCACGATCCCTTCGCCGACACGGGCGATGATCGTTTCCTCCCCGGCGCCCCCCACCAGTCGGTCGATGTTGGCGCGAACCGTCACCTTCGCCTTCGCCTTCACCTCGATCCCGTCCTTGGCCATGGCGGCGACGACCGGGGTTTCAATCACTTTCGGGTTTACGCTCATCTGCACCGCTTCCAGCACGTCGCGGCCCGCCAGGTCAATCGCGGCGGCCCGCTCGAAGCCCAGCGGAATGTCAGCCCGCTGCGCGGCCACCAGCGCATCGACGACGCGGTCTACGTTGCCGCCTGCCAGGTAGTGGCTTTCCAACTGGTTCGTGTCAAGCTCCAGCCCCGCTTTTCTCGCCTTGATCAGCGGGTTGACGATGCGCGAGGGAATCACGCGGCGCAGCCGCATGGCCACCAGCGTGATGATGCCGATGCGCACACCGGAGGCCAGCGCGGAAATCCAGAGCATCACCGGGACGAACGAGAAAAAGATCGACAGGGCGACGATCGCCACTGCCACCATAAAAATAAGGGGAATCAATCCGCTTTCCAGCATGAATCATCTACTCCTTTTGTTCTTGTTCCTGCACGACGACGCGGGTACCTTCCACCTGCACCACGGCGATGGAGGTGCCGGCGGCAATAAATCCGCCCCCGCTGACGGCATCGATGCGCCGCCCCTCGATCTTGACCACGCCGGCCGGGCGAAGCGGCGTCAGGGCGATGCCCGCCTTACCCAGCAGGTCCCGCTGGTCCTTGGGCGCCACGTAGCCCGCTTCATTGCGCTGCACGTCGCCCAGCACAAACCGGCTGACCAGCCCTTTGATGCCGAATTTTTTGATCAGCACGAAGGCGACGATGACAGTGACCAGGACGGCGATCCCCAGCGACGCAAGCCCCTGCTGCGTGTCGTAGGCAGCCATGACCAGGCCGGTGACGATGCTGACGAAACCGAGCGCGCCGACGATCGCGCCGGGAACGAAGATCTCCAAAATCATCAGCAGGATGCCCAAGACAAACAGGCCGATGTGCAGCCAATTGGCGAAGCCCGCCACGTAATGGCCGAAGAAGTACAGGCCAAAGGCGCACAACGAAATCGTGCCGGCCACGCCAAACCCGGGCGCGAACAGCTCGACGACGATGCCCACCAGGCCGATGATCAACAGAAGACTCATCACGACCGGACTGGTGACGAAACGGGCCACCCGCTCGCCGACTGTCGGTTCAATCGTTTCCAGCTCATCCGCCTTGACGCCCAGATACGCGAGAAGCTGTTCCTTGTTGGCCACCACCTGGTCGGCGTAACCCAACTGCTTGGCCCGCTCGGCGTCCAGGGAAAGAACGGTGCCTTTCGGCTTCAGCCCCGGAAACTCCCGGTCGATTTCCACCATGGCCCGGGCCACGTCGGAATTGCGGTTGTTCAGCTTGGCCGCCGACTCCATCTTGTTTGCCCATCCGGAGACGATTTTCACGTCGGCGGCGTTGCCCGCCAAGTCAATCGGCGTCGCCGCACCGATGCTGCTGCCCGGGGTCATGACGATTTCGTTTGCGTTCAGGGCGATGTAGGTGCCGGCCGAAAACGCCTGGTTGTCGATGTAGGCCACCACGTGGATCGGAGACTGTCTGACCAGTTGGCCGATGGAGTCGGCCGCATTGATTTCTCCGCCGGGGGTGTTGATGTGCAGCACGATCAGGTCCGCGCCCCTGCTCTCTGCTTCGGCGAAGGCCCGCTGCAGAAAGCTTTCCAGCCCCCGCTCGATCTCGTGCTCCACGGGAATCCAGACCGCTTTGTGATACGGCTTGGCAGCAGCCGAACTTCCCGCCAGCAGACCGGCGAGCCCTGCGGCCACGCAGAGGAACGCCAGCAGCAGGCGCAAGGGACGGGAAGCGATCCGTGACACACTCATCGCGTCCACCTCCTTTCCTTATACAGCCTCAGCGAATGGCTACTAAGGTATACGGGTCAGGTTCGCGGCCGTTTCATGATTTTTCATGTTTCGCGCCAAAAAGAAAAACCCAGCCGCGTGGGACTGAGTCTTTCGGTTCGTATCTATATGAGGTTGTTCCTCATTACGATGGCAATTCCTCAGATACAATCTTTTGCACGAGGGCACCGTCGGCTCTTCCTTTTACTTTCGGCATGATCGCCCCCATCACCTTGCCCATCTCCTTTTTGGAGGAGGCTCCGGTGGCGGCGATCGCGTCCCGTACAATGCCGCGCAGTTCGTCCTCGCTCAATTGAGCGGGCAGATACGCGGAGAGCACGTCGATTTCCTCTCGTGTTTTGGCGGCGAGGTCGTCACGACCCGCCTTTTCAAATTCTTGGAGGGATTCACGGCGCTGTTTTAACTCGCGAGTCAAGATGGTCAGCTCTTCGTCTTCAGACAACAGTCTACCTTTACTAATCTCTTCGTTCTTTAACGCAGCTTTCACCATGCGAATAACAGAGAGTTTCAGCGCAGCTTTGTCCTTCATCGCTTGCTTCATATCTTGATCGAGTCGCTCCATTACACTCATGATGAGCCCTCCGTCAATTAGTACTTGCGCTTGCGAGCTGCTTCGGATTTTTTCTTGCGGCGAACGCTGGGTTTTTCGAAGTGGCGGCGTTTTCTCAGTTCCGCCATAACCCCTGCTTTGGCGCTCTCACGCTTGAAGCGACGAAGTGCCTGTTCCAAAGACTCGTTTTTCTTGACTCGAACTTCTGCCATCTGTCTTCCCTCCCTCCGCTAAAACCGTGGGACGCCTGTTACCAACAGACTGTCACACTTCATTATAGGACAGAAAAGCAAGGCAGGTCAACCTTTCTTTCCAACTTATTCTTGGAAGCCGGCCAGGAAGTGGTAGTGGATGTGGAATACCTCTTGGCCGCCTTCCTTGCCGCAGTTGTTGATCAGCCGGAAGCCCTTCACATTCAGCTTTTCGGCCAGCTTTTGCGCCACGCGGTGAATGTGGCCGATCAGCGGCAGATCCTCTTCCTGCACGTCCATCAGCGTGGGAATCGGCTTGCGCGGGATGATCAGCAGGTGAATCGGCGCTTTCGGGGCGATGTCGTGGATGACGATGACGTGCTCGTCCTCGTATTCGAAGCGGGCCGGAATCTCTTTGTCCATGATCTTGGTAAAAATGCTTTTTTCCATCGCTATCCTCCGTTTTCAACATATTGCAGGCGTTCATCCTGTATGTATAAGTGACGCGGCCCTGGCCGCCCGGCTGGCGGCAGCCGCAGCCTGTCCGCATGATAGTTCCATGATAGCCGACCGCTTTGGCTGTTTGCAATGGCGAACGGCCATTTTTTCCTTGCCGCGGCCGGACAGGAGTGATAGCATGACTTCGTGGTTTCCACGATCGAAAACGAATCGATGAAAAGGGGACTGGGCATATGAGAGAGATTCCACTGGGACGAGCGGCCGTCATGGCGGAAGGACTGCTGCTGGCGGGCGATCCGGGCCTGCCCGTGACATCCGTTCACTTCGACACGCGGCAGCTTTCGCCAGGCGCCTTGTTCGTGGCGATCGCCGGAGCGCGGGACGGGCACGACTTTCTCCTGCAGGCGGCGGAAAAAGGCGCCCGGGCGGCGATCATCTCCAACGAACAAAAGGTGCCGGACAGCCTGCCGGCCGGATTTGGGCTGATTCTGGTGAACGACACGCTGCGCGCGTTTCAGAAGCTGGCGGCGGCGTACCGCAAGCCCTTTTCCATACCCTTTGTGGCCATCACCGGCAGCAACGGCAAAACGACCACGAAGGACATCGTCGCCCACCTGCTGGAAAGCCGGTTTGCCATCTACAAAACCTACAAAAACCTCAACAACCACCTGGGCGTTCCCTACTCCCTGCTGCAGGTGGAGGAGCACCACCAGGCGGCCGTGCTGGAGCTGGGCATGAACCACGCCGGCGAAATCGACCTGCTCGCCTCGCTGGTCAAGCCGCAGATCAGCGTGATTACCTACATCGGCGAAGCCCACATGGAGTTTTTCGGCTCGCGGGAGAAAATCGCGCTCGCCAAGGCGGAACTGCTGCCCCACACCGATCCGGACGGGCTTGTGCTGCTGAACGGGGACAGCGAATACCTGCGCAAGGTGGCGCCTCTTTATCCGGGCCGCATCATGTACTACTCCGTCAGCGCACCGGCCGACATCTGGGCGGAGAACATCCGGTCCGAAGACGACGGGACGCGCTTTGAGGTCCGCTTCCGGGACGGGGAGCGCTTCGAGGCGTTCCTGCCGCTCTTCGGCACGCACAACGTGCTGAACGCGCTTCCTGCAGTGGCGATCGCCCGCCGGTTCGGCATGACAACGGAGGAGATCGTCCGCGCACTGGCGACGGTGCGCCTGTCGGCCATGCGCTTCGAGCGGATCGCGTCCGCCCACGGCGCGCTCTACATCAACGACGCCTACAACGCCAGCCCTTCGTCGATGGAAGCGGCCATCTCCACGTTTGCGGAGCTGTTCCCCGAGCGGAAAAAGGTGCTGGTCCTGGGCGACATGTTTGAGCTCGGTGAGAACAGCCCGGCCATGCACGCCCGGGTGGGGGCGTTTGCCAACCGCTACCGCGACCGCATCGAACTGCTCGTGGCCGTCGGCGACCAGGCGCGCCACCTGTACGACGCGTACGAGGGGGAAAAGCGCTACTTCCCGACCAAGGCGGAAGCGGTCGAAACGCTCCTCCCGCTTCGCGACGCCGGTCACGCCTTTCTGTTCAAGGCGTCGCAAGGCATGGAGCTGTGGACGCTGCTTCAGGCGCTGGAAGATCACGCGTGACCGCGATTGGGAAACGAATCTCGAAAAACAGCAAGGGAGCCTCGCTTCAGGAGGCTCCTTTTTTCTAGTTCCCCGGATTGGGCCGGACGAGCGGCCTTCCCTCTTTTTTCCACTGCAGATAACCGCCGCTCAGGTTGATGACGTGCGAAAAGCCGTGGGCCTTGAGGATGCTGGCGGCGATCGCCGAGCGGGCGCCGGAGCGGCACTGCACGAGAATCGGCTTCTCCGCGGAAATCTCGGCGAGGCGGCGCGGCAGGGTTCCCAGCATGATGTGCAGGGCCCCGGGAATGTGACCGTCGTCCCATTCGTCCTGATTGCGCACGTCCAGCACCAGCACCTCCCGCCTCATCACCTCGTCGGCGATCGCAGCAGGGGCCGCTTCCGGATACCGGTCCAGCTCGGCCCGCTCCCGCACCTGGCGAACATCGGTCCAGCCGGCCACGTTGTCGATGCCGATGGAGCGCAGGGCGCTCAGGATGCCGGACAGATCCTCCGGAGCGGCGATCAGGTAGAGCGGACGCGTATCGTCCACCAGCCATCCCGCCCAGGTGGTAAATGACTTGTTGTACGGGATGTTGAGCGTTCCCCGGATGTGTCCGCCGGCAAACGATGGGGACGGCCTTGTGTCCAGCACGCGGGCTCCGCCGGCGAGCAAAACGGGCAGTTCTTCCGCCGCTACCGCGCGCGGTACGGGCAGTTGGTCCAGCAGGGCGGGCCCTTCCCTGTTTACCAGTTTCATGACGGCAAAGTAGGGAGGCGGCTCCGGCTGGCCGTCCAACAGCGCCCGGACAAACGCCTCCTCGTCGTCGCATTGAAGCGCCCAGTTGTACAGCTTCTCATAGCCGACCGTGGACGACGGCACGGCGCCCAGCGCTTTTCCGCATGCGCTCCCGGCGCCGTGGGAGGGCCACACCTGCAGATAGTCGGGCAGCGCCTTGAAGCGCTGCAGGGAGCGATACATCGCCCGCGCTCCCTGTTCCGCCGTTCCGCTCAGTCCCACCGCCTTTTCCAACAGGTCGGGCCGGCCCACATCCCCGACAAAGACAAAATCTCCCGTAAACATGCCCATCGGTTTGTCTGCCTTCCCCCCCCTGTCCGTCAGCAGGAACGAGATGCTCTCCGGGGTGTGTCCGGGCGTGTGCATGACGGTAAACAGCAGATGGCCCACCGAAAAACGGTCGCCGTCCGCAAGCAGTTGATGGTCGACCTGATGAACGTAGTGGTACTTCCCGTACTCGTCTCCCTCGCCGGAGAGGTACAGCTTGACACCGTGGCGGACACCCCATTCCCTCGCACCGGACACGTAGTCGGCGTGAATGTGCGTTTCGGCCGCGGCCACCACCCGCAGTCCTTCCGCTCGGGCCGCCCGAAGGCATGGCGTGACGTCGCGCTCCGGATCGATCACGATCGCTTCCCCCGTTTTTTGGCAGCCCACCAGGTATGAGGCGTGGGCCAGCTTCTCGTCGTACAAGTAGCGAAGCAGCATGCGAACCACTCCTTCCCGCAGCAGGGCGAATTCGTTCCTTCACCCTTGTCTCGCTTCTCTTTGCCGGCATCAAACCCGGCTCGTGTCCACGTCCGCGAGTCACATCCTCCCCTTCAGCATGCCGTTCCAGTACATGACGGGCAGCAGGTCTTTTTTCAACACGTACATGCTCCATCTCTCCTTGGCCTGGTCAAACGGAAACGTTTCCCTCGGAGACAGGGTGTAGTCGAACTCGGCGAGCACCAGCTTGTTGTAGCCGGTGACCAAGGGGCAGGACGTGTACCCGTCGTACCGGGCGGCAAGCGTTGCGCCCCGCATCAGGGCGAGCAGATTTTGCACCGCGACCGGCGCCTGCTTGCGGATCGCCGCCCCGGTCTTGGAAGTGGGGAGGTTGCTGCAGTCGCCCAGGGCAAACACGTTGGGATACCGCTTGTGCTGCAGGGTGTGCTTGTCGACGTCCGCCCATCCGTCTGCGTCGGCCAGCGGACTTTCCCTGAGAAACGCCGGCGGCCCCATCGGCGGGGTGACGTGCAGCATGTCGTAGCGCATCACTTCCCGTTCGCCCGTATCCAGATGCTCGAAGACCGCTTCCCTGGTCAGCGGCCGGATTTCGATCAGGTTTCGCCGGTAGGCGGTTGTGATTTGTTTGCGGGCGATTACGGTTTCCAGGGTGTCCGCGTACTTTTTCACCTGAAAAATGGCGGCATTGGCGGAAGCAAAGACGATCTCCGCCTGGTCCCGCACCCCGGATCGGCGAAAGCAGTCGTCGGCGAGATACATGATCTTCTGCGGAGCGCCGCCGCATTTGACGGGGGTGTTGGGATGGGTAAAAATGGCGGTCCCGCCTCGGAAGCTGCGGATGCATTCCCAGGTCTTCCCGACGAAGTCATAGGAATAGTTGCTGCACACTCCGTCTGTCCGCAAGGCCTCCCGCAGGCCCAAAATGCCGTCCCATCGGATCTCCAATCCGGCCGCCACGACGAGGTACTCGTAGCAAATGCGCCTGCCTTCCCGGGTGGTCAGTTCCTTCTTCCCGGGTTGAACAGCGGCGGCAGCGTCCTTGATCCACACCGCTCCCCGGGGAATGAGGGTGCGCATCTCCCGTTCGGTGGCTTCTTTTTTTGCCACCCCTCCGCCCACGAGCGTCCACAGCGGCTGATAATAGTGCTTGTCGGCCGGGTCGAGCACGGCCAGGCTGCCGCGCAGGGACTTCTCGGCCCGAAGCAGCCTCGCCGCGACGGTAATGCCCGCCGAACCGGCTCCGACGATGACGACGCGATAACGTCCTGTGCCGGACATGGTCATCCTCCTCCCGCGTGACAGGGAACGTCACCTGCTTCTGCCCCTCACTCCCACTGTTATCGCGGCTAACCCCCTTTTTATTCCATTTTTGTGAAAGGAAGGGCAAAATCGGCCGAGCTGTGGCTGTGGCAGCATCCGGCCGGCAGCGTTTGCGAAGGCTTCCCTGCCAAAAAGAGCCCCCGCTAAAGCGGAGGCTCCTTGCCCAGAAATGAAAACGGGAGTGCCCCGGGGCACTCCCTCCAGACGAACCCTTATTCCAATTCTTCCGCGTCCACCACGTTCCGCTGTTTATCCGCGTGGCGCTCCAGGGCAAGCTGGACCAGCCGGTCAATCAGCTCGCTGTAGCTGATGCCCGCTTCCTGGAACAGCAGCGGGTACATGCTGTACGGCGTAAAGCCGGGCATCGTGTTCACTTCGTTGATGTACAGACGGTCGTTTTCCTCGTCCCAGAAAAAGTCCGCCCGCGACAGGCCCGACGCGTCCAGGGCGCGGTACGCGATTTTGGCCATTTCGGCCATCTGCTCCGCCACGTGGGCCGGAATCCGGGCCGGGATCTGCAGTTCCGTGCCGGCGCCTTTGTACTTGGCCTCGTAATCGTAAAACTCCTTGGCGGCCACGATCTCGCCCACGACCGACGTGATCGGTTCCTCGTTGCCCAGCAGGCCGATTTCCAGCTCGCGCGCCTTGACGAACTGCTCCACGATCAGCCGGCGGTCAAATTTGGCGGCCAGCGTCATCGCGTCGATCAACTGCTGCCGGTCTTTTGCCTTGCTGACCCCGACACTGGACCCCATGTTGGCCGGCTTGACGAAGCACGGGTAGCCCAGCTCCCGCTCGATGCGCGCGATGATTCCCTCCTGGTCGCGTTCCCACTGCGAACGGAGCACGCCCACGTAGTTCACCTGCGGCAGTCCCGCCTGGGCGAACACGTTTTTCATCATCCATTTGTCCATGCCCACCGCCGATGCCATGACGCCGGCTCCGACGTAAGGCAGGTTGGCCAGTTCCAGCAGGCCCTGAATCGTGCCGTCCTCGCCGTTGGGGCCGTGCACGACCGGAAAAATCACGTCCACTTCCTGGGCGATGCCAAAGACCGGCGAGGTCCGGCTGGCGGCGACCAGTTCCGTTCTCGTCTCTCCGCCGGCGGGTGCCGTCCCGTCTGTCAGGCGGAGCTCGTTGATGCCCTCCGGCAGACGGCCCCTGAGGCTCTCCCCTTTCACCCAGCTACCATCCAGCTTCACGTAGATGGGCGTAATGTCGTATTTATCGAAATCGACCGCCTTCATGATCGACAGGGCGGTGCGCAGCGAAACCTCATGTTCCGAGGACTTTCCTCCGTAAATGATCCCCAGCCGTATTTTGTTCCCCATGAACTCCAAGCTCCTTTCGCCTTGCCTGCGCAAAAGCGCGATCCCGCGTCTCCTGCTCTCCCATGGTATGCAAACGCCCGCCTTTCGTGTGCCGCCGGGCGCAATACCCCATTCAGCATACACAATCCCTTTCGCAAATACAAGGGGACAGGAGAATCACAAGCAGCCGCCGACCCACATATCCTATGAAAAACGTCACAGAAGATTTTTTTCGACGCAGGGGGAATGTCCATGAGAGACTATCTGCTCTTCTGTACGTACTGTTCGTCCTACACGCTCCTGCACCGCTACGACAAGGAGACCGGGACGTTTCTGGGCGAGTACTCCCTGTTGCACAACGCCTACACGCACAACAGCGTCGTGCTCCACAAGTTTCTGCTCGCCCACCTCGGACACGCACTGCGCGCCATCCCCTCCCAAACGGACGAGTACCGCGACATCATCTGCACAGCTTCCCACTTTTTGGAAAACGACATCGACAAGTACGTGGAAGAAAGTCTGGCGCTGGTCAAGTATCAGGAACGGGACCGGCAGAGCGAGCGGGAGATCGGTCAGGTGCGCCTCTACATCCTCGAACACCTGCTGTCGCACGAACTGGACGCATTGGGCCAGGTCAGGGCGGCCAGTTCGGCTGAAGGGCAGGTGCTGCTGGGCAAAGAGTTGGGCATCAAACGAGCCCTGGAACTGGTACGCCGCGTCCTGTCCGACAAACAGTTTGCCTGAACGCAGCGTTTTCGACCCGCCGGGCAGCGGGCCGTTTTTTTGTCGATACAAAAAAAGAAGCGGACGCATATGTCCGCTCAGCGTGTCAGTACGGGTCGATCTCTTCCCCCGTCCGGATGTCCTTCACCCGCAGGGGATCGCGCGGTGCAGAAATCGTCCCGCTGTCGGGCGGCTGCCTGCCCTCTTCCACCCAGCGGACAAGCAGGTCAAAACATTGATGGACGTACGGTAACAGCGGCTGAAGTTCCTTGTCCGGGTCCGATGCGCTCCAGACCAGGCCGTCGACATGATTGCCCTTTTCCACCAGGTAGAGCCGGTGCAGGTTTTCCCGTCCCGCCGCTTTGACCAACCGCCGGTAGGCGTTCCCATGTACCTCGGGGAAGATAAGGGCGTCCCAGGTGCCGAACACGGAGATCAGCGGCACGTCAATCCTGCCCGTATTCTCGATCGCCTCCACCGCTTCTTTCACCTTTTTCGGCCGCTTGGTGAAATCGTAGGTGCGGAAGATGCCGTCCAGCGAACGGTCGCGGGTGCCGTCGGCGTTGAACCGCAGGTAGTCCGGCCACTGCAAGTGCTTCGGCGCGTGCGGGTCAAACTCGTCCCGGTAGATGTTGAGGGAAAGGAACCAGTAGATCTGGTCGTAATAGGCCCACAGCTTCTCCGAGCCTTTGGGCACACCGGCCCGGTACAGGGCCGCGCGGGCGCGCTCCCGCTCTTTACCCTGGCCGTAGATGGCCGCTTCCGCGTGGTTGACGACGTCGGTCAGCGTGGTAATCAGGTTGGGCCTGTCGGCGCGCCACAGCACCCCTTCCCAATCGACGCCGCCGTCGTACAGCCGCGGCTCTTTGGTCAGTTTCGGGTCATCGTGTTCCAAGGCGTACCGGACCACGTACCCGCCGTTGGAAATGCCGATGGCGTACGTGGGGATTGGATGCTGTTTCGAGACCAGTCGGGCGGCGGGTGTACTGTCGGAGGGATCGATCAGCCGGTCTCGATGATGGGCCGCCAGGTATGCTTGCGCCGCCTTGGTCATCTGCCGGAAGCGGACATGCCACTCGGCCACCGAGTCTTCCTCCGACGCCAGGGCGTTTTTTGCTTTGGCCAGCGGGTCGGCGGGATCGCTTTCTCCCTGCGTCCCTTTGTCAATGGCCGCAAAGGCGTAGCCTTTTTCCAGCACGTAATCGCTGAACAACAGATCGGTGGCCGTCTCGTTGCGAGTGGCCGGGATGCCGGACACGACCAGCTTGCCGTTCCACTCATCCGGCACGCGAATGACGAATTGGGCGTCGTCAAACGCGCCGTTTACCTGTGTGCCCGTCACTTCGGCCGGATCGTACATCGTCTCCCAACCGCCCCACGAGGCCGGGACCAGCCCCAGATTGCCGAATTGGACGGCCGCCGCGTACTGCTGCGGGTTGCGCGTGGTCAGCCAGTTGCCCGCCTGGCCGTCAAAGCGGGTGACCGTCACGCCATGCGCGCCCGGTACGACAGGTTCCGAGGCCGCTCCGGCGGATGACAGGCCGGCCGGGACCAGCGGAACCATCAGCGCCGCCGCAAGCACAAGACGCGACCATGACATGCTCATCTCTCGATCCCTCCTCTTCTTCCTTCCCTTTCTTTCTGGGAAGCGCTTTCATTTTACCAGTGCCGAATCATTCCAGCAACCGCCATTTCTGTATGCGGATGCTCGTTTCGCAGCGGCCAGAGAAGCATGATTCCCCTGCTGCCCGACGGGAGATCAGCGCAAAAAGGCGGCATGCCGCGCTGCTGCGACATGCCGCTCGTTTTTTGTCCGCCGCGCCTGGCAGCGGATGTTTACCGCCGATCCCTTACTTCAAAAATGGCAAACTTGAGGTAATGGGACTCGTCCGCCCCGCTGATCTGCGGGTGGTCCTTGCCTGCTCCTCGCCACTCGATCAGCCGCAGGATCTTGCGGGCATCCATCGCCGCGTCCTGGATCGTCTCCAGGAAAAGCTCGGGAGACATGTGGTAGGAGCAGGAGGCCGTCACCAGATACCCGCCGGACCGCACCAGCTTCATCCCGTTCAGGTTGATGTCCTTGTAGCCGCGGCAGGCGCTCTTCACCGCCGCGCGCGATTTGGCAAACGCCGGCGGATCGAGGATGACCACGTCCCACAGGCGGCCGGCGTCGACGCACTCGCGCAGGTAGTCAAACGCATTGGCGACGACGAATTCGACGCGGTGCAAAAAGCCGTTCAGCGTGATGTTTCGCTTGGCCGTCTCGATGGCGTGCTCGGAGATGTCAAGCGCCGTCACCTTTTTCGCGCCGTGCTTGCAGGCGTTCAGCGTAAACGACCCAGTATGGGTGAAGCATTCCAGCACCTCCGCCCCGTCCCAGAACGGATTTTTGATCACCTTGCCGCGCTGGTCTACGGGGACGATCTTCTGCTCGCCGTCCACGTCCACCGCCTTCAGGGTGATGCCGTGCTTTTCTCCCCAGCCTTTCATCAGCGGAGCGATGGCCGCCCGGTTTTCCCGCTGGTCGTAGAAGAAGCCGGTTTTTTGCCCTTCGACGATATCCACGATGTATTTCAGGCCGTTTTCCTCAATCGTCACTTCCCGCGGACATTCGCCGTACAGCACTTCCTTGCCCTGCTCCAGCCCCTCCAGCTCGCGCACGGGGACGTCGTTGCGCAGGTAGATGCCCTGGGGCTGAAACACTTCCACCAGCGCGTCCCGAATCCAGTCGCGCCGCACGTCCATCCCGAGCGAGAGAATTTGCGCAACCAGCACGTCTTCGTACCGGTCCACGATCAGTCCGGGCAGGAAGTCCGCCTCTCCGTACACGACGCGGCAGGCCCGCGGATTGTCGACGAACCGGGTGCGAAACGCGGCGGCTTCGCGGATGCGGCGGAGGAAAAAGGCGTAGTCGATCGCTTCGTCCGGGTTGTAGGTCAGGACCCGCACGATGATTTGCGAAGCGGGATTGATGTAGCCTTTGGCGAGGAAGTGTCCCTGGTGGTTGGTCACCTCGACGATGTCGCCCGGCTCGAACTCTCCCTGAATCTCTTTTACTTCCGACTGATAAATCCACGGATGGCCCGCTTCCAGCCGCTTTTTTCGGTGCTTGTGCAGAATCACTCGTGCCAATGTTGTCGGTTCCTCCTTGTCATGCTCGTCTTGGTACAGGCATAGCGTATAGTAATTCGAACCCTCCCGGCTGCCGGCGGCGTTTACCCGCTCGGGCGGCGCTCGCGAAGGCCGCGCGGGGGCGTTCTCATTGTTGGTAAGGAGGATCGCTCCGTGTTTGCCATCCTCGCTCCCTTTACGTGTGGACTCAGTTTTTTTCTGTTGGGTATGTATGCCATGCGCACCGGTTTTCAAAACCTCGCCGGAAAGAAAATGGCGAACTGGCTGGGACGCTTCACGCGCACGCCGGTCCACAGCTTTTGGGTGGGACTTTTGACCACCTTTGTGCTGCAGAGCTCCAGCGCCGTCACCGTGCTCACCATCGGGCTCACACATGCGGGCATGATCAGCTTTTCCCGGACGGTGGGGATCATTCTCGGCACCAACGTGGGGACGACGGTCACGACAGAACTGATGGCGCTTCGGCTGGAGTCGTTCGCCGTGCCCATGCTCCTGGTCGGCGTCGCCTTGTGGCTGATGCCGCGCCGTCTGACCCGCTGCATCGGGCTGGTGGTGGCCGGGTTCGGCCTGATCTTTCTCGGGATCGACACCCTGCAGGTGATGGCCAAACCGCTGGAACAGTCGGACGCGTTTCGTTCGCTGTTTCTGGAAAGCCGCCATTCCGTCTGGATCGGCCTGATCACCGGATTGGTGTTTACCGCGCTCATCCACAGCAGTTCGGCTACGACCGCCATCACCATGGGACTGATGAGCCACCAGGTGCTCTCGATGGAGACCGCGCTGGCGATCGTGCTCGGGGCCAACATCGGCACCTGCTTTACCGCCATCATCGCAAGCATCGGAACCAATGCGGCCTCCCGCCAGGTCGCCTGGTGCCACACGCTGTTCAACCTGGCCGGCGCTCTTGCATTTCTGCCGTTTCTTCCACAGCTTGCCCTGGTCAGCAGCTTTTTAACGGACAGCCCGTCGATGCAGATCGCCCACGCCCAGACCCTTTTCAATGTGGGGTGTTCCCTGGCCGCCCTGCCGTTTACCCGGCAGATCGCCGCCGCCGTCCAGTGGCTGGTGCCGGACCGAACGCGGCGCCGGTAACCCCGTCTACAGCGAAAACGGAATCAGATACAGCGACGTCACCACACCGGCCAGAATCATCGCCACGCTGGACGCCGCCGTCTGCACCGGCGACACGCGGTTCAGGTTGGCCGTGCCGACCGCATGGGAGCTGGTGCCGACGGCGATCCCGATCGCCCAATCGTCCCTGATCCCTGCCCAGGGAAGGAGCGGACGGGCGATCGTCATGCCGACGATTCCCGTCAAGACGGTAAACAAGGCCCCCAGCGCCGGAATGCCGCCGATGCTGCGGGTCAGTTCCACGGCGATCGGCGTGGTCACCGATTTGGCCATCATGCTGTGCACCAGCGTCTGATCCGTGCCCAGCAGCCATCCCACCAGCCGGACCGTCAGGATCGCGACGGCGCAGCCCGCCGCCACGCCCAGCAGGACGCCGCGCCAGATATGGACAAATTCCTTCACCTGCTTGGCGAGGGGAACGGCCAGCGCGACAGTGGCCGGTCCCAGCCAGAACGAGATCCATTCCCCGCCGGCGCGGTACGCTTCCCAGTCGCCACCGATCAGCCACCAGACGAGCCAGACACAGATCGTCGCCACGACCAGCGGCTGCAGGCGGGGAAAGCGGTCTACCACCAGTACCGCCGCCTTGTATCCCACCAGCGTCACCGCGACAGCGAGCAGTTGGTCAAGCATCGAGCGCCCTCCCTTCCAGCGGACGATGCTCCGCTTTTTGCTTGTGCCGGTTCAGATACCACTGGACGACCCGGCCCGACACCAGCATCACCACGAGCGGTCCCAGCACGAGCGACAAGACGATCGGCCACGGGTCGCCGGCGATCCACTTGAGATACGACGCCACCCCTACCAGAATCGGTACAAAAAACAGCATCATGTGCCGGAGCAGCAGATTGCTGGCCGACTCGACCCAATCCATCTTGACCATTCCCGTGCACAGCCCCAGCGTCAGCAGCAGCATGCCCAGCAAGTTGCCCGGCAGCGGGACGTGAAGCCATTTGTTGGCCAGCGTACCCGCTCCAAAAAAGGCAAGCAGAATCAACATGCCCTTGATGGTTTTCATGCGATGCGCTCCTCTCTCCCGGTCTTTCTCCGTATGGTCACGCCCGGATCAGCCAGGCGGGTCTTTCCTGCCCCTGGTGCGCTCTTCTGGCAGCCTCGTCAAACGCTGCAGGGCAGCGGTCTGACCCACCTGCAGAAAAAAGCCCGACCACTCATACGGTCAGGCTTTCCTACGTGTCAGTAACCGCTTCCGCCCTCGTTTGCGCCCGTCACGATCGCGACGCCGGAGCTGGTGCCGATGCGGCTCGCTCCCGCTTCGATCATGGCCAGCGCCGCGGCGCGGTCGCGCACACCGCCGGAGGCTTTTACGCCAACGTTCGGCCCCACCGTTTTGCGCATCAGGGCGACATCTTCCACGGTGGCACCGCCATGTCCGAAGCCGGTGGAGGTTTTGACGTAATCGGCGCCTGCTTCCACGCACAGCTTGCAGGCGGTCACTTTTTCTTCGTCCGTCAACAGGCCCGTTTCCAGAATCACTTTGACCAGAACGCTGCCGGCCGCTTCTTTGACGGCTTTCACATCCGCTTTCACCAGGTCCAGATCGCCGGATTTCAGCGCGCCGATGTTGAGCACCATGTCCACTTCCGTTGCGCCGTTGGCAATCGCGTCGCGGGTTTCCGCCGCTTTTACCGCCGGGGTGCTGGCTCCCAGCGGGAACCCGATGACGGTGCACACCTTTACGTCGGTGCCTTTCAGCAGCTCGGCGCAGCGCTTCACCCAGAACGGGTTGACGCAGACGGAGGCAAAGTTGTGTTCTTTTGCTTCCGCGCACAGCTTGTCGATCATCGCCGCCGTCGTTTCCGGCTTCAGCAGGGTATGGTCAATGTACTTGTTCAGGTTCATCCTTTTTACACCTCGATCCCGAAATGTTGCAACGCCTTGCGCAGGACGTTGTCGTTGTTGCGGTAACCCCGTTCCTGCTGGAGAGCCCACGCTTCCAGCGGCGTGTGCCAGTGGACGTCGTTGATCTCCTCCACCTGCACGGTAATTTCCGTGGTGTATGCCTCCACCAGAAAATAGTGGACTTCCTTGTTGACCACTTCTCCGGTTACCGGGTGATGGTAGTCGTAATAAATGGTGTCCAGCTTTTCTCCCAACACCCCGCGGATTCCCGTCTCTTCCAGCACTTCCCGGAGTGCCGTTTCCTCGATGGTCTCGCCCCGTTCCTGTTTTCCCTTGGCCAGCGTCACCTTGCCGTAGCGGTCTTCAATCAGCAAAATCAGCAAATCCTGGTCGTGAAAGCGGTAGACGACGCCTCCCGCCGATACCTCTTTCATATCGCCCGTTCCTCAAGCAGCACAGGACGCACATTGTCCAGCACGCGGACAAACGTGCCTTTGCAGTATTCGGAGCCGGGTTCGTCCAGCCGGACCTTGCAGATTTTGCCGATCATCGACTCATCCCCTGGGAAAACCACGTTCAGGTAGTTGTCGGAATACCCCATCAGCATGCCGCTGGACGGGTCTTCCTTGTACGGACGTTCGGGAATCACTTCCAGCACGTCGCCGACGAACTGCTGGGCGTACGCCAGGGTCAACTGCTGGTTCAGCTCCAGCAGCCGGGCGACCCGCGCATGCTTCACGTCTTCCGGAATCTGATCCGGCATGCGGGCGGCCGGCGTACCGGTGCGCATGGAGTACGGGAAGACGTGCAGTTCGGCAAACCCCACTTTTTTGATGAAATCGTAGGTGTTTTGGAACTGCTCTTCCGTTTCGCCCGGGAAGCCGACGATCACGTCGGTGGTCAGGGCCACGCCTGGCAGAGCTTCCCGCACTTTCACCATCTTCTCGTAGAATTCCGCCGTGGTGTACTTGCGGCGCATCCGCTTCAGCACCTCGTCGTCGCCCGCCTGCAGCGGCACGTGCAGATGGCGGCAGACGCGGTCCGAGTTGTTGATCACGTCGATCACTTCGTCGGTAATCTGGCTGGCTTCGATGGAGCTGATGCGAATCCGCTTCAGTCCCTCCACCTGATGCAGGTCCACGAGCAGCTTGGCCAGGTTGTAATTCTCCAGATCCTCGCCGTAGCCGCCGGTGTGGATACCGGTCAGCACGATCTCCAGATACCCGGCATCGACCAGCTTCCGTGCCTGCTCGAGAACGCTCTCCGGTTTGCGGGAGCGCATCAGGCCGCGTGCCCACGGGATGATGCAGAAGGTGCAGAAGTTGTTGCAGCCTTCCTGGATCTTCAGGGACGCACGCGTGCGGTCCGTAAACGACGGTACCTCCAGTTCTTCAAACTCGCGCGCCTTCATGATGTTGGTGACCGCGTTGATCGGTTGGCGCTCCCGGCGGATTTGCTCCACGTATTCGATCAGCTTCTCGCGGCCCTGGGTACCGACGATGATATCCACGCCCGGGATTTGCGCGATTTCTCCGGGGGAGGTTTGCGCGTAGCAACCGGTCACGGCGACAATCGCGTCAGGATTGCGGCGAATGGCCCGGCGAATGACCTGACGGCTCTTCTTGTCTCCGGTGTTGGTCACCGTGCACGTATTGATGACGTAGACGTCGGCGCCGTCCTGTTCGAAGTCCACCCGCTCGTAGCCGTTGGCCTTGAACAGCTGCCAGATCGCTTCCGTCTCATAACTGTTCACTTTGCAGCCCAATGTATGGAAAGCAACCGTAGACATGGCGCTTCCTCCTTTCTGTAAGTAGACCGTATGGCGCATCGAAACGCTCTACGGGTCCAGGCGTTCAAACTGGTAGGATGCGGCGGCCAGCACGTACTGGCTGGCCGTCTCCGTGCGCAGAATGCGCGGACCGAGCGAAACGGACTGAAAGCCCATCGACTCTGCCTGGGCCACCTCGTCCGGAGAAAAGCCCCCTTCCGGCCCGATCAGGACGAAGAGCGACTCTCCCGGCTTCATGGCGGCAAACACCTGATGAAGCGTGGAGCCGCCTTCCTTTTCGTAGGCGATCACACGCTGCGCGTAACCGGCGGCTGACGCGATCGCTTGACGAAATGACGCAGGCGGCAGAATCTCCGGCAGCACCGCTCGGTGGGATTGTTCCGCCGCCTCTTTGACGATCTTGCGCCAGCGCTCCAGCTTCTTTGCCTCTTTTTTGGCGTCCAGCTTGACGATGGTGCGTTCGGAGGTAAACGGAAAAAAGGCATGCGCCCCCATTTCCGTCCCCTTTTGCAGGATCCACTCCATTTTCTCGCCCTTCGGCAGTCCCTGGCCGATGGTAATGCGGATCGGCAGTTCCGTCTGCTCGTCCAGGAATCGGACGATCTTGGCCGTCACTTCCTTCGCGGACAGGGAGACGAGCCGGGCGACAGCCGAACGGCCCGCCCCGTCGCACACGACGATTTCCTCGCCGGGTTTGGCCCGCATCACGTTTACGATATGATGAACGTCGTCGCCGACAATCGTTACCTCTTGTTCGGAAAAGAGGTGTGGCTCGACGAAGTATCTTTGCATCTCGCCAACCTCACTATTCTACCGTTTTTTTGCCACAATTGCTACCCAGTCATCGATGAAAATGGTTTCCACAAGTGCAAGGCCCGACTTCTCCATCGCCGCTTTCACATCCGCTTCCCGTGCGGCGATGATCCCGGACGCGATGAACACCCCGCCCGGTTTCAGCACGCGGTACACGTCGTCCGTAAAGCGGACGATCACTTCCGCGAGAATGTTGGCCACCACCACGTCGACCTGCTCGTCCACTCCGTCCAGCAGGTTGTTCTGCCGGACGGTGATCCGCTCGTGGACGCCGTTCAGTTCGGTATTGGCCTGCGCGGAGCGGACCGCCACCTCGTCCAGATCCATCGCCAGCACGTGCGCGGCGCCCAGCTTGACGGCGGCGATGCTGAGGATGGCCGTTCCCGTCCCCACGTCGTAGACGCGGTCGCCCGGCTGCAGGTACTTTTCCAACGCGCGCAGGCAGAGGATCGTCGTCGGATGGGTGCCGGTGCCAAAGGCCATGCCCGGGTCCATCTCGATGATGATCTCGTCCGGCCGCTTCGGCTCGTATTCTTCCCAGACCGGTTTGATGGTCATCCGCTCCGACACGCTGACCGGTTTGTAATACTTTTTCCAGGCGTGGGCCCACTCGTCTTCGTGCACGTCGTTGACGGCGATCGTGCCTTTGCCGATGTCGAGACCGTAGTCGGTCAGGTGGCTGAGCTGCTCCTTCAGCTCATCCAGCACGTCGACGAGCTGGCTCGAATCCATCGGCAGATACGCCTTGACGAATACGCCCTCGGCCGGAAAATCATCCGGGGAGAGCTGGTAGATTTCACCAAACGGCGTATCCCAATCGCGATGCAGCACCTCGGGGTCTTCAATGACGACACCGTTGGCCCCCATCTCGTATAGCAGGTTGGACACCGCTTCCACGGCCTCCGCTGTCGTGTGGATACTGATTTCCGACCATTTCATGAACTACCAACTCCCCAATCTGCTCATTTCCTGCCAAAGTCTCGCTGACAGGCGCGATTCCCGGCTATTCGCCGCGGAACGCCCGCTTCATTTTTTCAAAAAAGCCCTCGTCTTCCACGCCGTACCCGCCTACCGACTCACCGGACAGGGAGGCGAATTCGCGAAGCAGTTCCCTTTGCCGCTCGTTCAGCTTGGTCGGCGTGACGACGCGCACCTTCACATGCTGGTCGCCGCGGCCGCTTCCGCGCAGGTACGGCACCCCTTTGCCGCGCAGCCGGAAGAACGTCTCCGTCTGCGTACCGGCAGGAATCTTCAATTTGACCCGACCGTCGACCGTCGGCACTTCGATTTCGTCCCCGAGCGCCGCCTGGGCAAAGGTGAGCGGGACTTCACAGTAGATGTCATTGCCTTCCCTTTCAAAAAACTCGTGCGGCTTCACCCGCAGCACGACGTACAGGTCGCCGGGAGGGCCGCCGTTTACGCCCGGTTCGCCTTCGCCCGCGACGCGAAGCTGCGCACCGTCGTCCACGCCCGCCGGAATGTTGAGGTGAATTTTGCGGCGCACCTTCATCCGGCCGGTACCGCGGCAGGACGTACACTTCTCCTTGACCACCTTGCCCTTGCCTTCGCACGTCGGGCAGACGCGACGGTTCACGATGCGGCCAAACGGGGTGTTGGCCACCACTTCCTGCTGGCCGGTGCCACCGCACGTCTTGCACGTCTCCACGCCGGAGCCCGGCTTCGCTCCCGTGCCGTGGCAGGTGTCGCACTCCGCCTCCTTGGGAATCTCCACGTCGGTCTCCTTGCCAAAGACGGCTTCCGTAAATTCAATGGACAGCCCGAACTGCAGATCCGCCCCTTTTCTCGGCGCATTCGGGTTGGCCCGTCTGCCGCCGCCAAAGAACATGTCAAAAATGTCCCCGAAGCCGCCCATGTTGGACGTGTCAAACCCGCCGAACCCGCCGCCAAAGCCCTGGTTGGGGTCTTGATGGCCGAAGCGGTCGTACTGGGCGCGCTTTTGCGGGTCGGAGAGGACGTCGTACGCTTCTTTTACTTCCTTGAACTTCTCCTCCGCATCCGGCGCCTTGTTGACATCGGGGTGGTACTGGCGCGCCAGCTTGCGGTACGCCTTCTTGATCTCGTCGGCGTCCGCTCCCCTGGAGACACCCAGCACCTCGTAGTAATCCCGTTTCATCTGCTCGATCACTCCCATGACAGTCAACTGTTATCATAGCATGTGACTGACTTGAAAAAAAGTCAAAGTCAGCATTCCGTGACTTTGACTTTTTTTCGTTCACGCTCGATTACTTCTTGTCGTCGACAACCTCGTAGTCAGCATCGACGACGTTGTCCTTTTTCGCCTCGCCGGATGCGCCTTGGCCAGCCGCGTTTTGTGCCGCCTGAGCGGCTTGTGCGGCCTGTTCGTACAGTTTCACGGAGATTTGTTGGATTACCTGGGACAGTTCGTCCTTGGCAGTCTTGATCTCGTCGATCTTGCCGCCTTCCAGCGCCTTTTTCAGTTTGTCCTTGGCTTCGTTGGCCTTGTCGATCTCCGCCTTGTCGACCTTGCCTTCCACCTCTTTCAAGGTCTTTTCGGTCGTGAAGACGAGCTGATCCGCTTCGTTGCGGAGCTCCACTTCTTCCTTGCGCTTTCTGTCCGCCTCGGCGTTCAGTTCCGCCTCTTTCACCATGCGCTCGATCTCTTCGTCCGTCAGGCCGGAGTTGGAGGTGATGGTGATGCGCTGCTCCTTGCCGGTGCCGAGGTCTTTGGCGCGGACGTTCACGATCCCGTTGGCGTCGATGTCAAACGTTACCTCGATTTGCGGAACGCCGCGCGGTGCCGGCGGGATGTCGGACAGCGTGAAGCGGCCCAGCGTCTTGTTGTCGGCCGCCATCGGACGTTCGCCCTGCAGCACGTGGATTTCCACGGAGGTTTGGTTGTCGGCCGCCGTGGAGAAGATCTGCGACTTGCTGGTCGGAATCGTCGTGTTGCGCTCGATCAGCTTGGTGAACACGCCGCCCAGCGTTTCGATACCCAGAGACAGCGGGGTTACGTCGAGCAGCACGACGTCTTTCACGTCGCCGGTCAGCACGCCCGCCTGAACGGCTGCGCCCAGCGCCACCACTTCGTCCGGGTTAACCCCTTTGTGCGGCTCTTTGCCGATAAATTTCTTGATCGCTTCCTGTACGGCCGGAATCCGCGTGGAACCTCCGACCAGGATGACGCGGTCGATGTCGTTCGGCGTCAGTCCCGCATCTTCAAGCGCTTGGCGGGTAGGCCCCATGGTGCGCTCAACCAGGTGCGCGGACAGCTCTTCAAACTTGGCGCGAGTCAGGTTTACCTCCAGGTGCTTCGGACCGGTCGCGTCCGCGGTGATGAACGGCAGCGAGATGGTCGTGGTCAGCACGCCGGAGAGATCTTTTTTCGCCTTTTCCGCGGCGTCTTTCAAACGCTGCAGCGCCATGCGGTCCTGGGACAGGTCGATGCCGTGTTCCTTTTTGAACTCGCTCACCAGGTAGTCGATGATCACCTGGTCAAAGTCGTCACCACCCAGGCGGTTGTCGCCGGAAGTGGCTTTTACTTCAAAGAAACCGTCGGACAGCTCCAGAATGGAGACGTCGAAGGTACCGCCGCCCAGGTCGTAGACGAGCACGGTTTGGTCTTCCGTTTTTTCGATGCCGTACGCCAGCGCCGCCGCCGTCGGCTCGTTGACGATGCGGAGCACTTCCAGGCCGGCGATTTTGCCGGCGTCCTTGGTCGCTTGACGCTGGCTGTCGTTAAAGTAAGCCGGAACGGTAATCACCGCTTTGGTGACCGGTTCGCCCAGGTACGCTTCCGCGTCGGCTTTCAGCTTTTGCAGAATCATCGCGGAAATTTCCTGAGGCGTGTACTCCTTGCCTTCCAGGGTTACTTTGTAGTTGGTACCCATGTGGCGTTTAATGGAAATCACAGTGTTGTCCGGGTTGGTGATGGCTTGGCGTTTGGCCGCTTCCCCGACGATGCGCTCGCCGTTTTTGAACGCGACGACAGACGGAGTGGTGCGGTTGCCCTCCGCGTTGGTGATGACGACCGGTTCGCCGCCTTCCATTACGGCTACGCAAGAGTTTGTGGTTCCCAAGTCAATACCGATAACGCGACTCATACTGGATATCCTCCTTACACTTCTGTCGAACTGGAATCATATAAGAACGGTCAGGCGTTTACCTTGACCATCGCAGGCCGGATGACGCGATCCTTGAAGAGGTAGCCCTTTTGCAGCTCTTCCACGACCACGCCCGATTCGTACGCGGGGTCTTCGGCCTGCATCACCGCCTGGTGCACGTTGGGATCAAAGGGTTGGCCGGCCGCCTGGATCGGCGTCAAGCCTTCCCGTTCAAAGATCTGCACCATCTGGCGGTACACCATGTTGACGCCTTCGAGCAGGGATTCGACGGTCATCGAATCCTTGTCGGCAGCCAGCGCCCGTTCGAAATTGTCGAGCACGGGCAGAAGCTCCGCGATGATCTTGAGCGAGGCGTACTTGGCCAGATCCTCCTGCTCCTTGCGCGTCCGCCGTCTGAGGTTTTCCATGTCGGCCAAGGCGCGCAGCATGCGGTTCTGGTTTTCTTCCGCCTGCGCCTTCCAGCGTTCCGCTTCCTGCTGCCAGTCGATCTCCGCCGCCGGCTCCTGCTGCTCCTGGCCGGCGGTTTCCTGCTGCTCCTGCTGCTCGGCTGCTGCAGCTTCCGCTTCCTTTTCCTGTGCCTGGTCTTGCGTCAGTTTGTCATCGTTCAACGTTCGATACCTCCCCAGACTGTCCGCTGCCGCTGCACCGGGTCAGCCTTTCACTCCATTACTATTTCTCAAACTGCGATGTCAGCATACGCGACAGACCTTCCGCCAGATAGTTGAGCACGGTGATCACCCGGCTGTACTCCATCCGCGTCGGCCCCAGAATCCCCACCGTCCCGACCGGCTTGCCGCCGATGTAATACGAGGTGGTGATGATGCTGCATTCCTTCATCGCGTCAAGCTGGTTTTCCTGTCCGATGCGCACGGTGATGCCCTCGGTCGGAGGTCCGAACAAGTGGACCAGTTGATCGTTTTGTTCCAGCAGTTCCAGGATGTCCTTCACTTTGTCCACGTCGCGGAACTCCGGCTGATCCATGATCTTGGTCGCACCGCGGAGGTAGACGCGTTCGCCTTCCTGCCGCTGGAGGGACTCTTCCAGAATCTGCAGCATCTCTTCGTACTGCTCCACATGGCGCCGCATCTCGCCCGCCACTTCCTGATACAGGCGCTGGCGAAGCTGCCACAGCGGCACGTCGGTCAGCTTGCTGTTCAGCAGGTTGACCAGCTTCTCGATCTCCTGCGGGCGAACGCCCTGCGGCAGGTCAATCAGCTTGTTTTCCACGCGGCCGGTGTTCGTGACCACGATGGCCACCGCCTGTGTTTCATTCAGGGGAACGATCTGAATGTGTTTCAGCCGTTGTTCGAAAATCTCCGGACCCAGCACGATGGCCGTGTAGTTGGTCACGTGCGAGAGAATTTGAGCGGTGTAATCGATCACCTGCTCAAAGTGATGAATCCGTTCGGCAAACAGCTGTTTCAGTTTGCTCAACTCCAGATCGCTCAACATGTGCGGTTTTATCAGGTTGTCGACGTAGAAGCGGTACCCTTTCGTGGAGGGCACGCGCCCTGCCGATGTATGCGGCTGTTCCAGGTACCCCAGCTCTTCCAAATCGGCCATCTCGTTGCGGATGGTCGCGGAGCTGAAGCCGATGTCCTCCCGTTTGGAGATGGTGCGTGAGCCAACGGGTTCGGCGGAATGAATGTAATTATCGACAATCGCATTGAGAATCAGTCGTTGGCGTTCCGATAACATGCTGTCTTCGCCCCCTGTTGTTAGCACTCAACCGCATCGAGTGCTAAATCTATCTACTAAGGTATCAATATGCGAAGGTTTTGTCAATGTTTTCCCAGCACCCTGTCCCCTCAAGCCTGCCGCTAGTCGCGCAGGAAGCGGGCGAACACTTCGTTTCCCAACGGAAGGGCCCGTTTGGTCAGCCGCACGTGGCCGTCCGCCCGTTCCAGCATCCCTTTTGCCACCTCTTCGTCGATCACCGGTCCGAACACCTGCTCCGCCGTGACGCCAAAGCGCTCCGCAAACCGGGCGAGGTTCACCCCGTCGCGCAGCCGCAGCCCCAGTATCATCTGTTCCTCCATGGCGTCCTCGCGGGAGACGGCAAACTGCTCCACCCGGGGCAGCCCTTCCTGGCACATGCGCATGTAGACGGCCAGCGGCCCGGCGTTGACGTGCCGTTCGCCGTTTACATAGCCGTGCGCCCCCGCGCCCAACCCATAATATTCATCATTGAGCCAGTAGGTGCAGTTGTGCCGGCTTTCATAGCCGGGTTTGGCAAAGTTGCTGATCTCGTACTGGCGGTAGCCGTGCCCCTCCATTTCCTCGATCAGCATCAGGTACATCGCCAGCTCGTCCTCCTCCGAGGGCAGCGGGAGCTGGTCTTTCTGGTACAGCGTGTGGAACAGCGTGTTTTCTTCCACCTTCAGGCTGTAGGCGGAAAAGTGCGTGGTCGGCAGTTCGAACGCCTTTTCCAGTGTGCGGCGGAAGATCTCTTCCGTCTGGTCCGGCAGCCCGAACATCAGGTCGATGGTCAGGTTGGAAAAGCCGACGGCCACCGCGTTGTCGATGCTGCGGTAGACGTCGTCCACGTCGTGAATCCGGCCCAGCCGCTTCAAGAGCGCGTTGTCGAACGACTGCACGCCGAAGCTGAGCCGGTTGACGCCCAGCCCGCGCATCAGCCTGAGCTTTTCCACGTCGGTGGTGCCGGGATTGGCCTCCATCGTAAATTCCAGATCGTCGGTCCAGAAGCGTTCCGTATGCTTCCGCACGGCTTCCAGAAAGACCTTCATCTGGTCGCGGTCGAGAAACGTCGGCGTCCCCCCGCCGACGAAAATGGTTTTGACCTTCTCCGGCGGCCACTGGGCAAACGTCCGCTCCATCTCCTTGTCCAGCGCCTCCAGGTAGTCCCAGATCACCTGCGGGTTGTTGGTGACGAACGAATTGAAGTCACAGTAGTAGCATTTGTTGGTGCAAAAGGGAATGTGGATGTACACCGACTGCGGCATATCCGCTCCCCTCCTTTTTGCGGTAGTGGAATGGAAAAGACCTGACGCGCGGTCAGGCCTACTTCTTGTCGTCCATGCGCAGCACAGCCATAAACGCTTCTTGCGGCACCTCGACGGAGCCGACGGCTTTCATGCGCTTTTTCCCTTCTTTTTGTTTTTCCAGGAGCTTGCGCTTTCGGGAGATGTCGCCGCCGTAACACTTGGCCAACACGTTTTTCCTGAGCGCGCTGATCGTCTCGCGCGCGATCACCTTGTGGCCGATGGCGGCCTGAATCGGCACTTCAAACTGCTGGCGCGGAATCAGTTCTTTCAGCTTTTCGCAGATGACGCGTCCGCGCTGGTAGGCGCTGTCGCGGTGGACGATGAACGACAGCGCGTCGACCACTTCGCCGTTGAGCAGGATGTCCATTTTCACCAGCTTGGACGGCTTGTAGCCGGCCAGTTCATAGTCAAAGGAAGCGTATCCCTTGGTGCCCGACTTCAACAGGTCGAAGAAGTCGTAGACGATCTCGGAGAGCGGCATGTCGTACTTGAGCTGGACGCGGTTTTCCCCCATGTACTGCATGTCGAGGAAGTCGCCGCGCTTGCCCTGGCAGAGCTGCATCACGTCGCCGACGTAATCCTTGGGCACCATGATCGTCGCGGTGACGTACGGCTCCTCGATCTGCTCGATTTTTTGCGCCTCCGGCATTTTCGACGGGTTGTCGATCTCGATCACTTCGCCGTTCGTCTTGGTGATGCGGTAGACGACGCTCGGCGCGGTGGTAATCAGGTTGATGTTAAACTCGCGCTCGATCCGCTCCTGGATGATCTCCATGTGCAAAAGCCCGAGGAAGCCGCAGCGGAAGCCGAAGCCGAGCGCCTGCGAGGTCTCCGGTTCGAACTGCAGCGACGCGTCGTTCAACTGCAGCTTTTCCAGCGCCTCGCGCAGGTCGTTGTACTCGCTGGTGTCGATCGGGTAAAGACCGCAAAACACCATCGGATTGATCTTGCGGTAACCCGGCAGCGGCTCGGCGGCCGGCCGGTTGGCATCGGTGATCGTATCCCCGACGCGGGTGTCGCCCACCGTCTTGATCGAGGCGGCGACGTAGCCCACGTCACCGACGGACAGTTCGTCAACCGGCGTTTGGCGGGGCGTGGAGGTGCCCACTTCCGTCACTTCAAACGTTTTGCCGGTGGCCATCATCTTGATTTTCATGCCTTTTTTCAGCGTACCGTTGACAATCCGCACGGACGCGATCACGCCCCGGTACGGGTCAAAGTAGGAGTCGAAGATCAGCGCCTGCAGCGGCGCGTCCGGGTCGCCCTCTGGCGCCGGCACCTTTTTCACCACCGCCTCCAGCACGTCCTTGATGCCGATGCCCGCTTTGGCCGAGGTGAGGCAGGCGTCGCTGGCGTCCAGCCCGATGACGTCCTCCACCTCCTGCTTGACGCGCTCCGGCTCCGCGCTGGGCAGGTCGATCTTGTTGATGACCGGGATGATCTCCAGATTGTTGTCCAGCGCCAGGTAGACGTTGGCCAGCGTCTGCGCCTCGATACCCTGGGCGGCGTCCACCACCAGGAGCGCCCCTTCACAGGCGGCGAGGCTGCGGGACACTTCGTACGTGAAGTCGACGTGCCCGGGGGTGTCGATCAGATGCAGGATGTACTCCTCTCCGTCATCCGCTTTATAATTCAACCGCACGGCGTTCAGCTTGATCGTGATGCCGCGCTCCTTTTCCAGCTCCATCGTGTCCAGAAACTGGTCTTCCATTTCACGGGCCGAAAGCGCCCCGGTCAGCTCCAGAATGCGGTCCGCCAGGGTTGACTTTCCGTGGTCGATATGGGCGATAATGGAAAAGTTGCGAATTCGTTTCTGTCTTTCACGGCGATCCATCTGTTGTTTGTTCCCTCCCACGCCATCCAAAAGTCGCTTTCAGATCGCGTTCCGAAAAAATACACTAACGTCAATTATAACAAAGGCGGGATAGCGGAGCAATAAGCAGGAACGGAGCGGACATGACGAAATGCCGCGCGCGGCTCGGCCTTCTGCAGCGCGGCGGAGCGGAAGGAGAGGGAAGATGGGAGATGGAAGGGGCATGATTGGGCGCACCCCTTCTGGAGGAGAGGGCGGCGGGAGAATTAGGGGAGCAGCAGCCGGGTACGGCCCTGTCAGTGTGCAGAGCCGTACCTTTTCAGTTTCTGCACGATCTGCGGCGGAAACATCGACTCGAGGCTGCTCTGGTAACGGCTGCCGTCCTCCGGCATGCGGTGGCTTGTGACCTGGTACCCGGCGCTGCCGCCGCGAGAGACCCTGTACGCGATGTCAAAGACCATCGGGGCGCTGAGCGCGGGCTGCTGATGGTCCCCGCCCCTGCCGGTGATCTGCACCCATGCGTACACGCGCCGGCTCTCCGCATTGGGGGCTTCCACGCCGATCACGTCCAGTTTGACGTCCCGCTCACCGCCGAGCCAGTCCAGATCGCCCCGGACGCTCTGCAGGTAGCGGGTAATCAGCGGCGTGACCAGTTCCCGGTTGGCCGGCGACACGCCCTCCTTCACCTCGACGAACACCTGTCCGAAATGCTTGCCGCCGGAGACGACCTGCAGCTTCCAGATGCCCGCATGCGGCAGTACGATCCCGGAAGGAAAATGGCCGTCCGCGTCATACTGCGGTCCCGCCACCCGGTAGCTGCCCAGCTCCACGCGCTCCCCCTCGGTGCTCCACCCGACCAGATTCACTTCCGGGGCAAACGGGCCATTCAGCAGCCAGAACACGTTTTGCATCTGTCCTTCGTACAGCTCATCCGTGATGATGCGCACCGGCTTCTCGCCGACGTAGCGGAACGGTTTGCCGTCATGGACCGTCTCCGTCTGCGGCGACGGGTTCCACAGCACGGGAGGAGAGGAGACGAGGCCGAACAGCGGGGGTACGGTTGTCTCCGGCGCGGGGCCGGGGGCGGTCGGCTGCTTGGGCTGCAGCGCATCGGGCCACCACATCCACAGGGCCAGCAGCGTCACCGCGGCGGACGCCGACGCCAGAAGCGGTCCGCGCCTCTGCCGCTGCGACCGCTGTCTGATGCGCTTTCGCACGGCTTCTTCCATTCCGGGGGTAAACGTCACGTCCTTGCACACCGTTTCGTCGGCCCGCTCCTTCAGCTCTCGCAGCCATTGGTCCCGTTCCATTCCCATTCCTCCCTTGACGCCATCCGCTGTCTCAACTGCTGCCGGGCGCGGTGCAGCCGTGTCCGGACCGTTCCCTCCGTCACGCCAAGCACCTCGGCCGTTTCCGCGATGGACAGATCGGCGTAGTAGTGCAGCGCGATCACCTGGCGGTACAGCGGCGGCAGCTCCAGCACCAGGCGAACCAGCTCGTCCCGTTGCGCCCGCTCCATGACCTGCCGCTCCGCGGACACGTCGCTCTCCCGGCTGATCCAGGAACGAGGCAGCAGGTTGCGAAACGCCCAGGAGCGCAGGCACCCTTTGCACTCGTTCACGGCGATCCGGTAGAGCCAGGTGCGGATGCTGCTCTCGCCGCGAAAACGGGGCAGGTGACGGTACGCTTTCAAAAAGATGTCCTGCGTGATGTCTTCCGCCAGGCTGCGGTCTTTCACCATCAAGGTGACCAGGCGAAGCACGCGCGTCCCGTATTCCCGCATGATCTGTTCCAGCACCGCTTCCGCCGTCGGCTGCAGTTTCTCCACGCGGCGCGCCTCCCTTCGTGTGCATTCACCTGTTTAGATGCGGCCGGCCGACGGAATGTTACAACGTTTATGGCGAAAAACGGGTCCAGGTGCGCGGAAGTACGTCTTACGTCACCTATGCCAGACGGCTGCCTGACTGCCGCCCGTCCGCTCCGGCATGAAGAAAATGTGCGGCTTCCCCGTCCGGGGGTGGATCATCACGTCCGCTTCCACGCCGAAGACGTCGCGGATCAGCTCCGGCGTGAAGACCTTCTCCGGCGTGCCGGAGGTGACGATCCGTCCCTCCCGGATCACGTAAAGACGGTCGCAGTACATCGCGGCCAGGTTCAGGTCGTGCAGCGCGGCGAGGACGGTGACCCGCAGCATTTTCAACAAATCCAGCATGTGCAGTTGACATCGAATGTCCAGATGGTTCGTCGGTTCGTCCAGGACGAGCAGCTTCGCCTGCTGCGCCAGTGCCCTGGCGATCAGCACCCGCTGTTTTTCCCCGCCGGACAGCGACAGGTAGCTTCTCTGCGCAAACGCCTGCATCCCCACCCGGGACAGCGCCTCCTCACAGATTTGTTGATCCTCGGAGGTATCCGCCTCCCAAAACCGCTTGTGCGGAAATCGTCCCATCATGACGATTTCGGCCACGGTGAAGTCGACTTCCATCGAAGACTCCTGGCGCACCACGGCCATCCGCCGGGCCGCCTGCTGCGGCGACAGCCGGTAGAGATCATCGCCGTCCAGCGAGATCAGCCCGGCGTCCGGCTTCAGCACGCGGTAGATGCTCTTCAACAGCGTCGACTTCCCGCTCCCGTTCGGGCCGATCAGGCCGACGAGCTCCCCTGTCCGGACCTGCAGGCCGACATCGTGGAGCACTGCTTTTTTGTCGAGCGTCACGGAAAGGTCTTGGGCCGTCACGTTCACCGTCCATCACCTCCAAACGAATAGGAACTGCGGCGCATCAGCCAGAGAAAGAACGGTCCGCCGCACAGGGCCGTGACGATCCCGATGGGAAGTTCCTGCGGCGCGAACGCCAGTCTGGCGATCACGTCGGCCCAGACGAGAAATACCGCTCCCAGCAGGGCGCAGACGGGCAGCACCCGCCGATGGTCGGAGCCGACGACGATCCGCACGATGTGAGGCATCATCAGCCCGACGAATCCGATTGCGCCGCTGATGGCCACCATCACGCCGGTCAAAAGCGCGGTAATCACGAGCAGCCCCTTGCGGAACCGTTCCACATGCACCCCGAGCGTGCGGGCGGTCTCCTCGCCCATCAGCATGGCGTTCAACGACCGGTAGCGGGTCAGAAGAAACGCAAGCCCGGCGGTCACGGCAGCAGCCGGGAGGGCGAGAAACTCCCATTTGGCGCCGGCCAGGCTGCCCGTCATCCAGAACAGCACGGCCTGAATGCCGTGTTCTTGGGGAGAGGAAAAGACGAGCAGGCTGGTCGCGGCGGACAAGACGGCAGACACGGCGATGCCCGCCATCAGCAGGCGAACGGTGGCGTTTTGCCCGCCGAGCCGGGAGAGGAAAAAGACCAGCAGGAGGGCGCCAAGCGATCCGGTAAACGCGCCGACGGACAGGGCGTACTGGCCATACAGCCCGAACGCGCCAAACAGCATGACCGACGCGGCCCCGACAGACGCCCCCGAGGAGACGCCCAGGATGTAGGGATCGGCAAGGGAATTGCGGACGAGCGCCTGGATGGCCGCCCCGACTACGGAGAGGCCGGCCCCGACGAGGGCGCCAAGCAGGACGCGGGGGAGCCGAATCTCCCAAATGATCGTCTCCGCCGCCTTTGACCAGTCGGGCTGCACCCATTCGCCGAAAAACGGCAGCCTGGACAGGGCAATTCCCCAGACCGTACGGGGATGAATGTCAACCGAGCCCAGCGTAACGGCAAACGTGACGGACGCCAGCAGGAGAGCCGTCAGACCGACGAGAACCGCGCAGAACCAACCCCGGCCTCTCTCCCCGATGAAAAACGCTGCTTTCCGCAAACCAATCCCTCCTGTCGAATGTGGTGAGGCGGCGGGAGAGGACGGCTCCGTCCCGCCCGCACGGCCTTAGTCTTGAAACTTCTCCGGATAGAATCCTTTGGCGAGCGTCTCCAGGGCCATTGGCGCCCGGACCCCCTCTGCCGCTGCGGAGAGAGGGAGGACGATCAGCTTCTGGTTTCGAATGGCCGGCAGGTCGGCCAGCTCTTTTTTCGACAGCAGCAGCTCCCGTTTTTGCTCGACGGTCTTGTCGCCGTAGTCGACGATGACGATCACGTCCGGCTGCCGGTTGACAACCTCTTCCCAGTTGACGGTGGCCCAGCCCTTGGGGATGTCGTCGAAGATGTTTTTGCCGCCCGCCATCGAGATCAAGCGGGTCATGTAGTTGTTGGCGGCCGTCAACAGCTGATCCTCCCCGCTGTCGTAGACAAACACGCGCAGCGGTTTTTCCGGCTGTCCGATCCGCTTGGCGATCTGCTCCATCCGTTCGTTCATCCGGGCGATCAGCTCGTCCGCCTTTGCTTCCACGCGGAAAATGCGGCCGATGTTGCGGATGTCCGTGTACACGTCTTCCAGTGTGGGCGACGTCATGTTGGAGGACTGATGCAGATACGCCTTGATCCCCAGCTTCTCCAGCTCTTCCACCGTGCCCACCGCTTTGTCGGTGAAGGCGCTTTTCCATCCGGCGTAGACGAAATCCGGTTCCGCCGCCAACAGCACCTCCTTGGACGGGTATGTCTTGGACAGCACGGGGATTTTTTCATACGCTTCCCGGTATTCCGGCAAAATGCGGTCGTCCAGATAGGCCGTTCCCGCCATCCTGTCTGCCAGACCCAAGGCCAGCATGATTTCCGTCGTGTGCTGATTCAGCGTGACGGCCCGTTTGGGCGGCTGTTCAAAGGTCAGCACGCGATCGCCGTTTTGAACGGTAACCGGCTGCGCCGCTTCCGCTGCTGCAGGCTCTGCGGCCGGTTGCTGTTGACGGTCGTCCGGGTGGGAACTGCCGCACGCCGACAGGAGAAGGGCAAGCAGCACTGTTTTGACCAGCCAAAAGCGGGAATTGAAACGAAATTTTTTCATGACACGTCCTCCTCTGCATATTTGATAATCGCAATCATTACGTTTTATACAAAACCTCCATGATACGGTCTCGCCCGCTCGTTGTAAACCTTTTTCCCACGTGTTCCGCAGCAACAAAAAAGCATCCCCCGTGTTGGACGAGAGATGCCAGTCTGCATGCGGACACGACAAAAGAACAGACGCGGGGCGCCTTTTCTTTCCGTTCCCTGCTTTCCACACATCCCCATCCTCGTGGGTTGAGCGTGATCGCTTCACGGCAGGTCTCCTGGCTTGGGTTCATCGCCCCCTGCACCTTCCCATCTCCCCGAATCAAGCGAGACAGTGGCTGTCGCAGGGCGCTCCCCGTCACAGTGGCGGGACCGCGTCGGACTTTCACCGAACTTCCCTTTTAAGCGCCCGGGCGCACCTGCACCCGGACGGCACCGTGAAACGCGCTATTCCGTTTTTTCGTCTGAGCCTTACCCGATGACGGTCAGCTGTTTCGGGAACTGCGTCAATACCTCGCTGCCGTTTTCCGTCACCAGCACGTCGTCCTCGATCCGCACGCCGCCCACGCCGGGGAGGTAAATCCCCGGTTCGATCGTGAAGACCATGCCGGGACGAAGCACTGCCTGGTTTTGCCCGTGAACCGACGGATACTCGTGGACGTCCATGCCCAACCCGTGGCCCAGACGGTGCATGAAATACGGGCCGTACCCTTTCTCCTCGATCACGCGGCGAGCCGTCTGGTCGAGGTGAGCCAGCGTGACGCCGGGGCGCACCTCGGCGATGGCCGCTTCGTTGGCCGCGAGCACCGTCTCGTAGATCTCCCGGAGCTGCGGGCTGATCTCGCCGACCGCAAAGGTGCGGGTGATGTCGGACACGTAGCCGTCAGCCGCCACGCCCAGGTCAAACAGCAGCAGTTCTCCCTCGCGCACCTGCCGGCTGCCCGGAGTTCCGTGCGGCAGCGCCGATTTTTCCCCGGCCAGCACCATCGTGTCAAACGACGGCCCGTCCGCCCCCAGCCGCTTCATCTGGTACTCCAGTTCGGCGACGATCTCCATCTCGGTGACGCCCGGTTTCACTTTTTTCAGGCTCTCGCGCAGCGCCTCTTCCACCAGCCGCACGGCGTGCTTGATGCGGGCCACTTCCTCCGCCGACTTGATCAGCCGCATTTCGCGGAGCGGCTCTTCCACATCGGCGTACCGCGCTGCCGCCACGACCGCGCTCATCGCTTCGAAGCGCTCCACGGTCATGTGGCTCTTTTCGATGCCCAGCCGCGTCAACCCGGCGGGCAGCGCCTGTTTCAACACGTCGTACGGATTGTCCGTATCGGTATGCGTCAGAATCTGCTTGACGCCGGACGCCGCCTCGGCCGCCGCTTCGCGATCCAGCGCCGGGACGATCAGCGACGGTTCGCCCTGCGCCGGGATGATGAGGCCCATGAACCGTTCGTGGGGTTCCGTAAAAAAGCCGGTCAGATAGTAAACGTGTTTGGGCGAGGTGATCAACACCGCGTCCAGCTCTTCCTTTTCCATATACGCGCGCAACTGCTGCATGCGCTCCTGGTACAACTCGCTCACCCTGCTTTCTCTTGGTTTCTACTGCGAGGATACCATGTCCCCGGGAAAAAAAGAAGCGGACGGGCAAAAAAAACCGACGCCCGCACCCTGTGCCGGCTGTACGCGGCGGGCCATCGCTACCGCTGCACCGAACGGCTGCAGGAAATCCGCGTGCCGGTTCTGCTCGTCTACGGCCAGCAGGACAAGCGGATGTACGCATACGGCCGGATGCTGGCCGAGCACCTGCCCCACGCCCGGCTGGCCCTGATTCCCGGCGTCAAGCATCAGGTCGTCACCCGGGGCGCCGGGCCGTTTAACGAATGGTGCCGGGAGTTTGTCTTAATCGGTTGGAGGCGAGACTGACGATGTAAGGTGAGCGCAGAGGCATCCGTCCAGTTGGGTCAGCTCTTGGACCGGGCGGATGAAAACGTAAAAAAGCCGGTGCCCCAGAGGCTCCGGCCTATCCGTCAGATTTTTTCCGGCAAAAGTTCCACAAATCCTTAAACTCCGAGTATGTGCGGAACGGCTTGCTGAGTACGCGGTAAGGGAGCGATTTGAGAAAATGGGGGATGCTGCCCTCGACTTCCTCCTTCACCCGCTTCGGCTTGCTCATGATGCGGTGCAGGTAATTCAGGTACAGCTCCTTTTCGATGCCCGAGGTCCGTGCATCCGTCTTGCCGCACGTCTCGCACCTCACCTCGTACAGGATGTCGTCGATGTACGTCACTTCGTGTACCGTTTCGTTCATGCACGACAGACAGTACAGGGCTGCTTCCATCTTTTTCTTCCTCATCTGCTCTCCCCCCTTTGCGCCTTCGCCAGCAGTGCCTCCGCCAGCGCTTCGTCGATTACCAGTTTGTCAAAATAGCCGCCCTGCAGCACGCCCCAGACCGCTTCCAGCTTTTTGGTGCCGGAAGCGACGCCAACGACGGTGGGAATCCTCCGGAAATCGGCCAGCTCCAGTCCGATCACCCGATCGTTGAGGGAGTTGCCGATTTCTTCGCCGTCCCGGTTGTAAAAGCGGGAGCTGATGTCGCCGATCGCCTGGGCGGCCCGCAGATGCTCGATGTCTTCCGCTTTCAGGTAGCCCATCTGCTCCATCGTCGATTCGAACGGATTGCCCACGCCGACCACAGCCAGTTCCACCTTTTTCGCTTCTTCAAGCAGCGCTCCGATATCCGAGGACTCCAGCAGCTGCCGCTTCAGTTCCACTGACTCCACGATGGCCGGCGCATATAAGAACTGGCAGGTTCCGCCCAGCTTTTTCGACCACTCGTACGCCAATTGGTTGGAGTGAATCTCGATGCGATGCCGCCCGATGCCGCCGACCAAAGGGTATACCTTCATTTTATGGTGCTTTTCATAGGGATATTCGTTAACCAGGTGGTACAGCGTCGTCCCCCAAGAAATGCCGACCCGCTTTTTATTGCGAATCCAGCGGGTCAGATGCTGGGCGGCCGCCTTGGCCACCTGCTGTTTCACAATCTCCTCGTTGTCGCTGCCGTGAGCGGGAACCACGATCACTTCATCGATGCCGTAGGCCGCCTCCAACTGCTGCTCCAACTCCACCATGCTGACGGTCTCGTCACGAATGAAAATTTCCACGATGCCCGTATCCTTCGCCCGCTGCAGCAGCTTGGAGATGACTGGCCGCGAGACGCCCATCTTCTTAGCGATTTCCGCCTGCGTCAGCTCCATCATGTAATACATTTTGGCAACTCGTACCAGTTCCCGCTTCTCTGTCCAATTGTACATAGCGACCCCTCATCAAAACCGTTGCTATCTGTTTCCAATTTTCATTATAGCACAGTTGGTCGCAATCCATCAGGGGCGAAACACACCTCGGGAACGCCGGCAGGCGGCTTCATCGGACAGCGAGACGGGCGGCCTCCCTGTCCATCTGCTCGCGGAGGCGGCCGATCAGCGTCGATTCGGTAAACTCGACGTCGTCGTAGGTAATCACCTCGCCCAACGCCACCGGCCGCTTCAGCCGGATGTGCGGACCGATCAAACCGATCGGCAGCGCGTTCATCGCCTGTTTGTCGGCGGCGGTCACAATCCGGCCGTAGGCGGTAAAGCCGCCGATCCCGTCCAGCGCTTCGCCAGCGGCCAGCGCCTTTTTGGCCACGGCCACTGTTTCCGCCACCATCCCGTACTCGGGCGCGATCGTCGCTTCTTTCATGAGGTAGGCACGGGCGACCGAGAGCGGCGTCTCCAGACTGGTCAGGTGATAGGGGCGGTACAGCAGGTAATGGGGACCGCTGCCCATTTTCAGGTACTTCATCGTGTCGTGCACTTCCTGCATCGTGGAGGTGATGACGACAAACACCCCCGGCGCGACGCCGTCGATGTAATCCACCACTTTGGTGCGCTGAAGTATCCCTCCCTGTTCCTGCAGCGAAAACAACCGCGGCAGTTCCTCCAGTCGCGCTTTTCGCCCGTGCATCCCCGGCACGTCCGGGACGAAGCCGGTCGCGTTGGCGACAGCCGTCATCTCGACCATCGTCTTGGTTCCGTCTTGAAACGAGGCCAGCATTTTCGGGCTGGAGCCTTTCTGCAGGGCTTCCGCCCGGGCGGTATCCGGGTTAGCCTGCAGGTTCAGCGGGTTGTTTTTTCCCTTGCCCAGCGCGATGACGTCAAAGCCCAGCGTGTCAGCAAACTCGTACAGTTCCATGATCGCGCCCGGCTCGTCTCCGGCGGAACCGGTGTAGACGACGCCCGCCTCGTCGGCCAGCCGCTTGAGCAGCGGGCCGACGGTGACATCCGCCTCCACGTTCAGCATGACGATGTGCTTGCCGTGTTGAATCGCCTCGCAGGCCATCTGCGCCCCGATGTCGGGAATCCCGGTGGCGTCCACGATTACGTCAACGTTGTCGAGGCGCGGCACCATGACCGCATCGGTCGTGACGACGGCGCGGCCGCCCGCAATCCAATTGTCCGCTTTGTCTGGATCATTCGTTTCCTTCATCGCCGCTTCCGGCACGTCGGCCCGGCGAAACGCCTGCCTGGCGTTCTCGGGAAACAGATCGGCCGCCGCCACCACGCGCATGCCGCGCATGCCTGCGATCTGCGCAATCAGCCCTCTCCCCATCTGTCCGGCCCCGATAAGCCCGACCCTAATGCAGCCGCCGTCCTTGTGCAGCGCATCCAACCGTTTTTTCACACCCAACATGGTCCTCTCCCTCTTTCTCTACAGATTACCGCCGGAACCCTTCTCGCGGACAAACGCCACGACCGTCCCCGACTCCAGCGACGGAATCGCCCGCTCCTCCACATGGATCGTGCCCGGCAGCTGCGGGGTGGGCCTGCCGTCCGCCTTGATCGTGCAGTGGCCGAGCGTCTTCAGCGTTTCGTTTGCCTTTTCCCCCACGCTGGTGACCCGGTACAAGCAATCGCCGATCATCAGAAAATCGCCTGGCAGGACCTCCTCCGCCTGTTCCGATCTGGTGTGCAGAACCGCCATGTCGCGCAGTTCTTCGGGGACGTCGTGGTTGAACAGAATCAGCGTGTTCTCCTGCAAAAAGGCGGGGACCAGCTCGCCGATGTCAACAATGGTGGAGTGGAACAAAGGTTTCATGATCGCGTACCTCCCGGTGCATGTGTTTTTTATCCGCTCACTCGCTGTACAGGCCAACACTCATGAAATAGGCGATGACCACCGCCAGCGGGCCGGTGATCTGGCGGGACAGCAGCACAGCCGAAACGCCCACCTCGATCGTTTCCGGTTTGGCCTCACCCAATGTCAGTCCTACCGGCACGAAGTCGCAGCCGACCTGCGGATTGATCGCAAACAGGGCGGGCAGGGCCAACTGCGGTGGGATGTTGCCGCGGCCGATTTCCACGCCGACCAGCACGCCCACCACCTGGGCGATCACCGCCCCCGGCCCCAACAGCGGCGACAAAAACGGCAGGGCGCAGACAATGGAGATGATCAAGAGGCCGATAAAGCTGCCGGCCAGCGGGGAAATGACGTGGGCCAGCACATCGCCGATCCCGGTGTACAAAATGATCCCGATCAAGGTGCTGACAAACGCCATGAACGGCAGAATGTTTTTCAGCACCTGCTCAACGGTGTCGCGCCCCGCCTGATAAAAGGTGCCGACGACGCCGCCCATCAGCCGCCCTACCTTCTCGATGACATTGGGCTTGCGCTGCGGCTGCTGGCTCTGCATCCGGGCCACTTTGACCCGAGCCTCCGTCTTCAGCTCCTGCGCCGATTTCGGCTTTTCCGGCTCGCCTGCCTCCTGGGCGACGGCCGCTTCGGTTTGCAGTTCCACGTTGGCCGTCTTCACCCCGGAGACGAAGTTGGATTCCTTGATGAAGTTCATTAGCGGCCCGGACGGAGATGCCGGGGTCACGTCGACGGTCAGCACGCCCAACTTGGGGTAGACGCCGCAGCGGGCAGTGCCGCCGCAGTCGATGACGACGCAGGCCATCTGGTCCGGCTCCACCTTGGTCGTAAAGGCGTCGACCGCCTCTCCGCCCGTAAGCTGAGCGATCCGTTCCGCCACGGGATGAATCCCTCCGCCCGTGATAGAGGCGATGTATTTCTTCTCGTCCGTAGGCAGAATGCGCAGGGGGCCACCCCACCCGCCCTGTCCTTTTGTGATGACAACAGCGCGATAGCTGCTCATGCTCTTGTCCCTCCTCTCGGTGTCAGGCCGACGCCTGCGCTTCCCTGCGCTTCAGCATCATCCGGGTAATGTACTCGGTCACGATGCCGCGGATCAGGATGACGATGATTCCGACCAGGAAAAAGCGGATGGCGAGCGGCCCCAGCGACAGCCCCAACTGGGTGATCCCAGTCGCGATGCCCATGTAGACGAACAACTCCGCGGGGTTGGCGTGCGGGAACAGACCGGTGATGGGATGGCAGAACGACACGGCGGAATCGTAGAACGCCGGTTTCTGGTGCTCGGGAAGAAACTTGCCGAAGGTGTACGCCATCGGATTGGTCAAAAAGAACATCGACAAGAGGGGAAAAACCGAGTACCTTAGCAGCATGTTCCCCGTGCACCTGGCGGCAAACCGTTCAATCCGTTCCTCACCTACAAACTTTACGAAAGCGTTTACAGCCGTGATCAGACAAATGAGCGTCGGGATGATGCCGGTCACCAGTCCGACAAAGGTCTCCCCGCCCTTTTGAAACATGCCGATAAACCCTTCCGCAAGATGAACGAAAAAGTCCATGTCTCATACCTCCTCCAATAAAATGAAGAGACCAGACGACGTTTGATCCATCTGGCCCGCGGCCCCGTGTTATCCAATGTGTTCCTGCTGCTTCTGACGCTGCTTCTCTTGCTCCGCCCTGATCTGTTCAACCGCCAGGGCGAGCGCCGCCTGGACGGAATCCCCCGGCTCGCGGGAAGCGTGGGCGAGCACCTCCCCGATCGGCCTGCCGACGGGCTCCAAAAACGTGCGAAAGCGGGAAAACACGCTGATGCCGGCCATTTTCCTGCAGTGGGTGACGACGCCGCGCTCATCTGTGACCACGATGACGACCGCACCGGCGCCGAACCGCCGCCTGCTCACCCCTACCCCCAGAAAGCCGCGCTCGTGCCGCTGCAGTTCGCGCAATTGCTCCCGATAGTGACGCGCCTGAGCGGCAGCAAGCAAAATCTGCAGCACCCACATGCAGACAAACAGCAGGATGAAAAAGCCCCAGGAAGCCAAGCGACCACCTCTCTTTACAAACGTTCCTTATAGTTACAATTGTAAAAGACGGGAGTTGTCGCTTCAATCAGAATTTTCTTTCGATATGACGGTACCATCACGAATGAATTCCCTTCCCCCGCCATTTGGCCGCCACTTCCATCAGGCTTTCCGATATGGTGGGATGGGCATAGATCATGCCAGCCATCTCTTCCACCGTCGACTCCGTATGGATGAAGGCGGAACCTGCCGCGATCATCTCGGTGACGTGCGGCCCGACCATGACGACCCCCAGCACTTCTCCATACGTCTCTTCGGCGATCAGCTTGGTAAAGCCCGTGTAATCGTCCTCCGCCAGTGCCTTGCCGTTTCCGGCGTGCGGATAGACGGCGGTTTTGACCCGGTAGCCCTGTTCTGCCGCCTCCCGCTCGCTCAACCCGACGCTGGCGATCTCCGGATGGGTGTAAACACAGCGCGGCACCGTCCGGTAATTAATCGCCTCCCGGCCGCCGCACGCGTTGAGGGCGGCGATCTGCCCTTCCGCGCTGGCCGCGTGAGCCAACTGCCAGCCGCCGATCACGTCCCCGGCCGCATAGATGCCCGGGACGCTGGTTTCCAGAAAGGCGTCCACCTTGATAAAGGGGCCGTCCATCTCCAACCGCAGTTCTTCCACTCCGGTCAGGTTGGGGGTTCGTCCCGCCGCCACCAACAGGGCGTCGCAGCGGAACTCTGCCGGCTGTCCGTCGGCGTCCGCCGTTCGGATCAGCGTTTTCCCCTGCTGCTGCGCCACCGAGGCCACCTTGGTTCCGGTGGCGATCCTGACCCCTTTTTTGCGGAACGCTTTCGCCAGCGCCTCAGCGGCATCTGCATCTTCCTGGGGCACGAGCCGGTCCGCCATCTCAATCACGGTCACCCGGGCGCCAAACGCGGCAAACATGGAGGCGAACTCCACACCGATGATCCCTCCGCCGATAATTGCCAGCGTTTCGGGAATCTTCTGGAGCGAAAAAATCGTGTCGCTGGTGTAATAAGAAGTGGCGGCCAGCCCGGGTATCGGCGGTACGGCTGGAGCGGAGCCGGTAGCGAGCACGATCGCATCCGCCCGGATGGTTGTTGAACCTGACTCGGAACTGATGTCGATTGTCTTGTCCGGCCGCACCTGCCCCCTGCCGGCGAACAGCTCGATCCTGCCTGCTTTCAAAAGCGATGCGATGCCGGTCTGCAGGCGTTTGACCACCTGGTCTTTGCGGGCCATCATTTTCTCCAGGGAGAGGGTCAGTTCGCCCGTTTCGATCCCCCATTTCCTCGCTTTCCCGATCTGTTCGATCACCCAGGCGTGATGCAGCAGCGTTTTCGATGGAATGCAGCCCCGGTTCAGGCAGGTTCCGCCCAGTTCGCCGGCTTCAATCAAAGCCGTCCGCTTTCCTTCCTTGGCGGCCCGGATGGCGGCCACGTAGCCGGCCGGTCCTCCTCCCAGGACGGCGATCTCGTACGTTTGCATGACGTTCCTCCTCGTTTGCGTTATACCAGCATGAGGGCGGGCGACTCGAGCAGTTCCTTCACTTCCTGCAAAAAGGCCGCCGCCGGAGCTCCGTCCATGACCCGGTGGTCAAACGACAAGCTGAGCGACATCATCGGCCTCAGATCGATCCTGCCGGCAACGCCAACCGGCTTTTCCACAATCCGTCCCACCCCGAGGATGGCGCTTTCCGGTTGGTTGATAATCGGGGTAAACGCGTCGACCGCATACATCCCCAGATTGCTCACCGTAAACGTCCCGCCGCGCAGGTCGTCGGGCAAGAGATTCCCTTCGCGGGCGAGGGCGGACAGGCGCTTGCATTCCAGGGTCAGCTCCGCCAAACTGCGCCGGTTGGCCTGTTTGACCACCGGCACCAGCAGCCCGTTCGACACGGCGACGGCCAGCCCCACGTTGATCTCCTCGTGACACAGGATGTGATCGTCGACCAAAGAGGCGTTCACTTGGGGGTGAAGCGCGAGCGCCGCGGCGACCGCCTTTACGATAATCTCCGTATACGAGAGCCGCAGCCCTGTCCGCTTTTCCACCAGCGGCAGCAGGGAGGCGCGCAGCCCGACGGCTTCGCTCATGTCCGCTTCCGTCGTCAAGGTGACATGGGGAGCGGAAAAGGCGCTTGCCACCATGCGCCGGGCGATCACCTTGCGCATGCCGTCCAGTTTCACGCGGGTTGTCCCGCGAAGCTCCCGTCGATCGGAAGGATCGGGCGAGGCGGGAGTGCCGTCAGACAGTGACCGCTTGGCAGGTGCGCCGGATGCAGAATCGGCCGTGTCCACGGACGAACGGATGACCGGCTCGGCGGCACGAGCAGTCAAAGAAGCCTCCACGTCCGCCTTCTGTACGCGCCCGCGCGGTCCGGAACCGGCGATCTCGCCTAGGACGATGTCGTGTTCTCGGGCCATCCGGCGGGCAACGGGAGTGGCCCTCACTTTTTCCGGGCCGTCCGACTTGTCATCCGCTGCGTCGGCTACATGGTCGGCCGCCCCGCCTTCACCTGCGTCCACCGCTTGACGCCCCTTACCCTGCCCCGATCCGGCCCATGTCCCCCCACGGTTCAGCCTGTCCTCCTCCGCTTGTCCCCCCAATGGAGGCGGCGCATCGGGAACCTGTTCGCCCGCTTCACCGATGTAGCCGATCACCTGATTGACGGGAACCACCTCGTCCGGGCCGTAGTAGACGGCGAGCAGCTTGCCGGTGGCGTACGACTCCACTTCGATGTTGATCTTGTCCGTCATCACCTCGAGCAGGACGTCCCCCTCCTTCACGTCGTCGCCCGGTTCCTTGAACCACTGAATGATCGTGCCCGTTTCCATTGTCATGCTTAATTTCGGCATAAATACGCCGGTAGCCATCGTATCCTGCCCCCTTTCTAGCGACGGAAAACCGTCTCTTTGACCGCTTGAATAATGTCCTGCTCCTGCGGGATTGCCGCTTTTTCCAGAATGGGGTTGTACGGGATCGGGACCTCCTTGCCGCCCAGCCGCTTGATCGGCGCGTCCAGGTAATCGAACGCTTCGCTCTCGGCGATTATGCCGGCAATCTCGCCGCCGAACCCGCCGCGCTTTACCGCTTCATGCACGATCACCACGCGCCCCGTCTTTTTTACCGACCGGACGATGGTCTCCTCGTCCAACGGCACCAGCGTGCGGGGGTCGACCACCTCCACGCTGATCCCCTCCTTTTCCAGTTCCACGGCCGCCTGCAGTGCCTTGTGCACCATGATGGCAGTGGCGACGATCGTCACGTCCGTCCCCTCCCGCTTGACGTCCGCCTTGCCGATCGGCAGCGCGTACGGTTCTTCCGGCACGTGCCCTTTCGTCCGGTACAGCAGCTTGTGTTCGTAAAAAATGACCGGGTTGTCGTCGTCCATCGCCGCCTTCAGCAGCCCCTTTGCGTCATAGGCGGTGGACGGCTGAATCACCTTCAGCCCCGGGATATGTGCCATCCACGCTTCCAGGCTTTGCGAATGCTGGGCGGCCGCACCCGTGCCGGAGCCGGCCGGCGTGCGCAGCACCAGCGGGACCTTGCCTTTGCCGCCGAACATGTAGCGGGTTTTCGCCGCCTGGTTGACGATTTGGTCGGTCGCGATCGTGATGAAGTCGGAGAACTGGATTTCCACGATCGGCCGCATCCCGGTCATGGCCGCCCCAACCGCCGCTCCGGCGATCGCCGCCTCGGAAATCGGCGTGTTGCGGACCCGCTCCGGCCCGAATTCCTCGATCATCCCGCGGGTGACGCCAAATGCCCCGCCGTACACGCCGATGTCCTCTCCCATGATGAACACGTCGGGATTGATCCGCATCTCCTTGCTCATCGCTTCCCGCACCGCTTCCAAATAGGTGATTTCCCTCACTTGCGCCCTCTCCTTTCCGTCTTTCGCCTAGGCGTACACATCTTCCTCAAGAATCTCCAGAGGAGGCATCGGACTTTGCTCCGCAAAAGCGACCGCCTCCTCAATCTGCTGCCGCGCCTTGGCCTCCAGTTCGGCCGCTTCCCGCTCGCTGAAAATGCCCTCGGCGATCAGCATTCGCTTCATCCGCTCGATCGGATCGCGGTTGGTGCGCCAGTCCATTTCCTCCTCGCGGGTGCGGTATTTCTTGGCGTCGCTCTTGGAGTGGCCTTTCCAGCGGTACGTTTTCGCTTCGATCAGGGTGGGCCCTTCGCCGCGGCGGGCGCGCTCCACCGCTTCGTGGGTGGCGTTCATCATCGCGAAAATGTCGTTGCCGTCCACCACTCTGCCGGGGATGCCGTAGGCGGCGGCCCGATCGGCGATGTGTTCGATCTTGATCATCTCTTTCACAGAACCGGACATCCCGTATTGGTTGTTTTCGCAAACAAAGACAACCGGCAGGTTCCAGATGGCGGCCAGGTTGATCGCCTCGTGGAAGCTTCCTTCGTTGGAGGCGCCGTCGCCGAAAAAGCACAGCGTCACATACCCAAGTTTTTTCATCTGCGAGGTGAGCGCGGAACCGACGGCGATCGGAATTCCGCCACCGACGATGCCGTTGGCCCCCAGGTTGCCACGCTCCACGTCGGCGATGTGCATGGAGCCGCCCTTGCCACGGCAGTAGCCGGTTTCGCGTCCGAACAACTCCGCCATCATCCGGTTCACGTCCGCCCCCTTGGCGATGCAGTGGCCGTGTCCGCGGTGCGTGCTGGTGATTTTGTCGCGCTGCTCAAGGACGGCACAAGCCCCCGCAGCCGACGCTTCCTGGCCGACGCACAGATGGGTCGTGCCGTGGATCAGCCCCTTGGCGAAAAACTCATCCACCTTTTCGTCAAAAAAGCGGATCAGCCACATCTGGTGAAACAGATCCACCAGCTTTCCCTCCGTGATCATGGGCGGTACCTTCAGATTGGTGATCAATGATTTCTCCTCCTTCCAAAATGAAAGCGGGCCAGATGGAGGCGTACACCCCACCTGACCCGCGGTCCAAGCGCCGGGAAACATCTGACTGCTAGCGGGAAGCCGTTTTCTGCCGCTGGCTTCGTTCGTATTCTTCACGGGACAACCGTTTCACCGAGATGAGAAACACCTCGTCTTTTCCTTCGCAGACGCACTGCTCATGCTCAAACAGTTTGTACACCTTTGTTCCGGGAGTTACGCGTTCAACCGGTTTCATGACCTGCACCTCCGGATCGTTACAAACGTTCCGTGCAGTTACGTTTGTAACTTTATTATAAATGTTCTGACAATAAAGTCAAGATCGTCAGCCTTACTCTTCGCCGAATTTGCTTTCGATCAAGGCCGCCAGGGCATCGACGGCTTCCGCTTCGTCCGGCCCTTCCGCCCTCAGCGTCAGCACGGTTCCTTTTCCCGCCGCCAGCGTCATCACGCTGATGATGCTTTTGGCGTTGGCCTGCTTTTCGCCGTGAATCAGATAAATGTCCGATCGATACCGGGCAGCCAGCTTGACAAACATGGACGCCGGTCTCGCGTGCAGTCCGGTTTTGTTCAACACGGTTACTTGTTTTTCCATGGTGATCGCTCCTCCAGATTTGGAATTCGTTGCAGAAACTGCTGGAGATCCAACGGTTCGCCCGCCGTCTCCTGCTGCTGCAGAGCGTGATACAGTTCCTCCACCGCAGGCTGGCAGTGCTCCGTGATCGCCAGCATGAACACGTGCCGCACCCATGCGCCCGGTTCCCATTCGACCGGTTCCGCCAGTTCGGCGATGGCGATCGCCGGTTTTATCGTCGCCCGCGTGTCGGCGTGGGGGATCGCCGCTCCCATCAGAAAGGTGTGCCCCATCCGTTCCCGTTCCCATACGTGTTGTAAAAAGTCGGACGCGACAAAGCCGTTGTCGCCCAAGAGCCCGGCCAGGTGCTCGATCACGTCCGCCTTGTTCCCGACGGCAAACGATGCGGCAATCAACTGCGGGTAGATGAGATCCCGCAGCCGATAGGATTGGTTCTCCGCCCGGCCTGCCGCCGAACCCGAGGCCAGCAGCAGCAGCCGTTTGAGAAAGCTGATCCCGCTCTCGTCGGCGATCTCCTGAACGGAGACGAAGGGAACCCCCTCCAGCATTGGATCGACCGTCCCCACCACTGCGCAGATGTGATACCGATCCAGCCAGTCCTTGTACTGCTTGCGGATGGAAAGGGAGCTGGCGCTTATGATGACCGGCTGCACTTCTCCCGCGCCCAGCTTTTCCTTCAGCAGTTGATTCAGCCGTCTTGCCGCTCCGTCCCCGGTCAGGCAGATGGTGACGATGGCGATCGGCTTGGCGTGGAACGCGGGCACGCCGCTGACCCGGGCGGCCGGGAGCATGTGCAGGTTGCCCACTAGTTGGTCCAGGGTTTCGCTGGAATACAGGCACTTGCGCAGCACCTCGACCAGCAGCGTGGTCGTCACCGGAGACAGCACCCTGACCCGGCGGCCTGTCTTTTCCTCCCACTCCGCATCGGTTAAAAACTGGCAGCCCATGTCCGCCAAGAGGATGACGCCCTCGCCCTGGTCGGCCTGCCGGATCGCCGAGCCGATCCGTTCGATCGCCTGCGGAATTTCGTCGTTCCAGTACAGCTCCACGGCATGGGCGTGCCGTTTTTCAAACAGCCGCGATGCCACATCCACCATACTGCGGGCAATCTGCCCGTACGACGCCGCCACCACGCCGATCAGCGGTTTGGATTCCATCAGCACGGAACACTGGTTCAGATAGGTGGCCAACAGAGCCACTTCTTGGCGGGGCAGGGGCACGCCCCATCTGGTCTGCACCACTTTGGCCATCTCTTCCGCCACCTTGAACTCGATGGAATCGTCGTCGATCACCGCCTCGCTCTCCGCCGCCAGACTGTCCGGCCAGCGATCGAGCAGCCCTCGCAAGTGAATCGCCAGGACAAAGGAGATTCGCTGGTAATCGAGCGCCAGATGCCGCTCGGCGATCCACAGCATCTGTTCCACCGTCTGCACCACCTGCTCCCCCGCCAGCTTGACCAACTGCCGCAGGCGGGCGTGCACCTTTTCCTCCTGGTCGCCGCCGAACGGCTCCAGCCGGGACTCCAGTTCCTTGTTGACAATCAACTGGATCAGTTCCTTGCTCTGCCCCTGGTTTTTCAGGTTTTGGTAGCGTTCCATCACCCATTCGTAAAGGTGGTCGCCGGACGGCTCCGCTTCCTCCACCTCCAGCAGCACGGAGCGTTGGCCAGGGATAAACCGGTACTGCTCTTTCTTCAGCATCGTCCACCCTTGCGTCGTGCCGCCTCCCCGCAAGCTGGCGACGTGGACGGGCAGGTCCTGGCGGTCGATCAGCACCGCCCCCTGCTCGTCCTGGTTGATGTTTTTCAAAAACGCCTTGGCCATGAGGACGCGGATGTCGCTGTGAAGCTGTCCCGTATTGCCCGGACATTCATAGGAGAGCAGCGCGGCGATCACGTCCTTTTGCACGATCACTTCCTTGCCGATCCGCTCCGTCTCTTCGTTGAAAAAATGAAAGATCAGCGACAAGCGCTCCCGCTCCGTCCAATCGGCCAGGGATGGCAGTTCGATCGTCATTGGAATCCGCCGGCGGAGCGTCAAAAGAAGGCTGGACTCGGGGCTTTCCGTGGTCGCCCCGACGATCAGAATGGTCGCTTTCCGGTGAAAGGCCACCTCCCCCAGCCGGCGGTACACGCCCTTGTCGATCAGGTAAAAGAGATTTTCCTGCCCTTCCGGCGGCAGGCGGTGGATTTCATCGAGAAACAGAATGCCGCCGTTCGCCTGATCCACCAGTCCCTCTCTGTCCGAAACCGCTCCGGTAAACGCCCCTTTCACGTAGCCGAACAATTGAGACAGCAGCAGTTGCGGGTTTTTGGCATAGTCGGCGCAGTTAAAGACGACAAACGGCGCGTTTTTCTTCATCACGTTCTGCTCCACCGCAAAGTGGTACATCGCCTCCGCCATTCTGCTCTTGCCGACGCCGGTCGCACCGAAAAAGAGCGTGTGCAGGCCGTGGGGCGGGTAGAGAACGGCCGCCTGCGCCTGTTGAATCGCCGCTTTCAGCGTCCCCTTTGCGCCGATCAGACTGTGAAAGCTGACAGACGATTCCGTCTTTTTTGCCGGCGGGCGCGGGCGGGCGCTCAACCCGGCCGCATCCGGTGAGAGCGCTTGCATTTTGCCGCGAAGCTGATGGACGATGAAGCGCGAGACGTCAAACCCCCGTTCCTGCAGCAGCATGGTCAGGCTGCGGTTGGAGATGTCCGGGGATTTCTGAAGGATCTGGGCGATTTCCTGCTCTAGCAGCGGATGTCGGCGTTTGCGCGAGTCCGGGATCTGCAATTCATGCCGGAGCAGGGTGACTTCATCGCGGCGAATCCCCAATTTTTTGGCAATCTGTTCATCGGTTAACGGGATTTTCTTGTTCTCTTTGGCGATGATCTCTTTGATCCGTTCCTTCATACCATTCCCCCGCTTTGTTGCATTTGCAAGATACGTGCCAGTTTTGTCCTCACTGGAAAAAGCGTGCGGCCCGGGCATTTCCGTCACCAAATCTGCCGCACAAACTCATCCGTCAGATTTTGCGGAAGGTTTTGAGAACTTCCCCCCACAAATTATACCCTGCTTATTGACGGAAATGTTCAGACAATATTATTATGAAGGCAAGCAAAACCAAGAGGGCACGCACAGCATCCTGTGGATCACGGGTCAGGGAGATTCCCTGACCCTTTTGTGTTGCCACACGCGCTGAGCGACCCATTCACGCCAAAAAGGAGGATGTTCATGCACAAAGGGATTGCCGCCTCGCCCGGATACGCGGCGGGCCAGGTATTGCTGCTGCGGGAGGGAGAGCCGGATCTCCCTCGGGACGTCATCGCCGCTCCCCGGACGGAAGCGGAATGTCAACGGTTCCGCCGTGCTTTGGAGCGGGCGAAAGCGGACATCGTACAGACGCGGGACGACGTAAAAGAGCGGCTGGGCGAGCACGAATGCGCCATCTTTGATTCCCACCTGCTGATGCTGGAGGACCCCGTCGTCGTGCAAGAAGTGGAAGCCGAGATCGCCGGACAGAGGAAAAAAGCCGCCTGGGCGGTCCACGACGTATTCTCCCGACATGCCGCCTACTTTTCCGGGCTAGACGACGCTTACTTTCAGGAGCGGGCCGCCGATTTTCGCGATCTGGGCGACAGGCTGGTCCGCGAGCTGCTGGGGATGAAGTCCGTGCAGCTGGATGCAATCGACCGCCCGGTCATCGTCGTAGCCCGCGATCTGACCCCTTCCCAGACAGCGCGCCTGAATCCGGCCTACATCAAAGGCATCGTGACGGAGATCGGCGGCACGACCAGCCACTCCGCAATTCTCGCCAGATCGTTGGGGATTCCTGCGGTGGTCGGCTGCGGACCGCTGCTGGGAGAGCTGACGGAAGAGGATTGGCTGGCGCTGGACGGCTGTACCGGCGGCGGTCAAAGAGATGAAAACGGAAGCGGGAATCGTGAACGAACAGAAAGCGGTCCGATAAGGGCGGCAAACGAAAGAGAGGCGGCGGTGTGCTGCCTCTCTCGTCGTTATGGGGCGCTGCCCTCATCGCTAGCCGGCCGCGACGGGGCCTGAAGGGCGTCATGAGGATACCTTTTGGCCGTACATCGTCTGGTAGTAGTGGTGGGCGCGCGTCACCTCGCTCTCTGGGATTTCAGCCGGTGTTCCCTTCAGCATGGCCAGATGGACGATTTTCGCCACGTCCTCCAGTACGACGGCCGCTTTCAGCGCGGCCTGCGGAGTCGGGCCAATGGTAAAGACGCCGTGATTCTTCAGCAAAATCGCCGGAGAATGGCCAATGTGGCCGACGACCGCCCGACCGATCTCCTCCCCGCCAACGGACGCATACGGGCCAACGGGAATCTCCCCGCCGAACATATCCGCTATCGAGGTCAGCACCGGGGGGATGCCTCTGCCCAAGGCGGCAAAGCTGGTCGCGTAGGGAGAGTGCGTGTGGACCACACCGTTGACATCCCCTCGATGTTTGTAGATGTAGAGGTGCGTTTCCGTATCGACAGAGGGCATGTACTCTCCTTCCACGACATGTCCCTCCGTATCAACCACCACCATGTGGCGGGGTGTCAACTGTTCGTAAGGGATGCCGCTGGGCTTGATCACGACGTAACCGGTCTCTCGGTCCCTGGCGCTGACATTGCCGCTCGTCATCGTGACCAGGCCGTTTTTCGGCAGCTGCAGATTCAGCGTGCAGACGGTTTCTTTCAACGTTTCTAGCATGTTCTCCTCCCAATCCATAAACGGTTCTACGCCGAGATGTTCTCATCCAGGTGGGCCTGCGCGTTTTGTTTGTCTTTTTTACGCTGATAGATGGCGACCAGGACGCTGATCACGCCGATGGCGATAATGCCGACATAGCCCAGTTTGGCGGCGAAAATAAAGATGGCGGTCGTCGGCACGGCTCCGTCCACCAGCGAGGAGATCGCGTTCGCTCCTTCGGGGAATGGGAACCCGACATTTTTGGCCGCCTGCGTGAAGTACGGCGAGACGTAGGTGGCGATCAGCAGCCCGAAGGCAAGGGAGATCGCCCCGGCGATGACGGTTCTGACGACGTTGCCCTTGAAAATCGGAACCATCAGACAAATCATGAACGGAATGGTGGCCAGGTCGCCGAACGGAAGCACCTTGTTGCCGGGAATCAAGACAGCCAACCCCAGCGCCACCGGAATCAGGATGAGCGAGGAGGCGATCACCGCTGGATGGCCGACCGCCAGCGCGGAGTCCATCCCGATGTACAGCTCCCGGTCCGGGAATCGCTTTTTGACAAACTCGCCGGCCGCCTCCGAAATCGGCATCAGTCCTTCCATCAGAACGGCGACGACCCTGGGCAGAAGCAGCATGACCGCTGCCGTCTTGACGCCGAGCTGCATGATGTCTTTTGCGCTCCAACCGGCCAAGATACCAATGATAACGCCGAGAATCAGTCCGAGCACGATAGACTCGCCAAAAATGCCCAAACGCTTCTGAATCGCTTCCGGGTCCGCTTTCCAGTTCTTGATGCCCGGCATGACGTTAAACAGCTTTTCCAGAGGCAGCGCGAACAGGTAGTACGGTGTGGACGTCCCGTGCGGAAAAGCCACATTAGGATAGCCGTAATACTTTTCCACGTGCTTCGCGGTCAAATCAGACAGCACGAGAATGACGATCGTATGGACAATCGAGGTGAGCACGCCGAGCGAAAAGCTGTTGGTCATGATGCTGACCAACGCTCCGGTAAACGCCACGTGCCACAGGTTCCACAAATCCACGTTCAGCGTTTTGGTCAACCCGAAAATCAGGAACACCAGGTTCACGGCCAGGCCGATCGGAATCGCCAGCGAACCGACGGTCGAACCGAAGGAAACCGCCGCCGTCGCCGGCCAGCCAACGTCGATCACGCTCAAATGGATGCCCAACCGCTGAACCATGTCCTTGGCCGCCGGCCCCAAGCTGTCCATCAAGAGCCCGATCACCAGGTTGATCCCGATAAACCCGATGCCCACCGTCAAGCCTGCGCGAAAGGCAGAACTGGGCTTGGACTTCAAGATGAGGCCAAACACAAAGATAATGATCGGCAACATGACGGACGGGCCCAAATCGATCAGATACTGAAGCACTCCCACAGCACATGCCCCCTTCGCTAATGATGCGCCAATGTTCCGTACGCCCCCGGTCTCAATCCGCGAGCGCCGCTTCCACCTCAGCAAAAAACTTGTCTTTGCCGACGCCGGTCAAGAGCGGCAGCGCATTGATCACCTTGGCCTGGATGCTGGGTGGGACCGCTGTGGTCGAGACGATCAGATCGTAGTCGGCCGATCGCGTCAGAATGTCCGACACCTTGGACTGCGTTAACGAGACGTTGATCCCCTTCTCCTGTAAAAACGCTTTCAATTTTTGCATGGCCACCGTAGAGGTACACACGCCGGTACCACAAATGACGACGACTTTTTTTGTCATGAGACTCCACCCTTTCGTTCGCCCGTTATTTTGTTGCGGATTGCTTGAGAGCGCGGAAAACCGCTTCCCCGCTTTCCATTTCCACCAGTTCCTGCAATCGGTCAGCATGCTGAATAAAGCTCATGATCTGCTCCAGGACGCGCAACTGCGTTTCGCTTTTTTCCAACGCCAGCATGATGACGATCTTCACCGGCAGGTCCTTCTCCGGATCTGCCATGCTGCGGAATGATACCCCCTTCTTGACGACGGCCATCGCTACGGCTGGCTTACGGACATAGGCAGCATCAGCGTGCGGGATGGCGATGTGGATCGACTCCAATTCGATTCCGGTCGGAAACTGTTGTTCCCGCTCCAAGATCGTCGGGACGTACTCGTCAGCCACGGCTCCGGACTGGACCAGCCGTCCGCCCAGTTGGGTGAGGATTTGTTCGCGCCCTACCACCTCCTCTGTCACGATGATATGTTCCGAACTGAGGAACTGAAAAAAACTCATCGTCGTACGATCACTCCTTTTTTCCGGCGGATACCTTTTTCCATAAGCAATCCCCATGCCATTGGCGGAACAGAAAATGTACAGGGATGAAAAAGTCTAAGTTTTTTGATTTTTCTTTCCACAATCCATTCAATCGGCTTGCATGAATGGTTGCAGAGAAAGTGTGGCCGTTTTTGTACCGGGGAAACGGCTCACGGCCGCCGCCCATGCAAAAAGGCTGCCGAGCACCTCGACAGCCGGACGGGTTGGCTTTTTCAGTGTTTCATCCGCGGGTCCAGCGCGTCGCGCAGACCATCGCCGATCAGGTTGAAGCCGAGCACCGTCAGCATGATGGACAAACCGGGGAAAATGACGGTCCACGGCGCTTTTTGAATGTACTGGCGGGAGTCGGACAGCATCAGTCCCCACTCCGGCTGCGGCGGCTGCGCACCCAGTCCGAGGAACCCCAGGGCCGCCGCTTCGAGAATCGCCGTGGCGATGCCCAGCGTGCCGGTGACGATGATCGGCGCCAGGCTGTTGGGAAGGATGTGCTGCAGAATAATCCGCGAGTTTTTCGATCCGATCGCTTTCGCCGCCATGACGAACTCTTCCTCTTTCAGGCTTAACACCCGCGAACGGACCAGCCTCCCGTAGGTGGGAATGTTGACGATGGCGATCGCCAAAAGGGCGTTTTCCAGCGACGGGCCGAGCATCGCCACAATCGCGATGGCGAGCAGAATGCTGGGGAAGGCCAGCATGATGTCAAACAGCCGGGAGATGATCATGTCCACCCACCGGCCGTAATAGCCGGCGAGCAGGCCGAGAAATGTGCCGGCGATCACCGACCCGATAACGGAGAACAGCCCGACGCGCAGGGAGATTTGCGCCCCGTAGATCACCCGGGTAAACACGTCCCGCCCGTTGTAGTCGGTCCCAAACCAGTGCTCGGCCGACGGCGGCTTGTTCTTGTCGATCAGTTCTCCCTTGTCGTATGCGTAGGGGGTAATGTACGGAGCCAGCAGGGCCAGCAGCACAAACACGAAAATGATGACGAAGCCGGCGATGGCCATCCTGTTTTTGCGGAGCGTCCGCCAAGCGTCGCGCCAAGGAGACGAGACCGGCTCGTCGGGTTGCTGCACGCGTACCGTTTCCACATGGGTTTCTGCCATAAGACGTCCTCCTTAGCGGTATTTGATGCGCGGATCGACGTAGGCGTAGAGGAGGTCGACCAACAGGTTGATCAGGACAAAAATGGTGGCGATCACGAGAATGCTCGATTGAATGACGGGATAATCGCGGTTTCCAATCGCCGTAAAAATGTAGCGGCCTACGCCGGGCCAGCCGAAAATCGTCTCGGTCAGGACGGCCCCTCCGATCAACAGCCCCGTCTGCAGCCCGACGATGGTCAGGACGGGAATCATCGCATTTTTCAAGGCGTGCTTGTACACCACGAAAAACTGCCCCAGCCCCTTGGCACGCGCCGTCCGGATGTAGTCGGCGCGCATGACTTCCAGCATGCTGGAACGGGTGATGCGGGCGATGATCGCCATCGGGATGGTCCCCAACGCGATGCTTGGCAGAATCAGGTGCTGGATGACGTCGCGGAGATGATCCCAACGTCCGGCCAGCATCGCGTCGATGATATAGAAATGCGTAATCGCCGTTACGGGATCACGCGGATTGTCGCGTCCAATGGAAGGCAGCCACTTCAACTCCTGGGCAAACACCCACTGCTCCATCAATCCCAGCCAGAATACGGGCATGGATACGCCGATCAACGCGATCAGCATGCAGATGTAGTCAAACCACGAGTTTTGCTTCCAGGCCGAAATGATTCCGGCATTTACGCCGATGAAGACGGCAAATATCATGCTGACCAGCGTCAATTCGACCGTGGCGGCCAGGTACGGCCCCATTTCCTTGGCGATGGGGGCCTTGGTGTGCAGCGAGTCGCCCAGGTCTCCTCTGAGAATGTCCCACAGGTAGTGGAAGTACTGCACGTACCAGGGGTTGTTCAGCCCGAGCTGCTGCCGCAGCTCCTCCAGAGCTTTGGGACTTGCCTTTTCCCCCAAAATGGTCAGCGCCGGATCGCCGGGGATGGCGTGAATAATGGCAAATACAATCAGCGACATGCCAAACAGCACGGGAATCAGCATCAACAATCGTCGAATGGTGTATGACAGCAAGGCCATCTCCTCGCTTTCCTTGGCGTTTTGCACATGAGAGAAGGGTAAGAAGAAGGGTTCCTCTTACCCTTTGTTGCCGTCTGCCTTATTGGATGTCTACCTTTTCTACGCTTTCGCTGCCTTTGGGATGAGGCTGATAGCCCGTGACGCTCTTTTTCGCGGCGAGCGGCGGAGTGGAGTGCGCGATCGGAATCAGCGGCGCGTCGTTGAAGATGATCTCCTGTGCCTGCTTGTACAGTTTTTCCCGCTCCGCCTGATCGGGCGAGGACTGCGCTTTCAGCAGCAGTTGGTGGACTTCCTCGTTAACGTAGCGGGGAATGTTGTTGCCGTTGATCGTGTTTTTGTCAAGCAGCGTGTACAGGAAGTTGTCCGGATCGCCGTTGTCGCCGGTCCACCCGAGCAGGCACATGTCGTATTCGCCTTTCCTCGTTTTTTCCAGATAGGTTGCCCACTCCATCGTGACGATTTCCGTCTCGATGCCGATCTTTTTCAGGTCCTGCTGAATCGCCTCGGCCATCTTCTTGCCGTCCGGAATGTACGGACGCGGCACCGGCATCGCCCAGAACTGAACCTTGAAGCCGTTGGGATAGCCCGCCTCCGCCAGCAGTTGCTTGGCCTTGTCCAGGTTGTAGTCGCGGTCCTTGATCTGGTCGTTGTAGCCCCAGAGGCTCGGCGGCATCGGGTTGGTGGCCGGTTCACCCAGGCCGCTGTAGAACGCTTTGACCAGTTCCGGCTTGTTGATGGCGTGGCCGATGGCTTGACGCACCTTCGGATTGTCAAACGGCTTCTTCTCCGTGTTGAACGCGAGGTAGCCGACGTTCATCGACGGGCGCAGGATCAACTGCAGGTCCTGGTTCTCCTTCACGCTCTCCGCATCGTCCGGATTGAGGCCGTCCATCAGGTCGATTTCGCCGGAGGTAAGCGCGGTCAGGCGCGCCGTGTTTTCCGGAATGACTTTGAAGACGACCTTGTCCAGTTTGGGCAGTCCCTTGTTCCAGTAGTCGGGGTTTTTCTCCAGCGTGATGGTGTCGTTCCGCTTCCACTCCACGAACTTGAACGGCCCCGTACCAACCGGCTGCTCGCCCAGCTTTCCGCCTTCGATCGCTTTCGGAGACGCGATCGCAAACGGCGACATGCCCAGGTTGGCCAGGAACGGCGCCAGCGTCCGGTTCAGCACAAACTGCACGGTGTACGGATCGACCACCTTGACCTCCTTGATCACGTGGTCCTTGTCGCCCTTGTAGCCGCCGAACATGTCGTTGTAGTACGGATAGCCCTCGCTGTCGTGGTACTTGTTGTTCTTGTCCATCCAGCGGTCAAAGTTGAACTTGACCGCCTCGGCGTTGAAATCGGTGCCGTCGTGGAACTTCACGCCCTGGCGGAGCTTGAAGGTGTAGGTCAAGCCGTCCGGCGAGATTTCCCAGCTCTCCGCCAATCCCGGAATGACCTTGGTGCTGGTATCTTCATAGTTGACCAGCGTTTCGTAAATGTTTTCCGTCACCTTGAAGGTTTCGCCGTCGGTCTCCCGGATGGGATCGAGGCTTTTCGTGTCGGCGCCGCGGCCGATGATCAACTGCTTGGGACCGCTGTTGGCCGGTTCCGTCGCCGTCTGCCCCGGCTGGTTTTGTCCCGACTGGTCAGCCGGCTGCTGGGCCGTTTGCGAGCCGCTGCATCCTGCCAGCGCCATGGAGAGCGCCAACAGGCTGGCCATCGCAGCGGTAAGCACGTTCTTCTTCATGGATGAATGCCCCCTTTTCCTCCGTTTTTTTGACATGCCGTCGATTGGTTGATTTGGACGTCACCGTTTTCCGCATCCCCCCTTTGCCTGGGAACAGGCGGCGTTTCCCCCGCCCGTGTGGCGGTCTTCCGCTCCTGCCCGGTCCCCTCCGTGACTCAGGCCTTGTACAGATGGCAGGAGATGAAATGACCGCCGCCAACGTCCTGAAACGCGGGACGCACGCTGCGGCATTCCTCGGTCACATGGGGACAGCGGGTGTGGAACGTGCATCCGCCGGGCGGATTGGCCGGGCTGGGCACGTCCCCCTGCAGGATGATCCGTTCCCGCGCGGCATCCGGATCGGGCGACGGCACCGCCGACAGCAGCGCGCGGGTGTACGGGTGAAGCGGATGGGCGTACAGCGTTTCGCTGTCCGCCAGTTCCACCAGACGCCCCAGGTACATCACGCCGACGCGGTCGCTGATGTGGCGGACGACGCTCAGATCGTGGGCGATGAACAAGTAGGTGAGCCCCAGTTCCCGCTGCAGGTCCTGCATCAGGTTGAGCACCTGCGACTGGATGGACACGTCCAGCGCGGACACCGGTTCGTCCGCCACGATCAGCTTGGGGTTGAGCATCAGGGCCCGGGCGATGCCGATCCGCTGCCGCTGGCCGCCGCTGAACTGGTGCGGATAGCGCTGCGCGTGGTAGCTGCTCAAGCCGACCACTTCCAGCATCTCCCTCACCCGCTTTTTCCGTTCGGCGGGCGTGCCGATGCCGTGCACCACGAGCGGTTCTTCCAAAATCTTCTCAATATTGTGCCGCGGATTGAGCGAGGCGAACGGATCCTGAAAGACAATCTGCATGTGGCGGCGCATCCTGCGCATCTCGTCCGCTGTGAGCGCGGTGATGTTGACGCCGTCGAACGTCACTTCGCCGGCGGTCGGTTCGATCAGCCGCAGCAGGGAACGTCCGGTCGTCGACTTGCCGCAGCCGCTTTCGCCCACCAAGCCGAGCGTCTCCCCCCGCTTGACCGTGAACGACACGTCGTCCACCGCTTTGACTACGCCAATCTCTTTCCCGAAAACGCCGCCTGTGATGGGGTAGTATTTTTTCAGGTTCTTGACAATCAGCAGATCTTCAGCCACCTGCATGCTCCTTTCGGGTTAATCGTACAGCCAGCAGCGGGTGCGTCGATTGGGTCCCGCCTCTCTCAGCTCCGGCATCTCCGTCCTGCACCTGTCGGTCGCGTGCTCGCAGCGCGGGGCAAATCGGCAGCCCACGGTGAGCGATCCGGGGATCGGCACGTTGCCCGGAATGGAGTACAGCCGCTTCCGCGCCCCCTCCAGCTTGGGCAGGGAATGGAGCAAACCGATCGTGTACGGATGTTTCGGCTCTTTCAGGATGGAGCGGACGTCGCCTTCCTCCACCACGTTGCCCGCGTACATCACGACGACGCGGTGGCACATCTCCGCAACCACCCCGAGGTCGTGCGTGATCAACATGATCGCCGTTTCCGACTCGCGGTTGAGCTGCCGCATCAGATCGAGGATCTGCGCCTGAATCGTCACGTCCAGCGCTGTCGTCGGTTCGTCCGCAATCAACAGCTCGGGATTGCAGGCCATCGCCATGGCGATCATGACCCGTTGCCGCATGCCGCCGGACAGTTGGTGCGGATATTCGTCAACGATCGCTTCCGCACGCGGAATGCCCACTTTTTTCAGCATGTCGATCGAGCGTTGCCTGGCCTCTTTTTTCGTCGCGCCGGTATGTAAACGGATCACTTCGCCAATCTGGTCGCCGATCGTGTAGACGGGATTGAGCGATGTCATCGGCTCCTGAAAGATCATCGCGATCTCGTTGCCGCGCAGCTCCCTCATGCGCTTTTCGCTGGCCGCGACCAGCTCTTCCCCCTTGAACCGGATGGAGCCGCCGACTATCTTGCCGGGAGGGTTTGGCACCAGTCTCATCACGGAAAGCGAGGTCACACTTTTCCCGCACCCGGATTCGCCGACGATGCCGACCACTTCCCCTTTGTTCACCCTGATGGAAACGCCGTCGACGGCGGGGATTTGTCCGCGGTCCGTGAAAAAGTGCGTCTGCAGGTTTTCGATCTCAAGCAAAGGCTGTGACACGCCGTGCACCTCTCTTACCGATATATTCCATAGGACAAGACGACTAGCTGTGATCAATTATGCCATTAATCCAATTTTTTGGCAACGTATTAAATTCATATAATTACAACTTGACTAAACAAACAAAATCTTTTATCCGTTTGAACCAACAAGAAAGACCCGCATGTGCAGCGGGCCTGTTTGAAACCTGACTGTTCGCCTTCATTTATTTGTCCGTAAACGACCGCTTATGGGGCAAACATCCCGGCCATCCACTCGACGGCCGACTTCGCCCCGTCTTTCACCAGCCGCCCCAGCGATTGGCCCGCGCTGCTGACATAGTTGACCATCTCGTGCGGCGCGGCCGCCTGCACCTGTGTGCCCATCACTGCGATCTCCATCTGGCCCTTGTCCAGTTTTTTGATGTAAAAGGTCTGCGGCTGCTGCTCCGGCGTTCCGCTCACCTTGTGGATGCCGCGCTCGGCCGTCTGCAGCCCCAGCGCCACGCCGACGAGCAGGATGACCACCATCCCCGCCAGCTTCACCGTCACGTTCATGCGTCCTCACCTCTTGGCGGGCTCGCTGGTGAGCGGTTTGCCCACCTTTTCCGCCTGCCAGTAGTACTCGGCGAACACGTCCGCCAGCGCTTCCGCCGTGTTCAGCGACTCCTGCAGCGTGTTGCTCGTTCCGCCGATTTCCATTAAAAGGCTTCCCGGTGAGATGGACTGGTTATACTCGCCGTGGTCGGTTTTCGCCCCTTTTTCCATGACGCCACGGGACAGGCCCGGATACATCTTTTCCATCAGGTGGTGCAGTTCGGTGGCAAACTGCTCGTTTTTCTCGTAGTTTTTGTTTCGCTTGCCGATGACCAGCAGGACGCGGGCGTAGGTCTTGCCGTTGATGGTGGCGGTGGTTTTGCTGCGCGGCGCGGTGTCGCGGTGCAGGTCAAAGAAGTAGTGCAGCTCCCGGTTCCGCTCCGTCGCCGCCTTGACCGCCCGCAGCGATTCGGCGTAGGAGAGGGCGTAGTCCAATTTTTTGTCCAGCAGCTTCTGGTAGATGTCTTCCGCATTGAACTCCGTGCCGATGCCTTTCTCGTTCAGCGCTTCCGCCAGCCGCTTGCCGACCAGCGAGATGTTGCGCTGGGGGTGGTCGACCGATGTCCCCACGGGCTTGGTTTCGCTGTACCAGGACTCGCGGTTGTGGGTGTTGTAGACGTAGACGATTTTCTTTCCGCCGGTGGTCGGGTTGGGCAGCGGTGCCGCCTTGTTCTCCTCCGGCTTCGGCTGCGCATCGTCCGCTGCCGTCTCGCCGCTGTCGCCGGACGGCGCTGCATCGATCACCTGATGCGGATAGGCGGGATATTCCACGTACAGGTCGGCCAGCGTGGAGTCTTTGCCGGCGACGACAAAGCGAGCGTCGTCCGCCGTCAGCATGCCGGGCAGTTCCCTTCCCAGCAGGCTGCGCAGGTCACCCGGCTGGATGCCGGTGGCTACCTGGAACAAAAAGCCGGATACGCTGTTGGCGCCCCGTTCTGTCGACGCCTGCACCGTCTCGGTCAGGGCGGGAATCTCCTGTCCCATCCACTTGAGCATGGCCAGGCTGGACACGCGGGCCGCCGCCTGCTGCACGGCGGACGAGGCGATCATGACGCGGTTGCCGTGCATCGCCATCACTCCGGTGACGATGAACAGGAAGGCCGTAATAATGGAAAGCGCGACAAATTGGCGCTGAATCAGGGTTGCCATCTGTCTCCCTCCTCATGCTGTTTGCATTGACAGCGGACTGTACAATCGCCGAACGCTTGTCTATGCTTTAGCCTATGAGCGTCATAGAGACGATAGAACCCTTTTCTACCTTTTCTCTCACCGCTAGTTTTTCCGTCCGCGCCGTCACAGGGGAGCGCTCTCCAAAAGACGGCCAAGACGGCGGTCCGTCAGTGTGTGTAGGCAGCGCTGTTCTGCCCGTTGACGGCACGGTGCAGCGACTGGTTCAACCCGGTGGCGAGCACGTTGGCCACCCCTTCGATGAAGTCGTCCACTTCCTTGGGCGTCACCACCAGGTCTTGTCCCAGCGGCCGCAGCACCTCGTGAATGAGCTGCCGCTTTTCCTCCTCGGGCAGCGAGCCCACCAGGCCCAGAAACGTCTTGCGCGCCTCCATGTCGGGCAGATCTTCTTCCGTATACGGTTCTTTCCGCTCCGGCAGGCTGCTCATCGCCAGCTTGCTGGCAGGCCGGTTGCTTTCCTGCATCGACTGTCCAAAGTGGCCGAGCAGATAGGTGATGGCGTCGTTGACAATCGTGGAGGCAAACACGACCGTCGGTACGCCGATCGCGATCACCGGGATGCCCAGCGTCTTCTCGTCGATCGCCTTCCGCTTGTTGCCGACGCCGGAGCCGGGGTGAATCCCCGTGTCGGAGATCTGGATCGTGGTGTTGACGCGGTGCAGCGCGCGGGAGGCCAGCGCGTCGATGCAGATGACAAAGTCGGGCCTGCTCTTTTCCACCACGCCGTAGATGATCTCGCTCGTCTCGATGCCCGTGATCCCCAGCACCCCCGGCGAGAGGGCGCTCACTTCGCGGTACCCGTCTTCCACCGACTCGGGAGCCAGCGTAAACAGATGGCGGGTGACGAGCAGGTTTTCCACCACCATCGGTCCCAGCGCGTCCGGCGTCACATTCCAGTTGCCGAGGCCGACGACGAGCGCCTTCTTCTCTTCCGTGATGCCCAGTTCGCGGAGAAACCGGGCAAACTCCCGGGCGAACCGCTGGGCTACCCGTTCTTCGACGGCCGTGTCGTTGTCGCGCAGCTTCGGCACCTCGATGGTGATGTAGTGGCCGGGCAGCTTGCCGATCTGCCGGCCCGCTTCCTCGCTCTCCACGGCCAGGCGCGTTACCTTGATCCCCGCTTCCGAATCGTCCGTCTCGATCCGGACGCCGGGAATCGGGCCGCCCTGCGGCTGCCGCTGCTGGGCCAGTTCATGCGCTTCGAGGGCCAGGTCGGTCCGGATGGCATACCCGGACAAATCGATGTTGTGCTCCATCTGTACATGCTCCCTTCTCCAATTTGTTCCTGCTGTTAGGTTGCTTGAAACCCCGTTTTTTATTCCGAATCCTTTCTTGCAAATGGCAGGTCTGCGTGCTAGAATAAGTTTTGTTGTATTTCCTGCATGCCTATGGTCGTCTAAGGAGGTGACACACATGCCAAACATTAAATCCGCGATCAAGCGCACCAAACAAATCGAAAAGCGCCGCGCACAACGCGCTTCTCAAAAGTCCGACCTGCGTACTGCGATGAAGAACTTTGAGAAAGCGGTCGCTGCTTCCGATGTCGAACTGGCGAAATCCACTCTTCTGGTGGCTGTGAAAAAGCTGGACAAGGCCGCTACGAAAGGTCTCATTCATAAAAACGCAGCAAACCGTCAAAAGTCCCGCTTGATGAAAAAGTTCAACGCTCTGAACGCTCCTGTGGCGTAAGAGTAAACGGTACATCAGAGAAAAAACCCGCGAACACCTGGTTCACGGGTTTTTTGCTTTGGTCCGTTCCTCGTAGACGCGCGTCATGAACAGCTCCAGGGCCAGCCGCTTGTCCACCTGTCCGGACTTCATCCGGTAGTCTTCCTCGGCCAATATGGCCAGGAGCCTTCTCAGCGCTGCTTCGGAAAAGTGGCGCGCCTGTTCCATCGCTTTTTTCACCGCGTACGGGTGCACTTTCAGCATGCCGGCCAACTGCTGCTGCGAATACCCGCGCGGCGCCCACTGCCGCACGTGCAAAAGCAGCCGGAACTGCCTTGCCAGCAGCGCCACGAGGCGAATCGGTTCTTCGCCCGTCTTCAGGCAGTCGTACAGCATCCGCAAGCCTTTGTCCAGCCTGCCTGCGGCCGCATGCTCGATCAGGGCGAACACGTCCTGTTCCAGCGTGCGCGAGGCCAGCGTTTCGATCACCTCGTCCGTGATGACCGCTCCGCTTCCCCCCACGAACAGCGCCATCTTTTCCAGCTCCTTGTCCAGCAGGCGCAGGTCGCCGCCTGCGCGCTCCACCAGCTTCACCGCCTGCGGCCGCTGAATGACGGCCTGGTACTTTTCCGCCTGACGCTCCACCCAGGCGTACAGATCGGCGTCCCGCAGCGGCTGAAACGGAATCACCTTGGCCTTCTGCTGCAGGACCTTGACCAGTTTTTTCCGCTCGTCCAGCTTGTCCGCCTCCGTATGCAGCACCAGCGAGGTGTAGGTCGGCGGCTGCTCCAGATAGGCAAGCAGCACGTCGGGATCGCTCTCCACCTTCGTCGCCGGCTTGCTGCCAGTCAGAAAGTACGCCTGCCGGGCGATCACCAGGCGATGGTCCCCCAAAAACGGCAGCGTCTCCGCATCCTGGACGATTTCGGCGAGCGGTGTTTCCGTGCAGTCGTACACGCTCAGGTTCAAATCGGCGAAGGCCGGATCGATCATCGCCCGGCGGGCCGCCGCAAGAAACTCTTCGGCGAGAAAAGACTCCGGGCCGTACAGGACGTAAACCGGCGCAAACTGCTTCTGTCTGATCTCCCGGATGGCCGAAAGCAGCGGCATGGCTTCTCCTCCTCCTTCGTATTCCTGGGCTATTATAGCACAGTTGCGCGCGCAACGGGCACCCGGGGACGTCTCCGTCACAGACGCGGCGAGCCGGTCCGCTCCTTCCCGGCGGGGGTGTTCTCCTGTAGGGCGAAACGAAAAACCGCAGCCGTACAGGCTGCGGTTTTTCGTATGGGCACCTCTATGTAAACGTTTTGGGAGAAGTCCCGGGATGCCTCCTCCTGAAACGGTAAGCAGGGGGTGCTGGATACTGCAATATACGCAACACCCTCCCTGCCGGTGCCGGTCCATTGGTAAAAGACACGTTTGTCACGAGCGGACACGAACGCTGCACGCACAGAGGGGGCGTCAGTCCCTGTCGCGCGATTTCCCTCTGTCGCTGCCGGAATGATCGTCGTCATCCCAACTGTTCCGATCATCGCGGTCGTCGCCGCCGTCATGCTCTTTTTTTTCCTTCCTGTCGGACTTTTTTTCCTTATCGTCCTGCTTTTCTTCCAGGCCAATCGGAAAAACCGGCTTTTCTTCCGGAGGCTCGATGACCGGCCTTACGGGCGGTTTGGGTTCCACCGTCTTTTTCGGTTGGGCGGCTGGCTTTGCTGGTTGCGATTTCGGTTCCGCCTTGGGCTTTTGATCTTTTTTCTCTGTAGCCTTCGGTTTCACCGTCTGCGCCGGTTTCTCCGGCTGTTCCCCCGGTGTTACGGATGATGAATGAGTGCTCGGTGGGGGCACTGGCGGGCCGACCACAGCAGGGGCCACCGCAGGCGCTTCTTCACCAGGCGAACCTTGCTGGTAACCGTCCGCTTCCGGCTGCTTGTCGCCGCTGCCCATGAAGAGCAGAAAAACGAGCAGACAGGCGGCAACTGCGCCGCTGCCGATACGGGCCATCCAGACGTACGCCCGCCGCCACTTCGCCGGTTTCTCGGCAGCAGAAGCCGCCTGCTTCACCTCCAGCTTGGGCAGCGGTTCCCGCTTCGGGCCTGATTCAGCTACCGGCCGGACCGAGCCTGACTCCAACTGCGGCAGGATCGCGTCCACAAGGCTGTAGGGTGGTGTGACAGGGGGAAGTTGTTCCAACTGCTCAGACACCCTTTTCAAGCGGTCGTACTTGAGCTGCAGGTCGGGATCGTTCCGGAGCATGGCGAGTAGCTTCTCCCGCTCTTCCGGTGAGAGATCCCCGTCCATATCCCGCTGCATCCACTCCCAGATTTCTTCGTCCATCATCAACCGATCCCCCCTTTCTGATAGTCGTGCAACAACTCCTGCAGTTGTTGTCTGGCCCGAAACAAATACGACTTGACCGTATTCAGCGGCAGATCCAATGTCTCGGCGATCTCCTGGTAGGACAAATCCTCGAGATAGCGGAGCACCACCACCATGCGGTACTGTTTGGGCAGTTTTCCGATCGCCTGCTGAATATCGCTCGACAAACTGGTGAGAAGGATTTCGTCTTCTACGTTGTTTCGATCAGGGATGATGAGCTCATGCTCGTCAATCGAGACCGTTTCCTTCTTGGCGCGAAATTTATCCATGCAAACGTTGCTGACGATCCGCTGCACCCATGTGGCAAACTTTGCCTTTTCCTGGTACGTGTCCAGCTTTCGATAAATCCGGATCAACGCTTCCTGGGAAGCATCGAGAGCGTCCTGTTCATTTCCTAGGATATAATAGGCGCTGCGGTAAACAGAGGCCTCAATCGATCGGAGCAGCTCGACAAGCGCGTCGTGATCCCCGGCTTGCGCCATCCTGATCAGCTCTGCTTCTCGCATAATCTCCTCTCCCTCCTACAGACGGGGCGCTGCTGAAAAAGGTTGCAAGCTTTTATATATCGGTGATTTGCGTCTGCCAGTGCACCGATCCCTTGCGGATGACCAGGGTGACGGCCCCTTGCAGATCTGTTCGGTAAACATCTGCCCCCGTGTCCATCAAACGCTTGACCACGACGGGCGAGGGATGCCCGTAGCGGTTGTTGCGGCCGGCCGAAATGACGGCGGCCTGTGGTTTTGCTGCAGCCAGCAAAGCGGGAGAGCTGGATGTGCTGCTGCCGTGATGCGCCACTTTCAGCACGTCGACGGGTGACGGCAGGCTGCGGGAAAGCAGCTGCTCTTCCCCTGCCCGTTCAATATCGCCGGTAAACAAAACAGTCGTGCCGTAAGCGGTGAGACGCAGCACGACAGAAGCGTCGTTACCCGTATGTGCCGAATCTCCGTCCGGGTGAAGCCAGGTCCACTCCACGCCGGGGACATCCGTCCATGTCTGTCCCGGCCTGCCGGTCAGGACAGGTACGCGTCTTGCGCGGAAACGTTCGAGAATCGCTGCTTCCTCTTCACGGGGAGGTGTGCCGTTGACGAGCACCGAGCCAAAGGCAAAGCGCGGCACCAGCGCTGCCATCCCTCCGATGTGGTCGTGATCCCCGTGCGTCATCACCACATGGTCGATCCGTTCAATCCCGCGCGCTCGCAAAAAAGGCAGCACGACGTCTTTCCCCACTTCAAACGGATCGCGTCGCTCCCGCCAGGATTCCCTGGCAGGGTACCGGGGTGTTCCACCCGCATCTATTAAGTATACCTTCTTTTTACTAACTTCGACAACGATAGAATCTCCTTGACCGACGTCAAGAAACGTGATCCGCACTTCGTCCCCGCCGGCGAACGGCTGTCTGGCGGCCGCGAGCAGAAACAGAAAAAGGGCGGCGTACAGCCAGCGGTCTCTCGGACGATGGTAGCCCCGCCGCCACAGAACGGGCAGCGCCGCGAGAAAAAGCGCGTACACCGCGATCCACCACCACTGGGGATGCGGCCAATGGGAAAACGGTACCGCCAGCTCCTCCAGCCAAAACAGCGGCCCGTGCAGCCAGCGCAGCAGGGCGGAAGCAAGCCGGACGGGCAGTACGGCCAGCGCCGGGTGAATCAGACCGAGCAATAGCGCGAGGTAGCCTGCGGGCAGCACCACCATCGAGAGCAGCGGCACTGCCAGCAGGTTGACCAGCCAGGAGAGCGGCGAAAACTGGTGAAAATGGTAGATGAGAAACGGGAACGAGACGGCCTGCGCGGCAAAGGTGACGGCCAGCGACGTGCGCAGCCACTCGGGACCGCGCGTGAAAAACCGGCGGCCGACGGGCACGAGGACGATCAGCCCCAGCGTCACGCCGAACGAGAGCTGGAACCCCAGGTGCCACAGGTAGTACGGATTGTACCCCAGCATCAACAGCAGCGCCCAGCCCCACACGTCCCTCCCCTCCGCCTGCCGGGCTCCCGCCTGGCAGAGCAGGCCGATCGCCCCCATGATTCCGGCGCGCACCGCGGAGGCGCTGGCCCCCACGATCAGGACATAGCCGACAAGCAGCACCATCGTCAGCGCCAGGGCCGGCCGGCGCGGCATCCCCGCCCTCTCTACGCTCCACACGAACATCCCGCTGACCAGCGTCACGTGCAGCCCGGAAATGGCCAGCACGTGACTCAAGCCGAGGTTGTCGTACATCGCTTCCGTTTCCGGCGACACTCCGTCCGTGATGCCCAGCAGCAGCGATTGCATGTAACCGGCCGCTTCCTGGTCGGGAAACAGCAGGGCGATGCGGTCGGCGGCTTCCGTCTGCCACCGGCGAAACAGCATCATCACGCCGGACTCGGCAGGCTCCACCCGGATGTCGCCGTACTCCGCTTCCGCCGTGACCCGCACGCCCTGCCACCGCAGATAGCGGGCGTAGTCGAACGCATGGGGGTTGCGGGCCGGAGACGGCAGCGACAGCCGGACCGTGGCCGACAGGCGGCTGCCCTGCATCCACCGCTCCGCCTCACGCGCTTCCGGCTCACGGGACAAACGGACCCGCAGGGCGATCCGCTCCGCTGCCGCCATCCCGGACATCTGCCGCCCGTTTTTTCCCCACGTTTCGACGGACAGAAAAAGCCGGGCCGTATCGCCGTCGCGCTTCACCGGCGAGTCAATGACGCCGGCGACTACGATCGTCTCGCCGTCCTCCGCCATCGGCAGCAGCGTCGAACGGTGGAGATAGTCGTACCCTTGAAAGTAAAGACCTGCTAGAATACAGATGAGCGCATGGCAAAGAATCCGTTTGCGGTGTGGGCGGGGCAGGAGCGGGCACACTGCCGACCCGGCGGCGGCCAAAAGGGCCAGCCAGGCGGCCTGCAGGTAGGCCCCCGCCAGCAGCCCGCAGACTGCCGCGAGGCTCGCGGTAAAAACGGTCACGAACGTCACCCCCGTGTCATGTGCCTGAGACATCGAGTGTACACAAGGGGGAAGGGACAAAAAAACGGTGCAAAAAATGCGTGCCAGCGGAAACCAGACCCGCATGGTCCAATCAGAGGGAGGGCAGTCATGACGAGGAAAAGTTGGGATGAATACTTCCTGGACATCGCCGAGCAGGTGTCTGCCCGTTCTACGTGCAACAGGCTGCACGTCGGCTGTGTCATCGTGAAGGACAAGCACATTGTCGCCACTGGCTACAACGGCTCCATCCACGGACACGATCACTGCGAAGACGCAGGCTGTCTTCTGGGGGACGACAACCGCTGCCACCGGACGATCCACGCCGAGACAAACGCCTGCCTGCACGCGGATCGGGACAGCCTCAAGGGAGCCACCGCCTACGTGACGCATGAACCGTGCGAAAACTGCTCCAAAATTCTCGCCCAGGTGGGCATCAGGCGGATCGTCTACCGCAACGCCTATCCGAACAAATGGAACCAGTACTTTCTCAAGGATCTGGAAGTCGTTCACATGCCGCCGGAACCGTCGCGGCGGGACTGACTCCTGTGAGCGAAGCGGGGCACTTTCCGCTCTGCTCCCCCCGTCCGAAAGACCCGGCGGCGTGCACGACACGCCCGTTTTCGATGAGGTGCCCGAGGGGACCTCTCTTTGCTGCGGAGACAGCTTGGGCATTCGGAGCGATTGCGTTGACCGTCAATCCGTGATAGAGTTAGCTAGAGCAATCAGTGAGAGGAAGAGTCATTTCATATGTGTGGAATCGTATCAGTCTACAACAAGCGGCAAGCGCCCGTCGACCAAGAGACGATCGGCGCCATGACGCGTGTCATCCTGCACCGCGGTCCAGACGATGACGGCTTTCACCTGGAAGACAACATCGCCCTGGGCTTTCGTCGTTTGAGCATCATTGACGTGGAAGGCGGCCACCAGCCGCTGTTCAACGAGACGCGTGACATCTGGATTATCGGCAACGGCGAAATCTACAACTACAAGGAACTGCAGCACTGGTTGAAGGGGTGCGGACACGTTTTCCATACCGATTCCGATATCGAAACCATTCTGCACCTGTACGAAGAGGTGGGAATGGACGCACCGAAACACCTGCGCGGCATGTTTGGCTTCACCATCTGGGATTCCCGCAAGAAGCGGCTCTTTGGCGCCCGCGACCACTTCGGCATCAAGCCGCTCTACTACGTGGAGACGGACGACGCGATCGCCGTGGGCAGCGAGATCAAGAGCCTGCTGGAACTGCCCGGAGTCAGCCGGGAAGTCAACCACACCGCGTTTTATCATTACCTGACGTTCCAATACGTCCCCGATCCGGAGACGATGTACCGGGGCATCTACCGCATCCCGCCCGCCCACTCCTTCGTTATCGAGAACGACCGGATTCGGCTGCAGCGCTACTGGGACGTCGAGTTCAAACCAGACGAAAGCAAGCCGTTTTCCTACTTTGTGGAAGGCACGCGCAGCATCCTGCTCGAATCCGTCGACAAGCACCGGGTCAGCGAGGTGCCGCGCGGCGCGTTTCTGTCCAGCGGCGTCGACTCCAGCAGCATCGTCGCCATGCTGCGCACGTTTGAGCCGGTGAAGACGTTTTCCGTCGGCTCCGACATCCCTGGCTACAGCGAGCTGGACTACGCCCGCCGTACCGCCGAATACCTCGGCACCGAACACCACGAGCTGGTCGTCAACGCGCAGCGCTACATGGACGAACTGCCCCGACTCGTCTGGCACCAGGACGAACCGGTGGCCGACCCGTCCGCCATCCTGCTCTATTTCGTCGCGCAGATGGCCAGCGAACACGTCACCGTGGTGCTCTCCGGGGAAGGGGCCGACGAATTTTTCGGCGGCTACAACATCTACCGCGAACCGCACTCGCTGCGGATGTTCTCCCGGATGCCCGGCTGGATGCGCCATTCCATCCGCTACCTGGCGGAAAAGCTGCCGGATCAGGTCAAGGGCAAAAACTTCCTGATCCGCGGTTCGAAGACGGTGGAAGAACGCTTCTTCGGCAACGCCCTGATCTTCAGCGAAGAGATGAAGGAACGGGTCGTCATGGCAGACATTCGCCGCTCCGAGGAGTACCGCTCCCCGTGGACGATTACGGAAGACATCTACAAGCGGGCCAGCGAGTACGACGACGTCACCAAAATGCAGTACCTGGACATTCACACCTGGCTGCGCGGCAACATCCTGATGAAAGCGGACAAGATGACGATGGCCAACTCGCTGGAACTGCGCGTTCCGTTCATCGACGTCAAGGTGTTTGAATTTGCCGCCACCATCCCGACCAAGTACAAGATCGCCAACGGCACCACCAAGCACGTGCTGCGGGAAGCGATGAAAGATTTTCTCCCGCCGGAAATCAAGACGCGCAAAAAGCTGGGCTTCCCCGTGCCGACGCGCCACTGGCTGAAAAACCACTTTTACAAGTGGGCAAAGGAGATCATCTTCGAATCCAAGGTGGACGATCTGATCAACAAGGCGTACGTCCTGTACATGCTGGATGAGCATCGCGAAGGCAACGCCGACTACAGCCGCAAGATCTGGACGATTTTGATCTTCATGCTGTGGCATCAGATCTTTATCGAGCAGAAATACAGCTTCGGGCCGTATGTCAGCCCCAGCGTGGAAATCCGCCGCAAAAAGGAATCGCTGGAGCACATCGGATAATAGCGGTACCCGAACCCAACGGCTTCGCCCGGAACGACTCCGGGCGGGGCCTTTTTCAATGAGCCCGTTTTCCCCCTGTTTGCAACGTGAAGACGGCTATATCTTTATTTGATGAACTTGCCTAGATGCAAGTTTTTTATTTTTCAAAAAGTATCTTGGAGCAGCTGCTGAAAACAAATCATCATGAACTTCCATTGCTAACACAAGCCAGACGTATGAAAAACCCTCGTAAAAGGAGGCTTGGTACTGTGTTACGAATATGATATATGTCTTCGTTTTCCATTTGATTCGGTTTTATAACTGCTGGAAAGAACATGGCACAAGTACGTCTATTCGTTGTTATCTTGCAATATTGTGCACGAAATGCAAGACCTTGTTATTTCGATTGCTTTATATTGAATGGCGAAAGGATGGTTATGAGGATGGATTGGGTCTCCAGAATGAATGAGGCAATTCGCTATATCGAAGATCATCTTACCGAAGATATTGCTTACGCTGAAGTAGCCAAAGTCGCGTGTTGCTCCGCCTACCATTTTCAACGCATGTTCTCTTTTATGACTGATGTTTCTTTGTCTGAATATATTCGACGACGGCGTCTCACGTTAGCGGCTTTTGAACTTCAAAGCAGCAATATAAAAGTAATTGATGTTGCGCTCAAGTATGGCTACGATTCACCCGAGGCTTTTGCCCGTGCGTTTCAAAATCTACACGGCACTACGCCGACTGCTGCACGTAACGTAGGAACCAAACTGAAAGCCTATCCACGAATGACCTTTCAATTCTCAATCAAAGGAGTTGCGGAAATGAACTACAGGATTGAAGAACTCAGTGGATTTACAATTGTTGGTGTAAAGGAACGTGTCAACACAGAAAATGCTTTTCGCCTAGTGCCTGGAATATGGACTGGTGCAAGAGAGAAGGGCGTCTTCGAGAAACTGTGGGAGATTCGTAATGCTACCCACAAGTTACGAGGTATTTTAGGGGTTTGTGCGAATGGAGAATGGGGAAAAAATGAAGAATTCGACTACCTATTAGCTATCGTGTCTGATCAAGTTCCTCCGGAAGGTATGATAAGAATGAACGTTCCGGAAGCTGCTTGGGCGGTATTTGAAGCACCTGGATCCCCGGATGGTATTCAAGACATCTGGAAACGTCTATATACGGAGTGGCTTCCCGTATCAACCTATGATCTTGCTGACTTGCCCGCAATTGAATGCTATTTGCCTATCGAAGAGAATAAAAATGAGTTATGGGTTCCAGTCGTCAGAAAAGTATGAACCTTATGAAAAGCCGTGGTGCGTGAGGCCCTTGCCGCTACAGATGGAGCGGAGAACCGTCCCATGAATGAGAGGTCAGATCATTCCGCTATCGGGTAGCGATCGTTCAATAAAACGTGGCAGTCTAGAACGTTATTTTTGTTCTCCCTGCCATGTTTTTTATTGATGGAAGCGCAGGCTACAACTTATGATTGCTCCACCCTTTCCGAATCATTTGCACATCCCCGCTGTCTTTTTGTAGCATCCGGGTAGAGAGCCGTTGAAGCCCTCGCGGCATGGCCGGACGAGACGCAAGGGGGGTTTTTTCATGTTGTACGAATGGTGGGAACGATACCGACGCATCGCAATCGCCGCTGCAGTGATCCTGTTTGCGGGAATTAGTGTTTGGCTGTACGGAGAACAGCAGGCCGGGAGCACAGCGGAACTGCCGCTGCGAGAAGTGGCCGCCGCAGCGGAGGACAAGCCGTCTCCCTCTGCCGGGGAAACGCGTCCTTCCGGCGAACCAGACGCGGCTGGGGACGAACGTTCCCTTCAGCAGGATGCGGTAGAGCTTGGGCGGCCGCCCGATACCGGAGCTCCGCCCCTGTTCGTGGACGTCAAAGGAAAGGTAAAGCAGCCCGGCCTGTACCGGTTTGAGGCCGGAGCGCGAGTAGCCGACGCCATTGCCCGGGCGGGGGGAGCCGCGCCGGATGCGGACGTGGAGCGGATCAATCTGGCCGAGCCGCTAACGGACGGCAGCGCCGTCGTGGTGCCGGCCAAAGGCAGCCCTGCCTCTCCCTGCGGCCAGACGGCGGCTCTTTCCGCAATCGCGGGGGCAGGCGCCGGAAGCGTGGGAGCGGGCAGTCCGGGCGGCAGCCTGGCTGCGGGAAGCTCCACCGGCGTTTCCGGCAGCGGGAAGGCCGGCGGCGCACAACCCGTCAATCTGAACACCGCCGGTCTGGAGGAATTGATGACGCTGCCCGGAATCGGCGAAGCGCGGGCCAAGGCGATCCTGGCCTACCGGACGGAAAACGGGGCGTTCCGTTCGCCGGAGGAGCTGAAACGGATCAGCGGCATCGGCGACAAGCTGTACCAACGGCTAAAAGACCTCGTCCGTGTCCGCTAGTGATGGTCATGTTCCGTCTCCTGTGCACATACAATGGGGAGAGAACCAGCGAGGGAGGAATGGACATGGACAGGATCGGGTTTATCGGCACGGGCAGCATGGGCAGCATCCTGATCGAAGCCCTGCTCGCGGCCAAAGCCCTGTCTCCCGGCCAGATCATCGCGAGCAATCGCACCCCCGCCAAAGCGGAATGGTTGGCCGAACGTCACCCCGGTCTGACCGTGGCGGCCAGCAACGCCGACGTGGCCCGCGATGCCCGAATGCTGCTGCTGTGCGTCAAACCGTTCGAATACAGGCAAGCCTTGGCACAGACGCTTCCGGCGCTCACACCGGAACACACCCTGCTTACGATCACCAGCCCCGTCAGTCTGAAGCAGTTGGAAACGCTCGTCCCCTGCGCCGTAGCCAGAGTGGTGCCCAGCATTACGAATGCCGCCGGCAGCGGCGTCAGCCTCTTCGAATTCGGGTCGAGAATCGACAGTGACACGCGGGAACGAATTCTGACCCTCTTCTCCCAGATCAGCCATCCGGTGGAAGTGGCGGAGCCGTTTTTGCGCATCGCGTCCGACATCAGCAGCTGCGGCCCGGCCTTTCTCAGCTATATCCTGAGCCAGATGATCGAGGCCGCCGTCGAGAAAACCGGCATCTCCGCCGAAGCCGCCTCTTATCTGACGTCCCAGATGCTCATCGGAATGGCAGACCTGCTGAAACAGGAGATGTTTACGCTGTCTGCCCTGCAGGAGCGGGTGTGCGTGCCGGGCGGCATCACTGGCGAAGGGCTGATCCCCCTGCGCGAAGCCGTTCCCGGCCTGTTCCAGCAGGTGTTTGAACGGACGCACGCCAAATTTGCCGAAGATCGCGAGTACATGGCCCGCCATCTTGAGGTGCCGCCTGACTGACGCACCAAACCAAAAAGGCGCGTTCCCTGCCGGAACGCGCCTCTTCTGGTAGATGCGTTTGCCTCCTGTATCTTCCGTGCTGCCTATTGTCTTCCGTGCTTCCGCTGTGAAGCATGCAGGAATGGATGCGTACCTGTTACTTGACCACGATGTTGACCAGTTTGCCGGGGACGGCGATCACTTTCACGATCGTTTTGCCGCTGGTCAGTTCCTTGATCGTCTCGTTGCTGACGGCCAGTTCTTCCATCTGCTCTTTGGTCGCGTCGGCCGGGATGCGCAGCTTTTCCCTGTTTTTGCCGTTGATCTGCAGCACGATTTCCACTTCGTCTTCCACCAGCTTGGATTCATCGTACTCCGGCCACGGCTCGTACGCAATCGTATCGGTGTGGCCCAGTTTTTCCCACAGCTCTTCACCGATGTGCGGGCAGATGGGCGACAGCAGCTTGACGAAGCCTTCCATGTATTTCTTCGGCAGCACTTCCGCCCGGTAGGCTTCGTTGACGAAGATCATCAACTGCGAAATGCCCGTGTTGAAGCGGAGCGCCTCGTAGTCTTCGGTCACCTTTTTCACGGTTTGATGGTACACGCGCTCCAGTGCGGCCGATTCGCAGTTCTCCTTGATTTTTTCGTTCAAGCGGCCGTTGTCGTCGACGAACAGGCGCCATACGCGGTCGAGGAAACGTCGCGCCCCGTCAAGCCCTTTGGTGGACCAGGCGATGGAGGCGTCCAGCGGCCCCATGAACATTTCGTACAGGCGGAGCGTGTCGGCGCCGTGGCTCTGCACGATCTCGTCCGGATTGACCACGTTTCCTTTGGACTTGCTCATCTTTTCGTTGTTCTCGCCGAGGATCATGCCCTGGTTGAACAGCTTCTGGAACGGTTCTTTCGTCGGCACGACGCCGATGTCGTACAGGAACTTGTGCCAGAAGCGGGCGTAGAGCAGGTGGAGCACGGCGTGTTCCGCCCCGCCGATGTAGATGTCAACGGGCAGCCATTCCTTCAGTTTTTCCGGGTCGGCCAACTGCTGGTCGTTGTGCGGATCGATATAGCGCAGGTAGTACCAGCAGCTTCCCGCCCATTGCGGCATCGTGTTGGTCTCGCGGCGTCCCTTCAGCCCCGTTTCCTTGTCGACGACGTTGACCCATTCCGTGATGTTGGCGAGCGGCGATTCGCCCGTGCCGGACGGCTTGATTTCCTTCGTCTTCGGTAGGACGACCGGGAGCTCCTCTTCCGGCACCACTTTCATCGTTCCGTCTTCCAGGTGGATGATCGGAATCGGCTCACCCCAGTAGCGCTGACGGCTGAACAGCCAATCGCGCAGGCGGTAGGACACTTTGCGCGCTCCCTTGCCGTTTTCCTCCAGCCATTCGATCATCTTGTTGATCGCCTGCTCCTTGTTCAGCCCGTTCAGGAAGCCGGAATTGACGTGCTCGCCGTCGCCGGTGTAGGCCGCTTTGGTCACGTCTCCGCCGACGATCACTTCCTTGATCGGCAGGCCGTACTTTTGGGCAAATTCGTAGTCGCGCTCATCGTGCGCCGGCACCGCCATGATGGAGCCCGTGCCGTAGCTGATCAGCACGTAGTCGGCGATCCAGATCGGCAGCCGCTCCCCGTTTACCGGATTGATCGCGTACGCGCCGGTAAACACCCCGGTTTTTTCCTTGGCCAGGTCGGTGCGCTCCAGATCGCTCTTCCGTTTGGTCTGCTCCAGGTACGCCTCCACCGCCTGCTGCTGTTCCGGCGTCGTGATAGTTTTCACCAGCTTGTGCTCCGGCGCGAGCACCACATAGGTGGCGCCGAACAGCGTATCCGGGCGGGTGGTAAAGACGGTGACGGTCGCGTCGTGACCCTCGATCCCGAAGACGACCTCCGCCCCTTCCGAGCGGCCGATCCAGTTGCGCTGCATCTCCTTGATGCTCTCCGGCCAATCCAGTTCTTCCAGGTCTTCCAGCAGGCGGTCGGCGTAGGCCGTGATTTTCAGCACCCACTGCTTCATCGGGCGGCGCTCCACCGGGTGGCCGCCGCGCTCGCTCTTCCCGTCGATGACTTCCTCGTTGGCCAGCACGGTTCCCAACGCGGGGCACCAGTTTACCGGCACTTCATCGATGTAGGCCAGCCCGTGTTCGTAGAGCTTCGTAAAGATCCACTGGGTCCATTTGTAATAGTTGGGGTCGGTCGTGTTTACCTCGCGATCCCAGTCGTAGGAAAAGCCCAGGGATTTGATCTGCCGGCGGAAGTTGTCGATGTTGCGCTGCGTAAACTCCGCCGGATCGTTTCCGGTGTCGAGCGCGTACTGTTCGGCCGGCAGGCCAAAGGCGTCCCACCCCATCGGATGGAGCACGTTGTAGCCCTGCATCCGCTTCATCCGGGCCAGGATGTCGGTAGCCGTATAGCCCTCCGGATGGCCGACGTGCAGCCCCGCGCCGGACGGATACGGAAACATGTCGAGCGCGTAAAACTTCTTCTTGCTCTTGTCTTCCAGGGTTTTAAACGTTTTGTTCTTCTCCCAGTATTCCTGCCACTTTTTTTCGATCTCGTGATGATTGTAAACCATTGTGACGCACTCCCATCGTGAAAAGATAACGATAATAAGAAAACCTCCCGCCCCCGGCGCACGGCCGAAAGGGACGAGAGGATTCAGACGCTCCCGCGGTACCACCCTGATTGGCGAACGAATCGTTCACCCGCTTGATGTCCCTATCGCGGACGAGACGCTCCTCCTTACGCAGCCGGCGGAACCAGCCGGCCTTCGGGCGGAGTGCTTCGAGGCGAGTTCGGAAAGTCACGGGTTGACTCGCACCTGCCGTCAACTCTCTGATGCCGTGGTTGCCTTTCGTACTACTCCTCTTCAACGCATTCTCACGTTTGCGGTTGTATTCCGATTATAGACAATCCGTACCAACCGTGTCAACGCTCGGGTCGACGGGCGGCGAAAAACAGCCGTTCGCTGGTTTCGTGCGGCGGAAGGCCGGTGAAATCGGCCGTGATCTCCACCTCGTCAAACCCCGCGTCCGCCAGCCAGCGCATCATCTGAACCGGCTGGTACGCCCGCTGCCAGTGCTCCTCCTCCACCCGCTGGTACAGCCCGTCCGGCTGGCGCAGGAAAAAGGTGAGCTGGTGCTCCACCTCCAGCCGAATCGGGTCGCAGAAACATTGCCAAATGTACGAAACTTCGTCTTCGACCAGCGTAAACGTCTGATTGCCAAACACGTGGAGCATCTTGTAGGGGCTGTGAACGTCGAACAAGAACGTGCCGCCGGGATTCAGATGCTGATAGACACGGGCAAACGTCCGCTTGACGTCTTCCTCTTCCGTCAGATAGCTGAGCGAGTCGCACAGGGAAATGACGGCGTCGGCCGCGGGCAGATCCAGCTCCCGCATGTCCTGCTCCACCCAGGTGACCTGAACCTGCTCCCGCTTCATTTTATCGTAGGCCACCGCCAGCATTTCCGCCGAGAGGTCCACCCCCGTCACCCGGTAACCGCGCTTGGCGAGCGGAATGGCTATGCTGCCCGTTCCACAGCCAAGGTCGATCACCTGCCGGGGTTTTCCCCGTTTTTCCCAGACCCGCTCCAGCCAATCCAGCCATTGATCGTAGGGAGAATCGGCCATCAGCCTATCGTAGACGGCCGCCAAATGCGCGTACGCCATCGCCGTCAGCCCTGCTCTCCAAAGGAGACCGCCGGCGCGTCTCCCCAGAGCCGCTCCAGATTGTAAAACTCCCGTTCTTCGCGGTGGAACACGTGAATGACCACGTCTTCCAGGTCAACCAGTACCCAGCGTCCCTCGTCCGCCCCCTCGATGCCGCGGACGTTGTAGCCGTGTTTGTGCGCCTGATCGCGAATCTCGTTGACAATCGCCTGAACCTGGCGCTCGTTGTTGCCGTGGCAGATCACGAAATAGTCGGCGATCACGGACTGTTTGCTGATGTCCAGAACGATCAGGTTTTCCGCCTTTTTCTCTTCCGCAGCTTTTACCACCAGGCGTGCCAGGTCTTCCACCGTTTTAACCATCAAACTCCTCCTTGTGCATCCCTGCGGGATACGAGATCGTTGTATGCCAAGAGCGTCAACGGATACACCGTTTTCCGCCTGTCGATCAAATGCTGGATCGTGCCCCCGAGCGCGCACGCCAGCGCTTCGTCCAGATCCTGCTCGGCCAGGGCGCGAATCATCTCCACCCCGGGGAAATCCCGGTTCGGTTCTATATAGTCTGCCACACAGACCACCTTTTCTAACAGGCTCATCCCCGGACGGCCGGTCGTGTGGTAGCGGACGGCCTGCAGAATCTCCGGATCGGTCACGCCGAGCTCCGTCTGGATGACGATGGCACCGGCAAACGCGTGCCACAGCTCTTTTTCCCCCTCCAGAAGCTCGCGCGGCATGTCGTGGCGGACGAGGATGTCGCGCATTTGCTCCACCGGCCAGCACTTGCAGTAGTCGTGCAGGTAGCCGGCCAGCTCCGCCTTGTCCGGATCGGCGCCGAAGCGCTCCGCCAGCCGTCTCGCCGACTCCGCCACTCCCAGGATGTGGCGGTACCGCTTGTCATGCATTTGGGCGCGCACCTTCGCGAGCAGCGCCTCCCGATCAATCGCTCCGTTCATATAACCCGTGCTCCTTTATATAACGCTCTACGGCCGGCGGGACCAGGTAGCGGATGCTCCTGCCCGCGGCCGCTTTTTGCCGGATCAGCGAGGACGAGATGTCCCAGGCCGGCATCTCCACGAAGCTGACGTACGCTTCGTGCGCCCGACAGTCCAGCCGTGTCCCCGGCCGCGCCAGCCCGATAAACCGGACCAGCCGGATCAGCTCGGCAAAACGGTACCACTTGGGCAGGAGCTCCACCATGTCGGCCCCGACGATAAACGAAAAGCGGCAGTCCGGATACGCGGACACCAAGTGGCGCATCGTGTCGTAGGTGTAGGACGGCCCCTCCCGCCGCAGTTCCACGTCGGTCACGCGAAACGCCGGATGGTCCGCGACAGCCAGTTCCACCATGCGCAGCCGGTGTTCCGCCGGCGTGATGCCCGATCTCGTCTTGTGCGGCGGGATCCGGGCCGGCATGAACCAGACTTCGTCCAGCCCCATCTGTTCCCGGGCCTGCTCCGCGGCGAGGAGATGGCCGCAGTGAATCGGGTCAAACGTGCCGCCCATGATGCCGATCTGCTTTTCCCGCTGTTCCATGGCTTACGGCAGCTCGATCGTCTTGTTTTCCCGGGACTCCTTGTAAAGCACGACGGTATGGCCGATGAGCTGCACCAGTTCGGCCTCCGCTCCCGCCGCCAGGGCTTCCGCCACCTCGTGTTTGTCATCCAGATTGTTCTGCAGGATGGACACCTTGATCAGTTCCCGCGCTTCCAGCGCCTCTTTGATCTGCGTAATCATGTTGTCGTTGACGCCGCCTTTTCCCACCTGAAAAATCGGGGTGAGATGATGGGCCTGCGCCCGCAAAAAACGCTTCTGCTTGCCGGTGAGCATCGGCTTGCCTCCTTCTCTGACGTCTATCGTCATGAACTAGTCTTCGTAAGCTGCTGCAAAACAATGTCCCGCATCGTCTCGGCGGGCGCCGCCTGCCCCGTCCACAGTTCAAACGCGAGCGCTCCCTGGTTAACGAACATGCCCACGCCGGAATGGACGCGTGCACCGCACGCGCGCGCCTCTTTCAGCAGACGGGTCTCCAGCGGGTTGTAAATCAGATCGCTGACGATCAGACCGGGGTGCAGCCATTCCGCCTGCACCGGCATCTCGTCCACCTGCGGGTGCATGCCGATCGACGTGGTGTTGATCAGCAGCGTGGCGTCGGCAATCGCCGCTTTTCCGTCCGCCGGATCGATCACCGAGGTGGGCACGATCGTTCCCACGTGTTCCGCCAGGAGCGCCGCTCGTTCCCGCGAGCGGTTGATGATCCGGATCTCGCGAACGCCCTGTTCGGCCAGGGTGAAGGCGACGGCGCGGGCCGCTCCCCCGGCCCCCATCATGGTGACAACCTGCTCGCGCAAGTCAATCCCCGTCTCCTCCACCAGGGAACGGACGTAGCCCGTGCCGTCGGTGTTGTAGCCGATCAGGCGGCCGTCCCGGTTGACGACGGTGTTCACCGCGCCGATCCGCTGGGCCAGGGGATCGATCTCGTCCAGCATCGGCATGATCGCCACCTTGTGGGGAATGGTCACGTTGACCCCTTTGATCCCCAGCGCGCGAATGCCGGCCACCGCTTCCTCCAAGCGCTCCGGTTCCACATCAAAAGCGGCGTAGGCAAAATTCAGCCCTTTTTCGGAAAAGGCGGCGTTGTGCATCAGCGGCGATTGCGAATGCGAAACCGGATGGCCCAACAGGCCAACCAACTGTGTTTTGCTCGTGATCATGCGGATCTCCTTCCCCTCTGCTGCTCTTTCTGTAGCATATGACAGGGCAGGCGGCAGGCGAAAAACCACCGCCGCTTCAAATCAGGCCTTTTCTCATCCCGACGCTGACGCCCTTGGGCGCGTGCACGACGACGTGCGCCTCGTGCTTGCCCCGCAGGCTGACCCAGCCCAATCCGGAAATGACGATGTCCGTCGCGCCCGCAGGCGGGATCTTGAACGTATGCTTGACAAAGGGGGGCAGCGCCTGGGCCGCCTCCGCTCCTGTGGGCGGAGCAAGCAGTTCCCCGTGGTGCTTGGCCATGACCTCGTCGGCATTCTCCAGCTTGGTGCGGTGAATGTACAGGTTGTTGGCCACGTAGACGACGAACGGCTGGTGCTGGCCGCGGACAAAATCGATGCGGGCCAGTCCTCCCAAAAACAGCGTCTGTCTGTCGTTCAACTGGTAGACCTTGGGGTTGATCCGCGCCGTGGGCGTAATCCTGCGCAGGTCCTGCGGCGACACCATGTGGCCGATCTGGTCGCGGTTGATGATCCCGGGCGTGTCGTAGATGGAGCGTCCGTCTTCCAGCGGAATTTCGATCTTGTCCAGCGTCGTGCCGGGGAACGGTGACGTGGTGATTTCCAAGTCGGCCGAACCGTAGTCGTGCAGAATGCGGTTGATCAAGGTCGACTTGCCGACGTTGGTGACCCCAACGATGTAGACGTCCCGCCCGCGCCGCAACTCGCCGATCCGCGCCAGGAGCTCGTCGATGTTGACGCCTTTTTGCGCGCTGACCAGGATGACGTCCGCCGGGCGCAGTCCGCGCTCTTTCGCCTCGTGCTGCATCCAGTTGCGGACGCGGTTCAGGTTGATGTTTTTGGGCAGCAGATCCACCTTGTTGCCGACCAGCAAAATGGGGTTCTTGCCGACAAAACGGGGCAAGCCCCTCAGCCACGACCCCTGGAAGTCGAAGATGTCGACCACCATCACCACGAGGCTGTCGGTCGCGCCGATGCCGTGCAGAATCCGCAAGAAGTCGTCGTCCTCCATGCTGACCGGCGCCACTTCATTGTAGTGCTTGATCCGGAAACAGCGCTGGCAGATGACGGTTTCCCGGGCGAGGGCCGACGCCGGCGCGTACCCCGGCCGTTTCGGGTCCTCCGTCTGAATGGCCACGCCGCAGCCTGCGCACGTCCCCGGCGTTTGTTCGTTCACGATTTTGTCTTCCACGTAATCATTCCTTTCCTGCGCATCCAGTATAACGCCACCCGTTCCATCCGGCGGTTGATCCGCGTCCAAAACCCGTCCGTCTCGGCAACGGGGACGACTAGGATGGTATGAAAACCGAGCCGGTTGCCTCCCAGCACGTCGGTAAACAACTGGTCGCCGATCACAACCGTCTCCGCGATCGTCACGTTCATGTCCCGGACCGCCTGCAAAAAGGCGCGGCGGGACGGCTTGCGCGCCGCGCAGATGAACCGGACCCCCAACGGGGCGCAGAAGCGGTCCACCCTGTCCTGATTGTTGTTGGACACGACCGTCACCTGGATGCCTGCCTCATTCAGCCGTTTCAGCCAGGCTTCCACCTCGGGGGTGGCGTGCGGCCTGTCCCACTCCACCAGGGTGTTGTCCAGGTCGGTAATGACCGCGCGTATGTGTCTTTTCCGCAGTTGATCTATGTCAATATGATGGATGGACTCCACAAACTGGTCCGGCATCAGCTTCTCCAGAAACACGGGGCACCTCCAACACGGCCTGACGAGAACCGCGATTTCGGCACCTACTATACCACACTCCGCCACCGGCTTGCAAAAGTTTCAATCCGCGTCCGAAAACAATCTGCGAGGCAGCGCGGCGTCACCGCCCGAGACGGTGAATTCCCGATTCCGCTTCTACCGCTTCCTCCATGCTCTTCCATGAAAACAGCGTCAACTGCTCGTACCGCTGTTCCGCCGGCGGCGCAAAGTTGGAGAAGCCGACGCCGACGAGGCGCACCCCCGGGGAGTAGTCGAACGCGTCCAGCAGCTCTTCCAGCAGTTCGGCCCAGTTTGCGCCGGGGGCGGCCTTGCGCTGTTTGGTCCTGAGGGTGAAGTCGGCGTATTTGATTTTCAGCGTCAGGGTTTGCGGGACGACTCCCTCCCGCCTCACATCCTGCTCCGCCTCCGCCAGCAGAGCAGCGGCCACGGGAGCGACCGCCTCGCGGTCGTGCAGGTCAAACGGCAGCGTTGTCTCGCGGCTCAGCGATTTGGGAGCCCGCTCCGTCACGATCTCCCGGTCGTCCACGCCCCGGGCCCGGTAGTACAGCGCCTGCCCGAACTTGCCGAACAACTGCACCACTTCGTCCAGGGAAAGCCGCCAAAAGTCTTCCACGGTGTGAATGCCCTTTCTCGCCAGCAGCTCCTGCGATTTTTTGCCCACTCCGTGCAGCGTCCCGACGGGCAGCGGCCGCAGCACCTCCAGCGCCTGATCCGGCCGGATGACGACAAAGGCGTCCGGCTTTTTCAAATCGCTGGCGATCTTGGCGAGGGACATGTTGTAGGAGAGGCCGACGCTGCAGGTCAACCCGGTTTCACTCTGAATCCGCCGCTTGATCTCCCGGGCGACGGGAACGGCGTTGTCGTAGCCGGAGACGTCCAGGTACGCCTCATCCAGTCCCACGGTTTGATAGCGATCCGTATAGGCGGCAAACACCTCGCGGATCTCCGCCGATTTTTCCGCGTAGCGCTCGTAGCGAACCGGCAGAAACACGCCGTGCGGACATTTTTTGCGGGCCAGCGCCATCGGCATCGCGGACCGCACCCCGTATTTTCGCGCTTCGTAGCTGCAGGTGGACACCACGCCGCGGTTTCCCGTGCCGCCGACGATCACCGGCCGGCCGCGCAGTTCCGGGTGGTCCAACTGTTCCACACTGGCAAAAAACGCGTCAATGTCCAGGTGCAGGATCTTCTTCACGGGAGATACCACCAAACATACATTCTCATACCGCTATTATCGTCCTTTTTCCAGCCGGATGCAAGATACAGCCGCCTGCCGCGGACGGATGCCGACGCTGTGCGAGCCGCCTTTTCCGCCGCCGCTTTGACGAAAAAACCGCCCTTCCCGAGAGAAGAGCGGTTTGCGTTTTTGTTTTTCTATCTTCCGCAATGCCTGCAGCGGCTGACGCCTTACCGGGCCAGCGCCTTCACCTGACGCGCCTTGTTGACGAACGCTTCCGCCAGCTTCAGCATCGTGTCGTCGTGCGCCCACATGCGCTCCGGATGCCACTGCACGCCCACGTGCAGCCCGTCGAGGCTTTCAATCGCCTCAATCACCCCGTCAGCGGCCACCCCTGTCACCTTGAACCCGGGGGCCACGTCTTTCACCGCCTGATGATGCGACGTATTGACGAGGATTTCCGTCTTGCCCAATGCTTCCGCCACAAACCCCGGCTGAAGCGTGACCTTGTGCGCTCCGTATTGGCGCGAACCTTTTTGCGCGTGTTGAAAGGCACCCGGCACCTGGCTCGGGATGTCCTGGATCAATGTGCCGCCGCACGCCACGTTCAGGATCTGCATGCCGCGGCAGATGCCGAGAATCGGCTTCTTCAGCTCCAGAGCCAGTTTGATCACCGCCAGCTCCGCCAGGTCCCGTTCGTACTCCACTTCCCCCAGCCCCTGCAGCGGCTCTTCGCCGTACAGATGGGGGGCGGGATCGTCTCCGCCGGTGAGGATCAGGCCGTCCAGCGATTCCACCATCGCGCGGAACGGCGCGTCCGGAACCGTCATCAGCGGCAGGATGAACGGAATCCCGCCTGTGCGGGCCACCCCGTCCACATAGCCGGAACCCACGTAGAAGAACTGGTCGAGGTTGTTGTTGGGAAAGTACATTTTGGTACACGCTACGCCAATGATCGGACGCACGAGCGGTCACTCCTTGTTATTTCTTTTCGTTGGATGCGTATTTGAAGTCGATGAAGCCGAGCGGGTCGACCACGACGTCTTTTACCGTGTCCTGCTTCACCCACGCGTAGGTGAAGTAGTAAATCGGCATCGCCGGCATTTCGTCCATGACGATGGCGTCCGCCTTTTTCAGGATTTCGTTGCGCTTCGCCGGGTCTGCTTCTTTTGCCGACTGGTCCAGCAGGGCGAGGAATTCCTTGTTTTCCCACTTGGACGTGTTCAGCCCGCCCTTGAAGACCTCGAAGAAGTTGATCGGGTCGTTGAAGTCGCCGATCCAGCTTGCCCGGCCGATTTGGAAGTTGCCTGCCTTCATCTGCTCGCGGTGAACCTTGTTTTCCTTGTTGACCAGTTTGACTTCGATGCCGAACGCCTTTCTCCACTGGTCTTGAATGACGGTCGCGATGCGCTGGTTCACTTCCGTCGTGTTGTACGACAGCGTGATCTCCGGCAGTTTGGAGATGCCCAGTTCCTTCATCCCTTCCGCGAGCAGCTTTTTCGCGGTCTCCACGTCGCCGTCCTTGAAGTAGCCGTCCGGATTGAACGCCATCGTCGGCGGCAGGATGCCGAGCGCCGGCGTGCTCTTGTACGGCACGACATTCTCGGAGATTTCCTTGCGGTTAACCGCGTACGCGAAGGCTTGGCGGATCTTCTTGTTGGAGAACGGAGGCTGGGTCGTATTGAAAACGTACCAGTACGTACCGGCGGTCGCCTGGGTTTGCATTTTGCCCGAGTCCTTCAGCGCATCCAGCGCGTCAAGCGGCAAGTCGCCCAGCGGCGAGCCCGCCCAATCCAGATCGCCTTTCTCGAACATGGACAGCTCGGTGTTGGCGTCTTCGATCATGTTGATCGTCAGCTTGGACAGCTTGACGGCATCCTTGTCCCAGTAGGACTCGTTTTTCTCCAGTTCGATGACCGACTTGTGCTCCCACTTTTTCAGTACGAACGGACCGTTCCCCACGTACGTGTCGGGGCTGCCCGCCCAGTTTTTGTTGGCTTCCACCACTTTCTTGTTGACGGGGAAGTAGGTGACGGAGGCGACCAACTGCGGGAAGAACGGCGCCGGGTTTTCCAGCGTGACGACCAGCGTCTTGTCGTCCGTTGCCTTTACCCCCACGTCTTCCGCCTTGGCCTTGCCCGCATTGTACGCCTGCCCGTTTTTCAGATAGTAGAGCTGGTATGCGTAGCCCGATGCCGTCTCCGGGTTGAGCACCCGTTTCCAGGCGTATTCAAAGTCGTGAGCCGTGACCGGATCGCCGTTGGACCACTTGCTGTCGCGCAGATGGAACGTGTAGGTCAGTCCGTCCGGAGACACTTCGTACTTCTCGGCGACTGCTTCCTTGAGCTGGCCGTTTGCGTCGAGGCGCAGCAGACCGTCAAACGCCGCGCGGGCCACTGACATGGACGGAATGTCTTCCGCCAGTCCCGGGTCAATCGTGCTGGGGTCACCCGTATTCAGGTTGACGCGCAGTTCCTGCGCGGCTGCCTGCTGCCCCTGCGCGGCTGGCGTATCCGCGGGTTTGGCCGCGTCTTGCGGGCCATTCCCTCCACAGCCGGCAAAAGCGAGGCTGGACAGAAGAACAGCGCAAAGAGACAGTCTCTGAAGTGCTTTCATAAAATCCCCCTCGTGTAACTTTTTTTCTTGATTGTTCCAAGCATGATTAAATAATATTATCTTATGAAAATTTTGTCTATACCAATGTAAAACGCGAAAGGAGATGGCTGCGGTGCTGTCTGCCCTCGGACCTTCAATTGGAAAATTAATGGAAGAAACCGGCGGCCAATGGGGCATTTACCTGGAGGATGTGCGGACGGGGGAACGGCTCGGCTTTGCCGAACATCAGCGCTTCTACGCCGCCAGCCTGATCAAGGTGCCGATCATGACGGCGGTGTTTGCCGAAGCGTACGCCGGCAGACTGGCCCTGTCAGACAAGCTCCGGCTGCGGCGGGAGGATCAGGTGGGCGGAGACGGCGTGCTGCAGCACTTGACGCCGGGCACCGAACTGACCGTCTACGACGCCGTGACGCTGATGATCATTCAGAGCGACAACACGGCGACCAACATGCTGATCGACTTGGTCGGCACGGACGCCATCCGCGCCGCCATGAGCCGTACGGAGATGGTCAACAGTTCGTTTTACAACAAGCTGATGATTGTCCCGGCGGAGCCGGAGGGCTACAACGAAGTGACCGCCGCCGACATGGGCAGCCATTTCCGCTGTCTGGCGACGGGAAAAGCGATCTCGTACAACAGCTGCCTGCACATGATCAACATTCTCAAGCGGCAGCAGCACCGCGACCGGATCCCGTGCCGCCTGCCCGATCCGGAAGGCGATGTCATCGGCATGCTGCCCAAGTGGGAGCTGGCGAACAAGACCGGAACGGTGACCAACATCACGCACGACGCCGGCATTTTGTACGTGGGCGGCCACGCCGTGATCATCTGCGCCCTGTCGAAGAACGTGGATGCCAAGGCTGCCGGCGAGATGATGGGACAAATTGGACGGATGGTGTACGACCTGTACGCAGGCCGCTCCTGACCAAAACCCGTGGTCAGCGGCAGCCCGGCACGAATTGCTCTCTTGCGGACGTGCCTTTGACTTGTGTTTGCTCTCAGGATACTCGAGCCACCCAACCGCACAGGCAGGTGCCGCGCAGACAAAAACGGGCGTCCTCCCCCAACCGGGAAGGACGCCCTGATTTTGCGTGGCGTGTTTACTTTTCGAGAATCAGCTTGCTTGCCTCGTACGCGCTGGAGAAGGAGAGCTCGGAAAGCTGTCCCTGCCCTTCGCACCAGTCGCCGGCAAAGAAGAGGTTGCGGTAGTCCGGCAGGAAGATCGGCATCGGCTTCTGGTTCATCGTCCACTTGATCTCCTGCACCACGGCGCGCGTCGAAACGCGCGGGACGACCAGCTCTTCGCGCCAGCCCGGGAAGTGCTTGTCGTACAGCTGTTCAATCTCCTGCTTGCGCTGTTCGACCGCTTCCTTGCTGCCCACTTCCGATTGGCGCAGGTAGGCTGTCGCCTGCAGCAGTTGGCCTCCCTCCGGCACGCAGGTGGTGTCGTAGTACGAGATGTCGGTGATGAAAATGTTGTTCTGCTTGTCGTACACATAGGTGTAGGGCACGTCGATCCGCTGTTTCAAGCCGACGTCGTACACCACCACGACCGTCGGCTCGTACGACGCGTACTGTTCGATGGCGTGCTCCAGCTTGGTATCCTTGAACACCTTGACCATTTCCTTGGGCGGAATGCAGCAGACGAACTCGTCGGCCGTATACTCCGCATCCGGGGTGACGGCGGCGATCACGCGGTCGTTTTCCCAGCGGAACGCCTCCACTCTGGTCTTGGTGAGAATCGTGCCGTTGTTGGCCTCGATCACGCGGACAAACTCGTTGATCAGCGCCTGCCAGCCGCCGCCGATGTAGGCCACCGGTTTGTTGGTCGTAAACAGGCGGCGATAGTAGGTAAAGAACACGTCGGACGGGATTTTTTCCGGCTCCCGGGTAAAGAAGTTGGAAGACGCCAGCGTCAGCATCATTTCCCGCACGTCCTCGCTGACGTTTTTCTTCTCCATCCACTTTTGGATCGACAGGTGCGGATGGCCCGTCTCCATCTTCAGCATCGTTTTCAGGATTTCAAAGGTAAAGAGGACCTTGTCCAGCCCTTTCAACAGCTTGGTGCGGAAAAGCCCCTGCACGTTGGCCGGAACGGCGGTCAGGTCGTCTCCCAGGTCGTATTTGGCTTTGTTGGGGTTGAAGTCCTGCCAGTCGATGTGGAGGCCCAACTCTTTTTCAAACGTTTTCAAAATGGACGTGTCGCGGCCGTAAATGGCGTGGGCGCCGAAGTTGAAATTGAAGCCCTTGAGCTTCAGCGTGACAGCTCGTCCGCCCAAGGAACCCCGTTCCAAGAGCGCCACTTTCTTGCCCTTGGACGAAAGATAGGCAGCAGCGGACAAACCGGCCAGTCCGCCGCCGACAATGACGACGTCATAGTGATTGGTGGTCATACAACAATCTCCCTTACGCACTCTCGAAGTTGATTCCTAATCCTCCATAGAATAAGGGATAGACAAGGTGGAAGTCAACTATCAATGAACTGTGTCTATTGTTATACTCGATATACCAATTATTTCCTTTTCTCACTAGTTTTTTACAAAACCCGCCATTTCTTCCGCCGCCGGGTGATATACGGGTGATATACGGGTGATATAATTGAAGAGATTCGTTTGAACAGGAAGAACGCACGTGAACATCGGGGCCGGGGCCGCCCGCGCCAGGGAAGAGTGGCAGGGACGGCCGGCGATTGTCTACGATTACGTCACCGGCATCTCCCTGTTCACCTACATTCTGCTCTCCGTGGCGGTACGCCAGGCAGCTTGCCGTCCTGCACCAGGCCGCGCACACACGGCGGAACCGGTCTCCCCCGCAAAAAGCGGTGCTGGAGCATCAGATCAGAAGCGACCCGCTGGCCGACGTGGCCCGCACGGTGCTGATGCTGCGCACGGGTTCGCTGCCCGGGGAGCTGCCCCGTCCGCTGCGATCCCTGCTGCAGATCGTCCGCCGCCGCTTTTGCCGCCTCTACCTGCACGAGTACCTGCGCCTCGCGGACGGGACTGTCGAGCAGGTCACTGCCTGGGATCTGCCCGTCGCGGCTGCCCGTCTGACCGAACATGTGCCGGAAGCGGAAAAAGCAGCAGCTTCTCCTGCGTGTCCGCACCCTGCTTCGTCGAAGGGCTGCCGATTAGGAGCCCTGCTCGTTTCGCCGCGTCATCTGCTGCCAGACGGTGCCGCTGGCCGCTTCTCCGCTTTCGATCCGCTCCAGCGCCATTTTGATTTGCAGGCGCACCTCGAATTCCGGTTCGTCCTGGGCCGCACGCAGCGCCTCCAGCGCGGACTCGTCGCCCACTTCGTAGAGGAAGCGGGCCGCCCGCCAGCGAACCAGCTTGTTGGGGTCTTTCAGCGCTTCCGCCATCGGTCCGATGGCACGCGGGTCCCCCAGGTCGGACAGGGTGTCCCCCGCTGTGCGCCGGACGGAGACGGATTCGTCCCGCAGCGCTTCAAACAGATAGGGCAGCACCGCGTCCCCGCCGACCATGCCCAGATAGACCACCGCCAGCCGGCGGATGGAGGCTTTGGGATCGCGCAGCGCCTTCACCAGCACCGGCAAATCCGCTTCGGTCGGCTCCAGCCGATCCAGGGCGGCATACCGCTTTTGCCAGTCGGGATCGTCCAGCATCTCCAGGGTGACGACTTTCTTCTCCCGCTGTTCCGGCTGCGGCGGCGCCTCGCCCGGCTCCTGCTGCATCGCCAGCTTCACCAGCTCGTCCACCCGCTCCTGCGGATACGCGGCGTCGATCTCCTGCGCCACCACCTCGCCGATCTCGCGCAGATCGCCGTAGCGGACGCCGTGTTCCACCCACTTGCGCTCCATGATCAGGTTGGGCGAAGCGGACCCCGCCTGGACGGCTGCCTTGCCGAACCGCTCCGGCAACGCGGCGCGAATCTGCTCCGTCCCCATCGTCACCTTCACCTGCATGGGAATGCCGCGGAACATCTGAATGTACACCTGCGCTTCCCCCCAGCCGGCTTCGCTCGCCTCTTCCGTCAGGGCCGGCAGCGCGGCCTCTCCGCCTGAGCCAAACGCTTCCCTGGCCTGCGTCAGAATCCGCTGCCAGTCGGCGTTCGACTTTCGCTCCAAGGCGAAAAAATCGGCCGTGTGGAAAATGGACGTCACACCCTCGATCGCCAGCAGTTTGCGGATCAGGTCCGGGAGGGACGCCGTCGTTTCTTTTGTATAGACGCGCTGCACACCGTCCGGCAAACGCTCGTCCACGTTCAGCTTCATCACGTTGGGACTGGGCGTCGGCTCGATGGACAACAGTTTCATAGGGAATCACTCCTCCAGCCACAATCACTCCCTTTTATCGTAGCACGTCTGTCCCGGGCTTTCCATGTCAGCGGCCCGCGCAACTGCACTCGGCCTGCCGCGGCGTGCCGCTCCACGCGCCCTCTGCGGGACTGCCGACAGCCCGGGCGGCCTTTTCCCCTGTCCCCTCGCATCTACGCAGAAATCTTCCCGTATCGTACGCAACTTTGCGTCATTCCATTCGCTTGGCGGCCCAAACAAAAGGAGAACGATCCGTCCGGATGTTCTCCATCATTCATTGCCCGTCGTATGCAGCCCATTCTCTAGGTGATCGGAAGCTGATAGTAGTCGTTGGCCGACTTGACCGCAAAGCCGCACGATTCGTACAGGATGAGGGCCCGGGCGTTCTCGCAGGCCACTTCCAGCGCCGCCTTGGCTTTTATCGTAGTGGGTGCCACTCCGTCTCCTCCTTTGCTGCGTCTCTTTTGCGCCAGGGACGCCCTCATGATAAAGACGCACTCTCACAAAAAATAGATGCGCTGAATCTCACGCACCACCTCTTCCAGATTGTTGGGCACCTGGGGGATGGCATAGCCGACATAGAGCGGCGAGGTGACAAAACGGGGCACCACCTTGACGACGATGCGCTCTTCCCAGCGGTAGAAAAACAGGTTGTAGCTCTGGCAGCGGCGATTGAAGCGGTTCAGGATCCAGTGCGCCAGAATCTGCACGTAATCGGCCATGCGCGGCAGACGGTCCATGTCGGAGAGGACCACGTTGCACTCGAAGAAACCGGCCCTTGGCAGCGTGGACAGATTGCACTCCACCCCCGCCTCCCGATCGATGACGATGCCTTCAAAATCGCTCGGTTTTACATGCTGCAGGTAATCGTAGGTCTCCAACCCGACAATCTGCATGTGCGGATGGCGCATGCTTCCTCCCGAGTACGGGCCGTGATTTTTGAAAAACAGGACGGAGCGAAACGAGCCGCTCCGTTCCATCTCCCGCCATTTTTCCACCCCAAACGAAAACAGGGCATGCAGATGCTCCCGGGGATAGACGGACAGTTCGGCGTCGCAGTCGTCGGTCTCGATCAGCACGGTCTGGAAGGCGTCCTTCAGCACGGGGTATTTGTTGCGCAGCCAGATCATCGGCCCGCGCCGCTCCAGCACGCCCTCCAGTTCGTCCGGGCTGCAGAACGGACAGGCCGCTTCCCGGTTGGTGACGTTCTCCGGCTTTTGCCGGCCGATGTGTATGTCAAATTGCAAGTGCGTGTGCGGCATCCGCATTTCCTCCCTCCACAAGCTGCGAACGTAACTACACCAACTTTACAATTGTAAGTGTAAGGGGTAGTATGTTTGGTAGCCATTCTCCCCCAACCGACCGGGGGGAACGCTCAATCTTTCGCGGCATCCGAGACGAGACCGCATTCCGCGACAGGAGGTATGTTGATGATATCCGTCTACAAGGCGCAGTCCCGCTATACGACCGACCACGGATGGCTAAAGAGCAGCTTCAGCTTCTCCTTTGCCGAATACTACGACCCGGCCAACCTGGGATTCGGCCCGCTGCGCGTGTTCAACGATGACGTCGTGCAGCCGCTGACCGGATTTGGCCCACATCCGCACCGCGAAATGGAAATCGTCTCCATCGTCCTGAAAGGCGAGCTGGAGCACAAGGACAGCACGGGACGCCAGGAGGTGATCCGGCCCGGCGACGTGCAGCGGATGAGCGCCGGCACGGGCATCATTCACTCGGAAATGAACCCGTCGGCGACGCAAGAAGTGAACTTTTTGCAGCTCTGGTTTGAACCGGCCAAATACGGCTTGGCTCCCTCCTACGAGCAAACGGCGTACGATCCGGACCAGATGGTCAATCGGCTGCTGCCGGTGGTCTCCCGGGAGGGCGGGGAGCAGATTGCCCGCATCCATCAGGACCTGACGCTGTACCTGTCCCGTCTCGAGCCGGGGGCCGCCCTCACGTTTGAACAGGAAGCCGGCCGCCGCATCTACCTGTTTGTGATCGAAGGCGATCTGGCCGTCAACGGCGAGACAGCATTGGCCAAGCGGGACGCAGCCCGCATCACCGACACGCCGAAGCTGTCGCTGACCAGTCCGTCGGGCGCGTTCTTCATGCTGATCGACCTGCCGTAAGCACGGCCGCTTCGATCCGTCAACCGCCTTTTCTCACACCGCCGCCTCCGCTCCTCGGACGGCGGCCTTTTTTTATCTCACGGCTTCGGCATAGTATGGTTACCAGCAATCCCCGGAAAGGTGTGTGGATGTCAGATGGAAAAATCGTTTTACTACCCGGTAAGCTGGCGCGACGCCCAGCGGTACAAGACGCTGCTGAATGCCAAGGGGATCCCCTACCGGATCCAGTCACCCGTGGACCTGCCTGTGCTGGAAGACGGCGAACTGGCCATCGTCTTTCCTTCCATCCCGCTCCGCCTCTACGCCTGGGTACGAACGCAGTTTGTCCGGGACGGGCTGCGGTATCCCGATTTTCCGTAAATCCTGCGCCCGTCTTGCGCCCCCGCCAAGCCATTGATCGGGAGATGGCAATCGTATATGATGGAATCACATCAGACGGAATTTTCAGGCAGTATGGCGGAGACATCCTTACAAGCCAACGGAAACAAGCGGGAATGATAGGTCTGGGAAGACAAATGCGAACAGAACGGACAAAACGTGTCCCGCCGCGCATTCCCGCACAGGACGGCCCAGCCGGAATGGGCGGCGCGGTTCCCGGTTACCTGCTGACGCCGGAGAGCCGCCGGTTCGGTCAGCGAAAACCAAGTGGAAAGACGGTGAGAACGTGACGCAGAAACGGAACGAGGAATACGGAAGCATCGTGGACGTACCGGGCGTCAAGGTGGGACAGGCGCAGGACGAGGCGGCGCTGACGGGCTGTACGGTGTTGGTCATGGAAAACGGGGCCGTCTGCGGCGTCGATGTGCGCGGCTCTGCCCCCGGCACGCGAGAAACCGATCTGCTCCACCCGACCCACCTCGTCGAACAGGTGCACGCCATCTGCCTGTCGGGGGGCAGCGCGTACGGATTGGATGCGGCAAGCGGCGTGATGCGCTGGCTGGAAGAGCGGGGCATCGGGTTTGACGTCGGCGTGGGCGTCGTTCCCATCGTGCCCGCCGCCGTGCTGTTTGACCTGTCCGTCGGCAGCGCCAAGGTGCGGCCCGATCAGCAGATGGGGTACAGAGCGGCCCGGCAGGCGAGCACCCATCCGGTGAAGCAGGGCAACGTCGGGGCGGGAACCGGCGCGACGGTCGGGAAGCTGGCCGGCATGCGCCACGCGATGAAAGGCGGCCTCGGCTCCGCCTCCCGCCGCCTGCCGAACGGATTGGTCGTAGGGGCGATCGTCGCCGTCAACGCCGTCGGCGAAGTGCGTGATCCGGCGACCGGCAGGGTATTGGCCGGAGTGCGGGACGAGCACGGACAGATTCGCGACATCCTCTCCCTGATGATCGAACAGGGCTCTTCACCCGTCCGGCCCGGAACGAACACGACGATTGCCGTCGTGGCGAGCAACGCCAATTTCACAAAGGCCCAGGCCAACAAGGTGGCGCAGATGGCTCACGACGGCCTGGCCCGGACGATTTTCCCCATCCACACGATGCACGACGGCGACACCATCTTCGCGGCCGCCACCGGCGGAGTGGACGCCTCCGTCGATCTGGTGGGCACGCTGTCGGCGGAAGTGCTCGCCGAAGCGGTCGTCAACGCGATCCTCGCCGCCGAGACCGCCGGGGGAATCCCGGCCTATCGCGATCTGCGCCCCCAGGCCTGACGCCGGTGCAGCCCGCGCTGCTGCTTGGCAACCCTGTCGGGCCGTACGGCCAACGCCCTCCGGCTGGACGAACCGCCGCCGGAGGGCTTCTTTACGGGTCCCGAACAGGGGGCTTCCGCCGTTCCTGCAGGTTTCCGTTCACGAGCGGGTTCCCGTACTCACTCGACTTCCACCGTCCAGCCGTACGGGTCGGCAATCTCTCCGTACTGGATGCCGGTCAAGGTGTCATAGAGCTTCGCGGTCAGTTCTCCGATCCGTTCCTGATTGATGACCAGGCTGTGATCATTCCAGCGCAGCTCTCCGATCGGGGAAACGACCGCCGCCGTCCCCGTGCCGAACGCTTCCTCCAGTTCGCCCTTGGTGTACGCGTCGTACAGCTCCTCCATCGACAGCTTCTCTTCGCGAACGGGAATGCCCCAATCGCGCAGAAGGTGGATGACGGAGTCCCTCGTAATTCCACCCAGGATGCTCCCGTTCAGGGCAGGCGTCCACACTTCCCCTTTGATTTTGAAAAACACGTTCATGCTGCCTACTTCCTCAATGTATTTGTTCTCGATGGCATCCAGCCACAGCACCTGTTCATACCCTTTTGCATTCGCTTCTTCCTGTGCCTTCAGGCTGGCCGCGTAATTGCCGGATACCTTGGCAAAGCCGGTCCCTCCCCTGACGGCGCGGACGTAGCGGCTCTCCACATGGATCTTGACCGGCTTCATCCCCCCTGCATAGTAGGCGCCGACGGGGGAAAGGACGATCACCAGTTTGTACGACTCGGATGCCCGGACCCCCAAACAGGGCTCTGTGGCGAACATGAGCGGACGTATGTAGAGCGACGTTCCCCGTTCCTGCGGCACCCAGTCTTTTTCCAGGCTGATCAGGGTTCGCAAAGCCTCCAGGAACACCTCTTCGTCAATGGGCGGCATGCTGAGTCTGGCACCGGAAAGGTTCATCCGCTGCGCGTTTTTTTCGGGCCGGAACAGCAGGATTCGATTGTCCCTGGTTCGATACGCTTTCAAGCCTTCGAATACGGCCTGCCCGTAGTGAAGCACCATGGCCGCCGGGTCGAGCGCGAGCGGCGCGTACGGAACGATTCTCGGATCGTGCCATCCTTTTTCCGCGGAGTAGTCCATGACAAACATATGGTCGGTAAAATACCGGCCAAACCCCAGACTGCCGCTGTCGGGCTTCTCTTTTTTGCGGTCGGTTTGCGTGACGGTGATCGGGTACGACATCTTCCATGCATCTCCCTTTTCTTCGATACGAATCGTTATTACTCGTAACTATAGCACAACCGCCCTAAAAATGAAAAACTATTCAGAACATTAATATGGCGGTCATGCAGATGCGGCTGCGTTCGATACGCGAATCGCAGCCGTACTGTCGTTTTCGCAAAAAAGGAGACCTCCCTTGAGCCAAAGAAGCCGGGAGGTCTCCTGCAAAAAGAACGAAACCTGCGCCTGAGCGGCAGACTACTTGCTGCGCTCAATCTCCTCGATCAGCGCGGACAGCTCCGCCCAGCGATCAATCGCTGCCTCCAGCTCCGCTGACACCTGCTGTTCTTCCGCAAACAGCTTTTCCACCTTGGCGTAATCGCTGCCCGCCTCGGCAATCGCTTGTTTCAACGCCGCGCTCCGCTCCTCCAGCGCCGCGATCCGGGACTCGATCTCCTCCCACTCTTTCTGCTCCTTGTAGGAAAGCCTGCGAGGACGGTTGGTTCCCCTAGCCGCTCCGCTTCGGTCGCGGGAGTCGGACGCCGGTACGGACTGCGCCTTGTCCGCGTGCCGCTTGGACAGGGCTTCCGCTTCCTGTTCCTGGCGTCTTGTGTCCAGGTACTCCGAGTAATTGCCCATGAAGTGGCGAATCTTCCCGTCCCCTTCAAAGGCAAACAGGTGGTCAACAGTCCGATCCAGGAAGTAACGGTCGTGGGACACCGTAATCACCGTGCCGGGGAAGTGTTCCAAATAGTCTTCCAGGATGCTCAGCGTCTGAATGTCCAGATCGTTCGTCGGCTCGTCCAGGAAAAGGACGTTGGGTTCGCCCATCAGCGTGCGCAGCAGGTAGAGACGCCGTTTTTCCCCGCCCGACAGCCGGGAGATGGGCGTCCACTGCAGGTGAGGCGGAAACAAAAATCGCTCCAGCATCTGGGACGCGGTGATCGTCTGGCCGTCGCTGGTGTGAATCACTTCGGCCGCTTCCTTGACGTATTCGATCACCCGCAGGCTTTCTTCCATCTCCACGCTCTCCTGCGTGTAGTAGGCAAGTTTGACCGTCTGCCCCACCTCGATGGTTCCCGTGTCCGGCTGGATTCGGCCCGCGAGCATGTTCAGCAGGGTCGATTTGCCGCTGCCGTTGGGGCCGATGATGCCGACGCGGTCCCCGGGCAGGACGATGTAGCTGAAATCGTCAATCAGCTTGCGATCCCCGTACCCTTTGCTGATGTGCTGGATCTCCATGACGGTTTTGCCCAATCGGCTGGCCCGCAGCGACATCTCGATCGTTTCCGCCGGTCCGTCCACTTTTCGGTCGCGCAGTTCCTCCACCCGTTGGACGCGGGCCTTCTGTTTGGTCGTCCGCGCTTTTGCGCCCCGGCGCAGCCAGGCCAGCTCCCGCCTCAGCAGGTTCTGCCGTTTGCTTTCCGCGGCCGCTTCGCGCTCTTCCCGTTCCGCCTTCTTTTCCAAAAAGACGGCGTAGCTGCCCTCATAGCTGTACAGCTTGCCGCGGTCCAGCTCGAAAATGCGGGTGGTGACGCGGTCGAGAAAATAGCGGTCGTGCGTGACGAACAAGAGCGCCCCTTTGTAGCGGGAGAGGTACTCTTCCAGCCACTCCACCGTTTCGTTGTCCAGGTGGTTGGTCGGCTCATCCAGGATGAGCAGGTCTGCCGGTTGAATCAGGGCGCGGGCCAGTGCCACCCGTTTGCGCTGCCCGCCGGACAGCTCGTGCACCTGTTGGGAAAAATCGTGGATGCCCAACTGCGTCAAGATCGTTTTGGCCTGGGTATTGGCCTCCCAGGCATCGGCCGCGTCCATCCTGCTCTGCAGCGAAAACATCCGCGCCTGTTTCCTCTCGTCATGCGGGTCGGTCTGCAGGTCAGCCACGGCCTGCTCGTACTCGCGCAGCAGTTGGATGAGCGGCGAGTCGCCGTAAAACACCTGTTCCAGAACGGTGGAGTTTTCCGCGAAAACCGGATGCTGCGGCAAATACTCCACGCGAAAGCGGTTGGCGTGAACGATGCTGCCGCTGTCTGCCGTCTCCTGTCCGGCCAGGATTTTCAACAGCGTGGATTTGCCCGTACCGTTGACGCCGATCAGCCCGATCCGCTGCTGTTCGGCGATATGAAAGGAGATGTCGTCAAACAGGACTTTCTCCCCGTAGCTCTTGGAGAGATGTTCGACCGATAAGATGTGCATTGTCGTCACCCAAACTTGTTGGAAATATGGTTCAACCCGTTTTCATGAAGATAGCAAAAAACCAGGGGACTTCTCCCCTGGCACCCGTTTTTTCCCGATGGGGCTTGTGACAGGATCCGTACTGCGATCGATTGCTGACAGCTCATTGGCTCTACAACATGTCACGAAAGGGGAAATCCTCGCCGTTTCATCGTAGCAAAACACGGCTTCTTTCGTCAAAGGGGGCGGCCGATCCCGCGCAGACGGTTGCGCCAAGCGAAGGCCATTTACCGCGGAACAGACCGCCGTCCCTGAGCGTTCCGGGGATTACTGCAGGGAAAACAGCAGTTTTCTGCCTTCCTTCGAAACCTGAACGCGATCAGTATGCTTCAATGCCTTTTGAATAATTATGTATGGACTTGGCCAATCGACGCCCTTCTTCTGTTGCAGTTCGTCGTACAGCTCTGCCAGCGTCAGCGGCGCCGCCGCTTCCTCCAGAATCGCTTCAACCTCCCTGGCGATGCCCGGATAATCGTGGTGCTGATACGCCTTTCTGGGCTTCCCCACCTGCTTGTCCAACACATCTTTTGGAAGCGCCTGCCAGCTCACAGGGTCCTCTTCCCGCCCTGCGGTATCGACAGGAACGCCATACTGCTCGTCCAGCTCACGGATTCGGTGCAAAAGCTGCTTGATCTCGTGCCCCAATTCTTTGTCACGATCAACGTACTCGCGTCTCAAGGATACCCGCAGTTCCAGCAATGACTGCAGGGTCATCTGTAACGCCTTCCGTTCATGAAACGCTGCAGACATATTCTCCTCCTCTGTTTTCGTTTGTAACCATCATAAACCATTTCCTGGATGGCGAGGAGTACCTGCAGTCCTGAAAGAGCGGCGCGGATTGAAAAGCGAGTAGGATTCCAGGCGGTTGAACGCGTGTCTGCGCAGGGCCCGGCAAGACAAAAGCCCTATGGGAATCGGGACGCAGACACATGCGGAAAGGTGCGGAGGAAAAGCGGCTGCGCGGAATCGTCCGGGGCTGCGGAGCGGAACTCCGGCTGCCCCCCGCCCGCCGTTTCTCGGCCTAACGGACTACGCGCACATTACTGATTGCAGGATGGCCAGGTTGGCCTGTTCGTTGAGCCGGAGCTGATCGGCGTGACGCCAGAGGTCGGCTGGCGGCACCGGCAGTTCGCCGCAGACGTCGATGCCGAGGACGTTTTTATGCCGGACGAGCGCCTGCAGTGCCGCGAGCAGTTCCCGCAGATGCATGTTTCCATGATCCCAGTTGGTTACGGCGAAGGCGCGATTCAGCACGTCCTTGTCGATACTGATGTACACGTCTTCGGTCGGGATCAGGGAAAGCAGCTCCTGCGGTTCGCCTGCGTTTGGCCGCAGGACGATTTTTCCCTGCGCATCCGGCAGACAGAGATTTCGCTCCGCAGAAACGCCGACGATCAGCACGTGCTGCAGATGCGGAAGGCGGGCTGCCGCCTCGGCCACCCACGATCCGCACGACAACAGCCCGGACATGCCGTCCGAGAGCTTCGCATCGGTGTGGTTGTCGAACAGGACGAGGCTGAACGGCCGGTTGATTTCGCTGAGCAGAAGATAGGTGACATAGTGATAATTTCCGTTTCCGATAAACGTGATGCCGCGACCAGTCCGGGCGGACAGCCTGCGGCCGATTTCTGTCAGCGCCCTCTCTGCGCAAAACAGGTTGGCTTCCGCAATGTCCGCCAGGTCGATCCATTCGTCGGCAGCGTCGGACAGCTTGTGCTGCCAGGGATATGCGTTGTCAAAGTTCAGCAACGTCACGTCATGATGAAGGAGTCCCATGATCATCAAATCCTTTCCTTGCGAAAACGAGATCGTGCTCAGGTGTTCCTTTCATGAGGTGTCGGATATGAACTTTGTTGATGGTTTTATTATACAACACGGACGCCGGGGAGGTAAAAGCGGGGGGTGCATGTAAAAAAAAAGCTCCGACCACCATGAAAGTGATCGGAGGAGTAGTACGTGAATACGTTCATTATATGCACGATTGATACAGATGTCCTTAGGTGGTTGATGGAAAGACAGGAAAGAATCTCTTTTTTTCATCTGCATGCGAATGGGTCATTCACCCATGCCGGACCGGGTGCGTACCTTGTTTTCGAAAAAGACTTTTTCGACAGGGAGGATTCGGCGTGGGATACTACGTGAGAGTAGAGCCGGACGTGAAGATCTATGTGGAAGATGTCAACCCGGCGGGCAGGAAGGCCATCTTGTTCATACACGGTTGGCCCGCAAACCATAAGCTGTTTGAATATCAGTTTGATCACCTTCCCCAAAGCGGGTATCGCTGCATCGGGATGGACCTCAGGGGATTCGGCCTTTCCGACAAGCCGTGGAGAGGCTACAGCTACGATCGGCTGGCAGACGACGTCCGAGGCGTGGTGGACGCACTGCAATTGCAGCAGTTTACCCTCGGGGGTCACTCCGTGGGGGGAGCGATCGCCATTCGCTACATGGCTCGCCACAACGGATACGGGGCAGCCAAACTGGCTTTGTTCGCCGCCGCTGCTCCCAGCTTCACGAGACGGCCCGATTTTCCCTATGGATTACCCAGGGAAGATGTGACGAAACTCATACAGGACACGTATCGTGACCGGCCGAACATGCTTCGGGGATTTGGCGACATGTTTTTCTTCCAGCATGTGACGGGGCCCTTTTCGGATTGGTTCTTCCAGTTGGGGCTGCAGGCAGCAGGTTGGTCCACCGCGGCGGTTGCCGCCTCCCTCAGGGACGAAAGCCTGTTTGCCGATCTCGGCAAGATACGCGTTCCCACGTTGATTCTTCACGGGATTCATGACAAGGTCTGCCCGTTTCCATTGGCTGTCGCCCAAAAAGAGGGGATCCGACACGCCAGGCTTGTGCCGTTTGAAAACAGCGGCCACGGATTGGTTTGGGAAGAGCGTGACAAGTTCAACAAGGAATTGGCGCGATTTATCGAGGAATAAGCGGGGAGCGGGACGTTCTCTCGGGACGGTTGACCTTTCGGCAGACAGGAAAAAAGCAGGGGAATCCTCCCCTGCCTGTGTATGGTGCTGGTGAAGGGACTCGAACCCCCGACCTGCTGATTACGAATCAGCTGCACTACCACTGTGCTACACCAGCATTGTTTTCTTTTGTGATTCACGCTCGACCGACCGGTTTATTTGTCGATCGCGCTCACATGTTTTATTCTAGTAAACATTCTACAAAAAATCAAGAGGAAAATGAAAAAAATCCTCCATTTTTTTCTGTCAGTGTCCCGACAGCTTCTCTTCCACCATTTTCAACACGGTGCCGATCGATGCGTCGTCGATCACCAGGTCGGCCAGATCGTCCAAAGGTGTCGGCTCTCTGTTGACGATCACCAGCCTGGCCCCGGCCGCTTTTGCCTGCTGCGGAAACCAGTTGGCGGGGCTGACCACGAGCGACGATCCCAGCACGAGAAACAGGTCGGCCTGTTCCGTCCACTCCGAAGCCTTCGCCAGCGCCGCTTCCGGCAGCGCCTCTCCGAACAGCACGACCGCCGGACGAAGAAAACCGCCGCAATCGCAAACCGTCCCGTCCGGCTGCAGGTAACGCGCCGCCGGGTACGTCCGCTCGCACGCCAGACAGCGCAGCGTGCCCAGGGTGCCGTGCAGTTCGACCACGTTCCGGCTGCCCGCCTGCTGATGGAAGCCGTCCACGTTTTGGGTGATGATTCCGCGAATCCGCCCGCGCCGTTCCCATTCGGCCAGAATGGCGTGCCCCGCGTGCGGACGGCAGGCCAGGAGCCCTTCGATGCGCATCCGGTAAAAGGCGGCAAACCCCTCCCGATTGTGCCGCAGCGCGTGGGTGCTGGCCAGTTGGGTCGGGTCCTTTCCCCGCCAGATTCCCGTCAGCGCGGAACGAAAGTCGGGCAGCCCGCTTTCCGTCGACATGCCCGCTCCCGTAAACACGACTGCATGTCTGGCCTCCCGCAGCCATTCCGCCAGCTTGTTCATCCGCGATCCCTCCCGTTTTCACGCAAACGTCCCCTACACATATTGTATAGGAAGAGAGTTGCGTTTGTATACGAGGGGGCGTCGGCATGGCCATATATTTGGTGTCGGATATTCACGGTCACTATCGGGTGCTGCGGGCAGCGTTGAATCGCGCCGCCTTTTCTCCGCAGCGCGGCGACCGCCTGTACGTCCTGGGGGACGTGGTGGACCGCGGACCGCAGTCGAGGGAAGCGCTCCGGTACCTGCTGAAACTGAGACAAACCTATCCGGACCGGATCGTTCTCTTGAAGGGCAACCACGAGCAGATGCTGCAGGATTGGCTGGAGGGGAAGGGAGACGCCAACCTCTACCTGCGGTTCAACGGCGGTGACGCCACCGTCCGCTCCTATCTCGGCCACCAGTCCCTGCGGCGCGCCTTCATGGGCGGCCTTCCTGCTCCGGCCGTTCAGGAAAAGGCACGCAGCTACATTCTCTCCCGCTATCCCTACCTGCTGCCGTCGCTCGCCTCCCTGCCGCTGTACGCGGAAATGCCTGCCGATCCGGCATCCGGAACCCCGGCCGCCCTCTTCGTCCACGCCGGCATCCGTCCCGGAGTCCCGCTCGCCCAGCAGCGGCCCGAAGACCTCCTCTGGATCCGCCAGCCGTTTTACGAGTCCTACAGGGGAGAGACGGTGGTCGTGTTTGGCCACACGCCTGTCTCCATCCTCCCCGGCTATACCGGGAGCGGGGTATGGCAGCGCGGCAGCCTGATCGGCATCGACGGCGGCGCGGCCTCCTGGCAGGGCGGTCTTTTGCTGGTGGAGTGGCCGTCGCTTCGCTACGTGTACGTACCGGTGCGAGAGATATATCCCACGCCGCGCATTCATCTTCGGTAGCGCAGGATCAGCGGCGGTGGCACGGACAGAGCGGTCCCTGCTTCCTGCAGCAGAGAAAGCCGCCGAAACAAAGTCGGCGGCTTTCCGTGCGTGTCTATGGTATGCTGCAGTTGTGAAATGACGATTCGCCCGCGGCAGCGGACTTTCTGCGACAAGCATAGAGCCTCGTCCGCCATGCTGCGCATGTTCGGCCGGGCTTTCTTTTCAACAGAGAGCGAAGGCGGTGTGAACGGATCACATCAGCCTGACAAACCGTAATCGCCACGCTTTACAACCCTTGCTCACCCTCATCCTCATCCGGCTCGTCCACCACACAGGGAAACAACTGTGAGGAGCCATCCGCGCCCGCCTCCGGCAACTGTAGGCAGGCGCTTTTTTTTCTACAAAAACAGACCGACCACCGTCGCCGACAGGATGGACGCCAGCGTGGAGCCGTACAGCAGCTTCAAGCCAAACGAGGCCACCTCGTCGCCCCGCTTTTCGTGCAGCGCCTTGACTGCGCCGGTGATGATGCCGATCGATCCAAAATTGGCGAAGCTGACGAGAAAGACGGAGACGATGCCCGCGGTTTTGGGAGAGAACTGCGCCGCCTGTTCCTTGAACGACAGCATCGCCACGAATTCGTTGGTCACGAGCTTTGTCGCCATGATCCCGCCGGCCTGCACTGCCTCCGCCCAGGGAATGCCCATCAAAAAGGCGACGGGGGCGAACAGGTAGCCGAGCACGGACTGAAACGACAGCCCGAACACGTACGAAAACAGATAGTCGATCAGATTCATCAGCGAGATAAACCCGATCAGCATCGCGGCGACGAGGATCGCCACCTTCAGTCCGTCCAGAATGCTCTCGCTGATCATCTGGAAAAAGGTCAGCTTCCGGCCAATCTCCTCCACCTCCAGCAGGTCCTCTTCCCTGCTGACCGTATAGGGATTGATCAGATTGGCGACGATCAGGGCGGAAAACATGTTCAGCACGATCGCCGTCACCACGTACCTGGGCTCCAGCATGGTCATGTACGCTCCGACGATGGCGATGCTGACGGCGCTCATGGCCGAGGTGCAGAGCGTGTACAGCCGCTGTTTGGAGACCGCGCCCAACTGTTTTTTCGTCGTCAGAAACACTTCCGATTGACCGAGGATGGCCGACGAAACGGCGATGTAGTTTTCCAGCTTGCCCATCCCGTTTACCGCGCTCAGGGCCAGTCCGACGCCGCGGATGATGACGGGCAGCAGGCGGAAGTAGTTGAGCATGCCGATCAGCACGGAAATAAAGATGATCGGCAGAAGCACATCGAGAAAGAAGTTGGAGACCCCCTGGTTTTCCAGTCCGCCAAAGACGAAATCGACCCCGGTGACCCCCAGCTCCATCAGCTTGCCAAACGCGCGGGACACGGCGCCGATCAGCGCCACTCCCACCTCTGTATTCAACAGCACAAACGCCAGCACAAGCTGCACCGCCAGCATGATGGCGATCGGCCTAAGCCGGATGCCCCTGCGGTTGTAGCTGGCAAGCGTGCCCAAGAGAAAGACGAGAACGAGACCACTGACAAAAAAAGCAATCGACATGTAAACCTCCAACCTTATCAATTCGTCCGGTTTTCCGTAGTATGCGTCATTGTCTTTCCAAACCATTACTCGACGGAATCCAATGACTTTCACAAATATTACTTTGAATAAGTTACTTCCCATTCGTAATGTGTGGTAAGATGAGGACGAGGTGTTGATATGCGACGAGAACAAATCAAGGAATACGCGCTGTTCGGTTCATGGGTGGTATCGCTCATCGCCACGGCTGGAAGCCTGTTTTTTTCGGAGGTGATGAAATACATTCCCTGCGAACTGTGCTGGTTCCAGCGGATTTTCATGTACCCGCTGGTCATTCTGTTGGGAGTCGCCGCCGCCAAAAAAGATTACCGCATGTCGTCATACGCCTTGATTCTGTCTGTCATCGGCGGATGCATCTCCCTGTACCACTACCTGATTCAGAAAGTACCCGCGCTGAACGATCTGGGTACCGCTTGCGGCATCATTCCCTGCAACACGGATTATATCAACTGGCTGGGCTTCATCACCATACCTTTTCTCGCCCTGGTCGCCTTCATCATGATTGCTGTGCTGCAAGTCTTCATCCGCAGATACGAAAAGGAGAGCTAAGTCATGAAAAAGGTCATCGTCCTTTCGGTCATTGTGGCCGCCCTGTTGATCGCCGCGATCGTCTACTCCGACATCGCGAACCAAAAAGCGGCGGAAGGCAATCCCTTTGGCAAGGCCAACCTGCATCCGGCCACGATCGAACAACTGAATGATCCGCTCTACGACAACCAGATTCTCCCTGATCAACTGAAAGCAAAGCTGGACGGGAAAGAGGAACTGTTCGTCTACTTTTACAGCCCCACCTGCGAGCACTGCCGGGCTACCACTCCCATCCTGGTGCCGGTGGCGAAAGAGCTGAAGGTGGACGTGAAAAAGCACAACTTGCTGGAGTTCAGCGCCAGTTGGGACGCGTACGGCATCGAGTTTACCCCGACCCTGGTCCACTACAAGGACGGCAAGGAAGTCTCCCGCCTCGTCGGCGAACAAACCGCCGAGCAGTTGAAAGCCTGGTTCCTGGAGCAAACGAAATGACATGAGCCTCCCCCTGCGGGAGGTTTTCCTGTGCCGTTGGCCATAAAGGTGGCGGTTGTGTGAACACTCCGTCCATCCGTCCGGAAATAGCCCGTTCGAGCCATAAGGCTTTTCCCTGCTTTTGCCTATAATGGTGAAGGAGGCGGGACGTCCGCAATCGAGCCCGCCTTTGGGGAGAGGCGATCATCCCGACGGCGACTGCCTGCGCGTCGGGAACAGGAAAGAAAGAGGGGACATTCAGCATGAAGCAATACATAGCAGCATTGGCCGTGGCGCTGGCCCTGATGGCCGCCGGCTGCGGCAGCCAGGAAGAAGCCGCGCCGTCCGCCAGTCCGGTGGAAGTGGCGCTGGCCCTCGCGCCGAAGGAACCGGTCGCCGGAGAAGCGATCACCTTTGCCGTCACGGTGACACAGGACGGCGCTCCCGTCAACGACGCCAGAAGCGTGGAGTTTGAACTGTGGAAAGACGGGCAGGAACAGCACGAAATGATTCCCGCGGCGCTGGAGAAAGACGGCGTCTACACGGCGCAAAAAACATTTGCCGAACCCGGCTCCTATTACGTGATGTACCACGTGACCGCGCGCGACTTCCACAACATGCAGAAGCATCCGTTTACGGTCAGGGCAGCCGGCGGCGGCGAACCCGCGTCCCAACCGGCCGAACAAGCCGCAGGTGCCCCCGACGGCCGCGACAGCGGGCAGGCCGCCGATCACGAGCACGGCGGCGAACACGGCGCGAATCACCGGCACACCAGCGGCGTCGACTATCACTTCCAGCCGGCCGACACGCTCACAGCCAACGAAGCGGCCGCTCTGACCGTCCGCCTGACGAAAGACAACCAGCCGCTTGCCAAGGCCGCGGTGCGTTTTGAATACTGGCGCGCCGGCGAAGAACGCCACCAGTTTGTCGACGCGGCGGAAACGCAGCCGGGCGTATACGGCGCATCCGTCACCCTGCCCGCTTTCGGTGACTACACCGTCAACGTCCACGTGGAAAAAGACGAAACGATCCACGACCACAAGGAGTATACCCTCCACGTCCGATAATCGCGGCGAAAACCCTTGCATGTGCCATCACCCCGGAGGTGATCGTGGAGGACGCCAAACAGCAGGGCACCGCCCCCTATCTGATGGTCTTCGCCACAGACGGAACGGGCGAACTGACCCGGCTGCTATCCGATCCGGCTCTGCGGCAGCAGGCGGTACAGCAAATCGTCTCGCTCGCCAACGAGCGGGGATTTGCCGGCGTCGCGCTTGATTTTGAAGGCCTTGGCCTGGATGGCGACATCGCAGCCGCCCGGCAGCAGTACACCGATTTTGTCCGGCTGCTCGCCCACCATCTGCACGAGTCGGGCCTGTCGCTCTCGCTGGTACTGCATCCGCCGAACGGGGCGTATAAAGGGTACGATTTCGCCGCGTTGGGGCAGTTGGCCCACGAGCTGATCCTGATGGCGTACGCTTATGGGGACGAAAAGCAGCCCGAGCCGATCGCCAAGGTGGACGAGGCGGTCAAGCTGGCGATGGCCCAGGTGCCCAAGGAAAAACTGCTGCTCGGTATCTCGCTCGCCAGCGAAAACGAGCAGACGGTCAACGGCAAGATCGGGCTGGCCAAACGCTACGGCCTGAAAGGCATTGCCCTCTGGCGGCTGGGCCTTCTCACCGAGCCGGAGCGGGCACAGATCGAACGGACGATCGAATGGAAGCAGGGGCAGCCCGTCACGCAGTAGCCATTTACGTGTATCCGCAGCGGACCATGCCGAAAACTTCCTGACCGGTGTTTATGCCTTCCCCAAAAACAGCCCTATGGTGCAGGAACAACGCACCGAAGGGCTGTTTTTCGTCTGCGGCCGCTTGCAGCAAACAGGCGGACGCTGCACTCCCGCTGGAAACCATGTTGTAATTTTCCAGGATTCAGGTAAAATGGAAGCAAGGTCCCATGCGTTTGGAGCAGGGGGCCACATTCTTTTATTCGGAGGAGATTGTATATGAAAATGAGGCGAACGCCCTGGCGACTCACCACCTTTGCTGACCGGTGGTCCATACCAATACGAATAGGAGATGATTACGGTGAACCGTAGTACCCTTACGCCCCTGCGCCGCCGACTGGTGGAGCAGCTTGTCTATTTTGACGAACAGCGCATTCCGTTCCTGGATTTGCATTTTGCCGGAAAACAGGCCGAGCGCCAAAAAGCCAGTCAGTGGCTGGATCAGTACGTATCCACAGTGGAATCCCTGCTTCATGAGACAGCCGGGAACACGACTTCCGATCTGCCCAGGGTGGTGATCGGATCGCAAGTAACGCTGCACTATGTTGAGGATGGGTACGAGGAGCAGTTGACGATCTGCTTCCCGGAACAGACCGATCCGGATGCGGGACGCATCTCGTTCCTTTCGCCCCTCGGTCGACAGTTGTTGATGCATGCCGTAGACGACACGCTGCGCCTGGAAATGCCCATGGGCACGGCAGAGGTGATCGTCCGCGCCATCCGCTTCGTCGACTGGTAACGTGGAAAACAACGGCAATCCCGCCTGCCGCGGATTGCTTTGCACATACACCTCCCGGACAGCGGCCATCTGCAAAGGATGGCCGCTCCTCATCCCCCCGTGCACATCGCCCGCGTCATCTGCCTGCTCCGATCCGCACGCGGCTCGCCTGCACGAGCGACAGAAGGTATGCTTTCACGTCCACGATGCGGGCGGGCGGCGCGGGCAGTCTCCCTTTCCCCGCCGCGATGAAGGGGAACAGGGAATCCACGCGGTGCAGTCCCCCGTGGTTGCCCCCGCCCGGATGGTTGGGCGACCCGTTGGCGTGAAATTCGGCGCCGGGAACGGCCGTCACCACCAGGTAATCGCCGGGATGCGAATGCAGCGCGCCATGCAGCCGGGTCAGTCCATCGGGATATTCCCGTGAATGGATGCGCCCGGTGACGGCATCGCGGGCCAGGCCCAGCACCGCCCAGTCCCCCTCCACGTCCCATGTGCGCCCGTACGGGTCCCGGTACGTCCCGCCGAGTCGGAAGCGAAGACGGCTGCCGCTGCCTCCTCTCTGGACCTGAACCCACTCCCCTTCTTTCCAGGCGATCAGATCGATCCGCGGCTCGTTGCCCAGCGCTCCGGCCAGTCCGGACAGCGGCGCCCGCGGCGACAAGGCGTACACGTAACACATCCGGCCGTTGACGGCGATCGCGACATCGTCGTCGGCGCCCGCCTGCCTTCCCATCGGCAGGACGCGGTACCCGGCAGCGGCCATCATCTTGTCCAGCTCGATGACCGCAGCCGTCCTGTCCGCCGCCGTCGATGCCACTCCGCTGTCGCCCATGACGACAAACACATGGTGCTCCAGCGCCCGCCGCCAATCGCCGAACGCGTTGAGGATGATCTGCAGCTGCCGGTCCATGTTTTCCACGCCGGACGTATCGCCGGGGCCGTTTTTGTGCAGCCGTCCGTCCATGTCGGGAAAATAGGCAACCGTCACATCCGGAAGCCGTCCCCCTCCCGCCAGGCTGACGAGGCTCTGAGCGGTGTAGGCGTCGTTGAAGCCGAACGACTGCAGCGGTCCCTCCGGCAGCGGCTGATTCGTCACGCTGGACAGCGTCCCGAAGCCGAGCAGATGCGGCCCCATGACGGAAACCTTCTGCGTCTTCAGGACGAGGTTGGCCAGATTGGCCGGCAGGACCAGTTCGTGCGGGACGCTGCCCCGGTAGATCAGACCGTTGATGGAGGCGGAGGTGAATCCCGCCTGATCCAGCGCTTCATGCAGCGTCTCGACCCGCTTGGAAAGATGCTGCTGATTCAGGTTGTACAAGCTGTCCGTCAAAAGCTGCCGGGGGCCGTTCTGCCAAACGGCACGCGAGCCGTCGCCGTAGTTGACGATCCGTTTCTCCGCGGCGTGATACCAGAGCAGCCCGGGAATTCCGTGCCCGTCGGCATAGGTTCCGGTCAACAGCGAGCTGTCGATGGTGACCGACATGGTGGGAAAGGAGCTGATGACATCCCGCTTGTACACGCCGTTCTCGATGAGAAACCGGAGCGCCGGCAGCTTGTTGGCGGCGAGCAGCCGGTCGATCGACGGGGACAGCAGGGAATCGACCAGCAGGACGATGACCTTTGGCCTGTCGGCAGTCGTTTGGAGACGGGCTGTCCCGGACGGGGGCGTCTCATCCGCATTCGGACCGCCGCAGGAGACGATGGCGAGAGACAGCAGGGCAGAGACAATCAGCGCGGCACATGTTTTTCGCAACACAATCGATCCTCCGTACCGTACGAGAAGTAGTCTTGTCGATATGGTTACATTTCCCGCACACCCAAAGGTTTATCCTCTCGAGGCCCGCCATCCGACCGCGCATGAAACATCGTCCCACGCCGTGCACGCCGGCCAATCCCCCGGCGGCCATCTCAAGCGCCCATTGCGGACACACCGACATTTTCAATTGACAAAAAATTGCGATATAATTACATATTGCCCTGTGAAACGTTCGGCAGCACGGAGATAAAACGAATGGCTGGCATCGGTCCTGCCGATTCATGTGAAAGTAGGTGAGTGCATGTCCATTTCCACCGACCACTTTAGCCTGTTGATCGCCATCCTGTTGGTCGTCGGTGTCCTTACCACCAAGTTTTCTTCCCGGATCGGCCTGCCCGCCCTGGTGTTCTTTATCGCCGTCGGCATGTTCCTCAACCGGTTCATTTATTTTGACAACGCCGCCCTCACCCAATTGTTCGGTATCCTGGCCCTGATTGTCATCTTGTTCGAGGGCGGCATGCAGACAAAATGGAGCAAAGTGCGGCCCGTCATCGTTCCCTCCCTCTCCCTGGCTACGATCGGCGTCTTTCTCACCACACTGGTGATCGGCGCTTTCGCCGCGCTCATCCTGCAGGTTTCCTGGCTGGAGGGCATGCTGTTCGGAGCGATCGTCGGCTCCACCGACGCGGCAGCCGTTTTCGCCGTGCTCGGCAGCAAAAACATCAAAGAGCGGATCTCTTCCCTCCTGGAGGCGGAGTCGGGGACCAATGACCCGATGGCCATGTTTCTGACCGTCTCGCTGATCCAGCTCATTGCGATGCCCGATGACGCCAGCTTCTTCTCACTGGTCTTTTCCCTGCTGTGGGAGATGGGCTTCGGCCTGGTGATGGGGATGCTGCTGGGGAAAGCGTCCGTCTGGGTCATCAACCAGATCAATCTGGACTCCTCGGGCCTGTACCCGGTGCTCTCCCTCGCGCTGGCCATCTTCACCTACGGCAGCACAGCGCTCCTGCACGGAAGCGGCCTTTTGGCGGTGTACGTGATGGCGCTGGTGGTCGGCAACTCCGACCTGACCTACCGCCACTCCATCTTCCGCTTCAACGAAGGCTTTGCCTGGATGATGCAGATCCTGATGTTCATCCTGCTGGGGCTCCTGGTCTTCCCCGATCAACTGCTGGACGTGACGTGGCAGGGGCTGGTGCTGTCCGCGCTGCTCATGTTCGTCGCCCGGCCGGTCGGCGTCTTTGTCAGCACCTGGTTCACCCGCTTCAGCTTCCGGGAAAAGATGTTCATTGCCTGGGCCGGACTGCGGGGGGCCGTTCCCATCGTCCTGGCCACCTACCCGCTGCTGGCCGGACTGGACAAGGGGCAGCTCTTTTTCAACGTGGTGTTTTTCGTCGTCCTGACGTCCGCCTTGATTCAAGGCGGCACCATTTCCCCGCTGGCAAACCGCTGGGGGCTTTCCACCGGTCAAAAGACGGTGGTTCCCCACAGCCTGGAGCTGGTCTCCATCGGCAAAACCAATTCGGAGATGATGGAAATCGAACTCAAGGCGGATACGGCGGCGGCGGGACGGGAGATCCAGTCGCTGTCGCTCCCCGACAACACGCTGATCACCGCGGTCATCCGCGATGACAGGCTGATCACGCCGCACGGCTCGACGAGGCTGCAGGCGGGAGACATCCTGTACGTCTTGTGCGAAAAACCGAAGCGGGAACAGGTAAAGGCGGCCTTGCTGAAAAGCCGGAAGCAGCCGTCCGTCCCGCGAAAAAGCAGTCCCCCCTCGGCGTAAGGGGACTGCTTTGGTTTTCAGCGATACCGCCACCGCTGTCTTGCCTCGACCACGTCAAAAGCGCCCCTTCAATCCGCTGGCAGCACCGGCTTCTGCTACGAGTAAGGGTGATGCTTTTCGATGTGGTTCAGGTAGTAAGACAATGCCTCAGCAGTCCCGATCGGATATACAATGACATCAGGCTGAATGTGAGGACTGCGTGCAATCAGGCGAGCCCCTTCGTCCATCAGCGTTTGCAGGGTTGCTCTTCTGAAAATTCCTTTCTTTACCTGCTCTTTCTTCATGGTAATCACCCCGGAAACTTCATCTGTTTTCAGGTCTCCGGGTGAAGATATCAATTTTGCCAGATAGATGACAATGTAATAGATTTCCCCTTCCCGGGGACTGCCGCTCGGATGAATCATTTCATAAATAGCCAGTGGTTTGCATTCGTCTGCCATGGTAATGGTCCGAATTTCCTTGTCCCTGGATATGTACACTGGATTTGCAGGTGAACATTGTATGTGTACCTCCGCTCCGATTTCTTCCATCGCTTCTCTTTTTCCGCAAGATGGCAAATCTTCCCCTTGTTCCAGATGTCCCCCAATGCCAGCGTAAAAGAGTTCATTGGAAGTGAACTTGTGTCGCGTTCCAGCCAACACGAATACATAGTCGCCCTGTTCATCCTTTAGCGCAAGCCCAACTCCAATCTCCGCGTGGTTGGGTACGTAACGGAATATATCGCCCATACGAACCTGTCCCTTTTTGATTTTCGAAACAAGCCATCCGTTCCTTTTGTAACGTCTCCTTCGTGGAGTGCCTCGGTCCGTACCCCGTCCAGCCGCGCCTGCCGTAAAACCGGGAACCCCGCTGCTGAACCTCAATCAATGGTCCTGGCACTCTCCCTTTCTTTTTCCATAATCACCAGTATATAATAGAAAGTCAACCACAGCGTCAGGAGGGAGAAACCATGAACAATGTATGTGTCTACGCCGGCTCCAATCCGGGCGTCGATGCGGTGTACGCCGAGGCGGCCCGAAAATTGGGCCATGAGATTGCCCGCCGGGGACTGGGGTTGGTCTACGGCGGCTCCAACATGGGGCTGATGGGCTGCACCGCCAACGCCGTGCTGGAATCGGGAGGCAAAGCGATCGGGGTGATGCCGCGCGGATTATTTCGCGGCGAAATGGCCCACACGGGATTGAGCCAATTCTACGAAGTGGCCGACATGCACGAGCGGAAAGCGAAAATGGCGGAGCTGTCGGACGCCTTTATCGCCCTCCCCGGCGGCTACGGCACGTGGGAAGAACTGTTTGAAGCCGTCAGTTGGTGCCAGTTGGGCATCCACCAAAAACCGGTGGGCATTCTCAACGTCAACGGGTATTACACACCGCTCCTGCAGATGATTGAGAAAGCCGTGAGCGCCGGGTTCATGCCCGCCTCCCACGCCGACCTGCTCGTCAGCGACAGCGACCCCGCCCGCCTGCTGGACAAACTGACCGCCTATCAACGGCCGGAGCTGGCGAACAAGTGGGGGCAAAAGGACGGATAGCAACCGGCCAACCGTCTCCACCATCCTGCCGAACGCGACGGGAACATAGAAAGCCGAATCCTCTCCAACATGCTCTTTCAGAAAACACTGATTTTGCCGATACATGGGGTGTAGGGAAGGGGACTCACGGCTCCTGAACCGAAGTCCCTCTCCGTCGAGGAACACCCTGCCTCTGTGGCAAGATGTGAAAAGGAGATGGTACCGATGACGGCAGTAAAGAACATCACGTTTCATTTTTCCGGAGGCGATTCGGTGTCCATCCGGACGACGGAACCGGAAGAGATCGTCCAGATGGTTGCCAACCTCAGCGATGGATGGCTTCAATACGATGACATCGTGATCAACGTGCGAAACATTTCCTATCTGCGCATTACCGACGCCGAGTGATCGCGTACACAAATCCAGCCCCGGCGTCGTGTCCCGGGGCGCCGTTTTGTCCTGCTTGCTTGCGATCACATCCCCGGTGGTTCACGGTTTTCCGACGGTTCCATCTGCGCCGTCCTTTTTCCCGTACAGGCACGCATGGGCAGCCGCCCACATATGGATAGGTGTAAGCATTCCAGACGTGGAGGTGGCAGGCGTGTCCAGCATCTTTGCGGCGCTTTCCCTGTTGTTCAAGGAACTCATGCTGTTTGTGGCCTACGTCAAGAACAACGCGTTTCCCCAGCCGCTGCCCGATACGGAAGAGGAAAAATACCTGAGGCTGATGGCAGAAGGGGACCCGTACGCGCGCAACAAGCTGATCGAGCACAACCTGCGGCTCGTGGCCCACATTGTCAAAAAGTTTGAAAACACTGGCGAAGACAGCGAAGACCTGATTTCCATCGGCACGATCGGTCTGATCAAAGCCATCGAGAGCTACCAGGTGGAGAAAGGGACCAAACTGGCGACGTATGCCGCCCGCTGCATTGAAAACGAACTTCTACTGTCAATCGGGATGCATCAGAACGTGTAGACGTCGATGTGATCCTGAAAGACCTTGACCTCGCGAACGACATGGCGAATCAGTTCCCGTTTATCCTCGAACGTAAGCTCATCAGGCGCCTTGGACAAGTAGTAGTAGGCCGCTTCCCGCAGGACATTCCGGTTGTCCCCACCCTCTTCCATGCGTTTGACCCGATCCTGCCATTCCGCGAGCTGCTGCACCAATCGGTCCTCTTTGTCCTTCAATTCACGCAGTTCCTGGCGAATCTCCTCTTCCCCCAGGTCCTCTTCGCCTGAAGCAAACAGCTTCAGCAATCGCTTGCGGCCGACTCTGGTTTTTTCCAACTCTTTTGTCAGCCGGTTGATTTCAGCTTGCTCGAAAGAGGTTTCGTCGCTCTCCTCAACGGCTGCAGCCATTTCCTCCGGATGATCCAGCCAGGATCGGACCGTCTCCCAAATTTCCCTGTCCAGGTCCTCGCACTTCACTCGCCGCCCGCATCCGTGGTGTTTGGCTCCTGCCGTGTTTTTGATGTCTGTGTACTCGTAGACATCCCTCCCCCAATGCTTTGTCTTTCGACCGGTCATCGTGTTTCCGCAGTCCCCGCAGCGAACCAACCCGCTTAACAAATAGGGATGAAGGCGTCTGCCGGCCCATCTTCTCCGGGATTCCTTCAACAATTTTTGCGCATGCACAAATGTGGATTCATCGACGATCGCGGGGCACGGAAGTAAAATCCACTCTTCTTTTGGCCGCTGTCTCATGCGGACCCTCTCCTCGGGCGAACGAAACCTGTTTCCAAGCATCCCCTCTGTATTCCAGCGATTCTGATAAAACTTCCCGATGTACGCTTCATTCATCAGGATCTGACGAACCACTTGCCGGTGCCACACATCCGCTCCGCGTTTCGTTGGCACCCTCTTGTCCGTCAAATACTTGGCAATTCCATTGATGCCCTGCACCAGGTCATTGGGCTGTGTGAAAAGATCGAAGATGAGCCGGATCACCACGGCCTCGTCCTCTTTCACCACCATTTGCTCGGTGGTGGGGTCATAACCATACCCGTATATTTTAAAATCCCGCAGCACTCGTCCTTGTCGTGCCTTTTCCTTCCGCCCCCGGCTCATCCGCTCATTGATCTTGGCTTTTTCGAACTCCGCGATGGCGCCGCGCATGCTGTAAAACAGCTGCCCTTCCGGTGTTTTGGCGTACTCCCCATTCACGAACACCAGCTCTACCCCGCGTTTGTCAAACTCGTCCGTGATGATCAACTGGTTCATCAGCTTGCGTGAAAGACGATCCGGGTCCAGACAGATGACTTTTGTAATGAGGCCCTCTTTTACGTCTTGCCGCAGCTTGGTGAGGGCAGGCCGATCCAGAAACTCACCGGATACGTCATCGACGTATTCGACCACCTCACGGGTCCCCGCCTTCTTCCGGCACTCCCTGATTTGGTCGTCGAGGCTGAATCCGCTTCTCGCTTGTTCTTCCGTACTCACCCTGGCGTATATCCCGACCATTCAGCTTCTCCCTCCTGTATTTTCCTAACAAGTACTGATAACAGGCGGAACGGATACTGTGAGCAGAATCTCCAGGTATGAGCTTTACATGCACCGCGCATCCCTCCCTGTCAGAAGGTATGCGTCTACGGCTTGTCAAAAGTAGCGGATTCTCGGATGGATCGGAACATGGATCAGGTGAGCAATTTGACGCTCAAGTAGCGAAAGTGACCAACAAAGCGAAATACAAAAAATGGCTGAATTGCTTGGGATTGGGATCTTTGTTCCGTTACCACCCCACGGAAGTACGCCTAATCCCCCGCTGCAGCGAGGGAAGTGTTGAAAGTGGAACAGTTGAATGATTTATAAAAAAGGACAAATTTTCAAAAAATAACTATTGATTTCCTCTTTTACTGAATACTATCATAAGAGTAACAATTTCGAAATGAATGTTCCGAAATACGGAACGACGTATTGCGAGGAGATCCTGATGACTGCGCAACATTTCTGGACAACCGATGGACTTTTCTACTCGCATGAGGGAAGGAGCGCCCCGGCGGGCCTGCGTTCGCGGATTACAGTACCGTCGCGGCGGACGTGCTGGGAATCTGCCGCAATGGTTGAGCTGGCCGCGCGAATTGGCCTTCATATGGCTGAGCTGCCCGTTCCGATCTTTGATCATCTCTTTATTTTTGATCAATTGGAAACGAGATCGGATAACGGTGCCGCCCCCTTCCATCTGGTGATGGGATATGACGAAGCGTGGTTGTTTCGCGTTTTGGGCGAGCACGCGCTGCCCATACACGCTGCACGGAAGGAACTGACACAGGAATCGGGGCTGCTTTATCTAATACAGCGGGAACCGGGCCCGGTTCTTGTCGTTACGGGCAGTTCTCCCGAGATGACACTGCATGCGGCACGAGCTCTTGCATCTGACTGTTTCGCAAACGGATTCCCTGAACATGAACCGATGATTCTGGTCCCTCGAGAGATTTCCTTTTCCGGCACGTCCGTGGATGGTCGGGATGCACCACAACGGTATTCCCTGCACAACCTTTTTTCCGTCGAAGGGCTTTATCGGCAAAACGAAGATGAGCTGCATCCAACCCTTGATCTTTATTTTCATGTACGCGATCCTGACCTCGAACCAACGGCAGCCGCGGTTGAATTGGCTGCGAGACTTGCATTGTCGGCAGGGTATGTCTGCTTCCCGGTGACCGCTTGTCTTGGCGAAAGCAAACCTGCCAATCGGTTTGAGATTTCCCTAACGGCTGATGATTCAGATGATCGCGAGGCTTTCGTGGAACTTTCTCCTGTGGAAAGTGGCGGCCTGGCGATTCACTGCAGCAAGCGAAGAATCATTGCATTTGTTCGCGACTTGTTAACAGAATGGTTTGCTCCGCTCGATCTGCCGACAGAGGATACCTGGAGGCACCGCTTTGCTTCCCTGCAAAGTGCCAGTCCGGATATTCAACTGCGTGCACAGTTGGGCATGAAAGCGTTTATGGAACAGAGACGGGGGGAGATCGCACAGCTTGTCCTCCCCGAACACCTGGCGAATCCGGTTGAGTTGTGGAGACATTATCTTGGTCCAAACATGAGCAGCCGTTCCATTCTGGTTGAGCACGCCGCGCCCGTTTGGACCGCCGATTGGGAAGACCGTGGTGAATTGCAAGACATGGAAGCGTATCTTTTCACCACACTGGCACGGCTGCAGGAAGCTGGACAGTTGGCCGACGAAATCGCGATCGAAGTGACGACGACAACCAGTGAGCCAAGCTTTCTCCGTTGGGCGGAACAACTGACAACCGCGATCCAGAAACAATGGGGGATCTCCGCCTCATTTGTCTACCGTGACGCCAACAAATCCGGTCTACACTGGGCGATGCAGGAAGTCCTGCCGCAAATCAGGCAGGTTGCCGATCTCGATTCCATCGTCCTGCAGGCGCGCGCGTTTCGGCCCGATGTCAAACATCTTGATCTGGTGCACCGCTATTTACAAGAGCTGTACCCCTTCGACGCGATTTTGGCGAAAGCACTGGATGTGCCGCCGGAACGGATCACGCTGGAACTGCTGGAAGAGCAGTCGGCCCCCATGTTCCGTATAGCGGCCAAAAACAAGCAGGGCAAAGTCCTGGCGGATTGGTCCTGGGAAGGCTGGGGAAAAAGTCTGCCGTACATGCCTGATCAACCAGAGCGAGGCCATGTCATGATCCCGTTTGCCGGCTGCCGCATTTATCCGAGCGGACAAGCCCAGGCATTGGCCAGCCAATCCTTTGAAACGAATCCGTATCGCTTTTGGAAATGGTATCAGCAATCCGTCCTTCCCGCAGTGGTCGCACATGTCGGACCCGTGCAGGGGGTGCCCAAATTCTTGCGGCTTGAGTGTCACGTCTGGATGGATGCCGCAGACAACAAGGTGCCGCACTTGGAAGAGGTAAGTTCCGCCTTGGAGGCGCTGCATGAAGATTTGTATTTCTACACCCTGCATGCCCTGCATGAGCATGGGAAGCAAACGGGTGATCCGGGCTGGGACGCACCTGGAGGTATCGTGCCGTTCATGCACCACGAACCCGGCGGAAAGCCGCATGCGCGCATCGCTTTATACGCCCTGCCTAACGACCATCATGTACGGATTGTGTTCCAACACGGGGAAGAGACCGTATTGAAGCCAAGTCCGGCCGACCAATGGCGGCAGGCGAGAATTGTCTCTCTTACGCAGCACAACGGACAAACGACGTTTGCATTTGACGGCCTGGCCGATCCCGCACTGGCAGAATCCTGCGGCACATGGCTTTCCGCGGCAGCACATTCTGCCGGGGAGAACGGGTTGGCTCCTCCCGCAACCCATGCTGCTGAAAAATCGGTGACGGACGATGTTTTCGTCAACGAAGATGTTCAGGATTGGCTGGAAAAGCGGAAGGAGAAGATCCCCGGTCGGGTGACACCGATCGATTTTTCCTTTCTTGGCCAGTGGATCTGGCTGGTGGAATTGTATGCGTCATCGAACGATAAGGCGAGCATTTGCAGTTCTCTCAAGCAAACACTGTACAAGCCGACGCTGTTCATCAATGAACGGCACCATGCCAACGAGGTGTCCAGCACAAATGCTGCGCTGCACCTGATTGAGCAGGTGACGGCCGACCCATCCGTTCTGGATCATCTGAATGTTGTGATTGTTCCGTTGGAAAACGTGGACGGCGCAGCGCTGCACGCCCAGATGACAGCCGAACACCCTTGCTGGAAACACCATGCGGCCCGTTACAACGCATGCGGCTTGGAGTTTGCCAAATATCGGTTTCAACCGGATGTGCCCTTTGGCGAAAGTCGGGTGTATCCCAAAGTGTGGAACCGATGGAAGCCGGATATTGTCCTTGACGACCACGGGGTCCCTTCGCATGAATGGATTCAACCGTTCAGCGGCTATCACAGCCCGCCCCGCTTCCCGGTTTCCTACTGGATTCCCAGCGCCCGGATGTATACCATTTGGCGAGAGCTCACGGATTCAACGGCGGAACAGCGGGAAGCGTATCATTCCCTGCGCTCGTTCCTGACAAAAAGACTGGATGAAGACGAAGCGGTGGCAAACGACAATCGGGAGTGGCTCCGTACGTATATCCGCTGGGGGACTCAGTTTGATGAGAAGCACTTTCCGGTGGAATTGTCCCATGGAAGCATCGCCTATATCCGTCATGCAAAACGGGACAAACAGTCGCACGATTTGATCGAGCGGTTTCCGCAATGGGTGACCGCAGATTTGATGACAGAGGTAAACGACGAAACGGTGTACGGCAAGGAGCTGGCTGCTTGCCAACACGCCCACCATGTTGTTCATCAAGCCATCCTTGACTGGCTGGCGCAAAGACAGATCCACGTTGAGCTTGTGCGCCAACCTTTCACGAATGGCACTGTTCGCATCGGACTGGAGCGGAAACGACCGCTTTCCACAACAAAATGATTGAGGGGAGAAACAGGGAATGGTCTTGCTTGGACTTGTTATCGTCATCGTCGGTTTTATCATTCGCGTAAATCCGCTCTTGGTTGTCACCAGCGCGGGGCTGGTGACCGGACTGCTTGCCCATCAATCGCTGTATGAAATTATCGAACAATTCGGGAAAGCGTTCACGACCAATCGGTATATGGCCGTTTTCATCGCCACGCTGCCGGTCATCGGCCTGTTGGAACGTCATGGGCTGCGCGAACAGGCGGAAAGCGTTGTGGCCAAAATCAAGGCGGCAACGACCGGCCGGATTCTTACCGCTTATTTTGTCATTCGGGAAGTAGCCGCAGCCGTCGGATTAACCTCCATCGGCGGACACGCGCAGATGGTTCGTCCGCTTGTCGCTCCCATGGCAGAAGGGGCTGCAGAAGCAAAATACGGCAAATTGCCGGACAACGTTCGCGATGAAATCCGTGCCCATGCCGCCGCTGCTGACAACATCGGGGTATTTTTCGGTGAAGACGTTTTTATCGCCATCGGGGCAATCTTGTTGATGAAAGGCTTCTTTGATCAAAACAACATTCCTTCCGATCCGCTGCACATGGCGTTGTGGGCGATTCCGACCGCTGTTGCCGCCTTGATCGTCCACTGTATTCGTCTGTATCTGCTGGATCGTTCTCTTCAGAAGCGTCTTGGTTCCGCAAGCAGCCATGCGGCGATCGGAAAGGAGGAATAATCGATGCTGCTGTCCATCGAAGCCGTCTATATCTTTTTGGGGATAATCGTCGTGTTGGGCAGTTTGTTTACCTTCGCTGACCGGAAAAATCCGCGGCGTCTCACATCCGGACTGTTTTATTTCCTCTACGGGATTTCCCTGCTGCTCGGCAGTGTGATTCCGCCGTTTTACATGGGCCTGCTCGTGCTGGTGATGGTTGCCATCGTGGGAGCAGGCGGTTTGAAACCCGGCAGCTACGGGGAAGCAACTCCGGAAGAGAAAATGCAAAATCGCAACCGGTTGAAGAATCTTCTGTTCATTCCTGCTTTATTGATCCCGGTCATCACCGTGATTGGCACGACAGGGTTCAAAGGCGTAAAAATCGGTGACCTGTTTATCTTTGACCAAAAGAACATCACCCTCGTGTCACTTGGCGTGGCAACGCTGATCGCACTGCTTGCAGGTCTGTGGATGACCAAATCTGCACCTGTTGTCGCTGTAAAGGAATCGCGAAGGTTGTTGGAAGCCATCGGCTGGGCCTCCCTCCTGCCGCAGATGCTGGCAACGTTGGGGACGATCTTTACCAGCGCCGGGGTTGGCACTGTTGTTTCTGATTTGGTGGGAAAAATCATTCCTACCCATTCCCTGTTCTGGGTCGTCTTTGCTTACTGTATCGGTATGGCTTTGTTTACGATGGTGATGGGAAATGCGTTTGCCGCTTTCCCGGTGATGACGGCGGGAATCGCTGTCCCGCTGTTGATCAAGCAATTTGGTGTGGATGCCAACCATCTGGCGGCCATCGGGATGTTTGCCGGTTACTGCGGCACCCTGATGACTCCGATGGCAGCCAACTTCAACATTGTGCCTGCCGCCCTGCTTGACTTGAAAGATAAAAACCACGTCATTCGTGTGCAGGTTCCCACTGCGTTGATTATCCTAGCGTTTAACATCGTCCTGATGTATGTCCTCTCCCTGTGAGCGGACGCATGCAGACGAGGACTGCCGCCGATGTACAAAGCCGGCGGCAGCCCGTTGTGCTTCATCCATTTTGATTGGCTGGGGAGGATCAAGGGGGCTCATGATACAAAACAAGAACAAGACGATTGTCAAATCGATGGAAGTGCTGAATCTTTTTCTCCAGCACGCAAAACTAAGCCTCAACGACATGGTAGAGCTGTCGGGCATGCCCAAAACGTCCATTCATCGCATGGCAGGGTCACTGGAAGAGATGGGGCTCCTGCAGAAAAACGCAGACGGCAGCTATTCACTGGGCCTGACATTCCTGCAGTTCGGCCAGTTGGTGGCCGAGCGATTGGATATCCGCCAAATCGCGTTACCGGTGATGAAAACCTTGCGGGATCAGGTGGACGAGGCCGTCAATCTGATCATTCGAGACGGGGACCAGGCGATGTATATTGAAAAATTGGACACGCTGCATCCGGTCCGGCTTTACACGAAAATTGGCAGGAGATCCCCCCTCTACGCGGGAGCCTGTTCCCGAATCATCCTCGCCTATCTGGACGAACAGGAACGCGAACAGTATATAAACGCGATCACGCTGGTTCCATATGCATCCGGAACCATCACGGACAAGCAGCGGCTAAGGGAAGTCCTCGCCGAAGCGCGGAAAAACGGCTATACCGTCAGCTATTCGGAACTGGAGGAAAACACCGCTTCGGTGGCTGCGCCAATCTTTGATCATCACGGCCGCATCTGCGCCGGATTAAGCATTGCCGGTCCGGATGTTCGATTCGGCGACGAGCGGTTACCAGAGTTAATCCATGTGCTGCAGGAGGCTGTCAAACGGATTTCATTCGAGCTCGGCTGGCGAGAGAATGGGACTCAGTGGAGATAAGAACGGAGGAGATACGATGAAGAACGTTCTCGTAACGGGATTTGATCCGTTTGGCGGAGAATCCGTCAATCCGGCGTTGGAAGCGGTCAAATGCCTGGCCCATCTGAAAACCGAAACGTATGCAGTCGAGGTCAGGGAAATGCCTACCGTATTCGGCAAGGCGCTTGACTGCTTGTACGCTGCGATCGAACAGGTCAAGCCCGATCTTGTCATTTGCGTCGGGCAGGCAGGCGGACGACCCCAAATGACCGTCGAACGGGTGGCGATCAATGTGAATGATGCGCGCATCCCCGATAACGAAGGAAACCAACCGATTGATACGCCGGTTGTACCCGGCGGGCCTGTTGGATACTGGTCTACCCTTCCGATCAAGGCAATCGTACAAGAACTGAATCGGCAGGGAGTACCGGCCGCCGTATCCCATACAGCCGGAACGTTCGTGTGCAATCATGTTTTCTACGGATTGATGCATTACATCGCCGAATCAAAAGCCGCCATTCGGGGCGGATTCATTCATATCCCCTATCTTCCGGAACAGGCTGCCCGCCAGCCGGGGCAGCCCAGCATGGCGTTGGAAACCATTGTGAAAGGGCTGAGGATCGCAATTGATGTCGCAGTCGCACTCGAAGAAGATATCGTGACAATGGGCGGACAAATCAGTTAAGGAGGATTTCCATGTCGATGTCTGGCACTGTTTCAAAGCCGATGATGCTTATCGAAAAAATCAGTTCGTTTGCAGGAAAAACGTTTACCGTATGGGTCATTCTCGTTTCGGTGATTGCCTATCTGTTCCCCGGCCATTTCAAGTGGATTGGAGGCTATGTCGTTCCCTTGTTGGGAATCGTCATGTTCGGGATGGGACTTACATTGTCCGCAGCCGATTTTGCAGAAGTATTTCGTCGGCCAAAGGATGTGGCGATCGGCGTGGTGTGTCACTACGTCATCATGCCGGGATTGGCCTTCCTCTTGGCATGGGGATTGGACCTGCCGCCGGAAGTGGCTGTTGGCGTCATCCTGGTGGGATGCTGTCCGAGTGGAACGGCATCGAATGTCATGGTGTTTCTGGCAAGAGGGGATGTTGCCCTCGCTGTGGCGATCGCATCGGTTTCAACGATTCTCGCACCCATTGTGACTCCTCTGCTTATCCTGCTGCTTGCCAGCAAGTGGGTTGACATCAACATGTGGTCATTGTTTGCGTCCATTATTCAAGTGGTGATCATTCCGCTGGCTCTCGGGTTTGTCATCAAGAAGTTCTTTGGCAAACAGGCGGAAGCGAGTGCAAAGGCGCTGCCGCTCGTCTCCACCATCGCGATCGTCATGATCGTAGCAGGTGTCGTGGCAGGCAGCCAGGCCAAGCTGGCCTCCACCGGCCCGCTGATTTTTGCTGTTGTGATCCTGCATAATGTGCTGGGCTTTTTGCTGGGCTTTTACCTCGCCCGTCTGTTCGGAATGGATTTGGCAAAACAAAAGGCGGTGGCCATGGAAGTCGGGATGCAGAATTCCGGATTGGGCGTGGCGATCGCAACGGCGAATTTCTCGCCATTGGCCGCTGTACCCAGTGCGATTTTCAGCGTGTGGCACAATATATCAGGCTCGATTCTCGCCACGATTTTCAGCCGCATGAGAGACAAGAACGAACGAACGTCGGGGGCCGCTCAGCAGGCAGGTATCCCCAATCCGTAACTGCCGCACCCGCCACCGGCACAGACGAGTGCGCCGTCCCCGCTGCCGCCGAACGCCAGCCCGTTCGGCACTGGGGACGACGCCCCCCCTCCTCCCACTCATTGCACGATCTGGATTCCTTTCATTGTGAAACGGCTGACAGGCCTCGTACGATCACTTATCCTCTACGTGATCATTCAGCCGTGCTGCCTCCCCCATCAGAAGCATCCAATATTTTTCCCTAAGGAAACTTTTTTCTATCGTATCATAGTGTTGCTCATTGTCATTTTTTGTGTAGAATTTGCCTCAAGGAAACAATTGTGACTAAAGAGAGAAAAATGAGTGGGGGCAAACAATGGCTCGCGTCCTGGCTGGACAGTTCGATTGCCGGGGCCATGACCGCCGTATCCGGCGTATTGTTCCTGCTGGCCTTTCTCTTCTCACCGCGTCACGGTGTGGTTGCGAAAGCGATCGCGCAGCGACGGGTACGCGTCCAAAACCGACAAACAAAACCCGCCTCTCATTAAGGCGGGATCCGAACGGAGCGGCATCTGGCGCTGCGTTCGCCTGGTTTCCCCCAAACCATCAGGGATCAGAAAAAGGAGCGTGACAAACGCTCCTTTGCTCGTGCCAGGCATCACGCCATACCTTTGACTGTAGAATCGAAATTCTGATGCATCTGCGCAGCTTGAAAAAAACAAAAAAGGACGTGTCGCTGCACGACCCCATCGGAACCGACAAGGAAGGGAACGAAATCACCCTGATCGACGTGCTGGGCACGGAGATTGACGAAGTGGTGGACACGGTGCAGCTCAAGCTGGAGTCCAACAAGATCTACCAGCACATTCACATCCTCGACGAGCGGGAAAAAGAAGTGATCATCGGCCGGTTCGGACTGGACCAGGACAAAGAGAAGACACAGCGGGAAATCGCCCGCGAGCTGGGCATTTCCCGTTCGTACGTCTCCCGCATCGAGAAGCGGGCGTTGATGAAGTTGTTTAATGAGTTTTATCGGACTAAGCAGACGCAGGGCAGGTAGGAGAAAAAGGATGTGATTGACAGAAAATCAATCACATCCTTTTTCTGCGCAAGCTTTGTTTCCGGTGCCTGATGCTGAATATCTGGTGGCACAAGGATAGCGTCTGAAATTACCCAATCGAGGGCGTTTATCGCGATTGCACTTCTGTTATTTGCAACTTTTTTCTCATCAGATAGTATGAAGTTTTACGACTGTGTCAGGAGATATGTTCATATTTGATTTCGGAATGGTTGTTATCGAATGGAGAACGGTGATATTTCAGTTACTCACATTTCTTATTTTGGTCGGAATTCCAGCAGGACTAACTATTTTTTTCGTAGTTCGCTCCAGGATAAGACAAAAATTAGGGAACTAGAACGAAGAATTGAACGACTAGAAAAAGAATGAAGTTGATAAAGGGGGAGCTATTCCAGACATAAGTTACAGGCCAGCCTTGGGAGTTTGATTGTAGCGTGCCAGAGGAGCCGTTGTGAACGAGTACGGGGATATTATCGGGATTGTGGCACAGCGTACGTCGGTAAACGTCACACGTGGGAGCGTTAAGGAAAATGTTCGGCGGTGAAGCGATCAATGTAAGTCATCCATTTATTCGAGAGAGGATTACAAGATACTTGTAAAGCAAGCAGCCTTCTGGCGGTGAAAAAGCCGCTGGAGGGCCATTTTTTGCCTACGTTTGAGTGTCGCACTTTAATATTACAATCCGCCATACATAAAACCTAAAACGAAAGGATTGTTAATGGGTTAATAAGGCAGGAATTCAAAAAACACACAAAAATTTATTTACAAAATTCGGTAATATATAATATAATTGCATTGTTTCCAATAAAAGGAGGTATGAAAAAATGAGGTTATTAAAAACTACCCTATGTTCGCTCTTGTGTTACACAACTTTTATTGTTGGAATGGCTGTACCGCCTGTAAAAGCTGAAAGTGCTAAACAAATTTACGAGACACCAGAACAAGTGAAAGTGAAAACATTTGAGATAGACAGTGATGGAGAATTCGTAGTAACTGGATATAAGGAAATTACATCGAATACCAAAGTGATTAAAGAGGGGTCCGTAATTGAAGCAATCGTGCATTCGAAGGAAGATATTTTCGATATAGATGGAAATTATTTGGCTACAAAATACATCTATGAGGACTCAATTAATGATTTGGAGACAGGAGAAGCAAAAGTTAAAAGAATTGTAGAAGAAGAAACCGAAGGAAAGAATTCTAACAGTACCATACGTTCGAAAAGGGATGCTTCGAGCATCGTGGACATAGTTGAGAGTAAAGTCGATATATTATCGGAAGATTTCAAAGAGTCTAAGGGTATTACCTACGAGCAGGTGGAAGAAATACGTGATACTGCAGAAAAGCTCAAAGAAAAAATTGATAGAAAAGGTTTTAAGTCAGCATTAGCTAATTCGGTATTAGCTGCTGGTGCGTTTGATAATTACTATAATGAAGATTTATCTGATGGTACTTTCACTGTACAAGTTTTAAGCGAACAGGCTCACAAATATGTTAAAGGAAAAGGAAACGTTAAAGACGGAAACAATGCTAGAAGTCTAAGTAAATTTCAAGGGTATATCGATGATTACGAGGAAGGCATAATGAACGACATGAAGGCTTCAAAATATATACCAGAAGTTACCGCTTGGGTGGTTGCTATCGCAAGCGCTATAGCTCTTGTAGCAGGTTTCCCGGTTGGCGCCGCAGGATGGGCGCAAGCGGTTTATGCAGGGGCTGCGACTACGAGTACGCTAGCGGCTATCACTGGAGCTGCGTATGCAACTAACGCTCGTCTGCAAGCGAGTGCAGAAGTTGCTGCTAACCTTGCGTCGGCCCAGAAAGTGATGAATTACAAAAATTGGACGAATACGAAGTTTACTTTAGTGAGTGGATATTAAATAATAAGAAAAAAGCCATTAGTCTGTATGGACAATGGCTTTTTTAAACCTTCAACGACTATGGATCGAGGTGCGAAAATGGATAAGAAAGTTGTTTTACAAATCACTATCTTAATCTTGTTTATCTCGCAAGTGATCGGAATGTTTTTTTTGGATGTTCCTCTTCCCGTACTAGTCTTACTTGCCGGAGGGGCTCTTGGTTCTTTAGTTTGTTTTTATATTATTACAAAACATTCTCAATAATGCATGTATGACTATAGATAACAAATTACCAGCCATGGCTTGAAGAAGTTCAACATAGAGTTTGGAGAGCAGCTTACCTTTGAACCTCTCTCGGGTAACGATCTCCAAGAAAACCTAATTTGGAGATATAACTCCGGCGGCTGCCGGAAAGCCATTGGCTCCGGTTGGAAGAACAGTTCCATCGGAGCAAACGAAAGGCTGCCTGAACACAGGCAGCCTCTATTTGCAGACAGCGTCCGTACAGCTTTGATTAAAAATCGTAGTTGCCGGCGTTTTCCTTGGTGAAGTCGCTCGGCGGTCCCATGATGACGGTTTTGCCGTCTGCCTTCACTTCGATCTTGCCGACGTTCTCCACCTCTTGGCCGTCGGTCGGCTTCTTGCCTTCCGCCAGGTCTTTGGCCAGGGTGACGGTCAAGTAACCCAGCTTCACCGGGTCCCACAGCGTCGCCGTATCGAGCGATCCGTCTTCCAGGAACGGCTTGGAGTCCTTCGGCAGCGCCACGCCCACGAGCGACACCTTGTCCTGCAGGCCTTTTTCCTGGATCGCCTGGGCCGCACCGAGCGGCGCCACCGTGGAGTAGGCCAGGATGCCGTTCAGGTCGGGGTTGGCCTTCAGCAGGTCCAGCGTCTTCTGGTAGGCCACCTGCTGTTTCTCGTCCGTGCCGATCTTGTCTCCGATGATCTGCAGGTTGGGGTACTTCTCGGCAATCTGCTTCTTCGACCAGTCGATCCAGGTGTTCAGGTTTTGCGCCGACAGGCCGCCCGTCACGATGGCCACTTTTCCGCTGTCGGTGCCCATCGCCTGGACGAGCAGGTCAACCATGTGACGTCCGTACACTTCGTCGTCGATTTGGTGGACGGACAGCTCAACCACCGAGGGGTCGGCCGGCGTGTCCCAGTCCATCACCTTGATGCCTTGATCCTTCGCCTTTTTCAGCACCGGCGTCAGCGCGGCCGCATCGTTCGGCGCGACGGCGATTACGTCCACCTTTTTGGAGATCAGGTCCTCGATCACCTTCACCTGCTGCGCGGCGTCCGGTTGGGTCGGGCCGGTGTAGATCAGCTCGACGCCCAGTTTGTCGGCAGCCTGCTTCGCCCCTTTTTCGGACGCGTTGAAGTACGGGATGCCGACCAGTTTGGGAACGACGGCGATCGTCAGCTTGCCGTCGCTTTTGCCCCCTGCCGCACCATCAGCCGGGGCGGCCGTGTTTTTCTGTACGGCACAGCCCGTCATCAGGCCCAGTGCCAGCAAAACGGAGACGGAAACAGACAGCATTTTGTTCATCTTTTTCATCGAAACTCCCCCTGTGTCAGTTGATCAGACATTGGTCTTGGACAAAAGCGGAAAGAAGCGGGTGACATCGTCGGTTCGCCAGCATCCCTCCCTTCACGCGGTCTGGCTTTGCTTGCGCTTCGCCGAGACATAGTTGATCAGCAGGACGCCAATCAGGATGGTGCCCATCAGCATGTCGATGACCATGCTGGAGACGCCCAGCAGATTCAGCCCGTTGGAGATGATCTGGAAAATCCCCACGGCCAGCACGACTCCGATCACTTTGCCGTACCCGCCGGAGATGCTGGTGCCGCCCAGGACGGCGACGGCGATGCTTTGCAGCAGGTACGAGCTGCCGATGTCCACCTTGGCCGAATTGTAGCGGCTGGTCATGATGATGGCCGCCACCGCCGCCATCAACGCGGCAAACAGGTAGACCCACAGGACGACCCGGGTCGTGTTGATCCCGGAAAACAGCGTCGCCGTCGGGTTGTTGCCGAACATGTAGACGCTGCGGCCCCACGCCGTCTTGTTCAGCAGGATGGACAGGATCACGGCAATCGCCGCAAAGATCAGGATCGGAATCGGAACGGCTCCCAAGAGGCCGTTGCCGATCAGCGAATAGCTCTCCGGAAAGCCGGAAATGCTGTTGCCCTTTGTCAGCAGCAGGACAATCCCCTCAAACAGGGTCATCGTGCCCAGCGTGACCAGGATGGGGGAAACGCCGACGACGGCGATGAAAAACCCGTTGAGAAGACCGCCGGTCAGCGCGGTGGCGACGCCCGCCAGGATCGACACCGGCACGGAATACCCGTTGGTCAGCAGCGTGGCCACGATCACGCCGGCCAGCGCCGCCAGGAAGGTGATCGACAAATCGATCCCGGCCGTTAGCAGCACGACCATCATCCCCAGCGACAAAATTCCCAGTTCGGGGAGCTGAAACAGCATGTTGATCAGGTTGTACGCTTCAAAAAACCCCGGGACAAACAGCGTCATCAAGAGAAACAGTCCCGCAAACACGTAGCCGAGAATCCATTCTTTCGAGAGAAAATTCATGTCCTCACCCCGCTCCTACGCCTCGATCTCGATTTTCGCCCGGTTGGCTTCCTCGCGCTTCCGCTTGATCACGTCATAGGTGACGGCGATCAAAATAATCGCGCCGGTCACGATATCCTGCCAGAAGGTATCGACATGGGCGAGGATCAGGCCGTTCTGCATCACGCCGAGCAGCAGCACACCCAGGATCGTCCCCGGGATGGAACCGTAGCCGCCCATGATGTTGGCCCCGCCCAGGACGACGGCGGCGATTACGGTCAGCTCGAAGCCGTTGAACCCGTTCGGGTCCACCCCTTTGGTGTACGCGGTCTGCACGATTGCGGCAATGCCCGCGAGGCAGCCCATGTATGCGTATACAAACAACTGCACGGACTGCAGGTGAATCCCCGCCCGCATCGCGGAAACCGGATTCCCGCCCATCGCCACGACCGAGCGGCCGATGACGGTGTGGTTCAGCAGAAACCAGGTAAACAGCGCGACCGCAAAAAAGATGAGGATGAGAACCGATACCCCGAGGGGTTTCCATTGGGCGAAGCGAAGAAACGCTTCCGGCAGATCGCTGCTGTTCATGTACGCCCCGTTTGTGACGTACAGCGTGGCCCCGGCCAAGATGCTTTTGGTGCCCAGCGTGGCCACGATCGGCGGTATCTTTGTTTTGGCGACGAGCAGCCCGTTGATCAGGCCGAGCAGCGCTCCCACGAGGGGCGCGGCGAGAAAAATGGCGACCAGGCTCCATCCGCTGTCGTGCAGCGAGACGGCCAGTTTTCCGATGATGACGGTGATGGCGGCCGTCACCGCGGCGACGGAGACGTCAATCCCGCCGGTGATGATCACCAGTGTCATCCCGATCGCGAGGATGCCCAGCACGGCGTTGCCCTTCAAGATGTCGAGGATGTTGTCCCCCGTCAAAAAGACGGGACTGGTGACGGCCAGCGCCGCGGACAGCAGCAGCAGGATGACTCCGATTCCAAGCTCGCTTGATTTCAGGATTTTGCTCATAACCCGACCGCCTCATTTCCTTTCGCCTTTGGTGATCCGATCAATGCCAGGTTCATGATTTTCTCCTGGGTCGCTTCCTTGATGGACAGTTCCCCGCTGATCGTCCCTTTTCGCATGACCAGCACGCGGTCGCTGACGGCCAGCACTTCCGGCAAATCGGACGAGATGACAATCACCGCCAGCCCGTCGGCGGCCAGGGAGCGGATCAGCCTGTGAATTTCCGTCTTCGCCCCGATGTCGATCCCGTTGGTCGGTTCATCGACGATCAGGATGCGCGGGTTTGTCGACAGCCATTTGGCAATGACCACTTTTTGCTGGTTCCCGCCGGACATGTTGCCGGTGGCCATCTCCGGGATGGCGGGGCGGATGTCCAGCGACCGGATGTATCCCTCGGCCAGTTTCGCCTCCTGTTTTCCGTCGATCCACCCCAGGCGGTTCTTCAACTGCTTGAGGATCGGCAGGGAGACGTTGCGGACGATCGACTGCTGCAGGATCAGTCCTTCCCGCTGCCTGCTCTCCGGCACGTAGGCGATGCCGTATTTCACGGCCTCCTGCGTGGACGAAATGCTCACCGCTTTTCCGTTCAGCCTAATCTCGCCCGCGTCCGGCTTTTGCAGGCCGAACAGCGCGTGCGCCAGCTCCGTCCTGCCCGAGCCGACCAGCCCGGTGATGCCGACCACTTCCCCTTTTCGCAGGGTAAACGAGACGTCCTTGAAATGGCCCCGCTTGGACAGCGAGACGACTTCCAAGACCGGCTCGCCCGGCTGCGTCTCCTGCCTCGACACCGCCTCCACTTTTCGTCCGACCATCAGTGCGATCAGCTTTTCTTCGTTCAGCTCATCCCTGTCGTACGTGCCGACGTACTTCCCGTCCCGCAGCACGGTGAACCGGTCCGACACCTTGAACAGCTCCTCCATCTTGTGGCTGACGAACAGGATGGCGATTCCCTTTCGCTTCAAGTCGTCGATCACCTTGTACAGCAGCTTCACTTCGCCGGACGAGAGCGACGAGGTAGGCTCGTCCATGATGATCAGCTTGGCTTCGAAGGCGATCGCTCTGGCAATGGCGACAAGCTGCTGCTTGGCGATGCTAAGCGTGTCCAGGCGGGCGTCGGGATCGATGCCGAACCCCCATTCGTTCAGGATGCGGGCGGCCAGCTCCCTCTTTTCTTTCCGCTTGACCAGGCGAAACGGTCCTTTTCCGGCATCGCGGCCCATGCAGATGTTTTCCGCCACGCTCAGGTTGGGAAAGAGGCTCAAATCCTGATAAATGATGGAGATGCCCTGCAGGGTCGCGTCCAGCGGCTTTTTGATCTCCACCTCTTTGCCGTCAAAGAAGAAGCGGCTTCCGGGGTCGGGGTGATACACGCCCGCCAGGATTTTGATCAGCGTCGATTTGCCCGCCCCGTTCTCTCCGATCAAGGCGTGCACTTCGCCCGCACGCACCGCCAACTGCACGTCGTCGAGCGCCTTCACCCCCGGAAACGTCTTGCTGATGTGTTTCATTTCCAACAAATACGGCTGCATCGTCCACACCTCCGTCATTCATGTGCCGCGGCTGTCCCGTCCAGATAATCGCGCAGCCCGCGTTCGGCGATGAAGGACCGCACCTCCGCCAGTGTGGGGATGCCCACCTGGGCGCCGAAACGGGTTGCCTTCAGCGCGCTGACAACGCTTGCAAACCGGGCCGCCTGAAACAGGTTTTTCCCGTCGGCCAGCGCACAGGCCAGCGCGCCGGAAAACGTGTCACCCACGACCGTATCCACCGCCTGAACCGGAATCGCTTCGATAAACTCCGAGCGTTCCGGGGTGAAGACCAGGCAGCCCCGCTGCCCCATCTTGATGATCGACTGGGAGACGCCGAGCGACTGGAAGTAGAGGGCCGCTTGCCGGGCGTCGTCGGGGCCCTCGATCTCGATGCCGGTCATGTACTTCGTCTCCTGCTCGTTCGGAATGACGATGTCGGCGTACTGCAGCGCCCGCATCGTGATGCCTTCCGCCGGCGCCGGGTCCAGAATCACCAGACTGCCGTTCTCCTTGGCCTTCTGCATCGCGTAGACGACCGCCCGCTCGCCCGTTTCCATCTGCGTCAGCAGGATGCGGCAGGACTGGAGCTCGGGCAGCACCTTGTCGACGTCCTCCGGAGCCAGGTCCGCATTGGCCCCGCGCACCACCAGCATGGTATTTTCCGCGTAGGCGTCAATCGTGATCATCGCCGTTCCGGTCTTGGCGGCCGCGCTCCGCTTCACCCCCGACACGTCGACGCCGTTGGCCCTGAGCTCTGCCAGCAGCCGATCCCCGAACGGGTCCTGCCCGACCGATCCGACCAGCAGCACCTCTTTGCCCAGCCGGGCGATCGCGGTCGCGGCGTTGCCTCCCTTGCCGCCCGGGAGGATGTCCATCGTTTCGCCAAACAGCGTCTCTCCCCGGCGGGGATACGTCTTGGTCCTGATCACCATATCCGTGTTCAAACTGCCAACCACGCAAATTTTCATGTCATACGCTCTTTTCCGTCCATTTTTTTACCGCTTTCAATTCCTTCATCAGGGAGCCCCGTCCGAAGGTGTCGTGAAGCTCCTTGTACAGCCGGTAGAGCCGGTCGTACGTCTGACGCGCCTGTTCATCCGGCCGGTAGACGACAGAGTGGCCGTCTTTCATCCGGCTGGCCGCTTCCATGATCGAATCGTATCCGCCGGCTTTCGCCCCCGCGGCAACCGCGCCGAACATGGCGGCGCCCAGCGCGGAAGCATTGGGACTCGAAACCGCTTCCACCTGTTTGCCCGTCACGTTGGCGAAAATCTGCATCAGCAGGCGGTTGTTGACGGACAAGCCGCCGCAGGCGTACAGCTTGCGGATGGGGAGGCCGCCGTCTTCAAACGCTTCGATGATGGTGCGCGTGCCAAACGCCAGGCTTTCCATCAGGGCGAGGTAGATCTCTTCCGGCTTCGTCTCCAGCCGGATGCCGACGATCAGGCCGGACAGGGAGGCGTCGTTGAGCACGGAGCGGTTGCCGTTCAGCCAATCCAGCGCGATGAGACCGCTCTCTCCCGGCTTGATCGCCCTCGCTTTCTCTTCCAGCAGGGCGTACAGGGACATGCCCCGCTGTTCCGCTTCCTGGTGATAAGCGGCCGGCACGCCGCTGCGGACGAACCAGGCCAGCGTATCGCCCCCGGCCGCCTGCCCCGCTTCGTATCCGTACAGTCCGGGGAGAATCCCGTCTTCCACCACGCCGTTTACTCCCGGGATAAACAGCTCCTCTTCCGCCATCACCATGTGGCAGATGGACGTGCCCATCACCATCAGCATCTGGCCGGGTTCGACGATCCCCGCCCCGGGCACGCTCGCATGGGCGTCGATCGTGGCGACGGCGACAGCCACCTGTTCCGTCAGGCCCAGCCGGCGGGCCATCTCTTCCGTCAGACGGCCGGCGTACGTGCCGACCGGGTAGATCGGGGTGGCGATCTTGTCGCGGACAAAATGCTCCATGTCCGGATGAAGGGCTTTCAAAAAATCGGACGACGGGTAGCCGTTCCGTTTGTTCCAGGTTTCCTTATACCCCGCCGCGCAGGAGTTGCGCTTCAATTCGCCCGTCAACTGCAGGACGATCCAGTCGCCCGCCTCCACGAAGCGGTCAGCCGCATGGTAGACCTCGGGGGCTTCGCGCAGGATCTGCAGCACTTTGGGCAGAAGCCACTCGGACGAGAGGGAGCCGCCGTAATAGCGGAGAAACGCTTCTCCTCGCGCCCGCGCCAGCTCGGTGATCTCGTTCGCTTCCGGTTCCGCGGCGTGGTGCTTCCACAGCTTCACCCAACTGTGCGGGTTGCCGCGAAAGGCGGGATCGGCGCAGAGCGGTTCGCCGTCGGCGCGGATCGGCAGAATCGTGCAGGCGGTAAAGTCCACCCCGATGCCGATCACCTGATCCGGTCTGGCCCCGGCCTCGTTCATGCAGGCGCGGATCGTATCCACCAGCGCATCCAGGTAATCCTGAGGATCCTGCAGCGCCCATTCGCTGTTCAGCCGAACCGACGTACCCGGCAGCGTCTCCACGATCACGCCGTGGGCGTACGGTTTGGTTGCAATCGCTTTCACTTCTCCGTTTGCTGCATCCACTAGAACGGCGCGAGCCGATTCCGTTCCAAAATCAACTCCAAACACCAGCTTGTCGTGCATCTCGGCTCCTCCTGAATCGATTGATGCTTTGTTTGTCCCACATATTATCCGCATTTTTCTGCTTTTTCAATATTCCGAAACCAACAAAAGAGAAACAATTCCACATGTTTTTGCGGGATTGTTTCTCTTTTCCAGTTGAAAATGTTTGGTTGGAAAACAGAAAAGAACCCACCTGTTACGACTGGGCGAGTTGTATATTCAAACCCTCTGCTTTGAAAGCGGACAACTGGTTGAGCGGCAGCCCGTGATCCGTGATGATCTGGTCCACCTTGTCCAGGGAGAGCAGGTTGGTCAGCGACTTCTGCCCGAACTTCGTGTGGTCGGCCAGCAGGATCAAGCGGTCGGAGATGGAGATGAACTTCTGTTTGACCTGTGCTTCCATCTCGTTGTTCTCGTAAATGCCGTGTTCCAGATGAACCCCGTGGCAGGAGAAGAAGAACTTGTCCACGTGGTAGCCTTCGATGGACTTTTCCGTCATCGTGCCGAAAAACGAGGTGCAGTCCTTGTTCAGATAGCCGCCGACGGTGATGACCTTTACCTTGTCCTGACGGAGAAACTCCAGGGTGACGGCGATGGAATTGGTGATCACGGTGATCTCCCGCTCGCCCAGGAGCCGGGCCAACTGAAAGGAGACGTCGCTGGAGTCGAGGGCAATGATGTCCCCGTCCTGGATGCCTTTGGCCGCTTCCTTGGCGATCTCCCGCTTCGCTTCCAGATGGGCGACTTCGCGCTGGATGAGCGGCGACGCTTCTTTTTCCTTCCGGTTCAACACCGCGCCGCCGTGCGTGCGGTGAATCAATCCCTGTTTTTCCATCGCCTCCAGATCGCGGCGTATCGTCTCTTTCGTCACCTGAAACTGCCTGCTCAAGTTGGAGACGTAGACGTGTCCCTTCTGTTCCAGCAGTTCGAGAATCTCCTGCTGCCTTTTTGAAGCCAACATGACACGCAGTTCCTCCTTTTGTTTCACTTGTCAACCCTTTGATTTGCAACAAAAATCAATCGATTTTTATTGCTTTCCTTTGTTATTTTACTCCCACTATTTTGACATATCAACATCCATTCGTTTCTTCCGCTTGTCACAACGGACACGAATGCTTTTGTTTTTTACGAGAACAAACACCTCCCGCCTGGCCGGGGCATGGCAACGGATGCCGCGGGCATACGGGAGGTGTCGTCAGATCAGCACGGATAATTGCTTGACCATATGGTCGTACAGGTGGCCGCTTACCAGAAGCGTGCCGTCCGGCCGATAGCCGATCGATTCGTACAGCTTGCGCGCCTGGGGGTTTTCCTGGTCCACGAGCAGCGCAATCCGCTCGTGTCCGCGCGCGCGAGCCTCTGCTTCAAAACGGGCCAGCAGCCGTCTGCCGATGCCTTTGCCGCGCTGGTCGGCGCGGACCGCCAGCGTGTCCAGGTAAAACTCATCGGACCGGGCTTCCTTTACAATGACCGGAGCGATGCCCGTCAAGCGGGCCAACCGCTGAACAAACGGACGGTCCAGCTCTTCGGTCCGGCTGCCGTGGTAGAACAGCGCCAGTCCGACGGGTTCTCCCCCCACTTCGGCCACGACCGCATTCTCGTAGCTGAGCCGGTTTCTCTCCATCCGAAAAAACGCCTCGATGACGCGAATGGCCTCGTCCGCTTCCACAGCGCCGGTCAGCGTGTGGGCAATGCTGCCAATCGCTTCGTAAATCAGCGGCGCGACGCATGCCGCGTCTGCCGGTGTCGCTTTTCGTATCATGCTGGTTCGCCTGTTCCCTCCCCGTCCCTAGTGCGATCTGTTCTATTTTGGCACAGCGGGACGGGGGTGTCGAGGTTCTCCGGCCTTTTGCCACAAAACCGTGACATGTGGCATCCGCATGGGAACGTCCGCTTGCCGGGAGAAAGGTCCCGTGCGGCGAGCGGCGGCTATCCGAGCATTTTTTCGATGCTCAACTGGCGGTGGCAGCGAAGGTCGACGAACTGGCCCTGCCGGCGAACCAGCGGACGCATCGGCTCATCCCGGTGAATCAGGATCACTTCCACCTCCTCGCCGCTGTTGAGACGCGCCTTGGCTCCCACGTAAAGCTGGGCGATGTAATGGACGAACAGAGAGACGATTTCGATGTTGAGCAGCCCGTCGCACGCCGCCTTCCACAGCACGCGGGCCGCTTCAAACGGCGACGTCCGCTGCTTGTAGACGCGATCGGAGCAGATCGCGTCAAACATGTCGGCAACCGCCACCACCTGACACTCCAGCGGAATCTGCTCATCCTTCCGCCCTTCCGGATAGCCGGAGCCGTCCAGCCGCTCGTGGTGCAGCAGGGCACAAATGGCGAGCGTCTCATGGCCGCCCTCCATCTGCTGCAGAATCTCGTACCCGTACACGGTGTGCCGCTTCATTTCCGCAAACTCCTCGTCCGTCAGCCTATCGGGTTTGAGCAGGATCTCCCGGGGCACGCGCGTTTTGCCGATATCATGCAGAAATCCGGCCGCTCCCATCAACCATACGCGCTCCTCGTCCCATTTCAGCAAGCGGGCGATTAGCGTGCAGAGAATCCCCACGTTGAGCGAGTGGCGATACGTGTAGCTGTCCGCCCCTTCCAGCACGTACAGGGACCGGAACAGCCCGAGCCGCTCCTCCGTCCGCTCCGCCAGCGCGTGAAACGCTTGGCAGAACTCGTGCAGGCTCGGCACCTGTCCAAGGTCCACGCGCTCAAACAGCCGCCTCGTCTGTTCCATCGCATCCAGGTAGCAGAACGCGCTCTCCCGGTCCCCTCCCTTGTCCAGCAGTTGGGCGGAAATCTTTTCGCCATTCCCCTCCGACAGGTCGTCTGCGATGCTGACGCGCGTGATGCGCTGGTTGCGCAGCGCGTTGACGTGGGCGGCTGTCAGCACGGTGCGCCGGGGCAGAAGCAGCACACCGGCTTCCGAGTAGAGATCCTCGGCCAGCACCTTGCCGACCAGCGCGGGATTTACAAAAGCCATTGGCATAGCATCAAACCTTTCCTTCTATTCATATTTTTTCTAAAATTATAGAAAAGAAATACTTTTGCTGACAACCTTTTTTCGACAATTGTCGCACGACAAACGTCACGGATCACTTTGGCGCGCCGCTGCATAGGATAAAAGGCAGCCCTGTGGAGGTTGAGTCAAGGAGGTAGACAAGGCCATGACCTCGTTGTATATCACGCCCAAGGCGTGGAAGCAGATCGAACAATCCGTCAGAAAAAACCCCTCCCTGGAGACGGGAGGGGTATTGATGGGATACTCGTTGAATGATGAAGAGTGGCTGGTTACCTACGCCAGCGGCCCCGGTCCCAATGCCGTTCGCCATCCCAACGCCATCCTGTTTGACGACGACCACCTGCGCAGGCTGGTGCGCAAATTGAGCCGACGGCAGCGCTGGCAGTACATCGGGGATTGGCACAGCCACACGATCAAAAGGCTGTCGCCCAGCAAGGGAGACCGCCGCACGATTTGGGCGAAGGCGAGTCAGTCCCTCTACATGTCCTCTTCGCCGATCATGCTGATTGTCGGTCTCAACAGACAAGACAAGGTGCAGGCTCGCGCCTTTATTCTGGAGAACTCCCTGCGCGAAGTGGGGAAGATTGACCTGGCCACTCGGCAATCGCTTCGACAGCGCGGCGGAAAATCTCCATAGCCCGGGTTGTCTCCCCGGCCGGCTGGTGTGCCGCCACGACGGCAATGGCGTACCGGGGGGTGTCGACCGGCGTGTAGCCGACAAACCAGAGGTGGTTGCTGCCGTCGCCGGCCCCCGTCTGCGCGGTGCCGCTTTTGCCCGCGACCGGCCACGGCGCCTGCAGCAGCATCCGGCCGGTTCCTTCGGTTACGACGAGGCGCAGCAGGCGCCTCATTTTTTTGGCCGTCACATAGTCGATCCCCGACTCCGGCAGCCGGTGTTCCGGAAAACGGAAAAACGTCTGGCCGTTTCGATACGCGATCTCGCTCACCAACCGCACCTGGCCGGGCTGCCCCCCGCGCAGGATGGTCACCATCAGATTGGCGGCCTGCATTGGCGTGACGCGAACGTCCCGCTGGCCGATCGCCGTCTGGATCAAGACGCCTTCATCCTGGCGGGAAACCTGCTCGGCGAACACCCGTCCCTGCTCCTCGCCGTCCACCTGCCGGAAGCCGTCCAATTTGAACAGGTGCGGCGTGACGTATCCCACCGGAGAGGACAAGCCCAGACGGCGGGCATACGCCTCCAGCTTGTCCCCGCCGATCCGTTTGGCGATTTCGGCAAAGGTGATGTTGCAGGACTGGGCAAACGCCTCCTCCATCGTCAGCGCGCCGTGACCGTCCCGCTTCCAGCAGGAAAAGCCGTATTTGCCGTAATCGCCGCGGCAGACGAACCGCTCGGTGGGGGAAACCAGCCCCTCCGCCAGGGCGGCCGCGGCCACGACCGTCTTGAAGACGGAACCGGGGGTGATTTGCTTGACGGCGCGGTTTCGCCACGCCCCCTGCTGCACGTCCACTTTCGTCTGGTCGTACTGCGGGCGGCTGACCATCGCCAGGACGTCTGCATGGGTCGCGTCCAGCACGACGATCGCCCCTTCCCGCAGGCCGGCGCTGTCCGCCACCCGCTCCAGGCGCCGCTGCAGGTCGGCGTCCAGCGTGGTGACGAGAGACAGCGGGTAGTACTGGTTCTCCTGCCGCGTGTAGCGGATGTCCAGCCCCTTGAGCGGCTTTCCCTCGCCATCCACGTAGTAGGAGAGCACGGACGGCTCCACTCCCTGCAAAAACCGGTCGAAGCTGCGCTCCAAGCCGGACGCCCCTACCGTGCTGTCCGCGTTCATCTTCCCTTCCGCCCACTCGTCCGGATACAGCGTGCGGACCAGTTCGGGATTGCGGTGGATGTAGCCGATCACGTGCTTGGCCACCTCGTCCGCGCGGTAGCGCTCCGTCACTTTCAGGGCGACGACGCCGGGGATCCCCAGCGCGTTTACCTGATCCGCCTGCCGCTCGCTCAGGGGGACCAGCCTGCCGTCCGTCTGTCTCAGCATGAGCGGGGCTTTCGCTTTGGTCATCACGTCTTCGAGCATCGTTTCCGGCACGCGCACGATCTCCGCCAGCCGTCTCCATCCGCCATTTTCCTGCAGGCTGCCCCGCGCCAGGGGGAACAGGAGCAGGGCGAGCTGTTCCTCCCCCGTAAAGGGGTAGCCGTTTCGGTCGAGGATGTCGCCCCGGCCGCTGTGCAGCACGATGCTCTGCTGCCGCTGCTTAACCGCATTTTTCACCAAATCGACACCGTGCCTGGAGAAGCGGTGCGATGCCCACAGTTGAATCCACCAGAGGCGGACCAACAGCCCGGCCCACACCAGCGTCATGAACAACAGCACGAGAAAGTGGCGCCGTTTCACCCGGCGTTCCAGGTCCATGCCTCATACCTCCCGCCTTTTTTTTCCAGTATTGCCGGAACGGGCGGCGGGAAAACCGATCTGGCCCAACATGCGCACAGGCATGAAAAAAAGCGCGCCGCTTTCGGACGGCGCACTCGCGTGTGGTTTCGGATATTCACCTGTATGGGGATGTCCCCGAGCCGGTCGCGCTGCCCGGGGCATGGAATCGGCCCTACAAGACAGCGGCCCTCTTGTCCCGGGCTCGGCTGACGTCCCTACGCGTTGGAAAGCTGCTGTTTCTCCAGCAGGATGTTGCGGATCTTGGTCGACAGAAGATCGAGCGCCACCCGGTTGTAGCCGCCTTCCGGGATGATCACGTCGGCGTACCGCTTGGTCGGCTCGATAAACTGCAGGTGCATCGGCCTTACGACGTTGAGGTACTGGTTGACCACCGATTCGAGCGAACGGCCGCGCTCTTCGATGTCGCGCATGATCCGCCGGACGATCCGCACGTCGGCGTCGGTGTCCACAAACACCTTGATGTCCATCATGTCGCGAATGCGGGGATCTTCCAGGATCAGCATGCCTTCCAGAATGATCACGTCTTTCGGCTCCACCAGCACCGTTTCCCGCTTCCGGTTGTGCACCTTGAAGTCGTAAATCGGCTTCTGGATCGGCCGGCGCTGCATCAGCTCCTGCAGGTGAAACAGCAGCAGATCATTGTCAAACGCAAACGGGTGGTCGTAGTTGGTCATCGAGCGCTCTTCCAGACTGAGGTGGCTCTGGTCCTTGTAGTACGAATCCTGCTCAATCATGGCGACGCTGTCGTTTTGAAACTGGCGAAACAGTTCGCGCGCCACGGTAGTTTTGCCGGAGCCGCTGCCCCCGGCGACCCCAATCAATACGGGGTGACCCATGCTCCATGTCTCCTTCCTCTTGCAGCTCCCTGGCCTTACAGCCGGGGCCCGTTCTCTGATGTGCACTCAATCGGCTGTCCGCTTCAGGCTGACGGCCAGGCCGTCGCCCACCGGAACAAACGTGGTTTCCAGTTGGGGATGCTGCGCCAGGTAGGCGTTGAACTGCCGCAGCTTGTCCACCAGCGGCCGCTGCCGTTTCCCCGCTTCTTCCGGCGCCGCCACCAGCCCGCGAAACAGGACGTTGTCGGACAGCACCAGTCCCCCTTCGCGCAGCAGCGGCAGGTAGAGATCGAGAAACGTGCGGTACTGTCCTTTGGCGGCGTCGATAAACAGACAGTCGAACCGGTACGTGTCCGGCAGACCGAGCGTGGCGTCTCTGGCGAGGATCTCGATCCGCGCCGACAACCCGGCTTCCGCGATGTTGGCACGCGCCCGCTCCAGACGCTGCTCGTCGATGTCCATCGTGACGATGCGGGCTTCCGGTGCCGCCTCCGCCATCCAGATGGTCGAATAGCCGATGGCGGTCCCCACTTCCAGAATCGACTTCGGCCGGTGAAGCTGGAGCAGCGTCCGCATCACCTGAGCTGTCGGCAGTTGGACGATGGGAATGCCCTCTTCCGCCGCTTCCCGCTCCAATCGCGCCAGCAGCGGGGAACGCGGCGGGATTAGCCCCGTCACATAAGCATCAATCGCCGGATTGGTTATCATCACATCACGCCCCCTTACCTAGCAACCGCATCATTATAGCATACCCGCGGGCAAAAAACAGAGGAAACCGCGTCAGTTCCCTCTGCTTTTCGCATCGTTGGCCTCGTGCTCCGCCAGCGTGCGGGAGAAGTAGTGCTCGGACGAACCGTCCTTTTTGGTCACGTAAAAGAAATAATCGTGTTGGGCCGGATGGACGGCAGCGGCCAGCGACGCCCTGCCGGGGTTGGCGATCGGCCCGGGCGGCAGTCCCGGATGCATGTACGTGTTGTACGGACTGTTTACCTTCAGATCGTCGTACGTCAGCCGGTCGCGCTGCTTGCCGAGGACAAACTGGACGGTGGCATCCGCCTGCAGGAGCCACCCTTCGCGCAGGCGGTTGTAGTAGACGCCGGCCACGATCGGCCGCTCCTTGTCCACCACGACCTCCCGCTCCACAATGGACGCCAGGCGGACCGCCTCGTCCATCGTCATGCCCCGCTGTTTCAGCGTTTCCGTCCACTCCGGCTGCCATTCCTTTTGGAACTGGGCGAGCATCTTCGCGATGATCTCGTGCGCGCTGGCCCCCTTTTTCACTTCGTACGTCTCGGGAAACAGGTAGCCCTCCAAGCGGTATTTGCGCCCTTCCGTTTTCGGAATGGCCGCGACAAACGGAAACCCCGGAAAGCTCCCCTGATTGACTTCCCGCAAAAATGCCGCTTTGTCGGCCAGCCCTTTTTGCGCCAAATGATCGGCGATCTGCTCCACGTTCCAGCCCTCCGGCACGGTGAAGCGCACGGTGTCCACCACGGTCTTGCCCTCCGCCATGGTTTGCAGGATCTCATCGACGGTGGCGCCCGTCTGGAACTGGTAGGTCCCGGCCTGCAGGCGGGAGCCGATCCCCTGGTACATGGCATAGTAGGCAAACAGGTCGGCGCTGCGAATCAGCCCCTGCTCTTCCAGCAGACGGCCGATCTCCCGCACCGACGAACCGGACGGAATGCTTACCTTTTTGACGGTGTGCTCGCCATTCGGCGGCTGCAGCCCTTGATAGACGTAACATGCCGCTCCTCCCGCCGCGATCAGCAGACAGAACAGCGCGACCCCCAACCGAAAAAAGCGGCCCCGCCTGCGCCGCTGCGGCGGCGGCCATTCGGCGCTGCGATCTTGTTTCAGTGACAGTAGATTCACGACAGAGTCCTCCTTTTTTCGCGGTGCCTCTCTGCCGACCCATTGATTTCGACACGCGGCACCCGGGACCCCAAAGAGGGCTCGTCCCTGCATCTTTTCCATTATACCCAAGGCCTGTCCCGCTGTCACCAGCGCGCGCCCCATGCAGTTTTTGGGCACTTCGGGAGGAATTCGTGTCATAAAATGGAAAATGATAGGGGATAGGAAGTGTGTGCAGGGAGGGTCGACATGAAGCGAATGCTGCTCGTCACGGAGTGGGGGAATACCGCTTTGAGCCGCGATCGGCTGACATCAAAGCCATCCGCATTCACCAGGAACGCTATGGCGAGTCGTTCTCGTTTACGGTGCCGCTCGCAAAGGGAGGGACGCCGTGATGCGCGAACATCGAAACCGGCTCATCCGCTGGCTGATTATCGCCGTTTCGCTGGCGTTTTTGTTTCCCGCCTGCTACCCCCGGTAATCAGGCGGCACGCAGGCGGAGAGTGAATCCACGCCAAGAAAAACGAGAGGGCCGCATCGCCCTCTCGTTGGTCTTACAGCTCTTCTTTTTCCAGGTCGGCAATCAGGGTCTCGAACGTCGCCTCCACCTGTTCCCACTCCGCGTCGTCCTCGATCGGCTGGAGCATGTCGGTGCCGTCGTAGCGCAGGAAGTGAACCTCGTACTCCTCTTCTTCTTCCTGATCGACGGGAACCAGCACCAGATACGTGCGGTCTTCGATGTCAAAAATGTACATGATGCGGAAATCACGCGGGTTCTCGTCGCCTTCTTCCGTCAGCGCGATCACATCCCCGACTTCAAACTCCTCAAACAATTCCTCGCTCATCTCGGTCACCTCGATTTTGCGTCCAAGTAACCCTGCAGGATTAACGTGGCCGCCATTTTGTCAATCACGTTCTTGCGTTTTTGCCGGCTGACATCGGCTGCGATCAGCATCCGCTCGGCGGCCATGGTGGTCAGCCGTTCGTCCCAGAGACGGACGGGCAGTCCCGTCCGGTCTTCGAGCAAACGGGCAAACGCCTGGCAGCTTTCCCCGCGCGGTCCGATGGTTCCGTTCATATTTTTGGGCAGGCCCACGACAATTTCGCCGACCTGGTAATGCGCAATCCATTCTTCCAAGCGGGCGAGATCCTTTTCCTTTGACTGGCGCCTGATCGTCTCCACCCCTTGGGCGGTCCAGCCCAGCTCATCGCTGACGGCCACGCCGATGGTCTTCTCGCCCACATCCAATCCCAGAATCCGTGCCATCGCCTGCACGCACCTACCTGCGTTCTTCCGACAAGTAGACGGTTACCAGCTCTTCGATGATTCTGTCCCGCTCAATTTTGCCGATCAGGCTGCGCGCATTGTTGTGGCGGGGAATGAACGCCGGATCACCGGAAAGCAGGTAGCCGACGATCTGCGTGATCGGGTTGTACCCTTTTTCCTGCAGGGCCTTGTAGACCTCTGTCAGCGTTTCCCGCACTTCCACCGTATTTGTTTCCTTGGGCACCGTGAACTTCATGGTATTATCCATCGAACTCACGATCAACACCTCGATTCCTCTGAGACTCTTCCGCATTTGCTCTTCCTATCAAGTGTATTCGCCTCAAGCAGCCCGATTCCTTGTCGATCGGGCACTTTTCTTGGATGGCGAAACATGGCGAGGAAAGACGGCGGCGTTACTTCGCCACCGCCTGTCCTTTCACCAGATCGTAGACCAGCTCCAGCGCTTCCTGCAGCTTGGCCGGGTCCTTGCCGCCCGCCTGGGCCATGTCGGGACGGCCTCCGCCGCCTCCGCCGCAGCGGGTCGCCACTTCCTTGATCAGTTTGCCCGCGTGGAAGCCCTGGTCCATCAGGTCCTTGGTCACGCCGGCCACCAGGTTGACCTTCTCGCCGTCCACTGCGCCGAGAACGATGACAGCCGACCCCAGCTTGTTTTTCAGCTCGTCCACCATGCCGCGCAGGTTATCCATGTCGGTCGCGGAGACGCGGGCAGCCAGCACCTTGACGCCCTCCACCTCTTTCAGCTTGTCGGTCAGCGAAGCCGCTTCGATGTTGCCCAGTTTGGCGCGCAGCGATTCGTTCTCGCGCTGCACGTCTTTCAACTGCTGCTGGAGCGCTTCGACACGGGCCGGCGCTTCCGCCAGGACCGGGGCCTTCAGCGCGTGGGCCACCTCTTTCAGCGTGCTCAACTGCTGGTTGAGGTACTGGTAGGCGCCGCGTCCCGTCACTGCTTCGATCCGGCGCGTGCCCGCCCCGATGCCGCTCTCGCTGACGATCTTGAACAGGCCGATTTCCGCCGTATTGGACACGTGGCAGCCGCCGCACAGCTCCAGGCTGTAGTCACCCACTTTGACCACGCGGACGATCTCGCCGTACTTTTCACCGAACAGCGCCATTGCTCCCATCGCCTTCGCTTCGTCGAGGGACTTGTGGAAGATGTCCACGTTCAGGTTGGCCCACACTTTTTCGTTGACGATCGCTTCGATCCGCTCCAGCTCTTCCGGGGTGACGGCACTGATATGGGTAAAGTCAAACCGCAGGCGATCCGGCGCCACCAGCGAACCGGCCTGGTTGACGTGCGTGCCCAGCACGTCTTTGAGCGCCTGGTGCAGCAGGTGTGTGGCCGTGTGGTTTTTGGTGATGTCGAGACGGGCGTTCCGGTTTACTTCGGCGCGGACCTCGTCGCCGACGCGCAGCGTTCCCGCTTCCACGACGACGGTGTGGACGTGTTGGCCCATCGGCCCTTTTTGCACGTCGGTGACGCGCGCCTTGACGGAGTCGGAGACGAGCAGGCCCTCGTCGTTGATTTGACCGCCGCTTTCCGCGTAGAACGGGGTGCGGCTCAAGACCACCTGGACGGTCTGGCCTTCTTCCGCCTCGTCAGCCAGCCGGTTGTCGGCGATAATCGCCTCCACTTTTCCATTCGCTACCAATTCAGTATACCCAACAAATTCGCTCGTAACCGTCAAATCGGCAAGCGGGCCGCCCTGCGTCTGCATGCTGTCCACGTCTTGACGGGCGGCACGGGCGCGCTCGCGCTGTTCCTCCATCGCCCGCTCGAACCCTTCGCGGTCCACCGTCAGCCCTTGTTCGCCGGCAAAGTCTTCGGTCAGGTCCACCGGGAACCCGTAGGTGTCGTACATTTTGAAGACGTCCTGGCCGGACAGTTGGCTCTTGCCTTCCGCCTTGGCCGCTTTCACCATCTCGGCCAGAATGGCGAGGCCGTCGTTGAGCGTTTCGTGGAAGCGCTCCTCTTCGGCGCGGATCACTTTTTCAATGAAGGCGCGCTTCTCCACCACTTCCGGGTAGAAATCGCCCATCATCTTGCCGACCGTTTCCGTCAGGCGGTAGAGGAACGGCTGCTCCACGCCCAGCTTTTTGCCCATCCGCACCGCGCGGCGCAGCAGGCGGCGAATCACGTAGCCGCGCCCTTCATTGGACGGCAGCGCGCCGTCGCTGATGGCGAAGACGACGGTGCGGGCGTGGTCGGCGATCACCTTCAGCGCCACGTCCAAGTCCGGGTCCTGCTTGTAGGCGACGCCGGAGATGGCGCTGGTCGCCTCGATCAGCGGGAACAGCAGGTCCGTTTCGAAGTTGTTGTCCACTTCCTGGATAATGGACGCCATCCGCTCCAGCCCCATGCCGGTGTCGATGTTCTTTTTCGGCAGCGGCGTGTAGCTGCCGTCCGGGTTGTGGTTAAACTGCGAGAAGACCAGGTTCCACACTTCCAGGAAGCGCTCGTTTTCGCCGCCCGGGTACAGTTCCGGATCGTTCGGGTCGTTGCCGAATCGCTCGCCGCGATCGTAGAAAATCTCGGAGTTGGGGCCGCAGGGGCCTTCGCCGATGTCCCAGAAGTTGGCTTCCAGACGGACGATCCGCTCTTCGGGAATGCCCACTTTTTTGTGCCAGATCTCGAACGCCTCGTCGTCTTCGGGATGAATCGTGACCCACAGGCGCTCCGGGTCAAATCCGATCCACTCCGGGCTGGTGAGGAATTCCCACGCCCAGGTGATCGACTCTTCCTTGAAGTAGTCGCCGATGGAGAAGTTCCCCAGCATTTCGAAGAAGGTGTGGTGACGGGCCGTGCGTCCCACGTTTTCGATGTCGTTGGTGCGAATCGATTTCTGCGAGTTGGTGATCCGCGGGTTGTCCGGCACGACGCGGCCGTCAAAGTACTTTTTCAGCGGCGCCATCCCGCAGTTGATCCACAACAGCGACGGGTCGTCGTGCGGAATCAGCGGCGCGCTCGGCTCCACATGGTGTCCCTTGCTTTTGAAGAAATCGAGGTACATTTGGCGGATTTGGCTGCCAGTCAGTTTCTTCATGGAAAAATCCTCCCGTAGATGAGTGTGAAACAACGCGTACATGATCCGAAAAAGGGCTGCTCCCTCCGGCCGGAGCGGCGGGCCTGCGCGAAAAAAAAGTCCCCATCCCCTCAGGGACGAGAACTTGTCTCGCGGTACCACCCTGCTTACAGGCAGCCTGATCACATGCGTCTGCCTGTCGCTCGCTTGCGGACGGGTAACGGTGTCAAGCCGCCGGTTTTTGCCCGGTCTTGGGAGTAGCCTTCCGCTGCACTTCTTCTGGCCGCTCTCCCAGCCTTTGGAGCGTCCTCTCTGGAGAAGGGCTGCAGCGTACTCGTTCCTTCATCGATCCATGCTCTTTTCCATTATCCGTATTATAAAATTGTTTGCCGAAGCCTGTCAACTTTCGTGCAGCATCAGGGCGATCCGGCTGATCACCACTTTGCAGACGGCCAGCACCGGAACGGCGACGATCAGGCCGATGATGCCCCCCGCCGCCTCTCCGGCCAGCAGGGCCATGATGATCAGGAGCGGGTGCAGATGAAGCGAGCGGCCGACGATGTTGGGCGAGAGAATGTTTCCCTCCAGTACCTGGATGACAGCGTTGACGGCCAGCACCATGAGCGTCATTTTCATGGAAATCGTCAGGGCTACGATCAGGGCGGGAGCGGCGCCGATGATCGGTCCGATGTAGGGGATGACGTTGGTCAGGCTGACAAACGTGGCCAGCACGAACGGATACGGCATGCCGATCAGCCAGTAGCCGACGTACGCGCAGGCGCCCACAATCAGCGCCACGATCATCTGGCCGTGTATGTAATTGCCGAGCGACTCGTTGACGTCGCGCAGGACGGCCAGCACCTGCTTGCGGTACTTCGCCGGGACGATGGACATGCCTGTACGGTGCAGGTCTTTCATGTCCTTGAGCAGGTAAAAGGCGATGAACGGGACCACCGCGTAGGCGAGCAGCTTGCCCAGCGTGTTGCGCGCGTTGTCGACCAAAAGCGTAATTGAATGGGACATCCGTTCCTGGGACTGGACAATCACCCGGTCCACCCCCAGCGAGATGCTGTCCGGCAAAAAGTACTTGTGCGCTTCCCACTCCCGCATCCACGTGTGGTACCACTCCGTCAGGCGCGGCAGATCGTCGGACAGCTCCGCGAGCTGGCTGGCGAAGATCGGGATGGCATTGACGATCCCGATGGAGATGATCAGCATGAACGCCGCGTAGATCAGCAGCACGGCCACCATGCGCGGCACCCGTCTGTTTTCCAGCGCCTGCACGATCGGATGCAGCACGTAGGCGATCAGCAGGCCGACGAGAAAGGGCATCACGATCTCCGACAGCAAGTGAAACGTTTTGGCGACTACAGGGCGCAGCAGCCAGAGCAGATTGCCGATGGCCAGCAGCACAATCGCCCAGACGGCCGCGGCAAACAGGCGGCTGCGGCGAAGTTCCTCCACCCTGCCCCCTCCTCCCTCTGATTCGTATGATTTAGCGTGTGCAAGACGCGGAAAAACATGTACGGTATTGACATGCGTGCCGCACCGGTGTACGATGGGAGTACAAACGGATATTCTCCAAAGGGGAGTAGCTTGTTACAGCAAAGTCGTCATTACGGGAGAAATCCCCGGCTTTGTTGGCAACGTAATGTTGTAAGCAAGACCTTTGCCGTGTATGGGTAAGGGTCTTTTTCTGTTCACATGACCTTTACCCGTTGAGGTAAAGGTCGTTTTGTTTTCCTCCCCTTGACGCAGACTACATAACGAATGTCTGTCTGAAGGAGGACGCCGGCCTTTACGAGAAATGTCCGCAATAAAGGAGGTTGGAGAGACAAATGGACGTGTTGTTTACCCCCGCGTTTTGGTCTGGACTGTTGGCGATCATCGTGATTGATCTGGTGCTGGCGGGCGACAACGCAATCGTAATCGGGATGGCCGCGCGCAACCTGCCGGCCCATCAGCAGAAGAAGGCGATCGTCTGGGGAACGATCGGGGCGATCGTGATTCGGGCCGCCGCTACGCTGGCGGTTGTCTGGCTGCTGAAAATCCCGGGCCTGCTGCTCGTCGGCGGATTAATGCTGATCTGGATCGCCCTGAAGCTGTTGGTGCAGGACGAGGGGCATGAGACGGTGAAAGCGGGATCGAGCCTGGCCTCGGCGATCTGGACGATCATCGTCGCGGACGCCGTGATGGGACTGGACAACGTGATCGCGGTCGCAGGGGCCGCGCACGGCAGCTTCCTGCTCGTCGTGGTCGGCCTGTTGATCAGCGTGCCGGTCATGGTGTGGGGCAGCACCCTGGTGTTGAAGCTGATGGATCGTTTCCCCGCCGTCATCTACATCGGGGCCGCCGTATTGGCCTACACCGCGGGCAGCATGATCACGGGCGAGAAACTGCTGGCCGGTTTCTTCGCCGCGTACCCGATCCTGAAATGGATCATCATCACGGCGGTGGTCGTCGGCGTCCTGCTGATCGGCCGCATGAAGAATCAACAGCAAAAACGTATGGCCGAACAATCGTAGCCGCAAAAAAAGAGCCCGGACGGCAGTGGACCGTTCGGGCTGTTTTCATGGACCTTTCCGCTTGCCATGTGACACCGGCTAACGGGCGACGGCACGAAGCAGCGTGCGGCTCATGTTAATCACGTTCATCACGTTGCGCAGCGAAACGGGCAAACGGTTGAAACGAAACCCAAACCGCCGCCTGCGCCGCCGCGGCGCGACCATAAACCCGATCGCCGCGATCAGACCGCTGGCGGCAATTACGCCAATCAGATTGCGTCCGGACATGCCGATGACACCTCCTCGGGTAATGGGCCGTCTGTTCACATGTTCAACGGGGCGGAAACATTCTGGTCTTCGATAAACAGGTCGTTGAGCGAATGCAGCGAGCCATCCTCTTCCACCTGGTAGACGGAAGCGATCTGGTCGCCGTCGACGCTCATCTCGATGAAGCAGTTCCAGCAGTAATACTGCGTGGTTCCAATCTTGCCGATATCTTTGGAACCGCAGTTCGGGCATATGACACGCATCACACGCTTTTCCTCCCTTTCACGCCTGGCTGCGAACCCAGTCCGGCACGATCAGGTTTTCTTCCCCGACGATGACGGAAGGTGGCGCGGACAGGCGTTTGCGCCCTTCGGTGATGTCCGCAAGCCAACCGTTCGATAATTCGTACCCTACAAGTTTCTCCCAATCCGCAGAGAAGTAAACATCTTCCAGCCTGCCCAGGAGTTCCCCGGAAGCGGTGATGACCGTTTTCCCCTTCAGCTTTGTCCTTCCCGTCAGGATGCCGGTAAGCGGCAGGTCGGCGAGACGGTCAAGGGAGGTGATGGCGTCTTTGCCCGTCACGGTAAGGCAGGATTCGCCTACCGCGTGGATGCGTTCGGAAGGAATGCAGGTGCCAGGGTGGAACCAGCCCTGTTCGCTCAGCAAGACTCCCCTTACACGCCAGGCGGAGTCGCAGAGAATGTCACGGACCGTGCCGAGCTCCTCACCCGTTTCCAGGCAGACGATCGGCAAGCCGATTACATCCAATGCCTTGCGCATGTCGGGACATCCCCCTTCCGCTTCTTTAGTATCAAGCGGAGCGGGACGATCCATGCGGAACAACTTGTTCCAAGGCTCACCCTTGCTTCAATCGCTCTTCCAGGTAGCTGTAGCGCACGCCTTCCTCGTCGGTTTCCACCGCGAGGCGAAACGCATCCGGCTCCCCGCACATGATCAAAAACGACTTGCTGCGGGTGATTCCCGTATACACCAGCTTGCGCCGCAGCATGCGGTGGTAGCTTCGGACAAACGGCATGACCACGATGGGAAACTCGCTGCCCTGCGACTTGTGCACGGAGCAGCAGTAGGCCAGTGTGAGCTGGTGATACTCCGAACGCCTGTACACCACTTCCCGGCCGTCAAAGGAAACGACCATCATCTCGGTGTTCTCTGCGTTTTCATTCGGGTAAAAAATGGCGACGATCTCTCCCATGTCGCCGTTGAACACCTGTTCCTCGGCGTTGTTGACCAACTGCAGCACCTTGTCCCCGGTGCGGAAGACGGTGTCGCCGAACGTCACCTCCCGCTTCTGCTCGGTCTTGGGGTTGAACAGTTCCTGCAGTTCTTCGTTCAGCCGGTTCACCCCGGCATTCCCCTTGTACATGGGAGCGAGGACTTGTACATCTTTGGCCGTATACCCTTTCTTTACGGCTCCGGCGCAAATTTGTTTCACCGCTTCCGCCACATCTTGTGGCGAACTTGTGAAAAATCGCCGGTCGGGGGTCGTGGCCAACAGGTCGGACGGAACCATTCCCTTGCGGACGTCGTGAGCCAGCCGGATGATCGAGGACTCCTGCGCCTGCCGGTAAATCTCGCTGAGCTGCACGCGCGGCAATAGACCGGAGCGGATCATGTCCTGCAGCACGTTGCCGGGACCGACCGACGGAAGCTGATCCGGGTCGCCGACCAGAATCACCTGCATCTCGTCCGGCACGGCGCGGAACAGTTGATTGGCCAGCCAGACGTCCACCATCGACATCTCGTCGACGATCAACAGCCGGCCCCGGATCGGATGCTCCGCGTCGTGCTCAAAGCTCTCCCCTTTCCAGCCCAGGAGGCGGTGAATGGTCATCGCCGGCAGACCGGTCGTCTCCGACATGCGTTTGGCCGCCCGGCCGGTGGGGGCGACCAGCAGGATGGGGAAGGGATTTTCTTCGTCGTAGGTTTTCAGGTCGAGCGAAATGCCGTGCAGTTGGGCAAACACGCGGCAGATCCCGCGAATCACCGTCGTTTTCCCCGTGCCGGGCCCGCCGGTCAAGAGCATCAAGCCGGATTTGATCGCCTGCTCGATCGCATCCCGCTGCGTCTGGGCGTACGTGATGCCCAGCTCTTCTTCCACCACGCCCAGCGCCCGGTAAAACTCCGAAGCGGGAAAGGCGCCAAACTCGTCCCGCTCGGCAAAGTAGCGCAGCCGCTTGGCCAGCCCGATTTCGGCGAAAAACAGCGAGGGCAGATAGACCCGGTCTTCGTCCCAAACCACTTTGCTCTCGACAAAGAGCGATTCCACGGCGAGCGTGATCTCCTCCGGCTGAAAGCGGTGTCCCCCGCACTCGTCCAGCAGGCGGAGCGTTTTGGCGCACAGTTCGTCCGCCGGCAGAAACACGTGTCCCTCGGAGTAGCAGGCTTCCTGCAGCACGTACAGGGCTGCCGCCTTGACCCTCTCCTCCGAGGAAGCGGCAATTCCCGTGGCCCGGGCGATGTCGTCCGCCCGTTTGAACCCGATGCCCTGGACATCCTCGATCAGCCGATACGGCTGTTCCGTCAGCACGGTCATGGTCTCCAGCTTGTACGTCTGATAAATCCGCAGCGCCAACTGGACGCCGATGCCGAACTCGTAGAGAAACACCATCGCCCGCTCCAGGGAGCGGTGTTCCATCACCGACTCGTAGATCTGCCTCGCGCGCGTTTCCGAGATGCCCGGAACCTCCACGAGCCGCTCCGGCTGCTCGGCGATGACCGTGAGCGCTTCTGTGCCCAGATGTTCCACGATGCGTTTGGCCATGGTTTTGCCGATGCCTTGAAACAGCCCGCTGGCCAGATAGCGCTCCACCCCTGCCCGGGTCTTGGGCGTCTCCCGTTCATACCTTTTGACCGCGTACTGCTGCCCAAACTTCGGATGCGTCTTCCACTCGCCGTAAAACGTGTACAGCTCCTCCGGATGCGGCCGGGGGAAGTTGCCGACGACCACGACCTCCGCATCCTTCACCGGTTCTGTAGTCTCCTCCACTGTTAGACGGATGACACCGTACCATGTTTCTTCATTGTAAAAAATTTCTTGCGCGACATAGCCGCGTATGTAAGGTTCGGCAAACAAGGAAAGTGTCTGCTGCGACACCGCACACGCCTCCCGGATGGGAGAATCCCGCGGGATTCCCCCGAAACTCTTGTTCGATTATAAAATCGTTTTGCCGGATCTGACAACCGCGCCGACAGCGAACGGGTCGTCCTGCACGCCGTGTTGGCATGAAAAAAACCAGCAGCGTTCTCTTGCGCTTGCTGGTTTTTGGTTGCGTTTCCGACAATGGAACGGCGCACGCCCGTCGTCTCGGCCGCGGTCTCCTGCGGCCGTCTGCGGGGCTACCGCGCCACCCGTTTGACGATGTCCGCCGCCGTCTGCGCCGCCTGCTTCACCTCTTCCACCGTGTTGGTGATGCCGAAGCTGAAGCGAACAGCCGAACGCATCACCGGATCGTCCAGACACATCGCCTGCAGGACGTGGGACAGCTCCAGCGAACCCGAGGTGCAGGCGGAGCCGCTGGCGGCGGCGATTCCGGCCAGATCCAGGTTCATCAGCATGGTCTCGGTATGGACGCCGGGAAAGCTGACGTTGAGGATGTGCGGCAGATGCCGTTCGGGGTGGCCGTTTACGTGAAACGCGATGCCCGACTCCCGCCAGACGGCAAGCATGGCTTCGCGCATCTGCCGGTACTTGGCGACGCGCTCCTCCATCTCCCTGGCAGCGATCTCCGCCGCCTCTGCAAAGCCGACGACGCCGGCCAGGTTTTCCGTGCCGGCCCGCCGCTTCCGCTCCTGGTTACCGCCGTGCAGATGCGGCAGAAACGGCACCTTCCGCCCCAGGTACAGGGCCCCTACGCCTTTCGGGCCGTTGATCTTGTGGGCGGAGACGGAGAGCATGTCCACCGGCAGTTCGCTGACGCTGAGGGGCATCACGCCGAATGCCTGCACCGCGTCGGTGTGAAACACGATGTTCCGTTCGCGGAGGAACCGGCCGATCTCTTCAATCGGCTGGATCGTGCCCACTTCATTGTTGCCGTACATGATCGAGACCAGCACGGTATCCGGCCGGACCGCCTGTTTCAGCTCCTCCAGGCTGACCATGCCCGTCTCGTCCACCGGCAGGTACGTCACCTCAAAACCCATCTGCTCCAGATGTGCGCAGGCATGCAGGACGGCGTGGTGCTCGACGCTGGACGTGATGACGTGCCGCCCCCGCTCCCGCTGGGCCATCGCTCCCCCGATGATCGCCATGTTGTCCGCCTCCGTCCCGCCGCTGGTAAAGACGAGCGTCTGCGGTTCGGCGCCGAGAATGTGAGCGATCCGGTCGCGCGCCTGCTCCAGGGCCATGCGCGCCTCCCGGCCAAAGCCGTGCAGACTGGAGGGATTGCCGTATACGTTCGTCAGATAGGGGTGCATCGCTTCCGCCACGCGCGGATGGACAGGGGTCGTGGCGGCGTGGTCCAGATAGATCATCTCGCGCTCTCCTTTGCTTCGTACGCTGTTGCGTCAAATGTAAAACATGTAACCGTCCGTCTGTCCTTCGTCCTTGTAGCTGATCAAATCCTGCAGCGACGTGGAATCGAGGACGGCGGATATGCTGTCGCGGATGCGCAGCCACAGGTAGCGCTTGGCCGGGTCTTCCTCCTCGGTAAACTCCACCGGGCTGATCGGCCCTTCCAGCACGCGGATGATGTCGCCGGCGGAGATTTCATCCGGCTTTTTCGCCAATACATACCCGCCGTACGCGCCGCGGATGCTTTTCACCAGTCCGGCATTGCGGAGCGGCGCGATCAACTGCTCCAGGTAATGCTCGGACAAATCGTGCCGCTGGGCAATGCTCCGCAGCGAAATCGGGCCTTCGCCGAAGCGGTTGGCCAGTTCCATCATGATGGTCAGGCCGTAACGTCCTTTCGTAGAAATTTTCACTGTACCAACTCTCCTTTTTTCCTCTCGCTCCCTGCCCACCTCCTCCATGACGGTTGACCTACATGAGACGGGCGGTTGGGGACACACTACGTTGCAGGGGGTGAATGCACATGGCCACCAATCAAAAAGCGGTAGACGGCAAAAACCATCCCTCTGCGACGCTGTACGACCAGCCGGCCGGCACGATCGCCCACAAGGCGCGCTACGGAGCCAGCGAGCAGAGCAAACAGCCGAACGAAAACGGCGATCTTCCCAACAAACCGGGAGGAACCGTCCGCACCTGAACGCTCGTTCCCCCGCCACCCGGGGGAACGTTTACGGTCCGGGCGTCTGCTGGCGCTCCGCCTGCCGACGGCGAATCTCCTGCTCGTAGCCGATCGGCTTCGGCTGATAAAACGAGTAGTCGGTCCCGTCCGGCAAATACCGCTGCGGGACGTATCCGCCGGGATAGTCGTGCGGATAGAGGTACCCTTCGCCGTGACCGAGCCGGGACGCTCCCTTGTAGGCGGCGTCGCGCAGGTGGAGCGGCACCGGTTTGTGCCCGTCCTTCCTGATCGCGGCCAGCGCCTGGTTGATCCCGTTGTAGGCGGCGTTGCTTTTGGGCGCCGTCGCCAGGTACGTGGTCGCCTGGGCAAGGGGAATCCGCCCCTCCGGCATGCCGACCAGCTCCACCGCCTGGAAGCAGGAAACGGCGATGGTGATCGCCTGCGGATCAGCGTTGCCGATGTCCTCCGAGGCGGAAATCACCAACCGGCGGGCGATAAACCGGGGATCCTCGCCCGCGTCGATCATCCGCGCCAGCCAGTACAGCGCGGCGTCCGGATCGGAGCCGCGAATCGACTTGATAAACGCGGAAATGGTGTCGTAGTGGTTGTCGCCGCTTTTGTCGTAGCGAACAGCGCGCCGCTGGATGGACTCCACCGCCACTTCCAGCGTGACGCAAATCCGGCCGCGTTCATCCGGAGGCGTCGTTTTCACGGCCAGTTCCAGCGCGTTCAGCAATCTCCGCGCATCTCCTTCGGCGTACCGGATCAGGTGATCGGCGGCGTCGGGGGTGACCGTGACGTTCAATTCTCCCAGTCCCCGTTCGCGGTCGGTAATCGCCCGCTCCAGCACCTGCCGCAGTTCCTCTTCGTTCAGCGGATGCAGCGGAAAAATCTGCGAACGGGAGAGCAGGGCGGCGTTCACTTCAAAAAACGGATTTTCCGTGGTCGCCCCGATCAGGATAATCGTCCCGTCCTCCACACAGGGGAGCAGGGCGTCCTGCTGCGCCTTGTTGAAGCGGTGAATCTCGTCGATAAACAGCGTAGTGCGCTGACCGTTCATCACCAGACGGTCTTTCGCCTCCTCCACGATGCGGCGGATGTCGGCGACCCCTGCCGTCACCGCGTTCAGCTCGGCGAAGTAGGATTTGGTCGTGTTGGCGATGATTTTCGCCAATGTCGTCTTTCCCGCCCCTGGCGGACCGTAAAAGATGAGCGACGAGACCTGGTCGGCCTCGATCGCCCGCCTGAGCAGCTTGCCCGGCGCCAAAATATGTGATTGTCCGAGCACCTCATCCACGGTGCGCGGCCTCATCCGCGCCGCCAGTGGCTGCAGTTTGCCCGAATCGTGCTGTTCGTATGCGAACGAAAAGAGATCCATTGCTACATACCCTTCCATTTTAATGGGGTTGTCTCAATATCATAGCATACTGGAAACAAACGTGCATTGGCAAGCAACCAATCGCCCCTCCGACGAGTCGGCCGGTCAGCCGTCCGCAGCGGCGAAAGCATTTTCTCCATACCGCCGTTTCCCCGCTACCGCACCGTGATCACGCGCTGTTCCCGGCTGCTCTGTTCCGCCCACTCGATCACCCGGATCACGTTCATCGCGTCCGCAGGCGAAACGGGCGCGGGTGTTGCGGACACAATCGCTTCGTACATCTGCTGATAGTACGTCTGATACGCGCCCGGAATGGTTTCCACGCTGCCGCTCACGTTCAGTTCTCCCACGCTCAGCGTGAGCTGTCCGTACGTCTCTTCGCGATCCCTGCCCCACTCCGGTCCTCCCGGTATCAGGCCCGCCCGCAGCGCGTCTTCCTGCGGATCCAATCCGTACTTCACGAAACTGCCCTTGTCGCCGTGGATCTGGAAACGGGGACCGGGCTGTCTGACCAGCGAACCGGCGTGCAGAATCACCCGCAGCGATCCGTACCCGAGCACGATGTGGAAGTAGTCCGTCGTCCTGGCTCCGGGGCGCTGTGCGCCGACGTCGGCCATCACCGTCTGCGGCAGACCGAAAAGATGAAGCGCCTGATCAATCAAATGGGAACCCAGGTCGTACAGAATGCCGGAACCGGGCAAATCCCGCTCCCGCCAGCGGTCGGTCACCTCGGGACGGTAACGGTCGTAGTGCGCTTCATACAGGAATACCTCGCCCAATGCGCCGGTTTGAAGCAGGTGTTTTATCGTTAAAAAATCGTTGTCCCATCTGCGGTTGTGGTAGACGCTGAGCACGCGTCCGCGCGACTCGGCCAGCCGGATCAGTTCTTCCGCTTCCGAAGAGCGGATCACAAACGGCTTTTCCACCACGACATGTTTGCCTGCCAAAAGCGCCTGCTTGGCGTACGGGAAGTGCGAGGTGTTTGGCGCGGCAACGACCACCAGCTCAATCTGATCGTCAGACAGGAGTTCGTCCACGCTGGCGACCACCTCTGCCTCGGGCAGGTCGGCACGCACCTTTTCCGGACGGGATGAAACGACCTTCGTCAGTTTTAATCCCGGCACCGACCGGATCACCGGCGCATGAAAGACCTGGCCCGATAATCCATACCCAATCAACCCGACGTTTACCTGTTTCACGATTCTCCTCTCCCTTGCTCCGTCGATCGGGAAGCGACCAGCAGCTCCACGCCCGCCTGCTCCAATGCGGCGCGAACCTCTTCGGCCGGCTCCGCGTCGGTGACGACGATGTCGATTTCATCCAGGCCGCACACCTTGTGAAACAGCCGCTTGCCGAACTTGCTGGAATCGGCGAGAACGATGACCTGATCGGCGCACTCCAGCATCGCCATTTTCACGTAGGCTTCGTCCACCGTGTGGGCGGTCAGTCCTTCCGGCGTGATGCCGCAAGCGCCGAGCAGCAGTTTGTCCACGCGCATGTCGCGCAGCGCGGCGATGGTCTTGGGTCCGAACAAGCCGCGATGCCAGACGTTTAGCTGACCACCGAGCAGATGGATTTCCGCCGACCGCTTCCGGCTGAAAATGTCGGCCACGTCAATGGAATTGGTGACGACGACGTGCGGTTCGGCTGACATCCATTCCGCTGCGAACTGCACCGTCGTGGCCGTATCCAGCAACAGATAGTCGCCGCTGCGGATCAACGACGCAGCCGCCCTGCCTATTTCCCGTTTGCCGGCCGGGTTGTTCAATCGCTCTTCGTAGCTTTGCACATACTTGGTCAAGGTGGGCAGCACTGCTCCGCCGCGAACGCGAATGATTTCCCCCCGCTCCTCCAATTTGACCAGATCGCGTCGGGCCGAGTCGCGGGAAATGCCAAACCAGTCGCACATCTGCTCCACGGTGATCCGCTGGTGTCGCTGCAAATGGCGCAGGACAGCGGCTAGACGTTCTTCTTGCTGCATGGTAACTCCCTCGTTTACGGAAAAGTTATCTTTATCATAAGCATTTTGCTTACGGTCGTCAAAAATATTCGTGGAATGCGAGTGGTATGTAAGCAAAACGCGCAAATCCGTTGATCGGGGAAGGGAGATGCGCTATAGTAGACGGAAACGATATCCAAGGAGAGGAGCGAATCAACATGGCCCGGACAGAATCTACGATGTTTCCGCTCGGTCAAAAGGCACCTGACTTCGCACTGCCGGACACGGTAACCGGCAAGGTCATGTCGCTTTCCGAGCTTGCCTCCAAACAGGCGACGGTGATCATGTTCATCTGCAACCACTGCCCGTTTGTCAAACACGTTCAAGCGGAACTGGTACGCCTGGCGAACGATTACCTTCCCAAGGGCGTCTCCTTCATCGCGATCAGTTCCAATGACGCTGACGCTTATCCGGACGATTCGCCCGAGCGGATGAAGCAGGTGGCGGAAGAATGGAAGTATCCCTTCCCGTACCTGTACGACGAAACGCAGGAGGTCGCCCGCGCCTATCAGGCAGCGTGCACACCCGACTTTTACGTGTTCGACGGGAATCTGGCGTGCGCCTATCGCGGTCAATTGGACGACTCCCGTCCCGGCAACGACATTCCCGTCACCGGCGCGTCCATCCGCGCCGCCCTGGATCAACTGCTGAACGGCGAACCCGTGACGGTCCCGCAAAAACCGAGCCTCGGCTGCAATATCAAGTGGAAGCAGCCTGATCGATGAATGAACAAAACCCACTACCGAAAGCTGGTAGTGGGTTTTGTGATTACATTGTCTGCAGTCAAAGAAGCTGCTGCGTCCTTTTCGCAGCAGCTTTTCCTTGGGTTATCCTTTTGCCGGCTGCCAGCCCAGGATGTCGCGGACGACGACGCTGGCCAGAATCAGCCCCGCGACGGAAGGCACAAACGCGTTGCTCGCCGGGGGGCGGCGCGCCTTGCTGATCGGAGAATGGGGATCGGCAATCTGGTTTCGCACGTCTTCGCGGATCGTTACCGGAATTTCTTTCGAATACACCACTTTGACGCCTTTGTGAATGCCTTTTTTCCGCAGTTCGCGCCGGATCACCTTGGCGATCGGGTCGTAGCTGGTCTGGGAAATGTCGGCCACTTCGAAGCGGGTCGGGTCCATCTTGTTGGCCGCCCCCATGCTGGAGATGATCGGAATGCCGCGCCGCTTCGCCTCTTGGATCACGTGAAGCTTGGCCGTCATGATGTCCATCGCGTCGACGATGTAATCCAGCTTGTGGGCGAACAACTGATCGGCCGTCTCTTCGCTGTAGAACATGTTCAGCGTGACCACTTCACACTCCGGATTGATCGCGGCGATGCGCTCCTTCATCAGCTCCGCCTTTGGCCGGCCGATGGTGTGCAGGGTGGCGTGAATCTGCCGGTTGATGTTGGTGATGTCCACCACGTCCTTGTCCACCAGCACCAGCTTGCCGACGCCGGTGCGGGCCAATGCCTCCACCGTAAACGAGCCGACGCCGCCGATTCCCAGCACGGCGACAGTGCTGTTTTTCATTTTTTCCAAGCCCTCGGGACCGAAGGCCAACTCACAACGGGAGAATTGATGAAGCATGTTTCCGTCAACCTCTTCCTCTCAAACGATCTGAACGACCCGGCTCCTCCCTGCTGCCCGCTGAAATGATCCATCGGAAAAGTAGGAATCCCGGGCAAAAAAGGAGCCCCATTATGCCGTGCTGCTCCTGAAGTTTTGAACCTGCGCTGCGCAGGTGGGTGTCTCGCCCAACCGTCCCGGACGTCCACTCGACGGAGGCATGTCCTCGCGGTTTGGGACGGCAAACTCCCTGAAAAGAGTTTGTGGCTCAAAACTATTCGGAAGTCACGTACATCGCAGGGCTATTCTTCAGTATTACCAATGTATCAGAGGCGGATGCGCCTGTGCAAGTACGCTTACGCTTTCTCGTCTTCCTCTTTGACCGTGGTGGTGATGTTCAGTTCGGCGAGCTGCACCGGCTCCACCGCTCCCGGCGCGTCCATCATCAGGTCGCTGGCGCTTGCCGTTTTCGGGAAGGCGATCACTTCACGCAGGTTGCTGCGGCCGGCCAGCAGCATGACCAGACGGTCCAGACCGAGCGCGATGCCGCCGTGCGGAGGCGTGCCGTATTCGAAGGCATCCAGCAGGAAGCCGAACTTCTCGCGCGCTTCCTCCTGCGAAAAGCCGAGCGCCTTGAACATTTTCTCCTGCACGTCGCGCTTGTAAATCCGCATCGAACCGCCGCCCAGCTCGTAGCCGTTGAGCACCATGTCGTACGCCTGTGCCCTGATCTGTCCCGGGTCGGTTTCAAACAGGTGCAGGTCTTCGTCTTTCGGACGCGTGAACGGATGGTGCAGGGCGACGTAGCGCTGCGCCTCTTCGTCCCATTCCAGCAGCGGGAAGTCCACCACCCACAGGAAAGCAAATTTGCTGTGGTCGATCAGGCCGAGCTCCGCACCCAGTTTGGAACGCAGAGCGCCCAGCGCGTCCGCCACCACTTTCGGCTTGTCGGCCACGAACAGGAGCAGGTCGCCTTCTTCCGCCGCCAGACGCTGTTTCAGCGCGTCGATCTCCTCCGCGGAGAAGAACTTGGCGATCGGTCCTTTCACCTCGCCGTCCTTGAAGCCCATCCAGGCCAGCCCTTTCGCCCCGTAGCGGGCCGCCAATTTGCCCAGATCATCCGCTTCCTTGCGGGAGTAGTGGCCGCATCCCTTGGCGTTGATCGCTTTCACCTGACCGCCGCCGGCGACGGCACTGGCGAACACTTTGAAATCGCTGTTGGCCACCAGGTCGGACACGTCGGTCAGCTCCATGCCGAAGCGGATGTCCGGCTTGTCGGAACCGTAGCGGGCCATCGCTTCCGCGTAGGTGAGGCGCGGGAACGGTGTCGGGACGTCCACGCCGATCGTTTCCTTGAAGACGTGGGCGACCATCTGCTCCATCATCGGCAGCAGCTCTTCCATGGACAAGAACGACGTCTCGATGTCCACCTGGGTAAACTCGGGCTGACGGTCGGCGCGCAGGTCCTCGTCGCGGAAGCAGCGGGCGATCTGGTAGTAGCGCTCCAGACCGGAGACCATCAGCAGCTGCTTGAACAACTGCGGCGATTGCGGCAGCGCGTAAAATTCGCCCGGATGCACGCGGGACGGCACCAGGTAGTCGCGCGCCCCTTCCGGCGTGCTCTTGGTCAGGATCGGCGTCTCCACTTCGACGAAGCCGCGGCTGTCCAGGAAGTCGCGGAACGCCTTGGACGCCTTGCTGCGCAGCATCAGGGAGCGCTGCATCTCCGGACGGCGCAGGTCCAGATAGCGGTACTTGAGGCGGACCTGCTCATCCACGTCGATCTCATCTTCGACCGGGAACGGCGGCGTTTTCGCGTCGTTGAGAATCTCGATTTCGGCGACGTGCACTTCCACTTCGCCGGTTTTCAGCTTCGGGTTGACCGCTTCCGGATCGCGCTTGACGACGGTTCCCTTTACGGCCAGCACGTATTCGCTGCGGACCTTGTCGGCGATTTCCCACGCCGTTTTGTTAAACTCCGGGTTGAACACGATCTGCACGATGCCCGTCCGGTCGCGGAAGTCGATGAAAATCACCCCGCCCAGGTCGCGCCGCTTCTGCACCCAGCCGTTCAGGACGACCTCCTGTCCGATGTGTTCCTTGCCCACTTCTCCACAATGCACGGTACGGTATTGCCACGTCATCTTCGGTAATCCTCCACTCTTCTTGTCTATGAAATAACGCGAAACATTTCTTTACGCGCGTGCCGCCAGGCGTTCGGCCAGCACGGCGGCGACCTGGTCGCGCTTCACTTCCTGCTGTTCGCCGGTCGCCATCTCCTTGAGGACGACCGTGCCGTTTGCCAGCTCCGCTTCGCCGATAATCGCCGTAAACGCGGCGCCCAGCCGGTCCGCCTGTTTGACCTGCGCCTTCATTTTGCGGTCCAGGTAGTCCAGATCGGCGGACACCCCGGCGCGGCGCAGCTCGTCGACGAGGACGAACGCGTCCTGCTTCGCTTCAGGGGTCTGGATCGCCACGAAGCAGTCAATCCCCCCGCTCACGGGCAGCTCGACGCCCTGCTTTTCCAGCGCGAGCAGCAGCCGCTCAATGCTGAGCGCAAAGCCGATGCCCGGCATGTCCTCGCCCCCCAGCTCGGCGACCAGCCCGTTGTAGCGGCCGCCGCCGCAGAGCGTTTCGACGGCGCCGATTTCCGCCATCTTGATCTCGAAAGCCGTCAGCGTGTAGTAATCCAGTCCCCGCACCAGCCGCGGATTGACCGTGTACGGGATGTTGAGCGCGGTCAGATAGCGCTTGACCGCCTCGAAGTGGGCGGCGGACTCGTCGCTCAGGTAGTCGAGAATGGACGGCGCGTCCTTGGTCAGCGTCCGGCACTTCTCGTTTTTGCAGTCCAGCACGCGCAGCGGGTTGCGGTCGATGCGGGATTGACAGTCCGCGCACAGCTCGCTGCGGACGCCGTTCAGGTGGGCGAGCAGGTGCTCGCGGTGGCGGGCGCGGTCCTCAAGGGTGCCGACGCTGTTCAGCTCCACGCTCAAGCCCGTCAGTCCCAGCTCCTGGTAGAAGCGCATCGCCAGCGCGATCACTTCGGCGTCAATTGCCGGATCGCTGGAGCCGATCGCCTCCACCCCAAACTGGACGAACTGGCGGTAGCGTCCTGCCTGGGGACGTTCATGGCGAAACATCGGGCCCAGGTAGTACACCTTCACCGGCTGGTTGGGCTGCCCGTACAGCTTGTGCTCGACGTAGGCGCGCACCACGCCGGCGGTCCCTTCCGGCCTGAGCGTCAGCGCGTCGTCGCTGCGCGGATTGGAGACGCTGTACATCTCCTTTTCCACGATGTCCGTGGTTTCACCCACGCCCCGTTGAAACAGCTCCGTGCTCTCAAACAGCGGCGTGCGGATTTCCTGATAATTGTAGCGGCGGCAGAGATCGCGGGCCCTGGCCTCGACGTAGTGCCACAGCTCCACGGTACCGGGCATGATGTCCTGCGTACCGCGGGGAATTTGAATCCTTGTCATCTTGCCTGAACCTCCATTGTCTGTTCCCGCAGGAACGTTGGTAAGCAAAATAAAAAATCTCCCGCCGCCCGACATGCCGTCCGGACATGTCAGGGACGAGAGATGGTATTCCCGTGGTGCCACCCTGATTGGACTCCAACAGGGAGTCCCGCTTGTTGGCCGTTAACGCCGGCGTACGCCTGCCGGTTACTGGGATGGCGGCCGAAACGCGCGCGGCCGTTTTCCGTTCACCGACGGTCCTCGGGGATGTCATTCGCCAGGCCGTTATAGAGAAGCGCTCTCAGCCGCGGCGCTTCCTCTCTGGCTATCCGTCTCCTGGGTACTTGTTCCCGTCATCAGATCAGACAATCGATCTAGCATGAAAGCTTATTGAAAATCATAGCAAACCGCCAATCGGTCGTCAACAGGCGCTCGGTAAAACTTTTTCCACCGGTTACTCCGCCTGTCCTGCCGATGCGGCTGCCGTCCCGAAGTAGACCTGGTCCAGATCGCGGAGCTTTTCTTCCGTCAGCGTCCGGTAGGTTTCGTTGTACGTCTTCGGATCTTTCGGGTTGGGCCAGCGCGTCAACTTGCCGCTGCCAGGCGCCATCAGCTTGGACACGGCGCCGCATCCCAGCCCCAGGATGGTCTGCACTTCTTCCATGATCATAATGTTGTAGATGCTCTCCCGGCCGTCAAGGGCGTAGCCGACATTTTCCAGGTTGCCGAGGATGTTTTTCTGACGGTAGAGGTAGTACGGATGATAGCCGTGGGCTTTCGTCCACTCCGACGCCAGCGCCATCATCCGGCTGATCTCTTCCCGGCTGGCTACCTTGTAGCGCTCTTTGTTCTGCGTCATCTCGGACGCCCGCTTGAACGAGAGGGTGTGCACCGTCAGCGAGGCGGGCATCAGTTTTTCCACTTCCCGCAGGCTGTGTTCCAGCTCGGCCAGTCCTTCGTTGGGCAGGCCGATGATCAGGTCCATGTTGATGTTGGTCAGCCCCATCTCCATGGCGAGATGGTACTTTTCGATCGTCTCCTCGACCGTGTGGTGGCGGCCGATGGCGTGCAGCGTCTCCTGGGTAAAGGACTGTGGGTTGATGCTGATCCGGTCCACGTTCCAGCGCTTCATCACCGCCAGCTTTTCCCGCGTGATCGTATCGGGACGTCCCGCTTCCACGGTCAGCTCGCGCACATCCGCCATGTGCGGAAACGAGCGGTGCATCTTGTCGAACAGTTGATCCAGATCCTCGGCTGTAATGCTGGTCGGCGTGCCGCCTCCGAAGTACACGGAGGTAATCCGCATGTCATGCCGTCTCAGCCACTCGCCCAGCCGCTCCATCTCGTAGTGCAGCCCCTCCAGAAACGGATTGACGGAGGCGGTGTGGCTGCGGATGGCGTAGGCGGGAAAGGTGCAGTAGGCGCACTTGGTGGGACAAAACGGGATGCCGATGTAGACGGACAGCTCCCGGTCGATCCGGTACAAATCGGGCACCACCTGCAACTGCCGGTCGACGATCTCCTGCAGCAGGCGCAGCTTGTACGGCCGGACCATGAAGTCCTGCCGCAGCCGGCGGTGCGCTTCTTCCTGACTGGCGCCGGAGGAGAGCAGATGATGCAGCAGCTTGGTGGGACGGATGCCGGTCAGGATGCCCCAGCCCTGCTCCATGCCGGTAAACTCCTCCAGCATGACCAGCAGGACGTAGCTGACCGCCTGCTTGGCGACCTTCCGCTTGCCCACCTCATCCAGGCCGGCGGTCGGCCTCTCCGCGCTGTGGACGAACCGGCGTTCTCCGGCGATCAGCTCGCCTTCCGCCGAGACGCTGCCGCCCCTGTCCGCGAGAGCCAGCCGGATGCGGATCCCCTCGCCGCTGCTCCATTCGTCCACGTAGGCGATGTCGGGGTCTTCGTAAAACAAAGCGAGAATCAAGGCGATTTCCCGCTCGAATGCGTGTCCTTCACATTTGACTTGTATCATCGGTTCCACCTGCTTTTCAGTATGCCACCCTTCATCTTATCCGACCTGAAAAGCCGGGTCAACCGGACGCGACCGGCGGAAGGCGCCGCGTCATTGGTGCAGCTTTCGCCTCAATGTCCGAACGTCCCGCACACTGATGTCGAATTCCCTCGACAATTCCACGTCGGTGAGCGCGGATTCTTTCTCCAGAAAATCGTGGAAATCGACAGAAAACAGGCGCCGATTGGCTTCCTGGGCAAATGCTTCCTTGTTGGATTGTCTCACTGTGTCCTCCTCGCTTTCTCGTTGCATGCTCCAATCCCTAGTATGGCCGCGTCCGGGAAAAAGCATAAGCGAGGCGGAGCGAGGTGTGCCGCTTTGCGCGCAACGATTTGCAATTGCCAAAGAAGTTTGTCGGATGATGCAGGAAAAAGAAGGGGAAAGGCAGAAGGTATTAGCTGGCAAATCATGCATTGATCGACTTTCAAAACAATGGAAAGGATGTCTACTGTGTTTCAGCGACAAAAGCTTCTGCGGACCATCCTGGCTGCGGTCTGCGCCGTATTGTTTCCCGTATCCGCCGCGTGGGCGGACGGCTCCGTCCAGGTCACCGTGGACAATCTGAACGTTCGGTCCGGGCCCAGCCTGCAGGATCAGGTGCTTACCACGCTGCCCGCCAAAAGCGTCCTGCCCGTCCTCGCCGAGCAGGGGGAGTGGCTGAACGTCCGGCTTCCCGACGGCCGCACCGGCTGGGTGGCCAACTGGCTGGTCAAACCGGTGGCCCAGCAGAGCGCGGGACCGCAGGCGGAAAGCCAAACGACCAACCTCAACGTGCGTTCCGGCCCCGGCCAGACGTTTCCCGTCATTCAGACCATCAATCCGGGTACCCGGTATCCGATCGTGCAGCGCAGCGGGCAGTGGCTGCAGATTCAGCTTCCCTCCCAGAAAAAAGGGTGGGTGGCCGGCTGGCTGGTCACCGAGCACCCCGCCGCCAGTCAAGGAACGGCGGCGCCCGGCGGCGTAAGCGGCGGACAAGCTAACGGCAGCGCGCCGGAGACGCCCCCCGGCGGACAGGCAACCGGCAGTGCACCGGTGACGCCCCCTGGCGGACAGCCGAATCAGCAGGGACGCGAGCTGATCCTGGACTACGCGCCGTACGTCTACCCCGCTCCCGACGCCGCGCAGCCAGCCATCGGACAGCTTCACGACGGCGAAATCATCACCGTTTTGGCGGAACAGAACGGGTGGATCCAGTTTCCCTACGGCGGCGTCAACGCCTGGATTCCCAAGCAGGGAACGGTCCAGACACCGCTTCCCGCCGCCGGCAGCGGCCAGCCGAATCCGAATCCGCCGCAGAATGTTCCGGACACCGGTGCGCCCGCGCCTGACAGCGGCTCCGGACAGCCGCAAGCTCCCGCCAAGCAGACGGCCACGGTCCAGACGGACGGTCTCAACCTGCGCGGCCAGGCCAGCACAACCAGCCCCGTCCTGGGGACATTGAAGCTGGGGACCACGCTGACCATTCTGGAGCAGCAGGGAGATTGGTACCGCGTCCAGACACCGGACGGCAAAACCGGCTGGGTGGCCGGCTGGCTCATCAGCGTGCAGGAGCCGGCGATGTCCGGTCCGCACGTCACCATTTTGAACCCGGACACCAACATCCGCTCCGGTCCCGGCACCCAGTACGGCATCGTCAGACGGGTACAGACCGGAGAAAAATACGCGATTGTCAAAAAAGAAGGCGACTGGTTCCAGATCACCTTGCGCGACGGTTCGACGGGCTACGTCGCCGGATGGCTGGTGGCTCCGGTGGGCATGCCCCCCGTCATCAAGGGCAACGAACTGGTCGGCAAGGTGATCGTGGTCGACCCCGGCCACGGCGGCAACGACACCGGAGCGACCGGCTCCAGCTTTTCCACGCTGGAAAAGACGGTCAACCTGCAGGTGGGGCTGCTGCTGAAAAACAAGCTGGAAGCGGCCGGCGCCAAGGTGATCATGACCCGCAGCGACGACCGCAAGCTGACGCTGCAGCAGCGCGTGGACATTGCCGTGCAAAACAACGCGGACATTTTCGTCAGCATCCACCACAACACCCATCCCAACACGCTGACCAACGGCACGATTGTCTTTTATTACAACAAGGGCAATTCGAGCAAGCTCGCCTCGCTGGTGCAAAGCGAAATCGTCAAGGCGACCAGCTACAAGGACCTGCAGTCCAGGTTCGGCAACTACTACGTCCTGCGGGAGAATCCGGTTCCGTCCATCCTGGCGGAGATCGGCTTCCTCTCCAACTACAACGAAGAAATCCGGCTTCGTTCCGAAAAACAGCAGGATTTGGCTGCCGAAGGGCTGTACAAAGGCATCCTTCAGTACTTCGCCTCCCAGAACGTTCAGGGAGGATAACCTGAGAACCCCCTTGGCCGTTTTCAATCCGGAAAGCGGCAAGGGGGTTTTTCGTTCGTCCGCGATGCAAGGAAACCATTTCCTTGACATCCATTTCATGCAACCGTTATGCTGAAGACATACTCATCAGTATGGAATGAATACATGGTCGGAGAGATACGATGACGACACGCGAACGAATCATGGAAGCGGCCCGCCGGTTGGCCGCCCGCCACCCTTTTGACAAAATCAGTTTCGCCGATGTGGCGAAAGCGGCCGGCGTCCACTGGACAGCGGTGAGACGCCACTTCGGCAGCAAGCAGGAGATGAGAGCCTGGCTGGCCCAACAGCAGGCGGACAGCGCGCCGTCGCTGGCCGATACGCGGACGCGCATTTTGGATGCGGCCGCCCGCGTATTCGCCCGGCTAGGGTATGCCGGAGCGTCGCTGGAGCAGGTGGCCGCCGACGCCGGAATGACAAAGGGAGCCGTCTACTGGCACTTTTCAAGCAAGAGCGATCTGTTCGCCGCCCTGTGCGAGAAGAACCTCACGCAGCAGCTCCAGGTGCTTTCGCGGCAGGCGGGGTCCGCCCTCGATTCGGCTGCTCCGGCACAGGGGCTCGCCCGCTTGCTGCAGTCGCAGTTTGCCTGCGTGGAGGAGGGACAGGACAATCCGATGCTGTTTTTCGAATTTGTCACCGCCAGCCGTGATCCGGCGGTCGGCGAAGCGCTGCGGGCCGCGTACAGAAAGATCATCGACGGCGTCAGCGGCGTCATCGCGCAGCTGCAGGAAAGCGGCGCCGTTAAACGCGATTGCGACCCGGGCGCCTTGGCCGTTCTGTTCCAGGCGCTGATCAACGGCCTGCTGTTGGGCTGGCTGATTGATCCGGACCGCATCCGCTTTGAGCAGGTGGTGCCCGAGCTGTCCAGAGTCCTCTGGGAAGGCCTGCAGCCCTCGGCGGACGACGCCGCTGCACCCGTTTGAAAGGCAAACGGGTTTTTTTTCAGCAATCACATACCGATTGGTACGTTATTCTCATACGTTTACGTATGTAAAACGAATAGAAAGGGATGGTGGGGATGATGGGGATGATGGGGATGTGTGCGATCACGGGGGTGGCGGCGGTCATGCTGGCGCTTCATGCGCACAATCAACGGGAGGTTCGCCGCACCGAAAACGCTTTTCCGCCGCGTGGATCATTCGTCACGGCGGAAGGACTGCGCCTGCACTACGTCTGTCAGGGGGCGGGACAGCCGGTCGTGCTGCTGCACGGCGGGATTCTCTCCTCCTGCGATTACGCCGGGGTATTGGAGCTGGCCGCAGAAGCGGGCTTCCGGGCCATCGCGTTTGACCGGCCGGGCTACGGCTACAGCGAGCGGCCCCGGCGGGACATGGCGACGCCTGCGGTTCAGGCCCGCCTGCTGCGGGAGGCGCTGTCCGTCCTCAAGGCCGAACGGCCCGTCCTGGTGGCCCATTCGTGGAGCGGATCGCTCGCGCTCGCCTACGCCTTGGCCTACCCCGACGAGATCGCCGGCCTTGTGCTTTTGGCACCGGGGGCCTACGCGGGTGACGCCTACCCGGCTGGGACGGCGGACCTCTTGATCGGCCGCCTGCTGCGCGTTCCCTGGCTGGGCGGCCTGCTGGCCAACACCCTGCTTCCGCCGTTGGCGCGGCTGCTCGCCAAACCGATGGTCACGTCCGCATTTTCCCCTGACCCGGTGCCGCCGGGCTACCTGGAACGGGCCCGAGCCTTGTGGTCGAGGCCGGGTCAGTTGAGGGCCAATCGCGAAGACATTTTGGCCTACGTCCGGACGGTCCCGCAGTGGGAGCCGCGATACGCCGACATCCGCACGCCGGTCGTGATCGTCGTCGGCGATGCCGATCCGTTCCACCCCGCGCTGCAAGCCGGCCGCCTGCATCGGGAGATCGGCCACTCCCGGTTGGTGGTGCTGCCCGGCACCGCCCACATGATCCCGGATGTGCGGCCGGAAGCGGTGGTGGAGGCTGTGCACATGGTGTTGAAACACAAACAGCCGAGCTAGGCTCGGCTTCGTTTCCTCTTTACACGGGCCGCCTGTCCCACGGCTCCACCTGGCCGACGACCGAGAACGGCCGGTCGCCCTGGATCGCCGCACGGACGCCGGCGGCGATCTCCGCGTGGGTCAGCCAGCGGGAGTCGTCTCCCTGCAGCCGAAACCCGAGCAGAATCCGCCGGTACAAACAGTTGGGCACGTCGGCGACGCGGGGCGGTTCCTTGTAGGCGCAGCTGCCGCAGACGTGAAACAGCCGCCATGTCCTTCGTTGCGCCGACAGTTCCTGCTGAACCGCCGGGAGCGCGTGGGGAGCGGTCGAGTGAATCCAGGCGACCACCAGATCGATTCCGCCCCGCTCGCGAACCAGTGACGCGACCGCTTCCCGAAACCGGTCCGTCTGGTGATAATCGACCGGCAGCAGGGAGAACCCCTCCGGCCTGCCGGATCGCTCCGCCAGGGCCTGCAGCTTCTTCCGGTCTCGCCCGATTACGGCCACATGGTATCCCGCTTCCTCCAGCCACAGCGAGACCCCGGCCAGCATGCCGCTCCCGCCGATCACCAACGCTTCCCGTCCCACCGCCATCCCCCTCTCCGATTCCCGTACGCTTCGCGATTAACCCGGACCTCCCGCCGTGGAAGTGTCACGACTCCACGATCAGCGTGACGGGGCCGTCGTTGACCAACCGCACTTCCATCATCGCGCCGAACCGGCCCGTCTCCACACGCAGCCCTTTTTCCCGCAGCTTGGCGTTGAACAGCTCGTACAGCGGTTCCGCCTGTTCGGGGCGGGCCGCCGCCATGAAGTTGGGCCTCCTTCCCTTGCGGCAATCCCCGTACAGGGTAAACTGGGAGACGGACAAAATCTGTCCCTCCCGCTCCAGCACGGAGTGGTTCATTTTTCCCTCGCTGTCTTCAAAAATGCGCAGGTGGGCGATTTTGTCGGCGACAAACTCCACGTCCTTTTCGGTGTCCTCATGGGTAATGCCGACCAGGAGCACCAGCCCGTGCTCAATCTGTCCGACGATCTCTCCCCCTACGGTAACGCTTGCTTCCCTGGAGCGCTGTACCACTACGCGCATGCATGATTCTCCCTTCTCTCCCAAATGAAGAGCACCCAATCTCTCGCGATCAGGTGCTTAAAATCCGCCGAACGGAATAAATGTCTTTGATGCTTTTGATGCGTTCCACCACTTTTTGCAGGTGAGCCACATTGCTGATCGTAATGGTCATGTGGATCGTGGCGAGGCGGTTTTTGTCCGCCTTGCCGCTGACTGCGGCAATGTTGGTCTTGGTCTCCGCCACGACCTGCAGCACGTCGTTGAGCAGGCCGCTGCGGTCCTGGCCGGTGATTTCGATGTCCACGTTGTAGTTGTGCTTGGCGTCGGCATCCCACTCCACGTCGATCAGCCGCTCCACGCACTCTTCCGTCAGCACGTTGGGACAGTCGCGCCGGTGAACCGATACGCCCCGGCCGCGGGTGACGAAGCCGATGATCTGATCGCCCGGGATCGGCGTGCAACATCGTGATATCCGCACCAGCAGGTTGTCCACGCCGCGCACTTTTACGCCCGATTCGCTGCGTACGACCTGCGGGGACGAGCTCGGTTTGTACTCCGGTGCGGGCGGGTTCTGCTCCTCCCGCTCCCGCCGCAGCTTGTCGATCAGCCGCGTCACGATCTGCGCGGCGGTAATGCCGCCGTAGCCGACTGCGGCGAACATGTCCTCGTGCCCCTGGAAGTTGAAGCGGGCCGCCGCCTCTTTCAGGTTGGCTTCGGTCATCGCCTCCTTGACGTCGTAGCCGCGGGCCTTGATCTCCGCCTCCACCATCTGCTGCCCCTTGGCGACGTTCTCTTCCCGCTTCTCCTTTTTAAACCACTGCTTGATCTTGTTGCGGGCGTGGGCCGACTTGGCGATCTTCAGCCAATCCTGGCTGGGGCCGTACGAATGCTTGGAGGTGAGAATCTCGACGATGTCGCCCGTTTTCAGCGCGTAGTCCAGGGGGACGATCTTGCCGTTGACCTTGGCGCCGATGGTGCGATTGCCGACCGCCGAGTGAATCCGGTAGGCAAAGTCCAGCGGCACGGAGCCTTTGGGCAGTTCCACCACGTCTCCTTTTGGGGTAAAGACGAACACCGTGTCGGAGAACAAGTCCTGCTTCAGCGACTCCATGAATTCCTGGGCGTTGGGCGCCTCCTCGGAACCGCCCTGGATGATCTCGCGCAGGTTGCCCAGCTTTTCGGCAAACGAGCCCTGCACGACGCTCTTGCCTTCCTTGTAGGCCCAGTGGGCGGCGATCCCGATCTCCGCCGTTCGGTGCATCTCCCAGGTGCGGATCTGCACTTCCAGCGGCTCCCCTTTCGGCCCGATCACGGTGGTGTGCAGGGACTGGTACATGTTGGCCTTGGGCATCGCGATATAGTCCTTGAAGCGGCCCGGCATCGGCTTCCACAGCGTGTGGACGATGCCCAGCACCGCGTAACAGTCGCGGATGTCGTTGACGATGACGCGCAGCGCCAGCAGGTCGTAAATCTCGTTGAACTGCTTGTTTTGCTTGGTCATCTTCTTGTAGATGCTGTAAATGTGCTTCGGCCGGCCGGAAATCTCCGCCTCGATGTTCAGCTCTTTCAGCTTCTCCTTGATCGTGTCGGCCGCCTCGTTGATGTACGCCTCCCGCTCGGCCCGCTTTTTCTGCATCAGGTTGACGATGCGGTAGTACTGCTGCGGATTCAGGTAGCGCAGAGCCGTGTCCTCCAGCTCCCACTTGACGGAAGCGATCCCCAGCCGGTGAGCCAGCGGCGCGAAGATTTCCAGCGTTTCGTCGGAAATCTCCCGCTGTTTTTCCTCGGACATGTGGCGCAGCGTCCGCATGTTGTGCAGGCGGTCGGCCAGCTTGATCATGATGACGCGGATGTCCTGGGCCATCGCCACCAGCATCTTGCGGTGATTTTCCGCCAACTGCTCCTCCTTGGACTTGTATTTGATTTTCTCCAGCTTGGTCACGCCGTCGACCAGGAGAGCCACTTCCGAACCGAACTCTTCGCGAATGCGATCCAGCGTAATGTCGGTATCTTCCACGACGTCATGCAAAAAGCCGGCGGCGATCGTCACCGCGTCCATGTGCAGGTTGGCGAGGATCCCCGCGACGGCAATCGGATGCATGATGTACGGAACACCCGATTTGCGCACCTGACCTTCATGCGCTTGCTCCGCCAGGCGGTAGGCGCGCGTAATCAGGTCCAGATCGGTTTGGGACAAATAGCTGCTTGCTTTATTCAGTACTTCTTCAACGCCGGTGCTCATAGTTCCCTTCCCTTATCCTCTCATACAGAAAACTTCCTACGAAGCCGGTTCAACCGTTCCATCTCGTCGTAAGGGTGGAATCGATACAACACGTCTATTTCATACTATTATCTTGTAAGTCGTTTGCCTTGTAAAGGTGATTCTCCCCGCAAAGTATGAAGGAACCGTGAATAGGACCACAATCGGGCAGCGGCGGCTGCCTGACGCCCTTACGGCCAAGGAAAAAAAGCTCTCCGTCCGCTGCGAGGGACAGAGAGCAACGCTGCTAGTATTGAACCAGCGACTTGACCGGAATGTCGCCCAGTTTTTGGCGTCCGTCCAGATAGGTGAGCTCGATGAAGAAGGCAGCGCCGACCACCTTGCCGCCCAACTGCTCGACCAGGTTGATCGTGGTGGTGATCGTGCCGCCGGTCGCCAGCAGATCGTCCGCGATCAGCACGCGCTGCCCGGGCTGAATGGCATCAACGTGTACAGCCAGCGCGTCCTTGCCGTACTCCAGGCTGTAGTCCGCCTTGATCGACTCGTACGGCAGCTTGCCGGATTTGCGGATCGGCACGAAGCCCAGGCCCAACGTATAGGCGAGCGGAGCGCCTACAACAAAACCGCGCGCTTCCGGTCCGGCAATCACGTCAGCCTGCATCTCGCGGGCAAACTGGGCCAGTTCGTCAATCGCCGCTTTGTAGGCAGCCCCGTCTTTCAGCAGGGTGGTAATATCCTTGAAGCGAATGCCCGGCTGAGGGAAATCAGGAATCACGCGAATGTATGATTTAAAGTCCATGAAACAATTCCTCCTACCAGGTGACAGTCTCCACCTGTTGTTGAAAATGGTGAATCAGGGCGTCGTACGAGGAAAGCAGGAGTTCCGTCGCCAGTTCCGCCTCTTCCTTCCACTCCGCATAGTAGCGGGAGCTTTCCAGCGGCCGTTTCGGCGCTTCCGGCTGCAGGCGGAAGCTCTCCGTGTCCGAGCGGACAAACTCCAGTTCCGCAAACACGGCCAGCATGCCGTCCAACACATCCCGCTTCAGCTTCAACCGACGGGCCAACGCGTCCAAATGAATCCGCTGGACGCAGGGGACCTGCAGCAAAAACTGGTACAGCGCCTTGAACTGCTCCCGCCCCGGACACGACAGCCGCTCCGCCCCCAGATCGGGATCGCCGAACAGGCAGTAGATCCGCTCCGCCTGTTCGAGGCGGGCCAGCACCCTGTTCAGGTCGCTCCGCCGCTTGGGCAGATCGTAGAGGACGACGGTCGGCAGGGCCGGCACATGACCGTCCCACGCGTCATCCGCAACGACCAGGAGCCTTCCCGGCTGCTCCGCCGCGGCCAAGCCGGCGGCCAGCGCCTCGTAGCTTTCCCGCCGGAACAGGACGGTCAGCATCTCGTGCCGGGCGGCCAACTGCCGCCACCTTTCCTGTTTGTCCCGGCACCCCCGCCAGTCAAAGACCTGTCTGTGCGGCACGGCGAGATCGCGAATCGTAAGCTGCGGTTTGCGATGGCCGTTCCACTCGTTGACGGACAGCTCCGCCAGCACCTCAAACCGCGCTTTCGGCGTCACTTCGCTCACGACATGGGCCCAGTTGAAACCGATCGCGTCCACGCTGCCGCCCTCCTTGCAGAGCGAGCATTTCAGATGGCTGTCGTCCCGGCCGATCGTGCGCATGCCGGCTGCCTCCACATCCCGCACCAGCACCAGCGGCGTGGGGTTGCCCATCCCGAACGGCGCCAGTTGTTCCAACTGCTCTGCCGTGTCGAGGCTGATCTCCGCGAGGTCCAGGGCGACATCCACCTTGGTCAGCGGCACGAAGTCTTCTTCCGTCAACCACTCGGCGGCCAGCCGGTTGAGCCGGTCGCGGAGCGGCTCGAGATTCTCGATCGGCAGCGTCATCCCCGCCGCCATCGTGTGCCCGCCGTAGTGGGGCAGCCATTCCCTGCACGCCGTCAGCGCTTCATACATGTCAAAACCAGCAATGCTGCGGGCGGATCCTTTGGCCGTTCCTTTTTCCCGATCAATGCCGAGCACGATCGTCGGCCGGTAAAACATCTCCACCAGCCGGGAAGCGACGATGCCGACCACCCCGACGTTCCAGCCTTCCTTGGCGAGGACGAGCACGCGGTTTTCGTCCAGGGGAAACTGCTCGCGCACCATCTGCACGGCCTCGTCGGTGATGGCCTGCACCAGCTCCTGCCGCTCCCGGTTGAGGTTATCCAGGATGCGGGCGCATTGGTCCGCTTCCTCAGGATCCTGCGTCGTCAGCAGTTTCACTGCTGCTTCCGCCGTCTCCAGCCGGCCGCCTGCGTTGAGACGAGGCCCGAGGGCAAAGCCGACGTGGCCCGCAGTCAATTCGCTGTCCGCCAGACCGCAGACGCGGATCAACGCCTGCAGTCCGATGTTGCGGGTCTGATTGAGCCGCTGCAGCCCGAGACGGGCGAGAACCCGATTCTCATCCACCAGCGGGACGAGGTCGGCGATCGTGCCCAGCGCGGCGAGATCGGCCAGATAGAGCGGCGGCTCTCCCAGCAGCGCATGGGCCAGCTTGAACGCCACCCCGACGCCAGCCAGCATGTCAAACGGATACGAACAGCCCGGCTTTTTCGGGTTGATCACGGCAAAGGCCTCCGGTAAAACTGCCGGAGGTTCGTGGTGGTCCGTCACGATGACGTCCAGCCCCAGTTGATTGGCAAATGCCACCTGCTCCACCGCGCTGATGCCGGTGTCGACGGTGACGATCAGCTTGTAACCGCTTTCCTGCAGGTGGGCCAGTGCATCTTTATGTAAACCGTATCCTTCCGTAAAGCGGTTGGGGATGTAGCAGTCAAACACAGCGCCCAATTGGCGCATGACATGAACCATCAACGACGTGGAACTGACACCGTCCGCATCGTAGTCGCCGTAAATGCAAATCGGTTCGTTCCGCTCAATCGCCCGGCGAATCCGGTGCACGCTCTCTTCCATCCCGTCCAGTAGATACGGGTCGTGAAACAACTCCGGTCCTGCCTCCAGAAAGGCACGCGCCCGCTGCGGCGAATCGATGCCGCGGATGACCAGGAGCTTGGCGATCAGCGGAGACAATCCACATTCCCGGGCAATCTCGTCCGCCAGCTTCTCGTCATACGCGGCCAGTTGCCAGCGTGTTTTCGCTTTGAGCATAGGCCTTTCCTCCAATCCTCATTCATTATAGAGGAAAGGACGGGAGACTGACAACTGGCGAACATTTACGCCTGTCCGTCCGGAGGAGCCTGGACGTCCGCCGGTTTTTCCTCCGGGCGGGGATCGTACGGGTTGACGTGGACAAACACGTCGCGGACGGCGGAGAATTGGGCCATCAGTTCCCGCTTGACCTGTTTCGCGATCCGGTGGCCCGCTTCCACGGTGATGTGGGGATCGACGCCGATCTTCACGTCGACGATCTGGTAGTGGCCGTGTTCGCGTGCACGGAACGAATCGATCCGCTTCACGCCGGGCACCGCCTCGATGGAGCGGCGCAGCTCAACCGTCTCCTCTTCGTGAAGCACGTGATCGAGCGTGTTGTGAATCGATTCCATCATGATGTGGTAGGCCATCTTCAACACCAGGGCGGAGACGAAAATGCCCGCGATCGGGTCCAGGTACAAAAGCCAGGGGATGTCCAAGCGGCCGCCGAGGATCGCCCCGCCAATCCCGATCAACGCCGCAAACGAGGAAAAGACGTCGGAGCGGTGCTCCCAGGCGTTGGCAATCAGCGACGGGCTGTTCAGCTTTTTGCCCAGGTTGTACTTGTAGCGGAACATCCACTCCTTGACAATCATCGAGCCGACAGCCGCCCAGACGGCCGCCATGCCCGGCGGCTCCAACGGGGCGAACAGCGATTTGACCGACGCCGACCCGATTTCCACGCCGACCAGCGCCAACAAAACGGAGACGATAATCGCCGCCACGGATTCCGCCTTTCCGTGTCCGTACGGGTGATCCTCGTCGGGCGGACGATCCGCCGCCCGCAGTCCGATCAGGACGGCCACCGACCCGACCACATCGGAGGCGGAATGGACCGCATCGGCAATCAGCGCCTGCGATTTGGCCAGCCAGCCGATCAGCAGCTTGGCTGCGGCCAGCGCCAGGTTGCCGACGATTCCCACCCAGGCGCCAAACTGCGCCTTGGCCAAACGGTTATCCACAGCCATCGCCCCTTTCGCGGGAAGTATGGTGGAGAGAAGAAAAACCGCGGGGAAGCTCCCCCGCGGTTTCGTCACTCAGCCCTCATTTGGAGCCGGAGAAAAACGTTTCTTTTTCATTTCCCGTTCTTTCAGGGCCACCCATACCTGAGCGGCAATGAAGATGGACGAGTACGTCCCGCTCACCAGACCGAAAATCAGGGCCAGGGAGAAGTTGCGGATGCTTTCACTGCCCAGTACGGCAATCGCCAGGGCGGTGAAGAACACCGTCGCCACCGTGAAGATGGAGCGGCGCATCGTCTGCCACAGCGAGACGTTGACCAGGTGTTCCAGATCTTCCACGGTTTTGGACTTCATCGTTCTTAGGTTTTCCCGAATCCGGTCAAAAATTACGATCGTGTCGTTGATCGAATAACCGACAATCGTCAAAATCGCCGCGATGAACGTCAAATCCACTTCCAGCCGGAACACGGAGAACAGCGCGATCGGAACCAGAACGTCGTGGATCAGACCGACGATGCAGGCGATGCCAAACAGCAGTTGGAAGCGAATCGCGATGTACACGATGATTCCGACGCCGGCAATCGCTACGGCAATTGCCGCTTTTTGCACCAGTTCGCGGGCGATGCTCGGATCAACCGTCGCTTCCTGCTTGGTTACCTGCGGCCCGTACTTGTCCTTCAGTGCCTTTTCCAGCGCTTTCAGCTTTTCAGCGTCCACCGTCTGGTCAAAACGGGTCTGTGCCTGATGGTCGCCATAGGGCGTTACATGGGTGAAGACGGTATTCGGCACGTGCTGCTTGATCAACTGTTCCACGTCGGCCGGATTAAACTCTTTGCCGATGTAGATGTCGAGGCGGGTCCCCGCCTTGAAGTCGACCCCCAGGTTCAATCCCATAAACAGCGTGACAAGCAGGCCCAGGACGAGAATGGCACCGGAAAAGAGAAAGAACTTCCGCCGGTTTTTGACGATGTCAAATTTGACAATATCTTCGTGTCGTTTAGAGCTCACCGATCTCACTCTCCTTTACCCCGAACCAGAACGGCTTCTTGATCATGTTGGAGCGGACGAGCAGCCACAACAGGAAGCGGGAACCAAACACGTTGGTGATGACGCTGACGATCAGCGTCATGGCCAGCACGATCGCGAACCCTTGGATGGAGCTTGTCCCGAAGTAGAACAGCACCGCTGTCGCGATCAGCGTGGTCACGTGCGCGTCGATGATCGTGATCAACGAACGGCGTTCCCCCGCACGGAACGCAGACAGAATCGTCTTTCCGGCGCGAATCTCTTCCTGAATGCGTTCGTAGGTAATAATGTTGGCGTCCACCGCCATCCCGACGGAGAGAATGAAACCGGCGATCCCCGGCAGGGTGAGCGTCGCGTCCATCCAGTCAAGCACGACGAGACAGAAGTAGGTAAACGCGACAAGCGTGATGTTGGCGATCAGACCGGGCAGACGGTACACCAGCAGCATGAACACGATGATCAGCGCGGCGCCCACGTAGCCGGCGTAGATCGTTTTTTGCAGCGCCAGCGTACCGAGCGACGCGCCGACCGAGGTCACCTGCTTCTCGATCAGTTTCGCCGGCAGGGCGCCCGAATTGAGGATGTCAGCCAGTTCCTGCGCCGACTCCTGCGTGTAGTTGCCGGTGATTTGGGCGCTTCCGCCGGTAATCACGTTTTGGATGACCGGATTGGTCAGCAGGTTGTCGTCCAGGTAAATGGCCATATGTTTGCCCAGATTGGCCCGGGTGATGTCTTCCAGCTTTTTCGGGTCGGAAATTTTCAATGTCACGACCGGACGTTTCAGGTCGTCGTATCCGACGCCCGCACCGCCCGGGGCAAGGTCGCTTCCGCGCAGGAGCACGTTGCCCTTTTCGTCGCGGAACTCCAGCACCGCCGGTTTGCCGATCAACTCGCGCAGCTCGTCCTGATTGGCCTTCTCGGACGCGATCTTGACGCGGATGCGGTTGGGCAGCTCCGTCTCAATCACGGGTTCCGCCACGCCCCCGATGTTGACCCGCTTTTCGACCATGCTCGCGGTCGCTTTCAACAATTCGATATCCACTTTTTGGTTTGGCTCCAGCGGCTCTACGACGTAGAGAATTTCAAAGCCGCCCTGCAGGTCCAAACCAAGCCGGATCTTGCCTGCCACCTGCTGGGTCGTTGTGGTGATGAGCGTGGCCAGCATGCCCACGACGACCAGGAACAGGAGGAATCTTCCCCATTTGATCATGTAGTAATACCCCTCTTTCCTTCCAGGGTTCCGTCAGAAGACGCAAACCAATATGCCCATTATAGCGAAGTGGAAAAAAACGTGTCAATTTTTGCTGGAAAGCAAAACCATGGCAACCAACCCCTTGTCGTACGCATCAGCCTACTTTTACGAATGTTGAGGCGAAAAGTTTCACTGGGATTGCTTGTACATTTGCAGCATCAGCCAGTTCATGTACTTGGTCGGTTTCAGCGACAGGATGTCGTTGACCAGGCGGTGCAGGGGCGGAATTTCCTTGTATGCGGCGGTGACGCACTCCCAGACGTCCTCCGCCGTGACGTTTTCGTAGCCGAGCAGGGCGAATTCCTCTGCCTTGCTTTCGCACAGGCCGGCCACCTGTGCGTACCATTCCCGTTTGCGCTGCTCGTCCATCTGCTCTCCCCCTCAAAGTAGTCATGCCGTGAGCGGCACGTCCATATTCTTATAGTACGAACTGTTCACGAAATTTGGGCGGTAAAGGAGCCTGCCATGAGACAGTCTTTCTTTTACGGAACGGTCATCCTCATCATCGCGGGCGGCGTGACCAAGGTGCTCGGCTTTGCCAACCGCATCGTCCTGTCGCGCTTGATCGGCGCGGAAGGGATGGGCTTGTACCAGATGGTGGTTCCCCTGCTGTATTTTCTCATCACGGTCACCACGTTTGGTCTGCCCGTCGCCATCGCCAAGCAGGTGGCGGAAACGGAGGCGGCGCAGGACAGCCGGCAGAGCCGCCGGTTCCTGCTGCTCGCGCTGGCGGTCACCGGGGGAATCAGCCTGATCCTGTGCTCGCTTTTGCTCGCGCTGTCCGGGCGCATCTCGCAGCTGCTGTTTGCCGATGCGCGGGCGGACATCGTCCTCTTGGCCGCGGTGCCGGTGATCCCGATCGCCAGCATTTCGATGGTGCTGCGCGGCTATTTTCAAGGCAAACACAACATGACGCCGACCGCCGTCTCGCAGTTGGTGGAGCAGGTGGTCCGCATGGTGCTGGTGGTCGTGATGACGCTCGCCTTTCTGCCGCTCGGCATCCAATACGCCACCGCAGGCGCCGTCGGCAGCATCATTTTCGGCGAAGCGGCCGGCCTTCTGTACATTCTCTGGCAGTACCGGCGGTCCAGCCGGAACACGGCGGCGCGCGTCTGGGAACAGCCGCTGCTGGCTGTATTTTCACAGAGCCGGAAGAGCCTGCGCCAGTTGTTCAGCGTATCGCTTCCCGTCACCCTGAGCAGGATCGTCGGCTCGATCGCCTATGTGCTGGAGCCGATGATCGTGCCGTTCGCCCTGGTGATGTCCGGAGTGTCGACGACGGTCGCGACCAGCCTGTACGGTCAATTCGCCGGGATGGCCGTCCCTCTGCTCTTGTTTCCTACGTTTTTAACCTATTCCTTGTCCGTTTCGCTCGTTCCTGCCGTGGCGGAAGCGTCCTATCAAAAAAATGCTCCTCTCGTGCATCGGCGCATCTACCAGGCGATGCGGATCACACTCGTCATCGGAGCACCGTGTACCGTCCTGCTGTACATTTTTGCCGAGCCGCTCAGCGGGCTGCTTTACAACAACCCGGACGTGGGGCTGCTTGTGAAGGAGATGGCGCCGTTTTCCGTCTTCCTCTTTTTCCAGGCGCCGCTGGCGGCTGCGCTGCAGGGTCTTGATTACGCGCAGGTGGTCTTCCGCAACACGCTGATCGGCGCCGTTGTCAAGACAGCCGCGATGTTTATCTTCACCGTCCAGCCCCAGTTCGGCATTCACGGAGCGGTGATCGCGCTCAACATCAACATCACGCTGGTCACGCTCCTGCACCTCGCCAGCCTGGTCAAGGTGATCGGCTTCACCGTGAACGTGCTGGAGCTGTGCAAGATCGGCGCGGCGATGGTGGCCATGGGATACGCCGGTTCGTACATGGCCGCCCACTGGTTTGCCGACGCGCCGGTCATCCGGCTGCTCCTCCTCTGCTCCGCCGCCAGCACGCTTTTGTACCTGGTGCTGCTCGTGGCGATGCGGATTCTGGGCAAACAGGACGTCCGCCGCATCCCCTGGATCGGCGAACAGTTGGCCATCTTTTTCCCCCGGCGCTGACGCCTTTTTCGTCAATGCAGCGGTTTGTCCTTGGTGTCGAGGTAGATGATCCCCCGCTCGTCGATGCTGCAGAACGAGACATCGCGGATGTCCTTGATCCCGTACTTGCGGATTTCCCGTTTCAGCCACAGCTTGTTCTGGCCGATTTTTCTCAGCGCCTCTTCCCGCACCTGGCCGTCCAGGATCAGCGGGATCGGCAGCCCCGTAAACGTCACCCCGCCCTGCGGTTTCGGATTCGGCAGCTTCAGGTCTTCCCGGGTCAGCGGGTGCTTCGACTGTTTGGGAAAGACGCTCATCTGCCCGGTCGGCTCCAGAACGGCAAATTCCACGTCCGCCAGGTTCTTGATGTTCTTCTGCCGCAGGTGAACCATCAGGTCGTCAAAGGTGAGCCGGTTGCGCCGCATCGCGTCTTCGCGAATCTGGCCGTTTTCAATGATCAAGTCGGCCGAACCGCCAACCACGTCGCGAATCTTCTTGTTTTTCATCGACAAATACGCCATGCCGACTTCCAGCAGTCCGATCAACAGCATCGGGACGTAGAACAGGAACGCCTGTTTGTCGATCTCTTCAATCGCCAGTACTGCCATCTCTGCCAACATAATGGAGATGACGACGTCAAAGACGGACAGTTTGCCCAATTCCCGCTTGCCCATCAGGCGCAGCAGGACCAGGAGAAAGAAATAGGAAAACAGGGTGCGCATCAGCGCAGTTGTCAGATCTTCCATTTCCGTCGGCCTCCCCACGCAGAGTTTGACGTTAGTCTCCGCGGGAGGCCGTGCGAGTATAAGCGCCAATTTTGCCTAATCCCCGCCCGACTGCGCTACAGCCACTTTCGCTTGCGGAAGATGTGCAGCATGGCAAAGGTCATGCCGATCATGACGACGAGGGCGGTGATCAGCATGTACGGTTCCGCCTCCGGGCCCAGCCAGCTGAACGTGTTCATTCCGAACAATCCGGTGATGAACGTCAGCGGCAGAATGATCGTGGAGATGATCGTCAGCACGCGCATCGTCTCGGTGGTCTTGGCGCTGATGATCGTGTAGTAGGTGTCCAGCGCGCCGTTGACCAGGTCGCGGAACGTTTCCGTGGAGTCGGCAATCCGCTCCAGGTGATCCGTCAGGTCGCTGTAGAACGGAACGTTTTCCTCGGATATGTCAAACGAATAGCGTCCGTTGACATTGGCGAAAATGCGCTTCTGCGGTAAAATCACGCGACGAATCAAAATAATCGTTCGCTTCAGCGCCAGGAATTCTTCCGTGATCTCCTCCATCTTGTGCTCGAAGATCTCGTCTTCCAGCTCGTCGATCCGCACGCTGATCCTGTCCATGATCGGGAAGTACTCGTCGGTGATGCCGTCCACAATCGCGTACAGCAGGTAGTCGGGACCGCGGTTCAGATAGGAGATGTTCCGGTGGCACATGGCCGCGATTCGGCCGATCGTGTTCATCGGCGACTTGTGAATCGTGACGATGTAATTGGGACCGAGAAAAACGTTCAGTTCCACCGTGGTGATTTCGTCGTCGCTCTCTTCGTTGTAGCGCAGGGCATGAAACACGAAAAAGTAGTAGTCGTCGTACTTGTCTACCTTGGCACGCGGGCTGACGTGCAGGCAGTCTTCAATCGCCAGCGGGTGGAAGTCAAAGATTTTGGCAATGTACTGCAGTTCATTGTTCCCCACATCGTACAGATCAATCCAAAGCAAATCTTCCGGTGACTTCAGCCATTCGTCCTTTTTGCTCAGGTCGACATCGTGGTACATCTTCTGTTCCGAGTGGTTGTAAAAGTAAGTCTTGATCACGTATTCCTCACCCCCCGTCTGGTTCCTCATCCATCATACGAAAATTCCTTCCGATGTTCAACGCGAAGATGAATACGCCGCCCAAGCCTGTCATATAGATGGTACAAACTGACCAGTGAGGAGGGTTATCCGTGCGGAGTGCTTCCACCTCGGTGTTTACGGGTCTGTTGTACACGCTCGGTCTGGTGCTGACGGGCGCTCTCCTGGCCGCCCTGCTGCTGTCCTTTACCAACCTGCGCGAAAGCTCCCTGCCGTACTTCACCTACGCGATCAACGCGCTGGGCCTGCTGTTGGGCGGCTACGTCACAGGGCGCCGCTGCGGAGGAAAAGGCTGGTATTACGGCGGTCTGACCGGTCTGTCCTACTTCCTGCTCGTGCTTTTGATCGGGTTTTTGGGCTTCGACGCGACCATGCAGTGGAACACCCTGGTGTACCTGCTGGGAGCGTTTGTGACGGCGGCCGTCGGCGGCATATTCGGCGTCAACTCCGCTTCCAAGCGGTATTGAACCGGTTCACGGAAGGGGGTCGCGGGACCACGTCCGCAGGCGGCATCCGGTCTCGCCCCGCGTCCGGGCCCGAGGGCAAACAAGAAAAACATCCGGCACCTTTGCGTGAGGCCGGATGTTTTCGCGTGGACGGCGGCTTACTTCGACTCTTCCTTCGATTCCGCAGCCGGTTCGCTTGCGGACACCACGTTGTTGACGGCGCCGCGGTCAAACGTGACGTGGACGTTGTGGGCGATCCGCAGCGTGACGGTATCGTCCGACAGATCCTGAATCGTGCCGTGCATGCCGCCGATGGTTACGACTTTATCTCCTTTTTTCAGCGCCGCCAGCATGGCGTTGCGCTGTTTCTGCCGCTTCTGCTGCGGGCGGATCAAGAGGAAATAGAAGATCGCAAACATGATGATGATGGGCAGAAAGCTTTGCAGTTGTTGCATGATTGTCCTCCTTTTTGCTTAGAAAGATCTATCTTCACTCAATCCGTATTGAGCGAAAAACTGGTCGCGGAAATCGCGCAGCCGGTCTTCGGCAATCGCCTGACGCACCTGTTCCATCAGCTTTACCAGAAAATACAGGTTGTGATATGTGGTGAGCCGGACGCCAAAGATTTCGTCCGCCTTGATCAGATGGCGGATGTAGGCGCGGGTGTAGTTTTTGCAGGTGTAGCAGTCGCAGTTCGGGTCCAGCGGGGTGAAGTCGCGGGCGTACTTCGCGTTGCGGATCACCAGCCGGCCCTGGCTTGTCATGCATGTCCCGTTGCGGGCAATGCGGGTGGGCAGCACGCAGTCAAACATGTCGATGCCGCGGATTGCTCCCTCGATCAGCGCGTCCGGGGAACCCACGCCCATCAGGTAGCGCGGCTTGCCGGACGGCAGCAGCGGCACCGTATGCTCCAGCACCTCGTACATCAACGAAAACGGTTCGCCGACGCTCAATCCTCCGATCGCGTACCCGGGAAAATCGAGCGAGACGAGGTCGCGGGCGCTCTGCTCGCGCAAATCCTTGTACATGCCTCCCTGCACGATGCCGAACAGCGCCTGGTCCTCTGGCCGGGTGTGGGCTTTCAGGCAGCGCTCCGCCCAGCGCGTGGTCCGCTCCATCGACTGCTTCACGTAATCGTATTCGGCCGGGTACGGCGCGCACTCGTCAAACGCCATGAAGATGTCGGCGCCGAGCGCATTTTGTATCTGAGTCGCTTCTTCCGGTCCGATAAACAGCTTCTCCCCGTTCAGGTGGGAGCGAAAGAAGACGCCTTCTTCCGTGATCTTGCGCAAATTGCTCAGGCTGAACACCTGAAATCCGCCGGAGTCGGTCAAAATCGCCCGGTCCCAGTTCATGAAGCCGTGCAACCCGCCCGCCTCCCGGACAATTTCGTGACCGGGCCGAAGAAACAGGTGATAGGTGTTGCTCAGGATGATGCCGGCACCGATCTCCTTCAGTTCCTCCGGACTCATCGCCTTGACGGTCGCCTGCGTTCCCACCGGCATGAACACGGGGGTGTCAATGGTCCCGTGCGGCGTATGCAGCTTGCCAAGCCGCGCCCCCGTCTGCTTGCAGGTTTTGATCAATTCGTAGCGTACAGCCAATCTGTGTGCACTCCTCAACCTCTGGATGTAATTCTCACCTATTATATAGAAACTGGCAGCTTTTCACAAGGAAAAACCGGGGGTGAGCCCCCGGTTTTACAAAATCAGCATGGCATCTCCGAAACTGAAAAAGCGGTATTCCTCGGCAACCGCGGTCCGGTAAGCCCGCAGCACGTTTTCCCGGCCGGCCAGCGCGCTGACCAGCATGACCAGCGTCGACTTGGGCAGGTGGAAGTTGGTCAACAGGCCGTCGATAATCCGGAACTGGTAGCCCGGATAGATGAAAATGTCCGTCCAGCCCGATCCGGCCGCCAGCCTGCCGTCGTGCAGCCCGCCCACCGTCTCCAGCGTCCGGCAGGAGGTGGTGCCGACCGCGATGACGCGCCTGCCTTCCGCCTTGGCCCGGTTGACCGTCTCGGCCGTCTCCGGCGGAATGTCGTAATACTCGGCGTGCATCACGTGCTCTTCGACGACATCAGCGGTGACCGGGCGGAACGTGCCCAATCCGACGTGCAGCGTGACATAGGCGATCTCGACGCCCTTTTCCGCAATCCGCCGCAGGTACTCCTCGGTAAAGTGAAGGCCTGCCGTCGGAGCGGCCGCCGATCCCCGTTCACGAGCGTACACCGTCTGATAGCGCTCCTGGTCTTCCAACTGTTCGTGGATATACGGCGGCAGCGGCATGGTGCCGAGCTGGTCCAGAATCTCGTAAAATATCCCTTCGTATTGAAAACGGACAATGCGCCCGCCCGTCTCCGTCACTTCTTCGCAGACGCAGCGCAGCAGTCCGCCGCCAAAAACCACTTCCGTCCCCGGTTTCACCCGCTTGCCCGGCTTGACCAGCGTCTCCCAGCGGTCGCCGCCGAGCGACTTGAGCAGGAGCACTTCGATTTTGGCTCCCGTCCCCGCCTTTTCCCCGATCAGGCGGGCGGGCAGCACGCGGCTGTCGTTGAGCACCAGCACATCGCCCGGCCGCAGGTATTCCACCAAATCCGTAAAGCGGCGGTGCGCCATCTCCCCTGTCCGCTTGTCGAGGACAAGCAGTCGGGACGCCGTCCGATCCTTCAGGGGATGCTGCGCTATCAGCCGTTCCGGCAGTTCAAAATCAAAGAGTTGTACGTCCACAATTCCGACTCCTCATCTGCAGTTCAACGAGCCGCGACCGCAATCACGGCTCGATTGTCACATCCTGGTAGTAGTGTTGCAAGATTTGCTTGTAGTCATACCCGTTCTCCGCCATCGCCTTCGCGCCGTATTGAGAGACGCCGAGGCCGTGGCCAAAGCCGTTGCCGCGGAACAGGAACATCTGCCGCTTGCTGAGCGTGCGCCAGTCGCCGGTGCCGCTGTAAATCAGGAACTGGTCGCTGTAGCCGTTGGCCGAAGCCGGCTCCCATCCGTCGGCCCCGATCGCCGCCACGCTGCCGCCCCGCGTGTACTCGCGCCGTTTGCCGTCCGCGCCCAGCACCGTAAACGTCCCCATTTCTTCCACGTCAAACTTGGTGCTGCGCAAACCGCTTCCGCCCTGGGTGAAGATCGAGCGGTGCGCGTCCGGCGACGACACCTTGAGCGTCACGCCGTTCGCCTCCATTTCCAGCACACGTCCCGACGGCCCCCGTTTGGTGACGACAAGCGACTCCACCGATCCGCCGACCCGCGGTGCCTTGTTGCGATCCTGGCTGGCGTTGACCATCGCCGCCACTTCTTCCGGCGTATACGGTCCCCGGGTCCAGGCGTAGGCGTTCTCTTCCGGTTCCTCCCGGATGATCGTCACCTGCGTCCCTGCCGGAAGCGTGGAGAGTACGCGGTGGTAGGTGGTGCTGGGGCCGGAACGCAAGTTGGTCCCCTCCGTCGCGATCACGGCCTGCTTCAATCCCACGGGATTGACGCCCCCGTTCAACCGGACGAGGTCGCTGCGCACATACCCCAGGGTGCCGTCCGGCAGCGACACGTAGTACCAGCGGTTGGCCGTTTCCAGCGGTCCGCGGTCCTCGCTCGGCACGGGACGGAGGTAAGGAACGGGATTGCCCCACACTTCCGTACCGTCGGCGGACATGCCGCCGGCGTTGGAATAGAACAAGGCTTCAGCCAGTTTCCCCCTGTACTTGATCACTTCGCCTTCCGTCTGGTCGACGGCCTGGCGGATATCGGCCGACTCCCGCCCGTACCCGTAGTACGCCTGCTCGTACACGGTGTCGGATACGTTGGCGACGCCGTACTTGTTCCCTTGGCCGAGCGCCCGCGTGCGGGCCAGCACGGCCTGCGACTTGAGCGCTTCCAGCGGCCAGCCCGGAGCCATTTCCGAGCCGACCACGCCGTACAGATACTGCTCCAGCGGCAGTTCATTGACGACCGTCAGATGCCCGTTGTACTCGGACAGCTCGATTTTCCCCCGGTACTTGCGCTGGTCCCGCTCCTCCACGCCGATCAGCGGCAGGGCGCCTCCCTTCTTCGGCTCCACGATCAGCTTGGCTTGCGGCGAAAACGCGTATTTCCAAATGGTCTCGGAGCCGTACACGTCCTTTTTCAGCACCGCGTACGAACGCCCCGCCGCTGCCCGGTAGGAATAGCCGGGCTTGGCCGCCGCCGCTTTTTGCGCCAGGCGCTGGAGAGCGTCCTGGCTTACCTCGTCTCCGATCCACACAGCGTACTCCAGCTTGCCGCCGTCCGCCAGCAGCACCGGGTACGCCGGGAGTCCTGCGGCAGCCAGCGCCGTCTGCGCATCCAACGCCTGCTGCCAACTGCCGAAGCGGCCCGCTTCCAGCCTCATCGGCCCTTTGACCGCCGGCTGCTGCCCGATCGCCTGGGCGATTGTCTGGGCCTGGGCTGCCGCCGCCTGATACGTGTCGTACGTGCCGCTGACCACCTGGTACAGTGTCTGTCCGCCCCGCTGCACCACCTGGATGGAGGCGTCCCACTTGCGCTGGCTGAGCTGCTGCGCCACCTGCTGGGCCCGGTTGAGGTCGCCCGTTTCCGTCACCAGCAGGTGATATTCGTCGACGCGAAAACGCGCCGCATCCTGCCCCAGGGCAGGCAGTTTTGCCGTCCCCTCGCTGCCGCGCAGCGTCACCTCCAATCCCGTGCCGCTGGTCAGCGTCACTGTCGGCACCACGCCGCGGTACCCTTGTCCGATATCGATGAACAGCGCGACCCTTATGCTGGGGTCGGCCGCCTCCACGGGAACCTGTCCCGCCAGAAGCGCCGCCGACAGCAGGCCGGCCGTAAGGACTTTCCCCATCCAACGCTTGCACATGCCGTCTCGTCCTTCCTCTCCGATGATTTGTTGCGCGTCGAAAAATGGCATCAACTCCCATGTTTTTTCGACAAAATCGCGATTTTTCCTGCCCCGTTTGCGAATTTGGGACCGGAAGAGGGGATTTTTACGGGAAACAAGAAGTAAGCCGACGTCGGATAAAGGACGTCGGCGCTTTATGATCTCTAGTAGCTATTTTTAAGCAGAAACAACTTTTCATGAAATGAGAGTGAACCTAAAAGAAACCCCTGCACAATCCCGCTACACTCATAGATTTCCGCATGAGCGCCTAATTGCCGGTAAAACGAGATGCTTTTCGTTAGACTTTCCAAGCCCTCGTCGATCTGTTTACAAGCCAATTCGTGCATGCCTTTCAGCTTATAATACAGCGCCACATGCTCCAGTTTTTTTGGCGTGTTTAGAACCTTCGGCATGAATTCGCCTTCCTGTTTCACCAGTTCGTTTACCCCGTCACTGTCCCCGGTCTGCAAATAAACTTCCAAAAGGTCTACCGCAATAGCAATACGACCATCGTGAGCAGAGTCAGCGAGGCACGCTTTCAGTTCTACGATTGCCTTGTCGAATTCCGAATTTTTGACGTAAAGCTGGGCACGCAGATATCTTGCGCGATTGGCTTGCGAATAGGGATGTTTCTCGTACTTCTTCAGGTAAAGCTCGGCGAGAATACAATCGCCCACATTTATGTACGCGTTTGTAATGGCCAAAAGCGCTGATGATTGTAATTCGTTTTCCGAACTGTCTTTCTCAACCGCTTCCTTGCACAGGCTGATACACTCGTCAAAGTATTTTAGCGCGTAAGCCTGTAAGCCCAATCGATAGTAAGCTTCAATACGTTCCGCGGGCTGCAAGTATTCCATATAAACCAAAAGGTCCTTCCCTCTGCGATACGATTCCTCCATCCTGAAAAAGTCGTATCGTTCAATCAGGTAGCGTTCAAAAAGAGCCTTTGCCAAATAAAACGGGATGCCACGCTTTTTTGTATAGGCAATCATCACGTCGTAAAGCGTAAGTTTGATTTCCTCTGCGTCTGACGCTTTCGCCACCTGAAACAAATGATCGAGCGCGAGGAATGTGTTCATTTTTGGCGTTTCCAGTAACTTGTTCGCCGCTTCGCGGACGATGTACCTGTCCGAGCAGGCGATGGCTTCCTTCAACAACCGCTTTATCATGTCAGCTCGCTCTGAGATGTCCAGGTAAAAAGAGATAATACGCTCATGCGGAATATGTAACACTGTAGCTATTTTCTGACACTTTGAAAATCCCGGACGCTTTGTCTCTCCAGTTTCAATGCGTGACAGCACGCTTCTGTTAATGCCGGTTTTCTCAGCTAATTCGCTTAATGTCATCTTCTTTTTATATCGATGCGCCTTTACCATCTCTGCAAACGACATTGGTACGCCCCCAACAGTATTTCACCATTATCTGTAAATACTGTTACCAGAGTACCATAAAAATAATTTTTGTAAATATTTTGTTAATTACGTCGATTTTTGATGCTATATCAAAAAAGGAGCCCGCTCTTCAAACGAAGCGCAGGCTCCCGTCTTTCATGGCTATTTGAACAGGCGGAACAAATAGCCGGCCAATGACAGCAGAATGCTGATCACAATGCAGGTGACGATGGGAAAGTAGAACTTTACGTTTTCCTTTTCCACCACGATGTCTCCGGGCAGGCGCCCGAGCGGCAGGAAGCGGCCGCCCAGCTGCCACAAGAGACCGATTGCGATCAGCACGGCTCCTCCAATAATCAGCAGTTTGGCTACCGGATTCACGCTTTCATCTCCCGACCAAAGTGTTGATAAGCCAGCGGCGTCACCACGCGGCCGCGGGGGGTCCGCTGCATGAAGCCGATTTGCAGCAGGTACGGCTCGCAGACGTCCTCAATCGTCTGCCCTTCCTCTCCGATCGTGGCAGCAATCGTGTCCAACCCGACCGGTCCCCCGTCAAACCGGTCGATGATTGCCAGCAGCAGTTTGTGGTCGATGTGGTCCAGTCCGCAGGCATCCACCTGCAGTCGTTCCAGCGCTTCGCGGGCAATCTCCGCGGTAATCACGCCCTCTCCCTGCACCTGGGCGAAATCACGCACCCGTTTCAACAGCCGGTTGGCCACCCGGGGCGTTCCTCGCGAGCGTTTGGCAATCTCTTCGGCACCGCCCTCGGTGATGCCGATCTGCAGAATGTCGGCGGCCCGGGTGACGATGAACGTCAGTTCGGGAACGGTGTAGAACTCCAGCCGGTTGACCACGCCGAAGCGGTCCCGCAGCGGCGACGAGAGCATCCCCGCCCGGGTGGTGGCCCCGACCAGCGTGAACGGCGGCAGGTCCAGCCGGACGCTGCGGGCGCTTGGCCCTTTGCCGATGACAATGTCCAGGGCAAAGTCCTCCATCGCCGGGTACAGCACTTCTTCCACACTGCGGTTGAGCCGATGGATCTCGTCGATGAAGAGCACGTCGCCCTCCTGCAGATTGGTGAGCAGCGCGGCCAGATCGCCGGGACGTTCGATCGCCGGGCCGGAGGTGGTGCGGATGTTTACCCCCAGTTCGTTGGCGATGATTTGCGACAAGGTGGTTTTGCCGAGGCCGGGCGGACCGTACAGCAGGACGTGGTCCAGCGCCTCCTTGCGCATTTTGGCCGCCTCGATGAACACCTTCAGATTATCCTTTACCTGCTGCTGTCCGATGTATTCGTTCAGATAGCGGGGACGCAGGCTCAGCTCCGCCGCATCCTCTTCCGCATGCATCTGCGTCGTAATGATGCGATGATCCAACTCCTCACCCCCTCATTAACAGCGCAAGCCCCTGCTTGATCAACTGTTCCACCGCCGCGCCACCCTTGGCCGCTTCGGACAGGGCGCCGCGGATCGTTTGCAGTTCGGCGTCGGAATAGCCCAGCGCCGTCAGCGCCTCCAGCGCCTCCTGAAGCGCGGAAGCCGCCTTTTCGCCTGCCGCCAGTTCCGTTGCGGCGACGGCCATGACCGCCGACGGCGTGTAGCCGGTCAGCTTGTCTTTCAAGTCAAGGATCATCCGCTGCGCGGTCTTTTTCCCGATTCCGGGGAACTTCGTCAGATAGGAGACGTTCTCCTGTTGAACGGCCATGACGATCTGTTCCGGCGTCGCGGCGGCCAGGATGGCCAGCGCTCCTTTGGGGCCGATGCCGTTGACGTCCAGCAGCTTGCGGTACAAGTCGCGTTCGTCCCGCGTGGCGAACCCGTAGAGCAGGATGGCGTCTTCCCTGACGTGGTGATGGGTGTACAGCCTGGTTTTCGTCCCTTCGTACCGGACGAACTGGTACGGGTTGGGACAAAAGAGGCGATAGCCGATGCCGCCGGCCTCAATGACGATGTATTCGGCATCCAGGTATGCCAGCGTGCCTTCCACAAAATCGATCATCGTTGCGCTCCTTCCGAAAGGGAGATAAACGCGCGGAACTGCGCGTGGGTGATGGCGATGCCCAAGGCGTCGGCGACGTCGTCCGGTTTGGGCGTCTCCTTCAACCGGAGCAGCATTCGCGTCATCTCCTGAATCTGCCTTTTTTCCGCTCCGCCATAGCCGGTAACCGCCTGCTTCACCTGCATGGGCGTGTATTCGTAGACGGGAATGCCGGCCATTTCGGCGGCCAGCAGGATGACCCCCCTCGCTTGCCCGACCGTAAACGCGGTCGTGACGTTTTTGTTGAAAAACAGCTTCTCGACGGCCATCTCTTCCGGCCGGTATGTATCAAGCAGGCTCTGCATCGCTTCAAAGACCTGTTTCAGCCGCAGCGGAACCGGCAGGCCCGCCTCCGTCTGAATGCTGCCGTACTGCACAGGGCGCAGTTGACTCCCCTGTTTGTCCAAGATGCCAAACCCGACGATGGCAATGCCGGGGTCGATACCGATGATGCGCATGGGCCCACTCTCCGCGTACAAGTTTCTGTTCCTACTGTACCACAAAGCGGAGAAAAAGCGAACGTGCATTTCCATTCCCAAAATAAAAAGCCCAACCCTTTCACAGGGTCGGGCTGCATACGGCGTCACCTAGTGTTTGTTCAATCCAAGTGCATCCGCTTCGTCGTGCTGCATGTGCGCGTATTCGTCCACGCCATCCCGCATCTGCTCGCGGATCTGGTTGATCCGGCGATAGTCGAGCTTGTTGTGCCCCTGGTTCAATTGAACGTACAAACGCTGGTGATACTGGTCTTTGTAGCTTCCTCGAGGCATCGAAGACATGCTGGAAAGACTCCTCCTTGGAGCGCCGTATGAAAACAGTATGGCGTGAGCGTCTCCTAGTTATGATGGCAAGATTTGTTCCGCAAGCGGGATGAACCCGGCAGGGCACACTATCACGCGGGAGGTGTCCTGACTTGCGTTATGTCCTGATCGTCACATTCTTCCTCTACTCTACGCTGTTGGGGCAGCCCCTGCAGACCACAGCGGCCGCACCCCCGCCCGATCTGCTGATCGCCGTCAGCGTCGGGCCGAATGCCGACTTTTTGTCCACGCTGTCGATTCGCCAACCGGACGGGCTGGCACAGGTCATCCTGCGCAGCCCCACCGGCCCCGCCGGCTCCCCGCCCGAACCCGTCAGGGCGACGGTCACCATCGGCTCCCGCTCCTTTTTGTACGGGTATGACGGCCGCCTGTACGACCAAAACCGGCAGTCTGCCGTGCACCTGACCGCCGATGCCGCCAAAGAGCTGGACGGGTACGTGCATCGTCTGGAACAGGTCCACTTCGGCAAACCGCTTGATTGGAGCGAAGTGCGCCGCGTGTTCAAACGGATGGGCTACGCCACCGTCATCGACCTGGAGACAGGGGAACGGTTCCGCGTGCAGCGGCGGGCGGGCAGCCGTCACGCCGACGTGCAGCCGCTCACCAAGGAGGACACCCGGATTATGAAACAGATCTACCAGGGCAGGTGGAGCTGGAAGCGCCGGGCAATCCTGGTGGAGGTGAACGGCACGTACTTCGCCGCCTCGATGCACGGCATGCCGCACGGGGCGGGCACGATCCGCGGCAACCAGTTCCCCGGCCATTTCTGCATCCACTTTATGGGCAGTTCCACCCACCGGCGGAAGGAGCCGGACCCCAGCCACAGCCTGATGATTTTGAAGGCGTCGGGAAAACTGCCGGAAACGGTGATGGCCGCCTCGCCGGAACAGCTCGTGGATTACTTCCTCACTTCCCTGAACGAACACGATCTGCAGGCGCTGCGCATGACCACGGACGGTTTTGCACTGCCCTCGTTCCTTCAAGGGATTGACTCCGTCAAACGGATAGAGGAGATACAGCCAGGCGATACCGCCGACGCCCTCGCCGTGGAGATCCCGGTGCGGGTCGACTACGTAAACAGCGATGGCGCGACAAAGCAGGATCGCTGGGTCTTTCACTTGTACCGAACCGCCCCCTGGGCCCGGTGGAAAATCACCGGTGTTTTTGCTGACGAGTAAAGGCTGCCCACACCCGGGCAGCCCCCCTGTTCAACTGTCTGCTTCGTCTGCCTGAAACTCGCTGTACGTGGACAGCACGCTGTTGTACTCCGCCAGATCGCGGACACGGATGCCCCGTTTCAGCGATTCCAGCTCATCCTTGGACAGTCTCGTTTCCATTTTGGCCGTGTCGATCCGGTAAAACGTCTGCACCACCTGCTGCTCCGCCGGCAGGCCGTTGAACAGGGTCAGCACGCCGTCGGGCGACAAGCCGAAGTATCCGTTTGCCTTGCACGACGGAGCGAGATCGTTCTCCCGCTTAAACAGGATCAGCTTGGCCGGATCGGACGCGATAATCTCCCACCCGCTGTACGTCACCAGGGCTTGCGCCAGTTGATCGTGCGGAACCTGTTTGATTTCCTCGTCCTTGACGCCGCACAGGTAGGTGCGTGCCAGCACCAGTTGGTACGGCTTCTCCAGGGCGTCCAGTGATCCGCCTGCCTCCGCGGCCAGCCAAGAGAATCCGCTCCCGTTTTGGCCCCGGATCATTTCTCCTACCGCAATGCCGCCGGCCAAACCGACGGCAAACACGGCCGTCCACGACATGTAAAACAACCAATGCCGCCTCATGATTCCCAGTACTCCTTTTACACCCGTTTCCAACCAGTATTGCCAATTTAATGAAAGAAAATACCAGGGAATCGCCAAAATTCTTATCTTTGCGACAACTTTTCGTGGAAAATCTACCCAACTCGCAGCAGACGTGATACACTATGGTTGCTTTCGATCTATTATTTTTTCCATGGGAGGAATGCAATCCTATGAAAAAGGCACGCACACACAAGCTGGCGGGCTTTCTCCTGCCCGCTTCCCTGGTTGTGGCAGCGCTTTCGTTCCCGCTTGTTCCGGCAAGCGCCAACGGGGACTCCACGCTGAAGCTGCGCCTCTTGGAGACGACTGACATCCATACGCACATCGTCAACTACGATTACTATCAGGACAAGGAGACGGACGAGTTCGGCCTGGCCAAGACTGCTTCGCTGATCAAAAAAGCCCGCGAAGAAGCGAAAAACTCGATGCTGTTCGACAACGGCGACCTGATTCAGGGCAATCCGCTGGGCGATTACGTGGCAAAGGTAAAACCGCTGAAGGACGGCGAGACCCATCCCGTTTACAAAGCGATGAACCTGTTGAACTACGATGCCGGCAACATCGGCAACCACGAGTTCAACTTCGGCCTGGAGCATCTGGAGCGCAGCCTGAAGGGGGCCAAATTCCCCTACGTCAACGCCAACGTGTACGTGGACGACAAGGACAACAATCCGGACAACGACCAGCACAAGTTCACGCCTTACCTGATCCTGGAGCGCACGTTCAAGGACGAGAGCGGCAAGGACGTCAAGCTGAAAGTGGGCGTGATCGGCTTCGTTCCGCCGCAGATCATGCTGTGGGACAAGTCCAACCTGGAAGGCAAGGTGATCGCCAAGGACATCGTGGAGACGGCGAAAAAATACGTGCCGGAAATGAAGAAAAAGGGAGCCGACATCATCGTCGCCATTCCCCACTCCGGCCTCGGCCCCGTCGAAGCGGGCGCCAATCTGGAGAACGCCAGCTATCAACTGAGCAAAGTGGACGGCATCGACGCCATCCTGTTCGGCCACTCCCACTCCGTCTTCCCGGGCCCGGGCTTTGAAAACATTCCGGGCGTCGACGGAGAAAAAGGGCTGATCAACGGCAAGCCGGCCGTCATGCCGGGCTACTGGGGCAACCATCTGGGCGTGATCGACCTGACGCTGAAACAGGAAAACGGCAAATGGAAAGTGGTCGATTCCGCGTCCCGGGCGATCCCGATCTACGACAAAACGAACAAAAAAGCGCTGGCCGACGTGGACACGTCCATCGTCAACGCCGTGAAGGACGACCACGACCACACCGTCGAGTGGGTGCGCTCCGCGGTGGGAACGACGACTTCTCCGATCTTCAGCTACTTTGCGCTGGTCCAAGACGATCCGTCCATCCAGATCGTCACCAACGCCCAAAAGTGGTACGTGGAGAAAAACATCAAGGGCACGGAGTATGACGGCATTCCGGTGCTGTCCGCAGGCGCTCCGTTCAAGGCGGGCGGCCGCAACGGGGCAAGCTACTACACCAACATCCCGGCCGGCACCATCGCGATCAAGAACGTGTCCGATCTGTACATCTACCCCAACACGTTGAAAGCGGTGCTGGTGAACGGCGCGCAGTTGAAAGAGTGGCTGGAACGCTCCGCCGGCCAATTCAACCAGATCGACGTGAACAAGACGGAGGAGCAGCCGCTGATCAACGATGCCTTCCCGACCTACAACTTTGACGTGATCGACGGCGTCACCTATCAGATCGACGTCACCCAGCCGTCCAGGTACGACAAAGACGGCAAGATGGTCAATCCGAACGCGAGCCGGATCAAGAACCTGTCGTACAACGGCAAACCGGTCAAGGCGGAGGACAAGTTCATCGTCGTGACCAACAACTACCGGGCCAGTGGTGGCGGCAACTTCCCGGGTCTGGACGGCAGCAACATCGTCATCGACTCGCCGGACGAAAACCGCCAGATCGTGATCGATTACATCCTCAGCCAAAAGACGATCAACCCGGCCGCCGACAACAACTGGTCGTTCGCTCCGGTAAACGGGAAGGTAAACGTGACCTTCACCACGTCCCCGGACGCCAAACCGTTTGCCGATAAAATGCCGCATCTCAAGTACCTGACCACGCTGGAAAACGGCTTTGCCAAATACTCCATCGACCTGTCCAAGGCGGCCTCCAAGTAACGCGAAAAAAAGCTGATGGCATCCGTGCCGTCAGCTTTTTTCGTTCACCCGACAAAATGATAGGAGCCCCAGGGAGAGCGCTGGAAAATGGCGTGGCCCGTTTCCAGAAACGTCCGGCGCGACCGGCGCAGGCGGGCTTCCATCTGCACGAGCTGCAGAACGCCGCGCATGGTGTAGCCCGGTCTGTTGGCGTACACGCCCGTCACTTCGCGCAGAAAGTTGTCCGGGTAGCGCAGAAGCTGGTGGATCATCCAGACTTGGGCATCGCTGAGCACATTCACGCTGCTGTACGCCTCAATCGCTTCCACAAACGAGTCGACGCGGTACCCCTGCATCAGCAGCATGCGCCCCATGAGCTGGACCAGATCGCTGAGCTGCATGTCGTGGCCCACGGTGTCCAGGTCGATCAAGTAGCAGCTGCCCCGCGACGTGATCAGAAAATTGTGGCTGGCCACGTCCCGGTGAGCGAGCGTGCCCTGTTCGACCACGGCAAACAGCTCCGACGCCAGCGGCAGTTTGTACGCCGCCTGCAAAATCTCGCGGCCGTCACGGATGACTTCATCCGCCATCTCCAGGATGATCTGTTCCAGCCGGTTTTGCGGGCCGTTCTGTTCCACGTGCCAGATGATCCGCTCGAAATGTTCCAATCGGCTTTCCCATTTGTCCAGCATGGCCGGCTTTCCTTCAAAGGCATAGGGATGAGGGGCGGGGAAGCCGCGGGCCGCCAGGTGAAATCTGGCCAGCGTCGCGGCCGATTTTTTTACGTCGGATATCGAGGTGTTGTCGGCTTCCCGGCCATCGATCATTTTCATCACGGTGTAGTAACGGTTCTGAAACGGAAAGATTTTCTCTCCGCGCTCATCGGAGACGTACTGAACCGTTTGGTAAAATCCTTTCTCTTGCAGGGTATCGGAGAGTCGGGTCACCCACTCTGCCTTCTCCCGTTCTTTGTAGCCCTTGATGATCCAATGGCCCCGATCCGTCTTGAGAAGATGAACATTGCGCCGGGGCTTTACCCCATAGATGCGGCAGCGGAACGCTTTTTCAAGAGAAAGAACAAAGGATCTGCTCATATCCTGACGATCAGGAAGAGGAAGATTCATCGTGCCCTTGTTCCCAATTGGGCCACACTTCCTGAGCGGGCAGGGCCGGCATGGAATGGGAAGCAGGGTACGTCAACGGTGTAGCGTTCTCCTGTGTGCCGCTGTCAAACCGACAATCTTGATAGGGCAAGTCATATGGACCATCGTGACGGCTATCCCGGGACGAGAAAGAGCTGGACGTCGAATCGCACCACTCCCGATGATGCCGCTTCTTCTTGCGGCGGGTACGGGCGGGCGGACGCCGCCACCTCGGCGGGCTGTACGGACTTTCTTCAAACAGGTATTCCGGCGGCATCACGTCTGGCGGCAGCAGCTCCGGTCCTACCCACGGCGGCATCATGTTCGGCGAAATCATCTCCGGACCTACCCACGGCATATTTGGTGGCAGCATCTCCGGACCCACCCACGGCGGCATCATGTTCGGCGAAATCATCTCCGGACCTGCCCACGGCATGTTCGGCGGCAGCATCTCCGGACCCGCCCACGGCACGTTTGGCGACAGCATCTCCGGACTTACCCACGGCACGTTCGGCGGCAGCAGCTCCGGGCCTACCCACGGCGGCATCACGTTTGGCGGCAGCGTCTCCGGACTCACCGACGGCGTCCTTGCGTTCGGCGGCTGCGTTTCCGGACTCACCCACGGCGTCCTTGCGTTCGGAGGCTGCGTTTCCGGGCTTATCCACGGCGGCCTTGCGTTCGGCGGCTGCGTCTCCGGGCTTACCCACGGCGGTCTTGCGTTCGGCGGCTGCGTCTCCGGGCTTACCCACGGCGGCCTTGCGTTCGGCGGCTGCGTCTCCGGCAGCACCTGCGGCCTCATCGGCGGCCTTCCGCAAGGCGGGCATATCGGCTGCGTCGGATACGGACGGACGGGGTACGGACTGTACGGCGGCTGCGGCTGGGCCGGACTGACGTAGGACGGCGGCTGCGGCGGACTCATCTTGGCTGGAGGAGCCGTCGGCGGAACTGGCCTCAGTAGAGGCGGCACGGGCGGCCGGATCGGCTGAATCGGCGGCTGCGGGGCGACCGGACGCTGGGGGGGAGGCACAACCTGCGGCGATACCCTGCTGGGCGGCGCAGGCGCAACGTACGGCACAAACGGACGCACATAGCCGGGCGGCGCAGGCGGCACATTCGGCCCAAACGGACGCACGTAACCGGGCGGCGCAGGCGGCACATTCGGCCCAAACGGACGCACGTAGCCGGGCGGTGCAGGCGGCACATTCGGCCCAAACGGTCCCACTTGGCCGGGCGGTGCAGGCGGCACGGGCGGCATGTACGGGCTCACGTTCGCGGGCGGCTTGGGAGGCAGGGCCTGCGGCGTTTCCGGTTCCGCCTCGATTTCCAGCTCGCGGTCTTGCCCAATGTCTGTGTCCGTCTCCGGTTCCGTTTCCGGTTCCAGCTCCAATTCCCTGTCTTCTTCCGGTGCCTCCATCGGCCGCTTCTCGATCTGCTGCGGCACTTCCGGCTCCACTTGTTCTTCCTTGATCGGCTTTTCTTTTACCCGGGGAGATTCATGGGACGGGGACGTCCTGTTTTGCTGCGGCCGAACCGGCACGCGCCTGGCCGGGACTTTTACCCGCATGCCGGGATAAATCAGGTCGGGGTTTTTTATCTGGCTGTTCAGGCGCAGCAGTTCCTTAAAATCGACGCCGTATTTTTTGGCGATTTTCCACATGGTGTCGCCTCGTTGGACTACGTGGATTCTCACTGTTTCTCCTCCCTCTCGGAAACTCCCTTCCATGGTATGCACCCATGGGCGTTTTGCTCACCCCGGCAAAAAAGGGCTTTCGCCCATCTTGCGGAGCGCAAGAAAAAACGGCTGCCTGACGTGTCGTCAAACAACCGTTCCGATGGGAGCGTTCCGCGGCAGAGCAGTGAAACCGCCGCCCTCCGTCACGCACTTGCAACGCTTCACCCGCCCTTTTTCCTCCAACGCGACGCCCTTGCCCGTTCGAATGGTTCAGAAGGTCGGCGATCAGCCCGCCCGCGCCCGAATTGGGGGTTCCCCTTTCCTCACGTGAGCCGGTACATTTTGCTCGGCCGCCCTCTCGTGGCGTGGGACGTTTCCCCGGTACACTCCGCCAGGCCGTAGTCGCACAGGCTGGCAATGATCCGTATCGCGTTGCGGTTCGTCATGGCAAAGTGGGCGGACAGATCGGTCGTGGTAAACGCGTCCCAATTCATGCGGCGGATCAAGGCTTCCAGCTTTTTGTACGTCTTCACGCTGACCCCTGCCCGTTTCAGCTTGTTCAGCAGGTCTTGATCGTCGGAGCGATTGTGATAGGTCAATTCGTCTTCCGCTCCCGCCGATTCGATGATCATCCCGTTTTCCTGCACGATGACAATGCCCCGCCCCTGCTGTTCCTTGGCGTGCTGGACGGCGCGCCGTCCGTTCAGCTCCGCGGAAAAGCCGAAAACGTGCTTCTCCCCCTAGCAGCTCCTGTGTCCGCACACATGGCCATCTCCTAGGAGATGGCCTTCAGATAAAACGGATACGTGCCGAGCTGGCGGACCTGGCAGCCGAGCGCCTCGATCTCGGCAAACGCGCCGGGGAGCAGCACGTCGTCCATTTTTTGTTCGATGTCTATCACGAACAGGTAGCTGCCCAGCCCTTTCTTGGTCGGGCGGGATTCGATACGGGACAGGTTGATCTTGCGCCAGGCGAACGCGGCCAGCACCTGGTAGAGGGCGCCCGGAAAATCTTCCGGAAGCGTGACCAGGATGGTCGTCTTTTCCCTGTCGGACGGCGGCATATCCAGCGGTTCCCGGCCGACGAGGACAAAGCGGGTGTAGTTGTTGGAATAGTCTTGAATCTCCTGCTGCGCAAACGACAGCGGGTAGATTTCCGGATTGAGCCGGGTCCCGATCGCCGCCCACGGTTCCTCCGGATGCTCGCTCACGATCTGTGCCGCCTGCGCCGTGCTGTTGGTGTACTCAATCTCGGCGTGGGGCAGGTGCTCGCGGATAAAGTTGTGACACTGGGCAATGGCGTGCGGGTGCGACAAAATCCGGGTAATGGCCGCAAGCGGCAGGGCGTCGTCCCGCTTGGCCACCAGTAAATGCTGCGAAATCGGCAGCGCCAGTTCGGCCAAAATGGGCAGGTCCACCTCGTGAATCAACCAGTCCATGGCCGCGTTGACGGTGCCTTCAATCGTGTTTTCCACCGGCACCACGCCGTAGTCGGCCTCTCCTGTGGCAGCGGCGTTCAGAACGTCGATGATGCTCGGACACGCCAGGTAACGAAACGGCCGACGCGCGGTCAAGGCGCGGGCCGCTTCTTCCGAAAACGTTCCGCGCGGTCCGAGAAAAGCCAATTGTTTCTCCATGACAATACTCCTATCCGCATTCTCTATCTGGTCGAGATTGTCACCTGTGCGCCACGCTCATCGGGTCTCAACCGCATCGTCCGGTAGCAAACGCCGTGCTTTCGCATCACGCTGTCCACAAACGCCTGCAGCTTCTCCCGCTCCGCGTCCGTCGAGTAGTAGCAGAGAATCGTCGGCCCCGCGCCGCTCAGCGCCGCGCCGAGCGCGCCGTTGCGGGTCGCCCCGTCCAGGATCTCACGCAGGCCGGGGACAAGCGCGGCCCGGTACGGCTGATGCAGCCGATCCCCCATCGCCTGACCCAACAGGTCCAATCTGCCTTGGGCCAAAGCGGCCACCAGCAAACTGCTATGACCAACATTATATATGACATCCTGTTTGCTGTACACAGCGGGCAGGACATTGCGCGCCTTTTCCGTCGACAGCGGATAGTCGGGAATGATCACGAGCGTGTGCAGCCCCTCCGGAGGCGCAAGGCGGACGTAGGGGATCGGCTCTCCGTCCCGCTCCGGCATCGTCGCCACCACAATGCCGCCGAACAGCGAAGCCCCCACGTTGTCCGGGTGGCCTTCCAGCCGGGTGGCGATGGCAAACAGCCGCTCCCGGTCAAACGGCTCCCCGGCCAGGCTGTTGGCGGCGACGAGCGCGCCGACGATCGCCGCCGCGCTGCTGCCCAGCCCCCGCGTCAGCGGCGCTTCCGTCTCCGCGCGGATATACAGTTCGGGGACGGGCAGCCCCGCTTCCTCAAACAACCCGGCGGCTACCTGGTAGAGCAGGTTGCCCTTGTCCTTGGGCAGCCCCTCCAGTTCCTCACCGATCAGCACGATTTCCGTCGTTTCGCTGAGCGCCATCTCCACCGTGGAGTACAGCCGGAAGGCCATTCCCACAGCGTCGAAGCCCGGTCCCAGATTGGCGGTGCTGGCGGGGACGGTGACCCGCACGAGAGGACGGTTCATCACGAAACGTCCCCCGCCTTTTCGCGGATCAACGCCATCACCGCGTCACGCGTCGCCGGCACGGAGCGCGGTTCCTCGCCCACCAGCTTGAGGGCGACATTGGGATCTTTCAGTCCGTTGCCCGTCAGCACGCAGGCGATCGTCAAGCCCTGCTCCAGTCTGCCCGCCTCGCGCAGCTTGATCACGCCGGCCAGGGAAGCGGCCGATGCCGGTTCGCAGAAGATGCCTTCGCTTCTCGCGAGCAGTTGGTAGGCGCGCAGGATTTCCTCGTCGGTCACGCTGTCCACCAGGCCGTCCGATTCGGCGATAGCCGCCAGAGCTCCTTCCTTGCTCGCCGGGTTGCCGATGCGGATCGCCGTGGCAATCGTCTCCGGATTGGGCACGGGATGGCCGAGGACCAGCGGCGCCGCCCCCGCCGCCTGAAACCCGAACATGCGCGGCAGTTGGGCTGTTTTGCCGGCGGCGTGATATTCCTTGAAGCCTTTCCAGTAGGCCGTGATGTTGCCGGCGTTGCCCACCGGGATGGCGAGAATGTCCGGGGCCTTGCCGAGCGCGTCGCAGATTTCAAAAGAGGCGGTTTTTTGCCCCTCGATCCGGTACGGGTTGACCGAGTTGACCAGCGTGATCGGCTCGTTGGCAGTGATGTCGCGGACGATGCGCAGCGCCTCGTCAAAGTTTCCGTCGATGGCGATGACCTCCGCCCCGTAGGCGATCGCCTGCGCCAGCTTGCCCAGCGCGATGTTGCCGCTCGGAATCAGCACGATGCAGCGCAGCCCGGCGCGGGCGGCGTAGGCAGCCGCGGCGGCGGAGGTGTTGCCGGTGGACGCGCACATGATGGTGGTGCTGCCTTCTTCCAGCGCTTTGGCGACCGCCATCACCATGCCGCGGTCTTTAAACGAACCGGTCGGATTCAGCCCTTCATACTTGAAGTACAGCTCCACACCCAACTGCCGGGAGAGAGACGGGGCGTGAATCAGCGGCGTGTTTCCCTCGTGAAGGCTGACGAGCGGCGTCTTTTCCGTCACCGGCAGAAACTGTCGGTAACGGGCGATGATGCCGGACTGGCGGTCGGCCTGAACAGACGGCTGCCGTTGGCTCATGACTGCTCGCCTCCTTCCACGCGGTAGCAGCTTTTCACTTCGCTCACGATCTCCATCTCCTCCATGCACTGCAGCACCTCGTCCATGTCCCCTTTGGACGCCAGGTGCGTCACCATGATGATTTCCGCCTGCTCTCCGTTGTTGTACGGCTGCTGCAGCACCTGCTCCAGCGAGATGTTCTTGTCGGCCAACAGCTGCGTAATCTGCGCCAGTACGCCGCGCTTGTCGGCCACGACGATGCGGAGGAAATATTTCGACAATTTCTGCTTGTCATCCTTGAGAATCTTTTCTTTGTACGGAGCGACCATGCCGCGTCCGTTTACGCCCAGCTTCATGTTTTTCACGACCGTCACCAGGTCGGACACGACGGCCGTCGCCGTCGGCAGTTCGCCGGCGCCCGGGCCGTAAAACATCGTCTCGCCCACCGCTTCCCCGTGCACGTAGACCGCGTTGAACACGCCGTTGACCGATGCCAGCGGGTGGGATTTGGGGACCATCGTCGGCTGCACGCTCACTTCGATCGCTTCGCCGTCCCGGCGGGCCAGACCCAGGAGCTTCACCTCGTAGCCCAGCTTTTTGCCGTAGGCGATGTCTTCCTTGGACACCCCGCTGATTCCTTTGACGTCCACGTCCTCCAGCTTCATCGGCACGCGGAAGCCCAGCGTCGCCAGAATCGCCATCTTGCGGGCGGCGTCATAGCCTTCGACGTCGGAGGTGGGATCCGCTTCGGCGTAACCGAGCGCCTGCGCTTCCTTCAGCACGTCGCCGTAATCGGCGCCGTCCTGGCTCATTTTGGTGAGGATGTAGTTGGTCGTGCCGTTGACAATCCCCATCATCTTGGTGATGCGGTCGGACGAGAAGCCTTCCACCAAGGCTCTCAGAATCGGAATGCCGCCGGCGACGCTGGCCTCGTAAAAGACGTCACAACCTTTTTCCTGCGCCTTCTGCAGGATTTCGCCGCCGTGCAGGGCCATCAGGTCCTTGTTGGCGGTGACGACGTGCTTGCCCCGCTCAAGCGCCCCCAGGATGTACTCCCTGGCCGGCGAGATGCCGCCGATCACTTCCACGATCACGTCGATCTCCGGGTCGTCCAGCAGTTCGGACGCATCGGTGGTAATCACGCTGTTCATCGACGGGATACTGCGGGACTTTTCCGCGTCCTGCACCAGAATCCGCTTGATCTCGATGCCCAGCCCCGTCTGTTTTTGCAGATCCTCCTGATGGGCCTGGATGATGCGAACGACGCCGGTACCCACCGTGCCGAACCCCATCAACCCCAGTTTTACCGTTTGCTTGTCCATGTCTCTCTCCTCCTATCCGGCAGCCGCTACCCGCGACCGACAATCATCGCTTTGCGCACGCCGTTTATCTCCTGCAGTCCTTCCAGAAACTCCGTGCTGGACACCTTCAGATGGGCCATGTCCACCGACATGGAAATGTTGGCAATGCCCTGGAGCGGAATCGTCTGGTTGATCGTCAGCACGTTGCCCCCCTGCTCCGCCACGTACTGCAGCACCTTGGACAGGTAGCCGGAGCGGTGTTCCAGCGAAAAGGTGATGGTCATGATCTTCTCACTCATCATCGCGTTGAACGGGAAAATGCCGTCCTTGTACTTGTAAAAGGCGCTGCGGCTCAAGCCTACCCGTTCCACCGCCTCGTTTACCGTATCCACTTCTCCGGCCTCCAGCAGCTTTTTCGCCTCGATGGTCTTGGCGATCGACTCCGGCAGGATGTCGGAGCGGATCAAGTAAAACTTTTCTTCCCGCTTCACGTGTTGTGTCCTCCTGAGAAAAACAGTTGTTTTCACCTAGAGGACATTATAGCCGATCCTTTTCCCCCTGACAATCCTTATCGGCGTTTTTTCTTTCGCTGCTCGCCTTCCCTTACATGAGCGGATTTCCCTTGGTACAGACTATAACGGATCCTGAGCAAAGCGAGGTGAGTGACCGATGGCAGGACGCGGCAAAACGGACAAATCGGAGCGCCGGAACAATCACCCCGCCGCCAGGCCGAGCGATTTGGACCAGTTCGGCGACAACACGCGGGGCAAAAAAATCGCCCAGTCTCCCCACGTTGTGGAGGATCCGAGCGGCAACAAGTAAACAGGCACAGCGAAAAAGTATGCCTGACCCCAGGCATACTTTTTTGGCCCTGTATTCCCCCATTTATTTCCTGTCAGGTGCGCGATGATCGCTTTTCCCTGAGACGTTCACGCATTCGTCCTCGCCGCGGTGGGAACCGCGCGAGTCATTCGCTGCGTCCGGAATGCGCGCTGCACAGCCCCGTCCCATCGGCCATGCTGTCGGCGGAGCAAACCGTTTCGATCAAGCAGCGTTCCGGCCGGCTGCGGAAACGCGCAGCGCACAAAAAAATCCGCCCCCTATCGGGAAGCGGATTGCGCCAGTTTTTCGTAATAGCTCTGCAGCACGTGGCGATGTTTTTCCTCCATATCGGTGATGACCAGCTTCAGCACCGTCGAGCCGTCCTGAAACGTCTTCTCCACCACTTTGGTCATCGCCACCGGCTCCTGCTTGTAATGCCGAAGCAGAAAGGACAAGTGCAAAAAATCGCCGACGGAGACGAAACCGTCCGTGCCCACAATCAGATGCGTCGGGGAAAAACGAAGCAGGACGCCTTCCCCGTTTTCTTCCATGGGTCGGGCTCCCATGATCTTGTACGGGACGTTGATGACAAAATCCGGCTGCAGGAGCGGCCGCTCGCCCTTGGCTTCCTGCTCGATGCCCACCGGCACCAGGCGCGCCAGCTTCACGGGCCACACCGCCTGTTCCTGCACCACCTGCAGACTCAGCCAGGTAATCGCTTCATCCGTTTCCAAGCGCAGACGGACGACCGTTCCCAACAGGGAGACGGCCGCGTCGCCCTGCACGTACGAGAGGATCAGATAACCCGAATGGACATGTTCGACGATGGCATCGAGCGGCTGTTTCGCCGCTGCGGGCGCCACCAGTTCAACCGCTCCGCCCCGCTGCAGCCGCTTGTCCGCAATAAACGGGGTCAGGGAGGGTACGTCTGCCATACTGTCATCACTCCACAAATTCAAACTCGAAATCACCGATGCGGACGGTATCGCCATCCTTGGCCCCGCGCCTGCGCAGGGCTTCGTCCACGCCCATGCTGCGCATCATGCGGGCGAAGCGCTGAACGGAATCGTAGCTGTTCAGGTTGGTCATGCGGACCAGCTTTTCAATTTTTTCCCCGCTGACGACGTAGACCTCGTTGTCGCGGGAAATCTCAAACGGCTCCGGCTCTTTCTCCGCGCGGAAGACGACGCGCTCTTCCACCTCCGCCACTTCTTCGACGGTCGGCTTGTCCGGCAGCGTCTCCAACAGATCGGCCACGGCGTGCATCAGCTCCTGTACCCCCTGACGGGTAGCCGCCGATATTTCGTACACGGTCACACCGGGCACCTGTTCCTGAAAGCGGCGCAGATTCTCCTTCGCCTCGGGCAGGTCCATCTTGTTGGCGGCGACGATCTGCGGCCGCTCTTCCAGCTTCAGGTTGTAGAGCTTCAGCTCGCGGTTGATCTGATGGAAATCCTCCACAGGGTCGCGCCCGTCCACGGCCGCCATGTCGATCACGTGGACGATCAGACGGGTCCGCTCCACGTGGCGCAAAAACTGGTGACCCAGTCCCACACCCTCGTGCGCCCCTTCGATCAGCCCCGGCAGGTCGGCCATGACAAAACTGCGTTCGCCCAGATCGACCACGCCCAGGTTGGGTGTCAGCGTGGTAAAGTGGTAGGCGGCGATCTTCGGCTTGGCCGCCGTCACGCTGGCCAAGAGCGTCGATTTGCCGACGCTGGGATACCCGACCAGTCCGACATCGGCAATCAGCTTCAGCTCCAGTCTCACATAGCGCTCTTGTCCCGGTTCGCCGTTCTCCGAGATGTGCGGCGCCGGGTTGGCCGGTGTGGCAAAGCGGATGTTGCCCCGTCCGCCGCGGCCGCCTTTGGCGATGACGGCCCGCTGTCCGTGCTCCACCAGGTCGGCGATGATTTCCCCGGTATCGTCATCAATCACGGTCGTCCCCGGAGGAACCCGCACGACGAGGTCTTCCGCCCCGGCTCCGTGCTGCCCTTTATTGCGTCCGTTTTCGCCGCGCGGGGCCTTGAAATGCTTCTGGTAGCGAAAATCCACCAGCGTGCGCAGCCCTTCATCCACGACGAAGACCACATCTCCGCCGCGCCCGCCGTCACCGCCGGCCGGCCCGCCCAGCGGCACGTATTTTTCCCGCCGGAAAGAGACGGCCCCGTTTCCGCCGTCTCCGCCCTTCACGTAAATCCTTACCTGATCGACAAACATGCTGTCACCTCTCTCATTCCGCCACTGGAACTACCGTTTCCAGTACCCATTCCTCGTCCGTATGTATGCACGCGGTGACCTTCACCGGAATCCGACTCTTGTCACGTACCAGTTTTTCCAGTTCGCCCTGCCCGGATGCACGCAGCTTCCCGGCCAGGTCAAAGCGAAAATGGATGCCCTGCTCACCTCGGTACAAGGTGATTTGCATGCTGGCCGGTTCAAATTCATTCCGGTCCAGGTGCTCGCGGACCGTGAACACAATGCCCGCCACCAACTGAAACAGGTCGTGCTCGTCTGCCGCTGCCTTCCGCAGATCGACTTCGCTGCAGACGTCCACCTCCAGCAGCAGGTCATTGTTCAGCGCGTTAAACGTCAAAAAGAAGACGGACAGCAGCGAGCTGTTCAGCCTGGCCACCATGCTTTCCTGCATGGCCAGCTCCGCCACGCGTTTCAGGTACTTTTCTCCTTCCTCCAGGCGGCCCAGACGCAGGTAGCCGAGCAAAACCTGGACATGGTTCAGCCAGTCGTGACGCTGCCGGTTCAATACGGCCAGCAGTTGATCTGTTTGCTGCGTGAACAGCGTACGCTCGTCCCTCATCTTCCCCACCCAAACCGATAAGAATTTCTTTCTTGTACCATTGTACCACACGGGCGTAGCGACTGAAAGAAATCCTCAGTGCCGGACAAAAAGAAAACCCAGCGACAAGGCTGGGTTTTCGTCTCCGAACTATTTACGCTTGAGAAGCGACCGGCTCGATCACCACTTGTTTGCGATCGCGGCCCAGACGCTTGAAGCGAACGATGCCGTCGGCCGTTGCAAACAGCGTGTCGTCGCCGCCTCTCATGACGTTAGCACCCGGGTAGATCTTCGTACCGCGTTGGCGTACGAGGATGTTGCCAGCTTTCACGAATTGACCGTCGCCGCGCTTCACGCCCAGACGTTTGGAGATGGAGTCGCGGCCGTTCTTGGTGGAACCTACCCCTTTTTTGGAGGCGAAGAACTGCAGGTCAACAGGGAACAGGAATTTCATATCAGGCACCTCCTTGCCATTTTGAATCGTGAATCGCCACGTATTTTCCGTTCGTTTCGGCTACAACAAACAGGGCAACAACCATGCTCTCAGCCAAGAGCTGCTGTTTCTCATGAAGGCGGGCGTCGTCGAGACGGCCCACTCTCCAGCGGAGAAACCCGCCCTCCTCTGCTGCGTGCTGAACGTCCGGAACAAATCCGAGCAGTGGCTGAATCGAATTGACGATCCCGAGACTGACCGCGGACACGGCTGCACAGACGATGTCCGATCCGTGCCTGCCGGCGTTGGCATGTCCCGAAATCGCAATCTCTTCAATCTCGCTGTGCGCATTGCGCTGAACGGTTACGGTAATCATCTCGGTGCGTCACCAAAATTACGCGTTGATCTTTTCGATCACAACTTTGGTGAACGGTTGACGGTGACCTTGTTTGCGACGGTAGTTTTTCTTGGCTTTGTATTTGTACACGATAATTTTTTTGCCTTTACCGTGTTTTTCTACTTTGCCGGTTACCGTAGCGCCTGCTACGGTAGGCGTACCTGCCGTAACTTTGCCGTCTTTGCTTACAAAGAGAACTTTGTCGAAAGTAACAACGTCACCTTCGCCTGCAGCCAGTTTCTCGATGAAGAGAACCGAGCCCTCTTCCACTTTGTATTGCTTGCCGCCGGTTTCGATAATTGCGTACATGTTGTGCACCTCCTATACTCAGACTCGCCTGTGCAGGTGCGCCGTGAACGGCGTCTTGTCCAACCTGATTCGAGCGGTTACAGTATGCGCGAGGCATAGCTGCATGACAGACATTAGGTTACCATACTTGCCGCCGCACAGTCAAGGCATTTCCGATTTTTCCCGATACAGCCGTTCCGCTTCTTCGCTGCGGCCGGCGTACAGGATGCGGTATCGCTCGGGCGGCAGCCGGTCGGAGCGCAGCACGTACAGATGCAGCAGCCGCTCCCGCTCCTCGTGCCCGCCGGCCGCCAAGCGTTCGTACAGCCGGGCCGGCACCTCGACCAGCGCCGCTTCCGCCTCCTGGCTGCGGACAAGCCCGCTCAGCTCGTCGAACAGACGGCGCTCCAGCTCGTCGACGGAGAGGACCCGTCCCGTTCCGCCACAGCAGGGGCACGGCTCCGTCATGCGTTCGGCCAGGCTGGCCCGCACTCGTTTGCGGGTCAGCTCGACCAGGCCGAGCGCGGTCATTCCCAACACCGCCACTGGCGCCGTATCCTTGGCCGCTTCGGCGCGCAGAGCAGTCAGCACCCGCTCCCGATTGGCCGCTTCCTGCATGTTCACAAAATCGATCAGGACGATTCCCCCGATGTCGCGCAGCCGCAGTTGACGGGCAATCTCCCGCGCCGCCTCCAGGTTTGCGGCGGTCACGGCCTGTTCTCGCTGCTGTCCCCCTTTTCCGCTAAAGGCCCCCGTGTTGACGTCGATCACGGTCATCGCTTCCGTGCGGTCAAACACGAGATGGCCGCCGCTCGGCAGGGGGATGCGCCGCTGCAGCGCCCGGTCCAGTTGGGCCGCCACGCCGAGCCGCTCAAACAGCGGTTCCCTCCCCTGATAGCGGCGAAGCTTGTCCGCCGCGCCGGGGAACAGCGCCTCCGCCAGTTCCCTGACGCGCTGAAAGGCGGCCGCCTCTTCGACGACGATTTCCTCCACGTCCTCCGCCCCAAAGTCGCGCAGCGCGGCCTCGATCAGGTCGGCATCGCGGCAAATCAGGCACGGGGTTTTCCGCCCGGCGGCCGACGCGAGCGCTTCCCGCCAGCGCTTTCGCAGATAGGCAAGCTCGCGGGCCACCTCTTCATCGCCGGCATTCTCGGCTTCCGTCCGCACGATCACCCCTTCGCCGTCCGCCAGCAGTCCGGCGGCCAGCTCACGCAGCTTCCGCCGCTTCGCCTCGTCCGCAATCTTTCGCGAGACCGAGACGCGGGCACCCGGCTCGACCGGTACGCCTGCGCCCGGAAGGCCGCTCGCCGGCATCCCGGCGGCTCGTCCCTCCGGAGGCAGGTAGACCAGCAGACGGCCAGGGATGCTGACGCGCGTCGTCACTTTTGGCGCCTTCCCTTCCGCGGCTTCCTTGCTCACCTGCACCAGCAGCGTTTCACCCACTCTCACCAGCTCGTTGATCGAGCGCTTTTCCGTTCCGTGAAACGGCGGCAGGGCATCGTCCACGTACAGGAAGGCGTTTTTCCCCTGGCCGATGTCGACAAAGGCGGCCTGTATCCCCGGCAGCACATCCGTCACCCTGCCCCGGTAGACACAGCCCGCCAGCGGTTCCGTCTCCGCCTGTTCGCTGCGCCATTCGACCAGCCGCCCCTGTTCAAGCAGCGCCGCCCGCAGCCAGCCGCCGGCCCCGCTGATAGCCACCTGTTTCACGCCGTTCCTCTCCTTTTTCCCTCGCGTTAAGACGGACGGGCCGGCTGGACTACGGCCGGTCCTGTCCGCGTACGTCCACGCCATGCCCGCCATGGCTTTGGCGGGGTTCACATCATCGCTTGCATCAAACGCGCCGCTCCCAGAGGGAAACGGCGCTTGCAACACGTACTCTACCACAGCGGAGGCGGAAAGAAAAGCGGCGGGACCGCCCGCTCACACCAACTGCCCGACGGCGGTGTCGTGCTTTTTTTCAAACAGCAGCGCATGCAGCAGCCGCTCCTCGGCCAAGAGGCCGCTCCCCTGCACGTAGACCAGGTGGGAACAGCCGCGCCGCAGCAGATGAGACACTTCCATCGCCGTCGACTCGGGCGGGACGGTCAAGGCCCGCACGCCGTACTCTTCCGGCTGGCGCGCGTACTTTTCCATCAGAAAGCGGATGAATTGGTAGGGAAAACGCAAAAAGGCCTGGATGTTTACGGCCAGCAGGTACACGGCCACCACGGCGACATTCGTCTGCAGGGCAAGGACCGACAGACCCAGCATCAGCGCGGCCAGCATGGCGCTCAGTGCCAGCGACGCGATGGCTGCCCGGCGGTACGGCATGTACCAGCAGAGGATCGCCTGAACGATCCGCCCCCCGTCCAGCGGCCAGATCGGCAGCAGGTTAAAGCCGGCGACCGCCACGTTGCCGGCCAGGAAAAACCGGGCCCACTCGTCCGTCCAGATGCCAACATGCCAGCATGCCAGGGAGACCGCAATCATGACCACGTTGAGAAACGGGCCGGCCAAGGCCACCACAATCTCGTCAAGCGGGTCGGCCGCGTAGGCTTCCTCCATCGTGGCAACGCCGCCAAACGGCAGCAGTTCCACTTCGGTGACGGTCCAGCCCAGCTCCCTGGCGACAGCGACATGACCGATCTCGTGAATCAGCACGATCACGAACAGGGTGATGACCTCCCAAAACTTTCCCAGCAGGAGCGACATGCCGATCACGATCCAAAACAGCAGGTGAATGCGCAGGCGGATGCCGAACGGGCGCCACTCATTCAAAGGAGATCACTTCCAGCGGGTCGATCGCCTGCTCCTGCGCCCGTGCCCCCAGGTACAGATACCGGGCCGTCTCATTAACCGCACGCGGGACGCCCACCACCTGTCCCGGCTGGAGAAAGTCGTTCACCGCGACCTGAATCTTCTCCAAATTGCCGAACCACATCTCACGTCCCCGGGCCAGACGGACCACGACCGTCGTGCCAAAACCGGGCTTTTCCCCCACGAACGTCACCCACCCGGCCTCTCCCATCGTGACCGCGCCGCCTGTCCCCGTGCTCAGCACAACCTTGGCGCTGGCGGATTCAAAGGGCTTCACCACTTTCCACGAAGCCGGCCATTTCCAGGCTTTCTGCGTGCTGGACCCGCTCACCGGAACCGCCTTCTTGACCGACAGGGACGGCAGCAGCGCCGGCAGTACCCCGAAGCGCGCTTCGTACCAGTCGGCCACGCCGGCAAAATTGAAATCGCGCGTCATCACTTCGCGCGCCGATTTTTTCCAGTCCAACGGAACGACGGACGATTGGAAAACCAGATAGGCCATGCCCACCAGCAGCGCGGACGCGAAGATCTGGATGCCCCATTTTTCCCGGGGAGGCAGTTGGGGCATGGTGCCGCTGTTCCGGCGGGAAGCGTACGGGAACGGGTCGGCGTCGGGGTCGATCGGATCTTTCCATTCGTCGACAAACGGAGCCAGACTGTCGCGCGACTGCGTGCGAATCCGCTCCATCCGCTCCCGCCTCCTCTCTTTGACACGATCCACTTCGTCGAACATGTCCCATCCCTCCGATGGCCAAGCATTTGTACCATCTTATGACTTGTCTGCCCGCATTATAACCGGCGCGGCAGGCTGCGAGAGGGACGGATGCCGGCGGATCGCGGGGGCCGCTCTAGCCAGCCCCGACAATCGAGTAGGAGGGGGCGACTAACCCCCGTCCTCTCACACCACCGTACATACCGTCCGGTATACGGCGGTTCATCAAGCTTGACGAAGTGCGAAATATCGCTGCACCAAACTCATGAGCCCTTGTTGTTGCCAGTAGGTAATACCAAGGGCTTTGTGAATGTGCGGAGATTTGGTTGTTCGCCATGCACCCTTGCGGGTATTTGCAATCTCCAGTGCTTTGCTGTGGGGAAGACCGAGGGAACGAAGTTCGCGGTATCGCGTACGGATTCGTTTCCATTGCGTCCACAGGCAGAGACGGAGCCTTCGGCGAATCCATTCCTCAATCCGCAGGAGGTGGGTTTTCGCCTCAGCCAACGCAAAATATCCGATCCATCCCATGAGGTATTGGTTGAGTTTTTGAATTCGCTCCTGTATAGGGATGCTCCAATGCGGGTTGGTCAGTTGGCGAATTCGTTCTTTTAACCGGATGATCGATTTGGGATGCAGGCGTATCCGTGCCTCTTTTCCCGGAGCAAAGCTAAAGCCGAGGAACTTTCGATTGCACGGCCGATCTACCGCACTTTTCTGTTGGTTTATCTTGAGTTTGAGCACCCTGGTCAAGTATCGCTCCACGCTCGCCTATACCCGTTCCCCCGCGCGTTTGGTGCGGACATAGATGTTGCAGTCGTCCGCATAGCGGCAGAAACGGTGTCCCCTCCTTTCCAGTTCCTTGTCCAAGTCGTCCAGCAGAATGTTGGCCAACAACGGACTCAGGGGGCCACCTTGCGGTGTACCCTCTTCCGTTGAGACGCACACTCCGTTGACCATAACTCCGGATTGCAGGTAAGCGCGGATTAGTTTAAGGAGACGCTTGTCCTTCACCTTGCGGGCTACCCGGCTCATCAGGATGTCATGGTTGACCCGGTCGAAGAACTTCTCCAGGTCGATGTCGACCACATACCGGAATCCTTCCTTGATGTACTGTTGCGCTCTCTGCACAGCATTGTGAGCGCGGCGACCCGGGCGGAATCCGAGGCTTGAATCGGAGAATTCTGGGTCAAAGATGGGAGTCAATACCTGCAGGATGGCCTGCTGGATGAAGCGATCTACCACGGTAGGGATGCCTAGCAACCGTATTCCCCCGTCAGGTTTCGGGATTTCGACCCTGCGAACAGGAGTCGGTTTGTAGGTTTCCGTCTCGATTTGCGACCGGATGGTCGCCCAGTGCAGGCGAAGGTAGTCGCGCAGTTGTTCAGTTGAAACACCGTCGACTCCCGCAGCGCCTTTGTTGGCTTCCACTCGTTTGAGGGCGGCCGTGAGGTTGTCCCGAGACAGAACCTTCTCCAGCAGATCCATAACGATACTCCTTCCTCCGCGCACATGTCGCCAAGCTTGCCGTACGATGCTCAGCCCTTCTCTGTACCCTCGGGGCTTCACCCCTACTCTCCAGAGGAAGTTCCAGTTCTGAATTCTGCTTCGACACACCGTATCGAAAGAGGTTGGGACATATGCTGACTTGATGTTCGGCCCTTCCCCCTCAGGCGTCCCCGATTGGGGTACTATGGCCTCTGCTGACTTCTGCATGTTCAACGCCCCCTCACGGAGGCGGTTGCCAACGATAGTAGGCGTACCATGCAGACCTCCCCGGGTAAGAGCGGTAGCCTTCGTCCCATGTACCTGCCCAATTTACTGTTGTACCCTTTGGCTGTATGGGGCTTCACCTTGTGCGGCAGGCTCGCCCAAGTACAACAGCCTCAAATCGGGTTCGTGTACCTCAGGTCGGGACTTTGCCGCCGGCTTCCTTCAGATTCCGCCTCGCGGCGGACACCCTTGCCTTAGGCTAACGGTTGGTACAGCCAACCCCCGTTCGGGACTTTCACCCTATAGCTACCGCCCATGCCGGGCGCACCGCAAAAAAGCAGTCTCTCCATCGAGAGACTGCTTTCTGATTTGCCGGCGTTTACAGTTTCACAACGTTGGCAGCTTGCGGTCCGCGGCTGCCTTGGACGATTTCGAACTCAACCTTTTGACCTTCTTCCAGAGTTTTGAAACCCTCTGCCTGGATTGCGCTGTAGTGTACGAATACGTCATCTCCGCCTTCTACCTGGATGAAGCCGTATCCTTTCTCCGCGTTGAACCATTTTACAATACCTTGTTGCATGAAACAAAACCTCCTAAACATGCGCCCGAATCGGGGCGAAAAAGTGTTCCGTTAACCTGTTTTTACAGAGGAGTTTTTGCCGGTATGGAAAAAGTCGTACCGAGCCGAGATTTGACCACATGGTGGCGTCTCTCAACAAGGTACGACTCCACAACCCATATCAAATCACTACAGCTAGTAAAACTGGTTAACTTAGATTGAGTGTATCACATCCGGATCGGTTTGTCACGCATTTAGTCAAAACGCAGTGTGTCCTTGCGCATCCCGATGTTCAGGACGACGCCGATGATCAGAAAGTTGGTCAAAAGCGAGCTGCCGCCGTAGCTGATAAAGGGCAGCGGGAGCCCGGTGATGGGCATCAACTGGATGGTCATGCCGATGTTTTCGAAAACCTGGAATGTCAGCATGCCGACCACCCCCGCCACCACGTAGGAGCCAAACGGATCTTTTGCCTCCATCGCGATGCGAATCATCCGGTAAATCAGGAAGAAGAACAGGATCATCAGCACCCCCGCCCCGACGAAGCCGAGCTTTTCCGCGATGACGGTGAAGATGAAGTCGCTTTCGCCGACGGGGACCCAGCCGAAACTGGCCTGGGTCGGCGTGTCAATGCCTTTGCCGAACAGTTGGCCGGAGCCGATCGCGATCAGCGATTGCTTCAATTGAAAACCGCGCCCCATCGCTTCCAGGTCGGGGTTCAACCAGAACTTGATCCGATCCCACTGATACGGCTTGATGATCTTGAAGAAAATCGACTGCTTGTAAAAGTACAGAAGCGTCATGACGCCGAAAAAGCTGCCGACGAGCGTGCCCAGGTAGAGCACGTGTTTGAGCCGGATGCCCCCCACGATCAGCATGGTGGCCAGAATGCTGCAGTACACCAGTGCGCTTCCCAAATCGGGCTGCACCAAAATCATCAACATGGGCACGGCCACGATGAGCCCGACGGGAATGAGCTGATAGAAATACCGGAACCGGTCGGGATCGTCAGCCTTGTTGGACAGGTAGCGGGCCACCGTCAAGATGGTAAACAGCTTCATCGGCTCGGACGGCTGAAACAAAACGCCCCCCGGCAGGCGGTACCAGCTCGTCGCGTTGTTGATGGGCTCCGTCTGGTATACGCCGATCAAGAGGATGATGCCGATGGCGTACAAGACGTACGACATGGAGTAATAAAGCCGATAGTCGAACAGCAGCGTAGCGATAAGCAGCATGAAACCGATTGCGTACCAGAGCATCTGCTGGTTGGCTTTGTCAACACCCGCGGCTGAGCCGGCGATGCCGATGTAGCTGTAGACGGCCAAGCCAAACAGGATCATGACAATCGGCCAGTCGATCGATTTGAGATGTCGTTTTTCAAGGTCAAACATAGTCCTTCCTTCGTCCTCCCTGGCTCCCCTTCTCATGAGGGACACGGCTTCCTGGAATCCGCTGCGCATCCGCGCCGATAAGAATGAAAGAACAGGAAAACTCCTGTTCTTTTGGTATGACAAAAACGCTTTATTTCAATCCGAAAAACCTGCGCACCTTTTGGAGCACGCCCGTCTTTTCCTGCAGCGGCTGAAGCGGCACGGCTTCGCCCAACAGGCGGCGGGCGATGTTGCGGTAGGCGATGGACGCACGGGACTCGTGGTTCATCACCGCCGGCTCTCCCTGGTTGGCCGATTTGATGACATAATCATCATCCGGCACGACGCCGATCAAGTCAATGGCCAACAAATCCAGGATATCTTCCACATCGAGCATGTCGCCGTTTTTCACCAGGTGCGGCCGCACGCGGTTGATCACCAGCTTGGGCATGCCGACCTGTTCCCGTTCCAAAAGCCCGATGATCCGGTCCGCGTCACGGACGGCGGCTTTCTCCGGCGTCGTGACCACAATCGCCTGGTCCGCGCCCGCCACCGCGTTGCGGAATCCCTGCTCGATCCCGGCCGGGCAGTCGATCAGGACGTAGTCAAACTCCCGTTTCAACTGCGTGATGATTTCCTCCATCTGTTCGGGGGAAACCGCCGACTTGTCCTTGGTCTGGGCGGCCGGCAGCAGGGACAGGTTTTCGAACCGCTTGTCCTTGATCAGCGCCTGCGGCAGGCGGCAGGTCCCTTCCGCCACATCCACCAGGTCGTAGATGATGCGGTTCTCCAGTCCCATGACCACATCCAGATTGCGCAGTCCGATATCGGTATCGACCATGCAGACTTTCTGGCCCAAGAGAGCGAGCGCCGTTCCCAAATTGGCGGAAGTGGTCGTCTTGCCCACGCCGCCTTTTCCTGATGTTACGACAATTCCAATACCCACGTCCGTTCCTCCTCTTACCCTCAACGCCTCACACTTTTTTCGCGCCCAATTCGGGGCGAATCCGGGGCAGATAGTTCATTTTGGCTACCAGCATGGTACCGTCCTCCAGATAGGCGAACTCCGTGCCGCCGTTTTTCGCCCACTCTTCTCCCGGTCTGCTGATCACTTCCGCGATGCGCAGTTGGGTGGGATTCATGACCGCGGCGGCGATGATCACCTGCGTATCCCCGTTGATCCCGGCGTGGGCGTACCCGCGCAAATGGCCCAGCACGTAAATGCTGCCCGTCGTCCGCACGATGCCTCCCGGGTTGACGTCTCCCAGAAGCAGCAGATCGCCGTCGAACTCCAGCACCTGCCCGGCACGAACCGTGTGTACCTGGACGGAAAAAGTCGATTTGAGACGTTCGGCAAACGCTTCTTCCTTGGTGATCACGTCGGCTTCGATCGTGTGGATCACCAGATTGCCTTTTTGCCGGATAATTTGCGTCAACTGCTCCTGCTGTTCAGGGGAGCAGTACCTTTTTCCCAATTTAATCGAAACGCGAATCAACGGACCCGACAAGATCTGTTGATGGCTGTGCTCTATCTTTTCACGCAAATCGGCCAGAAGTTCGTCGAAGGAACAGGCGTCATCCATGAAAAAGACGAGACCATCTTTTGTTCCCTTGATCGTGACCTTGTTTTTCACAGTCGTCACCTGTTTCACCTCGACCGATACCATTCGCCACTATTACAAAAGATTCCTGCTCCGGTTAAAAAAATTGCCGAACGCAGTCGGCTGCGGCATCAGCGCTGATCGGCCGCAGCCGGCTGCTGCTGCGAAGCGGCGTGAGAGGCGGGAGCGAGCACGCCCGGATACATTTCGTTGTACGCCTCCAGCAGCCTGCGGGCAATCGGACCGGTGGCGTCCGAACTGGACGTGCCGTTGCGCAAGCTGTCGGGAGCGAGCACGACAAACACCAATTGCGGGTTCTCGTACGGAGCGAATCCGACCAGCAGGGCGTTTTCCGCCTTGCGCCCGGTCTGCGCCGTCCCCGTCTTGGCCCCGACGTTGAACGGAAGGCCCTGGAACGTGCGCGCCGCCGTACCGCCGGGCTTCGTCACTGCCAGCATCCCTTCCTTGACCACCTGGATGTACTTCGGATCGACGTTGACCCGGTTCAGCACTTGCGGTTCGACCACGGTCAATGTCTGCCCGGGCTGTTTCGGGTCCGTCGTGCCGCGGCGAATTTCATTGACCAGATGCGGCCGCACCCGGTATCCGCCGTTGGCGATCGTGGAGACGTACTGGGCAATCTGAATCGGCGTGAACAGGTCGTATTGGCCGATGAAGGCGTCGGCCAGGTTGCCGTAGTGCGTGTAGGGGTTTTCCCATCCCGTTTTCTCGCCGGGAAGATCGATGCCCGTCTTGACGCCCAGTCCGAACTGCGCGTTGTAGTAGTCCAGCACGGAGAACTGTTCGGACCAGTGGTTTTTCGCCCGTCCCGCCAGGCGGATCGCCATCTCGTACATGTAGGTGTTGTTGGACACCGCCAGCGCGCGGCGGGCGTTGACCGCCCCATGTCCGCCCGGTTTCCAGTTCCGTTTGAACGTGTTTCCCACCTTGAGACCCCCGCGGTCGATGATGGTCTCGTTCGGGGTGGTAAGCCCCTCGTTCAAGGCGATCATCACCGACATGGGCTTGTAGGTGGACGCCGGAGGAAACGGCGTGTAAATGAAGCGGTTTGCCTCGTTGGGCAGGATGACCGACGAATACACCTCGTTAAACTTCTTGCGGTCGTAGTACCAGTTCACATCGTAATCCGGATAGCTGGCCATCGCCAGGATTTCCCCCGTGTTCGGGTTCATCACCAGGACGTGGGCCTCCTTGAATTCCTTCGGCGTGGACGGTTTGCTTTTGAACTTGAGGAACTCCTCTCTCAAAATGGCTTCCACCTTGCTCTGGAAGCGCCAGTCCATCGCCAGCACCAGATCGTTGCCCGGTTCCGGCTCCCGGCTCATCTGCTTCTCGACCGTCTCCGAGTTCTTGTTGACGTGCACTTGCATCACGCCGTCCTTGCCGCGCAGATAGCGCTCGTAATACGCCTCCAAACCGGTCACGCCGACGCGGTCGAACGGATTGTATCCCTGCGCCTGGTACTCCTTCAACTGCTCCGGCTTGATGGCGTTGATATAGCCGAGGAAGTTGGTGCCAAACGGCGTTCCGTCCACGTCCTCGATAATTTTCCGCACCGGTTCCAGCACAACGGAAATGCCGGGCAGCTCGGACAGACGCTCCTCGATTTGATACCGCTCCTGATCCGAGATGTTCACCTTTACCCGGCGCGGGATGTAGCTCGGCATATGCGGAGAGCGCATTTCCTGCAGCAGGGAAAGCTTGTGCCACTGGAACTGGCGCTGCTGGTCGTTGAGCGGCAGCTTTACGTCCAGGTCAAAAATGGCCGCGTAGCGCAGCAGTTCCGTATCCGATTTCTGCTTCAAATCCTCGGGGTTGGGCAGAATGTTGATCTGGTATTTCACCTGCTTGCTCAGGTCGTCCCGGTACTCTTTGTCCAGCGTCAGCTTCAGTTCCACGTTGCTGGCGATGGCGTATTTCAAAAGCTCCGTATCGGACATTTCGTCCAGCGCCGAGCGCTGTCCCGGGTCGTTCAGCTTTGCTTTGAGCAGACTCAGCGCATTTTTCCGCGACGTGTCGTCAAACGGAGAGCGCACATGCAACCCGACGTACAGCGCCGTCTTGACCAGTTGAAAGTCGGACATGCCGTCGATCTGGCTTACCTTCGGCACCTGCTGCAGCTTGGGCACGATCTGCGCGATCAGCTTGTTCGTGTCCTCGGGGCCAAACGCAACCGGCAGCGTGGAGCCCAGTTCGACCGTCTTTTTCAGCAGTTCCTTGTCCGTCCCCATTTTCAGGCCGTCCATCGTCAGGATGCGGGCCAGCCGATCGGCCACCTTTTCCTCGTCGATCTCCTGCCCCTGCTCCTCCACGTAGGTGACCGTGTACACCGGCTTGTTGGAGACCAGCACCTCGCCGTTTCGGTCCAGGATGCGGCCGCGGGGGGCGGAAATCGGCAGCTCGCGGATGCTGAATTTCTCCAGTTCGTGTCGGTACTGCTCCCCTTCCACCAGTTGGACGTAGGCGAGACGCAGGATGATGGCGGCAAAAAACAGGAACACAAGCAAAAACAGAACATTTAATCGAACGGGAATGTCCGACTGCTGTTCTTTCTTTTCGTCCACGACCCCTCTCCTCCTTTCCAGTTCCCCGCCGGGATGACCCGGCCGCTTGCGCCGCTACTCCAACGGGAGGTCGCGCTTGGACTGCACGGATTCGCACAGACGCTTGATCGGTGTGTAGATCACCAGGGCAAACAGCACATTCAGCGCGACGGTCGGCAGGATCTGCCGGTTGAGCATCCACTGCACGTCAACCGGTGCCGTGGTGAACAGCAGATGGAGGCTGTACAGCAGCCACTCGTGGGCGAACAGGATCAGGCTGCACGTGACAAACACCATCCCGAAGCCCCGCTGAAACAACAAGACGATCAATCCCGCAAAGTAGCTGGCCACCATCATCGTCATCATGTACAGGCCGATCACCTGTCCGTACAGCACATCCTGCAAAAACCCGAGCGCCAGTCCGTAGTAGAGTCCTTCCCGCCGTCCCAAAAACATCGAAACGAGAATGGTGCCGACAAGCGCAAAGCGGGGTACTGTCATCAAAGACAGACCCCATTTGTCAGGCAAAAAGACCTGAACCAGCGTTCCTTCCAGAACAAACAGCAAAAGCAGCGTCACAGCGAGGAGAAACCGCGGCATTACTGTCCACCTCCGCTGTCAGCCGCAGCCGCGCTTCCCTGCCCGCTGGACGGGGCAGCGCCGCGGCCCGATGCTGCGGACGGCTGCGACTGCTGGGCTGCCTGCTGCCGCGCGGCTGAACCTACTTGTTGAGACACCTGCTGCTGGTGCAGAGCCGTCTGCTGTCCCTGCGGCTGATTGGGGATCAGCTCGCCGGTGGGCGAGAAGGAGAAGTTGCGCTCTACCACCATCACTTCGTTCAGTTGGGAAAAGTCGGCGCTCGGCTGGATATAGGCGGTCTGCGTCAGTCCGTAATCGTCAGGCTGGACCCGCACGACGTATCCAACCGGCAGATTGGGCGGAATCACTCCGCCAAATCCGGAGGTAATCACCTGCTGCTTTGGCTCGATTTTCTCTCCCCAGGGAATTTTGCGCATGACAAGCAGGCGTTCCTGCGAATCGTATTCTTCAATGACACCGCTGACGGGATGGTGGGTAACGGTGCCGTTGACCGTCTGCACGGTTTGAATCGTGGCCGAGATGTTATCACGCCGCTCGTAGCTGGTCAAAAGCTCCACGGTGGCGGAAAAGTTGGCCACGCTCTGCACCCGACCGATCAATCCCTTGGCGGTCATGACCGCCATGTCTTTCTTGATGCCGTGTTTCAGACCCTTGTCGATCGTGATGACGTTGTTCCAGGTGTCCGGATTTCTCGCCACCACTTCGGCATAGCGAAGCTGATAGGAGTTTTTCAACGACTCCTCCGCTTGCAAAAGCTTGCGCAGGCGTTCGTTTTCCGCTTGGAGCGCGTGCAGCTCCGCCGTCATCCGGGCGTACTGGTCCAGGCTTGCCTTCAGCGCCCGGTTTTCTTCGTACACGTTGTACGCGTCGCCAACTTCTTGAAAAAAGGTGGAAACAGCATGGGCAGGGCGGTAAAAGATCCCCTGCACCACGCTGAACACATCCTTGAAAAACATCTCCGGCCAGGTCAGGCGAGCCCGTTCCCGGGACGTAAAGCCCACGATGGAGATCAACAGGACCAGGCCCACAAGCACAATAATCAGCCGCTTGTTCCCGAAAAACGACATGCCGCAACCTCCGATTATTTACCGCGCTTTTGGCGGGAAGAGGTAATTCCGTGTTTCGATTTGAACAGATGGAGGTTTTCCAGCGCGCGGCCGGTTCCGATCGCGACACAGTCCAGGGCGTTTTCCGCCACGTGCACCGGCATGCCGGTTTCCTTGCTCAGCAGGCGATCCAGATTGCGCAGCAGCGCTCCGCCGCCGGTGAGCACGATGCCGCGGTCCATGATGTCGGCGGCCAGCTCCGGCGGACTTTTCTCCAGCGTTACTTTCACGGCTTCGACGATGGCCGCCACCGTTTCCGCCAGCGCTTCGGCAATCTCCGCGCTGCTGACGGAAAGTGTTTTCGGCAGCCCGGTCACCAGATCGCGCCCGCGAATCTCGACGGTCTCCAGCTCGTCGGGAGCGACGGCGGAACCGATTTCCAGCTTCAGCGTTTCCGCGGTGCGCTCGCCGATCATCAGGTTGTACTTGCGTTTGATGTATTGAATGATGGCCTCGTCCATTTCGTCACCCGCGACGCGGATGGACCGGGACGTCACGATGCCGCCGAGGGAGATGATCGCCACTTCCGTCGTACCCCCGCCGATGTCCACGACCATGCTGCCGGTCGGTTCCCACACCGGCAGGTCCGCGCCGATCGCTGCAGCAAACGGTTCTTCGATGGTGTACGCTTCCTTCGCGCCGGCCTGTTTGGTGGCGTCTTCCACGGCCCGTTTTTCCACCGCGGTAATGCCGGACGGAACGCAAACCATCACGTTGGGGCGGCGGCTGAACAGCCCCTGGTTCTTCTGCGCCTGGTTGATGAAGTAGCGCATCATCGTTGCCGTCGTGTCAAAATCGGCAATGACGCCGTCCTTCATCGGGCGAACGGCGACGATGTTGCCGGGTGTACGGCCAATCATGCTCTTGGCCGCGTTCCCGACCGCTTCGATGGTGTTGGTGTCGGTGCGGATCGCCACGACGGACGGTTCGCGAACGACAATTCCCTTTCCTTTTACATAGACCAGTGTATTGGCAGTGCCGAGGTCAATCCCCATGTCACGAGAAAATCCACCAAACATAAAAAAACTCCTTCCGCTTTTGTCCGGTTACAAACCTATGATGAGAAAAAAAGCTCTGGTAAAGCATGCTCGGTGAAGCCGGTCCTTCTTGCGGAGCCGGTGCCCGCCCGTTACAGGTAGCCCTGCTCTTTCAAGCTGACGTACCTGGCGTCACCGATGATGATGTGGTCCAGCAGGGTAATGCCGAGCAGTTCGCCGGCTTCCCGCAGGGTGTGGGTAATGGCGAGGTCTTCCCTGCTGGGCGTTGGGTCGCCGCTGGGATGGTTATGTAAACAAATGACCGACGCGCTGCTGCAGCGAATCGCTTCTTTGAATACTTCCCGCGGATGCACGATGGAGGTGTCCAGGCTCCCGACAAAAATCGTCTTCTTGCCGATGACGTGATTTTTGGTGTTGAGGAACAGACAGACAAAATGCTCCTGCGTCAGATGGCCAAGCTCCGGAAGCATCAGTTCCGCCACGTCGCGCGGCAGACGGATGGACGCACGGCGCTGCCCCGAACCCCCCAGCAGTCTGCGCCCCAACTCGAACGCAGCATGCAGCTCGATCGCTTTCACCTGTCCGATTCCCTTCAAGCGGGTGAGTTCGGTGTGAGAGGCTTGGGCCAGGCCGCGCAAGTCGCCAAACGTAGCCAGCAAGCGCTGGGCAAGTTCAAACGCCGTCTGCTGCTCACTGCCCGTGCGCAATAGGATCGCGAGAAGCTCGGCATCGGACAGATGGCCCGCTCCTTCGCGAAGCAGTCTTTCCCTTGGACGGTCATAGTAAGGGACGTTTTTCTTGCGCGTTTCGTTACAGGTGGTTGCCGACATTTTTTACCGCCTCCAGCAAAACGTGATCGGTTTGCGGAAACGGCTGGCAGAGAAGCGTCCTGAGCGGGGAGAGGCCGTTGCCGCGGTGTGAGCAGCACTGCAGCGTTACAGCAGGGTGATCCCAAAGCGGGAAAGCATGCCGGCCGTCAAGCACAGCGGCAGTCCGACCACCGTAAAGTAGTCGCCTTCGATGCTTTCCACAAGAGTGGAGCCAATGCCTTGAATGGCGTAGGATCCGGCCTTGTCCATCGGTTCCTTGGTCGCGATGTAGGAGCGAATTTCCCGCTCGGTCAGCGGGCGAATCCGCACCGCGGTCTTGCTGTGAGCCACCTCGAAGCGGCCGGTCGCGGCATCGATCAGGGCGACGCCGCTGTACACGGTATGCTCCCGCCCCTGGAGCGCGGAGAGCATGCGAAAAGCGTCCGGCTCGTCAGCCGGCTTGCCCAAAATACGTCCGTCCAGGACCACGACGGTATCGGAGCCAAGCACGACGCCGGCGTCGAGGCGGGAAGCAACGGCCCGTGCCTTGCGAAGGGCCAATTCTTCCACCACCGCTTCCGGGGACATTCCCGGCTGCGTCGTCTCGTCCACGTCACTGGTCATGACAGTAAACGGCAGACCCAACGTCTGCAGCAGTTCCCGCCTCCTCGGCGACGAGGAAGCCAAAATGAGTGATGTTTCTGTTTTCATGTCATGTTCAACCTACTTCATTCTGCGATATATCCAAAAGGCGAGAGCAAGCCCTCCCATACTGGCCAGATTTAGTTTTACCTGAACGGTAAGGTCGTACTTCAGGATTTCCAAATCTGCCGCTGGGGTCCATGATATCTCTTTGCTCTTTGCGAGAAACGGGATCCACGGTCCCAAAATCTCTCCCAGGATACTGCCGCATAACATCCCGGAAATCAAAAGAAGCAGAAGCGTAAGTGTTTCTTTCCCCTTCAAATCCCTCATCTCCCTCTTGTCTCTGCGTCCGAACCACCTTCCCCGCATCCGTCCCGCATGGGTGCGGCGCAGCCGACGACGGCTGCCCGACCGGTGCCGTGCGGCAGCCCGGCAGCACCGGAACGAAGCTGTTCGAACATCTTTTTCTCTCAAGGGATTTCTTTTTTGCCAACCATAAGTGTAGCAAATGGGACAGGGCGAAACAATCCCTGATGACTACTGTATGAAAAGAAAAAACTTCCTGCAAGAAAACCTGCATGGAAGTCTTGGTTTTGTGCCGTTATTCCTCCGCCTTCACCTGCCGGACCCAGTTGGCGTAGTTCTCCCAGAACGTCAGCACGCCTGCCTGCACCTGCCAGGCGTACGATTCCGCGCTGGCCGTCTTGCTGCCGGCAATCGCCTCCGCCATTTTGTCGCGGGCCTGCACCGCCTGGTTCATGCCGTTGACCATTCCGGCGAACAGGGACTGCCACGACTCCGGCGCGGAAACGGCCCGGCTCTGCTCCAGAAATCGGCGGTGCTGTTCCTTGAGCGCGGACGCCTCCTCCGCGGACAGCGCCGGCTGGGCCGAGCTGATCACGTGACCGGAGTGGCCGGCCAGGGTGCTGGCCATCTCCAGACCGGTTTGGAAAAACGCGTTCAAATCCGCCGGTTGGGCTGTCCCCGCCGCTCCTTTTACAGAGACGCTCCCGGAGAAGCCCGGCAGGACCAATTCCTTGACGTAGACGTCCATTCCCCTTGCCTTCAGGCTGCTGGCAAATCCGAGCACGGCGTCACGGGTGGGTGCCGCGGCGGCAAACAGATACTGTTTGTCCTCCCCCTTGTACAGAAAGTGCGGGATGCCCGCTTTGTCCAACGGCTTGATCGCCTCTGCGGCGGACGCCTCCGGTTGAAACACTCCGGTCTGGGCCACGTGCAAACGCTCCTCCGGCAGCCGCAGCTCCACCGCCTGCTCCGTGCCGGCCGCGTTTGTCCCCGCAGCTTCGGGAGGGGTCGGTCCGGCTGCTTTCATCCCGTCCGTCTTTCCTCCCGTCCCCCCGGCCGAAAACGTCGTCACGGTATCGCTCAACACGCTTTGATACGACCGGGAAAGCTGCTCTTCGCCAAACACGCTGAGCACCAGCAGTCCGAACACCAGCCCGATCGCCACGGCGCCGCCGGTGGCAAACAGGTTTTTTGCTACCGTGCCTTCACGCATCCATCCCGGCAGGACAAACCGGCCGCGTCCGAGACGGCCGCTCCCCTCCTCATCCGGGGAGAACTCCACCTCCCGCTGCGGCTCGCCGCCGCTATCCCGCTCTCCCGGCACCTGCGGGTTCTTTCCGCGAAGCTCTCTCAAGAGCGACCACGCATCCTCTTCCCGCGACGTTTTGACGGTCGGAACGGGAGGAATCCCCGCCGCCTTCCGCCACTCGATCGGGGGCTGTCCTCCGTCCGCCTGCCCCGTTTTCTTCTCCGTCCGGCTTCCTTCCCACCGCTCGCCGTTCAATTTTACCGTCACCTGCGTTTTTCTCTGCCCGCTCACGACAACGCCCTCCTCCAAACCGGCTCTGTTTGTACCAGTGTACGTCGGACAGGGACAGGTTATGACAGCACGTAGACGGCGAGGACGCCCGCACATAGAAACGGGGCAAACGGCAGCGACGCCCCCCGTCCCGCCCGTCCGCCGAACAGCATCAGGACGCCTGCCGCCAGCGCCAGCGCGCAGCCGACGGTAAGTCCACCGACAAACGTCCGCCAGCCGACCGCCGCCGCCAGCACGCCCGCCAGTTTGGCGTCCCCCATCCCCACCGCGTCAGGCCGAAGCGCGGAGATGGTCCCGAACAGCAGCAGTCCGAAGCCCCCTGCCAACAGCGAGGAAAGCCAGACGTCCGAATGCTCCAGCCAACGCAGGCCCGACAGGACGGGCAGCGCCGCCAGCAGGACGGCGTTGGGGATGCGCCTGAACAGAACATCCGTCAGGGAAACCAGCAGACAGAATACAATGAGTAGGAGGGTGGGAAGCTGCTCTGTGATGCCTCTCCCGTCCTGCATCCGGACGATGGCAAACAGGATGCCGCAGAGAAGCGACACAGCCGCCCGGTGGAAAAGCGGAGAGCGGCAGGGAGCGGACGGGCCAAAACGACAGGCCTGTCTCCAGACGTACCAGCCGGCGGCAGTACCGAGGCCGCCCGCGAAGAGCGCTCCCCACATGTCCACAGCGATGCTCCCTCCCCGTTTTTCTTCCCTGCAACGATTCTATTTCCTTGCAATGGGACAAAAACAGAGCGCGGCCGCACGCGTCAATCCAGCGATCTCGTTTTTCGCAGGCCATGCTCAAACTGGTGCAGGTGGTCTATGCGCTCGTTGACGTATCGGAAATCCTCTTGCCATCCCTGCTTCTGCGTTTCCTTCACGATTTCCGCCTTCTTTTCCAGCGCCTTGATTTCGTTTCGCAGGGCGATGATGATATCCAGAAAGGTGTCCATGTTCATCTGCCGGATTCTCTGAATAAACTGCCATTCCGCCTCCGTCAACCGATATTGTTTGTTTGCCACGGACGTATCACCTTTGCCAAATGTGTCAATTTTGAATCATCTTGTTTCAAAATGTAGACGATTTGACGTCGTACTTTATATAATCGTATTCGAATATACTTATGTCAACGCCGTATTCAATAAAAGAGAGGAATGCACGCCATACTACCATGAAAGAATTCCCTCCCCCTCGTTGAAGACATGGTTGACGTTAGCTCATCTGACAGGAGGCGATTGTTGTGTTCAATATTCGGGAGTGTGACTTGCCTGGTATCGGGCGAAAGTATCAAATCGATACCAGGGGAGGAGACAAGCTGGTGGTCGTCATTCACGACGACGGTCGAAGAGAGCTGTACCACTTTGACAAGGACGACCAGGATGAAAACATCTCCATGGTCACGCTGGATGACGACGAGGCGCGCCAGGTAGCCGGCATTATCGGCGGGATGACCTATAAGCCGAAAGCCCTCGATTCCATTGAAATTGCCCTGGATGAACTGGTCATCGAATGGTACAAGATCGAACCCGGTTCGATCTGCGTCGGAAAAACGATCGGCGAACTGGACATCCGCCAAAATACAGGGGCGATCGTCATTGCCGTCATTGAAAAGGATCACAAACAGATCATCAGTCCCGGGCCGGAGCAGGTTCTCTCCGCCGGCTCAACCCTGGTGGTTGCCGGGGAAAGAAAGCAGGTGAAGGCGTTAAAAACCACGCTTAGCACGGGAGGTGAATGATATTGGAGCACATCGTGTTTGAGGTTGGCCTGGCCATCGCGTTGATTGCAATCGCCGGCTTTATTTCCATCAGACTCCGCTTTTCCATTGTTCCCTTCTACATTCTGGTCGGCATGGCGGTGGGGCCCCACGCCCCTGATATCGGCCTGTTTGACCTTCGCTTCATTGAGAGTGCTCCGCTCATCGAATTTATGGGCCGGGTAGGCGTGCTGTTCCTGCTGTTCTACCTGGGGCTTGAATTCTCCGTCGGCCGCCTGATCAAAGCAGGGCGCTCGATCGCCGTAGGCGGCACCATCTACATTGCCATCAACTTCACGCTTGGGCTTCTGTTCGGGTGGGCCGCCGGTTTTCCCGCAAAAGAAGTGCTGGTGATTGCCGGCATTACCACCATCTCGTCCAGCGCCATCGTGGCAAAAGTGCTGGTCGACTTGAAACGGACGGCCAATCCGGAAACGGAGATGATCCTCGGCATCATCATGTTTGAGGATATCTTCCTGGCCCTCTACATCTCCATCCTGTCCGGACTGGTGCTGAGCGGGGCCTCATCGATTGCGGGCGTGATTTCTTCCGCATTGATCGCGCTCGGCTACATGCTGCTGTTCATCATCGTGGGACGAAAGGCTGTCCCCTTCCTGAATCGCGCGCTGCAGATCAAATCCAATGAAGTGTTCATGCTCGTCGTGTTTTCCGGCCTCTTTCTGGTCGCCGGCTTCTCCGAGACGATCCACGTCGCAGAGGCGATCGGAGCGCTGCTCGTCGGCCTGGTGCTGGCGGAAACGGAGCATATGAAAAGAATCGAGCACATGATTCTGCCCTTCCGCGACTTTTTTGGCGCCATGTTCTTCTTCAGTTTCGGCTTGACGATCGATCCCTTGGCGCTGAGCGGGGCCGTGTGGCTGTCTATCGCCGCCGTCGTGATCACGCTGATCGGCAACTTTACGGCCGGTCTGCTCGCCGGACGGAGCGCCGGCCTGTCTCCCAAGGCTTCCTCCAACATCGGACTCACCATTGTGTCACGCGGTGAATTCTCCATCATCATGGCGAATCTGGGCAAAGCCGGCGGCCTTCTCGACATCCTCCAGCCGTTTGCCGCCCTTTACGTGTTAATTCTGGCGATTCTGGGACCATTGCTGACGAAGGAATCGAAGCGGATTTACAACCTGCTGAACCGGGTGCTCCCTCTGGAGCGGACGCGGCAGAAGAAGCCCGCGGAAAGTTCCGGCCAGCATTGACAGCAGGTGAAGGCGAATAGAAGGAGGCCGCCCGGATGTGTTCCGGGCGGCCTCTTGCGACCGATTACGGCATCCATTTGACCAGCAGACCGGCGTGCACCAGCCCGCCGCCAAAGCCGTAGAGGAGCAGGGTATCCCCGGGCTTCACCTTTCCGTCGCGGATGCCCATCGAAAGCGCCAGCGGAATGGTGGCCGCCGAAGTATTCCCGTAGTACTCCATGCTGTACAGCGTCTTCTCCAGCGGAAATCCGCTTTTTTCGCAGATGGACTCGATCATCCGCAAATTGGCGCTGTGGGGAATGAACCAATCCACGTCCCGCAGCGTGAGTCCTGCCCGCTCCACCACCTCCGCCATGCCTTTGGGAACCGTGGTGACCGCCCATTTGTACACTTCCCGGCCGTTTTGCACGATACAGCCGTTTCCTGCCAGTTCCGCCTCGCCCATTCGCCGCGACAACCCCGTGCGGTAGAGATGAATGCCTCCTTCGCCTTTTGTCCCCAGATGGGCGGCGAGGAATCCCGGGTTTTGCTCATCCCGCTCCACCAGCACCGCCCCGGCACCGTCGCCGAACAGGATGCAGGTGGTCCGGTCCGTGTAGTCGGTTACCTTGGACAAGGTTTCCGCCGCCACGACCAGCACTTTTCGATGCAGACCCGCGCTGATCATGCCGTTGGCCATGTGCAGGGCATAGGCAAACCCGGCGCAGGTGGCATTCACATCCAGCGCTCCCGCCTGACCGATTCCAAAGCGGGCTTGAATCCGGCTGGCGACGCTGGGAAAGGGGTAGTCCGGCGTGGTCGTGGAGACGAGAATGAGGTCGACATCCGCCACCGTTTTCCCATACGTCCTGATCATGTCCTCAACAGCGGCGATCGCCAAATCGCTGGTGAACTGGTCTTCGTCAGCAATCCGCCGCTCCCGTATGCCGGTGCGCTGCACGATCCACTCATCCGACGTGTCCACCATCTTTTCCAGGTCAAAGTTGGTCAGCACACGCGCCGGCACGTAGGTGCCAATGGCCGTGATGCGTGCTTTCGATGCCGTTTCCATACTCATGTTTCCTCACCTCGCTCGTATTGTACTCCCTATTATAACACTAAGTATTAGTACCTGGTACTAAGTTATGCACTTCTCCTGCAGGGGCCCCCGCAAAAAAACGCCCGGACCGTCGTCGTCCGGGCGTTTTTCGCCGTTTTCCGCATGTGCATGCCGCTACTTGACCAGCTTTTCCACCAGCCAGTAGGCGGATTTCCAAATGTCGCCAGCACCCATGGTCAGGACCATGTCGCCGGGCCGCAGCGCGTTGACCAGATGCTCCTGCACCTGCTCTTTCGTCGGGATGTACTGCGCGCGCGGGTGGCTGTTGGTGCGGATCTTTTCCACCAGCGCTTCGGCGGTCACTCCTTCGATTTTGGCCTCGCCTGCCGGGGAGTAGATGTCGGTGACGATCACCTCGTCCGCTTCTTTGAACGCCCGGCTGAACTCATCCATGAGAAAATACGTGCGGGTGTATCGCTGCGGCTGAAAGACGGCGATCACGCGCCTGCCCGACGCCCGGGCGCCGTTCAGCGTGGCGATGATCTCCGTCGGATGGTGGGCGTAGTCGTCCACCACGAGAATGTCACGCGCCTCTCCGATAATCTGGAACCGCCGTTTCGCCCCTCTGAACGAGGCCAGTGCCTCCGCAATCTCGGCGAAGTTCAGTCCGGCTTCCAGGCAGACGATGATGGCCGCCAGCGCGTTGGCGACGTTGTGCTTGCCCGGTACGTGAAGCGTCAGCTCGCCGAGCAGCGTCCCGCGGCGGTACACCTCGCAGTGGGTGCGGCGGTCGCCGCAGACGATCGACCGTGCGCTGAACTCCGCCTGATCCGCAAACGACGGGTGGATGGCGTACGTGATGACGGTCTCGGATACGGCTGTCATCATCTCCCGGACATGCGGATCGTCCAGGCACAGGATCGCTTTTCCGCCCGTTTTCAAGTGACTGAGGAACTGCGCGTACGCCCGCTTCAGATTATTGAAATCGCCGCCAAAATGTTCCAGGTGATCCGGCTCGATGTTGGTGACGATTTCGTACACGGGCCGGTACTCCAGAAAGGAACCGTCGCTCTCGTCGGCTTCCGCGACGACGAAATCGCTTTTGCCCGCTTTCGCGTTGGTTCCCGCGTTCAGCAGTTCTCCGCCGATGATAAACGTCGGGTCCACCCCGCACTCTTCCAGAACGTGGGCGATCATCGAAGTCGTCGTCGTCTTGCCGTGCGCGCCCGCAACGGCCACGCCCGTCCGCTCGTTGAGTATGCGGGCCAGCATCTGAGAGCGGTGCAGCACGGGAATGCCGCTCGCCTGCGCCGCGACGACTTCCGGGTTATCCTTTGGAATACTGGTGGAATATACGACCAGATCGCTGCCTTCGACATGTTTGGCGTCGTGGCCGATATGCACAACGGCTCCCCGTTCCACCAGTTTTTTGGCCAGGTCGTTCATTGCGACATCTGAGCCGGTTACCTTGTAGCCAAGGTCGATCAAGACGCGGGCGATGGCACTCATGCCATATCCGCCAATGCCCACAAAGTGGACGCGTTGGGCCTGATCCACCCTATTCACCTGCCTCTTCTACTGTAGTGGGAAAGAAAGCGCGAACTTGGGCGATGAAGTAGAGCGAACCGCAGACAACCAACCAATCGTCGCCGTTTGCCCTCCGGCTGTCCTTCACCCAAGAAGAAAGAAACGCTTGCCAGTCGGAAACGGACTCGAGGCTTTCCGCCTGCCATCCTCCCGAGCAAAACGCATCGTACAACTGCCGGCTCCCGGCGGCGCGAGGAAAGTCAAACGTCGCAAGGTGAATGGTCTTCACACGCCCTTGCAGCGGTTTGAGCGCCTCCGCCATCCGAGCGAGCGGCTTATCCGCCAGTCCGGCAAACAGCAGGTGCAGCCGGGTGTCGGCCGTCACCAACCGCTCCAGACTGCTCACGAGCGCTTCTATTCCCTCCCGGTTGTGTGCCCCGTCCAACACGACCATCGGTCTTGACGAGACGACTTCTAGACGTCCTGGCCAGCGCGTTTGTTGCAGACCGCGGGCAATTTCTTCGTCTTCCAGCAAAAAGGAAAAGAAGTTGCGCAGCACGTCGATCGTCATCAGGGCAACGGCGGCGTTTTCCGCCTGATGGGGGCCGTTCATGGCCAGCCGGTAATCGGCCTCGTGCCGGCGGTGCAGGCTGCGGTAGCGGATGAGCTGCTCGCCCATCCGCTCCTCCTGCTGCTCAACGTCAAAGTGATGACCGATTGTGTACAGCGTGCTGCGTGTTTTCTCGGCGTGTTCCCGGAAAACGGCGAGCACCTCCGGCCGCCGTTCGCCGGTAACCACGGGCACACCCGGTTTGATGATCCCCGCTTTTTCCCGGGCAATCTCCTCCAGGGTGTCTCCGAGGACATCCGTGTGATCCATGCCGATGTTGGTAATGACGGAAACGAGCGGATAGACGACGTTGGTGGAGTCGAGCCGTCCCCCCAATCCCGCTTCCCACACGACAACGGCGGGTCTGGCAATCTTGGCGAAGTAGAGGATGGCGATCAGGGTGATCACCTCAAACTCCGTGGGCGAACCGTACTCCGTTTCCGCCGCGCAGCGCTCCACGAGCGGCTTCACTTCGTTGGCCACCGCCACCAGGTCATCCTCCGGAATCATGACGCCGTTGAACCGAATCCGCTCGCGAAAATCGAGCAGATACGGAGAGGTGAACGTGCCCACGCTGTAACCGGCTTCCAGCAGCATCTGCGTCAAATAGGCGCAGGTGGAGCCTTTCCCGTTCGTGCCGGCGACGTGGACAAACGCCAGCCTGCGCTCGGGATGATCCAGTTCCTCCAGCATCCACCGCATCCTCTCCAGGCCCGGCTTCTGCCCGAATCTCAGCAGCCCGTGCAGCCAGTCAAGCGTTTCTCTGTATCCTTCCAAACGGTTTTCGTTCATACCGCATTGCTCCATTCTCAAAAATATGCGAAAGGACGGCGGTTCATTCGCCTTTCAGTTCCGCCAGGCGGGCAATCACTTTGTCCCGCTTCTCCATGTAATCGGCCAGTTTGGCCTTTTCTTCGTCGATCACTTTTGCCGGGGCTTTGGCCATGAAGCCCGGGTTGTTCAGCTTGTTCTCGATCCGCTCCACTTCCTTGTGCAGCGTCGCCAGCTCTTTTTCCAGACGCTTGATCTCCTGGTCGAGATCGATCAGGCCGGCCAGCGGCAGGAACAGCTCGGCGCCCGTCACCACGGCGGACATCGCCTTGTCCGGCGTCGCCAACTGCTCGCTGATCTCCAGGCGTTCGGGATTGCAGAAGCGTACGATGTACTCTTCGCCCCGCTTCAGGCGTTCCAGCGCAACGGCGTCGCCCGGTTTGATCAAGAGCTCGATCTTTTTGGACATCGGCACGTTGACCTCGGCGCGGATGTTGCGCACGCTGCGGATCACTTCCATGAGCAGGTTCATCTCCGCCTCGGCGTCCGGGAAGATCCACTGTTCGTTGACGGTCGGCCACGCCGCCACCGTGATGCTCTCGCCCTGGTGCGGCAGCGCCTGCCAGATTTCCTCGGTGATGAACGGCATGTACGGATGCAGGAGGCGCAGCGTCTGATCCAGCACGGTGACGAGCACGGACTGGGTCGTCTTCTTCGCCGCCTCGTCGCTGCCGTAGAGCGGCAGTTTGGCCATCTCGATGTACCAGTCGCAGAGATCGTCCCAGATGAAGTTGTACAGCACCCGGCCCGCTTCGCCAAACTCAAACGCGTCCATCAGACGGGTCACGTCGGCGATGGTGGCCTGCAGACGGGAGAGGATCCACTTGTCCGGCGTGGACAGCTCGCCCGACAGGTCAATGTCCTCGTAGCGGAAGCCGGCCATGTTCATCAGGGCAAAGCGGGAGGCGTTCCAGATCTTGTTGGCGAAGTTGCGGTTCGCCTCCACCTTTTCCCAGTAGAAGCGCTGGTCGTTGCCCGGCGAGTTGCCCGTCGCCAGCGTGAAGCGGAGCGCGTCGGCCCCGTATTTTTCGATGACTTCCATCGGGTCGACGCCGTTGCCCAGCGACTTGGACATCTTGCGCCCTTCGGAGTCGCGGATGATGCCGTGGATCAGCACGGTCTCAAACGGATTTTGCCCGGTAAACTCCAGGCCGCTGAAAATCATCCGGGCGACCCAGAAGAAGATGATGTCATAGCCGGTGACCAGCACGTTGGTCGGATAGAAGTACTTCATGTCCTCGGTCTCTTCCGGCCAGCCCAGCGTGGAGAACGGCCAGAGCGCGGACGAGAACCAGGTGTCGAGCACGTCCGGATCCTGCTCCAGCTTGTGGCTGTGGCAGTGCGGACACTCGGTCACGTCGTCGCGGGACACAATCGTCTCGCCGCAGTCCTGGCAGTACCAGGCCGGAATCCGGTGTCCCCACCAGAGCTGGCGGGAAATGCACCAGTCGCGGATGTTTTCGATCCAGCGCAGGTAGTTGTTCTTGAAGCGTTCCGGCACGAATTTGACGCTGTTCTCGCTGTACGCATTGGCGATGGCGGCGTCGGCCAGGGGCTGCATCTTGACGAACCACTGCGTCGACAGGTACGGCTCGACGACGGCGTCGCTCCGCTCGCTGTGGCCCACCTGGTGGATGTGCTCCTCGATCTTGAACATGACGCCCTGCTCGGTCAGGTCCTTGATGATCTGCTTGCGGCACTCGAAGCGGTCGAGGCCCTGATAGCGGCCGGCGTTTTCGTTCATCGTGCCGGTTTCGTCCATGACCACGATCTGCGGCAGGTTGTGCCGCAGGCCGATCTCAAAGTCGTTCGGATCGTGGGCCGGCGTGATTTTCACGGCGCCGGAACCAAATGCGGGGTCGACGTAGTCGTCGGCCACGATCGGAATTTCCCGGCCGACGATCGGCAGGATCACCGTTTTGCCGATCAGGTGCTTGTATCGTTCGTCATCCGGGTGAACGGCGACGGCGGTATCGCCCAGCATCGTCTCCGGGCGGGTGGTCGCCACTTCGATGTAGCCGCTGCCGTCAGCCAGCGGGTAGCGCATGTGGTGCAGCGCGCCCTTCACCTCTTTGTAGATCACCTCGATGTCGGAGAGGGCCGTGCGGGCGACCGGGTCCCAGTTGATGATGCGGTTGCCGCGGTAGATCAGGCCTTTTTCGTAGAGGCGGACGAACACCTCGCGAACCGCCCGGGAGAGCCCTTCGTCCATGGTGAAGCGCTCGCGCGAATAGTCCAGCGCCAGCCCCAGCTTTTCCCACTGGTCGCGGATGTGTTGGGCGTAGATGTGCTTCCACTCCCAGACTTTTTCCAGAAACTTCTCCCGTCCCAGATCGTGGCGGGATATGCCCTGTTCGCGCAGGTTGGCCTCCACGCGGGCCTGGGTGGCGATCCCGGCGTGGTCCATCCCCGGCAGGAACAGCGTGCTGTAGCCCTGCATCCGTTTGGCGCGGGTGATGATGTCCTGCAGGGTCGTGTCCAGGGCGTGCCCCAGGTGCAGCTTGCCCGTCACGTTCGGCGGCGGGATGACGATCGTGAACGGACGTTTGTCCGGATCACGCTCCGCCTTGAAAAACTGCTTTTCGATCCAGTACGGATACCATTTGCTTTCCGCCGCCTTCGGATCGTAGTTCTTCGGCAGCAGATGGTCGATGTCTTGCGTCGGTTGTGTCGACATAGCACAGCCTCCTTCGGAAAATAAAAAAAGCCTTTCATCCAAAGGACGAAAGGATTGTTTCGCGGTACCACCTTTGTTAACGCACGACCTCCCGGAAAACAGGCGGGGACGTGCGTTCCCTCTGACACATAACGGCTGTTGACCGGTTTCGGCTAAGCGGCACCGCTTCACCGAAACAACTCCCGGGCGACCTTCGGCCATTCCCTGCCTTAGAGAATCTCGCAGCAGATGATTCTCCCTCTCTGCCAAGGCGTCCTGGCCTACTCTTCCCGTTCATCGCTTGTTCACTGTGGCGTTGTTGATCCTACGTTATTATATACAAACTGCGCACGGCCCGTCAAACCCGGCCTCCTACGCTTTTTTGACGCCAATGCCGAGCGCCTCCGCAAACCCCAGCAGTTCCAGGATGTCCAATATCTCTTCCCGCACGTTGACAATTTCCACTTGTTTGCCCGCCGCAAGCAGGTCCTTGGTGGTGAAAAACAGGCTGCAGATCCCCGATGAATCGACAAACGTCACGTCACGAAAATCAACCGTCACCTGTTGATTCCGCTCCCCGTATTCGCGCAGCAGCCGCCCCACTTTGTCCCCTACGGCCATGTCCAGTTCTCCGGCGAAAAACAGCGCGGCCTGTCCGTCCGCTTCCATTGCCCGGTATTCCATGCGCAAACTCCTCTCCTTGATTTTCTCATCACGTCAACGGTACTGACGGCTCCTCTGCTTACATTGTTACCCTTCTGTCCATTTCCCAAACATTCACACAGGGTGGACGCGGCACTCCAAGACCAGTTTCGTCCCCGCCGGCGAGCTGCCGATCAAGAGCCGGTCGCAGCACCGCAGCATGACGTGAAACCCGACTCCCAGCGATTCGCGGGTGGAATAGCCCTGGATCAGCGTCGCCCGCGGCAGTTCTTCGAGGTCGATGCCGCCCCCCTGGTCATGGACGACGGCGCGGCACACATCCCCATTCGCCCGGTAGAGGGTGACCGTTCCGCCGCTGCCGTGCTTCAGCGTATTGCTGGCCGCTTCGTTCAGCGCCACGATGTACTGCATGAGCCGCTTGTCCGCCATTCCGAGCGGCTCCAGAACCCGTCTGCACTCGCGCCGCAGCCTGCCCAAATCCTCCGGAGCCCGCACGTCAATGGCGGCCAGCATCTGCCCCTCCCTGATCAGCGCAAACAGTTCCTCGTCGGTCAACAGGACCAGCTTGTCGCCGGTCACCGCCGCCAGCACCTGCTTGTACAAGTCCCACTCTTTTTTCTGCCGCCGCCGCTCCTCGGCGATGGCCGCCGTGATGTCGATCAGGGCGAGGCCGCACGTCCGGTCCGGCAGGGGAGACGCGTACAGCTCGTAGACACGGCTCCCGTCCGGCGCCACCACCTGTTCCCTGAGCGCGGCTCCGCCGTCCGCCGCCCGTGCCGCCAGGCGGCGCATCTCCCGCTCCAGCGGCTCGTCCACCCGAGCCGTCCCGAGCGGCCGCAGGTGGCCGTCTTCCACCAGGTAGAGGTAGATCGCCTCCAACTGGCGCAGGATGGAGAGCTTCTGCAGTTCCTGCTTGATCATCCGGCTCCGCTCGTCGTCCCGCTCCCGCATGCTTTTCAACAGCGCGGCCGGGTCCAGCTCCCCGCTCAGATGCCAACTGTGAAACTCCTCCAGGAGCAGCCGCTCCAGCACCTCGTCCCGGCGCAGCACCTTTTCAATATCCAGCACGTAATACGGCACGTTGCGGATCCCCTGGACCACGCTGCCGATAATCCGGAAGTCGGCGGCCAGTTCCACCTCGATCCGGCCCTGCAGCGGCTGCTCGGGACAGTACAGCCCCACTGCCGTCCGGCTGACCGCGCGCAGCTCCGCGACGGCCTCCACGCCGTCCGCCAAAAGCGTCAGACGAACCTGCCGGGGCGGCAGCACCTTTTGCGCCGAGCGACCCGCCCGCAGTTCGTTCAGGCAGTTGCGGCAGGCGGGATCGTCGGGACACCGCTCACACAGTATCATGCTCCTTCCCCCTCTTTCTTCGCAGCCGATTGAAACTGAAGGATCAACAAGGATATGTCATCCGTCTGCTGCCCGGCCCGGGTCAGTTCCCAGACGCGCTTTTCCACCAGGGCGATGCGGTCTTCGGGCGATGTCCGGCATTCGTCCCACAGCGCGGACAATTCCCGGCGCCACTTGTCGGGATAGCGGCTCGAATCGTGCTGCTTCAGGTCCGGCAGGCCGTCGGTGTAGACGAGCAGCATGCCGTCTTCGGCAATCGGCATTTCCTCCCGGACGTAGCGGCTGTCGGGCGACAGCCCCAGGCCCAAGCCCCCGGCGCAGGGGAGCAGGCCGACCCTGCTCGCCGACAGGTAAACCGGCTGGGGATGGCCCGCCCGGCTGAGAAAGAGCTTGTGGGCAACCGCGTCGTACACCGCGATCAGCATCGTGATGAACGAGCGCGTTTTGCTCAAATCCGCATACAGCAGGTTGTTCAGCCTGTCGAGAATCAGATCGGGCTCCCAGCACGTCTGGATCACGGCCCGCAGCGCGCTGCGAATGCCGTTGGCCATCAGGCTGGCCGGCAGGCCGTGTCCCGATGCGTCCGCCACGACAAAGCAGGTGTAGCGCTGGTCAATCCGGACGTAATCCACGTAATCCCCGCCCACGTAGGCAACCGGCAGATAGACCGCTTTTGCCTGCAGGCGCGGCAGCACCATCCGTTCCTCGGGGATCAGCAGCAGTTGAATTCTCCGCGCCAGCTCCATCTCCTGCTCCATCAGGCGCAGTTCAAGCGACTGGTTTTCGTGCAGACAGCGCAGGACCAGCCCCCGCACGTTGACCGCGAGCAGTTGGAAAAAGGGGTGCTCCATCTCCCTCTCGTCCGCCTCTTCGGCCGCAGTCTTGGCCAGCACCACCACGTAGCGGGGCGCAAGCGGCGAATCCCGCTGTTCGTCGACGACGATCTGCTCCGCCACCGTATGCCGAATGTGCGGATGGTCCGGATTGCCCCGGACGCTCTCGTAATAGACGACGCCATCCGCCGACTCCAGCGACAGCCGCAGGTACAAAAGCGTGCCCATTTTGACGTACCAGGCGTCCACCAGTTCCTCGATCACCTGCTGCAGGTTTTCGTAGCTCACTTCCCTCATGCTTTGCTCGTTGCTGACAATCAGGAGCTGTTCGTAGCGCTGCTTCAACTGCAGAAGCTGCGCCATCTGGGCGTTTTTCCGCCGAATCTGCTCCAGCTGCTCCGCAAACTTCCGCTCCAGGCTGCCCACATGCCAAAAGGCACGTCCCATCAAGATCCGGTTGGCCCGGATCGTCAGCGCCAGCCTCGCCAGCGCGACCAGAGCCCCCAGGCCCATGCCGATCAGACTGAGGCGCGGAATGCCGGCGACAGTTACGGCTGCGACCACGGTTCCCGCCAGCAGCACCGCCACCATGGCGGTATCATGGAGAGAAAATGTCAGCCTTTCGTACGAATGGGTGCAGTCGTCGCTCGCCAGCGACCGTTCACGGCCGCGCTCACGCCGCTGGTGCGACCGGCAGAGAAATCCGAGCGAAGCCGCCCCCGCTCCGAACAGCAGAGCCGGAGGCAAAAAGGGCACCGCCGCCGCCAAAGCCGTGAACAGCAGGGTGGCCGCAAGCAGGCGCTGCCGTTCCTCTCGGGCCGCATCCGCCATCCGCCGATTGGCGAGAGCCAGGGAGACGGTCGGGAGCAGCAGCAGGAACCCGCTTTGCAGCGCCATCTGGGCGGCCAAGTGGCGGGCCATGTCCGGCATGAGCAGCAGGCAGACGGCAGAAGTGCCCAACATGGCGCACAGCGTCATCGCGTCCAGCACCGTCTTCCACCGCTCGTGGCAGAGGAACGGGGCAAACAAGGCGTGCAGCGCCAGCAGAAAAAGGAGCGAAAAGCACAAGCACAAGGACAGGCTGATCATCCGGACCCACGCGGCCGGGATGAAAGCCAGCAGGTGGCCGGCTCCCCAGGCGATCAGTCCCCATCCCTGCAAAAACGCAGCGTCATCCCAACGCTTTACGCCAGCCGGCCGGCGGGACAAGCACACCATATATGCGCCCGCGCCCGTGCCCAGCGTGTAAAGCAGAGCTTCCCAGATCATCGCGGATCCCCTTTTTTCGCAAACCTATCAGACTTTTTTCATTTTACCTTCCCGCTCTCTCCCGCGTCCAAACCTGTTTTTCGCCCGGCAGGCGGCGCGTTTGGCGCAAGGCACTGGCCGTATGCTTTCCGCATATGCTGAAACGAGGTGATCCCGATGAACAGCCGCTGGAAATACCACCCCGCCTATCTGCGGATCAAGTACGGCTGCAAGCAGATTCTGCTGCCGCTGATCGTCTTTCAGTTCATCCGCACGGTGATCGTTCCCACATCGTTTGACGTCGTCCTGCTGGCCATCCTGGCGCTCTTGTACGTGGCCATTTCCCTCGGCTGGCTGTAGGCGGCTGGAAGACAGCCGGGCAAAAAAACAACGCCCCACACGGTGAGACGCTGCTTGTTAAAAGGCCTGCTGGATCCAGCGGTTGAGCCGCATCAGCCGGTCCATGTCTTTTTCCAGCCGCTTGACGGCGTACAGCTCGCTCCAATCCCGCGTGTCGCCATAGTAAATCTCGACATCCCGCATCACCCTCTCCGGGTAGGTGAGGAAGACGGCGAGCAAGTCGATTTCTTCCGGCCGGAGCGGAAAGATGTTGGCGTAGTGATGAAACAGTTGGCTCGCTCCCGCCTCGTCGCCCGCCTGGTGAAAATAGGCACGGTAGAACAGGGTCAGGTCACGGGTGGGCGTGTCAAAGAGGGCGCGGTCAAAGTTCAGCAGCTTCCCCTTTCCCGAACGGTCGGGCATGATGTGGGCCGGATGGGGGAAGCCGTGGATGAGGGACAAGCGGAAATGGGCGTGCGTCTGGTGCCGTTCCCGCCACTCCCGGAGACGGGCGATCGCCGTCTTTGCCAGCTCGGACAGGTACGCCTGATTGGCCAGAAAGACCACGTCAAACGGCGACGGATACAGGCGCTCACGGGCCAGATCGGCCGCCTTCTCCGCATGTGCCAGCAGATGCTGCCAGCGGTTCAGGAGAGAGTCGATCAGCGGCTCCACCTTCCGGGGATCGTCAAACCGGAAGTTTTGCGTCAAATGGTGCAGCTCGGCCAATCGCTCCACGGTCGGCATGGCCCAGGCCAGCGGCTGATCCGCCCACTGTTCGCCTCCGGGCAGCCAGGCGGTCAGGTAATACGTGGTCTCTCCCTGCCGGACGTAAGGCTCGTCGTATTTCGTGTAAAAATACGGCACGGCTCCGTCCCATCCCCGCTGCTGCAGATGGCGCAATACGCCGCTGACGAGCAGCAGCTTCTGCGAAGAGATCCGCGTCCGCTTGCAGACAAACGATCCGTAAGGGGTCAACGCCTTGTACACGTTGGGGGGTTTCAGCACATCGACGGTCTGGGCGTACATGTCGTATTCACGAAACAGCGGAAAAATATCGTCAAAGCGGCTCATGCGCCGACTCACCCCTTGCTCCCTCGGCCCGCTCAGCCACGCGCCGCAGCAAACCGTCGACGGCTTGTTGTCGGACAAGGGCCTGCTCGATCTCCGCAGCCGAGGCCCCTTCCGGCTGACCATCATCCCCCACGTAGATTTCCATTTGTTTCCACAATTCCAGAGGCGACGCCAGAAACGCCAGCATCAGCGTGTAGTCGCCGTAACTGAGCGGTTTTGCCTCCTCGTATCCGTCGAGAAAGGCATCTACTTGATCTTCGTCTTCGTGCGTCAGGTACAGATCCCGCAAAAAGACGGCCACATCCCGCTGCTGAACGGACAGCGTCGGCTGGAAAAAGCCGCGCAGGTAAAGCTTGCCGTTGATCATGCCCCAGTTGTCCCGGTGCAGCTCGCCGTGCGAGACGGACAGCGCGGCCGGCTCGATCCGCGTGCTGGCCAAAAGGTCGGCGCTGCGCTGCAAACGCTGGAGTACAAGGGGAAACAATTCGGCCACCCGCCGCCGTTCCCCCTCCGCCCGCTTGTACTTGGCACGCACCGCTTCCCACAATTCCCGTGCCCGCCTCGACTCGGCCACTGCCTGAAGCTGTTCCTGGCGCCAGAAGTCGACGGCGGGAAACAGGCCGCTCTCCCGCTGGGCCGCGTGCATCATGCCGACGATCCGGCCGCATTGGCGGACGGTCTCGTGATCCGTCGGCACCGGTTCGATGTGGCGCAGATGGTCCGTCAGGGTAATGCCGCGGCTGGCCGTCACCAGATACGGTTTGGCATCCCGCGTGCGGATGAACCGTTCCAGTTCGCGAAACCCCTGCCGGGCCATCCTCTCCCGCCAAGCAAACGACCAGCGCATCACGTCCACACGCGGCCAAATGCGCAGTTCCTTGGTGCCCCGGTTCGTCTCCAGCAGATAGCAGTCCTCCAGCGGCGTCATGTGGATTACCCTCGCCCGATAGCGCCGACAAATCTCGGAAAGGTCGATTTTCTCCACGGTTCCCCGCTCCTCACACTGGAATGTACAAAATTTGCCCCTCCACAACCTGGTCCGCGTTCAACTTGTTCACTTCCAGGATCCGGGAGATGGGCAGGGAGTACCGCTGGGAAATGGACTCCAGCGTATCGTTGCGCTGAATGATGCACAGTTTCATCTGGCTGTACCGCTCCTGTTTGCTGCGGATGAACGAGGTGAGGTTGTGCATCGCTTCCAGCGTCGTACTGTCCGGCTCGAACGCGGCCGCCCTGCGGGAAGAACTGGAGGACGACTCGGCGCTTTCGGCCGCCTGCGCTTCCTGCTGGGCGCGGCTCGCCTGGGAAAAGATGGACGTCAGGTTCAGTTTCTCCCCTTCTTCCTTGGTCGGCTTGCCGGAGATGGCCACACGCACCTCTCGCTCCTCTTCCTCCTGGGGAGCAGCCTGCGCTTCCAGAACGTCCGGCTCCGCCTGCGCTTCGACGATGTCCGGCTCTTCCGCCTCCGCCTTGGCCTCGACCATTCCCGTTTCTTCCGCCTTTGCTCCGGCCTCGACCACTCCCATTTCTTCCGCCTTCGCTCCGGCCTCGACCACTCCCATTTCTTCCGCCTTCGCTCCGGCCTCGACGATTCCCGATTCGTCCACTTCGGCCTTGGCGATTCCCGTTTCTTTCACCTCTGCTTGGGCCTCAACGCCGCCCGTTTCTTTCACCTCCGCCTCTTTCGAGGATGCGAATCCGGAGGCAGCGGAATCGGGGGCGCTCTCCCGCCTGCTTGACTCCTCCCGTGCGGACGCGCGGGTCATCTCGTCCCAGGGGGGAATCTGCTCAAACGACGTCGAGCGGTATTCGTCAGCCTCCAAAGCCGGCTGATCCCACGCGTCGGTCACGTCACCGTACACCGATGGGGCGGTCACATCACCGTACACCGTGTGGTCGGTCACATCGCCAAAATCCGTCCGGGAAGAGGGCAGGGGCGACGCGGGTCGGTCAAACATCGCCGCGAACTCAGGCGGCTCCCCTGCCTCCGCATGAGGCTCCCGCTCCATCTCCCTCTCCAGTTCGGACAGCCTCTGTTCGAGCTCTTCCAGCGAAGCTGGATGCGCCACGCGATCCCACTGGTCCGAGCTGATCGAGTCGGACCACCACTCTTCCGCCGCGCGGCTCTCCGGAACCACGTCCGGATGCATGTCCGAATCCGTCTCCATCTGCACGTCCGCACGCACGGACAAGTCCGCTTCCGCCGTGTCGCGCTCCGGCCGCATCGCCGGTTCGACCTGCGGGGTGGATGCCCAGTCCGGATCTGTCTCCAGGGCGGCGTCATTTGCCGATTCCGCTGCCGAGTCGGGCTGCAGGGCGGATCGTTGAGCCTGCTCGACCAACTGGATGCCGGCGATTTTCAGTTCCGCTTCGATCAGCAGTTGGTGCGGTGTTTCCACCTGGTAATCAAAGCCGTCTACGACAGCGTAAATGTCCCCCAGTTCGGCAATGCGGCTGACGGGGATCGTGATGTTGAGGGGAATGCGGTGATTCACTTCCGCTTCCCAACCGAACAGCCCACCGCTGTTTCCCGCCTGCGGAAACGGAGCGAACGTCACCGCTTCCACCAGGGTTTCCGCTCCGCCTTCGGTGGGCTCCGAGGCGCCCCTGGCCGGCTCGTATGTTCCGTACAACTGCAGACAGCCTGTTATGGAGATGAAGGACTGGTTTTCCAGCACCTCAATATCAGGGACCAATTCCAGCTCTTTCAATTCGCCAATCCCGGCGCGATCCGCGGAGAGGAAAATGGTTTCCTTGATGGCGAACGAAAGCAGCCCATCCTGTATCGCCATTCGTGCTCCTCCTTTCAAGTGCAGGACATTTCCCTATACTATATGGACAGGACGAGCCGTTTAGCACTGCAAAATGGGAGGAACACAAAAGAAGCGATAGCCGTGCGGCGGAGGGACAGGCCGTGCGCCGCCTAGCAGGTCGTCGGCCTGATGCGGTAATGATGGCCGGAAACAGGCACGAAGCCGAGTTTCTTGTAGATGCTGACGGCCGCCGCGTTCTCTTTGACGACGTGGAGGTACAAGCCGCTGGCGCCATGGTCGCGAGCCCACCCGGCAAGCGATCCGACGAGCTGGACGCCGATGCCCCTTCGCCGGTGAGCGGGCACAACCACAATGTTGCAGAGACACGCCCACCCCCGCTCCACCACGACGGTGCCGAGCCCTACGGTTTCCCCGTTTTCACAGATCCTGGCGAACGCCTTTTCCGGCCTGATTGCCGAAAAGATGTGCGTGTACGCACGATGACGTTCGGGCGCAAAATGCTCGAAACGGATGAAGTCCCGGATCCATTCGTCATCCGCTTCACCGGCAAACCGGCAGGTAAAGCGACTGTCAAAATCCACGCGCTCGATGCAGTCGGACATCTTCGCGGTCATCACATAGCATTCATCCACTTTTTCGTATCCCCTCGCCGCCAGCATGCCGTCCAGTTCCGCCGGGGAGGCGTCGCTTACACAAAAGCAGGCGGGAAGCGAACGGCGCTGATAAAAGTCTTCAACGACCGTCATCCAATCGTCGCATGGCGGAAACGGCCCCACCGCAAACACGCTGTTGGCCCGTTTCGTCGTCCCGAAGGTTGCGCGAAGCCGCCACTTTCCCAGCGTCTGCTGCTCATGGGCAGGCCAGGCATTGGCCGCCAGTTCTTCCAGCAGCGCTGTCAACCGCACGTCGCTTTCCATGAAACCCCTTCCTCCTCGATGTCTGTGATTTCCAATACATCCATTATCGAATGGGCGCGACAAAAACACAAGCATTATGTCAGGTTTTTTGACATATATATGACGTCTCGGGTACAGAAAAAAACCGGGGTGTCAGTTCCCCGGTTTTTGAGTCAAGTGGTCCAGCAGTTCGCGAATCGCCCGTTTCCCCTGGTCAATGCAGTCGGGCACTCCGACTCCGCCGTACGAGGCGCCGGCCAGCCGAACCGCGGGAAGCGCCGCGCCCACTTTGGCGGTCACGTCGCGCAGCCACTGCTGATGGCCGACCATGTACGGAAGTCCCCTGTTCCAGCGGGTGACCCGGTAAAATTCCGGCGTGTCGCCGACCTTCATGACCCGCCGCAAATCGCGAATGACCACGTCGACGATCTCTTCGTCGGAGCGGTCGACGATCTCCTCGTGGCCCGGCTTGCCGACGTAGCAGCGGACGAGCGCTTTTCCCTCGGGCGTCGTATGGGGCCACTTGCGATGCGTCCAGGTGCAGGCGGTGATGGTGTAGTTGGCCTTGCGCGGCACGACGAAGCCCGTCCCCTCCACATCCAGGGGTACCGCCTCCGCCGGGTAAGCCAGCGCCACCGTGGCCATGATCGTCGGCTTTGCGCCGCTGAGCGGCGGGATGTCGACGTACGGACGCAGCAGTTCTTGTGCCACCGGATGAGGCACGGCCAGCAGCACCGCATCCGTCCGCAGCGTCCGACCGTCGCTCAACTGCAGCACATACCCCTCCGGCCGCTTTTCCAGGTGCCGCACTCCGGTATTCTTTTGCACCGCCCCTTCCGGCAGCAGCTGCTCGATCCGCTCCGCCAGCGACTGCAGCCCGCCCTTCAGCGTCATGAACATGCCCGTCGGCTTTTTCGACTGTTCCGGCTTTGCCGGCGGCCGCGCGTTTTTCATCGCCAGGATCAGGCTGCGGTACTTCTGTTCCATTTGCGCATACTGCGGAAACGTGGAGAGCAGGCTCAGCTTGTCGATGTCGCCGCCGTACACGCCGGAGATGAGCGGCTCGATGACGTTTTCGATCACCTCGTCGCCGAGGCGGCGGCGGAAAAAGTGACCCACCGACTGGTCCTCGCCCGGCTTTCCGCCCGGCAGCACCAGATCGGCGGCGGCCCGCAGTTTGCCCAGCGGCGATACCAGCGGCGTCCAGACAAACGGCAGCAGTTTGGTGGGAATGCCCATTACCGCCCCTTCCGGTATGGAAACGAGGCGGTCCTTATGGACGATGTACGCCTGGCCGGCGTGGTTGTGCACAAGCTGATCGCCCAGCCCGACGTCTGTAATCAGTTGGGAGGCGCTGGTTTTGCGCTCCAAAAAGGAGTCCGCCCCCAGCTCGATGGTAAATCCCTGGTGCCGCCACGTCTGGATTTTGCCGCCCAACCGGCCGCTTTCTTCCAGCAGGGCAAAGCGGACCGGAACGCCCTCTTCGCGGCTCCATTTTTGCAGGTAGTAGGCGGCGCTCAGTCCCGTAATGCCGCCGCCCACGATCGTCACATGCAGGTGTTTGTCGCTCATACGCTATTTCCCCAAGTCCGCCAGCTTCTTCCCGACGACATCCGCCAAACAGGCGATAAACGCCGGTCTGGCGTTGGGCATCGGCGGGCGGTAGTAGTTGGCGCCCAGTTCTTCCGTCACCGCTTTGCACTCGATGTCGTTGTCGTAGAGGACTTCCAAATGTTCGGCGACGAAACCGACCGGACAGTAAACAAACGACGTGTAGCCATGTGCCGCGTGCAGCTCTCTGGTCAAGTCCTGCACGTCCGGCCCCAGCCACGGTTCCGGCGTGCTGCCGGCGCTTTGCCACCCCACCGCGTAGTGGGTGACGCCGGCCGCCTCGGCAATCCGTTTGGCCGTATCCTCCAACTGCTGCGGGTACGGGTCGCCCATCTGCAGGATCTTCTCCGGCAGGCTGTGGGCCGAGAAGATGACTACCGCCTTCTCCCGCTCCGCTTCCGGCATGGCGGCAAACGTGTCGCGAATCGCATTTGCCCAGTAATCGATAAAGCCCGGCTCCTCATACCAGCTGTCGATGCTGTGGATCACCGGGCCGCCGATGCTCTGTGCATGGGCTTTCGCCCGGCCGTTGTACTCTTTGACGCTGTAGCTGGAGTAGTGGGGGGCAAGCACCAGGCTGATCGCCTCGGCGATGCCGTCGCGGTGCATCGCGTCCACCGCGTCCTCGATAAACGGCGCGATGTGCTTCAAGCCGAGGTAGCCGACAAATTCCACATCGGGGTGACGGCGGTTCATTTCCGCTTCCAGCGCCCGCACCTGCTCGTCCGTAATTTCGGCAAAACGGTTGATCCCGCCGACCGCTTCGTAACGCGCCTTCAGGTCGTTCAGCAGGTCTTCCGGCGGTTTGCGGCCGCGGCGGATATGGGTGTAGTACGGTTCGATTTCGTCCTGGCTGCGCGGCGTTCCGTACGCCATCAGCAGGAGACCCAGTTTACGTTTCGCCATCTGTGAGCACCTCCCGTTACGTGTCCCGGCGGTAACTGTGGATGAATCGGGTCAGTTTCTGCAGCGTTTCCACCTTCGCGTCCGGGAAGACGCCGTGTCCCAGATTGAAGATGTAGCCGGGCTGCCTGGTCCCTTCGTCCAGAATCTCCTTCGCCTTGGCCTCCAGCATCTCCCACGGCGCCAGCAGGAGCGTCGGGTCGAGGTTGCCCTGCAGCGCCTTGGTGACCCCCAGCTCCCGCGCCGTACGGATGGAGGTGCGCCAGTCGAGACCGACCACGTCCACCGGCAGGCGGTCCCACTCCTTCAGCAGGTGGCCGGCGCCTACGCCGAAGTAGATCGTCGGTACGCCCGTTTCTTTCAGCGCGCTGAAGATGCGGTGCATCACCGGCGCAATATAGGCGCGGTAGTCCTCGTCATTGAGCGCGCCCACCCAGGAGTCAAACACCTGCACGGCCTGCGCACCGGCGCCAATCTGCGCCTTCAGGTAGCGGATGGTCATCTCTCCCAGTTTGTCCATCAGCGCCTGCCATGCCTCCGGCTGCGTGTACATGAACGCTTTCGTCTTGTGGTAGTGCTTCGACGGGCCGCCCTCGATGATGTAGCTGGCCAGGGTGAAGGGCGCGCCGCCGAAGCCGATCAGCGGTACGGAGAGCTGCTGGCGCAGGATTTTGATCGCTTCCATAATATACGGCACGTGCGATTCCGGGTCCAGTTCGCCCAGGCGCTGCACGTCGGCAAGCGTTTCGACCGGATTGGCGATGACCGGTCCGACGCCCGACTCGATGTTGACGTCCACCCCGATCGGCTTCAGCGGCGTCATGATATCGGCGAACAAAATGGCGGCATCGACGCCCAACTGCTCAACGGGCAGACGCGTGACTTCCGCACACACTTCCGGTATGTAATTCATCTCGAAGAAGCTGTACTTGGCGCGAATCGCCCGGTACTCCGGCTGATAGCGCCCCGCCTGCCGCATGTACCAGACCGGAACGTGCTCCGTCGGCTCTTTGCGACAGGCTTTCAAAAACGTATCGTTAAACGGTTTTGCGCTCATGAACAAACCTCTCTTTGTACAAAGAATGATCCTCTCTCATGATACCATCCACCATTCGACAAATCCCGCCTCTTTTGTGTCAAAATCGTTATCGTTTCATAGTGTTTCCAAAAAGTTCCTATCGGATGCGAATGTCCCCGGTCGCGGTGCGAACGAGGATGCGCGGACCGCCGGCGCCGCTCGATCCGTCCAGCCTGTGATCCGTCTGCTCACTGTAGGAAAGCCCGGGCCAGTCGGCTTCCACGTCACCCGTGTCGGATTTCAGGTCGAGCCGGACTGCCGCCTTCTTCTCCACGTTGATCTCCACGTCGCCCGTATCGGTCGTGATGTCGACATTGCCGCCCAGTTCCGTCAGCACCAGATCTTCCACGTTGCCGGTGTCGCTTTCGATGCTGACTTCGCCGCGGATGCCGGCCAGGTCCATGTCACCCGTGTCGGTGCTGACCGCCAGCCGGTCTCCCTCCAATCCGTTCAGCTCCACGTCACCGGTGCTGGATTGGATCGTCACGCGCTTGGCCTTTAGACCGCCGGCGCGGATGTCTCCCGTCGCGGTGGTGACCTGCATGTCCTGATAGGCGGCGGCGGGAATGGTCACCTGCAGTTCCATTCGGGTACGGGGCGTGAAGAAAAAGCTGATCCGATCCGGCTCCCCCACAGTGACCCGCAGGATGCCGTCAGGGGTTACCTCCGTCTGCAGCGTCGGCTTGCGCTCTGCGGGCGCCTCCCCGACCAGCCGGACACTGATCGATGTCTCCCGGGCGGCGGCGAGGACGACATCCGCCGTCTCCGTCTTCAGGTCGATGCCTTTCACCTGCTGCGCGATCGTACGCTGCTCGTCGATCGTCTGCATGTCAAAATGGAAGTGCTCCCCCTGCTGAAACTGCCAGACCAGCCCTCCCACTCCCACAAGAAAGGCGAGAAAGAAAAAGCCGAACAGTCGGTTGGTGACGCGATTCATCTCACTTCCCCCTAATCATGCGCAGATTGAAATGCAGGTAGCGCAAAAATTGCCGGTACAGCCAGCCGGTCAGCCGGAACAGCCCGATCGCCATCATGCCGCCCAGCCCAAACGACGCGATGCCGGCAAACACCATGATGGAGCGCTGATCGGACGTTTCGGGGATGAGGAATGGAAACAGCAGGCCGACCGGTGCGATCAAGAGTACCAGGGAAGCGGCGTAGAGGCCGATCAACACGCCGATGATCGCGAGAAACGGCCCGAGGACAAAGACGAGGTTGAAGAAGCCGAGGCTGACGGTCGCGATCACCGCCCGCGTCATGTTGCCGATGGACGCGTCGGACTGCGCCTGGTGAATCCGGTAGCCGGCCAGAATCTCCCGTGCGAGCAGCCTGGGACTGCCCAGCGCTTCGGCGATTTCCTGCTCGCTTTTTCCGTTCTTCACGCCGTTCAAAAAGTGCTGCGTGTAGTCGGCCAGGATGTCCAGCCGCTCCTTGTCCGGAAGCTCGCGCAGCAAGCTGTCCAGCTCATTCATAAACTCACGTCTCGTCATATCCGATCCCTCCTGGATAATCCGGTTGACCCCGTAGGCCAACAAGCGCCGCTCCAAAAATGAAAGACGCCAGATTTCACGTGGTTGAAAACGCTGATCTGACGGTCTTTTGACATGCGGGATTCCCAATCACAGGAAAACAGGCGTATCCGTACATTTCCAAACAAACATAGTAGATGAAACTGTTGTATTTTACCATACGTATACCAGTAAAACAACAGGCGCTTATCCTCTTCAAACGTGAAGACATCGGGAGGGCTTCGATGAAAAAACGATATGCACTTGGGCTCATTTGCTCCTGTCTGATGATTTTCTTCTCAAGATTGTTCCCACAAGAACCATTGGCTTGCTAATGTTCCTCACTTTTACAGCGAACATGTTGGCGGGAATCAGTTTCCTTGTCCATTTTCTCACGCTGATGCGAAAAAAGAAGACAGCATGGAGGGAAAGTGCGTCAACGCAGCCTCGCGTTTGGACGTTTGTTTAGAAAACGGCCTGGACCCCCGTTTACCCGAAATTTGAATCATGATGCGAAATGGGTTTCGCGCATCGTGACAATGTGCTTCAGCATCACTGCGTCTCTCTGCAGCTTCAGAAGCGCAGTCGTCATTCCGTCAAGCCATTTGCATCATTTTTCATTGGGCCGGTTCGATGGATTCAGTAGACAAGCTGTCGGTATTGTTGTAAAATTCAGGTAATTATTCCAAAAATTCTTTCTTTTAAAGGAGGAACCCGTGATGAGCCGCCGTTTTCTGCCCGCCCTGCTCGCCCCTTCCCTCACCCTTGCGCTTGCCTGGCCGACCGCTGCCGCAGCAGCCCCCAGTCTCACGCTGCACGACGACAATCCGAACGGAAAATCGGGGGACTGGTACACCGGAGCGATTCCGCCCAACGCTTCGGATGACAAACCGGTCTTGTTGTTCGTGCAGGGGCTTCACTCCGACTACACCACGTGGACGGCCGATGACGACTATTACACCGCCGCCTACAACGCCGGATACCGGACCGCCTTTGTCCAGCTGCCGGATGCGGACGGCGCCGGCGGCAGCATGTGGACCAACGGCAGCGTGCTGGCGGACGTCATCAAGAAAGCGGCCAACTACTACCATGTCCCGCAGATCAACGTGATCGCCCATTCGAAAGGCGGCATTGACACGCAGGCGGCGCTGGTGCATTACGGAGCGCATCCCTACGTCAACGTCGTGCATCAATTGGGCACGCCCAACAAGGGGTCGGAGCTGGCCGACCTGGCCTACAGCGATTGGACGTGGTGGCTGGCGGAGATTCTGGGCATGCGCGACGATGCCGTCTACTCGCTGCAAACCTCCTACATGGCCCAGTTCCGCGAGCAGACGGACAGCCGGCCGGAAGCCCGCAAGGCCGCCACGTACATGGGAGCGGCAACCGGCGACGACGGCTGGTTTTCCGCCACCTGGTTCGCCCATGCCGTCCTCCCCGGCTCGGATGACGGGGCCGTCTCCCTCGATTCGGCGTTCGGTCTGCCGTACGGCATCCGGGCGTTTACGGACAACGGCTCGGAGAAGCTCTCCCACTCCATGCTGCGGCATGCCTCCAAGACCTGGGAGCAGGTCCGGCCCAAGCTGAAACTGGCTTTCGCCGGATTAAGCAAAGCCGGAGCGGCCGAAGCTGAATGGGCCGACGCTGGATTGGCCGAAGAAGCGGATCAGGCCGTCCGGGTACCCGCGCGCAGCGGGGACGAGGCTGCCGGCGCAATTTACCGCGGCGGCGAAGTGGACGGCGTGCAGACGGAGCGCATTCCCCTGGAAGGCGGCATCGAAAACGTGCTGATCGACATCATGGTGGCCGACAAAGCGACGGCGGTGGAACTCATCAGTCCGTCGGGTGAGGTGTACAAGCCGGAGGAAGGGGAAGCGGTGCCGGACGAACTCGGCATTTTCGGCAAAGCCGTGCATCGCGTCTTTTCGCTCGACAAGCCGGAAAAAGGAGAGTGGACCGCGAAAATCAGCGGCGAGCGGGACGCGTACTTCCTGCTGGCGGCCGTCCAAGGAGGCGTGGACCTCAAATGGCGGGCGGACAAGCAGGTGTTCAAGAAAAACGACACCGCTTCGCTGCAGCTTGCGACCCGCAGCGGAAAAGCGAAACAGACCTCGCTTCAGCAGGCCGCACTGCGTCGATCCGGCTCCGGAAAGGGAACGGCGCTGCAACAGCTCCGCGTCCATGCGGCCAGCGACAGCGAGATGAACGTCCGGTTCCAGGTGCCGTCCGAACCGGGGGTTTACAACCTGTCGTTTGAGGTGTCGGGCGTGGACGAATCGGGAGAAGCGTTTACGCGATCGGTCAACTACAATTTTGCCGTCACGGATGAAGACGGCGAGATCCCCCGTCCCGAATAAGACGACGGAAAGCCCTCCACCCGGCAGCTTGTCCGGACGGAGGGCTTTCGCTGTTGCTCGCTGCTTGGTTTCAGCGTTTTTGGCTGCGAATTTCTCGTATTACTCGTTGACTTCCACGATGCGTCCTTCTACCTTCGGGTTTACCGTCTTTTTGTTCGTCAGCGCTTCTTCGACAATGGTATAGAGCGTGAGGCCGGTGTTGAACCCCGGTTTGTTGAACGTTTCGTAGCCGTCTCCGCCCGCCGCGAGGAAGTCGTTGGTGGCTACCTTGTAGGTTTTCTTCAGGTCAAGCGGCTGGCCGCCCACTTTCACTTCCACGACCCGTTCGCCGGCCGGCTTGCTCGGGTTGTAGGTGAAGGACATGCCGCTGATTTGCGGGAAGCGTCCCGCGCCTTCCTCCACTTGGCTGACGCCGTTTTCCAGCGCCTTTTTCAGCTCTTCGCCGGTCACTTCGATCACGGTCAGGGTGTTCGGGAACGGCAGCAGCGTGTACAGGTCCTTCTTCGTAATGTCGCCCGCTTTCAGTTGGGTGCGGATGCCGCCCCCGTTGATCAGGGCCACGTCCGCTTCGTGTCCTTTGATCGATTTCGTGCGCTCCAGCATGATGTCGGCGATCAGGTTGCCGACGTTGGTTTCCTTTTTGCGCACGAGGCTGCGGTCGCCGTCCAGATCCACTTCCGCCTTGGCGATCACGACGCCCATGACTTCGTCGATCTTGCTGACGATCTCCTGCACCAGTTTCTCCACGTCCGGGTCAGCCTGTACGCTCTCGTCGTACTCTTTCAGCCCGCCGCTGAACGCGACCAGCTCCTTGCCCAGGTAGTACAGGTCGGCACGGCCCAGGGACTTGCCGTATTCCCAGTCCTGCACGATGTAGGTGCCGTTCACCACTTCCGGCGTCTTCAGCGGCGTGTGGGAGTGGCCGCCGACGATCAGGTCGATGCCCGGCACGTTCTTCGCGATTTCGCGGTCCACGTCGATCCCCACGTGGGAGACCACGATCACGTGATCCACTTCCTTTTTCAACTGCGGCACGACCACCTTCGCCACTTCCACCGGATTCTTGAAAGTCAGCCCTTTCACGTTGTCCGGGTGGGTGAGAATCGGCGTGTCCTCCGCCACAAAGCCGACGAACGCGAACTTCTTGCCGCCGATCTCCGCCTTGTACGTGGGCACGAGGAGCTCCGTGCCGTCCGCCTTGAACACGTTGGCGGAAATGATCGGGTGTTTCAGCATGTCGCGCAGCTTCAGGAGCTGTTCGTAGCCGAAGTCAAACTCGTGGTTGCCCGCCGCCATCACGTTGTAGCCGAGGTGGTTGAGAATCGGCACGACGGACTCTCCCTTGAACTGGTTGACGAAGACGGTGCCCTGGAAGGTGTCGCCGGCGTCGAGCAGCAGGAAGTTCTCGTTTTCCTGGCGCCACTCTTTCAGCAGCGTGGCAATCTTGGCAAAGCCGAATTCCTTGAGGTTTTTGTCCTCCTGGATGTGTCCGTGCGTGTCATTGGTGTGGGCGATGGTGATGTGCGTGGTGGCCGCGTCCCCCAGCGCCTGGAAGAATTCGCCGCGGGTCACCTGCGCCTTGTTTTCCAGCTTGAGCGTGTAGCCCAGCTTTTTCGCCAAATCCGTCAGCTTGGCGGCGGACAGAAGCTGCGTCGGGTTTTTGACGTCGTTCTCGGTAATCGCCCCCTGGTTTTTCAGCCAAGTCAGGTACGGGGCGGACCAGTGGGTGCCTTTGCCGGTCGGGGCGGCCGTGTTGGCTCCCTTCAGCTTGGCAAAGACCACGGCGGCTTCGGCCAGCGTCACGCTGCGGTTCAGCGCCAGATCACCGTTTTGGCCCGGCGAGAGGATGGACTTTTTCACCATCCAGTCCACGTGCTGCACCGGATGGAGCGGCGCGGCAAACGCCGACCCGGCCATCAGCGACGAACAGATCGCTGCGGCCAAAACGGCCAGACTGATGCGACGTGCTTTCTTCATGATTGTTTCTCCCCCCAAAACAAAAATGATAGGATAGGACAGCACTACTGATTATAGCAAAATTTTCTTGCGATTTGTCCATGTTCTGTCAGAAACTTCTCATAAATTGGCCAATCGCCTCCGTCAGGTCTTCCGGCACTTCCAGCATGCCCATGTGGCCCGCTTTCGAGAGCAGCACCTGGCGGACGTGCGGACCGTCTGCCGTAAAGGTCTTGGCCGGGGACACGATCTGGTCCTGTTCGCCGGCGACGAGCAGCACGGGCAGGCCCGTTTCCTGCAGGACGCGCCGACGGTCCGGCCGGTCTCTCATCCCCTGCAGCGTGTGGATCGCGCCCTTTGGATCGGTCCCAAGGCCGATCTCCCTGGCCAGCCGCACGTCGTCAGGACGGGCCGCGGCGCTGTCCGGGGCAAACAGCTTGGGCACGAGCGCCTTGACGAACGGCTCCATCCCGTTCTGCCTGATGCTCTCCATGCCCTTGTCGCGGTTGGCCCTGCCCTGTTCGTCGTCGGGATACGCGGTGGAGTGGATGAGCCCGAAGCCGGTCAGCCTGTCCGCGTGGCGCTCGGCAAACGCCAGCGTCACGTAACCGCCCAGCGAGTGGCCCAGCAGCGCCGCCCGTTCCACCTCCAGCGCATCCAGCAGGTGGACCAGGTCCTCTGCCATCCGTTCCATCGTGTACGGCTCGTCCGGCGCGGAACTGCCGCCGTGTCCGCGCAGGTCCGGCGCAATCACGCGGAACCGCTCGGCCAGAGCGGGAATCACTTTCCGCCAGTAGGCGGAACTGCCGCAAAAACCATGCATCAGGAGTATTGGTTCGCCGCTGCCCACATCGGTGTAGGCGAGGCGAACGCCGTTTGGCAAGGAAGCCTGTTTCATCATCGTGAATCCCCTTCTTTCTGTCCTATTTTTCAAAGTGTTGCCCGGCCAGACGGATCGATAAACCTGCCGGGAGGAAACCGGATCACGTCGAAACCCCGATGATCCGGAGCGGAACAAGTCCCCTTGCCAGGGCTTGTCCTGCCCCTGTATGATTGGAAAAACACGGTAATGAACTGAGGTGGTTCCCATGGTACAAGCGATCACAGGAAGTGCACCGGTCAGCGGCGAGCGGGAGGTGCCCTATACCCTGATTCGGCCGGATGGCGGTCAGGGCCGCGCCGTTTGCTTTGTCTGCCCGGGAGCGAGCTACCTGTTTGACAAGCCGCTCCTGCACTTCTCCACCATGACGCTGCTCCGGTTCGGGGCAGACGTGGTGCACGTCCGCTACGCGTACAGCAAGGACAACACCGTCTTTTGGAACCTGCCGGAAGACGAGCGCAGTCGGGTGATGCAGGAGGATGTCCGCGCCGTCACGGAGCGGGTGCTGCACCATTCTGACTACGGGCAGGTATTGTTTTTGGGCAAGTCGATCGGCACGCTGCCCATCGTGAACGGCGTCTGCCGCTCTCCCCGGCATGCGCAGGCGGCCGTCATCCTGCTTACGCCCCTGCTGACGCTTCAAACGGTTGCCGACCATCTGCTCTCCTGCCCGCAGGCGGTCTTTCTGGCCACCGGCACCGGCGATCCCTATTACAGCGAACCGGTGATCCGGCTGCTCGCCAAGACCCGGCCAAACGTGACACTGCACATCGTCTCTCAGGCCAACCACGCGCTGGAAATCGGTCTGGACGCGGAGGCGTCGCTCGACGTGCTGCGCAGCCTCATGCGGGACATGGCCCTGTTCCTCTCCGACCGCCTCCCGATACCGGCGCGATAGGATACGGGCTGCGGAGGCCGCCCTGTCTGTTCCCGGCACCGCCGGCGGTTCGCCGCAGCCCGTCCCCCTTCCCTCTTCCGACGGCGTGCCGCTTGCTTTTCCCTGTCCCACGTTTTTCGCTCCCCCAGATCTTTGGCACCGAAAACAATCCGAATTGCGTTCCCACTCCCCAGACTTTCGACCCATTTCTCGTTTTGCGCTGCAAAAACGCTCACGACGAAAGCCCCTCGTGCCGATATGAGTAAGGGACCTCGCGTTCACGACTCTGATCACACCTGGAGGAAGCGTCATGACACATGCATCTCGTCCGGCACTTATCCTGCTTATCGTGCTGAGCGTATTTATGACAGGACTCTCCACCGAAGAGAACACTGCCGAAGTGAAAACTGCCCAAGTAAATCCTGCCGAAGAGAAGGCGCTGAAAGCCACATGGCTCTGGCAAACGTACCTGACCGCCTCGGAGCCGGATCAGATCCTCTCGTTTGCCGCGGAGCAAGGCGTGACCCTGCTGTATCTGAAAATCGACACCTCGCTCACCCCCGCGTATTACCGGCCGTTCATCGGCAAAGCCCGCGCCGCCGGGATCGACGTGCACGCCTTGGGCGGGAAAGCCGATTGGGGGCTGGAACAAAACCGGCAGGACATCCTCGCCCTGGTCGATTGGGTCAACCAGTACAATCTTGCGGCCGGCGACCATGAAAAAATCACCGGCATTCACCTGGACATCGAACCGTACGTCCTGCCCGCGTGGAAAACGGACCGGGAAGCGGTCATCCGGCAGTGGATGGGCAACGTGGAGGCGTACGTCGGCAAAATCAGGCAGAATCCCTCGCTGCAGATTGGCTGTGACCTGCCGTTTTGGCTGGACAATACCCCTATCCCCGGCAGCCCTGACACCTCGCTGGCCGAATGGATGATCGCCAAGCACGATCACGTGACCGTGATGGCTTACCGCGACCGGGCGGCCGGACCGAACAGCATCTCCTCGATCGTGACGCAGGAACTGGAGATGGCCGACCGGTACGACAAGAAGGTGCTTGTCGCCGTCGAAACGAAGCAGAGCAGCGAGGGCAATTTCATCACCTTTTTCGAGGAAGGCAGCGCGTACATGGACAGCGAACTGGACAAGCTGCCCGCACTCATGGCGGAGCACCCTTCCTTTGCGGGAGTGGCGATCCACTCCTTTGAATACTGGAAAGAACTGGGGAGATAATCCTCCAAAACAAAAGTCCCTGCCGCAACCGGACAGGGACTTTTGTTATCTCAACGCTCCCGGCAGTGCGGGCGCCTGCAGCTTTTCTTCGCCGTGTGCCGGCTTACAGCTTTTTCATCGCGTTGTAGCTGGCTTCGATGGTGCGCTCGATGTCCGCTTCCGTGTGGGCCAGCGAGACGAACATGCCCTCGAACTGGGACGGCGGAATCATTACGCCTTCTTCCAGCAGGTGGCGGAAATACTTGGAGAAGCGCTCCAGATCGGACGTCTTGGCCGTCTCGTAGTTGACGACCGGCGTCTCCGTAAAGAACAGGCAGACCATGGAGCCGACGCGGTTCACCGTGTGCGGGATGCCCAGCTTGCGGGCGTTGTCCGCCAGTCCTTCGGCCAACCGGGCGGAGAGTGCTTCCAACCGCTCGTAGACCCCTTCCTGCCCCAGCTCCCGCAGCGTGGTCAATCCGGCGGCCATCGCCAGCGGATTGCCGGACAGGGTACCCGCCTGGTAGATCGGTCCCGCAGGGGCTATCTGCAGCATGATGTCCCGCCTGCCGCCGTATGCGCCGACCGGCAGGCCGCCGCCGATCACCTTGCCCATCGTCGTCAGGTCCGGCGTGATGCCGTACAGCTCCTGGGCGCCGCCGCGGGCGACGCGGAAGCCGGTCATCACCTCGTCAAAGATCAGCAGCGTTCCGTAGCGCTGCGTAATCTCCCGCAAGCCCTGCAGAAAGCCCGGCTGCGGCGGCACGACGCCCATGTTGCCGGCAACCGGTTCCACGATCACCGCGGCCAGATCGTCGCCGAACGCTTCGAACGCCATCTTGACGCTCTCCAGATCGTTGTACGGTACGGTGATCGTATTGATGGCCGTCGCTTCCGGCACGCCGGGGCTGTCGGGCAGTCCGAGCGTGGCCACGCCGGACCCCGCCTTGATCAGCAGGCTGTCGGCATGGCCGTGGTAACAGCCCTCGAACTTCATGATCTTGTTCCGCTTGGTGTAGCCGCGCGCCAGCCTGAGCGCGCTCATCGTCGCCTCCGTGCCGGAGTTGACCATCCGCACCACTTCGACCGACGGGACGATCTCGCAGACCAGTTTGGCCATCTCCGTCTCCCGTTCGGTCGGAGCGCCAAAGCTGGTGCCGAGCGCGGCCGCTTCCTGGATCGCCGCCAGCACTTTCGGGTGGGCGTGTCCCAGGATCAGCGGCCCCCAGGAGCCGATGTAGTCGATGTAGGTGTTGCCGTCCACGTCGACGACGCGGGCCCCCTCCCCTTTGGCGATGTAGACGGGATTGCCGCCCACGCTTTTAAACGCCCGCACCGGGCTGTTTACTCCACCCGGTATGTACTGCTGCGCTTCCGCAAACAGCCGGACCGATTTCTCCATGTTCATCGTCCGCTCACCTCGCCAGCCATTTTGCCACGTCTTTGGCATGATAGGTAATGATCAGGTCGGCACCGGCGCGCTTGAAGCCGACCATCGTTTCCATCACGATCCGCTCTTCGTCGATCCAGCCGTTGGCCGCCGCCGCTTTGACCATCGAATACTCGGCGCTCACGTTGTAGACGACGATCGGCAGATGGAAGGACTCCCGCAGGCGCAGCACCATGTCCATGAACGCCAGCCCCGGTTTGACCATCAGGAAGTCAGCCCCCTCCGCCACGTCCGAAGCCGCTTCGCGCAGCCCTTCGCGGGCGTTGGCCGGATCCATCTGGTACGTCTTGCGGTCGCCGGACTTGGGCGCGGAGTGAGCCGCGTCTCGGAACGGACCGTAGAACGACGAGGCGTATTTGACCGCGTAGGACATGATCGGCACGTGGGTAAAGCCGGCTTCGTCCAGCGCCGCGCGGATCGCCGCCACGAAGCCGTCCATCATGTTGGACGGCGCGATGATGTCCGCTCCCGCTTTCGCCTGCGAGACAGCCGTCGCCGCCAGCAGCTTCAGTGATTCGTCATTGACCACGTCGCCGTCGTGCAGCACGCCGCAGTGACCGTGGTCGGTGTACTGGCAGAGACACGTGTCGGCGATGACGACCAGCTCCGGATGTCTCTCCTTGATCTGACGGATGGCCCGCTGCGTCACGGCGTCGTCGTTGTAGGCTTCCGATCCGCAGGCATCCTTGTGCTCCGGCACGCCGAAGACCAGCACGGACTGGATGCCCAACGCCGCCACCTCATCGATCTCCTCGTTCAGGCGGTCCAGCGAGAAGTGATAGACGCCCGGCATGGAGGGAATTTCCTCCTTGACGTTCGATCCTTCCACCACGAAGATCGGGTAGATCAGATCCTCCACACGAACGTGGTTTTCGCGTACCAAACTGCGCATCGCCGCGCTGGAACGCAGCCGGCGATGACGGTCAAATGTGAGTGCCATGTACATCCCCTCCCAGATTTGCTGTCAACGCTTGCAACAAGCCGTCCACCGTGTACTCCCTGGCCACGGCGTGAACCGGCAGGCCGAGGCGTTTGGCTGTCTCGGCCGTAACCGGCCCGATGCAGACGATCCGCACGGAGACCAGCAAGCCGTCCAACCCGTACGGGGCCATCACCTGCATGAAGTGCTGCACCGTGGATGAACTGGTAAACGCGATCGCGTCGATTTCCCCCCGCCGCAGCCGCTCCGCCGCTTCCGGGGCGCCCTCGCCGTCGATGACCGTCTCGTAGGCGTCCACCTCGGTCACCTGCAGCCCCATGCGGCGCAGTTCGTCCGGCAGCGTCTTGCGGGCGATGTCGGCCCGCGGCAGCAGCACCCGCTGGCCCGGTGCCAGACGCCCCCGGAGCGCGGCGAGCATGCCCTCGGCCACGTAGTCGGACGGAATGACGTCCGCCGTCCAGCCGTGTTTGTCCAGTTCGGCCGCCGTCCTGGGCCCCACCGCCGCCACGCGGGCGGTCATCCGGTCCGGGCTCACGCCCAACTGCCGCATTCTCTCCAGAAAGAAGCGGACGCCGTTGACACTGGTGAACATCACCCAGTCAAACGCATCCAGGCGGGCGATCGCGTCGTCGAGCGGTCCGGTGTCGGCCGGCGGCACCATTTTCAGCAGCGGAAACACGTATGCCTCGCCGCCCAGCGCCTCAATCTTTTCCACCAGCTCGCGGGCCTGGCTGCGGGCCCGCGTCACCATCACCCGGACGCCGGAAAGCGGCAGGCGATCCTCTCCAAGCGGCGCCGGCCGGTTCATCCCTGATTCTCCTTCTGCACCTCTGCCAGCACCTCGCCGGCTCCTTCCGCCAGCAGGGTTTCAGCCAGCTCACGGCCGAGTGCGGCCGGATCGGTGCCGGTGGCCGTCCGCTTGAACACCCGTTTGCCGTCGGGCGACGCGACCAGTCCGGTCAGCGTCACCGTCGGCACGGCATCGCCCGACGCTTCCGCCACGGTGGCATAGGCCCCGATCGGCACCTGGCAGCCGCCCTGCAGGCGGTGCAGGAAGCTGCGCTCCGCCGTCACCGCCAGGCGGGTCGGCGGGTCGTCCAGGCGGCGCAGAAGCGCGAGCGTCTCCTCGTCGTCGGCCCGGCACTCGATGGCCAATGCCCCCTGCCCGACAGCCGGCACGCTGATCTCCACCGGCAGGTACTGGCTGATCGTTCCGTCCCACTTGACCCGCTCCAGTCCGGCCGCTGCCAGGATGATGGCGTCGAAATTGCCTTCGTTCAGTTTGCGGATGCGGGTGTCGATATTGCCGCGCAGCGATTCGATCTGGATGTCCGGCCGATAGGCCAAAAGCTGCGCGGAGCGGCGCAGGCTGCTCGTGCCCACCAGCGCCCCGTGCGGCAGCTCATCCAGCGTCTTGCCGTCCTTGGACAAGAGCACGTCGCGGGGGTCCACCCGTTTCGGAATCGCGCCGATCACCAGCCCTTCCGGCAGTTCCGCCGGCATGTCCTTCAGGCTGTGCACGGCCAGGTCCGTCTCCTTGTCCAGCAGCGACTGCTCAATTTCCTTGACGAACAGCCCCTTGCCGCCCACTTTGGACAGCGTGACGTCCAGGATGCGGTCTCCTTTGGTGACGATTTCATGCAGTTCAAATGCCGCTTCGGGCGCGAGCCGTTTCAATTGGTCCACGACCCAATTGGTCTGGGTGAGCGCCAGCATGCTGCGGCGCGTTCCCACCTTCCAGTTTCTCATGGTAGCCTCCTTGCATGGCGGTTACAGCCAACTGTGGAATTTGGAGATGTCGGTGGCCAGAAAGTTGACCAGCAGCAGCAGAAACGCCGTCAGGTTAAACTGGGCCAGCCGCCTCATCTGCCAGGTGTCGCTGAAGCGCTTGTACAGCCAGTACGAATACGCCCCCAGCACCAGGATCGACAGCAGCACCTTGGCATCGAGCCAGAACTTTTCCGGCAGGACCAGCTTGCCCCAGATGATCCCGAGAATGATCGCCAAGAGCAGCATCGGCACCCCGACCACGTTCATCCGGTACGCGTACACTTCCAGCATGTCAAGGCTGGGCAGCCGCCGTAAAAGCGGCGTCCAGCGCTTTTCTTTCAGCATTTTATGCTGCAGGAGATACATGGCCGAAAAGATCATCGACAGGGAAAACGCCCCGTAGCTGAACATCGCCAGCGTGATGTGGATCAAGAGCAGTTCCGACGTGAGCGTCTCCGATACGGCCGTCAGCGGCGTCTCCGGCAAAAACATGGAGAGCACCAGCACGACAAAGCCGATCACGTTGGTAAAAAAAACCAGCAAATCGATGCGAAAAAAATAGTTGATCACGAGCGACAGGGTGACCAGCACCCAGGAATAAAAAAAGAGCGTCTCAAACAGCGTGATGACGGGAAAGTAGGATTTCTCCGCCATCTGTGAGACGAAAAAAGCGGATTGCAAGGCCCAAACGACAGCAAGCAACCCGAAAGCCAGACGGTTGACTTTCCGGTTGCTTTGCAAGAAGTCGTTGAAATAGAAGAGAACACTTGCAGCGTAGAGAAAGATCGTCAAGTCGTAGATCCATCTCGCGTCGGCCATGTACGCTCTCCTCTCTTTCCATTTCGGTATCTACTCGCGGACGCGGGACGCAAAGACCTGCTCACGAGTGGACAAGTGTTTTTTTTTCTCTTTTTCCCAGTTGGCTTCCCGCTCGAACCGCTCCAGGATCTCTTCCAGCGCAAAGATGGCGGAGAACATGTCCAACACGTCTTCCCCGTTCGACTTGGCTGCCAACTCCTTCAAACGGACGACCGGATCGTGCAATAATTGATTGATCATGCCCTTGGTCGTCTTGCGGATGATGTGCAGCTCGCGCTCGGTCAGGTTGGACAGCTTGTTCTCCATTTTGCGCATCCCCTCGCTGTGGATGGCCTCCGCCTTTTCACGCAGCGCGGCGATCAGCGGTGATACGCCCAGCGTCTGGTACCAGGTGGTGAAGGCGACGATTTCATCGGCAATCATCCCTTCCAGCCGCTCCGCCTCGCGGGAACGTTCCGCCAGGTTGCTGGCGACAATGCCCTCCAGATCGTCAATATCGTAGAGGTACACGTTGTCCAGGTCGTGCAGGCTGGGGTCCAGATCCCGCGGCACGGCGATGTCGATCATGAACAGCGGACGGTGTTTGCGCCGCTGCATGATCGGCATGAGCTGGTCCTTGGTGATCACATAGCCTGCAGCTCCCGTGGAGCTGATGACGATGTCGGCGGTGAGCAGCGCCTCAGGGAGCTGCTCCATCGTACAGGCGTCCCCTTTGAATTTCTCCGCCAAAAGCCGGGCACGCTCCAAGGTCCGGTTGGCGACCCGCACGTGCTGCGAACCGTTGGCGTGCAGGTGTTTGGCGGTCAGCTCGCTCATTTTGCCCGCGCCGACGATCAGCACTTCCTTGCCCGCGAAGGAGCCGAAAATCTTTTTCCCCAGTTCCACCGCGGCGTAGCTGACGGAGACGGCGTTTTGGCCGATCCCCGTTTCCGTGTGGGCCCGCTTGGCAAACGTGACCGCCTGCTTGAACAGCATGTTGAACACCGTGCCGGTCGTCTCGAGCTGCTGGGCGAGCAGGAAGGCGTCCCGCACCTGTCCGAGGATTTGCGTCTCGCCCACCACCATGGAGTCAAGGCCGCAGACGACGCGGAACAGGTGTTCAATCGCTTCTTCGTTTCCTTTTATATAAAGATGCTGCTTGAACGACTCTTTGTCGACCCCAAACCACTCCGCCAGAAATCTCAGCACGTAGTCCCGCCCCACGTTCAACTGGTCGCAGACCACGTAGATTTCCGTGCGGTTGCACGTTCCGAGAATGACGCATTCCGCGATGCTCTTCGTCTGGGAGAGGAGATGAAGAGCGCGTGCCGTCCCGTCATCGCTGAACGTGAATTTTTCCCGAATTTCGACTGGTGCTGTTTTGTAATTGAGACCCAGCAAAAGGATATCCATAACGTCCTCCCAGTATTACATGCCAGCCGGCTCTGTGTAAAATGCACTATTATTATAACATTATGTCCCCAAACGACCAGTTGTAATTGTGAAAAGTTTATTAACGGGTGCACCTGGGTCTCTATGCTACACGCGAAACCGCTTCGTGATTCGCTGCAGCGCCATCGTCTTCTCGGCCAGCGTCCCCGCTTCCTCAGCCAGCAGATGCACGCCGCCTGCCTGCTGCTCGACTGCGCTGGCCGCCGCCGAGACGCTCTCCGCAATCTGGCCGGCGATCGTCTTCACCTGGGTCAGCGTCTGGCCGATCGCCCCGCAGTGCTGGACGAGCCGCTCGGCCCTCTCGGCGTTCTGGGCCGACAGCGCCTGGTTGGCGTCCACCACCACCTGCAGGCTGCGGATCGCCTCGCCCGCTTCCCGCACGTGACGGCTGGAGAGTCGCAGGTCGCCCAACTGGCGCTCCACTCCTTCCGCAGTCTCGGTCACGTCCGCATGAATGGCGGCTGCGGTGGACAGGATGTTGTCCGCAAACTGCGCGGTCTCCTCCGCCAGCTCGCGAATCTCCGCCGCCACCACGGCAAAGCCCCGGCCGTGTTCCCCGGCGCGGGCCGCCTCGATGGATGCGTTGAGCGCCAGCATGTTGGTCTGCCGGGCAATCTTGGTGATCGCCGCCACCTGCTGCCGGATCTGTTCCGCAGCCTGTGCCAGATGGCGGATCGCTTCCGCCGTTTCGGCCATGCCGGACTCCGCTTGTCCCACCTGGCGGGAAGCCGTCTCCACCGCATGGTTGCCCCGCTCCGTGGTCATCGCGGCGCTCCCGCTCATCTCTCTCGTCTTGTTCAGCGCCGCCTGCATCTCCGTCAGCATGGCCGTCATTTCCTGCAGGCGCTCGACCGCTTCGGCGGCCGCGTGGGCCTGCTCCTCGGTCCCCGACTGAAACTGCTGCATCATGCCGCTCAGCTCGTCGAAGGTGTCCCGCAGTTCCCGTGCCTGCTGCGCCTGGTTCCGGCTGATCTCCCCCGTGATGTCCGCCGCGCCCGCGATCTCGCTTACGATGTTCTGGATGCCGATCGCCATCTTGTTTAATTCCAGCCCCGTCTGGTGAAATTCATTGCGCGAGCGGGTGACGATTTTCCGGGTCAGATCGCCGGACGAGACGGCCCGGGTCAGCTCGCGCCATTCCTGCAGGCTGGCGCGCATGGTCCGGTACAACCAAAAGCCTCCGATCAGCCCCACGCCGAGCGAAACGGCTGCCCACACCGACGCATCCGCAAGCGGCAGGCCCTTCCCAAGCATGGCCGCCCATCCGCACAGCGGCGGGATACAGCCGAGACCGACCAGCGCCGGTCCCAAAAACGGGCGGTGCAGAATCGTCCCCATCCGGAGGACGTACCGCCTGCCGCCAAACGTGCCGATCGGAGCGGCGGTGTCGATCAGCCGCTCCCCCGTGTTGCGCAGGTAAAGCTGGGACAAGACCTCGCGCGTGGCGGCCGCCCGCCGCCCCACCTCGTCATCAAACACGATGCCCTCCCGCAGCCGGTTGGTATGGATGTGACCGTACCCCGTCTCATCGACGATGACGAAGTATTCCCGATTCCCCAACTGCTCGTCCAGGATCTGCCGGACGGCTTCCCGTTTCTCCTCCAACCCGCTGCTGCCCGCCAGCAGCTCGGCCAACCGCTGAGCGGTGCGGGTGACTTTGGCTTCCGCCCGGCGGGCCCGCCGCGACCGAAGTACGGACTGGTTCATGTGAATCCCCCCTCTATTTTATTTTTCTTTATTTTCCGATATTTGCTCCCGGTTGCCAAGCGGTTTTCCGCTTGTGCTTGCTTTCCCCGCCGGTTTGCCTTATCATGCAGGCATGGAACCGGAACGTTTGAAATCGTCTGAATCATTCGGAAGGAGAGAAACACCATTGAAAAAACAATGGATGGCTGATGTGACCCTGCTTGTGATCGCGTTTGTGTGGGGGGCCACGTTCCTCGTCGTCCAGCAGGCCATCGCCGCTCTGCCGCCCAACGCCTTCAACGCGGTGCGCTTTACCATCGCCGCTCTCTTTCTGCTCGCCATCCACTGCCTGTTCTTTCGCGAGCAGCTGCGGACGTGGAGCTTCCCGCTGATCAAGGCCGGATGTCTGATCGGGTTTTGGCTCTGTCTGGGCTACGGCCTGCAGACGGTTGGCTTGGTGTACACCACCCCGTCCAAAGCGGGCTTTATTACCGGACTGTCGGTGGTGCTGGTCCCGCTGTTTTCCTTTCTGATTCTGCGCGAGAGGATCAAACCGACCGCCATCACCGGCACCCTGATCGCCGCCTGCGGGCTCTACCTGCTGACGCAAACCTCGACGCTTGCGTTCAACCTCGGCGACGTGCTGGTCTTCGGCTGCGCCATCTGCTTTGCGCTGCAGATCGTCGCCACCGGCAAATACGCTCCGCGTTTTCCTGCCCTCCCGCTGGCGATCGTCCAGTTGGGGACGGTGGCCGCGCTGAGCTGGGGGTACGCGTTGTTGTTCGAAGACTGGCGCCTCGCCTTCGACCCGGCGGTCCTGTTTGCGCCGGAAGTGGTCCGCGGCCTGATCGTGACCTCCATCTTCGCCACCGCGCTCGCCTTTTTGGCCCAGACGGCGCTGCAGAAGGAGACCAGCTCCACCCGCGTGGCGCTGATCTTCTCCCTAGAGCCGGTGTTTGCCGCCCTCACTTCGTACCTGTGGATTCACGAAGTGCTGACGGCGCGGCAGTTGGCGGGCTGCTTCCTGATCTTTTCCGGGATGATCCTGGCGGAGCTGCCGATCCTGGAGTGGTGGAAAAGCCGGCGCATCCGGAGAAATCAGGAAGCCGGCCGCCGGGAGTCGGCGTGATGGGCAGTGACGGATGAAAAAACGGGGCTGGCTTGCGTGCCAGTCCCGTTTTTTCACGGCGCCCGGTCCGGTTTGGTTTGCCCCCACTCGTCATTCTCGACGACCGTCCCCCATAAAACACAATCCAGGCCCCACTCTGACCGTGGAGCCCGGTTTGCTACCTCGTCTGTTTCAATTCCAGAAGCACCGCTTCCACAAACAGCTTCATCACGCTGCCGCACACCTTTTGCGGCAGCCGTTCGGTCCGCTTCATCCAGTGCTTCAGCCGGAGCAGGTGATACGCCGCCCGGAGCGTCCGGCCGCTTGTGCCCGCCTCGATCATGGCGGTAACCGCCTGCCCGACCTTGGCCCAATGCCGGTACTTCTCCACCCAGCCGCCGATCTCGGCGGCCAGTTTGCGGTTGCGCATCCGCTCCAGCAGGTGCAGGGCGGTCTCCTCCATATCGGCAAACACACGCCCAAGCATGCGCAGTCCCGCCTGCCGGTCCCCGTACAAAAACTGAAAGCGAAACTGCAGAAACGCCTCCAGCAGTGCCGGCGATTCCGTCTCGTTGAGAAACGAGCCCTGCACGTTGTCGGCGAAGCGGAGAACGGCGGCGGCGTCTTCCGGTCCGGCCACCTCTTCCACGGCCTGGGACCACGCCGAGGCTGGATCGTACCCTTCCGGATCGCGCAGGTACGCCGCTGTCGTAAGCAGCGGAATTTTCGAACTCTCCGCCCGTGCCATCGGGTTGGCCACATACCCGGCAGCGTGCCGCCACAAGCCGGGATCGCGGTTGCGCAGCGGGCCGATGTGCAGTTCATCGGCCATCGCCAGGTCGTTTACCGGATAGTTGTCCCAAATCAGCGGCTTGTGCCCCGTCCGTTCCGCAAAAAAGCGGGCGTCCGCCTCGGGCAGATACGGCGAACAGACAAAGCGGCCGGTCCAGAACAGGTCGATCGCCGCCGGCAGGCGACGTCCCAGCTCCGTGATGTACGGTTCGTCGCCCATGCCGTGATACTGGGCGGGACAAACGGTCAGCTCCACCCGCTCCTCCCAGCCGTCCATCGCCTCGCGCAGCCTCAGCGCCACATCCGCATGCGCTTCCGCCAGCGTGCGGTAGCGGCTCACGTCCGCCGGATGCATCAAGGCCAGCGGGATGTCGTCAAACAGCAGGGCGAAGTGGCGCACGCCCCGTTCGTACATGGACCGGTACTTTGCCAACAGGCGGGAAAAATGGCCGTCGTTGGCGTACTCCATGCTCAGGCCGGGACTCAGGCAGTAGACAAATCGCACCCCTGCCTCCCGGGCGCACGCCATCCAGCCCTCCATCTGCTCCAGGGCCTCGGGCGGATGCGGCTCCTGCCAGCGTTCCCGCAGATAGGGATCGTCCTTGGGCGAGTAGTAGTACGCGTTAAACCCGTGACGCCCCAAAAAGCGGATCATGTCCAGCCTCTCCGCGTTTGTCCACGGAGTGCCGTAATAGCCTTCAATTACCCCGCGAACGGGAAAAAACTCACGGTTGTGCACGGACACCCCTCTCTTCCCGCTGATGTTACGACGGGGAGCTGCCCGTTTCCGCCGTTTCCGGCGCCGCGCCGGAGAGATCCTGCTCAGCTTCGGGGGCCGTTTCGTCTTCCTGCCGCAAGCGGCGGATGATTTCGCCCCATAGTTCGTCCCGTCCCTGTCCCGTTTCCGAGGAGAAGATGATGAGTGCATCGTCGCCGCGCAGCTGGAGCTGTTCGCGGATCACTTTCGTATGCTGCAGCCAGCGGCCGCGGGCGATTTTGTCCCCCTTGGTGGCCACGACCACGGTGGGAATGCCGATTTCCTTGCACCAGTCGTACATCGCCACATCATCCTTGCTGGGCGCGTGGCGGATGTCCACCAACTGAATCACAAACCGCAGCTCCTGGCGCTGTTTCAGATAATTTTCAATCATTTTGCCCCACTGCTGTTTCAGCGACTTGGCCACTTTGGCGTAGCCGTAGCCGGGGAAGTCGACGAAGTAGAGCATGTTGTTGACGCGAAAGTAGTTCAGCGTCTGCGTTTTCCCCGGCTTGGAGCTGGTGCGGGCCAGCCCCTTGCGATTCATCATTTTGTTCAGCAGCGAGGACTTGCCCACGTTGGAGCGACCCACCAGAGCGATCTCTGGCAGGCCATCTGTCGGGTACTGTTTGGGTCCGACGGCGCTGACGACAAATTCGGCCGATGTGATCTTCATCGCGTTTCACCAACCGCTTGCCGGGTAAGCGCGTGGCGCAGGACCTCGTCCATGTGTTCCACCGTGATCAGCTTCAAGTCCTTTCGCACGCTTTCCGGGATGTCTTCGATGTCCTTCTCGTTTTCCTTGGGCAGGATCACCGTCGTCAGTCCGGCCCGGTGAGCGGACAGCGCCTTCTCTTTCAGTCCGCCGATCGGCAGCACGCGGCCGCGCAGGGTGATCTCACCGGTCATGCCCACCTCTTTGCGCACCGGGATGCCGGTCAGGGCGGAGACGAGCGCCGTGGCGATGGTGATGCCGGCGGATGGACCGTCTTTGGGGATCGCTCCTTCCGGCACGTGAATGTGGATGTCGTTTTTCTCGTGGAACTCGGGGTCGATGTTCCACTCGGCGGCGCGGGAACGGATGTAGCTGAACGCCGCCTGGGCCGACTCCTTCATGACGTCGCCGAGCTGACCGGTCAGCGTCAGTTTCCCCTTGCCGGGCAGAATGCTCACCTCTACGTTCAGCGTGTCGCCGCCCGCCTGTGTCCAGGCCAGGCCGGTTACAGACCCCACCTGATCCTCCCGCTCGGCCAAGCCGTAGCGATAGCGCGGTTTGCCAAGCAGGCTCTCCACCGTTTTGGGCGTCACCACGACCCGCTTTTTCTCGCCGCTGACGATCAGCTTGGCCGCTTTCCGGCAGATGCTGGCCGCCTCCCGGTTCAGATTGCGCACGCCCGCTTCCCGGGTGTACTGACGGATCACCTTCAGCATCGCGTCCTCGTTCATCTGCAGTTTATCCCTGCCCAGCCCGTGCTCCTCCATCTGTTTGGGCAGCAGGTAGTCGCGCATGATGTGCAGCTTTTCCAGCTCGGTGTAGCCGGCGATGGAGATGACCTCCATCCGGTCCAGCAGCGGACGGGGAATCGTATGCGTGCTGTTGGCCGTCGTGATAAACATCACGTTGGTCAAATCATACGTCTCTTCGATGTAATGGTCGCTGAACTTGTCGTTCTGGTTGGGGTCCAGTACTTCCAGCAGCGCGGAAGCCGGATCGCCGCGGAAATCGGAGGCCAGCTTGTCGATTTCGTCCAGGAGAAAGACGGGGTTGATCGTGCCGGCCTGTTTCATCCCCTGGATGATGCGGCCCGGCAGCGCTCCCACATAGGTGCGGCGGTGGCCGCGGATTTCCGCTTCGTCACGCACTCCGCCGAGCGAGATGCGGACAAACTCCCGCTCCAGGGCACGCGCGATGGAGCGGGCGAGCGAGGTTTTCCCCACGCCGGGAGGACCGACCAGACAGAGGATGGGACCGCGCATGGAATTGACCAGCTTTTGCACCGCCAGGTACTCCAGCACCCGCTCCTTCGGCTTTTCCAGCCCGTAGTGGTCTTCGTTCAGCACCTGTTCCGCGTGACGGATGTCCAGATTGTCGACGGTCCTGCGCGTCCACGGCAGGGACAGCAGCGTGTCGATGTAGGTCCGGATCACCGCTCCTTCGGCGGACGTGGTCGGCATCTTCTCCAGGCGCTCCAGTTCTTTCTCGATCTTGTTCTTGATCCGTTCGGGGGCGTCGGATTTCTCCAGTTGGGCGCGCAGTTCATCCACTTCACCCTGCCGCCCGTCCTTTTCACCTAGCTCCTTTTGGATCGCTTTCATCTGCTCGCGCAGGTAGTATTCCTTCTGCGTCCGCTCCATCTGCTTCTTGACGCGGTTGCTGATCTTGCGCTCCAGTTCCAGCACCTCGCGCTCGTTGTTGAGGATGTCGAGGAGAATGTTGAGCCGCTCCTTGATGTTGGTCGTCTCCAAAATCTCCTGTTTGTCCTTCATTTTCAGCGGCAGATGGGAGGCGATCACGTCGGCCAGCCGTCCCGGTTCCTCGATGTCGCTTACCGAGGTAAGCGCCTCCGGCGAAATCTTTTTGGACAGCTTGATGTACTGTTCAAAATGGCTCAGCACGGCGCGCATCAGCGCTTCCACTTCGTTTTCGTCGGCCTTTTCCTCTTCCAGGTACGTGATCGAGACCTGGAAGAAGTCATCCTGCCGCAGGTATTCCTCGATTCGGGCCCGCTGCAGGCCTTCCACGAGGACGCGGATCGTGCCGTTCGGCAGCTTCAGCATCTGTTTGACCCGCGCAACGGTGCCGACGCTGTAGATCTGCTCGGCGCTGGGTTCTTCTATGTGGACTTCTTCCTGCGTCGCCAACAGGATCTGATTGTCATCCACCATGGCCTGCTCCAGGGCGCGGACTGATTTTTCCCGTCCCACATCCAGATGGAGAACCATGGATGGATACACAAGCAGCCCGCGCAACGGGAGAAGCGGTATCTCTCGTTTACCGGAACGTTCGCCCAAGCTTATGCACCTCTCCTTGATCTGTACGAATTGCCTGCTTAACATGCAAAAACGGCTCCGACAGCCGTTTTTGAACATCGCGGAAGCTTCGCAGTGAAGCTTTTTATCATTGTAGCGCAAACGGAATCCGATGTCTAATCTCCGGGCGCACCGCCGTTACAACGACAGGGGCGAAGAGGCGAGATCTTCCGCCGGAAGCTGCAGGGTGAAACCGGCGCTCTCCGTCTCCGGTTCCGCCAGGAGAGCCAGCTCGATCGCCTGCTGGACGGTGGAGACGGGAATCACCTCGATGCCCTTCATATCGGCAAACAGCGACTGCCAGTTCTCCTCGGGAATCAGCACGCGTTTCGCCCCCGCCTGTCGGGCCGCTTCCACCTTGGCAACCACGCCGCCGACCGGTTTGACCTTGCCGTGGATGCTCACTTCCCCCGTCATGGCAACCAGGTTGTCCACCGGCCTCTCCTTGATCGCCGAATAAATGGCGGCGGCAATCGTGATGCCCGCCGAGGGACCGTCCACCGGCACGCCGCCGGGAAAGTTGATGTGCAGGTCGTAATCGTACGGCTGGACGCCCAGCCGGTTCAGCACGGTCAGCACGTTTTCGATCGAGCCTTTGGCCATCGACTTGCGCCGGATCGTCCGGCTGCGGCTGCCCATTTCCTCTTCTTCGACCAGGCCGGTCATGGTGACGCGGCCGGCCCCGGGTGCCGCCGCCCGGCTGGCGGTCACCTCCAGCTCCATCACGCTGCCCATGTTGGGGCCGTACACGGCCAGGCCGTTGACCAGTCCCACCTGCGGCGAGTCATGCACCCGCTTTTCCTGGCGCGGCGACTTTTGGCTGCTGTGCACGACCCATTCCACGTCGACGGCGCGGATCGTCGAACGCCCCTCGGTCAGCGCGATCCCCGCGGCGATCTGCAGGGTATTGATCGCTTCCCGGCCGTTGGTGGCGTACCGTTCGATGACGCCGACGGCCTCGTCCTCCATCGTCATGTCCATCTTGGAGACGGCGGTGCGGACGATGCTCCCGATCTCCGCCGGCTTGAGCGGTCGGAAAAAGATCTCCAGACACCGGGAGCGGAGCGCCGCCGGCAGCTCTTCCGGCATCCTCGTGGTCGCTCCCACGAGGCGGAAATCGGCCGGCAGTCCGTACTTGAAAATCTCGTGGATGTGGGACGGTATCTGCGTGTTCTCTTCGCTGTAGTAGGCGCTCTCCAGCATCACTTTGCGGTCTTCCAGCACTTTCAGGAGCTTGTTCATCTGCACCGGATGCAGCTCGCCGATTTCATCCAGAAACAGCATGCCGCCGTGCGCCTTGGTCACCGCCCCCGGCTTCGGCTGGGGAACCCCTGCCTGCCCCAAGGCACCTGCCCCCTGGTAAATCGGATCGTGCACGGAGCCGATCAGCGGATCGGCGATGCCCCGTTCGTCAAAGCGGGCAATGGTCGCGTCAATTTCCACAAACTTGGCGTCGCTGGAAAACGGCGACAGCGGATTCCGCTTCGCTTCTTCCAGCACGACGCGGGCGGCTGCCGTCTTGCCGACGCCCGGCGGACCGTAGATGATGACATGCTGCGGATTAGGCCCGCACAAGGCGGCACGCAGGGCGCGCAGCCCATCCTCCTGTCCGACGATCTCTTCCAGCTTGGACGGCCTGGTCTTCTCCGAGAGCGGTTCCGTCAAGGCGATCATCCGCATCCGCCGCAGTTGGTCCAGGTCCTTGCGCGACTCCCGGTCACTCGATGTTTTGGTCGTCCGCTGGGCGCGGAGCAAATTCCAGAAATAGGTTCCTATGATGATCCCGACGACTACTTCGATGCAGGCAATCACCAATGTGGTATAGTCCATCCGTTAACCCTCCCACGCTCACTGTTCGCACCGCTTCCGGAAGAAACGCTTCTGCTGCAGTCAACACGGCAAAAGCCGGTTCTTCCCTCGAGGATGCTTGTGTTTGCCGTATCAGGCCGCGATCGCGAGAAGTTCCTTCCTGATACAGTGATCCAATCAAAAAGCGTCTCGTGAACTATATTGAGTAGTATTGCCTCGCAATCGCGGGCGTAAACAAGCCGATCCGGCATTCCCCGCCGCTTGGGCGGGCACAGCCGGCCGGGCGAACAAACGGGAGCGCAAATGAAAAACCACCCCGACGATCGGGGTGGTATGGCTGGCGTTTCCAGCGGTGCCGGTTACGCGCTTTCGTTTTTCAGTTCGCGGCCTTCCTTGGTCATCAACTGCGGCTTCACCTTGTCGCGCACGGTTTCTTCGGTGATCACGCACTTGCTGATGTCTTCGCGGGACGGCAGTTCGTACATCATGTCGAGCATGATCTGCTCGATGATGGCGCGCAGTCCGCGGGCGCCGGTGTTCCGCTTGATCGCCTCCTTGGCGATCTGCGTCAGCGCTCCCGGTTCGAACTCCAGCTCTACGCCGTCCAGACTCAGCAGTTTTTGGTACTGCTTCACCAGCGAGTTTTTCGGTTCGGTCAGGATGCGGACCAGCGTTTCCTCGTCCAGCGGTTCCAGCGTGGCCAGCACGGGGAGACGGCCGACAAATTCCGGAATCAGCCCGAACTTGAGCAGGTCTTCCGGCAGCACGTACTTCAGGTACTCGCCCGGCTTCAGGTCGCCTTTGACGCCGTCGCTGAAGTCGGTGCCGAATCCGATCACCTTTTTGCCCAGACGGCGCTTGATAATCTGCTCGATGCCGTCAAACGCCCCGCCGCAGATGAACAGGATGTTGGACGTGTCGATCTGGATGAACTCCTGGTGCGGATGCTTCCGACCGCCCTGCGGCGGCACGCTGGCAACCGTCCCCTCGAGAATTTTCAGCAGCGCCTGCTGCACGCCTTCGCCGGATACGTCGCGGGTGATCGACGGATTTTCCGACTTGCGGGCCACCTTGTCGATCTCGTCGATGTAGATGATGCCCTTTTCCGCCTTCTCCACGTCGTAATCGGCTGCCTGGATCAGCTTGAGCAGGATGTTTTCCACGTCTTCGCCCACGTACCCCGCTTCCGTGAGGGAAGTGGCGTCGGCGATGGCAAACGGCACGTTGAGAATCCGCGCCAGCGTCTGGGCCAAGAGCGTCTTCCCGCTTCCGGTCGGGCCGATCAGCAGGATGTTCGACTTTTGCAGCTCCACATCCTCGATCTTGGCGCCGGAGTTAATCCGTTTATAGTGGTTGTACACCGCCACCGAGAGGGATTTTTTCGCCAGATCCTGGCCGATCACGTAGTCGTCCAGGATTTTGCGGATCTCCATCGGCTTGGGGATTTCCTTCATGTCGATTTCTTCTTCCGTGCCCAGCTCTTCCTGGACGATTTCGTTGCACAGCTCGATGCACTCGTCGCAGATGTACACGCCGGGCCCGGCCACCAGCTTGCGCACCTGCTCCTGCGATTTGCCGCAGAAGGAGCATTTCAGCTGGCCTTTGTCGTCGTTAAACTTAAACATGCGCTTCACCTCACAACGGGTCAGTTTTTCCGTTCAATAATGGCGTCAATCAATCCGTACGCTTTGGCTTCCTCTGCGCTCATGAAGTGGTCACGATCGGTGTCCTTTTCCACACGTTCGTATGGCTGACCCGTCCGTTCCGCCAGGATTTGGTTGAGCTGGCGCTTCGTTTTCAAAATCCAGTCCGCGTGGATGCGGATGTCCTCCGCCTGGCCGCGTACGCCGCCGAGCGGCTGGTGAATCATCACTTCGCTGTTCGGCAGGGCAAACCGCTTCCCTTTTGCCCCCGCCGCCAGCAGGACGGCTGCCATGCTGGCCGCCATGCCGATGCAGATGGTGGACACGTCCGGCTTGATGTGCTGCATCGTGTCGTAGATGGCCATGCCCGCCGTCACGGAACCGCCCGGAGAGTTTATGTAGAGTTGAATGTCCTTATCCGGGTCTTCCGCCTGCAGGAACAGCAGTTGGGCGACCACCAGGTTGGCCACTTCATCGTCGATCTCGCTGCCGAGAAAGACAATCCGGTCCTTCAGCAGGCGCGAGTAAATGTCGTACGCGCGCTCGCCGCGGTTCGTCTGTTCAATGACCATGGGGATTAGCATATGTATCTCCTCCTCTGCTGTCAAAGAGGTAGTGTGCAGCCGCCGATACGAGGGCTGCGGCCGAAAAAACGCAAGATGGTGAAAAACAAGGCACGAACATTATCGTGCCTTGTATATCGTTTGGCAGTCGGGTCAAGCGGGAACCTGCCTGCCGGTCGTTCATGCGTTCTTCCTAAGATTATGCACTGACTTTGTTTTCTGCAACCAGGAAATCGACCGTCTTCCGCGTCTGCACGTCGCGGTACAGGGCAGCCATACCGTCTTGAGCGGTGAAGATTTTGCGCAGTTCGTCGGCAGGACGACCGTATACGCCCGCCAGCTTGTTCAGCTCTTCGTTCACATCTTCTTCGGTCGCGGTGATGTTCTCCGCCTTGGCGATTGCCTCCAGGGTCAGCGCGGTGCGCACGCGGGTGGTCGCGTCAGGGCGAAGCTGTTCGCGAAGCTGGCTTTCATCGGTGCCGGAGAACTGGTAGTACAGGTCCAGGTTCAGGCCTTGGAACTGCAGGCGCTGACCAAATTCGTTCACCATTTGGTCCAGTTCGTGCTCGATCATTACGTCCGGAATGTCGATTTCGGCGTTTTCCGCCGCTTTCAGCACGAGCTGCTCGCGGATGTACTGCTCCTTCTCCTGAGCCGCTTTTTCTTCCAGCTTTTTCTTGGTGTCAGCCTTCAACTCTTCCAGCGTGTCGAACTCGCTCACGTCTTTGGCAAACTCGTCGTCCAGCGCCGGCAGGTTTTTGCGCTTGAGGCCGTTCAGCTTCACCTTGAAGACCGCGTCTTTGCCGGCCAGGCTCGGAGAGTGGTACTGTTCCGGGAAGGTGACGTTGATCTCCTTCTCCTCGCCTACGTTCATGCCCACCACCTGCTCTTCAAAGCCGGCGATGAACGTGCCGGAGCCCAGTTCGAGGGTGTAATTTTCTGCTTTTCCACCCTCAAAGGCAACGCCGTCCTGGAAGCCTTCGAAGTCGATCACGGCCAGATCGCCGTTTTGCGCCGGGCCTTCTTCCACGGCCACCAGCTCGGCGTGGCGCTCCTGCATGCGCTTCAGTTCGGCTTCCACGTCCGCGTCGGTGACGTTGAACTCTTTCGATTCGATGGTCAGGTTTTTGTAGTCGCCCAGCTTCACTTCCGGCTTCACCGTTACGGTCGCCTTGAAGATGAGAGGTTTGCCCTTTTCCATCTGCTCAACGTCCACCTCGGGACGGTCAACCGGTTCGATGCCGGTTTCCCGCACAGCTTGTCCGTAAGCGGCCGGAAGCAGGATGTCCAGAGCATCCTGGTAGAGCGCTTCCACGCCAAAACGCGCTTCGAACAGCTTGCGCGGCACTTTTCCTTTGCGGAAGCCCGGAACGTGCACGTTCTTCACGACCTTTTTGAACGCCTGATCCAATGCCGCATCCACTTGCGAAGCATCTACTTCAACCGTCAGGACCCCCTGGTTATTCTCTAACTTTTCCCATTTTGCTGCCACGTAAACTTCCCCTCCTAGATTGAATCCACAGAACACCGCCCGCAGTGACCGGTTTGCAGTCGGCACGGGCGATGCAATTCTAGCCATTATAACCATTTAAGTATAGCACATATTCACCATTTTTCAAGAAGTCAGCGCCGCAGGGAAAAACTCCCCCCCAGCCGGTCCAACGGGTTGCCGCGGTGGTCGTAATAGGTGACCTTGACGCGCACTTCCCGCTTTTTCTTCTCAAGCTGTTCCAGGTACGCGTAGGTGGGAACGTCAAAACCGCGGGGGAGCTGCAGGCTGCCCGGGTTGAGAAACAGGATGCCCCGCTCGACGCCGCAGACCGGAACGTGGGAATGGCCGAACAGCACGACGTTGGCCCCCGTTTCCTCCGCCCGGTAGTGCAGCCGCATGAGCGAGCTTTTCACCCCGAACAGGTGGCCGTGCGTCTGCAGGATTTTCAGGTCCTTCCACTCGGTCAGCTGTTCGTCGGGAACGTCCCCGGCCGCATCGCAGTTGCCCTTGACCAGAACCATGCCGGCAAAGGGTTCCCGCTGCCAGTCGACGCAAAAATCGCCGCAGTGAAAGACCTTGTCCGCCGCGTGGCGTTCCACCGTCTCTTTCACTTCGCGAACCAAGCCGTGCGTGTCGCTCAGGATCAGAATGCCCACTGTACCGCACTCCCTTCTGCCTGTATTCTGCCGATGAACCGCTATCCCTGCCGCTTGATCGCCGCCAGCAGATTGCGCATCGCCATCGCCCGGTGGCTGATGCGGTTTTTCTCTTCCGGCGACAGCTGCGCCATGGTCAGCCCCTTGTCCGGCAGGTAAAAGACCGGGTCGTACCCGAAGCCGTTGGTGCCCTGCGGAGCTTCGGCGATGACGCCCTCACAGGTGCCTTGGGCCACGACGGGCTCGCTGCCCGGTTCCGCTAGGACGAGCACGCAGCGGAAACGTGCCGTCCGCTGCTGTGCCGGCACTCCGCGCAGTTCGTCCAGCAGCTTTCGCCAGTTTTGCTCATCGCTGGCGTGTTCGCCGGCATAGCGGGCGGAATAGACGCCGGGGCGTCCCTCCAGCGCGTCCACCTCCAGGCCGGAGTCGTCGCCCACGGCCGGCATGTTCAGGTATGTAGCAACGGTCATCGCTTTTTTCAAGGCGTTGGCTTCAAACGTGTCGCCGTCCTCCACCACTTCCGGCACGCCTTCAAACGCTTCCAGGCTGACGCCTTCCCAGCCCAGTTCGGCGAACAGGCTGTTGAATTCCTTTACCTTTCCTTTGTTCCGCGTCGCCAGCACCACTCGTTTTCGCTCAGACATGACTCTCCTCCGCCACCGTTTCCTGATCGTTTTCGTTGTCGTCCGCAAACGTCAGCGGTACGTCGGCCAGCGCTTCCTTTTGCGCGGCAATCAGTCCGTCGATGCCTTTTTTCGCCAGGGAAAGCAGTTCCTGAAGCTGCTCGCCGGTAAACGGCGCTTCTTCGCCCGTGCCCTGCAGTTCGACAAATTTGCCCCGTCCGGTCATGACGACGTTCATGTCCACCGTGGCCGTCGAATCTTCTTTATAATTGAGGTCCAGCATCGGGTGGCCGTCGATGATGCCGACCGAGGTCGCTGCCAGAAAATCGCGCAGCGGCATCTGCTTTATGGTGCCGGCCTCCACCAGCTTTTGCATCGCGTCCACCATCGCCACAAATGCGCCGGTGATCGCCGCCGTCCGCGTACCGCCGTCGGCCTGGATCACGTCGCAATCCAGCCAGATGGTGCGCTCTCCCATCGCTTCCAACTGAACGACCGAGCGCAGCGCACGGCCGATCAGCCGCTGAATTTCCATGGTTCGTCCGCCCACTTTGCCTTTGGACGATTCCCGTGGGTTGCGTGACTCCGTGGCCCGAGGAAGCATGGAGTATTCGGCTGTAATCCACCCTTTTCCGCCTCCGCGCATGAACGGCGGCACGCGATCCTCCAGTGTCGCCGTACAGATTACCTTGGTGTCTCCTACTTCGATTAGACAAGAACCTTCCGCGTGTTTGATGTAATTGCGCGTAATCTTGACTGGGCGCAATTGGTCACGGTCACGGCCATCAAGTCTCATTCCATGTTTCCTCCTAGCTTGCTATCGTCAACTCCGCTCATTATACCAGACGCAGGAAACCCTCTGCCACTCCGCAAAGCCCTGGAACGCATTTCCGAAGCTGTGGAAAAATCCGCTGCCGAAAGCCCGGAGAAAAATCCATCCGTTCGGCGGGAACGAAACTCCGGCAAAGAGGGGTCTTGCGCACACACACAAATTTGACTAATATCTAATTAGACAATTAACTAATTAAGGGGTGATTCTTATGACGTCCTCCCTGCTTTTGCGTCAAGCCAATTTTCGCAGGCTGCTGCTTGCCAACTTTTTCAGCGGAGTCGGGGATTGGTTCAACAGCGTCGCCGTCCTGAGCCTGCTGTTGGAGATCACCGGCACGGCCATGGCCGTAGGCATTACGCTGGCGCTCCGCACCTTGCCCTACCTGGTGTTCGGGCCGCTCGGCGGGATGTTGGCCGACCGCTTCAACCGCAAAGCCGTCATGGTCACCTGCGACCTGGTGCGGGCGGTGATCGCCCTCTGCTTCCTGTTCGTCTCCTCCGCTGACGACGTCTGGATCGTCTACGCCGGAACGTTTGCCCTCGTCGCCTTTTCCGCGCTGTACAACCCGGCGAGGATCTCCCTGATCCCGGACGTCGTCGAACGCGATCAGCTCCTCTCGGCCAATGCGCTGGAGGAAAGCGTGTTCGGGATCGTGATGGCGGCCGGATCGCTGGTCGGCGGCGTCTTTGCCGCCTATTGGGGGACGGATGCCGCGTTCGTCTGCAACTCGCTTTCCTTTGTGCTGTCCGCGGCGCTGATTCTGCGGATTTCCCTCCCCCCGCGATCAAGCGGTGTCCGACGTGAAGCGGACAAGGAGGAGCGCAAAGCGAACGAACCGTCCTACCGTGACCTGTTTTCGCTGATCCGCCAAACTCCCCTGGTCCTGTACACCCTGCTGATGACGACCTTGTGGCCGATCGGGGGAGGTATTCTCAACGTGCTGATCAGCGTCTACGCCTACCAGGTGTTTGCGGCCGGCAAAAGCGGAGTCGGTCTCCTCTACGGCGCGATCGGACTCGGGTTCATCGTCGGCGGCGTGGCGGCCGATCTGCTGAAACGGCGGCCTTACCACATGGCTTCCTACAGTCTCGCCGTCGAAGGCTTCGCTCACGTGCTGACCAGCTTCGCTCCCACCATTTACCTGGCGGCCGCCTGCTACGCGCTCTCCACCGTCGCCGGGGGGATGGGCAACGCCAGTCTGCGCACGCTCCTGATGCGGCATCTCAACAACGCGTACCACGGCCGTGTGTTCGCTCTCGAATCGACCATCTCCAGCGTGCTCATCGGCCTCTCGATGCTCGTCGGCGGATGGCTGCTCACCGTCTTTGAACCGCGGCTGCTCGGTTTTGCCGCCGGGCTGCTGATCACCCTCTGCTCGCTGATCCTCGGCGTCTTGATCTGGCAGGCCTCCCGGACAGCCGATAGCGCCGCCCCGGCTCAACCGGACTGACAGGTCCGCCGCAAACAAAAAACCACGCCTGCCGATTCGGGCGTGGATTCTCGCGCGCTGTCAAAACTGCATCGTGTTGATGTGGACGGGGCGGGCGACCGGCTTGGTGAAATCGTACGTTCCGCTGGTGAGCGGCTTGCCTTCCACCAGCAGTTGAACCTGTTTGGCCCCTGTGCTTTCGGTCAGCGAGAGAACCAGCGACTCCAGCGCTTCCGGATTGGCTTCCCTGCCGTCGTCGTACCTGAGGATGTCGCTGCTCAGATCGACAGTGACCAGGTCATTCTCCTGCTTCACATTCAGCACCCGGGTGGTGCGCAGGAGCGAGCTGAACAGCGGCGAATCGTCTTTCGGCCCTTTGATCAGCTCCTCCACCGCCGCTTTGGCCACGTTCTCCGTCTCCGGCACCAGGCGGGTGACCGGCACGAAATAGGAGCGCTTGTCATCCAGTTGTCCCTGAAAATAGACCGTGACCGACGTGGTGCGGCCGGGAACGGCCCCTTCCGCCAGCTCCAGGTTGATCCCGAGGCTGCGGTCCAGAGCGGACGAGATCGGGGTGCTGCCCACCGGCATTTCGGTAAGCGGCGTGCCGTTTACCCAGATCTGCACCCTTTTGACGTTGGCAAACTCGGTCAGCGCCCGGGTCACCGCGTCCAGAATCTGCTTTTCGTTCTTGCTGTCGTACGTTTTGAACTCCTTGGAAAAGTCAACCGTCGCCAATCCGTCCTTGATGACCAGCCCTTTTACCTCCGTCCCTTCAGGGAGTACCGCGGAAAAGCCGTTGGGGAGCAGGCTTTCCACCGGTCCGCCTTTGACCATGTAGGTCAGCACCTGTTTCGCCACCCCTTCCGTTTTGGGCAGGGTCAGCGTGAACGGCACCACGAATCCGTTGGCGTCCAGCAAGTAGACGGTACGATCGACCGACTCTGTGACCGCGGCCTCCGCCCCACCGGCTGTGCCATCCGTCGGCGGCAGACCGTTCGGTGTATTCTGGGCGGCTTCCGACTGCGGCGGGGGTGCATCGATGCTGGTGGCTTCCTTTTCCGGCCCGAAGAGACCGCACCCCGAAAGCAGAAGTGCGCTGACCCCAAGCACGGCCGTGATTGTGCCGATGCGATGTATCTTCATCATTACCCAGCCTCCTCCAGACACTTTGTACTATCATGTATACGAGCAGGGCTTGGGTTTATGCGTTGAAATGTCCGAAAAGAGTGAGAGCTGGCAGAAGAAAAACAGCGGCGCCATGGTTGGCGCCGCTTTTAGCTTAGGGTTGATACGACTGCTCCAGCGACCGGCGCTCCACCTTCACCCCGCAGCCCAGCCACTCCTCCGCGATGGAGCGGAAATTGTCGGCGTCGCCGCTGGTGAAGAACAGATGGCCGGGAGCCGAAGACGTTTCGCCCGCCCTCGCAATCGAGGCATGCCGGGTCAGTTCCCGCGCGGTTTCCTCCGCCGAGCTGATCAAGGTGACGGATGGCCCCATCACTTCCTGGATGACGGGGGCCAGCAGCGGGTAATGGGTGCAGCCCAAAATCAGCGTGTCCAATTCCTCCCGGATCAAGGGCTCCAGCGTCCGGGCCACCACCCGGCGCGCCTCCGCCGTATGCTGCTGATGGTGTTCCACCAGCGGAACAAACGCCGGACAGGCCAGGCCCGCCACATACGTCTCCGGCCGCAGCCGCAGCAGGGCTTGCTCGTACGCGCGGGTGCGAATCGTCGTCTCCGTCCCGATCACGCCGATCCGGCCGCTCCGCGTGGCCCGCGCCGCCGCCCGCGCTCCCGGCTCGATCACGCCGATGACCGGCAGCGGCAGATGCTGCTGCGCTTCCTCCAGGACGACCGCCGTTGCGGTGTTGCAGGCCACTACCAGGGCCTTCACGGGATAGTGGGTAACAAACTCAATCATTTGAAAACTGTAGGCGCGTATCTCTTCCGGCGACTTGGAGCCGTACGGGCATCGGGCGTTGTCGCCGAAGTACAGAATCCGTTCGTCGGGAAGCTGCCGCATCACTTCTTTCGCTACCGTCAGTCCTCCCACTCCTGAGTCAATAATGGCAATTGCTCGTTGGTCGCTCATAGGTGTGTCTCCCCTGTTGTGATGTCCATCTCCCAGCATACCACTTTTTTGCGTTTGTGGTATAACCATATGCGGTCCGCCTGTGCCACGTACTCCGCATATGCCGCACCATCGCTGGGCGCTTTTCATACGCTGGAATAGAATAGCGAGAAAAGGAGGAATCGCGTTGGAAGAACAGATCAAGCACCTCGTCAACTGGAGCCAGTGGGGCAGCCAGTGGATTGAGCATCTGCGCAAGTCCAAGCAGCTCGGCCGGGAGCTGGAGCGCCACCTGCACAAGTTTGACGAAGCGTTTACGCTTATCGGCCGCAAAGCGGCACAGATAAAGAAAGCCCCTCATCACGAGGCCGTTCCCGCGCTGATCGCCAAGGCGGAAGTGGTGCAAAAGCAGTTTCACCAATTCCTCCGCCTGATCCAGCACAACGAGCAGGAACAGCCGGAGACCTTGAAGGCCGCCTTTTCCTCGTCCCGCCAGCCGGTGCCCGTCGCCCGTCCCGTACCGGTCGGACGCCATACGCTGCCCCCTCTGCCGTACGCCTACGACGCCCTGGAGCCGTACATCGACGAAACGACCATGCGCATCCACCATGACAAACTGCACCGCAGATACGTGGAGGACCTGAACAAGGCCGAGCTGAAGCTGGCGGAGGCGCGGGCGAGAAACGACTTCGCCCTGATCCGCCACTGGGAGCGGGAACTGGCCTTTAACGGAGCCGGCCATTACCTGCACACGATTTTCTGGCAGGTGATGCACCCGGAAGGCGGCGGCGAACCGCACGGCGATCTGGCGGAATACATCCGGCGCTACTTCGGCTCGTTTGACGCCTTCAAAGCTCAGTTCACGCAAGCCGCCGTACAAGTGGAAGGACCGGGCTGGGCGATCCTCGTCTGGTCGCCGCGGGCGCAGCACCTGGAGATCCTCCAGGCGGAAAAGCACCAGAACCTCTCCCAGTGGGACGTCGTGCCCCTGCTGGTGCTGGACGTCTGGGAGCACAGCTACTTCCTGCAATACCAGAACCAGCGGGACACGTACGTCAGCAACTGGTGGAACGTCGTCAACTGGTCGGCCGTCGAGGAGCGCTTTCAGCAGGCGAGGCGGCTTCGCTGGCAGCCGTTCTGAAACGCGCAGCCCCTTCCGTCCCCCATCTGCCGGAAGGGGCGATGCATTTTATCATCGATTCAGCTCATTGGCATCCTTCTGCATTTGCGGTACAGTCAAATTGCCGGCTTCCGGAAAACATTCTCCGGCTCTCCACGTCGAATGGACGAAGCGAGCCGGTTACGCAACTTCCAGCCAAAGGACGTGAACGTGATCATGCCTGCACTTGTCATCCTTTTCCTGATCATCGTGTCGGCGGCCGCTCTGGCAGCCGGTCTGACCGTACCCGCCGAAGCGCTGCTTACGATCATCAACCGGAGTTTCCTGGCCGGACTCTTCCTGCTCGTCCTCGGCTGTATCGCCCTGGTCGTCCGCTCCGGGTTTTTTACCGTGTTTGGCGCCGGCTTCAAACGGCTGCAAGCACTCTTCTTCCGCCGTCCTCGCGTGATGGAGAGCGACTGGTACAACCTTGACGACCCGGTTTTCGCCCGAAAAAAAGAGACGTTCATCCGAATCGGAACGTCTCTTCTGCTCTGGAGCGGAGCAGCCCTGATCGTCTTTTCCGTCGCGCTGACCGTTTGGTACTACCGCTAGTCCGCGTACAGATGGCAGGCCGCCCAATGGCCTGTCCGCACTTCCCGCCACACCGGCTCCTCGATGGCGCAGCGCTCCGTCGCGTGCGGACAGCGCGTGCGAAAGCAGCACCCGCTCGGCTTGTTGGCCGGACTGGGCAGATCTCCCTTCAGGATGATGCGTTCCCGCTTCACCGTCGGATCCGGCACCGGCACGGAAGAGAGCAGCGCCTGCGTATACGGGTGCAGCGGCTCCGCATACAGTTCCCCGCTCTCCGCCAGTTCCACCAGCTTGCCCAGGTACATCACGCCGATGCGGGTGGAGATGTGCTTCACCATCGACAGATCATGGGCGATGAAGAGATAGGTCAGCCCTCTATGTGCTTGAAGGTCTTCCAGCAGGTTGACAACCTGGGCCTGGATGGAGACGTCCAGCGCGGAGATCGGTTCGTCAGCGACGATGAATTCCGGCTCCACCGCCAAGGCGCGGGCAATGCCGATCCGCTGCCGCTGTCCCCCGCTGAACTCATGCGGGTAGCGCTGCGCATGTTCCTTTCGGAGGCCGACCAACTGCAGCAGTTCGGCCACCCGCTCCCGTCTGCTTCCCCTGGCGAGGCCGTGGATGTCAAGCCCTTCGGCGATGATGTCCTCCACGGTCATGCGCGGATTGAGGCTGGCCTGCGGATCCTGGAAAATCATCTGCACGTCCCGGTTGAACTGTGCCACTTCCTTGCCTCTCAGCTCATGCACGTTCTTCCCCTTGAACAGCACTTCTCCGGCCGTGTGTTCATACAGTCGGACGATCGTCCGCCCGAGCGTCGATTTGCCGCAGCCGCTCTCTCCCACCAGTCCCAGCGTCTCCCCCTTGCGGATGGAAAAGGAGACGCCGTCCACGGCCTTTACCTCCAGTCCGTGACCGAAGGAAAAGTACTTTTTCAGTTCCTTTACTTCCACCAGCACCTCTGTCATTCTGTCTGCCTCCCTGCCGCGACCAGTTCCTCGATGCGCGGGGCGCGCGGGTCATGCAGCCAGCAGGCGGCCTGATGCCCCCCTCCGAACGCGGTAGGCTCCGGTATCTGCCGGTCGCAGATTTCCATGGCGAATTCGCAGCGGGCCGCAAACGGGCAGCCTTTGGGCGGATGGAACAGATCGGGCGGCGTCCCCTCGATCGGCACCAGCCGCTGCTTTTCCCCGTCCAGCCGGGGCAGGGAACGCATTAGTCCCCAGGTATAGGGATGGCGGGGATGGGAGAAGACGTCCTTCACGCTGCCGGTCTCCACGACCACGCCGGCGTACATGACCACCATCCGGTGGGCGATTTCCGCTACCACACCCAGGTCGTGGGTGATGATCAGCACGGACAGCCCCTGCTCCTCCTGCAGCCGCTTCAACAGATCGAGAATCTGTGCCTGAATCGTCACGTCCAGCGCGGTGGTCGGCTCGTCGGCGATCACCAGCTTCGGCTGGCAGGCCAGAGCGATGGCGATGACCACCCGCTGCCGCATCCCGCCGCTGAATTGGTGCGGGTACTGGTCGGCCCGCTTTTCCGGGTCGGGGATGCCCACCATGCGCAGCAGCTCAATCGCCCGCTTTTGCGCCTCTTCCCGCGAGACCTGATGATGGCGGACAAACCCCTCCACGATCTGTCTTCCCACCTTCATCGTCGGATTGAGCGCCGTCATCGGGTCCTGAAAGACCATGCCGATCTGCGAGCCGCGAATCTCCAGCAGCTCTTTTTTGCTCATCGCAGTAATCTCTTTTCCTTCAAAGACGATCCGGCCCTCGACGATCCGGCCGGGCGGGGCGGGGATCAGGCCCATGATCGCCTGGGCCGTGACGCTTTTTCCGCAGCCGCTCTCACCGACGACCGCCACCGTCTCTCCCTTGTCCACATGGAAGGAGACGCCGCGTACGGCCTGTACTTCCCCGCCGTACGTCTTGAAGTTTACTTTCAGATTGTCGATGGTCAGCAAATGTTGTTCGGCCATCGCCGTTTTTCCCCCTTTCTCTTACTCGCGCAGACGCGGATCGAGCGCGTCCTGCAGGCCGTCGCCAAACACGTTGAAGGCAAACATCGTCAGCGAGATCATCAGCGCCGGGAAAAAGAGGCGCCACCAGTCGCCGGTGAGGATGACCCCCAGCGCGTCGTTGGTCATCGTCCCCCAACTGGCTACCGGCGCCTGTACGCCCAGGCCGAGAAAGCTGAGGAACGACTCGGCAAAGATCGCCGACGGGATGGTAAACGTCAGGTTGACGATTATCACGCCAAACGTGTTTGGGATCAGATGTTTGAACAAAATGCGGGGAAACTTGGCCCCGAGCACCTGAGCGGCGAGGATGAACTCCTGGTTTTTCAACTGCAGGATTTGCCCCCGTACCAGACGGGCCATTCCCACCCAGCCGGTCGCGGACAGCGCGATGATGATCGTCAGCATGCCCGGCTCCATCACGACCATCAGCAGGATGACGACCAAGAGGTACGGCAGTCCGTACAGCACTTCGATCAACCGCATGATGACGGTGTCGATCCGCTCACCCCGCTTGCCCCTGCCGGCCATGTACCCGGCGACGCCGCCGACCGTCACGCCGATGATCAAGTCGATCAGCGCCGCCACCACCCCGATCGTCAGCGAGATCCGGGCGCCGTACCAGGTGCGGGCAAACATGTCCCGGCCCAAATCGTCCGTCCCGAACCAGTGCTCGGCGGAAACCGGTTTGTTTTTCATCATCAGACTTTGGTCGGAATAGCTGTACGGGACCAGATGCGGCCCGATGATCGCCATCGCGACCAGCGCGACGATGATCACGAGGCCCAGCATCGCCAGCTTGTTTTTCACCAGCTTGCGGATCGCCAGCTGGGCGTTGCTCAGGCTCGGGCGGGCAGAAACTGCGTCGGCCTGCTCCTGTTTGGCCAGCGGGCGAAACAGGGGATCGATTTTCTGTTCCATCGCCACTTCCTATCCCTCCTTGTTGGTCAACTTGATCCGCGGGTCGATCAGGGTGTACGCCAGGTCGATCAGAAAGATGGTAATAATCAGAATGGAGCTGTAAAAAACAGTCGTTCCCAGGATGACCGGATAATCGCGGTTGAAGATGCCGTCAACAAAGTACTTGCCGATCCCGGGAATGGCAAAGATTTTTTCCACGACAAACGTGCCGGTGATCAGCGAGGCAATCAGCGGCCCCAGGAACGTGACCACTGGCAGGATCGCGTTGCGGATGCCGTGTCTGACCACGATGGCCAAGGTGGGAATCCCTTTCGCCTCGGCGGTGCGGATGTAGTTTTGGTTCATCACTTCAATCATGCTGGCGCGCATGTAGCGGGTGATGATCGCCAACGGGCCGAACGCCAGCGCCAGCGACGGCAGCACCGTATGCATCCAGGTCCCCCAGGTGGCGACGGGAAAGATCGGCCACTTGATCGCTAAAAAGTTGATCAGCAGCGGGGCCATGATGAAGCTGGGGATCGCCACCCCGAGGACGGCCAGGGCCATCGCCGCGTAATCGAGCCAACGGCCGCGGTTGAGCGCGGCGACAATGCCAAAGAAAATCCCGAACACCAGCGCAATCGCGACCGCCTGCGCGCCCAGCAAGGCCGATGCGCCAAATCCGTCCGCGATCATGTCGTTGACACCGCGCGTATCCGATTTGATGGAAGGGCCCAAATCCAGCATGATCAGATTTTTCAGATAAAGCAGATATTGAATCGGCAGCGGCTCGTCCAGATGGTATTTGGCTCGCAGATTGGCGCGGATCTGCTCCGGCAGTTGATCCGAATCGGAAGCGAACGGATCGCCGGGAATCGCATGCATCAGCGAAAAGGTCAGCGTCACGATGATCCACAACGTCAAGAGCATCATCAGGAAGCGCTTTGCCAGGTAATGGGACATGGGTGCTCCTCCTTCTGGTTATTTGGCCAATTCGTACATCGCCTGGGCGTAGATCGCCATCGCCTGAAGCAGATCGTCAATCTCCGCGTATTCGTCCGCGAGATGGGCGGTCGACGCTTTTCCGGGGAACACGGGGCCGAATGCCACGCCCGCTTTCAGCGTCTTGGCGTACGTGGCGCCGCCGGAAGCGAGCAGGCGGGCAGGCTCTCCGGTATGCTGCTCATACACGCGGGAGAGCGTCCGGATGACGGGATGGTCCGCAGGCACGTAGTGGGACTTGGAAGTGCGCAGGCTTGACACCGTCCAGCCCAGTTCCTGGGTGCGTGCCTTCAGCCGCTCCACGTACGGCTCCGGCGACAGGGTGGCGGGGTAGCGGATGTTCAGCCGGACAGACCCGCCCTCGCTCCTGTCGTAGCGCAGGATACCCGCGTTGACGGTCAGCGCTCCGCTCACCTCGTCTTGACACGCGACGTTCAGCCGCTCGCCGTAGTGGTCTTCGTGCAGAACCTCGGCGAGGAAGCGGAGAAACATGCGATCGGAACCGGCAAACGGGGTGTCGTACAGAAAACGGGCCAGCAGCGTGCCGGCGTTGACGCCGTTGAACGGCTCCATGCCGTGAGCCGGTTTGCCGTCGAGTTGAAACGACAAAACGCCAGGCTCTCTCCGCTCCAGCCGTCCCGTCACACGGCTGGCAAGGAGAAACGCGTCCCAGCGCTCCGTCACCGCCGCCACGGCTGTTTCCGCCTCCGCTCCCGCCGGCACCGCCACCGAGGCGGTCGCTTTGTCCGGCACGCTGTTACCCTGATCGCCGGAGACGAACGACAGCAGCCGCCAACCGGCATCCGCCGCGGACTGCGGCTGTGCGGCCAGCGTCAGCGTCGGATTGATCTGCCCCTTTTCCGCGTGGATCATCGGAAACGACGCGTCCGGCGAAAAGCCGATTTCCGGTAGCGCTTCCCGTTCGGCGTAGTGCTTCATGCACAGCCATCCGCTCTCCTCGTCGGTGCCGATGATCAGGCGGACGCGTTTTGTGAGCGGCAGGCCCGACTGCTTGAGCAGCCTCAGCGCGAAATAGGCGGCCAGCGCCGGTCCCTTGTCGTCGATGGCGCCGCGGGCGTAGATTTTGCCGTCGCGGATGTGCGGCTCAAACGGCGGCGTCGTCCATCCTTCGCCAACGGTGACCACGTCGACGTGGACGAGCACCCCCACTTCTTCTTCGCCCTCTCCGTATTCCACGTATCCGGCGTAACCCTCCAGGTTTTTCACCGCAAAGCCGTCGGAGCGGCCCAATGCCAGCATGAAGTCCAGCGCCTGCGCCACTCCGTCGCCGAACGGTTTGCCCGGACCGGCGGTCGACATGTCCTCGATGCTGTTGATCGCCAGAAACGGCCGCAGCGTTTCCAGATAGGCATCGCGCTGCGCCAAGGCCTGCTGCTTCCAGTAATTGGAATGATCACTCATCTTTCTCCCTCCTCAGTTTATCTTCGGCCGTTTCCCGCAGCAGGCGAGAAACGCTGCCCCTTTGATGGACAAGCGGCTGCCCTGCCGTCCTTTGCCGACGTGTATCAGCCCGTCCTGCTGCAGCAGCTTCAAGCGGTATCGCAGTTGTTGGCCGCTCAGCTCGATCCCCTGCCGGCTGAGCTGCTCGCCCAACGCGTACCTACCGCCTCCCTGCTGTTTCAATGCATGCAGGATCGCGACGACATCGTCCAAAAAGCCGCGCTGTTCATATGCCTCGCACAGCGTCCGGCATTCGTCCGCGAGCACGTCGTCTGCGGCCGGAACGGCGGAAGACGCCTGCAAAAACGGCAGGTGGCTGGCATACACTTCCTCCTCCACCACGTGGGCCAGGTATTCCATCACGTTTTCCAGTTCCCGGATGTTGCCGGGCCAATCGTATTCCTGCATCGCCTTCAGCGCTTCCTGCGTGAGAGTAAACGGCGGGCGGCGCATCTCCAGGCAGTATTTGCGGATAAACTCCTCCGCCAGCAAGGGGATGTCTTCCGACCGCTGTCTGAGGGGCGGCAGATGGATCGGCAGGATGTTTAACCGGTAGTACAGGTCGGCGCGAAAGCGGCCTTCCCGCACCATGTGCTGCAAATCCTGGTTGGTCGCGGCGATGACGCGGATGTCGATCGGGATGACCTTGTTTCCTCCCACCCGCATGATTTGCCGCTCCTGCAGCACCCGCAGCAGCCGGTTTTGAATCGCACCGCTGGCGTCGCCGATCTCGTCGAGAAAAATCGTTCCCTTGTGGGCCAGCTCAAACCAGCCGATGTGTCCTCCCTTGCGCGCCCCGGTGAACGCCCCCTCCTCGTAGCCGAACAGCTCGCTCTCCAACAGCGATTCGGAAATGGCGGCAAAGTTCACACCGACGAACGGCTCCCGCCTGCGGGGAGAGGCGTTGTGGATGGCCTGGGCGAACAGTTCCTTGCCCGTCCCCGTTTCGCCGAGCAAGAGCACCGTCGAGCTGCTCCGGGCAATCTTGCGGGCGATCCGCAGCGCCTTTTGAAAGGAGAGGCTTTTTCCGCAGATGTCGTCAAAGTGGTACTTGGCCACCAGTCCCTTGCTGTACAGGCGCATCCGGTAGTCGTGTTCCATCTGTTCGATTTCCGCCGCCTTGCGGAACAAGAGCAGGCTGCCGAGAAAGCGCCCCTCCATGACGATGTGCATCTTGCGGAAAAAATACGTCCGGCCAGCCCAGTCCACCAGCACGTCGTCGTTTTCGTCGCACTGCCGGATCGTTTCGCAGAAGTCTGGCGGCAGACAATGGACCGCTTTTTCGCCCTGAACCGGCACGCCCTGCAGGTGAAGCGTGTCCACCGCCTTCTGGTTGATAAACCGGATGGTTTCCTTTTCGTCCATGGCGATCACGGCATCCTCGATCCGGTTGACGATCGCCTCCAGGTATTTGTGCAGCAGGTGGGCGTGATGGATTTCATTGTTCAGCTGTTTCGTGATGTCAATCAGCGACTGCATGGCGCGGGCGGTCACCCGCTGAAAATTGCCGCTGTCAAAATGGGCGTAGATCTCCAGCCAGGTGGACAGGTCGATGACGCGGAAGCCGATGTCCACCACTTTGCGGATGGTGTCCGGCACGTGCTCCGCCTCACCCGGCGTGACGGCAATCTCGATGTCGCGCGGATAGTCGGCCCCCGGATAGTACGGGTAGAGTTCAAAGTCCATGCCGGAGTCGATCAGCAGCCTGACCGTCTCCTCCGCCGTCTCCGCCGTGTCGCTCACAAGCAGCACCTTTACGCCTTTGGGTATTTCCAGCATCTCCCGCAAATTGTGGTACGGCAGCATCCGCTTGGCCACGATCACCTTCGCCCCCGGCGGCAGATACGCCGCCACCTGCGGATAGATGCTTTTGGAGGACAGGACAACGAGCGAACCGTCCACAATCGGCCGGTACGGCAGTTGATCCACGCGCCTGCCTTCGATGTGAAAATCCTCGGAGATGCCCAGCTCGCGGCATTGGCTGACCACAGACTGCAAGAATTCGTCCATTTTGGCGACAAACGTTACCGTTTTTTTCTTCATCGGAACCCGCTCCATGCTGTAAAGTGAAGACAAGGGCACGCAGTTTCAGCCCTTGTCTTCATTGTATTATTTCTTCAAAATCTCCGCCCACTTGTAATCGATCGTCCCAACGGCATGGCGCACGATCCCCTTCACGTTCGGCTGCTCCATGTAGGCCACCGTTCTGAAATAGATCGGAACAATCGGCATGTCCTCCATGAAGATCTTCTCCGCTTCGTGCATCAGCTTGAAGCGCTCGGTTTCGTCAGCCGTGCCGCGGATCTTCTGCACGAGCGCGTCGTACTCCTTATTGCTGTAGTTTACGCGGTTGCCCGGATGGTCCGTGGTATAGAGTTCCAGGAAGTTGTAGGGATCCGCATAGTCAGCCGGAATGGTGGAACGGGAGAACTGGAGCTTGCGTGCGCGCTGCTCCGCCAGGAACACGTTCCATTCCTTGTTTTCCAGCTTCACGTCAACGCCGAGGTTTTTCTTGTACATCTCCTGCAGCACTTGGGCAATCGCCTTGTGCGCGTCACTGGTGTTGTAGGTCATGGTAACGGGTGGCAGGGTGGTCCAGCCTTCCTCTTCCATGCCTTTTTTCAGCAGAGCTTTTGCCTGTTCAACGTCATTGTCCTTAAAGTAGTCCCCGCCCACTTCGCGGAAGTCGCGTCCGTCCGGTTCCAGCAAGCCGGTCGGCACGTGAGCCAAAGCCGGGATTTCGTTGCCTTGCGTGACGTTTTCGATTAAGGCCTTCCGGTCGATCGCCAGGGCAAACGCCTTGCGGATGTTCTTGTTCGTAAACGGCGGCATGGCCGTGTTCATCCGGTAGTAGTAGACGGACGCTTCCGGCATCACTTTGGCTTCCCCTGAATCGATCAGCTGCTTTTTCAGGTCGTTGGGAACGGATTGGACCGCGTCGAGCTGTCCGGTTTTGTACATTTGGTACTGGGTGTTTTCGTCGTTTACCATCACCCAGTCGAGGCCGGCGATCTTGACCGAATCCTTGTCCCAGTAGCCTTCGTTCTTTTCCACTTTCACCGTCTGGTCATGCACCCACTCCGTCATTTTGAACGGTCCGTTGGTAATGAGCGTGGACGCTTCCGCTGCGAAGTTCGGGTTGCTTTCCACCGACTTTTTGTGAACCGGGAAGAACGTCGGCTGCGTGATGATGTTGAGGAAAAAGCCGGTCGGCGCTTTCAGCTTTACTTCCAACGTCTTGTCGTCGAGCGCTTTCACTTTGACGTCGTCTGCGCTTCCCTCACCCTTGTTGAACTTCTCCGCCCCCTCGATAAAATAGGCGAGGAAAGCAGACGGGAAGGCGTTCTTTGGATCGACGATGCGTTTCCATGCGTACTCGAAGTCGTGCGCCGTCACGGGGTCCCCGTTGGACCACTTGCTGTCGCGCAGCGTAAACGTGTACGTTTTTCCGTCGTCGCTGATCGTCCACTTCTCCGCCATGGCCGGCTGCGGCTTGTGATCCTTGTCCAGCCGGACGAGCCCTTCCATGATCGCGTTCAGCACTTCATTGGAGACGCTGTCGTAGCCTTTCGGCGGATCGAGCGACGGCGGCTCCGTTCTCAGATTGAGGCGGAGCTTGGCCGTGGTGTCTGCTTCTCCGCCCGGTTGTGCTGTCTGCCCGCTGTCCGGCTGGCTCGGCGCGGCCGATTGGATGCAGCCGGACACCATCAGCGCAAGCAGCAGGGCGGACGTGCTCAACACTTTCCATCCTTTGCGCAGATTCATTGAAAAAAATCCCCCTTTTTTGTGGTTAATTGTATTCGTCAAACGGCGGCCGCGTTGGGCAGTCGTCCGTTTTACGCACGCAAGACCGTGTTGTCCCGATTGAGCGCAAATCTGGTTTCGATGCGCCCGACAACGGTTCCGCTCATGTTGGTCACGACCAGCTCCGTGTACGCCGCCAGTTCCTTCAGCGGTCCGTCCGTCCCGATCCCTAGCTGCCGCAGCACTTCGTTGACGACGGCGTATATGGCACGGGCTCCTCCGTCCTCGATCTTGACCGCAATGCCCAGCCCGGTCTGCCGGTCCCCCAGACAGTAGACCGCTTCCGCCCCCGCCTTGCCGATCACGCGGCCGCGGAACGCGCGCATCAGATCGGTGCAGTAGCGGTTATTGCCGCCAACCATCTCCGGATGGGCCGTCATCGCGTCGGTGATGCGGCGGACTGCCTGCTGCCGCGACGGGTTGGCAATCACGTCCGGCTTGGCCAGCTTCGCGTACGCCCAGGCATAATGGGCCAGCGGCAGACGGTGGACCGGCACGCCGCAGCCGTCCGTGGCCAGCGTAATCTTCTCCCGCGGATAGCTGGTCAGGTCGCTGACCGCATCGAGGATGCGCTGCTGGACCGGATGGTCCGGGTGATGGTAGGTGGCCACATCTTCTCCCATATGGACGGCGGTGGCAATCATCCCGGCGTGTTTACCCGAGCAGTTGCTGTAAACCGGCGTCAGCGGCTTGCCCTCCCGAAGCAGCTGCTTGTAACTCTCCTCGTCCCGCGGCACGTGTGTTCCGCACTTGAGTGCCGTTTCCGCTTGTCCGCATCGGACCAGCATCGCCAGCGCCCGCTCGCGGTGGCGGGGCTCCCCGCTGTGCGAGGCACAGCACAGCGACAGATCGGCCGGCTCCAGCCCGAAGCGATCCGCCGCTCCCGTCTCCACCACCGGGATCGCCTGAATCGGCTTCATGCTGGAACGGGCGTACGTGAGGCGATAAGGATCGCCGTACCAGTAAAGCAGGGTTCCGTTTGCGTCGACGACAGCTACATGGCCGAGGTGGGAGCTTTCCACCGCTTCCCCTCGGTATACGTTGGCTACCACGTTCATGACTTGTCTCCTTTTGTGTTGAAGTGAAAGAATTCGATTCTTCGTCTCCGAGAAAATAGCAACTTTCGTGCCAACCCAGCTGACACAGACGGAAGATCGTGAAAATTCCTGATATTCTTGCGGTATTTTTCTGAACCCATTGTTTGATCGCTCTTTTTTAGGATAACCTATTATCCCAAACAGGTTGCCCTAAAGTTTTAACAGGTCATGGTCGAGCGTCAATCAGCCGAACACCCCTGAGTCGGACACCCCATTGTTGTTCAAAAACGGTACGAAAAAAACAGCCTTTCGCAAGACTGTTTCCCGTCACATGCCGATGCGCTGTTCGATTTTATGCGCATGCCGCTTGATGCCCTCCACTTCTTTAAACAGCAGGTTCACATCAGCTTGGACGTCCATATGGTTCTTCCGCAAGTCTGTTCGTATGGAGGTGAAATTTTCCGTCATCAAGATGGCGTAGTGCTTGATTGACTCTTTTAGTTCCTCCTGGCCTGTTTTTAGCTGCTCCTGCCCCTTTTCCAGCTGCTTCAGGCGTACGGTCATCTGTTCCTGGCCCTTTTCGACCTGCTCCAGGCGTTCGGCCATTTGCTTCTGACCGTTTTCAACTCCCTCCAGTCGTTCGGCCATTTGCTTCTGGCCATTTTCAAGCTGCTTCAGGCGTACGGTCATCTGTTCCTGGCCCTTTTCGACCCGCTCTAGGCGTTCGGCCATTTGCTTCTGACCGTTTTCAACTCCCTCCAGTCGTTCGGCCATTTGCTTCTGGCCGTTTTCAACTCCCTCCAGTCGTTCGGCCATTTGCTTCTGGCCGTTTTCAACTCCCTCCAGTCGTTCGGCCATTTGCTTCTGGCCATTTTCAAGCTGCTCCAGGCGCACGGTCATCTGTTCCTGGCCCTCTTCGACCCGCTCCAAGCGGCTCTCCAGCCGCTCCAGGCGCACGGCCATCTGCTCCTGCCCCTTTTCAAGCTGATCCAGGCGTTTGGTCGTTTTCTCCAGCCCCTGCTCGACCCGGTCCAGGCGCTGATTCGTCTCGTCCAGTCCGCGCCCGAGGTGATCCAGCCGCACGTTCATCTCGTTTCGAAATTCACGCATGTGGTTCATGAATTCATTCAGGAGCTCCTGCACGCATCCGCACCTCCCCTTTTCTCCCATTCTATCACAGCCTGAACCCAGGGTATCACAGGATAGAGGGCGCCGCAAAAAAAGAAAGACGTACGCGCCGGTACGCCCCTTTTCCCCGTCATTCCGCTAGGCCTGTTTGACTCTCTGCAGATCGGCCTCCACCATCATGTGGATCAGCTCCTGCAATCCCGTTTTGGGTTCCCAGCCCAATTCCCGCTTCGCTTTGGCGGGATTCCCCAGCAGAACGTCCACCTCCGCCGGACGGAACAACTGCGGATCGATCACGAGGTAATCCTGAAAGTCCAACCCCACGTAGTCAAAGGCGATCCTGCACATCTCCTCGACCGTCGTGGTGGTTCCCGTCGCGATCACAAAATCGTCCGGCTTTTGCTGCTGCAGCATCAGCCACATCGCTTCCACGTAATCGCCGGCAAAGCCCCAATCCCGCTTGGCGTGAATGTTTCCCAGCCGGAGTTCCTTTTTCCGGCCTGCCGCGATTTGAGCGACGGTGTGGGTCACCTTCCGCGTCACGAATTCAAGCCCTCTCAGCGGCGACTCGTGGTTGAACAGGATGCCGTTGCTGGCAAACATGCCGAAGCTCTCCCTGTAGTTTTTCGTCATCCAGTAACCGAACAGCTTCGAAACCGCATACGGGCTGCGCGGGTAGAACGGGGTTTGCTCCGACTGCATCGGCTCCTGGATCAGCCCGTACAGTTCGCTGGACGACGCCTGATACATTTTGATGCCCGGGTCCACCTCGCGAATCGCTTCCAGCACGTGCAGCACGCCCATGCCGGTCACCTCGGCGGTCAAGATGGGCTGCTCCCAGGAGGAGCCGACAAAGCTCTGTGCCGCCAGATGGTACACCTCATCCGGTTTAACCGCCTTGACAGCCCGGATCAGCGACGAAAGGTCCAGCACGTCTCCGTCCCTGTATTCCACCTCGTCGGCGATGTTCAGGTATTCCAGTCTCCAGAGGTTGCGGGTGCTTCGCCGCGGGAGCAATCCAGCCACCCGATATCCTTTTTCCAGCAGAAACTTGGCCAGATAAGCCCCATCCTGGCCGGTGATGCCTGTGATGAAGGCTGTTTTCGTCACGGTCTCGCTACTCCTTTTCAGCAAGTGATTGCAGCCTGCGGAGGACGGCCTCCGCGCTGTGTTTCCACGTAAAGGCGGATCGCATCCGCTCGCTTGCCGCGCGCCCCATTGCCTGGACGAGGGCGCGGTTCTCGCTGGCAACGCGCATGGTTTTTTGCAGGTCGTGCTTGTCAACGGACAGCCACCAGGGCGGCCCCACCGTCTCTGGGAGACCCGTTCCCTGCTCGGGGAGTCCAACCACCTCGGCCGGAAGCAAAAAAGCCGTCCGCCCGTCACAGAGATCGCGGCTGGGTCCCTTGTCCGGCACGATGACGGGAAGTCCGCATGCCATCGCCTCCGCAATTGGCAGTCCAAATCCCTCCCCCCGGTACGGGTGAACCAGGCAGTCACAACCCGCATACAAGCCCGCCATCTCCGTTTCGGACAAGTGCCGGTCCAGATAGACAATGCGCGGGCTGCGCGGCCGGGAAGCGGCTTTCCGGATCGCCGTTTGAAACGTCCATCCTTTATAAAAGCTGCCTGCCCCGTTGTCCTTGATCACCAGACAAACATCGTCATCCGCCGTGAATTCGTCCACATAGGCCTGCAGCAAGAGATCGATCCCCTTGCGGACGATGGTTCCGCCGACGAACAGGAAGCGAAACCCTGCCGTCCCCACGCGCATCGGCTTGGCCTCCGGGCGGAAGACCGATTCGTCGACACCCAGCGGAATCACCTGGACCTTTTCTGCCGGAATGCCGCAGCGCACGTAGCATTCCTTGTTGTAGGAGCTGTACACCCAGATTTCGTCGACGTCCTCCTTCAACGGGATGAACCATTCGCGCGGAATGGCTCCATACTCCCAGGCCTGCATGCAGATCCGGCGCTTCCCGGCCGGTTTGCCCCATCCGGGCGTCCACTCGTGAACAACAGCAGCGTCCGCTTCGGAAAACGGCGCAAACGAAGCCGCGCGGGAGGACGGCACCCGCATCATTTCGTCCGGCGGCACTCCCATTCTCAGGAAAAGGCGATGATCTCGTTCCAGCTCCCTGCAGAGATTCCGGTTGACAACAGCGATGCTGTGGCCGGCAAATTGCGGCCCGACCCAGTTGACCCTGATCCGCTCGTTCAACGGCTCACCCCCGGAATCGGAAAATGCCATTCTCCCCCAATATATGGCGCATGTGCAAGGCGGGTTCCGGTTTTCCTGTGACCGCATCGTTCACCAGTACCGACCGCCGGTAATACCCTAACAACAACTGGTACTATCAAGCGGGAGTGAAGCTAGCGATGACCGAACATTGGCAGGACCACTATCAACGCTGGACGACGTTCGCCAACCTCGATCCGGAACTTCGCGCCCAGTTGTACAGCTTGCGGGACGACCCCCACACCCTGGAAGACTGTTTTGCCAGACCGATCGCATTCGGAACCGGCGGCATGCGCGGGGAGCTCGGTCCCGGGATCAACCGGATCAATCTGTACACCGTGCGCAAAGCGTCGGCGGGTCTGGCCCGCTATGTGACCGCACACGGGAAAGCGGCGATGGACGCGGGCGTGGCGATCGCCTACGACAGTCGGCACAAATCCCGGACGTTTGCCGTGGAAGCGGCCAGCGTGCTGGGATGGCACGGCATTCGCGTCCATCTGTTTGACCGCTTGTGCCCTACGCCCCTGCTCTCGTTTGCCGTCCGCCATGTGGGGGCGTTTGCCGGCATTGTCATCACGGCGAGCCACAATCCGCCGGAATACAACGGGTTCAAGGTATACGGCGCAGACGGCGGGCAGATCACGCCGACGACCGCCGAAGCGCTGCTGACGCACATGGAGGAGGCGGGCGACGAGCTGCGGATTGCGGCAGCGGACGAACAGGCGCTCCGGGCAAGCGGCTTATTGCGTACGATCAGCGGCGAGCTGCTGCAGGCGTATCTGGAACGGTTGGAAAGCTGCCGCATCCCGCCAGCCGTCCAATCGGCCGGCGATCCCGTCCGCATCGTGTTCACGCCGCTTCACGGCACCACGTACGAAGCGATCACGAAAGGACTCGACGCGTTTGGCTACCGCCACGTCACGGTCGTAAGGGAGCAGGCCGATCCGGACCCCTCTTTTTTCACCGTCTCCTCCCCTAATCCGGAGGAGCATCAAGCGTTTCGCCTGGCCATTCAGTACGCGAAGAAGGACGGCGCTGACCTGATTCTGGCAACCGATCCGGACGGAGACCGCCTCGGGGTGGCCGTGAAACATCCTCAGGGAGACTACGTCGTTCTGACCGGCAACCAGACCGGAGCGCTCTTGCTGCATTACCTGCTGTCCCAAAAACGGCGAAGCGGCGCTCTTCCGGCAAACGGCGTCGTGTTGAAAACGATCGTCACGTCAGAGATGGGAAGGGCGATTGCGTCTGATTTCGGGCTGGCCACCGTCGACACGCTGACGGGATTCAAATACATTGGCGAGAAAATGGGCGAGTTTGAAAAAACGGGCGCGTACGCCTTCCAGTTTGGCTATGAAGAGAGCTGCGGCTTCCTGATCGCTGATTTCGTCCGCGACAAGGACGCCGTGCAGGCTGCCTTGTTCATGGCCGACGCCTGCGCCTTCCACAAGGCGGAGGGACGAAGCCTGTACGATGCATTGCTCCAGTTGTTCGCCACGTACGGGTACTACATGGAAGACCTGCATGCGATCACCTGCAGGGGCCGGGACGGCATGGCCGCGATGGCGTCCATCCTCTCTCGCCTGCGCAGCCGGCCGCTGACGGAGATAGCCGGAAAAAAGGTGACTGTCGTGGAAGATTATCTGGCGGGCGAACGCAGGGATGTCGCCCTGGGCACAACCGCTCTGCTGACCTTTCCCAAAACCGACGCGCTCAAATACGTGCTGGACGACGCGTCCTGGTTCTGCGTCCGGCCGTCCGGCACGGAACCGAAAATCAAGCTGTATGTCGGCGTCAAGGGTACCTCTCTGGAAGAGGCGGAAAAAAAACTGGCGGCGCTCAAACAAGCGGTCGGGCACCTGTTAAAGACCCCGTAGCCTGTCCTGTCCGGATGGGAACGACAAAGCCTCTGAAGCGGTACAACATCTTCAGAGGCTTTGTTTCATCCGCCTGTGCAATTGGGCGCGAACTAGGATTCCTGCCATTTTTGAAACACGATCAAGCCGTTCCAGTATGTCGGATGACCGTTGCCGGCCGTCCGGACATCCAGCAGGATCCGGTAACGACCGGGCCTGGACGCGATGAAATCGAGGGTGGCTCGGCGCGGATCGGCCCAATTGGTATCGTCAACGAGAATGACACAGCCGTTGGCGAAATAGGGTTCGGCGATCTGCAGCGCCAGCAGTTGATTGTGGTAGTCGTGCGGCCCGTCAAACAGGTAACAGCCGATCAGTTCCTTGTGCACGCGTTTGAAATACTCGACGTAATCCATCTCGTGAAATGCGTGGTTCCCGCTTTTATGCCGCTGAAAATAATACTGGAAACGGTCACGCGGTCCGCCGAATGCCGAAAAGTTGTCGACCCCGATGCAGGTTTTATCGGGATGGTTGGCCAGTCCCGCCAGAAACGTGAATCCGTGCCACACGCCGACATTCACGTAGGCGTGGCCGGGCGCAAGCTGCGAAACGAAGCGGTTCAGGATGGCCCCGATCGCGAAGGTGGACATTTTCGGAATGTCCCACACACTGCGGATGTTTTCCGTCAACCGCAGCCCGTCTGCCGGCAGCACCGTATTGGTTGACTGCAGGGCGAAATCGTCGGCAAAAAACATGTTCCCCGGCAGTTGGTCGATCGGCTGAATCCTGCGAAACGAGATTCCGGCCAAAAAATCGGCATGGTTCATGCGGATTTCTTCCCCTCCTTCCCTTGTGACAGGTTCAGCCCTGAAGCTTCTGAAAGACGCATATGTTCCATCCCATGTAGATCCGCCTGTACGAGGCGGGCAGTTCCGAGGCGAGACGGGTGGGACCCGGCCAGGACGGAACGTCGTCAAACACGACATAGCCTCCCGCCGGGACCATCGGACTCCATGACGAAAAGTCGCGCTTCACCGCCTCGTAATTGTGGTCCGCATCGATAAACAACAGACCGATCGGATGTTTCCTGGGAAAGTGCCAGGAAGCGGCCGACGTATCTCCTTTCAGCGGCTGCACGCATTCCGCCACGCCGGCGTTGGCGAGATTTTGCAGAAACTCTTCGAAAAGCTGGTTTTCTTGGTATCCTTTCAAATAGGCCTGGCAGGTTTGTTCATCAGGCCCCCCGTTTTGCGTACCCTTCCAGGTGTCAACCGCGAATACCCGGCCCGCTCCCCGGTCCTTGACGGCGTGGGCCAGCCAGACGGTAGACCGTCCTTTCCACGATCCCAATTCCACAACCGTGCCGGTGGGCGCATAAAACCGTGTGAGCTGGTATAACACCATGCCCGCTTGATCGCTCACCCATCCCTGGATGGGTGCCACTTTCGCTTGAATTTCCAGCAACCGGGTGTGCAGTGTGGGCGACTGCAGGAAAAAGTGCCCGCTCATTGCCCGCCACCCCCTCACGTAAGTTTTGGCACGTCGCTGCCATTTTTCCGACGATCCTATGATATGCATGCATGTTCGATGCTGCGTGGTTCGTTGGCGGACGGGCGTTAAAATTAGGTGAGTGGGGTCAGATTCGGGGAACGGGTCGCCTGGTTTCGCGGATCCACTCTCTCAGCCGATGCTGCTCTTTCGTAAACACACGGAAAAACGCCGCTTCTTCGCGGGACAGGGGAATGATTTCGTGGGCAAGAAAACTGCACACCCGTTTGTTCAGTTGACTGTCAGGGACAATGACATGCCACGAGGAATAGATTTCAACCCGGTTCTCCGCTTGATCAGAGCGGAGCGGGATTTCCAGCTCAAACAGGTTCGCGGGAATGCGAACGTTTCCGGCAAGCTGGCCGTTGAGCATCACGGTCAACTGCTGAATGTTCTGCGGCTGGGCGGGAACATTCAGGGGAATTTGTCCCTTGAGCAGCAGCGTGTCGAGTGGATGCTCGGGATCGACCTTGATGGACAGGACGAGCTGGATCGGAACCATCCGGTCCGGGTATCGGTTCATTTCCGCCAGCTTCGGGGTATTGCCGAACACCTTGTATGTTTTCACGTCGCGCAGTATCCGGTAGATGCCGTATTTCCGGTATTGGGGGACGTAGTGATCCGCGAACCACGTGTTGGAAATGGCCCCGAAGTGTTTCAGGCTGGTCTCAAGCACCTCCGGTATTCCGACCGATGCCCACTGGGTTCCCGATTTGCTGGAGCCGTGGTATCTGGCGTTGGCCAGGTAGTCTTCAATGGTGCCGATGCGATGCGTTTTGGCAATCCGAATCCACAGGTCGTAATCCATGCAGAAGTTCAGCTTCTCATCCACTCCGCCAACCTCTTCCATCACCTCTTTCCGGATGAAAGCGGACGGCTGGCAGATGTGGCAGCATTCAAACAGTTCCCGGGCATCGACCGGAAGTTTTGGGGGAAACGGGAAGACGGCAACCTTTTGATTGTGTTCGTTGGTGACATAGGCGTTTCCGTGAACCATGCCCCAATCGGGGTGCTCTTGAAGCGCCTTCACCGCTTTCATGACCGCCCCCGCCTCGTACGTATCGTCCGAATTCAGCCAGCCGATGATCTCTCCCCTGGCCAACGCCAGTCCCTTGTTGATCGCGTGGGACTGTCCCCGGTCAGGCTCGGCAACGAAGCGAAAGCGCGTGTCCACCTGGCTGAAATGCTCCAAAACAGCCAGCGTGTCGTCCGTAGATCCGCCGTCGATCACGATGTGCTCCAGATAGGGATAGTCCTGCTGCAGCACGCTCTCAATCGTTTGGCGGATAAATTGCCCCTGATTGAACGACGGCGTAATGATGCTCACCAAGGGAAGATCTTCCGAAGCCACACATATCCCTCCTTCGTTGTAAGAAGTTATGTTTCCCGGCGCGATACGATAACCTATGCGAAGCGGTTCCGCGGCGAGACCGGGCGATTTTCCCGGCAGCCGGACGTGGTGCGGCATTCATTTTCGGCTGATCGAACACAGGAGAACGCACAGCTTTTCGGAAAAACCGAAAAACGATGACACTGCTGTCCAAACCATCCGGGTGAAGAAATCATATCCTACTCTATAAGGCAATGAATGATCATCCGGATGCCTGCCATTTACACGGAGGGGAGAACCTGTAATGGACAATCGTCAAATCTTGAAGCATGCGGTCCGCACTGCCTTGGATTCTCGCAAATTTGACTGGGTCTTCCGCCAGTTTCCCAGCAGACCACAATTGATTGCCGATAAACAGATCGCTCTCGTGCTGGATGTTGGCGCCAATACCGGACAGTACGCCACCAAGCTGAGACAGCAAGGGTATCGCGGCAGAATCGTCTCCTTTGAACCGCTGTCCAAAGAATTTGCCCAATTGCGCCAACGGGCTTCCAGCGATCCCCACTGGGACTGCAAGCAGGTGGCGCTCGGCAGCACGGAGGGCTATACCATCATCAATATCGCCGGCAACTCCTACAGCAGTTCCCTTTTGCCGATGCTGGACCGGCACGTGATCGGCGCTCCCGATTCGCGCTACGTCGGCAGGGAAACCATCGCCATTACGCGTTTGGATTCGCTGCAGCCGTCGCTGATGCACGCGCACGAACGCGTCTATCTCAAGCTGGACGTCCAGGGATACGAACTGGAGGTACTCAAGGGGGCCGCACGGACGCTGCCCCAAGTGGACATCTTGGAAATGGAACTGTCGCTTGTCCCCTTGTACCAGCACCAATTGCTGTACCCGGCCATGATTGACTACGTGGATCGCTTGGGTTTTGATCTGCTCTATCTGGAAAGGGATTTTGCAGACTACACCACAGGGGAAGTGCTTCAGGTAAACGGCATCTTTGTGCGGAGGTAGACGGTCATGCACCCTTTTACTCATACGGAAGTGTCGTTGAACGATGTCACCATGACGCTTGTGACAAACCTGGAAGATAACATCACCGGCGCCGAATTTCGGAGCGGGAAGAAGCTGTGGTCGGACGCGCTGGATCACGCGCGAAAGGTTCTCAAACGCAAGGACCGGATTCTCTACGCCGGCGGCCATATCGGCTCGGCGGCGATTTTCCTGGCCAAGGTGGAGCCAACCGCCATGATCTATTGTTTTGAACCTGACCCGGTCAATTACTCGCTGTTGACGATGAACCTGGTGATCAACCAGGTGCGCAACGTCCACGCGTTTCCGTTCGCAGCGGGAAAAAAACAGGGGTTTATCCCTTTTTACAAAAGCGATTGGGATTCATCCGACCACCGCTGCGCCATGCCCCGACTGGACGATGCGGACGTCTCCATTTTTCACGGCATCCCCTACCACATCCCGATGGTGCAGCCCCCGGAATTTCTCAAAGAGAGTTATCGCAACCAAGCTCCAGACTCGTTTGACTTGATCGTGACCGACACCCAGGGGGCGGACTTTGACATTTTGGAGGCCTGTTTGCCGATGATTGGCCCGCATACCAGCGTGATCGCGGAATATTCGCCCTACCACCTGTACCGCCACGGCACCTCCAAGCAGCAGGTCGAACGCCTGCTTCGCCTGTTTTCCCGGGCGGAAATCGTGAACTCGCTGGTCGAGGATGTCAAGCCCGCCCCCGTTACCGTTGACAGTCTGCTTTCGTTCTATGATGACCATTGCAAACAGTACAGCGGCTATGTGGACATCTGGTTGACTTCACACCCAGGCCCATCTCGCAAATAGGAGAGTGAGACCCATGGACACCCAATCGCTTCCGCTTGTGAGCGTCATCACCCCCTCCTATAACCAAGGGACGTATATCAGGGAAACCATCGAGAGTGTGCTGCAGCAGGATTATCCGCATGTGGAACACATCGTGATCGACGGCGGATCTACGGACAACACGTTTGCGATTCTCTCCCAATACAACCGGCAGAGCGAGAAATTCCGCTTCGTGTCCGAACCGGACCGCGGCCAGTCCCACGCGATCAACAAAGGCTTGTCTGTCGCGCAGGGAGAGATTATCGGATGGCTGAATTCGGACGACACGTATCTGCCTGGCGCCATCCGCAAAGCGGTTCAAGCCCTGATGGCAAACCCCCACTGGGGGATGGTGCACGGAAACGGCTACTGTGCGAACGAGCGAAACCTGCCGATCAGGCCGTTTCCCGTCAAGCCGCAAGATCGGCAAAAACTGTTTGAACGGTGCAACATCCTGCAGCCTGCCGCCTTCATCCGAAAACAGGTCTTGTACGAGGTGGGGGGCCTGGATGAATCGCTCAGCTTCTGCATGGACTACGACTTGTGGATTCGCATCGCGAAGCACCACCCCATCGGCTATGTGCCCGATTACTGGGCAAAAGCCAGGTATCACGCCGCATCCAAATCGGTCAACCAGTGGCCGACGGTAGGGCTCCAGGAAGTGTTCAGGACGAGCGCCAAGCATTACGGCACCGTGTCAAACGACTGGGTGCTGGAATACCTGTACTTTCACCACAACAAGGGCGTTTTTCCGCTGCTGACCTTTTTTCGGGCGCACGCGGTTTTTGGCGGGGCGCCGCGGATCACAGCGATGAACCGCTACCCGGACATGTGGGTCCCGCCCAGATTTCACGTCTCGATTCAATCCGATCCGCAGGCTCCCGCGCACACGCTGCTGATCAGGGGCAGCAGACTGGGCAGTCCGCCGTCTTCCCATCCTGCTTTCCTGCATTACGTGATAAACGGCAGCCTGACGGGAAGGATTGCCGTGAGCGGAACGACATTCACGGTGGAACTTCCGCTCCCGCCGGACAGGACGAACCATGAGGTGGACATTTTCGCATCGTGGAACGTGAAGATTGGGTCCCCGGCAAATCCGCGCGTCATCAGTTTTTTGGCCGATCAGGTGCTTCCTCTCACGTATCAGGAGCTGCAGTTTTACCGGGCGTATCTGGCAAATCCCGCCGGAATCGCACAGTGGGTCCGGGATCATCGCACTCCTGTTCCCCGGCTGTAACCTGCAGTCCGCCGCATGCGGTCGGCACGCCCCCCATCATCGCATACCGCCTCATCCAAACGGATACGGGGTGCTTGGCCCAATGGCAAGCACCCCGTTTTTTCCTTCGCCGCCCCCTGCCGCTATGTGCATCCAGCCAGTTTCAGCAGCTCGGCCAGGCGCCCCAGATCGACGACGATATCGTCTTGGATGTGGTGCCGGATGGACCACACATCGTAGACCAATTCCCGCTTCTCGCCGAGCAGGTAGTAGTAATCCAGATCGCAGTGACAACTGATCATCCAGTACGTTTGGCGAACCCAGTGCGGAGAGAAAAACTCCACCACTTTCGTTCCCGGCCGGCAGAAGACAATATTGGCAAGGCCCGCCCCGTGCGGTGCGACAATCACCTGTGCCGATGCAAACATGCGCACCTGTTCGGCGACCGAATACTCTTCACAATGGATGCGGGTAAATCCGTGCCGTTCCAGGAAAGCAACCACTTCCTCTTCATTGCGCACGTGTCGGTAACGTGCCCCAGAGCGGCTGATATAGAGGCGGTGTTCCCCCTTCCTGCCGGACACGGCTGTCCGCCACCCGGCGAACCGTTCGCGCAGAAAGTCGCACACCCATTTTTGCACGTGGCCCGAATATTCCACCGGCGGGGTAATGACCAGGTTGGACGCGCAGATGTGGGTATCGCTTCTGCATTCGATCAGCCGATCAGGTGTTACTCCGAGTGCGGCAAGCGTCTCATCTTGAAACAGCTGGCGCTTTTGATTGATCAGGTATTTGTCGACGGTGATCCCCTCTCGCTGCAGAAGTTCCATCCGCGCCAATACGTCGAACATCCAAAAAAAATAATTGGAACTTCCCACATATGTCAACAGCGCTGCGGTCCCGGGCAGACGTGTGACGGGCGGCAGCCGCTTCTGCTCAAAGACGGAATGCTCCTGCGGCAGCCGGTACATCTCATGGGAGACATCCCATACCAGTTTGTTGTCCGGACTGATCACCGCGCCGTTCTCCCCCCACACTCTTCCGTCCGGCATGAAGGCAATGTAGTAGGGCAGCGGTTCGCCGTACATCGTCCACATCAAAGGGTCGATCGGCTGCTGGAAACGGCCGGGATCATAGTGAAACGGTTCTACCGGACATTTCCGATACACGCCCGCCGCACTTTTCTGATCCGGATACGCTGCTGCCGCCCAATCCGCCGTGGAGTTGTAAAAATCACGGGGAGGAGCGACACCATCATCCCATCGTTCCATATGTTCCCCTCCGATCAGTCGTAAACGTGCAGGGCTGCTAGCCTCTTTGCGCCCGCTGCGCGACGTACCACGCAATCGTCCTGCGCAATCCCTCACGCAGCGACACCCGGGCCTGAAACCCGAAGTACTCCTTGGCCTTCCGGACATCGAGGCATCTGCGCGGCTGTCCGTCCGGCTTCCCGGAATCCCAGCGAATCTCGCCCGTAAAGCCCGTTTCCCTGGCGATCAGCTCCGCCAGGTCTTTGATGGAGATTTCCTCTCCCGTGCCGATGTTGACCGGCTGATCGCCGTCGTAATGCTCCGCCGCCAGCACGATGGCTTCCGCGGCGTCCTCGACATAGAGAAATTCGCGCGTGACCTGTCCCGTCCCCCAGACGACGATGTGATCGTCGTTACGCTCCTTGGCCTCCACACACTTGCGGATCAACGCCGGAATCACATGGGACGTCTCCAGATCAAAGTTGTCGCGCGGCCCGTACAGGTTGACGGGGAGCAAAAAAATCGAGTTGAACCCGTATTGCTGCCGGTAGGCCTGACTTTGCACCAGGAGCATCTTCTTGGCCAACCCGTAGGGAGCGTTTGTTTCTTCCGGATAGCCGTCCCACAATGCTTCTTCCCGGAACGGAACAGCAGCGTGCTTGGGATAGGAACAGATCGTTCCGCAGGCCACGAATTTTTCCACGCCGCCGATCCTGGCCGCTTCCATCAGATGGATGCCCATGGACAAGTTGTCGTAAAAAAAAGCCCCCGGATTTTTGCGGTTTGCTTCAATTCCGCCAACCGAAGCCGCCAGGTGAATGACCAAATCAGGCTTTGTCTGCTCGATGAGCGACATGGCCGTCTGCTGCTTGCGCAAATCGTAATCCCGGCTTCGCGGGACGATGATACGGCCGCAGCCTGCCGCCCTCAGCCGTTCCACCACGTGGGAACCGAGAAAGCCCGAGCCTCCGGTCACCATGATGGTCTTGTCAATCCAGCGTTTCATGCTCCTCCCTCCTGCTCGTCACGGTTTACCCGCCGCATGATCTCTTCCCACGAGAGACACAGGCGGACGATGTCGTCTTCCACCAGGCTGCTTCCCATCTGCACTTCGATGATATCCAGGTTGGCAGCGGCCTTGATCGCGTGCTTGGCCCCGACCGGGATTTCCAGCACGTCCCCGGCCCGGACATGCCGCAGACGATCGTTCAACACAAATTCACCCTCGCCGGCGACGATTACCCACACTTCGCTGCGATGTCGATGATACTGGTAGCTCAGGTTCCGCTGCGCATCGATGTGAAGCCGCTTTGTCAATACCTCGGCCCCGCTGTCCATGGTTTGGTAGCCGATCGCTTGATACCACCCCCAGCGGCGCTCTTCAAACATCGGACGGTGGTTCCACTCTTTTGCAATCTCTTTGACGAGATGGCTTTTGGCTTTATCCGATACCAGGATGCCGTCGGGACTGGCCGCCACCACCACGTCGGAGGTTCCAATCACGACAACGGGCAGGTCCAATTCATTGATCACGTGGGTATTGGTACACCCGTTGTCCAGGTGCCCTTTCCCGACGAGATTGACAGTCATTTCCTCCGTGATGGTGTTCCAGGTCCCCAAATCCTTCCAATACCCATCGTACGGAATGACGACGACCCGCTCCGCTTTCTCCACCACCTCGTAGTCAAAGCTGATGGCGGGCAGTTGTTCGTACTGCTGAACCAGCGTGTCGTACATGACGGAATATCCTCTTTTTTCCAATTCGTTGATGATATACCCCAGGCGGAATGCAAACACGCCGCAGTTCCAGAGCGCACGCCGCTTCAACAGCCGCTTTGCCTGTTCTTCTGACGGCTTTTCCGTAAACGAACGGACGCGGTACGGCTGCGGTTGTATTCGGTCGGCTTTCTCCTCAGCGGGGACGATGTAGCCGTATTTTGTCGATGGATACGTGGGCGTAACCCCGATCAGCGAGAGATCAGCTCCCGATTGATCGAGCACTTCCTCCAGCCGCTTGATCATCGCGAAAAAATCATCCCCGACGTATGAATCGACAGGCATGACCGTGACGGTTTCCTGAAGATCAACGCCCTCTTTGGAGTACAAAAAGCTCGCGGCCAGCGCGATCGCGGGAAACGTATCACGCTGCTTGGGTTCAAGGATGAGCGGCACCGTCGTCCCCAACTGGTTCTGAATCAGGTCCGCCTGCGTTTTGCTGGTGGAAACGTACAGAGAATCAAGCAAGCCGTTGGCATCCAACTGCCTCCACAGCCGTTGCACCATGGATTCCAACTCGCCGTTCGGATTGCGCAGCATTTTCAGAAACTGTTTGGACCGCACATCGTTCGATAACGGCCACAGCCGCTTTCCGGACCCTCCTGATAGCAATATGAGTTTCATCCACTGCACCTCTGTCCGATTGTTGTCTTGGCCTGCACTATTTTATGAACAAGGAAAGAGGGGTGATATCGAAACGGACAAAAATAGGTATTCTCTCTTCAGCCGGGATGAACGGCCGCATAATGAAGCTGTCCCGTTTCAAAACGACGGTTTCGCACATATCATATTCAATGGCACAGTGACACGAGTTGCTTCCACCAAACTCTGCATGACCTGCCGGGGTCATGAAAGGAGAGGAACGGGTTTGTATCCTTTTTCGATCGCACACGTGACGTTGAACAATCTCACCATTCAGTTGATCACCCATCTCGATGACAAAGTGGCGGGAGCCGGTTTTCGCAGCGGAAACCGCCTCTGGAGCGATTCGCTGGAACATGCGCGCAGCCTGTTAAAGCCGAAATGCCGTGTTCTCTATGCCGGGGGCCATCTTGGCTCCGCGGCCATCTATCTGGCAAAGGCTGAGCCGTCAGCGACCATCTACTGCTTTGAGCCTGATCCGCTCAATTTCGCCCTGTTGACGGTGAACCTTCATCTCAACCAGGTTCAGAACATTCATGCGTTTCCCTACGCACTGGGAAAAAGCGGGCAGTACATCTCGTTTTTCAAGAGCGCCTGGGACTCGTCCGATCACCGATGTGCCATGCCGAAAAGCAGCGACATGGAAGTGTCGATCTTCCGCAGCCTGCCGTACAAGATCCAGATGGTCAATCCCGTGGAGATTTTCAAGCAGTGTTACGGCGTCAGCTTTCCCCCGCTGATGGATCTGATCGTGATTGACACGCAGGGTGCCGACTTCGCCATCATCGAAGCATGCATGCCGCTGGTGAGCCAGGACACGACGATCATTGCGGAGTACTCCCCTTATCACCTGTACCGGTACGGCACCACCAGGGAAGACGCCGCGCGGGTGCTGCAGCATTTTTCGCGGATCGAGCTCAGCCGTGAGCAACCTGTTTCCGTCCAACAGCTTTTGGCGATCTACGACGATTACTACGCCCAGTACAAAGGCTTCTACGACATCTGTCTGAGAAAATGAAAGGAGGCTTTCTTCCATGGGAGGAACGTGGACCGAAGACGACATCCGCGAGGCCATCAGCGATGACATTGTCTCAGGCGAGAAGCGTCATCAAAACGGGCGGATATGCTGCTGGAAACGGCCGCGATCCTCAACAGCGACGAGTCGTTCATGCTGTTTAACGGCCCGCCGGATGCAAGACCCGGTACCCCCTTTTCCACCCGCATTCCATTTGGCAAGGGAGTGAGACGTATGTCCCAACAGGATCTTCCTCTCGTCAGTATCATCACCCCCTCCTACAATCAGGCCGGCTTTATCGCGGAAACCATCCAAAGCGTTTTGAACCAGGACTACCCGAACATCGAGCACATCGTGGTGGACGGAGGATCGACGGACGGCACGGCCGCCCTCCTGCAGCAGTACAGCGATCGGGGGGAGCGGTTCCGCTTCGTGTCGGAGCCTGACCGGGGCCAGTCCCACGCGGTCAACAAAGGGGTGGCCATGGCAAAGGGGGAGATTATCGGTTGGCTGAACTCCGACGATACGTATGTGGCGGGAGCGGTCCGGAAAGCCGTACAGGCATTGCGGCAGCATCCGGAATGGGCCATGGTGCACGGCAACTGCTTTGTCATCAACAAGAACAGCCGCTCATCTTCCTCGCTCACCGTCAGCCCCGCCACGCTCCAACGGCTGTATGAGAGCTGCTGCGTCTGCCAGCCCGCCGCGTTTTTCCGCAAGCATGTGTTTCAACAGGTGGGGGGTGTGGACGAATCCCTTCATTTTTGCATGGATTACGACTTATGGATTCGGATTGCCAAACACTACACCATCGGGTACATCCCCGAGCATCTGGCAAATACCCGAGTTCACGAGAGCTCCAAAACCGCTACCCAATGGCACTCGGTCGGGATTCCGGAAGTGCTGCAAACCGTCGTCAAGCACTTCGGAACAATCTCGAATACGTGGATGAGGTACGCGGCCCCCTACCTGCGCATGGGCGCCTTCTCCCTGCTGCGCCAAATCAAGGCCAACGCCTCCTGCAAACATACTCCCAAGGTCACGCACATGAACCGGTACAAGGATTTGTGGGTCCCGCCCATGTTCACGGTTGCCGTGGAAGCAGATCTGAGCAGCCCGGCGCACCTGCTGCTTGTCAGGGGAAGATCGTCCCAGCACATCCCTACCCCGAACGAGCAGGGGGTCAATTTCCAGTGTTCGGTCGTGGTCAACGGACGGCTGGCAGCTGTTCACCAGATCACGACGCCGTCGTTCTCGCTGGAGGTGCCGCTTGACAGGAGCCGGCTGAAAAACGAGGTGGCGATTTTTTCTTCGCGGTTTGTCTCGCTTGCGAATCAGGTGTACCCGATGAAGAGGCAGGTCAGCTTCGTCGCGGAGGATGTGCTTCCCCTTTCTCTCGATGAAGCACGGCTCTATCAAACGGTTCAGCATGCGTCCCGCACGTCGTAGCCGTCCCCTTCAGCCCATGTACATTTTGGTCTCGATCACGGCCGCCGCGCCTGCAACGGCGAGAATGAGCAGCAAGGGAAAGGAGGCCGGTACATAGACGTAAAGAGCGACGACTGCCGCCGCCGCCCAAATGCCCACGCACCAATGGCAGCTAAGCAGCATGCCCAGCCAGCGGCGGAAGCCTTCCCCCCGAAAATGGATGTGCCGGATCAGTTGGCCGGCTGCGTCGGTTTCATACTTCTCCGTAAAAAAAGGCGCTCTCAGAAACGAGGTGATTTCGTCAAACACGATCAAGTGGGTCAGGCGAAAACTGGCCAGCACCAGAATCGCCAAATCCAGCCACGAAACGCCTCCCATTATTCCCACTCCTTTTCCTGATCCTTTCTTGTTCTCTCCATCTTACTTCGCGTACCATCGGGACGGCACATTCAGAGCCAGTCACCAGGGAACACGCTCAAACAAAGCCATCACGTTCCCCGGAAAGTGGCGGCTTTTTCGCTTACAAGGAAAGGGCAATCCGGTTATTGGCCGCGAACTGCAGCCCCTGTTCCTGGAAGAACACATAGCCCTCGACCGTCACGGTGTTTCCGGTTTCCGGTTTGACGACGGAGAACTGGAAATTCTGAAACGTCTCGGTTGCTTTCGGCTCGATCCTCACCGGGTGAATCGGACCCATCCAGTACTCCCCCCGTTCTTTCGCCTGCGTAAACCAGTCATCCTCCAGATACCTCCACCCTTTGATCCCGGCAGTACTTTGCACGCCAAGCGTTTCCACCAGATTGGGCGGCAGGATCTGCCCCCCCATCTTGATGCTGTCGGCGGGGTCGGCGCGAAGACAGACGACCGGATTGTACAGCGCTTCTGTCCCCGTATTTTTTACGCAAATATTGCCGATGAGCAAAAACGGCCGGTTTTCCACATCAGACCGCAGCACGGTGTAGTCGAAAAACACCTCTGCTTCCAGACGGCTTGCTTCCGCCTGCCGGAACGTTTCGGGCAAGGGGCCTGCCCCCTGCAAAGAGGCTTCCGGCTCCGCCTCGTCCGTCCTGGCTGCAGCAGTGTCGTGATCGGGCTGCGCTTCGGTTGTCTGTGCGCTCAAAGCCGCCTCTGTCTCCGCAGGTTCCGTCGGTGCCGCTTCCTGCTGTTCGCTCGTCCCGCCGCTGTATGCGGCCGTTTCCGCCGCCGCTGAATCCGCTACATCCGCCGAATCCGCATCATCCGCAGCGGCTCCGCCCCCAAAGGCTTTCAGCAGGTGGAGCGACAGGTACGACAGCGGCGAGATACGCAGCCCGGTCAGAAAGTAGTGAAGAATCCCGGAAGAGAGGTAAAAGGCGATGCTTTCTCCGTACGCCTTTCGCTGCTCCGCATCCGTTCCCTGGGGGAGTTGAAACTGAATCGCGATACCGGAGGAAGCAGAGCGGGCTTCCCGCTGCAGTTTCACCACGCAGGTCATTCCTGTTTGCTTCAATTCATGGTGGAGGCAGTCAATCAGCGTCCTGCGTGACTCGTTTTCGCTGCGAAACACGATCAACTTGGGGGGGACGGATGCGCGGATCTCTTTGACGCTGAAGCGGATCGCCACATCCTTTTTGAGGATCTTCGCCGGTTCTCCCATCACGATCTCCGCCCCGTAATCGGAAAGAAACGCCTGCACCCTGTTCACGATCTCCCATTCGTAGGAGGCGTCTTTTCCGGCTCCCCCCGCCGCCAGGACACACACCTTCCCCCGTAGTCCGGAATCGAGATCGATCCGCTTCTGTTCGGCATCCCATCTGATCTGAAAGCCGTTCTGTTTGCAGAACAGGCGAAAGGCGGGAACCGACGTGTACGGCATGGTCCCGCTGCGCTGTCCCGCGTAATATACCTCGACGTCCATGTGATTCACTCCTTCAATGGGTACTTCCCCATCCGCTGTCTAGTGTATGAACAGCCGGCACCATGCGTGAGGCGTGACGCGGTCATTTTCAGGAAGACGGGTACCCCCTTCTTTGTTCCGCCATACCATGTCAGGAGAAAGGAGTGATCCCATGTCGGACGAACACCTGCCGTTGGTTTCCGTCATTTTTCCGGCCAAAAATGAAGGAAACAACGTGCGCACCACGCTTGAATCGCTTCGCGCCGCGAAATCGCGCTATCCGTATGAGATCATCGTGGTGGATGACGGTTCAACGGACAACTGCTGCGCCTTTTTGCAAACAGAAGAAGAGAATGGCCGGGTCAAGCTGATCACCACGCCCGGAATCGGCGCGGCAGCAGCGAGAAATCTGGGAGCGGAACACGCCAAAGGCACCTATCTGATTTTCTGTGACGCCCATCTCACGTTTCCTCATTACTGGATCGACGGTCTCGTCGATCTGATCAAGTCCGGGCGCACCGACGCCGTATCTCCCGCCATCGCATCGATGCACGAGCCCCACAAGATCGGCTACGGCCAGACGCTGGACCAACGATTGGGCGTAGTCTGGACCCGCCACGTGAACCGTCCGGAACCGTCCGCCATCCTCCCCGGCGGCTGTCTGGCCGTGCCGCAAAAAGTCTTTCTGGACATCGGCGGCTTTGACAGAGGGTTTCGCGTATGGGGCTTTGAAGACATCGAAATTTCCATAAAATTATGGCTGTTTGGCTACCGCTGCCATGTGCAGCCCTCCGTCAAGATCCTCCATCTGTTCCGGAAAGCCCATCCCTATAAAGTGGAGTTTGACCATGTGTACTACAACATGCTGCGGATGGCGTACAGCCACTTTAGCGAACCGCGGATCGCGGCCTGCAAGAAACTGATCATCCACGCCGATCCCGACCGGATCGAGCGCGAGGTGCTGCAAGGCGGGGCCGCGGCCCAGCGCCTGCGGTATTTCGCGCGACGCAAATACGACGACGACTGGTTCATGCGCCAGTTCGCCATTCCTTTCTAAGGCAGCAGCCAAAAAATGGGCATTCGTTGACAAGCAAATCTCCCGCCGCCTCCATAGTATGTAATGCAAAATCAAATACCCTATAGAAAGGAAGGGTTGTACTGGTGCATAAAGTGAAGCCCATCAAGGGTTACCAGCTGCCGACACCTACACCGACGCCAACAGCACCCCCGCCGATTCCCAACAATCTGCAGGAAGAGTGCATTCGCGTCCAAAAGGTGTACGACTGGGTTGTATTCGCCAACAGGGACCGCAACAAGGTTCCCATTCCCGACGACTGCCGGCCGTTGGTAGACGCAGCCATCCGGGCGGGGCAGGATATTACCATCCAGTGCGTGGAACCGATCGTTCCGCCGCCGTTCCCGCTGATCCCGAAACCGCAGCCCACCATTTCACCCGAATTTTCCTGCCGTGTCATCGGCATTCGCCGTGAGACGATCACGGTTGGCGGGGCTGTCGTCCGCGTAGGCGTTGTCCGGTTCCTGTTCGGCGCTACCGTGTTGCTCCGCATTTTTGCCGACGGTACGTTCCTGTGCGAATTCCCGGCTACCATCCAGTTTGATGACGAAGTGGTGCTCTGCCTGCCGGAGCCTCTGGACGAAAGCAATATTCTCTGCCGGATCACCGCGATCGAGTGCATGCCCATCGGCAGCGTGCTCCTCGGCGGCATGGTAGAACTGGAGATCACGATCTGCAAGGAAATCCAGGTGGAAGCGGAAGTGAAGCTGGAGGTTCTGGCGAAGTTTTGCGCACCGCGTCCGAACGACATTCCGGTACCGACTCCGTCGCCCGGCCCTGGTTTCCGCTGCCCGCCGATCGTCTTCCCGCCGCAGTGCCCGACGATCTTCCCGCGCGCGAACTGCGACTGCCAGGCTACGGCCAATACGCTCATCACCGGCGTAGCGGTAAGCCTCGGCCTGCCGCCGCTGGCACCGGTGGAAGTCGGCACCGTGCAGCTGATCGCCGACATCTGCCCGAGCTGCAACCCGTCGGCCAGCACGTTCACCTTCAACTTCTTCGACACGCCTGGCCCGACACCGCTGCCTGACGTCTTCCCCGGCGACCAAAGCTTCAGCCTCACGCCGACGACGATCAGTTCGCCGACGTGCATCACGGTTCTGCCGGACCTCGGTCTGGGAATTGTCCTGCCGACCATTGCCCTCGGTCTGACCGTTACCGGTACCGGCGTAAGAACGTTCACAGCTACAGGCACGCAGGAAACGGTGAACTACACGCTCGTCCTGGCCGAGACCGGTCTGGGTCTGCCGGATGTCGTGCTGCTGGTTCTGACCAACGGCGCCGGTGTTCCCGTCTTCTCCGCCGCACTTACGGTTGTCCCCGACGAACAGCTGTTGGTCCAAGACTGCGTGACGTTCCCGGATGTGATCCCGACGCCGTCCATTCCGTAATTCGCCAGATTCTTATACAAAACGGGAGAAGAGTTGATCTTCTCCCGTTCTTTTTTGGATCAATCAAAAGGCAGGCGTCATTCACCCCAATCCGGCTGCCGGAGAGCCTATCTCTTCCCTTCTTTTTCACACTTCCCGCTCCCCTACATATGTCTATAGGGGAACACACACTGCAAAGGAGGAACGTACGGTGTTGAAAAAAAAGACCTCCAGCAAAGCAAAGCCGGAGAAGGAAAAGCTTCTCCTGCTGAAGCGGCAAGCGCAGTTTTTCGAAGCGAAAGCGAACCAGTACTACGAGGAACTCCAGCATGCCAGCGAAAAACTGAAGGAGCAGCGGGACCGGGAAGAATGGCAGAACCATCACCTGGAACAGTTGAAACGATCACTGACAGATCAACAGCGCAGGGCTGACGAATTGAACCGCGTTGTGGCCCAACTGAACGACCGGGTGCACGAGCTTGAACAACACGAGGCAAATCAGCTTGCCCTGCTTGAACAACGAGACCAAACCATCTCCTATTACAAGGAAAAGGAAGCCCAATGGCAGAAAACCATGGAAGAATGGAAAGAAAAAGCAAGGGAAGCCCAGGAGTCGCTGCTTGATGAGGACGCTGCGCAGCTTCTGAAGCAAAAAGACGACATCATCGCCCGCTATCAGGCCCAAGAGGCGGAGTGGAGCGAAAAATGGGAAAAGCTGAACCAGCAGGTCAAAGCGTATCAACAAAAAGCAGCCGACTATGCCCAGCTTCTCCAGCAGCAGGAAGAAACCATCGCCCGCTATCAAGCCAGAGAAGCCGAATGGAATGAGACGCTCCTGCAGGTGAACGAGCAATTAGAATCCCACCGGAATTCAGACGAACTCTCCGAGGCCCTATCCCAACAGCTTGAGGCCTACAGGCTGAAAGAAGCAGAATGGCATGCCGTGCTTGAGGAACTGCGGCAGCAGCTTGAATCCTGCCGGCAAAACGAGGAAGCGCTGACGCACTTGCTTCACCAGCGCGACGAAGCCATCGCCCGCTATCAAACCCAAGAGGCGGAATGGAGCGACACCCTGGAAAAGCTGAACCAGCAGATGAAGGCGTATCAACAAAAAGAAGCCGAGCAGACACAGCTTCTCAGGCAGCAGGAAGAGACCATCGCCAGCCATCAAGCCCGAGAAGCCGAATGGAATGAGACGCTGCTGCAGGTGAACCAGCAATTGGAAGCTTCCCGGAGTGCAAACGAACTCTCCGAAGCCCTATCCCAACAGCTTGAGGCCTACAAGCAAAAAGAAGCAGAATGGCATGCCGTGCTTGAAGAACTGCGGCAGCAGCTTGAATCTTCCCGGCGAAACGAGGAAGCGCTGACGCACTTGCTTCACCAGCGCGACGAAATCATCGCCCGCCATCAGGCCGATGAATCAGAATGGCAGCAGCAGATCGATGAATTGCAGCAAAAATTGATACACGTATCGAATCAATTGGAGCGGGATGAAAAATACCAGCAGCAGCTCATGGAGAAGGAAGAAGCCATCTCCCGCTTGCAGGCGCAGGAAGCGGAATGGCAGCAGGAACTCCGGGAGTTGAAGCAGACCGTCAAAGAATTGCAGGAAAAAGAAGAAAAATACCGGCAGGCCATCCACGATTACCAGTCACGCGAATCGCGAAGCAAAAAGGGGATGGAATCCCCCGCCAATACCCAGCAACAGCCACGGGCCACAAGCGGCATGCCGGTGTTGAGACTGCCGTCCAGCAGCGCCCACGCCTCTTTTCTCAAACCGCACAACACGCCCGGATTTACCGCCTTTAATCCCTTTAAAAACGCGTAACCACGCTGCCAGACCGCCCGTCTTCCCCCCGACTGCACCCCGATGTGCAACCGCCGTTCCCTCCATTTCCGACGACGAATAAAACATAGTATACGCCGAAAGAAAGGAAGGGATTTCCATGACACCGGATCAGATCCGCGCACTCTACAGACAACGGCAAACGAGGCCGGTTCAAACGCACCCCCATCTACCCAGCTACGGTCAGCCGAACGTTTCCCATCCAGGACATCCCGGGTGGAGCAAATCGCACATCGTCAAATCATTGCCGCAGGGAAAATCAGGCGGATGCTGCGGGAGGCGTTTCAAGCCGTAATCCTGCAGAGATCGTACTGCCGATGGCCGGACATGTGTGGCGCGAGATGGTCGGCCACTGCGCAGCCGAACAGCCCTATGAAGCATGTGGACTGCTGTCGGGGAGATGCGGACGGGCGGAAACCATCTGGAAGATGGAGAACGCCGATAGAAGCCCCTTTTCGTTTTCCATGAAGGAGGAGCAGATACGCAAGGTCTTTGGTCAAATGGAACAGAGAGGGGAACGCCTTGTCGCCATCTACCACTCTCATCCGGCCGCTCCCGCTTATCCATCGCCTCACGATATCGAGCACGCCTGTTATCCCGAGACTGCCTATCTGGTCCTGTCCCTTGCCGGACAACAGCCGGTTCTGGGCTGTTTTCGCATCCATGGCAGGCAAGTGACGCCGCTCAGGTGCATCCTCTATTGAGTGACGTTGGTCCTGATCGACCGGGTATGTCCCATCTCTTTACAGTCGCAAATCGGTACATGGAATGAGAAAGAAGCGGGAGCGCTGACTCCCGCTTTTTTGTCGTTACGAAAACGGTTCCGCTTTCGTGAGCACGTCCGCTTTTTCCCAACTGACGAAGGTGTCCTCCCAGATCACCTGGTACCATTCCCCGTTCACCGCGATGACGATCCCTCTGGCCCCGTCGCGGGCGTAGACAACGCGTTCCCCCGGCTTAAACATGCTCCACCGTCCATTACCCCAGTCTGAAAATAATACCGTGACCGCCCTTCGGGTATTCCCATCTGATGTTTTCGTACGGACAGCCGATCCGGCAGCTTCCGCACTCGTGACATCCCTCGTATCCCACATGCATGCGCACCTCTTCCCACTTGTACACTTCGGCCGGGCAAAAAATCGTGCACAGCTTGTCGGGACACTTGGTGGCACAGACGTCCGCATCCAGCACGTGCAGGTGCGACTTGGTGTCCGCCTTGAAGCGGACGAGGTACTGCTTTTCCTCGATCGATTGGCCTTTGGGCAGCTCTTTCATCACTTCATCACCCTCCATGCCTGCATCAGATCGCGGGCCATCTTCCATTTCTCCCTGGCCGTGCCCAGGTCGCGCCAGATTTTCTTCTGCTTCTCCCACTTGGAACTGCCGTCCACGGTAAACATCTGGCTGGCCGCCCGGTTCATCATGGAGATGTACCGTTCGAAATACTGCGGAGAGCGTTCGAAGTGATGCGTGGCGTCCTGGTACTTTTTCAGGTCCTGGCCGACGAAGCTGTCCAACAGCTTTTTGCGGTACGTATCCAGCGTCTTCTCCGAATAGTCTCCCGCCTCTTTCGCCTCCAGGATCGCTTCCGCCGCCAGCACACCCGAGGTCATCGCCATGTTGGAGCCCTCGCGGTGGATCGCATTGACCAGTTGGGCCGCGTCTCCCACCACCAGCACGCCGTTTCCGACGATCTTGGGCATGGAGCGGTAGCCGCCCTCCGGGATGAGATGGGCCAGGTACTCCTGCTGCTCGCTGCCCTGGATGTAGGGGCGGATCATTGGGTGGTTTTTGACGTAGTCCAAGAGCGCGTGGGGCTTGAGCTTATGCTTGATCAGCCCGGACAGCATCGCTCCCACGCCGATGTTGAGGCTGTCCTTGTTGGTGTACAGCCAGGCGGTGCCGAGAATGCCTTTGGTCGAGTCGCCGAAGATTTCGATGGTACAGCCCTGATCCCCTTCCAGGTTAAAGCGGTCCTCGATGATCCTGCGGTCCAGCTTGAGCACTTCCATGACGGCGAGGGCCACTTCGTCGGGCCGGAACTCCTTGTGGAAGCCAAGCGACTTGGCCAACAGCGAATTCACGCCGTCGGCCAGCACCACCACGTCGGCGAACACCTCCCCGTCCGGCCGGTCGGTGCGGACCCCCACCACCTTGCCGTTTTCCACGATGCACTCCAGCACGACCGTCTCGTTTACCAGCAGGGCTCCCTGCTGCACCGCCTTGTCGGCAAACCACTGGTCAAACTTGGCGCGCAGCACGGTAAAGTTGTTGTACGGCTCCTCGGCCCACTCCAGCCCCTTGTAGCTGAACGTCAGCGCCGATTGTTCGTCCAGCATCATGAACCGCTGCTCCACGATCGGCCGCTCCACCGGCGCTTCCTTGTAAAAGCCGGGGATGATGTCCTCCATCATTTTGCGGTAGAGCACCCCGCCCATGACGTTCTTGGAGCCGGGATATTCGCCCCGCTCCAGGAGCAGGACGCTGACGCCGGCCTTCGCCAGCGTGTAGGCGCACGCCGTGCCCGCCGGTCCGGCACCGACCACGATTGCGTCAAACTTTTCCGCCATACTGCACCTCCTTGTCCGATTCCGCCTGGAGCGCCTCGATCAAGAGCGGAACGATTTCAAACGCGTCGCCGACGAGGCCGTAGTGGCACGCCTGAAAGATCGGCGCGTCCGGGTCCTTGTTGATTGCGATGATCAGCCCGGAGTTCTGCATCCCGACCAGGTGCTGGATCGCGCCGGAAATGCCGATGGCAAAGTAGAGTTTGGGCGTCACCGTCACCCCGGTCTGCCCCACCTGATGCTGGTGGTCGATCCATCCCGCCTCGACGGCGTCCCGGCTGGCCCCGACCGTCGCGCCGATCGCCTCGGCGAAGCGGTGGATCAGTTGGAAGCCCTCCTTGCTGCCCATCCCCTTGCCCCCGGCGACGATGATGTCCGCCTCGTCCAGCCGCACTCTCCTGCTGGTCTCGCGGACGATTTTCAGCACTTTGGTGCGGATGTCTTCCTCCCGCAGGGGAATCCGCTCCTCCACGATCTGGCCTGCGCGGTTGGGATCGGGCGGCAGGGCCTTCATCACCTTGGGCCGGACGGTGGCCATCTGCGGCCGGTGCTTTTTGCACAGGATGGTCGCCATGATGTTGCCGCCGAACGCCGGACGGCTGGCTTCCAGCAGACCCGTCTCCTGATCCACGTCTAGCAGGGTGGTATCGGCGGTCAGCCCCGTCTCCAGATCGGTTGCCACGGCGCTGGCCAAATCCTTGCCGGTCGATGTGGCCCCGTAGAGCAGGATTTCCGGCTTGTGCTTCTGCACGCATGCGATCACGGCACGCATGTAGGACTCGGTCCGGTAGTTGCGAAAGATCGGGTCGTCGTAGAGATAGACGACGTCCGCCCCGTACTGGAAAGCGTCCGCCGCCAGTTCGCGCACCTGGTCGCCGATCAGCACGCCGGAAAGGGGCACGCCCCGCTTGTCGGCCAGCTTCCGCCCCGCGCCCAAAAGCTCCAGCGACACCGGTGCGATCCGGCCGTCCTGCTGTTCCAAAAACACCCAGACGCCGCGGTATTCCGCCAGGTTCATGCCCGTCCCTCCTTCACCCGAAACAGTTCCTTCTTCTCCGCCAGGATTTCCATCAGCCGGTTCACCTGCTCGCGCGCGCTCCCCTGCAGCTTTTCGCCTCCCTTGGGCTTCTCCGGCGGCCACACCTTGGCGACGATCGTGGGCGAGCCTTTCAGCCCCAGCAGGCTCCGATCCACGTCCTCCAGGTCGTTGACGGACCAGATGACGGGCTGGTAGCGGGCGGCGCGCAGCATGTTGGGCAGCGGAGAGTACGGCACCTCGTTGATCTCCTTTTCCACGGAAAACAGACAGGGCAGCGTGGACTGGATCACTTCGTACCCGTCCTCCAGCTTGCGGTGAACGATAGCGTATCCCTGCTCCTTGTTGATCTCCACCACCTTTTTCACGCTGGTCAGCGGCGGCATGTCGAGCCGTCTGGCGATGCCCGGCCCCACCTGCCCGGTGTCGCCGTCGATCGTCATCTTGCCGCAGATGATCAGATCGATCGGCTTCTCCCTGGCGATTTTCTCCAGCGCCTTGGTCAGCGCATAGCTGGTGGCCAGCGTGTCCGCCCCGGCGAACGCCCGGTCGGTAATCATGTAGCCCTCGTCCGCCCCGATCTCGATGCACTTGCGGATCGCCTTGACGGCCGGCGGCGGTCCCATCGTCAGCACGGAAACGGTGCCGCCGTAGCGCTGCTTCAGCCGGACCGCCTCTTCCACGGCGTGGGCGTCATACGGGTTGAGAATCGCCGGAGCGCTGGAGCGGTCCATCGTGTTGGTCTTCGGGTTCATCTTGATGATCTTCGTGTCCGGCACCTGCTTGATACAGGCGACGATATGCAGCATGCACAAATCCCCCCTCGCTGCCAGGCGCGGTCGACATCGGAGTCCCGCACGGGTTGTCTCTTTTTTGGCGCTTCTCGGGCAGCGTGTTGTTCATGGTTATAACGTATTGCGGGGAGCCGTCACTTAGACCTGGGAATGGGGGACACGGACGAAACATTTTCACCGGATTGACAGAAGTTCAATTCAGCTATATATTTTTTCTGTCAAACAGCATATGTGATCGGATGAACCATTCAGGAAAAGATTGGAAACGATCTACCGACGGGGCAAGGGAGCTCATCCCGAAACTCTCAGGTCTTGGCAACAAGTGAAACTGAATGGGGACGAACCTCTGGAGAGACCCCCCTTTTAAGCATCGGCGAGGGGCACGGGCACCGAAGGAGCAAATTCGCGCGGCGTACGCGAATGAATCTCTCAGGTAAAAGGACAGAGCGGACGACACTCACAAGACGACCGGAATGGCGGTTTGGCCGTGTGGATCCAAAGGCCCCCCATGAACGGGCCGTTTTGCGTCCATGCCCGCTCCAGAAACATTTCATCCGCGATGAAATGTTTTTTTCTTTTGTATGCACAAACAAGGAGGAACCAACATGGACAAGCTGATGCAGTGGCTGGATGTGATCAACGGCTACGTATGGGGACTGCCCACACTGGTGCTATTGGTGGGTACGGGCGTGATGCTGACGGTGAGGCTGAAGGGGCTGCAGTTCCGCAAGCTGTGGTATGCCTTGAGGCTGGCCTTTGGCCGGCAGGAGAGCGGCTCCGCCGGGGACATCAACCACTTTCAGGCGCTGATGACGGCGCTGGCCGCCACCATCGGGATGGGCAACATCGCCGGCGTCGCCACCGCCATCGCCACAGGGGGCCCCGGCGCCCTCTTCTGGATGTGGGTCACCGCCCTGTTCGGCATGGCCACCAAGTATGCCGAAGCCATCTTGGCGGTCACCTACCGGATTCGCGAAGCGGACGGCCGGTATTCCGGCGGCCCGATGTACTACCTCGAACGAGGGTTGAAGCGAAAATGGCTGGCCGTGCTCTTTGCCTTGTTTGGCACGCTGGCTTCGTTCGGGATCGGAAACATGGTGCAGGCCCACTCGGTGGCGGAAGCGCTGCAGTTGAACTTCGCCGTTCCCCCGCTCTTGACCGGCGCGGCGCTGGCGCTGTTCACCGCGTTCGTGGTGCTGGGCGGCGTGCAAAAGATCGGCCAGGTGACCAGTGTGCTCGTGCCGTTCATGGCCCTGTTTTACATCGCCGCCGGCCTTTGCGTCGTCCTGTTCCACCTGGACCGGGTGCCGCAGGCCGTATCCATCGTTCTCGACGGGGCCTTCAACGGAACGGCGGCCACGGGCGGCTTTTTGGGAGCCACGGTGGCGATGGCGATTCAAAAAGGGGTGGCCCGCGGCGTCTTCTCCAATGAGGCGGGGCTGGGCAGCGCCCCGATCGCGGCCGCTGCCGCCAAGACCGACATGCCGGCCAAGCAGGCGCTGGTCTCGATGACCGGCACCTTTCTCGACACCATCGTCGTCTGTACGATTACCGGTCTGGCCCTGGTGACGACCGGCGCGTGGGAAACGGGCAAATCGGGAGTGGAGGCGACGACCTACGCGTTCCAGACCGTATTTGGTCCGGCCGGCAGCTACGTGCTGGCCGTCGCCGTGATCCTGTTCGCCTACTCCACCATTCTCGGCTGGGCCTACTACGGCGAAAAGTGCTTCGAATACCTGGGGGGCAAGAATTCCGGCCGTTACTACCGCCTCGTCTTTGTGGCGATGGTGGGTGTCGGCGCGACGCTGAAGCTGGACCTCGTCTGGACGCTGTCCGACATCATGAACGGGTTGATGGCCGTCCCCAACCTGATCGGCCTGATCGGCCTCTCCGGCGTCGTCGTGGCGGAAACCCGGCGCTTTTTGGAACAGGAAGCGTCCGGCACCGCAGAACGAAAGCTGGCTGGCTGACTCGCTCCGCCTGTTGCGTCATGGACCTCGTTCACGAAAGAAACGAGCCGGTTACCCGCCGCTCGTGGTCGAGCAGCCATTCCTTGCGCCACAGCTCCCAGGCGTAGCCGCGGAGGCTGCCGTCGCTGCCGATGATGCGGTGGCAGGGGATGACGATGGCAAAGCGATTTTGCCCATTGGCGCTGCCCACCGCCCTGACCGCTCCGGCCCGGCCCAGGCTGGCGGCAATGTCCCGGTAGACAGCCGTCCTTCCAAACGGAACCGTCTCGACCCGGCTCCACACCTGCCGCTGGAACGGCGTGCCGGTTCGTTTCAGCGGCACCTGAAACGCCGTTCGCTTTCCCTGGAAATACTCCTCCAACTGGCATAGACAAATGTGAACGGCGTCGGCTGCCGTATCTGCCGCCTCCTCGGCGCGCGCGACGAAGCGGATGGAGGTCACCTCGTCGCGATCCCCCCTCACCTCCAGCAGTCCGATGGGGGAAGCGAAGTACCCTACGGCCATTCCTGTTCATTCCTTTCCGCACACGTGCGATATTGCGTCGGGGTTTGCTTTGTCTGTTTGTGAAACACGTGGGCAAAGTAAGCCCCGGTCCGAAATCCCACCTGCATGGCCACCTCGGCGATGCTCAGCCGCGTCTCCGCCAACAGCCTTTTGGCCGCCTCGATACGCGTGTGGACGAGATACTGCGCCGGGGAGCAGTTCATGAGACGGGTGAAGCACCGCTGCAGGTAATACGGGCTGACGTGCAGGCGCGAGGCGATTTCCCCCAGCGTCAGCGGCTCGGGAAAACAGTCGGCGATCAACTGCTTGACGCGCAGTGCGAGCTCCTCGTCGGGAGAGCGCCAATCCGCCCTGTGCGGCTGGCAGCGCTTGCAGGGGCGCAGGCCGGCGCTCATCGCTTCGTCCGCGCTGGCGAAGATGCGGACGTGCTCCCGTTTGGGCGTCCGCGACCTGCACGAGGGCTTGCAAAAGATGCCCGTGGTCAGCACGCCGTAGAAAAAGCGGCCGTCACAGGACGGATCGCACTCGACGATGGCCCGCCATTGTTCATCGTTCATCGCGCCTACCTCCTTCTCCGCGCATCTACCGACAGTATAACCTCGTCCGGCGCGGCACGGTAGGTGCGGGAAATGAGAGCGCAAGATTGCGAAAAAAGCCTCCCCGTTTCACACGGGAAGGCTTTTCGCACAGGTCAGGCCGTTTTCGGGTTCCGGTTGAATACGGTACGGGGGACCCTACTCGGCTGCCGTCGTCAGCAGCTTTTCCAGCGCCTCCAGCGCCTGCTGCTCGTCGGGTCCGTCAGCGGTCAGGGTCACCTGCTCACCCTGGGCAACGGTTAGCGACATGATGCTGATGATGCTTTTTCCGTTTGCCGTCTTTCCGTCTTTGCGCAAGCCGATGTCACTGGCAAAAACGGAAGCCGTCCGGACGAATGCGGACGCGGGACGGGCATGCAGTCCCTGGGGAAGGTTGACGATCACTTGTTTTTCCATCATCGATGAATCCACTCCTATCTCTCTTTGCAGGCGTTACACGTGCGGCAGGGCGGCGATCAGCTCTTTCACCTGGTCCGTCCTGGTCAGCCCGGTCGCCTTGTCGACGATGGAGGTATAGATGTGCGGAATCACTTGTTGGACCCCCTCCTCCAGGCAGGTTTCCACCACACGCCGGATGGAGGATGCGTCGATGCCTCCGGTCGGTTCGAACACGGACAGTCCGCAGCGGACCGCCGCGCGGGCCATCGCCCTCAGTTCGTCGAGGCGTTCGCATCCGTTCACCGGGTAAAATTTGACCGAATGCACGCCGATCTCCGCCAGCATCGCCGCAGCCGCCTCGCAGGAGACGGTCTCCTGCCAGGTTCCGCTCACGGGGCCGGTCGAGACGATGACCCGCCCGGGTGTGCCGCTGGGGGCGATCAGCGCGTTGACGAGTGTGTGGCCGCTCCCCGCCTGCTGCAGGCGGCCCAGCGTGTAGCCGGCGGCGGGAAACACCTGGTTGACGTGGGCCGGTTTTGTTCGGGCGGCCACCTCGGCCACCTTTTTCCACTGGGTCGGATCGCCGGCCCCCAATCCCACGGAGACGGGCACGTCGGCGCGCTGGAACGATTCCACGGCGGCAGCGGCGGCGTCCGCGTCAGGATACGCTTTTACCATCACGCCGATCAGCACCCGGCCGTCGGCTGCTTCGACGATCTCCCTGGCGTTTTCCACGTGTTTGGCGAGGACGTTGAGTCGGATGGTTGGCTTGTTCGTTGACACGGTTGCTCCCTCACTTCCTGTTGGTCCAAATCTCCCGGAGACGGGCGGCGATGATCGCCTCCTGCCCGGGGCGCAGCGGTCTCGGGTCAAAGGCGATCACGCCGGTGTTGGCGTAGTGGTTGCGGGTGAAAATGGCCGGGTCGCCCGCTTCCAGGAGGCGAATCAGCTCCTGGGCCGTCATCCCAGCCGTCCGCTCGTCCACCTTTACCTGGGCGCGGTAGATGGCGCGCCCCGCTTCGTCCTGCACCACGGCGGCATGAAGCCCGGGCAGTTCGTTGATCGCCGCGACGAGCCGTTCGACCAGCCGAAGCTGCTCCCCGGCGTCGCCGCTGGCCGATTCGTACCGCTCCAGTGCAGCCAGCAGGCCGACGATCGCCTCCTTGCCCACCTTCATCGCCCGGCCGATGCCTTTGTACTGGGCGCGGCAGGCTTCCATCAGCTCGGCTTTGCCGCAGACAAACCCGGAGGTGGGACCGCCGATCGCCTTCCCGCCGCTGTAAATGACCGCATCCGCTCCCTTGGCGATGTACACCCGGAGGTCTTCTTCAGCGGCGGCGTCCACGATGACGGGCAGTCCGTACTCCCTGCCCAGGGCGATCATCGTCTCCAGCGGCTGCATCCCTTTCTGCACGGCGTGGTGAGACTTCACGTACAGGAGCGCCGCCGTGCGGTCGCCGATCGCTTCGCGCAGGTGCGCTTCTTCCACATGGTTGGCATGGCCCGCTTCCACCACCTTCCCGCCGCCGAGGGCGATCATCTGCCGGACGGATGCCCCGAAGTGCACGGCATGCCCTTTTTGGATCACGATCTGGTTGCGCAGCCCCTCCGAGTCCGGCAGCTGTTCGATCAGGCGCAGGCTGCGGCCGGCGATGACGGCGGCGACGGCAATGGCGATGCCCGCGGCCGCGCCGGATGTCGGACACCCGTCCTCCGCTCCCGTCGCGTCGGCGATTTTTCGGCCGGCCGCTTTCATCAGCTCGGCGATTTCCACGTAGTCCATGGCCGCCTCGCCCATCGCCTGGGCGACGGAGGGATGGACGGCGCTGGCTCCGAGCGCCGTCATTTTGCCGCTGGCGTTGATCACCTGTTTAAGTCCGTATGATTGGTAGATGCCCATTTGGTTGTGGCACCCTCCTTCCCGGTGTGTTGTGCCGCAGGCGTCACTGCGGCGGGATGGGGAACATGGCTCCCAGAATCATCGCGCCGATGATCGCCCCGCCGGCAATCGGTTTTTTGAAGTAGTAGAAGACGGCTGCCCCGATGGTGGCACCGATGCCAACCGGAATAGACGCCATGATGGCGGAGATGACGATCAGCGGACCGAGATAGCGTCCGGCCGCGTTGCCCGCCCCCATCATCACGTCGGCGCCAAACGTGGACTGGGCCGCGTTGATCGTAAACGTGCGGATCAGGATGATCACCGCGCCGATGATCAGTCCCAGCAGCGCTCCCGTCGCCAATGCCAGCGGGAACGAGAGCAGCGGAGCCGTCATGCCCGCACTGAGCATCAGCGCCGGAACGCCGATGCCGATGCCCGTCTGCAGCGATCCGCCGATGTCCAGGATGCCGACCAGCGGCCCTTCCAGGACGCGGGCGAACAGGAAGCTGGCGCCAAACGCAGCAGCCGCTCCGTACCCGCCGCCTTTTATCCCCGCTTCCAGCATGGCGACGATGGCGATGTCGTTGAAAGCTCCCACGTGATACACATAATACAGATGAGTCCCGGCAAAAATCCCGGAAGACAGGCACGCGACAAAGAGCGGAAACGCCCATTCCGAATACCAGAAGCCTTTTGCCTGACGTTCGTTCATCACTTTTTCACCACCGATCCAAACATCTCATGCAGATCAATCAACCACTGCGGAACCTCCACCTGGATGCTCTTCAACAGCGCCACGTCAAACGCGCGGAAGAACCCGCTCAGGATAAACAGCAGCACCACGGCCGTCACCAGGGTTTTGGTAATCCGGTTCCATCCGCTGTCGTCCAACCCTTTGCCGATCAGGATGCCGAGCACAATGCCCGGTACGGCGTTGCCCATGACCAGGTGGGAAAACCCGCCGAGGACGGTGCCCCAGACGCCGGTTCGCTTGCCCGCGTCCATCGCGGCCATCCAGAAGACGATCGGCATGATCGGATTGATCAGCCAGTTGGCGGCCGGAACCAGGACTTTCGTCGCCACGAGCTGCATCGACTGGGGAATGGCCGTCGCCGTGGAGTTGAGCAGCGTCACGACGACCGCGCCGACGGCCGCCCCGACGATCGCCATTTTTTTCGGGTCGTGCAGCGTCTCTTCCACGTTTTTGTTTTTCCACAGCAAAAGGGCGGCCGCCCAGTTGGGCAAAATCCGGTGGTCCACATCCTGGGTCAGCGCGCCGGCCCCGACCACGGACGCCCAGGCGTTGAAGAAGAAGCCCAATCCGAACGAAAAGTGGGAGATCGGGTCGCCGGCGCAGGCGTTCAGTTCGCCAAAGGTGCGAAAGGCCCCCATTCCCTGCACGTTCGGCGCGTGAAACATCCGGGCCGCCCCCGCCCCCACGCCGAAGCCAACCAGCGCGCCGATCACCATCGATTTCAACGCAATCATCCATGTCACCATGAACGTTCCCCCTGTTTCTTTCTATCGCTGGCCGAGCAGCTGCTTCACGCCGGTCGGCTGCTCGCTTTGCTGCCGGAACGGGATCTCCTGCAGCCGAACCAGTCCCAGCCGGACGCTTACGTCTGCGGTAATCTCGTATCGCGTGCGGGTGCGCGGGAAAAAGAGGCCGAACAGCCGCTCCCGGTACGACGTCTCCGTCGCGGACACCACCTCGACGGCGAGCGGCTCGATCCGCACCACCAGATCGGACGTCTCCCGCGCGATCGCGTGCTTGATCTGGGCGAAAATCTTGTTGAACGCCCCTTCCTTGGTCTCCGCGCTCCCCGTCAGTCTCAGCGTGCGAGTCACTTCCGTGTACATGCGCTACCTCCCCGCCAGTTTGATGAATTCTTCGGTCATCCGTCTGCCCAGCTCTTCCGTGTCCATAAACCCGAATCCGATCACCTTGCTGCCGTTTCGAAGCGCGGTAATGCCCGCTTCCACGGACCTGAGCCCGTATTCGACCGGGTAGCCGTACTTCGTCTTCGCGGTCAGCGCCCCTGCGCCGCCGCTGCCGCAAAACGACAGGCCGAAATCGGCGTTTTCCCGGTACATCACGTCCCCCACTTTCATGTCCGCGCCGACGCCGGGAATCAGGATCGCCAAGCCTCCCGCCGCTTCCACGCCTTTGGCCACGTTGTGTCCCTTGCCCAGCCGGTCGCCAATCACCACTTTTACCTTTGCCATTCGCATACCCTCCTCCATGTTCTACGGTTGTTCCTGCTGCAGCGCCCGTGCCGCTTCAAAATGGACGGCCATCAAAAACACTTCCGCATCCCCGGCCTCCCGTTCCGATCCGGCGGCGGCGAGCACGCGTCCGGCGAGATGCAGCATCTCGGGAGGGATCTCCGCATACAGCTCCTTCTCCACGGGCGGCAGCGTTTCTCCGCTCCGCATCCGCCGCAGAAATCCCAGCATGTGCACGCCCATCGCCAGCCACCTGTCCCGGGGGACCGTTAATCCCAAACGGGTCGTCTCGGCAAGGGCTGCCGTCATCAGGTTGTTCAATTCAGAAACTTCAGATAAATTCGCATCCAACTGTTTGGCCACTTCTTGCACAATCGCGTTGATCATCTGCATGTCAGTACCTTTCCTGCTTTAATCGTCAGCTTGGCTGTGACCGACTCCTCCGCCGTGAGCTGCTCTCGTTCCGAGTCTGTCAGGACGACGGGGACGTTCGTCAGCTCCAGCAGGCTCAGATCGGCCACCGCACCCGGTCGCAATGTCCCGATTTCATCCGTCATCCGCAAAACGGCGGCAGGCGCTGCCGTACAGGCGGCGATCACCTCCTCCAGCGAAAAGCCGAGCGCCAGAAACTTCGTCATCGTGGTCGTCAGGCTGTGCACCGGCCCCGCCGCGTTCTGCCGGTAAATGTCGGTGCTAATCGTATGCGGCGCCAGGCCGAGCGCCCGTGCCTGCCGCATGGTGCGGAAGCTGAAGCTGGACGTGCCGTGCCCCACGTCAAACAGCACGCCGCGCGCCAGCGCCTTTTCCGCTTCCGGAATCAGCCGACCCCGGTCGTCCAGGATGCCGCCCGTTTTTCCGTGAAACGCGTGGGTCACCACGTCACCGGCATCCAGTTCGCGCAAAATCTCCGGCAGGGCCGGCGGCGCGTTGCCGATGTGCACCATCAGCGGACAGCCCGCTTCCCGGGCCGCTTCCTTGGCGACGAGCAGCGGCTTGATGCCGTTTTCCCTGACGACCGACGCGCTCATTCTCGCTTTGATGCCGCGGATCAGCGGCTGCTCCCGGATGAGCGCTACCGCTTCCCGAGGCGTGAGCCGGTCCATGTCCGCCAGCTCGGACAGGCCGCCGCACAATCCCTCCCCGGCGATGTTGAGAAACGCGAGCACGCGGGTCTCGGCCGGTTTGACGGCTTCGTCCAGGAAGGTTGCGAACGTGCGGGCACCGGCGCTGCCCGCGTCCACCAGCGTGGTCACGCCCTGTTCGACCCCTACGCGGTCCGCCTCGATGCCGAGCGGCGTCCTCTCCGGAAACACGTGGGCATGCAGGTCGATCAGTCCCGGGGTCACGATGGTTCCCGAGGCATCCAGCGTCTGCCTGGCTCCGCCGATTTCCGCCGGCAGCCGTCCCGGCTCCGCCAGCGCCGCGATCCTCCCGCCGCTGATCGCAATGTCGTACCGTCCGTTGATGGACTGGGAGGGATCAATCACCCACCCGCCCTGTATGAGCAAATCCGTTGTCACTCTCTGTCACTCCTTTCCCCGAAAAATATCGCATGATCGCCGTAATCTCGCTCTCCGGCACCGCAAGCCCGGCTTTTTCCACGAGGGCCTTCAGCGTTTTGCGCCATGCGGCGTAGTCTTCGCCCTCCGGCTCCGCTTCCGCCTGCCACTCCACGTAGGAGGAGCCGAACGTCAAGCGGTTGACCATCAGCAGGATGTGGAGCATCAGACCGCCTGCCGCCTGTTCGGTCAAGTGTTCGCGAAACGCCGCCATAATCGTTTGGCTCAGCTCGAATCCCTTGCAAATCACGTCCTGCGACAGCCGCTCCACCACCGGCAGGTCACGCTCGTGGAGGTCGGCGCAGAGATCGCTTCGCCACTGCCCTCCGCCTCCTCGGGACGCGGCCGAGTCGACCGGCGGGTGTGCGGTGATCGTTTGCAGACAGCTTTGAATCTTTTCGAGATCGTGCCGGGTGGGCAGGGCGTTGACGACGACGACCGGCACGTCCGCCTTGACCGGCAGAACGCTGACGATCAGGTCCACTTTGCGGCTGGCCAGGTACTTCTCCACCTCCAGGCTGCCGCACAGGCCGACGACGCGCAGCCCTTTCAGTTCCGCCTCCAACTGGGTTTTCAGGAAGCGGGACGTGCCCCGTCCGGTACCGCAAACGACCAGCGCGTTCACCTTTTTCTGCTCCATCCAGCGGTCCCAGGCGGCCTGAAAGTGCAGCACGATATAGGCGATGTCCGCGTCGAGAAGACAGATGCCGCTCGGCCACAACACGTCCTGGCAGGCCCGCTTGACCGCGGCGAACATCCGCGGGTACGAGCGGCTGATCTCGCCGGTCAAGGGATTGGGGTACAGCACCCCCTGCAGGTAGCGCATGATCCTGTCGTTCAGGTGGGCAAACAGGTGCTCGCGCAGCTCGGGATCGTCGGCAAACGGCACCTGCATCGCCTGGCTGACCGCTTCCGTCAGCCGGATGGTGACGTCGTAGATGTCGGGGGCCGGTCTGCCGCCGCCCACAGCCGTCAGGGGGTAATCCGCCCCCAGCAGGGGAAGGCAGCCGTACGCCAGCTCGTCGGGAGTGACCGCCAGTCCCAAGGCAGCAAACAGCCGGTTGGCCGTCTGCGCGAACAAGGGGTAGCCGCTCCACCCTTGCGCGGTTTGGACGGTTGTTTCATCGGCAGGCAGGACTCTCCCCTTGCGCACCCGGTGCACGAGAATGCACAGCCGGATGTGCAGGCTGATCAGCGTCCGGTCCGTCACGGCAAACGACAGCTGCGCCATCAGCTCTCGCACCGCCTGATCGATCAGGCGGATCTCCTCTTCGCCGAGCAGCCGCTGTTCCACGAGGGGGCCGGCTTCATCGGCAGCAGCGGGGTCCGTCGCGCCGCCCTGTACCCGCCGCACCAGCCGGAACATCTCGTCACCTTCCGAGAGAGCGTGCAGGAGACACTCCAGGGCAAAGCGCACCGACCGCTCTTCTCCGAAAATTCTGACTCCGTAGCGCGGCCTGCTGATCAGCTCCAGCCCCCACCCTGCGAGAAAGCTCTCCGCTTCCCTGAGGTCGGATACCACCGTATTGCGGCTGACCGCCATCCGGTCCGCCAGATCGTTCAGCCGCACGTACCCGTCAGCGAGCAGCAGCATGAGCGCCAGGTGTTTGGCCCGTTCCTTCTGATGCAGGATCAGGTCGCTCCGCCCCCATCCCTCCAGGTGGCGGCGCAGGTCGGCCCGCTTTTCCTCGTTTTCGCTGATCCAGATGCCCTTGTTCGGCTGGGAATGCAGGGTGACGTGGCGCTCCTTCAGCCACGTGCGGATTGCTTCCAGATCGTACTTGATCGTCCGCTCGCTGACGCGAAAATCGCGGGCCGCTTCCCGGATTTTCATCGGCCGCGAGCTGTCCAGCAGCACTTTCAGCAACGCGCGGGAACGCGAGGTCAACTGCACCTTTCCTCCCCCTTCCCGTCGAATCTTGTCAGCGTTGGTTGAGTTCATTATAAGAAACCGTTTTCTTGGGGTAAAGCACGATTCTTTTCCCCATCAGATCGTGCAATTTTTGCAAGATTCCGTCGAATAAACGCGAAAAACCCCCTTGAACCCGTCAAGGGGGCCTGCCCGCCGCCTGGCGCTCAGCCGAGCAGGCGGCGGGTCACAACGAGGCCGTCCCATACAGGACGGCCTCCTCACACGTGTCCCTTCGCCTTATTCAAAAATGTTCATGCTCAGATACCGTTCGCCCGTATCCGGCGCGATGCAGGCCACCCGCTTGCCGGAACCGAGCCGTTTGGCAACGGCAATCGCGGCAAAGACGGCGGCTCCGGCGGACGGCCCCACCAGGATCCCCTCTTTGGAGGCCAGCTTTCTCATCGTCTCCAGCGCCTCTTCATCGGCGATCTGCACGATCTCGTCGTAGATGCTCGTATTCAGGATGGGCGGGATGAACCCCGGACTGGTCCCGACCAGCTTGTGCGGTCCCGGCTTGCCGCCGGACAGGACGGGCGACCCTTTGGGCTCCACCACGGCGATGTAGAGATCAGGGAGCTTCTGCCGCAAGGTTTCCCCCGTCCCCGTAATCGTCCCGCCCGTTCCCGCGGTGGCGACAAAGGCATCCAGGCGCCCGTCCATCTGTTCGAGGATTTCCACGGCCGTCGTCGTCCGATGGATGTCCGGATTCGCCTTGTTTTCGAACTGCTGCGGAATGAAACTGCCCGGAATCTCCTTTTGCAACTCCAGCGCCTTGGCGATCGCCCCCGGCATGCGCAGCTCGCTCGGCGTCAGCACCACCTCGGCGCCGTACGCCTTCAGCAGGTTGATCCGCTCCTTGGACATGTTGTCCGGCATGACCAGAATCGCCCGGTACCCTTTGGCGGCGGCGTTCATCGCCAGGCCGATCCCCGTGTTGCCGCTCGTCGGCTCGATGATCGTGTCCCCTGGCCGAATCAGGCCTTCCGCTTCCGCGGCGGCGATCATGTTGTACGCCGCGCGGTCCTTGACGCTGCCGGACGGGTTGAACTTCTCCAGTTTGACGTACACCTCGGCCGCGCCGTCCGGCACGATGCGGTTGAGGCGGACCATCGGCGTGTTTCCGATCAGTTCGGTAATCGATTGATAGACGCTCATACAGACCTCCCGCTCCCTCGTTGTCGCACTCACAATGAATCGATCCGCGTTGTGAAAAACTAAGTAATACAGTAAGAATACTATATTTTTTGATTTCCGAGTAGGTTCAGTTCGTCATCTCTACCCTCTCCCCCCATCTCCAGCCGTCATTCAAAAATGAAAGGCGATGATTCAAAAGTGAATAGAACCAGGCCGTTCGATTCTATTTTTCCAAAAATACAAATTGGTATAATATTTGCATACCTAGATCAAGCGCGGCACAACAGCAAAGGAGGAAACGTCGATGCAGCATGATTGAATCAGGTTTCGAGGTGTTTGACACATACCAACAGAGGGGGTATCCATATGGCCCAACAGCATAGCAACACCTTGCAAAAAAAGCTGAAACCGCGCCATTTGACGATGATCTCGATTGGCGGAGTAATCGGTGCGGGATTATTCGTCGGCAGCGGTTCCGTAATCAATTCCACAGGTCCGGGTGCCATTCTCTCGTATGCCTTGGCCGGGCTGCTCGTGGTAATGGTCATGCGCATGCTGGGAGAAATGGCCGTCGTCAATCCGGACAGCGGCTCCTTCTCCACCTACGCCCATCAGGCGCTGGGGCCTTGGGCAAGCTATACGATCGGCTGGCTGTACTGGTTTTACTGGGCCATCGTGATTGCCATCGAGGCGACGGCAGGCGGCGCCATCGTTCACGGCTGGATTCCATCCGTGCCGGTCTGGTTGTTGAGTCTCATTCTTACCGTGTTGTTAACCATTACCAACGTGCTGTCCGTGAAGTCCTTCGGCGAATTTGAATACTGGTTCGCCATGATCAAGGTGGTGGCGATCAGCCTGTTCATGTGCATAGGGGCTGCCATTCTGCTCAATCTGGTCCCCGCCATCCCCTCACCGGGATTGACCAACCTCTTGGGACTGGGCGGATTTTTGCCCAATGGCGCTTCGTCCGTATTCGTCGGGATCGTCGTCTGTGTCTTCTCCTTTTTCGGAGCGGAAATAGCGGCCATCGCGGCAGGTGAAACACCCAACCCGGAAAAATCCGTCGTCGTCGCCATCAAAAGCGTTGTCTGGCGCATTCTGCTCTTCTACATCGGCTCTGTCGCCATTCTGGTGATGCTTCTGCCCTGGAATGCCGCCGACCTGTTGAAGAGCCCGTACGTCACGATGCTGGACATGCTCGGCATCCCGGCTGCCGCGCAAATCATGAACGTGGTCGTGCTCGTCTCCGTTCTGTCCTGCTTGAATTCTGCGCTGTACACCAACTCGCGGATGTTGTATTCCCTGGCGCGCAAAGGGAACGCACCGCGCTCCCTCCTGCGGGTGAACAAAAACGGGGTTCCCGTTCGCGCCGTCCTGGCGAGCACCTTTTTCTCCTATCTCTGTGCGATTTTTCACTTTGTGTCTCCGGACAAGATCTTTCTCTTTCTGGTCAACGCGTCCGGCGCCATCGCCATTCTGGTGTACCTGGTCATCGCCGTGTCGCACGTGCGGATCAGAAGAAAACTGGAGAGGGAAAATCCACAGGCCCTCACCCTGAAAATGTGGGCGTTTCCCTATCTCACCTACCTGACGATGGCCGCGATGGTTCTCATTCTGGTGTCGATGCTCTTCCTGGAATCCATGCGATCCCAGCTCTACCTGACGATGCTGATCACCGTTCTCGTCGTCGCCTCCTACTTCCTGTTCAAGCGAAAACCCGCCGATATTACTCTGGAAGCCAGCGAGCAGGAAGCGGGACACGAAAACCAGAGCGCCTCGTAATACCCAGCAAAAATCCGTTAGCGCCCCGAGCGTTAACGGATTTTTTCACGCCAGGCCGCGGCATGCGCACACACCCGGCCCCCACAGAACAAAACAGCCGACACCTGCATGCAGGCATCGGCTCGTCCTCGCTGTGGGTATGAAATTGGCTGGTCGATTGCTACAGGCGATTGAAAATCACCAGTTTGCTTTCCGTCATCTCTTCCACCGCGTACCTGACGCCTTCACGGCCCAACCCGCTTTCCTTGACACCGCCGTACGGCATGTGGTCGACGCGGAAGGTAGGCGTATCGTTGATGATGACACCGCCGACCTGGAGCTTTTCGGCAGCCTCGAACGCCGTGTGCACATTCTCCGTGTAGATGCCCGCCTGCAGCCCGTACCGCGAATCGTTGACCAGTTCGATGGCTTCCTCGACGGATGCGACCTTGTTGATCAACACCACGGGCGCAAACACTTCCTGGCAGGACACTTTCAGCGTCGGCGCCGCGTCCAGAATCACCGTGGGCAGGAGGCAGTTGCCCTCTGCCGTACCGCCGGTCGCCACCCTGGCGCCGTGCTGCACCGCTTCGTCAATCCAGGCCAGGACCCGCTGTACTTCGCGCGGGGCGATCAAGGCGGAGATGTCCGTCTCGGGCAGAAGCGGGTCACCCACTTTCAGCTTCCGGGCGGCCGCGACGAATTTTTCGACAAACTCCTCATACGCCTCCTCGTGGACATAGATGCGCTGCAGCGAAATGCACACCTGCCCCTGGTAGGAAAACGCGCTGGTCACGCAGCGGTTGATAATCTTGTCGATGGTTACGCCCTTGTCGACGATCACGGCCGCGTTGGAGCCCAGTTCCAAGACGACGCGTTTCAACCCGGCCTGGTTGCGAATCGCCTTGCCGACCGCGGCGCTGCCGGTGAAGCTGATCATGCTCACGCGCTCGTCGGTTACGATCTGTTTGCCCACTTCCCCGCTGCCCGTCACGATGTTCAGCGCGCCGTCCGGCAGCCCCGCTTCCTGCAGCAGCTCGGCCAGGAAGAACGCCGACAGCGGCGTCTGCGGGGCCGGTTTCAACACCACGGTATTGCCCGCCGCAATCGCGGGCCCCACCTTGTGGGCGACCAGGTTCATCGGAAAGTTAAAGGGGGTGATCGCTCCTATCACGCCCAGCGGCTCCCGGGTGGTATACGCTACGCGCCCTTCCCCGCCCGGCGCCGCGTCCAGGGGAATCGTCTCCCCGTGGATGCGCTTGGCTTCCTCCGCGGCAAACTTGTACGTCGTGATGGTGCGCTGTATCTCTGCTCTGGCCGTCGTGATCGGTTTGGCCGCTTCCCGCGCGATGATGACCGCCGCTTCTTCCTTTCGGTTCTCCAGCAGGGTCACCAGCTTCTCCAAAATGGCGGCACGCTGGTGCGCCGGCATCTTCGCCATGGTTTTTCGGGCCTGGTACGCCGCCTCAATCGCCCGTTCCACCTCGGCTGCTGTCGCCATCGGAATCTCGGCAATCGTCTCTCCGGAATACGGAGAAAAAAGGGGGGTGTAAGCCGCGGCTTCCACCCATGCTCCGTTGATAAACAATTTCTGCTTCGTCATCTGTGCTCCACTCCCTCATGCGAATTTACGGCGTGACGAGTTCCCCCAGGACTTCTTCGATAATGTCAAGGCCTTCGTCCAACTGCGCATCCGTAATCACCAGCGGCGAGAGAAAACGCAGAACATTGCCGTACAGCCCCGCACTTAACAGAACCAGCCCGCGCTGAATGCACTCCTGCACGATCCGGGCAGTCAGGTCCTTGTCCGGCTCCTTGGTGACCGGATCCTTGACCAGCTCAACCGCACACATGGCTCCCAGACCGCGCACGTCGCCGATTACCGGATACGTCTGCTGCAGGCTGCGGAAGCGCGACATGATGCGTTCCCCGATCGCGTTTGCCCGGTCCGGAATGTTTTCCCGTTCAAACATCTCAATCACTTTCAAGGCCGCCACGCATCCGAGCGGGCTGCCGGCATAGGTGCCTCCCACTTCGCCGGGGTTGGGCGCGTCCATGATTTCCGCCCGCCCGGTCACGGCGCTGATCGGAATGCCGGCCGCGATGGACTTCGACATCGTCATGAGATCCGGCACGACGTCAAAATGCTCCATGGCAAACATCTTTCCGGTACGGCCGAAGCCGGTTTGCACCTCATCGGCGATGAACAAAATCCCGTGCGCTTCGCAGATGCGTTTTACCCCTTGGACGAAGGTTTTGGAGGGAACCACAAACCCGCCTTCCCCCTGCACCGGCTCCATGATAATCGCAGCCACGTCTTCAGCCGGCACTTCAGTCAGGAAAAAGGTCTCCAGCCGCTGCAGAAGCTGCCGGTCCAGTTCGTCGGGGGTCAACCCGTCGGCGCGGTAGTAGTACGGGTAGCTCATCTTGTAGGTGTCGGGGGCAAACGGCCCGAAACCGTACTTGTACGGCTTTACCTTGCTGGTGAGCGACATGCCGAGCAGCGTGCGGCCGTGGAAGCCCCGTTCAAAGGAGATGATCGCTTTGCGGCCGGTGTACTTCCGGGCGATCTTCACCGCGTTTTCCACCGCTTCCGCCCCGCTGTTCAGAAACATGGTTTTCTTTTCATGCGAACCCGGGGTGATCTGGTTCAGCTTCTCGGCCAACTGTACATACGATTCGTACATGAACACATTGAAGCCGGTGTGAATGAACCGGTCCAACTGCTCCTTGAGCGCAGCCACAACGGTGGGGGGACAGTGCCCGGCGTTCAGCGTTCCGATCGCCCCTGCAAAATCGATAAAGGTATTGCCGTCGACATCCGTAATCAGCGCACCTTCCGCCCGATCCGCGAACGAATACACCGTATGGGAAAGGCCGCGCGTCACGTTCTTGTCCCGTTTTTCCAGGATTTCCCTGGCTTTCGGACCGGGGATGGCCGTGTTCACTTTGACAAAGGTTCGGGTGGTGGTCTTCATGGTAAACCCTCCTCGGAAGTTCGTTTCTGTCACGATTTTACCTTAGCAAGGATCGTGCCAACCCGAAAGCATGGGGGCGAACGGCTGTCGACACCGTGCCATCCTGCCGGTTATTCAAAAATGAATGACCGTTATTCAATGCTGCCGGTGTCCCCGGTGCCGTTCGTAAAACCTGCGCCGGAAGCGTATTCTGATGTGCCGTCAAAAAAACCTTAGCCGGCTGATACCGGACTAAGGTTTCGTCTCCTGCTTCCTGTTTCGGCTGATTTTCTGAAACCGCCTGCTGAGTGTGGGCTGGCTTACTTCCAGCACCTCGGCCACCTTCGTAATCGTCTTGTACTTGGCCAGGGCCAACTGGATGAGCTGCGATTCCGTCAGCTCCACCGCTTCCTTCAGCGGGATAATCCGGTTGACCTGGACGGGAGGCTGATCCTTCTCCGCCCGATGGCTCAGAATGCTGGTCAGTTCATTCGCGGTAATCAGGTTTCCGGGGGAGATCACCATCGCCCGTTCGATCACGTTTTGCAGTTGTCTCACGTTTCCCGGCCAGTGGTACGCGTTCAACATGTCGATGGCGTCCTCGGAAAAATACTTGCGGGTCGAAAACTTTTTGTTGAATTTCTCCAGAAACGCGTAGACGAGCGGCTCCACATCCTCGATCCGCTCCCGCAGCGCCGGGATGTACAGGGGAATCACGTGCAGGCGGTAGTACAGGTCTTCCCGGAACTGCCCGCGCTGCACCATCTCCTCCAGATTTTTGTTGGTGGCGGCGATGATCCTCACATCGACGGGAATCGGACGGGTTCCTCCCACCTTCAGGATTTCCCTTTCCTGCAGGGCCCGAAGCAGCTTCACCTGCAGGTTGAGCGGCATCTCGGCAATCTCGTCCAGGAACAGGGTTCCTTCGTGCGCCAGCTCAAACAAGCCCTTTTTCCCCTGCAGGCTGGCACCGGAAAAGGCTCCCTTTTCATACCCGAACAATTCGCTCTCCAGGAGGTTTTCCGGAATGGCCCCGCAGTTGATTTTGACGAACGGCTTCTCCCGTCTTGCGCTGCTGTTGTGAATGGCATTGGCGATCAGCTCTTTTCCCACGCCCGATTCGCCGTACAGAATCACGGTCGATTCCACAAGCGCGATCCTCTTCACCTGCTCCATCACCCGGGCCATGGCCTCCGACCGGTAAATCACCTCGTTTACGGCAACGAACTGGTGATTTCTCAGCTCATCGATTTCTTCCTTGTATTTTTGGGTCAGGCTCTTGGCTCGCTGCAGCTCGTTTTTCAACTCGGTCACTTCGGTAATATCCCGCGACGCGATGACAATTCTCTCCAACTGCCGTTTCTTGTTGAAGATCGGGTTGCCGACCGCCAGGATTTTGCGTCCGAAGCGATTTTGCTGCACGATGGAAATCTTGCGCTTTTCCTCCAGCACCTTGCGCGTGACGGACGGCTTGAACCAGCCTTTTTCCTCCAGGTCGAGGATGTTCTTGCCCACCACCGTGGACAGGTGAACCCCCCATAAATTGTTCGCGCTGCGATTGGACACGCGCAGGATCGTCCCTGTCGCGTCTACGACCAGGATTTCATCGTAGATGGAATCCACGATCGCTTCCAGGTCTTTTGTCAATTCCGTCACATCCTGTGACAGCTTTCGTTTCATCAGGACGTTTTCCATCGTCACCGCGTCCAGCCAGCCAATGATCTCCCCCCGCTCGTTCTGGATGAGCCAGAAGGACGCCTGGTCGGGCCGCTGCTGAAACAGCGCTTCTTCGTCCACCACGGCAAAGGATTCGCTGCAGGCCAGCTCTGTAGTTCCCTTCCCGAGCTGCAGGAGGAGTCCGTGCGCGTCGCACACGCCCACGATTTCCCCGCGGCTGCGCACGACCAACAGGCGAGCCCCGCTGCTGTGGACCTGTTTCAGGGCTTCCTCGACGGTAACGGGATGTTCCACGATCACAAAATCGTCGTATATCGCTGCCATACGCTCCACAGTCATCTTCCTTGTGATCCAAAATGAACGTGCTCGTTTCGTCCGCCGTCCGATGGTGTCCCGATTACGTGCGGCAGAAAGGAGCACCTTGTAGATGAAGTCTACCACAAAGCGTTCAAAAGGCCAAAGCGTTCCTTTCCACAAAAAAAATCCTCCCTTCCATTCGCAAGGGAAGAAAAGGGAGGCCGGGTGGACTGGGTTCAAATCTCTAACTCACCAAGTCGAACGAGTTCGACTACTGCTTGAGATCGACCTTTGACACCTAATTTCTGCATGACATTGCTGATGTGATTGCGTACGGTCTTTTCGCTGATGAAGAGTTGTCCGGCAATCTCTTTCGTCGTCTTATCCTGGACCAAGAGTTCAAACACTTCTCTTTCTCGATTTGTCAACAACGGCTTGGTTTGGTCGCTACCCTTCAATCGTGCCACCCCTCCTTGTGGGCTCTACAGGAACAAGGTTGAGGGATTACAGAGTCACCTTATCCTATGTAGGGGGGTGGGTGGTGGTGCCGGAATTACAGGGATTTTAGGCTTTTGCCTTACATCTTATTCAGAAAATGGGCGATGGGTTCCGGGGGAGTGACTGGGGAGCGGAAAAGGCCTCCAACAAATTAAAATACGCCCTCGGCTTGGAAGTCTTGTGCTGGGCAGAAGGCGTTTCCGATCAGGCGTTGTAACCAGTTTCCCGCCAATAGGCAGTCCACTTCGATCACGGTTTCTGAAGCATAACCTCACCCGATTGAAACGAAAGGGTAATTCTCTTGCCAGCCTCATCCTGAGAGATGTGAATGATCTTGTCCGCATCACTTACTTCCACGAACATTTCACCATCTGCTTGAAAAGACGCTTCATTGTCAGTCACCTCAACTGACCATCCCTCAGGTTGAGCGAGGTTCGGTATCGCCCGGGGTTGCCATTGCTCTTCACGCAATGTCCACGTGGCGAGAAAAATAGGGTGTGGTTTCTCTACGGTCAGGTAGCCGGTTAGACCAATGAATAGCCCATCTTTCGCTTTGGTCACGACAAAATCGTTGGTGGTTTCCGCTCCTTGTTCGATCAGGGGTTGCGCATGCACCTTACCGTTTGCGTCTTTCCATTGGACAAAGGTCCAGTTTCGCTCTAATGTCCCCAACAGCTCGGGTAGGCCGGCATAGTGAACGATCCGAAAGCAGGTTCCATTTTCCACTTTTGTCTTGACCACGATTTGCTGATCAAGTTTTTGTGTAAGATCCTCGTCTAAGTATGCCATGCTTCCTTCGGATTGAAGAAACGATTCCACCCCTTTCAGAAACGATTCGAGCGCTTGCGAGCGTTCGTCAGTGGAGCGATTTGTGTCGCCAATCGTACTCAACATTCCCTTCAACTCACGCAGCGCTTGTTCAAGCTGCTGAGTGTGCCCTTGAGAAGGTTCCTTGCCCGGTTCCTCGACAGGTTTAGGCACTGGTGTTATCGTCTGGGCAGTCGGCTCTGGTTTCGCAGCCGCAACTTTGGTAACCGAGTTATCATGCACCGGTTGGGAAGCTTGTTTTTGAGCGCATCCCGCCAAGAGACCTGCCAGAATAAAGGCGACAAGCCAGAATTGTTTAGGAGCTGCCATGATGAACCCGCCTAGTTCCCAATTTTTCCCAGCAGATATCATTATAGAATACCTTCAATGGTGAAAAAAGATTATCGCTTGATTTTGCGGTCCGACAGGCCATATTGTTTCGCCAGATCATACTTCTTCCCGTGGACGGTGCCTCCCCCATTGATAATAGTCATTTTGCGGCTGAGTACGTCATCACGCCAGCGCGGATTGGACGCATCGGCAACTTCCTTGGCGATTATACGCATTTTTTCAATGTCGCTCAGCTTTTTACCTCTGATTTGCCGTTCGATTTCTTTTGCCGCTGAATTTTTGATTCCGCCGTTTTGCACCGCAATATCGAAGGCCAGCGCCAGGTGCTTCCTTCGAACGATTCGGTTATACTCCCCGTTTTTTCTTTGCAACCTCAAGGGCGGCAGATTGTTCAGATTGTCCGGTTTGTGCGTACACTCCAGAAGTAGTGTCTAAAGTGACTCGATTTGGTAATTTAATTATCTAGTCGAGAGGAATTTACACACAAATATGGACTTGATCTTTTTTCCATCCCTTTCACTGTAAATAACGAAGGATGAAGCGGAACATGTGACAGCCAGCATAAAAAATTCCACGGCGGTTGTAATCCGTTTGGTTAAGATCCCCAGTATTCCTCTCCGCCAAGCAAAAAGCCGCCCGACCGGTATCGAGCGGCTTTCCTGTTTGCTTGACACTATCATCGTACCATCGCGAAACGAAAAAGGTGTATCGTTCCTGTCTCAAAAACGGATCACATCTGTCTCGCCCTCTCCGCTCAGATATACGGCGTGCGCTGGTACGTCTCGCGGAAGTGATCGCGCAGGCCCTTGGCGAGCAGGGAAAACGACCCGACGGCAAACATGAAGGCGGCCAGCGGAATGGCGAAAACCCAGGGGGTGTTGCTGTAGACAAAGCCGCGGTAGGAGCCGAGCAGGCCGGCCCACTCATGCGTCATGGAGTGGAAGAGAACCGGGTCGTAGGTCATCTTCGTGCCGCCGATGAACAGGTCAAACATGCCCAACAGCCCCATCAGTGTCATCACGGCCACCGTCTCCGTCACCAGGATGACGATCACCTGTTCTTTGATGTGCGGCAGGACGTGGCGAAACAAGATTTGCTCCCGTCCCGCTCCCATGGAAACGGCGGCCAGCACAAACTGCGTCTCTTTGATTTGCTCCGTCTTCTGCCGGATGGACGAAGCGACGCTGGGCACTCCCAGCACCGCCGCTGCGCCGATAAACAGCGCGACCAGGGTGGAGGTGGGCAGCTCCGGATTGATGCTGACCCCTCGCAGCAAAAAATAGACCGGGATGAACAGCGGCAGGTAGCTCCAGGCGTTTTCCACCGACAGCCACCAGCGCTGCGGCTTGTCCTGGATGCCGATGTACAGGCCGACCAGCGTGCCGAGCAGCACCCGGAGCAGGGCGACGGCCAACGTGACGAAAATCGTGTACGGCGCCCCGTGAAGCAGCAGCGTCAGCAGGTCGTAGCCCCACTTGTCCGTTCCCAGCCAGTGCTCCGCGGACGGCGCAAGCGGCGGCATGACGATCACCGTTTTGCCGTTCACCGTCTCGCTGTGCAGCTTTTCCTGAAAATCCAGCTCGTACGGAGCGATGTGCGGCCCGACGATGCCCAGCACCACGAGAAACGACACCAGGACCGCCCCGATCCGCAATGGCCAATTGGTTCGACGTATCTGCATGACAAAACCTCACTCGTGTGCATCTAAACGCTCATTTGTAGACGAACGCCCGCTCAAACAGGTACAGGATGGCCCGGATCAGCACATAGACGAGGATGGAGAGCAAAACGATGCTCATCAGCCCCATCACGGCCGCGTTGAACTCAAAGCCGCCGTCCTTGCTGAAAATGAACCGGGTCAAGCCGACGACGTTCAGCAGGTATTCGACGACAAACAGGTTGGCCACCGTGATCGCGATCGTCTTTTTCAGGTCGGCCACCAGGAACGGTTTGACGTTCTTGTAGACGTGGTGGACGAGAATGTGCCAGATGCCCATTCCTTTGGCCAGCGCCGTGCGGATGTAGTCCTCTCCCCCGATCTGGGCGTACTTCAGGCTGACTCCCTTCATCAGGAAGATGGTGGGCCCGATGGCCAGGATGGTCAGGGGAAACCAGTTGTTGTCCGCGTCGCTGAAGGGCGAGAGCGTGATAATGCGGATGCCGGTCCACTTGTAAAACTGGATGGCGGCCAGGATGGCCAGCATGATGAGGACGAAGTCGGGCACGGTGGCGATGACGTCCAGCGCCCGCTGCAGTTGGCGAACAGCCCCGAACCGCTGCAGGAACAGCCCGAACAAAAGACTGGCGGCGACCGCGATCAGGACGCTGAAAAACAGCAGTTCAAACGTGCTCAGCGCAAACGGCCCGATGTCCTGGGCGATGCTGCGCTCCGTATTCCCCACCCAGTACGTGCCGAGCGAACCGTCGGCGATCTGCTCCAGCAAATACACCGTGCGGACGATCACGTTTTCCGGGGAAACGTGCACCTCGTCCTTGTCGGTGTAGAGCATGAACGGCGCGCCGCAGACGGCGACCACGAGCAGAAACATCCCGATCAACTGCCTGACGTAGGACAAGCGGATCAGTCCTCCTTCCTATTTCCAACAATACACGATCTGGAAGAAATCAGCCAGACAATCGCGAGTTTTCTCAAAATTCCGGTTGTCCCTGGAGAACGCCCGCCGGGCCGCGGCGTGAAAAAGGCGTGCCGCCTCCTGACGCACGCCTTCCCCCCCTATTTCACCACGATGACCTGTATCTCCATCCGCCCCATGTCGCTCAGATCCAGCGGGGCCGACAGCGCCGGGCCGCTCACCGCCAGCATGTCACGGTGCTGAATCAACTGCGGCGGCGTGATGTCAATTTCGACGCCCTGGCTGTACAGAATCGTGCTGGCGTTGCCGGAGATCATGTTGCCCAGTTCGGAAATCGCGCTTTTTCCCAGCTCGTCCAGTTCACTGACGGGAAAACCGCCCATCATGGCCGAGACGATTCGCAGCGCGAGGTCGTTGTGCAGGCCGAAGAAGACGTGGCCTTCCAGATGGCCGGTCATGCCGATGCGAATCCAGGTATGGTCGTCCCGGTAGTCCCACTCAGTCACGGCCAGTTCTCCCCGCGTGACGGTCACGTTGCAAAACTGTTGAATGACCGCGGAGGCCGACTCCAGAAACGGATTGAGGTATTGGACGTTCATGATCGTTCCATTCCTTTCCCGGGCAAAATCTTCCTGTTTGTGCCCATTATAATGTCGAAATTTGACAGTTACAAGAGATTTGCAAAAAAATTGTAATGCTTTAGTCCCGGATAACGAGAACACCAGGAAAGAGGTCCCTGATCTCGGCGGCGGTATCCGTCCGCTCCGTGTAGATCCGCACGCACGCACGCACATCCAGCACCTCCACCCCCACCTCGTGACGGCTGAGCTGCCACAGCGGCCCCTCCAGCCGTTCAAAGGCAAACACCGTATCGCCAAAGGAGAGACACTCCCGGACGCACCGCTCCGGCGGATAGTCCGGTCCCGCCTCCAGCAGGTGGACGGGTTCGAGGCCGAACTGCTGCAGCAGATGAAGCCGGTCGGCCAACTGGTCGCCCCGTTTGCGCGAAACGCTGCGGCGCGGCGAGAGCAGCGGATACGCCTCCCGTACATATTCCCACTTGATGCCGTGAAAAAACATGGAAATCTCCTCCTAACCCAGAAACGCTCCCGCGGCAATCCCCGCTATGCCGGCATGGGCGCGGAAGCGGTTCCCTTGCAGCGAAAAAAGGATGTCACAAAGACATCCTTTATCCGCCTTTCCCGACGACGGTGATCTCGCCGTGGGCCTCCCGTCCCAGTGCGTCGGTGGCCACCACCGTCAGTTTCTGCTTGCCTTCCCGGACGCCGTCCAGCAGCACGCGAAACTCGCCCCGGTCGTTCACGTCCGCCGGGACCCGGCGATCGCCGTAGACGATCTGCAGCCGGACGACGCCCGCAGCCGTCACTTTTCCGGAGACGGGAACGGATGCCCCGACGCGGGCTTCCAGGCTGTTATGTTCCAGTTTCAGCGTCGGAGCAGGCAGCGCTCGCGCCGTGTAGGTGAGCCGCTGCTCCCCGTGATGCAGCACCAGCGAACCGGCATGGGCGTCGACGTACGCATAGATCACCAGCGAGGATTGGTTGCCGGCCCCGTCCTTGCCTTCCAGCAGGATGCGGTTTTCCCCGTGCTTCAGGGGCAGCGTGTGCGTGAACTGCTTCCAGACCGGCTTTTCCAACTGGTCTTCTTCCCAGCTTGCGACGATCTGCCCGTTGACGCTGGCCTGCCCCTTGTACGTCAGGTCGCGGTAGTGGAAGCGGATCGGGACGAGCATGCGCTTGGTGCCTACATCGTACAGAATGTCTTCGGAGCCGTCGTTTGCCAACTGCAGGAGTGGCGGAGCCGTGTCCACGATGACCCGCTGCGTAAACTGCCGGGTGTTGCCGTACATGTCGCTCGCGCTGTACGAGACGTAGTTCAGTCCCTCCGGCAGGCGCAGGACGGTGTGAAACGCTCCGTCCGCCTCCACCTCCACCGGGGTTTTGTTGATGACGAGCCGCACGCGGTCCAGCATGTCTTCCCCACTGATCCGTCCGCTGATCGCCACTTCCGGCTGGCGGGAAATCAGCACGTAGCGGAACAGGTCGTTGGGGAACTGAACATACGGCGGGACGACGTCGCTCTTCCCGTTGAGGTGGACGATACTGAAGTTGCCGGCGTAATCGTAGGCGACCAGCGTGACCTTTTTGTCCGGCTGGCTGACCACCGTGCCGGTGACGTTGGCCGAGTATGGTCCTCCCGTCTTTTTCCCGCCCACGTACAAGAGGTAGCCCTGCACATCCTTGTCCCTCGTGCTCCACTGGACGCGGTTGCCCGACAGGGAAGCGGTCACGGCGGGCGCTTTGGTATCCACCCGGACGGGCAGGGTCAGCGTCTGCCAGTTGGCGTTGCGCCCGTCGATTTTGGCCCGGACGACGAACTGGTAGGCGCCGTCCGGCACCGGCTCGTACGTGCCTTTTTCCGGGGAGTACGCCCTGCCGTCCCAGCTCCACTCCTCCCGTTCCGTGTAGTAATAGGGAATGCCCAGCTTGGACTGGTCGTACTTGCTCACCTTTTCGTCGCGGACCAGCGAGCGGATCGGTTTGCCCGTGCTGTCCGTCACGTCCACCATGACCTGCCGGGCGTTGCGCAAAAAGGTGATCGACGGGGCGGCCGTGTCGTAGTGGCCGTCGCCGTTGGGAGAGAACGCGATCTTCGCCGGGTCCACCTGGACCGTCCCGTCTTCGCTCACCCCGACGACTCCCAGGTAATCGCGGTATTTCCACTTGTCGTTTTCCTTGTCGTGATACCAGGCTGTCTTCACGCCGGTTCGCTTTTCCTGGCTGGCTTCCTCCCACATGGGGGAGTCCATCACCCGCGGCTCGTCCCAATCGCCGTAAAAGCCGTAGTACGGTACGCGCAGGACGGGCTCGTCGCCATTCACCGGCTCAAAGGCGATAAACCCTTCGGCAAAGAGGTTGCGCGCCGTCTCCGGGGGAATGTGCAGCGTCACCTTGACCTCCGCCCGCTCGCCCGGCCGGACGGTCACCTGCTGGCTGGAAAATTGCAGCCGCGCCCCTTTCAGCGGGGTTTCCGTCAGCAGGTTGAGCCCGTTCTGACGCAGGTCGGTCAGCACGCCGAACTCGTCCTTGATCCGGTAGGTGAGCGGCTTTTTCCCGAACTTGTTGTCCACGAAGAGCGAAAACGTCGTCCGGGCGCCGATCTCCCCGAGCGAAACGCCCGCCTTTCCTTTGGCATCGGTGACAATCGCCGGCGTCTTGATCGCCTTGGCGATCTGCAGCAGCCCTGCTCCCTGGACGCGCGGGCTGTACGGCAGCTTTCCCGGACGGCTGCCGTCGGAAACGGCAGCGATTTCGCGCGGGTCGAGGACGGGAGCGGCCGTATTCATCGCGGCGGCCTTCAGCGTCTCCACCAGCGCCCGCCCTTGCAGGCTGCGCCCCTGCTTCAGATACGCCTGCTTGATGAGCGCCATCCCTCCCGCGACGTGCGGGGTCGCCATTGACGTGCCGCTTTTGACCGCGTAGTCCGACTCCCGCACCGTCGACAAGATCCCTCCGCCCGGTGCGGCAATCTCCGGCTTGAACTGCAAATCGGGCGTCGGTCCCCAGGAGGAAAAGGCGGAGATGGTGCCCCCGTCCGGATACGGCATCGGATTTTGCGCGTACTGGCCGTCGAAGCTGATCGTAACCTTTTTGCCTTTTTTCAGCGCCTGGGCCAGCCGCTCGCCCGTCTGCTTCAAAATGGATACCGCGGGAATCTGTTTGGCGTTCTCCGCGCTGATGATCAGCGGCCCCGACTGGTTGTTGTAGATGATCACGCCGGCCGCTCCCGCTTCCCGGGCCAGCCGCAGCTTCTCGTCAAAAGGGATGTCGCCCCGCTCCAGGAGCACCACTTTTCCCTTGACGGAGACATTGTAATCTTCCTTTTTCCCCTTGCCCATGTAGATCAGCTCGTACGGTTTGATCAAGGCCTGGACGGGGTTGATCACGCTGCCCCCGGCGGCGTGGCCGTGCAGGTAGACCACCCGCTCCAGCCCGGGAACCCCCTGTACGGAAAAGCTGTAGCCGGCCAGGGCCGTCGCATTGACCGACGCGACGGAGAAGGCGTCCGGCGCCAGACCGGGAGAGCCGATCATGGAGACATCGGGATTTTGCGCCTTTACCTTGTCGCTGCCAAAGTAGGCGTCGTTGCCCGCCGCCGCCACCACGATCACGCCGCTGTCCACCGCCCGCTTGACGGCAAATTGCTCCGTGTTGGTCTCGTCCACGTACCCGGCGGATGAGCCGAGGCTCAGGTTGATCACATCCGCTTTTTTCGCGATCGAATCGTTGATCGCAAACAGGATCGATTCGCTCAATCCCGGCACTTCCCCCTGGTAATTGCTGAACACTTTCTGGCTCAGCAGTTGGGCTTCGGGCGCCACGCCCTTCAGCTTCCCGTTGGCGGCCACGATCCCGGCGACGTGCACGCCGTGCTGCGATTCGCCCACGTCCTCGGTCGTCTGGTTGCGGTCTGCCCAGTTGTAGCCGGAGATGACCTTTTGCGTCGAACCGGACTTTTGCTGGGCAAGCCGCTTGTCACGCGGCGCAGGCAGATCGGGGTGCCTGCCGTTGATGCCGGTGTCAATCACCGCCACCAGCATGCCTTCCCCTTTGACGCCGGCTTCCTGCCACGCTTTCGGCGCCTCGATCATCTCCAGCCCGGAGGCAGGGGGCTGTGCCACCTGTTCACCCTGCAGCACATGCTCCGCCGCGTTCCACTCGTCTGCACCGGCAGCATGAATCCCGCCGCGCTCCGGTTGAGGCAGAGCCGCCTTCGCCTGCCAATGGGCATCGCGAAGATCCTGACGCACCTGTTTGGCAAAAGCGGCATCCTGCCCGCGTTGGTTGGCCTCTGCCTTCCACATCTCCACCGTCTGCGCCGGAAGCAGGGATAGCGCCATCCCGATGCACAAGATCCGTTTTTTCATCGTCTGCCCCCCAAAAAACATCCATTTCCTTCAGTTTTCCTTTGAAGGGAGATTCGTATTCCCATAAATCGGATGGCCGCGCAGATTGACAAATGGATTCACGCACTTTATATTTAAATACGTTAAATATTAATCCCGATAAATTTTAACGGCAGGAAATGAAGAGCCGGCGATGATGGAAGGTGTGCATCATGGATCAGAAGGACTTGGATCAAGCGATCGAGCGGCTTCAGATCGCCTTTTCCACGACGATGAGAAAACTGGGACCGGAACTGGCGGAATCGTCCGCGGATCTGACCGGCCCGCAGTTTTACATCCTGAGTCTTCTCTCCAAAAAGGGACCGCGTTCGGTGACCGAACTGGCGGACAACATGTGCGTCAAACCGAGCGCGATCACGGCGATGGTGGACCGGCTGCTGAAGCACGGATTCGTCCAGCGCGACCGGGACGAGCACGACCGCCGCGTCGTGACCATCCGGTTGACCGAACAGGGGGCGGCCATTCTGCAGCAGGCCCAACGGAAGCGAAAAGAGGTTGTCCAACGCTATCTGCGCCATCTGACCCCGGATGAGCTGGACGCGCTCGTCCGCCTTTTCGAAAAGCTGGCCCGCATCGCAACACATGAGAAGGAGTGACATCTTATGCAGGAACAACAAGAAAAACGAGGACTTCTCATTGTCGGACTGTTAGTGGCAATGTTGTTTGCGTCTCTGGACAATACGATTGTGGGAACCGCCATGCCGCGCATCGTCGGCGAACTGGGCGGCTTGGGGGTCATGACCTGGCTGACCACGGCCTACATGCTGACCTCCACGGCCGTCGTGCCGATCACCGGCAAATTGGCCGACTTGATCGGCCGCAAAGTGGTCTATGTGACCGGCTTGATTCTTTTCATGGCCGGTTCCGTTCTCTGCGGGGCCGCCCAGACGATGAACCAGCTCATCGTCTTCCGCGCGATCCAGGGCATCGGCGGCGGCATCATGATGCCGATGGCGATGATTATCGTCGGCGATCTGTTTACCGGCGAGCAGCGGGCCAAATGGCAGGGGGTCTTTGGCGCCGTCTTCGGACTCTCCTCCATTCTGGGGCCGCAGGTTGGCGGCTGGATCGTCGACACGCTGAACTGGCGATGGGTCTTTTACATCAATCTGCCGGTCGGCATTCTCGCCGTCATCCTGATTGCGCTGGCACTCAAATCGCAGCGGATCAGCGGACCGGTCAACATCGACATCTGGGGCATGTTCACCATGACCGGCGGCGTCGTCAGCCTGCTTCTCGCCCTGACGTTTGGCGGAAAGGACTTCCCCTGGACGTCGTGGCAGATCCTCTCGCTGTTCGGTCTGTCGGCCGCGTTTCTGACCGCTTTCGTGATCGTGGAGTCGAGAACGGCCGAGCCGATTCTGCCGCTGCATCTGTTTCGGAACAAAACCTTCACGCTGCTGAACGGTATCGGGTTTCTCATGTCGGTCGGGATGTTTGGCGCCATCATGTTCGTACCGCTGTTCATGCAGGGCATTGTCGGCATCAGCCCGTCCGAGTCCGGGACCATCATGGTGCCGATGATGCTGGCCATGATGCTGACCAGCATCGCGGGAGGCCGGATCGTAAAGAAAATCGGCGTCCGCACACAGATGCTGATCGGGATGATCACGATGGCGGCCGGCTTCTGGCTGCTGTCCACGATGGTCGTAACCACCTCCAAATGGGAAGCGATGTCGTACATGATCGTGCTGGGACTGGGGATCGGGCTGGTGATGCCGCTGATTACCATCGCGCTGCAGGAATCCTTCCCCAAATCGGAACGGGGAGTCGTCACATCCTCGAGCCAGTTCTTCCGTCAAATCGGCGGAACGTTTGGCATGACCGTTCTGGGAGCGGTCATGAACCATCGCTCGACCGCCCTGCTGACGCATGACCTCATGCCCCGTTTGGAAAAACTGCCGCAGCAGGCTCACGGCATGGCGGAGCAGTTTTCCGCGATGATTCAGACAAACCCGCAGGGCCTGTACTCCATGCTGCTGAGCCCGGAAGCGCTGGCCTCCATTCCGGCCGGCATCCGGCAGATCCTGCTGCCGATTCTCAAGACGGACATGGTCGCCTCGCTCCATGAGGTGTATCTCGTCGGGCTCGTCTTTATCCTGGCGGGGGCCGTGCTCGCCATGATGCTCGGCAAAATCAAGCTGTCCCCTCCGGAGCAAAAGGCGTCCGCTCAAAAAGCCGCGTAAACATCGCGCGGCGCTCGTCCGGAAAAAGGCACGATCATCGATCCAGGCAGACGCCAAACATGCAGACAGGCGTGCAAACCGTTACCGTGGTTTGCACGCCTGTTGTCGTCTGTTATCCCCTGCACGAGAAATCAGGAGAAGAAGAATTTCTTCAGAGCGTATTTGGTCGTCTCTTTGTTCATGTGAGCGATGGAAGTGGTCAGCGGAATGCCTTTTGGACAGGCTTGCACGCAGTTTTGCGAGTTTCCGCAGTCGGCGATGCCGCCGTCTTCCAGCAGCGCTTCCAGACGCTCGTGCTTGTTCATCGCACCTGTCGGGTGCTGGTTGAACAGACGCACCTGGGAGATGGCGAACGGACCGATGAACGCCGATTTTTCGTTGACGTTCGGACACGCTTCCAGGCAGACGCCGCAGGTCATGCACTTGGACAGTTCGTACGCCCATTGGCGTTCCACTTCCGGCATCCGCGGACCCGGACCCAGGTCGTGGGTACCGTCGATCGGAATCCATGCCTTGACGCGTTTCAGTGCGTCAAACATGCGGCTGCGGTCAACGGACAGGTCGCGCTGAACCGGGAAGGTGCTCATCGGTTCCAGACGGATCGGCTGCTCCAGCTTGTCGATCAGAGCGGAACACGCCTGGCGCGGTCTGCCGTTAATCACCATGGAGCACGCGCCGCACACTTCCTCCAGGCAGTTGGATTCCCAGTTGACCGGCGTCGTTTTTTGGCCTTGCGCGTTCACCGGATTGCGCTGGATTTCCATCAACGCCGAGATCACGTTCATGTTCGGGCGGTACGGAACCTTGAATTCTTCCTTGTACGGAGTGCTGTCAGGGCTGTCTTGACGGGTGATAATCAGGTGGACAAACTTTTCGGCCATGATCAGTTCCCTCCCCTCTTACTTCTTCTTCTTGTCGGACGTGTAGTCCCGCTTACGCGGCGGAATCAGCGATACATCCACGTCTTCGTAGTAGATCTCCGGCGCGGTGGTCTCCGGATTGTATTTGGCCATCGTCGTTTTCAGGAACTTCTCGTCGTTGCGCTCCGGGAACTCCGGTTTGTAGTGAGCGCCGCGGCTTTCGTCGCGCATCAGCGCACTGATCGTGATTACGCGGGCAAGCACCAGCATGTTCCACAGGTGACGGGTGAAGGCTGCGCCGGAGTTGCTCCACTTGCTCGTGTCGTTGATGTTGATCCGCTTGTAGCGCTCCATCAGTTCCTGGATCTTTTCGTCCGTCTTCTTCAGGCGGTCGTTGTAGCGCACGACGGTCACGTTGTCGGTCATCCACTCGCCCAGTTCCTTGTGCAGGAGGTACGCGTTCTCGGTGCCGTCCATCTTGAGAATGTTGTCGTATTTCTCCTGTTCTTTCTTCGTGTAGCTGTCGTACAGCGTGGAGGGCAGAACGTCGCAGGACTGCTCCAGGCCGTTCATGTACTCGATTGCCTTCGGACCTGCCACCATGCCGCCGTAGATCGCGGAAAGCAGGGAGTTGGCGCCGAGGCGGTTCGCACCGTGCTGGGAGTAGTCGCACTCACCCGCAGCGAACAGACCCGGGATGTTGGTCATCTGGTTGTAGTCTACCCACATGCCGCCCATCGAGTAGTGCACGGCCGGGAAGATTTTCATCGGTACCTTGCGCGGGTCCTCGCCCACGAACTTCTCGTAGATCTCGATAATGCCGCCCAGTTTGACGTCCAGCTCTTTCGGGTCTTTGTGGGACAGGTCGAGATACACCATGTTTTCGCCGTTGATGCCCAGCTTCAGATCCACGCAGACGTGGAAGATTTCGCGGGTGGCAATGTCGCGCGGCACCAGGTTGCCGTAGGCCGGGTACTTTTCTTCGAGGAAGTACCACGGTTTGCCGTCCTTGTAGGTCCAGACGCGTCCGCCTTCACCGCGAGCCGACTCGGACATCAGGCGCAGCTTGTCGTCGCCCGGGATGGCGGTCGGGTGAATCTGGATCATTTCGCCGTTGGCGTAAATGACGCCCTGCTGGTATGCCGCAGATGCCGCGGTACCGGTGTTGATGATCGAGTTGGTCGATTTGCCGAAGATGATGCCGGGTCCCCCGGTCGCCAGGATGACGGCGTCGGCGCGGAAGGATTGGATCTCGCCGTTGCGCAGGTTCTGCGCCGTGATCCCCCGACAGGTGCCGGCGTCGTCCAAAACAACTCCAAGGAAGTCCCAGTATTCGTACTTGGTCACGAGACCTTCCGTTTCAAAGCGGCGCACTTGCTCGTCCAGCGCGTAGAGGAGCTGCTGCCCGGTCGTTGCGCCGGCAAACGCGGTACGGTGATGCTTGGTCCCCCCGAAACGGCGGAAGTCCAAGAGACCCTCCGGCGTACGGTTGAACATGACGCCCATCCGGTCCAGCATGTAGATGATGCCCGGAGCCGCGTCGCACATCGCTTTAACAGGCGGTTGGTTCGCCAGGAAGTCGCCGCCGTAAATGGTATCGTCGAAGTGCTCCCAGGTGGAGTCGCCTTCCCCTTTGGTGTTCACCGCGCCGTTGATGCCGCCCTGTGCACAGACGGAGTGGGAACGCTTAACCGGAACCAGGGAGAACAACTGTACGGGAACGCCCTTTTCTGCTGCTTTGATGGTAGCCATTAATCCGGCAAGGCCGCCACCGACAATGATCAGTTTACCTTTTGCCATGAATGAGTCCCCCTATCCCTACAGAATGAATGCAGACATCGCCCGCAAGCCGATGAGCGAAACGATTACAAAAATGCCCATGGTCAGATAAGTGGCGAAACGCTGGGAACGTGGACCGACGGTGATGCCCCAGTGTACGAGGAACGACCAGAGCCCGTTGGAAAAGTGAAACACGGTGCTGAGAATCCCGATGGTGTAGAAAACGACCATCAGCGGATCGCTGAGAATGTTGGTCATCATGTCAAAGTTCACTTCGGCACCCAGCGCTTTTTGAATGCGCGTTTCGTACACGTGCCAAGCGATAAAGATGAGTGTGATGATTCCCGTAAGGCGCTGCCAGAGGAACATGTGGTTGCGGAAATGTCCGAAGTTGCCCACATTGTGTTTCGCCTGGAAGGCAATGTAGATCCCGTACACGGCATGGAACAGGATGGGAATGTAGATGAAGATGAATTCCACGGCGAGCAGGAATGGAACGTGTTCGATCATTCCTACTACCTGGTTGAAAGCTTCCGGTCCCCGGGTTGCCTGATAGTTCGCTGTCAAGTGGAACAAGAGGAACAGCCCGATTGGGAACAAACCGAGAAGAGAATGCAGCTTGTGGTTCAGAAAGCTATGGCCTTTTGCCATACAATGGTCCCCCTTTCAATTGTAAGTAGCGTTCTTTGGTAAATCTTTTCCCCACTATCCTAACCCATTGCCCCGCCGGTTAGACATAAACCGCAGCAGCCTGCCGTCCCTGCCGCACGGCTTGGCAAATTGTGTCGGAAAACGGAAAAAAGTTGGGCAAAACGTTGAACCACAACCAATTGTACTCCTGTCTTCTAGGAGCGTCAAGACAGTGAATAGACTAATTCCATTGTTGGATTACACGTATCAATGGTCCGATTTTTCTATGAATCTGTCATAGACACGGCCGCTCTCTCATAGTCTGGTACCAAACAGGTTGACCAATCGGCTGCAAAAGACCGGCGTCCGCAGGAGGGTCCGACAGCGGACAAGCTATCGCGCGGCCTGCAGCCGGGAAGGAGGATCGCGAAATGAAAGAACCGGATCAACTGGGAGCCCTGCTGCCTTCCCGCGTCATCGCCGATATCGAGCGCATCCACATGCCCTATCTTGGCTATCACTTGCTGCGGGAGCACCTCACCCGCACGCTGCTGGGCGAAAGCGAACCGCCCATTCTCCACTGGCTGGGAAAGGAAATGGGGCGGCAGATTCCCATCCGCTCCGCCAACGGCCTGGTGTTTCCCTTTATCCGCCTGGGGCTGGGCAAACTGGACCTGCTGGAAGACGGGGAGCGGCAGCTTCGTTATCGCCTGACCCATACCATCTATCGCTACATGTCGCCCGACCGGATCAACCGTTCCCTCTCCCTGGAGTGCGGCATCATCGCCGGCGCTGTCGGCCGCTGGAAGGAGCAGGAGACGGAAGCCCGGATGGAGGCGGAGGAGACGAGCAGTGTCCTGATCACGGTCCGCTGGTAAGGTCTTGCCGGGACGGGTACGGGCCGGACGGACAGGATTCGGACGGTGAGGCAACGTATCGCCGCCGCAAAAAGATTTCCCCGTAAAAAATCCTCCCGTAAAAAATCCCCCCCTTTTTCCGCGGCGAAAAAAGGGGGAGGCAGCATGTGGCGTCGCTATTGGTTTGTCAGTCGGGTTACACCCCGTGCACGACCGCTGTTTCCGCCACGTCGAGGCCGTATGCGGTGTGCAGGCTGCGCACGGCCCGCTCGGTGTGTTCCGCCGGGATGACGCAGGAGACCTTGATGTCGGACGTGGAGACCATTTTGATCGTGATCTCCTGCTCGGCCAGCACGCGGAACATCTCGGCGGCCACGCCCGGATTGTGTACCATGCCGGCTCCGACAATCGAGACCTTGGACAGGCCCTCTTCGTACTCCACTTTTTCAAAGCCGAGCTGATCCCGGTGGGCGTTCAGCGTGTCGAGCGTCTTTTTCAGGTCGCTCCCCGCCACCGTGAAGGAAATGTTGGTCACGGCCGCGTCGTACGAGCTTTGGATGATGATGTCCACGTTCACCTGGTGATCCGCCAGCGTGTTGAACAGACGGGACAGCGTGCCCACGCGCGCGGCCATTCCCACAACCGTCACCTTTGCGACGTCTTCGTCGTGGGCGACGCCGCTTACTACTCTTCCTGTTTCCATATGCGCAACCTCCTCTACGTACGTGCCTTCTTCTGTCGTAAAGCTGGAGCGGACGACCAGCCGGACCTTGTGGGTCTTGGCCGCCTCCACCGAGCGCGGATGCAGCACGCCCGCCCCCAGGTTGGCCAGTTCCAGCATTTCGTCATAGGAAATGCTGTCCAGCTTGCTCGCCGTCGGAACCACACGCGGGTCGGCGGTGTATACGCCGGCCACGTCTGTGAAAATTTCGCATTTGTCCGCGTTGAGGCTGGCTGCCAGTGCCACCGCGGACGTGTCCGAACCGCCGCGGCCCAGCGTGGTGATCTCGCCCGCTTCGCTGACTCCCTGGAATCCAGCCACGATGACGACCCGGCCGCGCGCCAGCTCCTTCCGAATCCGTTCCGTCTCGATATGGGTGATCCGCGCCTTGCCGTGGATCGATTCGGTCGTCACTCCCGCCTGCCAGCCCGTCAGGGAAATGGCGTCATACCCTTTTTGGTGCAGCGCCATCGCCAAAAGCGCAATCGACACCTGCTCGCCTGTCGCCAGCAGCATGTCCATCTCCCGCTCCGACGGGTAGGGGGAAATCTGTTTGGCCATGTCCACCAGCACGTCCGTGGACTTGCCCATCGCCGACACGACGACGACCATGTCGTGTCCCGCTTCCTTATATTGTATAATCCGGTCCGCTACTTTCATAATCCGTTCGATGGTACCTACGGAGGTGCCTCCGTATTTATGCACGATCAACCCCATGCGGCTTCTCTCCCTTTTCCTATTCAACATGATTTCTCGTTTGATTCTTCTCTGTCAGGCCATCTTCGTTCCATTTTCTGTTGGAACATGCCGTTTTTCTCACTCTTGCAAAAAAGGCAGCGACGAGGATACACCTGTCACTGCCTGCCAGTTCGACATACCGGTTCCTCCTTCCCTTGACCACGTGAACAGTTGAGCATGACGGAACACACCCTGTTCCATCCTCAACCGACATCGTGAGATAGCTCTCCATCCGGCAACGGGTGATTGCGCGGATGACAGTCCTGCGCTTGTTCAACGCAGGCCCAGCACGGAGGAAGCGGGCCTTTCTCCGTACTTCGGCGAATTCCCCTTTCCCGTACCCGTCACAGATGCCCGATCTCAGGGAGGTACTCATGGTTTTCGCGCCTCTACCTCACTCCAAACGGGAAGTGAGGCTTGTTATGCTGTTTGTATGGGATTATACCATGAAGCCGCCTCGGGTTCAACGACCTTTTTGGCGTTACGTTTCCATCTGCCGAAGATGGCGGATAATCTCGCGGGCCAGCTTGTCGCCGATACCGATCTGCCGGAAGTCCTCCACCGTCGCTTCTCGCATCTTTTTCAGCGAGCCAAAATGCTGGAACAACAGCTTGCGCCGCTTTTCGCCGACACCGGGAATCTCGTCCAGCCGGGACGAGAGCATCGTCCTGCTGCGCGCCTGCCGGTGAAACGTGATGGCAAAGCGGTGCACCTCGTCCTGGATCCGCTGCAGCAGGTAAAACTCGTAGCTGTCCCGGCGAAGCTCCACCGGTTCCGGCGGATCGCCGTAGAGCAGTTGGGCCGTCCGGTGCTTTTCGTCCTTGGCCAGGCCGCAGACGGGGATGTAGAGCCCCAGCTCGTTTTCCAGCACGTCCATCGCCGCGCTGATCTGCCCTTTGCCGCCGTCGATGACGATCAGGTCGGGCAGCGGCTGGTTTTCCTTCAGTAGGCGGGTGTAGCGGCGGCGGATCACTTCCCGCATCGCCCCGTAGTCGTCCGGCCCCTCGACGCTTTTGATCTTGAATTTGCGGTACTCTTTCTTGTCCGGCCGGCCGTCGGTAAAGACGACCATCGCGGACACCGGTTCCGTGCCCTGAATGTTGGAGTTGTCAAACGCCTCGATGCGGTGCGGCGTGCCAATTCCGAGCACGTGCCCCAGATTGTGCACCGCCTGGATCGTCCGCGCATCGTCCTTGGACATCAGCGCAAACTTTTCCTGCAGGGCTATCCGCGCGTTTTCGGAGGCCATCTGCACCAGTTCCCGCTTTTTGCCCCGCTTGGGCACGTACACCTTGACGCCCAGCCACTCCGCCAACAGCTCCGGCTCGCTCTGCTCTGGCAGCAAAATTTCCTTGGGCAGTGCGTTCTGCTTGTCGTAGTAAAACTGGGTGACGTAGGACATAAAGTCCTCCGCCTCGTCGCCGTAGTACGGAAACGACGTCGTCTCCCGCTCGATCATCTTTCCCTGCCGCATGTAGAAAATCTGGACGCACATCCAGCCCTTGTCGACGGCAAAGCCGATGATGTCACGGTCCACCGTGTCGGTAAAGGTTACCTTCTGCTTCTCCATCACGGCTTCGATGCTGCGGATCTGGTCGCGAAGCTCCTTGGCCCGCTCAAACTCCATGTTTTCCGCCGCCTGCAGCATCTTTTCCGTCAGCTCCCGCTTCACCTCCTCGTGACCGCCGTCGAGAAAGCGGCAGATCTCTTCCACCAGCCGCTGGTTCTCTTCCGCGGGTACCTCATGGACGCAGGGAGCCAGGCACTGCCCCAGATGGTAGTACAGACAGACCTGCTTCGGCAGCGTTTTGCACTTGCGCAGCGGGTAGAGGCGGTCCAGCAGCTTCTTTACCTCGGATGCCGCCCCCGCGTTGGCGTAGGGACCAAAATAACGCGCCTTGTCCTTGACCACCTTGCGGGTGATTTCCAGGCGCGGATGTTTTTCGTTGGTGATCTTGATGTACGGATAGGTTTTGTCGTCCTTCAGCATCACGTTGTAGCGCGGATTGTGCTGCTTGATCAGGTTGCACTCCAAAATCAGCGCTTCGATCGCCGAGGAGACAACGATGTATTCAAAGTCGGCAATTTCGCTGACCAATAACTGCGTCTTGCCGTCGTGACTGCCCGTAAAGTAGGAACGGACGCGGTTCTTCAGCACCTTGGCCTTGCCCACGTAGATGATGTCTCCGTCCTTGTTTTTCATCAGGTAGCAGCCCGGCTTCTCCGGCAGGACGGCCAGCTTGTCTTTCAAGGAGCTGTTCACGGCTGCCCCCTCCTTTCTTCATGTCCGGCCCATCGGCCCTTCCCGCACGGGCGGGAATGTACGTTCCGTCCCCATGTTACCACGTTTTTCGGCGAAACACGACTGTTTCTCGCTGGCACAAAAAAATCAGCATCCGCGCAGTGCGAATGCTGATGACGAACCCTGCCCGGCTTAAGCGGCCAGGCAGGTGTTGATCCGTTTTCCTTACAGGTGTTTGCCCAGCGTGCCCATCAGCGCTTCCTTCGGTTGGAAGCCGATTACCTTGTCGACCGGCTGACCGTCTTTAAACACGATCAGCGTCGGGATGGACATCACGCCGAAGCGGCCGGCGGATTCCGGATTCTCGTCCACGTTTACTTTAACGATTTTCAGCTTGGTCCCCACTTCGCTGTCGATCTGCTCCAGCACCGGCGAGATCATTTTGCAGGGGCCGCACCACGGAGCCCAGAAGTCAACCAGGACAGTGCCGCCTTGCTCCACTTCCTGGGAAAAGGTTTGATCGGTTGCATGTACAATTGCCATGGTATCGTTACCTCCTTCTATTCGGTACGCCAAAAGGTTCCATACGCCCTACAGTATATCATTCTCCACCGGAAATGACTACGGCGGACGACACTTTGCCGCGCTTTCCACGTTAGTCTGTCCGGAATCGCCGCACTCTATTGCCCCATGTGCTTCAGCCGGTTGATCTCCCGTTCGTGGTCGCACACTTTGCGGTGCATCAGGTCAAAATCGGATTCCAGCAGTTGATGATGCCGTTCCAGGCGGTCAAAGCGGCGGTTGGTTTCGTCGCGAAACGCGTACATGTCGTCGCGAAACACATACATCTCCTCGCGAAACGCGTACATTTCACGTTTGAACTCGCGCAGCTCCTCGACCGATTCCTTGACGATGCGGTTGTTTTCCGCCACCATATGGATCAACTGCCGCAGCAGTTCCTCACTCATTCCGACCACTCTCCCTTTTCCTTGTTATTATAGCGGACAGGACAAGCGTACGACAGCGGGGGCGGACAAAAAAACGGTGCGCAGCCATACCGCGACCGCCGCTTGGCGCACCGCTCCCGGGACAGCAAAAACGGCGCCCCGTACAGGGCGCCGCAGCCGTGCCGCTCGATTACACGAGCACTTTTTTGAATTCGGCCGTAAGCAGCGGAACCACTTCAAACAAATCGCCGACAATGCCGTAGTCCGCCACCTGGAAGATGGGAGCTTCCGGGTCCTTGTTGATGGCGACGATCACTTTGGAGTTGGACATGCCTGCCAGGTGCTGGATCGCCCCGGAGATGCCGCACGCGATGTACAGGTCGGGTGTGACCACCTTCCCTGTCTGGCCGATCTGCATGGAGTAGTCGCAGTAGTCGGCATCGCACGCGCCGCGGGACGCGCCCACAGCCGCACCGAGTACCTCCGCCAGTTCGTAGAGCGGTTTGAAGCCGTCCGCGCTCTTGACGCCGCGTCCGCCGGAGACGATGATCTTGGCCTCGGAGAGATCCACTTTGCCGCTCGTTTTGCGGACCACTTCCTTGACGATGGAGCGCAGATCCTTGATCTCCACGTCAAACGGCACCACCGTGGCCGTTTTGCCGGTGTCAGGCGCTGCGGCGGGGATGTTGTTGGGCCGGATCGTGATCATGATCGCGCCGTCGGTAAACGTCCGTTTTTGGAACGCCTTGCCCGCGTAGATCGGCCGGGTAAAGACCGGACCGGCCTCCAGACCCGTCACGTCGGAGATCAGGCCGTACCCGAGACGGGCGGCCACTCGCGGCGCCACGTCGCGGCCGATCGCCGTGTGACCCAGCACCACCGCGTCGGGAGAGACGAAGTCGATCAACTGTTTCAGCGCTTGGGCGTACGCGTCCGGCGTATACTGCGCCAGCGCGGCATGATCCGCCACGTAGACCGTACCGGCGCCGTGATGTCCCAGGACCGCCGCATGCGCGCCGCTGTCCGGTCCGAACAGGGCGGCCACCACTTCGCCGCCTTCCGCCAACACGTGCGCGGCGGCCAGCGCTTCCAGGGACACGTTGCGCAGTTGACCGTCGCGCGTTTCTGCCAATACCAGTACCTTTTTCATCAGGATCCTCTCCCTCTCGCTTAGATCACTTTTGCTTCGTTACGCAACAATTGGACCAATTCGGACACTTGCGCCGCCAAGTCGCCGGAGAGAATGCGGCCTGCCTGCTTCTTCGGAGGCAGGGACTGGTCGACGATGACGGTCTTCGCCTGCACGTCCTGGGCGGACAGGCCGAGATCGTCCGCGGAGAGGCGATCCAACGGTTTTTTCTTGGCTTTCATGATCCCCGGGAGGGACGGGTAACGCGGTTCGTTCAGCCCCTGCTGGGCGGTGATCAGCACCGGCAGGCTGGTTTCCACCACTTCCAGGTCCCCTTCGACGTCGCGTTCCACGCGCACCTGGGTACCGTTGATCTCCAGTTTGACGGCGGTGGAGACGTGGTTGATGCCCAGCTCTTCGGCCAGACGGGGACCGCCTTGTCCAGCGCCGGAGTCGACGGCCATCTGTCCGCCGAGGATGATGTCGTATCCCACTTTGCGGGCGACGGCAGCCAGCACTTTGGCCGTCGTGTACTCGTCTCCGAACAGGGATTCGTCGTTCACCAGAACCGCCTTGTCCGCTCCCATCGCCAGCGCGGTGCGGAGCGCGTTTTCCGCCCGGTCCGGACCGATGGAGACGACGGTCACTTCGCCGCCGTGCTCCTCCTTCAGCTTGATCGCCTCTTCCACCGCGTACTCGTCGTACGGGTTGATGATGAATTCCACGCCGTCTTCCGAGATTTTGCCATCCTGGATGACGATTTTTTCTTCCGTGTCAAACGTCTGCTTCATGACAACCAAAATGTTCATGGGATTCCCTCCTTCTAGGTGGCGCGATTCCGATACCGGCTAGCGGTCGGCAAACTGCGGCCTGCGCTTTTCCAGAAACGCGGCGACGCCTTCCTTGACGTCCTCCGAAGCGAACGCTTCGCCGAACAGTTCGGCTTCGCGCTGCATGCCTTCCGCCTTGCCGAGCACCGTTCCGGCGTGCACCGCCTCCAGTGCCAGCCGCAGGGCGACGGCGCTTTTTTGGGCGATGGCACCGGCCAGCCTTTTCGCTTCGTCCAGGAGCTGGTCCAGCGGATGGACCGCTTCCACCAGCCCGATGCGCAGCGCCTCTTCGCCGCCGATCATTTCGGAGGTGAGGATCATCTGCGTCGCCTTGCCCCGGCCCACCAGGCGCGGCAGCCGCTGTGTGCCCCCGTATCCGGGGATGATGCCCAGGTTGAGCTCGGGCAATCCCAGCTTGGCTTCGGGCGCCGCCAGCCGAATGTGGCAGGCCATCGCCAGTTCCAGACCGCCGCCCAGGCACGCCCCGTTGATCGCCGCAATGATCGGTTTCGGGAAGGTTTCCAGACGCTCAAACAATTGCTGTCCGGCTTTCGCCAGCGCTTCCGCATCCGCGGACATCAGTTGGGTAAACTCCTTGATATCCGCCCCGGCGATGAAAAAACGGCCTTCGCCGGTCAAGACGATCGCCTTTACCTGGCCGTCCCGTTCCAGATCGTCCAGAAGCGCTGCCAGCTCCGTCAGCGCCGCCTGGCTCAGCGCGTTGGCCGGCGGACGGTTGATGGTGACGACGGCGACGCGGTCTTCCTTTTGCACATGCCAATACGAATACATCCCTCTCCCCCCTGCTTACGTCGAGTCATGAAGCATCCGTCATCTGAACGAACGCTCAGTCTTTACGTTTTTATTGTAACAAACGGAATCTTGCAAAAAAAGCGTTTTCTTTTGTCATTTTCCCTTCATACCGTACAGGAAGAGGTTATGAATGGGGTCAACATGGGAGACAAGATCGTACTTGCATTGTTTCATGACCCAGGACGTCGTCACTTCGTCCAGCGTGCCAAAAATCATTTTCCGCGCCACGCGGACATCGATGTCCGGGCGGAACACGCCTTTCTCCATGCCTTCGCGGATCACGTCGTCAATCAGGTTGAAGTACTGCTTCATCACGGCGCCGATGCCCTCGCTGATTTCCGGATTGGACTGGCGCAGCTCGATCTGCGTCACTTTTGCCAGTTCCGGGTCTTGGGCCAACTGGCTCAAATGGGTGTGGACCAGGGCGTACAGTTTTTGCTCGACCGACTCCGCTTCGGCGATGCGTCCCCGGCAGGTTTCGATAAAGGTTCCCATCTTTTCGTTGAACAGGGAAATGAGAATGTCATCCTTGTTCTCAAAGTAGAGGTAGATGGTGCCGTCCGCTACCTTCGCCTCTTTCGCAATTTTGGAAACCTGGGCGCTGTGATAGCCCTGACGAGCGATGACGCGAACAGCCGCATCAATGATGGCTTGATATTTCTCCCCCGTTTTTTTCGCCATACGTACCTCCACGTTTGCTTCGACTAGATGTTGAAATGAATGATCGTTCATTCATGTGTAAAGTGTAATACAGGTTCCAGCCTCTGTCAATCCCTCGTCCGCCCGGGCCAAAAGCGAACGGCAGGTGGTCTGCCCGGAGAAGTCCCTCACGAAAAAGCCGGTCCGATCGAAGCCGTACGCCCGTCCGACAAGAAAAAGGCCGCTCCCAATCAGGAGGGCGGTTCGGGACAGCATTCACGGTCGACGGGATGGTCCCGACGCGGCGGTTGCCGCCTGTTTTCCTCGCGTTTCCGGATGGCCTTCAGCTGGTCTTCACCTGGTCTTCGGCGGCGCTCCGTTTCTTTTCCTCCTCCAGCAGTTGGCGGCGCAGCACCTTGCCCACCATCGTCTTGGGCAGTTCTTTACGGAACTCGTATATCCGCGGAATCTTGTAGGCGGCCAGGCGCTGGCGGCAGTGACGCTCCAGCTCTTCCTCGCTCACCTGCGCTCCTTCTTTCAGCACGATAAACGCCTTGACCGTCTCGCCCCGGTAGGGGTCCGGCACGCCGATAACGGCCGCTTCCTGGACGGCGGGATGCTCAAACAGCACTTCTTCCACCTCACGCGGGTAGATGTTGTATCCGCCGGCGATGATCATGTCCTTCTTGCGGTCGACGACGTAAAAGTATCCGTCTGCGTCCATGTAGCCCATATCTCCGGTCAGCAGCCACCCGTCCCTCAGGACGGCCGCCGTTTCTTCCGGCCGGTTCCAGTATCCGAGCATCACCTGCGGCCCTTTGACCGCCAGCTCCCCGATCTCTCCCTGGGGCAGCTCTTCCCCGGTCGACGGGTCAACGATGCGGCAGTCGGTGTCCGGCCAGGGCAGGCCGATGCTGCCGCTGATCCGCTTCCCCCAGATCGGATTGGAGTGGGTGACGGGAGACGCTTCCGTCAGGCCGTACCCTTCCACCAGCCTGCCGCCGGTCAGTTCTTCAAACCTGCGCTGGACCTCCACGGGCAGCGGTGCGGAGCCGCTGACGCAGGCGGCAATGGAGGACAAGTCGTATTTGGGCAAGTCAGGATGGTTGATCAGTCCGATGTACATCGTGGGTGCGCCGGGAAACAGGGTGGGTTTGGTCTTGTCGATCAATTTGAGGATTTGCTTGACGTTGAATTTGGGGACGAGAATGATTTCCGCCGCGATGGAAATGCCCTTGTTCATCACCGTGGTCATTCCGTAGACGTGGAACAGCGGCAGGGCGGCGAGGATCCGTTCCCGCCCTCTGACGAACTTGTACATGACAGCCTGACACTGCAGCGCGTTGGCGACGAGGTTGCGGTGCGTCAGCATGACGCCCTTGGCCAGGCCGGTGGTGCCGCCGGTATACTGCAGAAGCGCGATGTCCTTTTCCGGGTCAACCTCAGGCGTGACGGGATTGATAGCGCTTTCTTTCAGCACGGAAAGAAAAGGCTCAACATCACCGCCGTAGGTTATCTGCGGATGGTGGCCCTGCTTCTTCTGCACCAGCGGATACAGCATCTTTTTGAAAAAGGGAAGAAAATCCCCCACACTCGTAATCATCAGGCGTTTCAGCGGGGTGGAGGCCTTCACGGCCGCAACGCGGCTGTACAACAGGTCCAATGTGATGATCGTCTCGGCTCCCGAGTCGTTCAACTGGTGAATCAGTTCCCGTTCCGTGTAAAGCGGGTTCGTCATGACCACCGTCGCTCCGGCCATCAGCGAGCCGTAGTAGCCGATGACTGCCTGGGGGGAGTTGGGCAGCATGACGGCGACGCGGTCCCCTTTTTTCACGCCGCGCTTGATCAGCGCGTTGGCGAACTGATACGACATCGCCAAGAGCTCCCGGTAGGTGATCCGCCTGCCCATGAAGTACAGCGCAGGATGATCGGGAAACTCGGCGGCCGCCTGTTCCAGAAAATGCGTCAGCGGAACACGGGGGTATTCCAGTGACGGTGCGGTCTCGGGCGGGTAACTGGCAATCCAAGGCTTGGCGTTTGACATGGGCAAATTCCCTCCAATCCCTTATTGGCCTTACCTCTCCCGTACGATCCACATTCATAACCTCTTCCTGCTTCCATTCTAGTCGAAAGATAATTAATTTTCCAACGAAAAATACACAAACCGGACCATTTTTTTGCAGGAAATGGCAGCCGCCTGTCCGGGGCGGGATGGGGGTGCCGTTCTTGCTGGCGACGGGCTTTTTGCGGCGGCCGTCCGGGGGCGTCGCGGGCTTGTCCGGCCGTTGATCTCCTCGCGTCTACGCCTGGCGGGCGGGCATGGTTGACGGGCGGGCATGGCGGACCGGCTTCCCGCCAAGAGGCCTGCCGCTCCGGAAAAGCGGCCGCGGAATCTCCGGCTCCAACCAGCGCCGTGCAGGGGGCCAGTGCCCGTGGTCAAGGGGCAATTTCCGTGATCAGGGGGCCAGCGCCCGTGGTCAAGGGGCAATTTCCGTGATCAGGGGGCCAGCGCCCGTGGTCAAGGGGCAAGCTCTGTGGTCAGGAGGCCAGCGCCGTGGTCAAGGGGCCAGCGCCTCCATCAGCAGTTGGCGGACGCGGGACCGCTCCTCTTTTGGCACCAGATGGTACCAGCCGAGGACGCCGTTGTGCCAGATCCGCTCGTCCGTCCCCGTGAGCGTGTCCGTCTGCACCGTATTGGGCTCGGGGTCGCCGTACGCCAGCAGGAGGGAGGCGATCTCCTGGTCGGTCAGATCGGTCTTGACGTGGCTGCCGAGAATGTCCATCAGCGAAAACGCCTTGACCAGCGTCTGCGCCGACGTGCCCTTGTCGGCCAGGGCCCGGACGATCTCCTGCTGCCGGGCGATCCGTTGGTAGTCGCTGTCTTCCCGCCCCAGATCGCTTTTGCGGTAGCGGGCGTAATCGAGCGCCTGTTCGCCGCTCAGCGTCTGCAGTCCCGGCTTCAGGTCGATGTGGGTGTCGTCGCTCGGATCGGTGTACTTCATCCGTTTTTTCACCTCGATCTGCACCCCGCCCAGCTCGTCCACCACCTGCCGGAATCCTTCGAAGTCGATCGTCACGTAGCGGTCGATCTTGAGGTTGAAAAAGCGCTCCAGCGACTGTTTGACCAGCTTGGGGCCGCCGTAGGCCATGGCGTGGTTCAGCTTGTCGTAGCCTGTTCCGGGCAGTTCCATGTAGCTGTCCCTGGGGATGGAGACGAGATGCACCCGCTGCTTGGCGGGATGCACGGCCGCCAGCATCATCGTGTCCGAGCGGGCCTGCTCCCCGTCCCGGCTGTCCGTCCCGATGACGAGCAGGAGAAACGGTTTGAGCGTTTTGGCCTGGGCCAAAAGCGCGCCGGGCAGCCGTTCCCCCGTCTGCTCCAAAGGCGCTCCCGTTTCCGCCTCGAGCGGGGCGTACCATTCCCGGGTCATCCGCTTGTAGTGGTAGGCGGCAAAGGAGACCGCCACCAATAAGCCGATCGCCACGAGGGCCGCCCCGTACCGGGCGATCCGCTTTCCGTATCTGCGCAAAAAAGACAACATGTTCATGAACGAGACCTCCCTTTGACGAACAGGACCCCATCTCTGCTGCAGCATCGATGGGGTCCTGCTTCCATTGTTGACCGGGGAGGCCTCGTTTAAACCTGTTCGGCCGCTTCAGTCCCTTTCCACGACCATCGCCATGCCCATTCCGCCTCCGACGCAGAGCGTGGCCAGCCCGCGCTTGACCTGGCGGCGCTTCATTTCATGCAGAAGCGTGACGACGATGCGGCAGCCCGTGGAGCCGACCGGATGGCCGAGCGAGATGCCGCTGCCGTTGACGTTGGTGATGTCGCGCGGCAGCTCCAGCAGCTTTTCCACCGCCAGATACTGGGCGGCGAACGCTTCGTTTACTTCGATCAGATCGATGTCGGCCAGCGTCAGGCCCGCTTTGGCCAGCGCCTTTTTCACCGCCGGCACCGGTCCGTATCCCATCAGATCGGGCTCCACCCCGGCCCAGGCGTACGAGACGATCCTGCCCAGCGGAGCGATGCCCAGCTCCCGCGCCCGGCTTTCCTTCATCAGCACGACCGCCGACGCCCCGTCGTTCAACCCGGAGGAGTTGCCCGCCGTCACGGTCCCGTTTTCGCGGAAGCCGGGCTTCAGCCTGGCCAGGCCCTCCAGCGTGACGTCGCGGCGGGGATGTTCGTCCGTCTCCACCATTACCGTCTCTCCCCGCTTTGTTACCGGAACGGGAATGATTTCCTCGCGAAACAGGCCGCTGTCGATGGCCCACACCGCGTTTTGCTGGCTGCGCAGGGCGATTTCATCCTGTTCGGCGCGGCTGATGCTGTAGCGCTCCGCCAGCCGTTCCGCCGTTTCCCCCATCAGGATGCCGTGATGGGGATCGGTCAGGAGTTCCCACATCGCGTCGGTCATCTCCCCGTGGGTGAGGCGTTTGCCCCAGCGGGCGTTTTTCAGCACGTACGGCGCGTTGCTCATGCTCTCCACGCCGCCGGCGATCACCACCTCGCTCTCCTCCAGCAGAAGCTGCGCGGCCCCGCTGGCGATCGCCTGCATGCCGGAGGCGCACTGGCGCTGCACGGTAAAACCGGTCACCCGGTTGCCGAGCCCGGCGTCAAGGGCTGCCACGCGGGCAATGTTGGCTTCGTCGGTCCGCTGGATGCAGTTGCCGAGGATCACTTCATCAATCAGCGACGGATCCACTCCCGATTTGGCGATGACGCCGCGGATCACCGTTTCCGCCAGTTTGCGAGCGCTTACATCTTTCAGAACGCCGCCGAACGTGCCGATCGGCGTGCGTCCGGCTGCGGCAATGACGACTTGTTCCATGCCGGTTTCCTCCTCCGTGTTCGTTTCTCCCATTGTGACACAGGTCCGATCCGGCGTAAATCGTTCCCGTACCATCTCTACTCCCGGACGTCCCTCATCATGACCGTCACCCACTCGTCACTGTGCCGCTCCGCCACCGGGGCGAATCCGGCCTGTTCGTAAGCGGTCAGCACCTTGCCGCGATTCCACTGCACGATCCCGGAAAGGATCACCGTTCCCCCCGGAGCGATCCGCTCCCGCACCAGCGGCAGCATCGCCACGTCTTCATCTCCGCCGATATTGACGAGGATGAGATCCGCCTCCCGGGGCAGCCGCTCCTGTACGTCCGGATCCAGCGCGTCGCCCATCACGATTTCCACCGCTTCCTCCGACAGGTCGTTGTTGGCCAGGTTTACCCGGATCTGGTATTCGCTTTGCGGATTGAGATCCACCGCCCAGACCGGCTGCCGGGCCCCGTTTTTGACGCAGAACAGCGACAGGATGCCGGAACCGGCGCCGATGTCCAGCACTCGTTTGCCGGCGGGAGGCCGCTCCTGCAGCATCAGCAGGATGTCCTGGGTGGTGCCGTGGTAGCCGGTGCCAAACGCCGCGCCGGGATCGATCCAGAGCACGTGCCTGGCTTGGGCCAGCGCTTCCGGCGGGGTCCACGTGGGCGCAATCCACCAGTCGCCCACCTGCACCTCGCGGAATGTCTCCTTCCACGATTCGTTCTCCTCCGCCACCGTCTCCACCTCCTGCAGGCGGACCTTCTCCCCCCAGCGGCTGAGATAGTCCCGCAGCCGCTCCGCATGCTCGGCTTCGCTGCCCCTGAGCGGCTCAAACAGGTAGGCGATCACCGGGCCGTCCGTCTTTTCCGCGTAATCGTAGCCGTTTTCCGTCGTCAGCACCTCGATCTGCGGCTCCACCCAGCCGAGCGTGTAGGCGCTCGCCAGCACCTCGCTGACAAACGCGTCTTCCGCATCCCGCTCTACCAGCAGGATGTACTTCAGCCATGTTTGTTCCATCGTCTGCCTGCCCCTTTCTCCCATTTGATCCTCTGAATGGATGGCGAGGATGTGCGCTTGCATGGTATGATAGTAGAATGGATGAAAACCCGTTTTGGAGGCTTGCCATGTTTGACGAATTTTTTTACCGGCGTCGCAAGAACAAGGGGATGCTGGTCCTGATGATCGCCCTGATGCTCATGGGGGCCGGTCTGTTCGCCCTGGGCTTCCTCTATTTGTTCTAGGGTTGCTTTACTTCCCCGCATTTACTCGATTATACTTGAGAATGTGTTTTTCCTGTACGTTTGATATAGAAAGAAGGTTCACTCCATGTCGCGTATTCTCATCTCCGGGTACTACGGCTTTAACAATGCCGGAGACGATGTGGTCCTGTATGGCATCATCAGCGCGCTGCGTCGGGAACAACCGAATATGTCCCTGGCCGTGCTGTCCAACCAGCCGGAGCGAACGACGGCCCTGTTTGGCATTCCGGCGTACAACCGCTGGAGCCTGCCGACCATCGTGCGCGAGTTGATGCGAAGCGACATGCTGGTGATGGGCGGCGGAACACTGATGCAGGACGTGACCAGTCCGCGCAGCGTGCTTTACTACCTGGGGATCGTCTCGATCGCCAAGCTGCTGGGCAAACCGGTCGTGTTTTACGCCCAGGGGTTTGGTCCCGTCCAGAAGCCGATCAGCCGCCTGTTGATCAAGCGGGTGGTGAACCGGGTAGACGTGATCACCGTGCGCGACTTTGAATCAGGCGAAGATTTCAAGGCGTGCGGAGTGAGCAAGGCGCCGGTCTACGTGACGGCCGATCCGGCGCTGACCATTTCGCCGGACGACGTGTCCGACGAGCGGGGGCGCCAGCTTTTGGCGGACAAGTTTGCCGACCTGTCCAAGCCGCTGGTCGCCATCTCGGTCCGCGACTGGAAACAGGAGCAGCGGTTCAAGCAGGCCATCGCCCGGGCGGCCGACCTGTTTGCCGAGCGGGGATGGAACGTGCTGTTTCTGCCGATGCATTACCCCAGCGACCTGGCTCCCTCCCGCGACATCATCGGGATGATGCGGCAGCCGGGGGCGCAGCTCCTGGACGAGCCGGTCACCTTTCACGACATCATGTCCGTGCTGAAACAGTGCGAGTACGTGCTGGGCATGCGGCTGCACTCCCTGATTCTCGCCTGCATGCTGCAGACGCCGTTTACCGGCATCTCCTACGACCCGAAAATCGACCGGTTTGTCGAGCGGGCCGGCATGCCCAGCGCCGGCCATATCACCCGTCTGGACGAATCGGCGCTCCTTGCCCTCTTGAACGAGCGGCTGGCCAACCTGGAGCGGGAAAAGCGCGTGATTGCCGAACGCTCGCGGCTGCTCGCCCAGGAAGCCGCCAAAAGCAGCGAACTGGTGCTTCAGGCGCTGCGCCGCAAAACGTAAGCGGACGGCCGAACGGAGCGCCCGCAGGGGGAGGGCTCCCTGCAACGCGGACGAAAGGAGGACGTGCAGATGTCCGTTTCTTCCCAGCTTCTGATACGTTTGAACAAGCTGTTTCCGCTCCCCGTTCACCCGTTCAACCTGGCGAACGACGGGACGATGAGCTACACCGAGTGGCAGTTCCAAAAAGGGGACCAGACGATCCAGTTTTTCCTCCCCTACCATTCGCAGGAGCAGATGTTCCGCGACAAGACGGTCCTGGACATCGGCTGCGGCGGCGGAGGCAAAACCTGCTACTACGCCACATTCGGTCCCAAGCAGATGATCGGCATTGACATCGTGCCCCATTACGCCGAGGAGGGAAACGCCTTCGCCCGCGAAAAAGGGCTGGCGGACCGGGTCGCGTTCATGACCGCGGACTCGGCCGAACTGCCGTTTGACGACAACACGTTCGACACGATCATCATGAACGACGCGATGGAGCACGTCGACCGGCCGGAGCAGACGCTGGACGAATGCTTCCGCGTGCTGAAGCCGGGCGGCCACTTGTACATCAACTTTCCGCCCTACTACCACCCGTACGGCGCCCATCTCTCCGACGCCATCGGGATTCCCTGGGTGCACGCGTTTTTCTCCGAGCAGGCGCTGATCGACGCCTACAAGCAGTTGGTTCGCCACCTGCCCGACGGCGAGGAACGGGTCTCCTTCCGCTTCGGTCAGGGGCCGGACGGCAAAGAGACCATTTCCTACATCAACCGGATGACGATCAAGCGCTTTCGCCGCATCCAGGAGGGCGTCCCCCATCCGGTTGTCTACCAGCGGGAAGTGCCGCTGCGCCCGGTCGTCTCCGGACTGGCCAAGCTGCCGTTCCTGCGCGAGTTTTTCGTCAAGATGGTAGTCTGTGTCTATCAAAAGCAAGCATAGCTGACCGCCAAGCGTGAAGCCGTCCCGGATTACGGGGCGGCTTTTTTGCCGGGGACAGGGCCGCGCCGGTCCGATCCGTCGAACAGACGAAAAGGGCTGTGCCGTAATCGGAGGTGTTCCGTTTACGGTACAGCCCTTGTTTGATGCCGACAGGCCGAGGTCAGCGGAAATCGGTCGGCGACTCTTTCCGGCGCAGCAGGTTCATCAGGCCGCGCAGCCGGTTGCCTCCGGGCAGCCACTCCAGCTCTTTTTCGTCGATCAGCGGAATGGCGAGCAGCATGCCCAGGTAGACGAGCATCCCCGTCCCGACCCCGATCACCGTTTCCGCCGCGCCCACCAGACGGGCTTTCCCATGCAGCAGGAAGCCGACCGCCTCCGTCGCGCCCCAGGCCAATACCAGCATCAGGTTGGCGACGAGCAGCGGATACAGCGTGTCAAAGCGCCACTGGAACTCCACCTTCACCAGCCGGTTGATCACCCGCATGTTCAAGGCGCAAACCAGGGCGGTGGCGCACAGCCAGGATACGGACAGCCCGTCCATGCCCATCAGGGAGGTGAACAGGATCGTCGTCCCGATCTTGGCCAGCACGCCCCACAAGAGGTGCAGCGCCGGCACTTTTTCCCGGCCCAGCCCCTGCAGAATGCCGTTGGTGGCCAACAGCAGGGAAAGCGGAATGGCGCTGACGCCCAAAATCGCCATCGCCCGGGTCCCCTCCACGTCGCCGTACAGCGCCAGGTTGGCCCCTTCGGCCACGGCGGTCAATCCCAGACCCGCCGGCAGGCCGATCAGCCAGGCAAAGCGCAGGGAGAGCTTAGTCAGCGTGGTGACCCGCTCCTCGTCGCGCTGCTGCCGCGCTTCGGCGATGGCGGGAACGATCGACAGGGCGATGGACGAGCCGAACAGGCTGGCCAACTGCAGGAGCGGGCCCCCACGGCTGTAGATGCCGAACCAGGTGTCGGCGGTCAGCCCGTCCACATGCCAGACGTAGCGGAAGATGTTGATCGCCAAAAACGAGTCGACGAGACTGAAGATCGGAATGACCAGCGCGCTGATGCAGATCGGCCAGGCGATGCGCCACATCGACAGGAAAAAGGCGCGGTCGTACCACCAGTCCAGCCGCTTCCACCCGCCCGCGGTCGCGAACGGCTGCTTGCGGTTGTGCCGCCACAGCAGGAAGGCGAGAAAGCCGAGGCTCAAAAACGTGCTGATCATCGTCCCGAAGTTGACGCCCGTGATCACCTGATCCGTATCCTCGCCCAGCGAGACGAGATAGAGCGAGGCGATCAGGATAAAGGCCACCCTCAGCGTCTGCTCCACGATCTGGGAGAGGCCGACGTAGAGCATTTTCTGATGCCCGTAGAAGAAGCCCCGGATCACCGCGATCAAGGGAACGAACAGCAGCGACAGCGAAATGGCCCGAATCGGTTCGATCAGATGCGGGTTGCCCATCATCCGGGCGATCAGGGGAGAACTCAGGTAGAGCAGGGCAAACAGGACGATCCCGATCCCGCCCATCAGCACCATGCTGCGGGCGAGAATCTGGCTGATCGCGGCCTGCTTTCCTTCCGCCAGCGCTTCGGCGATCACCCGGGAGAGGGCCACGGGGACGCCGGCTGTCGCCAGAATCAAGAAAGTGAGGTAGAGCGGGTATACCTCCTGATAGAGACCGAGCCCGTTGTCCCCCACGATTTCCTGCAGGGGGATGCGGTAAAACATCCCGATTACCTTGGACAAAATCCCGGCCACGGCGAGGATTAACGCCCCGGCGAGGAAATGACTTTTTTTGGCCATGGGAAACTCCTTTGCAACAGTGTCAAATCGAATCGTGTACCGCACAGCCGGTTTTCTTCGGAGGACGGCGGCCGTTTGCTTCGCACAAACGACAAAACGGACCGCGTCCGGCAAACCCTGCCGTCCCTCGCGAATAAACCCGCTGTGAATCCTCTCTCTATCCTACTAGGAAACCTCCCATCCGGCAAACAGGTATAGGGTCCCGATCCGGCAGTCATACTAATGGGAAAAGATTCCAAACATTGTTTGGAATCCGCCGCCGCGAAAGGAGCGACCCCCATGCCGCTGACAGGCACAATCATCCGCCGCGTGCACTGGCCGTTGATGGAACGGCTGAAACAGAACCGCACGCGGCAGTATCTGCACGAACTGCGAGAGGCGCAGCAGTTGTCGCCGCAGGCGCTCAGGGAACGGCAGGCCGACAAGCTGAGACGCCTGCTGGCCCACGCTGTCCGCCGCGTCCCCGCCTACACTGCATACGCATCCGACTGGGAGGCGGCAAACGACGACCCGTTCCGCTTCCTGGAGCGCCTTCCCGCGCTCAGCAAAGCCCGTTTCCGCGCGTCGTCGGACCAGTACCTGACCGACGGCGCGGACCCCTCCCGGCTGATCGCCAACCGGACCGGCGGCTCCACGGGAGAACCGACCCGTTTCTACCTGAACCGGCCGGCCGTGGAACGCTACGAAGCGGCCCGCTGGCTGGGGCTCTCCTGGCACGGCATTCGCATCGGCGACCCGTCTGTCATGATCTGGGGCTCGCCGCTGGAGCTCAACCAGCAGCAGGCCCGCCGGTTTCGCTTGAAAGAGCGCTGGTTGAAAAACCGGCTGATGATTCCCGCCTACGACCTGGACGAGCGGCGGCTGGACGAACACCTGCGGCTGATCCGCCGGTTCCGTCCCGTCTACCTGTACGGGTACGCGTCCGCCCTCCACCTGCTGGCCGAGATGATGCTGGCCCGCGGCGTCAGTCCGGGCGTGAAGCTGAAAGCGGTGGTATCCACGGCGGAGACGCTCCACGACTACCAGCGGCAAGCGATCGCCAAAGCGTTCCGGGCGCCCGTCGTCAACGAATACGGCGCCCGCGACGGCGGCATCATCGCCTACCAGTGTCCGGCCGGACGCATGCACGCCTTCAGCGAAAACTGCGTGCTGGAAGTGGTCGATCCCGCCAGCGGCCGCCCCCTTCCCCCCGGGGAGAGGGGCGCGCTTCTGGTCACCGACCTGCACAACACGGTCATGCCCCGGCTGCGCTACCAGTTGGGCGACGTCATCGCCCTCTCGTCGGACGGCTGCACCTGCGGCATCGGCTATCCGCTGCTCGCCGCCATCGACGGTCGGGAAGACGACATGTTTGTCACGCCTCACGGGACGTACGTGCACGGCCACTACTTCAACCACATCATGCGCAATCTGGACAGCTTCCGCACCTTTCAAATCGTCCAGCACAGGCCGGACATGTTCACGCTCAAACTGGTAAAAGAGCCGGATCGGTACGATCCGGCCGACGAAGCCCGGCTGTTGGGGGCCATTCGGGACAAACTGGGGGAAGTCAGCATCGAGGTATGCCATGTCGACCGGATTCCGCCGACGGCTTCCGGCAAGACCCGCTACGCCATTCGGGAATGTCCGCTTACCGGTTTTGTGCGGGAGTAGACCGTCTGCGCAGCTTTTGCACAAGCTCGACGACCAGCGGCTCGCGCAGCGCGGACAGCGCCGCAAAGTAAAGCAGCGCGCCGCCCGTCACGCCAAGCGGCAGGTAGAGCCACAGCGGCAGTGCGGACAGCCAGGCATCGGCCAGCAGGATCCCGCCGCTCATGACGCCGCAGGCGGCCAGCGTCCGCAGCGCGGTCCACACGAAGCTCCGGCTGACGGGCGCTCCCACTTTGCGCCAGAGCAGGCCAAACAGCAGCACCGCCTGGAAAAGGGCGGAAACCGCCGTCCCCAGGGCGATCCCCCCGTGTCCCAGCCAGGGGATCAGGAGCCAGTTGGCGCCAGCGTACACGGCGATCCCGATCACCCCGATCACGACCGGCGTTCGCGTGTTGTCCAGCGCGTAAAACGCCCGGGTGATCAGATCGCGGGCGGCCATCCCGTACAGCCCCAGGCCGTAAAAGGGCAGCGCCCAGGCGGTCAGCGCGACGGACAGCTCGCCGAATTCGCCGCGCTGGAACGCGAGCCGCACGATCGGATCGGCGTAGAGAATCAGACCCGCCGTCACCGGCAATAGCAGGATCAGCAGATACGCCAGCCCTTTTTGCAGAATCTGCTTCATCTGGTCCATCTCGCCCCGCTTCACGTGGCTGGCCAGCAGCGGAAACAGCGGCAGGGTAAACGCCCCGACGAATATTGCCATCGGCATCTGCACGATCTGGTTGGCGTTGGCCAGCGCGGATACGTTGCCTGGTCCCAAACCGTTGGCAAAGCCTCGCTCCAAAAACGTGGTCGCCTGGGACACCACAGCGCCGATCAGGATGGGCACCACCCGCTCCCCCATGCTGCGCAGCGCTTCATCCTCTTTCCATGCAAACGACAAGTGCTGGCGGTAGCCAAATCGGCGCAGCGTCGGCAGCATCGGCAGCATCGCCGCCAGGTAGCCGAGGGTGGTCGCCATGGCCAGTCCGTCGGGCCCGTAGAGCGGCACCAGCAGGTACATGCTGGCGATCACCAGAGCGCCGTTGGTCACCGTTCCCAGCGTCGGGGTAAAGAAGTGCTGGTGGGCGTTGCAGACGCTGGACCACAGGCCGGCGAGTCCGATGAACACGGCGGACGGCCACATCCACCGAAGCATGTCGGCCGTCATCTCCAGCGTGTTTTCCTGCGCTCCCATCAACCAGGCGATCTCCCGGGCAAAGACGACGCCCAGCACCGCCATCGCCAGAAACGCAGCGAACACGATGGTCAGCATCTTGTTGTACAGCGCTCCGGTCCGCTCCTCTTTTTCCATCAGCCCGCGCATGGTGGGAATCAACACGGCGTTGATCGCTCCCGGCACGACCAGAAACAGCGTCTGCGGAATCGTCACCGCAGTGTAAAAGGCGTCCGAAGCTTCGCTTGTGCCGTACAGGCTGTTAACATAGACGTTGCGGAAAAAGCCGAGAAGCCTCCCGATCAAAGTCAGTACGACGATCATCGAGGCAGTCTTGATTATGCTCATCGTTCGAATCTCCCATCTTTGCAAGACGCGCCCATCCTCTTAAAAAGCACACCTGTTATCATAGCGTATTTCTCGTTTTCCTACCAACCACTTTCCCCTCCGCCTTGCGACAGCATTCGCCCATTCATTATAATAGTGGGGTTAATCCCTGTGTAGGAGGATAAATAACGAGATGAGAGAGATCGTATGGAAGTGGGGAAGGCAGTCAGGCACCTGGCTCTATATCCTGCTGGCCTATCCCGTTATCGATTACGTCTTGCGAAAGATTTTGCCGATTCCAGTCGTTTCGTCGCTGTGGGATGACGGCCTGCTGCTCGTCCTCCTGCTGTTTACCTTTCTCGCCTATTGGAAAGGTACGCGGGACATGCCCGCCATCAAGCATACGTTTGCGGCGTTCATCGTCTACGGACTGGCCCTGACGGTGGCCGACATGGCCAACTGGGACGCCAGCGTGGAGGGCTTCCGCGCCGTCTACCAGTACATGATCGCCTTTTTCATCGGCTTTTACCTGCTGCGCGACACGGAGCAACTGGTCACGTTCCTGAAAGTGCTCGCGGCGGTCGGCTTTCTCGCCGCTGTCGTCGGTGTCATGCAGGTGGTGCTGGGCGTACAGACGCCGCAGTCGTGGGTGCAGGAAGGGGAAGCCGTCACGACGCGGGCGTTTTCGTTCGTCACCAGCCCCAACGTGCTGGGCAGCTACATGGCCCTGATCGCTCCCGTCGCGGTCGGGTTGGCCGTCACGACAGCGAACCGGAGAGAGCGCATCATCTGGTGGATCGTCGCGCTGACGACGCTGCTCGCCCTGCTGCTGACCAGTTCGCGCGGGGCCTGGATCGCGCTGGCTGTGGCGCTGTTTGTCTGCTGCTATCTGTGGAACAAGCGGCTGGCCGGCTATCTCATGCTCGCCGGCATCGTCGGCCTGATCGGCCTGTACTTCGTGCCGGAGTCGACTCCCCTGATCGGGAAGATTTCCAATCGCATCTTCACCCTGTTTACCCCCGAGTACCTCGAATCCAGCATGCAGGCCGGACGTCTGGACCGCTGGGGAGAGGCGTACGACAAGATGCGGCTGGAACCGCTGTTCGGGGTGGGGCTCGGCCATCACGGCGGCGCCGTCGGTTCCCGCCACTTCGGCACGATTTACACCGACAGCTACCTGTTTAAAAGCATCGCGGAGCTGGGCATCATCGGCGTCATCATGCTCATCGCGCTGATTGCCACGACGTTCCGCTACGCGGTCCGGCTCATCCGGGCACAGGCCGGAAAGCCGCCGTTCTTCCTGCTGCTGGGGCTGTTTGGCGGCCTGTTTGCCGTCGCCATGCACAACCTGGTGGAAAACATTTTCGAGGTGCCGTTCATGTCCCTCTACTTCTGGCTGTTTGGCGGCTTCCTGTGTGCACTGTACGCCGACCAAGCGAAAGAGAAAAGGTGGTGAGTCCATGCGCCGCAATGGTGTATTGTCTGCCGTGAACTGGGCACTGTACGCGATCGCCCTGTTCCTCATCTATCACATCCTGGTCAAACCGGCGTTCCTGGACCTCTCCTGGATCGCCCTGATCGTCTTTTTGCCGCTGCTCGGATTCTGCTATGTCCTGGTGCATCCGGACGAGCGGCGGCAGGTGGTCGTCTTTACGCTCGGCTTTTTGCTGTTGGACCGCGCCCTCGCTCACGTGGACGTCAAATCGCTCGTCGCCGTGGTGATCGGCGGAGCGGTGGCGATCGGAGTCGTGGCCCTGATTGCCAAATGGTACGGCCGCCTGAACTGGTCGGCCGTCGGCGCGCTGGTGCTGGTCGCCGTGCTGGCCAATGTCAGCTTCCACCGGGACAACCTGGCCGCGCTCAGTCACTTCACGCTGAAATATGAATCGGAACGCCTCTACAACGGAGCCTGGGTGGACTACTTCCCCGTCACCCTCTACGACGTGGACGGGGACGGCAAGCAGGAGATCATCACGTACGGCAACGCCGAGGAGATGCCCCTGCCGGAAGAGAAGCCGAAGAAGCCGGAGACGGAAGCAGAGCGGAAGGCGCTGGCCGACAAGCTCCTGCACCTGCAGGCCGAGCCCGTCTCCCTGTACGTGCTCACCTGGAAGGACGGAAAGCTGGTGCGCATGCCCAATGACCAGATCGCGCCGGAGACGATGGCAAAAATCAAGGAACAAATGCCGTCGGACTACCCGGGCTTCCCGTACTACACGATGAAGGACGGCCAACTGGTGCCGAACGTGCAGCGCCAATCCTACGCGGAAGCGATGCTGCAGGTGGGAACTGCGCCGTACCGCGCCCTGCTTTTGGACATGCAGAACATCGGGGACAGGCTGGCGGAAAACGGCGGCAGCATGGACACCCGCAGCGCGATGGGCGAGAAGTACCGCGACGTCTCCATCAAAGAAGGGCTTCTGAGCGGAACGTATGAAGGAAAGCCGTTCGCCGCCACCACCAAGGCGACCAAGCTGGTCGGCACGATGAAGCTGCCGGACGGTCGGGAGGGGCTCATCACCATGGGCGAACACCTCAGCGTCATGGCCGTGGAACCGGACGGCACCGCCGTGGAGGCGTACTCCCTGACGCGCAAGGAGATGCCGCTGGCGACCGCAGAATTCATCCCGGCCGACCTGGACAAGGACGGGGCCGACGAACTGCTGGTGGCCAACAGTCCGTCCTACATTCTGAAGGCGAAGCCGAACGGCACCTGGGAGATCCTCTGGGCGAGCGAGGAAGGCGACCGCAGCTTCCGCTTCACCAACTACGCCCCGGTCGGATCGAGCGGAGAACCGGAGATCGTCGCCATGGCGAAAAGCTGGGTGAGCACCACCGACACCCGCTACCTGGCCGGGTACCGCTACACGCCGGAAGGACTGGAGCAGACCTGGCGCATCTACCTGCCGCTCTTGAACGTGCAGGTGGGCGACATCGACGGCGACAAGGAGAACGAAATCGTCGCCACCATCTACGACAAGCACCGCCTCATCGTGTTCAAGCAACACAACGTGCCCGTCGTGCCGCTCGTCATCCTCGTGTTTGTCGGATTGATCGGCTACGGGATCGCAAGGAGGGTTCGCCATGCGTAAACGAACCGTGGGACTGCTCGCCCTGTCCGCTCTCGCTTCCGCCCTGCTTTTGACCGGCTGCACCTATGAGTCGGGGCCCAAGTCTTTCGCCACCACCAATTACGGCACGCCGTCGGAAAAGACGGCCCCGCAGCAGACGGAGTCGGCGAGCGAGTGGCTGAAGACGGCGCTGGAAAAAGCGAAAACGGACAAGGATGCACAGAAGTTCTGGTACAAGGGCTATGTCAAAAATTCCATCATGAGCCGCACCACGACCAGCATGTTTAACGGCGCCGTCGTGCAGCCGAACGGGTACAATGTGGATGCGCGGATCGCCCGCCAGGACTATCAGTATTACCGAATCGGAGACAAGCGGTACATCCGGGTCGGCGATGCCTGGATGACCGCTCGGGAAACCCCGCTGCCGTTTGACGTGCTGGCCGGTTTTGACGACTGGCTGCCGTTTATGGATCAGGCGGTGCAGTTAAACGAAGAGAAGGTGTACGGCACGGTCTGCGTCCCGTTCGAAGTGAAAATGACCGGCGCAGACTGGCTGGCGGCCAGCAAGAGCCCGCTGTTTGAGCCGCTGCGCAAGCAGTTGGCCGACCGCCCGGACATGGCGGCCGTGTTGCGGGATTCCACGATCAAGACCACCTTCTGGTTCGGCAAGGACGACCGGCTGATCCATCAATACGAGACCTGGATCATCCTGCCGATGCCGGAGGGGGGCACGATGGACCAGCAGGTGTTCTTCCAGTTTTACAAGTACAACGACCCGGGGATCGAGATCAAGGACCCGGAGGAAGTGGAAAAGTATCTGCTGTATTGAACAATCGCAAAGCAGCCGCCGGTGTTTCCGGCGAACAAAAAAGAGGCGACACCCATCGCCTCTTTTTTTTTTATGCCTCATTGGATTCCGCGCCGTCCCGTCACGTTGACGCGGTTCCCCGCGGCCACAGCGTCAGACTGTACAAGCAGCCGGCCAGGGAGACCCCCGCCATCCCCAGGTAGAGCGCGGAGCCTCCCAGGTGCTGAAACAGCCATCCCCCGGCTATCGACCCGACAATCCCCGAGACGCCGAAGAACAGAATGGCCAGCACGGTCTGCCCCGTCGCCTTCCACTCCTCGGGAATGATCCGGTACAGATACTGAATCGTGGCCGTATAAAACATAGCAAAGGTGATCCCCTGCATCACCTGCAGAAACACCACCCAGATTGGATCAGCCGCCACCGCGCACAGCGCGTAGCGGACGGCGTACAGGCCGGCCGTCAGGGTGATCCACTTGATTTCGCTGCCGGTTCGCAGCAGCCAGGCGCTGAGCGCGAAAAACGCCACCTCGCTGATGGCGGCGACGAACCAGGCCTGGCCGACCATTCCCGAGGTTCCGCCCAGACTTTGCACGAAGACGCCCAAAAAGCTGTCATTGGTGCGGTGCGGAATCGCCGCCACCAGGACGAGCAGGAAAAAGCGCAGCGTCGCCGGGTACGCAAAAAACCGGCGCAAGTCAGCAAAGGAAAGCCGCTTGCCGCTCGCCGGCGCGTCGGGCACGGCCAGACAGAAGGCGAACGCGAGCAGGCCGTACACTCCATACACCCAGGAGAGCCGCTCCATCCCCAGCCGGTCTACGGCAAACCCGACGATCAGCGATGCGGACGCGTACCCGATCGCGCCGAACGTCCGGATCGCCCCGAACGAGAGTCCGTGCTGCTCGGCGACGCGGTAGTTGAGGCTCTCCGTCAGCGGATCGGTCGGCAGCATGAACAGGTACATCGCCCCCACCAGGAGAAAGAACGCCGCCGGATGGACCGACTGAAACAGGGCGAAACCGACTGCTACGGAAATACCGAGCGTAAGCAGCACGATCTTCTTGATCGTCTTGTACCGGTCGCTCACCATGCCCCACAAGGGTTGGGACAGGATGCCGACAAACGAGCCCATTCCGATCAGGACCCCGATCTGTGCCGGCGACACGCCGCGAAACGTCAGGTACACGGGTAAAAACGAGATAAAGACGGCAAGCAGCGAAAAGTAGAAAAAGTTGTACGCCCGCAGAAACTGAACCGCCAGCATCGTTCGTCCCTCACCCGTTTCCGTCCGCTTGTCCGGCGAGGAGCGCGATGACCGCATCGTGTCCGTTTTCCCGCGCCAGATCAAGCGGCGTCAGGCCGTCTTCTTTTTGCGCCGCACGATCGGCTCCCCGTTCCAGCAGCAGGGTGACCATCCCCGCATCGCCCAGCATGGCCGCTTCGTGCAGGGCCGTCCAGCCGCCGCTCTGGACGGCGTTTACATCGGCCCCCCGCTCCAGCAGCAGTCTCGCCGCAGCCACCTGCCGATTGGCGACGGCCGCGTGCAGCGGCGTGTTTTCCATCCGGTTGCGGGAGCGCACCTCCGGATCGGCGCCGTGATCCAGCAGGACCAGCGCTGCCTCCAGATGGCCAAAGTAAGCGGCCAGGTGGAGCGCTGTCCAGCCGTCCTCGCTGTACGCCCCAGCCAGACTTCCGTCCGCAGCCAGACAGGCCTGCACGCTTTTCGCGTCGCCGTTCATTGCCGCCTGCATGATGTCCTCCCGTTTGCTCATCCACGTTCCCCCCGTTTTTTCGTTATTCCGTTCCGCCGTGCGCCCGCAGCAGCGCAGCCATTTCCGTCTGCCTCTTCTGCAGGGCGAGCCCAAGCGGCGTGACTCCCTGGCGGTTGCGGCTGTTTACGTCCGCTCCGCTCTTCAGCAGCCGCTCCGCCACGTGTGGCAGGCCGTGGGCCGCCGCGTGATGCCAGGGCGTCCAGCCCGCCGAATCGGCCGCCTCGGCATCCGCTCCGCTGTCCAGGAGCATCAGCGCGATCCCGCCGTGTCCGCCGGCCAAGGCGGCGTGCAGCGGCGTGTTTTCCATCCGGTTGCGGGAGACGGCGCGCACGTCCGCCCCGCGGTCGAGCAGCAGCCGGGCCGCGTCTTCCCTGCCGAAAAACGACGCGAGATGCAGCGGCGTCCATCCGTCGTGGCTGTAGGCGTTCACCTGCCGAGGCGCATCCGCAAGCAGCTTCTCCAGCGCCTTGACGTCGCCGACCGCCGCCGCTTCAAACAGGTTGAGCCGGACGCCTCTGTCGAGCAGCAGTTCCTTCACTTCCTCCGCGCCGTAATAAACCGCCAGCAGCAGCGGCGTATCCCCCGGCTGTTTTGCGTGCTCCTCCGCCAGACGCCCGTCCTGTTCCAGCAGCCGCGAGACCGTCTGCACGTCTTTCTGCTTGACCGCCTCCATGAACGCCTGCTTCATCTTTTGCACGCTGTCCGCTATCTCCTGCGCCTGGCGGAGCCACTCGCCCGACGCCTGCACGCCCGCCTTGATCAGCTGGCTGGCCGCTTCCGAGCGGCTTTGGAACAGCCCGGCCCGGACCAGGAGGTCGACCGCCTGCAGCATCTCGTCATCCAGGCGGACAGAGATCACATGGCTCCTTGCCCGTTTGGCAGAGTGTCTGCTCACGCTCCATCCTCCCTTGCCGCGTTGGGACCACAATGTAACTGCAATTACATGATTACATTACAATCCATTTCCTGATATTGTCAATCCAGAAAATAATTTCGCCGAACAGCGTCTCTTCGCAAGAAAAAACTCCGCACCCACTGGGTGCGGAGTCTGCTTTCGGTCATGGTCCGACCAATTCGTTCATCAATTCCGCCAGTTGGCGGGCCTGCTCGCGCCGTTCGTACGGCTTGACCCGTTCGGCAAAGTCGTCGTCACGTTCCGCCGCGCCGGCCGCTCCCTGCGCCTTCCACTCCCGGTACAGCTTCAGGAACGCCTGCTTGATGGCTTCCTTGTCTTCCGGGTCGGCCACTTGGCCCAGGCGGAACGTCTGGATGATCTGCGTCGCCTCCCCTGGCTTGTTCAGGGCGAGGATCGGCTTGCCGATGCCCATGTACTCGTACAGCTTGCCGGGGATGTACGCTCCGGCGTCCGGCGAAACGTCCCCGATCAGGAGGAGCGCGTCCGCTCCTTTCATCAGGCCGAGCGCCTGTTTGTGCGGCAGGTTGCCGAGCACGCGGACGACGTCGCCCAATCCCAACGCCTCCACGCAGTCCCGGTTTTCCGAATAACCCGGATAGTCAAACACGCCGGCAAAACTGAGCAGCAGGTCCTCGCGCTCCACGTCTCCCGCGTCGATCAGCTCGCGGATCGCCCGAAGCAGCAGGCGCGGGTTGCGCTTCTGGTACAAAATGCCGGCGTAGACGGCGTGAAACTTGCCGGGCGCGGCATGCTCCGGCGTGAGGCCGACGAAATCCGCCTGGTCAAAGCCGTTGTAGATCAGCTCCAGACGGCGAATGCGGCTGCCGTGTTTTTTGCGGAAGTTCTCGGCAAACGTGGCCGTCACCGTGGTAACGGCGTCAGCCTCCGCCATCACGCCGGCTTCCATGCGCTCCTCCAGCCGCTCCCGCCAGGCGATCCCCGACGAGTGCATGTTCTGCGTCCACGGATCGCGGAAATCGGCCACCCATTTCACCCCGAACTCGCGAGCGAGACGGCGGGCGACGAGGTGATTGGTCACCGGGCCGGAGGTGGAAAAGATCGCGTCGATCTTTTCCCGGCGCATGATCTCCCGCCCCAGCTTCAGCGCGTTGGGCAGCCAAAGGATCTGGTCGTCGGGAATCAACAGGTACGGTTTCACTTTTTTCAACAAACCGACCGCCTGCTGCTTGAGCGACGCTGCCAGCGAACGTCGGGCCGGAGCCGCCTCCGCCGCAGCAGCCGGGGCAACAGCCCCGCCCCGTCGCGGCAGCAAGGGCCACTCCTTGGCGCGGTGTATCGTGACGTCCGCCGGCACCTGCGCCAGCAGGGACGGGTCCAATGTGGCGTGGTAGACAGGGTCAACGGTCAGCACGTGCACGTTCCACCCAAACTCTCCCAGGTATTTGGCCATCTTTAACGGCCGCGGCACGCCTCCTCCGCCGATCGGCGGGAATATGTAACAGATGATCAACACACTGCGGGTCTTCATCGGGATACCTTCCTCGTTTTTGTCCATTCTCGTAATGCTCCTTCACCAAGATACCACATGTCCAGCGTTATTGCGAATCCACCGGTCATCTGCTATAGTGAGAATGGCTTTGTTTTTCGAATCAGGAAGAGATGATGTGTCTCATCGCGACGGCAGTTTGCAAGATTGGTTGAGGGGCCCCGCCCGGCGAAGCAAGGGACCCCGCTCGGCACAGCGTCAGCCATCGCCGAGTGGGTTGAGCGTATGCTATGGCCGGGTGGGTTTTCTTACAGGATCAGAATGGTTGCGCTTCCCGGTCCTACTTCCTGATCCTGCGGGAAAAACCACCTCTAACGAAGAACCAGCGTCTGCGAAATGGCTTCAATCAGAGGGTTTCCGGACAGGATCAGAATGGATGCGCTTCCCGGTCCTGCTTTTTGATCCCGGCAGAAAACTACCTCTACCGAAGAACGGGCTGATGTGAAATGACTTCGATAGAGGGTTTGTCATAAAGGTTTGGGTGGATTGTCATGAGCAAATTACGAGTCCTCCACGTCATCGGCGGGGGGGAATTTGGCGGAGCGGAACAGCATATTCTCAACCTGGTCACCTCCCTCCCGCAGGAAGCGGTGGACGTGGCGGTCGTCTGCTTTTACAACTCCCTGTTCGCCGACGAGCTGCGCAAGGCCGACGTCTCCGTCATCCCGCTGGACAGGTTCGGCCGCTTTGACGTGCGCCTGCTGAAGGCGCTGCGCGAGACGTTTCGCCGCTTTCAACCGGACATTGTACATACCCACGGCGTAAAAGCGAACTTTTTTTCCCGGTTGGCCGTACAGGGAACCGGCCCCGTACTGGTCACCACCGTGCACAGCCACCTCCGCTACGACTACGTCCATCCGCTGGCGTACGCCGCCGTCACGCTGATGGAACGGTCCACCCGCCGATGGAACCGTCACTTTGTGGCGATCAGCGGCGCACTTGCGGACATTTTGCGGCAGGAGGGTGTGCCCGACGACCGCATCAGCGTCATCTACAACGGCATGGACCTGGCCCCCTACCGGCAGACGCATCGGCGTGACGAGGACCGGAAGCGGCTGCGGGCGGAGTGGAACATTCCCGACGAGGCGTTTTTGTTCTCCACGGTCGCCCGGTTCGTCCCGGTGAAAGGGCTGCCGCTCCTGGTCGACGCGTTTGCCCGCCTGGCGCGGGACCACGGCGCAGAGGACGTCCGCCTCGTCATGGTGGGAGACGGTCCCGAGCGCGCGCTGCTGGAAACGAAGGTGCGCGAACACCGCCTGGAGGACAGGGTCCGGTTCGCCGGTTTCCGCCAGGACATCCCCGCCTGCCTGCATGCCTGTGACGCGTTTGTCCACTCCTCCCTCTACGAGGGACTGGGTTACACGCTGCTCGAAGCGATGGCCTCGGAAGTGCCGGTCATCGCCAGCAACGTCGGGGGCGTCAAGGAGTTCGTCAAGGACAGGGAAACCGGCCTGACGGTGGAACCGGGCGACGTCGAGCGGCTGACGCGGGCCATGCAGGAGCTGCGCCAATCGCCCGACCTGCGCGAAACACTCGTCCGCAACGCCCTGCGGACGGTGGAAGACACCTTCACCATCGAGCGCATGGCGGAACGCACCCTGGCGCTGTACCGCCGTCTGTTGTAAGCTGCCCGTTTGTCCCGAGATGAAAAGATCAAAGAACACACGGCCTGCTGGTATTATCCCCTCAAGGTAGACAGTAAAAAAAGAGTTCATGATATCATGGACTCATTACTGTTGACCGGAGGGGATTTTTCATGCCACCAAAGAAGGGACAGGTCTTTACTCGTTATAGCGAGGATACGAAGAAAGAGGCTGTTCGCTTGCGTTTGGAAGAGCAGTGGAGCTATCAGGAGATAAGAGAAAAGCTGGGAATTAAAAGTGATGCACAGATCATCAGTTGGGTACGTAAGCACCAGAGCGGAGAATCGTTTGAGGATTATCGTGGGCGTTGGAATAAGAAACACTTCAGTAGCCTTGAAGAGGAAAACGCCTATTTGAAAGCGCAGGTCGAATACCTAAAAAAGCTCAATCCGAATCTGCATGGGGAGGGAAGTTGGATCAGCAAGCCCGGTTTAGGACCATCGAAAAAATGAATCACAAGTATCCCATCATCATGCTGTGCAAGATTGCCGAAGTATCGCGGTCGGGTTATTACAAATGGAAAGCTGCCCGGGAATCTCGTAAAACCCGTATCGAGCAGGATACGAATGTAAAAGAGCACATCCTTGCTATTCATCGACTGCGACCTTATTTCGGCTACAAACGTATGCGTACGGCTTTACACAAAGAAGGGGTTTTGGTTAACCACAAAAAGGTGCGTAGGCTGATGCGTGAGCTGGGAATTCGTTCAGTTATCCGCAAGAAACGGCCATTTGCAGGTCGCAAACCATCCGTAGTCTTTCCGAATGTCCTCAACCGTGAATTTACAGCAGAAACCATTTTGAAGAAATTTGTGACTGACATTACCTATATTCGAATTGGTCATGATTTTGTCTATTTGTCGGTTATTTTAGACCTTTGTAACAAGGAAGTCGTAGCATGGGAGCTATCCGCGCGTAACGATCTCCAGCTCGTATTGGACACCGTAAAGCAACTGAACGCCAAAAACGCTATTCTCCATTCCGACCAAGGATTTCAATACACAACCAAATCGTACAGGGATCTACTCGAGGAGAAAGAACTTATGGGAAGCCATTCAAGACGCGGGAATTGCTTTGACAACGCATGTATCGAGTCGTTCTTTTCCCATCTGAAAACGGAAAAGCTTTACCTGGCGAAGCCAGATAGTGAAGCTGCGGCACGTAAATGTGTTGCTGAATATATCGACTACTATAACAATGAACGCTTCCAGAAAAAACTCGGCGACCTCTCCCCGGTTGAATATCGAGAAGCGATCGCCGCTTAGGTGATTCCTCTTTTTTTACTGTCTACTTGACGGGGCTATGACCATGCCGCCTTCCCGGCAGCCGTGTTTTTTTCTGCCTCTGTGAAGCGGTCCGCCGGCGTACAGGGTGTTGCCTCCGGCCGGACAATCTGCTTTCATAGAAGAGGAATGATTCAGAATCGTACGAGAAAGGATGGGCCCGATGAAACTGTTTCTCTCCGTCGACATGGAAGGAATCTCCGGCATTGTCGACACCAGCTACATCAATCCGAACGCCGGGGGTAACTACCAGCGCGGCCGCCAGTTCATGACGGACGACGCCAACGCCGTCATCGAAGCCGCCCTGGAGTGGGGCGCAACGGAAATCGTGGTGGCGGACAGCCACAATACCATGAACAACATCCTGTGGGAGTCGCTGCATCCCCAGGCGAAACTGGTGGCCGGCTCCCCCCGCGACTTCTCGATGATGCAGGGGTTGGACGAAAGCTTTGACGCCGCCCTCTTCATCGGCTACCACACGCGGCAGGGGGTGCCCGGCGTCCTCAGCCACACGATGTCAGGCTGTGTCCGCAACATGTACATCAACGGCCAGGTGGTGGGGGAATTCGGCTTCAATGCCGTCTACGCCGGTTTGTACGGCGTGCCCGTCTGCCTCGTGTCGGGGGACAACCTGATCGCGGAAGAGGCGAAAGCACTCATCCCTGACATTTGTACCGCCGTGGTCAAACAGGCGGTATCCCGCACAGCCGCCCTTTGTCTGTCCCGCGAGGAGGCGACCGCCGAACTGAAGCGGCAGACCAAGCTGGCGCTGTCCCGGGCCGCACAGATGGCGCCGCTGCGGGCCACGACCCCGCTGGAACTGGCCATCGAGTTCTCCCATGCCGGTCAGGCGGAGATGGCCGCCATCGTTCCCGGCACCCGGTACGAGAGGGAAAGCTGCACGGTACACTACACCGCCGCCGATCAGCACGACCTGTACAAAACGATGCGGGCGATGATCAACCTGGCGGGAACGGTCGAATTTTTCTAAGGCCGCTGCCCCATTTCCCCCAACAGCAAGGCAGGCACGCTTCCTCAGCGCGCCTGCCTGTTTGCCGTTCAATCCGCGCCGCTTGAGAAGCCAGCGGACGGAAAACGAGAAGACGGTGACGATGAACATCACGCGAAAGAGCTGAAAGGCGGTCACCAGAAGCGGGTCGGCACCGATCGCCAGGGCAGTCAGGCTCATTTCTGCGGCGCCGCCGGCCGCCGTCGCCAGCATGCCGGTAAGCAGGTCGATGCCCGTGGCATACGACAGCAGGAGGGCAAGCGCGAACGTCAGGGTGGTCAGCAGCAGAGACGCGGCCAGCGAAGGCACCAGCAGCCTGCGGTAGGTGCGAATCTCCTCCCGCCTGAATTCAATGCCGATCCCCGCCCCGATCAAAAGCTGAGCGCCTTTCACGACGAGGCCGGACAGGGCCGGCGTGCCCGTACCGGCAGTGCCGCCTGTCAACGAAAGCGCAAAGGACACCAGAGACGCCGTCAAAAGCGGCCCCAGGAAATACGGCGCCGGGATCTTCAAACGGGCGGCTGCCACCGCTCCCAGCGCCCCGGCGGCCAAATACACCGCCGCCTGCATCCAGCCGACCGTCTGACTCGCGGGTTGTACCGGCAGCAGGTTGGCCTTGTGGGACAGCGTCATCACGACGAACGGCGTCACGAACACAACCGTCACGATGCGAATGGAGTGAAACAGGGAAATAATCTGCAGATTCCCGCCCTGCTCCCTGCCGATCGTGGCCATCTCCGAGAGTCCGCCGGGGATGTTGCTGAAAATGGACGTGATCACGTCCACCTGGTACAGCTTGTGGATCGCCCAGGCCTGCATCAGGCCGAACAGGATGGTCACGATCGTGGCTGCCAGCATCATCCCGATGTGATCCGCCATGGCCCCCCAAATGTCCCGGGTAATCCGCATGCCCAGCGCGACGCCGACGATCACGAGGCCGATCCGGCGAAACCAGGAAGGCAGCCACAGTCTGTCACACCCCAGCATGACCGAACCGACGATTGCTGCCAGCGGTCCCAGCAGCCAGGGCAGCGGCAGACGAAGCAGGGAGAAAACGGCGCCCCCTGCCGCCGCGATCAGGATGGTGAAAAACGGCCGCAGCGCCATCATCGTTCCGCCGTTCCTTTCGCCTTTTTCACGCTTTTGTAGACCCTCTCCGGCCGTCCCACCGCCCCGTAGGAGAGGTCCGCGACCGCCTCTCCTGTGACAACCAGGTATTCCAGGTAGCGGCGTGCCGTCGAACGGCTCGTCCCCGTTGCCCTTCGCACCTGTTCGGTGGTGACTTCCCCCGCCTCGCTGAGACAGGCAGCCACTTTCTCCAGCGTGATCCTGTCGATTCCCTTGACCAGACCGCTATCCCTTCCGCCGTTGGGTCCCGCCGCGCGTATGAGCTCGTCAATTTCTTCCTGATTGATGTGCCCCCGCTCTGTTTGCAAGGCGCGCACCCTCTGCCGGAACTCCCGGTAGTTGGCAAGCGTTTGCTGCAAGCGCTCGAAGATCAGCGGCTTGGTGATGAAATCAAACACGCCGCAGCGGATCGCCTCCACCACCGTATCCACTTCCTTGGAGGCGGTCAGCATGATCACATCCGTCTCCGAACGCCGCTCCTTGATGACCGACAAAAAGTCCAAACCGTTCATGTCGGGAAAGTAAATGTCCAACAGCACCAGATCGGGCTGGAGAATGTCCAGTTGGTCCACGGCCTCCTGCTGGTTCGTGGCGATGCCAATGACCTGATACCCGCTCACCTTTTCCACGAAGCGCCGGTTCACTTCGGCGATCCGCACGTCGTCCTCGATGATCAACACCTGTATCATGGGCTCATCACTCCTCGCTTTCATGGCGTTCCCTTCCCCTCCTTGCTGCATCGGCTTCTTTTGGAATGACGACGGTAAAAATCGTTCCCCCGTCCGGATTGGGCGTGTGACTGACGTGTCCGTTCAACTGCTCGACAGCCTGTTTGACCAGGGCGAGGCCAAAGCCGTGATTTTTCTGCGCTTTCGTGGAAAACCCCAATTCGAACAAGCGGTCCGCGTGTTCGTCGGGAATGCCCGGCCCCCGGTCTTCCACCTCGAACAGCAGCACTTCCCCGATGTCGGTCAGAAAGACGTTCACTTCCCTGGCGAAAGCCCCCGGCGCCAAAACCGCCTCCAGGGCGTTATCGACAAGGTTTCCCATGATGGTAATCAGATGGTGGCGGTCAATCCACGCCGGAATGTCGCGGAAGCTGCTTTCCCGGTCGATTTCCAGCTTCACCTTCAGTTCGCTGGCCCGATTCAGCTTGCCGAGCAGCAGTCCGCCGATGATCGGATCCGGGATCTCCCGCATGATAAACCGGGTGTGATTCACATGGACATCCGTTTCCCGGGTAATAAACTCGATCGCTTCCCGGTACGACTCCAACTGGATCAGGCCGGAAATCAGGTACAGCTTGTTGGAATACTCATGGGTTTGCGCACGGAGCGCTTCCGCGTATTCCTTGACGCGGGACAGCTCTTCGATGACCCGGTACAGCTCCGATTTGTCGCGGAAGCTGGCCACGGCGCCGACAATCTGGTTGTGCGCGTCCAGAATGGGCACGCAGTTGACGACCAGCACATGACCGGCCATCCAGGTCTCCTGGTCGACGATCGCCCTGCCCGCCTTCAGGACCTCCAGCAGCCGGAAGCTGTCCAGAATCTCGTCCGCGGGTTTGCCCGTGATTTCCTTCGAGCTGTCCAATCCCAACAGCTGCAGCGCCGTCTGGTTCGCCATGGTAATCGTCCCGCTTGCGTTGACAGCCACGATCCCTTCCCGGATGGATTCCAGGATGGCCTGCTTCTCCTGGTAGAGCTGACCGATCTGGGACGGCTCCAGGCCGAAAATCGCCTGTTTCACGCTGCGGGCGATCCACAAGGTGCCGATCACGCCCAACGCGAGGGCGATCAACCCGATCGCGAAGATCTTATCCCGATAGGAATGGATGGTTTTTTGGACATCTTCCAGCAAAAACCCGACGGACACCACCCCGATGACCTGTCCCGCCTCGTTGAAAATGGGCGCCTTGCCTCGCAGAGCGGGCCCCAGGGAACCGGTCGTCTCCGAGACGATCGACTGGCCTGCAAAGACGGGCTGATTGTCGCCGCCCTGCATTTTCTTTCCGATCCGCTCCGGGATGGGGTGAGAGTAGCGGATTCCTTCCCGGTTTCCCACTGTCACAAAATCCGCATGGGTTTCCCGGCGAATTTTCTCCGCCAACGGGGCGATCGTCCTGGACGGATCGGAGTCGGAAAAAGCCCGTTTGATTTCCGGCATCGCTGCGACGGTTTCCGCGACATGGAGGGCGCGTGTGCCGATCTCCTTTTTCAGCGCGTTCGCCAGCATGTACTCAAAGGAACATCCCAGGATGGCGATCACGCACAACAGCAGCGTGCAGATCACCAGGATCAGTTTGCTTTGAAACCGCACGAAACCACCTCTCCCCTCAGTGTAGCAGATTCCGGCGCAATCTCAGCCGCAAAAACAGTGAAAATAGAGGCCGAAGGGGGCCTCTATCTGCTCGTGCGATTCTGTTTTCCTCAGGGATGAGCTAGAACGACATCACTCCCGTGAGAATGGCGAGCACCATCATCACCAGCGATGTGCCGCAGGCCCACTTCAGGATAAACCGGTGATTTTCCCCGTAATCGACCCCCACCATTCCGAGGAGCAGATACTGGGCCGCATAGAGCGGGCTCAAGACGTGCAGCGGCTGGCCCAGGATGGAGGCCCTGCCGATCTCCGCCGGATCGATGCCATAGCTGGCTGCCGCTTCGGCCAGGATCGGCACCACGCCGAAGTAGTAGGCATCGTTTGACATGAAATAGGTAAAGGGCAGGCTGGTAATTGCCACCAAAATCGGCATGTGCGTTCCCAGCGACTCGGGAATCAGGGAAACCAGCGTGTTGGACATCGCATCCACCATCTTGGTGCCGGTCAGGATGCCGGTAAAAATCCCGGCGGCAAAGACCATGGAAACGACGGTCAGCGCATTTCCGGCGTGAGCGGTGATCCGTTCCTTCTGCTCCTGCAGGTTGGGGTAGTTGATCACAAGAGCGGCTGCGCACGCGATCATGAACAGGACCGGAAGAGGCAGCCAATTCATCACCAGGCCGGTCATCAGGGCACAGGTCAGCAGCAGGTTGATCCACAGCCGTTTCGGACGCTTGAGCTGGTCGGCGGCCGCCGCCTGTTCGGCCATCGCCATCCGTTCGTCAGCGGCGTATTGAATCTCCGCCACGCCCAGCCGCTTCCGTTCCCGCATGCCCAGTATACAGGCCACCGCGATCACCCAGATCAGCCCGCCGACCATCGTGGGAATGAGCGGCGTAAACATTTCCGACGCATCCAGGTGCAGCACGCTCATCGCCCGTGCCGTCGGTCCGCCCCACGGCGTCATGTTCATGACCCCCATCGAGAGCATCGGCGTGACCGCCAGAATCAGCGGGTTCATGCCCAACCGTTTGTACAGCGGCAGCATCGCGGATACCGTAATCATGTAGGTCGTGGTCCCGTCTCCGTCCAGTGCCACCAACATCGACAGGACGGCGGTCCCCACCACAATCTTCAGCGGGTCTCCTTTGGCCAGTTTCAGAATTTTCGCGATCAGCGGATCAAACAGGCCCGCATCCATCATGATCCCGAAGTACAAAATGGCAAACAGCAGCATGATCCCCGTGGGAGCGATCTTGGTGATTCCCTCCAGCATCATCGATCCCATCTCCGCCCCGAACCCTCCGATCAGGGCAAAGAAAATGGGCACGACGATCAGGGCAACGAGCGCGGACAACCGCTTTGTCATGATCAGGTACAGAAAGACGGCCATCATCAGGAAGCCGAGCAAAGACAGCATGTTCGTTTCCCCCCAGAAAGAATACGCTTTCAAGAAAGTGTTTTCATTATAACAACAATATTTTGACGAGAATAGAAAACGAAAATAAACGATATAAACCGCATAACTCCCATTTTGTTCATTAAAGTAACCGATGCGAAAAACGCGTGATCATGCGGTTCACAACGGCAAAAAGGCTCCCGGACCGAACACGTCACGGGAGCCTTCTTCGATAGGGATCGCCACCCCAAAACCAAAAGTCCCCGGCCTGGGGACTTTTGACTTTTGCCGTTTGTCTTTCGTCAGATGCGCACCACGGTCATCCGGCTGTCGGTGTCCAGCGTGCGCGGAATACGGTTTTTCGTGTCAAACAGGATCGGCGACGGCGCCATCAGCTCGGCGGCGCGCTGCCAATCCAATTCGGCAAACTCCTTCTGTACGGCGGTCAGGAACAGCGCGTCGGCGCCGCGCAGCGCCTCTTCCAGGCTGTCCGTCTTGTGCTCGTAGCGGCTGGGCACCGCCGGGTCGTAGGAGCGTACCTCCACGCCTTTGGCCTGCAGCAGCGCGATCAGGTCGTGCACCGGGCTCACCCGGTCGTCGTTGGAGAAGTCCTTCATCGCCAGACCCAGCACAGCGACGCGGCTGCCCGCCAGCGTCCTGCCTTTTTGCCGCAGGGCCTGTTCCAGCATCCCGACCAGGACGGCCGGCACGCCGTCATTGGTGGTGCGGGCCAACTGCAGCAGGGGCAGGGAGACGCCCAGCTCTTTGGCCTTGGGCTGCAGGTAGTACAGCGCGTTGGGCAGGCAGAAGCCGCCTACGCCCGGCCCCGGGGTCAACAGGTTGACGCGCTTGTGGGTGTTGGCCACCTTGATCAGCTCAAAGGTATCGATCCCGAACGCCTCGGCGAAGCGGGCAAATTCCTGCACCATCGCGATGTTCACGTCGCGCTGGATGTTTTCGATCACTTTCGCGGTCTCGATCACGCGAATGTCAGAGATGGTGATCTCCGTTTCGCTGATGAAGGAAAGCAGCTCCTTGCCTTTCGCGGCGCTCTCCGCGTTGATTCCGCCGAGCACGAGCGGCATGTGGATGAACTCTTCAAACGCCCGCCCCTCGGCAATCCGCTCGGAGCAGTAGGTCAGGTAAAAGTCGCTGCCCGCCTTCAACCCGCTGGCTTCTTCCAGAATCGGCAGAATCACTTCTTCCGTCGTGCCGGGAACCACGGTGCTGCGAATCATCACCATGTCTCCCTTTTTCAGCACGCGCCCCAAGGTTTGGGCACAGCTTTTCAGCGGTCCCAGGTCCGGGTCCCCGTTGTGCACGGGCAGACCGACCGTCACGATGTAGTTGTTCACTTCCGCTGCCGCTTCTTCGTAGGACGTCGTCGCCCGGAAGCGGCCGGCGGCGATTTGCTCGCGGAGGATTTCCGGCAGCGTCTTGCCTTGATAGGATTCGAGATGGTGGGATTTGCCGGCGTTGATTTCTTCGACGACGTTCGGCATGACGTCCACGCCGACCACGCGGGCTCCTTTCATGGCGTACGTGAGCGCCAGCGGCAATCCGACGAATCCTAATCCGACAACAGCTACGCGTACAGGCTGAGTCATTGCAGATCTCCTCTTTCCCATTATCTGGTAAAGGTCCGCGCGGTCAGCGTGGCCTTTTCACATCAATCCGACAGGTACCATACCCCTGCCGCAAGAAACAACACACATAAGACGATGAGGACCTTGTACAAGGTTTCCAAGGTGACGCCTCCTCATGCAGACGGCTCGGCACCGTCTGCCAAAGCCTAATTATACTCCCCAATCGAAAATGGTTCAACGGAAGGTTCACGGCCGGGCAGGAGCGGACGCGTCCAGATGAACGGTCAACGGACCGGTCACGTACACCTGACAGCTCAACCGCATACCCGCCGCCACCGCCGCCTCTCCCAGGCGGTACCGCTCCGTGGGCGACGGGAGAGCAGCCGAACCAGCCGGAATGTCCATGCGGAGGCGGCAGGTGGTGCATTTTCCCGTCGTGCAGAAAAAGTCAATCGGCAGTCCGGCCTGAACCAGCGCCATCAGCAGGTTCTCTCCCCGCTTCAGGGAAAGTGGCTTTCGTTCCCCATCGTGCAGCACCGTCACGACGACATCATCCGTCCGGCTCATCTTGCATCCCCCGTTTCCTCTTCGCTTCACGAACGCTGGCGCACCACCGGTCCCATGCACATGCCCCCAGGCGAGGATGAGCGTGCCGCCCTTCGCTGCCCGCCGGCTGCGTCCGGCATGGGCCCTGCTCTGGTCACCTGGTCAGGCTGGCCCCGATCACGTAGGAAAACCCGATCGACAGCACCATGGCGGTAAAGCCGATCGCCCGGTTGTCCTTGGCGATTTCCTCATCAATCTTGTAGCTGGGCGTCATGAACTCAAAAATGAAGTAGCTGGTCAGCAGCAGGAAAAAGCCCAGCGTCCCCCAGATCAACGCCTGTCCGATCGAGTCGTGATGCTGGATGGAGTAGCGGAAAATGTTGGCGATGCCAAAGATTTTTCCGCCCGTCGCCATCGCGACGGAGACGTTTCCCCGCTTCAGCTCCTGCCACACGCGGTAGCGCGTGACCAGTTCAAACACGGACAAAAACACGATCATCGCCAGCCCGGTGACGGTGAAGTAAGCAACGGCGGCGAAGTATTTGTTGTGAAGCAAGTGTTCCATGCGGCACCTCCCGATCTCCTACTTGAGCTCGACGATGGTGGCGCCCACGCCGCCTTCGCCCTGGCCGCCGAGCCGAAACGACTTGACGTTCCGGTGCTGGCGCAGGTACTCGTGAACGCCTTTGCGCAGCACGCCGGTGCCGTGGCCATGGATGATCGAGACGGAATGCAGGCCGGCCAACAGCGCCTCGTCCAGGTACCGGTCGATCTCCCGGATGCCGTCCTCCACGTTGTAGCCGCGCAGGTCCAGTTCCATTTTGACCGTGTTCCGGGCGCGTTTGACCGACGTGTACGCGGCGGCGGTCTGTTCCTGCTTGGAAGGCTTCACCACGTGCATGTCGTCCCGCTTTACCTTCATCTTCATGATGCCGATCTGGACCAGGAATTCGTCGCTGCTCACTTTTTCCAGGACGGTTCCCTTTTGGCCGAAGCTGGTCACCATCACTTCGTCACCCGGCTTGACCTGGGTGGCGCGCACGGCCTTGGCCGGTTTTTTCACCTTTTCCTTCTCCAGCTCCAGCACGGCATCGCCCAGGCGCTTCTTGGCCTCGATCAGCCGGTGTTCCTTGATTTCCACGCCTTCCGCCATCATGCGCCTGAGCTCGCGAATGACCGCATCCGCCTCTTCCTTGGCAAGCTGCACGGCGATCCGCGCTTCTTCTTCCGCCCGTTCCAGCAGTTTGTTTTTCTCTTCGGCGAAGCGGGCCCGCTCTTCTTCAAGCTGCGCACGCAGCGCTTCCGCTTCGCGCCGCAGCGCTTCGGCCGTCTGCCGCTCCTCTTCCGCCGTCCTGCGGTTTCGCTCCAGCGAGGCGATCATGCTCTCCACCTGATTGTCTTCCTCGCTGATGGAAGCGCGCGCCTTTTCGATAATCTCCTCGGGCAGTCCCAGCCGCTTGGCGATGGCGAACGCATTGGAGCGGCCGGGCACGCCAATCAGCAGGCGGTACGTCGGGCGGAGCGTTTCCACGTCAAACTCCACGCTGGCATTGATTACCTCCGGTCGGTCGTAGGCGTAGGCCTTCAGCTCGCTGTAGTGGGTCGTGGCAACCAGCCGGGCCCCGCGCCTGATCACGTCGTCGATGATCGCCATCGCCAGCGCCGCCCCTTCCGTGGGGTCGGTTCCTGCTCCCAATTCGTCAAACAGCACGAGGCTCTTCTCATCCATCGCGCCGAGGATGTGAATGATATTGGTGAGGTGGCTGGAGAAGGTGGACAGGTTCTGCTCGATGGACTGTTCGTCGCCGATGTCGGCAAACACCGACGAGAAGACGGCTGCTTCGCTCTCTTCCTCCGCCGGGATGTGCAGACCGGCCATCGCCATCAGCGAAAGCAGACCGATCGTCTTCAGCGAGACGGTTTTTCCCCCGGTGTTGGGGCCCGTCACCACGATCGCCCGGTAGCTGCCCCCCAGTTCCACGTCCACCGGCACGACCTTATCATGCGGAATCAGCGGATGCCGCGCCTTTTTCAGACGCAGGTAGCCCCGGTCGTTCAGCCGCGGACAGACCGCCTTCATGCTGGCGGCCAACTGTGCCTTGGCGAACATGAAATCGAGCTCCGCCAGCGCGTCGACGTTTTCCTTCAGCGCCTCCACCGCGCCGGATACCTGTTCCGTCAGGACGTAGAGAATCCGCTCCACTTCCCGCTCTTCGCGCAGGCGCAGTTCACGCAGCTTGTTGTTCATCGACACGACCACTTCCGGCTCGATGAACAGCGTCGCCCCCGACGCCGACTGGTCGTGAACGATCCCGCCGAAGACGTGGCGGTACTCCTGCTTGACGGGAATGACGAAACGATCGCCGCGAATCGTCACGATGTTGTCCATCAGCATTTTCTGGTACGAGGAAGACCGCGTCATCTGATCCAGCTTTTCCCGGATGCGCGCCTCCAGTTGGCGAATCTCCTGCCGCACCTGCCGCAGTTCCGCGCTGGCGCTGTCCAGGATGTCGCCGTTCTCGTCCACGCAGCGGCGAATGTCCGCCTCCAGTTCGCGCAGGCCCTCGATCCGCTCCGCCTGAAAGCGCAGAAGCGGCAGGTCCTGCTCCTCGCACAGGTCGAGCAAAAAGTTGCGCAGCCGGCGCCCCGCCGCTACCGTGTCGGCGATGTCCAGCAGCTCCATCGGCGCCAGCATCGCGTTCAGCCGGGCACGCTGCACGGCGGCGCGGATGTCGCGGATGCCGCCCAGCGGCACGCTTCCCTTCAGCCGCAGCACGGTTGCCGCTTCAGCCGTTCCCTGCTGGGCCACCCGCACTTCGTCCAAGCGGACAAAGGGCGTCAAGGCGGATGCTTTTTCTTTGCCGTATGCGGATGTCGCTTTCTCCATCAGGAGGGCGACGATCTTGTCGTATTCCAAGGTTTTCAACACCCGTTGTTCCAAAATGGTGCCTCCTTAACGTGGTCAACGCTAACATTCCCCATTATAACATGCAGTCCGCCGCAAGCATAAATTTACACATCCGGTGCGGCATAATTTGTCGGAAAAACAGCCAGAATGAGTAGTGAGACAAACTCCAAAGGAGGGTTCTTCATGACGATCTTGCGCCATGTCATCCGTTTCGTGGTCGCTGCAGTCGTGCTGATGTTCGTCGGGTTTCTCGTTCCCGGCTTCTCTGTAAACGGTTTTTGGCCCGCACTTATGGCCGCAGTGGTCATTGCCGTTATCGGTTGGCTTGTCGAATTGATGTTCGGCGACCGGATTTCCCCGTACAATCGCGGCATCGTCGGTTTTCTGGTGAGCGCCGTGGTGATCTGGCTGACCCAGTTTATCGTCTCCGGATTCCGGGTCACCATTCTGGGTGCGCTGCTCGCCGCGCTGGTCATCGGGATCATCGACCTGTTCATCCCGGTCAAGACGCACATGGACCTGCGCAACGGCGACGCCGGCAACAAACAGGAAACCTGAATCCAGGCCCGTGAGCGAAGAGCCAACCCGACAGGGGGTTGGCTCTTTTTGTTACGGCTGCTGCCGGGCAGCGGCGATCTGCCGGTGAATCATGCCGGCCAGGTAGCCGGCGCCGAATCCGTTGTCGATGTTGACCACGGCCACGCCGTTGGCACAGGAGTTGAGCATCGACAGCAGCGAGGCCAGGCCGTTGAAGTGGGCACCGTACCCGACGCTGGTGGGAACGGCGATGACCGGCTTGTCAACCAGTCCGGCGAGAACGCTGGCAAGCGCCCCTTCCATGCCGGCGATGCAGATGATCACCGCCGCCTCCCTGATCTCCTCCAAGCGCTGGAACAGCCGGTGAATGCCGGCCACGCCCACATCGGCGATCACTCTCGCTTCGCTGCCGAAACAGCGCACCGTCCAGGCTGCCTCCTGGGCGACCGGCCAGTCGGACGTGCCGGCGGCTACCACCGCCACGTATCCGTCCCGCACGGGCGTGAGCGGGCGGCTGGTGCCGATCAACAGTCCCGCTTCTCTCACGTACTGCACGTCGGGCCAGCGGGCCAGCACGGCCTCCGCCTGCTCTGCCGTCACCCGCGTGGCGAGCACGATCTCCTGATGCTCCCGCAGCCTGCCGAAAATCCCGACCACCTGTTCCGCTGTTTTGCCGGCCGCGTACACCACTTCGGGAAAACCGGTTCGCCGCATCCGGTCCAGATCGAGCGTGGCGTACTCCAGACGGCTCGTGCCCCGCAGCAGCTCTTCCGCCTCCTCCACGCTCATTCTCCCTGCCTGCACCTCACGCAAAATCGCGGTTACCTCAACCATGCGCCGCTTTCACATCCGTGCCCAGAACGGCGTTCATGCTGCCCGTCTGATAGCCGGACAAATCCAAGGTGACGTACTGAAAGCCGATCTCGCGCAGCGTGCGGGAGACGTCGTCGCGGAGTTCCAGCAGGCGCGGAAAGTCGGCCGGGTCTACCTCGATGCGGGCGATCGCATCGTGATGGCGCACGCGCACCTGATGGAAGCCGAGGCTCATCAGATACCCCTCCGCTCTGTCAATCTGGTCGATTTTTTCTAGGGTGATCGGCGAGCCGTACGGGATGCGCGACGACAGGCAGGCAAACGACGGCTTGTTCCAGGTGGGCAGTCCCATGGCCCGGGACAGCTCGCGAATCTCAGCCTTGAAAAAGCCGGCTTCCTGCAGCGGACTGCGGACACCGCGCTGGACGGCGGCCACCCGTCCGGGACGATAGTCGCCCAGGTCATCCATGTTGGCCCCGTCGCAGATGACGGCATTCCATTGATTTTCTTCCGCCATCCGGCCGAGATGTTCATACAATCCGTCCTTGCAGTAAAAACAGCGGTTGACCGGATTGGCGACGAACTGCGGGTTTTCCATTTCGCGGATCTCGGTGGTCACAAACCGGGCGCCCAGACGTTTGGCCAACTGCTTGGCTGCTTCAAACTCCCGCGTCGGGAACGTCTCTGACGCCGCGGTCACGGCGATCGCCTCATCGCCCAGTTCCTGGACGGCGCACGCCAGCAAAAAGGTGCTGTCGACGCCGCCGGAAAACGCGATCAGCACGCGCCCCATGTCACGCAGCAGCCTGCGCAGTTTTTCCTCTTTTTCCGCGAGAGACAGCCGGCGGGCCGCCTCCCGCAGCGCTTCCTTGTCCATCTCCTGACCCATCTTTTGCCCACGCCCCTCTTTTTGACAAGCTTTTTACCGACAATGGGAAAAGAGAGGCATATGCTGCCCCTCTTTTTATGTGATTCGTCTATGCTTTGTCGTTTGCGTCGTCATGCAGGATCTTCAACAGTGCCTCGTACTCCTGTCGCAGGCGGAAGTACTCGTCCGCAATGTTGACCGCGGTCAGCACGGCGATTTTGGCCGTGTCCAGGCGATGGTTGCCCTTGGCGATTTCATTCATCTTGTCATCGACGAAACCGGCCACCATGCGGATGTGGTTTACGCTTGCCTTGCCGCTCAGCCGGTATTGCTGGCCAAATATATCAACCGTCAACCGATTTTTCCCATCACCTTGCACGAAGGCTTCCTCCTTCAACACTACTCTGCGACTTTTGTACTCCTGTATCTTTTTTAGGTTACTGAAAATGACAGAATCCGTCAAGGTCTCCTTACATGCGCAGTTCCGCGCCGGTCTGCGCTTTCAGCGCGTCCACGACGGCGGCGGTCACCTGCTGGATCTCGTCGTCCTGCAGCGTCCGCTCCGGATGGCGGAAGACGAGCGAGAAGGCGACGCTCTTCTTGTCGGCGGCGATGCGCTCCCCGGTGTAGACGTCAAACAGCGTGAGCGATTCCAAGAGCTCCCCTGCCGCCTGGCGAATCGCCGCTTCGAGAGCGGCCGCCGGCACGTCCCGGTCCACCACCAGCGCGAGGTCGCGGGTCACCGCCGGGAACTTCGGCAGCGGCTTGTAGTAGCCCGCATCCTCCGCCGCTTCCGCCAGCTCCGCCAGGTCGAACTGGAACACGTACGTTTCCGACACGTCGTAGGCTCTTTCCATCGCCGGGTGAATCTGTCCGAGATAGCCGAGACGCCGTTCGCCGACCCATACCTCCGCCGTGCGGCCGGGGTGCATGCCGGCCAGGTCGGAAACCGGCTTGTAGGTCGCGCCGACAATTCCCAACCGGGTCAGGAGCGAGTCGGCCAGTCCCTTGACGAGGTAAAAGTCGACCGGCTGGTTTGCGCCCATCCAATTCTGCGGCAGCCACTGCCCGGTCAAGGCCGCCGCCACGTAGAGGCGTTCCTCGGGGAGCTGCGTCAGCTTTTCCTCCGTGGTCAGAAAGACGCTGCCCAATTCGAACACCGCCACATCGTGGTTTTGCCGGTTTTTGTTGTAGGCGATCGTCTGCAGGAGACCGGGGATCAGGCTGGTGCGCAGCACGCTGTGCTCCTCGCTCATCGGCATGGCCAGCGAAATCGGCTTGGCGTCGATGCGGTGCAGACCGGCTACGTCCCCTACCCGCTCCGCGTGAACCAGGGAGTAGGTAATCGCCTCGTGCAGTCCCGCGCCGATCAGATGGTGGCGGATCGTCCGGCGCAGCCGCTGGTCGCGGGTAAGCTGCCCCTGCGTGGTCTGGCCGCTCGGCAGGCTGGTCGGAATGTTGTCGTAGCCGTACAGTCGGGCCACTTCCTCCACCAGATCCTCCGGCAGGGTAATGTCGCCGCGGCGGGTCGGCACGGTGACCGTCCAGGTGCTGCCGTTCTGCTCATACGAAAAGCGCAGGCGGTCGAAAATCGCGGAGACGTCCGCCGCGGTCAGCGACGTGCCCAGATGCTGGTTGATTTTTTCCAGCGTAATCGTCACGACGGCCGGCTTCGCTTCGCGGACGACGGCCGAAGCCACCCCCTTGGACACGGCCGCGCCGGACAACTGCTGGATCAGCGCCGCCGCCCGCTCGCCCGCTTCCTGGACGCGCGCCTGGTCGACACCTTTTTCCCAGCGGACGCATCCTTCCGTGCGCATGCCCAGGGTCCGAGCCGTGCGGCGAACCGTCTGCGGCGTGAACCAGGCCGCTTCCAAAATGATTTCCGTCGTCTCGTCGGTGATCTCCGAGTTGGCGCCGCCCATCACGCCGGCGATGGCCAGCCCTTTTTCCTCGTCGGCGATCAACAGGGTCTGGCTGTCCAGCGTGCGCTCCTGATCGTCCAGCGTGACCAGCTTTTCCCCGTCCTGCGCCAGGCGTACGACGATGGAGCGGTCTTTGACCTTGGTCGCGTCAAACGCATGCAGCGGTTGGCCGTATTCCAGCATCACGTAGTTGGTCACGTCCACGACGTTGTTGATCGGCCGAATCCCCGCCGCCATCAGGCGGTTTTTCATCCACTGCGGTGAACTGGTGATTTTCGCACCGGTAAAGTGGCGTCCCACGTAGCGGTAGCAGTGATCCTCCGCTTCGATGCGCACGCTCACCGGGTTGTCGCCTCCGTTTTCCGTGACGGCGATCTCCGGCAGCATCACGTCCCGGCCGAGGATCGCCGCCACTTCGTAAGCGACGCCGATCATGCTGAGGCAGTCGGAACGGTTGGGGGTCAGGCCCAGCTCCAGTACGTAGTCGTCCAGCCCCAGGTAGGAGACGGCATCCATGCCCACTTCGGCGTCCTCGGGCAGGACCAGAATCCCTTCCTGCTGGTCTTTGGCCAGCAGCTTGTCATTGAGGCCCAGCTCCTTGGCCGAGCAGATCATGCCCTGCGACTCCACGCCGCGCAGCTTGGACTTCTTGATGTGCAGGCCGCCCGGCAGCTTCGCCCCGATCAGGGCCACCGGCACTTTCTGACCCTGCGCCACGTTGGGCGCGCCGCAGACGATCTGCAGGTCCTCGCCCTGCCCCGCATCCACGATGCAGACGCTCAGGCGGTCGGCGTCCGGGTGCTTGCTGCGCTCCTTGACGTACCCGACCACCACGTTGGAGACGCCGGCGTTGCGCGGCTCCACGGTTTCCACTTCAATCCCGCTTCTGGTCAGCTTTTCCGCCAGCTCGTACGGGGTGATATCGCTTAAATCCACGTATTCCGACAACCATTTGTACGATACCTTCATCTCTGATACGACTCTCCTTTCTAGCCTCGGTTGAACTGCCGCAGGAAGCGCACGTCATTGGTGTAAAAGTGGCGAATGTCCTCTACCCCGTACTTCAGCATGGCGATGCGCTCCACGCCCATCCCGAAGGCAAAGCCGCTCACTTCCTGCGGATCGTAGCCGGCCATCTCCAGGACGCGCGGGTGCACCATGCCGGAGCCAAGGATTTCGATCCAGCCCGTCTGCTTGCAGACGCGGCAGCCGTCTCCGCCGCAGCTGAAGCACTGCAGGTCCACCTCCGCGCTCGGCTCGGTGAACGGGAAGAAGCTGGGGCGCAGGCGGATCTGCTGGTTGGCCCCGAACATCTGGCGGGCAAAGGTGAGCAGAATCCCTTTCAAGTCGCTCATGCCGATGCCTTTGTCGACGACCAGCCCTTCGATCTGCGTAAACTGGTGGGAGTGGGTGGCGTCGTCGTCGTCGCGCCGGTACACCTTGCCCGGGGAAATGATTTTCACCGGCGTCTTGCCGGCTTTTTTCAGCATGGTGCGCGCCTGTACCGGAGAAGTCTGGGTGCGCAGCAAAATGTCCTCCGTCAGATAGAACGAATCCTGCATGTCGCGCGCGGGATGATCCTTGGGCAGGTTGAGCATCTCGAAGTTGAAGTGATCCGTCTCCACCTCGGGCCCTTCGGCAATTTCAAAGCCCAGTCCGATGAAAATGTCCTCGATCTCTTCGATAATGCGGGAAAGCGGGTGCATCGTCCCGGTCGGAACCGGACGGCCGGGCAGCGTCACGTCCAGCGTTTGCGACGCCAGTTTGGCCGCCAGCGCTGCTTGTTCCAGTGCGGCCTGCTTGTCGGCAAACGCCGCTTCCAGCGCCGCGCGCACCTCGTTGACGAGCTGGCCGACGACAGGCCTCTCTTCCGGAGAAAGGCTGCCCATTCCGCGCAGAAGCTCGGTCAGCTCTCCTTTTTTCCCCAGATATTTGACGCGCAGGTCCTGCAGTTGGCCCGCGTCCGCGGCCTGGCCGATCTGGGCCAGCGCCGCCTGTTTCATCTCCTGTAACCGCGTTTGCACGTTGTATCGCTCCTTTTGCTCAAGATTTGCAACCTTCCTGCGGCCCCGTCCGGCTGCGGCTGCCGCTTAAGCCGGGAGGGCCCCGAAAAAAGAAAAACCCGCCCCGAAAAGGGACGAGCTGTTACTCGCGGTACCACCCTTGTTAAGCAGAAGGCTACTTTCCCAAACGATGCCTGGGGAAACCAGACTTCCGCCTCACTTTGGCCATGATAACGGGAATGTCCCGGCTGCTCCTACTGGGCTCGGATCGAGCGGTTCAGAGTGCGGCTCCAGAGTGAATTCGGCAGACATGGCGTTGGGATGCTTTCAGTCTGCGGCATCTCCTCCCTGCAAACGCATGGGGCCTGCGTACTACTCTCTGTCATCGCTTTCCGTTATAATACACACATGTAGGAAAATTATAGCGCAACCCTGGCGAACTTTCAATGATGCAAATCCTGCATGCGTTTCTGCCAGGTTTTACAAGGGGATATGTCGATGATGGACCACGCATCCGCCCTGTACGACAAGAAATGCTCCTGCCTTCACTGCGGCACCGCCTTTACCACCAAGCGGGTGCGCAGCGGCGCGCTGGCCATGCTCAAGCGGGACAGCGATTTTTGCACCTACTACAAGGAACAGTCGCTCAACCCGATTCGCTACACGGTCGCGGTCTGCCCGCAGTGCGGCTTCGCCTTTACCGACCAGTTCGCTCCCCGTCTCTCCCCCGCCCACAAGAAGCTGGTGGCGGAACGGATCGCCGCCAAGTGGACCCGCAAAGACCTTGGCGCCGAGCGCAGCCCCGCCGAAGCGATCGCCGCCTACAAGCTGGCCATTTACGCCGCCGAGCTGACCGGCCAGGCGCATTCCGTCAAGGCCGGGCTGTATCTGCGGCTGGCCTGGCTGTACCGCTTTGAGGGCGATGCGGAGGAGCAGCGCTGCTTGCAGCAAGCCGTGGACGAATACGAGCAGTCGTACATCCACTCCGACTACGCCCTGGGCGACAAGGACATGTCGGAAGTGCGCCTGCTCTACCTGATCGGCGAGCTGATGCGCCGCGTCGGGAAGTACGACAAGGCGATCCACTATTTTTCCAAAGTCCTGGGATTTCGCGGCCGGACCATCGAAACCGGGATGCTGCAGATGGCCCAGGATCAATGGGCCCAGGCCCGCGACGAACACAAGCGGCAGCAGCAGAAGCGCGAGCAGCCGACGGCGGTCGACTAACTCTGCCTGCGCCGTCTGCGCTGCGCCTCGTAGACGAGGATGCCGGCGGCGACCGCCGCATTGAGCGATTCCGCCCGGCCGTACAGCGGAATGTGCACAAACCGGTCGGCCGCTTCGCTCATGGCGCGGGAGACGCCCCGCCCCTCGTTGCCGATCACGATTGCCGTTTTGCCGGCGTAGTCAGCCTCGTCGTACGCGAGGCTGTTTTCTTGCAGGGAGGAGACGAGAACCTGCGCGCCCTGCCGCTTCAATTCGGCGGCGGCCTCCGGCAGCAGCCGGGAAAAGACGGGCAGACGGTACAGCGCCCCCATCGTGGCCCGCACCACTTTGCCGTTGTACAGATCGACGCTGCCTTTGCCGAGAATCACCGCGTCGACGCCGGCCGCTTCCGCCGTGCGCAGCATGGTGCCGAGGTTGCCCGGGTCCTGAATCTCGTCCAGCATCAGCAGCAGGTAATCGCGGTTTGCCGCCGCCTGCAGCCATGCATGCCAGTCGTGCCCCGTCTTTTTCACCTCGGCGACGATTCCCTGCGGCGTCTTCGTCTCCGACAGCTTGGCCAATACGGCCGCGGAAGCGGGAATCACCTGGACCTCCCCTGCGCGCTTGTTAATCGCCCGCCGGCAGGCCGGGTCCATCTCCCGGCTGCTGTCGTACAGGACGGTGATCACCTCCGCGCCGCTGTTCAGGGCCTCCTCCACCAGATGGGCCCCTTCGACGAGAAAGCGCCCCTGCTCGTCCCGCCCTTTTCGCTCCAGCAGGTGGTACAGCCGCTTTACCAGGGGGTTGTGCACCGATTGAATCACGTCGTGCCGCATCGTTTACGCCTGCTCCTCGAACGCTTTCAGATGTTTGTTGTTGCCGATGACGACAAGCACGTCTCCGTACTGGATCACCTCGTCCGGACTGGGGGCGATGTTGAACTTCTCGCCGCTCTTGATGGCGATGACGTTCACTTCGTAGCGGGCGCGGATGTCCAGTTGGCGCAGCGTCTTGCCCACCATCCTGGACGAGACCACCACTTCGGCCACGCTGTAATCCTCCGCCAGCTCGATAAAGTCAAGCACGTTGGCGGAAATCAGATTGTGTGCGACGCGCACTCCCATGTCCCGTTCGGGGAACACCACCCGGTCCGCTCCCACTTTGTACAGCACCTGCCCGTGCCGCTCGTTCTGCGCTTTGGCGACAATCTTTTTCACGCCCAGTTCCTTGAGGATCAGCACGGTCAAAATGCTGGCCTGAATATCGGCCCCGATGGCGACGACGACCACGTCGAAGTTGCGGATGCCGATTTCCTTCAGCGCCCGCTCGTCGGTCGAATCGGCGGCGACGGCGTGGGTGACGTACTGGATGTTCTCGTTGATGCGCTCCTCGTTTTCGTCGATTCCCATCACTTCATAATCCATCTCATACAGGGTCCGGGCCACGCTGGAACCAAACCGGCCCATCCCGATGACGGCAAACTGCTTTGACATGCTTCTTCCACTCCTTATGTTGTGGCCACTCGACCGCAAACGTCCTGTCCGGGCAGCCCCCATCCGGGGCACCCGCAGCGTCGTTTTCAATACCAAGCATTATACCACAACGCTTCCATCGGCTACAAAACGGGTATGAGCGGCCGATGCGGGACGAATACTATAGGCGCAGCCATCACGACAAGAGGGGTGTATGTCCGCCATGAACATTGCCGCACTCAATCTGCGCCAAGCGATCATGTACAAAATGCAGGGCTCCGATGCCAACGACGTGCAGGAAACGATCACCGACGCGATCGCAAGCGGCCAGGAAAAAACCCTGCCCGGTCTGGGCGTGCTGTTTGAAGTGCTGTGGCAAAACAGCGATCAAGCGGCCCGGCAGAGCATGGTGCAAACAATCGCCGACCATCTGCCGAAACAGGCAAACCCGCCGGTGTAGGGCCGTCTGGACCGGTGCCGGGCCAGAGGGAGAGACGCTGCCGTCTCTCCCTCTGTTTGCGATCTCCTGCATGTCTATGCCGAGTCGGCGCAGCTTGATGCTGCAGTCCACGTGTTGGCATGCAAAAAAGCCGCCCCTGTTTGGCAGGAGCGGCTTCGACAACCCTGTTGCCTATCGGTTGAACAGCCAGAAAACAATCAGAACGATCTGAAATGCGCAGCAGAGCGGCACCACCGTCATGAACAAGGCATGCCGGGTCTTGTGGCGCCACGCCAGCATGCCCAACAGCGCGCCCGCTCCGCCGCCCAACAACGCGGTCAGCAGCAGGCTCGCTTCCGGGACGCGCGGTCCGCCCCGCCGCGCGGAGCGCTTGTCCGCGGCCATCAGGCCCGCGGCGTACACGTTCAGCACCAGCAGCCCCGCTGCGGCAAGCGGCAGACGCGTCAGCCACCAGCCGCACAGAACGAGCAGCCAGCCCGCCGCCCATACCCCGTTGCGGCGCTGCCTGTGCGCTTTCAACCATTGATGATGCATGCGTTTATTCCCCTTTTGCCCGAAAGGAGCGGCCAGCTAGAAAAAAGCGGCGAACGGCCCACCCCGCGACGAGCAGCGCGATCACGACGAACAGGGCGCAGAACCCGTAGGAGCGGATCATCGCCACGACAACATCCACGTTTTTCCCGAACACGTAGCCAATCAGATAAAAAACGGTCGTCCACAACAGCCCGATCGGATAGGACAGGAACGCATAGCGGCGATAGGTCATCCCGCCCATGGCGACGATGTAGGGAACCACGTGGCGAACGACGGGAAACAGATAGCTGAAGCAGAGGGCAAACGTCCCGTACTTTTCCACGAGAGCGGTGGAGCGCTCCACCGTATGCCTCATCTTCTCGCTCTTTGACAGCCACTGCAGGATCGGCCGGCCGAAAAACTTCCCCAGCAGGAACCCAATCGTCAATCCGGACGCCACGCCCAGGTAGCCGGCAAGAAACCCATAGACAGGGTCCAGCAGCGCCATGGACGCCAGAAACCCGCCGGTAGCCACGACCAGCTCGTCGGGGATCGGCAAACCGACAATGCCCAGCCAGAGCAAAAAGAAGATGGCCGCATATCCGTATTGCTCGATGATCGACATCAGCATGTTGATTTCCATGACGCAAAATCCCCTATCCTCGCCACTCGGCGGCTTTCTTGTCTGGCCATTGCCGGCAACGTTTCCATTCACGCAACCTTTTTTGAATACGGATTGGCGCGAAAAAAGTTACGCGCGCACCGCCATCCCGTCCGCAGGCTGCCGCGGATGAGCTTTCCTTATTCTAGCAGTTTATATGCTGAAGCACTACCGCAATCCTGTTGTTTTTTCGCCAACTTTTTGTATTCTGCCCCGTTTTTGCCCGCTTACGCCAATCCGCTCACAGCGGCCGCCCGTCTGACCACGACAAAGTCGTTCTCCCGTCCGTCTTCGTACGGAAAATACACCACCAGCACGAAGTCGCCTTCCACCAGTTCACCCGACTTGATCCACGTCTCAATGTCAAAGCTGACGCCGGCCGACAGCGTGTGCTTGAAGAAGTCCTTTTGCTGCGCCGCACGCCGGGAAAAGTCTGGGCGGAGATCCTCCAGCCGCTCGTGCACCGCCTCAAAGGCTGCCTGCATCTCCCGTTTGTCCAGCACGTCGTCCCACCACAGCTTGCGCGGACGGTGCTTCTGCTTGCGCAGGTAGTCAAACTTCATCAGGCTGATCACGTGGTCGAGCCGCTCCACCTCCCGCGTCTCCAGGAAGCGGCGCAGCCGCACAAACAGGTCTTCCAACTGGTGGCCGATCCGGCTCCAGCCCTGCTCTTCCCAAAAATCGCCAAACGCCTGGAAGAAATCAAACGGCGTCTCAAAGCAGCGGGTCACCAGCCATTCCAGCGTGGTATCCATGCGGTGGGCGTTCCAGTATTTTTCCAGCACGTCCTCCACCCGCTTGATCCGCTGGATGTCGGCAAACGACAGGACGTTGTTGCCGAGAATCTCGTACGGCGCCTCGTCCATGAAAATGTAGCCGTGGTTGGCCGCCCGCGCGCGGACGCCGGTGCCGCGCAGCATTTTCAAAAAGCCGAGCTGCAGTTCCTCGGGGCGCAGCGCAAAGACATCGTTGAAGGTCTTGCGGAACGACTGGTAATCCTCCTCCGGCAGACCGGCGATCAGATCCAGGTGCTGGGCGATTTTGCCCGACTGCTTGATCCGGGTGACGGTGTGGGCCAGACGGTCGAAGCGCTGAATCCGCTGGACCAGCCGGTTGGTCTCGTCGTTGGTGGACTGGACGCCGATTTCAAAGCGGAAAATGCCCGGCGGCGCGTTTTCGGTCAAAAAGTCGAGCACGTCGGCGCGCAGGATGTCGGCGGTGATTTCAAACTGAAAGATCGTGCCGTTGTGATTGTCGATCAAAAACTGAAAGATTTCCAGCGCGTACTTTTTGTTGATGTTAAACGTGCGGTCGACGAACTTGATCGTCTTGACGCCGTGCCGGATCAGCCGCAGCAGGTCAGCCTTCACCCGCTCCAGACCGAAATAGCGCACGCCGTCTTCAATCGACGACAGGCAGTACTGGCATTTGAACGGACAGCCGCGGGACGCTTCAAAGTAGACGACGCGGTTGTTCAGTTCGTCCAGGTTGTCCGCGTACGGCGACGGGATCGAGTCCAGGTTTTCGATCTGCGCCCGGGGGGCGGTAAAGCGCACGTGCTCCCCTTCGCGGTAGGCAATCCCGGCCACGTCCCGCAGGCGGGGCGGCTCCCCGGTCCGGCGGGATTCGGCGTAGACCTGCAGCAGTTCCAAAAACGTCTGTTCTCCCTCACCGATGACGATCACGTCAAACTCCGGATGCTTTTTCAACCACTCGTCGGCGTCGTAGGTCACCTCCGGCCCGCCCAGCACCACCGGCAGGTCGGGCCGCACCTTTTTCAGGTTGCGGATCACGTCGATCGTCTCGCGGATGTTCCAGATGTAACAGGAAAAGGCGGCAACGTCGGGCTGCCGCTTGTAGATGTCGGCGACGATGTTGAGCGTCACGTCGTTGATGGTGTATTCGACCAGCTCGATGTCGGGAAACGACGGCTGGGCGTAGCTTCGCAAGTAACGCAGCGCCAGGGAGGAGTGAATGTACTTGGCGTTCAGCGTAGACAGTAAAATCTTCATGTGTCTGTCGACTCTCCTTGAAATACGTGCTTCTTCTATCCGTAACCGTAACACAAGCCGCCGGCAGCGGCAAATGAAGATCCTGGGCCCCGGCGGCCCCTCCCGCCTACTTGTTCAGTTCCCGGACGACGTGCCCCAGCTCGGGCACGATCAGCCGGGTCATCGCCAGCCGCACCGCGCCGGTGGAGCCGGGCGTGGAAAAAATCGCCTTTCCCTTTCGGGTGCCGGCAATGGCCCGGCTCAATATCGCCGCCGAACCGATGTCCTCGGTGAAGCTGAGCATGCGAAACAGTTCGCCAAACCCGGGCATTTCCTTTTCCAGCAGCCTGGAGACGGCCTCAAACGTGTTGTCGCGCGGAGAGATGCCGGTGCCGCCGTTCAAGAGGATCACCTGCACCTCCGGATGGGCGATCCCGGCTTCGATCGCCGCCTCCACCTCCGCCGGCTCGTCCTTGACGATCCGGTACAAGATCGCGGCATGGCCGGCCTCCTCCAAGAGCTCCTTCATCAGCTTTCCGCTTTTGTCCGTCTCCTCGGTGCGCGTGTCGGAAACGGTGATCACCATGCAGCCCACCCGTTTGGGGGCTTCCGCTTTATGTTCCTGTGTGCTCATCGCCACTCTCCCTCTCCTGTCTTGGCAGGCTGTTGTTCTCCCGGTTGGGAACAGAACGGTCGCCGCTTGACCGGAACGGCCCGGTCTCGTCTGAAGCCATGATACCATGTACCGGGAAGCCTATCCAGTCAGGAGCGGGAGACCCTATACCCGTTCCCCGGCCGCATCCGCTATAATGAGGAAATCGAGAGACGGACGAAACGGACAAGGGAGCACGAGAACGATGGCGAATCGTCCTTTTTTTGCGTTTCACTTTCACAAGCGGTCGAACACACCGCTCTACGTCCAGTTGGCCGAACAACTGCGGACGGCTCTCCTGCGGGGCGCTTTTCTCGTCGGCGGGGAGCAGTTGATCTCGCTTCGGGAAATGAAAGCGGTCAGCGGCTGTTCGCTGGAAACGGTCAAAAAAGCGTACGATCACCTCGTGGCGGACGGATGGCTGGAGGCGGTGCACGGCAAAGGGTACTTCTTGACGGCGAAGGCGAGACAGGCGCGGGACTGCACACGACTGCCGCTGACCGACATTCCGCTCGCTTCGCTGATCGACTCGACGCCCCAGCCGGGAGCGGAGCTGATGCGGCGGCTGCGCGTCGCGTTCTACGAGAGCGTGGGCGTGCTGCTGGATCGGCCCGACGAAAAAAAAGCGCGCCGCTCGCAAGCGGCGGAGGTGTTCGCCGGCCATTTGGCCCGGCGCGGCATCCCGCACGTACCGGAACGGCTGCTGCTGTTCAACCGCAGCGTCAGCGGCTTTTCTTTTCTGGTCCAGCAGGTGATGAAACGGACAGACGTCGTGTACGTCGAATCGTACAGCTATCCCGTGTTTATGGCCATGCTGCGGCACAGCGGCATCGAGGTCCGGGCGATCCGGCTGGACGACGAAGGAATCTGTCCCGAGGCGCTGGAAGCGGCGCAGCGGGAACGGCCGGCCGACTGGCTGATGGTCAACCCGCACCACCACTTTCCGACCGGCATCAGCTACTCGCCGCGACGGAAGCGGTATTTGCTGGAATGGGCGGAACGGCACGGCGTCCGCCTGCTGGAAAACGATCATCACGGCGACCTCTGGTTTCGCCGCCCCGGCCGGACGCTGTACCGGATGGCGGCGGAGGCGGGCAGTCCGGTTCCGGTCTACTACCTCCATTCCTTTTCCAAGACCCTGGCTCCCGACGTGCAGTTGGGCGTGCTCGCTCTTCCCTGGGTCACGGCCGGCGAAGAGCGGGAGCGGCTTCGCCAGTTCGTTACCCTCATGGGCGCCGAGCCTCCCCTGGTGGTGCTGGAGGCGGCCGCCCGGCTGCTGGCCGATCCGTGGTTTGCCGAGGTGTATCTGCCGGAACGGCGGGCCTTGTTTTCATCCCGCTGGCAGTGTCTCCTGCAGGAACAGCGGCAGGCGCTGCCCAAGCATGCCCGCATCCTGCCGATCAGCGGCGGGCTGAACACCTGGATCGAATGGGGGACGGCCAGTCCGCTCGCCGCCAGCCAGGAGGCGCGAATCGTCTCCCTGCTGCGCGAGGAAGGACTGGAGCTGATGCCGGGCCAAGCCTTTCGCCTGCCGGACGAACCGGTCGGCATCGTCCGCCGCCCCGCCGTTCGGTTTCCGCTTTCTCCGCTGGATGAGCGGGAACTGAAACACTGGCTGCACCGGCTGGGAGCAGCGATGCTCCGCTGATCGGTGCGAAAATTCCTGTTTTCTTTTCCAGCGGTCTCCATTATACTTGCAGCATCTGACGCCATACTAGTACGGAAAGAATCTCCTGTGCGGCCCGCCAAAATCGGACAAAATTGAGGAATGATTGCGCATGATTCAGAACTTCATGGAAAAACTGCACCTTGACCCTCCCAAGACGCTGGTGCTTGGCTTTGCCCTGATCATTCTCCTGGGCACCACGCTGCTGACGCTGCCCGCCGCCACCGTCAACGGACAGGGGCTTCCCTGGCTGGACGCGCTGTTCACAGCCACGTCGGCCACCTGCGTAACCGGGCTGGTGGTGGTGGACACCGGCACGACCTTTACGCTGTTCGGCCAGCTCGTCATCCTCGCCCTGATCCAGGTCGGCGGGCTCGGCTTCATGACGGTTGCCACCTTTTTTGCCCTGCTGATTCGCAAGCGGATTTCGCTGCGCGAACGTCTGCTGCTGCAGGAGTCGCTCAATCTGGTCTCGATTGAAGGCATCGTCCGGCTGGCCAAAATGATCATCATCTTTTCCGCCTTGACCGAAGCCATCGGCGGTCTGATCCTGGGCCTCCGGTTCTCGTTTGACATGCCGCTCGGCAAAGCCTTTTATTTCGGAATCTTTCACGCCATCTCCAACTTCAACAACGCGGGTTTTGACCTGATGGGCGACTTCTCCAGCCTCACCCGCTACGTGGAAGATCCGGTCGTAAACCTGGTCGTCTGTTCGCTGATCGTATTGGGGGGGATCGGATTTATCGTCGTCAGCGAAGTGTACGAGTACCGCCGCACCCATCGGCTGTCGCTGCACACGAAAGTGGTGCTGTCCACGACCGCCGCGCTGATTGTGGTCGGGGCCGTGCTGATTTTCCTGCTGGAGTACACCAACCCGAAAACCCTGCAGCCGCTCTCCCCGCTGGGCAAGGTGCTGGCCTCGCTGTACCAGTCGATCACGCCTCGCACGGCCGGCTCCAATACGCTGAACATCGGCGACATGCGGCAGTCGTCGCTGTTTCTCATCATCGTGCTGATGTTCATCGGGGCATCTCCCGGGTCGACGGGCGGCGGGATCAAGACGACCACGTTTGCCACCCTGATCGGGGCCGTAATCGCGCAGATCAGGGGGAAAGAGGATGTCATCTTCTACCGCCAGCGCATTTTGCCGCACATGATTTACAAATCGCTGACGGTCACCATCAGCGGGCTGTTCGTCGTGATGGCCGTAACCATGGCCCTCTCCATCACCGAAGCGGGGGCGGAGTTTCAGATGATTCTCTTTGAGGTGACGTCCGCTTTTGCCACCACGGGACTGTCGATGGGATTGACGCCGATGCTGTCACCCATCGGCAAAATCCTGATCGTGCTGACCATGTTTGCCGGACGGGTGGGGCCGCTGACCATCGCCTTTGCCCTGGCCCAGCGGAAACAAAAGGAATACTACCGCTATCCGAAAGGCAAGATCATGATCGGGTAAACGCAGCAAGAAAGGCACCGTCCAACCAGCGAAGTGGTACGGTGCCCTGCTTTTTTCTAGAAGCCCCACCAGTAACGGTGCATCCCGCTGGCGTATTGGGTGGCAAGCGTTTGGCGGAACGAGCTCTGCGCCAGTTTGGACGCGTCGGATGCGTTGGAGATGAAACCGGTCTCGCCCAGTGTCGCCGGCATGTTGGTATAGGTCAGCACGTAGTACGCATATTCTTTCACCCCTCTGGGATTGGCAAAGGAACTTTTCAATTGGTTGTACGTTTCCGTAGCCAATCGCTTGCCGTTTACCGATCCGGGGTACGCGTACGTTTCGACTCCGTTGGCCGAAGCGTCTGTCGCGGCATTGATGTGCATGGAGACGAAGAAGTCGGCATTCTGGGCGTTGGCAAATGACGTCCGGCTGGACAGGGAAACGGTTGTGTCGGAGCTTCTCGTCATGTACACCGTGGCCGGATAATTGGCCACAATGTAGTTCTTGGCCCGAAGACCGATGTCCAGCGTCAAGTCCTTCTCTTTCAACCCGTTGCCCACCGCGCCCGGGTCGTCCCCGCCATGCCCGGGGTCGATGACGATGACAGGATTGGCGGCCAGTTGGAATGATTCCTTGTCAAAGACGCGCTTGTCCGCTTCCTCCCGCTTTTGCGGGTCGTAGTTGTGCGGGGCGGGCTCGCTGTCCCACGCGGGTTCGTCGGCGATTTCCCTTTCGGCAAACACGGGAGCGGCAGCCGCCAAACTGCTCACAACGAGTGTGGAGACCAGCAGTTTTGACCATTTCATACCCAATCTCTCCTTTACTGGTTTTTTCTATACGAAACGACTTTTCGTCTCGGATAGACTACGCATGCGGTTGGAAAAACAGCTGCAGCCGTACAGGCAGATCGCTCCAGAACGCCCAAAACCGATTCTTTTTCAAATTTTCCGGAAATAACCGGTACGGATTTGCCCTTTTCTGCTCCTCCAGCCATTTCCCGTACACCGCCGATTCTTTCTCCAGATAGAGGGCCCGGTAGATCTTCCCCCTCACTTCCGCAAGGCTTTGCGTCTTGGCCGGCATCGTCTCAACCGGCAAAAACCAATACGTCCACTGTTCGTAGACGACCGGACCGACGACCTGCTTCACGGGCGAGCGAAACACGGCATCAGCAGCAGCTTCACCGACATTCGCGGACAGCTCGGATTGCGAAACCCATTCATAGAATCCGGCCCGTCCCTCCAGGTCGCTGCCGGAATCTTTTAATAGGGAGGGAAAACGTTCTGTGGTGATGGTTTTCAGCTTGTCTATCCACGGCTTGTCATCTTGTCCAGCCCGGACGTAATAGATGGTGCGCAGTTCGGGAATGTGAAACGACTCGAGGTGGTCCCGGTAGTAGCTGTTCACTTCTTCCTCGGTCACCGTGATCTCCCCGGTTACCCTCCGCTTCACTTCAAACCCGATCAGAGCCCGCCGAATGTTCGTGACGCTGTCCGCTTCCGTCATGTTCATCTGCCGCAGTGCTTGTTCGCGCTCCTCTTTCGTGCTCCCCAACTGCTTCATGTGTTCGTCGATGAAACGCTGGTCAATCTGGACGCCCATTTGTCTCCCCTTGTAGAGAACCAATTCTTCCAAACTGCGCTGTTCCAGCAGCCTTTCCTCCTCTTCCGGCGTGTGCGGCCTCCCTTGAAAATAGAGGGGTTTGATCCTTTCCCAATCGTCTTTGCGGAAGATTTGATCGCCGGCAATGAAGAGAAGAGGCTGGTACACCGCCATCGCGTAGATCAGCATCGCTGTCAGCGACAGGAATGCCGCGTACAGAGGAAGCCATTTCTTGCGCGGTTTCATCCGATCACCTGCACCCTGACATGGATAAAATTAAGCAATCAGTAAAAATATACCTAATTCCATAGTAACAGAAGCTTCCAATTTTAGGAATACATATTTTAGAATATTGTTTATTTTCTTTCTCTTTTTGGGGTGGAAAAGGGTGACGCACCTCCGAAAGCAGAACATGCAGCCTTCTTCTCGTGAAGAGGCTGCATGTTCCTGTAACGGGTGTGGCCCTCCTCCTCAGCCCATCGGCCGAAGAGACGGGGTTTTTCGCGCAGTCATGCGGCCGGCCAGCAGCGCGGCCGCGCTCCACAGACCGCTCACGTACAGCGGATCGATGCCGGTGGCGGGCAACAGCCACCACGCCCAGGCGAGCGCGAGCAGCGGCGCTCCCCAGACCGCCAGGACCGCCCAACGCCGCTCCACCGGCGAAATGTGAAAGAGGTAGAACAGCACCGGAAAGAAGATCGTCACGCCTCGGAGCGTCATGGCCAAAAACGCCCAGTGCAAGATCAGCGCGTTTTCGTCCAGGCAGACCAGCGCGTAGGCGACCGCGATGACGCCCAGGATCAGCGCCCGGGACAGGCGCAGCCTGCTCTCCTCCGAACGGAACCGGGCGGTGTAGCGCTGGATCACGTCCCGGTTGAGGATCGTGGCGATGCTCAGCGCAAGCGCCGCCCCGGTCATCACGACGGACAGGAGAATAACAGCATAAGCGGCACCCGCCAGCCAGGACGGCGCATGGGTCAGGAAAAACATCGGAACGGCCTCGCGCGGCGCCAGCTCGGGGTGGGTGTCGTGCATGTACAGGCCGATCCAGGCGCTGACCAGGCCGATGAGGATGATGACCAGACCGGCCGCGACAGAACCGCTGCGCGCCTCTCGTTCACTGCGGCTCGCAAAGATGGGCTGCAGATAGGCCTGCGTGGAAAAAATCCCCACGATCATCGACGCTCCCTGCACCCATCCCAGCCCGGCCTCGGGAACCACCAGGGAAAGGCGCCCCTGCTGCCACCAGCGGACGATCGTCTCTCCGCCCAACTGCCCCCACAGCCAGGCACCCGTTCCCAGCAGGAGGAGGATCAGCATAACCGTTTTCAGCGTGCCGACGATACTCGCCCCCATAAATCCCCCGGCCAGCACGTAGGCGAAGATCAGCGCGGCGGGAATCAGCGCCAGCAGCGGCAGCGGAGCCTTCCAGAAGACGGAGACAAACGGCAGGGCGGCCAACAACTGCGCGATCACCTGGATAAACATCCCCAGCGAGAGAAACAGGCTGGCCCCAAGCTGGGCCCGTCCGCCATACTGGGTGCCGATCAGTTCGGGCAGCGTTTCCACCTGCAGCCGGAGAAAGCGGCCGGCACACAATCCGAGCAGGATGACCGCCACCCCGCCCCCCAGCGTAAACCACACGGCGGCCAGTCCGTGCCGGAAAGCAAGCTCGCCCGTGCCGACAATCGACGTGCCGCCGACAAATCCGCCGACGAGCGCCCCGGCCACCATCCCCGCCGACAGGGAACCGCCGGCGTTGCTGAAGTCGCTGCTGCGGCGAACGGATCGTTTGGCGATCAGGCCGGCAGCGATCGTACACGCCAGAATGGCGACAAAACTGAGAAGAAAGCCAAGCGAAGACACGATGCCACCTCTTTTGCACAAGTCACGAAATTGCGACTCATTCTATGAATGATTGTAGTATATGACGAGAACGGGTACAGTGACAAGCGGAAACCGTCCGGCCTGAGGACAGAACAAACCGCCAATCGTGGTAAGGAAAGACCCTGCCCTCCGTCCAATCCGTCGGACGGAGAAACAGGGTCTTTTTTGGGTTCTGTGTTCTTATCGGGAAATGGCTTGGCTTTGGAGCGCTTCGCGGACCAGGCGGCCCATCTCTGCCGTGCCGATCGCCCGGCTGCGGTCGGCGGCGATGTCGCCGGTGCGATGTCCCGCCTCCAGCACCGACCAGACCGCCCGCTCCACCGCGTCCGCCGCCGCGTCCATCCCGAACGAGAGGCGCAGCATCATCGCCGCGGAGAGAATCGTCGCCAGCGGATTGGCTATGCCCTGGCCGGCGATGTCCGGCGCCGAACCGTGAACCGGTTCGTACAGCCCGAAGCTGCCTTCCGCCAGGCTGGCCGACGCCAGCATGCCGATCGAGCCGGTCAGCATCGCGGCCTGGTCGCTCAGGATGTCACCGAACATGTTTTCCGTGACGATCACGTCAAACTGCTTGGGCGCGCGAACGAGCTGCATCGCGCACGCGTCCACCAGCATGTGGGACAGCTCCACATCGGGGTAGTCGGCCGCCACGCGTTCGGTCACCTTGCGCCACAGGCGGGAGCTTTCCAGGACGTTGGCCTTGTCGACCGAGACGAGGCGCTTCTGCCGCTTGCGGGCAATGTCAAAGGCCACACGCACGATGCGCTCGATCTCCGCTTCGTGGTAGATGCACTGGTCTTCCGCCACTTCGCCGTTCGGCCCGTCATAGCGCTTTTTCTCGCCGAAGTAAATGCCGCCGGTCAGCTCCCGGACGACGATCAGATCGACACCGGAGACCACTTCCGGTTTCAGCGAGGAGGCCTCCACCAGCGAAGGATGCATCGTCGCCGGCCGGATGTTGGCGAACAGCCCCAACGCCTTGCGGATGCCGAGCAGCCCCGCCTCCGGACGGAGATGGCCGGGATTCTGATCCCACTTGGGACCGCCCACGGCGCCGAGCATCACCGCGTCCGCCTCCTTGGCGATCGTCAATGTCTCTTCCGGCAGCGGCGTGCCGTCCGTGTCGATGGCGATTCCGCCGATCCGGCCGTGCTTGAATTCAAACGTAACTCCTTCCCGTTCCGCTACCAGGGAGAGGACCTTGACCGCTTCTTCCATGATCTCCGGTCCGATTCCATCCCCGGGCAGAACGGCGATGCGATAGGTTTTCTTCATCGTTCATCCCGCTTTTCCGTGTATAGTTGTTTCTATTATATAGTGCTTCTGTACATCCTTTTTTCCGAACCTGTTTGGTTTCTCTTCCATCCTATCCTGCCGCCCCCGTCAGTTGGCGGCCACCGTCAGCATCTCTTTGCGCTCCAGGATCTTGTTGACGGCCCGCACATACGCGATGGCGCTCGCCTCCAGCACGTCGGTGCTGACACCGCGGCCGGTGACGGTTAGGTCGCCCTGCTGCAGGCGGACGAATACTTCCCCGAGCGCGTCCTTGCCGTGCGTGACGGAGAGGATCTTGTAGTCCGTCAGGGTGACCTCTTCGCCTGTCGCCCGGTCGATCGCCTTGTAGATCGAGTCGACGGAGCCGTTGCCGCACGCCGCTTCCTCGCACACCGTACCGTCGGCCCGCACCAGTCTGACGCTGGCCGTCGGCAGGGAGATGTTGCCGTAGGAGAGCTGCACCGACTCCAGCCGGTACATCTCCGTTCCGCGAACCATCTTGGCGTCAACCAGCGCGAGGATGTCGTCGTCGCTGACCTCTTTTTTCTTGTCGCACAATTCCTTGAAGGCGGCAAACGCGGCGTCGATTTCGTCCTGTTCCAGATGGTAGCCCAGTTCCACCAGCTTCTCCTTGAAGGCGTGGCGGCCGGAGTGTTTGCCCAGCACCAGTTTGTTCGACTTGAAGCCGACCGTCTCCGGACGGATGATTTCGTAGGTGGACGCCTCTTTCAGGACGCCGTCCTGGTGAATGCCGGACTCGTGGGCAAACGCGTTGGCCCCTACCACCGCCTTGTTGCCCGGTACGATCATCCCGGTCAGACGGCTGACCAGTTGGCTGGTGCGGGCAATCTCTTTCAGGTTGAGCTTGGTCGTGGCCTGGTAAAAGTCCTTGCGGGTCTCCAACGCCAGCGCCACTTCTTCCAGTGCGGCGTTGCCCGCCCGCTCGCCGATGCCGTTGATCGTGCCTTCCACCTGGGTCGCCCCCGCTTCAATCGCCGCCAGGCTGTTGGCTACGGCCATGCCGAGATCGTCATGACAGTGACAGCTCAGGCGGATCCGGTCAATGCCGGGGACGCGCTGGCGCAGTTCGCGGAAGATGTTGCCGTACTCGTACGGCGTCATGTAGCCGACCGTGTCGGGGATGTTGACGGTGGTGGCGCCCGCCTTGATGACCGCTTCCACCACTTCCGCCAAAAAGTCGATCTCCGTGCGGGCCGCGTCCTCCGCGGAGAACTGGACCTGCGCAAAGTACTTCTTCGCGTAGGTGACCGCCTCCACCGCCCGCGCCAGCACCTGCTCCTTGCTCATCCGCAGTTTGTACTGGCGATGGATCGGCGAGGTCGCGATAAAGACGTGGAGGCAGGCGTCCTGCGCGTGGCGCAGCGCCTCGTACGCCTTATCCATGTCGTCCTTGACGGCACGGGCGAGGCTGACGATGGTGGAATGCTTCACCCGCTTTGCCACTTCGGCCACGGACTTTTGATCGCCCGGGGAGGCAGCGGCAAAGCCCGCCTCGATTCTCGTTACGCCCAGCTTCTCCAGTTGAAGCGCGATCTCCACCTTTTCGTTCGTGCTGATGTTGACGCCCGGAGACTGCTCCCCGTCGCGCAATGTCGTATCAAAAATCTCAATGGTCCGCATGAACTCTCCACCTCCACTGGTTTCCCCGTTGTCGGGCATTTGTCGGCCGGATCAACAGGCTGTTACTGACCGACCTTCGCTTCTTCTTTTTTTGTCTCGTTGTTCAGCCAGGACATCATGCTGCGCAGCTTCGCGCCCACCTGTTCGATGCCGTGTTCCGCTTCCAGGCGGCGGCGTGCGTTGAAGGCCGGACGGTTTGCCTGGTTCTCCAGGATCCAGTTGCGGGCAAAGGTGCCGTCCTGGATTTCGGCGAGCACTTTTTTCATTTCCTTTCGCGTCTCTTCCGTGATGATGCGGCGTCCGGTGCTGTAGTCGCCGTATTCCGCGGTGTCGCTGATGGAGTAGCGCATGCGGGCGAGGCCGCCTTCGTACATCAGGTCGACGATCAGCTTCAGCTCGTGCAGACATTCGAAGTAGGCGATCTCCGGCTTGTAGCCCGCTTCCACCAGGGTGTCGAAGCCCGCTTTCACCAGTTCACTGACACCGCCGCAGAGTACTGCCTGTTCCCCGAACAGGTCGGTTTCCGTCTCTTCGCGGAAGGTCGTTTCGATCACGCCCGCCTTGGTGCAGCCGATGCCGCTCGCGTAGGCCAGCGCCGTCTCTTTCGCCTTGCCCGACGCATCCTGGTGGACTGCGATCAGGCCCGGCACGCCAAAGCCTTCCTGGAAGACGCGGCGCACGAGGTGACCCGGGCTCTTCGGCGCCACCATGATCACGTCGACGTCGGCCGGCGGCACGATCTGGCCGAAGTGGATGTTGAAGCCGTGGGAGAAACAGAGCGTAGCCCCCGCTTTCAGGTTGGGTGCGATCTCGTCGCGGTACACCTGGGCCTGGCGTTCATCCGGCATGAGGATTTGCACCACGTCGGCGCGGCTGGCCGCTTCGGCCACGGTTACCACCTGGAAGCCGTCCTTTACCGCCTGGTCCCAGGATTTGCCCGGACGCAGGCCGACGATCACCTGATGGCCGCTGTCGCGCAGGTTCTGCGCCTGCGCGTGCCCTTGGCTGCCGTAGCCGATGATGGCGATGGTCTTGCCTCGCAGTGCCTCTTTGTTTACGTCTGCTTCGTAGTACATGTTCACCATGTGTATAGCCTCCTTAAAAATTGTTTAGATGGAATCACTATTCTGAATTTGACCGTTGCCGCTTACACGGTCACCGGCGACGGTACCACGCTGCGCGCCATCGCGAGCGTGCCGGTTCGCGTCAGTTCGAGGACGCCGTAGCTCTGCAGGAGCACCAGCAGGGCATCGATTTTCTCCGTATCGCCGGTCACCTGCACGATCAGCGAGGTGGGGCCGACGTCGACGATCGCCGCCCGGAACGGTTCGACGATGCCGTTCAGTTCCGCAAGCTGGCTCGGCGTGGCGCTCACCTTGATCAGCGCCAGCTCCCGCGACACGAACGGATTCTCGCTCAGGTTGGTCACGGAGATCACGTCGATCAGTTTGGACAACTGCTTCATCAACTGGTCGATCTTCTGTTCGTCTCCCCCGGTGGTGATGATCATCCGGGAGAGGCCCGGCTCTTCGCTGGCGCCCACCGTGATGCTGTCGATGTTGAAGCCGCGCTGACCAAACAGATTGGCGACGCGCGTCAACACGCCGGGGTAGTCGTTGACGAGTACCGCAATCGTATGTCGCTGCATCTATTCGTCCCCCAATACCATTTGATCTAATGTGCTGCCCGCCGCCACCATCGGGTAGACGTTTTCCTCCTGGGCCACCCGGAAGTCCACGACCACCGGACCGTCATGCCGGAGCGCTTCCGCCCAGACGGCTTCCGCCTCTTGCGGCGTGGAAGCTCGCAGCCCTTTGACGCCGTACGCTTCCGCCAGCTTGACGAAGTCGGGGCTGCAGGTCAGGTCGATCTGGCTGTAGCGGTTGTCGTAGAACAGTTCCTGCCATTGGCGCACCATGCCGAGGCACTGGTTGTTGATGATCGCCACCTTGACCGGCGTGTTGTACTGGGCGAGAATCGCCAGCTCCTGGTTGGTCATCTGGAACCCGCCGTCCCCCACCACCGCGATGACGGTGCGGTCCGGATGGGCGATTTGCGCCCCGATCGCCGCCGGGAAGCCGAAGCCCATCGTGCCGAGGCCGCCGGAGGAGATGAGCGAGCGGGCGTGCTTGAACTTGTAGTACTGCGCCACCCACATCTGGTGCTGGCCGACGTCGGTGGTGACGATCGCTTCCCCGTTGGTGGAGCGGTACAAGAGTTCGATGACCGCCTGCGGCTTCAGCACCTGATCGTCGTGTTTGTAGCGGTACGGATGCTGCTCCTGCCACTGTTTCAACTGGGCGATCCACGCTTCCGAGTCGCACGCGGTGACGAGCGGCAGCGCCTTTTGCAGCGTGCTCTTCACGTCGCCTGCCACCATGACCGCCGTGGCCACGTTTTTGCCCAATTCCGCCGGGTCGATGTCGACGTGGACGATCCGTGCCTTGGGGGCAAACTCCTTGGTGCGCCCCATCGTGATCCGGTCGTCGAAGCGTGCGCCGAGGCCGATCACACAGTCGGCGTTGAGCAGCGCCTGGTTGGCGGTGTAGCTGCCGTGCATGCCCGGCATGCCGAGCGCCAATTCGTGGACGCCCGGGAAGCCGCCCAGTCCCATGAAGGTGTTGATCACCGGGATCCGCGTCTTTTCCGCGAAGGCGAGCAGTTCCCGGTCGGCTCCCGCCGAGATGATCCCGCCGCCGGCCAGAATGACCGGGCGCTTCGCTTCCCGAATCGCCGCGACGAACGCGTGCACGTCTTCATCGCTCGGCACCAGGGACGCGCGGTAGCCGCGAATCTCCACCGTTTCCGGATAGGTGAACGGCGCCCTGGCGTTGCTCACATCCTTGGGGATGTCGATCAGGACCGGTCCCGGCCGCCCCGTCGTGGCAATGTAGAACGCCTCCTTGACGATGCGCGGCAGGTCGCGGACGTCGCGAACGAAGTAGCTGTGCTTGGTGATCGGAATCGTGATCCCCGTGATGTTGGCCTCCTGGAAGGCATCGGTGCCGATCAGGTGCTGGGGCACGTTGCCGGTGATACAGACCAGCGGCACGGAATCCATCTGGGCGGTGGCGATGCCGGTCACCAGGTTGGTCGCGCCCGGGCCCGAGGTGGCGATGACGACGCCCGGCTTTCCGGTCGCCCGCGCATACCCGTCGGCCGCGTGAATCGCGCCCTGCTCGTGACGGGTCAGGATGTGCTTGAAGTAGCTGCCGTACAGGGAGTCGTAAATCGGCAGCACCGCACCGCCCGGATAGCCAAAGATGTACTCCACCTGCTCCAGGATGAGACAGCGCAGAAGCGTCTCCGCCCCCGTCACCTCCTCACCGAACCGGACCGGCGGCATGCCGCTTTTCCCCTGCAATTCGGCGATTTGAACACTCATTTTCTCTCCTCCTCCCATGTCTCTGCCCATATTGAAAAAACCTATTGGCTAATAGAAAAACCCTTTCGCCCCGACACGGTTTTGGTTCCATGTCTGCTTGGGGCGAAAGGGTTCGCGGTACCACCCAACTTCATCGGCGCCTCACGGTCGGCCGATCTCAGCCAGTCACATTCATCGACTGCAACACGCTAACGGGTGTCAAACGGCCCTGCCTACTGATCCTCGCGGAGGAGCGACGTTCAGCAAGACGGCTCGGAGGCGAGCAGTGCGGTCGCTTTCTTTACCCATTCTCAGCTCCCTGGGCTCTCTGTAAAAGAAGAGGCGGGCACCTTCCTCGTCACAGCCTGTGTTTATGCCAATATTGCTAATTTTGAAGTTATCAGAAAATAAAGTGTTACGTCTGATTATAGCCACGTGCCCAAGGGGTGTCAACGAAATAAAAAACATTTTGCCAGACTTTTGTCCGAACGAATGTTCAGTCAAAAACAGCGCAGCGGCGCGGTTTTTTCGTGTAAGCGGATACATGGGGACCCGTTCCTTGTCTCCGCTTTGCCGACCTGGACCCTGCCTCTGACGCAGCCCCGATATGAGCACGGTGCGGTTTCCTTTTTACGCGGCCCGGCTGTACGGGAGCGATTGCGGGATCAGCAAAAAAAGCCCGGGGGGAATCCCCGGACCCGCTTCCTCGATGATTGGGCTGCCCCCGCGCCCTTACGATTCGGTGCGGCCCGATTCGGCCAGCCCGGTGATCAGCACTTGGGCCACCTCGGGCCGGGTAATCTCGGGCGGCGGCGTCTGCCCGCTTTTCAGCATCTGCCGCACGTTGGTCCCGGACAGCGCCACGTGCCGTTCCGCCCCGTGCGGACAGGTCTTGGCCGTGGCCATCCCCTGGCAGGCCGTGCAGTAAAAGCTGTGCTCGAAAAAGAGCGGCTGGATGCCCAGCTCGCCCGGCGAAAACGCGGAGAAAATGTGCTGGGCGTCGTAAGTTCCGTAAAAGCTGCCCACGCCGGCGTGATCGCGGCCGACGATGAAATGGGTGCAGCCGTAATTTTTGCGCACGAGCGCGTGGAACACCGCTTCCCGCGGACCGGCGTAGCGCATCGCGGCGGGAAAGGCGGCGAGGAAGACGCGCTCCCGGGGATAGTAATGGCGGAGCAGCACCAGATAGCTCTCCATGCGCACGGCGGCCGGCACGTCGTCCGCCTTCGTTTCCCCCATCAGCGGGTGGAGGAACAACCCGTCCACGATTTCCAGCGCCGTTTTCTGAATGTACTCATGCGCCCGGTGCACCGGGTTGCGCGTCTGGAAACCGACGACCGTCTTCCAGCCCTTTTCCTTGAACGCGGCCCTCGTCTCGGCCGGCGTGCAGTAATAGGCGGCAAACCGCTGGGGGATCGGCCGCTGCAGGAGCTCGATCGGGCCGCCCAGATAGAGGGCGGGCTTTGCAAAGAGCTTGTTCACGCCGGGATGGGACGGGTCTTCGGTGCCAAAGACGCGCACCGCCTCCCGCCGTTTGTCCGGCCGGTACCGGCTTTCCACGGTGAGTACGGCATACGCCTTCCCGTCTTCTCCGCGCAAGAGCAGGCGCTCTCCCTCCCGGACATCCGCATATTCCGTCTCGTCCACGGCAAGCGTGACCGGCAGCGGCCAAACCGTCCCGTCGGCCAGCCGCATGGTCTCCACGACGGCGTCGTAATCGCGCTCCCCGAGAAAACCGGTGAGCGGAGAAAACGCACCGATCGCCAAACAATCGAGATCGGACAAGGTCCAGCGATCCACCGTGACGCTTCGCAGCCGCTCGCCGCCGCCTGCCGGACCGGCATTCTCCGCAAGCCGGTTGACCAGCGTGCCCCCGTGCGGCAGGATCGTATGGGTCATGGTCTTTCCTCCCTTGGCATTCATTTGTGCAAACCGCACTCCGTCTTGTCAAAACCCGACCAGCGGCCGGCACGCGGGTCCTCTCCCGGGCGGACGGGCCGCGTGCAGACGCGGCAGCCGATGCTGGGATAACCCCGGTCGTGCAGCGGGTTGTACGGCACGCCGTGCTCGCGGATGTACTGCCAGACCTGCTCGCGGCTCCAATCGGCGAGGGGATTGACCTTGACCAACTGAAACTTTTCGTCCCATTCCGCCTTTTTCGCGCGGGCCCGTGTCGGCGCCTGTTCCCGGCGAATCCCGGTGATCCAGGCGTCATACCCGGCGAGAAACCCGCCCAGCGGCTCCACCTTGCGCAGTCCGCAGCAGAGGTTGGGCTCCCTCTCCCACAGATTGTCGCCGTATTGTTCCGCCTGTTGGGCCAGCGTCAGCTTCGGCAGCACGCGGATAAACTCGATCCCGTACCGCTCCCGGAGACGGTCGCGGACGGCGTAGGTTTCCGGAAAGTGAAGGCCGGTATCGAGATAAAACACGGGGGTGGCGGGCGCCAGCTTGTGCAGCATGTCGATCAGCACCACGTCCTCCGCGCCGAAGCTGGAAGCCAGCGCCACGCGGCCGCCAAACTGTTCGACCGCCCATGCGAGAGCGTCCTCGGGCCGCCCGTTCTCCAATCGGCTGGCCGTCAGGTTCAACTCATCATCCGTAATCCTGCGGCGATGATTCATGCTGATTCTCCCTTCTTGCTAGGCGTTACCCCATCATCATATGAGCCGCCGAGGCAAGTGGAGAGTCGTCCACGCCAAGAAGCGCCGAACCCATGAGCGAGGTGAAAACGCTGCCGGACTTGTGATTCAGTTCGGCGGTTTCATCATCGGCCTGCTGAGTCTCGTCGTGGCGATTGTCGTTGCTTTGACGCAAAAAAAGGCTGAAAAAATCGTTTGTATGGTTTTGGGAATATAGACCCAATCACGGCCAGCACTTTTCCAGGTCTCAGGTCGTATCAGCGGCGAGCAGGGCATAAAAAAAAGCACCCGAATTGGTATTACCCCTGTCAAGTAGACAGACTTTAAACAAGCCCTAGTTCAAGATGCCTGAGCTCGGTATTGTACCGGGCTCAGGTTATGTAACCGGGATTGAAAACGTTTGTGATTGTAAAAACGAATATAGCGATCAACAGCGTGATGTACTTCTTCATCCGTCTTGAAGTTGTGCAAATACATGCATTCTGATTTCAGATGGCTGAAAAAACTCTCCATACAAGCGTTGTCCAGACAATTTCCCTTTCTGGACATACTTGCGGTAATGTTATATTGTTTGAGTAGGTTATGATATTGTCGGGATGTGTACTGGAATCCTTGGTCGCTATGCAACAGGACTCCACTCACATCTCCTTTTTTTATGGCTGCCTTTACCGTGTCCATGACAAGCCGTATGTCATTCCGTTTACTTATCCTGTAGGCGACGACTTCGTTGTTGAAAAGGTCGTAAATGACGGAGAGATAGAGTCGACGTCCATTGAAGATCAGATAGGTAATATCTGTAACCCATTTTTCGTTAGGACGGGAAGCGATAAAATCACGGTTCAGTTTGTTTTCGGAAATGACAACTTGCTCTTTGCGGCCAAAGAATTTCCGTTTCCTGCGAATACGTGCCTGGATCCCCATTTCCTTCATGAGTCGATACACACGCTTACGATTTACGTGTATACCATATCTTTGAGTTAGCCAAACCGTTACTCGCGGGTACCCGTAAATGCCGTTTACTTCTTGATGGCATTCCCTAATCATTTCTTTCAATTTCTCGTCTTCCACCATTTTTCGAGACGGATTCTGCTGCTGTTTTACCCACTTGTAAAAGCCACTCCGTGATACACCGGATACCGAGCACAGCAAGGAAACGGAGTATGTTCCCATCATTTCATGGATGATGGAGTAAGATTTTGATTGTTCTTTTTGCTTCTTCACCGCCTTTCGAGTCCGAGCCACTTTTTTAGATATTCATTCTCAGCTCGCAATCTCAAGTTTTCCTCTTCTAGGGTGAAAAGACATTTTCTCGGCCTTCCTTTCCTCGGTCCAACCGCTTTCCCTCGTTTTTCTTCGAGTCCCTTCATCCCTTCATTCTCAAAATGCTTGACCCATCTCATCACAATGTTTTTATCTGAGATGCCAAGTTCCTTTGCGATGGTTTTATAACTTTTGTCGCCATCAAGGTATAAATGTACCGCTTTTCTCTTTATTTCAATTGGATACGTCTTGCGTATTTTCCCCATAGAAAATCCCCTCCGAGTTAACAGTAAGGGACTTGCTTTTTACTGTCTACTCAAAGGGGATAATACCAAATGCTCGGATGCTTTTTTGTGCGCAGCGGAAAGCTTACGCGTTCAGTTTGCTTTTTGCCAGAGCTGCCAGATCGTTGAACGCAGCCTTGTCGTTTACCGCCAGGTCAGCCAGCATTTTGCGGTTTACTTCCACGCCGGCTACCTTCAGGCCGTGCATGAGACGGCTGTAGGACAGGCCGTTCAGGCGAGCTTGCGCGTTGATACGGGTGATCCACAGTTTGCGGAAGTCGCGCTTTTTCTGACGGCGGTCACGGTATGCGTACAGCAGGGATTTCATTACCTGCGCATTTGCGGATTTAAACAGGCGGTGTTTGGAACCGAAGTATCCTTTCGCCAGTTTCAGGATTTTCTTGTGACGACGGCGTGTAACAATGCCACCTTTTACTCTTGGCATACGTAATTCCTCCTGGTCATTCCAGCATGGCGGCCCCGCTTACGAGGCGCTTAGGGAGCGCATGCTGCGTAATAGTGTGTGGTAGTGCGAAACAATCTTACAGGTACGTAACGAGCTGTTCGATACGTTTTTGGTCGCCTTTGGACACCAGAGCGCCTTTGCGCAGATGGCGTTTCGCCTTGGTGGATTTGTTGGCGAACAAGTGGCTGGTGTAGGCGTGGTCACGCTTCAGCTTTCCGCTACCGGTTTTTTTGAAGCGCTTCGCTGCGCCTTTATGGGTTTTCATTTTCGGCATGGTAGAAATCCTCCTGTCCTAAACGCTGTTTACTTATCCGATTTCGGCGCCAGAATCATGATCATGCTGCGCCCTTCGATCTTCGGCTTACGCTCTGCGACGGCGATGTCCTCGCAAAGGGATGCGACACGCTCCAGGACCTGTTGACCGATTTCGGAGTGGGTGATTTCACGTCCGCGGAAACGGATGGAGCACTTCACCTTGTGATGATCCTCCAAAAACTTGCGGACGTTGCGAAGCTTCGTTTGAAAATCGTGTTCCTCAATGTTGGAAGAAAAGCGCACTTCCTTCAGCTCGATGATCTTCTGGTTGCGGCGCGCTTCCTTTTCCTTTTTCGCCTGCTCGTACTTGAACTTGCCGTAGTCCATGATACGGCAAACAGGCGGCTTGGCTGTAGGAGCGACGTTCACCAGATCCAAATCGGCTTCCTGCGCAATGCGCAGCGCTTCCCTGAGGGGCACGACACCCAACTGGTTTCCGTCCGGTCCGATCAAGCGGACTTCACGGGCACGAATCGCTTCGTTGACTAACAGTTGATCCTTGCTAATACTTGCCACCTCCGTCAATTTCGAGAAGGAACAAAAATGTGCGAACGCTGACGCGCCCGCACATATCTCACCTAGCAAATTCAACAGATCCACAGTTTGCTTTTGCGTAAGAGTGACCTGTCAACAGTCGTGAAGACGTCGAACCAGGTGAGAAGCTGGGCGCTTCTGCTTGTTTCTCGAAGAATGAAGTTTTTACACTGGATCAATCATACCGTGCAGATTCGATCTTGTCAAGGATTTCATGACAGGTAGCGCAGCAGTTGACAGGCCGCCCCCTGTCCCGGACAGCATTCTTGTGATATTGTCATGGTATACCCCCATACGCAAAGGAGAATGCAGATGCATGTAAAGGTTCTCTTGTTCGCCGCGCTTGCGGAACGGGCCAACCGGCACGAAGCGCTCGTCCCTCTCCCCGAACCGGCCACCGTACAAACCCTGCTTGCGGAAGTCGGCAGGCTTCATCCCGAGTTGGCCGACCTGCTTCCCCGCTGCTTCATTTCCGTCAACCAGGAGTATGCGAACGCCGAGACGCCGATCGGCCCTGGCGACGAAATCGCGATCCTGCCCCCGGTCAGCGGCGGCGAAGACGGACGGTTTCGCATCACCGATCAGCCCTTGTCAGCAGATGCCGTCATCCGGCTGGTCTCCAACCCCCGGGCAGGCGCCGTGCTCACATTTGTCGGAACAGTACGAGAATTTACACACGGCCAGCGAACGGTCTCGCTCACCTACGAAGCGTACGTGCCGATGGCGATCCAAAAAATGAAGCAGATCGCCGACGAAATCAAGCAGCGCTGGCCGCAGGCGGAAGTGGCCATGCACCACCGCATCGGCGATCTCGCCATTGAGGACATCGCCGTGATCATCGCGGTCGCCACGCCGCACCGCAGCGAATCGTTCGAAGCGGGACGCTATGCGATCGAGAGGCTGAAACAAATCGTGCCGATCTGGAAAAAGGAAATCTGGGAAGACGGCAGCGAGTGGAAAGGCCACCAGCAGGGGCCGTGGAACCCGCTCTCCCGCCCCGAAGACTGACGAATGCAAAAGCTGACGAATGCAAAAGCGGTCGCCCTCCGCGCATGCGGAAGTGGGGACCGCTCGTTTTGTCATGCTTACCCGCCGATGTGCGACATCTCCACTTTGGGCCGTTTGGGCAGGCCCGGCGTGTGCTTCAACCGCTCCTCCGAGTAGCGGTCGTCGCGGCGGGCCCAGATCGATTGGATGATGTCCCGAATCTCCTCGTCGCTTTTTCCCTCCCGCAGCGGGCCGCGCAAATCTTCCCCGGACGAAGCGAACAGACAGTTGTACATTTTCCCTTCCGCCGACAGCCGGGCGCGCGTACAGGTGGAACAGAAGGCCTGCGTTACGGAGGAGATCAAGCCGATCTCTTGATTCGTACCCGCATACCGGTAGCGCGAAGCCACCTCTCCGAAGTAATTGGGCTCGATCGGCACAAGCGGCATCTCCGCGTGGATCATCCGCACAATCTCGCTGGAGGGTACCACCTGATCCAGTTTCCAGCCGTTGCTGTTGCCCACATCCATGAACTCGATAAAGCGCAGGATGTGCCCTTTTTCGCGGAAATAACGGGCCATCGGAAGGATGTCCTGGTCGTTGACGCCGCGCTGCACCACCATGTTGATTTTGACCAGAAGACCCGCTTCTGCCGCCGCATCGATGCCGCGCAGGATGTCCTGCACCCGATATCCTCTGCCGTTGATCCAGCCGAACCGCTCGTCATCCAGGCTGTCCAGGCTGACGGTCACCCTGTCCAATCCCGCCTCCTTCAGCGCCTTGGCGTGTTTGGCCAGGAGCGAACCGTTGGTGGTCATCGCGATGTCGCGCACGCCTTCCACCTGGCGAATCATCCTGATCAGATCGGGCAGGTTGTTTCGCATCAGCGGCTCACCGCCGGTGATGCGGATTTTTTCCACCCCGAGCGACGTGAAGATGCCGATCAGACGCGTGATCTCTTCGAACGTCAGCAGCTTGTGCTGCGGCAAAAACGGGTAATCCGGGCCGAAAATTTCGGCAGGCATGCAGTATCGACAGCGAAAATTGCACTTGTCCGTCACGGAAATACGCAAATCTCGGAGAGGACGTTTTCGTGAATCCAACACTTGTTCAGGCATTTCTGATCACTCTCCTGCTTCCATACTAGACCTGCGGCCTGCCAAAGATCAAGCGCGGGACGATGAACGGGGTGCATACACGATCCTTCCCGCATCGCGGCAGCTGTACCCGCCCAGCGCTTCCACCTGGCGGGCAAACTCCGGGGACCGGATGCATTCCAGCAGTTCCTGCCCTTCGCTGCTCCAGTAAAACGCCCCGCTCATCAACAGGTCGTAGCGCTCCTCCGCCACCGGAATAAAATCAAGGCCCATCGCCGTCGCCGCCGAATAGATGCCGAGGCCGACATCGGCCGTCCCTCCGGCAACGGCAGCGGCCACGCTCAAATGGGAGACCGCTTCCCGCGAGTAGCCGTAGATCTGCTCCCGGTCGATCCCTTCCTGTTTCAGCAGGTAATCGAACAAAAGCCGCGTTCCGGCGCCCCGCTGGCGGTTGATATAGGTTATGCCAGGACGGGCCAGATCGCGTACGGTCCCGATCCCGAGCGGATTACCCTGTTTCACGATCCATCCTTGTTGGCGGTACACCAATTGTACCAGGACAATGTCGCGGCCGCGCAAAAATTTTTCTACAAAGGGCAGATTGTAACTGCCGGTCGCTTCGTCAAACAGGTGGACCCCCGCGATGTGCGCCTCCCCTTTCTGGATGGCGAGAATGCCGCCCATGCTGCCCACATGGGACGAGACGAGGAAGCGGCGGGGATTGGCTTTGCGCACGAGAGAATGGAGTACGTCCATCGACAGGTCGTGACTGCCGGTCGCCACGATCGTGTTGTGAATCTGCTCCAGCGGGCGGTACAGCTCCACTTCCGCGATCTCGCCCTGCTCGTACCCGAGGTGACCGGGCGGGATGCGCAAAAGACCGTCGGCGCGCACCATCGACATGGTGACGCCTGCGGAGCGGGTCAGCGGATTGGCGATGTACTGCCCGTCGATGCAGCCGATCGTCACGCGAATGAAATCCTCCGCCCCCATGACGGAGACGATCCGCCGCCCAACCGTCGCCTTGATCCGCTGACGCTGCGGTTCGGTCAGGCCATAGTAATGATGGACCAGCAGCCGGGCAAACCATTCCAGATTCAAGTAGGCGGACACCGGGTAGCCGGGCAGCCCGATGACCGGTTTTCCCTCGACGATGCCGACCACCACCGGCTTTCCGGGGCGGGTCGCCACGCCATGCGTCAGCACTTCGCCCAGTTCTTCCAGCACATGGACGGTGAAGTCCTCCCGTCCGGCCGAGGAGCCGGCGTTCACCAGCACGATGTCTGCATCCCGCACGGCCGCCTGCACGGCTTCCTTGATCAAGCCGTAGTCGTCCGGAACAATGCCGCAATACACCGGTTCCGCCCCCCATTCCTGCAGATACGCGGCAAAAACCGTTCCGTTGAACTCGATGATTTCCCCTTCGGTCACATGCTCGGCGGGCGGTATCAGCTCGGTTCCGGTCGGGATGATCGCCACCCGCGGTTTGCGCAGCACGGGTACGGTCACGTTGCCGCCGGCCAGGAGCGCTCCCAGGTCAACCGGGCGCAGCTTGTACCGGTCGGGAACAATCACCTCCCCGACGACGACATCTTCGCCGATCGGCCGGATGTGCTGCCAAGGAGCGGCCGGTTCCAGAATCTCGACGGTCTCTTCGTCGATCTGGTGGATATTCTCAATCATGATGACGGCGTCATACCCGTCCGGGATGGGATCGCCGGTGTCCACCACGACATAATCCTCTCCCCGCTTCAATCTGACGGGATGCTGCTCGTCGGCGCCATACGTTTTTTCCGCCTTCACCGCGATGCCGTCCATGGCCGAGGCATGGTAGTTCGGCATCGACACGTTCGCGTAGATCGGCTGCGCGGTGACACGGCCCAGCGCCTGCGGCGTCGGGATGACCTCCACTTCCGGCGAAAAGCGGACTCGTTTCACTAGCTGCTCTTGCGCTTCCTGGAGCGGCGTATCTTCCAAGTAGATCTTGCGCATGGTTCTCCTCCTGTCATCACTCGTGGGTTTTCCATCGACCCGCGGTTAGGGAAACACGTAAACGCTGACGACTTCGCCTTCCAGGATCCCTTCTTTGTTCGCCGCGATCTCCACTATGCCGTCGCTTTTTGCCAGCGTGGAAATCAGGCCCGATTTGCCAAACACCGGCACGGCCCACAACCCGTCGCTGCGCTCTTCCAGTTTGACCCGGACGTAATCGGAACGCCCCACGGCAGAGGGGATGTTGCGGGAGATGCGGGCGGGCAGCCGCTTGTCAGACGCTGACGGTCGCATCCCCTGCAGGCGGTGAAGGATCGGCACCGCGAACAGATGGAAAATGATCAGCGCGGACACCGGGTGGCCGGGCAGCCCGAGCAGCGGCTTCTCCCCGGCCCTGGCCAGAATCGTCGGCTTCCCCGGCTTGATGGAGACCCCGTGCACCAACACCCCCGGCTCTCCCAGCGACTGCATCACCTGCACGGTAAAGTCGCGCGTCCCGACGGAACTGCCGCCGGACAGGATAAGGAAATCCACCTGCCGGTACAATTTCTCGGCTTTTGCCAGGAACGCGTCGCAGTCGTCCTTGACAATGCCACCAAAGATCACGTCCGCTCCGTGCTGTCTGGCTGCCGCGCCGACGGTGACGCTGTTGATGTCGCGTACCTCGCCGGGAGCGAGTTCCCGTTTGTCGGCGGGAACCACCTCGTCACCGGTGGATAGGATGCCGACGATCGGACGCGGGTACACCCTGACGCTGGTTCTGCCGATGGCAGCTAGCACGCCCAGATCCTGCGGGCGCAAGCGGTGCCCCGCCGCCATGACCGTCTCCCCGATCTCCACGTCGTCGCCGGCGCGAACGACATTTTCGCCCGGAGCCACCTGCCGGTACACGTTGAGCAAATCCCCCACTTCCTCCACGTGCTCCATCATGACCACGCTGTCCGCCCCGTCGGGAAGCATCCCGCCGGTCGGGATGGCCTGGGCCTGTCCTTCGTGCAGGTACAGGTCTGCGGCCCGGCCCATGTCAATCTGTCCGGTAATCGTAAGAAACGCGGGAAGCGAATCGGAAGCGCCAAACGTATCCTTGGCCCTGACGGCGTATCCGTCCACCGTCGAACGGGCAAAGTGGGGCACCTGTTCGCCGGAAATCACGTCTTCCGCCAGCACCATCCCCAGCGCCTCAGCCAGCGGCACCTCCACCGGAAGCCGGACAGGGCGGAACTCTTCTGCAATCACGGCCAATGTCTCGGTCACGGTTTTCACGTTGAAGAACTTCATCAGCGCCTCCATAGGATGGTTGTTTGGATTCGTCGAAAAATTCATTATAATAAAGGGTAAAACGAAAAGGGAGAAATGTCCTGGATGAAAGTAAAGGTATTCGCCAATTTCCGCGAGATTTGCCAGGCCAAAACGGTGGAAGTGCCTGCGGACAACGGCAGCCGGGTGATCGATATTCTGGAAAGCCTGATTCGGATGTATCCTGCGCTGGAAGAGGAAGTGTTCACACCGGAGCGAACACTCAAACCGTTTGTCCACGTCTTCATCAACGGGTGCAACATCATCCATGCGGACGGACTGGAGACCCGCGTGCGGGAAGAAGACCAGTTTGCGCTGTTCCCGCCGGTGGCAGGAGGCTGAGATGGCCGAACACGTTCTCGAACTCGAGCTGCGCGGCATCCCTCTGTCCCATCTGGTTGCCTATCTGGTCGAATGCGGAGGCGACCCGCCGCCGGATGAAACGCTGCCGATCACCGTTCGGGGGCAAGGCTGGCAGGCGGAGGTGCTGCGGGAGGAATCCGTTCGGATCACCTCCCGCTTTCACGTCAACGCCGTGTTCATCCGCTTCCATGCCGACGACGATCACACGCTGAACCGCCTGATGGACCGCTTCCGCATCAAGGTCATGCGGGTAGGCGGGTAGGCCGGAAAACGATCCCCCGCGCGATGGGTAACACAACCCAGCCGACGGGCGAAAGCCTCACCTGATCGGCGATAGCGAACGCAGTGCCAAGCGGGGCCCTAACCGGAATCGGCTGGGCCCCTAGCCTTGAAGATGGAAGACAACTTCCACCTTTTTTGGGGGGATCGGCATGGATCATGTTGTCCTGCGCATGGATTCACACAATCTCCAGTTCCTTCAGCTTGCTTTCCGGCACAACACCGTCCACCCAGCCGCGCACCCGGTAATACTCATCCAGCATCACGTCCATGCGGCTGACATGGCCTGCGCTGTTGCCGGTGGCGGGCTCTTCGGTGAAACGCTTCGGCAGGTAGTCGTCCTCGCGCTTGTTGAAGCCGGCCAGGTTGTTGTAATAGCGCTCCAGGTTGTAAATTCGCTCCCCGATCTTCATGACGTCGTCCGCCGTCACCGGAATGCCGGTCATCGCGGAATACTGCTCCGCATAGTGCTCGGCGTTTTCCGAGAAGGAGGAGAATTTGCAGATGTTCATCGAGTCGGAGAAGGCGAGCAGGTCCTGGAACACTTTCAGCAGTTCCCCTTTTCCTTCCGGTTTCAGACGGTCGGTCGGCATCGGAATGCCGGCGATTTCACTCGCCACCGTGTAGCCGCGCAGGTGGCAGGCGCCGCGGTTGCTGGTTGCGTAGCCGAGGCCAATCCCCTGGATGCCGCGCGGGTCGTACGCGGGAATCGCCTGGCCTTTGACGCACATCGCCAGATTTTCGTCGCCGAATTGTTTCGCGGCCCGGGCCGTCCCCTCGGCCAGCACATCGCCGATTCCTCTGCGGAAGACGAGCATCTCGGTCAGTTCGATCATGCGGTCGGCGTCGCCCCAGTCCGCCTTTTCTTCGATCAAGCCGCGCTCCGCCGCTTCCATCATACAGGAAAGCGTGTTGCCCAGCTCGATGGTGTCCATGCCGTATTCGTTGCAGAGGTTGATCAGATAGGAGATCGGAGCGGCGTCGCTCAGCCCGCAGTTCGCGCCAAGCGCCCAGCCCGACTCATACTCGAAGCTTTCCACGCGGGTCTTGTACTTTCCGTCCTTTACTTCCACTTCCTTTTTGCAGGCGACCGGACAGGCGTGACAGGTGTTGTCCGCGACCAGCAGCGTGGCGTTGACCGTTTCGCCGCTGTGCCCTTCCGCCCCGTCCCAATGCGTGTACTTGGAGTTCATCGTCGGCAGCGCGCCCACCTCGTTGATGATGCTCGTCAGCACGTTGGTTCCGTAGACGGAGAGGCCGCCTTTTTTCGGCGCCGTCAAGCCGCCTTCCATGATCGCCTTCAGCGCCTTCTGGTTGGCCTCTTTGTACTCCTCATCCCGTGCCGGTTGCGGCATGTTCCCTTTTTGCGCAGCCTTGATGACGATCGCCTTCAATTTTTTGTAACCGGCGACCGCCCCCGTGCCTCCGCGTCCGGCCGCGCGGTCGTTCTCATTGATGAACCCGGCGAAACGCACCAGATTTTCGCCCGCCTGCCCGATGCAGATGACGCTCAGGTTCTCCTTGCCGTAGCGCTCCTGCATCGCTTTTACCGTCGCGCGGGTGCCCTTGCCCCACAGATCGCTGGCGTCGCGCAGTTCTCCCTGGCCGTTTTCCACGTACAGATAGACCGGTTTGTCGCTTTTGCCCCTGAAGATCACGTTGTCGATGCCGGCCCATTTCAGCCGCGCAGCCGACCAGCCGCCCATGTGCGAATCCGTGACGGTCCCGGTCAGCGGAGACTTGGTCACCATGCACAAGCGGCCGCTCATCGCCGAACGGGAACCGGTGACCGGGCCCGTCATCAGGCAAAGGATGTTCTCTTCCGAAAACGGTTCTACGTCCGGACCGTTGTCGAACACGTACTTGACCCCCAGCCCGCGTCCGCCGACGTACTTCTTCGCCAGCTCTTCATTGATTTCCCGATAATCGACAGTGCCCGAAGAAAGGTCGACCAGCATTTCCCGGTTTTTGAACCCACCCAAGGCCATTGGTTGCTTCCCCCTTTTCTTCCACAAGGATCTCATACAATATGCTCCTAGTTCGACCTGTATGCCGATTTTCCCTCCCGCACTCCTCTGAAAAACTGCAAGATTGATAATTTTTCGACACTTCCTGTTGCCAAGCACCGATCCGTGCAGTATGGTAATTTTATACCAATCCAAACCAACCAAACGAAAACAAACGGGAACCAACCAAACCAAAACGCAAGAGGGGATGGTATGAGACACGCGTATCTGACCCCGGAAGAGGTGGCAGAAGAACTGAAGCTCTCCAGGTATACGGTCTATGAAATGATCAAACGCGGCGATTTGCCCGCCTACAAAATCGGACGGGCACTGAGAATCTCGCGCCCCGACCTGGACGCTTTCCTGCACGGGCACAGCCCGCGGGATGCGCAGGCGGCGCCGCCGTTCGCTCCCGCCGCCGATCGCCGGAACAGTCCGCGGACGAATGACATTTACTTCGCCGGCAGCCACGATCCCGCCATCGATCTCTTGACCCGGATGCTGGCCAATCGGGGGATTACCCTCTTGCCGGCGTTTTCCGGGAGTTTGGACGGATTGATCGAACTGTACAAAGGACGCGTCGACATGGCCGGATGCCACCTCTTGGACAGGTCGACGGGAGCGTACAATCTGTCGTACATCCGCTGTCTCATGCCCCATGAAGGGGTGGCGGTGATCAACCTGGCCGGACGCTGGCAGGGATTCATCGTGCCCAAACACAACCCGCGGATGATCACCTGCTGGGAGGAATTCTTCTCCGGCCGGCATCGGATCGTCAACCGGCAGCGCGGGTCCGGAACGCGTGTACTGCTCGACTTCCACCTGCAGCAGTTGGGCGTCTCTCCCGCCAGCGTTCCCGGATACGATCATGAAGTGACGACCCACTGTGCGGCCGCATCCGCCGTTTTGCGCGGAGAGGCGGACGTCGCCTTGGGGATCGAGAGCGTTGTCCGGGGTCTTCCGCTTGATTTCTTCCCCGTGCAGGAGGAACGGTACGATCTGGTGATTCCCGCTCCGCTCCTCCGACAGGAACGCTTTCAAATCCTGCTGGAGGTTCTGCGGGACCCCCCCTTCAAACAAGCGGTGGCGGCCCAGGGCGGCTGCGATGTTTCCCGGACCGGCCAAACCATTGACCGATTGTTCTGACGATTCCCTGATCGCAAAGGAGTTGGAAATCATGAAGCCCATTCGCATCATTACCCCCCTGCTCATGTCCATGCTCATCCTTTTCCTCGCCGCCTGTTCTGCCGCTCCCGTCCAGCCGGCCGCAGCGCCGCAGCAAACGTCTTCGACAGAGACGGCGGCGAAACAGCCGCAGTCCGCTCCGGCGGACAACGAGATCGTCCTGGCGACCACGACCAGCACCCAGGATTCCGGCCTGCTTGACGTGCTCATCCCCGCTTTCGAGGCCAAATCGGGCATCAAGGTAAAAGTGGTCGCGGTGGGAACCGGCCAGGCGATCAAACTGGGGGAAGACGGCAACGCCGACGTGCTCCTGGTCCACTCGCGGAGTGCGGAAGACGAATTCGTCTCCAAAGGATTCGGCGTCAACGCCTACGACGTAATGTACAACCAGTTCCTCATCGTCGGGCCGGCTGGCGATCCCGCCGGCGTCACGTCAGCGAAAACGGCAGCGGACGCGTTCGCCCGCATCGCCGAAAAACAGGCGCTGTTCATCTCGCGCGGCGACGATTCCGGCACCGACAAGAAGGAGAAAAGCATCTGGAAGGAAGCCGGGATCAACCCCGACGGCGCCTGGTACCTCTCGTCCGGACAGGGGATGGGCGCCACCCTGCAGATGGCCGACGAAAAACAGGCGTACACTCTGACGGACGAGGCGACATTTCTGTCCCGCAAGCTGAACCTGCAGGTCTTGATGCAGGGGGACAAATCCCTGCTGAACCCGTACGGCATCATCCAGGTAAAAGCGACGGCCAAACCGGATGCAGCCATGCAGCTCATCCAATTTTTCGTCGGCGATGACGGGCAGAAACTGATCGGCCAGTTCGGCAAGGACACGTACGGCAAGAGTCTGTTCGTTCCGGCCGCGAAAAAGCGATAGGAGCACATGCCATGCTGTTCTCGCCGGACGTATGGGAGATCATCTGGCTCTCCCTGAAAGTGACGACGACGGCAATCGCCATCGGGATGCTGATCGGCATCCCCTTCGGCGCCTTCCTGGGGCTCTATTCCTTTCCGGGGAAACGGCTGATCGTCGTGCTCGTCTACACCTGCATGGGACTTCCCCCGGTGCTGGTCGGCGTGATCGTCTACCTGCTGCTCTCCCGGTACGGCCCTCTCGGATCGCTCAGCCTGCTGTTCACGCCGCAGGCGATGGTTATCGCGCAGGTGGCCCTGGTAACGCCGATTCTGGCCGGACTGACCATGTCGGCCGTACAGGAAAAGGAGCGTGCCTACCGAGAAACCGCCAAAAGTCTGGGCGCCAGTCCCATCCAGTTGATCGCGACGATCGTCAGGGAAGCGCGCACAGGCATCTGGTCGGGCGCAGCGGCGGCCTACGGCAGGGCGATTTCCGAAGTGGGCGCGGTGATGCTGGTCGGCGGCAACATTGAACACCACACCCGCGTGATGACCACGGCGATCATACTGGAGACGCGGATGGGCAACTTCCCGGCCGCGCTGCAGTTGGGGCTGGTCCTGTTGGCGGTCAGCTTCCTGTTTAACAGCTTCCTGATGGTGGGAGCGCTGAACCAATGGAAAGCCAAGCGGAGATGAGAGCATGAACATACTGGAACTGCGGGATCTGGTGGTCCGCCATGAGGGAAAAACGATTCTGCGCGTGGACAGCGTCCGGTTCGAGCAGGGGAATATCTACGGGATTATCGGGCCGAGCGGGGCCGGGAAAAGCACCCTGCTCAGGGTGATCAACCTGCTGGAGCGGCCAGCCCAGGGCAGCATGCACGTGTTCGGCACGGATGTCGACCTGGCCGCCCTCACCCATGCCAAAGGGCTGCCGATTCAGCGGCAAATGGGCTTCGTGGCGCAGAAACCGGCCATGTTCCACGCATCCGTGTTCGACAACGTGGCGATGGGGCTGCGCTACCGCGGCGTGGATCGGGCGGCGATCCGCCCGCGTGTCCTCGCAGCGCTGAAGCTGGTAGACCTGGAGCACGCGGCCGGCCAGCGGGCTGACACGCTTTCCGGCGGGGAAGCGCAGCGGATTGCCCTCGCCCGAGCGCTGGTGTACGAACCGCCGCTGCTGCTTTTGGACGAGCCGACGGCCAGCCTCGATCCGCACAACATTGCCATTTTTGAACGCGTCATTCAAACGATTCACCAGACCAGGCGAACGACGATCCTGATCGTCACCCACAATCTGGCGCAGGCCAGGCGCCTGACGCACGCGTGCCTGTTCATCCACCAGGGGCGGATCGTCGAGTGCGGCGAAACGGCGGCCGTATTTTCCGGAGCGGCGTGTCGGGAACTGCAGGACTTCATTTCCGGGCGGATGATCTGCTGAGTGATGAGAAAGGAGCTTCCCATGAAACACGAGCACCGACAGCGTTATTCCAGACAAGTGCTGTTCGCGCCGATCGGCGAAACGGGACAGGAGCGGCTGCTGCAGAAAAAGGCGGCGATCGTCGGGATGGGCGCGCTGGGGACGGTCCTGGCCAACCACCTGGTGCGGGCAGGCGTCGGTCACGTGCGGCTGATTGACCGGGATTTCGTCGAGGAAAGCAATCTGCAGCGGCAGATGCTGTACGACGAGGAGGATGCGCGGCAGCATCTGCCGAAAGCGGTGGCGGCGGAACACAAGCTGCGGCGGATCAACTCCGGTGTTGCGATCGAGGGAATCGTGGCCGACCTGCACGCCGGTAATGCGGAAACCTACCTCGCGGACGCCGACGTGATTCTGGACGGGTCGGACAACTTTCACGTCCGCTATCTGATCAACGACGTGGCGGTGAAGCACCGCATCCCCTGGGTGTACGGCGGAGCGGTCAGTTCGCGCGGGATGTTCGCGGTCGTTCGTCCCGGGATCACGCCCTGTTTTCGCTGTCTCTTTCCCCACGCTCCGGAAGGCCGGGGCGAAACCTGCGACACGGTCGGCGTGATCGGCCCGATCGTGCACATCGTCGCCTCGTACCAGGCCGCGGAAGCGCTGAAACTGCTGCTCGACGCCACGGACGACTTGAACCCGCATCTGGAGCAGTGGGATATCTGGCAGAACGAACACCTGCAGATGAACGTGGCGGGCGGCAGGAATCCCGCCTGCCCCGCCTGCGTCATGAACCGTTTCGACTATCTGCAGATCGGCGGAGAAACGGAAGCGTTTACCACCCTCTGCGGCAGGGATGCGGTACAGATCAGCCCCCTGCACCCCCGCCCCGTTGATTTTGCGCTGCTCGCGAAGCGGTTCCAGCCATTGGGCCGGGTGGAACAAAATCCGTTTCTCCTGCGCTTCCACGTCGACGGCTGCACACTCGTCTTCTTCCGCGACGGCCGTGTGCTCGTACAGGGGACCTCGGAGATTACGACCGCCCGCACGTTGTATGCCAAATATGTGGGACATTAGAATCGCACTTGGAGACAAAATCAGTCTTCGCATGTTTGATAGACTGATGAATTGTCGCCGTAGAAACATGAAACAATCCTACACGATAAAAAGACCGTCCATCGCTCATGAACCAAGCGAGACGGTCTTTTCCGTTTTGTTACCAGCAGATTTACACAACCTCAATCTTCTTGTGATGCTCGTCCCTGACCTCTCCGATGATTCTCGCGCATGCGATTCCCCTCTCATGCAGCGCTTTCAGCAGAGGTTCCGCGTACGCGGCAGGCAAACTGATCAGCAGGCCGCCGGACGTTGTGGCATCGCATAATAGAAGCCGGTCTGTCGATTCCATCGCCTGAGAATAACTGACACGGTTTGAGACCCATTCGGCATTTGCTTTGGTCCCCCCCGGTACGATTCCTTGCTCTGCCAGCTCCCGAGTGCCCGGTAACACAGGTACTTCGCTAGCGCGAATCCGAATGCCCACATGGCTTCCTTCCGCCATTTCAAGCGCGTGACCCAACAAGCCAAATCCTGTTACGTCCGTGCAGGCATGGACGGGAAAAGAAGCCATGACTTCAGCTGCATATTTGTTAAGTGTGGACATGACTTGTATCACGATTTCCGTTTTTTCCTGCGACAGGGCCCCACGTTTGATTGCCGTCGTCTGAATTCCAATCCCGATCGGTTTGGTAAGAACCAAGACGTCGCCCGGTTTGGCGCCTTTGTTGGTCAAGATCTTCTTTGGATGGACCGTTCCGGTGACGGATAAGCCGAATTTTGGCTCAGGATCGTCGATGGAATGACCACCTACCAGTACGGCACCAGCTTCTTGCATTTTGTCGTAGGCACCTCGCAGGATCTCTCTTAGAATGGATGGTTCCAGCTTCGTGATAGGGAACCCGACGATGTTCAGCGCCGTGAGTGGCGTCCCCCCCATCGCATATACGTCGCTTAATGCATTGGCGGCTGCAATTTGCCCAAACGCGTAAGGTGAATCAACGATCGGAGTGAAAAAATCGACAGTTTGAACAAGCGCCAGATCATCCGTCAGCTGATAAACACCTGCGTCATCCGACGTTTCCACCCCTACCAACAAACGCGAATCATCCGCCCGTGGCAGTTCATGAATGATGGAAGACAAGAAGCCCGGGCTAATCTTGCAGCCACATCCCCCTTTGCTGGAAAGTGAGGTAAGTTTGACATCCGTTTTCATTCACATCACCACTTTGCTTTTTTGGCGACAAGCGACATACCTCCGAGCAAAAAGAGAGATCGATTGTCGATAATCTTTTTTAACAGTGCAGCAGAGTTGCCGTACACCTTTTTACTGCCTATCAAGCCAATCGCTTGGTTGGGCCCAAGAGAGGCAACCGTCCCTTTCAGCTTGGGGATAAAAGGCTGCAACGGTTCTCCTCGGATCAGTGCGACAAGGTTATTCCCCAACTGCTTCCCCTGTTGCAGGGCAATTTGTGCCGTCGGAGGATAGGGACGTCTCGCTTCCTCGTTTATCACTAGTGCACAATCTCCTACCACAAACACGTTTTCATGATGAGGTGCCCGAAGGAAAGGATCCACTTTCACGCGTCCGCGTACGGTTTCGAAACCGGCCCGTTCGATCAGAGAGTTTCCTCTCACACCTCCTGTCCAAATGACTGTATTGGTTTTGATTTCCTCCCCGTTCGCAAGGAACACTCGATTTGCCGTACACTCTTTGATCGGGGTGTTTATCTTTAAACGAACTCCCTTTTCCACCAGCAGATCCGTCGCATACTGAACCAGATCGGGATCAAATCCGGGCAAAACGGACGGCGCAGCCTCTATGTTATAGATCTTTACGTCATCAGGGTGCACGTCAAACTTTTGGCACAGTTCCGGCAACCGATTGACCAATTCTCCGACAAATTCAATACCGGTAAAACCTGCTCCGCCGACAACAACGGTCAGCCGTTCCGGCCGCTTGTCGATCTGATATTGGGAGAATTGGTATTCAATATGCTCGCGGATATGCCTTGCGCTGTTAATGCTGCGGATATTGAGGGCATTCTCCGCCAAGCCCTGTATTCCGAACGTTTCCGGTTCACTGCCGAGCGCCAACACCAGGTAATCGTACGAGATCGTTTGACCGGATTCCAGAACTACGAGTTGTTCTCCCCTGTGAATGTCGCAAACCACTCCTTTAACAAACCTGATTCTGGATGTGTCAATGACCTCATCTATGGAGATGCGGCATTTATGGGGTGGAATAGCCCCTGCAGCTAGTTCGTGCAGCCAGGTGGTGAAGTGGTGATAGGAGTGTTTGTTAACCAGCGTGACCTCGGCTTCGTCCCAGGCAAGGAGTTTTTGCAGACGAACCGCTGTCATCAGCCCGCCATACCCGGCTCCCAGGATCACAATTTTCGCTGTGTTCATGTTTTCGCTACCACTCTCTTTAGTTATAAGTGATTGTCTACGAAACTCTTGATCTCTTCGATATGGATATCCTTGCCGCTCAGTCTGGCTACTACTTGACCATCTTTGTAGAGGAGGAAAGAAGGCAATCCGATCACTTTTAAATCAATACAAAGCCTTCGATTCTCCGCACTGTTCATCTTGACCACTTTTACCTTCCCCTGGTACTGCTCGGACAGCTTCTCCACCTCTGGCATCAATGCGAGGCAGGGTTGGCAGTTCGGCCCCCACACATCGACGAGCACCGGTTTGTCGGACTGCAGCACTTCATGCGAAAAATTTTCTTTGTTAACGTCGATCATTCTACTCACCCCCTGTTTTTTTCGATCAAGAAAGACATGCCATCAGACAATTTTGTCATTTTCCCCAAAAACAGGCTTCCCTTGGCGACAAACATGGCATTTTCAATCTCACCGTTCATGATCATCTCCCTGGCATGCCCCAAAAATGGGATAGCGGCAGCAATGTGACCTTGCGTCGGGGAGAAACCTGGCATACCGTATGTTACTTCATACTCGCCAATTTTTGATTTATCCATCTCTCCGTTTAGTACAGCCATGCTGGCGATGGTGCGGTAGTTGGTTCTGGGCACATTACCGTTTCCGTTTGGTTCGGTAACTTCCGGGTTGTGCATTTCGACCGCAAATTTATTCACGTCCAAAATGCGCTTGTCTATCCTCTTTAACGGGTCGACAACCAGCGACTGATAGATGTTTTGCGCTGAAGAGCCGGAGGAAATGTTGTGCTTGCCCACCGCATCCAGGCGTACGACGGGACTCACGCCGTCATCTTTGCCGATGAGGATGGCGATTGCGCCCATCTCGTCTTCGAGGATGGGCATTTGATTCTTCAAGTGTCCAGCGTACTTCATTCCCAGTTTGGCGAGGCATCCTCCACCAATGACAAGCACTTCCTCATACAATCCTGATTGAACCAGACTGGATGCCACAACGACGGCGTGCGCTGGTGCACAGCAGAAGGATTTGATATCCGAACCGCTGGCATTTACACACCCGGCAAGCTCGGCGATGGATTTGGCCATATTGCCGCCTCCGCGCTGGTATCGATCGCCGACCGCCTCTTCATCGCAACCGATTACGTAATCGATGCGTTCAGGCGTCACATCAAACGAGTGGAGTACATGGCGCATCGCTACAACACCTGACGCTTTATTGCACAAATTCTCCAAAATGATTTCAGCGGTTAAATTATCATCTTCTTCGTGCCCGGTCAGCACGCAGCCGATGAGCTGATTGTTGTGATGAAGGGGGATGGCCGTTCGAGCGACTAGTTTCTCTTCAATCGCTTCCAGCATGACGCCGTTTCCGATCTTGCTGATGTCATGTTCGGTGATTAACGGATGCTGCTCCAGTTTTTGCTTCACTCCCGACAAAAAGCTTTCCTCGAGCATCACCAGTCCGTATTCATCCGACAGCTTCAACCAGCCGTAAAACTCGTCCTGCGGCATGATTTCACCGCTTGGACTAAACCGCTTGGCATCAGGCAAGTGAGTTTTGTACCACGGGCCTTCGAATTCACGAAGTTGATCCGGCCGCATGTTTCCGATAAATACCTGGTTCGGCGGATAGGCAATGGCTTCCTCATAGCTTCTGAGATGCTTCAAAAGGGTGGCAAGTAGGCTTGGATCTTTCTTGATTTCCCGCGCCGGTTTTGATCCATGGGGAACCAGATCGGGAGTATGAACGAGTACAAACGACGCGCCTTTTACTACCGGGGTTATCATATCGGAATCCTCCTACCCTGAGCTTCCTTTATCCGTTCTTCCAGATTTTCAACGTAATGCTGCACGGATAACGCTGCAATACTGCCATCACCGGTGGCGGTTACCACTTGGCGCAATTGTTTCTCCCTGACATCACCTGCGGCACAGATTCCTGGGATTTTCGTTCGCATCTGGTCATCCGTCAAAATGTATCCGCTCTCGTTGGTAATCCCCAGGTCCTTTGCACAATCTGAAATAGGATCCATCCCCACGTAGACAAAGACGCCATCGCATGGAAACTCGCTGATTTCACCAGTCACCGTATGTCTAAGTACCAACCCTGTCACCATGTCGTCCCCGCAAATTTTCTCGACCGTGTGGTTCCAGATAAACTGAATTTTTTCATTTTCAAATGCTCGTTGTTGAATGATTTTCTGTGCACGAAGTTCGTCCCTCCGATGAATAATCGTTACTTTCGTGGCAAAGCGAGTTAAAAAGATGGCTTCTTCCACGGCAGAGTCGCCCCCGCCGATCACGGCCAATTCCATGTCTGCGAAAAAGGCTCCGTCGCATACTGCGCAGTAGGAGACTCCCCGGCCGGACAATTCACTTTCTCCTGGCACACCCAATTTCCGATGCTCCGCTCCGGTTGAGATGATCACCGATTTCGCTTTTACTGCCTTACCGTCCACGATCACTGTTTTATAGGGAAACCCGTCTTGTATCTCGCTGATGTGGCCCCGCATGTACTGGGTACCAAACTTCTTCGCATGTTCAAACATTTTTTGGGAAAGATCAGGTCCTAAAATACTTGCAAATCCAGGGTAATTTTCGATATCTTCCGTGTTCACCATTTGGCCGCCGGGACTTCCTTTTTCGATCAGCAAGGTGTCCATGTTGGCCCTGGATGTGTACACGGCTGCAGTTAATCCGGCAGGACCTGCCCCTGCAATTACGACATCGTACACTTTATCTCCACTCAATCCTGCAGCCTCCTTACTCGTCCTTCTTCTTGTAAGCACTGTGGACACCTTACCCCAAATAGTTCTTCCTGGCGTTTTTCATGGCTTCCGTTATCCCCTCTTTGTCCAGCGACAGCTCCATGATACCGACCTGTTCTTGATAGACCTCTTCAGGGATCAGTTCTTTGACTTCATCTTCCAAAATGTGATAAACGTTCAGTTTCAACTCTACACCCGCCAACGGTCCGGCATAGGTGGGGTCACCTACTGTTACCGTTTCCGCGTAAATATCGCAGCTGTCCACGTCAGGCGAGCCGAGAATGACAACGACATTTTCTTTGCCGTGTTCGTCCACAGCTTTCAATAATGCTCCTTGGACCTCCAGGTCCATTGCGCCTGCGGCAGTTCAAACAAAGCACTGGGTATCCATGAAGATGACGTGGCCGCCGGCTGCTTTCACACACTCCGCAACGGCGGGCGCTGGAACACCGTCACGTTCGCCAATGACAAATACTTTTTTGTTTTTCAGCATAAGAAATCTCCCCTTTATCGGTTGTAATGTTAGAATTTCACTTCAAAAATTGTAGGCTCATCGACCGAAGTGGCTAGAGCATCGAGGGCTACCCCAACACGATGCTTCCGCAGTTTCCACTGATCTTCTGGAGAAAGATGGGGGTTGCCCAACGGATAGGGAATGGCTACTGTGGGTACAATCCGGTTGGCTCCCACCGTCATGGCGATGGAGACCAGATTGGCCATTTGCACAATCGGAATTCCCACCCGTTCAATTTCTTTGGTAATCGTTGCACCGCAACGAGTACAAGTCCCTCAGGTGGAAGTGAGAATGACGGCCGACACCTGGGCATCGAGCAGCTGCTGTGCGATTTCCGCTCCCATCCGGCTCGCCTCCGCCTGCGTGGTTCCTGTCCCCACCGTGCAGTACATGTAATCGTGAATACCCCCGATTTTTCCTTCCCTCTCGTATTCGCGCAAGGCATCCAACGGCACAATCACGTTGGGATTTTCGTTGCCCACCGTCGGGTCAAACCCGGCGTGAATGGTCACGTACTCTCCGGCATGTAAGCGTTCCAATTTGGAGATGTCGTATTTTCCCCATTGGGTGGCGGAGGCAGATTGAATTCGGTCGGGGTTTCCGATCGGAACGACTCCCCCTGATGTGACCAAGGCGATTTTGGCTTCCGCTAGATTGGTGACAGCAGGCGCGATGGGGACGCGATTAATTTTGGGCATGGGCATTTCCGTTTCATATGGTTCATTACGCAATTTCCTCAGGAGCATGTCGACAACTCGATCCGCTCCGGAAACAGGCGGATTTGTAAAGGACTCCAGACGAATGCCGCGAGGGAAATACCCTTCTTCTTTGGCAGGAAGAAGTTCGGCACCTGTCACCAGCTTTTTCACAAACGCTGTCATGGCAGGTACATCTTTGCGCATCGCCCCTGCACTGTCTCCCCCTGAAAAGATGTAGATGTCCTTATGGAACATCTCGACGGCTGGATTTTCCCGAAACATGCTGGTCACCGCAGGTACACCGAATGCTTCCTGAACAGCTTTGCATATCTGGCCGCAGGCAAATCCGTAACGTCCCGCCATGAACGCCGGCCCGGCAATGAATACATCAAATTCCTTGTCCTTTAAAAAACCAAGGATCCGTTCAATCGCTTCCTCTTTTCGGGAGCCGAAGAAATTGTCGCCGCAAATGATGGTATGCGTGATTTCCGCTTCGGGAGCCAACAGCTTGTTAACCAGCATTCCAGGACCTACAAAACCTTCGCGAATCTCCGGCTCGTGATCAGCCAGTTCTTCGCCGCCGACCTGTCCAAAGAATTGGTTGATGTAATGGATCGCTTTTTTCACCAGATTCACCTCCTAGTACTCGACGACGGTCTTGTAGTGCTCTCCTGTGTTTGCATCTGAGCAGAACATGCCGTTGTTTTCCATGATGATCGAGCCGTCCTCTTTCACACATCCTTCCCACCCACCGGAATTGCCGTCACGGGCCAGAGATGCCAGTTCCCCGATGACGATCTTCATCGGCGGTAGTGAAAGCAGCTGTGAAACGTTACCAGTGGAAACAATCGCATCCGCTTTTTCCGAAAGGTCAACCAATGATTGCGAACGCCCGTCCCGTCCCGTGCACTCATTGGTGATGCCCACCACTTTAATGCCTGCATCCACCAATTCGTTGATCACCAGGATGAAGTCAGCGTCAGGGTTGCCGTAACCTTCCTCACATACAATGGCTCCTTCCGCTCCCAAAGAGGTTGCCAGTTGCCTGACAAACAGTGCCGAACGAACTTTTTGCTCCAGCTGCACATTGAGATTGGAGACGATCACCCCCAGGAAATTGATCGTCCTCCCATGTTCTTTCATCAGCCGCTTGATGGTAGCATTGTTCACGTGCTGATAGGTGGAAATCTTGGATGAACAGGGCATGAAGCTTCCTGAGATAATGGCACCGTCCAGCAGTTCGTTGGGATGCATAAGGGTAGGGACCATGTGATTGGCGTCCCAACCGTAGACAAGTGCATTGTAGCCGCTTTCAAGCATTTGGGATTGAAGCTGCATGACGTAGACGACCCTGGGGAGGGCATTCACTTTCGAATCCCGCTTGTTCAGAGGGGGCAGCTCGTAAACTTCCAGCTCCTCTGGTTCCTGGCTGCGGACGCATTCACCGATGTATTCAGCCAGCCTCATTCCCGCCCACCGCAAGGCTTTGTTTTTCTTCTGCTGTTCATGACGCTCGAACTCCTCATCCGTGTCGGCAACCAGACAGATATGCAAGAGCTGCGAAAACATCGTCTGGTTTGCTGCGGGACCGCTCATGTCAATCAGCCCGTCCTGGAACCCCCCCCAATGCTTCCCCACGGCCAACACGCAACTTCCTTTCAGTGCGTGTGTACGTCCGTTTCCAGCCGCCACCAGTTTATTAGTGACGCCGGGGAACATCACGCCGCCGGAAACTTTGCATCGAGGTTCAATTGCCTCCTTTACGGGTGTGATGCGTATCGGATCGCCTGGCTTCGCAATCACCAAATCCGCTTCGGTAATGTGGTCATCTTCATAAACGACTTGCAACGCTTCTTCCTTGTTGATGGTCAAAACCCCATGCTGGTAGGAAGTGGTTTCCCCGAAGACGATGTCTTTCACATGAAAATTGCCGATTTCTAATCGCAACCCCGCCCCTCCTTACCTAAATTTTCTAAAAATTTAGACCTTTATGTCACGATTATATAAAATCGCGTTTGTTTTGTAAATAACGTTTAGAATTTTTTTAACAAAAGTGATGCCCTGACGACTCGAATGGCTGTTTCCAAAAAGCATCGAAAAGCATATATAAAGGAAACGATAAGAAATCCTTATCAGGTTGCATACAAGCTACCGCCGTTTTTTCCAAAAACCTCCCACGAAAGCAGACGGTTCGTAGGAGATCATGAAAGCACGAGGATCAATGCTTTGAATCGTTGAGGTTAAGTCGTCGTACTGTTTCCGTCTGGCTAAAATGATGGACACAGTTCTTGAGCCGGCGACTCCCTGTCCCATCCAGGTGGTCACTCCATACCCTTTTTCCCTCAGCTGATTATACAACTCCTGGTCGTGATCCGAGATCACTTGCAAGGCAATGTAGCCCAAGGCAATTTTTTGCTCCACATACATCCCGATAAGAATCCCGATGCCATAGGAGGCGCTGTAGACAATGACCCCGAGAATTGACTCCAGATTATTTAACACGATAGCCAATCCCATAATATAAACAAAAATTTCAATCATGCTTAAAAAAGAAGCCACGTACTTTTTGCCTTTGATCATCAATACCATCCGCAAAGAATTGAGCGCCACGTACAGAATCTGGATGCATGCCATTGTCACGTACACCATGCGGTTTTCCCTCTTTCGTGTGCAGGCTGGAGAAGACTCTTGCTTTTTCTGAAAATTGTCATTATTATAATTCTTACAAGCGAGGGGGAGGATGAGATGCTGGTGCTCTTCCCGGTCTTCAAAACCGAGCGGGACGTCCGTGAGGCGTCTGGTGGGTTCGATTCCCACTCTCTCCCGCCACTTACATAAAACGACAATAGAATAAAGGAGGAGTACATGTATCCCTCTAAACGGTGGACAAACGTACTCCTCTTTTTCGTTTGGATCAGGTAACGGCAGTTGGATTTTTCAGCCTACGGAAACAGCAGCCGGATTCTGCCGAGGCTCATCAATAATGGTGGACGGCTCCAGATTAAAGCAGCGGCGGTAGATCCATTCATAGCCCTTCACGTTAATATCACGCGGATTACCGATCGTTTGCGGATCGTTAAACGCCTCTTTGGCCAAGAGAGGAATCATGTCTGCAGGTACCCCTTGCTCTTCCAGTGTTGGGATCTCGACGTCCTTCACCAGTTGATAAACCGCTTTCACAGCTGCTTTTGCTGCTTCCTCCACACTCAGCCCGTGAATGTTCACTCCCATCGCCTGTGCGATACGGGCAAATTTTTCCGGTTCACCCATCCAGTTGTACTCCATGACAGGTCCAAGCATGGCAGCCACACATTGTCCATGGGCAACAGGAATGATCCCGCCAAGCGTCTGAGCCATCGCATGCGCCGCTCCCGCCGACTCACTGCCGTACGATAATCCGGCAAGCATCGCCGCTTTTGCCATGCCGTAACGGGCTTCGATATCTTTACCGTTGGAAAAAGCTCGGCGCAAATACTTTGCCACATACTCGATCGCAAGCAATGCCACCGCATCGGTCATCGGCTGCGCATAGTGACATGTATAGCACTCGATAGCGTGGGACAATGCATCGATACCTGTTGCCGCTGTGATATGAGGAGGCATTGATAGATGGAGTTCTGGATCGATGATCGTTAGATGGGCAGCAATCAACGGACCACCGACGTTAAACTTAAATTTCCGATGCGGATCGGTAATAACGGCCCACTGGGTTACCTCACTTCCCGTTCCGGCTGTAGTGGGAATCGTGGTGAGCGGAGGGATTCGTTTTTCCAGCGGCTTTTTGCCTTCGCACGCTTCGTAATTGAGAACGGGTTCACCATGAACCACTTCCACTCCAATCGCTTTCGCCGTATCCATGGAACTTCCGCCACCTACGGCTACCAGCCCGTCGCATTTTTCCGACTTGTAAATGTCTGTTCCCGCAGCCACAACGTAAATGGACGGATTGGGCTCCACTTTATCGAAAATGACGTAATCCACTTTAGCAGCTTCCAGGCTCTCGACGACAGGATTCACCAGACCTGCTTTTCTTACACCTGGATCGGTCACCAACAAAACTTTCCTCACACCGAGCTTTTTCACTTCTTCTCCGGTCTCCTTGATTACGCCAATCCCGTGTTTCACTACGGTCGGCATTTCAAAACTCTTCAATCTTCCCATTCTTTCAAAACGCATGAACATAACATTTCAACTCCTTTTCTATTTTTAAAAGAATTTGGAACACGGTTACACGACTTCGTTTGCCTTGGGCTGCACCTGCCCAAACCAATTCATCGGCTCCGGTTTGGTATTCATGTAAATGTGTTTAATCTCCGTATATTCCTCTAAACCGACGTGGCTTAGCTCGCGTCCGATTCCGGATTGTTTGTACCCGCCCCACGGCGCTTGCGGGAAGTACGGATGGTAGTCGTTGATCCATGTTGTTCCCATGCGAAGCTGTTTTACCACACGTTCGGCGCGATTGATATCTCTTGTCCAAACCGCTCCCGCCAATCCGTACACGCTGTCGTTGGCCAGGTGGATGGCTTCTTCTTCCGTATCAAAGGTTTCTACCGTAAGCACTGGACCAAAAGACTCTTCCTGTACGATTCGCATACTGGTATGGCAGTTGATGAAGATCGTTGGTTCAATAAAGAACCCTTTTTGCAGGGCCGGATCGGTCGGCCTCTTCCCGCCGAGTACCAGCGTCGCCCCTTCTTCCACTCCAAGTTTGATGTATCGTTCCACGTTCGCCAAATGTTCGGCAGAAATAACCGGTCCCATTTGCGTATCTGGATCAAAACCGTTCCCCATTTTTATGTGTTTTACCTTTTCCACCACCGCTTCCACAAATCGGTCGTGGATCGACGATTCAACGAGAAGGCGTGCCCCTGCCGAACAAACCTGACCGGCGTGGAAAAAGACAGCGTTTACAGCATAATCGACAGCGGTCGTGAAGTCAGCGTCGGCAAACACAATGTTCGGATTCTTTCCGCCCAATTCCATGGAGATTTTCTTAAAGTTGTTGGCAGCCCCGATCATGATGCTTCTTCCTGCTTCTCCCCCGCCGGTAAAGGATACCAGGTCAACGAGGAGACTTTCAGCCAGCTCTGCCCCCACAGTGGAGCCAGGTCCCAGTACGAGATTGACAACCCCAGGCGGAAAACCTATTTCATCGAATATTTCGAATATTTTGATCGAGGTTAAAGGCGTAATTTCTGCCGGTTTCAGGACAACCGTATTCCCTGCTGCCAGCGCCGGGGCAAGCTTCCACGAGGCTTGCAGCAGCGGGTAGTTCCAGGGAGCGATCAGACTGCACACACCCACAGGTTCACGAACGACTCTGCTTACGGAGTTAGGATTGGGTGATTCAATCATCATGCCTCCGTCTTTGTCAGCTAGTCCGGCATAATATTGGAACACGCCTGCGATCCCATCCATGTCTGCAAGGCTTTCCAAAAGTGTTTTGCCGGTATTGAGCGTTTCCAGCTCGGCCAACTCTTGTTTGTGCTCTTTTATTTTTTGTGCCACTCGGTAGAGCAAGTCTCCTCGCTCGATTGCGTTGACGTTCCTCCATTCTCCATGGTCAAAAGCCTTTCTCGCAGCAACAATCGCATCATTGGCATCCGCCCGGTTCCCTCGAGGAACGGTGCAAATCACTTCCTGGTTAAAGGGATTGATAATGTTTTTGGTCTCCCCCAATCGGGCATCCACCCATTGCCCATTGATGTACATTTTGTTCTTGACCAAGAATTCCACCTCCATGATTTGCGTTTTGTTAATTTTATTATTAACATTCAGAACTAACGAAATCATAACATCACAAGTGATCAACAGTCAATGACTTAATCTTCAGAATTTTTGCAATTGACATTTTGGATTTGTTTGATATATTAATTATATATTTAACATTTTTAACATTGGGCTTTTCCATCCGGTCGGTTTGACCGTGGTTATCCTGACTGCAAAGGAGCGAAAAACATGCTGGAAATCGACCACTTATCCGGTAAAGAAGACGCTGCACAGCTTAAACCATACGAACAACTGCTTGAAGAAGCGGAGCAAGTCGTCATTGATGCGATAGCGGAAACGATGGACCTTTATGGCGTCACGCCTTCGATAGGCCGGCTTTACGGAGTTATGTATTTCAGCGAAGAGCCAATGACATTGGACGAGATGAGCAAGAAATTAGGAATGAGCAAGCCCAGGATGAGTACAGGAGTTCACCAGCTTCTGGAGATCTACATGATCCAAAAGGTATGGAAAAAAGGGGAAAGAAAAGATCTGTATGAAGCAGAAAAAGACTTCTTTTCTTCCTTTATCTCGTTTTTCTGCAAGAAATGGGAGCGAGAAATCACTGTAAATCTGGCTGCTATTGACAAATCGATGGAAAAACTGCAAGTGTTACTGAATTTTCCTGACGTGCCAGTTCCCATCCAACAAAAAGCCCGTAAAAACCTTCAGCAGCTTGAAGAGTCCATACAGTATTACCAGTGGCTCAAGAAATTGGTGCACGCTTTCAAAAGTAAGGAGATTTTCACATTGCTGGAAAGCTACGCACCTGAGCAACAAGAGACACCCTGAAGGTTACTGCATTTTGAAAGGAGGAGATCGTAAGAAAAGAAAACAGGTGAACGCGATCGTATGGTTGGCCTCCATATCGCGTTCACCCTCTTAGATGGTCCAATTGAAAGACGCATCTATCACTACTATACCATAACACAGTAGCATAATACATCTGGCAGGATCCCTAAAACTGGAAATCTTTGGACCTATCTGAAAAAAGGCAACCTTTTTCGTTATTGTAAGCGCTTTCATTAGTGCGCCACGAACATCTGCTATTTTTTCAGAAGGAAGTGAAGATGATGAGGGATGTGAATACTGCGGAATCAACCCGAAATGTGGCCGTTGAAGAAACGAGTGGTCAGAACAACGAAAAAAAGCCTTTTTGGACACCACTAAAAACGTCCGTAGCCGGCTTCATCTTGTTTTCAGCGATCACCATAGGGTACTCCTATTATGCAAAGAACGAAATTTACTGGCCCGGATTGTTGATGATGCTTCTGTTGTATTGCGTGTTTTACTACATTGGCGCTAAAGCGATCACCAAACGAAAAGGGAAAACTGACGATATGCTTGTGGCGGGAAGGGCCATGCCTCTTTGGATTTCCATGTTCACCATGACCGCTACCTGGGTTGGCGGAGGTTATATCACCGGAACGGCAGAAAGCGTATACAAATCCGGTTTCGTCTGGACTCAAGCCCCCTGGTGCTACTCGGTCAGCTTGATCATCGGCGGTATTTTCTATGCCCCCAAAATGCGCAGAATGGAATTTATGACCATGCTGGACCCTTTGGAAGCGCGCTTCGGCAAAAAGATGGCGGGCCTCCTGTACATTCCGGCATTGCTAGGTGAATTGTTCTGGAGCGCTGCCATTTTAACGGCACTGGGCACCACATTTGGTGTAATTTTGGGCTTAAGTTTTTCCGTATCGATAATTTTCTCAGCTCTCGTGGCTGTCGCCTACACCGTTGTCGGTGGGCTATGGGCTGTCGCCCACACAGACGTCCTGCAGCTGTCAATTATGTTCTTCGGATTGATATTGGTGCTGCCGTTTGCTTTCTCCCATGTAGGCGGTTTTGAAACTGCTTTTGCCACGTATCAGGCTGGGATGCAAGGCTCAATCGGCCTATTTCCGCCACTGATGGGCTGGACGGACCCTGCTTGGGGCGATTATTACTGGAACTGGTGGGACTACGCTCTACTGCTGATATTTGGCGGTATCCCCTGGCAAAGTTATTTTCAGCGCGTGCTTTCAGCGAAAAATGAAAACGTCGCGATGTGGCTATCCGTTACTGCCGGACTGCTCTGCGCCGTAGCGGCCATCCCGCCCACCCTGATTGGTATCGCCGGGTACAGTGCAGATTGGACATCGTTAGGAACAACTGCTCCGGAAAATAGTTCGATGATTCTGACATATGTATTTAAGTACATGACTCCCGAATTGGTAGGTGCCCTTGCACTGGGCGGATTGGCAGCGGCAGTCATGGCCGCCGTCGCTGCTTCCATGCTGTCCGCCTCTGGGATGGCTGCCTGGAACGTATATCGGCCCTTGGTAAAACCGCAAGCGACTCCTCGCCAACTTCAAGAGATTATCAAGCGCTGTATCATAATCATCGGGGTTGGAGCTACCCTGATCGCCTTAAACGCCAAAAGCGTCTACGCTCTCTGGTACTTGTGCAGTGATTTGGTCTACGTCATATTGTTCCCGCAGCTGACGTGCGCCCTGTTCTTCAAAAAGGCAAACTGGTATGGATCCCTAGCCGGTTTTATTGTGGCTTTTGCCTTGCGAATCGGCGGAGGAGAACCGCTTCTTGGGTTGCCGCCAATCATCCCTTACCCGATGATTCAGGATAACACCGTACTGTTCCCGTTCCGTACGTTTGCTGCTGCAGCAGGTTTTGTCACGATTTTCGTTGTCTCATACCTAACCCAAAAAATCTGCCCTCCCCAAGCGCTTCGAAATCTTCATAAAGAACAAGCGGAAAGCGTTCATACCACCGTTGCGTAAGACTAGAAAACTCGGTTACGCCGAGCCTATGGCGATGGCAAAGCCGTAATTGCAATTACGTCAATAGGATAAAATTTATATATTTCCTATCGACGAACGGAAGAGGCGATCTACAGAATCGCCTCTCTTTTTATGTGAACAGCCGGTTTATTGCTTCCGCCACACAGGAAAGTTCGTCTTCCTGAATGGTGCGCAGATCAAAAATCAACTCGTCTTTTGAGATGCGGGCTATAATGGCAGGGTCACCCATTCGCATCTTCCGTTCGGCTACGTGTGCGGGAAGGTGGTCAGACTGAATCGCGACCGTCCAAGTCGGAAGTTTGACTTCGGGCAGTGTTCCACCCCCGACTTCCGTGACATCTTCTCTGACCGTAACCTTCCACTTGTGACTGTCTATCATGGTTTGCAATTGAATGGCTCTTTCTTTGATTATATGGAGCGGGGAGCAAATGTCTCTCATCGTAGGCAATTCTGTCAGCAATAGCTTTTCATTTTTATACAGGTGAAGCGTTGACTCCAGGGCTGAGAGCGTCAGCTTATCGACTCGCAGAATCCGGGCCAATTGGTTTTTCTTTAGCCGTTCAACCCACTCTTTCCTACCAGCGATAATGCCCGCTTGAGGACCGCCTAGGAGTTTGTCTCCGCTAAAAGAGACCAGATCCGCTCCCTGAGCAATCACTTCCTGAATCAGCGGTTCGTCGCCGATCCCGTATCTCCTTAAATCGTACAGAACACCGCTGCCCAGATCTTCGTAAACGGGAATCCGGTGCTTTTTCCCAAGCGCAACCAGTTCTGACAGGGTAACAGACTTGGTAAAGCCGATCGTGCGAAAGTTGCTGGTATGCACTTTCAATAGTAATCCTGTCCGCTCATTGATTGCTTTTTCATAATCCTTCAGGTGCGTTTTATTGGTCGTTCCCACTTCACGCAAGATGCAACCGCTTTCCTCCATTATCTCTGAAATGCGAAAAGAACCGCCAATCTCCACCAGCTGCCCGCGGGATACCACCACTTCTTTTCCCATGGCCAATTCGCGCAGAATCAAAAATACGGCAGCCGCATTGTTATTGACCACCATAGCCGCCTCTGCACCTGTTATTTCCTTGATCAGCTGCTCGATGTGATCGTGTCGGGAACCACGGCTACCGTTCTCAATGTGGTACTCCAGGTTCGAGTAGCGGGAGGCGACTGTAACGATGTGCTCAACCGCGCTTTTGGCCAAAACCGCCCGTCCCAGGTTGGTATGTAAAATAATCCCTGTGGCATTAATGACTGTCCTGAGATTTCGTTTTTGCTGACGGATAAGACGCCCCTTGATTTCCTCCACCATTTCCTCCAGGTTGTACTCCATCCGCTCCCCTGCACTTATGCGCTGACGCAATTCGTGCAAATAGGATTGGATTTCTTTGGTCAGTTCCGACAGGGAAATGTTTTCATTGGCAATCCAATGAAGCAAAGAAGGATGATTGCTCAACCGGTGGGTAGCCGGAATAGTCCGTAGTTCTAACGTACTCATCATATATCCTCCCTTCCGTTCAGATAAGAGATGAACGCTGAATGTAGCGGTGAATGACTATTCTCTCGTAAACATGACACGTAAAAAACGCGATGGATCACGAGCCCGTCAATCTGCACCACTTGTACCCGATTCTGTTGGAGGGCACGATCAACGGCTAACGACGAAATCACGGAGGCACCCATTCCTGCTTCGACCGCAGCAATCACGGCATCCGTACTTCCCATTTGCCCGACGACCTTGAACCGGCTGACGTCATATCCCCATTTGCTCACTTCTCGTTCCCACGCTTTGCGCGTATCGGATTGCGGTTCTCTTACTACCCACTCCAGCTGAAACAGGTCAGAAAAGGTTGTGATTCTTGCGTTCCCATCGTAATCGGCCGGTACAATAACCACGAGCTGATCCGCAAAAACGGGAAAAGAGACAAAATCAGATCGGTTTTCTGGTTCTCCCGTGATGCATAGATCCACTTTCCGCTCCTGCAGCCATCTCGTCACTTCATGGCTTCCAGAGATGCACGTTTCAATCAAAATATCGGGGTATGCGATTCGGAAGCTTCGAATCAGTTTTGGCAAAAGATATTGGGAGGGAATCGTACTTGCTCCCACGATCATTTTTCCTTCCAGTTTGTGACCCAGCATCCTCCGTTCCAGTTCATCCCATGCGTGCAAGATTACTTGGGCTTGCGTGTACACGTTCTCCCCTTGCGTGGTAACCTGCACTCCATCCGCACTTCTGACGATCAACCGCATCTTGAAGTGCTCTTCAAGGGCTTGGATCCGCTGCGTGATCGCCGGCTGGGACACCTTAAGCAGTGTAGCCGCTTCTTTGTAGCTCCTCGTTTGTACTACTTTTACAAACGCCCGCAGATGGTTTAAATTCACTCAGCCGCCTCCTTTATGGCGTACATAAGAGAACCTACCACACGTCATAATGAAAACTTATATTTTTATTATAAGCAAGTTTGTTCTAAATGTAAATAATTTTAAAAATTTTCTTAATTATTTTCACGAAACGATTCCGATTATTTGCAAGATTCTGTATAATAATTTAAGTCAAGCCAATATTTAAGGAGGGACTATTTCTATGCAACCAAGTGTTGTGCAATCATCGTCCATCAATCGCAAGTGGACAGGTATTATCCTTTTTCTTATCGTGACGGCGGCTGGTCTGTTTTGGGCCAAATGGCAACCATATTTTCAAAAAGTGTTTGTTGTCGCGGAAAGTCACTCCATCGGAAAATCCATTTTGACCGGCTCAGCGGCCATTATCCCCGCTCCTTCTTGGCAAGCGGCCTGGGGGTATTCCGTCTCCTACTTTCTCGCCATTTGGAAAGCCATGCTGGTGGCCACCGTCTTGGCTTCTCTCGTGCAGGTGCTCATCCCCCGCGATTGGATTCAACGCGTGCTCGGGAAGTCCGGATTCGTCAGCACTTTTAGAGGTGGTCTACTCTCATTGCCTGGAATGATGTGTACCTGCTGTGCTGCCCCGATCGTCGTCGGTTTGCGGAAGTGCTCCAGTTCCGTCGGCGCTGCCGCTGCTTTTTGGTTTGGCAATACGGCCCTGAATCCGGCGGTTCTTATCTTTATGTTTTTCGTGCTGGGCTGGGAGTTTACATTGCTGCGCTTCGTTCTGGCTCTCGTCCTGGTGTTCGGTGTGAGTTACTTGGCGAATCGTTTGGCTCACAATGAAACAGTCACGGTAGATGAGGAGTTTTTTGCCGGGGCACAATCGGCGAATCCCGTGGTAGGACAGAGTTTTTTTACCAAATGGCTGCACACATTTGGCAAACTGCTGTTCAGCATTTCACCATTGTATATTGTGACCGTATTGCTGCTGGGCGCGGTCCGCGCCTGGTTATTCCCTGCTGTTGGAGTGGAGATGGCAAACAGCTTCTGGTTGATCGTAGGGATGGCGATTGCCGGCACACTGTTTGTTATCCCAACGGCAGCGGAGATTCCCATCATGCAGGCGATGATCGCCATGGGACTTGGGAACGGTCCGGCTGCCGCTTTGATGATTACATTACCGGTGATCAGCCTACCGTCGATCCTGATCGTCAGAAAAGCCTTTCCCCGGAAAGTATTGGCGTTCCTTGTAGGAAGTGTCGTCGTTCTTGGCATTGTTTCAGGATTGATCGGGACACTTCTGTAAACGAAAGAAGTAGGAGGATGGAAGAACTCCATCCTCTTTTTACGTGGTCAACTGCCAAACCCGTCCTTCCTCCACTCGTTTCGTCAGGTTTTGCCGATCCAGAGATTCCAAAAACGGAATCAGGTATTTTCGAGAAAGCCCCAGAATATCTTTGGCGTGGGCGGGCGTAAAAATTTCTCCTGGTCCACATTCACCGCGTAATTTTTCCACTCCTTTGGACCATTCTCTTCGGTCGATGTAGAGATCTTCCTCCAGGTAAACGATTTCCTCTCGGTACAACAGGAAAGCTTTGATATCTCCGGAAAGCTCCTCGGAGATTGCATGTTTCTTCATGAGTGCGCTCCAGGAAGGTGGCGTGAAGCCGCTTAGCAGCAGTTCCGAGAGAGCTTTCTTGATGGTTTCTGCCTGGTTATTCGGAAAAGAAGGGGAAAATCCCGTAAGATAGAGGAAGTTGTTTTCCTCCTGCAAGTGTCCGCGTTGTTTTACCTGCTCAACGATCTCTCGCCACAATCTGTCCGGAACCCGTTTAAAATAGGTACTTTTCAACAGTGCCTTGTCCATCCCGATCCGAAGTGGATAACGCTGATGATAGGCGGCAAGTTGATTGATGATCACCTGCATCCATTTTTCCAACGTGGAGTGCAAGATCAAAAAGAAGCCGCTTTCCTTGTCTGCTTGAAGCTCTCGCCCAATTGCCATTACTTCCTTGATGGCATCTTGCAGGAGGGTCCGCAGTTCTTTATGGCTGATAGCGAAGTGGTGCAATATCTCGCTTGCCGTGGCGAATTCCGCCTGATCCAAAAATTGCATCAGCTGTTCCGTCATGCTGCCTTCTGCCTTACGTGCAAGCCGCTGAACCGTCTCGATGCCAAAACGGTGACGGTCGGCATAAGAATCTATCACCTGTCCTCCACCTATGGTGGTCATTGGAGAAAGTCGTCGCAGCACAAACGGCTCCCCTTTTTTGGCGATGATCGGTTCCTCCAATTGGAGCTGACAGAAAGCTTCCTCTCCCGGTTCCAATACATTGCGGTCAAAAAACACGATCTTTCCGATCACCTCGGACGTTCCTATGTGCAAACGAACGCTGGACCGCTGTTTGATGGAACCGGGAGCGTTTTTCAACATGGACAGTCGAATGTCAATCCGTTGGCTCTCCCGAAACGCTTTCGGTGTGATCAATGCCATTCCCCTGTAAACGTAATCGGTATTCTCACCTGTAATGTTTACCGCGACTCGTTGCCCTGCGAACGCTTTGTCCACCTGCTTGCCGTGAACATGCAGCCTCCGGACGCGCGTTTTGGCCCCGCCGGGAAGCAGCTCGAGAATGTCTCCTTCCGAAATCGTCCCTTCATACAAAGTACCGGTGACGACTGTGCCGGCCCCTTTGATCTTGAACACGCGGTCGATCGGCAGCCGAGCCGGAGCATCATACTTGCGCGGCTCTACGGCTGAGAGCTGCTGTTCGATGGTGGACCGCAGCCGCTCGATTCCTTCCCCTGTCCTGGCGCTTACAGCAACAACCGGTGCTTCAGCAAGAAAAGAATCTTGTGCCCATTCTGCAACCTCTTCCCGTACCATCTCAAGCCACTCTTTATCCACCGTATCAATTTTGGTTAGGGCTATGACACCTTTGCCAATGCCTAGAAAGCGAAGGATATCGACGTGTTCCCTAGTTTGCGGCATAATCCCCTCATCCGCGGCAATCACCAAAAGAACAAGGTCAATTCCTACGCTTCCAGCGATCATCTGCCGAATAAAACGCTCATGGCCGGGAACATCAACCACACCGATTACTGCTCCGTTTGGTAGAACCAAGGGGGCAAAGCCCAGTTCGATGGAGATTCCGCGTTCTTTTTCTTCTTTCAACCGGTCTGTATCCACCCCGGTCAGTTTTTTTGTCAGCGTTGTTTTCCCGTGGTCAATATGACCGGCAACACCGATTGTATAAGGATACATGACTTCCTTCCGATCCATGGTGAAACATCTCCTCCCTTCGCAGAGCTGCATCAACTATATAACTTCATTTCAATATTACTAAATATATAGAATATTTTAAATATAGAAAGGAATTCCCTTATAATTAAGGACACTCTTGGTTTTTCTCAGTCCAACAAGCTTGGGCCGATCCCGGATGGAATCGGCCCTTTGAGCTTTAACAAGCTTATTTCATGTCGCTGATTTCCTGTTTGATTTTGGCAATGAACGCATCCACCGGAAGCGCACCTTCGTCGCCTACGCCGCGTTTGCGGACGGACAGGGTGCCCTCCGCCACTTCTTTTTCCCCGATGACCAGCATGTACGGGATCTTTTGCACCTGGGCCTCGCGGATTTTGTAGCCGATTTTTTCGTTGCGGGCGTCCAGTTCCACACGGATGCCGGCCTGTTCCATTTTCGCTTTTACCTCTTCGGCGTACGGCACGTGCGCGTCGCTGATCGTCATCAGACGCACCTGAACCGGCGACAGCCAGGTCGGGAATGCGCCCGCGTAGTGCTCGATCAGGATGCCGATGAAGCGCTCCATGGAACCGTACATGGCGCGGTGCAGCACGACCGGACGGTGCTTCTCGTTGTCCTGGCCGATGTAGGACAGGTCAAACTTCTCCGGCATCTGGAAGTCAAGCTGGATGGTGCCGCACTGATGGCGCCGTTTCAGCGCGTCCGTGATCTGGAAGTCGATCTTCGGTCCGTAGAACGCGCCGTCCCCTTCCTTGATCTCATACGGCATGCCGGATTCCTCCAGCACTTTTTTCAGCGAGCTTTCCGCGATCTCCCACAGTTCGTCGGAGCCCATCGAATCCTCCGGACGGGTGGAGAGCGCCACGCTGTACTCGAAGCCGAACACCTTGTAGATGCGGTCGATCAACTGAATCATGCTTTTGATCTCGCTCTCGATCTGATCCGGACGAACGAAGACGTGCGCGTCGTCCTGGCAGAACGTCCGCACCCGCAGCATCCCGTTCAGCGCACCGGAAAACTCGTGGCGGTGCACCTGGCCGAACTCGGAGTAGCGGATCGGCAGGTCGCGGTAGGAGTGGATCTTGTTTTTGTAAATCAGCATGTGGCCCGGACAGTTCATCGGCTTCAGCGCGTAGGTGGTGTTGTCCACCTCGGAGAAGTACATGTTCTCGTGGTAGTGGTCCCAGTGGCCGGATTGCAGCCAGAGGCGCTGGTTCATGATGAACGGCGTACGCACCTCGGTGTAGTGGGCCAACTGCTGCAGGCGGCGGGAGAACTGCTCCAGCTCGTTGCGGACGGTAAAGCCCTTCGGCAGGTAGAACGGCATGCCCGGCGCCTCTTCGGAGAACATGAACAGCTCCAACTCTTTGCCCAGCTTGCGGTGATCGCGCTTTTTCGCCTCTTCGATGAAGTGCAGGTATTCGTCCAGCTCCGCCTTTTTCGGCCACGCGGTGCCGTAGACGCGCTGCAGCACCTGGTTTTCCGCTTTGCCGCGCCAGTACGCGCCGGCCACGCTCATCAGCTTGAACGCCTTGATGTAGCCGGTGGACGGCAGGTGCGGCCCGCGGCACAGGTCAAAGAACTCGCCCTGCTCGTAGATGGTGATCACAGCGTCTTCCGGCAGGTCGCGAATCAGTTCCAGTTTCAGATGGTCGTTGATTCCCTGAAAGATGTGAATCGCTTCTTCGCGGCTGACCACCTTGCGGCGAATCGGCAGGTCTTCCTTGATGATCTTTTCCATCTCGGCTTCAATTTTGCCCAGATCGTCGGGGGTGAGCGTTACCGGGATGTCCATGTCGTAATAAAAGCCGTCTTCAATGACGGGACCGATCCCCAGCTTCACCTCTTTCCCGTAGAGGCGCTTGACGGCCTGCGCCAGCAGGTGGGCGGTGCTGTGGCGGTACACTTCCAAGCCTTCCGGGCTGTCCAGCGTCACGATCTCGATCGCTGCGTCTTCCTGCACCGGCGTGTACAAATCCACCACCTTGCCGTTCAGCTTGCCGGCGACGGCCTTTTTCTTCAGGCTCGCGCTGATGGAGCCCGCGATGTCCTCGATGGTGATGCCGGATTCGTATTGGCGTACGGCCCCATCCGGGAACGTAATGTTGACTTGTGCCACGATCCATACGTCCTTTCTGCATAAAATAATGGGATTGGAAAAAATAAAAACACCCATCCCCAAAGGGACGAGTGTTTCTTACCCGTGGTACCACCCTCATTTGATTCGGCCGGAGCAATTGCCGTCGGGACGTCCTCCCGACCCATCCTCCATGCGAACGAAAGCCGAATCCTTCCTTGCCATAACGGTATGCCCGGCGAGCCGATACTGGAAGCACGTGGCTTCGTTCCCGGCCGCTACTCGAAGGGGGTGGAGCGATACGCGTCCGCAGCGGGCTTCCAGCCAGCGGCCCGCCTCTCTGGAGCGACGTGGATATCGTCCATGTCCTTCTCATCGTATTTCAACACATCTGTAGTTGTTGTCTGTCATTATAGTGGAGTTGGCTTGTGTCCGTCAAGTGCGCGTCTGCCCGCCAGGCAAAGCGGACAGGAATGGCACGTCATCACCTTGCCGTCAAAGATGCTGTGGATCGTCTGGATCAAGGCGGGCCTGTCCTGTACCAGATGCAGCACGACGCGCTCCGGAGCGAGCGTCACCAGCGCGCTCACCAGGTAGTCCTCTTCGCGGCTGTTCTGCTCGCCGATGCTGAAGACGGCATCGAGCTGTTCCAGCCGCAGCCGTTGGCCGTGCTTGTCATAGAGGAGGAACGGTTTGTCCACACTAGGAACGACGTGAACCACTTCCTGTTTGGTCTCCTGCGCGGCGATAAAGTACCGCAGCAGATCGACAAATTCCTGGTACTGCTTGTCTTCCAGATAATCGTCCAGACCAGTTTCCACCATTTCAAACAGTTCGTTCCAATGCTCCTGCAGACGGAAGCGGACGAAGCCGAGCACATTCAGCTCCCGCTCCTCTTCCAGAAAGGCGAACACTTTGCGGTAGACGGCCGCCTTGCGGGCAGTAGCCTGGAGCAGATCCGTGCCGCCTTCTTCCTGGTCTTGACAGATCCGCTGCACATAGGGAAGGATGAATGGCCACTCCTCTTCCAGCGCTTCCGCTTCCAGCAGGTCGGCGGCGATCTCCTCCAGCACTTCCGGCTCCTTGACCCGGAGGACCCATTCGGCCACCGCCAGGGAAACAAACGCCCGGGCCCACTCGATCGTCTCCGCGTTGTACTCCTCGGCGGACCAGCTTCGAAAGTGGAACAAGCGGTACTCGCCCTGCTCCCGTTCCCTGTATGTAATGCGCACCGGCTCCGTGTTGACCCGCTCCTTCAGCTCGGTCACGATGGAGCGAAAGGCGTCACAATGCGCAGGGACATTTTCCAGCCACACGGCAAAACTCTGCATATCCATCCCCCCATCCGCAGTGTAGTTACAGTATATGTCCCGCCTGGGGCGATATACTTTTAAACGGATGGAAACAGGGGGAAGGCTCGCTTGATCGAGTAGGAGGGGGCGACTAACCTCCGTCCTCTCACACCACCGTACATACCGTCCGGTATACGGCGGTTCATCAAGCTTGACGAAGTGCGAAATATCGCTGCACCAAACTCATGAGCCCTTGTTGTTGCCAGTAGGTAATACCAAGGGCTTTGTGAATGTGCGGAGATTTGGTTGTTCGCCATGCACCCTTGCGGGTATTTGCAATCTCCAGTGCTTTGCTGTGGGGAAGACCGAGGGAACGAAGTTCGCGGTATCGCGTACGGATTCGTTTCCATTGCGTCCACAGGCAGAGACGGAGCCTTCGGCGAATCCATTCCTCAATCCGCAGGAGGTGGGTTTTCGCCTCAGCCAACGCAAAATATCCGATCCATCCCATGAGGTATTGGTTGAGTTTTTGAATTCGCTCCTGTATAGGGATGCTCCAATGCGGGTTGGTCAGTTGGCGAATTCGTTCTTTTAACCGGATGATCGATTTGGGATGCAGGCGTATCCGTGCCTCTTTTCCCGGAGCAAAGCTAAAGCCGAGGAACTTTCGATTGCACGGCCGATCTACCGCACTTTTCTGTTGGTTTATCTTGAGTTTGAGCACCCTGGTCAAGTATCGCTCCACGCTCGCCTTTACCCGTTCCCCCGCGCGTTTGGTGCGGACATAGATGTTGCAGTCGTCCGCATAGCGGCAGAAACGGTGTCCCCTCCTTTCCAGTTCCTTGTCCAAGTCGTCCAGCAGAATGTTGGCCAACAACGGACTCAGGGGGCCACCTTGCGGTGTACCCTCTTCCGTTGAGACGCACACTCCGTTGACCATAACTCCGGATTGCAGGTAAGCGCGGATTAGTTTAAGGAGACGCTTGTCCTTCACCTTGCGGGCTACCCGGCTCATCAGGATGTCATGGTTGACCCGGTCGAAGAACTTCTCCAGGTCGATGTCGACCACATACCGGAATCCTTCCTTGATGTACTGTTGCGCTCTCTGCACAGCATTGTGAGCGCGGCGACCCGGGCGGAATCCGAGGCTTGAATCGGAGAATTCTGGGTCAAAGATGGGAGTCAATACCTGCAGGATGGCCTGCTGGATGAAGCGATCTACCACGGTAGGGATGCCTAGCAACCGTATTCCCCCGTCAGGTTTCGGGATTTCGACCCTGCGAACAGGAGTCGGTTTGTAGGTTCCCGTCTCGATTTGCGACCGGATGGTCGCCCAGTGCAGGCGAAGGTAGTCGCGCAGTTGTTCAGTTGAAACACCGTCGACTCCCGCAGCGCCTTTGTTGGCTTCCACTCGTTTGAGGGCGGCCGTGAGGTTGTCCCGAGACAGAACCTTCTCCAGCAGATCCATAACGATACTCCTTCCTCCGCGCACATGTCGCCAAGCTTGCCGTACGATGCTCAGCCCTTCTCTGTACCCTCGGGGCTTCACCCCTACTCTCCAGAGGAAGTTCCAGTTCTGAATTCTGCTTCGACACACCGTATCGAAAGAGGTTGGGACATATGCTGACTTGATGTTCGGCCCTTCCCCCTCAGGCGTCCCCGATTGGGGTACTATGGCCTCTGCTGACTTCTGCATGTTCAACGCCCCCTCACGGAGGCGGTTGCCAACGATAGTAGGCGTACCATGCAGACCTCCCCGGGTAAGAGCGGTAGCCTTCGTCCCATGTACCTGCCCAATTTACTGTTGTACCCTTTGGCTGTATGGGGCTTCACCTTGTGCGGCAGGCTCGCCCAAGTACAACAGCCTCAAATCGGGTTCGTGTACCTCAGGTCGGGACTTTGCCGCCGGCTTCCTTCAGATTCCGCCTCGCGGCGGACACCCTTGCCTTAGGCTAACGGTTGGTACAGCCAACCCCCGTTCGGGACTTTCACCCTATAGCTACCGCCCATGCCGGGCGCACCGCAAAAAAACACGAAGCCGTTGCGGCTCCGTGTTTTTTGTCCGATCGGTCAATTCTGCATGACAAAGTCGCGCTCCGCCATCTCCCCTTCGCGGAAGACGCGCAGGATTTCGTAGCGCGTATTGCGCTGCGCGGGGATCTTGCCCGCCTCGCGGATGAGCTGCAGGATCAGGTTGGTGTTCACCTTGTAGGTGCATGCGGCGGCGGAAACGACGTTCTCCTCCATCATGGTCGAGCCGAAGTCGTTGCAGCCGTAAGAGAGCGTCAGCTTGCCGATCTCCGGTCCCATCGTCACCCAGGACGACTGGAAGTTCGCGATGTTGTCCAGCATCAGGCGGCTGATCGCCAGCGTCTTCAGGTATTCCTCCGGGGTGTTGTTGACCGCCTTCATGTTGGTGTTTTCCGGCTGGAACGTCCAGACGATAAAGGCCGTGAAGCCCTTGGTTTCGTCCTGCGCCTCGCGGATGCGCATCAGCGAGAGCACGCGTTCTTCCATCTCCTCGCCAAAGCCGATCACCATCGTCGCCGTACCCGGCAGGCCGACACGGTGGGCCGCCTTTTGCGTCTCGATCCACTCTTTCCAGGAACCCTTCAGGCGGGAAATCTTGCGCCGCGTGCGGTCGTCCAGGATCTCGCCGCCCGCTCCCGGCAGCGAGTCGAGGCCGGCTTCCTTCAACTGCCTCAGCACTTCTTCCACAGGCAGGCCGGACACCTGCGCCATTTTTTGCACTTCCGCGGTGGAAAACGAGTGCATCGTGATCTGCGGGAAGCGCTTTTTGATGTTTCGCAGCAGATCCAGGTAGTACTCAAACGGCAGGTCCGGGTTGGTGCCGCCCTGCATCAGGATTTCCGTGCCGCCCACGTCCACCGTCTCCTGAATTTTTTGGTAGATCACTTCGTTGGGCAGCACGTACCCTTCCTTGGAACCCGGCGGCCGGTAAAAGGCACAGAACCGGCAGTAGGTGTCGCACACGTTGGTGTAGTTGATATTGCGCCCGATGACAAACGTGGTGATCGGCTCCGGATGCCACTTCTTCATGACCAGGTCGGCGTAGTGGCCCATTTTTTCAATCTCGTCGCTCGCAAACAGGGCGAGGCCGTCTTCCAGGCCGAGGCGTTCGCCGGCGAGCGCCCGCTCCAAAATCTTATCGATCAAAAGGATCACTCCTTCTACACTGCGTCCACGATTCATGGTAACACAAAAAAGCAACCCTGCCTATTGGCAAGGTGTTGCCGGTCAGTATCAAGTCAATGTGGGCCGTTATTGTAGCCCCATGAAAAAATGGAACGCGGAACAACCCCTGCCTCGTTACAGGCAATTGGCAAAATGGCGAATTGTCAATTTTATATTATAATTGTATTACACATATGCCGTATGGAAAGTGGGGTGGCATCCATACGAAAAAAAACTGTGCTCACGTTCCTTCTTTTGTGCGCTGTTTTCATTTCTCCGTTCCAGGCGATTGGGAATGTGGAGGAAAAAAACGGCACGAAGGTCATAAAAGTTGCGGGAGACAACAACTTTCCCCCTTTCGAGTTTTTGCAAAACGGCACTTATCAAGGGTTTAACGTCGACATTTTAAACAGTGTCTCTATTGAAACGGGAGTTACCTTCGAATTTCATCCCATGCCGTGGGAAGAGGCACTGAAAGCTTTGGAAAACGGACAGGTGGACGCGATTCAAGGGATGAAGTACAGCCGCGAACGAGCAAAGCTCTATGAATTCTCCGAACCGTATTTCACCAGTGCCCAGGGGATTTTTGTCCGCAAACAGAACTACACCATCTTCTCCCCGCGCGATTTGGCTGGCCACAAGGTATCCGTGCAGCGCGGCGACATAAGTGGAGAAGTGCTTCGACACGTGAACAAGGCACACATGATCAAGGTGGAGAACCAGGCAGAAGCGTTACGGCTGCTTCTGGATGGTGAAGTTGACGCGTTCGTTGGCAATCAAATAACCGGTCAATACGTTTTGCAGCACAGCGACAGATACGATGAGATCAAAATCGTCGGCGACCCCATTGACCCGACCGATTACGGCTTGGCGGTGCTGAAGAAAAACAAAGAACTGCTGGAGACGATCAACGAGGGAATTCGCCAGATCAAGCGCAACGGCACCTATAAAAAAATCGAGAGAAAGTGGTTTGGCGAATACATTTATCCGCACTATTTTCTGCTTGAGGAAATGCTGACGTACATCCTCACCGGGGCCGTTATCCTGTTTGGCATCTTGCTCATGATATTGTGGTGGAACTTCGCACTGAAGAGAGAATTGCGAAAGCGCATCGACGATTACCAAAAAACGATGGACGAGTTGGCCCGAAAGGACAGGCTGCAGTCACTGGGTCAGTTGGTGGCCGGCATCGCCCACGAAATCCGCAATCCCATTACGACCATCCTGTCCTATTCACAAATGCTTCCGCAAAAGTATGATAACCGCGAGTATCGCGAGTTCTTCTCTGAACACGTTGCGGAAGAAGTGCGGCGACTTAACCGGCTTATCAACGACTTGTTGGATTTTGCTCGCCAAAGACCGCCTGAGCGCACCGCGTTCAATCTGCTCGATCTGGTGCAAGCGGTTCATTTGTATTTCCATCCTTTGATCAAAGAGAAAGCGATACGGGTTCATCTGGATGTTCCGCCGTCGCTCTACCTGTGGGCCGATCCACAGCAGATCAAACAAGTCATGATCAATGTATTCAAAAACGCGATAGACGCCATGAACGGCGGAGGGTCACTTGCCATTTCCGCCAAGCGGAATGGAGAATTCGTCGAGGTTACCATCGCAGATTCCGGCGAAGGTATCAATTCGGATGACTTGAGCAAGGTGTTTGAACCGTTTTTTTCCAGAAAACCCGGCGGCGTCGGGCTGGGTCTGTCGATTTGTTATCAGTTGATCGAGGAGAACTCCGGATCCATCAATATACAAAGCAAAAAAGGTGAGGGCACCTCTGTTCTGCTCAAAATACCTTCGGCGGGTGAGAACACATCATGATGACGAACAAACCGAACGTCCTGATCCTTGACGATGAAAGCACAATCTGCAAATCTCTGTCATTTGTTCTCGAAGACGACTACCAGGTGTACACAGCCACAGATCCGGAAGAGGCGTATGTACTGGTAACGCGGGTAACATTTGCCTTCGCCCTGATCGATCTTCGGCTGGGGATTCACGATGGGATCGACGTTTTGAAGAGAGTGAAACAACTATCGCCGAAAACCGTCGTGATGATCATGACCGCTTACGGCAGCATTCCGTCAGCCTTACAGGCGATGAGAAGCGGCGCGTTTACTTACATCAGCAAACCGATCGACATGGAAGAGCTGAAAGTGCTCGCAGCCAAAGCACTGGAACAGTACCAGCTGCAACACCGGGTAGAGTGGCTAAACGAAGAAATTCAAAAGGTATACGACGTTCACGGATTGATCGGGCAGAGCGTGCCGATGCGGCAGGTGTTTTCCCTTATCGAGAAAGTAAAAAACATCGATTCCAATGTGTTAATTACGGGAGAAAGCGGCACAGGAAAAGAACTGGTTGCCCGTGCGATCCATTTTTCCGGAACGCGCCGGGAAAAAGGCTTTTACGCCATCAACTGTGCCGCCATCCCCGCCCATTTGATGGAGTCCGAATTGTTCGGCTATGAAAAGGGGGCGTTTACCGGCGCCACCTCGCGTAAACCGGGAATCATCGAACTGGCTGAGGGGGGGACGCTGTTTTTGGACGAGATTGGCGAACTTGACCTGGCGCTGCAAAGCAAGCTTCTGAGGGTGATTCAGGAGAAAAAAGTGACTCCAGTGGGTGGACAGCAGGAAAAGTCTGTGGATGTACGAATTATTTGCGCTACCAACAAAGACCTGAAAAAAGAGGTGCAAAACGGATCCTTTCGCGAAGATTTGTACTACAGGCTGAACGTCATCCAGATCACGATGCCGCCTCTTCGGGAGCGAAGGGAAGACATTCCGCTGCTCGTCCGCCACTTAATCCAAAAGTTCAACAAAAAAATGTCCAAGCAAATCAAGGAAATCGCACCGGACGCATTGGAATTGTTGCTGAGTTATTCGTATCCGGGAAACGTCCGGGAATTGCAGAACATTATCGAACGGTCGATTGCCCTGTCCGACTCCGATACCATAACGGTAAAGGATTTACCCAGCGATTTGCGCGAGGAGACGTCTTACGCGGTTGACGACAACAAACTGATCCCGGTGTTCGTCGGCGAAACCATGGAACAAGTGGAACGAAAAGTGATTATGGCGACGCTTCAGGCGATGGATGGGAACCGCCGCAGGACAGCCGATGTGCTCGGCATCGGCGAACGAACCCTGCGTGACAAACTGAAAAAGTACAGGAAAGAGTAAAGCACATGGGGGTAAGCCCGTGTGCTTTTTTTCGACAACTATCGGCAGATTCCGCCGCATAGGCAGAATTCGCCGCCATGCGAGTCGCTTTCCCCCTTGTTTTTCTCCATAAAGGACTTGGCACGGTTGTTGCTATCTACAACTTAGCGAACACCAAATAAGAACATGGGGGGATCAAGTATGATGAAAGCAGTCAAACAGTGGATGGTGACACTGGCGCTCGGTGCGCTCGCCGTGATGACGGCAGCTTGTGGGAGCGCAACGCAAACAGCAGGAGGCGGCGAAGCTAACGGAAGTGCCGCCCAGGACGAGGTTCTGCAGAAAATCGCCCAAACGAAAACGCTTACGGTAGGAACCGACGCTACGTTTAAACCGTTTGAATACAAAACCGGCGATAAATACGAGGGGTTTGACATCGATTTAATTCAGGCCGTCGCCAAAGAATTGGGTGCGGACAAGGTCGAGTTTGTCGACACCGAATTTAAAGGATTAATTCCCGGGCTTCAGGCCAAGAAGTTCGACATGATCGTATCCGCTATGTACATCACGGATGAACGCAAAAAAACGATTGATTTCTCCGATTCGTATTTTCCCGGCGGCCTCGCCATTATGGTGAAAAAAGACAACGACTCGATCAAGGGAATCGAGGATCTGAAAGGGAAAAAAGTGTCCGTTCAAATTGGCACCAAGTCGGTGAAGTACCTGGAAGAAAACTATAAAGATATTGAATTGGTAAAAGTGGAGAAAAACACGGAAATGTTCCTGGAACTGGAGACCGGCAAAGTAGATGCGGTCGTCACCGGTTTCCCGGCGGCAAAAGCGTATGCCAAGGAAAACGGAATCGTTAAGGTGCTGGATAAAACACTGACGGAAGAGTTTTACGGATACGGTATCCGTAAAGAGAACTCCGCATTTACAAAAGCGGTCAACGAGGCGTTGAAAAAAGTAAAAGAAAGCGGCGTGTATGACCAAATCGTGAAAAAGTGGTTTGAATAAAACGAAACGGGTGTGAACGTCTATTCACACCCTTTCTCCGTAAATCAGAACATTCGAGGTGACACACATGGAATCGTTAGATTTTTCCGTCCTGGCCGAATGGGAAAACATACGCCTGTTACTGCAAGCACTGGTTTACACGGTGCTGTACACTTGTGCCGGATTTATTTTGAGCCTCTTCATCGGTTTGTTGATTGCGTTCGGTCAAATGTCCAAGGTGAAAGCGATCCGGTTCATATCGCTTGCGTATTTGTCGTGGTTTCGCGGGACACCGCTTCTGGTTCAGCTGTTTTTACTCTATTACGGCCTCCCGATCATTTTCAAAGTTGACACGGTCGCCTGGATCTCCGGCGTGATCGCATTGGGGATGTACAGCGGCTCATACACCTCGCAAGTGATCCGCGGCGCCATTCAGTCGATCGACAAAGGACAAATGGAAGCGGGGCGTTCGCTGGGCTTCTCCTACGCCCAAACCATGCGCAAGATCATTGTTCCACAAGCCGTTATTCGCATGCTGGCACCGTTGACGAATGAATTTATTTCGCTGACCAAAAACTCGTCTCTCTTGTCAACGATTACGGTCGTGGAACTGTTCCGGCAAGCTAACATCATGATTGCCGACACCTACAAAACCATGGAGTTCCTGTTCGCGGTAGCCATTTTGTATTACCTGTTGAACAATGTAATCGGCTATCTCGGCCTTATGCTGGAAAAACGCTTTCACACGGGAGATGACTTGCGATGATCAGAATCAACGGATTACACAAATCGTTTGGTGACAATCATGTATTGCAGGGCATCAATCTAGAGGTACGTCAAGGGGAAGTCGTGGTCATTCTCGGGCCGTCCGGCTCCGGCAAAAGTACGCTGCTTCGCTGCATCAACTATTTGGAGACGTTTGAGCGGGGGGAAATCCGGATCGAGGGCAGGCCGATCGGGCGGACTTCAGTGAACGGCAGGAGTGTGGAAATGCCGCAAAAGGAACTGAACCGCATGCGGCAGGACGTAGGAATGGTGTTTCAGTCATTCAACCTGTTTCCGCACAAGACGGTGATCGAAAATATCACGATGGCCCCCATCACGCTGCGTGGGATGACTCGTGAGGAAGCCAATCACCTGGCGATGGACCTGCTGCAAAAAGTGGGACTGGCGGAAAAGGCGTACGCCCGTCCTTCCAACTTGTCGGGCGGGCAAAAACAGCGTGTGGCGATCGCCCGCGCGCTGGCGATGAAACCCAAAGTGATGCTGTTCGATGAACCGACATCAGCACTCGATCCGGAAACAGTCGGCGAAGTGCTGCAGGTAATGCGCCAATTGGCCAAAGAGGGGATGACCATGGTAGTGGTTACCCACGAAATGGGCTTTGCCCGCGATGTGGCGGATCGCATCGTCGTCATGGACAAAGGGGTCATCATCGAGGAAGGGACTCCGGAGACAATATTTCGCGAGCCGTCCCATCCACGGACGAAAATATTTTTGCATCAGGTACTGGAACGAGCAGAATAAACAAACGGGAGGATCGATCTGTATGTACACCTTTCATCACTTGCAGCGTCCCAGCGTACTGTTTTCACCGGGAAAAGGAGACCCGTACGTCACGCGACTGTGCGACTGGATTACCGAGTGGGACGGGGAAGAAGAATTTGACGTGGCCCTGATCGGGGCACCTTTGTCGAAAAGCTCCATCAGTTTTTCAGGGGCCCATCTGCATCCGTCATCATTCCGACAGTTGTTCCCATCTTTTACCACATACGATATGGACGAAGATCTGGACCTGCAGCCGCTTCGAGTGCGAGATCTCGGCGATGTGGTCATGCACGTAACCGATATTGTGCAATGCCATCGCCATATCGAACAGGCCTTCGCGGAAGTAACCCGCCGTTTGCCTTCCGTCTTCCCGTGTCTGGTCGGAGGAGATCATTCCATCACCTTTCCGGCGTTGACCGGACTGAGCAGGTCACTCGGAAAGCGGATCGGTGTGATCCAGTTCGATGCGCACCTTGATGTCCGTGACACGCAATACGGCGGTCGTTCCAACGGCACCCCGATTCGCAGCCTGGTGGAGGAAGCGGTTGTCAGAGGAGAAGACATTGTGACGATCGGCCTAAGGAGTTTTGCCAACTCGCGGGAGTACAGAAAATACGCGGAACGTCAAGGCATTACGTTGTACACCTCCCGCCACGTTCATCGTCAAGGAATGGACGATATCCTACATCAAGCCATTTCCTACCTCGGATCAAAAGTAGATGCGGTATACGTCACGTTTGACATTGATGTACTGGATCAAAGCGATGTCCCCGGCGTTCCGGCAATCGGTCCCGGCGGGCTTTCGCCGTACGATCTGTTCGATGCCGCGAGGAGACTCGGTGAATGGGATAAAACACTTGCGATGGACATGGTCTGCGTAGACCCGAGCAAAGACACCCGCGACCGTACATCCAGAGTCAGCCTGCACGTTTTCCTTCATTTCATGGCCGGCCTGTACAAGCGAAAACAGGGGGAATCGCACAGACCCGCTCGTCGTGAATGAATGTCAAAACCACCGTCATCATTCAAGTGGTCAAGACCCCATTTTGTAGACATCGAAAAACACCCTAGGCTGCATGCTGCCTCCGGTATTCGACCTAGGGCAGCTTGTTCAGCTTCAGCTGAATTCGTTCTTCGTTATAAAATTGAATATATTCTTCCATTCGTCTTTGTGCTTCGTCGAGACTTCGTATATCATAAGGGTAGAGCGTTTCGTTTTGAGATGCGAGAAGAAGCTCTCCATGGAGGCATTGTCGAGAATTGCCTCGACGGGACATGCTGATTCGGGCTCCAACCTTCAGCAGCATGTCTTGGTAAGCATGGGACGTGTACTGGCTCCCCTGGTCGCTATGAACGATCAGTCCAGACACGTCCTTATGTTTTTCAAATGCTTTCCGGAACGCCTCTAGGACAAGTGCATTGTCATTGCGTAAGCTCACATGGTACGCCACGATCTCGTTATGACACAAGTCTTTCATCGCCGACAAAAAAATACGTCAATCTCCTACACGAAACTGCGTCACATCGTTCACCCACTTCTGGTTTGGTTTCTCGGCTGTGAAGTCACGCTTCAACAGATTTTCGGCAACACGCCCCTCTGATTCAGCCGCTTGATACGTACTCCGGTATGCTCGCTTGCGACGAATGATGGCTTTCAGTCCAAGCAATTGCATGAGCCGTAACACCTTCTTATGGTTCACAAGATTGCCGTATTGGTGAAGGAGTTCTGCCTGAATTCTTCGATACCCATATGTTCCTTTACGCTCGGTATAGATGGCCTGAAATTGTGTTTGATCTCACTGCTTCGATTCACCTCCTTCTGAGCCAGATACCGATAGTAGCCACTTCTGGATACCCCAAGAAGCTTTCAGAGTTCGGTAATCGGGTATAAGGCTGCCGCTGCTTCAATCGCACGATACTTTCCTCTCACGCCTCCCGCATCCAAATTTCCAAACACTTTTTTAGCATGTCATTCTCCCGTTTCAATTTCTGGACATATCGATCTTGATCGATGTACTCCTCGCGTCGCCCGCGCTGATCCAGAAGCTCAAACTCCCCGAGTTGCTTGTATTTCCGCATCCACTTTTTCACTCGATCTTTATCCTGGATTCCCAAATGCTCTGTGATCTGTCGGTACGTCCACTTCTCCACAATATGTAATCGGATTGCCTCTTTTTTTCACCGCCAATGGATAATACTTGAACTTTTGTCCTTTGATTGCCATGAAAAATGCACCTCCCTAATGTTACATCGGATTTCCCAGGGGGTTTTTCCAATGTCTACTTTAAGGGGTGCACTCTACAAGCTTTCTGGTGGTTTTTTTCATTGCGCAACAGAGAAAAGCAACCCTGCCTATTGGCAAGGTTGCGTCAACTCTATTCGAAGCCGATTTCCTCGTACACTTCCGGTTCCCAGTAAATGACCGACTGGGCGAGCGGCAGATTCATCTCCCGCGCGCCGTTTGGCTTTCCATTAAAATAGATAATCTCCGTGACGGCCACACGGTCCCCGCGGACGTCTATTTCCCCTTTCAGCTCCAGGGTTGTCCCATCCGGTGCATAGTAGATGACTTTCCCCGATCCCAGCGTTTTCATCGGTACCTCCCGTTGTATGGACTGTACCTCTATAGTAGTAGACAATCTTTCCCATCGTCAACGTCCGATCTGGAACTTATTGACCAACCGACGAATCGGGAGGCGTATCCTTTTTGCGCCTTTTTGCCTGCCGCTCCTCCGTTTCACGGGACATTTCTCCCGTCAGATCCGCCGTCATCGCGGCGTCCTGTCCGGCGATCATCGCCGTTTCGCCTGCCGGTACGCCGGCATGCTCCTGACGATAGGCGGAGGAGGAAAATATCTGGCTGGCATTGACCGGCTGGCCCGCCGCTCCGCCGGCATGCAGGGACGACGGCGGCGGCGTCTGCTGCACGGCGGCCACTCCGGGATCGACCGCATTCGTCAGCACGCTGTCGACGGCCGGCCGTGTCTGCGGCTGGACGGACGCGAAGGGCGGAACCTGCTCGGACATCGCCATCTGTCCGTCCACGGCTGCCGGCTGATAGCCGCGCAGCAGTTGGGCGCTCGTCTCCTCCCGCAGCGTCGCCAGCGGATAGTAGCCCTTCCGCTGCATGTACCGCCACACGTCGTAGGCCTGCTGGGCGCAGTTGACCGCCCCTTGCAAGAGCATGCCGCGCAGGTGCGGATGGGCCGCCTCCAGCGCCGCGGCCATTTTCGCTTTGGCCCCCGCCTTGTGCAGGCCGAGCACGGCTGACGCCACATCGTGATCGTCCATCTGATCCGGGTGGGCATTGGGCTGGTGAGAAGCGGCCTGCTGTGGAGCCGCTGGCGGTTGGGCCGCGGCGGACGATGGCGGGGCCTGCGTCCGCCACGCCTGCGTGCTGGGCCGGTACGGCAGGCTGTCGCCCGCTCCCAGCCCGTGTACCGTATGTACCATGCTGTTGTATTCGTTTTGCATGAACTGCATCTGGTAGCTGACAAGCTGGGCCAGTTCCGGGTCGCGGATATAGGGAGTGTACAACTGCATCGTGTTCAGCGCGTCGATCGCGCAGGTGAGCGCCTCATGCAGTTCCATCACTTCATGTGCTCCGTACGGATGAGGTTGCATCATGACGGTTTCCTCCTTTTTTCCAAATCCCTAACAGTATGTCCGAAACGGCCAGCGGATAGAAGCGCACGAGAAAAACACAAAGGTATCTGGAAAATGGAGGGTAACCTTTCGGCTTCAGCCACGTAATACCTTGTCGGAAAAGCATGGCTGCACCGCACCAAAAATCATTCTGTCTGGAGAGAGCCTGTCATAGGATATAACTACAGAAACCCTTCTGTTTCCTGTATAATGAAGAAAAACGCCGGATGAAGTCCTTTCGCAGAAGCTGGTTCTTCTCAAAGCGACAGACGAGGAAAACCTCCTGAAGGAGACGCTCATGCTCGAACAAATTACGCACATCTTTATGCAGTACGGCATATGGGGATTGTTTGGCCTCGCCTTTCTGGACTCGTTTATCGTGCCTGTCCCGCCCTTTTTTCTGCAAATCGGGATGAGCCTGATCGATCCCGCTTCCGCCATGCGGTACGCCACCGTTGCGTTTACCGGTTCCATCCTCGGGGCGCCGGTGGGCTACATGCTGGGCAAATGGCTGGGCAAACCGCTCTTGCAAAAGCTGCTTCCCGAGAAGTGGACGGCGATGGCGACGGAGCAATTTGCCAAGAATGGCGATGCCGCCGTATTAATCGGTTCGTTTACGCCCATTCCGTTCAAAGTCTTTACCATTTTGAGCGGCGTGTTCAACTACTCGCTGACGAAGCTGATGCTGTTTGCCATCCTGGGACGCGGCATCAAGTTTTTCCTCATCGGGTTGTTGTTCCACCTCTACGGCAAACATGCCAAGGTGCTGCTGGACAACTACCTGGAGGTGACCGTGCTCGGAATCGGCGCCCTGGTGGCCATTGTCTGGCTAATTTGGAAAAAGCGAAAAAAATCGGCGTAACCGCCGCTACCCGGCGTGAAAAGCAAGACGCGCCTCGCAGAGCTGCTGCGAGGCGCGTCTTTTTGCTACGGGGCATGGCAGCGCCGACAAAAAAATGGCGGGACATTCACCTACCGGCGCGCCGTCCGTATATTGTAAGTGTGAGTTTTCGGAGGAGGTGAAGCAATGGCCGTAATTAAAGCGAACAGCAGGGATGTAGACATGCTGGCAAGACTGATGCGCGCCGAAGCAGAAGGCGAAGGGGTCCTGGGCATGCTGATGGTCGGCAACGTCGGCGTCAACCGCATCCTCGCCAACTGCCTTGACTTTCGCGGCATCCGCACGATGAGCCAGATGGTGTTCCAATCGCCTGGCGGCTTCGAAGCGGTGCAAAAGCCGTACTTTTACCAGCGCGCCCGGGACAAGGAAAGGCGATTGGCCAGACGCAACATCAACGGCGAACGGCAGCACCCTGCCTCAAACGCGCTGTGGTTCTTCCGGCCGGCCGGAAACTGTCCGCCCCAGTGGTATAATCAACGAAATGCAGGACGCTTCAAAGCGCACTGCTTCTTTGTACCTACCCCGCAAGATTGTCCACGAGTTTACTAAAGGAGAGAGGTCATCATGAGCCAGCAATTTCCTTACCCGCCTTATGCGAATCCGTATGTCGATCCGTATGCGTCGCCGTCTTATCCGTATCCGACGGCACAGCAGCAGCAGCAGGTGATGCCGATGCCGATGCCGCCCAGCGGGTCCTTCATCCCCGGAACGCCGTTGGCGCCGGGGCAGTTCGTAGAGGAGTCCTACATCGAGAACATCCTCCGCTTGAATCTGGGCAAAGTAATCACCGTCTACCAAACGTTCGAGAACAACACCCAATGGAACGCCAAAATCTTCCGGGGCCGCCTGGAAGCCGCGGGACGCGATCACATCATCCTCAGCGATCCGCAAACGGGCAGACGCTATCTGCTGCTGATGGTCAACACGGACTACATCACAACGGACGAAGAGCTGAACTACGTGCCGCCGGCGCTGCCGCCCACCGCTCGGTAAATAGGTCGACCGTCCGACCAAAAACCTCATCCGCCTGGGATGAGGTTTTGGCGTGTTCACATCCACTGCTCCTCCATCAAGCGGATCGCGGTCAGGTACTCCCTTCTGTCCCCCTGCAAAAACGAACCGTCGGGCAGCGCCCCTTTCTGCCTCAGGCGGATGGCCAAGCGATTGACCACCCGGTTGATTTCCCGGTGCACCGCTTCTTCCATCGTCAATTTGACCGCGTACTCGTTGATCCCGACGTCCCACTGTGCGCTGCGCACGATGTGTCCGTACATCTGCAGGCACTGCGAAAACACTTCCGTGTCAAACTGCAGGACGAGCTGATCGTGGACGGGCAGCTTCAGGTGGGTCAGAAAGCGAAGCCCGCCGCCGCTGATGTCTTCAATCAGCACTTTGGTGCTGCCGACTTCCAGCGTCTTTCCTTTGATCATGACGATGGTCATGTCCGCGCACAGAGGCGGGTCCAGTTTCAGACGGAAATATTCCCGTTGTTGCATAGTGACGCAGCGATCCACGACGTTCACCCCTGCTTGGCGGTATGAAAGCGATCATGTCAGACATCCTCTGCCGACGTACAGGAAAAGAGCGCCGATGAGCCGGCGCTTCTTTACTTTTTCTTTGTCGGGTAGTGCATGTCCTGCAGCGTAAGCGGAAACTTTTCCCACAACTGGCTCTTGTCGTGTATGATCGAATCGCGACGGATCAACCGCAAGAGGAGTTCCACCACGCCCCACACAATGAGCATGAAAAAGAAGAAGACGTATAACGAAGCCCACACGCTGCATTCCTCCTCCCATTTAGTACCACTATATGGGAGGGCAGCACAGATGATGCCCGGAAGCGATCCTGTTTGGCACCATTTCCTACATGATTCGTTATAGGTCATACGCAGGGAAAAATCAAGCCTTGTTGGGCCTTCCCAGCCGGTGCCGAACCGGCCCCGGCTCCTGTTGAATCCGGTAGCGCTCCAGCGGCTGATTGCACTCGTACGCGTAGACGTGGCACAGTTCCTTGTCGACAATTCCCGGCTCGACGGATACGTCCCTGACCGCGCCGATGGGATTTAGCCGCTCGTACGGCACAGACAGGCCCAGTTCTTCTTCCAGTTCACGGACCCCGTCCCGCGGCTCTTCACCGGCGAGCAGGTGGCCGGCGGAAGTAATGTCCAGCTTGTCGGGCGAGGTGTCCTTTGCCGGATGCCGTCCCGGCGATAAATCCAGCAGTGAAACGTCCTGTGCCAGTGTCCGCAGCGGTGGACCTCGCCGCGCGGGGCCGCTCCGGTGTGCTGGCCCGATTCGTCATAGATGTCAAGCATTTCGTCGTTCACGTTTTCTCACCCGTTTTCGCTCAGACTTGTCTCGCCCTTACAACAGCGTACGGCAGCCGTCCAGGAACACCTTGCCCGCAAAAAACAGGAAGAGCAGCGCGGACAAGAGGGAGAACCCGCGAACCAGGCGCGGTCCCAGCCATTTTCCTCCCTGACTGGACACCCCTGCCATAAACAGCGACCAGAGGACGGAAGCCGTGAAAAATCCGGAAAAGAACAACAACAGCGAACTGGCTGAATGGCCCTGGGAGGCCGCGATCACGCTTCCGCCGACCGTGGCGAACCAGAGAATGGCCGAGGGCGAAGCGAGCGCAAGCCCCAATCCCCAGGTGAAATCCTTCCAGCCTTGGCGGTGTTCCGGTTCTTGTCCGCTCCGCTCGTCCAGATCAATCATTTTCGGACGGCGAAACTCCCTGATCATGCTCCAGGCCATCGAGAGGAGGATAACCGTCCCGCCGAGCCACAACCCCCAGCGGACATAGAGATTGTTCATCAACAGCGACATGCCTGCCATGGACAGCAGGGCGTAGAAGAGATCGCCGAAGCTGGAACCGGCTCCGATCAGAAAGGACGGAAGCATTCCCCGCTGAACACCGGCCCGCAAAATTGCGACGTTGACAATCCCCAGATCCAGGCAGAGGGAAAGCGACAGGAAAAACCCGGATACAAACCAACTCATCGAAAGATCCCTCTCCCCCTTTCAAGTCAGCTAAACTGACAATATTCTGACATAAAATGAAAAGGGTGTCGAGTCTGTTCGGCCATCCCGACAACGTCCCCGGCAGCGTCCAGGTCCGCATCCAGCCCAAGGGCCGCGCCGGCCGGAAGCGGTAGTCGCCGCTCCGCTCTTTGACGCGCCGCTCTTTTTGCGCCCCGCCGATCCGTTCGTCATCAGGCAGGAATGATCGGGCCGATTGGTGAACAAGGAGAAGAGAGGCATCGGACACGCCGCACAAAAGGAGGCTGTTATCATGGCACACGTCAAACTGTCACAGTGGGAAGCGATTTTGCTTGAGGTACTGCGCGCGCACGGGACTGAGGATCAGGAGATCATTGACCGGTTCAAAAGCGGAGATATCCGCCCGTTCCAACAAATCGAAGACGGCCGCTTTGATTTCGCGCATCTTCTCGATCTGTCCCAAAGCCAATGGGACCTGTTTGAGCGGGCTGTCCGCGACGGCTATCAGATCAAATTTTCCACGTTCAACGGAATCAAAACCCTGCTCTCCCTGAAGTTTCAGCAGCAGGCAGAGCGCGACTACGCGGTTCATGAAGATTATCTGGAGCGAATCAGGCTGAAACAGGCGGACGTCGAGTGGCTCCGCTCGACGATCTCCCCCAATTGGCAAATCATCGAAACGGAACGGCGGCCGGACACGGACGAGGTGGCGATCACCATCGCTTTGGCCCGGCCGTGACGCCTCCGCGTCGAAATAAAGCGAGCACTTCCGGAACGGAAGTGCTCTTTTCCTGCAGCCGGGGGCCCGCCCGGACATTCGGGTGCGGCGTCTTATGACAAATCCAGCAGGGCGTCCAGCACGTTTTGCACCTCCACCCCCGTCTCAAATCCGATTAGTCTGGCTTCGCGGCCATCCAGGGCGGCGGCCAGCTCGTCCAGCAGTTGATGCAGCCGATTTTCATCAGGGAGCGGCACTTCGGCAAGGGGCTCGCCTCGACCGCCTGCCAGGAGCGTGCCCCAGTTGACCACGGAGAGGGTGCCTTCCGTCCCGTAGACGGTGTACGACAAATGCTCCTGGCGGGCAATCCCGCTCAACCCGTTGATCGTCACCGGCGTCCCGTCTTCCACCTGCAGCAGGGCGCTCACGCCCACCTCGCAGGCCAGCGGGTCGGCGGGGTATTCCACGTCGGAACGGACGACCCGCAGCCGCCCAAACAGCGATTGCGTGAGATGGAGAAAGTGCGGCAGGACTTCCCGGATGAATCCGCCCTGTTCGCGGCCGGAGAGCCACGCCGTCTGCTGCCACGGACGGGGCCACTGGTGAAAATGGGTGACGATGTCGATCCGCCTGATGGTGCCCAGCGCCTCAAGCCGCCGTTTCAGCTCGGCATAGACGGGGCGGTAGTAGAGCGGAAAGTGCATGGCGTGGATCACCCCGGCCGCCCTTGCCGCCCGCAGCATCTCCTCCGCCTCCTTTGTCGTGTTGGCGAGCGGCTTTTCGCACAGGAGATGCCGGCCCGACGCCAGCACGTCCAGCGCGATCGGATGATGGAACTTGGGGGGAACGGCGAGATACACCAGATCCAGCCCTTCCCGGGCCAGCAGTTCGCGGTGATCGGTGTGCCACGAGGCTCCTCCCGCGTGTCGTGCCGCCTCTTTTGCCCGGTCGAGGGAGACGTCCGCGACGGCTGTCACGCAAAACCGCTCGTGTGAACAGAGGGCGTTCATCATGCGCTCTCCCATGACGCCGGCGCCGATCACGCCGACGCTGTACTTGTCTGTTTTCATGTTCTTCCTCCTCGCATGCTGGGTCTGCTGCAGACTGCCAACCCATTCGTCCCTATCCCTTCGGCAGATGACGGCTGCATTCCTGCTGGAGCATCGCCGGCCGCGAAACGTTTTCCGAGCGGCAGGCCCGAACGAAGAGCATCCGCTGCAACATTCTCCGCCTTCGGGCAGGTTTCCCGGGGGTGCCGACACAACAAAAAAGCCCCCCGCAGAAGGCATTCTGCAGGGGGCGTGTAACGCGTTACGCCACTTGTGACGTGGTTTCACGGATATACTCTTTTGCTTTGTTCTGGTCAAACTGCCCTTCCCAGCGGGAGATGACGACAGCAGCCAGCGAGTTGCCGATGACGTTGACCACCGTGCGGGCCATGTCCAGCAGACGGTCAATCCCGGCGATAAAGGCCAGTCCTTCAAGCGGGATGCCCACCGAACCAAGGGTGGCGAGCAGTACCACAAAGGAGACACCGGGAACGCCGGCGATCCCTTTGGAGGTGACCATCAAGACCAGCACCAGGGTAATCTGCGTGCTGAGCGGCATGTCGATCCCGTACATCTGGGCGATGAACAGGGCCGCCAGTGCCTGGTACAGCGTGGAGCCGTCCAGGTTGAACGAATACCCCGTCGGGATCACGAAAGAGGTGATCGCCTTCGGACAGCCGAGGCGTTCCATCTTTTCCATGATCTTCGGGAGAACCGTCTCGGAGCTGGCCGTGGAGTATGCCAGCAGCAGTTCGTCCTTCAGGATTTTGATCAGGGTGAAGATGGAGATGCTGCTCATGCGGGCGATCACACCCAGCACCGCAACCACGAAGAAGAGCATCGTGGCGTGCACGAGAATCATCAGTTTCCCCAGCGGGACCAGCGACGAGAGACCAAACTTGGAAACGGTTACGCCGATCAGGGCGAATACGCCGAACGGCGCAAATTTCATGATCGCGTTTACCACCCAGAACATGGCGTCGGCCACGCCCTGGAAGAAATTCAGCACCGGCTTTCCTCTCTCTCCGGCCGCCGCTACCCCGAGCCCAAACAGGACGGAGAAGAAGATGATGGCCAGCATGTCCCCTTTGACGATTGCCTCGAAGACGTTTTTCGGTACGATGTTGACAAAAGTCTCAATAAAGCCGTGGCTCTGGGAGGTTTCGGCCGTTTCCACGTACTTGTGGATATCGGTCTTGGTCAATTGGGACATGTCCACCCCGACACCCGGCTGGAACAGGTTGGCTGCCAGCAGACCGACAATAATGGCAATCGTGGTAACGATTTCAAAATACAGAATCGTCTTCCCGCCGATTTTCCCCAGCTTCTTCACGTCGCCCACGCCGGCTACCCCCACGATCAGGGTGGCGATGACGATTGGCACGACGATCATTTTGATCAGGCGGATAAACACATCGCCAATCGGCTGCAGGTAGGTTTCTACTGCAGGATTCCCGTAGAACAGGGCGCCCACAAGAATACCGAGTAAGAGACCAATGACAATTTGAATGGCCAGTCCATAACGTTTCATCCTGACACCTCGCTATCCTTTCTTTATAATCTATATCGCACAAAAAATCGACAAATAATTGTCGAATTTTGTCGATTATCCACACCCATCTTACCAGACACGTCTCGACCGGCTCAATGTGAAAAGATTCCTTCTTTAAAGCGGTTACGTAGGCCTGCAGTCGAAATGAAGCCGTGGATTTTATAGTAACATGAATTTTTCAAAGTCACCGATTTTGTATTCTTTTATATTTTGTTACTATTTTTGATTTCCATATGTCGGGCAGAACATTGTCGAACGATAACGTATGGACTGGCCGTTTCTGTCGTTTCCCGCCGCCTTGCTGAACATGCAAAAGCGGTCTGATCGGAACATGCCGATCCAGACCGCTTTGTTCAGGTTTTCTGCCGCATCCGGCTGTGAATCAGATTTGCGTCACGGCGTCGATGGAAGGACGCTCCCCTTCTGTTTCCGCGTCGCGCCGCACACGCGCCAGGAGATCGACGAGGTGCACCGCCTCCATCCGGTCTCCCAGTCCCGCCTGCTCGATGCCCGCTTTCATCTGCAGGAGGCAGCCGGGGTTGGACGTGACCAGAATGTCCGCACGCGTCGCAGCCACGTGGCCCATTTTTCCGTCCAGAATCCGTCCCGCCATGTCCGGCTGCACCAGGTTGTAGATGCCGGCCGAGCCGCAGCAGCGGTCCGCTTCGAACAGCGGGACAAACGTCGCCTCCGGTATGGATTGCAGCAACTTCACCGGCTCTTTGGTCACCTTCATGCCATTGCGCAAATGACAGGAGGACTGGTAGGTGATGCGCTTGGGCAGCGGCTGCAGAGGGGGCGTCCCCGTCAGCCCGGCCAGCACTTCGCTGATGTCCCGCACGTGTCGGACAAACCAATCCGCGTCTGCCTCCCATGCGGGATCGTGCTCCAGCAAATGGTGGTACTCCTGCAGCATGGCTCCGCAGCCGCCCGCGTTGGAGACGATCAGCTCCACGTCCGCCTGTTTGAAGGCGGCGATGTTTTGCCTGGCGAGCTGACGCGCCTGCTCCCGCTCCCCGCTGTGGGCGTGGAGCGCTCCGCAGCACGCCTGGCCAGGCGGAATCACCACTTCACATCCGGCATCCGCCAGCAGTGTGACCGTGTTCACATTGGTCTTCTGAAACAGGACGTCCATGATGCAGCCGCGAAACATGCCGACCCGCAGCTTCTTCTCCCCTTTGGCGGGTACGACGGTTCCCACCGCCTCTGTCAATCCCTTTCCCGCCGCTTCGGGGAGAACCGCTTCCATCGTCCGCATCTGCGCGGGCAGGAGGCGAAGCAGGCCCAGCCTGCGAGCCAGCCGCTGCAGGCCGGAGCGCTGGTAGAAGCGGAGCAGCCTGCCGGCGAGGTAAAGGCGGTCCTGTCGCGGAAGGAGCTGGCGAAACGCCAGCCAGCGCAGCAGCCGCACCGGCCACGGATGGACGCGCTTCCGTTCGATTGCTTCCCGCGCCTGCTCGATCAGCTTTCCGTACTTCACCCCGGCCGGACAGACCGGCTCACAGGCGCGGCAGCCCAGGCAGAGACTCATCTGGTCGACGACGTCCTGATCCGGCTCCAGGATGCCGTCGGCCACCGCCTTCATCAAGGCGATGCGGCCGCGCGGCGAGGCCGCCTCGTAGCCGGTCTCCCGAAAGGTGGGGCAGGCCGGCTGGCAGAAGCCGCAGCGCATGCAGTTGGACAGTTCCTCATAATCGAGCGCCGCTTTCCAGTCAGCGCTGTGCATGGTTGACCACCACTCTGTTCCGGCTCTCCCGGGCGAACATTTTGCCCGGATTCAGCAGATTGTTCGGATCAAACGCCCGTTTGATCGCCTTCATCACCTCGACGCCGGCGGCCCCCAGCTTCCACTCCAGATAAGGAGCCTTGACGATGCCCACGCCGTGCTCTCCGGTGATGGTGCCGCCCAGTTCGATGGCGGCGGCGAATATCTCTTCAAACGCCCGTTCCACCCGTTCGATCTCGTCGGGGTTGCGGGCGTCCGTCATGCAGGTGGGATGCAGGTTGCCGTCCCCGGCGTGGCCAAACGTGCAGATCTGCACGTTGTATGCGGCGGCGATCCGCTGAATCGCTTCCACCATCGGCGTGATCGCGGCGCGGGGTACGGTGGCGTCTTCGAGAATCGTCGTCGGCCTGAGCCGGGAGAGCGCGGCCAGCGCGCTGCGCCGCGCCGTCATCACCTCGTCCGCCTCCTCGGCATTCGTCGCCACTTTTACCTGGACCGCCCGGTTTTGCCGGCAGATGGCGGCGATCCGCTCCACGTCACGGTCCACCGTTTCCGGATCTCCGTCCTGTCCGATCAGCAGCATGGCGGCTGCGTCCGTCGGCAAGCCAATCCGCTTGAAATCCTCCACCACCCGGAGCGTCCCCTGGTCCATGAACTCCAGCGTCGCCGGAATGATCCGGCTGGCGATGATGTCGGAGACCGTCCGGGCTGCCTCCGTCAGGTTGGCAAACGTCGCCAGCATGACGCGCTGCACGGCCGGTTTGGGAATCAGCTTGAGAATCGCTTCGGTGATCACCGCCAGCGTGCCTTCGCTGCCGACCAGCAGCTTGGTCAGGTCGTATCCGGCCACGTCTTTCATCAGCTTCCCGCCGGTACGGATCACCTCGCCGTTGGGCAGAACCGCCTCCAGGCCGAGCACGTAATCCTTGGTCGTCCCGTACTTGAGTCCTCGCAAGCCTCCGGAGTTGAGCGCGATGTTCCCCCCGATGGTGGAGACGACCATGCTGCCCGGGTCCGGAGGGTAAAACAGGCCGCGTGCTTCCACCGCCTGATGGATGTCGGCCGTGCGCACGCCCGGCTGCACGGTAATCGTCAGATTTTGTTCGTCAATCTCCAGAATGCGGTTCATCCGGTTGAGCACGAGGACGATTCCCCCGCCGACCGGAACCGTTCCCGCGCACAAATTGGAACCGGCTCCCCGCGTGACGACGGGGATGCGCGCTTCCGCCGCCGTCTTGATCACCTGCTGTACTTCCGCCGTGTCTTTGGGCATCACGACCGCGTCCGGCAGCGCCTGGTGCATCGGCGTGGCGTCATAGGAATAGGCGACGAGCGCTTCCGGTCTGTCGAGGCAGTGGGCCTCTCCGACGATCGCCCGCAGCCGGTCTCGCACATGTTGGGGCAGCATGGCCATCCTCCCTCCCGCTTTTTCACCATCATGGAATCGTTGTGCCGATCCGCCGGGTGGTTAGCCCAGCCCATCCAGCACGTCCCTGATTCTGCCGCCGGCTTCGTCCAGCAGCCGTCTTGCTTCTTCCGCTCCCCGTCCGGTCAGCTTCATCACGATCGCTGTCTTGGCGTCCCCGTTCGCCAGCTCGGCCAGGCGCTCCGCCTCCGCATAGCTGGCTCCGGTCACTTCCATCACGATCCGCTTCACCCGCTCCCGCAATTTGACGTTGGTCGCCTGCACGCTTACCATCAGGTTGCCGTACACCTTGCCCAGCTTGATCATCGTTGCCGTGGTCAGCATGTTCAGCACCAGCTTTTGCGCCGTCCCCGCCTTCAGCCGGGTGGAACCGGTCAGCACTTCCGGCCCGACGACCACGTTGATCGCCACGTCGGCAAACGCATCGATCACGGCGTGTTCGTTGCAGGAGAGGGCGATCGTCGCCGCATTCAGTCTGCGTGCTTCCCGGAGGGCGCCGATCACGTACGGCGTGCGGCCGCTGGCGGCGATGCCCACCACGACGTCTCCCGCCTTTACCCCGTACGTGTGAACGTCCTGCCGTCCCAGCTCAGGGCTGTCTTCCGCTCCTTCGATCGCCCGGACCATCGCGGCGGGGCCGCCGGCGATCACGCCCTGCACCAGCTCCGGGTCAGTGCCGAACGTCGGCGGGCATTCGGACGCGTCCAGGATACCCAGCCGGCCGCTCGTGCCGGCGCCGAAGTAGAACAGCCGCCCGCCGTTTTCCAGCGACGCCGCGATCCGTTCCACCGCGTCCGCCACCTGGTCCAGCACCCGTTCCACGGCGAACGGCACTTTTTTGTCCTCCTCGTTCATCAGGCGCAGGATTTCCCGCACGGAGAGCCGATCCAACTGCTGCGTTTCTTCATTCGGCAATTCGGTGGTCAATTCCTCCAGTTTTTCCATCATCTTCTCTCCCAACCTCCTCAATCTGCTTCCTCCGCCGCGGATATTTACGCCAGATGGCAGGCGACCAGATGGCCGGGCTTGGCTTCCTTGAGCGGCGGCACGGTCGTCCGGCACACCTCCATGCAGTGACGGCAGCGCGGATGAAACTGGCAGCCCGACGGGGGATTGGCCGGACTGGGCAAATCCCCTTCCAGGATGATCCGGTTCACCTCCCGGGTGGGATCGGGAACGGGAACGGCGGAGAGCAGCGCCTGCGTGTAAGGATGGGCCGGCCGTTCGTACAGCGCCGTCTTGTCCGCCACTTCCACCACTTTGCCCAGGTACATGACCGCCACCCGGTCGGAGATGTGGCGCACCACGCTCAAGTCGTGGGAGATGAACAGATAGGTCAACTGAAACTCCCGCTGCAGGTCTTTCAGCAGATTGAGAATCTGCGCCTGGATGGAAACGTCCAGCGCGGAGACGGGCTCGTCGGCGACGACCAGCTTGGGCCGCAGAATCAGCGCCCGGGCGATGCCGATCCGCTGCCGCTGTCCGCCGGAAAACTCGTGCGGAAAGCGGTCCAGATGCTGTCTGGTCAGTCCGACGATCTCGATCATCTCCTCCGCCCGCTTCCGCCGCTCGGCCGGCGTGCCGATGCCGTGAACGATCAACGGGTCCTGCAGGATTTGGCCAACGGTCTTGCGCGGATTGAGCGAGGCGAACGGGTCCTGAAAGACGAGCTGCATGTCACGGCGAGCCGCGCGCAGCTCGGCGGCGTTCAGCGCGCGGATGTCCCGACCCTGAAACAGGATCTCCCCTTCCGTCGGCTCAATCAGGCGCAGAATGCAGCGGCCGGTCGTCGACTTGCCGCAGCCGGACTCGCCGACGATGCTGAGCGTCTCTCCCGGATAGACGGTCAGGTGAACGCCGTCCACGGCACGCACCACCTTTTCCCTGCCCCAGAAGCCCGTTTTGACCGGAAAATATTTTTTCAAGCCCCTAACTTCCAGCAGCGGCTGACTCACGCTTCTCCCTCCTCCCGGTACAGCCAGCAGCGGCACTTCTGCGTCGCGGAGACGACGAACAGTTCCGGCATCTGCTCGCGGCAGATCGCCATCGCCTTGGAGCAGCGCGGCGCAAACCGGCAGCCGGCGGGCATTTCGTGCGGGAGCGGCACCGCTCCCGGTATCGCCTGCAGCCGTTCCTGTTCGCCGCTGATGCTCGGCATGGAGCGCAGCAGGCCGACCGTGTAGGGGTGCCTGGGGTCGGCGAACAGGCTCTGCACGTCCGCTTCCTCCACGATCTGGCCGGCGTACATGACGATGACGCGGTGGCACATCTCCGCAACCACGCCCAGGTCGTGGGTAATCAGCAAAATGGCGGTGCCGTGCTCTTGGCGCACCTTTTTCATCAGCTCCAAAATCTGCGCCTGAATCGTCACGTCCAGCGCCGTGGTCGGCTCGTCGGCGATCAGCAGTTGGGGCTGACAGGCCATCGCCATCGCGATCATCACCCGCTGCCGCATGCCGCCGGAGAGCTGGTGCGGATACTCCGCGGCGATCTCCTCCGCCCGCGGGATGCCCACTTCCTTCAACAGATGGACGGCCCGCTCCGCCGCCTCCCGCCGCGACAATCCGAGGTGGCGGCGCAGCGGCTCGGCGATTTGCCTGCCGATCGGATGCAGCGGATTGAGCGCGGTCATCGGCTCCTGAAAAATCATCGCGATCCGGTTGCCGCGAATCGACTGCATCTTCTTTTCCGACAGCCGCAGCACGTCCGTGCCGGCAAACCGGATACTGCCGTCGAGCTTGGCGCTGCTGCCCAACAGGCGCATGATGGACAGACTGGTGACGCTTTTGCCGCAGCCGGATTCGCCGACGACGCCCAGCGTCTCCCCCGCTTCGACGGAAAAGCTGACATCCTCGACGACCGTCAGCGTTCGGCCGGCTTCGGCAAACGTGGTGCTCAGGTGCTCCACTTCCAACATGGGTGCCATGGCGTTTCCCCCTTCTCCTCAGGATGTTCGGGTTGACCCGCTGACGAGCGACAAGACCCGGTTGTGAAACGCTTTTCGCCAGCGCGGCATCAGCGGGCTGACAGCGGGATGGACGCGGTTGGTGAGCGCGATCAGCGTGGCCCCCCGGACCGGATCGCACCAGATCGACGTGCCGGTAAACCCGGTGTGACCAAAGGCGCCGGGAGACAGCAGATCCCCTCCCGTGCAGCCGGCGGCCGCCGCCTCCAGCGGTCCCGCCTGGGCGGACGCCTCCCAGCCCAACGCGCGCGCCGGAGCCAGCCGGCCGGTCCGGCAGCCCGCCGCAAACGAGAGCAGAACCGGGTCCAGGCGCACCTGGGCGTCGGCGGACGTCCAGATCCGCATGTAGCGCTCCACGTCCTGCGCGGTGGAAAAGAGGCCGGCGTGGCCGCTCACCCCGTCCAGGCCGTAATGGCAGTTGCCGTCATGCGCCGTGCCGCGGATGATCCCCTCCCGCCAGGCGAAGCGGTCCAGGCGCTCCCGCAGCCGCCCGGCGTACGGATGTCCGACCGCCGTCATCTGCTCCGCCTGCTGGCGGGACAGGTCCTGTTCGTACGCGTTGCCGTCCTCCGTCGGGGCGATCAGCCGGCTGTCGACGCCGCGCGCCAGCGGACGGTACCCGGTCGCCGTCATGCCCATCGGCTGAAAGATCAGCCGCTCGGCCAACCGATCCAGCGGTTCGTCCCAAATGCGCTCCAGGAGAAAGCCGAGCAGCATGAAGCCCAGATCGCTGTAGATCACCTGTTTGCCCGGCTCGCCCGCCAGCGGTTCGGCGGCGATCAGGGAGAGGTAGTCGTCCCTCCCGCGCGCCAGCAGATAGTACGGACGCCATGCCGGCAGGCCGGAGGTGTGGGTCAGCAGGTGCAGGAGGGTAATCCGCCGCTTGCGCGGGTCCTCCGCCCGTTCCCACTCCGGCAGGTGAATCTCCAGGGGATCGCTGAGCGACAGCTTCCCCGTCTGCACGCTCAACAGCACGAGCGGCAGGGTGACGATCACCTTGGTCAGCGAAGCCAGATCGTAGACGGTTTCCGCTGACGGGAGAGCCGTTTGTTCTCCCCTCCCGAGGCTTCCGCGGACGACCACCATCGGCGGCTCGTCGCCGATGGTCAGGCTGGCGACGCCTCCGGGAAAAATCCCCCGGGCGATGCCTTCGTCCAGACTTTCCGCCAGCTGACGCCGGATTCGTTCCTTGTCCATCCGCTCTCCCCCCTTATCTCTTCCGATGCTTCGGATCGAGAATGTCGCGCACCGCGTCGCCGAACATGTTGAAGGCGAGAATCGTGACCGTCATGGCGACGCACGGCCAAACGATCATCCCCGGCGCCAGCTCCATGTAGCGGCGCGCTTCGGAAATCATCCCGCCCCATGACGGGTCGGGCGGCTGAATGCCCAATCCGAGAAAGCTGAGAGCCGATTCTGTCAGGATGGCGCCGGAAATGGCCAGGGTCGCCTGCACCAGGAGCGGCGCCGTCACGTTTGGAAATATCTCCAGAAACAGGATGCGCGGCGTTCCCGCGCCGATTGCCCGGGCGCTTTCCACAAACTCCAGGTTTTTCACGGACAGGACGGCGCTGCGCACCGTCCGGGTAAACACCGGAATGTTGACGATTCCGATCGCCAAAATCGTATTGCTCGTGCCCGGTCCCAGCGCCGCCACGATGGCAAGCGCCAGCAGGATTTCCGGAAAGGCGAACAACACGTCCATCACCCGCATGATCAAACTGTCCATCCAGCGGCCGAAATACCCCGCGATCAGCCCGAACAAGGTGCCGAACGCGGCGCTGAGCAGCACGGACGAAAGGCCCACGGTCAGCGATACCCGCGCGCCGTAGATAATCCGGCTGAACAGGTCGCGGCCGAACTGGTCCGTCCCCAGCCAAAACTGGCCGGAGCTGCCCTCCATGCGGTGGTCCGGAAACATCTGCGTCGGATCGTGCGGGGCGATGACGGGCGCCAGCGCCGCAGCGGCAGCCAGAACGGCGAGAACGGCGAGACAGACGACGGCGGTTTTGTTTTCCCGAAAGCGTCGGCGAAATGTGCTCATGAACGATTTCTCCTCGCTAGTACTTGATGCGCGGGTCAATCCAGGTGTAGATGATGTCGATCAGCAGGTTGACCAGAACGAACACCAGCGCCACAAACAGCACGCCTCCCTGCACCACCGGGTAGTCGCGCTGGTAGATGCCCTCCAGCACGTACTGACCCAGACCGGGTATGGAGAACAACTGCTCCACGATCACCGAGCCGCCCAGCAGGTACCCGATCTGCATGCCGGCGATGGTCACGATCGGAATGGACGAGTTGCGCAGGGCGTGGCCGAACACGACCGTCCACATGCTGTTTCCCTTGGCCCACGCGGTGCGGATGAAGTCCTTTTCCATCGTCTCCAGAAACGCCGAGCGCGTCATCCTGAGCACCCCGGCGGCAATGACGATGCCCATCGTGACCGCCGGCAGCAGAAACACCTGCAGCGCCTCCCCCGGATCTTCCCAAAAGCTGACCACGTCAATCGGCGGGAACCAGCCGAAATACAGCGACAGCACGAGCAACAAAAGCGTCCCGACGGCGAAGTTGGGAACGGAGATGCCGAGCAGGGTGGCGATGCGCACGACGATGTCCGTTTTCGAGTGGACGCGGATCGCTGACAGGATGCCCAGCGGGATGGCGATCGTCCAGCCGATCAGCACGGCGAACAGGGTGAGCTGCAGCGTGATCGAAAAACGCTTCAGAATCTGCGGCAGAATCTCCTCGCCGGTGTGGACGGAAACGCCAAAGTCCCCTTTCACCAAACCGCCCAGCCAGGACAGGTACTGGGTGATCAGCGGCTCATCCAGCCCCATGCGTGTGCGGAGGGCGGCGATCGCTTCCGGCGTGGCGTTGGTCCCCAGCATGATGGAAGCGGGGTCGCCCGGCACGAGATGCAGGATGGTAAAGACGAGCACGGAGATCCCGAACAGGATGGGGACAAGGCCGACGATGCGTTTGATGACATAGCTTCCCACGTATTACCCCTCCTCGGAAAAGAAGAAGCGGGGAGACGGCGGCTCCCCGGCTTCCTTGGCGCTTCCTGCGCTATTTGACGGACGCCTGGAGCAGCGCGGTGGATTCGCCCGCCGCCGTCGGATGGAACGACACGTTGTCGCGGACCGCGTAAAAGCTCTTCGGGGAAGCGAGGAACAGGTTGGGCGCGTCCTCCACCAGCAGCTTCTGCGCCTCGTCGTACAGCTTCTTCCGCTCGGTCTGGTCGACGGTCTGCAGCGCTTTGACGACCAGTTCGTCAAAGCGCGGGTTGGAGTAGTTCCAGACGTTGGCGGAGCCGTCCGTGTGGAAAAAGAAGCGCAGCGAGCGGTCGGAGTCCGTCCCGGACGTGTTGCGGCCGACCAGAAGCGACATGTCCTTGGACTTCCAGGTCTGGATGTAGTTGCCCCACTCCAGTTGGTTGATCTTGGCGTTGATGCCGACGGCTTTCAACTGCTGCTGCAGCACCTGCGCCGTCTCCACCATGTCCGGATAGGTGGAAGCCGTCTCGATCACCGTGTCAAAGCCGTTGGGGTAGCCGGCCTCCGCCAGAAGCTGCTTCGCTTTGTCCAGGTTTTGCTTGTAGCTGTCGTAGGTATTGGGATCGAGCGCCCAGTTAGCCGCAGCCGGAGAGATCGGCCCGGTCAGCGACGCCTGTCCCTTCCACACCGTCTGCACGATCTGGTTGCGGTCCACCGCATAGCTGATCGCCTGGCGCACGCGCGGGTCGTCAAACGGCTTTTTCTTCACGTTGATGCCGAGGTAGCTGTACTCCAGCGACTGGTAGCTTTTCACCTGCACGCCCGGCTTGCCATCCAGGAGCGTGGCCGAGTCGGCGGAGACGCTGGTGATGTCCACCTTGCCGGAGCGGATCGCGGCCAGCCGCTCCGCTTCATCCTTCATGATCTGGAACTTGATCGCGTCCACTTTCGGCAGACCCTTTTGGAAATAGTCGGGATTTTTCTTCAACAGCACGTACTGCCCCGGCTCGTTTTTCTCCAGCATGAACGGTCCCGTTCCCACCGCTTCCTTGTTGAGGTCAGCCACTTCTTTCGGCACGACCGCGGCAAACGAGCTGGCCATGTTGGTCAGCAAGGCGGCGTCCGGGTGTTTCAGCTTGAACACGACCGTGACCGGATCTTTTGCTTCGATCGCGTCCACGCTGGCGAAGTACGACTTGGCGATGGAGCCGGTCTCGGGATTGAGAATCCGCTCAAAGCTGTACTTGACGTCTTCCGCCGTCATCTCCCGCCCGTTGTGAAACGTCACGCCCTTGCGCAGGGTGAAGGTAACCGTTTTGCCGTCCGGGGAAATCTCCCACTTCTCGGCCAGGCTGGGGGTGACGTTCAGGTTTTCGTCCAGCCGGGTCAAGCCGTCGTAAACCAGTGCGTAGACGCGGACGCTGGACGCGGCCGGCACCTTGTGCGGATCAAAGCCGACAGGGTCCTGATCCGCCGCGACGACCAGCTCGGTCTTGCCGCTTCCGCCCTGCTGCCCCGCCTGCGGATTAGCCGTATCGCTCGCAGAGCCGCCTCCGCCGCTGCAGGCGGAAAGCAGCAAGGAAAATGACAGGAAAATACCTGCCCATGCCCGTTTTTTCACGTTGATTCCCCCCTGTTTTGGTTCAATAACAAATGTTTCCCAAGACGACCGCCCGTTTGGCCCCGGTGACGGACGGCACGCTGCTCGGCCGGCCCATCAGCGTTTCGTGGCCCAAAATGGCAAAGGCCATCGCCTCTTTGGCGTCGTCCGGGACGCCGTACGCGTCCGTCGTCGTCAGCCGGATGCCCGCCGGCAGGCGATCCCGGAGCATCCGGAGCAGCGTCTCGTTGCGGGCGCCGCCGCCGGAGACGATCACTTCGTGCACCGGCGTGGCCGGCAGCACAAACGATTCGTACGCCGCTGCAATCGTGGCCGCCGTCAGCGCCGTCGCCGTGGCCACCAGATCGGCGGCGGAGAGGCCGCGCGCGTCTTTCTCGGCCCACAGCTTCTCGGCAAACGCCCGACCGTACGTCTCCCGCCCCGTGCTTTTCGGCGGCTCCAGCCGGTAGTACGGATCAGCCAGCAGCTCCTGCAGCAGTTCGGCGCAGACCGTCCCTTCGGCTGCCATCCGGCCGCCCTCGTCGAAGCGCTGCCGGCCGTTTGTCGCCATCAGCACGATCTCGTCGATCACCATGTTGCCCGGTCCGGTGTCAAAGGCAACCAGATCGTCGATGGAAGCACCCGCCGGCAGCACGGTCACGTTGGCAATCCCGCCGATGTTTTGCAGCAGCCGCCCCTTTTCGCCGTGCCGAAACAGGACGTAATCGGCGTACGGAACGAGCGGCGCCCCTTCGCCGTCCGCCGCCAGGTCGCGCGCCCGGAAATTGCCGACGACGGGAATCCCGGTCCGCTCCGCCAGCGTCGACAGCTCGCCGATCTGCAGGGAGGCCCGGATGTCCGTCGTGCCCGCCGGACCGGGAAACGGCGCCCGGCCGGCGACGTGCCAAACAGTCTGCCCGTGCGTGCAGATCGCATCCACTTCGCCGGGAGCGACATCGGCCGCTTCCAGCAGTTCGCTGACCGCGTGGGCGTACCACTCCGCCAGTCCGAAATGGGCCAGGGTCAGCCGGTCGATTCGGGCCGTCTGCGGACTGCACAGCTCGGCCAGCCACTCCCGCAGCTCATCCGAGTACGGCAGGTAGTGAAATTTTCGGAGACGGACCGCGGCGATGGCACCCGCCTGGTCCGTTTCGATCGCCACCAGCGCGGCATCCACTCCGTCGAGCGAGGTTCCCGACATCAATCCGATGACCAAATGCTCCCGTTTCTCCCGGTAGCACCGCTGCGCTTGACCGTCCATTGGGCCACCTCCTTGCGAGCATTTCACAAACAGAATGTTGAAAAAATACAGACTTTAAAGCGCTATCATCATTATATGTAACAAAATTTCCTGAGTCAATTAATAGTAACTAAATTTTATTTCAAGAAAGAAAACAAAAGCGGCAGACCTGCCAGGCAAGTCCGCCGCAGCTAGCTGCGTTCTCTCTTTTTCGCGATGATCCGCGCTCACTTGTAAGACAGAGACGTTTGAGAAGACGCACGTTTTTGCGATGGATGTCATTTTTATATTGACAATGATAATAATAATCATTATCTTTTTCGATGTGAGAAACCTCACCGTGCATCCATACATTATCAACATAGGAGGAACTTGTCGTGCGCTTCGGACGAAAACAAATGAAAATGGGCTTGGTTTTCCTCGCGATTATGGTTGTAAGCGTACTGCTTGCAGCTTGCGGAAGTTCCGGAAGTCATTCGGGCGATCACTCGCCGAACGCTTCTGCCGGTTCAAGCCAGCCCGGCGAACAGTCGGCATCTGATCGAGTCATCCAAGACGCCATGGGCCATCATGTAACGATTCCGGACAATCCGCAGCGGATCATTGCCTCGTATCTGGAGGATCCGCTGGTGGCCTTGGGCGTCAAACCAGTCGCCCAATGGTCGGTGGCAGACGGCAAAACGGTTCAGGGTTACCTGCAGTCGGAACTGAAGGGAGTGCCGACGATCAGTTACAATCTTCCCCCCGAAGAAGTGGCGAGTTTTAATCCGGACCTGATTGTCATCGGCTCGCCCTCGTCCGTACAAAACGGTCTGTACGAAGCGTATTCCAAAATTGCGCCGACCTATGTGCTGGGAGACGAAATCAACAGCGATTGGCGGAAAACGCTTCTGAAGATGGGGGAACTTCTTGACAAGAAGAACGAGGCCGAACAACTGCTGAATCAATACGATCAAAAAGCGGAAGCATTGAAGGCGAAACTGCACCAAACCATCGGCGACCAATCCGTCGCGATTCTCTGGTTGACGCAAAAACAATTCTACGTGGTGGACAAAACGCGTTCCAGCGGCTCCGTTCTGTACGGGGACCTGGGAATCAAAGTCCCGCAGTACCTGTCCGATCTGCCCAGCAGCTCGCAAGCGACATGGAGCCCGGTTTCGCTGGAAAAGCTGGCGCAGCTGGACGCCGATCACATCTTCCTGGTCAAGAGCGACACCGAGCAGACATCGGAAATCTTCAACAATCCGATCTGGAAGAACCTCCCTGCCGTCAAGAAAGGACACGTGTATGAAATGAGCTCCGACAGCAGTTGGTTGTACAGCGGACTGCTCGCAGGCCAACAGGTGATGGAAGACGTGTCGAAAATCCTGGCAAACAAATAAGGGCCGCAAAAAGCCGGACACCCGCCTTTGGGTATCCGGCTTTTCTTCGTTGGGGACACCGCCTTTCAGCCGCTTGATGCAAACCGTTCGGCACGGCTGATCAAGGCCGGCAGCAGCGATAGATGGCCCTCCTCCTCAAACTCCTTGAACTCCACGTGCACTCCGCGGCCTGCCAGGGTCCGCAGGCGTTCCGCCAGTTCCATCGTGTTGTCGTTTACGCGGCTTGGATGGCTGCTCTCCCATTCCCCCACCGCGAGCAGGATGCGGACGTCGATCTTTTCTTGTTTTACGCGGGCCACGAATTGCTGCTCCTCTTCGCGAATGACGCGCTTGTTCCAATGAATGGATGGGCTGCCTGCGACATACGTCCGCCCCGCCCTGTTCCGGCCATGCTGTCCCGTCGGGTTTCACGGGCAGCTCCGTTACAGGCACCGGCAGCGTAAAATCGCAATGGCGCGCGGGTGGGAACGGATCGTCCGTCGGATAACCGATGCCGACGACAACCGCCGGAACAACTCCCGTCTTCTCGGGTCGTCCTGCCTGCGCTCAAAGCGTCTCCACCATCGTGCCAAACACGGCATTGGCGTCCAGCAAGTACATCACCGGATAGCCTTCGGAAGGCGGCTCTTCCTCAGGTGCTGCCACAACAATTCGATAGTCCCGGTTCGCAGCGCGCGACTGCATCACCCACTGGGTTGTCAGCGGGATTGTGACCTCGCGGCTGACCGGACCGTTGGCCATCGTGACAGATGGTTCAATGATTTTGCGAGCCACCGTGTCGAATCCCTCCCCGATTGACCGTTTCGTTTGCATGCAACCCTTCATCCTTCCAAGCATCGCTTGGAAACCGTTCCCCGCCCCATTCGTCATCCATCACAACGGAACATGACGTTTTGCAAAAAATGTTCCACAAAACGGCCGGCGTCGACCTCCAGGCAGACGTCGACGTTGGGCGGGGCTGCCGGCTGCGGGCGCCTGTCGCCAATCGTCCGCCCGTCGGACAGGCCGCCCGACGTGTCTACCTGCACATGCATCGGGACGCTCGTGACAAACGTCGGGTCGATAACCGCCCCGACCGCCAGCGGATCGTGCAGCGCGCAGCCGCGCACATGGCCCGCCCGGGCGTAGGCCTCCATGTAAAAGCTGCAGATGTCGGCAAAAAAGCGGCTGACCGGCGTGTCGCGCCTTCTCCACTCCTGCAGGTGGTCGCGGGTGAGCAGCGTCTGCATCGTCACGTCCAGCCCCACCAGCGTAATCGGCAGGCCCGATTGGAAGACGTACGCGGCCGCCTCCGGGTCGGCGCAGATGTTGGCCTCCGCCACCGGCGTGCGGTTGCCCGGTACGGTAACCGCTCCGCCCATCACGACCGCCCGTTTGACCAGCGGGACGATCTCCGGCGCGGCCATGATCGCCAGTGCCAGGTTGGTCAGGCTCCCCACCGTCACCACCGTAACCTCATGCGGGTGGGCCTTGATCGCCGAGATGAGGAAGTGGGCGGCACTCGCCTGCCGGGCCGCCGTCCTCGGGGGAGGCAGTTGGACGTTCCCCAGGCCGTTTTCGCCGTGGAACAGCTTGGCCTTTTCCTTCAGCTCCCGAAACAGCGGCTTGGCCGCCCCCTGAAAGACCGGAATGTGCGCCGCATCCAGCAGCTCCAGCAGCTGCAGCGTGTTGCGCGTCGCCTCTTCCACCGCGATATTGCCGAACGTGGTGGTCACGCCGAGCACGTCCAGTTCGGTCGCGTGCACGGCGTAGGAGATCGCCAGCGCATCGTCAATGCCGGTGTCCACGTCCAGGATCACTTTTTCTCTCATCGGCTGCCCTCCTCTCCCTGAACGATTGCCTGCAGGCTTGGATACGCCTGCGCGGCGTCCACGGCGACGCAGACGTCGACGTCCGTTCCGACGCGGGGAACGGCCCGCAGATCGGCCAGCACCGCTCCGGCGGACAGCGCACTTTGGCATTCCACCGCCAGTTTCATCCGTTCCGTCCGGGCCGCTTCCGGGCACAGTGCGACCAGCATCGCCGCCAAGGCGTCGAGGCGGGCTGCCCCGTCCGTCACGGGCCCAAGCGGCGTTGGCCAGGCTTCCGCAGCCGCAGGCAAGGACAGGGACCGGGTGGCGTCAAGCGGCACCAGCGTCAGCGGCAACCCCGCTTCCAGGACAAATCGGGCCGCTTCCGGGTCCGCGTAAACATTGGCTTCGGCCACGGGGGTCACATCGCCCGGCACGCGAATCGCCCCGCCCAGCGCGACCACGCGCTTCAGCTTGCGGCCAAGCTCCGGGTCCCGGGCCGCCGCCAGCGCCAGGTTGGTGAGCGGCCCCAGCGTCACGATCGTCAAGCCGCCCTCCGCCTGCTCCGCCGTCTGCACGATCAGTTCCGCCGCCGATGCGGCTGCGGGCATCCGGCCGGCGTCCGGCAGCGGCAGACGTTTTTCCTGACGAGCCGTCCCCGCGGCCGTTCCCCGGCGCAGGAGCGGTTGGACGGCCCCTCTGGCAACCGGCATCTGCTTTGCCCCGGCGAGGGCCGCCACCTCCAGCGCACGTGCCGCCGCCTCCTCCTGATCCGGGCCGACGCAGGTAACGGCGCACACTTCCGCATCCGGCCACCGCAGCGCGCACCAGAGAGCGATCGCATCGTCCCGCCGCGCGCCCATGTCGACGAGAAGTTGTCGTTTCTCCACCAGGCTTTCCCCTCTTTCTCTGCTTCAGGCAGTCCGTTTGCCCCTATGCTATCCCAATTGGTCTGAATCGGTCAAATTGTCTGAGACGATGAGCCGACGGACAGCAGACCTGCGGGACGGGCTCTGCGTTCACACTCTTGCGTCCCTTCCATGCGTGGCTTACACTGATGCGTAGAAGTGATTGGCCGGCAATTCCGACAGCAGGACATTGCCCGCCGGGGACGACGCGCAAGCCTGTCCCCAAGCGCACCGACAAAGGAGTGGCAGCCCGTCATGCAAACCGTGGAAGACCAGAGCCGGGAGCTGCTGGACAGCCTGCGTGTCCATCTCGTGAAAGTGCTCAGGCGGCACAAGCGCAAACCGTACCTGCCCGTCTGGGGTGAACTGTTCTGGGCGCTCCGGGAGATCGCCAAAACCGGACAGCGGCTTGCCCAAGACATCCCCATCTACCCGATCCAGCCGCTCGGAACGCTTCTGTACCGCTATCATAACGACAAGTTCCAGGTCGACATCCCCGACCCCGGCATCACCATCTCGCTGACCGCCGAGCAGTTGATCGACGCGCTGATCAACGGCAGCTTTGCGCCGGTCGAAACCTTTCCCGCACACAAACCGCCCTCCTTCGGCTAGACACCTGTTGTCAGCTTCAGGAGGGAACCTTTTGGACACATAAAAAAGAGGCGGTCCCTCCTGCACAGTTTTGGACCGCCGTCACGAACTCCCCAAGTTCGTACATACTAGGAATTGTACTATGCTTTTCGCTTATCGAAAAGTGTCGTCTTTTGTTTTCTTCATAATTTGTCAAATCTGCACCATGGCGGGACGCGATTTACAGGTGCGTGCTCCCGTCTGTCCCGGGGCGGTTCGTTCGGTGCCGCCGTTCATCCTCCCTTCATCCTTCCTGCCGCTTTGCCCCGAACAGGATGTACAGGTAGACGTACTGACTGAGACTCAGCTTGGGAAAGACGAATGCCAGGGTGGTTTTTCCCGGCAGTTGTTTGACGGCGTAGCGCAGGTTTCTGGCTTGCAGCATTTTGGCCAAGCGGGTCGCGTCGCTCCACGATACGGTAAAGGAAATATTTTGCTCCATCCGGGTCAACACCTCAGGAGCTAGTATTCCCCAGTTCAGGAAAAGTTACGAACGGAGGAACCAGCAAAGGCTTCATCGTGAAAACCGTCGCATGGCAGAGATACCATGGACGGAGATGGCGCGATACATCCCTGCTGTGAACAGACGCCAGGAAGCCCCCACATCGGGAGCTTCGCCGTTTCTTTCGCGAAGGCTGCCCTACCCGCCATCTGCAATATAAAAAAAAGCCACCTGTATCGTACAAGCAGCTCATAAAGGGAGGGGTAATACGTGAAGCGTGTACCTTACAGACGGCAGGACGGCAAAAAGGTTGCCGATATTCGCGTTTTTGCGAGTCCGGACCTACGCAAATGGTACAATGTTCACAGCGCAGCATGTCCACTACAATCGCAAGGAGGAAGGCATTCGTGAATCGTTTGTCGGAGGAAGAAAAACGGGGCGTGTACAAGGCCATCGTAAACCGCAGGGACATCCGCACGTTTCTGGACAAGCCCGTTCCGGACGAGAAGCTGCTCGCCATCCTGCAGGCCGGCCACCACGCTCCGTCTGTCGGCTTCATGCAGCCGTGGAATTTTGTCATCATCCGCGACCCGGCGACGAAACAGCAGTTGGCGGAGATCGTGCAAAAGGAGCGGCGGGCGCTGGCCATTCACTACGAGGGGACGGACAGGGAACTCGCCTTTTTGGATCTGAAAATCGAAGGGATCAAGGAAGCGCCGATAACCCTCTGCGTCACCTGCGATCCCACCAGAGGCGGGGACCACGTGCTCGGGCGCAACTCCATACCGGAAACGGACATCATGTCCGTAAGCTGCGCCATCCAAAACATGTGGCTGGCCGCCTATGCGGAAGGCTTGGCCATGGGCTGGGTCAGCTTCTACAAAAAGCCGGATGTGCGCCGCATTCTCGGCATCCCGCCGCATGTGGAACCGGTTGCCCTGCTGTCCATCGGCTACACGGACCACTACCCGGAACAGCCGCTGCTGGAAATCTTCCAATGGGAGCGCAGGCTTGACCTGGAGCGGCTCATCTTCGAAGAAAAATGGGGCCGCCTTCCGGACTCCGTGAAAGCCGGCCAGCCCGTCCGTCCGTAAAAGACGCGCTGGCGGGCCAGTCATACGCAAGGAGTTTCTCCTCCAGGGAACAAGCCGTTTCAAGCACGTGAGCGGCGCACGTAAACAAAAAACAGGGCTGTCCCGTCATGCGGCATTCGCCGCTGGCGGATACAGCCCTGTTATCGTCAGGTCCTCATTTTTTGGGTACGTGATGCGTTGGCTTCACGAACGGGGGCGGGTCCGGTTCGTCGGGAGCGCCTCCAGCGGATTGTCCGGCCAGTAGTGTTTGGGGTAACGCCCTTTCAAATCCTTCTTCACTTCAAAATAGGCGCTGCGCCAAAAGCTGGCCAGATCGCGCGTCACCTGCACGGGGCGGTGTGCCGGCGACAGCAGGTGGAGCGTCAGCGGCACCCTCCCCCTGGCAATCCGGGGCGTTTCCTTCAGCCCGAACATCTCCTGCAGCCGCACAGCCAGCACCGGAGCTTCTGGATCGCTGTAGTCGACCGGGATGCGCGAGCCGCTGGGCACGACGATATGCGTCGGGGCGTACTCGTCCAGCTTGCGCCGCCGCTCCCAGGAGAGCATCCCGGCGAGGATGTCGGTCAAGGAGAGACGCTGCAGGTCGTCGCGGCTTTTCAATCCGTACAGGTGCGGCCCGAGCCAGTCAGGCAGCGAAGCCGCCAGCGCCTCCTCCGACACGTCCGGCCAGCCCTCCTCGTGCCGGCTCATGAACAACAGCCGCTGCCAAAACTGGCGGGCCTGCTTGGTCCACGGCAGGATCTCCAGCCCTTCTTCGGTGATCCCGCGAAGCAGCGCAGCCGCGGTCTCTTCCGGATCGGGATCGGCCAGGGGGACGTCTTTCAGCACCAGGGCCCCCAGCCGCTCCCGTTGTCTCGCCCGCACGGCCTGCGCCTCGCGATCCCAGTAGACGGTCGTCTCCGCCTCGATCTGGTCGGCGAAGTGCCGCTCCAGATCGGACACGTCCACCGGAGCAGCGAGATGCACGCGTCCTTCCGCCCCCAGATCGTCCAGTTCGGCTGCCACCAGCCAGGGAGCTTTGGCCAGCGGCTGCGGCCCCGCCAGCGCCGCCCCGCGGCCGTTGCGCAGAAGAAACCGTCCGCTGTCGCGCCTCCGCGCGATCCGGTCGGGGTAGGCGAACGCGAGCAAAAGCCCGCACGCGTCCACGTCGCCGCCGCTGTCGTCGGCAATCCCCGCCTCCCGCTTCCAGTGGTTCGCCTCGGCAAGAATCCGCCGGCACGCAGCCGCGTCCACCGTGTAACCGGGCGGTGCGGCATCGCCGGGCCGCCCTCCCGCCGCTGCCTGTCGCAGCGTCTCCACCCGCAGGCGCAGATCGGCGTCGGCCGGAGCATGACCGCTGCGCAAAACGTCCCGTTCACTCAGAATTGCCGCCAGTTCGCACGCCAATCCGCCCAAACCGAGCGGAATGGCCCGCAGGATCATGTGCGCGAGGCGGGGATGTAGACCGAGCTCCGCCATCCGCCGTCCGTGCGGGGTAATCGTCCCGCTTTTCTCCAGCGCGCCGAGCTGGACGAGCAGGTCGCGCGCCTGCGCAAGCGCGGCGGCCGGCGGCGGATCGAGCCAGCGCAGCTCCGCCGGGTCCACGACGCCCCAGGCAGCCAGTTCGAGCGCCAGCGGAGCCAGGTCCGATTCCAGAATCTCGGGCGTGTTTCGCACAGCCAGGTGCCGGTGCTCCTGTTCAGTCCACAGGCGGCGGCATACGCCGGGGCCGAGACGGCCTGCCCGGCCCCGCCGCTGCTCGGCCGACGCCTGCGACACCCGGACGGTTTCCAGCCGCGTCATGCCGGTTCGCGGCGAAAAGCGCGGCACCCGCGCCAGGCCGCTGTCAATCACCACCCGGACCCCTTCCACCGTCAGGCTGGTCTCGGCGATGGAGGTCGCGAGGACAATTTTGCGCTCGCCCGGCCGTCCCGGCGCGATCGCCCGGTCCTGCGCCTCCTGCGGCAGATTCCCGTAGAGGGGGGCCACCCGGACGGAGGCGCCCAAATCCAGTTCGGCGAGCCTTTCTTCCACCCTGCGGATCTCGCCCGCGCCCGGCAAAAAGACGAGGATGTCTCCCGATTCGGACGCGAGCGCTTCCTGAATCTGCCGGACGACGACCGGTTCGACCGGTCCCTCCACCCGGCGCTCCAGATAGCGCGTCTCCACCGGATAGGCCCGCCCCTCGCTCGTCAGGACCGGCGCATCGCCCAACAGCGCGGCAACCGGCTCGGCGTCCAGCGTGGCGGACATGACCAGGATGCGCAGATCGTCGCGCAGCACGGACTGGGCCTCCAGGCACAGGGCCAATCCCAGGTCGGCGTGAAGGCTGCGCTCGTGAAATTCGTCAAAAATGACCAGTCCCGTGCCCTCCAGAGCCGGGTCGGCCTGCAGCATCCGCGTCAGCACGCCCTCGGTAATCACTTCGATGCGCGTGGCAGTCCCGACCCGGGAATCCAGGCGCACTCGGTACCCCACGGTGTCTCCCACCTGTTCCCCCAGTGAGGCGGCCATGTAGCGGGCCGCCGCCCGCGCAGCCAGACGGCGCGGCTCCAGCATCAGAATGCGGCGTCCGGCCAGCCACGGCTCGTCGAGAAGCGCAAGCGGCACCCGGGTCGTCTTCCCCGCCCCGGGCGCAGCCACCAGCACCGCGCCGCTGCGGGTGCGAAGCGCCTCTTTCAACTCCGGGATGATCGAATCGACGGGCAATGTGTTCATGCGATCACCTCATGTTTGTTCCAGCCGCGAACATCCTGTTCTTCCTCTGCTATTATAGCCGCTTCGCAAGCGGCCGGCACGCGTTTTGACGCACACGGCGGGTGCGGGGGCCCGGCGGCCTGCAGCTGTCAGCTCTCCACGACGTAGGTATCGGGGGAAAGCGCGGTCACAAACGGGCTCACCTCGCCGACGGCATACAGGTGCAGTTCATGCATCGCCCGTGTACAAGCGGTGTAAAACAGCCTGCGTTCCGTCTCCCGCCCATACTTCGCCCGAGACGCGTCGTAGATGAGCACCGCGTCGAATTCGACGCCTTTGGCCAGATAGGACGGGATGACGAGCACGCCCGGTTCGAAGGAGACCGTCTCCTTGCCGATCAGGCGCACCGGCAGCCTGTCGCTGAGCGCCGCGTGCGCGTCCCGGCTTTCCCGGGCGGTTTTACAGATGACCGCAATCGTCCGGTGTCCCGCATCTTGAAGCGCGCGGATGCGGGCGGCGATCTTGACGGTCAGGTCGGTCGTGTCGGCGGCTTGCGTCAAGGTCGGCTTCACCCCGTCCCGGTTAAACGGCTGAATCACTTCGCCCCCGGCGATCAGCCCTCGGGTAAACTCGACGATCGGCCGCGTGGACCGGTAGCTCCGCGTCAGCACGATCGTCTCGGTCTGCCCGTCTTCGTACAGCGAAGCGAGCGGGGAAAAGTCCGTTTGGGCATCGACATGGGCGTATATCGCCTGGTTCAAGTCGCCGAGCACGGTCATTCTGCTGTGCGGGAACAGCCGCCGGATAAAGGCGAACTGAAACGGCGAGTAGTCCTGCGCCTCGTCGATAAACACGTGCCGGACCGACGTGTTGGTCTGAAACCCTTCAATCCGCTCTTTAAGGTACAAATACGGCGTGGCGTCCTCCCAGAACAGCTCGGACCGGTCCAGCATCTCCACGGTCCGGGCGCAGATCTCCTCCCACTGCTGCGGCAAGGGGACGTCGTTCGCAAAACGAGACGCGTACCGCGGATCGGCGAACAACTGCCGGTAGACGGCCGGCATGTTGACAAATCCCAACTGCTTTACCCACCGGCGCAGCGGATCGAAGTGCTCGTTGACGACCGTGGCGGCAAGCAGCTCCCGTTCACGCTCAAAGTCGTCAAACGTCTCTTCGGTGAAGCGCTTTTGCTGCCGGAGCTTTTGATAGGCGCGGTAATACGCCTCCCGATCAAGCAGGTCGATTTCGTCTTCCACCCACGGTTGGGTTCGCTCCTGGCGCTCCCGCTTCCGCAGCTCCTCCAGCAGCCACTCCGCCGTCAGCCTCATCCGGTTGGGAAGGCGCAGCGAGGGATCGAGCGAGTAAAACTGCTCCCGGATTCGCTCGGCGTCAATCAGGGTCCTGCCGCGGAACGTCACATCCGCAAAGATCATCCCCGCCTGCCCGAGCGATTCCACGTAGCGCTCGATCACCTGCATGAACGCGGCGGACGCCTTGAAGCGGATTCCCTCCATGCGGGCGTCATACCCCGGTTCGTCCATGGCGGTGTAGGCGTATTCCATCTGCGCGAACGGATCTTCGATGAGAAACGTCTCCCCCAGCCTGTGCTCCACATACGCCTGAAACGTCGTCTGCTGCATGTTCTCCTCCCCCAGTTCGGGAAGGACGGTCGACACGTAGCTGTTAAACAGCGGATTGGGGGAAAACAGCACGATCTGCTCCGCCCGCAGCGTTTCCCGGTACCGGTAGAGGAGATAGGCCACCCGCTGCAGGGCGGCCGACGTCTTGCCGCTTCCCGCCGCCCCCTGGACGACGAGCAGCCGGCTTCGCTCGTTGCGGATGATGCGGTTTTGTTCTTTTTGAATCGTGGCCACGATGCTTTTCATCTGCCCGTCCGCCTGTCTGCCGAGCACTTCCTGCAGCAGTTCGTCGCCGATGGTGACCCCCGTGTCAAACATGCTGCGGATCCGGCCGTCACGGATGATGTACTGCCGCTTCAGCTCCATCGTGCCGGCAATCGTGCCGCCGGGGGTCTCGTACTGCGCCGGTCCGGGCGGGTAGTCGTAGTACAGGCTGGACACCGGCGCCCGCCAATCGTAGACGAGAAACTGTTCGTCCCGTTCGTCGAGCAGGGAGGCGATTCCCAGGTAGATGCGCTCCGCTTCCCGCTCCCCGTCTTCGACAAAATCGATCCGCCCGAAATAGGGTGACTGTCTCAGCTTCCTCAACGTGTCAAGCTGCCTGCTCGCATGGCGGTGGCTGCGTTCCCGCTCCGACAGCACCTCTGCCTGCTGCTTGATGCTCGCGTACGTCTCCACCGCTTCCGTCGCATCGTCAACGTTGACCGTCACGTCGTCCCAGAAGTTTTTGCGGATCTCCACGATGTCCGCCCGCACGTCGCTGACATGCTCCTGCAGACTGCCGATTTTCCGGTCAATCTCGCCGATGACACGTTCAACGCGCTCTTCTTCTTCCCGCCATTCTCTCTCCGTTACGCTCATCGTATCGCTCCTCTTCAGCCAATTTTTTGGGACCACAGTGTTTGACAATCCGGATCATTTGTGGTATGATTATATTGGGATATATTATTCAGTTTTTGTAATTGGTAGTGACCACTCCTCATTCTAACACAGACGGGTGCAAAACACAATGCGGTCGGCGCCGGAAGAACACGTCCGGTTCCACTCGCAGCGAAAAACGAACGGAATAACGAACGGAATAGAGATAGACCAAACGGAGACGCGCGATTCGTCTCCGTTTTTTCGTGGATGCTGCCAATGATGGCGTTCCGGCCTTTTTTCCCGCAATTCTTTCGGAACGGCTGTAAATCTTCTATACTAATACCATAGATTTCCATGCAAGATCAAGAAAAATTCGAATCCACGCCGATCATGGAGGAGGATCATGACGAACCCGTGAACGCATCACAGTTGCTCCTGATACGCACATCTTGAAAGCGACCGTCACATTGGGACTTTGTTCGCCAGAGGTTTTACGGGGGACTGCCGACGACCGGCAGGCGGTGGCTGACGCATGGGAAGCAGCCCCGCTCGGCAGTGGGTTGGTACCCATTGACGTGCATACACCCTTGTGGTTGTGGAGCCGCGCAGAGTTCCCATCACTTGCGGTCTTCAAAGCATCACGAAGCAGGTAAACGGGGAAGGGGGATTCGGTTGAGTACCGTGCTGCAAACAAGTGTACTTGCAGGTTTGCTGACCTTTTTGGCCATAGGGGGATTGCTTGCGAAGGTGCATTGGAGGTGGAAAGCGAACCCGTGGTTGGTTGGCATCATGGTTTTGCTGTTCAATGCTGCACTTTTTGGTGCTGTCCTACTAATATATTTCAACATGACACGTACTCTGTTTACATTTGTTCCTTATGCAGTGGTTCTAAGCATCACCGTTTGGCTGTTCATTGGCAGACTCTGGCGAGGAACACAAAAAGAGCGTTTCATATTGGCGGCGATCGGAAGCAGTTTCTACTGGCTGGTATCTTGTTATGTTCTCTGCAGAAGACTTACATTAAAACCCAGATATCCCGGTGATGATGTATTCATGGCTGCCCTTGGTCTCGACATTGCATTGCTCGTCGCGGGAACTGCTGCTCTCTCCTGTACACTCATGTTGGGATGGCCCCGAAAGGACACTTACCAGAGCCATTGAAACAGCCTGCGGTCCATCAGATTGGTGTCGACCGGACATTCTCTCGCGTTTTCGCCATACTGCCATGCCCACACCTGTGCCGGACAGGGGGGACGTACGGGTGAATACGCCGGTGCTTGACGCGGGGACGATGGGCCCGGCGTAGGCTCCTGGCTCCACAGCACGGTTCGCGTTCTCACCCTTTCACTCTTTTCCTGTGCGAGACAATACGCTCTGGAAAAGGCGGGTTGACTCGGATCACAGTAAATCCCCGGACGATATCCTCCCTGATCGACGGCATCCACCCACCCGCGGATCCACGCCTCATCGACCTGAAACCGTTTCTCGATGTTGGCAAACAGCATGGTTCCCTTGGGAATACCGAGCAGTTGAGCATAATACATGCTGTTTCTTGCAGCGATTCGCCCCTGGCCATAGCCGACCGCTCGGGTGAATTTACTGTAAATCGGCAGGATCTTCACGCCGTTGCGATGAAGAAAAGACGCTTCCGCTCTCGTAAGTCCGTCCGCTGCATTGGGTACGGTTGCCAAATACCTCCCCCAGTAGGCAGGTTTGCCGAAGTTGCGCACCACACATTGATACAACTCATTTCCCACTCGGGAAGCTGAATCTACTCCCCACAGCATTGGTTCCGGCATGTGTGCTGTCCTCCCTCACACGTTGTTACCTTCATGTATATGGAGACAGCAGGAGAAACGCCAGCCCTGTCATCATCCCGCAGGCCCCCTGCCCGCGTCGCGTTTTGAGCGGACGCGATCCGCTTCTTTGCTGGTCGTTAAACAGAGCGAGCAGCCCATGACACCACTGACTTTGTCTGCACACTGAAAAAATATTACTGACTTTCCCCTCGAGCAGTTTACAATATATGTAACAGACTGCCTGGTTTTCCCGCCTATAGGAGTGCGGTCTTTACTGAACCAACATCATGCAAGGGGGAGAGAAATCTTGCGAAAACCGATTCTACTATCCTTTCTGTTCATTCTTGTTGTATGCGGCGTTTATTTGATCGTGGAGAGAATGTCATACACTTCGTTTACAGACATCGTAAAGGATCAGATACAGCCAAATGACGAGGTTACAATCAGAATGGAGAGATATTCGGACGACACAACCACAAAGATCGTTGATCAAGACAAGGTCAGAAACATACTTGCAGAACTCTCAACCATGAGGTTGCAAAATGCTAACGACTTCAGGTCTTCTGGGGCTTATGCCATAAGGTTATATGTGAACGGGTCATATCGGTTTGGTATGGAACTTCTTGATAATCACAACTACATACGGATCAGTCATGACAAGCGCATTAATGTTTACAAAATTGTCAACGATGTCGATCTATCAAAAGTACTTGAATTAACTAAGCTTGAGTTTCAATAAAGATTTTATCTAAACTCCTTCCCTTCAATATTCGTACAGTCCGAAAGGTTGAGAGAGCCCATGTGCCTATTGTCCGTGACAGCCTTACAGGAGTTGTTTGTCAGCCCCTTCAGGAGATGCCGGATGCCCATAATACCTTTCATCTTCGCTTCATTAATGTATACAGGAAAAAAACTCCCTCGACTGCAATAGCAACGAGGGAGTTTGTCTTCAACTAAACCCGGATGATAACCGGGCTTTTTTATACTACGATCCATCCACTTTTTGAGTGAACCCGTTTAATGATACCTTTACCAGAAATAAATCGAATAACTTTACCATTTACATCAAATTCAATAAACGGTAATTCAATTTCCATACGATCGTATTGCGGGTTGTCCACAAGGAAATCTTCCATATAGCCAAGTTCCCAGTAACCTTTATAAACCATTTGCTCAAGAATATCTTTTGCACTCGGTGTAATTGAAGCCAAAATACCTGTGATACCCGCAACAATGCCAGCTGGAGTACTTGTAACAAAAGCAAGTCCCAAAACTGAAGAGACGGTACCTAACACACTCATCAAACGGTTACTGTCAAGTCTTACCAAACCAGAATCGTACATCTCTCGTTGTGCTCGTTCAATTTTTCGAATCTGGTCCAAATTTACAATGATAGTATCAGCATATTCTCTTGATCGCATGTTTTATCCTCCTCATATTTTTTATTCCAAGTTTTTTCCGGAAAAGAACTTGTCACTATATAAGGAGGGGTATCACAAGAAAAAACAACCTAAGTTCAAATAAAATTTGTACCGATAAGTGAGATTATAGAAGGCCATGTTAAATATCGATGCCTATCAAGCTAATAACGCTCCTCTTGAAAAAACCCTTGATTTCTCAAGGGTTCTGAAGTTCATTGTATGGTGGAACATAGCTGATCCGAACCGCTGACCTCTACACTGCCAGTGTAGCGCTCTCCCGTAGTGGTCGAACTCACTACCAATAAAGAAAATGATTATGCAAAGCAAAGATAAATATTCCACCTATAGATATTTGTAGCATCTATTTCTGTGTAAATTACCTTACGCTACTATTCCATCGTTTGGTCTAGCTATGTATAAAACTTCAAAATAGACATGGTAGACAAACTATTTTAAAATTTTCTATACTTATTGAGAATGTAGAACTTGGAGGAAATACAATGCTTAAAAATATTTTAACCTACGGTGGTGAAACCATCGTTACCATTTACCATAAAGGGTTCGATGATGATGTTGGTAAAAGAAATAAACGTGTTGTAGAAAAACTGGGACGTTTAAATCTCAAATTTGAAGAATATGTCGTTCCTGATGAAGAAATTGAACAGATCTCATACAACGGTTGGAGATTGAAAGGGCTGTTGGGGAAAAGGGCTGCCCTGAATCCATACGGTGAAGGGGCATGCGCTTTTATTGAACAACTCGTATGTATCGATAAGCCCCAAAGTCTTTTTTCTGATGGCAACCAATATACGTTAAAAGTTGATGTGCCAACCTTTCAAAATATATGCAGATTTGCTAAAAGATATACAGGAATTGATTTTTCAGAGAACCCAATGAGCTTTGGAAACGTCTTTATTTTTAGCTGCTCCAAAAGGGAATATCATGCGCTAAAAGATGATGGAATTATCGTAAGCGGCAACATTAAAACTGACCATATAATCGTGCATTTTAAACAGAATGATTTAGTTGTTTCTACAAAGATCGTTGACACTGCACAATTTCATATCGGACAAGATATCGAAATTGTGTCTGATGAACCTTGGAACTGTCATGATATCGAAATGTATTCTGACGGTAGACTAATCTACTATGATAGAGACGTAGCCTATATGAGAAGTATTGTTATGAATATGACTGCTACGCAAAGAGTTCAAAGTGTTCCCTTGAAAAAATTAGGAAAAGATTTCAAAGTAGAGTCCGAGGGTGTTACAAAGACAACCATTATTGGTGAAAAAAAGCCTATAGTTATAGAAAAACTTGAACGCTCCAATAGTGATATTCGACGTAGGCTGAAAGATGAAGAATCTGATCATACCTCAGTATTTATCAAACCAAACGAAGTACAAAAAGCAATGGATTTTATCCAAGAGGAACTAAAAAAGAAAAGTAAACAAGTATGGCTTTTCGACTCATACTTCTCAGACCGGAATGGCATTAATTACGCGATAGATTGGATCAGAATTTTTGCATTTTGCCATGCTGAGGAAAAAAACATTGTATTTTTTAACAATCCTATGAAATCGGAACGCAATCCCATCACCGCAACAGAATTTTCCAACTTAACTAGAGAAGACTCTTTTATTCGAACTAAAAAAGGAAAAGATGTACAATTGGGAATTCAATTTTTTCAGATAAAACAATATATACATGATCGATTCCTCTTTATCCTAGATAAAGATCAGTTCGTAACAGGAATAACTATTGGAACATCCTTAAATTCATTAGATAGCAATTATTTTTGTATCCAAAAATTGCATAATAGAACTGCGAAAAATATTTTCGAGGAGCTAAGGAAATTTGTGGAGTTTCCTAACATAGAAGAAAAAGCTAGTATATGAGAAAGGAGAGAGGTTGATTTGGAGCGGAAAATATTAAATGAACTCTCTTCCATTATGATGGACAGTTGGAATCAAATAAAAGGATATAACGAAGTTAAAGACCGCCTAAAACGAACTCTAGGAAGAAAATCGATTTCAAACTGGACAAAGGAATTTGCCGCCTTTCTCGACACTTTGCCAGAGGAAGAAAAAAAGAATAAACCAATCTATACGGCAATATTTGTTATGGCACTATTGAAACGCAATCTTGATGAAGGCGAGCAAGTTCGAAAGTATATCAAGAAATATAATCTTGTTTCTTTATTGTATGGTGGGTTGTCCATATTAACTAAAGGGACCAGCCAAAAATTTGCTCTAAACATCACTTGGTCTTACAATTCTTTTCAAAATAAATATGAATTTTGAGGAGATTTGCTGGAGACTTTTATTATTGGGAATTCATCGAATTCTTCATGGCTGCCAAAATAATCTATAATGAGGATAAAGAAAAATTTAGAGCATTGTTAATGGAAGACCAGTCAAAATTGTTGTTATTAAATTTATGTTCTCACCACTTAACTGTCGAAGTCTCCGACAGTTGGTTGTTGGATTTGATGAGGAATCATCAATATGAAATTCATCAAAACATCGGTTTCTACCTATTAACAGAAAAACTTAAGAGATACATAGAGGAATTAGCTAGATTGGAGCAGTACAAAATTGGCAAGAAAGAGTCTAGCATACAGAATGAACTTTTCAAGAAAATAGAAGTGGAACTAAATAGAATCAATGATTTATTGCTGCAATTGGACGAAAAAACTCAAACTTGTTTACTATTTAACTATATCCTATCCGAATTACGATGGCCCCACTTCTTTTCGCATTGGTTATTAAAGCCAGAACTACAAGAATCATTTGTAAAAGAGATCAGGTACAGCAAAAAAGTGCGTACCCTAAAAGAAGTAATGAAGTGTTTACAAATCATACAAGTCAGATCAATATTTCCCCGAAAGCAGTGTCGTAAGGACGAACTATATAATGCCTTAGTAGACGTGATGACCGATTTTATTAGAGAAAGAAAAGGAATTTATCAATGGACAGAACAAGATGAAAAAACGTTTGAACAAATATGTGAAAATCTACCTAAAAGTAGCAAAGCCAAACTGAGACGTCGATTAATACGGGAAAGCAAGGTTTTATGGACCTGTAAAATAGATGAACTTGTACGCTTTGACATCTACCTCAAAGATAAGGCAACTCAGACGATCATTGACGGCATGTTGGCTAAGTTATAATTATACTTCACTACAAGGTAATTTCACCTTGAAAATAACACAGACCGCTTAACTAGGGGTTGTCAATCTTCTAGTAACAAGAAACCATGTCCTCTGATATGGTTTCGTTTTGTTATGTAGTGGACCCTATTGGGATTGAACCGCTGTCACGCTAAAGGTGATTAGTGTTGCCAAGGAAGGAGTGGAAAGTAATCCTTCATATTCGTTCTTCAGGACTTTTCTTTTTATAAATCCTACACGTATAATGTTACTATTCATAAGCAATGGTCTGATTGGAAGGTTCTTTCTAGCTTGTTCAATAAAAGCCATCAAAAAAACGGCATCTCTGCCGTTTTGATTTAATATGTTGGTGGAGCATAGCGGGTTCGAACCGCTGACCTCTACACTGCCAGTGTAGCGCTCTCCCAGCTGAGCTAATGCCCCGTATCTCGTTATCTTCTTCGGAACATCTCGTTCCTTACCACGAGATTGATTATAGCACATGCCTTCTTCAAAGATCAATAGGATTTTAAAAAAAATTTTCACCCTGACGAAACGGAAAATGTTCTGCCCGAAACCCGTTGAACGACCTTCCGATACGCCTCCTCCTTCGCTGCTATAAATACCTGACCGTCACCTCTCCCCCGCCATCCACCAACTCCCTGCATGTGCCCACCAAGCGTAACGGACCGGCCCGCTTATCCGTATATGTACATAGGAACACCGCTGCCCTGAAATCAACTCGCCATCATCCATCCATAGCGCGGCGGACTGCAGCACGAGCATAAGCACACCGCCCGAAAAAACGATGGGCAAGCGGATCGCGAACACCGAGCAACATCAATAAACGCTCAAACCCCCTGACAACCGGAGGAAACCCATGATACCGACATCAACCATCCCAACCGTACACCCCTGGAAAAAACGCCTGCTCACCTGGTCGGCCGTCTGCCTGGCGGCGGCCGCACTGTGGTCCGGGTACGTTCTGTGGCGGATCGATCAGACGAGCCGCAACGCCGCTCCGCAAAAAGCGGACGCGGCCATCGTGCTGGGGGCGGCCGTGTGGGGAGACCAGCCCAGTCCGGGGCTGCGGGAGCGGCTGGATTTGGCGCTGCGGTTGTACAAGGAAGGATACGTGCCCACCCTGATCGTCACAGGGGGACTGGGCGACGGAAAAGGCGTGACAGAGGCGCTGGTCATGCGCAGCTACCTGGTGGAGCAGGGCGTGCCGGCAGACCGCATCCTGATGGAGTCCGAGGCGACCAACACGTACGAAAACCTGCTATTCAGCCGGCAGGTCATGCAGCAAAACGGCCTGCACAGCGCGCTTGTTGTCAGCCACGACTATCACCTCGCCCGGGCGATGGACATGGCGCAAGCGCTGGGCATATCCGCCCATCCCGTCGGGGTGAAGTCCAACGTGCTGTACAGGCCGTATCACTTGGCGCGAGAGGTGCTGGCGTACACCAAATGGCGCCTCTCGTATCTGGGAAGTCAGCTTTCGATGCGCTGATTCTTGCGCATGATCAGATACACGTCCACGTAATGGCGGATCCGCTCCATGATGCGGGCCGCCTTTGTTCGTTCGATCCGGTTGCCGTTGGAGATGGAGAGATGCTCCTCCAGCTCCTCCAGCGAGTAGTTGGAGGTGAACAGCGTCGGCAGGTGGTTGTTGACGCGCTGGTTGAGGATGACGCCCAGCACTTCGTCGCGCACCCAGGGCGTGAGGTTTTCCGCGCCGATGTCGTCCAGGATCAGAACGGGCACTTCCTTCAGCATCTCCAGTTTGCCGGCGTACGACTGGTCGGACAGCGAGTCCTTCATCTCGCGGACAAAATCGGGCACGTACACCATGAGCGAAGCGATATTGCGCTCCGACAGCTCGCGGGCGATCGCCCCCATGATGTAGCTTTTGCCCACGCCAAACGGCCCGTGCAGGTACAGTCCTTTTACCCGCTCGCCGCTGCCGACCGTCTGGCAAAACCGGATGGCCGCCGCCACGGCCGCCCTATTCGCCTGGTCCAGCTCCAGCCGGTCAAAGCTGGCGGCCATCGTCTCCTCGGAGACGTAGTAGCTGCGCATCAAGCGGCGGCGGCGCAGGTCTTCCTCGTACGCCTGCTGCTTGTCGCAGGGAGAGATGGCGCTGACGATGGCGCCGTTTCTCACGCTGAGCTGGCTGCGGTGGCCCTTGACCAGGTTGGGACACTGCTCCAGCCCGGGACAGTGCTCACACCAGTACTGCTCCTTTACCGCCGTGTAGACGCTGGACAGGGCCCGCAGGTAGTCGTCGCGGGACAGGTCCGGGTGTTCCTGCTGAAACGACTGCAAATAGGCGGAGGAGCGAAACATCTTGTCCAACTGCTGATCCGGCGTCAGCAGGTGGCGCGGCGTCCGCTTGGCCAGTTCCTGCATGAATTGGCTGATCGATTCCATCCCTCATCACACTCCTCTCTGCCGTCTGCGCAGCGATTCCAACATGGTTTTCAACTCGGGATCGTCCTGGATGGACTGTCCTTTGACCGTCTCCTGGGGCTCGCGCTCCTGCGAAAGCTGCCATTCCACCGAAGCAGGCAGCTTGTCCTGCAGGATGGGGCGGCCGCCACGGCGAACGGCGGTGTCCGTTTCCCGCTTCGGCCGCTTCGCCTTCTCCGCGTGCTGCGCCCGCTGGTCGGCGCGCTCCAGGATCTGCCGCACGGCTTCGTCCACGGTCGTGATCCGCTTCGCCTTCCAACTGTCGCGGATCGTCTCCATGTAGGCTTTGGGCAGTTCCATCTGCATGCTCTGCAGCGTGTGAAGCAGCAGCGCATTGGCCACCTCGACGGTCAGGCCGTCGCCAAACACCAGGTTTTCCGCCCGTTCCAAAAAGACCCGGCTCACCCGGCCGCCAACCACCCGCTCCAGCAGGGAGAGGGGCGAGAGCTGCCGGCAGGCGCGGGCAAACGCTTCGCTGCCCGGTTCCGGCAGGCGGCCCGGCCCCCACTCGTCGTCGCCTGGGGCAGGGGCCGCCGGCGTGCGGTGCAGCTTGTCGTCCGTGTAGCGCTGCACCAGCCGCTTGCGCAGGACGTCCATGTCCAGGCTGCCGTCCGGCTTGTACAGGGTCCAGTCGCGCAGCTCCTGCCCCAATCCCCAACTGTCCAGTTGGTAGAAGTGGTGCAGCTTGTACAAAAACTCCACGCTTTCCCCGGAGAAGACCTTGTCCGGGGAGGCGTTGTCCGGCAGGTAGTGGCGCAGGGACGAAGCCCCGAGCGGGTGATGGACCGCCGCTTCAAAACCCGACTGCATCGGAGACGCCGGATAGCGGGTTTCCATCTGCGCGAGAAACTGTTCCCGCTCCGATCCTTTGTGCACTTCCAACTCGGACGGTTTCAACGATTGGAACACTTCGTAAAAATCCTTGGTCACCGTCTCCGACACCGGGTACTCCTGTTCCAGAGCGGCCCCCAGCGGGTCGGCGTACCGCTGCCGCAACTGCTGATAGCGGACGTTTTCGATTTTGTTCAGCAGCATCACGGACAGCACGTAGTCGGCAAAAAACTCGTTTGGCGTCAGCGGCGGTTTTACCAGGTATTCGTAAAAGTAGTCCCGCTGCCGATTCTCCCGTCTGCGGACGGCCAAAAGGCCCAGTGCCTCCAGCCGCTCCCGCGCCGCCAGCAGGCGGTCCAGCGAGAGATCGGTCATCAGCATCAGGCTGCGGTGCGTGCTTTCCACCGCCGCTCCGTTCGCCTCCTGCACCTCGTGCACCAGCAGTTGGTAGAGGGAAAACGACTCCACACCGATGATCGGCAGGTAGAGCTGGGTGACGAAGCCCATTTCGGCAAAGCTGAGCGGACGCGCCAGCCGCACCAGATATCGATCTTTCGGCAGTAATTCGTTCCACACGAGACGAGGCATTGATCCTTTTCCTTCCTGACTAGTCTGGTTTCCCTATTATATCATGTCCGGTCGGCGATAGATACGACAGTGGCTGGAAGAGCACGCGCCGCCGCCGTGTCCGAAACGGCGGGACGCGCGTAGGGGGGTCCCCGCTCCAGAAGAACGGAGCGCGTTGGCCGGATACGACGACCTCCGGCTCGCCAACGCGGAGCCAAAAAAGATCGCCTCCTCCGCCGTCCGGCCCACCGCGGATGAAAGCAGGACGTGCTCGCGGCTATCGGGAAAGGGGCTCTCTGAAACCCGAACGAATGGGGTTTGAAGACAGCAGGAAAGACGCTCTTGCACATCGCAAGGGCGTCTTGGCCTGATGACAACCCAATTGTTATAGAAGGAGAAGCATGTTTCCAGACAGAGCGACTGGCGAATCCCTACCAAGCGACGCAGCGATTTGCAGGAAAGGCTTGTCCTTCCCTTCCCCGCTGCCTTACTCCGCCTGACCCGAGCCGCGCGCCTGGGCCAGCAGTTCTTCCAGTTCCTTCATGAACACGTTGATGTCCTTGAACTGGCGGTAGACGGAAGCGAACCGGACATAGGCCACTTCGTCGACGTGGTACAGCCGCTCCATGACTTTTTCCCCGACGTCCTTGCTGGGGATTTCCGACTGACCGCTGCTGCGCAGTTCCTTCTCAATCTCGTTGACGACGTTCTCCAGCACCTCCAGCGGCACCGGCCGCTTTTCACAGGCCCGCACCAGGCCGCGGAGCACCTTTTCCCGGCTGAATTCTTCGCGGGTTCCGTCTTTTTTAATGATCAAGAGCGGCGTCTCCTCCACCACCTCAAACGTGGTAAAGCGACGTTCGCATTTTTCACATTCGCGCCGGCGGCGAATCGACTTGTTATTGTTAAAGGGGCGGGAATCTAGTACCCTGGTCCCATTGTAATCGCAAAACGGACAGCGCATCGCGGAATCAACTCCAATTATGACGGTACTTTCATTCAGTGTCCCTCAATTTCCCGCCGGAAGTCAAGTCAATCCTTGTACCTATTTCACGTCTAAGTCAAATGGAGTACAATTTGGGTACAGGTTGGAGGGATTCCTATGCGGTTAGTTTCAATAAAACATGCCCGCCCCGGGATGAAGGTGGGCCGTACAATCTTTACCGAAGACGGGAAAACGTTACTGGGGGTAGGCGTCACCCTTACCGAACGGCTGATTCAGGGGTTGACCCGCTCCGGCATCGACTCGCTCTACATTGAAGACGAGCGTACGGAAGACATCGTCGTGGAGGACGTCATCCGGCCGGAAACCCGCCAGACAGCCGTCGAAGCGATTGTCAAAACAGTCAAGCAGATCACCAACTCGAACAAGCTGGCCCGGAAGGTTTCGCTCAACGAAATGGGGCTTCTCTTTCAGCAGGCCTGTAATTCCATCTTGGACGACATGATGGGCAACCAGCAGCTCTTGCTCCATCTGACCAGCATCTCCACCCATTCGCCCTCGCTCTACCATCACTCGGTCAACGTGGCGGTACTGGCGGCCGCGGTCGGCATGTCGCTCGGCTACAGCCGCAGCCAACTGATGGAGTTGAGCATCGGGGCGATGCTGCACGACATCGGCAAGGTGCAGCTTCCGCCGGAGCTGTTGCAAAAGCAGGAGCGCTGGAACGAGGAAGAGCAGGAGATCGCCAAGCAGCACACGATGCTGGGCTTCAACCTCCTGCGCAAGCAGCACGACATCTCGCTGTTGTCCGCCCACGTCTGCCTGCAGCACCACGAGCGGCTGGACGGCAGCGGTTACCCGCAGGGGTTGAAAGGAAAGAACATTCACGAGTACGCGCAGATCGTCGGCATCTGCGACGTCTACGATTCGCTCACGTCTCCCCGCCCCTGGCGAAAGCGGTACATGCCGCAGGACGCGCTGGAATACCTGTTCGGGGCGGGCGGACACCTGTTTGAGCACCATCTGATCAAAGCCTTCAGCAAACACATCGCCGTCTTCCCGATCGGCAGCAGCGTCGTGCTGAACACCGGCGAGGTGGGCGTCGTCTGCCGGGTCGACCCGGACTACTGCCACCGCCCCACCGTCCGTGTCTTGAAGGACGGCCGCGGCAACGACGTGCGCGTGCCGTACGAACTGGATCTGAAGTCGCAGATCAACCTGTTCATCGTCGGCTTTGAAGACGAAGAATTGTTCTCGCTGGAAGGGCTTGCGCAAAACAGTGCAAATTGAAACGTCTCCTTCCCATAATAAACCCCACCCGGCTATACCTAACGCTGAGCCGGGCGGGGGCCCCCAACTTTCTTCCATGACTTCTTCGTTTTACAGAAAAGCCTCTATCGAAAACTAACCTGCCCCCGACTTCGGAGGCAGGTCTCTCAACGCTACTCAGCTTCCTTGCCGTTTGGACCCACTCGTACCTCCCTTTCCTTGTTCAAAACAGGACTTATATCCTTCCATCCCTTCGGTTCTATAATCTGAAACTTGGAAGTGTCAGCGCCTTTGTCAATTGACAGGCGAAGCACTTCCATCTGATTCATTACGGTTCCCTCATCATCTGTCTCAACCAGTTTTAACAACACTCCCGTTTCCTGATCAACCCATAGCTTGAATGTGTTCGCCCGGTGTTTTTCTGCCAGTGTCCCGGATAGAGTTCCTTCAAGTACGACTGCCGTTCGATCCAGATATTGTTCCGTTCCCACAATTTCGTGCGGGTACCGATAGAGCCAAAAACCATAAGCCTGCGGAAAGATGACATCGTGAGCCCTTTCTGCATACGATGGGTCTTTTCTGTATTTATATACAGGGATTCCCTCTTCATCTTTATAGTAGCGGGGGCCCTTCTGGATTTTGCTTTCCTTCGTCACCTTTTTTATTTTCTGCTGTTTGACAAATGCTTTTTCCTGTTCGTATAAATGGATCATGGTCTCCCCATTTGATATGTGCTCACTCTGCTTCCCTGTCACGTTGCTTTTCACTTTTACGTAGCTCCCGGGTGTATCGCCTATGGATACGTCAAATTCCACAACCTCATCGACGCCAATTGGCTTTTGAATGATTCGATAAGCTCCTTGAATGGTGGTATAATAATCAATGGCGTTGAACATTTTTTCCCGGATTTCTGCAGCGGTAATATCTTGACGTGCGGAATGTATTTCTGATTTTTGCTGAACCGTGGTTTCATTTGAAGCGGGAGACGGAGCATTTCCTGTATCTCCACTAGAGCCATAGGCGACTGAAGTGAGTAGTAAACATATACCTGTGCAACCGGCAATCATCATTTTTTTTGACATTATATGCCCTCCTTACTTGTTTTACATTCATTAATAAACCAATCGTGCAGCATCCGCTCCAGTATCCCCGCTTCGATCATAATCATACGCTATGACCATCAACTCAACATCCCCGGTAACAGTAACGTCATCCCCAACAAAATTCCACCCTTCATCCGCGGTATATTGATTGACAGCGCCCACATATTCAGACGTGTATGGATCTGTAGTTCCAAGGTAATAATGAGCTTCTCTGTTAGTAAAAGAGGCGCTATTTAAATAAACATACACTTCAGGAGTCCCGGCTGTAGCTTCATCGAAGTACCAGATATAATAATCATCTTCATCTTGTGCCGTACTTAATCTATGATCGTCGTTATAACTACTGCTTTGATTACTTTTGTAAACAAAAGTACTTCCATTGTAATCGCTACAACCGGAACCAGAAACAGGATCATTGTCGCAAGTATACGTTTTCGCAGAGGCTCCCGGTGCCAACAATACAGAAAGCATGGCTAAGATTGTAACACCGCTCATAATTTTTTAACCTAGCAATTATAGCATTAATACCAAAAATTTCAAATATTTAGGGTGACACACAGGATTAGTAATTGGTTATCAAGCACAGAGGCGTATGGATAAAGCCATATCTGTTCCAGCGCAAGGAATTTCGAACATTGATTTCCTTGTACATGATTTCGATGAAAACGAGGCAAATCCCTTGTGGTCAATGAAGTTTGAATCTGTTCAGCGGGCCCTTGTTTTATTCTTTGACAGGATTGAACGAATCGTCTTGATGCGTGATCTTTGTCCACCATCGACGGTTTACATCTAACCTGCGAATTTTTGTTGGTTAGAGGATATGAGTGGCACGAGGTATCCTAAAACCATGACAAATACCGGCACTTTTCGGACTGAACCATCCAGAGCTACATGATAACCCCCAGTCAATCTGGGCGTATTCACCAAGTTTCGTCTCGTAGCGAAGAACAGCGGGAACCTGTTTCGGAAGACGAAGTCCCCCTATCATCATTCAAGATGATTTACCCCTTGTCTTGCACGTTCGCAAAAACCCCCTGGACTCCGCAAGGGTCCCAGGGGGTTCGCTGTCTGTTTACGGGCAGGTTAGTTCGCGGCTACGGCTGCCGCCTCTTTTGTCCGGGTGCGGTTGCGATCCTCGGACACGTGGCGCACCAGATCGACCACGCGGCAGGAGTAGCCCCACTCGTTGTCGTACCAGGCGATCACTTTCACCTGGTTGGAGCCCATCACCATCGTGGAGAGTCCGTCGATGATGGAGGAGTGATCGTTGCCGTTGAAGTCGCTGGAGACCAGCGGTTCGTCGCAGAATTCGATGTAGCCCTTCATGCTGCCTTCGCTCGCTTCGCGCAGCACGCGGTTCACCTCTTCCACGGTCACCGGCTTCTTGGTGTTGACGACCAGGTCGACGACGGAGACGTTCGGCGTCGGGACGCGCAGGGCGAAGCCGTTCAGCTTGCCGTTCAGCTCCGGCAGCACCTTGCCCACGGCACGAGCGGCGCCGGTCGTGGTCGGAATGATCGATTCGCCGGCAGCGCGTGCGCGGCGCAGGTCCTTGTGCGGGTTGTCGATGTTCACCTGATCGTTGGTGATGGAGTGAACCGTCGTCATCAGGCCCTGCTCGATGCCGAACGCGTCGTGCAGAACCTTGGCCACCGGCGCCAGGCAGTTGGTGGTGCAGGAGGCGTTGGAGATGATGTGATGCTTCTCGTGGTCGTAAATCTCCTCGTTTACGCCCATGACAATAGTCACGTCTTCTTCCTTGGCCGGCGCGGTGATGACCACCTTTTTCGCGCCGCTTTTCAGGTGCTTGCCGGCGCCTTCGCGGTCCTTGAACTTGCCGGTGGCCTCCACGACGATCTCCACGCCCAGTTCGCCCCACGGCAGATTGAGCGGGTCGCGGTCGGACAGCACGACAGTCGGCCTGCCGTTTACGATGATCTGGTTGTCCTGCACGTCCACTTTATGGGGAAAACGCCCGTGAATGGTATCGTATTTCAACAGATGAGCGAGTGTTTCAGGGGGATAGCTGGCATTGATGGCAACGATCTCGATGTTGGGGTCCTGAACAGCGCGGCGAAAAACCATACGTCCGATGCGTCCGAAACCATTAATACCGATTTTGATTGTCATAATTAGAAACCCCTTCCTACATTGAGTTACACTAATCCTTACTTTTATTATAATAAGTATGACACAATTATCAATGTGTTTTACTGAAAAAATAAATATTTGGACGATTTGCCATCCTGTTTTCCGTTCGGTCGGAAGGGGCGGGGTGATCAGGCAAAGGACAGGACAAGCGGGAAGGGCATGAGACTGCGACCAGGCGATCGAGGTGGCAGGGAGCGAACGCGTAAAGCATGAAAAGCCCCCCTTCTGTTCGGGAAGGAGGCCCGTCGAAGAATCAGGGACAATTGTGGACGAATGCCTGAGAGCTACCAATCAGCCCAGGGCACAAAAGGGCCCCTGCCGTACGACGACATATGCAGCAAGTGCAGCGGGAAAACAGCGTCTGTGGAGTAAGATGCTGACATTAGAGGTTGATTGGCTGCAAGTGACGACTACCCATGGTAGAATTTGTATGATACAGGCGGTTAACGCATTCAAGCAGATGGAGGAAGCTCGAGGCCGCCATAACAAATCGCTACGCAATGAAAGTGCCAATTACCGCCTGTCCGACTTTTCCATTCAGGGTGCCGAATTGCCGGATGTGGAGGAAATCCTCTCCTACGAAGGTTCAACCATGATAGACCTGCTGCTGCCTTCGGATGAGAAGCTCTCATTTATCCTGGATGGCAATCAGGTGAAAGGGTTTACGCTCGCAACGGATACGAGGCCAATCATGGCCGGTGAATCAGGGTCTGAATTGTTTGAACTGCACGAGAAAATAAAGGCGGAGCTGGGCGAAGACGTTAACCTCACGTACGTTTTTTACGCGGGCGGGTTTATTTTTGTCGCTGTTGACCAAAAAGGACAAGAAAGTGTGTGGCTGGATAGACGGGCGGCAACGATTTTGAATGTGTCTCCCTCCACGCCGTACGCTCCAGAAGAGATACTGGAACACATACAGAAAGGGGCGAAAGCGGCTGTTACGTCAAAGTCAAAATCAAAGCCAGAGGAACTATAAAAGCCGCTTTCCCCCAGGGGAGAAAGCGGCATTACTGCAGTTCTTCGGAATAGATGTTCCGGTATCGGTCGTGGTAGTAGAGCACCCGCTGGACGTACAGGCGGGTCTCGCCGAACGGGATGTCCTCGAGGGTGTCTCGCTCTCCGTTCCACTGCTCGCGCGTCAGCCATCCGTTCACCTTGCCGGGGCCGGCGTTGTAGGCGGCAATGGTTTTGACCACGTCGCCCTGAAACCTCTGCTGCAAGAACGACAGGTACCAGGTCCCGATGTTGATGTTCATCTCCGGATCGTACAGGTAGTCCTTTTGCTTCGGCTGAAAGCCCGCCTGCTCCACAATCCATTCTGCCGTGTCGGGCATGATCTGCATCAGCCCGATCGCTCCCTTCTTCGAGACGTTGTCCGGTTTGAAGCCGCTCTCCGAACGGATGATGGCCAAAATCAGGTAGGGGTCTACCTGATAGCGGCGGGACGCCTCCAAGATCTCGCTCTGATACTTGATCGGATACATCCACTTCCAGACCAAGGGGGAGTTGATCAGCAAAAAGACGCCCATCAGCACGATCAGGACGACTGTCGCTCGCCTGCCTCGCTTCATCCCGACAGCTCCGCTTTCAATTCTGCCAGCAGGCGCTCCACCTGCCGTTCCGTCTCTTCACGCGTCCCGGTGTTGTCAATCAGAAAATCGGCGAGCTGTTTTTTCTGCTCAATCGGCCACTGCGCCCTAAGCCGCTTGTGCGCCTGTTCCTCATCCAGCTCGTCCCGCTCTAACATCCGCGCCAACTGGACGGAGGCCGGCGCGTACACCACGACGATTTTATCCACCATATGCTGCAGCTTGCTCTCAAACAACAAGGGAATATCCATAAACACGATGGCGGCCCCGTTCCGCTCCGCGGTTTCCGCCTCTTCCCGCATCACCCGGCGGACTTCCGGGTGGACGATGGCGTTCAGCTTCTGCCGCTCCGCCTCGTTGGAAAAGACGATTTCCCCCAGCTTCTTGCGGTTGATCTGGCCGTCGGCAAGCAGGATGTCCCTGCCGAAGTGACGAACGATCGCCTCGTAGGCAGGTTTGCCCGGCTCCACAACCTCGCGGGCGATCTGGTCGGCGTCAATGACAGGAATGCCGCGCTCCCGCAGCATGGCCGTCACCGTACTTTTTCCCGTGGCGATGCCTCCTGTCAATCCTAGAATCATGCCCGTTTTCCTCCTCGTTTGATGGGCTTGCCAACTTTTTGACAGGCGGGACAGATGTGCGTCCCCCTGCCGCCGACCACGAACCGGACGATCTCGGTTCCGCAGCGGGTACACGGCTCCCCTTTGCGACCGTATACCAACAGCGACTGCTGAAACATGCCCATCTCGCCCTGGCCGTTGACGTACGACTTGATCGAACTGCCGCCTTGTGTCACCGCCTCTGTCAGCGTGGCGACGATGCTTTCGTGCAGCTTGGCCACCTGTTTGGCGGTCAGGCTGCCTGCCGGCTGTTCCGGGTGAATGCCCGCCCGAAAGAGGGATTCGTCCACATAAATATTCCCCAACCCGACAATACATTCCTGATTCAACAGAAGCGGCTTGATCTTGGTCGTCCGCCCTTTGAGCAGACGGCGCAGCACGTCCGGGGTAAAGCTGTCCTCCAGCGGTTCGACGCCCAGTTTGGCCAGCGGCCCCTCGCTCGTTTCCAACCCGATCGGGAACAGGTCCATCGTCCCGAACTGGCGAACGTCCCGGTAGCGCAGTTCGGTGCCGTCGGCAAAGTGGAAAATGACGTGCGTGTGCTTCTCCACCGGGTCCGCGGCCTGGTACAGGCCGTAGCGTCCCTCCATGCGCAGATGGGAGACGAGCACGTCCTTGTCCAGAATGAACTGGATAAACTTGGCCCGCCGCTTGATCTCACGAATGGTCTGGCCGGCCAGCTGCGCCTTGAACGCTTCCACGTCGTCCGGCCGGCGCACAATCCGCGGCAGCGTCACACTGACGCGTTCGATCGTCTTGCCCAGCACGAGGGTGCGCAGGGTGCGGACGATCGTTTCCACCTCAGGCAGTTCCGGCATGGGTCTCCTCCTCTCGTTTGTCTCTCGATGCTGTGGGGATCGTCCCGGTTACTTCGCGTCGTACCAGGTGCGTCCGTAATGCACGTCCACTTTCAGCGGCACGTCCAGCTTGAGCGCGTTTTCCATCACATCCGGCACCAGCTTCTGCATGACGGCCAGTTCCGCTTCCGGCACTTCGAAGACCAGTTCGTCGTGCACCTGCAGGAGCATCCGGCTCTCGAGCCCTTTTTCCCTGATGCTCTCCTGCATCCGGATCATCGCCAGCTTGATGATGTCGGCGGCCGTTCCCTGGATCGGGGTGTTCATCGCCGTACGCTCCGCAAACGAGCGCAGGTTGAAGTTGCTGCTCTTGATGTCCGGCAGGTAGCGGCGTCGGTGCAGGAGCGTGGTGACGTAGCCGTCCTGCTTCGCCTGCTTGACGATCTCTTCCATGTACCGCTTCACGCCGGAAAAGACGGCGAAGTAGCGTTCGATGAAGTCGGCCGCCTCCTTGCGGGTGATGTTCAGGTTTTGCGACAAGCCGTAGTCGCTGATCCCGTAGACGATGCCGAAGTTGACCGCCTTGGCCTGGCGGCGCATCAGCGGAGTGACCTCCGCCTCGCTCACTCCAAACACGTCCATCGCCGTTCGCGTGTGGATGTCCATCCCCTTGCGGAAGGCGTCAATCAGGTTTTCGTCCCCAGAGATGTGGGCCAGGACGCGAAGTTCGATCTGCGAATAGTCGGCGGCCAGCATGTACCAGCCCTCTTCGGAAGGAATGAACGCCTCGCGGATTTTCCGGCCTTCCTCCAGGCGGATCGGGATGTTTTGCAGGTTGGGCTCGGTGCTGGACAGGCGGCCGGTCGCCGTGGTGGCCTGATTGAACCGCGTGTGAATCTTGCCCGTCTTGGCGTGAATCTCCTTGGTCAGCCCCTCGATGTACGTGGAGCGCAGCTTGCCCAACTGGCGGAAGTGCAGAATCTCACCGATGATCGGATGGTACGGCGCCAGCTTTTCCAGCACGTCGGCGCTGGTGGACGGGCCGGTCTTCGTCTTCTTCAGAACGGGCAGGTCCAGTTTGTCGTACAGGATCTCCCCCAACTGCTTCGGCGAATTGATGTTGAACGGCGTGCCGGCCAGCTCGTAAATCTTCGCCGTCAGCTTCTCCAACTGGCTGTCCAGCTCTTCGCCCATCTCCAGCAGCCGCTCGCGGTTGATTTTGACGCCCTGCTTTTCCATTGCGGCCAGGACCAGACTGAGCGGCGCTTCCAGGTCGGTGAGCAGCTCGTCCAGCTTGTGCCGGGCCAGCTCGTCCCGAAGTTTCGGCACGCTCTGCCAGATCGCAGCCGCTTTGCGGGCCACGTGTTCGCTGAGGACGTCTGTCTCCGGCACCAGCCGCTTGGCTCCTTTGCCGTACACCTCATCGTCCGGCAGCACGCCCACCTCGGCGTACTGGGCGGCGACGCCGTCCAGTGTCGGATTGCTCTCCGTCGCGTTCAGCAGGTAGGAGGCCAGGTAGACGTCAAAGCCGATGCCGGCTGTCTCCAGACCGTGCCAGGCCAGTCCTACCGTATCCCGTTTGCCGTCAAACACCCATTTTTCCCGGGTATCGTCCGCCAGCCAGTCGCGGAACGCCTGCCACTCCACGGCCGCGTCGTAGGGCACGTAGAGCGAGACGCCTTCTGCGGCCAGCCCGAAGCCGAGGATCGGCGCGTGGTGGTAGTTGTCGCCGTCCATCTCCACGTACAGCGCCATGGGCGACGTCAGCTTTTCGGTGTAGCGGTCCGTCCTGCCGCTCTCCACCACCTCGAAGGAAAACGGAGCGCGCTCTTGTCCCGACGCGCCCGCTTCCTCCGGCGCGGCAGCCTTCACCTTGGGCAGGAGCGATTTGAATTCCATTTTTTTAAAAAACTCGGTGACAGCCGCCGCGTCGTAGCCGGGATACACCGTCTGTTCCACGTCCAGATCGACGGGGGCGTCCCGCATGATGGTCGCCAGCGCCTTGCTCATCCTGGCCTGCTCCACGTTTTCGCGCAGGTTTTCCTGCAGCTTTTTGCCGGAGATCCGGTCGATGTTCTCCAGCACCGCTTCCACCGATCCGTATTCGTGCAGGAGCTTCAGCGCGGTCTTTTCCCCCACGCCGGGCACGCCCGGGATGTTGTCCGAGGCGTCGCCCATCAGCCCTTTCAGGTCGATGATCTGGAGCGGCTTCAACCCGTACTTGTCCGCGATCTCCTTGGGCGAATACAGCTCCATCTCGCTGACGCCCTTGCGCGTCAACGCCACGGACACGTTGTCGGAGACCAACTGGAGCATGTCCTTGTCCCCGGTGATCACCGTCGTCTTCCAGCCCGATTCGTCCGCCCGCCGGGTGAGCGTCCCGATGATGTCATCCGCTTCGTATCCTTCCAGTTCAAAGCGCTGGATGGAAAACGCGTCCAGCAGCTCGCGAATCAGCGGAAACTGCTCCGACAGCTCCGGCGGCGTCTTGGCCCTGCCGCCCTTGTACTCGGCAAACTCGCTGTGGCGAAACACGACTTTGCCCGCGTCAAACGCGACCAGCATGTGCGTCGGCTTCATCTCTTCCAGAACCTTGAGCAGCATGGTTGTGAAGCCAAGCACCGCGTTGGTGTGCAGTCCCGCCGACGTGGACAGCAGCGGGAGCGCGTAAAACGCCCGGTTGGCGATGCTGTTCCCGTCAATCAACACAAAGTGGCTCAACTCGTACGACTCCTCTCGTTCCATCACTATTCCTTCAGTTTACCACAGGGCCACAACCCTGGCAAAACAAGTCTCTCTGCGGCGGATCCGGCGGGTAAGCATCCCTCTGCTTGAACAAACTAGGAAAAACAAACGGAAAGAAGGCGATCACATGCGCAAACGAACATGGGGGGCAGCCCTGCTCGCCGCCTGTCTGTTCTCCTTCACGGCAGGGGCGCACGCCATCGCTCCCGGTGCTTCCCCGGCGAAAGCGGCCGGCAAGAAGGTGGCGGTTGTCATCGACGACTTTGGGAACAACATGGCGGGTACGGACGACATTCTCAACCTGCCCGTTTCCCTGACGGTCGCGGTGATGCCGTTTTTGCCCAGCACCAAACGGGACGCGGAGCAGGCCCATCGGAAGGGACACGACGTGTTTGTCCACCTGCCGATGGAGCCGGTAAAGGGAAAGCGTTCCTGGCTGGGGCCCGGGGCCATCACCACTGACCTGAGCGACGAGGAGATCCGCGACCGCGTCCGCAAAGCGATCGACGATGTTCCGCACGCGATCGGCTTGAACAACCACATGGGCTCCAAGGCGACCGCAGACGAGCGCGTGATGCGGGCCGTGATGGGCGTGTGCAAGGAACGGGGGCTGATCTACCTGGACAGCAGGACGACGCCCCGCAGCACCGCGTCCAGAATTGCCCGGGAGCTGGGTGTGCCGTTTCTGGAAAACGAACTGTTTCTGGACGACGTCTACACCGTCTCGCACATTACCCGCCAAATGGAAACGCTGTGCAGGCGAATGAAAGACCACCCCGTCTGCATTGCCATCGGCCACGTGGGGCCGCCCGGCAAGAAAACGGCCTCCGTTCTGCGCCAGTACATCCCGCGCATACAGAAGGAGGCGACGCTTGTCACCGTCTCCACGCTTTTGAACAGCTTCGCGCCCTAGCCGTTTGAACCGGCTGTTCTCGTCGGTTCCGGCTGAAGGCGTGCGCTCATCGCCCCGCATCTCGCCGGTGAGCGTCCGGTCTTCATCGCTCACGGCGTTTGTAATCGCCTGGGCGATTTTTTTTTGGAACGGCAGGGCGGGCGGCAGGTCCCGCCCCCTTTGTCCGTGCGGCTGCCAATGTGTGGCGATTGTGAATTTTTCCATGGACCTGTAAAATAGAGAGCATGCGATTTCCCTATTGCAAGAAGGTGTAGGCATGAACAATCCCAACGAAAAGCCCTGGGTACCGCCTTATCTCGCCCTGTTTCTCGGCGTGGCGGCCGTCTCCACTTCGGCCATCTTCGTCAAGCTGTCCAGCGCGCCGGCGCCGATTATCGCCACGTACCGGCTGGTTTTTTCCGTGCTGCTGACGCTGCCGCTGCTGTTCTGGAACCGCGGGGCCATCGGCGAAATGATGCGGATGCCGGGCAGGCAGTGGCTGCTCTGTCTCCTGTCGGGAGCCTTTTTGGCCAGCCACTTCCTGCTCTGGTTCGAATCGCTCAACTTCACGTCCGTCGCCAGCTCCACCGTGCTGGTCACGCTGCAGCCGCTGTTTGCCTTTGTCGGCGGGTATTTCTTCTTTGGCGAGCGGATCCGCCCGCTGGCGCTGACGGGAGGCCTGCTGGCCATCGCCGGCAGCTTCGTCATCGGCTGGGGGGACTTTCGCGTCGGCGGCATGGCGCTGTGGGGAGACATTCTGGCGCTGATGGGCGCCGCCACCGTCACCGGCTACTGGCTGGTCGGCCAGTACGTGCGGCAGCACCTTTCCTCGTTTTCCTACACGCTCGTCGTCTACACGATCACCAGCGTGCTGCTGGTGGCGTACGATCTGGCGCTGGGGTACCCGCTGGCCGGTTACCGGACCGAGGACTGGGGCTGGTTTTTCTGCCTCGCCCTGTTTCCGACGCTGCTCGGCCACTCGATTTTCAACTGGGTGATCAAATGGCTGAACACCACGACGATCTCCATGGGGATTCTGGGGGAACCGGTCGGAACGGCGATTCTGGCGTACATCATCCTGGGCGAAGTGATTACGCTTCCGCAATGGGTCGGCGGCCTGATCATTCTCGCCGGCATCTACCTGTTTATCCGCTGCAATACAGCCAAAGGAGTGGAGTCTCGTGAAGCAACCGCCGTACCGCCGGAAAAGCTTGCGTGAGTTCGTGAGCGGTCTCAGTATCTGGGCCAAAATCGGCTGGACCGTCCTGCTCGGCTACATCGTCGGCCGGATCATCTACTGGCTCAGCAAACTGATCTGAAATCCGTCTCATCAAGCAAAACAGCAGCCGCTTAGGCTGCTGTTTTTTGCTGCTCTTGTGCCGCCCCTTTCTTGGCCGGCTTTTTGTGCATGAAGAAAATGAAGGGGATGGACAAAAAGATCGGGATGGCCGACACGAGCATGGCATCGGCAATGCCCCGAACGACCGCCTCTTTGGCGATCATCCCGGCCAGAACGGATCCGGCTCCTCCCTGGGCGGTCGCGGCGTCCACGCCCGCCTGCGCAAACAGTCCGGCGAGACCCTGGAGCGCCTCGATCGCCGTGGTGGACGTCACGGACACGCTGTCCGAAATCGCCGCGGTGTGAAAGGATTGGCGCGAGCTCATGATCGTCGTCAGGATGGCGATCCCAAACGAACTCATCACCTGCCGGATCACGTTGGAGAGGGAAGATGCCCTCCCGACGCTGGCGCGGGGGATGACGTTCATCCCCGCCGTGGCCAGCGTCTGCATGCACAGCCCGATGCCGAGCCCGCGAATCGTCAGCACCGTATTCAACCAACTGTGCGGCGTATCCGCGGTCAGGTTGTGCAGTTCGTAGGTGGTCACCCCCATGACCAGCATGCCCGCCAATCCGACGGGACCGATCCCGTACTTGTCAAACAGCTTGCCGCTGATCGGCATCATCAGCGCCATGGCGATCGACTGCGGCATCAAGAGAAGCCCGGAGTCCATCGCCGACATGCCCTGAATGTTTTGCAGGAAGATCGGCATCATGAAAATCCCGCCCATCATCCCCATCATGACAAAGCTGGAGCTGATGACGCTGAGGGTAAACACGGGAATTTTAAACAGGCTGAAGTCAAGCAGAGGCTGTTCCTTGCCCGTCTCCACCCAAACGAACAGCGCCAGGCTGATCAATGAGACAAACAGCAGGCTGACGATGTAAAATGAGTCCCACCCTTCCGTCTGTCCCTTGCTGAGCGCGAGCAGCAGCGTCCCGAAGCCGATGACGGAAAGAATCGCTCCCGGGTAGTCAAACTTCAACTCCGGCTTTTTCGGCGTTTCCTTCAACAGGGCGCTGCTCATCACCACGGCAAACACGCCAATGGGAACGCCCAGCAGGAAAAGGAACTGCCAGTTCAGGTATTCGACAATGTACCCGCCCAGCGTCGGCCCGACCGCCGGCGCCACCATCGCGGCGATGCCAAACAGCCCCAGAGCCAGCCCCATCTTTTCCCGCGGGACAATCATGTAGATCATCGACATCCCGATCGGCATGATCATCCCGCCGCTCAGCCCCTGGACGACGCGGAAGGCGATCAGGCTGCTGTCGTTCCAAGCCAGCGCGCAGAGGACGGACGAAGCCGTAAATGCGGAGAGCGAGAGCAAAAAGATCCGCTTGTACCCGTACTTTTCGCCCAGCAGGCCGCTCATCGGGATCATCACGGCGTTTGCCAGCATGTAACCGGTCAACACCCACTGGATCGTGTCCGTCGTGGAGCCGAACACGTTTACCAGGGTAGGCAGGGCGACGTTGATCAAACTGTTGTTCAAGATGGCGACGAAGGTACCCATGAGGATGGCCAGAAGCGAAATCCACATCTCGCCTCCGCTGCTCTCATGGCGCTGTGCCGCTGCTTCCGCCATGGTTCTCCCTCCCGTCAGTTGACGATCACTTTGCTGCCCTCGGCCAACCCGTCACCAGGGTTCAGCACGAGCTGGTCGCCAGCGGCTACCCCTTTGGTCACAGCAATCCAATCGCCCTTGGTTTCGCCGACGGTCACCTCTACCTGGTGCACGATGTCGTGATCCACTTTGTACACGAAGTGCTTGTTGTCCTTGGTCACCACGGCCGAGGCGGGGACTTTCAATTCGTTTTGGGACGCCAGGTTCGGCAGGTACACCTCCGCCAGCATCCCAGCCCGCAGCGCGCCGTCCTTGTTGTCCACGCGCACCTTGATCGGGAAGGAACTGCTGTTGGGGTCGGAGATCGGGCTGACGAACTCCACCGTTCCCTTGAGCGTCTTTCCGCCCAGGCTGTCCACTTTCACGTCGACGGCCGCGCCGACTTTCACCTGGTTGATCTGCTCCTGGGGCACGCTCGCCTCCACTTTGACCTGATTCATTTGGACCAGCACCAGAAGCGGGACGCCCGGCTGGGCCATCTCGCCGGGGTCGATGCTGCGTCGAGCCACGATGCCGGAGATCGGCGCGAGAATCTTCGTGTTTTCATAGGTGCTTCTGGCCAGGTCCAAACCGGCCTGCAGGCGTTTCACTTCCGCCTGCAGCGCGGCCACGGAATTGGCTGTCGGCCCCGCCTTGGCCAGGTCGTATTGGGCCTGGGCCTGATCGAATCCCGTCCGCGCTTTTTCCAGTTCCAGCGACACCTTTTCCAGATCGGCCTGGGAGATCGCGCCGGAATCATACAGCGCCTTCATCCGATTGTAGCTGCTCTCGGCCACCTGCAGCGCGGCTTTTGCCTGCTCCACGCCGCTCGCCAGACGCTGCAGCTCCTGGCTGCGCACGCCGGCCTGGGTGTCGCGCAGACGCGCCTGGGCGCTGTCGATGGCGGCTTCCGCCTGTCTGATCTGCTCCAGGTAATCGGTCGCTTCCAGCGAGACGAGCACGTCGCCCTTCTTCACGACCGAGCCTTCCTTCACGTGGACCTGCTCCACTTTCCCCGGCAGTTTGGAGACCACCTGGATTTCTTCCGCCGGTGCGATTTTCCCGTTTGCGATCAAACCGGTCTGGGTCGATTCCAGCTTCCACACTTTCACGACCGGCTGGTTCTCTTCCGGTCCGGCGGTCGTTTCGCTGCAGCCTGCGGCGAACAGGGAAAGGGCCGCCACGACAGTTCCCAATCGTTTCCATTTCGTTGTCTTGTTCATCGCTTACATCCCCTTCACGTGCACTTTGATTTCCGCGTTCAGACCAGGGGTCAGATGGATTCCGGCGGTGCTGTCAATCGCCACCTTGATCGGAATCCGCTGCGTCACTTTGGTAAAGTTGCCGCTGGTGTTGACGGCCGGCAGCAGCGCAAAGGTGGAGTTGGTGGCCTGGCCGATCTCGATCAGGTGACCGGTCAGCAGTTTGCCCGGGTAGGCGTCAAGCGCGATGTCCACCTTCTGCCCCAGCTTGAGGCGGCCAAGCTCCGTCTCTTCCACGTTGGCGGAAATGTAGAGGTTTTTCTCGTCCACCACCATGGCCACCGCCTGGCCGGGAGAGACAACCTCTCCTTCCTTGGCCAGCGTCTTGATCACCGTGCCGGTGATGGGCGCGCGCAGCACCGCGTTTTCCAGCAGGCTGGTCGTCAGATTGGTCGTATCCTGCTGTCCGACGATCTGATCCGCCACGACGACATCGCCCTCGTGAATCTTCAGCATCGTCAGCTTGCCGGCAATCCGCGGCATGACGCGGTAAATGTCACCGGCGACGCGGGCGTCCTCCGTGGTGACGTAGTGGCTCCCCTGATACCAGTAGTAGTACCCGATGCCGCCCCCTCCCGCCACCATCAGGAGCAGGATGATGTACAAGACAAGTTTTCGCTTCATGGTTTCTCCTCAACTTTCTCTTTCTAGTTTTTCGATCAGCGTTTCCAGCGCGTTGACGATTTGATCCATCTCCGCGTCGGAAATGTCTGCGAACAACTTGTTGTAAAACTCTTCGGAAAAGATCGGGACCTGCTCGACCTTTTCCTTCACCTTGCCCGTGCCGCGAATCCAGACCACCCGCCGGTCCTTTTCGTCGCGGACGCGTTCGACCAGTTGCTCCCGCTCCAGCCGGTCGATGATGCCCGAGACCGTGCTGTAGGACAGGTCGACGGCCTTGCTGATCTGGCCAATCGTCTTGGGTTCGCATTTGATTTGCCTGAGTACCATCAATTGCGGCACAGTCAATCCGAATTTCCCCAATTCTCTGGTCGCCATGGTGGTAATCGTTTTGTTCAGCCGCTTTAACAGATCCCTCACCAAGATCGGCTTGCTCATCATGCGCCTCCTTTCCTCCGCAATTATTTCGTACCCGAAATTTTTTAACACGAAATATATATTACGCCTTTTTCAAATCCCTGGCAATATGTTTTTCGTTCGCCCAGCACATGCACGGACCCCCCCTGACGGAGCCGCCCAAACAAAAACAGCACCTCGCAACGGGTGCTGTCTAGTCCGGCAGCCGCGGATCGGCCGGCGTTTCTTCCGGTACGTGGTTGCGCACGCTGGGCACATGCCGGGGTTCGTGTTCGATTTCCGGGAACGAATGAATCGTGACAGACATCTGTCCGTTTCCGGAGAAGGCGCGGATCAGGATGGGATACGCGTACTTGTTCTGAAACACGAAATCAGGTCCGTTCCAGCTCACCGTGGCGTCCCGTCCGGGTGGAACGTACGCGACGTGGCGGCTGTGCGAATACCGCTGCAAAATGTGCATGCCGGCGCGGTCGACGGCGTTGTACAGGGTGGACGACACCTGGCAGATGCCTCCGCCAATCCCCTCCGACAGTTCTCCCCTGACGATGATCGGCGCTTCCAGATAGCCCTTTTGCCGGGTGCGCTGGCCGACCACCTTGTTGAACGAAAAGATTTCGCCGGGCAGGACGACGTAATTGTTGATAGCCTTGGCAGCCAACATGATGTTATGAGAGCGGTTTTTGTTTCGGGGATTGTAATAAGTGGCGTAGCCGCCGATGAACTTCTGCCGCACCTGGTTCAGCAATTCGCGGTCTACCTTGGGCATCACCTCGCGGATGGCGGGCGTAATGCTTTCGGAACCGCTTGCGTAAAAGTAGTCGTAGACCTGTTCGGCAAACGCTTTTTCATGCAGCGCCCGCCCCCGCTTCTCGGGAACGATCCTGCCCGCTCCGTCGATCGTGGCGTTCACCGGTGCCTGGTACACCTGTTCCGCCACGCTTTTGATGACCTGCTCCAGCTTTGCTTCGTCCACCAGGGGAACGCCGGAGAACGGCAGGGTGTAATCGGCGCGGTCGAGTATGGCAATCGTCTCTTCTCCCCATTCGATCCGCAAAAAATCGGTCGCGTCCAAGGGATTGGCCAGAAACAGCAAGGCCAACACAACAGGAAAACCCATCCGGACTGCTCACCTCCTCCGCATAGTATGAGCAGCCGAACGGGTTTCATGCGCATGGGCGGCAGCCGAACGTCAGGCCAGCCGGGCGGTCAGCTCGCGGATAATGGCCTGGTGAATGGCGTCCACTTTTTCGCGGTCGGCCGCCTGTCCGTAGATGTCGGCCAGGCGATGGCGGCACGCCTGCGCTTCGGCCAGGCTGGCCGTTCCCTTTTTCATCACGGCGGCGTAGCGCTCCCTGATCTCCGCCAGCCGGTCGGCAAACGCCTCGTCGGTGCCCGGCTCAATGGCCCGGGCGTACATGTCGATCACTTCGTCACTGCTCCGATCGGGGAAGTACTCGTGCGGCGCCGTGCTGTCAAAGATGGCGAGGCTTTTTTCGGGCAGGATCACCATGTCCAGGCTGTGCGGGTCCAGTCCGCAGTGGTACACGTCCGCGTCGAAGCCGCGCCGCTTCGCTTCCGCCACCAGTTTTTTCAGCATCGTCGACTTGCCGGAACCGGGACGCCCTTTGATGAAATAGCGTTTGCCGATGCCGGCGGTCAGATTGGGAATGTGGTCGACCGGTCCGGCCGGTGTGGCCGCGCCCAGATACATGTGCCGGATGCGGGCGTTCTTTGGCAGGGTTTCCTCTCCAAAGAACAGCGCCGTCACTTCTTCCGCCACGCGGTTGGCTTCTTCCCGATTCAGGCGGGCGATGTAGATTTCCTCCCACTCGTCGTGGATGCCCAGCGCCTGGGCGAACGCCTCGTACGCTTCCTGCGTCTTCTGGTACAGCGCTTCGTACCAGGTCGCAATCAGATTCCTGCGGGGAGACAGACGGTCCACGTCAATCGCGGCCTGCAGGTCGACATAGGTCTCGATCAGACCCGGTGCCCTCGGCTGCAGCGAACGCGGATAGCTCCCGTCCACCACGGCGGCCCGCAGTTCGGGGAAGATCACCCCGTCAAACGCGCCGCTGACAAAGGGGGAGTGAATCCACTCCACGCTGCCGGCGCGGGGGGCCAGCTCGTCTCCGATCCGCTGAATCAGCGTCGTAGCCAGCCCCTCCACTCCTCCGGTCAGGACGAACAGGCGGTCCACCTCCGCCAAAACGGAATCAAAAAAACAGCGGTATCCTCTGGCCGTATTGCCACCCGCGTAAATGTGGCGCACCGTTGCATTCATTGGCAACCCCTCCTGGATGTTGTGTGTCAATCCGGATCGGTTTTATCCTATGCGTTCATGAAGCGATAGGCTTCTGCCCACGGCAAGAAAATGTGCTGCCGCCTTGGCCCCCGCTGCATGGCCCACCCGTCGTGAAAGCCGGCGCCGCCCGCCGGGGCCGATCAGCCTCCCGATCAGCCGCCGTAAAAAAACCGGACAGCCCCGCGGACTGCCCGGTTTGTTGGGCGCGTTACTTGTTCAGATCGGTCATTTTGCCGGTGTTGAGGTAAATGATCCACTCGCAGATGTTGGTGACGTGGTCGGCGATCCGCTCCAGGTACTGCGCCACCAGGAGCAGGTGGGTGCCCTGGTTGATGGACTGCTTGTTGCTGCTCATTACGTCGATCAGGTCGCGGAAAATCGTGGAGAACAGCTTGTCGACGGCGTCGTCGCGCAGGGCGATCTCTTCGGCCGCTTCCTTGTCGCGGGCGATGTAGGCGTTCAGGCAGTCCCGCACCATCGCCTTGACATGGTCCGCCATCAGCGGAATGTCGATCAGCGGCTTGACGTACGGTTCCGCCATCAGCCGGCGCGTCGTCTTGGCGATGGCAACGGCGTGGTCGCCCATCCGCTCCAGATCCGTCACCAGCTTCAGCATCGTGCCCAAACGGCGCAGGTCGCTTCCCACCGGCTGCTGCAGCGCGATCAGGCGGAAGCAGCCGCTTTCGATGTCGTGCTCCAGTTCGTTAATCATCGTATCGTGCTCAATGACCTGTTGGGCCAATTCCACGTCCCGTTCGACCAGACTTTTGATGGCCTTGTGGATGGCTTCCTCCACCAGCGTGCCCATGGACATCAGGCTGCGGTGCAGAACATCCAGTTGTTCTTCGAATGCGTGCCGCGTCATACCCTTTTCCCCTCCATTTGTCTGTACCCCCAATGCTACAGGGGGATTGTATACGGGGAGTGAAGAGAATGTTAGCGTTGTGTAAAGGTTGTGAACCTCCCGGCAAGCGGCATGGCGGCCAAACAGGGGAGGGCATGCGGCCAGAACAAAAAAGCGAGAGCCCTTTAGCTCTCGCTTCACGACGTGACGTGTTCCCCTGACGACAGCGTCACCGTAAACGTGGTTCCCTCTCCCTCCACGCTTTCCACGCCGATCTGGCCGTGCAGATTTTCCACCAGGTGCTTGACGATGGCAAGCCCCAGGCCGGTGCCGCCGGAATCGCGGCTGCGCGCCTTGTCCACGCGGTAAAACCGTTCGAAGATGCGCGGGATGTCCTGCTCCGGGATGCCGATGCCGGTGTCCTCCACCTGAATCTGCACCTGCGCCCCATCCTGTTTCACCCGCAGCGCGATGGAGCCGCCCTCCGGGGTATAGGCCACGGCGTTGGCCAGGAGGTTGAGCACGATCTGCTGCAGGCAGTCCTTGTCCGTCGTCAGCCAGACCGCCGGCTCCGGGTCCGGCAGGGTGAGCGACAACTGCTTGCGGTTCACCTGCTCCTGCACGATCGCGGCCGTCGAGGCGATCAGCTCCTGCACATGGACCGGGGCCATCTGCAGGTGGATGCGCTTCTGCTCGATCTTGGAGAGGTCGAGAATATCGCGAATCATGCGGTACAGCCGTTCGCTCTCGTCGTAGATGATTTGCAGGAAGTTGCGGCAGGTTTCCTCGTCCTGCATCGCGCCGTCCAGGAGCGTCTCCGTAAATCCCTTGATCGAGGTGATCGGCGTTCTGAGCTCGTGGGAGACGTTGGCGACAAATTCGCTGCGCATCTTCTCCAGGCGGCGGATCTCGGTGATGTCGTGCAGGACGACCACCACCCCTTTCGCCTCTCCCTTGAAGTTGATGTACGGCGCGAAGCTCACGTCCAGGATGCGTTCCTGCGGATAATAGATGTGCACCTCCTGGCGGAACTTTTCCCCCGTGTCGAGGCAGCGGTCGATGTACTGGCTCAACCCGAAGTTTTTGCTCGCCTCGATGTGCAGCCGGCCGACGAGTTCGTGTCCGGACGTGCCGAGCAGCTTTTCGACGGCGGGGTTGACCAGCATGATCCGGCGCTGTTCGGAGATAAAGATCACCCCGCTGGTCATGTTGGTAAGCACGCCGGTAAGGCGCTGCTGATTTTCGGAGATTTCGTACATCTGCTGTTCCAGGCTGGAGGCCATGAAGTTGATGGCTCCCGCCAGTTGGCCGATCTCGTCCTTGGCCTTGATCCGCACCCGGCTTTCGTAGTGGCGCTGGGTGATATTGCGGGCCACCCGGGTAATTTCCTCGATCGGGCGAATGATGCTGTAGGAAATGCGAGAGACGACGATCGACCCGACCACCAGCGTCACCAGGAGTCCCGTGAGCAGGCTGTACCACATGTTGTGGACGGTGTCGGTGATGTCTTTCATCGACATGGAGGAGCGGACGGCCCCGATGATCTTGTTCCCCTGCTCGACAGGCACGGCCACGTACATCATGTCGTAGCCCATCGTTTCGCTGTAGCGGCGGGAAATGCCGATATCCCCGTGCAGCGCCGCGATAAATTCCGGCCGGTCGGCGTGGTTCTCCATCCGCTCCTTGTGGGTGCTGTTGTCATAGAGCACCTGCCCCGTCCGGTCAATGATCGTGAGGCGCACCTCTTCCGGGGCTACCTGGCGCACGCGGTCGGCCAGCGTCTTCTCGTCGGAAAAGACCTCGGGAAAGCGAACCACCTGCGACACCAGCTTGGACTCCCGGGAGAGCAGCTCATGCAGCGTCTGCAGGTAAGAACGCTCCAACACCTTCGCAAAATACGTTCCCATCAGCAGGAGGACCAGCGAGATGAGGCCGAGGATGGTCATGGTCAGTTTGATGCGAAAGCGCGTCAAGGAAATGTCCTCCCGTTATCCTTCCAGTTTGTATCCCAACCCGCGCACCGTTTTGATGTAGCGGGGATTTTTCGTGTCGTCCTCCAGCTTCTCGCGCAGATGGCTGACGTGGACGTCGACGATGCGCGAGTCCCCGATGAAATCGTAGTTCCAAACCGCGTTCAGCAGTTGGTCGCGGGTCAGCACCCGGCCGGGATGGCTGGCCAGGTAGTGGAGCAGTTCAAACTCCTTGGGCGTCAGCTCCACCTTGTCGTCCCGCCGGTAGACCTCGTATTTTTCCGGATAGATGCGGATCTCGCCAAACTGCAGCACCACTTCGTCCGGCGCCGCCGTCGATTCGGGGCCCGTCTGGACGCGGCGCAGAATCGCCTTGACGCGGGCGATCACTTCCCGCGGGCTGAACGGCTTGGTCAGGTAATCGTCCGCTCCCAGCTCCAGACCGAGAATTTTGTCCAGTTCGTCGTCCTTGGCGGTCAGCATCAGGATCGGCGTGTTGTTCCGCTCCTGTCTCAGCGTCTTGCACACATCCATGCCGTCCATTTTCGGCAGCATCAAGTCCAGTATGATAAAATCGGGCTGTTCGCTCCGGACCACGTCCAACGCCTGTTTGCCGTCGAACGCGGTCACCACCTGAAACCCCGCTTTTTCCAGATTGAATTGCAACAGCTTCACAATCGACACTTCGTCGTCCACAACCAAAATTTTGGTCACAAGCCAGTACCTCCCAGGTTTTTGCAGTCCTTTTCGCTAGCTTTACCAAAACAACAAAAAACTCAATTTTAGTCTGCCAGATGCCCAGACAGCTTTACAAGTTAATTTTCAGTAAAGAATACCCTGCCCGGATCTGTTTCCGTTTTCTGCCGTGTGGTAATATGTGGTTGCGGCCATAACGGTACGATCCACTGAGGAGGTGGCACATGTCGGGTGTCATTCAGGCGGCGATCTTGAGATACCAAAAGCTCATGAGGACTATATCACTTCGTTTGGCTGGCATGTTGAGAAAGGGATCGCCCGTATCCTGCACCCGAAAGGTTTCTACACCGGGGAGAAACTCGACATGCTGAAAAGCATGGACATCGATGTATCTCCTTATGCCGATAAAGAAATCCAGGAATCGATCTACCTGCTGCAGGAACGGCAGGAACAGCAAGAACACGGAAGCATTTCCTTTCACATCGATGAGGTTGATGGGAAGATCATCGGGGCTCATTTGGCGTACGAAGGATATTCACCCGGGTTGGTGAAGCTGCGAAAACGTGAGTAACCCCAACAAAAAACGTCCCGCGTGTGCAGGACGTTTTTTTGCTGCTCGCCGAGAGTCGGCGCCGCCTTCCTCAAAGGTGCGACGAGCAGCGTTTTTTACTATTAGGCGAGAACTTTCAGCACGTTGCGAACCGATTCGGCAGATTTGTCGAGTGCCGCTTTTTCTTCCGGCGTCAGATCCAGCTCGATCACTTTTTCCAGGCCGTTTCCGCCCAACAGGGTCGGTACGCCCAGGTAGAGGTCGCTGTATCCGTATTCGCCTTCCAGGTAGGCGATGGCCGGCAGAATGCGCTTCTTGTCTTTCAGGATCGCTTCCGCCATTTGCACCAGGGAAGCGGCCGGCGCATAGTAAGCGGAGCCGTTGCCCAGCAGGTTGACGATCTCGCCGCCGCCTTTGCGGGTGCGTTCCACGATGGCATCCAGACGATCTTTCGGGATCAGTTTTTCCAACGGAATGCCGCCTGCGTAAGAGTAGCGCACCAGCGGCACCATGTCATCACCGTGACCGCCCAGCACGAAGCCGGTTACGTCTTCCACGGAGACGTTCAGTTCCATCGCCACGAAGGTGCGGAAACGGGCGGTGTCCAGCACGCCGGATTGGCCGATGACACGCTCTTTCGGGAAACCGGACGTTTTGAAGAAGGTGTAGGTCATCGCGTCCACCGGGTTGGACAGCACGATCACGATGGAGTTGGGCGCGTAGGTTTTCACCTGTTCGGCCACGGAGCGCATGATGCCCGCGTTGGTGTTCACCAGGTCGTCGCGGGACATGCCCGGTTTGCGCGCGATGCCCGCGGTGATGATTACGAGGTCGGCGTCTTTGATGTCGGCGTAGTCGGCCGTACCGGTGATGTTGGCGTCAAACCCCAGCACCGGCGAGGATTCCATCATGTCCAGCGCTTTCCCTTTGGTCGGGTTTTCCAATTGCGGAATGTCAACCAGCACGATGTCTCCCAGTTCTTTTTGCGCCAGGATGAATGCCGTGGTAGCACCGGTGAAGCCGCTGCCGATGACAGCGATTTTTTTGCGTTGGAATGCCATTTTGGTTCGCCTCCAATTGTTTTGAAGTGCAAAAGCCGGTGATCGTCTCGCTTACGTCTTACATGTTACATGTTTTTGATCAGGGCGTCGGCAAACTCGGAGCATTTCAGCTCGGTTGCACCTTCCATCAGACGAGCGAAGTCGTAGGTCACGGTCTTCGCGGAGATGGTTTTTTCCATGGAGGAAATGATCAGGTCAGCCGCTTCGTTCCAGCCCAGGTGACGCAGCATCATTTCGCCGGACAGGATGACGGAAGACGGGTTTACCTTGTCCAGACCCGCGTATTTCGGAGCGGTGCCGTGCGTCGCCTCGAATACGGCATGGCCGGTCAGGTAGTTGATGTTGGCGCCAGGCGCGATGCCGATGCCGCCCACCTGCGCAGCCAGTGCGTCGGAGATGTAGTCGCCGTTCAGGTTGAGGGTAGCCACGACGTCATACTCGGCCGGACGGGTCAGAATTTGCTGCAGGAACGCATCGGCGATGACGTCTTTCACGATGATCTTGCCGGCTGCTTCCGCTTCTTTTTGCGCCTTGTCAGCGTCGCCGCCCTCCGCTTTGATGCGGTCGTACTGTGCCCACGTGAACACTTTGTCGCCAAATTCGCGCTCAGCCAGTGCGTAGCCCCAGTTCTTGAACGCGCCTTCGGTGAACTTCATGATGTTGCCTTTGTGCACCAGCGTGACGGATTTGCGCTTGTTGGCAAGCGCGTAGTTGATCGCTGCGCGCACCAGACGCTCGGTCCCCTCTTTGGAAACCGGCTTGATGCCGATACCGGACGTTTCCGGGAAGCGGATTTTTTTCACACCCATTTCCTTTTGCAGGAACTCGATGACCTTTTTCACTTCCGGGGTGCCTTCCGCCCACTCGACGCCGGCGTAGATATCCTCGGTGTTTTCGCGGAAAATGACCATATCAGTCAATTCAGGATGTTTCACCGGAGACGGAACGCCCTCGAAGTAGCGAACCGGACGCACGCACGCGTACAGGTCCAGTTCCTGGCGCAGCGCGACGTTGATGGAGCGGATGCCGCCGCCGACCGGCGTGGTGAGCGGACCCTTGATCGCGATCAGGTATTCGCGAACGGCGGTCAGGGTATCCTCCGGCAGCCACTCGCCGAACTTGTTGTACGCCTTTTCTCCTGCATATACTTCAAACCAGGCGATTTTCTTCTCGCCCTTGTACGCCTTTTCCACGGCCGCATCCAGCACGCGGACAGCCGCATTCCAGATGTCGGGACCGGTACCGTCACCTTCGATGAACGGGATGATCGGGTTGTTGGGAACCACCAGTTTTCCGTTGTCTACCGTGATTTTCTCACCGGCAGCAGGCTGCGACAGGGTTTTAAACACAAGAATCCCTCCAGTGTGAAAAAGTATTGAAAGAATATTTCCAGACGTAGGAGAACTACCACGCGACGTGGTAGTTCTCAAGCTTGCGCTCAGGAGTGTCGTGCCGCTGCGGCGGCCGCCTCCTCCACGCTCGGAAAAGCAAAGGTCTTAGCGCTGGTCAATCGGCACGTAGTGCTGGTTGACCGGGCCGGTGTAGTCCGCGCGCGGACGGATCAGGCGGTTGTTCTCATACTGCTCCATGATGTGCGCGGTCCAACCGGACATGCGGCTGATGGCAAAGATCGGCGTGAACAGGTCGCTTTCCAGTCCGAGCGAGGTGTAAACGGACGCGGAGTAGAAATCGACGTTCGGCTTCAGGCCTTTTTCGCCGGTTACCATTTCTTCGATTTTGACGGACATCTCGTAGAGCTCGGGACGGCCCACCTGAGCAGTCAGCTCCTTGGACATCTGTTTCAGCCACTTGGCGCGCGGATCGCCGTCCTTGTACACGCGGTGTCCGAAGCCCATGATCTTTTCCTTGTTGTCCAGTTTTTTGCGGATGTAGGATTCCACGTTGTCGATGGAACCGATTTCCGCCAGCATGGCTGCCACCGCTTCGTTGGCGCCGCCGTGGAGCGGACCTTTCAGCGTGCCGATGGCGGAGACGATGCCGGAGTAGATGTCGGTCAGAGTCGCGACAGTGACGCGCGCAGCGAACGTGGACGCATTGAACTCGTGATCCGCGTGCAGAATCAGCGCGATGTCAAACGCCTTCACGGCCGTTTCCGACGGTTCTTCCCCCGTCAGCATGTACAGGAAGTTTTTCGCAACGCTGTAGGACGGATTGGGGGCAACCGGCTCCAGCCCTTTGCGGATTCGGGCAAACGCTGCCACCAGGGTAGGGGTTTGTGCCACCAGGCGGATCGATTTGCGGTAGTTGGCTTCCGGAGACATGTCCTGCGCCTCTGTGTCGTAGAGCGCTAGCGAAGAGACAGCTGTGCGCAACGCCGCCATGGGGTGTACGCCTTTCGGATAGGTGCGGATGCTGTCGATAACCTCTTTCGGCACCGCAGCATTTTCACCCAACTGCTTTTTCAAAGCCTCCAGCTGATCGCGCTTCGGTAGGGCTCCATGCCAGAGCAGGTACACAACTTCTTCAAAGGTAGCGTTTTCAGCGAGTTCGTCAATGTTGATGCCTCCGTAGCTGAGCACACCGTCGACGATGGAACAGATCGAAGATTGAGCGGCAACAACGCCTTCCAGTCCGCGAGTAACTGTCATGTAACTCTCTCCTTTTCCACTCTAAGCTATATGAAATTGTCAGGAAGAAGTAGGGGCGGTTCTTTTTACTACCCCCCTCCGCTGTGAATGATTGAGAAGTGCTGAGGATCATCATTCGCTTTCTCGACGCGCCGAAAAGAGGAGGAGAGACCGGATGGCCTTGCGACTGCATGGCAATAAAAAGAATCCAACCGTAATTCGACACAATTATAAAAGATTATAGCGATTTTGTGAATGAAAAAAGTACAACTTGCCAGGAAAAGCCTACAACCCAGCCAAAACTTGTCAGCCGCGGAAAGCATGCGGCATAATAGGTACAAGTGAGTTCGCCGTCCCCTTGGGGTCAGAAAGGAGAACGCATTTGAATCGGGAAAACTGGGTGGAACGCCTCTTTCAACTGATTCGCTTGTTGTGGGTCTGTCTGCTCGTGTACGCGGGCTTCAAGCTGATCCAATTCGCATTACCCTTACTTTACCCATTTCTCATCTCGTTAGTCATCGCGCTGATCATTCACCGGCCGGTCACCTATCTGACGAAAAAGGCCAGGATCCCCCGCTGGCTGTCGGTGACCATCGCCCTGCTCCTGCTGATGGTGCTCACCGCCGGCGTCGTCACCCTGGTCGTCACCGAGACGGTCGTCGAAATCGGGGAACTGGCCAAGCGGCTGCCCGGGTTTGCCAACGAGCTGGGAACGTACCTGCAGCGGACGATCTCCCAAGACTTCCTGATGGGGCTGTACAACCAGGTGCAGTGGTTCTACGAGCAGCTTGATTCCAGTTACAAGGAAGAGATCGACAACACCGTAGGCAAGGGGATCAGCTCGATCACCCAGGCCGGTCAGATCCTGATCGTGCAGTTCCTGGACGGGCTGAAAAACCTGCTCGTCTCGCTGCCGAACCTGGCGACCGTGCTGGTGATCTCGATCCTGGGCGCCTTCTTCATCGCCAAGGACTTTTTCCTCTGGGAAGCGCGCTTCCGCCGCCTTTTGCCAAACGGCGTGAACAACCGGCTGGATCAGATTTTCAAAGACCTGAAAGCCGCGCTGTTCGGCTTTGCCAAGGCGCAGTTGACGCTGATTTCGCTCACCGCCGCGATCGTGATTGTCGGCCTGTTGATCCTGCGCGTCGAATACGCCATCACGATCGGGCTGATTACCGGTCTGGTGGACCTGCTGCCGTATCTGGGGACAGGCACGGTCTTTATCCCGTGGATTGTCTATCTCTTTTTCAAAGGCAACTACAGCCTGGTGATCGGCTTGTCGATCCTGTACGCCATCGTGTTGATTTTCCGCCAGATCATCGAGCCCAAGGTGGTGGCGGAAAACGTCGGTCTCGACCCGCTGCTGACGCTGGTCGCCCTGTTCGTGGGGCTGAATCTGTTCGGCTTTCTCGGCCTGATCATCGGTCCCGTCTCGCTCGTGCTGATCAATGCGCTGGTGAAGGCGGACGTCTTTTCCGACATCTGGCGATACATCAAGGGCACGTAAAAAAGGAGGCGTCATCCCTCCTTTTTTTCATGTCCCGATGCCGATTTACCTGCGGAAAAGGATGTGCACGCGGCCGCTGGAGATGAGCGACCAGAGCCAGCGCTTCAAGAGATGGCGCACAATCATCCGCGTGTAGGGAATGAGAAACACGAGCCCGAACAGATCGGTGAAAAAGCCCGGCGTCAAGAGCAGCACTCCGCCCGCGAGGATGAGCGCGCCGTCGATCAGCGCCTCCGTCGGCATCTGGCCGCGCGAGAGCTGGAACTGCAGCAGCCGAAGCACCTGCATGCCCTGCTGCTTGGCCAGCCAGGCGCCGACCAGCCCGGTCAGGATCACCAGCGCCACCGTGTTCCAGCCGCCGATCACCTTGCCTACCGCGATCAGCCCCCACAGTTCAATCGCCGGCACGACGATAAACAAGACCACGAGGATGCGAACCAGCATGCTTACTCTCCTCCTTCGTACTGGGCCTGAAGCCAGGCGTAGACGTCCGGTTCCGCGCGGGAGAGACGGATCGGTTTCATCGCCGGTGTCGTGAAGGCGTGCAGCGTTTTGCCGGTCACCAGCAGCGCCTCGTCCGGGATGCGGTACAGCTCGTAGGCAAACGTCAGCCGCACCGGCGTCAGCTCCTCGATCCGCGTGCGAATCTCCACCCAGTCGTCGTACCGCGCCGGCAGCCTGTACCGAAGCGTCGCCTCCGTGACGGGCAGCAGCACGCCTTTTTCCTCCAGGTCGCGATAGGTCAGCCCCGATCGGCGAAGAAACTCCGTCCGCCCCACTTCAAACCAGGTCAGGTAGTTGGCGTGGTAGACCACGCCCATCTGGTCGGTTTCGCCGTACCGCACCTGTATCCGGTGAGTATGAACAACCGCACTCAATGCAACCGCCCCTTTCTCCTGTTATTGTACCACAGTCCGGCGGAAAAACGCTTCTCCCGGCGGGATGGGCCGTCTGTCGGTCCGTTCCTCGGCTTCGCCGCCTGTCCGCATGCCGTTCCCCCTCGCGGACAAACAAAAAACCGGGGAAGAACGAAGGGGTTCGTTTCTTCTCCGGTTTTGTTCTGTGAAAACGGGCGGTGTTAGCGGATCGGGCACGCGCCGGATTCGCACGATTCCGCCGTCGACAGGTCGGCATCGCCGCCGGTCTCGAACTGCTGCAGGATGGCCGGGTCAAACGGCTTCATCGACGCTTTCAGCGCTTCGTACTCCTCTTTGGTGCAGGCTTCGTACGGAGCCAGTTGGTACGTGCCGCCGTCGAGCTGCAGGAACGACACGCCGACGAAATTGTCCCAATTGGAGTAGACGATCTCTTCCACCTCGCCCCACTCTTCCGGCCGAACGGTAATCGTGTTGGAGGAGTTGTGCTCCGTATACTCCTTCTGGAAGCGGAAATACGTCTCAAACTGCCGTCTGGCGCTGACCTGGTCCTTCGTTTCCTTGGCTCCGGAAGCCACCGGGAAGTCGATCACCAGCGTGCGGGCGTTGGCCATGCGCTCCTCGTGGGTTTCGCCCGGCGTGCCCACTTCCGGATGGACCCTCCAGCCCAACGCCTGAACCGCCTTCGCCAGCGGGTCTTCGGCGTTGATGCGGATACGGCGGATGTAGTACGGCGAATGGGACCAGTGCAGACCGCTGGACACCCCGCCGGCCACCTGGGAGAGCGTGCCCTCCGGTTTCACCGTGGTCACCAGGAGCGGCGCGTTGACGCGCAGCTCGTAGGCGTAGCGGTTCGCTTCCTCGCGCGCGGTTTTGCCGAGCAGGCGTAGCAGTTCCACTTCCTGCTCCTCGGTGTATCCGAGCGAGGCGATGGCGTCCTTTACCCCGGTCAGCGACGTGCCGAGCAGACGGTCACGCTGCTGCACCCTGTCCCAGTGGGGCAGTTCCAGGGTGACCAGCGTCATGCGCAGTCCGGCGCGGGCCGATCTGCGCTGCGCGTCCAGGAGGCCGTCCAGGTCCAGGTATTTGGAGCCGTCCGGGCTTTCCTTGACGAACTGCACCAGGTTGACGGTGGTCAGGTTGCAGACGCCGTAGGAGTCGAGCAGGATTTCCGCACACGGGTTGAGCCCCTCCGCGTTGGGACGGCGCCGGTTCGCCTCTTCCAGGTTGATGAAGCCCGGTTCGCCTTCCAACTGCATCATCGTGAAGACGAGGTGCAAAAACTCCCGACTCGGCTTTTGCGTGAAGGCGATGGAGTTGTTGGACATGCGGCGGTGATCCAGTCCAAAGCGGCCGTCTCCCACCTTTTGAATCGTGTCAAACCAGGACGGTTTCCGGTCGCCCAACAGTTCGCCCACTTTGCGGTGATGGTCGAGCTGCTCTTCCGTCCAGAATCCGTTGATGCCGTATTTGGCAAACAGGCACTCGTAGTCGTCGTGGTCAAACAGGAAGATCTCCGCCGTGCGGCGCACGCCGCCCACCACGACGTTGGCCCCGATCAGGTTGCCGATGTCGAGAATGTGGATCGGACGAACCTTGCCGTAGCCCTTCTCGTCGCTTTCAATCGGCGCCAGATGAGGATCGATCTGGTTTTTCAGCACCTTGTCGATGCCCTCGAACATCTCGCGGAGCGGCTCGTGGCCGCTGGCCGTGCCGCCGAAGCGCTTCAGCCGCTCCCCTTTGGGGCGGACGCTGTTGTAGGAGATCTTCACGGTATGGATGTGCTCGTATTCCTTTTTCGTCAGGATGTCCAGGTAGAGGCGCAGCGACTCCACCCAGCCTTCCTTGCTGTCGCCGACGTAGATTTTGGCGTAGCCGTTTTCCAGCACCTTCAGTTCGGAGCGCTCCAGCCGCTGGTGTTTCGGCAGGGGCTTGTACTCCGAGGAGAGCAGGGTGACATTGGTGCGGATCGGCGCGAGTCCTTCCGCCATCTGCTTCGTGCACTTGAAGCCGACGCCCGTCCCCACCAGCAGCAGGTAGAACAGGTCGCACAGGTCCTCCCACGACTTGATGTTCAGGAAGGAGCAGTTGAAATTGGCCAGCGGGTACAGATCGGCCACGCCGTTTTCCGCTCCGCCCACCCAGAGGGTGCGGCCGGACAGGAACTGCCTGAGGTTGAACATGTTGTCAAACAGTCCCTCCGCTTCCTTCTCCAGTTCCCGCAGGTCGGGGGTCAGCCCGATCTTTTGCAGATGCTGGTAGGCCAGCTTGATATTGTAATCCACCGAGCGGCGGCAGGTCTCTTTCCAGGTCTCCCGCCTGCCTTTTTCCGGGAGAAAACGGGAATACGTCCGATAGTAGACAAATTGCCCCAGCGCATTCATGTGCGGCGGGAAATCGGGGTAACGGTCAAGAAATTCATCCCGCAAAAAACGGGTTCTCGTCTCTGTTGCCAACATGTCGGTTCCTCCTTCAATGCTATCATCTCTAGTTAACTCTTTTTCCAGCAAAAACTCAATAGTTTTTTCTATATGTTGTGTGCAATATTTTTCGACAACACAATATGTAGTGTTTTTGTGAAAAAAGGGACTTGACAAGGCTGTTCGCCTGCCGGGAGAAAACACGTTCGGGAAGTCCTCATTGTAGCAGATTTTCTGTCGTTTTTCAGCCCCCTCCTGCACTTATGGTGCCCGAAATGGAAACGGCCCTGTCCGCGAAAGCAGTGCGGACAGGGCAGGAAGGAGGCTTTTTTCCGAAAAAACGGTATGGGAAAGAGAGGGTGACGCTGTCCATCACCCCCTCCCAGATTCAGGGTGTTTCCGGCACTTTTTTACAGCACTCGGGCATGTCCGGTGTAAATGTGGCCGCGTTCGGAGTCGACGGTGACGATTTGGCCGTCTTTCAACAGTTCCGTGGCGCGCGCGACGCCGACGATCACCGGGACGTTGAGGTTGAGCCCGACAATGGCGGCGTGAGAGGTGAGTCCGCCCTCCTCGGTAATGACCGCCCCCGCCTTTTCAAATGCGCCGATCATGTCCGAATCCGTGCCAATCGTCACGAGGATGGTGCCCTCCTGCATCTTCTCCAGCGCTTCCTCCGCCGAACGGGCGACCGCGACCCGGCCGGTCACCACTTTGCGGCCGATGCCTTGTCCCTTCGCCACAATATCGCCGATGACGTGAATCTTCATCAGGTTGGTGGTGCCCACTTCACGCACCGGCACGCCTGCGGTGATGACCACGAGGTCTCCGTGGCGGACATACCCCGCCTCCAGCGCCTGCTGCACGGACATCTCCAGCATTTCGTCGGTCGTGTTGGCCATCGGCCCGAGCACGGGGTAGACCCCGTTGACGAGCGCGAGGCGGCGCACCACGTCGGCGTGCGGCGTGACGGCGACGATCGGCGCTTTGGGCCGGTATTTGGAGACCATGCGCGCGGTATGGCCGCTCTCCGTCGCCGTGATGACGGCCGCGGCGTCCAGGTCGAGCGCGGCGTTGGCCACGGCCTGGCTGATCGCGTCCGTAATCGTCACCTGCTTTTGCAGCGCCTGGTTGTACAGGATCTCCCGGTAGTTCAGCTCCTGCTCCGCTCTGAGCGCAATCCGGTTCATCGTCTCCACCGACTCCACCGGATACTTGCCGGCCGCCGTTTCGCCGGAGAGCATGATCGCGTCCGTGCCGTCAAAGATGGCGTTGGCCACGTCGCTCGCCTCCGCCCGGGTGGGACGGGGATTGCGCTGCATCGAGTCGAGCATCTGCGTTGCGGTGATGACCGGTTTGCCCAGCTCGTTGCACTTCTTGATCAGCTTTTTCTGCACCAGCGGCACTTCCTCCGCCGGAATTTCCACGCCCAGGTCGCCGCGGGCCACCATCAGGCCGTCGGAAACGGCGAGGATCTCGTCCACGTTGTCCACGCCTTCCTGGTTTTCAATCTTGGCGATGATGTCGATACGGACGCCGTGGCGTTCCAGGATTTCGCGAATCTCCAGGATGTCGGACGCCTTGCGCACAAACGAGGCGGCGATAAAGTCGACGCCCTGCCGGATGCCGAATTCGATGTCCTGCGCGTCCTTTTCCGTAATCCCCGGCAGGTTGATCTTGACGCCCGGCACGTTGACGCCCTTTTTGCTTTTCAGCGTGCCGCCGTTCTTGATGCGGCAGACGATCTCATGCCCCTCCACTGCTTCCACGGTCAGGCCGATGAGCCCGTCGTCGATCAGGATCGTGTCGCCCTTCTTCACGTCGCGCGGCAGATCGGCATACGTGATCGATACGCGTTCCGCCGTTCCGGGCACGTCCTCCGTGGTCAGCACGATCGTTCCGCCCTCCTGCAGCTCCACCGCATCCACGGCCAACATGCCGGTGCGGATTTCCGGTCCCTTGGTATCCAGCAGGATGGCCACCTGTTTGCCCGTCTCTTCGGCCGCCTGCCGGATGTTGGCGATCCGGGCGGCATGCTCCTCGTGCGAACCGTGGGAAAAGTTGAGCCGGGCCACGTTCATGCCGGCGTGAATCAGTTTTTTCAGCGTCTCGACCGACTCGCTCGCCGGTCCGATGGTACATACGATTTTCGCCTTACGCAGCACTGTGCGTCCCTCCTATGAAACAAGCTGTCATTCCCGCCGCTCTAAATGGACAGCGTACGCGCCAACTGATAGACGGACAAGTCCAGCTGGTGCTTTTGCGACAACGCTTCCTTGAAGTCGACGTCGACGATCTGGTTGTTGCGGATGCCGACCATTCGGTCCCGCTTTCCTTCCAGGAGCAGGTCCACGGCCGCCGCGCCCATGCGGCTGGCCAGCATGCGGTCAAACGCGGTCGGTGAACCGCCCCGCTGGATGTGGCCGAGCACGGTCACGCGGGTCTCCCAGCCGGTCCGCTGCTTGATTTCCTCCGCGTAGGTGGCGGCGCTGCCGACGCCTTCCGCCACGATGATGATCGAGTGCTTCTTGCCGCGGCGGTGTCCGGCGTGCAGCCGTTCGATGATGTCGTCCATGTCCTGTTCCGCTTCCGGAATGATGATCGACTCCGCGCCTGCGGCCAGACCGGCCCACAGCGCCAGGTCGCCGGCGTCGCGCCCCATCACCTCGATGATGTAGGTGCGCTCGTGCGAAGTGGCGGTGTCGCGGATTTTGTCGATCGCTTCCACAATCGTATTGAGCGCGGTGTCAAACCCGATGGTGAAATCGGTGCACGGAATGTCGTTGTCGATGGTACCGGGCACGCCGATGGTGGGGATGCCCTTTTCCGTCAGCTTCTGCGCTCCGCGGAAGGAGCCGTCGCCACCGATCACGATCAATCCTTCGATGCCGTGGTTGTGCAGTTGGCGAACCGCCTTCTCCTGGCCTGCCTCCGTCTTGAACTCTTCACTGCGGGCCGAATAGAGGATGGTTCCGCCCCGATGGATGATGTCCCCGACGGATCCCAGCGTCATCTCCTGGATATGGCCGCGCATCAGCCCTTCGTATCCGTGGTACACCCCGTACATCTGCACGCCGTGATAGGCGGCGCGGCGCACGGCGGCGCGAACGGCCGCGTTCATCCCCGGAGAATCCCCGCCGCTGGTCAAAACTGCGATTTTCTGCATGGAAACCACCTCTCCTGTCGTAAACAAAGGCTCAACGACCCTTCTTATCGTCATTAGCATGTCTTGAAACGGAAACAGTATGTGTCAAAACGCGTTTGAAACATGCTGTATCAGTTCCGCATTTATATCTGTTACACTCATTGCGGAATATGTGCCATACTTTTTGAAAGATCTGACAAATCCCGCATCCGAATACGATTGTAGCAGATTTCCCGCGCAGAAAAAAGCCAAAAACGCCTCCTCTGGATCAGAGGGAGGCGTAGGCGCCGATCTGTTTGAACTTTTCGTAACGATCCTGTATCAGTTGTTCCGGGCTCAAACGGTCGAGCTGTTCCAATCCTTCCAGCAGCTTCGCCTTGACATGGCCGGCCTGCTGGACCACATCGCGGTGGGCACCACCGAACGGCTCCTCGATAATCCCGTCGATCACGCCCAGTTCCAAAAGATCGGGCGCGGTGATCTTCATCGTTTCCGCCGCGCGCATCGCCAGGCTGGCGTCCTTCCAGAGAATGGCCGCCGCCCCCTCCGGCGAAATGACCGAGTAGGTGGAGTTCTCCAGCATGTAGACGCGGTTGCCGACGCCGATGGCCAAGGCGCCGCCGCTGCCGCCTTCGCCGATCACCACGCAGATGATCGGAACGCGGAAGCCCGCCATCTCCCGCAGGTTGCGGGCAATCGCTTCACTCTGGCCGCGCTCCTCCGCCGCCTTGCCGGGATACGCCCCCGACGTGTTGATGAAGCAGATGATCGGGCGGCCGAACTTGTCCGCCTGCTGCATGATCCGCAGCGCCTTGCGGTAGCCTTCCGGATGGGCCATGCCGAAGTTGCGGCTGATGTTTTCCTTGGTGTCTTTTCCTTTCTGGTGGCCGACCACCGTGACCGGACGGCCGTCCAGTTTGGCGATTCCGCCGACAATCGCCAGATCATCGCCGAAACAGCGGTCGCCGTGCACTTCCAGAAAATCCGTAAAGATATGATGAATGTAGTCCAGCGTCGTGGGCCGCTCGGGGTGGCGGGCGATCTGCACGCGCTGCCAGGGCGTCAGATTGCCGTAAATCTGCTCGGCCAGATCCTTGGCCTTTTTCTCCAAACGAACGACCTCATCCGAAAAATCGATGCCTTTTTCCTCGGTAAACCTGCGCAGTTCCTTGATCTTTTCCTGCAGTTCCACCAGCGGCTTTTCAAAGGGAAGTTCGCCTGCCATCTCTACACTCCCTCCCGAATCGTGTGCAGCTCGACGAGTTTGGCCAGCGTGGTCCGCATGTCCTTGCGATGCACCACCATGTCGAGCTGTCCGTGCTTCAGCAGGAATTCCGCCGTCTGAAAATCTTTTGGCAGCTCCTGGCGAACCGTCTGCTCAATCACGCGGCGGCCGGCAAACCCGATCATCGCGCCCGGTTCGGCGATGTTGTAGTCGCCGAGCGAGGCGAAGCTGGCGGTCACCCCGCCGTATGTCGGGTTGGTGAGCACGGAGATGAACAAGAGCCGCTCCCGGTCCAGCCGGGCCAGCGCCGCGCTCGTCTTGGCCATCTGCATCAGGCTGAGCACGCCTTCCTGCATCCGCGCCCCGCCGGACGCGGAGAAGAGGAGAAACGGCAGACGCCGCTCCACGGCCCGCTCGATCGCCCGGGTGATCTTCTCGCCGACGACCGATCCCATGCTGGCCATCCGAAAGCGGGAGTCCATCACGCCGATGATGATGCGGTTGCCTCCGAGCACGCCCTCGCCGGTGATGACCGCCTCGTTGAGATTGGTGTTTTTCATGTCTTGTTCCAGCTTCTCCAGATAACCGGGAAAGCCGAGCGGATTGGCGGTGATCAGGTCCGCGTCGAACTCCTCGGTCAGCTTCCCGTCATCCAGGAGCGACTGGATGCGCTCGGGAGCGGACATGGGGAAATGGTACTGGCAGCCTTTGCAGACGCGCAGGTTTTTCTCCAGGTCCTTGGAGTAGTGTATGGTCCCGCAGTGCGGGCATTTATTCATCAGTCCCTCGGGAACTTCCTTTTCCTTGGGTCCCGTCACTTTGGCGCCGTCAGCGCCGGCGGGAACGCGCGCAAACGTCTCCGCGGGGACAGTCGCGAACTTTCGCTTCTTCCCGAACAGGTCTTTAAGCACAGTTACACCTCACCTTTCTGGTCAGTGAAGGATCGTGCCGAGTACTTCCTGGACTTCGTGAACTTCGCTTTCGGGCACGAGAATCTCGTACTGCTTCGAAACCTTCGCCTCGCGAACCTTGACCAGGAATCCTTCATCTGTCAAACGTTGCTGTATCCGTTCCGCGATTTTTGCGCTAGGAGCGATGTAGATGACCGTCCACATGCTGGCAACCTCCTTCATCGTCCAAAACAGGTCTGCATCATCATATCACAGCGCCAGCGCTCGTCGCAAATCGGGGGAGGGCGCGGACAAGGCGGGGCGCGCGCCTAGAGCTTGCTGTTTTCCAGGTGCTCCCTCATCCTCTCCACCGCCAGTGCTTCGTCTCCCTCGCGGATGGCTTCCATGATCCGACGGTGCTCCGCCAGCGCGGTGCGGGCCCGGCCTTCGCGTCCCAGCGATTCGCTGCGGACGCTGTCGCTGTACTCGACGAGCGGCGCCCAGATGCGATGCAGGATGGAGTTGCGGCTGGAGCGGCAGATGACGCGGTGAAACTGGTAGTCTTCCTCGGTGGGAACCTCGCCGCGCTCCACGCGCTCCTCCGCCGCTTTCAGGATCCGCTCCATCTCTTCAAAGTGCTTGTCTGTGGCGCGCCGGCAGGCCAGCCGCACCGCTTCCAGCTCCAGAATCCGGCGCATCTCGATCAGGTCTTTTTTCGTCTTGTAGTCCCGCAGGATAAAGTAGCCGAGAATGTCAATCAGGCGGTTGTGACGGTAGTGCTTCAAAAAGGTGCCTTCTCCCCGGCGGGTTTCAATCAGTCCCAGCAGTTCCAGGGCCCGAAGCGCCTCCCGAACGGAGGAACGGCCCGCTCCCAACTGTTCGGACAGCTCCCGTTCGGACGGCAGCTTGTCGCCGGGGCGCAAGTTTTTTTCCCGAACGATTTCATGGATCTGCAGCAGAATGCCCTCGTACACTTTTCGCTCTTGCGCAGAATCGAGCACCTTTCCACCCTCCTTATTGACTGTCTACGGCGAAGCACCCTCCCGACCGCTCACACGGTTGGGAGGGTGTTCATCGTTGTTCCCGTACGGCCGGGATTACGCCTCTTGCAGCGAGATGGCGGCCAGTTTCGCCGTTCTTTCCTTGATCTCTTCGGGATCGACGGAAATGCGGGCCACGCCGCTCTCCATCGCCGCCTTCGCCACCGCGGCCGCCACGTGGGGAGCGACGCGCGGGTCAAACGGCGCCGGAATCACCTTGTCGGCAGACAGCTCTTCCGGCGAGATCAGATCGGCGATGGCGTAAACCGCCGCTCGTTTCATCTCTTCGTTGATGTTGGTGGCGCGGGTATCCAGCGCGCCGCGGAAGATGCCCGGGAACGCCAGGACGTTGTTCACCTGGTTGGGGAAGTCGGAACGGCCCGTGCCGACGACGGCAGCACCCGCCGCTTTTGCTTCCTCCGGCATGATTTCCGGAACCGGGTTGGCCATCGCAAAGATGATCGGATCGCGGTTCATCGACCGGACCATCTCCTGGGTGACGGCGCCGGCCACGGATACGCCGATGAATACGTCGGCGCCCTTCATCGCCTCGGCCAGATCACCCTGCTTTTTGCTGCGGTTGGTGATTTTCGCCATTTCTTCCTTGACCGGGTTCATGCCGAAGGGACGTCCTTCGTACACGATTCCCTTGGTGTCGCACATGATCACGTCTTTGACGCCCATGGACAGGAGCAGCTTGATGATGGCGATGCCGGCCGCTCCGGCCCCGTTGGTCACCACGCGGATGTCCTCCAGCTTTTTGTTCACCACGCGCAGCGCGTTGATCAGACCGGCTGCGGTTACGATGGCCGTGCCGTGCTGGTCGTCGTGGAAAATCGGGATGTTGGTTTCCTTTTTCAGGCGCTCCTCGATTTCAAAGCAGGCGGGTGCGGCGATGTCTTCCAGGTTGACGCCGCCAAACGTGGGCTCCAGCAGCTTCACCGTCTCCACGATCTTGTCCACGTCGGTGGTGTTCAGGCAGATCGGGAAGGCGTCGACGCCGGCAAACGACTTGAACAGGACCGCCTTGCCTTCCATGACCGGCATGGCCGCTTCCGGGCCGATGTTGCCCAGTCCGAGCACGGCGGTGCCGTCGCTGACCACGGCCACCAGGTTGCCTTTCATCGTGTAGTCGTACACCTTGGACACGTCGTCAAAGATCTCCTTGCACGGCTCTGCCACCCCCGGCGAATACGCCAGGCTCAGATCGCGGGCGTTGCGTACGGGCACCTTGGTGACCGCCTCCAGTTTCCCCCTGTGCTTCCGGTGAAGTTCCAGCGCATCCTCTCGCAAATTGGACACAAGTACCACTCCATTTCATGTATGTCTGGTATCGCTTGGTTATCTGTTTCACTTATCTATATCGAACCTAAGTGGTCAGACCACTTTTCTGCGTATGTCCCCATTATAACAAAACCCATTCTCCTGTAAAGCTGCCGAAAACGGCGAAAAAGGGAGGACTTGGTTCATCCTCCCCAGTTTACAGGCAATTCTTTCTGGATTACGCTGTCACTTCCCACAATTGCTCGCGCTTGCTCCAAAAAGGACTCATCAACCTCAACGCGGATCGCGTCCGGCAGGCGAATCGTCTGCTTTTTTCCTTCGTAGTACAGCACGACGGGAATCGTTCCTTTTTTTTCGACAAACAGCCGCTGCAGCCGGTGCAGCGTCGAATCGCGCTCCTGTTCCGGCGCAATTTTGACAAACAGCACCGGTTCCGTCGACGGCCTGGGCAGCGCTTCGGCATCCCACATGCGGGAGGCCAGCAGCTTCACCGCGTCGTCCTGATGATCCACCCGCGCTTCCACGACGACGATCCGCTCCCGCGCCAACAGGCCGGCGTATTTGGCGTACACCTTCGGAAAGACGACCATCTCCACCTGGGCGGTTTTGTCCTCCAGCGTGACGAAAGCCATCGGTTCCCCTTTTTTGGTCTGAATCCGCCGCTCTTCGACGATCATGCCCACCACTTTTACCGTCTGGTCCCGGGCGCACTCGGCCAGCGAAGAGACGGCGTGCACCTCCGGCCGGTTGACCAGGTGGGCGAACTGGTCCAGCGGATGGCCGGACAGGTAGACGCCGAGCAGTTCCCGCTCCTCTTTCAACCGCTGGCTGCGGGAGAACGGGGGCACGTCGGGGTACTCGGACGGCGGACGCGCCGGCTCTGTTCCGTCCTCTCCGGCAAACAGGTTGAGCTGGTCGGCGTCCCGCTCCTGCCGCCTGCCCGTCGCTTTGCCCATCGCCTCGTCCAGCAGCACCATGAGCTGGCTGCGGTGGCCGGGCAGCGAATCCAGCGCGCCGCAGAGGATCAGCGATTCGACCACCCGCCGGTTGACCAGCCTGCCGTCCACCCGGGCGCAGAAGTCAAACAGGTCGCGGTACGGCCGTTTGGCCCGCTCCCGCACGATCGAGTCGATGGCGCCGTAGCCGACGTTTTTGACCGCGGCCAGTCCGAAGCGGATGGCCTCCTGCTCCACGGTAAAGAAGGCCTGGCTCTCGTTGACGTCCGGGGGCAGCACGGTCAGCCGCAGTCGGCGCGCTTCTTCGGTGTACTCGGCGATGCGCGTCTGGCTGCCGATGGACAGCGACAGCAGCGCGGCCATGAAGGCGAGCGGATAGTTGGCCTTCAGGTAGGCCATCTGGTAGGCGATGATCGCGTAGGCGACCGAATGCGCCTTGTTGAAGCCGTAGTCGGCGAAGCGTACGATCAGGTCGTAGATTTCGTTGCCGAGCCGCTCCCCGTAGCCCTGCTTGACGCAGCCGGCGACGAACTTCTCCCGCTGCTCGGCCAGCAGCTCCCGTTTCTTTTTGCCCACCGCCCGCCGCAAAATGTCCGCTTCTCCCAGGCTGAACCCGGCCAGCTTGGAGGAGATCTGCATGATCTGCTCCTGGTAGATCATGAAGCCGTGCGTTTCTTTCAGGATCGGCTCCAGGTCGGGGTGGGCGTAGTGCACCTGGGTTTCGCCGTGCTTGGCCTGGATGTACTGCGGGATAATCTCCATCGGCCCCGGCCGGTAGAGGGCGAGCACGGCGACGATGTCGGCCAGGCTGGTCGGCTTCAGCTCGCGCAGCACGCTGCGGAACCCCGCCGATTCCAGTTGAAAGATCCCCGTCGTCTCGCCGCGGCTGAGCATCCGGAAGGTCTTGGCGTCGTCGGGGGGAATCCGCTCCAGGTCGAGGTCGATCCCCTGTTCCCGCAGGTGGCGCAGCGTTTCCTGAATAATCGTCAGGTTGCGCAGGCCGAGAAAATCCATCTTCAACAGCCCGATCTCTTCCAGCGCTTCCATCGGGTACTGGGTCAAGGCCAATCCTTCGCTGCCGGTCTGCAGCGGCACGTACTCGGTCAGCGGCTCCGGCGCGATCACCACGCCGGCCGCGTGAGTGGAAGCGTGGCGGGGCAGCCCCTCGACGCCCTTGGCCGCCTCGATCAACTGCTTCGCCTGGCTGTTCGTCTCGCACAGCTTGCCCAGCTCGGGATTGAGCTGAAACGCCTTGTCGATGGTCATGCCGGGAGACTGCGGGATCATTTTGGCCACCCGGTCCACCAGGCCAAGCGACAGACCCAGCGCCCGCCCCGCGTCGCGAACGGCCGCCCGGGCCGCCATCGTGCCGAACGTGATGATTTGGGCCACCCGGTCATGCCCGTACTTGTCGGCCACGTAGCGGATCACCTCGTCCCGCCGCTCCACGGAAAAATCGATGTCGATGTCCGGCATCGTCACCCGCTCCGGGTTGAGAAACCGTTCAAACAGCAGGCTGAAGCGGAGCGGATCGACATTGGTGATCTTCAGCGCATAGGCCACCAGGCTGCCCGCCGCCGAACCGCGTCCCGGCCCGGTCGGAATGCCCTGCTCATGGGCGTGGCGCATGAAATCCCAGACGATCAGAAAGTAATCGGTAAAACCGGTCCGCGTGATGATCGCCAGCTCGTGTTCCAGCCGCTCGCGCACCTCGGGCGTGATTTCCCCGTAGCGCTCGCGGCAGCCCCGTTCGCACAGATCCCGCAGGAAAGCCGTCGGTTCCTGTCCGGCGGGCAGGGGAAATTTCGGCAAAATGTGCTGGCCAAACGACAGGTGCCACTGGCAGCGCTCGGCGATGGCGGCCGTGTTGGCCAGCGCTTGCGGCGCGTAGGCGAACAGGCGGGCCATCTCGTCACCGCTTTTCAGGTAGTACTCGTCGGTCTCGTAGCGAAACCGGTTCTCCTCGTCCACCGTCTTGCCCTCGCCGATCGCCAGCAAAATGTCATGCTGCCGGTGCTGTTCCCGGTAGACGTAGTGCACGTTGTTGGTGGCGACGAGCGGAATGCCCGTCTCCTGCCCCAGACGGAGCAGCCGCTGATTCAGCCTGCGCTCGATCTCCAGCCCGTGGTCCTGCAGCTCCAGGTAAAACCGGTCGGCGCCGAACACCTGCCGATACCAGAGCGCCGCCTGGCGGGCCCCCTCGATATCGCCTGCGAGCAGCAGCCGGGCCACCTCCCCCTCCCGGCAGGCGCTCAGCGCAATCAGCCCTTCGCTGTAGCGGGCCAGCGCCTCCTTGTTCAGCCGGGGGAGGATGAAGTGGCCCTCCGTGTTGGCCAGCGTAGCCAGCTTGAGCAGGTTGCGGTAGCCGCGGTCGTTCTCCGCCAGCAGCACGAGATGGTACGGTGCGGGGGCATTGCGCACGCGATCCTGCAGGTTTCCTTCGATGACGTACGCCTCCATGCCGATGATCGGCTTGATGCCGGCGTCCCGGCAGGCCTTGTAAAACGGCACGGCGCCGTACAGGTTGGCGTGGTCGGTCATCGCCAGGGCCGGCATGCCCAGCTCCGCCGCCCGGCGCACCAGTTCCTCGATGCGAGCCGCGCCGTCAAGCAAGCTGTATTCCGTGTGCACGTGCAGATGGACAAAGGGGGTCATCGCGTTCCTTCCTCTCTTGTTCCGTCCCGTTGTCGTTTTCTTTCATTATACTCCATCCCGGCCCCGTCGCGGCAGGCGCGGGCTTTACAATCCCTTCCCGCAGGGGTATAGTGAAAGAAAGGGGTTCCCTTGCCGGCAAGGGTCGTGGAACGGGAATCAAACGAAAGAGACCGAAGCGTTGCCGCGCTCCGGTCATCGCACAATAGACGTTTCCGCAAAGGGAACGGCCCGTTGGAAGAGGAGTAGGTTGCGGAGCTGTCGGACTCACGCGCGGCCTACTTCTTTTTGTTCGTCAGGAGCAAGACAACCAGGGTACCGAACGTCAGCATCAGACTCAACGCTTGGTATACCGTCATCGCGTCACCCCCTTTCTCGCAGGGATGGGGGGGAGCCGCCCTTTGCGAACCGGTGTACTATTGTACAAGAAAATTATACCACAAAACCGGACGGGAACAAACATTCCCCTGTCCAGTTTGCCCGCTTTCGCAAACTTTGGTAGGATAGTACCAGATCGCAGGAGAGGATGAATCCATGCATGTGGTTTGCGACCTATGTAACCGGAGTGCTGGCTTCCCTGGTGGCCAGCGTGTACTACAGCATTACCGCTCGTCAGCGCGGGATGCACCCGCTGGCGTCGCGCATGACCCTGGGCAAGATGAACATGTCGCTCGGCGTGCTGGTCACCCTGCTGGGACTGAACCAGTTGACGTTTGAACCGCTGGACACGATCCGCGTCGTGATCGCCCTCTTGCTCCTGTTTGTCGGCGGCGTCAACCTGTTTCTCGGCACGCGCAACTTCCTCCACTACCGCGCCGCGTGGCAGGCGGAACTGAAAAAAGGCTCGTAGCCGTCTGCGGCCGAGCCTGCCATAGGAACGTTTTTCCTCCGTTCCCATTCGTTTTTTCTGGCCAAAATCGTTGTTCCTGCGTATAATGAGCATGTGTGACATTCTTGCTTCAGACAACCGGAGTGCCAGGTGCCGACGGTTGTCCTTTTTTGTTTGCGCCGCTTTCGCAGCCGCTCCGCTCTTCAGCGCAGGTCTTCCGCCTTGGCCCACATCTCCGGGGGATTCAACTCGTAGATGCCGTTCTCCCGGTACATATAGTGATTCATCACAAATTCGCGCCGGATCGTGGCGTAATCGTCGTGGAAGCGGCGGATGTACTCGTTGATTTCCCGCTCCTCGTACTTTCGTCCCCGCTCCAGTCCCCGCACCATGTGTTCGAAGACGATCAGCTTTTTCTTCCGCTGCGTCGGGATGTGCTTCAGCCTGCCGTCCGCCGTGAAGAAATGGCGGATCACCTGCATTTTCTCCGCCGCCAGCTTCTCGTCCGTTTCCTCCATCTCTGCCGCTCCTTCCGTTCCTTTCGCCTTGTCCAGCAGGGTCAGAAGCGCCTGCGATTTGCGCGTCAGATTGGTCTCGTGCAGGGTAAAGTAAATCGTGTTTTTATCCCGCCGCTCGTAGACGATCCCGGCCTCGCGCAGCTTTGCCATGTGGTGCGTGATGGTGGGCGGGGTGACGCCCAGCTTGCCGGCCAGCGCTTGGCCGTGCAGCGGACCGTTCGCCAGGAGCGCGACGATGCGCAGCCGGGTCGGGTCTCCCAGCGCTTTGTAAAAGGTGACCAGCTTTTCCAGCTGCACGGGAACCCCCTCCTTCCGTTTCTATCGTGTATATCGTGTCCATTACATTAGATGATTGTCTAATCCTAAACATAAGCCGCTTTTTCTCCGCTGTCAATGCGGACCGCGAAACGTCCGGGCCGGTCTGCACGTATATACCAGTAAGAACTGGAAAAAGGATGGTGACGGGATCATGATGTACGTCCTCGGCTCCCTGGCGCTCGGCCTCATCGCCTGTGCCTGGAAGTTCCGCCGCTCCGGCATTCTGCCCGATCGGGATCAGTGTTCCGCGAAGCACTACCAGGAGGAAGCGATGCTGTATGGAGCAACCCACGGAAATTGGCACAGCCCGTGCCCGTAAGCAAAACGGGCGGTGACAGCCAAGCGGCTGCCGCAATACGCAAGGGAAGGTGGACAACCATGCGCAATCAATCCCCCTACCGAATCATTCTGTATATAGGTTATTTCCTGATTGGGCTGCTCGGTTTTTTCGTCGCAGTCGGACTGCTCAACTTTTTTCTGTCTTCGTACAGATAACCTCACCAATTGACATTGTACAGGTCCCGGTGAACAAACGTATATGCGGCCGACTGTCCGCCTGTTCGGCCCACGGGTGAATGCGGCCAAACAGGCGGCCGCGTAAGGAACACACCAGTCCGGGACAGTAGGAGGCGAAAACCGTTGCGTACGCTCATCCATCACAACAAGCGTCTGTTTGTCCTGCTTTTCGCGCTGGGCGCGGCTTCGGCGGCCTGCGCCCTGCTGCTGTGGCACCGCATGCAGACGATGTCGAGCACCAGCTATCTGTGGCTGATCAAACCCAACCTGGCCCTGGCCTGGGTCCCGCTGCTGGCGGCGACGGCCATCCGCCTGATCTGGACGGTTCGGCGGCGGCTGACCTGGACGATGCTGCCCCTTGGCTGTCTGTGGCTGCTGTTCCTCCCGAACGCGCCGTACATGGTGACCGATCTCGCGCATCTGGCGGTGATCAAGGAGGGGATGCCGCTCTACTTCGATCCGCTGCTCAACGCTTTCGCCGCGTTCACCGCCCTGATCGCCGGTTTCGTTTCCCTGTCTCTCCTGCAGGATGTGGTCCGCTCCTTGACCCGCCCCGTCCTCGGCTGGCTGTTCTCGCTGGTCGTCCTGCTGTTGAGCAGCATCGGCGTCTACCTGGGACGTTTCTTGCGCTGGAACAGTTGGGACCTCTTGTCCCATCCGGGAGCGATCCTCCGCGATTCCCTGCAGGCGCTGGCAGAGCCCGTTGCCGTCCACTTCATCGGGGTGTTCATGCTGTTTGTGACGTGTTCGTACTGGGTGTTTGCCTGCTGTTTCCACATGTCCCGGCCGGACCCGGCCAGCCGTTAGCCTTCCTCGGACACCCTCCGCCTGCAAGCCAAAAAGGCCGTCCGCGGCACTGCCGTCCGGACGACCTTTTTTTCGTGATTCCGATTGATTACCGATCGATGATCTGCGCCGTCACCATCGCCTGGCCCACCTGCTGGTCGCCGTGGTACACGGAGACTTCCACCTTGCCGAAGCGGCGGCTGATGTCCATGAGGCGCGGCCGCACCTCGATCTGGCTCTCCATCTGCACCGGCTTCAAAAAGTAGACGGTGATGTTCTCCGGCACCATGTCCCCGCGCCGGTGCAGGCGCAGCAGGTTGCACGCCGCTTCCACCATGACGGTGGTCATGATGCCGCTGGCGATCGTCCCCAGGTGGTTGGTCATCTGGGGCGTCACTTCCCCTTGGTAGACGAGCTGCTCTCCCTGCCGCTCCTCGCGGAAGTGAGACATGATCAGGTTGGGAAACGTCTCGCTCATCTGCGGCTGCTTGGCCGTGTACTGCAGGGCCTTCAGCACGTCGTTGCGGCTGAGCACGCCGACCAGCTTGCGGTAGTTGTCCACGACCGGCAGCAGTTCGATGCCCTCCCACACCATCAGATGCGCGGAGGAGGCCACGGAGACGCGCGGCGAAGTGGTGATCGGATTTTTTGTCATCACCTTGTCGATCGTCGCTGTCTCCTCGTGGCCGATGATGTCTTTCGACGTGACGATCCCGATCAGCCGCATCTGCTCGTCCACGACGGGAAAGCGGGTGTCCTGATACAGCTCCGTGTACTGGTGCCACTTGGCGACCGTGTCCGTCGGGAGCAGCACGGGCGTCTCCGCCAGCGGTTTCAGGATGTCTTCCACCATGACGATCTCTTTTTTGATCAGCCGATCGTAAATGGCCCGGTTGATCATCGAGGCGACGGTAAACGTGTCATAGCTGGACGAGATGATCGGCAGGGCCAGCCGGTCGGCCAACTGCTTTACTTCTTCGCTGGTGTCGAAGCCGCCGGTAATCAGGACGGCCGCCCCCTGCTGCAGGGCGATTTTGTGCGCCTGGTAGCGGTTCCCCACGATCAGCAGGCTGCCCGCGTCGATGTAGCGCATCATCGCCTCCAACTGCATGGCGCCGATGACGAACTTGTTCAGCGTTTTGTGCAGCCCCTCGCGGCCGCCCACGACGTGGCCGTCGACGATGTTGACCACTTCGGCAAACGTCAGCCGTTCAATGTTCTCCTTTTGCTTTTTCTCGATCCGCACCGTTCCGACGCGCTCGATGGTGCTGACGTAGCCCTGTGTTTCCGCTTCCTTGATCGCCCGGTAGGCGGTGCCTTCGCTCACGTCCAGATCCTTGGCGATCTGGCGCACGGAGATCTTCGTACCGATCGGAAGACGGTCGATATATTGAAGAATCTGCTCGTGTTTGGTTGCCATTCGTTTTGTACCCACCCTCCATCCTTTGCTTCCACGGCGGTACGGATGGCCCCGGCACGCGCTGCCGCCGGGACCGGCCAACCCGGGATGTTCAGGTACTCTCCTGGGTTCACTATACCTGATGGCCGGGTAAAAAAAAAGAGTAGCTTTGCGGCTACTCCGGCAGAAAGTATATCATTAAGGGGGTTTTCATCGTGTCTTTATCTTACCCCGGGAATATTACAGAAAGATTACAGCGGCTTTACAGTTTCGTTTCAGATGGTCATGGCCGGAGAGCAGGACGCATCGCTATCCCCACAAGGCGGCCAACAGCCCCTGCACCAGTCCGATGACGCCTCCGAGGATAAACCCGAGAATGGTGATCATGCGAAACTCCCGTCCGGAAATCCCCACGATCATCTCCTCAATCCGCTCGATCGGGAAGCCCTCCACCTGCCTGGTGACGATGTCGCGGATGGAGAGTTTGTGAAGCAGCCGCTCCACGTTGTGCTCCACCGTCTCCACCATCCAGCGTGCCAGCCGGGGAATCACCTGGCCCGCCACCGTCTCCCTCAGCGGGGACAGCAGATGGCCCAGCGGCTTGTCCAGAAGCCGGACGCCTTGCTCCTCCAGTTTGGCAAAAAGGGCAGACGACCACGCTTCCACCTGCTCCGCTCCGATCCAGTCAAGCACTTCCCGCACGCTTTTGTCCAGCCATTTGTCCGCTTCCTGGCGCAAAAAGCGGTTGAGGCGATCCGCCAGTTCCGGATGGGCCAGCAGGTCGTCCAGGTAGGGCAGCAGCTTGCCGGCGATTTTCTCGTCCGTCAGAAACATGCCGACCAATCCGCCAAACATGCCCCCTCCGCCGAGCAGTCCGCGCAGCATCTGCTGTACCGTCTGCTGACCGTCGGGTGAATGCAGATAGGCGCGGAAACGCTCCAGCAGGAGGCGGCTGACATCCTCCAGCGCCGTGTCGATCCGGGCCATCCCCTCCGCGGGGATCAGCTCGCGCAGCCGCTTCTGTTCATAATGATGAATCAGCTCGTCGACAAACGCCTGCCACCGCAGGTGAAGCGGACGGCGCACGCTTTCGCTTACGCCGCCGTCTTCGGCCAACAGCCCGGGAGCGGCAGCGTGCAGAAACTCACGCAGGGTGCGGCCGTCCGCGCACCATCTGTCGGCCACGCCAGTCAGCCAGGTGTTCAAGGTGTTCTCCATCCCGCTTCGGGCCAGCGCCCGTTTGATGCCCTCGGTGGTCAGCAGGTACTCTTCCACCAGCCGCCCCATATGGACGGCGATCTCATCCCGCCGGCGGGGAATTAATCCGGGCGTAAACGGTACCCGCCACCCGCCGATCTTCCACGGCTTGTGCGGGCGAAACAGCATGCGGATCGCCAACTCGTTTGTCACGCCGCCAATGGCGGAACCGACCGCCACGTTCATCAGCAACACTATCCACGCATTCATCTATGCAAACGCCCTCTCTTTTTCCTCCATGGAACCAAAGTATATGCCTGCTCATAAAATAGACTAACTTCATGTCTGATGGGAAGGGGATTGCCATGTCTTACGTTCCGACGGTTCTGCAATCGTACGATCCCAAGACGGACATCGATTTGTATCTGCCCCAAGCGTGCCTGCGCAAGTGGAAGCTCGCTCCGTCGACGCTCACCGTCCAGTTTGGCTGCAAGACGGCTTGCGCCCGCGTAAAGGGCATGGAACGAAGCGGCCTCACCCTGATTCGCCCCTCACTGGCCCACACGCTGCATTTGCCTACGGGAGTTCCCCTGCTGGCACGTTTTTACGCGAGCCAGCAGCGTCTTGTTTTTGGCCCCTATCTGGGCGTTCTGGTCTCCCGCTACGACACCCAGTCCCCGGCCGCCCCGTTTGGTTCGTTCACCTCGTTCTTCAACGAAATGGCGGACGTCTGCAGCCGCCGCGGCGGGATCGTCTGCGCGTTTCGCATGCAGGACGTCAACTGGGATCAGCAGATCGTCCGCGGCATGATCCGCCGCAGCGGAGAATGGAGGCAAACGGTGCTGCCGCTGCCTCAATGCATCTACAACCGGCTCGTCTCCCGGAAGCGGGAGCAAAGCGAGGCCATGGGCGAATGGATCCAGCGGTGCAAGGAATTCAACATCCCGTTTTTCAACGAACAATTTCTCAATAAGTGGCACGTCCACACGGCTCTGGAAAACGAGCCGGCCGCCGCCGAACATCTGCCCCGGACGGTCCGCTATTACGGTCTGACGGATCTGAAACAGATGCTGGAAAGACACAGGACCGTCTACGCCAAGCCGACAAACGGCAGCATGGGACGCGGCATCATCCGCCTGCGGCGCACGGGCGGCGGGTATCAGACGACCCGGCCCGGCGGCGCGGCCAGAGCATTTTCGAGCATTTCCGGCCTGCATCAATACCTGCTGAGCCGGACAAACGGAAAGCCGTACCTGCTGCAGCAGGGGCTGCCGTTGATCGGCATCCAGCAGCGCCCCACCGACTTTCGCGTGCTGGTGCAAAAAGACCGCAGAGGCGAATGGGTCGTCACGTCGATGGTCGCACGATTGGGCCAAAACAGCGTCGTCTCCAACGTCTCGCGCGGCGGAGCGATGATCGGTCCCGCCCAGGCTCTGCGCATCTGCGGCCCCTGGGCAGCGGGTACGCGTCCGACCGTCGCGACGCTCCGCAGCGTCGCGCTGAAGCTCTCCCGGCTGCTGGAGCAGTCGCTCTCCGGCCGGTACGCGGAATTCGGCGTGGATCTCGGCGTCGATATCCGCGGCCGTGTCTGGCTCCTGGAAATAAACAGCAAGCCCTCCAAATCAGCCAACACGGTACCGCTGGCGGCCAGGGAGGAAGCCCCTCCCCGGCGCGTGCGTCCATCCGTCCTGCGAATGCTGGATTACGCCGCCTATTTGTGCGGGTTTCCCCGGACAGCCAAAAAAAGTAAAGGCAAGAAAATCAGACGAAGGTGACCCTCCATGACGTCAAACCAAAAAAGCCTGGGCATTATGACCCGATGCCACGGCTCCCATTTTCAGGAAAAAGCGTATTACAAAAAACTGACGCTGATCGGACGCAAGGCAGGCATCCACGTCTTTGTCTTTTCTCCGCGCCAGGTCGATTTTGCATCCCGTACCGTCGCCGGGTTTGAATATCGTGACGGCGCCTGGCGCAGCGGCACCTTTCCGCTGCCGGCCGTCATCTACGACCGCTGTTTTGTCGGTCCGTCATACCGCCACTATAAACCATTCGTGGAAAAGTTGCAAAACGATCCGCAGATCACGTTCCTGGGCCACGGTCTCTCCGGCAAGTGGCAGGTCCACCAGATGCTGAGCAAGTCGCCGGAGTTGGCCGCGTGGCTTCCTCCGACCGAGATCCTGACCATGTCCGCGCTGCGGGAGATGCTGGAAACGCACGGCTCGGCCGTGATCAAACCGATCGCCGGCACGCACGGTTCCGGCGTGGTGCGGATCGTTCCCACCCCCAACGGCTACGAGATTGCCGGGCGGGACCGGAAAAACGAGCCGTTTTCCCGCACGATCCGCACGGTAGAAGGGCTGAAGACCTTCGTCACCGGCTTTACCGCGGGGCGGACGTTTCTGGTCCAGCCGTATCTGTCGCTGCACACGCCGGACGGGACGCCGTTTGACGTGCGCGTTTTGGTGCAAAAGAACGGCCTCGGTACGTGGGAAACAACCGGAAAAGCCGTACGGCTGGGCGATAAGCGCAGCATCACGTCCAATCTCCACGGAGGCGGCAAGGCTGTGCCGCTGGGTCCTTTTCTCGCCCGGCATTACCAACCGAAGACGCAGGCCCGCATCAAACAGCAGATCGACCGCCTGGCGGCTGAGCTCCCTCCCTTTCTGGAGCGGGTGCACGGCCGGCTGGTGGAGCTGGGGATCGACGTCGGCATCGACACAGCGGGCAGCGTCTGGATCATCGAGGTAAACAGCAGGCCGGGACGGACCGTGTTCCGCATGATTGACGATCCGAAGGCCCGGCTCCACTCCATCACGCATCCGGTTCGCTACGCCCGCTATCTCATGAAAAGCATGTAGGAGGTAAACAACGCATGGAATCGATCAGAGTGCGGCTCCGCTTCCTGTCCTACCCGCATGTCTCGGGCATTATCCTGCCGCCCCACCTCTTCCAAAAGCTGCAGCTACGTCCCCGTCAAAAGATCAAGATCTCGCTGGGGAAACGGGAAGTGGTCGCCACCGTCTTTCAGGACCGGCGAAACCCGGACAGCAATGTGGTCAAGATCACGAGCCTGTTGAAAGCCGAGCTGGGCATTCCGCACGGCGGGCTGATCCACCTCAAATGGGAAGATGACACCCTGCGCATCGGCCCCTCCATCGGCATCGTCACCACCGGGCTGCGCAGCAATTCCCGCCAGCCGATCGGAGGGCGCACCTCGTTCTTTTACAACCTGCTGCAGGCTCAAGAGGGGAAAGGCGTCTTTTACTTTATCTTCTCCCCGCACGATGTAAACTGGGACCATCACCGCGTGGACGCCTGGTTCTTGCGCCCAACCAAGCAGGGCGGGTACGTCTGGCGGAAAATGAACACCGCCCTGCCCGACGTCGTCTACGACCGCATTCCTTCCCGGACGATGGAGCGCCACGAAGCCGTTCAGGAATTCAAATACAAGCTGGCCCACTCCGCCAACCTGCCGATGTTTAACCAGGGGTTTTTCAACAAGTGGACCGTGCATCAGATCCTCTACCCCAATCCCGAAGTGAACGAGCACATCCCGGAAACCTATTCCTCGCCGTCGCTGCAGACGATCCGAACGCTTTTGCGGAAGTACCCGATCGTCTATCTGAAGCCGAAAAACGGCAGTCTGGGGTACGGCATCGTCAAGATCGTCCGCCAACCGGGGCGCGGATATGACGTCTCCTACCACACCGGCAGCAGAAACGTCAAGCGGCGCTTTGCCAAGCTCTCCTCGCTGTACCAGCACGTTTTCCGCACCCGCCGCGTCGGCTCCTACCTGGCCCAACAGGGCATCTCGCTCCTGACGTTTGACGGCCGGCCGTTTGACTTCCGCGTCCACCTGCACAAGAACCAACAGAACAACTGGGTCGTCTCCTGCATGGCGGCCAAAGTAGCCGGCTCCGGCAGCGTCACCACCCACGTCCGCACCGGCGGAACCGTCATTCCGGGAGACGAACTGCTGACCCACCTGTTCGGCAAACAGAAAGACTTGATGGTGGAACGCATCACCCGGGCCGCCATCCTCATCGCCACCGCGCTCGAACAGGCGAGAGGGACGGACATGGGCGAACTGGGACTGGACATGGGGATCGACACCCACGGCCACGTCTGGATGTTTGAAGCCAATTCCAAGCCGGGGCGGTCCATCTTCAAACACGCCCGGCTGAAACAGGCGGACCAGGAATCCCGCCGCCTGCTTGTCGACTACAGCTGCTACCTGGCCAACTTTTGAGTGGTGAGGCGAACCACCGTACAGGAAGGAGGAAACACCCATGCCCCAACAGCGCTCCGGGTGGCTGACCATCCTCCCCAGCGGCCGATGGTTTTTGCACGTCCCACGACAAGCGCTCACGCCGAGCAGTCACCGGCAGTTGATCGCCAGCCTTGGGCCGTTTGACTGCAAAAAACGGCTTCACCTGGGCAATCCAAAGCCGCAGCCGGGCCGCATCCGCACCCGCATCAACTACAAGACCGTCAACAACTCCCTGAAGATCGGACCGCTGATCGGCATCCTGACTGTCGGCGCCGGACCGACCTTTCTCGGCAATCGTGATCATTTCAGGGACCTCTCCCTCTCCGGCAAAAAGTTGGGCGCGCTGGTCTACGTGTTCACTCCTCAGGGGATCAACTGGGAGAAGAAAAACGTCCGCGGCTATCTGTACGACGAACAGCAGAATCTGTGGCTGGAAACCGTGCTGCCGTTCCCGCACGTCGTCTACAACCGCATCCCGTCGCGTCAGGCGGAAAGGCGCTCCGACGTGAAGAAAGCCCTGGACCAGATCGAAGACTTGCAGAACGTCACGCTGTTCAACCGCTGCTTTTTTGACAAGCACGCGCTGTTTCGCATGCTCAGCAGCCACGCCGAGGTAGCCCCCTTTTTGCCGGAGACGAAGAAGCTGGATACGTTCACCCGCTTCCGAACCTTCTGCAACCAGCACCGGTTTGTCTACCTGAAGCCCGTACGGGGCAGAGCCGGGCAGGGCATCATGCGGGTGGAACTGAAAAAGAACGGCTGGCTCCTGCAGCGGCTGAAGGAAAAACGAGCGGTTACCCGCCACTTCTCCTCGCTGTACGCCGTCTGGAAACACGTCAGATGGCACATGCGGAAACAGGGATACATCATGCAGCAGGGGATCAATCGGGCGCTGTTTCAGGGAAAGCCGTTCGACGTGCGCGTCCTGGTGCAGAAAAACGGCACGGGTGAGTGGTGTGTCGCCGGGATCGGCATCCGCCGCGCCGGATCGCAGCACATCACCACCCACGTGCCGCGCGGCGGTTCGATTCACCCGCTGTCCACCGTGCTGAACGCCCTGTTCCATGAAGAAGCCCCGGCCGTTGAAACGAAGATCAACGAGACCTCGCTGACCATCGCCCGCGCCCTGAACGAAGAGATCAAAGCCTTGGCGGAAATGTCGATGGACCTGGGACTGACCGCGGAGGGACAGCTCTGGTTTTTCGAAGCCAACGCCAAACCGGAAAAGTTTGACGAACCGTCCATCCGCCGCTCCTCTCTGTCCAACCTGATCCATTACGCACAGTACGTCTCCCGCCTTCCCGGCGGCCAGGGAATGGCGGCGGGGTAGCGGGGATGAACCTGGTCGTCCTGTCTCCCCGCTCTCTGCAGCAGGTTCAGCCAATCTTGGTTCGGTTCGTGCGTCAGCAGGGGGATCGGCGCATCGACAAGCAGGACGTGAACTGGTTGGACAATTTGACCCCGGCGACGCTGGCCGATGAGGAGACGGCGCTGGTGGTCGCTTTGGACGGCAAGCGGCTGGCGGGCGTGTTTGCCGTCGCCCGCTGCGGGCTGACCCACTCCCTTCTCGTCGTCGACAGGCGATACCGCGGGCGGGGAATCGGTCGGGCGCTCGCGGCGCGCATGTGCCGTCTGCTGCCCAAGCTGTACGTACGGGTGGCCGTCGACAACGAGCCCAGTCTCGCCCTGTTTCACAGGCTCGGGTTCCAACCGGTGAAGGCGAGAATCGCCCCTACCGAAAAGCCCACCTTGTGGCTGGCGTTCGGAGGCTGGAGCGCGGAGGATTTGGAACAGCATGCCGGATGATGGGGCCGGCATGCTTTTTTGCCGTCCATCCTTGTCCGGTTCGCTTGGCATGATGCCAGAATCAGGAGGCAGTGCGCTTGCGGGCGCAGGCCGGAGCGCCCGTTTTCTTCCAAATGAGAATTCTCTTGAATTGGAGTCACGTGCATTAGCTTCTAATCCTTGGAAATGATAATGGCAGGAGGTGTAAACACACATGACTCACTTCACACAAGGACAGCAGTACCAGCAGTTTCCATCTGTCGGCGCCCCTGCAAACGTCGTGTTTCAACCTGGTTTTGCCGGGACCAACGTGCAGGAAGTGCGCCAACTGAACCAAGGCGGCTATTCCGCATCCCTGGGCGGCGGGTACGTGCAGCAGGCTCAGCCCCAGCAGTCGTTCGGCCAGTCGTTCGGCAGCGCCCAAGCCGTGTTCCAGCCCGGATTCGCCGGGACCAACGTACAGGAAGTGCGCCAGCAGAACCAGGGCGGCTATTCCGCATCCCTGAGCGGCGGGTACGCGCAGCAGGCTCAGCCCCAGCAGTCGTTCGGGGGCGGCGCGCAGGCCGTGTTTCAACCCGGATTTGCCGGCACCAACGTGCAGGAAGTGCGCCAACTGAACCAGGGCGGCTATTCCGCATCCCTGGGCGGCGGGTACGCGCAGCAGGCTCAGCCCCAGCAGTCGTTCGGCCAGTCGTTCGGCAGCGCCCAAGCCGTGTTCCAGCCCGGATTCGCCGGGACCAACGTACAGGAAGTGCGCCAGCAGAACCAGGGCGGCTATTCCGCATCCCTGGGCGGCGGGTACGCGCAGCAGGCTCAGCCCCAGCAGTCGTTCGGCCAGTTGTTTGGCGGCGGCGCGCAAGCCGTGTTTCAGCCCGGCTTTGCAGGCACCAACGTGCAGGAAGTCCGCGCCCTCAACGCGGGCCAGTACGCTCCGCAGCAAATCGGCTCCATTTTCCCGGGCAGCTACTGATTCCGGCACAACCGGCACAAACGAAAAACGTGACCGTCACGAAACTGGCGGTCACGTTTTTTTCGTGTTGATCGTGAGCATACCCGTCCCCGGCGCCGGGCCGGACAGCCTCAGCCGGAGACGGTCGGCGCGGCGGGGGGATTGGCTTCTCTCGCGGCCATGATCGCCGCATACAAGGCGTGCAGGTCTTGAAGGCTCTGCTCGTCCACGGTAAACGTCACGTCTCCGAACCGGTATCCGTCCCTCTCGACGCACGCCAGACCGGGGCCGTCATGCTGCCACTGCGCCTGGACGCAGGCCTCGGTCTCATCCAGCAGCTCCCGCACCTTCACGTGCTTTTCCAACGTCTCGCGGAAGCGCTCCATCACCTCCGCCTGACGCTCGTCCTGCCGCGCCAGCCGATAGAGGGCCATCTCAATCTGCAGCCAGCAGGTGACGTACAAGTGAAACTCCAAAAACAGCGTGGTCATCGCCTGCCGCAGTTCCTGGTCGCTGCCGCACTCCCGTCGCCGCAGCCATGCTTCCCTGACGTCCGCCTTTTTCTCCTGGATCACGTCGTAGTGGCTGACCGCTCCCCGGTAAAACTTGCGCACGATGTTGTACAGCATCTCCGGCGTGCGGGGCGGCAGCCCCCGATAGCGATGTTTGACATCCCGCATCGTCACGTCGCCTCTTCCTGTGGTTTCTCTTTCTTTCATTGTACCGCAGAACCGGCAAAAACGCGCACGAAAACCGCTGGATTTTGCACGCTCTCCGTCCATGCCGCCGCGGTTCCTCCTGGAGAATGGTCCGGCTGACAGCGAACGCTGCCGGAGGGCGGACGCGTTTCGCCGCCGCCACCGCCGGAACGCCCGTGAACATGCAAATACGAGGTTTCTGCCCAGACACGAAAGGCATGAGGGGGAATGGCGGGATTGCTGGCTGCTTGCCTACCGTCCATCCAACCATCGGCACGACGAATAGCAAAAAAGCCTGGCGTTCTTGCCAAGCTTTTTTGCTTTGCTGCGTATTGGGGGCGAATCGGACAGCAGTCCCATCCCCCTGATTACAACGTTTTCATGCCGGGCTTCCAGTTGGCCGGGCAGAGGCCGCCCGCCTGCAGCGCCTGCAGGACGCGGAGCGTTTCGTCGACGCTGCGGCCGACGTTCATGTCGGTCACGACCTGGTAGCGCAGCACGCCTTCCGGGTCGATGATGAACAGGCCGCGGTGGGCCGCGCCGGTTTCTTCGTCAAGCACGCCGTATGCCCGGGCCGTTTCCTTGTTGAAGTCGCTGGCCAGCGGGAACTTCACCGGTCCGATGCCGTTCTGTTCGCGCGGGGTTTGGATCCAGGCGCGGTGCGTATAGACGCTGTCCGTCGACACGCCCAGGACCTCGCAATCCAGGTCGTGGAATTCGTCCAGGTGGTCGCTGAACGCCGTCACTTCCGTCGGGCAGACGAAGGTGAAGTCAAACGGCCAGAAGAACAGGACGAGCCACTTCCCCTTGTAGTCGGCCAGGGTGACGCGCTCTTCCAGCGTCTCCAGGTTTTTCGTCGTCAGCATGGAAAAATCGGGGGCGGGTTTGCCCACTTTCAGTTCCACTCGCGGTGCGGTCGCGTTCGTTGTCATGTTGGTTTCTCTCCTCTCCGGGTATGGGTGTCGGGTTACTGGCTGCTCGCTTCCAGGCTGGCCAGCGCCTTCTTGATGCGGGTCGGGTTGAAGCCGAGAATCTGCTTGTCGCCGATCAGCGTCAGCGGCACGGACATCACGCCCAATCGTGCCAGTTCCTCGCGATACGTCTCGTTTTCGTCGATGTTGCGCTCTTCGTAGGAGATGTTTTGCTCCTCCAGATAGGTTTTCAACTGCTTGCAGAAGCCGCAATTGGTGCTGGAATAAACGATTGCTTGTGCCATGAAACGGTCGCTCCTTTTCTCTCGGAATTCTTATTTGTACTGCGGTACGATTTTGGACCGCTTGTTGATGTACTTGTCGACGGCCATCGCCGCGATGGCGCCGTCGGCGGCTGCGACGACCGCCTGCTTGACCGGCGTTCTCCGCACTTCGCCGGCGCCGAACACGCCCGGTACGGCAGACTGCATGTACTCGTCGAGAATCATGTACCCTTCCTCATCCAGCGGGACCTGATCCTCGAGAAAGTCGGTGCCCGGTTTGCTGCCCGACAGGAAGATGAACACGCCGTCGACGGGAAGCAGTTCCTCTGCGCCGTCCGGCCGCCGGATGCGGACGCCTTCCACCTTCTGTTCGCCGACGATCTCCAGCGGACGCGTGCGGAACAGCACCTCCGTATTGGGCAGCTCCGGCATCTCGTTTACGCCCTGCAGGTCGCCGCGCGGGATGATGAAGGTGATCCTGCTGGCGAACTTGGTCAGCGCCATGGCTTCCTCCAGCGCCTCCTCCGTGTCGCCGATCACCGCGACGTGCCCGCCTTGGTAAAACGCGCCGTCGCAGGTGGCGCAGGTGCTGACGCCTCTGCCCAGCAGGCGTTCCTCGCCGGGCAGCATGCGGTTGCGTCCCTTGGATCCGGTGGCGACGATCACCGCTTTGGCTTCAAACGTGCCGTGCGCGGTGTAGATGCGTTTCACCTCGTCCTCCACATCCACCGCCGTAATCGTCGTCTGCAGGAACTCGGCGCCAAAGCTCTGGGCCTGCCGCTTCATTCTGTCCAGCAGTTCTTTACCCGTCAGCTCGCCTTCCACGCCGGGGTAGTTGGCGATTTTATGGGTCAGGGCAAGCGCGCCGGAGCCGGGCGCTTTGTCGATCACCAGCGTCTTCAGGTTGCCCCTCGCCGTGTAGATGGCAGCGGATGTGCCCGCCGGACCGCTGCCGATCACAATCACATCGTACATGCCAGCTCCCCCCTCTTTCCATGATCAAATTAAAATGATTATCAACTGGGAACAGTTATCATTTTACTAGATCCAAAGTAAAAGTCAATATCTATTTATAATTATTTTAATTAAAACGTATATGTAAAACACTTTTGACATTTTTTCGGAAGATTGGTACGCTGTATATGTAAAACATCTTTTACATTTTCACAAGGAAGAGACCGCCAATGGAAAACAAGATCAAGCAACTGCGCAAGCTGAAAGGCATCTCCCAGGAAGAACTGGCCAGGGTGTGCGGCGTCTCCCGGCAGACCATCAACGCCATTGAAAACAACAAGTACGATCCCAGCCTCAAGTTGGCGTTTCAGCTTGCCCGCGCGCTTGGGGTGACGGTCGACGAACTGTTTCACGCGTAAGGAGGAGATGTGAGATGAAGATGACGACACGGAAATGGGGAGCTGCCTTGTTCGGAGCGGGCACTGCCATCGCCGCAGGGTTTACCGTGTACAAGTGGCTGACGGGCCAGTCCGTCGGCTTCAGCGAATTGACGTCCACGGCGATTCTGCTCGGTTCGTTTCTCTCCGCAATCACCTGGGGATCGCGTGAAGAGGGCGACGGCCCGGCCCAAGATGAAGAACTGGGTCGGCATATCACGATGAAAAGCGCCAAGATCAGCTACTTTATCCTCACCGGCCTGCTGCTCGCTGCCCTCGTTGTGGAAAAATGGGCGTTCGGCCGGGAAAACATGGCGCTGATCGTGGTCACCTGCTTCTCGATGATCGTTCTGCCGCTCACGGAGTGGATCGTGTCCAGGCAGTACCGCTGAAAGGGAGCCGCCCCAACGAACACAAGCCCGAGCTGTCTGCACGGGCTTGTGTTTTTCCCCGCCTATAACACGTTGGCTGTGCAGATGTGCCGGTAGCGATTGCAGCGGCCCATCCCCTCCCTGTGCGCTCTCTGCGGGCCGTCAAAGTACAATCGCTCCGCCTCCAGTTCCTCGATGTTCCCGATCGTTCCCTGCAGATAGTCCGTGACGCGCCGGATCGCGGTGTCGATCCGGGCGAGCAGTCCGCCGTAGCGGATATCCAGCACCTCCCAGCCGAACGGCTTGTAGATGCGATGCCACTGGTCGCGATGCGCCCGCCGCAGTTCGTCGACGCGCCGGTGCAGCTCGGGCAGATCGCGGGCGCACAGCCGCTCCAGTTCGTCCCGCCTGTTTTCCTCGTACCCGCGCTTCAGCCTGATGCCGATCTCGCTTTTCACGCTCAAGACTTCACACAGCCTGACCGGCACCTCGAAAACGTGCCGCCACGCCTCGTTCTGCCTCGCCGCCTCTGCCAGCGCACCGGCCAGCCGCCGGTAATGGGAGGCGACGTCCCGCCCCTCCACGTGCCGGTCAAACAGGCCGAGCAGGACGTCCTGCCAGAGCAGGTACCGGCCGGGATTGTCCGGCTCCAGCGTCTGCCGCCACTCGGCACCGGGCGGCGTGTCGATCGAGCCGAGCAGCCTGAACGCTTCGGGATCGGCGCCTGCGCAAAAGCGAAACCGCCTGTTCAGCTTGCCCTCGTCCAACTGCCGGGCGTAGCCGTGTTCGGCAAACAACTGCAGGCCGAGCAGGCTGGAAAACAGGTGATTCTCCCCTCCGTCATCCATCCAGATCGCGGCAAACACGTCCGTGATCCCCTCCCGCTTGCACGCCTCCAGCGCAGCGTTGGTGGCGAGGAACGTCTTCTCGTAATGGGTCCCGATCCCCGAGAACGTCCAGATTCCTCCGGCAAAGACGGGCGGGGAGCCGAACTGCTTGTGCAGGCGAATGTACTTCTCGTAAAAGGCCGGGTCGGTGTGGTAGTAGTCCCAGTAGACAAACCGGACGTCCCGCGGCATGCCGGCGATCACGTCCGGAGGGATGACGGCGGCCTCGTCGTAGTAGTCACCCGTCTTTGACCCGATCCGGATGTACATGTCGCTCCAGATCATCGGGGTAAGCCCCAGTCTGCGCGTAATTGCCAGCACGCTGTTTAAGTGCTGCGTCATGATTTCAAACCGGGACCGGTACCCGTGCAGATCGAGATACCTCCCTCTCCCCAGCCCGTGCGCTTCGTCCATCCCGATGTGAATGTTTTTGCTGCGAAACGGCCTGGCGGCGGCCGTGATCATCTCTTCGACAAACCGATAGGTCCGCTCGTCCCCCGCCAGCAGCACGTCCGGCGTGTCCCGCAGACCGTCGGCCGCCCTCCACTTCAAAAACGTCTCCAGGTGGGCCAGCGTCTGGATGCACGGGATGACCTCGATGCCGAACTGATGGGCGTAATCGTCGATCTCCCGCAGTTCCCGGGGCGTGTACCTGCCGCGCATGTAGCCGAAGTAGGGTTGGCTGTCGACGGTGTACGTGTCTTCCGTGTACAGCATCAGCACATTCAGGCCCATGACCGCCATGTGCCGCAGCAGGTTTTTCACGCTGTCCACGGTCGGCACGGCATTGCGCGACGCATCCACCATCACGCCGTTCATCGCAAACTGGGGTTCCTCCCGTAGCCGGACCGGCCTCTCAGGCGCCTCCCGCAGGGCCTCCACGAGCAGGCCCAGGCCGCGGAAGAAGTGAATCGGTTGGCCGTAACGAATCTCGCCCCGTCCGTTTTCCCACGATACCGTCATGTCGCCCGGCGTGCGGATCGCGCGCACGGGAATGCCGTCCGGCGCATGAAACACGCCCAGTTCCCCGCTCAGCGCCTCCACGCCCGCCGCCAACTCCGCCAGCTCTCCGTCCAAGCGAATCCCAAGCCGTTTGCCCATCGGTTTCTCTCCCTCCTCCTTCGCACAAGCGGTCACACCTTCACGACATACGCATGTTCGCCCTGACCCGCTTCCCGGCGAATCAGCATCACCTCGCCGCTCATGTGCGTTCCCGCGAATTGATAGCTGTCCGGCCCTTGATGGGAAAAGAGCGCCACCGCCGACCGCCCCTCCCGCCGGATCTCCAGCGCCGTCACCTGTTCCGCATCCAGCAGGCTGTCCCGCGTATCCCTGACCTCCAGCTCCCGCACGGCAAGGCCGGCTTCCTCCCGCCCCAGATGGGTGGTGAGGATGGTCACGAACGCGTGAAACCCGTGTGCCACCTGCCGATAGACCAGCTTCGTCGCCTTCCGCTTCTGGTTGTAGTGGCGGGAAATCCAGCAGGGCTGCATCGTCCACTCGCCCCGGCCCCGGCCGAGCTGCATCAGGGTCAGGTTGCCGCCCTCGGAAAAGGCGGTACGGGCCGTATTTGTCTCCCGATCGATCTGCAGCGGGACGTCCTCGGCAAAGTGAAAGTGCTGCGCGTATCCGTGCGCGCCGTCGGAGCGGAAGGTATCCACCACGATCCAGCAGTCCGGCGGGACGTACAAAATCCGCCGCAGGACCTGCACCGGCCGGCTGAGCGACAGGTACCCGTCGTGCCCTGCCTGCGCGTACGCATACGCCTCGTGAATGCGGCAGTACCTGTCAAGGGGCAGCGCCGTCCTGCCCCACTGCCACGAGTCGATGTAGGCCGACACCGGCAGGCCGTCCACGGTGACGACGTTGTGCTGAAACGCTTCCTTAAAATATTTGCGCTCGTCGTTTTCCATGTAGGTATAGCGGCCGGCATCGACGAGAAACTCGCGGCCGTGGGCCGACAACTCGATGTGCAGCAGATCGTCGTGGCCGTGCGCTTTTCCCGTCAGGGCCATGTGTCCGGCGTCAAACAGCAGGTAATGGGCGTCCGGCGACCACCCGCTGCGCATCGCGACATACCCGGCCTGTTCGAGATGTACCGAGGCAAACACAGGCGGTTCGGCCGGGAGCCGCTCGTACGCGTCCACCCCCTCGCGGCCGAAGTACCAGATGCCCTGATAGTCCAGCACGGGATAGGCCTGCGATTTCAAGTCTCCCCGTCCAAACAGCACGGCGCCCTGGCAGAGAATGTCGCGGATGTCGGTATCGTCGCTGTCGCTGGCCATCGGCTGGTGACCGTTGGGTTTCAACAGCGCGAGGGAGGCCGTGTACATGCTATAGAGCGTCCGCTTCAACTCGTCGGGATACGCCAGTCCGTTTTTCTCCGCCAGCCAGACGCATTCGAACAGACACTGCAGCACTTCGTGGTGGTACATCGGGGACTGCTCGTTGTGCATGCCGTCTTCAAACACCTGCAGGCGGACCATCGCGGCCAGCCGCTCGACGGCCGCGCTCAGCCAGGTCTGCGCCTCGGCCAGGGCGGGAAACAGCAGCCCGATTTGAAACAGTCCGTTGGTTTCCAGAAATCCCCAGTTACTCTGCCGGTCGTGCGGCACGTAGGCGATGTGCAGGTACATCCCGTGCAGCCGGAGCGCATCCCAAAACAGGCGCTCTTCGTCCGTTCCCCAGGCGGGAGAGGTGCGGACACAGTGATAGCCCTTGATCCAGTTGACGATCCGGATGCCGCTGTCCAGCTTGCGCCACGTATCCTTTACGTTGTAAAAACGCTCCCGGCTGGCGTGCACCTCTTCTTCCGTCAGCGGGTTTTGCGCCAGCCAGTCCGTCATCAGCCGAACAAACCCGGCCGCGTACTTCTCGTCGCCGGTCAGCCAGTACGCCTGCCCCAGTTCCGCCATGTACCGCGCCCGATTGAGCATGACCGTCCACTCGAAATCCCCGTTGAGCCGGTACGTCCAATCGATGCGGCCGGGAAAGGAAACCGGCGTGTCGCAGCGTTCCATGTCCCAGCGGTGGGTAAAGACAAAGGTGTTTTCGCAGGCGAGGTCCGCCCGTTTCAGCACCTCGGCGACTTCCTGCGGCCAATGGGACCGGCAGGCGGCAGCCAGATACTCCCGGTCCTGTTCGGACCAAAAAAACGCAGGCGTTGACCTGTGTTCAGCCATGGTTCCTCCTCCTCGGGAAGCGGGAAGTCCTTTACGCGTGACTCGTCCCCGCTCCGTTCATTCTGTCGACGCGATCGACTTCACCTCGTCAAGCGATTGCCTGACGCACGACTCCGCCTGCTCGCCGAAGTATTCGAACGACACGAAGCCCCGATAGCCGCGCCTGCCCAGTTCGGCCAATAGCTTCCGGTTGTCCACGTCTCCCGCAAAGACGGACACGGGAACGCTGTCGGCCCACCGCTGCGGCTGCCAGCGGTAGTTTTTGAGATGGACGTGGTCGACCCAGCGGTACAAGCGATCCAGCGCGTCCAACTGGTCCCGTCCGTCCACGTACAGGTTGAAGCCGTCAAAAATCAGGCGAAGGCGCGGATGATTCGCCGCGGCCAGAAGCGTTTCCACCCCCTCGACGCTGTCGGCCAAGGTGTTGTTGTGCAGCTCCACGGCGACGGTTACGCCGTACCGCTCCCCTCGTTTCGCCGCCTGCTCCAGGGCGGCCGCCATCCGCTCCCGCTCTTCCGCCGTCGACTGCGCAAACGGCTTGCCGCCGGCAAAGACGCGGACGGCCGGACAGTCCAACGCGACCGCCTGCCGCATCGCCGCCTCCGTCTCCGCCAGACTCTCCGCTTCCCCGCCGGCGGAAAAACGGGCGTACGTGCTGATCACGGGCACGGACATCCCCAAGCGGCGCAGCAGCTCGCGCGCCTGCGCCAGCGTCCCGTCACGCCCGTTCCCTCCATCCAGATGTCCCGTCCAGATTTCGATCCCGTCCAACCCCAACCGGCCGGCAGCAGCGGCTGCCTCTTCCAGCGTGTTTTCCTTCCATCCCGTCGTGCACATGCTCCATTTCACCGCGCTGTCCCCCCCTGTGCGACTTCGACTTCCGCGCCGAGACGATGGGAGCGGTACATGGCCTCCACCACGCAGACGACGCTTTTCCCATACGCTCCGGAGCACTCCGGTTCGGAGCCGGAGCGGATCGCCTGCAGCAGCTCCGCAAACTGCAGCGCGAACGGATCGACTTCCTCCTCCACGGCGACGCGCCGGTATTCCCCGCCGTCGCTCATCCACAGCCCTTTCCCGCTGACCAGCTTCAGCATCCCGCCGGTAAAGATCAGCTCGGTTTCGTCTTTCGCCGCTCCCTTGTACCCCGACTGCGAAATCGTCGCCGCCACGCCGCTGTCCGTCTCCAGGTAGGCCAGCCCGCTTCCCTCGACATCTCCCCTCGGGCCAAAATGACTGACGGACGCCTTCACCCGGACTACCCTGCTGTCCGTCAGCCACTGCAGCTTGTCGACGGAATGGACGCCCAGATTCATCAGGATGCCGCCGCCCGCCTTGGCCCTCTCCAAAAACCAGGCGGGCCGCTCGTCGCGGAAGTAGTGGAGGTGGCGCGTGTCATTGACCATCACCAGCCGGCCCAATGTCCCTGTTTTCGTCAGTTCTTTGGCCCTTTGGTTTTCTGGCTTGAAATGCTGGGTATGACCCACCATCAGCGTCACGCCGTGCTGCTGCGCCGCCCGGATGATCGCATCGCACTCCGCTTCGTTCCGCGCCATGGGCTTTTCCAGCAGGATGTGGCAGCCGTGTTCCGCGGCGAAGACGGCCGCCTCCCGGTGCAGGTGGTGCGGCAGCGCCACAACCGCGATGTCGGGCTGTTCCCGCTCCACCATCTCCCTGTAGGACGCGTAGGGAGTGATGCCGAAGCGTCTGCCCGCCGCTCGCGCCCGATCGGCGTCGATGTCGGCGACCGCGACCGCCTGCAGCTCGCCGCTCGCGCCGATCGCTTCCAAATGGCTGTTGGCGATTTCGCCCGCCCCGATGACGACGACCCGGTACATGTAAGTCCCTCACCCTTTCCGCTTCCGCACGGAGCCGTTCGCCCCCTGCGCGCCGTTTACTTCAAACCGGAACTGCCTGCTCCGTGGACAAAGTACTTTTCTCCCAGGAGAAAGACAATGAGAATCGGCAGGAGACTCATCAGCGCGGCCGCCACCAGGTACTGTTCGTTCCCCGTCCACTGCCCCTGCAGCGCCAGAATGCCGATCGGCAGCGTGTACTTTTCCTTGGACGTCAGGTACAGCACCGGCAGCAGAATCTCGTTCCACTTGGTCATGAAGGTAAAGATAGCCAGCGTGGCGAGAGCCGGCTTGCACATGGGCAGAAACACCCGCCAGTAGATTTGAAACGGATTGCAGCCGTCCAGCTTGGCCGCGTCCTCATACGCCGTCGGGACGCTTAAAAACGCCTGCCGCAAAAGAAAGATCCCGAACGGCTGCCCGAGCCACTCGATGATCCACAGCGGCATCAGGGTATCCAGCATGTTCAGCTCCTTGAAGATGATAAACTGCGGAATCATCGTCACGACGGCGGGGATCATCATCGTTCCCAGCACGATCAGGAACAGCGTGTTTTTCAAGGGAAACTCCAGACGGGCAAACGCGTAGGCGATCATGGAGTTGGACAGGATGGCCCCGACGACCGACAGGATCGCGACGATCAGGCTGTTTAGCGTGTAGGTGCCAAAGTCGGCCATGTTCCAGACTTCGGCGTAGTTGCTCCACTGCGCGGGATCGGGCAGCCACGTGGACGGCACGGCCGTGTACTGCTGATACGTCTTCAGCGAGTTGAACACGGCGGTGGCAAAGGGCAGCAGCATCACGAGCGAACTGACCAGAATCACGGCGTAGCCGGCCGCTTTTTTCAACCGGAAGTAGTTCATGGAACGTCTCCTTTCGCTCCGGGACCTACCCTTCATTTCTCGTAATACACCCAGCGCTTCTGCAGTTTCACCTGGATCAGCGTGAACGCGAACAACATGATGAACAGCACCCAGGCGATCGCCGAGGCATAGCCCATATGGAGGAAGGAAAAGCCTTCGCGATACAGGTACACCATGAGCAGCAGGCTGGCGTTGTTGGGGCCGCCGGCCGCCGTGGCGTCCACCGATCCGCCGGTCATCACGTAGATTTGCTCAAACGCCTGAAACGTGGAGATGGTGCTCAGGATGAGGACCAGAAAGGTCGTCCCGGAGATCATCGGCATGGTGATGTGGCAAAACTTCCTGACCACTCCCGCGCCGTCCATGTCCGCCGCCTCGTACAGCTCCTGCGGAACGTTTTGCAGCCCCGCCAGAAAGATCACCATGATGTAGCCGACGCCCTTCCAGACGGCCACCAGCACCAGGATGGGGATGACCAGCCACTCGTCCTGCAGCCATTTCTGCGGCTCCAGCCCCAGCCGCATGAGGAGGGAGTTCGCCATGCCGAAGCGCGGGTTGAAGATCGCGTCGGCCACGTAGTAGATCACCGTCCAGGAGGAGATGACCGGCAGAAAGTGAGCCAGCCGGATCAGCTTCAGCCCCCTCAGCTTCTGGTTCAGCGCGACCGCCAGGACCAGCGCCAGAAAGGTTTGGGCCGGCACGAACAAGACGGCGAAATAGACGGTGTTCCACAGCGCCTTCCAAAACACCGGGTCGTGGACCAGCTTCTCGTAATTGGCCAGACCCACCCACTGCGGCGGATTCAGGATGTCGTAGTCCGAAAAGCTGAAGTAGAGCGAGGCGAGAAACGTCACCGCCACAAACACGACGAAGTGGACGATGTAAGGGGAGACCATCAACAGCCCCCATCTCCCCTCGCTCTTCTTTTGGGCATGTTTCTTCACCGTTTCCATCGCGACGCGCCCTCACTTTTGGTAAAATGCGTCCAGCACCTGCTGTACGTCCCGATCCGCCTTGGACAGCGCTTCCTCCACCGGCATCTCGCCCAGAAAGGCGCGGTTGATGCTGTCGTTGAACTTGCTCAGCCACTCTTCCCACACCGCGTTGTCGTCCAGCCGGCCGGCGAAGGCGAAGCTGTCCAAAAACGCCTGCCTGTTTTGCGGCGGAGTGCCGGTCTCGAGGAACAGCGGGGAGTTTGCCACCGATTTTTTCACCGGCACGGCTTCGCCCAGACGGGCCCATTCCTTCTGCACCTCGTCGTCCGTCACCCAGTACTTGATCCACTCCCAGGCCGCCTGCGCCTTCGCGTCGCTCGTCTTGCTGTTGATCACCCAGGAATTGGCGATGATCGGGGCGAACCGCTTGCCGTCCGGCCCTTTGGGCAGCAGGGTAACGTCGTAGTTCAGGCCTGCTTCGTTGGCCGCCAGCACCCTGGCGTAAATGCCGATCCGCATCGCCGCCTGCCTGCTGGGGAACGGGGCGACCGGGCTCTTGAAGCTCTTCAGATCGCTGGGATCGGTAAACAGGTTCCGCTTCATCCCGTCCACGATCCACTCCAGCGCCCGCTTGTTTTCCGGCGATTGGATGACCGACTTCTGCATCGTCTCGTCCAGCACGCCGCCGCCGTAGGACTTGAGCACGCTCATCCAGCCCTCGGTGATGCTGAAAAAGGCCAGGCCGAATTGATTGACGGCCTTGCCGTCGAAGGCCGGGTCGCGGGCATTGCGTCCGCTGCTGTCAAGCGTAAGCACTTCCGCCGCTTGTTTCAGATCGTCCCAGGTCCAGTTCTCGTTCGGGTACGGCTGGCCTGCTTTGTCAAACATCTCCTTGTTGTAAAACAGCACCGCGATCTGAACCCCCTGCGGCACTCCCCAATAGCGTCCGTTGGCGTCCTTGTTGAACTCCAGGCCGTAGTAGTCGTCCGTGTTCAAGTCTTTGCTGACCCAATCGGTCAAGTCCTTGGCAGCCCCCCGCTCGGCAAACTTGGCCACGTAGACGCCGTCGGAGAGCCAGACGTCCGGTGCGCTGCCGGCGGCTATCTGGGTGTCCAGCTTTTGAAAGAACTTGCCGTACGGCGCCGATTCGGTCGTGACTTCGATGCCGGGGTGCTTATCCATGAACCGTTTCACCAGCTCCTGCATTTTCGCGTCCGAACTGCCGGACGAGTAGTAGCCGAGCTTCAATGACACTTTTTCGCCGGTGTTCCCGGCGGCGTCCCGGCTGCCCGAACAGCCGGAGACGAGCAGCGCTCCGCTCAGGCCAACGGCTGCCAGCCACGTGACGATGCGGTGTTTTCGCATGCAAATCCCCCCGTTTTTCTTCTCCGTTTCAAACCGGATGAGCCGGGACTGCCGTCAGGACGGTGGGCCGCTCATCCGCGTCGAAGCCCTAATTTGTTCAAAGGTTAAAAACATTCAGATAAAAACAGCCGTACTTCAACTGTACGCAATCCCCGGATAATGGGTCAATGTCGAAAACCCGTCTGGAATTCCCGCCCGCTCACTCGGCCGAGGCCCGCTCCTGCTCGCCGCGGCAGACCGGGGAGGCGGCAAAGGAGAGGCGGTACACCTGCCGCGGCCTGCCCCGCGACGTGATTTTTTCCACCCCGACGATTTCCACCAGCCCGGCGTCGAGCCACTGCAGCATGATACGGTGGGCGCTGCGGACGGTCACCCCGAGGATCGAAGCCAGCTCCTGCGCGGTGTACTCCGTTTTCCCCAGGCGCGTCACCTGTGCCATCAGCTTGCTCATGTAGGCGGCGGTCATGCCCGCCTTTTCCGCCTTTTGCAGCAGATCCTTGTCGGTGATGGACAGCCCGTAGACCATCGGATGAGCCATCTCGACCGGACCGATGACGCTTCTGTCTTCCAGCACGATGAAGCAGATATCCCCTCCGAACTCTTTGGACTGGCGGAGCGCCAGCCGGGCGTGGGTTCCCGCTTCGTTGGCCGACTTGCCAAAGCCGACGCCGATGCTGAGCGAGACGCCCAGGGCGGTTTTCGCGTCCGTCAAGAGCGGAATGAATTTGTACCCTCTCGTCTCCCGTTCGAAAATCCCCCGGGTGGTGACAAACTGGTACTCGCCTCCGCCCAGGCTGGTCAAATAGCCGTCCAGGCAGCCCACGTAATCGAGAAACATCCGGTGAATCTCCAGTTTCCGCTTTTGCACGTCGTACTCGGACGAGCTTCGCTCCACCCACTGCGTGTAGCCGTCGATCTGAATCAGTCCGAAGACGATCTGCGACTCCTTGTTGCGCCGCTTCTCCGTGGAGAGCAGGGCCCGCTCCAGGGATACGGTGATGTCCTGGATGGTGGGCGTCACCCACTCGTTGGGAATGCCAAGACTGGTCAGCGCGTCGGACACGGCCTTCACGCCCGTCAGCGCCCCGTCGCTTATCCCCTGCTCAAACGCTTCCCGGTGGAAGCGGATCATCTCCTCCACTTGATAGGAGCCCCCGCTGTAGTAGTGCATCTCGGCAAACGGCTCTCCCAGTTCGTTCAGCACTTTTTCCACCGCCTGCCGGGCAATCGTGTCAATCGAGAAGCAGCCCCGCCGCTTGTACGGATACAGGCGAAACAGCGCGCGGTACAGTCCCGTTCCCGTCAGCGGCACGTAGTGGACCGGGACGGTAAAGGACACGGATTCCTTGGCGATTTTGTACGGATAGTAGCCGGAGAACAAAAGCACCTCCACTTCGTCCATCAGCTCGCGGGCAAAGACGGGCGCGTCCGCGATCTGATCGGAAGCGCGAAATACCGGGATGAAATTGGGAAACGATTTGATCGCCTCCCGGATGCTTTCCACGATCGCGACAGGGCCGATGACCCCGATCTTGATTTTGACCTGCATCGCCACGCCCTCCTCCCTGCGCCTGTCGGGACTTACGACAGCCACTCGTCCAGATGTTTCCGGACAAACGAATCGTCGTTCAGCTCCGGGTACTCCCGGTACACGCGGTCGATTTCCTCCCGCTGGCCGTCCGACAGCTCTTCATCCGGCCGAAGGCACAATCGCCCGGCGAGGAGCCCCTGCCGCCGCAGCACTTCGTGGATGCCGGGGATGCACCCGGCAAACTGATGAGCGGGGTCGAAAAAGGCGGCATTGGCGTCCGTGACGGCGATCCCGCGGGCCAGCAGTTCCGCCGGGATCACCCCGCTCGCCCTCACCCGCTTGATCTCGTCGAGCAGCCGCACCGCCGCATGCGTCCAGACCGCCCAGTGGCCGAGCAGCCCCCCGACGATCCGTTTTTCCACCGGTCTTCCATCCACCCAAACCCGATAGGTCGTCAGCAGATCGGCGACGATGTTGTCGTCGTTGCCCGTGTACAGGGCGATGTCGTCGCGGCGGCTGGAGCGGCAGACCGCCCGCACCACATCGAGCGTCTGGTACCGGTTGAACGGGGCCAGCTTCACCGCCATGACGCCAGGTATCTCGGCAAACTCCCGCCAAAACGCGCCGCTCAGCTCCCGTCCCCCGACAGCGGGCTGCAGGTAAAAGCCAAACACCGGGATCACCTTGGCGATCTCCTCGGTTCGCCGGAGCAGGTCCGCCTCACTCCAGTTGTGTAGCCCCCCCATGCTGACCAGCCCCAGATCGTAGCCCAGACGCGCCGCCAATTCCGCTTCGTGCAGCGCCTGTGGGGTGGGGCCGCAAATGCCGGCCACCTTGATGAACGAGTCGGTTTTTCCCGCCCGCTCCACCTCCTCGACGGCGAGGCGCAGCACCGGTTCCAGCAGATTGATCTCCCGGTCCCTGATCGCAAACTGGGTCGTGTGGACCCCCACGGCCACTCCACCGGCTCCGGCAGCCAGATAGTATCGCGTCAGTCCGCGCTGCCGCCGTTCGTCCAGCTTGCGGGAGGCGTCGAGAGCGAGCGGGTGGGCGGGAATCACCACTCCGTCGCGAAGGTGTGCGGCAACGGCCGGACGAAGCTCTTGAACCACCTCAAAATTCCCCCTTTCGCTCCTGGAAGCGCGTCGCTTTATTCAATATCTCGCCGCCCGCTTCGATCCACTCCGCCGTCCAGTCGATCATCTGCCGAAGCGAGACCCGCGGGTACCCGAACAGCCGATGGGCTTCGGCCGCATTGCTCAAGAGGGCGGTCTCCTGCTCCTGATTCACGAAGACGGGATCGACCGCAAACCGCTTGGCGAACTGTTCGGCCAGCCAGCGTACGGAAACGGTTTCCGGACCGGTTACGTTCAGGACGCGCGGAGGCGTCTCGCACAGGGCGAGGGAGCGGATGGCCATGTCGTTGGCGTCCCCCTGCCAGATGACGTTGACATGCCCCATGCCCAAATCGATCGGCTGCCGGTCGCGGACGGCTTTTGCCACTTCGAGCAGGACCCCGTACCTCATGTCTATCGCGTAATTCAAGCGAAAATGCAGCATGGGGATGTTGTAGGCAGCGGAAAAGTAGGAAAAAATCCGCTCCCGGCCCAGGCACGACTGCGCGTATTCGCCCACCGGCGACACCGGCGTCTCCTCGGTGGCTCCTCCCCGGTTCAGCGGCATCAGCGGATAGACGTTCCCCGTCGAATAGGAGACGATCCGCGCGTGGCGAAACGCTTCCGCCACCCGCCCGGGCAGGTAGGCATTCATCGCCCAGGTATACGGCTCTCTGCCGGTCGTGCCAAACTTTTGGCCGGCCATGAAGATTACATTTTTCGCCTTGGGCAGCCGCTGAAGCTGTTGGTCGTCCAGCAAATCGGCGGCGATCGTTTCAATCCCGGCCGCTTCCAGCCTGGATCGGAGCGTCCCGGAGGAAAAACGGGAAACGCCGATCACCCGTTGGTTTCCCCCCGCCGCCCTGATCGCGTTTTTCGCCAGCATGGCCAAACTGGGTCCCATCTTGCCGCCGACGCCGAGGATGATCAGGTCCCCGTCCAATTGGGATACTGCTCGGATTAAATCGACTGAAGGTTCTGTCATTTTTCGTTCCAGCTCTTCCACTGTCTTCATGCGTTCCTCCCGATTTACGTGTTCTTCCCGCGAGATGCTGCAGCACGACGCTGTAGGTTTATTGTATGAAGGGGGACGTTGAACAGACAAGGACGAAAACGCGTCTGAAAATCGGCAGACAGAGGCCGGAAATTCCCCTACTACTCGGTATTTTTTTGCCATTCCGAATTCGGTCAAATTCGTTGACGAATCAAGCAAATCGGGCTACAGTACCTCTATCTCGCTTAAACGCACAAAAGCACAAAAGCCGTAAAGCCAAAAAGCGGGAACGTGCATGCATCCCACTTTGTACAAGGAGTATGACTATTGATGAACAAATCGTTGTCGTTTGCACAAAGCGCGTCGGTGCTGGTCGCCGTCTTCGCCGTGCTGTTTCCCGCCCTGTTCTGGGGAAAAGCGGAGCCGCACATGCCGCTCCTGGCCGCGACCGTGGCCGCTGCGATCCTGCTGCGCCTGTACGGAATCACGTGGAGGCAGATGGAGGAAGGGGTGGTGAAAGGGGTGCAGTCAGCCGTCGGGCCGATGCTGCTCCTCGCGCTGATCGGCATCCTGATCGGGGTGTGGATGATAAGCGGGACGATTCCGACCATCCTGTACTACGGGATCGCCACCATCCAGCCGCAGTACTTTACGCTGAGCGCCCTGTTCCTGACGATCGTCGTCTCGACCGTGACCACCAGTTCGTTCACCACGATCAGCACGGTCGGCGTCGCGATGATGGGGGTCTCCGCCGCCCTGGGGCTTGACCCGCTCGTGACGGCGGGCGCCGTCATCTGCGGTGCTTGCTTTGGGGACAAAATGTCGCCGCTGTCCGACACGACCAACATTGCCGCCGGGGTGGCGGGTGTGCCGTTGATGACGCATATCCGCTTCATGACGCGGACTACAGTGCCCGCGTTTGCGATTACCGTGCTCTTCTTTGGCCTGCAGGGACAGACATCCCCTGTCGACCTGCAGGGGATTTCCGCCATCCGGCAGGAACTGGAGCAGCACTTTACGCTCTCGGCCCTGACGCTGCTGCCGGCGCTGGCCGTGCTCGTCTGCTCCGCCATGCGCATGCCGCTCATGCCGACGCTGATCCTGGGCATTGCCAGCGGGATCGCGACCGCCGCGCTGCTGCAGGGGGCGACCTCGCCGGCCGAATGGCTGAACGTGATGCAAAACGGCTTTCACGCCGAGTTCGCCAACGACACCGTCGCCTCGATCGTCAACCGGGGCGGCCTGATGTCGATGACCTGGTCGCTCTCCCTGATCCTGATCGCGCTCTCCCTGGGCGGTCTGCTGCAGCACGGCGGCGTGTTTGACGGCCTGTTCCGCGCGCTGATGCAGCGGATCAAGCGGGACGGCGACCTGGTCGGGCTGGCCGGAACCTCCTCCATTCTGGTCAACGCCTTGACCGGCGAGCAGTACCTCTCTATCCTGCTGCCCGGCCAGATGTTTCGGGACGCCTTTTCCCGCAGGGGGATGGCGCTCAAGCGTCTCTCCCGCACCCTGGAGGACTGCGGCACGCTGGTCAATCCGCTCATTCCCTGGGGGGTGAGCGGCGCGTTTTTCACCACCACCCTGCACGTGTCGACGGTTGACTACCTGCCGTACGCCCTGTACCTGTGGCTGTCGCCGCTGTTTACGTTTCTCTACGCCTGGTTCCGCCGCTGAGCGCTACGCCGTGCCGTACACCGTGGCGCAGTTTTTCCCGTTGTGCTTGGAGCGGTAGAGCGCTTCGTCCGCCGCCCGCTTCAACCCGTCCGCCGTAGCGGCGTGCTCGGGATAACAAGCGATTCCCACGCTGACCGTCACCGGGATGACCCGCCCTTCGTAAACCAGCGGGTGCAGGCGCAGGTACTCCCGGATGGCCCGCACTTTGGCCATCGCTTCGTCCAGCGTCGCTCGCGGGGAAAGCAGCATGAACTCGTCTCCGGCGTAGCGGTAGACGCTATCTCCTGGAGAGGCGCTCTGCTTCAGAGCCTCGGCGATGCGCCGGATCAGCGCGTCGCCCAGGTGATGGCCGTACTGGTCGTTCACCGCTTTCAGATGGTCGGAGTCGAGCATGACCAGCGCGACGGAGGGCGGCTCGCTCTGCAGGATCTGCTCCAGGTCGCGGTGAAAGGCGCGGTAGTTCAGAATGCCGCTCAGCTCGTCCCGAAACGACATCTGGTACATCCGGTCGTACAGCCTGGCGGTCTCGATCGCGCTGGCCACCTGAAAGCCGATGATGGCGAGCAGTTCCTCGTGCTCCTTTTTGTAGGCGAACTCGCGGTACGACTGGGCGGAGATCACCCCTTTGATCTGGTTGTCCAGCATCAGCGGCACAAAAATGCAGGCGTTGGTGTCGCTGTCGGGGTTGCCCCACCGCACGGACGCGCCTTCCGTCTCGTCCCCCGACGTCTGCAGATGGACGGTTTGCCGGGTGGCGAGCACTTTGGAAATCAGCCCTTTTCCGTACGGGAGGGTGATCGGTCCGTAGTTGACCCCGTTGTCGATGCTGATCGGAATGCGGATCTCGCTGTCCCCTTCATCGTAAAAGGCGATGAAGAAGGCGTCGGTCGGCATCACCCGGGAGACCAGTTCAAAGGCCTTCCACAGAATCTCTTCTTCCTCGAAGGTCTTGGCGAAGATGTGGCTGAGATCATGGAGAATTTTCAAATGTTCTGACAGCCACAGCAGGTGTGTCACTTTTTCGTTTAGTTTGACAATTTCCTCCAGCAGTTGTTTGTGACCGATGCGTTCCCGCTCCGGCAGCACCCCGGCCAGTTCGCGGGAGAGCGCATCCACTTCCCCGCGGTCCACCTGTTCGATCCGGTGCAGCCACTGGCTGTACCGTTTCAGCAGGTGTTGCGTGTACTCTTCCCTTGTCGATGTTTCTTCTCGCATGTACAACCCTCCAGCACCTTCGGGCGGTTGATTCCGTTGGCATCCTGCAACTGGCTGCGCTTTTCCTATCGTTTTCTCTCGTGATAACGGTCGACGGCGGCGCGAATCGCCTGCAGCACCGCTCCCTGTCCGGGCGCCAGGAAACGCTCCTGTACCTCCTGCACAATCTCCGCCATCCCGTTTGCGACCGATTTGCCCCTCAACAGCGAGGCGAGAAAGTCGCTGGTTTTCTCCATGACAAACGTAAAGCTGGCGTCGCAGATGACTTCGTCTTCCACGTCGATGATGAGCACGCATCCCACCATCGTGGACAATTCGTACAAGGTCGTCCCCTTGGGAATTTGGGCAAAGCCCGCCGTCAGCACGGTCCGCTTGTCCGCCCAGTCCGCCATCCGATTCATCCTCCTCGCTCACCGTCCGTTTCCGTTTTGCAATGGCCGCCGCACGCGGCTTGGCCGGCACCGATGCGGGCTGACGATCCGTCCGGTGCGGGCCAGCGCCGAGGCCATGCAGGCCATCCACGATGGAAAAGAAAGTTCGCCCGATCCGCTCCCTTTTTTGGCGGACGAGAAAACGGCTACCCCTTCACGGCAATAGCCTGTACCGTTTTTTTCTGCTATGTACAACCAATATTACCCTATTCCCTCTGTTGTTTCCATCCCCTGTTCGCGGCATAACGTTCGAAATCGTCTGCAGAACAGACAGAGGAGAAAGAGCCCGCGGATCAGCACGTCGAAAAAGACGGACAGCCGCCGGTCGGGCAAAACCAGCGAAGGCAACGAGCACCACTTCCTTGCGCCTTTCAGGATGTCAACCACGCTGCCCCTCATACGCAAACCGGCCGAAATCATCCAGTCTTTTTCGCCAACTCTCCCGCGTGCCGACGCCTCCCGCAAACGACACGAGGCGCAGGCGATCCGTTTCGCCGGACCCGCCTGCGCCGCTGTCTTTTTCCGCCTATTCCTTCGCCTGATGGATGGCGTTCCGCACTTTGCCGCCGGCCCGGCGCAGCCGCTCCGCCGCTTCCGCCGCCGACAGGCCGGCCAGCTTCATCACAATCGCCACGCGGGCGTCTCCGGCCGCGTCGGCGATCAACTGCTCCGCCTCGGCGTAGCCGACGCCGGCTGCCTGCATGACGATGTGCTTGGCCCGCTCCCGCAGCTTGTGGTTGGTCGCCTGCACGTTGACCATCAGGTTGCCGTACACTTTGCCCAGGTGGACCATGCTGGCCGTCGTCAGCATGTTCAGCACCATCTTGGTGGCGCTCCCCGCCTTCAGCCGCGTCGACCCGGTCACCACTTCCGGGCCGACGACGATGTTGATCGAGACGTCCACGCCCTGGCTGATGTCGGGATCGGGGTTGCAGGAGAGGGAGACGGTGGCCGCCCCCCGCGCCTTGGCTTCCTCCAGCGCGCCGATCACGTACGGCGTCCGCCCGCTGGCGGCTATGCCCACCACCACGTCCCCGGCGCGCACGCCGCACCGCTGGACGTCCTCCTGTCCCAGCTCCGGCGAGTCTTCCGCCCCTTCAATCGCTTCCTTCAGAGCGGCTTCCCCTCCGGCGATGATCCCCTGCACCAACTGCGGATCGGTGCCAAAGGTGGGCGGACACTCCGCCGCATCCAGCACCCCCAGCCGCCCGCTCGTGCCGGCGCCGAAGTAAAAGAGGCGCCCCCCTGTTTCCAGGGCGGCAGCGATCATGTCCACGGCCCGTGCCACTTCGGGCAGGACGCGCTGTACGGCGTGCGCCACCTTTTTGTCCTCTTCGTTCATCAGCGTCACGATTTCCAGGCTGGACATCTGATCCAGCGACTCGCTCGCCTGGTTGCGCATCTCCGTTGTGAGCTCAAACAAGTTCTCCCCCATTGGCTTCCCCCTCTGGATGGTATCGGCACAGATTCTTCCTGACTGCCGCATCGAGCGGCCGGCCCGCCCGCATCAGCGCCGCGGCCAGACAGCCCGTCACCGGCGGCGCGGCCGGCACGACCGCCTCAAACCGGGCCAGCTCCAGCACGGCGCGGCGCAGCATCGTATCGGCCGCCATCAGCCCGCCCGCCAGCACCACGGGCAGCCGCTCCCCCGCCTTGGCCAGACACGTCTCCGCAAGCTCCAGCAGCGAAGCCGCCGCCTGCCGCACCAGCCGTCCGGCCACAGCGTCGCCCGCGGCCGCCGCCCGGTCCACCAGGATGGCCGCCCCGGCCAATTCCCTGCGCGGGTTGGGCGATCCGTACAGCCGGGCGATCAGTTGGTCGGGAGTGTCCACCCCGTAGTGCGACACCAGCATCCCGGTCAGCGCCGTCGCTTCGCCGCGGCCGTCAAACGCCCGGAGCGCGGCGGCAACCGCCTGCCGGCCCAGGTCAAAACCGCTGCCCTCGTCGCCGACCAGATACCCCCAGCCCCCGACGCGATGCCGGCTGCCGTCCGCCGTCAGCGCGCAGGCGATGGAGCCGGTACCGGCAATCAGCACGATGCCCGGTCCGCCCCAGGTGCCGGAGTAGAGCGCGGCCACGGCGTCGTTGTCGATCTGCAGCCGCTCCCCCCACTCCGCTTGAAACGCGTTGACGATCATCGTCTGTACCTGCGGCCGATCGGCTCCGGCCAATCCGAAAAACAGCCCTTCCACCTCGTGTGCCGCCGCTCCCGCCTGCCTGAGACAGTCGCGGATTAACGCGCGCAGCGTCTCCTCCACCTCCGGCCAGGGGCGCGACAGCGGATTGCTCCCCTCTCCCATAGCCAGGGCGACGATCCGCCCGTCCGCGCCGCAGACGGCCGCCGTGGTCTTGCTCCCGCCGCCGTCGATGCCGAGAAACCAGCGCCGCTTTTCACTTGACCGCACCGGCTGTCAGCCCCTCCATGAACTGCCTGGACGCCAGGAGAAACACGCCGATCATCGGCAGGGCAGAGAGCGTCAAGCCGGCAAACAGCAGGCTCCAGTCCGTCTCGTATTCGCCGAACAGCACCATCATCCCCACGGGGATCGTCTTCAGCGTCTCCTCCTGGATGAAGATCAGCGGAAAAAAGAAGTCGTTCCAGGCGCCAATAAAATTGATGATCACCACGGTCCCCAGCGCGGGCCGAATCAGCGGCAGCAGCACCCGCCACAGCACTTGAAAGTGGCTGCAGCCGTCGATTCGGGCCGCCTCCTCCAGCTCCACCGGCAGCGTGCGGAAAAAGCCGGTGAGGATAAACACGGAGATCGGGATGCCGCTCGCCGTGTAAATCACAATCAGCGACCAAAGGGAGTTTAACAGCCCCAGCTTCTTCATCAGCATGAACAGCGGGACAATCCCCAGCTTGATCGGGATCATCAAGCCGATCAGAAAGAAAAAGTACAGCACCCCTGTCCAGCGGAACGAAAACCGGGCCAGGTAAAACGCGGCCATCGCCGAAAAGAGGGCGATCAGCACGACCGACGCGACGCTGACAATGACGCTGTTCCAGAAAAAGTGGGCAAACGGCACCGCCTCCCACAGCTTGCGGTACGTCTCCAGGCTGAACGACCGGGGCAAGGAAAGCGGATCGGAAAAAATCTCCGCATTGGTTTTAAACGACGAGACGATCATCAGCACAATCGGGTAGGTCGCCACCAGCACGAACAGATAGGCGAACACATACTGCAGCGACCGGACGCCCACGCCAGTTTTCACGGGCTGCTCCTCCTTTCCGCTCCGTCAGTGCCGCACTTCCCGTTTCCGCATCAGGTAGAGGGAAAGCGCCGAAACGGACGCGACGATGAAAAAGATGACAACGGCAAGCGCCGAGCCCAGACCGATGGAGACGTCACCCGCGCCTCCCGCCCCGCTGAACGCCAACCGGTAAAAGTAGACGGCCAGCGTGTCGGTGGAATGAAACGGTTCGCCCATCGACCCCTGCATGGCGTACACCAGTTCAAACGCTTCGAACGCCTGGATGAAGGTAAAGATCGTCATGATCGTGATCGACGGCATACAGAGCGGCAGGATGATCCTCACCAGCATCCGGGGGCCGCTCGCCCCGTCCAGGCGGGCCGCCTCGATCAGCTCCTCGGGAATCGACTGCAGCCCGGCGAGAAAAATCAGCACCGCAAACCCGATGCCAAACCAGCAGTTGACGAGAATGATCGCCAACAGGGCGGTATCCGGGTCTCCCAGCCAGGGCCTGGCCCACTCCGAAAGCCCCAGCTTGTGCAATAGGGTGTTGAGCGCCCCGTAGTTGGGGTTGAGGATCAGCTTCCACAAAAAGCCGACCACGATGACGGACAAGAGCCGGGGCAGGAAGTACGCCACCTTGAGGAAGCCGGCTCCCCTGATCTTGCGGTAGATGAGAAAGGCGAGCACAAAGGCGATGCCGTTTTGCACGATCATCTCGACCACAAAGTAGATGACGTTGTGGCCAAACGCGTTCCAGAACATTTCGTGAAACGGCTCCACCCGAAACAGCGTGATGAAGTTTTTCAGGCCGACGTAGGCGCCTCTGGCAATGCCCTCCCACTCGTACAAGCTGTAGGTGAAGGCGGAAACGATCGGATAGACGACAAACAGCGTGTAGATCACGAGAGCCGGAAGGGGAAACAGGTGGACGAGCCACCGCGCCTTTCCCTTTGGACGGGCAGCCTGTGTCTTGGATATGCCCATGTTCACCCACCCCCTGATGGGGACGGCGGAGCGGAAACAAGCACACTCTCACCCCGCCGCCATTTGCCGGAATTGTTTATTTCTTGAAAGCAGGGAACCATTTTTCCGCCGACTTCTGCACCTCTTGCGCCACCTGTTCCGGCGTCAATTTGCCGAGGTACATGCCCTGCAGGGCGTTCTCCAGGGTCTTCTTCGTCGACGGATTGCCTTCCGCAAAATGGACCACCATCAGATACGGCGTGGCGATGCTCTGCGACATCTCCGCCATCTTGTTGACCAGCGGGTCGTCGGTGCTCACCCCGGGCACGGCGCTGATCCGTTTGAACTCGCCCGCAAACAGCTCGCCGAATGTTTTCGTCGTCATGAACGCCAGAAACTTCAGCGCCTCCTGCTTGTGCTTGGACTTGGCGTTGACCGCGTACGAGCCGTCCACCCAGGTGGTCAGGACGGTGCTGCCGTCATCCGTCGGCATCGGGAAGAAATCGATCGGCAGGTCCGGGTTCATCTTTTTCAGCCCTTCCAGCTCAAAGCTGCCGTTGATGAACATGGCCGCCTTTTCCGTGAAAAACATCGTGCGGATGTCGTTCAGCTCCAGGCCGACGAAATTTTCCGGGAAATAAGGGGCCAGCTCCTGCATCCGCTGAAGCGATTTGACGAACTCAGGGCTGGTGAAGGTACTCTCCCCTTTCAGCAGCTTGTCGACAAACGCGTTGCCGTTGTAGGTTCCCGGCGCGATCACGCCGTGGCTGAGCGAGAGCAGCCAGCCTTCCTTGGCGCCAAACGCGAACGGTACCACGCCTTTTTCCTTCAGCGTTTTGGCTGTGGCGATCAGTTCGTCCCAGCTCTTCGGCTCCTTCAGGCCGTACTGGTCGAAGATCTTTTTGTTGTAGTAAATCTGCGTCGAGTTGAGCGAGAGCGGGACGCCGTACACCTTGCCGTCCTTGCCGGTGGCAGCCGCCAGGACGTCCTGGGGAAACTCGCGAATGCCGGGCAGATTGTCAAGCGGCTCCAAATGACCCGCCTCCGCCAGCGAAACGCCGGGCGCGTAGGGCCGTAGCTGCAGGATGTCGGGGCCGCTGTCGCTCTGCAGGGCCGTGTTCAGGATCGTGTCGTACTCCGTGGCCTTGAGCGGCTTGAAGTCAATCTTGATGCCGGGGTTCTCCGCTTCAAACGCCTGGATGATCTTCTTGTACCCCTCCGTGTCCTCGACGCGCCAACTGTTCATGGTGAGCGTCACCTGCCCGGAGCCGCCCTGTCCCCCCTGGCTGCCCCCCTGCTCGCCTGACGGCTTGGCCGTCTCTCCTCCGCCGCTGCATCCGGCCAGGGCCATCGCGGCGGCCAGCACGACCGAAGCGGCTGTGTGCAAACAGTACCTCTTCATGGTCCAACTTCCCCCTTTTCGTACACCTGTTTGGACTGCAATTTATGTCAGGTCCGGCAATAGCCGGGCCGTGACGGCGTCGTGCAGGACCGGCCGCAAGCGCCTGAGCGCGTGATCGCGACCGAGATGGACGGCATTGGTGAGGAAAATGACGGCCCAGCCTCGCTCCGGATCAATCCACATGCTGGTCCCGGTAAAGCCGGTGTGGCCGAAGCTGTTCCGGCTGAATCCGCCGCCGCAGCTCAGCCCCTCGCCGGCGCTGTTCATCTCCCAGCCCAAGCCTCTCGCCCCTCCCCTTCCCTCCGTGCGGCAGCGTACGGCCCGCTCTCTCCATTCGGGGGCGATCGGCGACGGTTCGCCGCCCAGCCACATCGCGGCGTAGCGGCACAAGTCGTCGGCGGTGGCGAACAAGCCGGCATGGCCGGCGACCCCTCCCATCGCGTACGCTTTTTCGTCGTGCACCTCACCGGTGAGGAAGCGGTTGGTCAAACGGCAAAATTCAGTAGACGCAATATTCCGAAAAATAAGTCGATCCGGACGGAAGCAGGTGTGCCGCATGCCCAGCGGGTCAAACACGCGCCGCTTGACATAGCGGTCCAGCGGCTCGCCGGTCAGCTTCTCCACGAGCAGCCCCAGCCAGATCATTCCCAGGTCGCTGTACACCACGCGCTCGCCGGGCGGATGCAGGAGCGGCCGCCCGTACAAAAGCTCCGGCAGCCGGATGCGCCCGTCCCTGCGCCGTTCCGCCGCGTCGGCGGCCAATCCCGACGTATGCGTGAGCAACTGCTCGATGGTGATGCTCCGCTTGTCGGCCGGACAGTCGGGAAAGAAGCGGCCTACGGAATCGTCCAGGGCAAGCCGCCCCTCCTGCATCAGCAGCAGGACGGCGGGCAGGGTGGCGGTCACTTTTGTCAGCGAAGCGAGGTCGAACAGCGTATCCGGCGTCACCGGCTGTCCGTCCGGCAGGCTGGTCCGGCCCGCGTCACAGGCGAAGAGGAGGCCGTCCCTGTTTACGACCCGCAAGGCCGCCCCCGGAATCAACCCCTGCTCCACCCAATCCGCAAGCAGACGCTTGACGCTCTCCATCTCCGCTTCCCCCTCTACGACCGCTTGGTCCGGCTCACGGCCAGGCGCGTTTTTTCCAGCAGCGGGATCACTTCCTGCTGCCTTCTGGAGACCATGGCGATAAACAAAATGTCGATGACGTTCAACTGGGCGATCCGGGACGCCATCGCGCCGCTGCGGATGCTTTTTTCGACCGAACTGGTAAACAGCCGGATGTCGGCCAGATCGGCAACGGGAGACGGCCCGAACTTGGTCAGGGTGATGATGGCGGCCCCCTGCTGTTTCGCCTCCGTCAGCGACTGGATGATGTCTTCCGTCTGCCCCGAGTAGGAGATGCCAATCGCCACGTCCTGCTCCGTCAGGTTAACGGCCGACGTGAGCTGGGCGTGAAAGTCGGAATACGCTTCACACCAGAGGTTGATGCGGGAAAACTTTTGCTTGATGTCCTCCGCGATCACGGCGGAGGCGCCTACGCCGTACACGTCGATCTTGCGGGCCCGGGACAGCGCCTCGGCCGCCCGTGCCACCTCTTCGCTGGAGAGAACGGAGAGCGTGTCCTTGATTGATTGGATGTTGTTCCAACTGATCGCCTGCATGATCGAGTCCACACTGCCCTCCATCATGATCTCCTGGTAGCTGCCCGACACCGACTGCTTGTTCAGATCCCCGGCGATCCTCAGCTTCAACTCCTGGTACCCCTTCATGTTCAGCGTCCGCGCCAGGCGGATAATCGTCGCTTCCGAGACGCCGCTCAACTCCGCCAACTTCTGGACCGACAGCTTGACCACTTCCTGCGGATGGGCCAGAATGAAATCGGCCACCTTGCGCTCGGACGGCTTCAACTCTTCCAATATCGCTTGCAGACTGACAAGACCTCCGCTCAGCATCCCGACACCACTTTCTACCAAATCTTCCCTTTATTTTATGAAATTTTATTTCTAACGTCAATCACCAGTTATTAAACAATATTACAGCGGCAGCAAAAAAATGTCTGGCGTCTTTTCTGGTCCCAAACACCACCGTTTAGGCAGGATTACACATCTTTGATCAAGCTGGGTCTTTCTTGGTATATTTTGGTATAATGAAACTGTGTTTGGAGAGGAGGAAAAGCCTTTGCATGGCATGGATGATGATGCTGCACATGAGATCAAAAAAGTGAAAAGAAAGGTAGGAATCTTCTTATCGGTTATCGGTTTGTTTATACTAAACCTGATCGGATACGGCATCCATTGGGCTTTCTTTGACATGGAACACCTGCCGAAAGGAACTGTGCTTGCGGAACAGGTATCCCCTGACGGCACGTATACCATACGTGGATACTTGTCCGATATGGGGGCGACGACGTCTGATTCCGTTGTAGGGGAATTGATTTTCAACAAGGAGCATAATAAAACAAAACATATTTATTTTCAATATAAGCAGCATACTGCGGAGATCCATTGGGTTGATCATGATACGGTTGTGATTAACGATGTGGAACTCGATGTACCGGATGAGTTATGATTGGTCTAAAAGCCCTGCGTGGGAACTCACAGATGGACTTAGCATCGGTTACCCAGTGACAACTAAATGGTATCTACCAATGAATAACGGAAAAGTACAGCAACACGAAACCCAATATTGTTATAGACCAGATAATAATCCTACTGCGCCTTGGTCTTGCTCGAAATCTACCACCCCTGTAAAATGGGATCCAGGTGTAGGTGTAGGTAATGAAATTGACCTAGTAGCAATGCCGAGTAACAACGCTCATAAAGGCTACATCGCTCAATATGTTTATGTAGTTAGTTCTGAAAGTGGTACCACAAACGTAAAATTCCAATACGGTTGGACTTTCATCAATCCTCTTTACACGGAGTTAAGACTAAGGATAACTTTGTGTAAAGGGGTTGTTTTTCTATGGTGCGTAAAAAGTATGACAAAGCCTTCAAGATAGTTGCCGTGATGCAGATCATGGATGAAGGAAAGAAGGTCTCCCATGTTGCGAAGGCTTTAGGCATTCTTCCTACGATGCTGAGCCGATGGGTGTATGAATATCAAACACACGGTGATGAAGCATTTACAGGTAACGGGAAGCCAATCGCCAACAAGGATCTCGAAATCAGACGGCTACAAAAGCGCTTGGAAGAACTCGAAAGGGAGAATGAGATTTTAAAAAAGTTTCAGGCATTCTTGAAGGAGCCCGAGTAGCCAAGTATCGGTTTATTCAAAGCCACGTAAAAATCTATCCCGTCCGGCTCATGTGTAAAGTGCTTGGAATCAGCCCCCAAGGGTATTATGACTGGAAGAAACGCAGAAAAAGTCAACGAACCATCGACCAGGAAATTCTCGAGGAAGCCATTTTGCAAGTGTACAAAGAATTCAAGGGTCGATATGGCAGTCCCCGGATCGCTTTAGCGTTGTGCAAACGCGGCTTGTTTACCAGCAAGAACCGTGTCGCTCGCCTTATGCAGCGGATGGGACTGGCTGCCGTTTCTTATCGAAAACGAAGTCGGATCGGACGAAAACCAAAAGGATCGGGAATCATGGACAATTTAGTGAAACGTGCGTTTGAAGCCCAAACGAAAAACACGCTCTGGGTTGGAGATATCACTTACCTTCCCCTTCGGATTTCTCTATCTGGCCACTTATCTTGATGTATTTCCAAGGAAAGTTGTCGGTTGGGCAATGAACACCCGAATGACCGAACAGTTGGTGATAGACGCCTTTTTGCAAGCCGTTGGAAGGGAACGCCCGTCAGCAGGACTGATTGTACATACGGATCGAGGTTCGCAATATACAAGCCGACGTTACCAAAGCACCTTGGCAGCACATGGAGCCATCCTCAGCATGTCCCGCTTGGGAGATCCATATGACAATGCCGTGATGGAGAGCTTTTACAAAACGTTAAAACGCGAACTGATGCCGGAAACAAGAAAGTTCACCAATGAAAAGGAAGCACGAAATGCAGTCTTTGAGTACATCGAAATGTTTTATAATACGAAAAGAATGCATTCCGCATTGGGTTATATGAGCCCAGTGGAATATGAAAAACAACATTCATAACAGATTGGTCTTAACTTCGTGTCAAGTAAATTAGGGAAAGTCCATCTGGTTCTGTATCTTTTGGAATTTATCCAGCAGGTTTATCTATAGAACCAAATTCAGTAAGTGACCTTATTGATTATGGCATAACTTTTAGTTACTAATTAAGGTAAGCCAAAATCCCTTGATGGGGGATTTTGGCTTGTGTTATATTTTTCAAAACACTAAGGGAGGTATTAATGTGGAATTTTATTACTTAGGAATACTGATTATCCTATTCATTCTTGCTATATACAATTTTTTAGAAGCAATTAAATGGATTGTAGAGAAAAATGAGAAGGAATTTAATAAACGAAGAATAGTTTCCATCGTGAGTCTCGTTATTTTTATGATTATCTATATTCTTTCATTCAAATTAAAATAAACCTAATATTGAAACTATCACTAAAACTCGTTACAAAAATCATGGTTGTCGAGAAATTCTCGACAACCTGTTACAATTGAAATCCGTCAAATGAGCTAATAGTGTAAAAAATATGTTCAGGATAAACGTATATATGGCCCGTGATTCCGTGAATCTACCGTTCCTCAAGTCCCCTATGCGTTGCATCATTTCCAATCCTGCCTCCAGTGTGAGCATATCCGCTGCAAGCAAACGCTTCACCACATATGCTTTTATACCATCCCCAGCACTGAATGCCTATCTCGCGTATTCGCATCGAACATGTTTGCAAAACCTTGGGAAATCATTCCGTGTATCCGTATTTTGAGCAGGGTGCATCAGACATAGACAACCCTCCATGAAAATTTTCGGAACAGTAACGAAAGGGATATCAGACGAGGGGGTTTCCCGCCTCTTGACCTTTCCGCAGCGGCAGCCTTTACGCTGGAAGCGACACCATCATCACCATCATAGCGGAGGAGAATCCAGATGAACACGACATTGCTCAAAGGGTGCACAATCCTGACGATGCGGGAGGGCGATCAGCCGTTTGCGGGGGACATTCTGATCGAGGGCGAGCGGATCGCCGGCGTCGCCCCCGTCATTGAGCGGGAGGCGGACGAGGTGATCGACGCCAGGGGGATGGCGGCGATGCCCGGCCTGATCAACGCCCACAACCACGCCGCCATGTCCCTGCTGCGCGGCTTTTCCGACGACCTGAAGCTGATGGACTGGCTGGAGAAAAAGATGCTCCCCGCCGAAGCGCGGATGACCGAAGAGGACATCTACTGGGGCACGCTGCTCGCCGCAGCGGAAATGATCCGCTCCGGCACGACCGCGTTTGCCGACATGTACGTCTGCATGGACGCGGTGGGACAGGCGGTGCTGGACAGCGGGATGCGGGCCTCGCTCACCCGGGGGCTGGTCTTTCTCCAGGATGACGGCGGCAGGCGAATGCAGGAAGGGATCGACCTGGTGGAAAAGTGGTCAGGCGCGGGCGGCGGGCGCATCACCACGATGTTTGGCCCGCACGCCCCCTATACCTGCCCGCCCGAGCCGCTGCGGGAGGTGATCGCGCTGGCCCGGGAGCGGCGCGTTCCCATCCACATCCACCTGGCCGAAACCGTCGAGGAGACGGTCAAAATCCGCGACAAGTACGGACAGACCCCGACCGAATACCTGTACCAGCTCGGCCTGTTCGAACACCATCACGTCCTCTTGGCCCACGCCGTTCACCTGACGCGCCGGGACATCGGCTTCCTGCGCGGGATGCGCGGCGGTGTCGCCCACAATCCCGTCAGCAACCTGAAGCTGGGCTGCGGCATCGCGCCGGTGGCGGAGATGCTCGCGCAGGGCGTCACCGTCGGCCTGGGCACGGACGGCGCCGGCAGCGCCACCACGCTGGACATGTTTGCGGAAATCAAGGCGGCCACCTGGCTGCAGAAGCTGGATCACGGCGACCCGACCCGACTGCCGGCGGAGCAGGCGCTGCGCATGGCGACGATCGAAAGCTCCAAACTGCTGGGCATCGACCACGAGGTGGGGACGCTGGAAGCGGGCAAAAAGGCGGACCTCATTCTGATCGACCTCGACAAGCCCCACCTGCAGCCCGTCCACAACATCGCCTCGCTGATCGCCTACAGCGCCGAGGGAGGGGACGTCGACACCGTGTTCGTCAACGGCCGCATGCTGATGCGCCGGCGTGAACTGCTGACCCTCTCCTGGGAAGACGTAAAGAGAGAGGCGGCAAAGCGGGCGGCGAGACTGGTTCAGGGGTTGTGACGGAACACGCGGTCGCGGAAAAAAACAAGCCGTGCTCCCCATGGGAAACACGGCTTGTTCTTTCTTCCGCTCCTTTTGGCCCCGGAGCGGTGCCGGCGAACCCGCTGCGATTGTGTGCGCAGGGGCATCAGTCATGTTCCTGTTCGTTCTCATCCGGATTTTTCTTTTCCTTGCCGCCAGCCGGCAGGCGGCCGGCTCGTCTGGCGGATTCCCGAAGCAGGAATTCAATGTGGGCATTGACGCTTCGGAATTCATCGGCCGCCCACCGTTCCAGCACCTCGTACAAATTCATGTCAATTCGCAAGGGAAACTGCTTCTTTTTGGCCATATCCCTGTACCAGCATCTGCTCTTAATAGATCGAGCCCGTATTGATAACCGGATGAGCTTCCCGTTCGGATACAATGGCCACCATCAGGTTGTTGACCATGGCCGCCTTTCGCTCGTCGTCCAGCTCGATCACGCCGTCTTCTTTCAGCTTGTTGACGGCCATCTGAACCATGCCGACAGCTCCTTCCACGATCTTCTTCCGGGCGGCAATGATCGCGGCCGCCTGCTGGCGCTGCAGCATCGCTCCCGCAATCTCCGTCGCATAGGCCAGATGTGTCAGGCGCGCCTCCAACACCTCGACGCCGGCAACAAGCAGCCGCTGCTGCAGTTCACGGGCCAGCTCCGAAGCGACTTCATCCGCATTGCCGCGCAGCGAGCTGGCATTCATGTCTTCGAATGTATCGTAGGGATATTTGCTGGCAATGTGTCTGAGTGCCGTTTCGCTTTGAATTTCCACAAACTTCTCGTAATTGTCTACGTCAAACAAGGCTTTGGCGGAATCGACCACGCGAAACACGACGACAGCCGCGATCTCAATCGGATTTCCTTCCACATCGTTGACCTTCAGCTTTGCGCTGTTGAAATTGCGAACGCGCAGCGACACCTTTTTTCGGATCGTAAACGGCGTTCCCCACCAGAAGCCGCTCCTGCGTACGCTGCCCAGGTATTGGCCGAAGAAGATCAGCACCTTTGCTTCATTGGGATGAACGATGAAGAACCCCGTGATTCCCGCAGCGAAAAGCAGCAGAAAGAGGATGCCGATCAAACTGCCCTCGCTGAGGAAATACAGTCCCAATCCAAAAAGCACCGCAACCAGCAGCAAACCGAAAAATCCATTCAGCGCCCACGTCTGTTTTTCCGTCATTTCCGCACGTCCCTTCCTTCTTTATAATCATTTTAAAGTGATATCATCATTATATCATTCAGATAGGTACGGAGTAAAGGAACGTCTCCCCGGCAAACAAAAAGCCGCCCTCCCGGTTTGAAAGGGAGGAACGGCTGTGTCTGCCTGTTTGACTGCCCATACAGTTCGCACTGCACGCTTCTTGTTTTTTCGCAAACCTTTTACAGACGAATGACTTCTCCCGGCTTCAGCGCTTGTCCATCGATCCGTTTCTCCTTCAGACGGGCAGCGAACGCCTCTCCGTCCTGTTGGATCGGCGGGAACGTGTTGTAGTGAATCGGCACGACAAACTTGGCCTTGAGCCACTCGGCGGCCGTTTCCGCGTCTTCCGGTCCCATCGTGAAGACATCCCCGATCGGCAGGAAGGCAACATCGATGTCGTGGCGCTCCCCGAGCAGCTTCATGTCGCCGAACAGGCCGGTATCTCCGGCGTGATACACGGTCTTGCCGCCCATGTTCACGATGAACCCGCCGGGCATGCCCAGGTAGACGATCCGCTTCTCCTCGTCGTACACCATGCCGGAGCTGTGGAACGCCTGCGTCATTTTCACACGGCCAAACGGAAACGCTGCCGACCCGCCCAGGTTGAGCGCTGTCGTCTTCGCTCCCTGCCAGGCCAGGTAGTTGGCCAGTTCAAACGTGGCGATAATGGTCGCATCGTTCTGCTTGGCCAGTTCCACGGCGTCGAGAATGTGATCCTGGTGGCCGTGCGTCAGCAGGATGTACTGCACGCGGATGTCGGACAGCTTGGTCGCCGCCAGCGGGTTGCCGGAGATGAACGGGTCCACGATGATCGAATGCTCCCCGCTCGTCAACTGTACGCAGGAATGGCCGTGATACCGGACTTCCAACATGTGATCTCCCTTCCTTCCCTCTACAATGATCGTGCTTTCCCTCTGATCATAGAAGGGAATGAAATTCATGTCAAATCGCTTTCCCGTCATCCGGAGGCTTTGATTTCGGCGCACACGTTTTCTTTCACATCCCGATCCGGCTCGGGCAGTATCAGATTGACAGCGGATGCCGCGACCAGCAAAACGATGGAGGCGACAAACGACAAGGCATATCCGCCCGTGTGATGATGCAAGAGGCCCGGTACATACGCCCCCAGAGCCGATCCGACCTGATGGCTGAAGAACAGCCAGCCGAGGATCTGACCGACAGAGTGTCCGCGGAAGTACTGCGTGATTAGCATCTGGGTGGGAGCAACCGTCGCAAAATCCACCAGGCCGAACAGTGCAGGAATTTGTCGCACGGTTGGCAACAGGAGTTTTCCCGCCCACACAGAAAGGCTTTTACAGAATAAGGAATCGCTTCAGCCAGAGCCGGCATGGCGAACTGGCTGGTGGGCCACCGCCACATGGACAAGACGGGAGGGATCGGTATGGGAAACGTGATTGAACTGGTCGCCAGGGAAAAAACCTACTCCGGCCGGGAAGTGGCCGCGACGCTCGGGATTGGCGCCAGTACACTGCGCAAGTGGAGCATGCTGTTGGAACAGCACGGATACTGGTTTTTGCGGGACAGCCAAAACCGCCGGGAATACTGGCAGGCGGATGTGGCGGCCCTGCGTTCGTTTTACCAAATGACCAAAGAGCAGTTGGTTCCGCTGGAGGAAGCGGCCCGCAAGGTGGTGACGAGAACCGCTCCCGCTCCCGCGTCGGTCCCGGCACGAACAGAAGCGGCCGCTCCGCTCGTCCCCCGCTCTCCCGCCCCGTTCGAACGGCTGGAGGAGCAGATTCACATGCTGGCCCGGCACGTGCAGCGGCAGGAGGACGCGCAGATGGCCCTGCTGGAACGGCTGGAGAAGCAGGAGGCCTACATCCGCAGCAGCCTGAAGGAGCGGGACCGCCGCCTGACCAAGGCAATGCGCGACATCCTGGAAACGAAGGCGCAAATCGCCCGGATGCAGGACGAGAAGCGCAAAACCACCATCTGTCACAAATTGTTTCGCATCACCTGACGGGCCGTTTGCCGTGCGTGCCCGGTGCGGTTGTCGGTCTGCCGGGATGCGGTTGGAACGGCCTGGTTCCGCTGCGCCTCGCCGGCTTTTTTTCCTGCAGAAAAAACGGGCTGTTGACCATCTCTTCAACAGCCCCATTGTATCTTCCTTCTCTTTCCAATCTGTTTGATGTTGTCACGCGGCGTGCGCGTTTTTGTCGCGGACCGCGGTCCTGTTCCGCATCACCAGGCTGACGGCCATCATCACCACGACGTTGACGATCAGCGCGACGATGCCGACGTTCAGATCCTGAATCGCCTGCGGCAAAAAGGGGAACAGGCTGCCGACCGTGGTCTTGCTCAGCGTGATGTAGGCCACCGTGGCCACCCCGGCGACAATGCCGGCCGCTGCTCCGTGCTTGGTCACCACATTGCGCTTCATCAGACTGAACAAGAGAGCCGGAAACAACTGCGTCACCAGGCTGTACCCCATCAAGAGCAGCGCGACAATCGCACTGCCGCCCGCAAACGTAAAGTAAAGGGAGATGAGCGCCACCACCGGCACCAGGTATTTGGCCAGTTTGGAAATCTGCGCGTCGCTCGCCTGCGGGGCGAACACCTTGTACACGTTTTTCGCCAGCAGCGTGGCGGCGGCCATCAGGATCATCGACCCCGGCACGATGGCGGTCAGCAGGCCCGCCGCCCCGATCACGCCGACAAACCACGGGTCAAACGTCTGGATGGACAGGCGCAGGAGCGACAGGTCGCCGTCCGCTCCCTTCAGGCCGGGCACCTGCAGAATGGCGGCGAAGCCCACAAAGAACACAAACAGCAGCACCAGCGAGTACAGCGGCATGATCATGGCGTTTTTTCGGAACACCCGCTCGTTTTCCGCCGAGTAGGCGGAGCCGAACGTGTGCGGCCACATGTAGAAGCCCAGCACTGTCAAGAGCACCGTGGAGATGAACCAGGAGGGGCTCATGCCGCTCTCCGGCAGAGCGAGAAATCCGGGCTTCGCCGCTTCCACCGCTTCAAACATCGGCTGGATGCCGCCATAGTAGTGGTACGGCAGGTAGAGGCCGAGAAAGACGACGACAAACAGAATCATGATGTCCTTGAGCATCGCCGTCCAGGCGGAGCCGTGAATGCCCGAGACCATGACGTAGACGGTGACGGCGATGGTCCCGATCCAGATGGCCGCCTGGCGGGAGATGCTGCCGTACGACGCTTCCGACACGATGATCCCCAGGCCCTGGAGCTGCAGCACCAGATAGGGAATCAGCGCCGCCACGCCGACGAGTGAAACCAGGATGCCCAGATACGGGCTGTTGTACTTGCTGACGAAAAAGTCAGACTGGGAGACCAGCTTGTGCTCCTTGGCATAGCGCCAGATGGCGGGGAGCAGCCAGTACGAAAGAACGTAGGCCAGCGCGCCGTACGCGATGATGTAGAACGTCGGGCCGCCCTTGCTGTAGGCCCATCCGCTGCCGCCGAGGAACGTAAACGTGGTGTAGATTTCCCCCGCCATCAGGAGAAAGACGAAAATGGTGCCGAAGCCGCGTCCCCCCACCGTCCACTGCTCGAGATTCATGTCCTTGCCTTTGCGCGCCCGGATGCCGAGGTAGAGGGAGAGCGCCAGAAATCCGAAAATGATCAGCAACGCGGCGTTCATTTTGCATCCTCCTCCTTGTTCGCCGGGTCCAGTTTGTACACGACTGCCATGATCACCGATGTGAGGACGACCCACATGACGATCCAAAAGAGGAGAAACGGCAGGCCGAACACGTATGGGGTGACGCTGTTAACCAGCGGGATGCAGGCGAGGATGCCGATGAACGGCAGCAGCGCCAAGAGATGAATCGCCTTCATGGGAACCCTCCCTTCTTTTTCTGTACGAACCTGTTCGATCCGGTCTGTGTCCGACCGCGATTGGTTTGTTCCCGTCAAGAGATGCTGCCGCGCCTGCGTGGGGCGGCGGGCAGACATCGCCGGGGGACGGTCACATCACGATTTTGCGGGCGGCGTTGACGAACAACTTCACGCCCACCTGCAGCGCATCTTCGTCCACGGTAAAGCGCGGATGGTGGTGCGGGTAGACGATGCCTTTCTCCTTGTTGCCGGCGCCCACGTAGAAGAAGCAGCCCGGCGCTTTTTGCTGGAAGGCGGAGAAGTCCTCGCCGCCCATGTTCGGCTTGATGTGGTCCACCCATTCGGGCCCCAGCGTCTCCACCACCACTTCCTCCATCAGCCTGGTCACTTCGGCGTCGTTGATGACCGGCCGGTAGCCGAACTCGTACTTGAACTCATACGCGGCGCCGTGCGCTTCCGTAATCCCTTTGACCACCCGCTCCATCAGGGCCGGAACCCTCTCGCGCAGTTGTTGGTCAAAGCTGCGCACCGTGCCGCAGATGCTGACCGATCCCGGAATCACGTTGTGCGTCGTGCCGCCGACAAACTGGGTGACGGAAACGACCAGGTTGTCCAGCGGATCGGTGTTGCGGGAGACGATGTGCTGCAGGTTGGTCACCACCTGGGCGGCGATGGCGATGCTGTCGACGGTCTGGTGCGGCAGGGCGGCGTGGCCGCCTTTGCCCAGGACCGTGATCCAGAACGTGTCCGGAGCAGCCATCATCGGCCCGGAGCAAATGCCGACCTTGCCGTACTCCAGCGGCGACCACAAGTGCGTGCCGATCACCACGTCGACGCCGTCCATCACGCCCGCCTGCACCATCTCTTCCGCTCCGCCGGGGTACAGTTCCTCCGCGTGCTGGAACAGGAAGCGCACCTCGCCTTTGATCCGGTCTTTCATCCCCGAGAGAATCTTGGCCGTCCCGAGCAGCATCGCCGTGTGGCCGTCGTGTCCGCAGGCGTGCATCACGCCTGGATTTTTCGAGGCAAAATCAAACGTGTTCTCCTCGGTAATCGGCAGGGCGTCCATGTCCGCCCGCATCGCCAGGACACGCCCCGGCTGGGAGCCGATCAGCCGGGCCATGACGCTGGTCTTGGTCGGCCGGTGCACCTCCAGGCTGCCGAACGAAAGGAGTGTATCGTAGACGAACTGGGCAGTCTGTTCCTCGTGGAAGGACAGCTCCGGATGCTGGTGCAGATGGCGCCTCCACGCAATCACCTGCTCCTTGATCTGTTCCACCGCTTCGTTCAGCGTCGCTGTCGTCGTCATCTTTCATGCCTCCTTGTGATGTGCGGCCTCCCTGCAAACGGCGGAGCTTGCGCCGGTCCAGGGGTCCCGCATTCTGTATTTTTCAACAATTAAGCCGATTCGGCCAGGGACAGTACGGTTCGGTACAGCACGTTGGCGCCGTCCGCGCAGTCCTCTTTGCTGGTGTATTCCGCCGGATTGTGGCTGATGCCGTCCCGGGAACGGACGAAAATCATCCCGACCGGGCACAGCTCCGTCAACTGCATGCAGTCGTGTCCGGCGCCGCTCGGCAGGGTGATGGTCTCCAGCCCCAGCGCTTCGCAGGCTGCCAGGGCGGCCGCCTGTATTTCCGCCGAACAGACGACGGGCGGAATGCGCTGCAGCAGCTCCACGCCGAGCCGCACGCCCCGTTCGCGGCAGATCGCTTCCGCCTGCCGGACGATCTCCTGCTCCACGCGGTCGCGCACCGCTTTGTCCACGTCGCGCAGGTCGAGCGAAAACTCCACCCGGCCGGGGATGATGTTTACGCCGCCGGGCGACACCGTCACCTGCCCCACGGTGCCAACCGCGGTGCCGGTTTGGCGTACTTCGCGCTCGATCACCAGCATGATCTCGGCCGCCGCTGCCAGCGGATCGCGGCGCAGCGCCATCGGCGTGGCGCCGGCGTGGCCCGCTTCACCTTCCAGCACGAACTTCAGCCAGAGCGGTCCGGCCACCCCGCTGACCACGCCGACGGACAGGCCCCGGCTTTCCAGCACCTTTCCCTGCTCGATGTGCAGCTCCACGTACGCCTTCACGCTCCCTTTGGGGCGGGCGGCCCTGCCGACGGCGTCGGGGTCGAGGCCGCTTGCGCGCATCGCCTCGGCGATGGAGATACCGTCCTTGTCCCGGTGCTCCAGCTCCTCTCGTTTCAGCAGACCGGCGATGGCGCGGCTGCCGATCATCCCGTAGCTGAAACGGGCCCCTTCCTCGTCGGTGAACGCAATCACCTCGATCGGATGTTCCGTCGTAACGCCCTGTTCGTTCATGGTCTGCAGCACTTCCACGCCCGCCAGCACGCCGAGCGGACCGTCGAAGTTGCCGCCGTTGAAGACGGAGTCGAGATGGGAACCGACCAGCACCACCGGCGCCTGCGGGTTGCGTCCTTCTTTCCGCCCGATCAGGTTGCCCGCTTCATCCTCCCGCACGCTGAGGCCCGCTTCCTCCATGAAGCCGCGAACCAGATCCTTGGCGGCCCGCTCTTCCGGCGTGAAGGAAAGCCGGGTGACCCCGCCGGATTCCTGCCTGCCGACGGCGCTGAGCCGCATCAACCGATCCCACAGCCGTTCCGCATGAATCATTCGCTGCTACCTCCTCAATATGGAATCAACGATTAACGGTTGATTTACGGATATGTCCATAATTCTATAATAGTCGCGTAATTTTGAAAAGAACAAACAAACGAAAGACTCTTTGCTTGTTGCAGGCAAAGAGTCTTTGCGTGGGAGTTCGGGCCGCTGCAGCCCGCTTCGCCCCCCCCCTCTGTCTTACAGGTGAATCCGGTACACTTTTCGCGGCCGGCCGCGCGGATGCGGACTCTCTTCGCCGATCACCTGGGCGAAGCCCTTCGCCTCCAGCTCCATCAGGATGCGGCGGGCGCTGCGCGGCATGATCTGCAGGTACATCGCCAGCTCATGGGCGCTGATCTCCGACGATCCCCGCTTTTTCAGGATGGAGTGCAGCTTGCTCAACGTCTGCACACTGAGCGAGGTCTGCCGACTGATTTCCTGGAGCTGGCCGGAGGCGGCGCTGTACGTGATCTGCTCCTGCCGTCCCAGCGGACCGACGATGCGTTTGTCGTCAAAATAGACCATCCAGGTGCCGGGGCCGCGCTCTTTGGCGTGCAGCAGCGCCGTGCCGGCGTGAATTTCCGCCTCGTAGGCCGTTTTGCCGACGCCGATCCCGCACGTCACCAGCTCGCCGCGAATGCCGAACAGCTCCTCCAGATTGGGGACGGACGTGTAATTGGCCGTGACATCGCGCAGCATGCCGCGGGTGGTAAAGATGACGTAGCGGCCCGGACCGGCCGTCTTCAGCGATCCCTGCAGTTGTTTGGCGTAGCGGAGCAGCTTCTCCGTGGTCTTGATCTCCAGATTGTGCAGCTCGTCGGTGGAAAACGCGCCGCTTGCAAGTCCCTGGAACGAATCGATCTCCATCATCTGCACGGTGATCTGGGTGTCTTTGAACTGGAGCATTTCGCGGGTGCGCAGAAGCATGCTGATCACCGAGTGGACGCCCGTCCGCGTGGGCAGCACCCGGTAGACGGGGACACCGCGCCGCCGCAGCTCCAGTTGGGCCGTCCGCAGACAGGTGACGGCTCCCTTCGTCCTGCCGTCGCGCCACAGCCGCTCGTGGTAGTCGGCCAGTTCGCGGAAATGAATCGCCCCGTCGTAGTGCTTCAGCCAAAGATGCGTGTGGACGATGCCCGCTTCCTCCAGGAAACGGGCGAGCTCCTCGGGTGAAAACGTGTCAAAGCTGAGCTCGTTGACGCGCATCCCCGCCTCGTGCGAGAGGTACAGCAGCGTCCGGTACAGGCTGGCGCCGATATGCGGCACGTAGGCCATCGGCGCGTGAATCCTGCCCCATTCCTTCACCATCGCGTACGGCACCTGGCCGGAAAACAGCCACATGTCCGCCTCCCCGATGTGAGGCTCCAGCAAGTCAAAAATCTCCTCCTCCGACCAGTACACGATCGGCAGGCATTCAATCTCTCCAAATTCCTGGACGACGGATCGGATAATCTCCAGCGAATCGTCCGCGCCCAATACGCCGAGTCTGAGTTTCAACACACGTCCCTCTTTCGCGCAGTCTGTCTTGCCCACTCTTTTACCTTAGCAAATTTGGCCCGGCGAGGAAACGCGGCCCGCGATCATTGCCCTGCCGACCGAACCGCCCTTTGGCCGATCCAGTGGGAATCTCCCTTGATTTTTTGCCGGGCAATCGGTAAAATGTTTGCTCAAAGAGGATGTACATGGCGATGAGGAAGAAGAGTAGGCATCACAGGAGACTCAAGAGAGCTGATGGCTGGTGCGAATCAGCGTCAACTGGATGTTGAATGGGCTTCCGAGCTCCGAACCGAACCCGCCCGGCGGCAGTAGGCTTCGGCGTGAGCGTCCGCACGTTACAACGGACACCGTATCACCGTACGGAACAAAGCGATTTCAACCACGGGCACACAGCCGTGGATTGAAATAAGAAGGGTGGCACCGCGGTTCATCCGTCCCTGTTGTGGGCGGATGGACCTTTTTTATTGATCTTCATCTTCACCGTCAATTTTGGAAAGGAGCGAACCAACCCATGAAAACCATTTTTTCCGGCATTCAGCCCAGCGGCATCCTCACCCTGGGCAACTACCTGGGCGCGATGAAGCACTTCGTCCCGCTGCAGGATGAATTCAACTGCTACTTCTGTATCGTCGACCAGCATGCCATCACCGTTCCGCAGGACCCGGCCGCGCTCCGCGAGAACATCCGCCGCCTGGCCGCCCTCTATCTGGCTGTCGGCCTGGATCCCGAGAAAGTGACCCTGTTTATCCAGTCGGAAGTGCCGGCCCACGCCAAGCTCGGCTGGATCATGCTCTGCACCTCCTACGTGGGCGAACTGGAGCGGATGACCCAGTACAAGGACAAATCCCAAGGGCGCGGCGAGTCCATCCCGGGAGGTCTCCTGGCCTATCCGCCGCTGATGGCGGCCGACATTCTCCTGTACGGCACGCACTACGTCCCGGTCGGCGAGGACCAGAAACAGCACCTGGAGCTGACCCGCGACCTGGCCATCCGCTTCAACAACCGCTACGGCGAGATTTTCACCATCCCGGAAATCCGCGTGGCGGAAGTGGGCGCGCGGATCATGTCGCTGCAGGACGGTACCAAGAAAATGAGCAAGTCCGATCCCAACCAGGGCGCCTACATCTCCATGCTGGACGACCCGGACACGATCGCGAAAAAAATCAAGCGGGCGCAGACCGACTCCGACAACGCCGTCCGCTACGACAAGGAGAACAAGCCGGCCATCTCCAACCTGCTGACCATCTACTCCCTCTGCTCCGGCAAATCCCTGGAGGAGCTGGAAGAGATGTACGCAGGCAAAGGCTACGGCGCCTTTAAAACCGATCTGGCCGAAGTGGTCATCGAGACGCTGAGACCGATCCAGGAACGCTACCATCAGTTGATCAACTCGCCGGATCTGGACGACATTCTCACCGCCGGCGCCGAGAAGGCGAACCGTGCCGCCAACCAGATGCTGTACAAAGTGGAAAAGGCCATGGGCATGGCCCGGCTGTAAACGAATCGGACGCGGGGAACGCTCCCTGCCAAAAGGCTGCCTTTCGGGGCAGCCCGTTTTCTATGTCCGTTTTTTCATACCCGAAAGTAGGCTAATGTTCACTTGTGGATGGTTTTCCTCTTGTAATAAGATGGGAAAAGTGTAAATGCCCCCCCGAGCGAAAGCGGTTCTCCCGCTTGACAAGCGGCCCGTTCGCGCCAACTTTCCCGACGGAGGATCATGCCATGCAACCAGCCCGTTTTCTCTACCTGCTGCTCTGTCTGGCTGCCGGTTTGCTGGTCGGCTTTTCGTCGCCCGACAAGGGGAAAAAAGCAACCTGGATCTGGCAGGCAGAGCTGATCGACACCCAACGCCACGAGATTCTCGACTTTGCCAAAAGCCAAGGGATCAATCTGATCTATCTGCGCATCGACAGGGAAAAGCCCTTTGACTACTACCGTCCGTTCATCCGGGAGGCCCGATTGGCCGGCATCGACGTGCACGCCTTGGGCGGCCATCCGCGCTGGGCCCTTGCCGTCGACCGGGAGCGAATGCTCGGCCTCGTGGACTGGGTAAAACGGTACAACCGCTCGGTGGACCAGGAGGAACGCATACGGGGGGTGCACCTGGACATCGAGCCGTACCTGCTTGACGAGTGGTACGACGATCAGCCCGCCGTGCTGAAACAGTGGATGGGCAACATCGAGGCGTTTGTGGCCGCAGCCAGAGAGGAGGACGGTCTGGAAGTGGGCACCGACCTGGCCGTCTGGTTTGATCATACGCCTGTGCCGGGACAAGCCGGTACGCCGTTCAGCACATGGATGATCGACACGTTTGACCACGTCACCCTGATGGCGTACCGCGACACGGTGGACGGCCCCAATGGCATCGAAGCGTTGGTCAAAGACGAGCTGGAGGCGGCGGACGCCCTCGGCAAACAGGTGATCATCGCGGTCAACACAAAAGAGATGCCGCACGATCCGCACACCTCGTTTTTTGAGGAGGGAGCGGAAGCGATGGACGCGCAGCTCGCCGAGGTGACGTCGCGGCTGGGTGGCCATTCGTCTTTCGGCGGCGTCGCGGTTCACGATTACCGCCATTGGCAAAACCTGCGGAAGCCTACAGACACGACGGCGAAGCCGGTTCTCGGCACGTACGTGTGGCACGCCGAGCACGCCATCACCGAAGGGGACGAGATTCTCGCCTTTGCCAAAGAGCAGGGGATCAATCTGCTGTACGTGCGGCTGGACCTGCAGCAGCCCTACGAGGCGTACGCCGATTTTGTGGAAAAGGCGACGGCTGCCGGAATCGAAGTACACGCGATGGGCGGACACCCGATCTGGGCCCTGGAGCAGTACCGGGAGCGGATGCTGAAGCTGGTCCGCTACGTGAAAGACTACAATCGGAATGTCGCCCCCAATCAGCAGTTCCGCGGCATCCATCTGGACATCGAGCCCTACGTCATGCCCGTCTGGCGGCAGGACACGAACGATGTGCTGCGGCAGTGGATGGGCAATCTCGACGCGTTCGTGGAAGAGACGAAACGGGAGAGCAACCTGGAGACAAGCTGCGACCTGGCCGTCTGGCTGGACCAGTTTGACGTCCCGGACGAACCCGGAACCTCTTTCAGCAAGTGGGTGATCGACCGGCTGGACCACGTGACGCTGATGGCCTTTCGCGACTACGCCGAAGGACCGGGAGGCATCGCCGCCGTGGCCAAGGACGAAATGATGTTTGCCGACGAGTTGGACAAGAAGCTGATCATCGCCGTGGAAATGAAGGAAAGCGGAGAAGGAGAGCACATTACCTTTTTCGAGGAAGGGAAAGCGGAAATGATGCGGCAGCTCGCCAAGCTGCCCAGGCTTTTGTCGGAGCACCCGTCGTACAAGGGGAACGCCGTCCACGCATACGAATACTGGAAGACGGCCAAGGAATAAGCGGCCGGGCGCACCACAGGCAAACCCACCGGAACATTGATATTATCCCCTTTAAGTAGACAGTAAAGGATAAGCCCCTTTACAGTTTACTTGGAGGGGATTTCTTTATGGGGAAAGTAAGGCAGACATTCCCACTGGAAGTGAAACTAAGAGCCATACAACTATACGAAGAGGATGGAATGGGATCGAAAGCTATCGCAAAAGAACTTGGGCTCACTTGCCACAAAATTGTCCTGAGATGGGTGAAGCATTACCAAAACGAGGGTTTTTCCGGACTTGAGGAAAAACGCGGTAAAAGCATAGGCCCGTATACAGGAAGACCAAGGAAACGTCCCTTAAGCTTAGAAGAGGAAAATATGAGGTTACGAGCGGAGAATGAATATCTAAAAAAGTGGCTTGGACTCGAAAGGCGGTGAAGAATCAAAGAGGACAAACCAAAGCCTACGCCATCATAAAGGAACTGTCTGAAAGATATCCGATTCTTTTGCTGTGTTCCCTCGCAGGTGTTTCGCGAAGTGGTTATTACAAGTGGGTAGCCCGGCAACAGGATCTGTCTCGCAAGATGGTGGAGAATGAGGATTTGAAGGCAAAGATTTTGGAGTGTCATCAAGAGGTAAACAAAATATACGGTTATCTTCGAGTAAAGGTGTGGCTTCGCCAAAAGTATGGGATTCATGTGAATCATAAGCGGGTGTATCGACTCATGAGGGAACTAGGCATCCAGGCTTGCATTCGGAAGAAGCGAAAACATTTCGGCCGCAAAGAGAAGGTCGTGATTTCCGAAAACAAACTGAACCGTGAATTTACTGCTTCACGTCCGAACGAAAAATGGGTAACGGATATTACTTACGTAATCTTCAATGGACGCCGACTGTATCTATCCGTGATTTACGATTTATTCAACAACGAAGTTGTTGCCTACAAAATGAGTAAGAGGAACGATCTGAAACTAGTGATAGACACAGTAAAGGCAGCCATAAAAAAAGGAGATGTGAGTGGGGTCCTGTTGCATAGCGATCAAGGATTCCAATACACATCCCGACAATATAATCACCTACTCCAACAATATAACATCACAGTGAGTATGTCCAGAAAAGGAAATTGTCTGGACAACGCTTGTATCGAGAGTTTTTTCAGCCATCTGAAATCAGAGTGTCTGTATTTGCACAACTTCCAAACGGATGAAGAAGTACAAAACGCCATTCGTAGCTACATTCGTTTTTACAATCACAAACGTTTTCAGTCCCGTTTAAACAACCTGAGCCCGGTACAATACCGAGCTCAGGCAGTTTAAAACTATAGGGCTTGTTAAAGTCTGTCTACTTGACAGGGGTAAGACCACATCCCGGTGGGTTTGCCATTTCCGGATGGAGAGGCCCTTCCCTGAAGGCCCATTCCGCTGCGAACGGGCCTTCGAATGGACATGCCGGGCCGGTTTTCACTCCGCTTCGCCGGTGACCGTCACCTGCACCTTGGCCGTTTGGCCGCCGTACGAGACGGTGAGGACCGCCCGGTCGTTGTTTTTGGCGTGATCCGCCGCGCGAATGACGCCTTCCGGGCTCACGGCGACGAGGTCAGGCTCACTGGACGTGTAGACGCATTCCGTGGTCACGTCCCGCCGCCCGCCTTTCCCCAAAACGGCCGCCACCTGAAGCCGCACTTCGCTTCCGGGCCGCAGCTTGACGTGACGTTCCCGGACGATGAGCGCCCGCACGTCAGGGGACTGCCCCCCGTTCCGCTCGGACAGGTCGATCTGCACCAGCACCGGGTCGTGGTCGCTGGCCCGCCCCTGTTCGCCGGTGAAATCGGCGTTGATGTGGACGATGTCAACGGTTGTGCGCTCCGCCAGGTGGCGGCTGACGAGGATGTGGTCGAGCGCCTGGGAGTTGCCCTGGTACACGTAGGTGTACCGCTCGCCGGCCGGCAGCGTTTCCACCATGTTGCGGAGCACGTCCCCTTCCAGCGTCCGCAGTGGACGGGAGAACGGGAAGTCGTTCAGATCGCCGAGCACGACCACGTTGGCCTGCGGATCGGCGGCGTGGATGTCGCGGACGAACCCGTTGACCGCCTTGGCGATCTCCACCCGCTGGGCTTCGCTCGCGAGTACGGGAGGCTGCCGGACGCCGAACAAGGGGGTGTCCCCTCCTTTGGAGTTGAAGTGGTTGGCGATCACGATCAGCGGTTTGTCGCCGAACCAAAATTCGGCGGCAAGCGGTTTGCGGCTGTTGGCAAACGCCGGGTTGGCCGGGTCGATACGGCCCGGGTTGTGGGACAAGCGGGCCATGCCCTGCTCCGTTTCCACGCGAACGGCGGTGACGGCATCCCCCGCCGGCCGCTCGGCCAACCGGACGCGCTCGGGGTTGTACAGGAACCCGACGCGGATGTTGCCGCCCGGCTGTCCGCCGTCCCGCTTGTCTTCGGGCGCGATGTCCACGTACCGGTAGGCGGGGCCGCCCCGCTTCGCCACGGCGTCAATCAGCACCTGCGCCGACTGACTGGCATCGGTCACGCCGTCGTCCTGCGGGCCGCTGTTGTCCTGCATCTCGATCAGGCCGAGGATGTCCGGCCGCTTCAGATTGCCGACAATCGAGTCGGCAATGCGCCTCACTTTTTCCGCATCCGCGCGGGCGGAGAAGTTCTCGATGTTGAAGGAGGCGATCGTCACGCGATCCGCCTGCGGTTCGAGCGCCGTGACTTCCCGTTCGTGGCCGCTGTTCGCCAGCGCCGGCAGCGGCTCGGTGTTGTACAGTTTGTAGTTGGCAAAGCTGTAGTCGATCACCCCGACGATCGGCCCCGCAAAGGTATCGCCCACTTTTGCGGCGGGCGCCCCTGCGACCAGTTTGTCGGCCACCGTGATCCGCTCCGGGTTGTAGCTGTCCTCGGCGATCGCGACGCCGCCCGCGGGGGTGCGCACCTCGTCCGGATTGGCCCCGTCGGCGACGATGACGAACTCCGCGCTCGGCGGGTTGGCAAACGTCTCCGTCGCCCCCACGACACGGGGATGATTCACCTGGACGAGCATCCCTTCCACGCTCTCCCAGAAATCGATGCCGTCCTCCTCGGGATCGAAGCGGGCAAAGCTGTCATTGTCGATCACGCGGTGCGGGAAGGAATACGCCCCCTCTCCCAGCACAACCGGGGCGGGCAGCGGCTGATCGCTCGCCAGCACCCGGACGGACGTCGCGTCGATCTCCGTCAGCGTCAGGTCGGTTTCCTGCCGGCTTTTGCTCACGTACTCCTTGACGATCCCGCTCACCTGGACGCGGTCTCCCGCCTTTACCCGGGCGTTCGGCTCGTAGACGTAGAGGCCTTCCGACGTGCGCGGATCGCTGTCTGGTTCAGGGTCCTGCATGTAAAAGCCGGTCGTGCCGCTCCCTCCCGCAGCGACTGCCGTGACGATCCCTTCCACGTTTGCCACCGTCACGCCTGTGTAGGGCGACGCGTGGGACGCCCCCTGGATGTCGTGGATGCGGACGACGTCGGCCTGTATCGTATAGGAGTAGACGGCGACGTCGCTCGCCGTCCATCCGTCCTTGACGGCTAACGCCTTGATCGTCAGCGGTTCGGCCACCGCGATCGGCTGCTGATAAACCGGACTGGCCGTGGTCGGTTCCGTGCCGTCCAGGGTGTAGTGTATGACCGCCCCTTCCAGCGGGGTCGTCAGCTTCACCAGCGTTCCGGCGGACACGGCAGGACCCGGCGGCTGGGCCGTCACGGCCGGCACTTTGCCCGGATCGCTTCCATTGTCGAGCGGCGGCTCCGCCGGACTGCGGCTGTGTTTCGGCGTCGGCTCGCCGGCGACAAAATCGCTGCCGTTTTGGTCGGTGTCCCAGCCGTTCCCCTCCCCCGGCACCACCGCGGACGCGCTGCTTTTGCGGGACACACTGGTCACGACGGACGGTGCGGGGGCGGGGCTGCCTCCCTCGGCAGCGTTTGTGCTGCCGTATCCGACAAAGTCGATGACCCCCGGCTGTCCGGCGGGATCGGCACCCGACAGCAGTTGGCTGTGGCTGACCAGCGCCACCTTCCCCTGCGTCGCTTTCATGGCGATGCCGCCCGAGGCGTCCGGTGCGGGCAGGCTGGCCCCGTCGCTGCCGCCCCCTTCCCGAATCAGGAAGTAGCCGTGCGGCGGAATGCTGCCGGACAGCTCCGTCTTCTGCCACGTTGTGCCTGTGGCGGAGGCGTACTGAACCGACCAGTTGTCCAGCGTCACGGCCTTTTCGGTCGGATTGTACAGCTCGACATAGTCGTGCCGATACGCCGCGCCGCTGCTGCCGCCGCCGCCAAACACCTCGCTGATGACCACGTGGCCGGCCGTTTCCGCTCCCGCTTGGGGCAGCGGTCCGGCGGGCATGACGCAGCCGGCCAGCACCGCCGCCAGCAATCGTTTTCGCCAGCGCCCCTGTACCTTGCGTTCCTTGTCCATCGTCCCCATCCCTTTCCTTCCTGTATGGAAATTCATTCCTGATTCTACACAAGTTGTCTAAATTGTATGTAAATAAATCACAAAGATTGAATGGAGCTTTGGTATGAAAAACGCGGGGGATGGCTCGGACCGCCGCCCTATTTACGCACCTGCCGGCCCGGGGACAAGATCCGTACAACACAAAAAAAGACCCGAGCGGAGTGCGCGGGTCGTCTGTCCGGACGGACGTCAGGGCAGCGGGACGGGAAGTTCCATCGTTCTGCTGCCGTCTTTTGCGCTTTCTTCAAACAAGATCAGCGTGAGCGACGTATTGGGATTCTCCTTTTTCACGGAAAGCGTAAAGTGAAACGCTCCCCACTCGGGCCCCCCGGCGGACGCCTGGGTGACCCCCGCTGCCAGTTCATTATGACCGTCCTCGACGACGTAGTGAACGACGCCTTCAAATACGCGGGCTTTCCCTTTTACTTCAAACGTATCTTCTTTTGTCTTTTTCACGGTCACGTCTTGAAACCGGTCGTTCTCGTACCGGGGTTGCGATTGTCCGGCATCCGGCTGTGCCGGAGCGGCATCGTTCGGCGGTTCTGACGGAGCCGTGGCGGGCGGTTGATCCGATGGAGCCGTAGCGGGCGCCGTGCCGGGTTGGGCCTGGTCGTTCGGCTTCTCTTCCGACGCCGCGCAGCCCTGCAGCAGCCCGGCCAGCAGGCAGAGCACAAGAAACCTGCGCATGGTATCCCCCCGATTCATGTTGGGATGTTTCTTTATTCTTACTAAGTAAGACGGCGTCCGCAGCGCTTTGTTGCAGGAAAAAAAACCCGTTTCCGCAGCAGCGGAGGCGGGACGACCGATGCAGAGGCGGCCCTGCCGCGGATGGCGGCCGCATGTCATTCGCTTTTGGCCTTCGCCAGAGCCGCCTCCGCTCTGAGTCTGGCTCTCATGTCCGCCCGTTCCGCTTCCTTCAGGCGAGGACAGGTGTAGCAGTAACGGCCTCCTTCCGTGCGGTAGTAGAGACAGCAGGCGCTTTTCATGCTGACTTGCCGGTCGGGATCGAACGGGTCTTCGATCAGCCGCAGTTTCACCCCCAACGGATTTTTCGTTCGGCCGAATACCTGCGGGTCAAGCTGCTCGGTCAGAAAGCGGAAGTCGTCGGCGATCCGGCGGCGCAACAGCTCCTGCTCCGTCTCCTTGAGCCATCCGTCCCGTTCGTATTGAAAGCGGGCCGGAAGCTGTCCCCATAACTGGCCGACGTTTACCCCGGCCGCTGCCGAAACGGCCTCCAAGAGCGGCCTGACCGTGTTCCCGTACACATCCTGAAGCACCCTGCCGCGCCACTCTGCTCTCGCCGCCTCGTCGGCCGGCCCGTCCTGCTCCGCCCAGCGGTTGAGCATGAACGAGAACCGGTGGTAGCCGTCCTGGGCGTACAACTGCACGGTGAGGTTGTTCAGCGACAGGTCAAACGCCTTGTTCCAGACGGACATCGCGTACTGCACAGCCAGGGCCGGTCCGCACAGCCACCCGCTGAAATAGGTGGCGGCCGGAGCCGGGTCCGGCGCTTTGATCAGTCGGGCGTACACACCGATCAGGCTGGACATCTGCGCTGTTTCCAACAGCTCGGACGCGGGGCCGGACCAGACGACGTTCGCCATCTCCCGCCTGCTGGTAAAAAAGTGCCGCTCCAGTTTGTCAAAGTCTGCTTGCTGCATGGTCATCATCTCCGGTTCAGGCAATGTTTGCGGCTCATTTATTGATAGTGATTATTGTTTTCACGTGTGTTTGTATCATTGTACTACAATGTCATGGGCCCTACAACAGCCGGATGCGCGCCTTCGGGCCAGGCAGACACGCTTCGGCGAAGCCCTTTCGGGGAAGCCGGTCTTGCTGCGCAGCGCGTACGTCGTGCCGTTTCAGGGAGCGGTAAAAAACCGCTCCGATTTCGGGCGGTTTCGGTCTGCCTGCCGGTATCGGTCAATTTTCAACCGCTCCCCCACAGGAGCGGCGGCCGTCGCTTGAGCGTCACCTGTTCTTGGCGTACAGCCAGTTGTAATAGCTGGCGTGCTTCAGCTCGTCGGTCATGATTTCAAACAAGGTATCCCGATACTGCAGCGGAATGTATTTATAGATGGTGCGGTAACGTTCGAACGCTTTCAGTTCGCCAAACAGGGCCTGTTCAATCCCGGCCAGATAGCTCTCCGGAGGCTGGAACGCCTCGTTCTCGTCATGCGTCACAGGACGCTGTCCGGTCAACTGGCCGTAGAGCTGGAGAAACAGCCGGCGGTGTTTCCGCTCGTCATCGCGAATGCCGGCAATCACCTGTTTTTCCTGCTCGGTCGGCGCTTTCCCGATCAGGTAGTCGTAAAACAGCTCATCCTGCCGCTCTCCTGCGATGCCTTCCTGTATCATCCGGAGGACGACCTTCATCCGGTCATCGTACCCCTCCAGCGCGGCGTGCCGCAAGGGCATGTAAGATGTGTACCGATAAGGTCCGTACCAGTATCCACTCATCTCGTCCTGTCTCCTTTGTCGTGATTCACCTACAGGATATGCGCATGCCCGGCAAAAGGAGCATGGCAACGGCGGGAACGGCATAATAGCCGGTTGTCACCGATATGCAAGCAAGCTGGTACGATTCTGTAACCCACCGGGCGGATGCCGGGTCTGGACAACGACAAAGACGGGAGCGTCGGCGGCGTCTTCGTCGAACTGAAACCCGGTCAATCTGTACAGCAACGGACTGATTCTAAAGGCACGGAACGGCAGACAGATGATTACAAGGATCTCTTACGTCCACATGGAAGTGGACCAACCACTTCTCCGTCCTGGAAATCATGGCGTTCGACCATGATGCGTGGAACAAGTTGAACAATCCGGACAAACTGCCGGTTGGCGATGCAATCATGACCATCGTCGCGGCCCGCACCGACTACGTGGCTACCCTACCGCAGTCCAACCCGTTTGCCATCGATACAACAGGAGGTAACCTGTTCAACACCATGAGCCCGCCCCTGGAACAAATGAGGCACGCGTTCGCTCTGGTGAAACGCTAGTGCGGACACCATCTGAGAACGCCGCTTCACGTTCAGATGTGGAGCGGTTTTAGTGTTTTTCCGCTGCCCTCCAGCCATCTGCCGTTACAATATCGCAGGCGATGCTGCCGAAAAAACGCTTTGATCTCGTCTTCCGTTTCACCGTGGAGACGGGGACAAAAGCGATCAAACAGCACCTCAAATTTGCCAAATAATTGCCCTGCGGCTGTAAGGGATTCCCGTCTCGGCGTCACATTGCGCAGCAGGCCCAATTGTTCCAATCGGCAAAAATATTCGTACACCAGTTCATGCACCGTTTTTACCCCGGCATACCCGCAGTCCTCTGAACGACGTGCCTGAAGCAATCGAAAATTACCATATCGTTGAACCACGGTTTGGAAAGGACGCTCGGGAAACCGGCCATCATGAACCAACAGGTGCTTGATAAAAAGCACAGGGGTATGAAATCCGGTGGCATACTTGGCCCTTCTCTGATAAACCTTGTGGACTTCGGTCAAAAACAGATAACTTTGCCAGAGACGATGATCGATCCAAAAAACGTCATCACCTGCGATCTGCTGATTGAAAAAGGGATGATTCAGATGCTTCTCATCCCCTAACACGGATATGGCAAACGCGCGCAGAGGATTCGTGAAAAAATCGTTCTCCCGCATGGTTTGAAGCTGCGCAAATGTTTGTTTCACCCCCCGGTTTGTTGACCCCATTTGAGAGAGTTGTGTTATTGGCCTTTTCTTTTGCGGCTTGTGTTTTGGCATGGGACTGGCCGTTTCGTAAGGTTGTTTGACGGAGACGGTGCCATCGGGAGCAACAGAAACCTCTTGTAGGTTCTTCATGAATGTTTTTTTACTGGTAAACAAGGTTTTGTAACCTTTCAGAGGGGTAACCCCTTCGAACACATACATCGTCTGGTCCATGGTGTCCAGTACACAGAGCATCTGCTTGTGCCGTTGGCGAATCACATCCTCCCAAGCATGCAGCCGGAACCGGTTTAACGGCTTTCCTCGGAAACGTGAATACCCGATGATCCATAGTTGAGCGATTCCGTTTTCTTCGTAACCCTTCATTCTTTTTCGCAATACTTCCAAAGGCACGGGCGAACATTGAAACTCGATGCACAATTGCTGTCCGTCCGGAAATACGGTGAGAACGTCCGCTCGCTGATTGCCGTTTGATACACACGCTTCCACAGTAGTGTTGTTAGCGGGAAACAGACTGCTCACCCACTGCTTGATCACCTCTTTGCCGCAGACATGCTCATGGGTCTCCGGCTCCCGGTACTCACAAACTGCCCTCGCTACATGAGCAAAATGGGGCTTTATCTTTGGACCGTGCCGGTATTTGACCGGACCGTGACACAACAAGCAGCGCAAACTTTTCGTCGACCATCTCCGCAGCAACGATTCGTCATACTCGTTCGCCCCAACGAAAAATCCGTCGGTGTGCTGGCATTTCTCCAAATGATCATCCCCCCTCTTTCCCCTTGTACCTCCTGCCGGACGGACAAAAAAACGGAGAAAGCAGGTCGTCCACTCCCGAAAGAAGCCGAACATAATAAAAACAGCCGTCCCGTGCGCAACTTGCGCATAAGACAGCTGTCGACGTGCCGAGGTGCGGATCGGCCTACGGCTCCCATTCGCCGCGGCTGGCAGCTTTCCTACGCCACGATGGGCAGCACCATGTTCAGCAGGAACAGCCCGGCGATCACGTAGAGCAGCGCCGGCACGTCCCGGCGCTTGCCGAGGGCGAGTTTCAGCAGCGGATAGGCGACAAAGCCAAAGGCGATCCCGTCCACGATGCTGTAGGACAGCGGAATCAGGGCGATGATCAAGAAGGCGGGGAAGCCCTCGGTGAAATCGCGCAGGTTGATGTTCTGCACGTTTTGCAGCATCAGCCCGCCGATGATGATCAACACCGGCGCGATCGCGCTGTCGGGAATCAGCTTGACCAGCGGCAGGAACACCAGCGTCAGCAGGAAGAGCACGCCGGTGACCAGCGAGGCCAGGCCGGTTCTCCCTCCGGCGGCAATGCCCGCGGCCGATTCCACCGAAGCCACCGTGGGGCTGGTGCCCAGCACGCCGCTCAGGGCGGTGGACACGGCGGTCGCCTGCAGGGAGCGGCGAAACTTCTGCGGCTGGCCCAGCATGCCGGTATGGCCGTGCAGCAGGCCGATGTTTTCAAAGACGATCACCATCGCCATCGAGAACACGGCGGCCCAGAACGGCAGCGTCCACATCCCGGAGAAGGACAAGCCGGCGAACACCCGGCCGTACTCGTGCAGCGACAAGGCGGCCAAGCTGCCCGTTCCCGGCCGTACCAATCCCGCCAGCATCCCCATCACCGTCCCGGCGGCAATCCCGATCAGAAAGTTTCCCGGCACGCTGCGGATGAACAAAATCAGCGTCAGGACAAGCGTCGCCAGCGTGACGATCACCTGCGGGCTGGCCAAATCGCCCAGGGCGACAAACGTGGAGGGATTGGTGACGATCAAGCCCCCTTTCTGCAGCCCGATAAAGGTGAGAAACAAGCCGATTCCCACCGTGATCGCCTCTTTGAGGGAGACGGGGATCGCCTCCGACAGCAGCGTCGCCGCCCGGGTAAAGGCGATGGCGGAAAACAGCAGCCCGGCGAGGAAGACGGCGGCCAGCGCCTGCTGCCAGGGAAGCCCCATCGTCTGGCACAGGGTAAAGGTAAACAGCGCGTTGATGCCCATCCCCGGCACCAGTATAATCGGCGCGTTGGCCCAGAACGCCATCAGGAGCGAGCCGACAAACGCGGTCAGCACCGTCGCCAGGATGCCCGCTTCCAGGGGAATCCCGGCGTCCTGCAAAATCGAAGCGTTGACGGCGACAATATAGACGATCGTGACAAAGCCGATACATCCGGCCGTAATTTCCCGTTGAACGGTCGTGTCGGAAGCACGCAGACGAAAGATGTGATCCAACCATGTACGCATGCATCTGTCCCTTCTTTCTCGCTTGCTTCTCATGCTTGTTACCGACACATATGCTATCATAGCCTGTATGATATGAAAAATATTGATTCCATCTAGGATTCATATGAAATCGATATGAAAGCAAGGGAGGATCGTGCGGTGGACATCCGTCAGTTGCGCTATTTTATCGCCATTGCCGAAGAAGGGCAGATTACCGGGGCCGCCAAGCGCCTGCGCATGGCCCAGCCGCCCCTCAGCCAGCAGTTGAAGCAAATGGAAGAAGAACTGGGCGTGGCGCTGGTGGAACGTGCGGGGAAACGAATCGAGCTGACGGAGGCGGGCGTCACGCTCTACCGGCAGGCGCTCAACATCGTGCACCAGATGGAGGAAGCGATCGCGGAAGTGCAGGAAACCGGAGCCGGCATCCGCGGCACGCTGTCAATCGGCGTAAGCGCCCTCTCCTCCTACGGGCTGCCGGAACAAATCCGCCGGTTTCAGCAGCAGTATCCGCTGATCAGCTACAAGGTGTGGAAAGGGGATACGCAGTTGTTGAGCCAGTGGCTGGAGCGGCGGACGATCGAAGTCGCCATCGTCCGCCTGCCCCATTCGCTGTCCGGCTGCACCACCATCCCGCTGGAAGAGGAGCCGTTCGTGCTGATCGTTCCGGCCTCCTCCCCTCTGGCCGGCGCCAGCCGGATCCACATGCGGGACATCGCCGATCATCCGCTGATCATGCCCAGCGCGCCGGGGCTGGGCATCTACGAGATGCTGGTCCGGGAGTTTTCCCGGCTGGGCGTGAGCCCTCACGTCATCTGTGAATGTCCCGACATCTCGCTGATCGTCAGCATGGTGGGGGCCGGCGTGGCGGCGTCAATCGTCCCCCGCTCCGCCTGGGAGACCCAGGCCGGCGAGACGATCCGCTGCCTGGAGATAACCGGCACCTCCGTCTCCTCCTCCGCCGCCGTCGTCTGGCAGACCGGCCGCCATCTGTCCAAGGCGGCCCGCCGGTTCATCCGGATGTTTGCGCCCTCGGCCGACGTGTAGGGCGCGGCCGTCAGCGGCCGGCGGTGTAGACCCGGTTGGCGCCGTTGGCCCGGACGATGCGCATCGCCTCCGCGACCTGCCGCTCCTGTTCGCCGCCGGCCTCCAGGTGCTCGATGTTCGACCGGCAATCCTGGTCGCTGGTGTTCCGGTGAAACGCGAAGACACGGTCCCTGCACAGCGATGACAAAAAAACATCCCCCCACGCGCGGTGAGGGGATGGCGCACGGTGCTTCCTCACTTCGGGGAAGCGCCGCCTGTTTTCTCAGACGAACAGGGACAAGCCCATGATCAGGATAATGGCCGTGACGGACAGGATGGTTTCCATGACCGTCCAGGACTTCAACGTATCCTGAACGCTCATGTTGAAATATTCCTTGATCAGCCAAAAACCGGAATCGTTTACGTGGGACAGGATGAGCGATCCCGCGCCGGTGGCCAGCACCAACAGCTCCGGACTGGTTCCGGGCATTTGCTGCGCAATCGGGGCGACAATGCCCGCGGCGGTCATCATCGATACCGTCGCCGAACCGGTGGCGACGCGGATCAGCGCCGCGATGAGCCAACCGAGGAAGATCGGGGAGATGGCCGACGCTGTGGCCAGATCGGCAATGTAATCGCCCACCCCGCTGTTGAGCAGCACCTTGTTGAACGCGCCGCCTGCCCCGATCACCAGCAGAATGGTGGCCGTCGGCGCCAGGCAGTCGTTGGTGAACTTCAGAATGTCGTCCTTGGTGAATCCGCGGGCAAAGCCCAGCGTCCAGAACGAGATCACGGTGGCAATCAGCAGGGACGTGATCGGGCTGCCGATGAAGTCAGCCCACACGCGAACCGCGTGTTCCTTCGGCAGCGTGATGTCCGCGATGGTCGCCCCCAGCATCAGGATGACCGGCAGCAAAATCGTAAACACGGTGACGCCAAAACCGGGCAGTTCGCGGTCCTGCTTCGGTTCCGCCAACTGCGCCGCCAGCTCCGAGGAGATGCTGGTCTTGATCCGTTTGCCGATCCAGCTTCCGTAGAGGGGACCGGCGACGATGGCGGACGGGAGGGAGACCAGGATGGAGTAAAAAATCGTTTTGCCCACGTCCGCATGAAAAATATCGACGGCCGCCATCGCCGCCGGATGGGGCGGAACAATCCCGTGCACAATGGACAGCCCCGCAATCAGCGGGATGCCAATCTTCAACAGGGACATTCCCGTTTGACGGGCGATGGTGAAGACCAGCGGAATCAGCAGCACAAAGCCTACCTGAAAGAAAACGGGAACCCCGACGATAAACGCCACGAACATCATCGCCCAGTGGACGTTCTTTTCGCCGAACAGGTTGATCAGCGTGCGGGCAATCCGCTCCGCGCCGCCGGACTCCGCCATCATTTTCCCCAGCATGGTGCCCAGCGCGAGCACGATGGCGATGAATCCAAGCGTACCGCCCATCCCCTCCTTGATGGAATCGACGATTTTGTCGAGCGGCATCCCCGAGGCAATCCCGACAAAACCGGAAACGATCAACAGGGTAATGAACGGGTTTACCTTGAATCGGGTGATCAGAATGAGCAGGATGATAATAGCCAGCAAGGTGATGACTAACGGCATGGTGACCCCTCCTTTTTATCGCGTGTGCTGCGATGTTCTCGACCGTTGTTGAAAGTCGGCGATGAGCTTGTACTCCTCAAGCAGGTTGAGATAGACCCGCTCGTAGATGTAAAACAACTCCAAATAGGTGCCGGAACGCTCCAGGTCCGGCTCGTGGCGGTGAGCAATGCGCAGGAGGCCGTTCACCTCGGACAGGTCGCGGATGGCGCCGACGGCATGCATCGCCAGCACGGCCGCTCCCAGACTGGAGCTTTCGTGGGTTTCCGGGATCAATACCTCATACCCAAACATGTCCGCCATGATTTGCCGCCACTCCCTGGAGCGGGCAAAGCCGCCGGACGCGCGAATCTCCCGGGCCCCTCCGGCCAAGTCGCGAAGGGCGATCCCCACGCTGTACACGCTGAACAAAATCCCTTCCAGCACGGCGCGGATAAAGTGCTGCCGCTTGTGGTGCAGGCCGATTCCGAAAAACGACCCGCGCGCCTGCGGGTTCCAGTAGGGGGCCCGCTCCCCGGACAAAAACGGCAGGAACAGCAGGCCTTCCGCCCCGGCCGGCACGTCCTGGGCCGCCTGAATCATCACGTCGTACGGATCTACGCCCAATTCCTTGGCCTTTTCCACCTCGGGCCAGCTAAACTCATCGCGGAACCAGCGCAGCATCAATCCCCCGTTGTTGGTCGGCCCGCCGATCACCCAGTGCTTGTCGGTCAAGACGTAACAAAACGTTCGTCCCTTCTGATCCGTGATCGGTTCCGGTACAACGGTCCGCACAGCGCCGCTCGTGCCGATGGTGATCGCCACCTGCCCCGGCTCGATGGCGCCGACGCCCAGGTTGGCCAGCACCCCGTCACTTGCCCCCACGACAAAAGGCGTATCGGGCTCGATGCCGATCTCGTCCGCATAGCGCTTGTCCAGGCCGCGCAGCACGTGTGTGGTCGGGACGGGCTCGCTCAACTGCTGCGCGGAGATGCCGGCGACGCGCAGCGCCTCCTCGTCCCAATCAAGCCGCTTCAGATTGAACAGCCCCGTGGCCGACGCGATGGAATAATCGACCACGAATTGACCAAAGAGCCGATAAATCACGTACTCCTTGATCGAGAGAAACTTGGCCGCCCTGCGGAACGTGTCGGGGTCCTTCTCCCTCATCCAGATCAGTTTGGTCAGAGGAGACATCGGATGGATCGGCGTCCCGGTGGCCAGGTAGATCCGGTGGCCGGTGCCGTCCCGTTTCAAGCGCTCCGTCTGCTCCACGCTGCGGTTGTCCGCCCAGATGATGACGTTGGTCAGCGGATTGCCGCTGGCGTCCACGGCGATCAGGCTGTGCATGGCCGTGCTGAACCCGATGCCGGCGATTTCCGACCGCTGCGCCCCGGCCTGGGCAATCGCCTGGCGGAGCGCTTGTATGACCGCGGCAAAAATCGCGTCCGGCTCCTGTTCCGCCCACGAAGGCTGCGGAACGAGCAGCGGATAATCGACATTCCCCGTTCCCTTGATCGAACCGGAGCGCGTGAACACAATCGCCTTTGTGCTGGTTGTGCCGATGTCCAGTCCGATAAAATACGTTTCGTTCATTATGGTCTCACCCTTCATGTGTATCCGCTTTCAAGATGGTCAAGGTGATTATATCGAAATTTTTTTCTTTTGTTAATACATGAGAAAAAAATTTGTTTCAAAAAGTGCATCTCCACGCTTTCCGCCACCAATCGTATCTCCAAGAAAAAAAAACGCCCGTGGTCAGAGGCGTTTTAAGGAAATGGCTTCCCGGATATGCTGGATGTTCTCGACCGTTTGCGCTTCCCGGCGGAGGGAAACCGCCACGTACAGGAGGTCGATCAGGAAAAGCTGGGCCAGGCGGGAAGAGAGCGCTTCCGTGCGGAAAACCGTCTCGCGCGAGGTCGTATACAGGCAGCAGTCCGCCAGTTTTACCAGCGGCGATTTGCCGTAGCTGGTGATGCCGATCGTTTTCGCTCCGGCGTCCTTCGCCACGCGCAGCGCTTCCAGGATGTCCTTGTTCGAACCGGAGTGGGAAATCCCCACAACCACGTCCCCTTTCTGCAAGAGGGAGGCCGACATCACCTGATAGTGGGCATCGGCGTGATGAATACAGGGGATCCCGGTACGCATGAACTTGTGATAGGCGTCCTGGGCGATGGCGGCCGATCCGCCGGACCCGTAGAATTCAATGCGTTTGGCGCCCGCCAGCCAATCGATGATGGTGGACAATTCGTCGCGGTTGAGAATATGCAGCGTATCGCGCAGCGTTTCCATGTTTGCGGCGAAAATGTTGCCGGCTATGGAAAGAACGTCGTCATCCTCCAGGTTGATTTCCTGGTAAATCGCCTGCTTGGGGTTCGTCACTTCGCTTGCCAGCGCAATCTTGAACGCCTGATACCCCCGAAAGCCCAACCGCCGACAGAGGCGAAAGACGGTCGCATCAGCGCATTCGCATAACTCGGACAGCTCGGTAATGGACAAATGGACAATGTCGCTCGCATGCTCCAGGATGTAGCCGGCCACCTGCTGCTCTTTGCTGCTGAGCTGCGAATAAACGGCGCGCAGTTTGGCGAGAACGCTTTCGGAAACACGCGGTGTGGATTCGGGCAAACGACATGCACCTCTCAATCATGTCTTTCTGGTTCACATTTATTCTGGTACACATTATAGGCAATTTCCGGGACGAAGTCATTTTGAAAAAAATTTTCTTCATTTGTGATGAAACACGAATATTTTTGTCATATAATACAGCTAAGTCAGATCCCGCGAGTTTGACAACCTGGATACTAAGGAGTGTTTCGATAGCAATGCGATTAGCGATGATTGGATTAGGCAAAATGGGATACAATCTCACCCTGAACTTGCTCTCCCACCGGCACGAGGTCGTCGCCTATGACGTCAACCCTGCCCCTGCCGCTGAACTGGGCAGGCACGGAGCGATTCCGGCCGCTTCGGTCGAAGAGGCGGTCGCGAAACTGTCTGCGCCGCGTATCGTGTGGCTGATGGTGCCGGCGGGGAACATCGTGGACAAGCTGATTGAACAGCTGTCCGGCCTTCTGTCCCCCGGCGACATTGTGATCGACGGCGGAAATTCCCACTACAAGCAGTCGGTTGAGCGGTATCACACGCTCAAGCAAAAGGGCATCCATTTCCTCGATGTCGGCACAAGCGGCGGAATGGAAGGGGCACGGAACGGTGCCTGCATGATGATTGGCGGGGACAAGGAGGCGTTTGCCCACATCGAACCGCTGGTAAAGGATATTACCGTTGACAACGGCTACCTGTACGCGGGGGAAGCAGGCAGCGGACACTTCCTGAAAATGGTGCACAACGGCATCGAGTACGGCATGATGCAGGCGATCGGCGAGGGCTTTGAAGTGCTGGAGAAGAGCAGCTACACGTTTGACTTCGCCGAAGTGGCGCGCGTCTGGGCCAACGGCTCCGTCATCCGCGGGTGGCTGATGGATTTGACCGAACGGGCCTTCCGCAAAGACGCGAAGCTGGACAGCATTCGCGGCGTCATGCACTCCTCCGGCGAAGGCAAATGGACGCTGGAGACGGCGCTGGACCTGCAGGTGGCGACGCCGGTGATCGCGATGTCCCTCTTGATGCGCTACCGCTCGCTGGAGGAAGACACCTTCCACGGCAAAGTGGTGGCTGCCCTGCGAAATGAATTTGGCGGGCACGCCGTGGAAACGAAATAGAAAACCGCCAGGCCCGAGGCAATGCCTCGGGCCTGTTTGCATGGCTTCGCGGGTTCGCCGCCTCCCCCTTTCCCCCGCTCCTTTCAATGGCTCCGTCCGCGCATCGGGCGGCAGGACCAGAGCCGCCGGCGTTTCAGGGATGGCGGGAGAGAGCCCGCCGCTATCTCCTTTTATTTCGTCTGCTCCGATTGGACCGCGATTCCGCTGCGGATCAGCAGCGCGGCGGTCACGCCCACTCCGGCCGTTTTGTTGCCGGAGAACGTTCCGTCGTAGACGAACGAGCTGCCGCAGGAGGGACTGTTCTCCTTCAGCACGGCGGAGGTGGCCCCCACCGCCTGCGCCAGCCTGAGCGCCTGCCGGGCCCCGGCGAGAAACTCGGCCGTCACGTCGCGGCCGGTCCGGTCGATCACCCGGGCCCGGCCGTCCAGGACGTCAAAGCCGTCGCCGCCGACGATCTCCGCCGGCGGGCGCGGCGTCGGCAGACCGCCCAACTGCTCGGGACAGACGGGAATCGCCTTTCCTTCCTTGAGCAGCGCCTCGGTTTCCGCGTCCAGACAGGCGCGCTGGTCATACCGGCACTGGCAGCCGATCAGACAGGCACTGACGATTTTCACTCTTACCAGATCCTTTCCTCGAGGATTTCGAACCAGGGCTGTCCGCACCGACCGCAAACGTCCGCCAGCCGGACTGTCCTCTTTGCGTTCGGGGATTCACCGGGGTTACAGCCTGCGGAGCTTTACGCTCTGGACCATGTGATCCGGCCCCTTTTCCAAAATCAGTTGGGCGCGTCCCCGCGTCGGCAGGATGTTTTTCCGCAGGTTGATGCCGTTGATCTCCGTCCAGATGCTCGTGGCCACCGCCGTCGCCTCTTCGTCAGTGAGGTTGGCGTAGCGGCGGAAGTAGGAGGCCGGGTTGGAGAAGGCCGTCTCGCGCAGCAGCTTGAACCGCTCCACGTACCACTTCATGATGTCCTCTTCGCGCGCGTCGACGTAAATGGAGAAATCGAAAAAGTCGGAGACGAAGACTTCCGTCACGCGGCGCTGTTTTTCGTCCACCGGCGTCTGCAGGACGTTCAGCCCCTCCACGATCAAGATGTCCGGTTCGCGCACCACCTGCCACTCGCCGGGCACGATGTCGTACACCAGATGGGAGTAGACGGGGGCGGCCACTTCCGGCACGCCGGACTTGACGTCGGACAGAAACGACACCAGCCGTTTGGTGTTGTAGCTTTCGGGAAACCCTTTGCGCTTCATCAGGCCGCGCTCTTCGAGGACGCGGTTGGGGTAGAGAAAGCCGTCCGTGGTCACCAGGTCCACTTTGGGATGGTTGGGCCAGCGGGATAAAAGCGTTTGCAAAATGCGGGCGGTTGTGCTCTTGCCGACCGCTACGCTGCCGGCGATGCCGATGATGAACGGCACCTTCTTGTCCTGCTTGCCGAGGAATGTATGCGTGGCATGATACAGTTCCTGGGTGGCCCCCACATACAGGTTCAACAGCCGGGAGAGCGGCAGGTAGATGTCCGCCACTTCCGACAGGGAGAGCTTTTCGTTCAACCCCTGCAGACAGGCCAACTCTTCGTCTGATATGGTAAGCGGCGTGGAAGCCCGCAGTCCTCTCCACTGCTCGCGACTGAAAGTCATGTAAGGAGATGCCATGGGAACCGTACATCCTTTCTCGTTCATGTCCTGTAAAATGTTCCACAATAGTGTACCACCTGCGGCCGCTTCTTGGGAACACGTGAGGTGCGTCTCTTGACAAGAAAGGTGCAGACGATTCATAATACCCACATAGGTATATACCCCCGTAGGTATAATGAAACGTTGCCTGATCCAGATCGAACGCCCGGCGTTTGCCGTGCGAAAACGAACCGGAGGGACTGCATATGGAGAGAAAAATCGTGATTGTCGGCGGCGTGGCCGGCGGCGCGACCGCAGCCGCCCGCCTGCGCCGTCTGAACGAAACGGATCGGATTGTGATGGTGGAGCGCGGCGAACACATTTCGTTCGCCAACTGCGGCCTGCCATACTACATCGGCGGAGCGATCCGCGAGCGAGGCAAGCTGTTTGTCCAGACGGCGGAGAGAATGAGCCGGCGGTTTGCCCTCGACATCCGCACCCAGAGCGAAGTGACGCGGATCAACCGGGCGGCCAAAACGGTGACGATCCGCAACCTGCAGACGGGCGAGACGTACGAGGAGGACTACGACATCCTGGTGCTGGCACCCGGCGCCAAGCCGATCGTCCCCGACTGGCCCGGCATCCAGGAGGCGGAAGCCCTGTTTACGCTGCGGAACATCCCCGACACAGACAGAATCAAGGCATACGTGGACAATGCCCGCCCGCAGCATGCGGTCGTGATCGGCGGCGGATTCATCGGCGTGGAAATGGCGGAAAACCTGCGGGAGCGCGGTGTCGCCGTGACGCTGGTGGAGATGGGCAATCAGGTGCTGGCGCCGCTTGACTTCGAAATGGCTGCCATCGTGCAGGAGCACATGCGGGCGAACGGCGTGGAACTCGTCCTGGGAGATGCCGTCCAAGCCCTGGCGGACAAGGGGCGGCGCATCCTGCTGCAAAGCGGCCGCGAGCTGACCGCCGACATGATCGTGCTGGCCATCGGCGTGCAGCCGGAAAGCGAGCTGGCCAAAGAGGCGGGACTGGAGCTGGGCGTGCGCGGCGCGATCAAGGTGTCCCCCACGCTGCAGACGAGCGATCCCAGCATCTACGCCATCGGTGACGCCATCGAGGTGCACGACCTGGTGAACGGACAGCCGACGGTGGTGCCGCTCGCCTGGGGAGCCAACCGGCAGGGGCGGCTGGTGGCCGACCGCATCAACGGCATGGACGTCTCCTACCGGGGCGCGCTGGGAACGGCCATCGTCAAAGTCTTTTCCCTGACGGCCGCCGTCGTCGGCAACAACGAAAAGACGCTGAAAAAATGGGGCATCCCCTACGAGACGGTCCACATCCACCCCAATTCCCACGCCGGGTACTACCCGGGCGCAGCCCAATTGTCGCTCAAGCTGCTGTTTGACCGCAGCACGGGCCGCATCCTCGGCGCCCAGGCGGTCGGGGCGGACGGCGTCGACAAGCGCATCGACGTAATCGCCACGGCGATGAAGGCCGGTCTTACCGTGCGGGACCTGCCCGATCTGGAGCTCTGCTACGCCCCGCCGTACTCGTCGGCCAAAGATCCCGTCAACCTGGCCGGGTACGTCGCCTCCAACATCGTCGACGGGCTGGCCGAAACCGTTCAATGGCACGAAATCGACCAAATTGTGGCGGACGGCGGCCTGCTGATCGACGTGCGCGAACCGATCGAGCGGGAGGCGGGCTTTGTGCCGGGCTCGATCAACATTCCGCTGGATCAACTGCGGGATCGGCTGGCGGACATCCCGCGCGATCGGCCGGTGTACGTCTCCTGCCAGGTGGGGCTGAGAGGCTACCTGGCCGCCCGGATCCTGGCCCAGCACGGGTACCGGGTGAAAAACCTGGACGGGGGCTACAAGACCTATTCGTATGCCGCCCGGGAAAAATCGCGGCCGCCGCGCGACCCTGACGGCACAGGGGCGGCCGGGGACCGGCAGGCCGACACACGGCCGGCGGATCGTCCCGCAGGGGGTCATTCCGCGGAAGCGCACCCATCCGCCCACGTCACCATCGACACCTGCGGACTGCAGTGCCCCGGGCCGATCATGCAGGTGTTTCAGGCGATACAGCAGATGAATCCGGGTGAAGTGCTGGCCGTCTCCGCCACCGATCCGGGCTTTGGCAAAGACATCGCCGCCTGGTGCGAAAAGACCGGCCACGTCCTGCTCCATTCCGAGCTGGACAAAAACGTCTGCACCGCCTACATCCGCAAAGGCGGCGCCGCAAAAGAAGCGGCCGCTCTGCAGGCAGCTTCGGCGAAGGAGGCGAACCCCGGCGTGTCAGACGCGTCTCCCGCTGCCGTCTCGGCCGTCCCGTCCAAAAACGGCGCCACCCTGATCGTGTTCAGCGGCGACCTGGACAAGGCGATCGCTTCGTTTATCATTGCCTCGGGGGCCGCAGCGATGGGGAAACGCGTGACCATGTTCTTTACCTTCTGGGGCCTGAACATCTTGCGGAAGCAGGGCGCGTCCGCGTCCGGCAAACAGCCGTTGGAGAAAATGCTGGGGGCGATGATGCCCAAAGGACCGCACGATCTGCCCTTGTCCAAAATGAACATGGGCGGTCTCGGGGCGAAGATGATCCGCTACGTCATGGAACAGAAAAACGTCGACTCCCTGGAGACACTGATGCGCAACGCGCAGGCGGCCGGCGTCAAGCTGGTGGCCTGCACGATGAGCATGGAGATCATGGGCATCAAGCCGGAAGAGCTGATCGACGGCGTCGAATTCGCCGGTGTCGCCAGCTACCTGGGCGACGCCGAAGACGCCGGCATCAACCTGTTTGTCTAAACAAAATCCCCCCGGGGCCTTTTCGTTCGGGCCCAGGGGGGATTTTTTTTCACGGCTGCCGGCCGAGAAACGCCTGCAGCATCCAGACGTGCTTTTGCAGGCTGGTGCTGATCTCCAGAAACATGTCGCTGGTCGCCTGGTCGTTTGCCTGTTCGGCGATGGACATGCCCTCCTCCAGCTCGCGGATCACCTGCTGGAAGTCGGCGGCCACCGCCTGGACCATTTGTTCCGCAGTCTCCCCGCCCGCCGCTTCGCGCAGGGTCGACTGCTCCAGACAGGCTTTCATCGTCGAGGCCGGCTGTCCGCCAATGGCCAGCAGCCGCTCCGCCAGTTCGTCCACGTAGCCGGCCGCCTCGTTGTACAGCTCCTCAAACTTTTCGTGAAGCGTGAAAAAGTGGGGTCCTGTCACATACCAGTGGTAGTGGTGCAGTTTTATGTACAGGACGCTCCAGTTGGCAATCTGCTTGTTCAACACGTCTGTCAGGGAACGGCTTTTCACTTCTGTCACAGCAGGGCTCATCCGTCGTCGCTTCATCCTTTCCTCGCATGGTGATGGAACAGAACGATGTTAGTATTTCGCTGTGAGCCGCTGTTTATTCCCTCGCAGACGCTGCGGCCGTTCCCTTTCACCGCGGCGCTTTTTCCTCCAAAGCGCCGTGGCCGTTTTCCCCGCGTGCGGAGATGTAAAGGGGGGCGGACCCCGCGATCATCTGTCCGTCCCTGACGGCGATCCGGCCCGCCGCCAGACCGCCTCCTTGTCCGGTTTCACCGGACGACCGCCTCCTCGACGATCAGCCGGCAGCCTGTCGCGTCAAGATAGGCCTGCACGCCGAACGGCAGGGCGGCGTTGTTGTCGCCGTGGCCTGCCTGCAGATTCCAGATCATCGGCTTTTGATACGGCGCGACGATGTTGGAAAAGACGTCGAGGACGGTAAAGCCTTCCCGCTTTTTCGGCTTGCAGTTGGTCCACGTGCCGAGGATGACCCCGGCACACTCCGCAAACGTGCCGGCCAGCGCCAACTGGGTCAGCATGCGGTCCACCCGGTACGGCTCCTCGTCCACATCCTCCAGGAAGAGCAGCTTGCCTTTCGCCTCCACCTGGAAGGGCGTGCCCGCCAGCGCCGCCACCAGCGAGAGATTGCCGCCGACGATCTCGCCGCACGCCTCTCCTTCCACCAGACAGACGATCTCCTCCCCCGGCGGGTTGACGATCTCGCCCAGCGGCTCGGGGCTGGTCATGGCGCGCAGCAGGCATTCCCGCGTATACGCGTTGGTCCCGCTGAGCAGTCCGGGAGATGCGTTGGGACCGTGCAGGGTTGCCAATCCCGCCTGCTGCCGGAGCGCCGTGTGCAGTGCGGTAATGTCGCTGTACCCGATGAACAGTTTCGGGTTTTGCGCGATCATGTCGTAGTCGAGAAGATGCAGGATTTGCGGCGAGCCGTACCCCCCGCGTAAAGCCATCACGGCGTCGATGTCGGGGGCGGCAAACATGTCGTTCAGCTCGGCCGCCCTGTGTTCGGGTGTTCCCGCCAGATAGCCGCCGCAGCTTTCATAGCAGGTTTCTCCCAGTACCACCCGGAATCCCAACGCTTCCAGATCTTCCTTGGCCTGATATACGCTGTCGATTTCTTTCGGAGGACTTGACGGGGCGATGATCCCGATCGTATCCCCTGGTTTCAGTGCTTTTCCCTTGTTCATCCGGCATTCTCCTCGCTGTTTTTACTCCTTGTACGCCCATTTGAAATCGATTTTGCTGAGCGGATCGATCTGCACACCTTTGACCTTGTCGTTTTGCACCCAGGCGTTGACGTCGCTGAAAATTCCCGTCAGCGGCATCTCATCCATTAAAAGCGTCTCGGCTTCCAGCAGAAGCTGCCTTCGCTTGGCCTCATCCGTTTCCGCGTACGACTTGTGAATCAGCTCCGTGTATGTCGGGTTGTGCCAGCGGGTAATGTTGCTGGAACTGTACTTTTCGATAAACTTCTCCAGGAAGTTGACCGGGTCGTTGTAATCAGCCGTCCAACTGGAGCGGGTGATCTCGAATTTGCCCTGCTCCTGGTCGTCCAGGTACACCTTTGTCTCCTTGTTCACCAGCTTGACGTCGACGCCCAGCACCTGTTTCCAGGTGGCCTGGAGCGCTTCGGCGATCGCCTTGTTGCGGTCCGACGTGTTGTAGAGGTAGCTGATTTCCGGCAGCTTGGTGATGCCCAGTTCCTTCATGCCCTCCGCCAGCAGCCTGCGCGCTTCTTCAGGTTGGTTATCGGCAAAGAATCCTTCCGGTTTTAGCGAGGCGGTGATCGGCGTGATGCCCATCAGCGGCGTCTGCCCGGCCTGGCCGATGTTGTCGGCAATCTCCTTCCGGTTGATCGCGTAGGCGAACGCCTTGCGTACTTTGGCATTGGTAAACGGCACCCGCTCGGCGTTGAAGCGGATGTAGTAGGAGGTGGCTTTCGGCTTGGTCTTCAACTTGCCTTCCTCCTTCAACGGCTTGACGGCATCCACCGGCAAGCTGCTGATCGGCCCACCCGCCCAGTCGAGATCGCCGTTTTGGAACAGCGCCAGCTCCGTATTGGCGTCGGAAATCATCGAGAACTCGATGCGATCCAATTTTACCGCCTCGTGATCCCAGTAGGTGTCGTTTTTCACCAGGACGAGTTTGTTTTTGTGCTCCCACCTCTCCAGCTTGAACGGTCCGTTCCCCACCAGCGTTTTCGGGTCTTTCGCCCAATGCTCGTTGGCTTCCGCCACCTTTTTGTTGATCGGCATGAGGAAGGCAGCAAGCGTCGGGAAATACGGCGTGGGATGTTCCAGCGTCACCTGCAGCGTCTTGTCGTCCAGCGCCCGGACGCCGACGTCATCCCGCTTGGCCCTGCCAGCGGCAAACGCCTGCGCGTTTTTGATGCTGTAAAACTGGTACGCGGCCTGTGAACCGGTCTTGGGATCGAGCGCATGCTTCCAGGCAAATTCGAAGTCGTGGGCCGTCACCGGATCGCCGTTGCTCCACTTGGCGTCACGCAGGGTAAACGTATAGACCGTCTTGTCCTCGGACACCTTCATGTCGGAAGCGATGGAGTAAATTGGCTGGCCGTCCTTGTCCAGACGGGTCAACCCGTCAAAAACGGCGCGGATGACGGCACCGGAAACGGTGTCTTCGGCAAAGGTCGGATCAAGTGTGGCCGGCTCCTCCAGGTTCATGCGCAGCACTTGCGGCTCGCCGGAAGCGGTGGTGCCCGCCGTGCCTGTTTTCCCGGGCTCTTGTGCCGCCCCGGTGCCGGCCGGAGTGCCGCTTCCGCCCGCGAAACACCCGCTGAGCATGCTCCCCAGCACGAACGAGACAGCGATGAGGATGGAACATCGTCGTTTCATTGTATGAACTCCCCTTGAGTATCATTTTATTTTGAATATTACAAAAATTACACCGATGGGGAAGCGAGGGTTTCATCCTCATCCCGATTCACCGGCGAACCCCTTTCGGTGCGGAACCTCCAGAAACTGTTTCTCCGCTTCCTCAAACATTTCCTGCATGACCGGGAGCACGGTCAGGAGCTTCACCTGCAGGCGGAAGGGAAGCTCGTCGATTCCATCCAGAAACAGGGGGCTCCGTCGATCATCCGTCTGCCGCTCCCCTTCGGCTGTCGCGCTGCGCTTCCCGGGTCCGTCACACCAGCACGTACCGGTTGGTCGGCCGGCCGACGCCGCCGTAAGCCACGTCCCGTTTTACCCGTCCGCTCTTTTCCAGGTATTCGAGGTAGCGGCGCGCCGTCACCCGGGCGATGCCGACCCGCTCCGCCACCTCTTCCGCCGACAGCGGCTGCTTTTCCTCGCGCAGATGGCGGACAATCTGCTCCAGCGTATGCATGTGCAGCCCTTTGGGCAGCGGCTCCTCCTCCCGGGCGCTTTTCGCCGCATTGCGGAACAAGAGCTGATCCACCTCCGCCTGGGAGACGGTGCCCTCCTGCTCCAACTGCTGGCGAAACGCCCGGTAGTTTTCCAACGCCTGCTGGATGCGCTCGAACTTGAACGGCTTGATGATGTAATCCATCGCGCCGTTGCGGAGCATCGCCTGGATCGTGGGCTTGTCCTTCGCCGCCGTGATCACGATCACGTCCACCGCCTGGTTGGCGGTGCGCAGTTTCTGCAGGGTGCGCACGCCGTCCAGCACGGGCATGAAAATGTCCATGATCACCAGATCGGGCTTCAATTGTTCCACCAGAGCCAGCCCCTCCGCTCCGTTGGAGGCCGCGCCGACCACGCGGAAGGACGGCACCCGCTCGATAAACTGCCGGTTGACTTCCTGCACCATCGGGTCGTCCTCGATGACGACCACGCGAAATGGGTTGGCCATCTACGCTTCCGCCTCCTTCATCGGAAAGGTAATCAAAAAGCTGGTGCCTTCGCCGGGCTGCGACTGGCAGCTCAGCTCGCCCCGCCCCTTCGCCACCAACTGCTGCACCAGGTAGAGGCCCAGGCCGCGGTTCTTCCCCGCCTTGGTGGAGAAGCCGCGCTCCAGCATTTGCCGCCGGGTCTCGTCATCCATGCCGATGCCGTTGTCTTCCACCAGGATGGAGCAGATGTCGTCGTCCTGCTCGATGCTGATGTAGACCTCCTTGTCATCCCGGTCCGCCTGCTCCAGGGCGTCAAACGCGTTTTCGATCAGATTGCCGAGGATCAGCACGAAGTTGTGGTGGTCCATGTACGGCGGAAAGCGCTCCAGGTTGCTGCGCCGGTCGATGACGACGCGGATGCCCAGTTCCTTGCCTCGGCTCACCTTACCCAAGAGCAGGCCGGAAACGCTTTCATCCGCGATCTTGGCCGACAGAAACGCAGTCAGTTCTTCCTGCTGTTCACTGATTTCAAACAGGTACTGCAGCGCCTTTTCCTTCTGATTCAACTGCAGGAGTCCTGCGATCGTGTGCAGCTTGTTCATGTACTCGTGGTTTTGCACGCGAAGCGCGTCGACGAACGCCTTGACGCCGGTCAGCTCTTCCGCCATCCGCGCCACTTCGGTCCGGTCCTGGAAGATGGCGAGGGCCCCGACCACTTTCCCGTCCGTCTTGATCAGGAAGCGGTTAGACCAGATCAGCGCGCCTCCGACGTGCAGTTCGTGGTCGTAAAAGTTTTGCTGCTTCTCCAGCACTTCCGGCAGCGCGGTGTCGGGAATCACCTCGCGGATCGGCCTCCCCAGCACATCGCCTTCGATGTTGAAAATCTGCTTGGCCTTGTCGTTGAAAATGGTGATCCGCTCATGCGTGTCGATCGCGATGACGCCCTCCCGCATGGCGTGAAACGTGGCGGTGCGCTCTACCAGCATGCGGGCGAGTTCCTCCGGCTCCAGGTTGAGCATCTGCCGTTTCATGTGGCGGGCGAGCCGATACGACCCCCAGATGCCGAACAGCAGGGAGAGAAAAAACGTGATCGCGATGTTTTCCCGCTGGTCGTAGAGGATCTGCGGGATGCTCGGCAGCAGATGGCCCACCATGACCACGCCCACCTGCTGGTGCTCGGCGTTCATGATCGGCACGTAGGCCCTGAGCGCCGTTCCCAGCTCTCCCCGCACCTTGCGGATGTAGGTGTGCTCGGCAAACGCCTCCTCCGCGTCTTTGCCGAGAAAGACGGTGCCGATGCGCTCGTCCAGCGGATCGGAATAGCGGACCCGGTTCATGTCCATGACCACCACGTAAGTCACGTCATTGACGATGCGGATCCGCCGCGCCGTCGGAGCGATGATCCGCCAGCCGTCCGGCTCCTGGATGCTTTTCTGGATCAGCGGGATTTCCGCCACCGTCCGCGCCGTGGTCATCAGCCGCTGTCCCAACTCCGCCTCGGTCAGGCGAATGATGCTGCCCATGATGATGATGCCGCCGATCAAGAGGGAAAAGAGCACGATGCCGACCGACAGCAGCATGATCTTCCACTTAATTTTCAGACGTTTGAACAGGTGTGTTCTTCCTTTCCGGGGGGTTTGCCTGCTACCATATATTTTGGTACAGTACGTGGAGCAAATCAACTGATCATATGATCATAGAGCAGGTGTCGGCCCATGAGATCGTTCGCAAGCATTGTCGTGTTCGTCCTGCTCGGCCTGCTCAGCGCCGTGATCATCGGCTTTCGCAGCGACCTGCCGTTTGCGGCGCTGGGGTACGACGAGGAGCAGGAAGGGCTGAACGAGCGAATCATCATCAAGTTCAGCCATGTGGTGGCGGAAAATACGCCCAAGGGCCTGGCCGTGGAACGCTTTTCCCAACTGGTCAAGGAAAAGACGAACGGCCGGGTGGAAGTGCAGGTGTTTCCCAACGGCATCCTCCACTCCGACAAGACGGAGATGGAGGCGCTGCAGCGCGGCGACATCCAGATGATCGCCCCCGCCTTTTCCAATCTGGCCAACCGGATTCCGGCGTGGTCGGTGCTGGATCTGCCCTACGTGTTTCGCGACCAGCAGGACGTGGAGCAGGCGTTTCACGGGAAGATCGGCCGGATGCTGTTTGAGACGCTGGAGCCGCTGAACATGAAGGGGATGGCCTTTTGGAGCAACGGCTTCAAGCAGATGACCAGCCACAAGCCGATCCGCACGCCGCAGGACTTCGCCGGCCAGCGTTTCCGCATCATTCAAAGCCCCGTGCTGGAAGCGCAGTTTCGCGCGCTGGGGGCGACAGCCCAGGGGGCTCCGTTCAACGACGTCTACCGCAAGCTGGCGAACGGCGAAGTGGACGGCCAGGAAAACACCATTTCCAACATCTACAGCAAGCGTCTCTACCAGGTGCAGAAGTACATGACCGTCAGCAACCACGGCTATCTGGGCTACGCCGTGATCATCAACAAATCGTTCTGGGAGGAGCTTCCCGCCGACGTACAGCGCGTGATCGCCGAGGCGTTGGAGGAGGCGACGGCCTACAGCTACCAAATAGCCGTCTCCATGAACGAGCAGCAGTGGAAGCAGTTGACCAAAGAGAGCAGCATGGAGATACACGTGCTGACGCCGCAGGAGCAGGCCGTCTGGCGGCAGGCGCTGCAGCCGGTGTACGAGACGTTCGCCCCGGTGATCGGTCCGGCGCTGATGGACGAGATCAGCAAGCTGCACGAGCAGCGATGAACACGTCCCACCCGTTTGGCCCCAGGGAAAGGCGCCGTTTTCCCAACGAAAAAAGACAGGCTAAAACGGGGAAGGAACCGTCTTAGACTGTCTTCACAGCGGCAGGCGCAGCGCCAAATGGCTGCGCGGTTATTCCTTTTTCGTCGGCTGGACCGCTTTCAGCGAGGCTGCGGGCTCGGCGCCGTCCAATTTGCCGGACTCCACGTAGTGTTTGAGCATCGCCATCTTGTTCTCCCAAAACCGCTCGTAATACGCGAGCCACTGCTTCAATTCGAGCAGCGGTTCCGGATCAAGCCGGTAGCGCGTCTCCCGGCCGACTTTCCTCCCTTTGACCAGGCCGGCTTCGGCCAAAATGCGCAGATGTTTGGAAACGGCCGTCCGGCTCATCGGAAAGTGTCCGCTGATGACGGTGACAGACATTTCCTGATCCCCCAGCAATCTCAGCAGTTGGCGGCGCGTAGGATCAGCGATGGCCTGAAAGACGTCATGTCTGGACGGCGAAGCAGCCATGTCAGCCCTTGACATGCGCGCCCAGTTTTTGGATAAGCCCGGTCCAGCCCTGATTCATGCGGTCGCGCACGATTGTATGCGGTTCGCCGAATTCCGTAACGGTGTCGGGATTCCAGCCGGAGTGGATCAGCGTAAACTCCGTTTTCCCGCCAAGGTCTTTCAGTTCAAACGTAATGATCCAGTCTTTCCCCCAGCGAAACGAAAGACGGTTGGGGGGATCCACTTCCGTCACCTTGCAGGGGGACATGCCGAACGGACCGGCATTCAAGTGAAACGCGTGGCCGACCACAGGCTGAAAGTCGTTCGGCATGAACCATGCGGCGAGACCTTCCGCCGTGGCAACGGCTTCCCACACTTTCTGGATCGGAGCATGGAACACCTGGGTGTGTCGAATGTCCGGAAGGGTTTGCGGGGTCTTGTTCTCCATTGTCGTACCTCCTGGTAGTTGTGCTTCTCTTTTTCCTGAGGGCGAACCCGATCGAGGTTCATGTTCGCGATTGGAACCCAAATGGTTTCCTTTTTGATTTTATGACACCTTTTGGTTTCATGTCAAATGCGGGACCGGGGTTCCCGTTGGTTGTTCCGCCCGCTTCGTTTTTTGTCTTGCTTGTTCCCTCGTTTTTACAGTTCCCTGTTCGATACCGTATCCGCCACGAATCAGAAAGAACTCCTCCTGCTTTGAATGGGAAAAAGGACGTTCCGCAAGAAGCAGAACGTCCACATGTACCGAGAATGTCTGACCCTCAAGCACGCATCTACTGTTGGGAAAGGTCACTTTATCATCATCCTGTCAATACTTGACTGTCGTATAAGGAAGCGACCGTTTGCAGTCCATGTTTTTTTGAAAGCTGAATCGCGAATGTGCTTGGCGCGTCCAAATCGGTTAATAATCCAAGTTCAGCAGCTCTTTGATGCAACCGAATCATGTTGGGGTCGGTTATCCCCATTCTGTCCGTAATGTCTTTTGCGCTGATCGTACGTGCATGTTGAGGATTTACCGGCTCTTTCGCGTTTGCCATCATCTCGATAAATTCATCAAGCGTCTCCTTGCCTCTGTATCCATGAAACACCGTCAAGGCGCTTCGCATACTGAACAGTTCCAGTCTGCTCATCCTTGCAATTGAATTCATTGAGTACCCTCCAACTCTTACAAAGTATAAAATCGTGTCATTTAGTTTGGGCAATATGAAAACTATTCGTGATAGATAGTTATTGAATCTTCCATCGTGTTATTAGGAAAGTTATACGATACTCCTCTTGATTTGAATTCGGCCCAACTTGAAATTTTATCGTCGGAATTAAAGGCTACTTCATACCAATATCCGTCAACTACACCATCTCTATTCGTGTCTATTGAATACAAATTTGTTACATATCCATTTGTCGTATTTGCCGCTTCTCCATCCAACCATGCCCATTTATATCCATGTCCAATTGTATACGTATATACAGCAGTATTACCACGTACGGGAATTGGAGCTTCATCAAGTCCCACAACATCTTGGTAACCATCTGGTCCCTCATCAGCTTCAGAATCTACAATGGCAATTTCCCACGTCGAGTATGGGGGAGCAGAACCAGCAAATGGTTGGACTGAATCGCTTTGCTTAACACTCCCCCCTTTGTCTGCCTCATCGAATTTTTTCTCAATTTCTAAGTATTCTTTTAATGATATTTTTTCTACCTTTGCATTAGGAAACTTCTCTTGAGTCAGATGAGTTAATAATTCAACTGCATCTTTCTTTTTTTCCTTTTGCTCTTCAGTGGCATGAACGACACCAACAATTGAAAAAGCCAAAGCAAGAGGAAGCATTACCGCAATAGGTTTCTTTGAAACCATAGGACCAACCCCTTCCTAAGAACGGTATTTTTGATGACCGCATGAATATCTTAGCAATTTTTGTATATTATTGTCAATTCTGATGTTAGCGAAAAAAACTGGTGGCGGCAACCCGTTCAGTCCGTCGTGCGGCTTCTCAAAAGGAAGGGCTTTCCAGTATACTAATCATGTATAACGCCATCGTCTTCGCCGTCTCGATTCCCGTCTTGTCGCAGCGATACCGTGTCTGTCGTTCCTCTTTCCCCCGCTGATGCGGATGCAGGACAAACGACAGCCTCGGCCGCGGACCTTGGACGGAACGGGGAGTGGCGGCATTCTGTCTTGCGCACGCCAAAAAACATGCCGGAAGTTATGCGCATGTGCTGCGCAGACATTCGATGAACGAACGCAAACAAGGGCGGATGCGGCACGATCCATGGTGGTCCGCAGATGCCGACTGATTCGGGAGAGGTGACGGACACGATGTTTGAGCTGTTAAAGGAAGTGGGACGCGGCAAACGCGGCGCAAAAGACTTGACGTACGAGCAGGCTGCAGCAGCGGCGGAGATGTTTCTCAACGGCAGCGCGACGCCCGCGCAGATGGGCGCGTTTCTGATGGCCGAGCGGATCAAAATGGAGTCGCTGGACGAATTGGCGGCGTTTGTGGAGGTGTTTCGGCGGACTGTTTCGCCCGTCTCGTTTCCGGGCAGTCTCGATTGTGCCGGCCCCTACGACGGGCGGCGAAAATCGTTCATGGCCACGTTCCCTGCCGCCTTTGTGCTGGCCGCTTGCGGACAGCGGGTCACCCTGCACGGCAGTCCTTCCCTGCCGCCCAAGTGGGGCATCACGCTGACGGATGTGCTGAAGGCCGCAGGCGTGTCCGCGGATGCCGCCGACAGGCAGGCGCTTTTTTCGGCAGCCGAGCGCAGCGGCGTCTTGTTCGTCCCCACGGAAGCGTGGTGTCCCGCCCTGCACAATCTGCGTCCCCTGCGGCTGGAACTCGGCGTCCGCACCCTGTTCAACACGGTGGAAAAACTGCTGAGGGTAGCCGACTCTCCGTACATGGCCATCGGCATCTTCCACGGCACGGTATTTGAAAAGGTGGCGGAACTGCTGCTCCGCCTCGGAGTGGAACGGGGAATCGTCGTGCAGGGCATGGAAGGCTCCGAAGACGTGTCCGCCGCCAAACCGACCCGCACCTTGATAGTGGAAAACGGCAGCTGCCGTCCCTTTGTCGTCGATCCGTCCTCGCTCGGCTTGCAGGCGGAAGCGCCGGAAACCGACTGGACGCCGGAGCTGCAATGGCAGACGGCGGAAGCGGTGCTGAACGGAACGGCCGAACCTGCCTACCGCAACACGGTGCTCGTAAACAGCGCCCTGCGGCTGTGGATCACCGGACGCGTCCCGACGTTGGATGACGGCGTGACGGCGGCCCGCCAGGCGCTTGATTCCCAAGAGGCTTGGAACCGGTACAGACAGTGGCTGGAGGAAGCCGCGGCACCCTCCTCTTCCGCACGCGATGCGGCAGCGGGCAGTGCCGGCCGCTGACGACCGGACAGACACCGAAACCCATACAGCCCTTGGCTTGCCGGACCGGCAGGCCAAGGGCCTTTTGCTGGCCCCCGATCCGCGCTCCGTGTTGTCCGTGACCAAAAAGACCAAAACAACCAATATGACCGTATCGTTTCCAATATTCCCTCAATTCTTTAGAATGCAAATACAGAGAATGTAAAGCGCTTTCATCATACGGAAAGGAAGGGGACTTATGCGGATCAATTTTAAAAACCTGACCGTGCAGGTCGTGATCGCCATTATCCTCGGGATTATCGTCGGCCATTATGCGCCCAAGTTCGGGTCTGATCTGAAAGTGTTGGCCGACGTGTTCGTCAAGTTGATCAAGATGGTGATCCCGCCGATCGTCTTCTTTACCGTCGTCAACGGCATCGCCGGCATGGGCGACATGAAGAAGGTGGGGAAAATCGGCGGCAAGGCGCTGATTTATTTTGAAATCGTTACCACGATCGCGCTCGCCATCGGCCTCCTGGTGGTCAACATCATCAAGCCGGGCGTCGGTTTCGACAAGACCGGCCTCAGCGGCGCCGACATCTCCAAGTACACAAAGGCGGCCGAGGAAACCAGCCACGGCTTTATCGACTTCTTCGTCGGAATCATTCCGGACAACGTCGTCAACGCCATGGCCAAAGGCGAACTGCTGCCCATCCTGTTCTTCGCCGTCCTGTTCGGCCTGTCTCTCGCGGCCATGGGCTCCGCCGCCCAGCCGGTGATCAACCTGTTTGACAAGCTGGCGCACGGGTTCTTCGGCGTCGTCAACATGATCATGAAAGTCTCCCCGCTCGCGGCATTCGGGGCGATGGCCTACACCATCGGCACCTTCGGCATCGACTCCCTGAAGAGACTGGGCCTGCTGATGGGATCGGTCTACATCACGATGTTCCTGTTCATCGTCGTGGTGCTGGGGCTGATTGCCCGCTTCTACAACTTCAGCATCTTCTCGTTCATCAAATACATTCGCGAAGAAATCCTGCTGGTGCTGGGCACCTCGTCGTCCGAATCGGCGCTGCCCCGCATGATGGAGCGCCTGGAAAAATACGGCTGTTCCAAATCGGTCGTCGGTCTGGTCGTGCCGACCGGCTACTCGTTCAACCTGGACGGCACGTCCATTTATCTCTCCATGGCGGCCCTGTTCATCGCGCAGGCGTACGGCGTCGACCTGTCCATCTGGCAGCAGTTGACCCTGCTCGGCGTCTTGATGCTCACGTCCAAAGGGGCGGCCGGCGTCACCGGCTCCGGCTTCATCACCCTGGCGGCAACGCTGGCCGCGTTCCCGATGATCCCGGTCGAGGGCATCGCGCTCCTGCTCGGCGTCGACCGCTTCATGTCGGAAGCGCGCGCCATCACCAACCTGATCGGCAACGGCGTGGCTGCGGTAGTCATCGCCAAGCACGAAAACGAGTTTCATCCGCCTGCCCCGTCGGACGGGAAATCGCCGGCCATCTCGGCGTAACGGCGGCCACACCACACCTCTTTTGACGGGTCTGGACAGCATCATTGCGTTTTCCCGGATGTGAACCGCGAAGTTCCATCCGGCGCTGAACCTCCCCTTACCGGGAGGTTCTTTTTCATGCATGAAACGCGCGAAAATCGGTTGAATCTTCCGGCATTCTTTTATAAAGTAATCCTATATCACTTTACCAATGGAAAGCAGCAGCGAAGGAAAAACGGGAGGACATCTTGGGATGAAAACGATCGCGATCCTCGGGAGCAGCGGGGGAAACTTGTACAATCTGGGCGGAAAAGAGCCGGAGAAGCTGCTGGAAGAAATCGCCGTACAGGCGGCAGCGGCCGGCCTGCGCATTCGGGCGGTGCAGTTCATCGCCGCCCAAGGGTCCATGGACATGGCGGGCAGCGACACCGGCGCCTCAGTATTCGGATGGGACGGCGAGGCGCCCGCCGTGCTTTTCGCCGGCACGCTGGAGGCGTGCAACCGGCATGTGCGGGAACTGGATGAACAGATCGCCGCTGACATCCGGCGGGGTGAGATTGACGGCCTGATCCTGATGAGCGCGGACCCGGACGGGGCGAACCGGCTGGCGATTGAGGCGGCCGTTGAACGGGGCGTTCCGATCGCGGGTACAGGCGGCACGTCAATGGCCCTGGTCAGCGCGAAAGGGGCCAACGTGATCGCCTCCTCCGGCACGACGGGAACCACCAACCGGACGAGGGCGGTCAGCTTCGTCGCCGCTTTGAGCAACCACTGGGGGATCAACTACCGCCCGGTGATCGGAACCGCCGGAAAGAGCGGCGCCGTCCCGGACGGACAGCCGTGGAAGCGGATCAACGTCAGAGGGATCATGATGGCGTCGCTTCCCGGCTTTATCGCCATGGCGGTCATTCTCGCGCTGGGCAAGGTTCCCGGCCTGGAGGCGCTGCAGGGTGTCTTCGACCTGCTGATCAAGGCGCTTCCCGTCGTCGTCGCGGCGGTGGCCGCCAAGCAGGTGGCCGAGATGGAGGAAGTCTCCGTCGTCGCCGGTGTCCTGGCGGGCGTTCTGTCCGTGGACGGCGGGATCATCGGCGGCATGATCGGCGGCATCGGCGCCGGGGTTCTCGTCCAACTGCTGTTTCGCACGTGCGTCGAATGGCGCTTCCCGGCGACGACGGTCAACATTATCGCCGGCGGCGTGTCGGGGCTGGCGGCCGGCCTGGCCGTCCACTTCCTGTTCGCCCCCGTCGCCCTGCAGGCGGGGGAACTGATCAAGGTGCTGATCGAAAGCGCGGTGGGCTACAGTCCCGTTCTCGCCGGACTGATTGCCGGTCTCCTGATCTGGCCGGCGATCCTCGGCGGCGTCTACCATGCCGCCATCCTGCCGATCGTCCTTTTGGAAATGGAGAAAACGGGGAACAGCTTCCTGGGCGCCGTCGACATGGTCGGGCTGGTCATGGTGTCCGCGGGAATCACGCTGGCCAATATCGTCTCGCCGAGGGAAAAGAGCGAAGCGGCGGTGGCCGCCCCCGGCTTTTTGATCAACATGGGCTTCGGCACGTTTGTGGAGGCCGCCTACCCGTTCATGTTTGCCAACCGCATCGTCTTTGCCGGGGCCATCGGCTCCGCCGGGTTGGCCGGCATGCTGGCGGGCATGTTCGGCGTCAGGGGAACGGCGTATGTCCCCTCCGTCGTGGCCCCTTTGCTGTCCAACAACATCGCCGGGTTTGCCATTGCCATGGCCGGCGGGCTCGTCAGTTCGTTCCTGGTTACGCTGGTGGCAAACAAGATCGCGAAACGATCGATGGGAAAAACAAACGAGCAGGCGTCGGCGTGATTCCCGCCGGCCCCCTGGCCTCCCGTGTCGCGGCCTTTCCCCAAACCCGCCGCAGCACAAACCCTCTCGTCCCCCTTTTCACGAGGGAGGAGAGGGTTTCTTTGTTTTGTAACCTTTCGTATGGTTTTGCTAGAAAAACAGGGACAGCAACTCCTCGCGCGACCATTTTCCGAAAAACGGCTCGATGTCGATGCGAGCGAGCACATCCGCCACCGCCTGCTTGTCGTACGGCACACCGCGAAGCATGGCCTCGATTTCGGACACGTCCCTCATTCCGAAGAAGTCCCCGTAGATTTTGGCTTCCTTGATGCGCCCCTTCTCGATCTCCAACCGCACCTCCACCGTCCCGATGTCAAACCGGCGGGACTGCCGAAAATTGCTTTTCGGCGATTTGCCGTAATTCCACTCCCAGCTTTGGTAGCGGGAGCGGGACAACTCGTGGATGTTCGCCCAATCCTCGTCGGTGAGCGGATATTCCTCCACCGGTTTGCCGTCGAAGATGAAGGCGAGCAGCGCCTGCTTGAACTCCTCGATCGTCATCGGGCGGGGCAGAAATTCCGAAATGTTGGCGACCCGGCTGCGAATCGACTTGATCCCTTTCGACTGGATTTTCTGTGGATTCACGTTCAGCGCGGAGACGACGCGCTCCAGGTCGGAGTCAAACAGCAGCGTGCCGTGGCTGAACATGCGTCCTTTGGCGGCGTACTGGGCGTTGCCGGAAATTTTCCGCTCGCCCACCTGGATGTCGTTGCGGCCCGTCAGCTCCGCGTCGACGCCCATCTGGCGCAGGGCGCGAACGACCGGATCGGTAAACTTGCGGAAGTTGTGAAAGGACTCCCCGTCGTCATTGGTAATAAAACTGAAGTTGAGGTTGCCAAGGTCGTGGTAGACGGCGCCGCCTCCCGACAGCCGGCGCACCACGTGAATCCGGTGTTCGTTGACGTAGTCGACATTGATCTCTTCGATCGTATTCTGGTTTTTCCCAATGATGATGGACGGTTCGTTGATGTAAAACAGCAGGTAGTCTTCGTTGGCGGGCAGGTGCTTTAAGGCGTATTCCTCGATCGCCAGGTTGATGCGGGGATCGGTGATTCCTCGATTGTCAATGAATTTCATGCGCTTTCCTCCTTTGCGGATCTGATGACTGTCAGCTTGTCCGAGCAGCGGTGTGCAAGCGTCCGGTGTGTCGGACGCCATGATCACCGGCGCCATGTTGAATGTCAACAGACAGACGGGGGCGGTCAGGAGATCAGCTTCAATCCGACCGCAGCGGCAAGGATGACGCCGATACACAGCACACGGCGCCAATCGGTTGACTCGTCGTACAGAACCATGCCCAGAATGGCGCCGCCTGCCGTGCCGATGCCGGTCCAGACCGCATAGGCCGTCCCCATCGGCAGGGTTTTCATCGCGAGGGAAAGGCACAGAAAGCTGGCACCGAAACTGGCGAGCAGCAGGGTCAGCGTCAGCCAGGTCCGATCGCGGTGCCATTTGTTGATCATCGCCACACCCGTCATCTCGAAAAGTCCGGCGGCGATCAGATACAGCCACGCCATTGCGTCTCCCCTCCTTCCCTGTTCTCTGCCGGTTTCTCATGGGTCACCAGCTTCAAGCCGACGACGCCCCCCAGCAGCAGCAGGATCAGGAGCACTTTCAACCACTGAAACGGCTCGCCGAAAAAGACGATGTCGGCCAACACCGTGCCGGCCGTGCCCATGCCGACAAAGACGGCGTAGACGGTGCCCACCGGCAGTGTCCGGCCGGCCCTGATCATCAGGAAAAAGCTGACGCCAATGGCCACTGCTGTTCCCAGCCACGTCCAAAGATCGTACGCGTGTTTCAACCCGATCACCCACAGCACTTCAAACACAGCCGCGAGGAACACCATTGCCCATTCTCTGTTCACGTCTCTCTCCTCCTATCCTCTCGTTTTTTCCAGCGCAGCAAAAAACCCGGGGGTATCGCCAGCACAACGATATCTCCCGGGCTTTTATCCCTCCGTGTCACAGCCAATGCGGCTGTGTGTTTTCTCTCGAACCAGGCCAGCCAACGCTGCGGAACCCTAGAAAACAAGTGCTCTTCCATTTGGCCGTACTGTATCACATCGAGGCCGCGGGGTCAAGTGCGGAGGTGCTGCAGCGCTTCCGCCTGCCGGAGGATCCGCTTGGCCCGCTCCGCCACGGGGTAGTCGACCAGTTTTCCGTTGACAGAAATGGCGGCGCTGCCGGAAGCGAGCGCTTCGTCAAAGGCGGCGGAGACCGCTTTCGCCTCCGCGATTTCCTCCGCCGTCGGGGAAAACGCGTCATGGACAATCGGGATCTGGTCGGGATGGATCACCAGCTTGCCCTGAAAACCGAGCTGTCTCGCAAGGCGGGCATCATTTCGCAGTCCCTCCGCATCTTTGACGTCCACGAAAACGGCGTCAATCGGCGGTTCGATGCCGGCTGCCCGAGAGATCACCACCAACTGGGAGCGGGCAAACAAAAGTTCCGTTCCTTCCCGCGTCAGCCGGGCGCCGATATCGAGGGCAAAGTCGACCGAACCGAACGCCAGCCGCTTCACCCTGGCGCTTGCCGAGGCGATGTCATAGGCGTGGTAGAGACCGGACGCCGTTTCAATCAGGGGGACGATCTCCATCGAGCCGCACGGCAGATTCCCGTGATGCTCAAGCTGCGTCAGGTGGGCGTCCGCAGCCAGAATCTGCTGACGGTTTGCCGCTTTTGGCAGAACGATGCCCGTCAGTCCGCGCCCGATCGTGCCGTTGAGGTCGTCCAGGTAAAACGGCGTGGTCGGGTCATTCACCCGCACGTATTGGGGACGGCTGCCGTTTTCTTGTACCGCCTGGCGCACCATGTCCCGCGCGCTCGCTTTTTCCTGAAGCGGCACGGCGTCTTCCAAATCGTAAATGATCACGTCAGCCGCCAGCTCCCTCACCTTTTCCAGCCGCCGCCGGTTGTTGCCCGGCACGAACATCCACGAACGAACCAGCGTCATCTTCCGCCTCCGCCCCCTCCCCACTCTTCCCGGTACTGTTCCACGCCCTGCCGGTACAGGTCATTGCCGTACATGTCGTTGATCACCACGGCCGGAAACTGCTCGATCACCAGCTTGCGCACCGCTTCCGGGCCGAGGTCTTCGTAGGCCACCGGCTCCTGCACCTTGATTGTTTTCGCCAGCAGCGCGCCCGCGCCGCCCACCGCCGCAAAGTAGACCGCCTTGTGTTTCGCCATCGCCTCTTTGACTTCCTGATTGCGATAGCCTTTGCCGATCATCCCTTTTAACCCCAGCGCGAGCAGCCGGGGCGCGTATGTGTCCATGCGGCCGCTCGTCGTCGGGCCGGCCGAGCCGATCACCTGCCCCGGTTTGGCCGGAGTCGGACCGACGTAGTAGATCACCTGCCCGCTGACGTCAAACGGGAGCGGCTCCCCGCGATCCAACGCTTCGATCATGCGCTTGTGGGCGGCGTCCCGCGCCGCGTAGACCACGCCGCTGATCAGCACCCGGTCGCCTGCCCGCAGGCTGGCCACCGCCTCATCCGTCAACGGAGCGGTAATGTGTTTGACTGCCATCGTGTCCATCCTCCTTCCGTTTGGCTTCCTTCACCCGGCTCCGTGTCACAACACGGCTTCCTTGTGCCGGCTGGCGTGGCAGTTGATGTTGACGGCAACGGGCAGGGAGGCGATGTGACAGGGGTAAATCTCGATCTTGACGTCCAGAACCGTCGTCCGGCCGCCCATTCCCTGCGGGCCGATTCCCAGTTTGTTGCACAGCTCCACCAGTTCCTCCTCCAGTACGGCGATTTCCGGCCGGGGGCTGCGCTCGCCGATGGGCCGAAACAGCGACTTCTTCGCCAGGTAGGCCGCCTTTTCAAATGTTCCGCCGATGCCCACGCCGACGACCATCGGCGGGCAGGCGTTGGGACCCGCGTTCCGCGCCGTCTCCAGTACAAACGCTTTGACCCCCTCCACCCCGTCGGACGGCTTCAGCATGTTGAGCGCACTCATGTTTTCGCTGCCGCCGCCCTTGGCGGAGAAGTGGATGGTCAGTTTGTCGCCCGGCACCAGCTCCACGTGCGTGACGGCGGGAGCGTTGTCTCCTGTATTGACCCGTTCCAGCGGGTGACCGACGATGGAACTGCGCAGATACCCCTCGCTGTATCCCTTGCGCACCCCGTCGTTGATCGCGTCGTACAGGCTGCCGCCGACGATCCGGCAGTCCTGCCCCACTTCCACGAGAAAGACGGCAACGCCGGTATCCTGGCACATCGGCACCCGTTCCCGGGCGGCGATCTGTGCGTTTTCCATCAACTGTGACAGCACGTCCCGGCCTGTCTCCGACACTTCCGAACGAATCGCCTGCCGGAACGCCTGGACGACATCCGCGCCGAGGTCGTAGTTGGCCCGCTGGCACATGTCGGCCACTGCCTCCACAATGGCGTCATACTTGATTTCTCTCATGAGAAAAACCACCTCTTCCAGGCATGCCGGTTGGCATCCCGATTTACTTCAGCCAGGGCCGTGGTCAGCGGAATTCCTTTGGGGCAGACCTGGACGCAGTTTTGCGATTGGCCGCAGTTGGCGATCCCCCCGTCGCTGATCGCCGCGTCCAGGCGCTGTTCCTTCATCATCGCCCCGGTGGGATGGGCGTTGAAATAGCGGATCTGCGCCATCGCCTGCGGCCCGAGATAGGGGGAGCGGTCGTTGACGTTCGGACAAGCTTCCAGACAGCAGCCGCAGGTCATGCAGGTGGCATACGCGTACAGCTCCTGCTGCTGCTCCTGCGAGACACGCGGTCCCGGCCCCAAGGCGTAGGTGCCGTCGATGGCGATCCAGCCCTTGATGCTCTGCAGCGCGTCAAACATTCGCTTGCGGTTCACCGCCAGGTCTTTTTCGACGGGAAACGTGGCCATCGGCTCCAGGCAGATCGGCTGTTCCAGCTTGTCGACCAAAGCGGAGCACGCCTGCCTGACCCTGCCGTTGATCACCATGCTGCACGCCCCGCACACCTCTTCCAGACAGTTGGACTCCCAGGCGACGGCCCTCACTTGTCGGCCCGCCGCATTCACCGGGTTCTTTTGAATCTCCATCAGCGCGGCGATCACGTTCATGTTCGGCCGGTACGGGACGACAAACTCCTCCCAGTACGGCTCGCCGTCCGGCTGGTCCTGCCGCTTTACCTTCATCTGCACCGTGTTCATCCCGACACCCTCCTCTCTATGCCTGTTGACGGGCGGCCACAGAGCCCCGGTCGGATGCCCGGTCCGCCGCTTCCTTCACGACGTCATAGCGCCGGGGGCGCGGCTGGATGTAGGCAAGATCGACCGGTTCGTAGCGGAAAAGCGGCCCCTCCGGCGTGTAGATGGCGAGCGTTGTCTTCAGCCAGTTGGCGTCGTCGCGCTCGGGAAACTCCGGCTTGTAGTGAGCGCCCCTGCTCTCGTTGCGGTGGAGCGCCCCCAGCGTGATCACCCGGGCCAACTGCAGCATGTTCCACAACTGGCGGACAAACGTCACCGTCCGGTTGTACCAGTCGGAGGTGTCGTCCACGCCGATCTTCTGCCAGCGCTCCAGCAGCTCCTGCAGCTTCTCGTCCGTCTTTTGCAGGCGGTCGTTGTAGCGGACCACGGTTACGTTGTCCACCATCCAGTCGCTCATCTCCACATGGAGCCGGTACGGGTTCTCGTAGCCGTCCATCCGGCAGATGCGTTCCATGTACGCTTCCTGCCGCCTGCGCTCGGCGGCGAACAGGTTGGGCGACAGGTCCTGGGCCGACTTCTTCAGGCCGCGGACGTACTCGACCGCTTTCGGCCCCGCCACCATCCCGCCGTAGATGGCCGACACCAGCGAATTGGCCCCCAGCCGGTTGGCGCCGTGGTATTGAAATTCGCACTCGCCGCAGGCGAACAGGCCGGGGATGTTGGTCATCTGGTTGTAATCCACCCACAGACCGCCCATGGAGTAGTGCATCGCGGGGAAAATCTTCATCGGCACCTTGCGCGGATCGTCGCCGACGAACTTCTCGTAGATGCTGAGAATGCCGCCCAGCTTCTGCTCCAACTGCCGCTTCGGCAGGTGGGACACGTCGAGGTAGACCATGTTCTCTCCGTTGATGCCCAGTTTCAGGTCGACGCAGACGTGGAAAATTTCCCGCGTGGCGATGTCCCGCGGCACCAGGTTGCCGTATGCCGGGTACTTTTCCTCCAGAAAGTACCACGGCTTGCCGTCCTTGTAGACCCAGATGCGCCCTCCCTCCCCGCGCGCCGATTCCGACATCAGCCGCAGCTTGTCGTCGCCGGGGATGGCGGTCGGATGAATCTGGATGAACTCGCCGTTGGCGTAATGCACCCCCTGCTGGTAGGCGATGCTGTGGGCACTGCCGGTGTTGATCAGCGAGTTGGTGCTCTTCCGGAAAATCATCCCGATGCCGCCGGTCGCCAGGATCACCGCATCGGCGGGGAACTCCTTGATCTCCATCGACTTGAGATCCTGAGCAACGATGCCTCGACAGACCCCTTCGTCATCGAGGATGAGGGAAAGCATTTCCCAATATTCAAACTTTTCCACCCGCCCTTCCGACTCGAAGCGGCGCACCTGCTCATCCAGGGCGTAGAGAATCTGCTGGCCGGTGGTGGCGCCGGCAAAGGCGGTGCGGGAATACTTGGCCCCGCCGAGCCGGCGGAAGTCGATCAGCCCTTCCGGCGTGCGGTTGAATGGCACACCCATCCGGTCCAAGAGGTAGATGATCTCCGGCGCCGCCTCGCACATCGCTTTAACCGGCGGCTGATGGGCCAAAAAGTCTCCCCCGTAAATCGTGTCGTCAAAGTGTTCCCAGGCGGAGTCGCCTTCCCCTTTCGTATTCACCGCGCCGTTGATGCCCCCCTGCGCGCAGACGGAGTGGGAGCGGCGGACCGGCACGACAGAAAAGAGCTTGACCATTCCTCCCGCTTCCGCAATCTTGATCACGCTCATAAGGCCGGCCAGTCCGCCGCCGACGACGATGATGCTTTCGTTCATGACACATCCTCCCTTCTTACCAAAATGCGATCAGCGCCCCCACCCCGACGCCGCACAGGGCGGCGAACAAGAGCGTCCGCAGAACCGAGGAAATCCGCTGCCCCCGCGGGCCGACGGTGATTCCCCAGGTAATCAAACCGGTCCACAATCCGTTGGAAAAGTGAAACGTGGTGGCGATCACACCCAGCACGTAAAAGGCAAAAATGAACGGGTTTTGCAGATGGGCCTGGACCGCCTCGTAATTGACGGGCGCATCAAACAACAGGCTGGAGAGGCGAAACGCCCAGATGTGGTAGAGCACAAACACCAGCGTGATCCCCCCGCTCACCCGCTGCGCGACGAACAGCCAGTTCTGCCGGTAGGCATAGCGGTACGGATTGACTTTCGCCATCATCCCGATGTAGATGCCGTACACCGCGTGATACAAGAGCGGCAGGGCGATGAACAGCACCTCGACGACCGGCAGAAAGGGGATGCCCGACAACGTCTGGACGTGCCGGTCGTACGCCTCCTGTCCCATCAAGGCGATGGCGTTGGAGTAGAGGTGTTCCAGCAAAAACAGGCCGAGCGGCACCAGTCCGGCCAAGGAGTGCAGCCGGGCGAGAAGGAAGCGGCGGGTGGACAGTTCGTTCACGACACGCGGCTCCTTTCGTCCCAAAATCGGCCGACGTCCGCGATCGTTTCCAGGTGCAGGATCGTCTCCAGGTAGCTTCGCCTTGTGTCCTCGGGCAAATGGGCGGCCAGGTCGTGGAACTTTTCCGTCAATTCCGCTGCCGTCACCGGGTTTTCCGGGTCCCCTTTCGGGTAATCGGCCACGAGGCGCAGCACTTCTCCCGCCACTGTCTCCGCTTCCATGCTGGATCCCCACCGCTCCGGATAAGCGGCATCCACGTCGGGGTCAAGCGTCAGCTCCACCCGCTCCATCAGTGAGCGGACTGCCGGATCGTGCAGCGTCTCCTCGCTGAAGTCGGCCAGTCCCGCCCTGCCCTTGACGAGGGCGAGCGCGACGCAGAACTGCAGGCTGAACTTGGCCGCGTACACGGTCTGCGGGTCGGGATTGTCGGTGATCGCCAGCACCGACCGATAGCCGCCCACCCGGATTCGGCGCAACTCCTCCGTACGGATGCAGGACTGTTGGCGCAGCTTGAGGGCGAGATCGACGGCGGGATGGGTGTGGCGGCAGGAAGCGTGAATCTTGAATGAATTTTCCGCAATTTTGAAATGCTCCCCCAGCCGGTCGGTAATCCGCGACTCGTCAACGGTTTCCGCCATCGCCCGGAAAAAGCCGCGCTCCCCTTCGAGGATGCGGGAGGGGCCGGTAAACCCTTTTTGCGCCAGCAGGGCGGCCAAGAGCCCGTTCATCGCCGCTTTGCCGGTGTGAAGCTGTTTGGACATCGCGCCGTCGACGATAAACTCCCACAGTCCCGCCGCCTGCGTCCCCGCATTGCCCAGCGCGTGGACAATTTGCTCCTCGTCCAGTCGAAGCAAGGAGGCCGCTGCCGCTGCTGCGCCAAACGTTCCGCAGGTGGCGGTGTTGTGCCAGAAGCGGTAGTGGGACGGGCTGACCGCCTCGCCGACGCGGAAACAGACGTCGTAGCCGACCGCGACCGCCGCGATCAGTTCTTTGCCGCTTCTGTTCAGCCACTCGGCAGCGGCCAGCGCCGTCGGGATGACGACGGTGGCGGCGTGAATGATCGACTGCTTGTGGATGTCGTCCAGTTCAACGACGTGAGAGGCGGCTCCGTTGACCAGCGCCGCGTTGGCGACCGACGACCTGCCGCCGGTGACCAGCGTCGCCTGTCCGCTCCCCCCCAACTCCCTCGCCAGCTCGTGAATTATCCGCACCGGCTGTTTGGCCGCGCCGGCCAGCGCGGAGCCGAGCCAGTCTAGGATGCACAGTTTGGTGAACGCCACCGTCTCCGCCGGCAGGTCTTCATAGCGGGTCCGGGCGATAAAACCGGCCAGTTGTCTGCTCAGTGACATTTACTTCGCCTCCTTTGCCGCCAATACGGATTGCAGGACCTCGATCAAATCATCGTACCGCTCCACCACGTGGGCCCCCGCCTCCCGCAGCTTTTGCGCCTTGCCGGACGGGCGTCCCACATTGCCCAGGATCAGCGCCCCGGCATGGCCGAACACCGTTCCCTCCGGCATCCGCTCTGTAAACCGCCCGGCGATGAAGGAGATCAGCGGTTTGCGAAAGCCGCCGCTTTTGACAAACGCGGCTGCCTCTTCTTCAAACGTCGTGCCCGGTTCGGAAAACGTCACGACCGCATGCGTATCCGGGTCTCGTTCGAACAATTCCAGCAGGTCGCGGATCGTCGTGCCGATCAGCGCGTCGCCGCCGATGCCCACGCTGGTGCTGACGCCAAATCCGGCCCGCTTTACCATCCACGACGTTTCCGCCGTCATCCCGCCGCTGCGGGAGATCACGCCGACATGCCCCGGCACGAAGCAGCGGTCGGGGTTGTCGCCGCCGATCGAGCCCAGCTTCACCCGGTCCTTCGGGTTGATCATGCCCACCGTGTTGGGGCCGATGATCCGGACGCCGTTCTGCCTGGCGAGGTGAAGCATCTTGACCGTATCCATCTGGGGAATGTTCTCCGTCGTCACCACGATCACCTTGATGCCGTTGTCGATTGCTTCCCGCACGGCATCCAGCGCAAAGGCGGGCGGCACGACGACCAGGCTGGTGTCCGCCTGATGGGCGTCAACCGCTTCCCGCACCGTGTTGTACACGGGAACCCCGTGTACGTGCTGCCCCTTTTTCCCCGGCGTCACCCCGGCCACCACGTTGGTACCGTAGTCCAGCGTGTGACGGGTCACCATCGTCGCTTCCCGTCCGGTAATTCCCTGGATGACGATGCGCGAGCGCTTGTCAATCAAAATGGCCATGCTCTCTCCTCCTCGTTTTCCCGTTTTACGTATACAAGTCCGGATAGGCGGACCGCATCCGCGCGATCATCGCCGCCGCCGCTTCGCAAATCGTCACCTCTTCGCCGTAGTACTCCACGCCCGCCTCGGTAAATATCCGTCTGCCCACCTCGTCGTTGACGCCCGCTTCCCGCACGACGACGGGAAACGTCCGGGGATCGATGCCCGTGTCCGCCAGCGCCCGGACGATCCCCCGGGCCATCACGTCGATCTGCGTGTTGTTGGTGATGTTGTGGGCGACAAACAGCCCTTTGACGCCGGGCTTGGAGAGGATTCCTCTGGTCAGGCCGTACACTTTTTCTTCCGGGGGATTTCCACCCGTTTCCGAGTAGTTGGCCGGCCGGCCGCCCAGGTCGACCAGCGCGTCAAAGCTGAGCAGGCTGCCCCCGCCGCCGCCGCACATGAAGCCGATATCCCCGCCGTCCATCTCTGTGTAGCGGGCGGTACCCCGGTAATCGGCGTCATTCACGGTGATCATCCGCTTTTCCAGCTCCGTCAGCGGACGCCACGCCCGTTCGCCGCCCACTTCGACCATCCCCTCCAGCCCCTTCTGTCGAAACATCGCGGCGTCGTCGACGGCCATCACCGACGCGGCGGCCACCAGCGAGCCCTGTGCGGTGACGGCGAGCGGATTGATCTCCAGCAGTTGGCAGTCGTAGTGGAGAAAAGCGGCGTACAGCTTGGCGAGGACGTCGCTCGCCTGCAGCAGTTCCCTGCCGTTTAAGCCGAGGCGGCTCCACACCTCTTTCGTCTTGTAGTCGGCCAGCCCCGTCAGCGGATCGACGTGCTCGATCACCACCTTGTCGGGATGCTCGGCCACCAGCTCTTCCACCTCCACGCCCCCTTCGGTCGAGGCGATGATCACCGGCAGTTGTTTCTGCTTGTCAATGGTGATGGAGACGTACAGTTCCTTGGCAATCTCCAGCATTTCCTCGACCAGGATCTTGTCGACCGGAAAGTGGCTGACCGTCATGCCCAAGAGTTCCCGGGCCCGCTCTCTCGCTTCTTCCGGCGTCTTTGCAAAGGTGACGGCCCCCGCCTTGCCCCGCTTCCCGACCGGGACCAGCGCCTTCAGCACCACCGGCTTGCCGAATCGTTTGGCGATCGCTTCCGCCTCCTCGGCGGTGTCCGCCACCCAGTGTTCCGGCGTCGGGACGCCAACCTGACGAATCAACCGTTTGCTGTGATGTTCCAAAACCTTTCCCATTACAAGCTCCTCCTCTGGCCCCACTTTGGATATCGGATATTGGATCCAATACAAAGAAAAATTGTGAAGGATTGAAAAAAACAATCCCCACACATGTATCGCTCGGTTACTCGCCCTGCGCCAGGTGTTCCTTAAACGCTTCCCCCGTCCGCAAGATGTGTTTGCGGATCACTTCGGACAGCCGCTTGGCATCACCTGATTCGATCAGCTCCAGCATCTCCTTGTGCTCGGCCTGCGACCGCTCCATCTGCCCCGGCAGCATGCCGGGCGTGTGCGGCGGAAATCCGTGCCACAGCATCTCCAGGATCATGTGCGCCCGGCGCCAGCGGCATCCCTTGCGGATCATGCGGTGAAATTCAGCGTTTTTCGCAATGAACTGCTCCGCGTCTCCCCGTTGGACGGCCTCTTCCATCTCTTCGGCCAACTGCCCCAGCATCCGCTTGTCGTCATCGGTCAGATGGGGCAGGGAGCGTTCCGCCGCGATCGCTTCCAGCACCGAGCGCAGATAGTAAATCTCTTCGATGTCATCGGATGTCACCGGCGTCACGATGGCTCCCTTGTGCGGCTCCAGCGTGACCAGCCCTTCTTTTTCCAGTTGGCGCAGCGCCTCCCGGATCGGCATCCGGCTGACGCCCATGGCTTCGGCCAGCTCCTCCTGCACGAGCCGTTCCCCCGGCTGAAACTCCCGCCTGAGAATCGCTTCCCGCAGACGGGAGACGACCCGCTCAAGCAGTGTGGAACGGTCATGTAATCGCAAGTGGCTTCGCTTCATGGGTGTATCCTCCTGACAATCGTATGCATTTCCCGTACGCCTGTTGGCAGCTATCTCCCATTTTTACAGAATCGGCCGCTTCCAGTCAATTCCCGCTCAGTTGGCCATCTGCACCGGCAGCCAGAGCGAGAGCTGCGGCCAGACGACGATGACGACCAGAACGAGGATCATCAGGGCGATAAACGGCATGACTCCCCTGACCACCTCTTCCAGCTTGGCCCTGGCGATGCCGCTGACCACGAACAGGTTCAGACCGACAGGAGGCGTCACCATCCCCAATTCCATGTTTACGGTCATGATGATCGCAAAGTGAATGACGTCAATCCCCAGCAGCTTCAAAATCGGCAGGAAGATCGGCAGGGTGATCAGGATGATGGAGGTCGGCTCCAAAAACATGCCCATGACGAAGAACAGGATGTTGCACGCGATCAAAAACGTCCATTTGTTGATGTCGCCTTCCATGATCCAGGCGGCAATGTTTTGGGGAACCTGCTCATTGGTCAGGTACAGGCCGAAGACGGTGGCGCCGGCGATGATGAAGAACACCATCGAACTGGTGTTGACCGTCTCCCGCAGGATCGTCCGCGCGTCCTTCCACGTGATCTGGCGGTAGACGAACACGGCGACAAGCAGGGAGTAGACGCAGGCGACCACGGAGGCTTCCGTCGGCGTCGCGATCCCCTTGTAGATGGAGCCGAGGATCAAGAGCGGCAGCAGTGCGGCGGGCAGCGCCCTGACGCTCAAGACGAAGCGGTCGTGCCAGCTCGCTTTCGGCAGGCGGCCGAAGTTTTTCCAGCGGGCGTACACGATAGCCACGACCACGAGGACGGCGGTCAAAAACAGGCCCGGCAAAAACCCGGCCATAAACAGCTTGCCGATCGATTCCTCGGCCACCGTTCCGTACACGATCAGCGGAATGGACGGCGGGATGAGAATCCCCAGCGTGCCGGAAGCGGCCACGAGGCCCATCGCGTATCGCTTGCTGTACCCGGCCTCCACCATCCCCGGGATCATGATCGCTCCGATGGCGGCGGCGGTCGCCGGGCTGGAACCGGAGATGGCGGCAAACACCGCGCAGGCGAGGACGGTGACGACGGACAGCCCGCCGGAAAAATGGCCCACCCACGCCCTGAGCGCGTCGATCAGCGCTTTGGAGATGCCGCCGCGCGCCATCAGGACGCCGGCGAGAATAAAGCCGGGGATGGCCATCAGCGTGGTGACGTTGAGCGACGAAAAGATTTTTTGCGGCAGCACGTCCAGGTTAAACCCGCTGTCCATGAGCGCGAGCGCGGCCGACACCACCAGCGAGACCGCCACCGGAACCCGCAGGAGCAGCAGCAGAAAAAAGACGAGAAACACTATCCATTCCACTCGATCTTCACCTCTTTTTTCAGGCTGGCCAGCAGGTTGTCAAGGAAGCGGTAGCCCAGCATCAGTCCGCTGAGCGGGATCACCAGATAGACGATCCAGAGGAAAATCCCCACATCGGTGGACTGCTGCTGCGTCTCCATGTAGAGCGCCAGCAGTTTGCCGCCGAAAAAGATGAAACAGAAACAGAACAGGACGCCGAGCGCATTGGCAAACACGTTGCACACCTTCTGGAGGGAGGCAGGCAGGCGATCGTACAGGACGTCCACCTGGATGTGATGCCCTTCCCTCAAGGCAACCGCTGAGCCGATCAGCGTTCCCCAGACGACGAAGTAGGTGGAAATTTCGTCGACCCACGCTTTCGGGCTGTTGAAGACGTAGCGGCACACCACTCCGTAAAAAATCAAGGCAACGCCGATCACGATCAGCGAGCCGGCGAGAAAATCTTCAAAAGCGGCATACCTTTCCCGCCATTTGGACATCGCTTTCAACCTCCCCGGTTTGGTTGGTTCGCCCCAAGGCACCGGTCCCCGGCGGAAACGGTGCCTCGTCTGTTTCTCTCAGGCCGCCCGCAGCCGTTACAACTGACGGGCGCCGTCAATAAACTCCTTGCCGATCGTCTTTTCAAACTCGCTGTAGACCGCTTCCATTGCTTTGACGAAGTTTTCCCGTTCCGCTTCGCTGAGATCGACCACCTGCATCTTGCCGGAGCCGCGCAGCTTCTCTTCGGAGCCTTTGTCCAACTGAACGGCCAGCTCCCGCTCGTATGCGGTCGCTTCCGCCATCGATTCGTCGAAGGCCTTGCGGATGTCTTCGGGCAGGGCGCTGTACCACTTCTTGTTGGTCAGGACGATGTAGTCGATCCGTCCGTGGTTGGACACCAGCAGGTGCTTCTGCACTTCCTCGTACTTCTGCGTGTCGATGTTGTTCCAGGTGTTTTCCTGGCCGTCCACCGTTCCCTGCTGCAGGGCGGTGTAGGTTTCCCCGAACGGAATGGTTGCGGCCCCCGCCCCCAGCGCCTTGAACTGCGCTTCCAGCACCTTGCCCGCCTGCGTGCGGAATTTTTGCCCGTTGAAATCTTCCGGCTTGGCGATCGGCTTGCTGGAGGTGAACACTTTAAACCCGTTTTCCCACATGGCCAGCCCCAGCAAATTTTTGCTTTCCAGGGAATTCATCAGCTTTTTGCCCAGCTCCCCGTCCCAGAATTTGATGACCGCATCGTGGTTTTTAAAAAGGAACGGCATGTCGACAATCTGGAAGGACGGGTTGAAGCCGACCAGCTTCGTCGCCGAAGGGGCGATGACATGGACGTTCCCCGCCTGCAGCGCTTCCAGTTCGTCCTTGTCGCCGTACAGCTGGGAAGACGGATACACTTCCACCTTCACCTTGCCGCCGGTCTTTTCCGCCAGCAGCTCGGCGAACCTGGTCGCGGCCTTGCCCTTTGGACTCTCAGCCGTAGTGACGTGAGAGAACTTGACGATCAGCGGATTCTCTTTCGTGTAGGCGGCGCTGCCCTGCGGCTTGGAACCGCCGCATCCCGCCGCCGTCAGCAGCAGTGCAGCGAGACAGCCTGCCATCCATGCGTTCCAACCTTTTTTCATGCGAAGACCCCCTTTTTCTGGTATGGATCGTTTCCCGACCTGACGTTCATTAATACTGAAAATTGCAAAAAATTTTCGCGGACGACCTCCTTTCCCCGATGTTTCCGCTGTCTCCTGCGATCCATTGCGATTTGCGCCAAGGCTACTCCTGCTTCAACGCCTGATTCCGCACGCGCCGGACCCGATCGCTGACCGCTTCGGGGCCATGGCCGCGCTTGTACACCATGAAGGTGCGGGTAAACTGGATGACCACCTCGTCGCGCTGATTGTAGCCAACCGTTTTCACCTTGACGATGCCGACGTGGGGACGGGACTTGGACTCCCGCTTCTCCAACACCTCGCTGTACGAGTAGATGGTGTCACCTTCAAAGACGGGGGCGGGAAGCCGCACGTCGTCCCAGCCGAGATTGGCCATCACGTTTTGCGAGACGTCCGCCACCGATTGGCCAGTGACCAGCGCCAGCGTAAACGTGGAGTCCACCAGTGGCCGGCCAAAATCCGTATTGGACGCGTACTCGGCGTCAAAGTGGATGGGATTGGTGTTCTGCGTCAGCAGGGTGAACCAGATGTTGTCCGTCTGCGTCACGGTCCGGCCGAGCGGATGGGGATACACGTCCCCCACCTCGAAATCCTCGTAAAACCGTCCCTTCCATCCTTCCTGTATGCTCATGGCTCCTCCTCTCTCCAGACGTTATGGATATTGGATCCAATTCTTATGATCATGATAGTATTCTCATCAAACCCTTGTCAATCCTTTTATAAAAGCGCTTTCATTTGAAAAACGGCTACATGTATCCAAGCCAGGACCACCAGGTTACGGCCATCAGATAGGTGATACCCGTCGTCGCCAGCGTCAACCAGAAACCGGGCTTGAAGAAATCCTGCTGCGTCACCCAGCCGGTCCCGTGCACCATCACGCCCGGGATCGTCTCCACCACCAGGATGAAGCCGAACAGACACGTCAATCCCGCGACAAACGCCAGCAGCAGAGCGGGTGCATTCTGCGCGTGGGCGGACAGCGCCATCACCACCGGAACCGTGGCGATGACGGCCGTGGACACGTTGGACGTCACCTTGTGAATCAGTTGGGTCAGAATCGTCACCGTCAGGACCGCCAATGCCGGATTGGAAAAGAGGTACAGCGTGAGGTCGTTCTCCATCCATCTGGACAGGTAGTCCGTCACCCCCGTCTCGTAGAGCGCCCTGCCCAGAGACAGCGTCACGCCCAGCATGATCAGGGGGGCAAATTGGATGTCGAGGATTTTGTCCCAGTCGGCCACCTTGATGCCGGGCCAGGCCATCAGCACGGCACCGATCAGCGCCGGAATGACAGGAGGCCAGCCGTGGATGCCTTCCAGCGCCCACATCACGCAGACGGCGCAGAGGATGGCCAGGAGCCGTTTCTCCCGCGAAGTCATCGGCCCGAGCTCCGCGATCATCGCCTTCATTTTTGCCGTGAGCCCTGTGGGGATTCCGTCTTTCTCGGGAAAACAGCGGTACAGCACCCACCAGGAGACGGGAACCAGGATCAGCCACATCGGCAGCGCCAGCAGCAGCCAGTCCGCGTAGGTGACGCGCTGCTGCAGGTAGGTGTTGATCAAATCGACGGTGATGACGTTGCCGATCGCCGCCGGCAGCACGGCGGTTCCGCTGATGCCGCAGCCGACCACCACGCCCATCATCCATGTTTTCCCCCTCGCATCGCCCGCCTGCACGCCCAGGATGGAGGCGATGGAAAACACGATCGGCAGCAGCATGGCGGTGCGGACCGCAGCCGCCGGGATGAAGAAGGCCATCACCTGCGGGATGAGGAGGATGCCGGCAAGGACGCCGCCCTTCTTTTCCCCGAACCAATACAGCAGTTGGTACGCCAACCGCTTGCCCAGCGAGGTCTGCTCCACCGCGCTGGCGATCATCATGCCCGCCACGATGAGAAAAATGGCCGGCGACGCGAAGCCGGACAGAATCAAATCGGTCGAGACCGCCCCCGACATGGGCAGCGCAAACAAGACGATCACGGCCGTCATGGAAAACGGAATCGGCTCCAGCACCCACAAGACGATGACCGCGAGCGTAATCGCCAGCGTCACCCGCGGCGCGTACTCCATGTAGTCCTGCAGGCCGAAGTAAACGAGGAGGAAGGCCAGTGCCGAGAGCGCGAACCAAAGCGGCTTTTTCAGCGCGAGCCGCATCCCTTTTCGCTCCGGCTGAACCGCGGCACGTTCCTTCCCTGTTTGCGGTTGGCTGGTAGACATAGGTTTTCCCCCGTACGAAAAGGATTCTTCTCTAAGGATATTGTATCCATTTTTAATTGTCTATCGATTTTGATTATTTTTGAAAAAGTCCGAGAGATATCAAATCTCCCGGACTTTTCCCTCCGTGCCGTAGCCTTATGACAGTCTGCGAGTGTTGCCTCGGTTCAGGCCAGACCATGCTTTACAGTAAAGCCGACACCGCGAACGCGCGTTACGCCCGTTTCGGCGCCAGTTCGACCGCCTGACGGATCGCCTCTTTCATGCTCAGCTCGTCAGCCACGCCTTTTCCGGCAATATCGAACGCTGTGCCGTGATCGACGCTGGTGCGGATAATCGGAAGCCCCACGGTAATGTTCACACCGGCTTCCAAGCCGAGCACCTTGACAGGACCGTGTCCCTGATCGTGATACATCGCGACGACAATGTCGAAGTCTCCCCGCGTCGCGCGGAAAAAGAGGGTGTCAGCCGGGAGCGGTCCCACCACGTCAATGCCCTCCTGCTGCGCCTGCCGAACCGCGGGCACCACTTTTTCCTCTTCTTCGCCGTATCCGAACAGCCCGTTTTCGCCCGCGTGCGGGTTGATTCCGCAAACGGCTATCTTCGGGGAGGAAATCCCCGCCTTCTTCAAGGTCTCATGAGCCAGGACGATGACTTTGTAGACCCGCTCCGGCGTGATCATTTTCACCGCATCGATGAGCCCCACGTGGGTCGTCACATGGATCACTCTCAGTTTGGGAGCGGACAGCATCATGGAAACATCCTTGGTATTGGTCAGTTCCGCCAGAATTTCCGTATGACCCGGGTAGATGTGCCCGCCCTTGTGCAGCGCTTCCTTGTTGAGCGGCGCCGTGCAGATGGCGTCGATCTCCCCGGATTTCGCCAGTTCGATCGCCTTTTCCAGGAAGCGGAACGCGGCGTCCCCGGCCTGGGCGGATACCTGTCCAAACGGCAGGTCTTCCGGCAGCAGGTCAAGGTCGAGGCAGTCGATCACGCCGTGTTCGTACTTCGCCGTGCCCGCATCACTGACCCGGCTCACGGACAATCCGGCTCCCGTGATGCGGTTGGCGCGCTCCAACATTTTCGCGTCGCCGATGACAAGCGGCCGGCACATCTGATAGACAGCCGGATCTGCCAGCGCCTTTACAATAATTTCCGGGCCGATCCCGGCGGCATCGCCCATCGTAATGCCTACAATCGGTTTACTCATGTTCCCGATCCCCTTTCAAAACGTGTAACGCATGAAGCAGCGTGTGATTGGTGCCAAAAGCTCCCGCCTTCGTGACGACAAACAGCGGGTGTGCGCCAACGAGGCGGCTGAGCGGAATCCCCGGCTCAATTTCGTCCAGGAGCTGAATGCCGCTGACACCCAAGTGGCGGCATACGGCTTTCGCCGTGTCTCCTCCGGTGAGAATCATCCCCTGCAGGTCATGCCGGGCGGCAATGGCCGCGGCGGCCGTGCCCAGCGCATCCGCGATCCGGTTGGAGATGTCCGTGTCCGTCATCCCCCGGGCCTCCCCCAACTCCTTGGCCCCTTTTACATGGGCGGAGGTGGCGAGGGAATAGAACGCCGCATCCCGTCCGCTCTGGACCGCTTCCTCCAGTTCCCGGACGCACCGCTCCAGTTCCCGCTGCTGCTCGTCCTCCCCTGCCAGCAGGGCGAGGGGATTCAGCTCCACGCGAGCCACGTGCGGCGCTTCGCAAACGCGCCTCACCTGCTCCTGTGTCGTTTGCGAGATGCTTCCCGCAACCAGCAGCACCGGTTTTCCGCCCGGGGCGATCGCCACCCTCGGCCGGGGGCGTCCCGCAAGTCCCAGCGTCTCGGGAAGAACATCGGCCAGTCCCGCGGAGCCGGTCCACAAGATCCGTGCCCGGTACCCCGTCATGATTGACGCAATCCGCTGCATGTCGTCGTCCGACTCGGCGTCGAAGACCATCACTTCCACGCCGTCCTGCCGCAGTCTGTCCACCTGTGCCCGAACGGCTTCCTCCCCCTCCCGCAGCACAGCCAGCGGGACCAGTCCCGTTTTCCGTTTGGATTGAGAGGCGAGCAGCTTGGGGATGTCCGATTCGCTCACCGGGCATTTGGGATCGCGGGCCATCTCCGTCTGGTCGATGGGCGTCCCGTTGAGAAAGTGTCTCCCGCCTCTCGTCACACGGCCGATTTTGGGATAGGCCGGGGCGACGACGGCGAAATCAAACGCAATCGTGTCCATCACCGCGTCGATTTCCGCCCCGAGATTGCCGCGCAGCGTCGAATCCAGTTTTTTATACACGTGTTGGAACTCCAGTTCACGCAAATACTGCGCCGCTTCCCTCACCCTGGCGTACGCGTCCGACATCGGGAGGGAGCGGCTGTCCGTATCCATGACCGCGACGTCCGTGTCGACGCACTCCGCGGCCGCGTTTTTCCAATCAAAAAGAACGCGTGTCTCCAAGCCCATCCGCGCAAACTGAACGCCTGAATCCGAGGCGCCTGTCAGGTCGTCTGCGATGATGCCTATTTTTCTCATGACTGTTGCCTCGCCTTCTGTCCATGTTTCTCCCATCCCGGCTGTCTACCCCCACCGTCCGCACATCATCCGCCGAGCCGCAGCGGGAAGGCAGAACAGCCAGCCGGGAGCCTCTTTCCTCTGACGATCGAAGCGAAGCGTCCCGAGCCGCTGCCTCGGGACACTCCCTCCTTCTCGATGGCTCATGATTGAGCCGTGTTGCTGTTGACGCCGATCCGCTTCGCCCACCAAGCCGTTACGATCGGTGCCAGAATGGCGGTCACGATCACGCAGGAAGCGATCAGCGCTGTTGCCGACGGCACCAATGGTTCGTACACGGGATTGGCGGCAGCTACAGCGGCCGGCACACCCACGGCGTTACCCGCGGTGGTGGCTGCGGCCAAACCGGCGATCCCGTTGCCGCCAGTCAATTTGTCTGCAGTAAAGAGCACGATGCCGGTAATGGCGACCACCGCCACTCCCAACAATACCCCCAGCAGTCCGGCTTTCCACACATTCTGAAGGTTCAGACCGGCGCCGAGCGCAAAGGCGAAGAACGGCACCAGTACCGGCACGGCCTTGCCCAGATAGTCGCGCATGTCTTTGTCGAGGTTGCCGAGAATCATGCCGACGACGAGCGGCAAAATGGCGCCGACCAGCGTTTCCCAGGGAAAGGCGGAAAGACCTGCCACACCCAGCGTCACCATCGTCAGGAACGGCCCCGACTCCAGGCTCATGATCGAGTACGCCCCTACGTCTTCTTTCTTCCCGAACTGTCCCATCAACGCCATGTACATGCCGCCGTTCGTATCGTTCATCGCGGCAACGATCGCCAATACGGACAATCCGGCAAAGAATCCGCTTTCAACCATGCCTTCGCCGAGAAATTTCGCAGCGATAAAGCCAAGCACGACAGCCGTCCCCACCTTGGCAGCCAGCAGGGCACCGCCCTTTTTCGCGATATACGGCGTCGCCTTGAAGTCGATGGTCGCGCCCATGCACACATAGAAGACAGCCAGAATCGGGAGTGCTCCGGTCAAAAGCGCACCTGTAAACGAACCAAACGTCTTCGCCGCCCCGGGAAACACGGTATTGATCACCGCACCGAGCAGCAGCGGAATGATCATCATGCCGCCCGGAATCCGTTCAATGGATGCTTTAATTTTCATGCGCAAGTGCCCCCTTTGGTACTATTGTTTAAAATTGAAACAATAGCTATTTGATATCGCTTTCAATAGTCATTATAAGACGGGTCAAAGGGGGATTCAATATTCAAACTGTTTATTTTTTCAACACTCCTCCCAATTTTCGCCACAGCGTTGTTCGATTGATGCCCAATCGTTTGGCCGCACGTGATTGATTCATGCCTTCTTCTTTCAGCACGTGCAGCAAAATTTGCCGTTCAATCTCTTCCCAACTTCCCTCCAGATTCAATCCGGCCAGGGGCAGCCCCCCGTTTCCGGCACGTGTTTCCGCACTGTACCGCTGCCACGCTTCCTGCCATTCCTCCAGGCCCACATAGTGGCCCTCCGTCAGCAGCAGCATTTCTTCCACGACGTTTTCGAATTCTTTCAGGTTGCCGGGCCAGTCGTATTCGGCGAGCCGTTCGATTACCTCTTCCCTGATGCCGACGATGTGCTTGCCGTACGCCGAATTGTGATGGGCGATGAGCACACGCGCCAATTCCCCTATGTCCTCTACGCGTTCCCGCAGCGGAGGAATGCGCAGTTGGCACTCGGCGAGCTGGTGGAGCAGAAGAGAGGAAAAGCCGCCTCGTTTCGCGACCTGTCCGGGCGACAGGGTGGAGGAGGCAATCAGCCGCAGCCGTCCCCCTTTTTGCAGCTCGGCCGCCAACTGATCCTGCAGGCGAACAGACAGCTTGTCCGCTTCCTCCAGGTACAGGGTTCCTCCAGATGCGGTTGTAAGCAAACCTGGTTTTCCTTCCGTTCCGAACAGTTCTTCCGCCAGCCTCTCTTCCTCTGCGGTTGAACAGCAGACGGAATAGAATCGGTGCCGGCCTTGTCTGCTCGCCACGTGGATCGCCTGGGCAAAATGCATGCGGCCGCTGCCCATCTCCCCGGTGAGCCAGACGCTTTTGTTCGTCTGCGCGTACGTCTGGGCCCGCTTTACCGTTTTCGCGATCTCCCGGCTGGACCCGATCACCTGCGCAAACGCGGCCAGGCGCTCCGGCGTCTGTATCTCCCGAAATGGCCGAGGCGGCACGCCCTTGCTTTCCTGCAGGTAGAGAACGAAAGCGGCCGGTTCCTCCTTTGTGCGGGCGGCAATCCGGATATCGCACAAACGGTCTTGTATCGCCACGTGTTCCGCTGTGACCGTTGTGCCGTCCGGCTGGTCGGCGGAAAGCAGGGACGCAACTGCGGGCGGAATCGCGTCGGCATTGCCCAGCCACGCCTGCGCCGCAGGATTCGCGTACAGGATGTCGCCGTTCGCACGCACCGCCAGCACGCCTGTCGTGTCGTGCTGCAGGAGTTCCTCGTAAAAACGCGCCTTTTCCTGCCCCTTCATGTAGATATCGTGGACGTACACCAGCTCCGTCAACATCTCCTGGACGGACTCGCGGCCGGATGTGATGAGGATGCCGTGATAGCCCATTTCCTGTGCGGTCCTCACCGTGACGACATCGCCCAGTACGATTTGCGCGCCCTGATTGGTCGCCTGCTCCAGCGCGCCTCTTACTTCCGACTCATGGTGAACGGGGTAAACGGGTATTTCCAGGTTGAGCAGGCTGGAGACGGTCGCCGCCCCCTGACAGATTCCCGGGAAGCCGATGATGGCCGGCTTGCTGTTGGAATCCTTGATCAATGTGAGAACGCGCAGGATGTCGTAGCCGGAGACGGGGATGTCCACGACCGGAATGGACACGTGCTTGCGGATGAGCAGGGCCGTTCCGCCGCGGCTGACAATCACGTCGTACTTTTGCTTCTCGGCCTGCAGCACAATGGGCAGGGCCTCTTCCAGATCGGCGATTTCCACATCCATCTCGATCCGGTCGTCTTCTTTTGCGATGTCCAGCAGCAGATCCCGCAAGCCCGGGTACGGCGCGATGCCTTTTACCTTGATCTTCGCCATGTTCTTGCCTCCAATATGTTGCGAAATGAAACAGGTATCGCTAAAATTATACAACTTTGGCCGGAAAAAGCAAAAGAACCGGAACACCCGTTGTCCGGGCTGCCGGTTCACTAGATTTCGCTCAGGGTTTCCCCAGGTTTCGGATCACCTGCTCCGCTTCCTGATCGCGCCGCTCTGTTTCTCCCGCCGCGGTCCACTGCAGGAAGCGGTCGTCCAGCAGTTCGGCCAGAACGGCCCGGCGCTGTGTTTCGTCCAGTCCGAGCGCGAGCACCCTGTCCCGCATCGCTCCCAAAAAGGCCGTGTAATCTCCGTACTCCGGCCCGAACCGCTCCTCCAACTGCCGGCGCAGTTTTTTCGCCAGACCGGGGTTGTGTCCGCCCGTGGAAATGGCGATCTGCATATCGCCCCGCTCCACCACGGACGGAACGGTAAACGTGCACAGGTCGGGGCGGTCGACGACATTGACCCACTGGTGCGGGCCGCACGCCCGGTGGACAGCCAGATTGACGCGGGGATCGTCCGTGGCTGCGATCACCACGACCGCGTCCCGCACGTCGTCAGGGACAAACGGGCGGCGGTGCAGCGTAATGCGTCCCGCTTCCGCCCACGAATCGACCGCCGGCGTGCAGGCGGGACTGACGACCGTGACGACGGCTCCCGTGTTCAGCAGGCCGCCGATCTTCCGTTCCGCCACGTGTCCGCCGCCGACGACGAGACACCGTTTGTCCCGCAGATTGGCCATCATCGGGTAGAGCCGCACCCTGCCTCACTCCTCGAACCACTTGATCTTCTCCCGCAATTGTACCACGTCGCCGACCAGAATGATCGCGGGGTTGGAGATGCCGGGGTGGCGCTGGACCGTTTCCTCGATGGTGGCCAGCGTCCCGGTCACCGTCGCCTGCTCCGGCAGCGTTCCCCTGGCGATCACGGCGACGGGCGTATCCGGCCGGCGGCCATGTTCCAGGAGCCGGGCACAAATCAGCGGCAGATTGGCGATCCCCATGTAAAAGGCGACCGTGTCCACGCCGCGTGCCAGCCCCCGCCACTTTTCCGCGTCCTCTCCCGATTTGCCGCCGCTCAAGTGCCCGGTCACCACGGCAAAGGAAGAGCCGTGCTCCCGATGCGTGACGGGGATGCCGGCATAGGCAGGAGCGGCGATGCCGGCCGTGACGCCGGGAACGATCTCAAACGGGACGCCTCTTTGGGCCAGATGCTCGGCTTCTTCACCGGCCCGGCCAAACACGCACGGGTCTCCGCCCTTGAGCCGGACGACCGTTTTGCCCTCCAGCGCTTTTTCCGCCAGAAGCGCGTTGATCGCCTCCTGCCGCATCGTGTGGTTGTCCGGCAGTTTGCCGCAGTAGATGCGCTCCGCGTCATCCCGGACGTGCTCCAGCAGCGTCGGATTGGCCAGGCGGTCGTAGATGACGACGTCCGCCTCGCGCAGGCACTCCAGCCCTTTGACGGTGATCAGCTTGGGATCGCCCGGCCCCGCCCCGACAAGGTATACCTTGCCGCGCTGCGTCATCGGCTGCTCACCCCTGCCGACTCAAATGTCGCCATCTCCCGAATCATCCGGGTGGCCGCCTCCACGATCGGAAACGCCACCGCCGCCCCGCTGCCTTCGCCGAGCCTGAGGCCGAGATCGATCAGCGGCTCTTTGCCCAGCGCCCGAAGCGCATGGAGATGGCCCGGCTCCTGGGAGCGGTGGCCGGCGATCAGGTAGTCGGCCGCTCCCGGACAGAGGCGGACGGCCAGCAGTGCCGCCACCGTGGAGATGAAGCCGTCCACCAGCACGGGGATGCGCCGCGCCGCGGCACCGAGCACGGCTCCCGCCATCGCGCCGATTTCCAGGCCGCCCACTTTGGCCAGCGCCTCCAACGGCCGGGCCGGGTCCGGACGATGCCGGGCGAGCGCCTGTTTGACGACCGCTTTTTTCCGCTCCCACGCCGCGTCGCCGACGCCCGTCCCGCGGCCGACCAGCTCATCCGGCTCCGCCCCGGTCAGCGCCGCCAGCAGGGCGCTGCTGGCCGTCGTGTTGCCGATGCCCATCTCGCCGATGATCAAAAGCTTCGCGCCCTCGTCGGCGATCGCCCCGGCGCACTCCAGGCCGACCTGTACGGCGCGCTCCGCCTCTTCCGGCGTCATGGCCTCCTCCCGCAGCAGGTTGCCGGTGCCCGGCCTGATTTTTTTCCGCCACACGCCGGGCGCCTCCACCTCGACGGCCACGCCCACGTCCACCACGTGCAGCAGGGCTCCGATCTGGCGGGAAAAGACGTTGATCGCCGCGCCCCCGGCCGCGAAGTTGGCCACCATCTGGGCGGTCACTTCCTGCGGGTAGGCGGAGACCCCCTCGGCCGTCACGCCGTGGTCGGCGGCAAAGACAAGCACGCCGGGCGGCGTTACGGAAGGAAGCGCGCTGCCCGTCATCGCCGCCAGCCGGACAGCCAGCTCCTCCAGCCGGCCCAGGCTGCCCAGCGGCTTGGTCAGCTGATCCACGCGGCGTCTGGCCTCAGCCGCCGCCGCTTCGTTCAGCGGCTCAATCTTTACATACGGTTGTGTCCATTCGGTTTTCATCTTCCCACCCCATTTTCCTGAAACGCTCTCATCCGCTCCTCGATCAGATCCAGCCGCACGTGGCGCCTGACGCAGTCGGCCAGCAGGTCAAATCCCCGCTCCCGCAGCGCGACAAACGACGGCCGTTCGCCAAGCGGCGCCAGCCCCTTCCGTGCGCGCAGCTCGTCGAGCAGCAGCCAGCGGAATTCATCGTTGTGAAACAGCCCGTGAACATACGTGCCGAGCACCCGCCGCTCGGGATCGCAGAAGCCGTCCACGCGATCGGCGAGCCGGATGAACGGGGAGACCCCGTCGGCAAATACGGAACGGCCCATGTGGATCTCGTACCCCTCCAGCCGAATCCGCCTGCCCGCGAACGACGCCTCGCCGCTGCACAGGACGGTGGTTTTGCGCCGCTCCAGCGTGGTCGTCATCGGGATCAATCCCATGCCCGCCACCGATTGGCGGGGCGACTCCACACCGTCCGGGTCGCTGACCGTCCGCCCCAGCATCTGATAGCCGCCGCACAGGCCGACCAGAAACGAGCGGCCCGCCGCGTGCAGCGAGAGAATCTCCCGTTCCAGCCCCGTCTCCCGCAGGAACAAGAGGTCTTCCAGCGTGTTTTTGCTGCCGGGGAGCAGAATCAGATCGGGCTGCCCCAGCTCTTCCGGCCGGGTGACATAGCGAACGGTGCAGTCCGGCTCGACGAAAAACGGATCGGCGTCGGTAAAGTTGGAAATGCGCGGATAGCGGATCACCGCGACATCGATCTCCCGTGCCGTTTCCGTTTGCCCCTGGTAGCGGTGCAGGATGAGCGAATCCTCCGCGTCGATCCACAGGTCGGGAATGAACGGAACGACGCCCAGCACCGGTTTGCCCGTGTACTGTTCAAACCAGTCCAGCCCCGGCTTGAGCAGGGACAAATCGCCGCGGAACCGGTTGATGATCACGCCGATCACCCGCTCCCGGTCCTGCGGCTCCAGCAATTGCAGCGTGCCCACCAGGCTGGCGAAGACGCCGCCCCGTTCGATGTCGGCCACCAGGATGACCGGCGCGTTGGCGAGGCGAGCCACCCGCATGTTGACCAATTCCCGATCGTTCAGGTTGACCTCGGCCGGACTCCCCGCCCCTTCGATCACGATCCGCTCGTACGCAGCGGCCAGCCGGCCGTACGCTTCCCGGATCACGCGCAGTCCCTCCTCGAAAAAATCGCTGCGGTAGGCGAGCGCCTTCATGTTGGCGTACGGTTCGCCGTTTACCACGATCTGCGACTCCGCGTCCCGCGTCGGCTTGATCAGGATCGGGTTCATGTCGGTGGTGGCGATGACGCCGGCCGCCTCCGCCTGCACGCCCTGCGCCCGTCCGATTTCCTTGCCGTCCAGGGTGACGTAGGAGTTGAGCGCCATGTTTTGCGATTTGAAGGGAGCCGTCTTGTAGCCGTCCTGGGCAAAGATGCGGCAAAAGGCCGTCGCCAGCACGCTTTTGCCCGCGTCGGAGCTGGTTCCCTGAATCATCAGCGGCAGCGCCTTAGCCACGCGCCTTCACCTCCAGGCACTGCTCCACCCAGCGCTTGGGCAGGGCGGGGTTGGAAGCGAAGTGCAGATGGGTGTAGCCGGCTACCAGATTGTCGCGGGCGTACCCCTCCGGTTTCGTGCCGCGCAGCCCCTTTGTCTCGTACGCGTGCGGCAGCTTGAGGTCAGCCGCAAACGTGGAGTAGTGAAACTCGTGCCCGTGGGCCTGTTCGTCCGGGCCGATCAGGAAGTTTTCCGCCGTCCCCCGCACCTCCCGGTAGCCGAGCGCGGCCAGCCGCTTCTGCATCGTCACCGTGCCGGGGATGATACCGGCCATCGGGTAGGTGCGTCCGTCCGTCGTCACGATCGCGTCGGTCAGGTACATGAATCCGCCGCACTCCGCCAGCGTCGGCAGTCCGGCCCGCACCGCCCGGCGGAACGACTCCAGCACCGTCCGGTTGCGCGACAGCTCGGCAGCGAACTCCTCGGGAAACCCGCCGCCGATGTAAAGGCCGTCCGCCTCCTGCGGAACGGGCTCGCCGGCCAGCGGGGAGAAAAAGAGCAGTTCCGCCCCGTTTGCCTCCAACAGCTCCAGGTTTTCCGGATAGTAGAAGTGGAACGCCGCGTCCTTGGCGACGGCGATCTTCACCCGTTTCTCCCCGGGGACGGCGGAGACGGGAGCAAACAGCTTCCGCTCCACATGAAACGGCTCCGCCTGCGCCAGCTCCCAGACCCGGTCCACATCCACCGTCTCCGCCACCCGTTCGGCCAGGCGGTCAAACAGCGGCTGCAGTTCCCCCCGCTCCACCGACGGCACCAGGCCGAGATGGCGCTCCGGAATTTCCAGGTCGGCCTCCCGCTTGAGGTAGCCCACCACCGGCACTCCGCACTCCTGCTCGACGGCAGCCTTGACGATTTGGTAGTGCCCCTCGCTGCCCGCTTTGTTGGCGACCACTCCGACGATCTTCACCTGCGGGTTGAGCATTTGAAAGCCCTTGACGATGGCCGCCGCGCTGCGGGCCATGCTCTGGCAGTTGACCACCAGCAGCACGGGCGAAGCCGTCAGCAGGCTGATCTCCGCCGTGCTGCCCCGGTCGCTGGTCGGCTCCTTGCCGTCGTACATGCCCATCACGCCCTCGATCACGGCGATGTCCGCCCCCTCCGAGCCCCGGGCAAAGATCTCCCGGACGGTGTCGTGCGGCAGCATCCAACTGTCCAGGTTGCGCGACACCCGTCCCGTCACCGCCGTGTGGTAGGTCGGGTCGATGTAATCCGGGCCGCACTTGAACCCCTGGACGGCGTACCCTTTTCGCTTCAGGGCCGCCATCAGGCCGATGGTGACGGTCGTCTTGCCGGCGCCGCTGCCCGTTCCGGCGATCACGATCCGGCGGTCGTTCGCGCTCATGGGCGTCCCTCCCCGCCGTACGGCATCAGTCCCACGGAGATGGTGACGTTGCCCGATTTTTTCTTGGTCAGCACCAGCTTGTCGACGCCCGCGTACAGCTTGGCCGCCGGTTCGCTCACCCCGTACGCGCCGGTGTACTTGAACACCGTGTCCGACGGCTCCTCCATTGGCACGCGGTTCAGCTCATCCGGGGCATACCAGACAAACGGCCATCCGTATTTTTCACACACGGCGATCAGACCGACTTCATCCTTTTTCAAATCGATCGTGGCCACCGCCTTGACGCTCTTGATAGAGAATTGCAGCTCCTCCAGCGTTTCCTGGATCACCGCTTCGATCTCTTCCGCCGACGTGCCGCGGTTGCAGCCGATGCCGAGCACGATCACCTTGGGCCGGTACAGGACCCCGTTGTCCAAAATCGCTTCTTCCTCGCGGGTCAGCAGGCGGTGCGTCACCACCAGCGCCGCCTGCGGCCGGTCGGCCAAAGCGGCCGGAATGGACGCGTACACCCGAATGTTGGGGGGTATCGGCGTGTCGTGCATCCACCAGTGGCGCTCCCCCGACTCCTGCACCACGGCGACGCGTTCCTCATTGACCACGGAGGCGCTGACCGGGGTCAGTTTGTCCGCCGACTCCCACTCCCAGCCGAAACGGCGGCCAAACAGGTCGACGGGAATCGTCTTCTGCACGTCGGAGGCGGTCGTGATCACCGGCCGTGCCCCCATCACCGCTGCCACTTCCCGCGCCAGTTCGTTGGCGCCGCCGAGGTGGCCGGACAGCACGCTGATCACATGTTCCCCCTTGTCGTCGATCACCACCACGCCGGGATCGGTCTTTTTGTCCTCCAACAGCGGCGCGATCATCCGCACGACGGCGCCGAGCGAGATGATCACGATCAGTCCCTTGTAGGCCGGCCAGAGCGCGGGAAACAGCAGGCGGACGCTGCCGGAAAAGAGCTGGATGCCCTTTGCCCCCTCGTCGCCCCTGGCAAACTTGCTCATGTAGTAAAGATCGGTCCCCGGAAACGACTCGTGCAGCCGGCGCGCCATCTCCACACCGTGCTTGGTGATGGCGATGATCGCGTAGTCGCCCCGCTGCTCGATGACGGGAATCTCCCCTTCCGTCAGTTCGATGATCATCCCTCTGTCACACCTTTTCTGTACCCGTGGGTAAAGGTTTTGTCGTACAGCTTGGAGCGGTGCTGCCCGCTCTTTTCGTGAATGGCCGGGTCAAGCGCCCAGCCGGCCAGAATCATCGCGTGCGAGCGGATGCCGTGCTTGCCCATCTCTTCGTCCAGATGTTTCAGCGTGGTGCGGACGATCACCTGATCCGGCCAGCTCGCCCGCTGCACCACCGCCACCGGCGTATCTTCGCTCCATCCCGCTTCCGTCAGCTCGCGGACCACTTTTTTCGTCAGGGTGGCGCTCAAAAAGAGGGCGATCGTGCAGTGATGCTCCGCCAGCGCGCGCAGCTTTTCCCGCTCCGGCACCGGGGTGCGCCCCTCCGCCCGGGTGAGGATCAGCGTCTGCGTCAGCTCGGGGATGGTCAATTCCGCCCCCAGCGCCGCCGCCGCGGCAAAGACGGAGCTGACGCCCGGCACGATCTCCACGTCTATGCCCGCTCGTTTCAAGAGGGCGATCTGCTCCATCGTCGCCCCGTAGACGGACGGGTCGCCGGTGTGCAGCCGGACCACTGTCTTCCCCTGGCGGACGCGGTCGACCATCAGCTCCACCATCTCTTCCAGCGCCATGCCGGAACTTTGCAGGACTTCCGCGCCCGGCTTGGCCTTGGCCGCCAGTTCGTCGCTGACGAGCGAGTCGGTGTAGAGGACGACGTCCGCCTGCTGCAGCAGTTTCAGCCCTTTCACCGTAATCAGATCCGGGTCGCCCGGACCCGCTCCCACGATGTACAGTTTCATCTCTTTTTCACCACCATCAGCGTGAGGTAGCCGAGCTCCGCCCGCTCCAGCTCCCGGACGTCTGTCCACACCAACTCTTCGGCGGAGGTTACTTTCGTGGCGACGGCCGCCTTGTCGACGAGGTCCAGCTCGCGCAATAGCCCGATGATCATCGGCAGCACCTTGGCCACCTTCAAAAAGACGACGCAGTCGTGCGAAAGCAGCGCCTGTCTCATCGCCTCCCGGTCGTCCGTGGCCGGAATGATGCCGATCTGCTCGTCGCCGTCCGCAAGCGGCAGGCCGAGGCGGGAGGCGGCGCCGAGAAACGAAGAGACGCCCGGCACGGAGACAATCGGCACCTCGGGATGCGCCGCCTGCATCACCCGCATCATGTGAATAAAGGTGCTGTAAAACAGCGGATCGCCCTCGGTGACAAAGGCGACGTCCTTGCCTTGGCGCAGACGCTCCCAGACGAGCTCCACCGTGTTGGCCCACTCCTGCTCCAGCACTTCCTTGTCCTTGGTCATGGGAAAGACCAGTCCGAGCATCTCCTTGCCTTCCGAAGGCTTGACGTACAGCTCGGCGATCTGGTGGGCGTAGCTTTTGCTGCCCATCCGCTTTTTCGGGTAGGCGACCACCGGCGACTGCTGCAGCAGGCGAAATGCCTTGACCGTGATCAGCTCCGGATCGCCGGGGCCGACGCCGATGCCGTACAGGGTTCCAATCCTGCTCACGCGCTGTCTCCTCCTCTCTCTTTCTCCTCCTGCTTGGCCCAGGCGGTGATGATGTAGACGGGGTTAAGCCCTTCAAACCGGGTCATGTTCAGGATCGGCTTGCTGCGCGACAGCTGCGCCAGCGTCACCGAGGTCTCAAAGCGTTCCTCCGCAAACGCCTGCGTCGCCGCGTACAGCGTCTCGATCGTGGCCGCGTTGACGACGATCCGGCCGTTTGGCTTCAAGCGGCTGCAGCAGACGTGCAAAAGCTCCCGCAGTTCGCCGCCGCTGCCGCCGATAAAGACCGCGTCCGGGTCGGGAAACTGGTCCAGTCCCTCCGGCGCCCTGGCGTGCACGACGGTGAAGTCGGTGCGGAACTTGGCCATGTTCCGGCGGCAGTTTTCCAGATCGTCCGCGTTCTTTTCCACCGCGTACACCTCGCCTTCCCGGGCGATGCGCGCCGCTTCAATCGCCACCGAACCGGTGCAGGTGCCGATGTCCCAGACGACGCTTTTGGCGTGAAGCTGCATCTGGGCCAGGCTGAGAACGCGCACTTCCTTTTTCGTGATCAGCCCTTTGTCCGGCTTGCGCTGGGAAAACTCCTCGTCGGCGATGCCGAGCGGCCAGACGGGGCTCTCCCGCCGCTTGCGCAGGATCACCACGTTCAGGTCGGAAAAGGCGCCGTCCGCCATCTCCTCCAGCGTGTACCAGCCGGTCCGCTCTTCCGGACTGCCCAGGTTTTCGCCCACAAACGCGTCGTACTCGGTCATGCCGAACGCGAGCAGGTAGCGGGCGATGGCGGCGGGATTGTTCTCGCGATCGGTCAAAAGGGCCACTTTTTCCCGGCCGTCGATCCGCTGCGCCAGCCCCTTCATGCTGCGCCCGTGCACGCTGGCGAAGTAGGCGTCCTGCCACGACTCGCCCGTCTTGGCAAAGGCGAGCTGAATCGAGCTGAGGTGCGGGTATATTTCCACGTTCAGCTTTTTTGCCAGCAGGCTGCCGACGCCGTAAAACAGCGGATCGCCCGAGGCGAGGATCACCGTTTTCCGCTTCTCCTCGCGCAGCCGGTCCGCCAGCGCCGAAAGGCCTCCCTTCAGCACCAGCTTTTCGCCCGCGTACTCGGGAAAAAAGGAGAGGTGCCGCTCTCCGCCGACCAGCAGTTCGCTCTCCATGATCCATGTGCGGTACAACGGCAGCAGGCTCTGCTGCCCGTCGTCCCCGATTCCGATCACCTTAATCGCCTGTGTCATTCACTGTCACCCTTCCCAACAGGGACCCTTTCATCGTAATCAGCACGGTCTCGATTTCCATGCCGCCGCCCGCTTCCTTCAGGCCGGCGCGGCAGCAGCTTTCGCACAGCTTGGCAAAAAAGGCGGGGTAGTCCGCCATCATGTCGCCCACCTGGGCCGCGGTGTTGGCTTCCTTCGCCTGCTGCACCAGCTCGTCGGGCGCCCCCGCCTCGGCCGCGAGCCCGGCGAGAAAGCCGAAATCGACCGGCGCGCTTTTGGAGTGAACCATCATCACGCCTTGGGCCACTTTGGAAAACTTGCCCATCATCCCGACCAGGGTCACCTTTTTCATCTGCTTTCGCTTGCACTGCTGCAGGGAAAACCCGACGAAATCCCCCATCTCGACGAACGCTTCCTCCGGCAGTTCGGGGTACAGCTGCATGCCGAACTGCTCGCTTTTTCCGCCGGTGGACAGCACGATGTGCTCGCATCCCGCCTCGCGGGCCACATTGATCGCCTGGGCGATGCTGGCCTTGTAGGCGGCGGTGGAAAAGGGGACGACGATGCCGCGCGTGCCGAGAATGGAAATGCCGCCGATGATGCCGAGCCGCCCGTTCAGCGTCTTTTTCGCGATCTCCTCTCCGTCGGGCACGGAAATGACCACGCGCACGCCCCGTTCCACGCCGTACTGCTCCAGCACGGACTGGACCGCCTCCCGGATCATTTTCCGGGGGACGGGGTTGATCGCCGCCTCGCCGATCGGCACCGGCAGGCCCGGTTTGGTCACCCGGCCCACGCCAACACCGCCGTCCAGCTCCATGCCCGGCTCGTCCCGCCAGGTGACCGTGCTGAGGATCAAGGCGCCGTGGGTGGCATCGGGGTCGTCTCCGCCGTCCTTGATGATGCCCGCCGTCGCCTCGTCGGCCGTCCACTCGCATCGCTCCAGTTGAAACGTCACGTCCATGCCGGCCGGCAGGGGAATGGTGGACTGCGTCTGCCGCTCCTGGGTGATCAGGGCGGTGAGGGCCGCCTTGGTCGCCGCCGCGGCGCACGCACCCGTGGTGTAGCCGTGGCGGAGCGGTTTCGCTTCCTTTTCGTCCGTTGCCGCTTTTGCCGCCATGACCTATCCCAGCCGTTCCGCCATCAGCGAGAGTGCGTTGACGGCCGCCACGGTGACCGGACTGCCGCCCTTGCGCCCGATGTTGGTGATGAACGGCACGTCCAGCTTGGCCAGCTCTTCCTTGGACTCGGCGGCGGAGACGAAACCGACCGGCATGCCGATGATCAAGCCCGGTTTGGCCTCTCCTTCCTTCACCAGGCGGATCAGCTCCAACAGCGCGGTCGGCGCGTTGCCGATGGCGAAAATGCCGCCCTCCGCCTCCTTGACCGCCTTGCGCATGGAGATGATCGCCCGCGTCGTGTTGAGCCGCTTCGCCTCTTCCATGACGTCCTTGTCGGAGATGTACACTTTCACCTCGCCGCCGAACTTTTCGATCCGGTTCTTGCTGATGCCCACCTGCACCATCTGCACGTCGGCCACGACGATTTTGCCGCTGCGGATGGCTTCGATGCCCGCGCGGACGGCGTCCGGGTGAAAGACCAGGCTGCGCCCCAGCTCAAAGTCGGCCGAGGCGTGAATCACGCGCTGCACCACCGGGAACTGCTCCTCGGTAAACGGATGCTCTCCCAGTTCTTCCGTGATGATCTGAAAGCTCTTGTCCTCGATTTCCTGCGGCTGCACCGTCAGCGGTTTAAACTCCGTGCGAAAGTCCATGTCGCGCTCCTCCCTTTCTTTGCGGCAGCTCTCGTTCCCGTCTCGGCGGGTCCGTCCCGGCGGGAGCGGTCCCGGGGGCTGTTCACCCCACGGCAGGGGCAGCCAACTCCCGGAGCTGCCCGATGACGCCGTCAAAATCGGAAAACGCGGTGCCGTACTCGATCTGCGGCCGGGCGATCACAATCGTCTCGATGCCCATCTCCAGGGCCGCTTCCACTTTTTCGTCAAACGCGCCCGCCCTGCCGCTCTCCTTGGTAATCATCAGCGTCACGCCGTAATGGCTGTAGAGCGCCTTGTTCAGTTCCTTGGAAAACGGCCCCTGCATGGCGACGATGTTTTTTTGCTCGATGCCCAGCTCCTCGCACTTCTGCATGTTGTCCACGCGCGGCAGCATCCGGGCGACCAGCGTCGTGTCCGGCAGGCCGAGCAGCCGGTCGGTGAAAATCTTCAGCGTCTTGCTGCCGGTCGTCAGCATGATCACCCCGCGTTTTTGCGCCGCCACTTCTGCCGCCTGGACGTAATCCTCCACCACGGTGATCTTGTCATGCCCGGGCGAAGCGATGCTTTCCCGCTCGTAGCGGATGTAGGGGACGCCCGCTTCCCTGGCTCCGGCCATGGCGTTTTTCGACGCTTCCTCGGCGTAGGGGTGGCTTGCGTCCACCACGGCCTGCACGCCTTTGGCTTCGATCAATCGACGGATGTCCTCCGCGGTCAGGCGGCCCACCTGCACCGGCAAACCGGCTTCCTCCATGCTTTTGGCGGCGTTCTCTGTCACGACGGTGGTCAAAAGGTCGTACCCCGCCGCCTTGATCCGCAGGGCCAACTCCCGCGCGTCGCTGGTTCCGGCCAATACGAGAATCATTGCTCGTCCCTCCTACTTCGTCGCGTGCCGTACGCGGTCGTGATGGTGGTCGTGGTTGTGATCGTGACTGTGATCGTGGCCGTGACTGTGATCGTGGCTGTGATCGTGTGCGTGGTGATGCCCGTGGTGATGATGCCCGTGGCCATGATCGTGGTCGTGATGATGGTGGTGATGGCCGATGTGCTCCATCGCCGCCAGCCTGTACTGACAGGTGTCGCAGTTCAGCTTTACTTCGCCGTGCAGCGCCTCTTCCACCCGCTCTTTCAGCACGGCCTTCAGCAGCGGGTGATAGCCGAAATATTCCGCCAGCGTGAAGCGCGCTTCAGGGTAACGCGCGCGGAACCGCTCCAGTTGGTCGGCCATCCGTTTGATCAGCACGCCGGTAAACAAAAAGTACGGCAGCACCACCACATGGCGCGCCCCCAGCTTGAGACAGCGCTCCACCCCTTCTTCGTACAGGGGAAAGGTGACGCCCATGAAGGCCGTCTCCACCCATTTCGCCCTCCACCGCTCCCAGAACAGGCGGGACATCTTGTAGATGTCGCTGTTGGCGTCCGGGTCGCTGCTGCCCCGGCCGATGATCAGCACGGCCAGGTCTTCGTCATCCGCACCGGAGGCGAAGCCGGCTTCCGCCATGCGCGCCGCCAGAATGTCCAGCACCTGTTCGTGGACGCCGATCGGCCGCCCGTAGATAAACTGCACGTGCGGATGCTTTTCCTTCGCCTCGTCGATGGCCGCCGGAATGTGAATCTTGGCGTGGCCGGCGGAGAACAGGATGATCGGGATGACCGCCACCCGGGTCGCCCCTCGCTTCACGCAGGCGTCCAATCCCTGCAGCACGTCCGGCCGTTCAAACTCCAGAAAACACGTCTCGATAATGGGAACGTCCAGTTCCGGGGCCAGCGAGGCCACAAACTGCCTGACCTCTTCGTTGCCCTCGGGATCCTTGCTCCCGTGGCCGACAAACAACACCGCGTCCATGTCTCGTCCTCCTTTTTCGCTTGCGGGCCCGCTCCGGCCCGGCGGGTGCGCTCAATCCCCGCAGACGGCGTTTTCAATCTTGGGCGCGGCCGGCTCCCGCCAGACAAATCCCTCGATCTCGCCGACGCGCTGGAAAAACTTGTGGAACCGTTCGTTCGGGAAGGCGTCCCGCTTGTAACGAGCCACGATCCGCTCGATCAGCGGCACGATTTCCTCCGGCGCGATGCCCTCCGCCACCGGTATGCCGGCATGGGCGTTGCGCCCCACCGTTTTGGCTCCAAGGAAGAGGTCAAACTTTCCTTTGCGGAAGACGATGCCGATGTCTTCCTTGACCGCGCCGTAGCAGGCCATGCCGCAGCCGTTGAACCCGATCTTCAGCTCCTTGGGCATCTCCTGGCCGCCCAGCTTTTGGTGAATCTCCTCCGCGTAGGCGATCCCGTCCTTTTTCTCCCCGTCGCAGAAGTCGCACGCTTTCACCTGCACCACGTCACCGGTCGGCATCAGCACCAACCCCAGTTGGCGCAGGCGTTCGGTCACCGCGCCGGGATCGGCGGTCGGGACGCGCAAGATGATCTGGTGATGCGGCGTGTATTCGATTTCCCCTTTTTCGCCCGCCAACTCGGCCAGCGCGAGCATCTGTTGGGGGGTAAACTTCTTGTTTGCCACTCCCGGGCTGACCGCGCACTCGAAAATCCATTCGGGCACAAATCCGCTGGGGGGACTGCCAGCCTGCAGAGCAGCCGTCTCTGGTCCTTTGTCCGCATGAAGCGCGGCGAGCGCCTGCATCGCCCACTCGTACGGCGTCCTGTCGGCGTCAGGCTGCTCCCGCTGTCCGGTCGACGCGTCCAGGACAGCCGCGGCGGACTCCTCCGAGGCAGGGGATGGCGCTGCATGAACGCCGCCGCTTCCCGCCTGCGCTTCCAGCGACCACGGCTCGTTTTCCACCCGCAGGCGCTGGTGGGGCTTCAGCGCCTGTTCGTCTGTCGTCAGCGTATACTTGCGCTGATAGCCGCGCGGTGTAATCATCAGGCCGTCGTAGACAAAGGTGGAGGAGTTGCCGATGATCACCGTCGTCAGCATGCCGATGTCGTGCTCCAGCATGTTGGCCAGCGTGGTCAGCTCGATCCGCTCCCGCTCCCGATAGGCGCTTTTGACGATGCCGACCGGGGTGTCGGGCGAGCGGTACTGGAGCAGGATACGCTGCGCCTCCACGATTTGACGCGTCCGCCGTCCGCTGCGCGGGTTGTACAGGGCGATGACGAAATCGGCCTGCCCCGCCGCGTCGATCCGCTTGGCGATCAGTTCCCACGGCGTCAGGTGGTCACTCAGGCTGATGGTGCAGGCGTCGTGCATGATCGGCGCCCCCAGCAGGGCCCCGCAGGAGTTGATCGCGGAGATGCCGGGGATCACCTCCACCTCCACGCCGTTCGCTCGCGTCCAGCCCTGTTCCACCAGCACTTCGTAGACCAGCCCGGCCATGCCGTACACGCCCGCGTCGCCGCTGGAGATCACCGCCACCTTTTTGCCCGCTTCCGCCTGCCGGACGGCTTCCCGCGCCCGGCTCACCTCTTCGGTCATGCCGGTGCTGACGATCTCCTGACCGGTCAAGAGGCCGCGGATCAAGTCCACGTAGGTGGTGTACCCGATGATCACGTCACTTTCCTCGATCGCTTCCCGGGCCCGCTTGGTGATGTGGTCGAAACTGCCCGGCCCAAAGCCGATGACAAACAATTTTCCGCTCATGAGGAGCCTCCTTTCCATAACGCGTCCCTATTCGCCCGTACTCACGGATATCCCGAAGGCCGCCGCCATGCAGACGACAAGCCCCAGGACCGACACCAGCTTCATCAGCCGGACCGCCGCGCCGATGTCGTCCGGGCGGAGCGGCCGGAGGGGATTGCCCAGTTTGGCCCGGTTGGACGGCACGCCCTGGTAGTAGTTGAGTCCGCCAAGCTGCACGCCGAGCGCACCCGCCACGCCCGCTTCCGGCAGTCCGCTGTTGGGGCTCATGTGCAGCCGGGCGTCGCGCCGGATCACCGCCCAGCACTGGCGCCAGTCCAGCCGCATCAGCCAGCTTGCGGCGACGAGCAACAGGGCGGTCAGGCGGGCGGGCAGGAAGTTGAGCAGGTCGTCAAACCGCGCCGACGCCCAGCCGAGATTGCGGTACTTCTCGTTCTTGTAGCCGACCATCGAGTCCAGGGTATTGGCCGCCCGGTAGGCCATCGCCAGCGGCGCGCCGCCCAGCGCTGCGTACACCAGCGGAGAGATGATCGCGTCGACGATGTTCTCCGCCACCGTCTCCACCGCCCCCCGGCAAATCTCCGGTTCGTCCAGCCGCTCCGTGTCCCGGCCGACGACCATGGAGAGCGACCGGCGCGCCGCCTCCCGATCACCTGCCCGGAGGTGATGAAAAACTTCCATGCCGGCGTCGGCCAAGCCTTTGGTGGCAATCGTGGCGGAAATCAGCCAGACTTCCAGGGCGGCGGCCAGCCAGGGATGGACCCTTCCCGCCGCGTACAGCAGTGCCCAGGTGACAACAAGGCTGCCGCCTGCGATCAACAGCGGGAACAGCAGGCCGGCCGCTTTCAGGTGCTCTTCCCGCTTGACCAGCGCGCGCAGCAGCCGCTCCAGCCGCAAGATGCACCAGCCCATTCCGACCACCGGATGCGGCAGGCCGCGCGGATCGCCCACCACCCGGTCTATCCAGTACGCCGCGAGCAATATCAATGCCTCGTTCATCTCGTCCCTCTCTTTGTTTCCACTCACGGAAGTTCCGTTCTTTTTCCCGGACGGGAGGCAGGCAAGCTCCAATCTCCCGCATCTCCCGCCTGCCTAGCGCCGCACCGACGTCGTCCAGCGGCGTCCCAGTGTAGACAACGTGACTGCTGGGGGGAGAAGCACGTTTCCGGCATCCGCTCCGTACTCGCCCAGCAAGGAAGCACTGGCTGCACGCTCCGCATCGATTTGCGGGGGATCGCCAAAGCCGTATCGCTGCGCAGTCCATGCAAAGGTGGCGCTCCTTTTTCCCGCAAATCGCTGCTCCGCTCGGTAGGGCTCACAAGTCGCTCTGCCTGGAAACATGCTTCTCCTTCGATTCAATAGGGTTGTCTTCAATCTGCGACGCCGTCCAGCGGCGTCCGTCCCACTCGGCGACGAGGACGGCGCCGTGGCCCACGCCGTCCACCTGCCAGTAGCGGCGGGGATCGTTTTCCACCCAGGCCGCCTGAAACCAGCGGATGACGCCGCCGTGGGTCACCAGGCAGACCGTATCGTCCATGGAGACGGACTTCGTCAGCCGCATCAGCCAGCGATCCACCCGCTCCCCCAACTGGGCCAAGGTCTCCCCGCCGGGCGGAGCGCAGTCGAACGGATTGTCGTACCAGCGGCGGGCGTGCTCGCCGTCCCGGGCCATCAGCTCGTCATAGGTAAGCCGCTCCCACGCGCCAAACGACAGCTCGCGCAGAGCGGGAACGGCCCTGGGCTCCAGTCCCCAGACCGCTGCCAGCCGTTCCGCCGTTTGCCGGCAGCGGAGCAAATCGCTGGTGTACAGCGCCGACGGACGTTCCGAAGCGAGCAGCCGGGCCACCTGCTCCGCCTGCGCGCAGCCGTGCTCGTTCAGCGGCACATCGCTGTGTCCCAGGTAGCGGCCGGCGCGGTTCTCCTCCGTCTGTCCGTGCCTCACCCACATCCATCTCACGGCCACCAGCTCCCAATCAGGATGAGCAGCATCACGGCTTCGGCGCTCTCGATCAGGGCGCCGTAGCAGTCGCCGGTCAAGCCGCCCAGCTTGCGGGCGACGGAGCGGGCAAACAGCAGGCTGGCCGCGAGCGACAGCACGACGGCAGTCACCGCCCGGACGTCGGCGATCCACCAGCCCAACGCCAGCACCAGCAGATAGCCGATACCGATGTGCCAGGGGCGGAGCGCCTCGCCGACGCTTTTGCCGATGCCCTTTTCCCCGGTGACGTACGGCCAGCAGCGGATCGCCAGCAGCACATGCGTGCGGGCGGCGGCGGGCACCAGGAACAGACAGGCGCTGAGACCCGGCCGGTCAAGCTCGGCCAGCGCCGCCGTCTTGACCAGAAGCAGCACGATCGCCGCCAGCACCCCCATCGCGCCGGTCCGGCTGTCTTTCATGATCGCCAGCATCTGTTCCCGCGGCCGGCTGCTGCCCAGACCGTCCGCCAGATCCATCCAGCCGTCCAGATGCAGCCCGCCGGTGATGTAGACCCAGCAGGCCATCGTCAATACGGCAGCGGTCAGCGGCGCAAACGCCCACAAGGCCGCCTGATGCGCCCCCCACAGCACGAAGCCGATCACCAGCCCGACAGCCGGGTACCAGGCGACGCTCTTCTTCCAGGCTTCTTCTGACGGGCGCAGCCAGGGAACAGGGATGCGGGTAAAAAACGACAGGGCATGAAAAAACGCGTTCATCCTTTAATCCTCCAGGGAATGCCGGCCAAGACGGCGTAGACGGTATCGGCCCGTCTGGCGGCCAACTGGTTGACGTCGCCCAGCACGTCGGCAAACCAACGGCCCAGCTTGGTCATCGCGACGCCGCCCAGACCCACCTCGCTGGTCACGGCGATGACGGTCCGGCCGCCGCTGCAGGCGGCATCCAGCCACTGCTCCGCCTCGTCCATGAGCGCCCGCGAGATCGCTTCGTCCCGCCAGGACGCTTCCGGCACGCTCATCAGCCGCGTGCTGATCCACGTCGACAGGCAGTCCAGCAGCACCACCGGATACCTCTCCATTTGGGGAAGGGCAGCGGACAGGGTGCCGTTCGTTTCGGCCAGTCCCCAATCTCGGGGTCGCCGCGCCCGGTGCCGCTCAATCCTTTGCTTCATTTCCTCGTCCCATACCTGGCCGGTGGCCACGTACAAGACGGGGCTTCCCGTCTGTGCGGCCAGTTCTTCGGCGAAGCGGCTCTTTCCCGAGCGGACGCCCCCGGTCACCACGATCAGGCTCAGCGCCGCTCCCTCCTTTCGCTCCACACGTCCCGCAAGGCCGCCAGCAGGCGGTCGTTTTCCTGCCGGGTGCGGACCGCGATGCGAAAATCGCCGGGCGTCAAGCCGGGGTACATGGCGCAGCTGCGAATCAGGATGCCCCGTCTGCCCAGCATCTCCTGCAGTTCCGCCGCCGTCAGTCCAGCCGGACAGCGCACGAGTAGAAAGTTGGCCTCGCCCGGCCAGACGCGCCAGCCCAACTCCTTCCCGATGACGCCGGACAGATAGGAGCGCTCCTCGGCGATCAGCCGCCTGGTATCCGCTGCGTAGGCGGATTCCTCCAGACAGAGCTCCCCGGCCGCAAGCGCCAGACTGTTGACGCTCCAGCTCACCTGCTTTCCCCGCAGCCGTTCGATCAGCGCGGGAACGGCGACGGCGTAGCCGAGGCGCAGCCCGGGGATGGCGAACATCTTCGTCAGCGAGCGCATCACGAGCACGCGCGGAAACCGGGAAAGCCTGTCGGCCAGCGTAAACTGCCGCTCTTCCGCGACAAAGTCGAGAAACGCCTCGTCGACCACCAGATGCGTGTCCGTCTCGGCCGTCCAGCCGGCCATCTGCAGCAGTTCGTCCGGTTCATACAAGAGGCCGGTCGGGTTGTTGGGAGAACCGACAAAGACGAGGTCCGCCCGTTCAAACAGCCGGTACAGTTCCGCCTCGTCCGGTTTGAAGCCGCGTTCTTCCCGGCCCGGGCACGCCAGCACGCGGGCGCCGAACTGCTTGGAAAGTTGGGCATATTCGGAAAAGCAGGGCGTGACGATGCCGACCGTCTTTGGCTGCAGCGCGAAGATCACCAAGGCCATCGCCTCGGCCGCCCCGTTGGTCGGCAGAAGCCACGACGCCGGCAGGTTCAGCTTCGCCGCCAAGGCGCTGCGAAACGACCGGTGCCCCGGATCGGGATAGTGAACCACCTGGGGCAGCGCCTCCCGCAGTCCTTCCAGCACGCGGGCTGGGGGGCCCAGCGGGTTGATGTTGGCGCTGAAATCCACAAATCGCCCGGCTTCCACGCCGAAGCGCTCCGCCGCCGTGACCAGATCGCCGCCGTGGCCGAACACCTCCAGCACGTCCGTCATCAATACTCCACCCCCAGGACGGCGGGGATGCCCTCGTCATAGTAGTGCTTGACCGCTTTCATCTCCGTCACCAGATCGGCGATCGCCGTGATTTCCGGCCGCGCGTCTCGTCCCGTAATCACCAGATGCACGTGGCGCGGCCTGTTCTTGATCGTGTCCAGCACATCGTCCAGCGGCAGCACGTCCGCCACGGGAAAACGCTCAATCGCCAGCGCGTTGTTCAGCTCGTCGAGAATCACCACGTCGTACTGGCCGCCCATTACCTGCTCCTTGGCGTAGCGCCACGCTTCCCGCAGGGCGGCGCGGTGCTCCTCGGGCGTTTTGGTCCAGGTAAAGCCGACGCCTTTCTGCACCATCTCGATTCCCAGCCGGTCAAACACGATCTTTTCCCCGTAGGTGCGCTCCGGCGACTTGATAAACTGAACCACCAAGACGCGCTTGCCGCGCCCGGTCGCCCGTACGGCCAGCCCGAGTGCCGCCGTCGTCTTCCCTTTGCCGTCCCCGGTGTACACCAGGACCAGTCCCCGCTTGTTGTCCGGTTTGTTCATCGGCCCGTTTCCTCCCCTCTCGCCGGCCAACCAGGGACGCGACGCCAAACGGTCCGCTCCCTGTAGGCCATCGCAAACACCGTTCACATTTTCTTTCCAGAAACAACAAAAAACGCCTTGCTTTCCCTGGAAACCAAAGGAAGCAAAGCGTCGACACGACGTCCACGACAATCCTCACCTTTTCCTTTGACCCGAAGGAAATCAGTGCACACGCAAAACAGGCAGGTCTCCTGGCTTGAGGATCGCCGCTTTCCTTCTCCTTCCCACTCCCGCTGGAGCAGTGGATGGCTGTCGCCGTGAAGGAAAACTCCCCTCTTACAGTGGCGGGACCGCGTTGGATTTTCACCAAACTTCCCTTTTAACTTCACCCACCCGGAAGCGTCCGCGCAGGTGAAGACCTGTTTGCTCCGTATGAAGCTGTCTGTGCCGCACATGACTGGCACTTGTCTCCATCATAACAAAAGTGGCCGTGGATAGGAAGGAAAAAGCGGGGGTTCAATGGGCTGTCTTATTCGCTGCGAGTCGTCGTGCCGTCTGGATTCATGATTTCATCCTCGATGGTTCCATTCACATTGGAGTAAAAATGTAGATCGTGATTCGGGCCTTGAAGGTAAGCGATGGTGTACAGGTACACCCGTTCATCTTTCCAGCCGATGAAGAAAGCGGCTCCTACTTTTCCACTGCGAATTCCTTCTTCATCAATGACATGGTCGGGCACCGAAGGCTGGTAATCCTCCTCTGTGAAAAAGCGGTACAGCCAGAATTCTTCACAGCCGTTTTCGAGATCCCCCTGGTCATCCACGAGAACGTAACGGTCTCCGAACAGTGCGGCGACTTCTTGTTTGGATGAGCCGATTTTTACGTTGTCTTTTATCCTGGCAACGGTTTGCAGCACATCTTCTTCACGAACGGTCTGCCTTTCTGGTGAGGATACGAAGATTCTGTCAAACGAATCAATGGTATAAAAGGTGACCAAGATCGCGGCAATGGCTACGGGAAGAGTTAGGTATAGGTACGTTTTTCTTTGCAAAATGGTTGTCCTCCTTCGTTATTGAATAGAAAATGTAACACTCTCACGCTTTAAGTCATGAGAGTGTTTTTAAGTGGAGTTAATCTAGGATTTACCCAAAATTTTCTTTTCTCTTTCAGGCGACAATGAAGTCTTCATAATCTTATTGATATCTTTTTCTGTTAATTTGAAATATTTTTTAAAGTTTGTCATTGTACGCTCTGACTCCTCAATAGAGTCCATCCATCTAAAAAATTCGTCCTTACCAACGTAATCGATAAGTAAAAAGTCGAAGAAGTATTCCGGATCGTCGAACTTTTCCTCGTGTTGTCCTTGTGTATCTCCCCCAAGATCTATATTTAATAGTGAAGGTCTCTTTTCGGGCCAAAAAACCCAGGGAGAAAACGTATCGTAATCACCCGGATAAGTCATTCCTTTTGCATTTACATCGAAGTGTAAATGGTAACCAGTGGCTCCACTTTTACCAGAGGTAGCAATTGTTGTACCTTTGCTTACTGTTTTATTAGTTGTAAACTTTAACGTTCCGGGCTCCAAATGCAAGTATCTTGTAATTAGGTTTTTTCCGGTATCCGGATCAATATCATTGTGTTTGATCGGTTGAACATACCAATCCATACATCTTTTTCAGCATCAGTTTTCCCTCCCCATAACAACTTTGTTCAAATACCAATATTTACTATATAATATATATTAAGATTTGTTAACTACCATCTTAAAATATTGGAATTATCTAGTGTTTTATTGTGAGAAGATAAACACTTTCACAAGCGCTGGAACAGTACTCGGTAATGACAAGTATGATAACGATGCAGCTAGCCCAACCCCTGCTGCCATCATTCCGGGAAGAAAAATCGTGAGGATTTGTGCCGCAGCAGGATGTGTGCCCATTGATCCTTGCTGAAAGAATCCGTTTACTGTATCTCTATGATTCGTTACGATAGCTGCAAAACCATTCAAACACACAGCACGGAGGTGACCCGTATGACATACCCCCCGATTCCGCACGAGCCGCGCAGCGATTCCGCACCGCTTCCGCCTCTGCGGGAATGCGGCGATCCCTTGGTTCCCCTCTCGACGCTCTCGCCCAGGATCTCCGTCTACCCCGCCTACTACCATCAAGGCTATCAGGGTGCCCTCCCGGAAGCGTACCTGCGCGAAGGGGCGGCGCTGCGGTTGGCCCAAGCGGCCGGGCGGCTTCCCGACGGCTATCGGCTGGTGGTGCTGGACGGATGGCGTTCCCATCGGGTGCAGGCTTCGCTGTACGAGCGGTTCAAGCAGTCGCTGATCGACCAGGGCTGGCAGGAAGGGGAGGCGCTGGCCCGCGAATTGGACAAGTACGTCGCCTCTCCCACCGTCGACGTGCACAAGCCCGCCCCTCACCTGTCCGGCGGAGCCGTCGACCTGACGATTGCGGGGCCGGACGGCTGGTTGGACATGGGCACGGCGTTTGACGACTTCAGCGAGCGGGCAGCGACCCGCTACTTTGAACGCATGCGCGACCCGGACGAGACCGAGCGGCGCATCCGCGACAACCGCCGCCTCTTGTACCATCTGATGACGGAAGCAGGGTTCGTCAACTATCCCCAGGAGTGGTGGCACTACGAGTACGGCACCCTGAACTGGGCGAGACAGACGAACGGACAAGCCATCTACGGCGGACTTGTGGACTTGTTCCAACGAAAAGTTCAATGATGCGAATGTCTCCTGGCCGAATTTGAGCCGGGCGAGATGCTTCCCACACGCAAAAAACAGCCCTTTGTGCCGCCGGTGTTCCATCCGGTGCACGCGGGCTGTTTTTTGCTTGCATTCGCTGTTCGTCTCTGCCGCTTCCCTCAGCCTCTCAGCCGGTTTACCCAGAAACCGCCTTTCAGGTGCTTCGGCTCAAACGAGATGACAAACGCTTTCGGCGCCAGGTTGTTGATCAGCATCCACAGCTTTTGCTCGTTGCTTCGCTTGGTCAGCACCTGCATGACCAGCCGTTTGCCGTCTCTGCCATCCGCCACCCAGGAGGTGACGCCAAAGCCGTGTTCTCTCATCTTTGCCGGCAGGTCAAGCTCCGGCGAATCGACGACCACCTGCAGGGTGACATACCCCAGTGCCAGGTACTCCTCGATCCGGCATCCCAGATAGACCCCCATTCCCCATCCGATGCAGTACGCGGCCAGATTGAGCGGGTTGTCCAGATTGTCCAGGACGATCGCCAACCCTTTCAAGTAGACGAATACCTCCACCATCGACAGCAGGGAGGCCAACAGCCGGTACCCTTTGATCACCAGGATCATGCGCAGCGTAAAAAACGACACGTAGAGGATGTTGATGCCGACAATGATGAGAATGATCTCGTATCCCACTGGTTAGCCCTCCAGCCCGTTTTCGGGCGTCTTCTCTAAACGGCTTCGATTATAATACGTCCGGGACCGGGTGTAAATTGCCCTCGCCGGCCCCAATAAAAAGAACCACGTCCACCCCCCGACTATTCGGGATGATTGAACGGGTTCCACGGTACAGTTCCCGACCCTGCCGCCCGGCTCCTACTGCTCCCGGCGCAGCCTCGCGTCAAACACGAACGGGCCGAACGGCAAAAGCGACGCGACAAACGCGCCCAGCACCCGCAGGAACGACCAGCGGTGCACACTCGCGGCGTGTACAACGGCGATCAGATACAGCACAAAAAACAGGCCGTGAAGCGCGCCCACGATCGTGACGGCCAACGGATAATGAAAGAAGTACTTCAGCGGCATGGCAATCCCGAGCAGCACGAGAAACGAGATGCCTTCCGCATACCCGACGGCGCGCAGGCGCCCGATAGGCGTATGAAACACGTGACCACCTCCATTGCTGAAAACCAATCACTAGCAGAATGATAAACGAAACCGTTGGAAAACGTTGAACATCCAGATTCGTTCCACATACGTTCATACTTGCCCGGCAGGCGAACGAAAGCCCCGTCAGCAGCCGATGCCCCCGCTCCTGCATCAACTGCCGCATGTCAGGGGGCTTCTTCCCGTCCGTCAGCAGACCGATGAATGATCAGCCCCACGCGTATGACCGCCGCTTTCGGCTACACCCGTTCCCGCTCCGCTGTTTTTGGACGCACCTGTGCAGCGGGAATTTTCACCCGTTCGCCGCCCATCAGGAGGATTCCCACGACCGCCAGACAGGCCGGGATCAGCGCCCACATGAACGTCTGGGCAATCGACGAGGAGAGGACCGCGGTAATCTGCTCCAGGACAGGTGCCGGAATGGACGCCCGGGTTTCCGGAGTCAGCACCGCCCGCGGATCGACCAGCGCCCCTGCCGGAACGCCGCTGCCTTCCCCGGCGAACACCTCTTCCATGCCGCTCTGGAACAGGTTGCGCTGCACGATCCCAAACACGCTCACGCCCAGCGTCATGCCCAGCGAGCGGAAAAACGAGTTGGTCGAACTGGCTGAGCCCCGCTGACGCATGTCGAAGTTGTGGATCGCAGCCATGCCCAGCACCGAGAAGGAAAAGCCGACGCCAAAACCGGTGAGGACCATGTAGACGGTCACCAGACCGCGCGAGACCTCGGGCGTCAGCGTCCCCAACAAAAACATGCCGGGCAGGAAAAAGGCGGCGGACAGCAGCATGATGTTGCGGAAGCTGGTCTTCGTTGTCAGCATCCCGCCCGTTTGGCTGCCGAGAACCGACCCGAGCATCATCGGGGTGAGCAGAAGACCCGAGTTGGACGCCGAGCCGCCAAACACCCCCTGGATAAAAATCGGGATGTAGACGGTCGTGATGATGAAGGACGCCCCGTACAGGAGGGACACCACATTGCTCGCGGCAAACAGCCGCTGCTTAAACATGGAAAACGAAATGATCGGCTCGGCCGCCCGTTTTTCCACGTACAAAAACACGGCGAACAGCGCGGCAAAGGCAGCAAACAGGCCGAGAATCACCGCGGAGTCCCAGGCGAACTGATTGCCGCCCAGCTCCAGTGCGAACATCAGGCTGACCACGGCCCCTACCAGCGTGATCGCGCCCCACCAGTCAATGCTCTGCTTGCGGTGTTCCAGCGACTCCTTGTAGTACGCGGAGATGAACCAGAGCGACAGGAGACCGATCGGCACGTTGATGTAAAAGACCCAGTGCCAGCCGAAGTACTCGGTGATGTAGGCGCCGAGCAGGGGACCGACGACGCTGGACGTGCCGAACACCGCCCCGAACAGGCCGGTCATTTTCCCCCGCTTCTCCGGCGGAAAGACGTCAAAAATGATCGTGAAGGCAATCGGCATCAGCGCCCCGCCGCCAATCCCCTGGATGGCCCGATAGATGCTCAGCTCGACGATGCTGCCGGCCGTCCCGCAGAGGATGGACCCGAGCAAAAACAGTACCAGCCCGAACACGTAAAAGCGTTTGCGGCCGTACATGTCGGACAGTTTGCCGAAGATCGGCATCCCCGCCATCGTGGCCACCATGTACGCCGAGGTGACCCAGACAAACTTGTCCAGACCGCCCAACTGGCCGACGATCGTTCCCATCGCAGTGGCGACGATGGTGTTGTCCATGGACGCCATCAAGAGACCGAGCAGGAGCCCGGCCACCACAACATTCACGTTACTTTCCTTGGCGATCACGCCGATCTCCTCCTCGTTCGTTTTCACTATGAACATGATTATAGCCAATTCGGGCTGCAAAGAAAAAACCCTTCCCTCCCAACTATACGGAGAGAAGGGCACAAGAATTTCATCCTGTTTCAGCTTTTCAGCACGTCGTGGTCGACGTAGCGCTCGCCGTTCAGCTCGCTGATGACGTTGATCGCCACCCTGGCCCCGTCGCCGGCGGTGATGATCGTATGAACGCTGACACCGGCGCACGTTCCGGCCGCCCAGATGCCCTCCACACTGGTTTTGCCGTCCCGGTCGACGTCGATCACCGTCTTGATCCGCGGCTCGGTGCCGGGCTTGGTCGCCACGCCGATCTTTTCCGCCAGATCGACCAAGACGCCGGTAGCGAGGATCACGTGTCTGGCTTCAAACGTGCCTGCGCCGTCCGTCTCCACGGTAAAGCCCTGCTCCGTTTTGACGATGTTGGTCACCTGGCCAGCCACCAGCTCGGCGCCAAATTTTTCCGCCTGCTTTTTCCCCGTCTCCACCAGGTCAGGGCCGGTGATCTCCATCACGCCGTAGTGATTTTCCACCCAGGCCCGTTTGGTGATGCTCTTGTCATTGTCGATCAGCAGCGTTTTTTTGCCCGCCTTCGCCGTAAACAGCGCCGCGCTGGCCCCTGCCGGTCCTGCACCGATAATCGCGATCTCGTACATTCAGACAAGCCCCTTTCCAGTTTTTATGATTGTCAACTTAATTATAAACTAAGTTTTGAAAAAAGAAAAACCACCGGGGCACATTGGCGGCACCATCCCCCTACACTCCCCGTGCTTCCATGCACGGCCTGCCTTCCGCTGCCGGTATTGTCCGGCTGTGAGGGGGCGCTGTTCCGGCCGCCCGTACAAAAAAACCTCTTGAGCCCGATTGGCCCAAGAGGTTTTTGCCTTGCTTTGCTTTGTCTGTCCGCCTTACTGCACCATGGAGTTGAAGCTCATGACCCAAATGGAGCCGGCGACGATCGTCAAAAGGATCACCGCGCCCAGGATCAGCGCCTGCACATTGTAGCGGGGTTTCTCCCCTTCGCGGATGTGCATGAAGAAGAACAACTGCACGAACAACTGCAGAACGGCCATCGCCATGATCGCGACAACCAGCGCAGTGCCGCTCAGCACCTTGTTCATGACCAGCACCAGCGGGATGATGGTCAGCACGATCGACAGGACAAACCCGATGACGTACGACTTGAGGGAGCCGTGCCCCTCCCCGTGACCATGACTGTCGTGTTGCATCATCTTACATCACCCCCATGAGATAGACGACCGTGAAGAGGAAGATCCAGACGACGTCGAGGAAGTGCCAGTACAGGCCCAGATTGGTGATTTTGCGCTTGGTGACCGCCGTGATGCCGTGTTTGCCCAACTGGATCATCAGCGCGGCCATCCAGAACAGGCCGAGCGTCACGTGCAGACCGTGCGTTCCCACCAGCACGTAGAACGCGGACCAGTACGCGCTGGTGTAAATGGCGGCGCCTTCCGCGACCAGATGGGAAAACTCGGTCACTTCCAGCACGACAAACGCCAGACCCAGGACGGCGGTTATCGCCAGCCAGCCGATCACCTGTTTCACTTTTCCCTTGTGCATGGCCAGCATCGCCAACCCGCTGGTGAAGCTGCTGGTCAGCAGGATGAACGTGGAGGCGATCACGCCCGGCAGTTGGAACATCTCTTTACCGGTCGGCCCTCCCGCGTAGCTGTGCATCAATACGGCATAGGTGGCAAACAGCGTGCCGAACAGAATGCAGTCCGTAACCAGGAAGATCCAGAACCCGAGGACCTTGAGAGATTCGTGGTCCTCGTGTCCGTGATCGTGGTCATGATGTGCCATCGTTTGTTGCATTATACAGCCCTCCCCAGAGAGGCCTCCGTCCGTCTCACTTCGTCCACAGGGATGTAGTAGTCCGTGTCATACTGGAACGAACGCACCAGCATCGAGATGCCGACGCCTGCCAGACCGATCACGATCCACCAGGTCCAGCCCCACACGAACCCAAATCCGGCAATGAACCAGAAGAAAGACATGATAAACGGAATGCCCGAGTTTTTCGGCATGTGAATCGGCTCCAGCTTGGCCGGCGCTTCGTTTGCCGTGCCGTTTGCCCTCGCCTGCTTGGTCGCCCACCAGTCGTCCGCCTCTTTTACCTGCGGAATGACGGCGAAGTTGTACACCGGAGCCGGAGACGGAATCGACCACTCCAGCGTGCGTCCGTTCCACGGGTCGCCCGTGGTGTCGCGCTCGCCGTGTTTGATGCTGTAGGCGATCTGCCATACCTGGAAGACGAAGCCGAGCCCCATCATGAACGCGCCGACAGTGGAAACCAGGTTGAGCGGTGCCCAGCCCAGGTCCCATCCGTACGTGTAGAGGCGTCGGGTCATGCCCATGAAGCCGAGCGCGTACTGCGGCATGAAGCAGACGTAGAAGCCGATGTTCCAGAGCCAGAAGCCCCATTTGCCCAGGCGCTCATCCAGCTTGAAGCCGAACATTTTCGGCCACCAGTAGTAAATCCCTGCGAGGTATCCGAATACGACCCCGCCGATCAGCACTTGGTGGAAGTGCGCGATCAGGAAGTAGCTGTTGTGGTACTGGTAGTCCGCCGGAGCGACAGCCAGCATCACGCCGGTCGCCCCCCCGATCACGAAGCACGGAATGAACGCGATCGTCCAAAGCATCGGCTGTTTCAACTGAATCCGTCCGCGGAACATCGTGAACAGCCAGTTGAACACCTTCACCCCGGTCGGAATGGCGATGGCCATCGTACTGATCGCGAAGAACGAGTTGACGTCCGCCCCCGCGCCCATGGTGAAGAAGTGGTGCGCCCAGGTAAAGAAGGACAGCACACTGATGATGATCATCGCAAAGACCATCGACTTGTAACCGAAAATCTGTTTCTTGGAGAACGTAGCCACGATCTCAGAGAAGATACCGAAGGCCGGCAGCACCACGATATACACTTCCGGGTGGCCCCACATCCAGATCAGGTTGACGTACATCATCGGGTTCCCGCCGCCGTCCATCGTAAAGATATGGGCGCCGAGGTAACGGTCGATGAAGAGCAGCGCCAGCGTCACGGTCAGGATCGGGAACGCGTAGATGATCGTGATGCAGCTGGACAGAACCGACCAGGAGAACAGCGGCATCTTCATCAGCGACATGCCCGGTGCACGCATTTTCAGGATGGTCACCAGGAAGTTGATCCCGGTGGCCAAACTACCGATACCGGAGATCTGAATCCCCCAGATGTAGAAGTCCTGTCCGACGCCCGGACTGAACATTTTTTCCGACAGCGGCGGATACGCGAGCCAGCCGGACTCCGCGGAACCCCCGATCACAAAGGACAGGTTGAACAGCATCGCACCGAAGAAGAACAGCCAGAAGCTGAGTGCGTTCAAAAACGGATACGCGACGTCGCGCGCGCCGATCTGCAGCGGCACGACGATGTTGAACAGCGCGAACATCATCGGCATCGCCATGAACAAAATCATGATCGTGCCGTGTGTCGTAAAGATCGCGTTGTAGTGCTCGGAGTGCAGAAACTCCACATTGGGCAGCGCCAGCTGCAGACGCATCAGCAGCGCGTCCACGCCGCCGCGGAACAGCATCAAGAGCGAGCAGATCAGGTACATGATCCCGATCTTCTTGTGGTCGACGGTCGTCAGCCATTCGCGCCACAGCCAGCCCCATTTTTTGTACTTGGTCAGGACAAACACGATGGCCAGCATGGTCAGCACAATAGCCACATCCGCCCCGTAAATCAACGGGTCACCGGTGACAAAAAACGTGGATGCAAAAGACTTGATGTCCTCCCACATACGGTGATCCTCCTCCCTTTCCGTTTATGCGTTAATGGTTCGTTCCGGACATGTCGTGCTGGTGGGAAGCTTGGGCGTCATTTCCGCCGTGGCTGCCGTGCTGTCCGGCATCCTGCTGTCCACCGCCTTGATGTCCTTCGTCGTGTTGGTCGTCGTTGTTTTTCAGATTGTTCTTGTAGTGGTTCATGCCGCCCGGATGATTGCCGTGCGCATGGCCGTATTTCTTCACGATTTCCTCAAACAGCCCCGGCGGGAAAGACGAATACGTCAAGCGGTCGGACAGACCCGGCTTCACCAGGTTTTCGTAGTCCTGTCTGGTCATGCCCGGCGCAGTGTTTTTCACCTGCTGCACCCACTTGTCAAACTCCTCCTGCGGTTCGGCAATCACCTTGAACTGCATGTGGGCGAAGCCTTTCCCCGTAAAGTTGGCCCCTGTACCGAAGTACTCGCCCGGCTCATCCGCCTGCAGCCACAATCCCATCGCCATGCCCGGCATCGTATAGGTCTGGCCGGCCAACTGCGGTACCCAGAACGAGTTCATCGGCGCCTCGGCGGTCAGCTCAAATTGAACGGGAACGCCCACCGGAATATGCACATAGTTGACTGTTGCGATGTTTTGTTCAGGATAAGTAAACATCCATTTCCAATCGAGCGACGTCACCTGTACCGTGATCGGCTTCACTTCTTTATTGGGAGGCTCGACCAGCGCGTAGGTGTCGCGCACCGTAAAATAGCCAAGAATGGCAATAATGACGACGGGAATCCCCCACCAGATGACCTCCAGGGTGGTGTTGTGCGCCCATTCCGGTTGGTACGGCGCCTTGTTCCCCGGTTTGTCCCGATAGCGCCACACGATGTAGAACGTAATCGCCAACACCGGCAGGATCACGATCGAGACCAAAATCACGGAGATAATGATCAGATTGTACTGCGTTTCAGCAACGGGCCCCTTCGGATTGAGGACCATGTATTCGCTCCCGCATCCGCTCAACAGGACGCTGGCCAATACCGCCATGATCCAAAACTGGACCCGTCCGAGCCACTTTCTAGCTCCCATTTCTTCCTACCCCTCCTCCGTTCCAACAGAAAGGAAACAACCGTTCACATTCAGTCTTAGTAAACATGTTTTTTGCTCTCATATCGTATCAAAAGCGCATTTGTTTTGTACCTTTGTTTACACACCGTTCAAGAATTTGCCCTTTTTTCGTGACAAAGTGTTCACTAATACTTCACGATTTGATCAAAACTTTGTTACCGATCCCCTGTTTTTCTAATTAGCAGCCAATACAGGTGGTTTTTTCAAGCAGACTGCCTGCCCTCTCTCCCGGCAGCCATCGGCGGGAAGCCCCGGCGCGTCGCGCGCGAAACGGCACGGTCAGGCCGCATGCACAAAAAAAAGACCTCTCAAGATCGCTCGTCTTGAGAGGTCATCCACCCAGTTTCTTCATCTTATTATGTGTCTGATCATGGAATGTCGCCATCTGTCCTACGATTCGGTGTGAAGCAGCCGGAACACCGTGCTCAGCAAAAAGATGTTCATGCCTCCGATCAAAAATCCAATCGCCGCCATCAGTCCAAAATTCTCCGCGCGGAAATCGCTTACATTGATCACCAGCAGAACAGCACCGATGATCGTTGCCGCCCACGCAAGCCACTTCAAGGTTGCCGCTGCTTTGATACCATTGTTCATTTGGTTCATGGCACCCAACCCCTGTCCGTTATCGATTGGTTCATGGCTCTATTGTAACACATTTTTCACATTTTGTTCACGTTTTGTTCAATTTTTTCTCAAAAAATTGTCGTTTTTTCCGGAAGGATGGGGTCGCTTTCCAGTTCCGCGGGCGCGCTGGGTTTATTCTCAGGCCAGGATCCATGCAATACAAAAGCTGTTCCTCTTCTTCAAAGGAACAGCTTCTGCCATCCCATCACGTTTCCCTTACAAAAACCTCCGATGCACCTTTTTCCCGTCGTAGGTAAACTGCACCGCCCGCTCCTCGATCACCGTCTCCAGGTGGACGTTTTTGCCCCAGAGCTGGTACACGTACGGGAGCGTCTTTTCCACGTACTTGACGTCCAGCTCCAGTCCTTCGTAGTAGTGCTTCAGGTACAGCTCGCCTGCCCGCAGGTAGTCGCCGTCGTGGACCATGACGTACGGGAAGCCGCCGTTGACGCGCGTCGCGGCCAGGCCGTCCCGCACCTGCTCCCAGGATTTTTCCGTCACCACCCAGTCGCTGCCCTGCTTGCCGAACAGGTACAAATCCAGCTTGTCGACCAGTTCCTTGGTCAAATAATTGCGCAGAAAGCTGATGTCCGACTCCATCTCGCGCACCTCGAAAATCTTCGCCCGCCCCTGGCCCGGCGTGCGCCCGAAACGCTCCTGCTCTTCCTTGGTCGGATTGTCCCAGCGCGCCTCGATATCCTCAAAGATTTTCAGCCCGAGATGGTACGGGTTGATGCTGGTCGGCGACGGCTGGATCACCGAGGCGTGCAGCTTGGCAAAGTCGATCGTCTCCGCTTCCGTCAGGTCCAGTTCCCGCAGGATGCGCATGTGCCAGTAGGTGGCCCAGCCTTCGTTCATGATCTTCGTCTCCAACTGCGGCCAGAAGTAGAGCATCTCGTCGCGGATGATCGTTATGACGTCCCGCTGCCAGTCCTCCAGAATGGTGCTGTACTCCATGATGAACAACAGCAGGTCTTTCTCCGGTTCGGGCGGGAACTTGCGGATCGGCTTGCCCGGATCGGCTGGCTTTTCTTCTGTGCGTTCCAGCCGCCACAGATCGTCGTACGGCGTGGACCGCTCCGTTTTGCCCGGTTTGCCGGTCGTCTCCTCCACCTCCCGCTTCCAGCGCAGTTTCGGCCGCAGCAGGCTGGGATCGATGTGCTCCTGAATGGCCAGGCAGGCGTCCAAAAACGACTCCACTGCCTCCTTGCCGTGCTCGATCTCGTACTGCCGGATGCGCTCCGAGCTGGCCGCCATGCTCTCCACCATGTCGCGGTTGGTGTTGGAGAACCGCACGTTGTTTTTGAAAAAGTCGCAGTGGGCCAAGACGTGGGCGACGATCAGCTTGTTCTGGATCAGCGTGTTGCCGTCCAACAGAAAGGCGTAGCACGGGTTGGAGTTGATCACCAGCTCGTAGATTTTGCTCAGATTGAGGTCGTACTGCAGTTTCATCCTGTAAAAGGACTTTCCAAAGCTCCAGTGCGAGAAGCGCGTCGGCATGCCGTACGCGCCAAACGTGTAGATGATGTCCGCCGGGCAAATCTCGTAGCGCATCGGGTAAAAGTCAAGGCCGAAGCCTTTGGCGATTTCCGTGATTTCTTCAATCGAGCGCTCCAGTTCCTTGCGTTCGTCGTTGGTCATGTCGCTTCCCCCCATTTTCTTCTCCCTCCTCTATGTATATGGGGGCATCCGGCATGAGAGCACCCGACAAAACGACGAAGTGAATCCGGACCAAAACAAAGACGCCCCTTTCTGCAGGGACGCCTTTGCCTCTGTCGGCACCGATTCGGTTGTTACTTCTGGAGCCAGTCGCGTACGCCAAAATAGATGAGTGCGCCCGAGAATACCACCATCGCCACGGTGCCAATGCCATCGACGACAGGATCGATTGCGGAGAGGAACGAGCCTTCCAGCGGGATTTTCAAAAAGGACCAACCGCCTACGAGGCCGCCCACAAGCGCCGTCCATTTGCCCATGCTGTTCACCTCCTGCGGCGGCGGCATGCAAGCGCTGCCGCCACGTACTGTATACTATGCCGGAGGTTGTCACGCGGTCTGGACAGGAGGCCAGAAAGCGCGTTCAACAATTTGCAATTGGGCATGGACGCACCGGTTGCGGTACAATAACGCTGTGTATGCATATTGTCACACAAAGGAGCGAATGTTTCGTGCGTATCTTTCTTCTGCTCGGCAGTATCAGCGGCTTTCTCTCCGTCGCCCTGGGCGCGTTTGGTTCCCATGTGCTGAAAGGCAGGCTGAACGACTACCTGCTCGGCGTCTTCCACACCGGGGTTACCTACCAGACGACGCATGCGATGGCGCTGGTGCTGGTCGCCCTGTTATGCAAATGGTTCCCCGATTCGTCTGCCCTGACCTGGGCGGGCTGGTGCTTCGCTGTCGGCACCCTGCTCTTTTCCGGCAGCCTGTACGCCCTCAGCTTCACCAACATCAAAGCGCTCGGGGCGATTACCCCGTTTGGCGGCCTCCTGTTCCTGGCCGGCTGGGCGCTTCTCGCCGTGCACGCCTGGAAATCCGTCTCCTGAGGAGGTTTCCCATGTCGCGGTTACCCGCTTGGGCATATGCCTATCTCCACCGGCTGGGACTGGAACCGCGCCCGGCCGGTTACGCCTATCTCAGCGAGCTGTGCCGCGCCCATCTGCAGGCGTTTCCGTTTGAAAACGTCGGCAAACTGCTGCAGGCCCGGCGTCCGGGGCACAGCGGCCTCCCCTCGCCCGAACAGTTTGTCGCCGACGCCGCCCGCTGCGGGTTCGGCGGCACCTGCTACTCCATCCACGCCAATTTCCTCGCGCTGCTGCGCGCGCTGGACTTTTCCGCCCATCTCGTGCCGGTGGGGGACGCCCATACGGCGGTCATCGTCCGGCTGCCGGAATGGGGCGGAGAGCCGGTCTACGTCGATCTCGGCTCCGCCGCTCCCCTGTATCAGCCGGTCCGTTTTCGCCGCGATCCCGACAACAGCACCCGGTTCGGCCCGGAGGCGGTGCGGATCGCGCCGGATACGGAGCGGCCGGGTCGTTACCGATACCTGCGTTACCGGCGGGAGAAGCTGGTGAGCGATCACTGGCACTTTGACCCGGAGGAGCGGCGGGAACCGGACGATTTCGCCGACGCGATCGCCCGCTCGTTCCTCCCCGGCGCCACCTTTCTCAACTGCCTGCGCATCCATGTGTATCAATGGGACAACGAACGCAGCGTCTCCCTGAAAAACAACACCCTGCTGATCACGCACGCCGACGGCAGCGAGCGCCAGGTGACGCTCGGTTCCGTCCGGGAGCTGGAAGAGGCGGTAGCGGACGAGTTCCGCCTGCCCCTCTTGCCGGTCAGGGAGGCGGTGGAGGCGCTGCGGGCGCGGGGCATCGATCCGTTTGCCCCGGAAACGTAAACACGTCTCGCGGGCTGCTGCCATATGCTGTAGCGTCTACTCCATCCCAAAGGAGCTGAACGTATGGAAAAGCCCCCGTATACGCAGCCGTCGTACTACTACGGCATCCCCGACATGTTCCTGCAGATGGGATACTTTCCGTATTCCGGCCAGACCGCCGGAGAGCAAACGGACATGCGCGTCGACATTCCTCTGGCGACGGCGATGGCGATGCAGGGCAAATACTACCTGGGGCAAACGGAAAAGCTGACTGCGGGCGACGGCGTCCAGGCCTGGGGGGCACTGGTCAATCCCTACCGTTCAGGCGTCCAGGTGTACGTAAACGATTGGTTTCTCACTAACCGGGCTGACCATCCCGTGGAAGTGCACATCTGGCTCGGCAAGGCCAACCAGCTTGGCGGGGCGACCGCTTCCCGGCAGGTATCCCCGGGCAGCATCCAACTGCCCCCCTGCCCCGCCCCGAAAGGGCAAATCTTGTACGCGTCCGCCACGTCCGAGATGCCCCGGGACGGGGTCATCGCCTCCACCCGGATCCTCCCGCCGAGCAGCACCACCGCCGCCGAAAAGAGCGGCCGCTGGATCCTCGGCCCCGGAACGGCCCTGCTGTTCCACATCCCCGCCGAAGTCCCGTCCTCGGAACTGACCGTCTCTTTCGGCTGGTGGGAGCAGCCGGTATACGGATGAACGAAAAAAACCGCTGCCCCAGCGGTTTTTTGGGTTGGTCGGAGCTTAGCGGACCTTCCTGCCGCCAACCTCTCCCCTCTTTACGGCCAGATACAGGGTCACCGCCAGCAGCACCAGATCCAGCTCGTACCCGCTTGCGCCGCCCGCGCCTATCAGGCCGTTTGGCCATTTGACGGTGACGATGGCGCCTGCCATGATCACGGCCAGGAGCAGCGACGCAGGCCGTACCGCCACCCCGATCAGCAGCGCCATCCCCCCCAGCACTTCCGCCAGCATCACCAGATAGGCCAACCACGTCGGGAGGCCGACGCTCCCGAACCACTCCGCCACCGCTCCCATTCCTCTTTGCAGCTTGTACAGGCCGTGGGCGAAAAAAATCATGCCCGTCACCATCCGCAGCACGGCGAAAGCCGTTTTCTCCCGCATCCGACTCCCTCCTCACCACCAGCATATGCCGACGCCCGGACAAACAGCCGCGTGATTTCCTTCTCAGCCAACAAAAAAGCAGTCGGAACGCCCCATCATTTCCGACTGCTTTTGCTTTTGTCCGGCGGCGGCCCCGGGCGGTTTCGACGCGAACCTCCGGGGCCGGTTTTTTCTTACATCAGGGCCATGTAAAGCACCGCCGCCAGCACGATGCGGTAGAGGGCAAACGGAACCAGTTTGATCCGGTCGATCAGCTTCAAAAAGAAGCGGATGAAGAGCAGCGCAAAGACGAACGCGCTGATAAAGCCGACCGCAAAAAACGGCAGGACATCGAGGGTGATGGACTGCCAGTGCTTCATGAGCGAAAGGCAGCTTGCCCCCAGCATGACAGGGACGGCCATGATAAAGGTAAAATCGGACGCGGCGCGGTGGCTCAATCCCAGCAGCACCCCGCCCGAAATCGTCGAACCGGAACGGGAGAAGCCCGGCCACAGCGCGATGCACTGAAACAAGCCGATAAAGAAGGCCTGCTTGTACGTAAGCTGGTCAACCGTCTCCACTTTCGGCCTGCCCGGGCGGAACCAATCAGCGGCCAGCATCAGGAAAGCGCCCGCCACCAACCCGATCAGCACGGTGTTCACCGAAAACAGGTATTTGTCGATGTAGTCCTCGAACAGGAACCCCAATACGGCAGCCGGCAGCAGCCCGACAATCACCTGGGCCAGTTTCAGTTTGGGACCGGGGGCTTGTCCGCCTGCCGTGCGCTTCCGCAGCCCGAGCAGATCGAAAAAGCGCTCTTTAAAGACGATCACCACGGCCAGGATCGATCCGAGCTGAATCACCACCTTGAAGGTGTTGGCCACCTCGGGCGAAAACATCTCCTTGGATTTCAGCCACATATCGTCAACGATAATCATGTGCCCGGTCGAGGAAACGGGCGCGAATTCCGTAAGTCCTTCCACAAGCCCTAATACGAATGCTACGAACATTGACCACAGATCCATTGTACTCACCTTTCTGGAAAAAGAGGCAGCTTGGCGATGCCGCCGTTTTCCTCCTCTCTTGTCTCGCATGAACGCTTGCGCCACGCCCTTCATTTTAACTTACTTTCTCGTGCGCCCCAAGCCTAAATTTTTTCTGCTCCGTTCGTCCCAGCGAGACGCCGGCGGCATGGGTGTCCGCCGTCATCCTGCAAAAAACCCACCCGGCGACCGCTGGATGGGATGAGCCGGATGGGATATCGTCAACCGCATGATGAATGTGCCGAAACCGGATGATCGGTTGATCGCTCGCGCCTCTTTTCATACAGGCGGCGGCCCAGTTCGCTGACGCTTTGCGCCCCGTAGTACGTTCCCCGCATCCGGGGCGGCGCAATCTGGTCGATCTGGGCGTATTCGGCCGGGATGATTAGGATTTCTCCCAGTGTAAACACGATCATTGCCGCAATCACCATCCCGTTCGCCGCGTTTGCCATCCGCCGACCTCCTTCTGTTCGTGACGCCATTTCCCCCTACCATGACTGTACGACAAAACGATCGTCCGTGGTTAAACGGCAGGTTAAGGATTGCCAAAGATTCCGCCGGTTCCCTTTACGGTTTTTCAACAAAAGACCCCCGCCGGGGCTGCAGATCGCAGCGCCGGCGAGGGTTCCCCGTCCGCGGCCGGCAGTCGGCCTGGCGGATGCACGCGGCGCGGACCGGTTTCCTTTCGGTCGTCGGGAAGCCGTCCGCTCGCGCTGAAATGCCCCGCTTTATTTCGTCAGGCTGAGAAACTCGTCGATGTCGGCTACGGCCAGATCCACCGCCTTCTGCCAAAACCGGATGTCGGTGATGTCCTCGCCCAGATGGCGCATCGCCAGCTCTTCCACGGTCATCCGTCCCGTATCGCGCAGAAGGGCGTCGTACTTGTCGGCAAAGGCCGGCCCTTCCTGCAGGGCGCGCGCGTACACGCTCAGGCTGAACAGATAGCCGAAGGTGTACGGGAAGTTGTAGAACGGATAGGTCGTGATGTAAAAATGCAGCTTGGACGCCCAGAAAAGCGGCTCGTATTCGGCCAGCGCGTCGCGGTACGCCTTTCGCTGGGCTTCCAGCATCAGCCGGTTCAGCTCCTCTACGCTGACCAGCCCGTATTTCCGCTTTTCGTAAAAGCGTTTCTCAAACAGGAAGCGGGCCTGGATGTTCATGAAAAAGGAGACGGTCTGCTGCACTTTGTCTTCCAGGAGAGCCACCCGCTCCTCCGCACTGGCCGCGTTCTTCACCGCCGCGTCCGCCACGATCATTTCCGCAAACGTGGAAGCCGTCTCCGCCACGTTCATCGCGTAGTTTTGCGTAAGCGGCGGCAGATCGTTCATGACGTGCTGGTGATAGGCGTGCCCCAGTTCATGAGCCAGGGTGGACACGTTTTGCAGGCTGCCCGCGTAGGTCATAAACACGCGGGACTCGCCTCTCGCCGGAAAGCTGGTGCAGAAGCCGCCCGGCCGTTTGCCCGGCCGGTCCTCCGCCTCGATCCACCCGTTCTCGAAGGCGTTTTGGGCAAAGGCGGCCAGCTTCGGGCTGAACCGGCCAAACTGTTCGAGGATAAACGCAGCGCCTTCCTCATAGGACATCTTCTTGTGCTGGCGACCGACCGGAGCGGACACGTCGTACCAGCTCAATTTGTCCACGCCCAGCAGCTTGGCCTTGCGCTCCAGGTACGCGACGAGCCGGTCCTTGCGGTTGTCGATCGCCTGCCACATCGCGTCCAGCGTCTTTTCCTGCATCCGCCCGATGTCCAGCGGCTCGCGCAGCACGGAGTCCCATCCCCGATGCCGGTACAGCGCCAGGCGAAAGCCGCCCAGGTGATTGAGCGCCTGTGCGCACAGTTCCGCTTCCTGCGCCCAGGCCTCCTGCCATTTGGCGAACACGCGGGCGCGGACGCTGCGGTCCGGGTGGTGCATCAGGTTGGCGGCCTGGCCGACGGAGAGACGCTTCGTTTCGCCATCCACCTCCACTTCGATTGTCATGCGGCCGACGACGGTATTGTAGAGATCCTGCCAGGCGTGGTATCCGTCCACGGCCAGGTCGTTGGCCAGTACTTCCTGCTCGGGCGGCAGCTTTTCCTTCGCCCGTCTGCGCCGTTCATTGAGATTGAACGCGACCGGCTTCACCTCCGGGGCGGCGAGCAGCTTGTTCCAGACCGGTTCGTCGATCGCGAGCAGGTGTTCCTCCCATTTGGCCAGCGCCGCGGCAAATGAGGCGGCAACGGTTTTCACCCGTCCGCCCAGGAGTGTGGCCTGTTCGTCCTTTACATCTTGGGCGGTCAGGCAGGAGACGAACGCCCCCGCCTCCTTCAGCCGGACGGCAATGCTCTGCACCTGGGCCAGCATGGAGACAAACGCGTCCTTGTCGTCCATCCGCACGCGGTCCACGCTCACCTGCGCCTGCAGAGCGGCAATATCTCCTTCCAACATGCTGAGAAACGCGCGAAATGACTCTGACTCGCTTCCGCCGGAAAACAGCACCTCCAGATTCCAGCGCTGCGGCAATTGTGTTTTCATATATATCCCTCCCTAATCATGTAAACTCTACGTTTACTCTCTTTCACAGCACTCAGCAAAAACCTCTTTCCCAATAAGAAAATTTGTATTTAATCCTGTTCGATGAAGCAGGTTCTTCTTAGCGGATACTTTCACCGAAGCAGATGCCGGATGCTGACGCTGAGAGACTTTGTTCATTAGGATGCTGGCTCGCTCATGGAGAACGAGACTACCTGTAGCACTCTATTCCGTTCTTTGCAATTAAAAAACGGAACTATATTAGACGACAATAGTGGCCCTGTATATTTTATCCACACCTTCTATCGCTTCTGGCCCACTTACACAGCAATGCTCGCCTCTCCCATCGGAGTTGCTACAGTTGCAATGGTATCAAATTTCACTGCATTCACCTCAAGCCTCACTTACAAGGTAAGGCACTATCTTACTAGCATAACAAATAGAACAGCATTCTCTAAGGAAAAAAGCAACCTGCAAAGTGTCAGGTTGCTAAGAATGTTATTATCCCCAGTAAGTTCGTTTTTCATTCACTCAAAACAAAATCCAAATTATCAATATTGCCTGACCATGCTGTCGTAAACTCATCCTATATTCGGTTTCCTGGAAAATAGGTTTGATTCAATGGCAAAATCTTCGTATTTCTTTAATGTCTCAGGATCGTTACAGTAGAGTAAGAAACTCATCTCGTAATACCCAATTAGTACAGACAAGGAGTCTATAAAAAAGAAGTTACAGTAGATAGCTTCTCGCAACGTTAATTTTACGAAAACCTCTAGGGTGGCAAGATCGGATGTCTTAAGTACTCCTTGGCTAGACTCTTTCAGATAAGACAATCCCTCAACCGCCATGTTTTGTGTGTTTGTATCCTCTAAATACCTAAAGTCATTGATGTTGATGTCAGCAAAATCCCGACAATAAACAAACACATTATTTTTTTTGTGAAAATGGTAAATTGATGAAAAAAATCGCAAAAATTTCTTTTCGTCCAAAAGGTACTTCTGCTTTTCTTTAGCAGAAGGCTCCCAATCTCTTGAATAAGATAGAGGTTCACGTTCTATCTCATCTTCAGTTAAACTACGTGGAAATCTATCAATCAGCGATATATATTTCCCTTTCGAATAAAACTCAAGAACGTCAAGGGAATGAAAATGCTTTTCCAAGAAATCAACTTCCTGTTTTGTAGGAATACAAAATTTTGATTCCATGATTGAAACCTCCCGAATGCATACAATTATAGGGGTTTTGCTTACATTACATATCTCTGAAATGTTTGCCGCCCAATATACAGGTACTCTGGAAAGTAAAAAGTGAAGTCTCCTTATTATGTAAGGAGACTTTCCGATTTTCTAGGGTTTCTTATATCTGATTATTTTTCCAGCAGAAGTTAACGACCAGTATTCATTTGAGCCACGATGCTTCAATTTCCAATATGTTCCACCATGACCTCCATAATCTCTTTCGTACCACCAATCATTATTTTTACTGTAATAGTATTTGCCGTTTTTTGGGCTATCCTCAAACATATCGAACCGGATATACTCGCCGTTCCTCATTTTTGATGGGATTTTAGATAAGTTTAAATCACTACTCGCTGCTTTGACTTGTTTCGAAGTTTCAAGTTCTTCAGCAATGATACCCGTATCTACTCGTTTATTAGTCTGGTCTACAAAAGCATACGGCAATACAACATAGCTTTGATTTCCTTCTTTTGTTAATATTGGCTTAAAATGAACTACTTTAATTAATTCTGATTCTTCATTATTCTCAATTTCAATTCCTGTGAACTCATCAACAAATTTATCTACGTTCTTTAACTCATATGGAGTTTCCACAATCTTTAGATCAGAAAGGTCTACACCGTATTTTTTAAGTTTCGTTTCTTGATCCTTAAAAAGTAGTTCGGCAATCTCCAATAAAATATCTTCTTTTTTGTCAGAAACAGATCGTTGATTATATCTGGTTATAGACTCTTGATTTAATTCATATTGGTCAATCTTTTGAATAAGGTAATCAACGCTATCCTGTTTCAAAGAATCATATCGATACGCCCTCGAAGAGGGATTCTCTGCACAATTGTAAACTCTGGAAAATGGAGACCATGTAGATCCAGATCTTGCAAAATCAAAATCTGCTTCAGATTTATAATAACCATGCGTTTCTTTTGATACCATGCTAACCCTGGAGGTATTTGAATCACTTGCTGAATCACTATCAAACGCATCTTCTTCGTCAAAAAGACTATAAACTTCATAACTGATACCAATTCCGTCCATAGTCTTATTTGCATAGGCAGAATAAACCGCTTTTGCGGACATACCACATTTGGAAGCCGTGTAAACTGTATCATTAATGTATGTAGCAGTAGCAGTGCCTACAGTTCTACTCCTTTTATCTTTGTCTCCATCACTTGTACTTCCAGCGTAAACTGGAGAAATAAACAAACTTCCCAGCAAGGCCATCCCAAGAATACTTGGTAATAGTTTTGAACTTTTCAAGATATACCCCTCCAAATACTGTAATTAACTTACATGCCAAAAAATACATGTTATTTATTTACACATCAAGTCTTGTTTAAGATATGAATATATGGTATATTATAGAAATTATACCCCGTCGGTGACTGGCCCAGAATTTTCCGAGGGTTCTAAGTCTGAATGAATCGAGGAAGCAGTCGCGGACAGTTCGACTGATGTAATTATTTCTGTAGAAGTACAGCATCATCATGGATGCAGGAGTATCATACGTCTTCTACAGTTGATCAGTCACGAAGATCAAGTAATTCTGTTGAGAATGAGGAGATTTAAATCATGGAAATTTTACTGTTTTTTGGGATTTTCGTAGCAAGCATATTTATCTTCATTATTGGTTCATTTTCAATACTTGGAAGAAATATGAAAAAGCCCATAGCAGATCTGCATTCTGAAATAACTAAACTCAAAAATGAAATCGAGGAATTAAAAAAAAATCAGAATAAAATGTGAGAGGCAAAAAAGCACCAACCTGTTCATATCCAATTGCCCATACTGCACATGATCTTATCTGTGTGAAAAAGGCCAGCCATTGGCTGACCTCGGTATGAAGACTATAGAGGGGAGAAGCTGGTTTCCCGCCACAATTTGTCCGCTCCCTCTATCGTTCTTTCATTATATATTTGTTCAGTATGAACCTGGCCACACCCGCCGCGTCGTCAATGGCGTACACCGGCAGCGCCGGGTGCTCAAACGGCTCCCAGCTGGCCACAGCCACAGGCCGGGTGACCGCCTCCAGCAGCTCGCGGTGCGCCGGTTCGCGGAGCACGACCAGTTTCTCGTAGTCCTCCCGCTTGAATCCCTCGACCAGCACAAGATCGGCGCCGGCGTCCGCCATCCGCTCCACCAGGACAGGCAGCGGCACGGGGTTCAGCTCCAGCATCGCCGTCTTGGTCCGCGAGGCGATCGCCACCAGCGACGCTCCCGCCTCCCGGTAGCGCCACGTGTCCTTGCCCGGCCGGTCCCACTCAAAATCGTGACCGCCGTCGTGCTTGATCACGCCGACGCGCAGGCCCGTCTGCTCCAGCAGCGGAATCAGTCGGGTCAACAGCGTCGTCTTGCCCGAATCGGAATAGCCTACCACCTGCAGCACCATCGGTTTGTTCGCCATGCGCTACGCCTCATCTCTCCAGTCCGGCGCGGCGTGGGGAATCACGTCGACGGTCTCTCCCGCCTGTTTGCCCCTGCCGCCTGCCGGGATGATCAGGAAGCATTCGCTTTTGCCCAGCGTCGCCAGGTTGCCCGCCTTGTCGTTGTGGTCGGGGACGACGTACAGCTTTCCCTCCCGCTCCGTCAACCGGCCGCGCAAATAGCGCGGGTAGGGACACGGTTTGTCGTAGGTCTCCGCCAGCGTGGCCCGGATGCGGCGCAGGCCCGCCTCCCGGTCTCCCTGCAGCCGACGCAGCACGGGACGGACGAACAGCTCGGCGCCGAGAAAACAGGCCCCCGGATTGCCCGACAGCGCACAGACCAGTTTGTCGCGGTACAGGAGGGCGGTTGTCGGTCCGCCCGGCCGCATCGCGACCCGGTTGAACAGCAGGGTGACGTCCGGATCGTCCGCCAACGCGGCCATCACGTCGAAATCGCCGACTGACACCCCGCCGCTCGTCACCAGCAGGTCAACCTCCTCCAGACATTGGGCCATGTGCCGCTTGGCCAGGTCCAGGTCGTCCGGCAAACGTCCGTACAAAACAGGGATGCCGCCCGCCTCGGCGATCAAGGCGGACAGCATCACCGCGTTGCTGTTGCGAATTTTCCCCGGCTCGAGCGGCTGGTCCACGTCCAGCAGTTCCGTGCCGGTGGAAATCAACCCGACGCGCGGTCTGCGGACGACCGGAACCTGCGCGTAGCCAAACGTCGCCAACACCGCCAGGGTTCCCGCGTTGATCCGCGTTCCCGCTTGGGCCACGCACGTGCCGGCGGCGATTTCTTCTCCCCGGCGGGAGATGTTTTCCCCGGGGTGAAGCGCCCGTTTTACCCCGACCCACTCCAGCAGCTCGCCGGGCTGCTCCGTCTGTTCGAACATGATCACGGCATCGGCTCCCGGCGGCATCATCGCGCCAGTCATGATCCGGACGGCTGTTCCGGCCGTTACCGTCTGCCGGGGGATCTGGCCGGCCCCGACCGTTTCCAGCACCCGCAAGCGAACCGGCCGGTCCGGTGTGGCCCCGGCCGTATCCGCCGCTCTCACGGCAAACCCGTCCAGCGGCGAGCGGTCAAACGGCGGCATGTCGCACGTGGCGGCGAGATCCCGGGCCAACGTCCGCCCGTGCGCTTCGCCAATGCCTACCTGTTCTTCCTGAAGCGGCGTAAGGCCCGCCAACAGCCTGCGCAGCGCTTCCTCCACGCTGATGGTTTGTCGCTGAAAGTGCATCGTCTGTTCCTCCTTCTGCTTCGAAACCCGTTCCCTGATGTCGCGCCGGTCAGCCGGCGTTTACGCCCGATTCTTGCTGCGTCTCTTCGCGCATGTCCACGCTTTTTCACGTGCCCCCCGCCTTTTCCCTTGACGGCTCGTTGATCCCCCGTTTCCGTCCCGTTTTCCGGCGCGCAGCGCAGGACGAAAAAAAGACAACCCCCCATGAACCAGTCCCTTCTCATCGGACAGAGAATGTCCACGGTGGTTGTCTCAGGCAGGGTCGCTACCAAGTCCCAACTACGCGCGTGTTTCGAATGCCGTCTTGTCTGCCCGGCAAACAGGGTCGCTGCTTCCTGCAGACTCACGACTCGTTTTTAAACTTTTTCTCGATGTCTTGATCAAAGACGAAAATGGACATGCCAAAATCGCGTTCAATGTCAATATCGACGAATAAATCGACGAAGTTCGCGCCCAGAAATGACTCCATCTCGACCGGCCGGTTTTTGCGGTACATGTCCTTTACCATTTCCGTACGGGCCGCGCGGAGCATCTGTTTGCCTTCATCAGCCGTCGCAATGAACTTTTCCACCGGGGAAAGATTCCCCTCCATTTCGCAAATCGCCCAGTTTTTGCAAAACGTGGTCACGATCTTGCTGGGGCCTTTGCCCATGTGACGCTTGCGGAAAGCTCTGACCAAATTGCTGAACTCAGCTTCGTATTTATTCATCGAGGGTGTCACCTTTACAAAATTCTCTTACTAAAACTTTACCACTGATCAGCTTGCCAATTCAACAGAGTTTTCGTTCTGTTTCGCCTGCTCCCGCAATTTCTTGATATCCAGGCGGATGATCAGCGAGATGACCAGGGCGACGGCAAACATGGCGGCGAAGACGGTCATCGTGCCGGTGTAGCTGCCCGTGCTGTCGCGCACCCAGGCGGCGAAGATCGGCCCGGCCAGACCGGCCGCTGCCCATGCCGTCAGGATGTATCCGTGAATCGCGCCCATCTGCTTGGTGCCGAACAGGTCGGCGATATAGGCCGGAATGGACGCGAATCCGCCGCCGTAACAGGTCATGATGATGAACATCGCGCCCATGAACAGCGCCGGCACTGTCAGGTTGGGCAGCAGGAAGAACAGGACGAGCTGAATCAGGAAAAACGCCGTATAGGTGTTCGGACGGCCGATGTAGTCGGACAGGGACGCCCAGCCGATCCGGCCAGCTCCGTTGAACAGGCCGTTCAGGCCGACCATCGTCGCGGCTGCCGCCGCGGACATGCCCACGATCTCCTGCGCCATCGGCGACGCGACGGAAATGACCGCGATGCCGCAGGTCACGTTGATGAACAGCATCAGCCACAGCAGGTAGAAACGGCGGGTTTTCACCGCTTCGTTGGCCGTCAACTGGCACAGGTCCTTCTTGATTTTCTTGCCGCTTCCCTCTTCAGCCGAGTAGCCCTCCGGCACCCATCCCTGCGGCGGCGGGGAGAGGTATTGAGCGGACGCAAACATGACGACAAAATAGACGGCTCCCAGGATGAAGAAGGTATTGGCGAGACCTACGCTCACGATCAGCGCCTGCATGATCGGACTTGCGATCAGCGAGGCGAAGCCAAAGCCCATGATGGCCAAACCGGTGGCCAGCCCGCGGCGGTCCGGGAACCATTTCACCAGCGTGGAAACGGGAGTGATGTAGCCGACCCCGAGACCGATGCCGCCCAACACGCCGTAGCAGAGGTACAGCAGCGGGAGGCTTTCCAAGTGGATGGCCAGACCGGACCCGGCGATCCCCAGACCGAAAAAGATGGACGAAAGAGTGCCCGATTTGCGGGGACCGTGTTTTTCCACGTAGTGGCCGAGGAACGCTGCCGACAGCCCCAGGAACAGGATCGCGATGCTGAACGTGAACTGCACCTCGGACAGCTCCCAGCCAAATTGGTTGATGATCGGCTTGGTGAATACGCTCCAGGCGTACACTGAACCGATGGAGAGGTGGATCCCCACCGCAGCCGCAGCGATCAGCCAGCGGTTCTTCACTTTTTCCTGCATGTGATTCATCTCCTTTGAAGGGTTTAAAGAGCGTCCGCAAACGCGAACAGGCTCTTGCATAAAGAAAAACTGCCGCATCCATCCGGTTCTCCTCGTCGTCCACGCTTTGGCCCCGAGGAGGGAACAGATGAAACACGGCAGTTAATCATCAGCAGGGTCGCTACTTCAGCATCAACAGCAAGTGTTTGCTATTCACTTCCGGCAGTGTCACAAATAAACCGGCGACAGGTGCGCTATCCCGTGTCTATTTGTGAACTGTTGCAAGTAAAGGTGAATTTTTTGTGACAACTAAAACCTCACATAGTATACTATCATGTGAGCGCTTACTCGACAATACATTACTTTCAAAATTTTTTTACACCCCGTATGAAACGGCAAGGAGGCTTCTATGTCAAACCTGATGCGCACGATCAGACGGCCGGTGCTGAAGATCGGGCAGGACCGGCTCGCCTGGGAAGACGACGAGATCGTTACGGAATACCCGCTGACGATTTTTCTCAACGACGAAGAGTTTGCCACGATCGTCTGCACCCCCGCCGACCTGGAGGAAATGGTCGTCGGCTTTCTCGCCGCCGAGGGGGCGATCCGGCAATACGCGGACATCAAGCAGATGTCCATTGACGAAAGCCGCGGCTTCGCCTACGTGGATCTGCATCAGCAAACCGGGCTGTCGCAAAGCTTTTACTCGAAGCGGCGGATCACGTCCTGCTGCGGGAAAAGCCGGCAGTCGTTCTACTTTTTCAGCGATGCGCGAACCGCGAAACCGGTGGCGGGCAAAGTCACCGTCACGCCGGAGCAGGTGTTCCGCTTGATGGACGAGCTGCAGGCGTCGTCCGACATCCACCGCAGCACGGGCGGCGTGCACAACGCCGCGCTGTGCACGCCGGAGCGGACGCTGCTCCGGTACTCCGACATCGGCCGGCACAACGCGCTGGACAAAATCTACGGATACTGTCTGCGGGAAAACCTGCCGACGGAGGACAAAATCCTCGTGTTCAGCGGCCGCATCTCCTCCGAGGTGCTGCTCAAGGCGGCCAAGATCGGCGCCGGCATCATCCTCTCCAAATCGGCGCCCACCGACCTGGCGCTGCAGTTGGCGGAGGAGCTGAACATCACCGCCGTCGGATTTGTCCGCCACGACAAGATGAACGTGTACACGCATGCGGAGCGGATCGCTGCTGGCGATGAATGAAGAAAACCCCGGCCTTGCCGGGGTTTTCACGTGTCACGTCGGCTTCCGCCCCACTTCCCGCGCGTGCTGTTCCGCGAGTGCCTTCCGGTATTCTTCCGGCGTATTGGCGTTGTAGGTGGCCCAGTCGTCCAGCAGACCGGCCGGCGTCTCCGCGATCCGCAGCCGCTCCAGCACCTCCATCAGCCGATGACGGCCTGCCCGCAGCGCTTCTTCCCACATCGGCTGCGTCCTTCTGTGATACAGCGCAAACAGCGGATGAAGACGGCCGTCCGTTCGCACCGCCACGACATCCCACTCCTCCGTTCGCTGCGCATGGGCGAGCAGGCGGCCGATCTGCTCCCGGTCGGCAAAGGGCAGGTCGCAGGAGAGGACGAGCAGCGCTTCTTCCCGGCGCACGCGAAACGCCGTCACGATTCCGCTGATCGGACCGGCGGACGGCACCAGGTCACCGGTCACGCTTACCCCTGAAAGCCCGGTCACTTCCCCCGGCAGCCGGTCGGGGGCGTTGGAGACGATCAGACAGGGCAGGTTCAGCGCCGTCACTTCGCTGACCACGTGTCCGATCAGCGTGCCCCCTTTCCAGCCCAGCAGTTCTTTGGGCCGCCCCATCCGGCTGCTGCGGCCTCCCGCCAGCACCACCCCGCCGATTGTCAACACACCCATATCCACCACTCCCCTCACCTTAAAAGTTATATTCTAATATGAACCGCGAGTAAAAAAAACTCTAAATTTCTGACTTTTTTGTTCGATAATACCAGTAGCCTTGCAAAAGAGAGGGGAAATCGTTCACCGTGAACATCGTCAGGAAACTTTCGCTCGGAAGCAAATTAAACCTGCTGTTTCTCACCGTTCTTTTGCTCTTGTCCTGTACGATCCTCGTCGTGGCACAGCGGCAGTTGGAATCGGGCATCAAGTCGGCTGCCCTGGAAAAGGCCAAAGGCGACCTGGCCCTGGGGTACGCCTACCTGGAGGCGAAGCACCCCGGAGAATGGTCGGTCCGCGACGGCGTGCTGTACAAAGGGGAGACGAAAATCAACGGAAACGACGCACTTGTGGATGAAATCGGCCGGTTGACCGGCGGTGACACGGTCACCATTTTTCTCGGCGACACCCGGGTGGCGACCAACGTGATCAAAGACGGCCAGCGCGCCATCGGCACCAAAGTGTCGGACGCGGTGGCCCAGACGGTCTTGAAGCAGGGGCAGATTTTCCTCGGCGAAGCCAACGTGGTCGGCCGGCAGTACCAGGCTGCTTACCAGCCGATCAAGGACGGCCGCGGCCAGATCATCGGCATCTGGTACGTGGGGGCGTCCCAATCGCTGATCGATGCCGTCCAGAGCCGCTTTATGACCTACTTTTCCGGCACGCTCCTGGCCGGATTTGCCGTCGCGCTGCTCGCTGTTTTCCTGTTCGTCCGCCATCTGAAAAAACGGCTGGTCCGGATCGGCGACGCGTTGGAACACGCCGGCCGCGGCGATTTTTCCCGGACCGTCTCCGACGACTCCCTTGACGAGGTGGGCCGCATCGCCGCCTCCTGCAACGCGATGTGCAGCAGCCTGAAAGAACTGGCCGATCAGCTCTCCCGCACCGCGCTCCACGTCTCTTCGGCCGCGGACAACCTCTCTTCCAGCGCGGAACAGATCACCCAGGCGACCCAGCACATTGCCGAAAATGTCACCGAGGTAGCCGCCGGGGCGGACCACCAGCTTCACCAGGTGGAGAGCAGCCTGCAGACGATGGAGGAAATCGCCGCCAACGCCCGCAGCATCGCCTCCCACGTCCAGGACGTCTCGCGTGTGGCCGACGCGACCGCCGAGCAGACACGGGAGGGAGACAGGGCGATCCGGCAGGCCGTCGACCAGATGAACAGCATCTACGAGACGATGAACCGCCTGGCGCTGGCGATCCAGGAACTGGGGCAGCGCTCACGCTCCATCGGCCAGATTACCGAGGTCATCACCGCCCTGGCCGAGCAGACCAATCTGCTCGCCTTGAACGCCGCCATCGAAGCGGCGCGGGCGGGCGAACACGGACGCGGCTTTGCCGTGGTGGCGGACGAGGTGCGAAAACTGGCGGAACAGTCGGCGGAAGCCACACAGCAGATCGCCGCGCTTATCGACAGCATCCGGCGGGAATCCGAAGCAGCCGTGGACGCGATGGCGGTCGGCAGCGCGGAAGTCTCGGAAGGCATCCGCGTGATGCACGAAGCAGGCGTCTCGTTTGAACAGATCCAGCAGTCAATCCGCACCCTGACGGCCGACATCCAGCAGGTAACCGCAGCCGCTCAACAGATGTCGTCTTCCTCGGAACAGGTGGCGCAGGCGGTGTCCGGCATCGCGTCGATCGCGTCGGAATCGGCGGCCAAGGCGCAAAACGTCTCCGCCTCGTCGGAAGAACAGCTCGCGTCCATCCAGGAAATCGCCCGGTCCGCCCAGACACTGGCGAAGATGGCCGAAGAGCTGCAAAGCCTGACCGACCGCTTTCGGACCTGACCCTCCTCTCGCCCCCGGCCAATGTCCGGCGATTATTTTGGAATATTCCCAAAATGGAGAGGGGTTGTCCCCCGCTCAACCGAATGGGTACAGGTACACTGCTGCGCAATTTTTCCACGTGGAGACGTTGAACTGTTCGGATGCAAACGGGTGTTACAGCTGTCCGGAAATGTCGCTTCAGCCGGTTGGGCCGCGCGCGGGAGGGGAGAGGCGTAAGCGTTTGGCGCAAGTTCCCTGCCATCGCCCAGCAGGTGGCAGAGGCCATCTCGGCGGCGGCGCTGCAGATCGAAACGAAGATCGTCGGCGACAGGATGACGGTCATCGCCGGTACCGGCACGTACGACGAAGCACACGGCAGGCATCACGGACATCGGCCGCGCGATCAAGCTGTACGACCGGGTCCGGTCGGACGTGAAAAGCTGGCCACAATCGTGTCACGCAAAAAAAGAAGCTCGGGTGGACAGCCCGGGCTTCCGTTTTGGGTCCGCATTTGCCAACAGGAAGAGCAGCCTGGGGAAGAATCATCCCCAGCTGCCGTTGATGGCAAGCTGACCGCCCCTGGTCGCTTGTTTGCCGGAGTTGGCTTCGCTCCCGCCCGCTGCGGGGAGCATCGAGTGAAGAAATGGGTTCGCGTGGGCATTGACAAAATAGGACTCTTGTTTATAATAAGTATTAAACAATAATAATTCTAATTAAGGAGCGGATAAACCATGACGAATCAGGTTCACAGCGTGTTGAACAAACAAATTGCCAACTGGACCGTCCTGCACATGAAACTGCACAACTACCACTGGAACGTGAAAGGCCCCCATTTTTTCACGCTGCACGCCAAATTTGACGAGCTCTACAACGAAGCGGCCGCCCGCATCGACGAACTGGCCGAACGCGTCCTGTCGCTGAACGGCCAACCGATCGCCACGCTGGGTGAATGTCTGCGGGACGCCAGCGTCGAGGAGGCATCCGGCATCGAAACGACCGAACAGATGGTCGAGACCCTGATCGACGATTTCCAGACGCTGGTCGACGAACTGAAGGACGGCATCAAAACGGCCGAACAAGCGGACGATGAAGCGACCGTCGACATGCTGCTCTCCATCCGCAGCAGTCTGGAAAAACACGTCTGGATGCTGAAAGCCTTTCTGCGCTAACCTCCAGCCATCCGGCCGCTTCCCGAACCGCTGCTCCCCGACACCGTCCATGCACAAAAGGGCGTCCGTGCTTGCCGCACGACGCCCTTTTTGCGGCTTTTTTTTTACCGGTTCAGGGAAAAGATCAGTTTGCGTCCGTCCTTGTCCACTTTCACCTGCGGCAGGTGCTTCAACGCTTTTTGGATGCCGATATACGGACTGGCGAACTCCACGCCGTGCCGCTTTTTCAGCTCGCTGCACAGATCCATCAGCGTCAGCGGCGCCGACGCCTCCCGCAAGATGGCTTCCACCTGTTCGGCCACGGCCGCGTAATCGTGACGGGTATGCGTCTTTCTGCTCCGCAAATGCTCCAGCACTTCCGTCGGCATCTCCTCGGCCGCGGACGCCTCCACGTCTGCGTTCTGGCGGGCGCCTTCACGCTCGTCCAGCTCCCTGATCCGGGCCAACAGTTCCTTGATGTCCAATCCCAATTGCTTGTCCTGATCCACGTACTGTCGCCGCAGTGCGGCACGCTGTTCCAACAACCCCTGCAGCGTCATGTGCAAGGCTTTGCGTTCATCAAAAATAGACGCCATCCCCGTTCCCCTTTTTCATATTAGTCTCTCTATTCATTATCATAATGGAAATTTGACTACTTGAAAATTGGAGATTTCCCTTTCTTGTCATTCCCCTCCCTTACTCAGCTTCACCGTTTTCGTTTGCCCGCACCACTCCACCTTGCCGCAGACGGCCTCGGCCACGGCCCGAACCGGCAGCCAGGATACGCCGCTGCGGAGGCAGCCCTGCACGCTGAGGCGCTTTCCGTTTATCTCAATGGAAACCGTGTCCACAGGTTTTTGTTCGAGGTGTGGATGTTCGGTGACGACTGTTTTTTGAACGTCATCCTTGAACTTCGCCCAGGCTTGCGCGGCCGACATGCCGAGATACTGCCTGGCCTTTTCGTCGGAAACAAAAAAAGCCGGGCAGTTTTTCCCGGTGATGTCGTAGTGGCGCCACAGCCTGTCCACTCCCCAGCCGTGTCGTTTCAGGACATCGGCGGCCAGTTCCACGGTCCGGCGGTACGTCTTGCGAAAATCGCCGTCCGCGTTGACGCACATCTCAATGCCGAGCGTCGCGTTGTTGGGAGAGGATCCCAGCACAGCCACGGCCTTGGCGACGTGATAGGCCATCTCGTCTTCGGGGATGCAGCGGACGATTTGAGTGTCGTCCACGATGTAATGAGCGCTGGCCTGGGTGGTGGGCCTGTTGAAGTATTGGCGGTTGGCGGTGGCGTCCGCCCCCTTTCCCTCGTTGGCCGTCCAGTGGATTACCAGCCCTTTGGGCGTGATCCTGACGCCGGGGGCGGCCCGCTTGTTGGTGAGCAGCATCTCGCGTATCTCCATCTCACTCCCCCACCTTGTCCTTGATTTCCCGCAGTTCGCAGATGATCAGATCGTACTTGTCGCTGAACTTGTCCAGCAGGTCCTGCAGCCGGGTTTCCCGCTCGCGGTTGGCTTTCATCACGTAGAACAACAGCCAAACAAAAAGAGCCGCAAACGGCCCCTGCTGGATCAGCGAGTCAAAGACGGTTTGTTCCATGGCGCTCTCCTCCTTCCTTGACAGGTTGCGCCTGCACGTTCGCGCTTCACTTCTATAGGAAAACATCACGGCCCAATAACAACCGGGGACTTCCCTTTTTCTTCCAAACAGAAAAGAGCCTTTCGAGGGCTCTTTCGATGCATGTTTTTTGCGCGAAGCAGAAACATTACCGGATGCAGGAACGTCTCTTTTTTGGAAAGGATTGCAAGCGTCGTCTACCATATATGGATCGAGGTGCGAAAACCAAAGTGCTCGTACAGATTGTCGCTGCGCTATGTGTAGTGGTAAGTGGTCTCTATTCCCCCGAGTCTCCGGAAACAGGAGCGGACGAACCGGCTGCCTCCCAAGAAAAGGCCGCTTCCGAAATCGTCATTCTGTCCCCTCAAGAACGGAGCGTATTCAAACTGCCGATTCCCGAAAACCAAATCACCGTTGCGGGTAAAATCGACGGTTACGTGCAACCGGGTAAATCGCTTCAAATCGGATTGTATGGCGGTCAGGAGAATTACAAGCAGCATATGATGTACGCGTTTGACTATCCTGTCAATCCTGACGGTACCTTTACCGTCCATTTTCCCGTGGGAAGGTTGGTCCCCTTTCCGAATGCCAAACCGGATCACTATACGCTGGAATTGACATATCCGCATGCGCCAACCAAAACAGTGACTGTTGTCATCCAAAAACAAACAGCCTCCGACTAGCTGCGTGCAATGAAACACATTCCGCCAGAAAAGCGGCAGAGGGAAACCCTGCGGGTCAACGGCGTACCATTGAACGCAGGCTTCTCATCTTCCCCCCTCCATTTCGTGAGGAGAAAAGCCGGGAAACATCAGTTCCCGGCCTTGCGTTTTCCTTACGGCCCAAAACAAACCGTCGTGTACACGGGTAGAGCCCCGCTCGGTGCTTCTTGCAAATCACCGAAGTAAAACGAACTGGCCTGACCCGTATTGGGATTGATCCACCACGGGCTGTAGGCGGAAGCGAGCTTGTAAGCCGCTTCACCATAGCCGGACGCCTTGGTGGGAACGGGCCAGTTGCCGCAGCCGCTGCCGTACGGTGCAATGGAGCCCGAGTATCCGCACATGGCCCCGTTCCATCCCGTCGCGCTCAGTTTGAAACTGCTCGTTTTGGTCGTCATGGCTTTCAGGTATTGGGCGAGAATGTTGAACGATACCTGTACGGCGGTGGTCGTATCCTTCACGATGTTCCCCTTGCCAATAAGGTCGTTCAACGTATACGATGTGCCGTGGGCGCAATTATACGCGTTCAAGTGATCGCTGCCGATTTGCACAATGCCATACGTCGAACCGGTCGGATCAATGGCTGTCGGGTTACCGTTGGTTTCGACAGAGGCGAGCGCTAAAAGAGTGGCCGGGTTCATGCCGTAAGCTTTCCCCGCCGCATTCGCCTGCGGCAGCCATTTTTGGATGGCGGACGACGTGATGTTGTATAAGGTGCGGGAACCGTATTTCGCGCAGTCGAACGGTCCGCATGATTGCAAACTTCCCATTTCCAGATCCCCCATTCAGTTCAGATGGATGGAGGAGAAAACAAAAGGGATACAGGGTAGACGAGGCCTATCCCCAGCCTCTCTGCCTGTTTTGTTTTCCCCTTCACTCTGGAAGGAAAAAACACGTACAAACCAACAACCGCCATGCAACCGAAAAAAGAAAGAACCGACTCTCTGGTATTATCCCCTTTGAGTAGACAGTAAAAAGCAAGTCCCTTACTGTTAACTCGGAGGGGATTTTCTATGGGGAAAATACGCAAGACGTATCCAATTGAAATAAAGAGAAAAGCGGTACATTTATACCTTGATGGCGACAAAAGTTATAAAACCATCGCAAAGGAACTTGGCATCTCAGATAAAAACATTGTGATGAGATGGGTCAAGCATTTTGAGAATGAAGGGATGAAGGGACTCGAAGAAAAACGAGGGAAAGCGGTTGGACCGAGGAAAGGAAGGCCGAGAAAATGTCTTTTCACCCTAGATGAGGAAAACTTGAGATTGCGAGCTGAGAATGAATATCTAAAAAAGTGGCTCGGACTCGAAAGGCGGTGAAGAAGCAAAAAGAACAATCAAAATCTTACTCCATCATCCATGAAATGATGGGAACATACTCCGTTTCCTTGCTGTGCTCGGTATCCGGTGTATCACGGAGTGGCTTTTACAAGTGGGTAAAACAGCAGCAGAATCCGTCTCGAAAAATGGTGGAAGACGAGAAATTGAAAGAAATGATTAGGGAATGCCATCAAGAAGTAAACGGCATTTACGGGTACCCGCGAGTAACGGTTTGGCTAACTCAAAGATATGGTATACACGTAAATCGTAAGCGTGTGTATCGACTCATGAAGGAAATGGGGATCCAGGCACGTATTCGCAGGAAACGGAAATTCTTTGGCCGCAAAGAGCAAGTTGTCATTTCCGAAAACAAACTGAACCGTGATTTTATCGCTTCCCGTCCTAACGAAAAATGGGTTACAGATATTACCTATCTGATCTTCAATGGACGTCGACTCTATCTCTCCGTCATTTACGACCTTTTCAACAACGAAGTCGTCGCCTACAGGATAAGTAAACGGAATGACATACGGCTTGTCATGGACACGGTAAAGGCAGCCATAAAAAAAGGAGATGTGAGTGGAGTCCTGTTGCATAGCGACCAAGGATTCCAGTACACATCCCGACAATATCATAACCTACTCAAACAATATAACATTACCGCAAGTATGTCCAGAAAGGGAAATTGTCTGGACAACGCTTGTATGGAGAGTTTTTTCAGCCATCTGAAATCAGAATGCATGTATTTGCACAACTTCAAGACGGATGAAGAAGTACATCACGCTGTTGATCGCTATATTCGTTTTTACAATCACAAACGTTTTCAATCCCGGTTACATAACCTGAGCCCGGTACAATACCGAGCTCAGGCATCTTGAACTAGGGCTTGTTTAAAGTCTGTCTACTTGACAGGGGTAATACCACTCCTGCAGCCGGTTCTTTCTTGGAAAATGGGCTTTTTAAGCAGCCTTTTTCCGATAGGCTTGTCCGCCGTCCATACTCGGATCGGTCAGACTTATGACGTATACCGGAAGATCAAAACCGAGCTGTCCGAGCATCCGTACGGTCAGTCTCCCTCGCGGATAAACGCGATAAACTGCGCCTTGATCTCCTGGATGCTGTCTTCTTTCGGCATTTTGATAAACCGGGCGAGCGCGTGAATCTCCGGTTCAAACCATTCCAACAGCTGGAGCAGCGCCTCGTTGTTTCCCTTCCGGGCCTCGTCCATCATCCGCTCAAATGCGTGCGAAGCTGGTGCAGCGCTTTCGTTTTGCATTTGTGCACCCCCTGTTGCGTCATGGCCAACTCGCGAGCCGTTTCCTTTTCGGTATACCCGTGCAGGATCACGCGCTGAACGACCCACCTTCCTTTGTCCGACGAAATTGCGGCCAACATCTCCCGGACGTACAACGCGGACACGTCATGTTCCACGGAAGCCAAGGCCACAACGCGTTCGGCGCCCAGGCATTCTCTCTTTCTGTACTTCTTGGCGTGATATTGGATGCGCCAAGCGATTCGTCGCAGCTCCTTGCGGCATTCTTCCTCCGTCAACGGCCACTGTTTCAACGAAATCCTCCCCCTTTTCAGCCATCCTCTCACTCAAGTAGGAAAAAATATGGATACCTGCAACAACCAAGATAGAACATATGTTCCTATATTTAGAAGATATTCACATCATATAGTACAAGAATCTTGTATGTCAACGTAAAAGTACAAAAATTTTATATCATATTTCCTATTTATCTCCAGTTGTGTACAATATATTTGTACCTACCTTACAGGAAGGAATGGATGGTCCATGCTGTCCCAGCGCTTGCGAACGGCCCGCAGGGCTAAAGGACTGACGCAGGAAGAACTGGCGGAAAAGGTCCGGACGACCAAGGGAACGATCAGCAACTACGAAAACAATCACAGCTCGCCGCCCAATGACATGCTGACCCAGTTGGCGGACATTCTGAACGTTTCGACGGACTGGCTGCTCGGGCGAGTGGACGAGCCGCTTCCCCCTTCCGCCGCAGACGACCGGAGGCGCGAGCGGACACTGGACGAGCTGCTTCAGGAAAAAATCGACGATCCTGACGACTACTATTTTCTCGACGGGTATTTGGAAGCGTCCGAAGAAGAGAAAAAAGAGATTCGCCGATACTGGTACGATTTGAAAAAGCAAATGAAGCCCCATCATGTGAAAGAAAGCCGTTCTCCTTCCCTGTATGCCATCACGGAGGAGATCAAAAAGGAAAAGTAGCCCCGTGACGGGGCATTCTTTCCGCCTGAAAAACGAACATACGTTCCGTATCAAGGAGGTTCCCATGCACTTCCTCGTATCCGATATCTGCCAGCCGCAGACGTGGCTGGAATCACGTGTCTACCTGCTGCTGCGGCACCACGGAATCCAGCGTCCCGAGCAGATCCACCTGACCGATCTGTGCGCCAGCTACGGCATCGAGCTGCGCAGCATCCGCGGGCGGAGCCGCGCTCACCGGCATCCGGCGGAAGCCGGCCGCTTCGTAATCGCCGTCGACGAGCGGCTGGACGAGCCCGCGCGGCGGGTCAAAATCGCCCACGAGCTGGGTCATCTGCTGCTGCACGAGGGCGTCCAGCCGCTGGGCAGCGACCTCATGATTGACTGGCAGGAGGCCCAGGCCAATCACTTCGCCGAACACCTGCTGATGCCGTACTACATGTTCACCGCGCTGATCGGGCATTGCACCCGGTTTGAAGCGCCCTTCTACCTGGCCCGGACGTTCCGCGTGCCGCTCGACTTTGCCCAAAAGCGGTTTGACCGTTTTCTCAACAGACTGTACGCCAAAGGGTATCCCGCTGCGTGGTGACGAGAGGAGGATGTGGAATGAAGCGTGTGTTTATCGCCGGCGATGCCTACAGCACCCGTTTCTTTGAGCTGCCGCTGGAGGATGAGGAGCTTTCCCTGATGCCGTATCTGCATGCGGCCAGCTACCACGTGGCCCGTTTCGCCTTGATCATGCGGGACGGCGGGCTTGCAAACATCGGGATCCGGGCGGGGGACGCCCTGCTGATCGCCGACTTTTCTCTGGAGCCGGTGCGGGGCAGGCCTGTCCTGGTGAGGCAGGAGGGGCAGTACATCGTCCGGATTGCCGCCGACGTCAATCCGGTGGAGTGCGTGTTTGCCGCCGCCAAGGAGGGAGTCGCGCCGCTCGTCCTGCCGTCGGAAAACATCCGCATCGTCGGCGTCGTCTCCGGCATCATCTCTCCGCCGTACGAGACAGGGCGGAATGGGGACGGGGATGCGGGGGAGGCGCTGTTTTGATCAACGCGGCAGCCTTCTGAGCCAGCCATCCAGGATGGAGGCTGTCTGCTGCCACTGATCATGCGGCAGGATGGCGGCAGGGGAGTCCCCTCTCTGCGGACCGTAGCTGCCAAACTGGGTGTGGTTTCCCCCCTCGATGGTGATGTAGGCCGTGTCGGCCGGCAGAAATGGAGCGGCCTGCTCCCATTTCTCCCTGTCCACGATGCCGTCGCGCGAACCGATGAGCGACAGCACGGGCAGATTGGCATGGCGCACGTTTCCCTGCTTGTCGGGGTACGCCGCGAGCAGAAAGAGACCGCTCACCTGGCCGGGATGGCTGGCTGCATAACGCGCAGCCATTGTGCCGCCAAGCGAATGGCCGCCGATGACAAACGCTTCGCCGGGATAGGCGGCCAACACCCGATCCGCCCGGTCGACACCGGCGCCGGCCAGATAAAACGGCATCTTGACGATGACGGTCCGCCGTCCGGACGCGGCCAACGCCCTCGCCAGCGGCGCGTAGCTTTCCGGCGCGATCAACCCGCCGGGGTACAAGATGATGACGGGCGGCCTCACCTCGCTCCCTTCAAACACGATCAAACCGTGCTTCTTCGCAACCGACACGCCTTCCCCGTCCCGCATGGCGCGAATCGCGGCGCTGTCCGCCTCGTACGGCTGAAAATACCACGCGGCTGCCGCTGCCGGCAGCACAACCGCCGCGGCGAGAACCAATCCCCAACGCTTCATCCTCCTGTTCACACATGTCCCTCGTTTCGCTGTATGAGTTTTCCTTGTCAGGTAGTATGTGCAATCACCGCGTCCGTCTGCATCGCAGCACCTTTTTTTCATTGACAACTTACCCGAAAAAAATTATGATGAATTCAGATAATAGAAAAAAGGAACAATGTTCCGCAATGAAGAACAACGCCGACAAGGAGGTGTAAAATGAAAAAAAATGTACGCGATGCCTCTTCGGTTCAGTCCGTTGACAGGGCTCTGTACATCTTGGAATTGTTGAAAGAGCATAACGACGGCTTGGGCATTACGGAACTGGCCAACCGCATGGATGTGGCGAAAAGTACGGTTCACCGCCTGCTGACCTCTCTGAAAAACCAGGGATACGTCAGGCAGGATCCGCTCACGGAGCGATATCTGCTGGGATTGAAGCTGATCGAGTTGGGTTCGATCGTGACGCAATCCCTGGAAATCCGCAAGATTGCCAAGCCAATCTTGAATCAGTTGGTGCAGGAAACGGGAGAAACCTCCCATCTGGTGATCCTGGAGGACGGAGAAGTCGTCTATATTGAGAAAATTGAAAGCCCTTACACCATCCGCATGTACTCGTTGATCGGCAAACGGGCACCGGTTCACTGCACCGGTGTCGGCAAGGCGATCATCGCCTACCTCCCGGAGGAGCAGGTGCGGCGCATCGTCGTCCAACGCGGATTGAAAAAGTTCACGGAGAATACAATCACGTCCCTGGATGACCTGCTCCTCCATCTGCAAGTGATCAGGGCCAACGGCTACTCCCTCGACAGAGAAGAGCATGAGCCGGGCATCTGCTGTGTTGCCGCCCCTATTCTCAATCACAACGGGGAAGCCGTGGCAGGGGTGAGCGTCGCCGGCCCGACGATGCGGATGAACGAAGAGAAACTAACGTTTTGCAAGGACCGTGTTGTTTTTTACGCTCGGGAAATCTCCAAACACCTTGGATACCGAGGGTAATTTTTTCACCATATATACGGAACGTTGTTCCTTAATGAGGAACAAAACGAAATGGAGGATGACACCATGAAATGGAAACGCATACTGTCAGGTTTGACTGCTACCGCCCTCATCGCCGCCCTCGTCGGCTGCGGCTCCAACAACGCGGCATCGCCGTCCGGCGGCAATGGCTCCCCAGGCGAGGGAGACTACCCGAAAAAGCCAATCGAACTCATCGTTCCCTATGCGGCCGGCGGCGGCACGGATGCGGTCGCCCGCGCATTTGCCGATTCAGCCAAACAGGTGCTGCCGCAGCCGATCGGGGTCGTGAACAAGCCCGGTGGCGGCGGGGCCGTCGGCATGAGCGAAGGGAGCAAAGCAAAGCCGGACGGCTACAAGGTCACCTTGGTTACCGTGGAAATGACAACGCTTCCGCCGCTGGGACTGGCTGCCTTTACCCCTGACGATTTCAAACCAGTCGCCCGGCTGAACGCCGACCCGGCGGCCATCACTGTGCGCGCCGACGCACCGTGGAACACCATCGAAGAATTCCTCGACTACGCGAAACAAAATCCGGGCAAAGTGCGCATCGGCAACTCCGGTACGGGTGCCATCTGGCATCTGGCTGCCTCGGCTCTGGAGCAAAAAACCGGCGCCAAGTTTAGCCACATCCCGTTTGACGGCGCCAATCCGGCCGTAACCGCCCTGCTTGGCGGTCACATCGAAGCGGTATCCGTAAGCCCGGCGGAGGTAGCGGCGCATGTACAGGCCGGCAAGTTGAAAATGCTGGGAGTGATGGCCGACGAACGCTTGCCGAAGTTTAAGGACGTGCCGACCTTGAAAGAAAAAGGCGTGGATCTGTCGATCGGCACCTGGAGAGGCCTCGCCGTGCCGAAAGATACGCCGGACAACGTGGTGGCCGTACTGAAAGAGGCAGCCAAAAAAGTGACGGAAGACAAGACCTTTACCGATGTCCTCGACAACATGAACCTGGGCGTGTCCTACGCTGATGATGCTGCCTTCAAAGAGGCGATTCAAAGGGACAGCGAACTGTTTACCAAACTTGTTGCCGATCTTGGCTTGAAAAAGTAAGAGAATTCGGACACGGGTAACCGCTACGCCCGTGTCCCGTAGATTGCGCGGTGTTTCCCATAACCCGCCCTTGCCTAGGAGGGTCAATCGTGAAGAAGGTTGATATCTTTGTCGGTTTGCTTCTGATCGTCCTGTCCGTTGCCACGTGGATCACCGCAGGAAATTTCCCGTCTGTCGGCGACACGGATGTGGGTGCGGGCTTCTTCCCCCGGCTGATCGCCTCCATCCTGCTCGTACTGTCACTCATCCTGATCGCTTCCGGATATCGCCGTCGGGGCGGTGGAGACGAGGAAACGGGACAGACGTCCTGGAAGCAAACGCTGCTCGGTTTTGTCTGTACCTTTGCGTTTCTTGCACTCATCTGCCTATGCGGCTTTTTTCTCTCCACGCCCGTGTTTCTCTTGGGGTTCATGTGGCTGCTCGGCTACCGCAAGCCGGTGCCGACCGTCGCTGTGGCCGTACTGGTGACGCTGTTTATCTATCTCGTCTTTGAAAAAGTGCTGCAGGTTCCCCTTCCTGCAGGCCTATTCTTCGAGTAAGGAGGGAACCGCATGTTGGACATGTTTCTCAACGGGATGAGCAACATTTTCACAGACCCTTTCGCGCTGGTGATGTCCATTGTCGGGGTGGCGGTCGGCATCATCGTCGGAGCGCTTCCTGGGCTGACGGCGACGATGGGGGTGGCGCTGGTGCTGCCGCTCACGTTCGGCATGGAGCCGGTGGCCGGACTGCTGCTGCTGTCGGGCGTTTACTTCGGCGGGGTGTACGGCGGTTCGATTACGGCCATCCTGCTCAAGACGCCGGGTACGCCGGCGGCAGCCGCCACCGCTCTGGACGGTTACGCCCTCGCGCAAAAGGGAATGGCCGGCAAGGCGCTTGGCGTCGCCACACTCTCCTCGTTTACCGGAGGAACGCTCAGCATCGTCATTTTGATGTTCCTCTCTCCCATCCTGGCCAACATCGCGCTGGAATTCAGCGCGCCCGAAACGTTTGCGCTGGCTGTTTTCGGTCTCAGCATCATCGCCAGCATCTCCGGCAAATCTCTGGTCAAAGGCTTGATCACCGGGATGGTCGGGCTGCTGTTGGCCATGGTAGGGCTTGACCCGATTCTCGGCTTCCCCCGCTTCACGGGCGGGATTGAGCAGATGATCAACGGCGTCCCCTTCATTCCGATCATGATCGGCTTGTTCGCCGCATCAGAAGCGTTCAAGTCGCTTTCGGAGATGAACGTAAAAGAGAAAGTGAAGGTGAAAATCGGGAAGATTCTCCCGACTTGGGCCGAGTTTCGCCGCCTGATCCCGACCATGCTCCGCTCCACCGGCCTGGGCACGTTTATCGGGATTATCCCGGGCGCGGGAGCGGATATCGCCGCGTTTGTCTCGTACAACGAAGCGAAGCGGTTCAGCAAAGACAAGGACGGGTTTGGCAAAGGGAAGATCGAAGGCGTGTCCGCGTGCGAATCGGGCGCCAACGCCTGCACGGGCGGCGCGCTGGTGCCGCTGCTTACGCTGGGGATTCCCGGCGACGCGGTAACCGCCGTCATGCTGGGCGCGCTGATGGTGCAAGGACTGCAGCCCGGTCCGCTGCTGTTTAAGAACAACGGCGACCTGGTCTACACCCTGTTCATCGGGATGATCATCTGCTATGTCATCATGCTCCTGATGGGATTGTTCGCCGCCCGCTATTTCGCCAGAGTGGTGGAAATCCCCAAGGAGATCTTGACACCGATCATTCTGGTGCTCTGCATCGTCGGTTCGTACGCGATCAACAACAGCTTTTTCGATGTCATCATCATGGCCGTCGCCGGTGTGATCGGGTACTTCATGCAAAAGTACGACTTCCCCGCTTCCCCGATCGTGCTGGCACTGATTCTCGGCCCGATGGCGGAAAGCCAGTTCCGCCGGGCGCTGGCGCTTTCCAACGGCAGCTACGACATATTTTACACGCGCCCGATCCCGTTGGTTCTCCTGCTGCTCTCTGCCATTACTCTCCTCACTCCGATCGTGAAAGGCGTATGGCAGCAGAGGAAACGCGCTCATCAATAACGCAGCTTTGGAGGAAACCAAGATGGACGTAGTAACTTTTGGAGAAACGATGGTGCTTTTCACCCCGGAAACCACGGGTTTCATGCGCTATGCCCACATGTACTCGCGCAAATTCGGCGGCTCGGAGACCAACTTTGCCATCGGGCTCGCCCGGCTGGGGCACCGCGTCGGCTGGATCAGCCGGGTGGGCGACGACGAGTTGGGCAAAGCGCTGCTTGCGTTCATCCGCGGCGAAGGCGTAGACGTGAGCCGCGTCCGGCTGGACCCGGACGCCCCCACCGGGATTTACTTCAAGGAAATCCGCAGCGCCAACGACGTCAACGTCTATTACTACCGCAAAGGATCGGCCGCCAGCCGCATGACGTCAGCCGATCTGGACGAAGACTACCTGGCCCAGGCCAAGTATCTGTTCGTCTCGGGCATTACGCCCGCGCTCAGTGACACCTGCCGGGAGATGACACAGGAAGCGATCACGCTGGCGAAAAAGCACGGATTGACCGTGGTGTTTGACCCCAACCTGCGCAAAAAGCTGTGGCCGGAGGAACAGGCCCGCGAGACGCTGCTGGCGCTCGCGGCTCAAGCGGACATCGTCCTGCCCGGCCTGTCGGAAGGGGAGTTTTTGTTCGGCGAAAGCGATCCGCTGAAGCTGGGACGGCGTTTTCTCGACCACGGTGCGCAGACGGTGGTGCTGAAGCTGGGGGAAAAAGGGGCCCACTATTTTACTCGGGAAACGAACGAATACATCCCCGGCTACCGCGTGGAGCGCGTCGTCGACCCCGTGGGCGCGGGCGACGGCTTTGCCGCCGGGTTTGTCTCCGGTCTTCTGGACGGCCTGCCGCTGGCCGACGCGGTCAGACGGGCCAATGCCGTCGGCGCGATCGTCACGCTGGTGAACGGCGACGTGGAAGGGCTGCCGGAACGGGCCGACCTGAAGCGGTTCACCGAGGAGCCGAATGAAGAAGTGATACGCTAATAATGGGAGGAGAACAGCCATGACGCTTTTGGACAAAATCATCGACAGCGGCATCGTCTCCGTAATTCGCGGGGCTACCCCGGAAAAAATCATGCCGGTCGTCAAAGCGCTCTACGAGGGGGGCGTCACCACGCTGGAAATCACCGTGGAGACGCCGAAAGTGCTCACGCTGATCGAGCAGGTGAAGGACGCATTCGGCGACAAGGTGGTGGTCGGCGCCGGTACCGTGCTCGATCCGGAGACGGCCCGCGCCGCGATCATGGCGGGCGCATCCTTCATCTTTTCACCGACCGTCCACCCCGAGACGATCCGCCTGACCAAGCGGTATGGCGTCATCAGCATTCCGGGGGCGCTCACTCCGACGGAAATCCTCACGGCGTACGAGCACGGTGCCGACGTGGTCAAAGTATTTCCGGCCAACGTGGTCGGCCCTCGCTACCTGCAGGACATTCACGGGCCCCTGCCGCACATTCCGCTGATGCCGACAGGCGGCATCGACCTGTCCAACGTCGCCGAATACATCCGCGCCGGAGCCGTCGCTGTCGGCGTCGGCGGTTCCCTGGTCAGCTTCAAGGAAGAAGTAAACGACGCCTACCTGTCCCAACTGACGGAAACCGCCCGTAAGTTCACAGAGGCCGTCAAACAGGCGAGATCCTAGGAAGCGAGTGGTATGTGGTGACAAAACCGCGCATCTTTATCCCCCACCGGATTGCGGAGAGCGCGTTAGCCCTGCTCGGCGAGCGCTGTACGCTGGACTACCGCGACATCGAGGAGAAGCTGGACGACGCCGCGTTTTTCGCCGGTCTGGAACTGGCGGATGGACTGATGATCTACTCTCGCCATAAAATCAGCGCGGACGTGCTGGACCGCGCTCCCCGCCTGCGAATCGTCAGCAATATAGCCGTCGGGTACGACAACCTCGATCTGAACGAACTGACCACCCGCGGCATTATGGCGACCAATACGCCGGACGTGCTGACCGAGACGACCGCCGACCTGACGTTTGCGCTGATGATGGCGGCTGCCCGCCGCATCCCGGAAGCGGATCGGTATGTCAAGGACGGACGGTGGAACGAGTGGCTCCCCAGCCTGATGCTGGGCAAGGACGTGCACGGCGCGGTCATCGGCATCGTCGGCATGGGAAGGATCGGCGAAGCAGTGGCGCGTCGGGCAAAAGGCTTCGGCATGCGCATTCTCTACCACAACCGTACCCGCAAAGAGGAGGCGGAACGATCACTGGGCGCGGAATACGCCGGATTGGACGATCTCCTTCGCCGCTCCGACTACGTCGTGGTGATGACCCCGCTGACTCCGGAGACAACCGGGCTGATCGGCGAACGGGAACTGGCATTCATGAAGCCGGATGCGATTTTGATCAACACTTCCCGCGGACGCGTCGTCGACGAACAGGCGCTGATCCACGCCCTTTCCGAGCGGCGCATCGCCGGCGCCGGACTGGATGTGTACGCGGTTGAGCCGGTGTCCAGAGACAATCCGCTGCTGAGCATGCCCAATGTGGTGACCCTGCCCCACATCGGCAGCGCCACCCGCGAAACGCGCGAAAACATGGCGCTGAAAGCGGCGCGCAACATGCTGGCCGGCCTGTTTGGGGAGCGGCCCGAGAATCTGTTGAATCCGTCCGTTTTCTCCTAAACACGCCAAACCGCACCGATTGTCGACATCGGTGCGGTTGCTTTTTTCCCAGAAAAAGACTGCTTTTGAAACAAATTTGTTGCTTCGCCTCAAAATGGTCCGGGCCTGCACGAGATTTGGCCTAGATTTGTCGGAACATCGACGGGCGGACCCTTCGACCGTTTTTTCCGCCCTTCCTCCGCCGTCTCCACCTCTAACGAACAGCGCCATCCTTCCATTTTTAGGCGACCGCGTGCAGCTTTGCATCGTACCAACCGATCACGAACATGGGACTGAACCGACGCGTTCGGGTGAAGATGTGCCTGCGCCTGCCCCGGTTTGAGCCGGCATGCGAAGGACCATGGCTGTATAAAATTTTTGGTCTATTCGATCATTTTCCGTCTAGCAGCATTTGGTAGAATGACACTGTCGCGATACGTCGACATCATTTGCAAGAAGGAGGAGGATCAGTGATGAAAAAGATCGTAACGGCCTCTCTCACGGCTGCCTTGATGTTGGGCGCCGTACCCGCAGCGCTGGCGCAAACGGAAGGACTTGCGGACCGGAATACGGCGGCCCATGGCGATGTGCAGGGCGAGAATGCCGCCGGCGGTGCAGCCGGGACGGCGGATGAAGCCGGCTCTGACACATCGGCGAGCACAGATGACCAATCGACAGCGGACACACACTCTCAAACCGAAAGCGATACAACAACCTCCCCCGCAACCACGTCCGATCAGTCCCCCACCACCCTGAGCGTCCAGGAAGCGGTGCAGTCCGCGGAAAAACTGAACGAACTCCGCCAGCAGTTGAAAGACGCGCCCGAGGTGACGGAGCAGGTGGCAGCCACGTACGAGGAGCTGGTCAACGCACTCGTCGACATCGCCGATCTGCCGCAGGCGATCGAGGTGCAAAAAGAACTGCTGGAGCGAACCTACCAGCCCGGAGATACCGAGCCGTTTCAAAAGTTGGGCCAACTGTACGCCAAGGCGAACGTGACGGATGTCAAAACGTTCGTCAACGGCGAGGAACTCACGATGGATCAGGCGCCGTTTATCGTGGGCGGACGAGCTCTCGTGACGGAGCGGGTCATCCGCGAGGCTTTGGATGCGGATGTGCGCTGGGATGAGGCCGCTGGCGCCGTCACCGTAACCCGCGGGGACCGCACGATCACGCTGTATGTGAACAAAAACGAAGCCGAAACGAACGGGAACAAGATCACGACCGACGCCATTCCCGTGGTGAAAAACGGCAGCCTCTACCTGCCGATTCGGTTCATCAGCGAGCAGTTGGAGGCCACGGTCGACTGGCAAAAAGACGGACAGATCATCATCATCGACGACAATCAGGTGGACGAATCGCAGACTGCGGGCTCGACCGCGCCGGACGCAACGAACCAGACGGGCGGGGGCACGTCGGGTACGGACAATTCCACGGGCAGCGGTACTTCGGGCTCGGATGATTCGGACGATGCGGCGGATACCAATTAGCGCAGGTAAAAACCGGACCTCTGACAGGTCCGGTTTTCTGTCGCTGCTGCACAGGCTTTTCCCCAGGATTACGCCTCCTGCTTCATCCGGTTGGTGAGACGGCCCAGCTTTTCGATCTCGATCGTCACCTCGTCCCCGTCCTTCAGCCACACCTGCCGCTCTTTGGGATAGCCGAGAATCACGCCCTCCGGCGTACCGGTCAGGATGACGTCGCCCGGCTCCAGGGTCATGTACCGGGAGATGTAGTGGACGATTTCGTCGCAGGGGAAAATCATGTCCGAGGTGTTGGAGTGCTGCCGCACTTCGCCGTTGACGATGGACGTGATCTCCAGATCGTTCGGATTGCCCACCTCATCGGAGGTGACCAGGTAGGGGCCGAGCGGACTGAAGCCGTCACAGCTCTTGCCCAGCAGCCACTGGCTGGTGCGCATCTGCAGGTCGCGGGCGGACAGGTCGTTTGCGTTGCAGTACCCGGCCACGTACGAGAGGGCCTCCTCCCGCTTCACCCGCTTCGCCCGCCTGCCGATCACGATGGCCAGTTCCGCCTCGTAATCCACCTGCTGCGATTCCGCGGGCAGCGTGATCTCGTCGTTGTGGGCAGCCAGCGTGTTGCTGAACTTGTTGAACAGCACCGGATATTCGGGCACGGCCATGTTGGACTCTTCCGCGTGCTTCCGGTAGTTCAGTCCGACGCAGATGATCTTGCCCGGCTCCGGAACGCACGGCCCGAAGCGCAGGGACGATTCGTCCAGGAACAACTGCGGCTCCCCCGACGACTCCATGCGGCGGACGTGGGCCGCCAGCGCCTGAAACGCCTCCTCCCCTCCCTCGAGAAACCGGCGGATGGTCTGCGGGACAGCCTCCGCTCCTCCGTGCCGCTCCACCGACGCGGTTACGTCCAGTACGCCGCGGTCCGTCTTGACGCCGAGCGCCAGGCCGCGCTCCGCATAAAAGGTCAAAAGCTTCATCGTGGTTCCCTCCGTCTGTCTTATGCCATTTTTCCAAACACGACCCCGCTGTCGATGTACAAGGGCGATCCCATCATCAGGCGGGACTCATCCGACGCCAGAAAAAGGGCGGCCTTCGCTACGTCTTCGGGCCGACCGAGTTCGCCGGTAAGCTGCCGTTTCCTGATGACAGCCAGCGCCTCGTCGGGGTTGTCGTAGGACGTCTGCAGGTACTGTTCCACGAACGGAGTGAGAATCGTGCCGGGCAGCAGCGCATTTACCCGGATGTTGTACGGGGCGTAATCCACCTGCATCGATTTGGTCAGGGCCAGGACCGCGCCCTTGGTGGCGGCGTAGGCAGCCCGCCGCATCAGCCCGATTTCGGCGATGCAGGAGGACATGTTGATGATCGAGCCTGCCCGCCGCTCCATCATGTGGGGCAGGACGTGCCTGCTGGGCAGAAAGACGCCCTTCAGGTTGACGGCCACCACCCGGTCCCACAGCTCCTCGCTGGTCTCGTGGACGGCACCCACTCCGGAGATCCCGGCGTTGTTGAACAGCACGTCGATGGCACCGAACGCCTTGAGCGCCTGTTCCACCATCGCCGCCACCTGCCCGTCGTCAGTGACGTCCGCCTGCAGGAACACGGCTTCACCGCCGGCTTGCCGAATCTCGCGGGCCGTTTCCTCTCCGCTCTGTGCGGAGACGTCGTTGACCGCCACGGCCGCCCCTTCCTGCGCGAACAACAGCGCAGTGCTCTTCCCGATCCCCGAGCCGCCGCCCGTGATCAGTGCCACTTTTCCCTTCAGCCTCATGCAATCGCCCCTTTCCGGCAATCCTTTATCCTGGAGAAAAGACATGACCGGCGCGCACGGAAAGCCGCCTGCCGAGATCGATGATTTCGTCCCGGGCCGCGTCCGCCTTTTCCATCCAACTGTTCTCCAGCATGGTAAAACTCACGGCGGCGATGATCTGTCCGTCGTGGTTAAACACCGGGGCAGCCACGCAGAAAAAGCCGGTCATCGCTTCCTGCTCGTCGCTGCCGTAACCCGACGCCCTGATTTGCGCAAGCTGGGCCCACAACTGATCGACGTCGCGGACCGTGTGCGGGGTCCTCGGCTCCAGCCGGTACTCGGGATAGAGCGCTTTCAATTCGGCGTAATCCAGTCGGGAAAGCTGCACCTTCCCCATGGCGGTGGCGTAGGCGGGCAGCTTCATGCCCGGATCCGTCGCCACCCGGAGCGGGCCGGAACACTCCTCCTTGGCCAGGTACATAATGTCCCGGCCGTTCAGCACGGAGAGCTGCACCGTTTCGTTTACCCGCCGGACGGATGCGCCCGCTTCGGCGTAAAACGCCTGCAGGATGTGGAACTGGCGAAAGTACGAGGCGGACAGCGCCCCCAGCGTCGGCCCCAGCGCGTAGGTCCCCCCCTTTTCCTTCACCACCCACCCCAGCGTCTCCAGCGTGTGCAGCAGGGAAAACATCGAGCTTTTGTTGATCTTCAAGCGGTTGGCCAGATCCATCAGCCGCAGCCGCGACGGTTCCGCGGCCAGCAGGTGCAGAATGTCGTTGGCCCTCTCCAGCGCGGGTACCCAGTACTTCTTGTCCATGAACAACCAGCGCCTTTCCTGTCGTGCCCATCGGTTTTGTATAATAAACCAGGTTTTGTAAAATGATTACCCTCATCATAGCACACGATTTTCTCCCCAAACAATCATCTTCTTTTGAAAAATTTTTTTATTCAGAAAACGGTTGCAATACCTTTTCCTCTTGCCCTATCATAAAAATTGCCAACTCCAATCCGATATTGTCGGATGTTGTTTTACATCATCAAACAAACGGGACGTTCTGCTGAACATGCCATCCCGTCGACTTCTTGCGCCCCGACATCCCGGTATCCCCCATCCCCCTGCGCTTTGCATACGGAAAGGAGGCTTGTCCATGTCCGCCTATCGCGCCATCATGATGCAGCCGCATGACAACGTGGCTACGGCCCTCGAACCCATTCCGGCAGACAGCCGCGTCACCGTCGCCTGTCTGGACGTGCAGCATACGGTGACGCTGCCGCATGCGATTGAATTCGGGCACAAGTTTGCCGTCCGCCCGATCGGAAAGGGAGAGGACATCGTGAAATACGGGGAGGTCATCGGGGTCGCCACCCGTGACATCGCCCCCGGCGAACACGTCCATGTGCACAATTTGGAAGGAAAACGCGGGAGAGGAGACAAGATCGCCCATGAAGCATGACACGACCTTTTGGGGCTACCGCCGTCCGGACGGCCGCGTCGGCGTGCGCAACCACGTCCTGATTCTGCCTACGATCACATGCGCCACGCAGGCGGCCAGGCAGATCACCGAACTGGTGCAGGGGACCGTCTCGTTTATCCACCAGCACGGCTGTGCCCAGGTGGGCGTCGACTACGAGCAGACGTTTCGCACCTACGTCGGCATGGGAGCCAATCCAAACGTCTACGGCGTCGTCGTCCTCGGACTCGGCTGTGAAACGCATCAGGCGCGGAGCGTAGCCGGGGAAATCGCCAAGACGGGCAAGCCGGTGGAACTGGTCTCCATCCAGGATCACGGCGGAACGCTGATGGCGATCGCGCAGGGTGCAAAAATAGCCGCCAAGATGGTGCAGGACGCGTCCGTCCTGCGGCGGGAGCCGTGCGATTTCAGCGAACTGATCGTCGGAACGGAATGCGGCGGTTCGGACGCCTGTTCCGGTCTGTCCGCCAACCCGGCCGTAGGCGTGGTCAGCGACATGATCGTCGACCTCGGCGGCACCTCGATCCTGGCGGAGACGACGGAGCTGATCGGCGCGGAACATCTGCTGGCCAACCGCGCCGTCGACGACAAGGTGGCCAAGCGCGTCTACGAAGTGATCCACGCCATGGAACAGCGCTCCATCCTGATGGGCGTGGACATCCGCACCGGCAACCCCAGTCCCGGCAATATCAAGGGCGGCCTCAGTTCGCTGGAGGAAAAGTCCCTGGGCGCGGCCAACAAGGCCGGCACCCGGCCGCTGCAGGAGCTGATCGATTACGCCCAGCGGCCGACCAAGAAAGGCCTGGTCTGGATGGATACGCCCGGACACGACATCGAGCAGTTGACCGGCATGGTGGCCGGAGGAGCGCAGGTGGTGCTGTTCACGACCGGACGCGGCACGCCTACCGGTTCGCCGATTGCCCCTGTGATCAAAATCGCCACCAACACGCCCATTTTCGAGAAAATGGGGGACAACATCGACCTGAACGCGGGCACGATCATCGAAGGAAAGGAAACGCTCCAATCCGTAGGGCAGCGGATTTTTGACGAGTTGGTCCGCGTGTGCTCCGGCAAGCTGACCAAAGCGGAAATCCTGAAGCAGCACGACTTCGGCATCTGGCGGATCGGCCCCACGTTCTAGCGGCCGTTTCCCTTTTTCAGCCATTTATTGAGAGGAGGAATCATCGTGAGCGTTCATACACAAGCGCAAACCTACCAGAACTACATCGGCGGCGAGTGGCGCCCGTCCGCGTCCAACCAGGTGGAGGCGAGCATCAATCCGGCCAACCGGCACGAGGTGGTCGGATACGTGCAAAAATCGTCCGCCGAGGACCTGAACCACGCGGTGGAAGCGGCCCGGTCGGCGCAAACCGCCTGGCGGAAGCTCTCCGGTCCCGCCCGCGGCGAATACCTGTACCGCCTGGCCGACGTGCTGGAGCGGCATCTTGACGACATCGCCGCGACCATGACGCGGGAGATGGGCAAAACGCTGCCCGAAGCGAAAGGCGAAACGGCCCGCGGCGTGGCCATCCTGCGCTATTACGCGGGGGAAGGCATGCGCAAAATCGGCGACGTCATCCCCTCCACCGACAGCGAAGGGCTGATGTTCACCAGCCGTGTGCCGCTGGGCGTCGTGGGCGTGATCACGCCCTGGAACTTCCCCGTCGCCATCCCCATCTGGAAAATCGCGCCGGCCATCGTCTACGGCAACACGGTCGTCTTCAAGCCGGCGCAGGAAACCGCCGTCACCGCCGCCAAGCTGATGGAATGCGTGGACGAAGCGGGGCTGCCCCCGGGGGTCGTCAACATGGTGACCGGCGCGGGCTCGGTCATCGGCCAGGGAATCGTCGATCATCCCGGCATCGCCGCCGTTACGTTCACCGGCTCCGATCAGGTGGGCAAGCAGGTGGGCCTGGGAGCGCTCGCCCGGGGAGCCAAGTACCAACTGGAGATGGGCGGCAAAAACCCGGTCATCGTCGCGGCCGACGCCGACCTCGATCTGGCCGTGGAGGCGACCGTGAGCGGCGGTCTTCGCTCCACCGGCCAGAAGTGCACGGCCACCAGCCGCGTCATCGTCCAGAGCGCCGTTTACGACGCGTTCAAGCAAAAGCTGCTGGAACGGGTGGCCGCGCTGAAAGTGGGCGACGGCCTCGCTCCCGACACCTGGATGGGACCGTGCGCCAGCGAACGGCAGATGCAGACTGTGCTCGGCTACATCCAAAAAGGGCTCGAAGAAGGAGCCGTACTGCTGTGCGGCGGAAAACGCGTGACCGCGCCCGGCCTCGAACACGGATTTTACGTGGAGCCGACTGTGTTTGAAAACGTCACGCCGGACATGACCATCGCCCGGGAGGAGATTTTCGGCCCGGTGCTGGCGCTGATGAAAGTGGACACCCTGCAGGAAGCGCTGCAGGTGGCCAATGATTCCCGCTTCGGACTCAGCGCCTCCATCTTCACCCGGGACATCGGGAACATGCTGGCCTTTATCCGCGACATGGACGCCGGCATGGTGCGCATCAACGCCGAGAGCGCGGGTGTGGAGCTGCAGGCCCCGTTTGGCGGCATGAAGCAGTCCAGCTCCCACTCCCGCGAGCAGGGGCAGGCCGCCATCGAGTTTTTCACCGCGATCAAGACGGTGTTTGTGAAAGGATAGAAACAAGCCAAGGGGAAGCCTCTTTCAGCTTCCCTTTTTTTCTGCCGTTTGCGCAACTGGCGGACCTTCATCAGGTTGCCGCAGATCTTGTCTCCACACCAGCGGCGGGCCCGGTTGCGGCTATGCATGGGGTATATATTGCGATTTAATAGCGAGGGGATAATAAACTGGAATCGCCAAGCAAAATTTTAGTGATTTCGAGCCTTTAATCCGATCCATTCGCCTAAAACAGTGCTGTCATAACGACTACAAAAAGAATTAACGCAACAAATAATAAGGCAAAAATAATGCCCCATAAAACTTCTTGTTTTTTATTATCGGCAGAGCGAATATGGAGTATTTTTTTTAAAGCGAACAAGCCGATCAAAACGATCAACCCGATAACAAATGTACCTATTGATGCGTAGTATAATGTTATTTCTTCTTGGGTTGCTATAATAATAGCTAGAACTGTTAGCCATATGATTGCATATATTGCAATTATTTTTGACATGATTTTGTCCATGTATTACTCCTTGTTATTGTTTTCAACAAATCCACATTTTTACTAAAGTAAAGGGAGGAAATGAACTGCCAAGCTATTTTCCTCCCTCTTTTTTATTTCCCAAGCTTATTTAATTTTTAGAGCGATCGTCATATGTTCCTGTTAATGCTTTTTCTACATAGAATGGTGTTCTTGGGTGTTTACGCATCGTACTATGTCCTCCAAACTCATCATCCCAAATCAGGAATCTAGTATTCATTTCTACTGGAGAATCACCGAAGTCTTCCTCTGGGTCATAATCCGAGCCAAGAGCTGAATCAATATTTACTGGACCATCTTCAATATCTCCGTACAAAGGATAATCTCCCGTTTTATCATAATACTTTTCATTTACATATTCATTCCAACTCGAATAAGTTTTTGTCGGTCCAACCCCTAGTCCAGTCTGATATATGTTTCTTATATCGCCAAAATCCCCAACCAGTGTATTATAGCTCGGGTTCCATCCAGCAAAACCAATAAGTGGTTTGCTGAAATCATTTTCAAACTTCCTGGAACCATTCCACAATTCACTATCATCTCTATCTAAATCTCCAAAAGGTGCCTGATCGCTTCCAAAATGCGGAGTCCCCAGGGTAACCACCCTTTCAACATCTGCGCTTCTGATATTCTCAACTAAATACCGAGAAACCAAGCCTCCCATGCTATGCCCAACCAGATTTACATCCTGCGTTGAACTACTGAATACACTATTCTTCAACTCACGAATAACTGAATTTAGATGGTTAGCTGCTGTTCTAACACAACCTGAAGTACCATCAGCGTTATATATAAATGTAAAAATATCTTCATTAGGGGTATACCCGTAATCAATAATTAACTTTGGACCAAGCTCTTCATCATCAACAATTCCAGTTATTGAATGAACATCAATATTTGAATATGTAGTTTCTTCATGAGTGCTATAGCTTTCTCCAGTTATCGTTTCATAAGAACGAATGGGTTCAGAGGCCCAAGGTTCATCGTATCCAATATGATACCATCTATCTTCGAATCCCCAAGTGTCAGCCCCTCCCAATAAGCCATGAACTAAGATAACGGGTGTCTTTCCAGACTGGGTGGTGACAGCAGTAGCAGTAGCTATTGTCTCATCCCCCTGTTCATACACATCTTCTATTTTATAAGTAGACTCCAATAAATGGGTGTTATCAACATCATCCGCTTCGCCATCCAGACTGATATCATCATCATATTTTACAGTCTTTGAAATTTTAAATGTCCCATCATCACTAATGCTCTCAGCGTCGATTTCTAGTGGTAAATTGTTAAGTTTTACTTTCCCCTTTTTCTTCTTGAATTTTCCTTTTTTAGCTTCTTTTGTTGGTACATATTCTGTAAAATCTTTGCTGGATAGTAAAACAAAAGTCCCTCCTCCTAGAAACTCAACCTCTATTGAATTTGTCCTTTTGGAATACTTTTGTTCCTTAATAGGTTCTAACTGAACTTTCTTTTCATTGTATTTATATAAAACATAATCTTCATTTTTTTCTTTCTCATTAACTGGTATCGACAGATTAAATTCTATATTTGGATCCAAACTTACAATATTGAAAGTTAGCGCACTCCTTATTTCTTGGGCTAACAGAACTGGTGTCTGACGGACAATTACTTTCTGAGGAACGTTTGAAATTCCGATCATTTCGCCTTTTATGCCAAATTCATTTTTTGGAAATGTGTATTTATGTTTCTCATCCCCATCCAACTTTTTGTTGTTGTTTTCATCAGAATTTAATGGATCCGATCCTAAATACGAAATTTCAATACCATCTTTAAGACCGTCTCCATCAGTATCTGCAACTGATGGTTTTGTTTGGTATTTAACTATTTCAACTTTATCATCTAAACCATCGCCATCACTATCTTTAGCATCTAATTTTGTTCCCAATTCCTGTTCTTCAAGATTTGTAAGTCCGTCACCGTCATAATCTTCATCACCATCTAATATCCCATTACCATTAGTATCATTGTTTATTGTGCTGGTAATGAACAATTCATTAAAGTCTGTTAATCCATCATTATCGCTATCCTGTTTAAACTCTATACTGTCAATAGTTTTTTGCTTCGATTTTGCATAAGCTTCAGGTGTCATCACCCCTTGGAAGAAAAATAATGTAACAAGTGATGCTGATAACGTTAGAATATGCATTTTCTTCATTAACATTATTAAACCTCCTATTTTTCAATTTTTTACCTTTACATTGGTATTATATTCTTATAATTTTTACATATCAACACTTTATATGTCATATTTTGGGTTTCATCTTTAATCGTGCTTGAAATTTTTCTATCGTAGTTTTCGTTTTTTATATGGCTTGTTTACGAATCTCTACAGTCCCAAAAGGTGCGCAGCCCAAACTGGTACGTCGCCTGCAATTCTATGAGTCCCTGATGCACCCTTTGTTCATATACATATTCCTCCCTTTCTACTAGACGCCCTAATTTCATCTAAGTAGCTTTCCCAATAGCCAAGCATTGCTCAGCGTGATATCCTTCAATAAATCTTTCGGTAACCCCAAAAGCAAAGCAAGCAAAAAAATAAACCACCAGCACTGAAGTGATCCCAAAAAGTTAGACAGTAATTTTAGTTAAGCCGCAAGTAAGGTTTGAGTTCGGTATTGCACTGGACTCAAGCCTTTTAATTTTGCCTTGATACGTTTGTTGTTATAGTAGTCGATGTATTTTGCCAACTCTTGTTTAAAATGCTCAATGCTTTCAAACTCTTGCATATATAATAATTCCGATTTCAGGATACCAAAGAAGTTCTCCATGACAGCATTGTCATAACAGTTTCCTTTCCGCGACATACTCTGCGTGACGTTCTTCTCTTTCAATGCATGTTGGTACTTGCTCATTTGGTAATGCCAGCCTTGATCTGAGTGAATAAGCAGCTCGTCTTCACTTTCGGGTACATAACTGAAGTCAAATAGCCGTTGACCTTCTTTGTCAACGGCTTGTCAAAAATCAATTGCAACGAGACTCCCTGTCAAGCGGACAACGCGTTCCTTCCTCCAGCGCCTCGTCGCTTTCCGGAAGCTGGCGGATCGACGCGATCAAGCGCGCGATCATCTCCCGCTGGCGTGCCGTCTCCGCGTCGTCCCACTGCCGTTCGTCGGCCATCAGCCTGACGACGCGCTCCGCCTGTTCTTCCGCCTTGTGCAGTTGAAAATAGGTCCAGCCGGTGCGCAGCCGCAGGAAGTCGACGGCGTGCACCGTCATCTCCTCCTCCACGGCGTATTGAATCTGCGCCCGCAGAAGCTGTTCGGGGGTAAGCGGCGGTTCCGGCAGCCGGTCGTAGATCCGCAGCGTGTTGGTGCCGTACGTGTCGAGCCACTCCTGCGCCGTCTCCCGGTCGACGCCTTTCTCCACCCCCAGCCGCAGCATTTCTCGCTTCCAGTCTTCATACCGCTCACGCCCGTTCCGCTCTCCGCCGCTGATCACAATCCGGTCGGTCGTGCAGCCGGGAAAGGATCGTCCTTCCCGCTCCCGAAGCGTCTGCGCCACCAGATCGACCACCTTCTCCGCCATCTTGCGGAAGCCCGTCAGCTTGCCTCCGGCGATGGTGATCAGTCCGGAAGGGGAATGAAACACCTCGTCTTTCCGCGACAGTTCCGACGGGCCTTTGCCCTCCTCGTAAATCAGCGGGCGCAGTCCGGCCCAATGGGAGAGCACGTCCCGCGGCTTCAGCCTGACATCGGGGAACATCGCGTTGACCGCGCGCAGCAGGTAGTCGCGGTCTTCCACGGTGGTGCGGGGCTGGTCGATGTCGTGTCGGTAGGGCGTGTCGGTCGTGCCGATGTAGGTGATCGTGCCGCGCGGAATGACGAACACCATGCGCCCGTCCGGGGTGTCAAAGTACGCCGATTGCGCCACCGGCAGGCGGTCGTAGGCGACCACCAGATGGACGCCTTTCGTCAGATAGAGGCGCTTGCCGGCAAGCGAGCCGTCCAAGCGGCGCAATTCGTCCACCCAGGGGCCGGCGGCGTTGACGACGCATGTGGCGTACAGATCAAACGTCCGGCCCGACACGCCATCCGCCACGCGCACCCCCGTCAACCGGCCGTTGTCGTAGAGAAACTGGCGCGCTTCCGCGTAATTGACCGCCCGTGCCCCGTGTGCCACAGCCGTCTTCATGATGTCGAGCGTCAGGCGGGCGTCGTCCGTGCGGTATTCCACGTAGAGTCCGCTTCCTTTGAGCCGGTCCCGCTTGAGCAGCGGCTCCTGCCGGATCGTCTCGTCGCGGCTGAGCATTTTCCGCCGTTCCGTGCGCTCCACGCCGGCCAGCAGGTCGTACAGGTAGAGGCCGACCGACGAGGCCAGGTAGCCGTAGGTTCCCCCTTGGTAGATCGGCAGCAGCATCGGGGCGGGAATGACCAGATGGGGGGCGTTTTTGTACAGGATGGCCCGTTCTCTCCCTACTTCCCGCACCAGCTTCACTTCCCCCTGCTTCAGATACCGGAGCCCGCCGTGAATCAGTTTGGTGGAGCGGCTGCTCGTCCCCGAACCGAAGTCCGCCTTTTCCACCACGCCCACCTTCATGCCGCGGACGCTGGCGTCCAGCGCGATGCCCGCACCGGTAATCCCGCCGCCGATCACGAGCAGGTCAAGCGTCTCCCCCGCCATCTCCTGAAGTACAGCCAGCCGGCTGCTCGCTGAAAAATTCATTTTCACACAAAAGCCTCCTCTCCGGCAGGACGAAGCCTCCCTGTTGCAGCCGCTTCGCCCGCGCCGGTTCTTCTCACGCGCTCCATGTTTCATGCCGAAAAAAACCCCCCGTGAAAAGTGCGGCCTGCCGTCATCAGACAAGCCGTCCTTTCAAGGGGGTTCTCCTGTTCTCTTCCCTTTTTCCTATTCACAAGAAGACTTACACGAAAACTACGTCCACTAAAACCACAGGTCTTTGGTGCCGACCGACACGGCCAGCGCCCCTGCGGCAAGCGCGTCGTCAATTTCCTGCTTGGTGCCGACCAGTCCGCCGGCGATGATGGGCAGCGGCGTCAGGCCGGTCATCTCCTGGATCACCCTCGGCATCACGCCGGGCATCACTTCGACCGCGTCCGGCATGCTCTGCTCCACGACCTTGATGCCTTTGATCACGGCGTTGCGGTCGATCAGAAAGATGCGCTGAATCGCCATCAGCCCCATCTCCTTGGCGACCCGAATCAGGTTGCTGCGGGTGGAGATGATGCCGGTCGGCGCGATGTATTGGGCCACGTACGCCACGCCGCTTTTGTCAGGGGCGATGCCCTCGATGAACTCCATGTGCAAAAAGACGCATTTGCCGGCCTGCTTGATCCGGTCCACCAGTTCCTTGATGTTGAAAATCGAGCCGGTCAACAGAAAGACGATATTCACGTCGCTTTTGATCGCGTCGTCCACATCGGCTTCCGATTGAACCGCGGCGATGGTCTGGTGTTCGACAAGATCGACAATAGGATACATCCGTTACCCTCCAGGTCAGGTTGGTTGCTCCTATTATACCACTACTTTCTAAATGTTCACAATTTCTTTAATACTGTTTAAAATATAGCGCGGACGGTATTCGCTCCGCTCAGCCATCTCCCTGGTGGAGATGCCGGTCAGCACGAGGACGGAATTCATCCCGGTGTCATTGCCCATCTTGATGTCCGTTTCCAGCCGGTCGCCCACCATGTAGCAGGAAGCGTAGTCCAGCCCCAGATGGCGGACGGCCGCTTCCGCCGCGATCGGGGAGGGTTTGCCCACCACGAGGTCGATCGGCCTGCCCGTCGCCCCTTCCAAAGCCCCGATAAACGCGCCGGTGTCCGGGATTTGTCCGTCTTCCAGCGGGCACGTCCGGTCCGGGTTGGACGCGATCACCTTGGCTCCCCGCACCGCCGCCTGGTACAAAGCGTTCAGCATCCCGTAGCTGAACTGCCGGTCCCACGACAGGACGACGTACTGCACATCGTGCGGGTCGTCGCTCATGACAATGCCGTGCGCCGCCAGCTCGTCACGGATCGGCTGCTCCCCGATGACCAGCACCCGCTCGCCCGGCTGCATCACCCGCTGCAGGTACCGGGCCGTGATCAGCGAAGAGTTGAGCACGTCGTCCACCGTTGTAGGGATGCCCATTTTCGTCAGCTTCTCCGCGTAGGACTGGCGGGTGGCGATCGGCTTGTTGGAGAGGAACACCACCTTGTCGCCGCGCGCCCGCAGCGTCCGGATCGCCTCCGCCGCCCCCTCAATCAAACGGTCCCCCAGATAGACCGTACCGTCGAGGTCAAAGATAAACCCTCTCATTGTCCGTTCTCCTTAGTACAGTTGGTCTTTGGTCAGTTTTTTCGCCAGGGACTGCAGCGCGATGACAATGGCGATGATCAGGATCGCCATCGCCGAAGCGGTGTAGTACTCGCCGCGCAGCAGGTTCTGAAACACGGCCAGGCTCATCGGCGCCCAATCCGTCGGAGCGAGCAGGAGCGAGATGCTGGTCTCCTTGATCACCGTCACGAACACCAGGATGGCGCCCGCCGCGATGCCCGGCAGCATCAGCGGGCCGATGACCGTAACCGCCGCCAACAGGTTGGAGGCGCCCAGGTTGACGGCCGCTTCTTCGATGTCTTTGCGGATCGCCATCATCGAACTCATCGTCGAGCGAATCATGTACGGCATCCGCCGAATCGTGTAGGCGACGATCAGCAAGAGGGCGGTGCCGGTCAATTTCAGCGGCGCCGTATTAAACGTCTGGATCAGCGCAATCCCCAGGGAAATCCCCGGCACGATCAGCGGGATCGACGAGACGAAGTCAAGCCCGCCGGAGCCGCGCCGCACCACGAAGTACGAGACAAACGTGGCGATCACGACGCTCAGCACCAGCGCTCCGGCCGCCAGCACCAGGCTGTTCACGATATTTTTATGCGACGTGCTGAAGATGGTCAGGTAGTGCTTCAGCGTGTAGCCGTCGGGCAGGGCGTGATGCCCCCAGGTGGTCGCCAGCGACGAGAGAAAGACGGAACCAACGGCCAAAAGCGGCACCAGCATCACCAGGAAGGTGTAGATAGTGAGCACGGCGACGACCCCTTTGTGGTCGTTCAGCTTCTGCCGCGTCGGCTTGCCCGAGATGGTGCCGTACTCCTTCCCTTTGACCACCAACCGCTGCAGCCAGAAAAAGAAGGCGGCCACCAGCAGCATGATCACGGTCAGGACGGCCGAGCCCGCCCAGTTGTAGAAGCCGGCGATCTCGCGGTACGCCTCGACCACGATCAGGTTCAGGTCTTTGGGCGCCAGAATGATCGGCGTGCCGAAATCGGAAAAGCTGACGGTAAAAATCAGCAGCATGCTGGAGACGATCCCCGGCACGGCCAGCGGCAGCGTCACCCGCAAAAAGGTGTACCAGCCTTGCGCCCCCAGGTTTTGCGACGCTTCCTCCAGCGTCAGGTCGCTGATCTTGAACGCCGCCACCATCGGCCAAAGCGCGTAGGGAAAGAAGAAAAAGACCTGTACCAGCACGATTCCCAACATCGACTGCACGTCAAACAGCACGCCTTCGCCGCCCAGCGACCGGTAGATGTGGTTGACCCACCCGGTCTTGCCGAACATCAGGGTAAACGCGTAGGACGAGATGAACGTCGGCACCACCAGCGGGATGGTGCAGAGCGCGGCGAAGAACGGCTTCCACGGCATGGTGGTGCGGGCGAAGGCGTAGGCGATCGGCAGCACCAACACCGTCACCAGCAGCGCCACCCCCGTGCTCAGCTTCAGGCTGTTGACCAGCGCGGCGAAGTACCCCGTGCCTTCAAACAGCGACGAGTACGCGTCCAGCGACAGGTGAGAGAGCTTCTTCAGCGTGGACGACAAAATTTTCTGACTGGTCAGGCTGCCAAACAGGTTGACCGGCTCTCCCGTCAGGCTGACGAGCAGGATGGAAAACAGCGGGACCAGCAAAAACACAAGGAAAAAGAGATAAATCAACCATTTCAGCACGGTAAAGCCGTTGAAGGTAAAGGAGTGCCGCTGTTTCATAGGATCACCACGACATTCGGATCGATTGCCAGCTTCACGTTCGTCCCCGCCGGCAGCAGCGGGCTGCCCGCTTCGAAGGTTTTGTCCACTTCCACCTGCAGCTCGCCGACCTGCACGTCGTAGCGGATGGTCGAACCCAGATAGGTGGACATGGAGATCGTGCCTTCCAGCAGGTTGTCTCCCGTATCCACCTGCGCCCCGTCCGCAAACAGTCGGATGCTTTCCGGCCGGATGATCACGTCCACTTCGCTGCGGTTGGTCGGAAACGCGGAGCGAATCACCCCGTCGCCGACGAGCTGCAGCACGGTGCCCGCCTCGCCGGACTCCTTCACCGTCGCTTTGAAGATGTTGGACGCGCCGACGAAATCGGCGACAAACGTGGAGGCCGGTTGGCTGTACAGGGCCGTGGGCGTGTCCACCTGCACCAGCCTGCCGCCCTGCATCACGGCCACGCGGTCGGCCATGCTCATCGCTTCTTCCTGGTCGTGGGTCACAAAGATCGTCGTGATCCCCACTTTCTGCTGGATGCGCCGAATGGTGACGCGCATGCTGTTGCGCAGCTTCTTGTCCAGGTTGGACAGCGGCTCGTCCATCAGCAGGACGGCCGGCTCCATGATCAGCGCCCGGGCCAGCGCCACGCGCTGCTGCTGGCCGCCGGACAACTGTCCGGGCAGGCGGTCGGCGAGGTGGCCCAGTTCGACGAAATCAAGGGCGTCGCGCACCTTTTTTTCGGTGTCCTTGTCCACTTTCCCCAGCTTGCGGTTGAGCATGTGGGCCAGCACGGACAGCTTCGTGCCCAGGCCGCCCTGGTAAAAGCGGCGCACCTGCAGGCTGTAGGCGACGTTTTCAAACACGCTGAGATGGGGGAACAGCGCGTAGCTCTGAAACACCATGCCGCAGTTCCGCTGGTTGGCGGGCACATGGCTCACATCCCGCTCCCCGATGAAAATCTTTCCCGCGGTGGGGCTTTCAAAACCGGCCACACAGCGCATGGTCGTCGTTTTTCCGCAGCCGGAAGGGCCCAGAAGGGCGAAGAATTCGCCCTCGCGAATCTCCAGATTGACGTCTTCCAAAGCAGTGATTCCGTTGAATTGTTTATGCAAGTGTTCGATTCGAACCGACCCCATCCAAGAGCCTCCTTACTGGAATTTTTGCCGCCACTCGCTGCGCACCCGGTCGTAGTTGTTCACGACCCAGTCGACGTCCAGCTCCTGCGCGTGCGGGATGACTTTTTCCAGGGTAAGCGGCGTTTTCGACTCCACTTCTTTGGAGATCGGGATGTGGTACCAGTTGGCCAGCGTCTGCTGCCCTTCCTTGGACAGCAGGTAGTCAATCAGCGCCTTGCCGCCGTCGGGGTTCGGGCCGTCCTTCACCAGCGACACCGGGTTGACGATGACCGGCGTCTTGTCCGGCACGATGAAATCGATTTTCTCCCCCTTGGCCTTCATCTCGTACGCCATGAAGTCAAAGGCGATCGCAATGTGTGCCTCCCCTTTGGCGACCGCTTTGGAAGGAGCGGAGCCGGAGTCGGGCATGGCGCTCATCTGTTCCACCAGCTTTTTGAAGTAATCCCAGCCCTGCTCTTCGCCGCGGGCCATCAGTTGGCTCAGCACAGTGAGGGTCGCGGTGCCGGACGCGGCCGGGTTGGGCATCTGGATTTTGCCTTTCCATTTGGGATCGAGCAGGTCATCCCAGGTTTTCGGCGCCTCTTCCGGCTTCACCAGGTCGCTGTTGTAGGCGAACCCGAGCACGAACACCTCCGCGCCGATCCACTTCCAGTCCTTGTCGCGGAGTTTGATGCCGTCCCGCACTTCCGGCCAATCCTTGATCGCTTCCGGCGTATACGATGTGATGATGTCCTTGTCCTTGGCCGCCTCGAACGGCAGGAATCCGCCGCCGCCGTACCAGACGTCGCCCTGCGGGTTATCTTTTTCCGCGATCATGCGGTTGACCAGCACGTTGGTCCCGGCGTACTGCACGTTGATGGAGGACCCTTTGTAAGCCTTTTCAAAATTGAGCCCGATCTCTTTGGTCATATCCGGCGTCTCCGGCGAATAGAGCGCGATTGGTCCCAGTTCCTTCGCTCCCGCCGATCCGTTCCCTGCCGGTGTGCCGCCGGGCGAAGCCTCTTCGCCGGAGGAGCACCCCGCCAGGGCGACAGTGGAGAGCAGAACGGCCGTGGCTGCGACGTTCATCCATTTTTTCAACATGCGTCAGACCCCTCTTTCTATTTATTGTTGATCGAATAGTCAAACAGTTTGGCAGGAGAAAAAGAAAAACCCTCACGTAGATAAACACATCCCCTTGGGAGTGTGTTTACGGGTAAGGGTTTTCTCCGTTTCTCCGCCTAACCGTATGGGAAAATATGCTATCCGATCAACGTTTCTTCAAGTATAACCAGATCCATTTCTTTCTGTCAATGAAAACGCTCAAATTTTTCAGACAAGTCGGACTGCTGGAGTCTCCGGTCACGGTCACGAGACGCACGGGCATCTTACAAATTTTGCCCTTGATTTTGCCCCGTTTTTCTATATACTTGAACCATAACATAACTGCATAGATTATCCTCATCAAATACGATGAGGATAGAGGTCGCGGCTTTTATATGATTCTGGCACGAGATCCAGAGAAGATCGATGACTCCAGAGGAGGGAAAAGCCGCCGAAGTCCGCTGTGCATTCTCTGGGCACACGGGCTGGGGCTGTACCCGAAAGGGGCAGAACTGTCACGTTTGCGAGCCGGGCAAACGTGGTGTGCTATCTTCAACGAAGGCTTGGTGGGGATGTAACAATACCGCCCTGTTCGTTGTGGCGGTATTTTTTATGTCCGACCTTCCTTCCGACTATTTCATCAGAAAGGTCGTGCATGCACGCATGGAATCCAATCAACTGCAGCGGGGCCTCAAGGCCCGACACCTGACCATGATCGCCATCGGCGGCTCCATCGGCACGGGGCTGTTTTTGGCGAGCGGCGGCTCCATCCACTCCGCCGGTCCGGGCGGCGCGCTGGCCGCCTACGCGGCCATCAGCCTGATGGTCTACTTCCTGATGACCAGCTTGGGCGAGATGGCGGCTTTTCTTCCCGTCTCCGGTTCGTTTTCCACGTACGCGACGAAGTTCGTCGATCCGTCCCTCGGTTTTGCGCTGGGGTGGAACTACTGGTACAACTGGGCCATCACCATCGCCGTCGAGCTGTCGGCCGGGGCCTTGATCATGAAGTACTGGTTCCCCGACACGCCGTCCATCCTGTGGAGCGCCCTGTTCCTCGCTCTCATGTTTGGTCTTAATTATTTGTCCGTAAAAGGATACGGAGAATCGGAATACTGGTTTTCCCTGATCAAGGTGGCGACCGTCATCCTCTTCATCATCATCGGCCTGTTGATGATCCTCGGCATCATGGGCGGCGAAGCGGTCGGCTTCCGCAACTTTACCGTCGGCGAAGCGCCGTTCAACGGCGGCTTCATGGCGATGCTCGGCGTCTTCATGATCGCCGGCTTCTCCTTCCAGGGGACGGAACTGGTCGGGATTGCCGCGGGAGAAAGCGAAAATCCCGCCAAAAACGTGCCGAAAGCGATCAAGCAGGTGTTTTGGCGCATCCTGCTGTTCTACATTCTGGCGATCATCGTGATCGGGCTCTTGATCCCGTACGACAACCCCAACCTGGTCAACGGCGACATCGAGAACATCGCGATCAGCCCGTTTACGCTGGTGTTTCAAAAGGCCGGTCTCGCCTTCGCCGCGTCGGTGATGAACGCCGTCATCCTGACCTCCGTCCTGTCGGCGGGCAACTCCGGCATGTACGCCTCCACCCGCATGCTGTGGATGCTGGCCAAAGAAGGCAAGGCGCCCAAGCTGTTCAGCAAGGTAAACAAGCGGGGCGTTCCGGTCAATGCGCTGCTGCTGACCGCCAGCATCGGGATGCTCGCGTTTCTCGCCTCCCTGTTTGGCGACGGCGCCGTCTACATGTGGCTGCTCAACGCCTCCGGGATGTCCGGGTTTATCGCCTGGCTGGGCATCGCGATCAGCCACTACCGCTTCCGCAAGGCGTACGCAGCCCAAGGCCGCGACCTGAACCAACTGCCATACCGGGCGAAGTGGTTCCCGTTCGGCCCGATCTTCGCATTTGTCGTCTGCTGCTTCGTCATCCTCGGCCAAAACTACACCGCCTTCACCGGGGAGACGATCGACTGGAACGGCATTCTCGTGTCGTACATCGGCCTGCCGCTGTTTCTGATCGTCTGGCTCGGCTACAAGGCCGTGAAAAAGACGAAAGTGGTGCCGCTGCGGGAAGTGGATTTCTCCACTGACGAGACAACTGTATCCAACTAATACGTGAGGCAAAGGCCGGGGATTCCCCGGCCTTTCCTTTTTCACGACAATCTCTGCACAAAGCGCCCCATCCGCTCCAGCGCCTTTCGGAGCTGATCCAGGGAGGTGGCGTAGGAGCAGCGGATGTGCCCTCTGCCGCTGTCGCCAAACACGTCGCCCGGCACCACGGCCACCTTTTCCTCCATCAGCAGCCGCTCGGCAAACTCGCTGGCGTCCAGCCCGGTGGACGCCAGCGAGGGAAACGCGTAAAACGCCCCTTCCGGCTCGTGGCAGGCCAGGCCGATCTCCTGGAATCCCTGCACGACGAAATTGCGCCGCTGCCGGTAGCTTTCCACCATCTGCTCCATGTCCGCCTGACCATGCCGCAGCGCCTCCAGGGCGGCCATCTGCGCCATCACCGGCGCGCAGAGCATGGTGTACTGGTGAATTTTCAGCATGCCGCCGAGCAGGTCCGCCGGCGCGCAGACGTAGCCGAGGCGCCAGCCCGTCATCGCGAACGCTTTGGAAAAACCGGAGATCAGGATCGTCCGGTCCTTCATCCCGGGCAGGGCGGCGATGCTCTCATGCCTGCGGCCATAGCTCAGCTCCGCGTAAATCTCGTCGGAGATGACCAGCAGATCGTGCTTTACGAGTATCGGCAGCAGCCGCTTCCACTCCTCCGCCGACATCGTGCTGCCGGTCGGATTGTTCGGGTAGCAGAAGATGATCGCCTTGGTGCGCGGCGTGATGTGCGCCTCCAGCTCCTCCGGCGTCAGCTTGAACGACTGCTCCGCGCGCGTGTGCAAAAACACCGGCACCCCGCCGGCCAGACGGATGACCGGTTCGTAGGAGACGTAGCAGGGCTCGACGACCAATACCTCGTCGCCGGGATCGACGATGGCCCGCAGCGCGATGTCAATCGCTTCGCTGGCGCCGACCGTGATCAGCATCTCGGTTTCCGGATGGTACGAGACGGCGAAGCGCTCCTCCAGGTACTTGTGAATCTCCCTGCGCAGCTCGATGAGACCGGCGTTGGAGGTATACGACGTGTAGCCCCGTTCCAGCGAGGCGATGCAGGCTTCCCGCACGCGCCACGGGGTGACGAAATCCGGTTCCCCTACCCCGAGCGAAATGACCCCTTCCATCGAGGCGGCCAGGTCAAAGAAACGGCGGATGCCCGACGGCTTGAGCGATGCGACTGTGGCGGACAGGCGATTGCGAACGCCGGTTTGCTGACTCATGGGGTGACCACCATCCTGTGGTCTTCGTCCCTGTCTTCAAACTGAATGCCGTCGTGTTTGTACCGCTTCAGGATAAAGTGGGTCGCGGTCGAGACGACGGAGTCCAGCGTGGCCAGCTTTTGCGACACAAACGCCGCCACTTCCCGCATCGTTTTTCCTTCCAGCACGACGGACAGATCGTAGCTGGCGCCGGACATCAGGTAGACGGCCTTCACTTCCGGGAAACGGCAGATCCGCTCCGCCACCTCGTCAAAGCCCACGTCCCGCTTCGGCGTCACCTTGACGTCGATCATGGCCGTCACGTACGGATGGTCCTCCACCAGCTCCCAGTTGATAAGCGCGGGATACTTGACAATCACTTTGTCCGCTTCCAACCGGGCAATCGTCTCTCTCACGGTTTCCACCGGTTCCGCCAACAGGCTGGCGATCTGTTCCGGGGTCAGGCGGCTGTCCTGTTCCAGCAGCCGCAGCAGTTCACGCTGCTTTTGACGATCCATTTCCCTCACTCCATTCCTGTGAAAAATGCGTGTGGCCAACCCGCGTTCCCCAACAAAAAATCGCCTCGCAACCGAACCCGGGGCATCGTCCCGATGATTCGATTGCTGAGGCGACGGAATCGCGGTACCACTCAGCTTTTCTGCTCTCCTCGCGAAAAGCAGACTCGGAAAGTCCTGTACGGACTTTCACCCGATAACGGGGGCTGATCCGCTGCTTTCTACTCGCGGTTTCAAAAGCAGGAGCTCCAAGGCGGCTTCAAAGAGAGATGACGGCCGCCCTCTCAGCTTGCGGGCCGGCTCTCTGGACGTCAGCGCCCTCTCTTACTCTTCCTCTTCAAGGCCGTGGTTTCCTATGCGTCTGTCCGCTCCTTCTCCGGTACGGTGAAGGAGGTAAGCATGAGAGATTATAAAAACAGATGGCCGCGTTTGTCAATACGCCCATCCTCCCTCCCCCCGGCCGGTTCTGGACAAGGGCGGAGGAGCCGTCACTGGGCGTACTCGCCGTTGTAGCTGACCAGCACCACGTCCTTGACCCCTTCCAACGCGGAGAAATCGTTGACAAACGCGGTGTTGTCGTCGCGGATCCGCAGTTCCACCGTCAGCTCGGTCAGCTCCTTGCGCACCGTCTTTGATTTCAGCACGGCGTTCATTTTCCGGATCCGCCGCTTGACCTCCTCTTCGGCGATCGCTTCGTAGTGCAGGATCAGGAGATAGGGGGAGGTGGCCTCCTTGCGCCGCGACAGCCACCAGATCGTCCCGCCCACCACCAGCGAACCGAAGATGGCGACCGGATAAATCTTCGCCCCCGCGGCGATGCCCGCCGAGACGGCCCAAAACATGTAGACGATGTCCATCGGATCCTTGACCGCCGTCCGGAACCGGACGATGCTGAGCGCGCCGACCATGCCGAGCGAGAGCACGATGTTGGTGCTGATGGTCATGATGATCAGCGCGGTAATGATCGTCATCAGCACGAACGTGACGTTGTAATTGTGGCTGTAGACCACTCCCCGGTAGCAGGCGCGGTACACGTAGTAGATGAACATGCCGACCGCGAACGCGACCAAGAGCCCCCAGCACATGTCCACCCACGATACGTTTGCAAACGCCTCGAGGTTGAGCACGCTTTTTTTGATGATGTCCCGAAACGTGATCAGCTCGTCCATAACGCACTTCCTTTCCCATCCATACAGTGCATCCCCGCCGCGCATCCGCCTCAGCGGCCGTACACTTTTTGCCTCTCCTTGCACAGGACGTACTTGGAGATCGTCGAGCGCTGGTGAGCCGACACCTGCGACAGCGAGCGAATCGTCCCGGGCAAAAAGCGGTGGAATTTTACCTCCATGATCATCCGCGGCCCCTGGATCGCCTCCCAGGTCGCCAGGTTGGGGTCAAACAGGTCAAACGAATGAAGCCCGGCCGCCAGTTGTTTGTCAAAGGTGATCCGGGTGTTGGTCGGCTCGTCCACATACGCCTCCCGGATGTAATCGACGATCACGGACGGCTTCATCGCCCCCTCTTTGAGATCGCGGTAAAAATCCGCCAACAGACGCTGCCTCTCGTCCGCCAGCCAGTCGATGTCACCCTCCAGCAGCCGGTACACCTGGCCGCGGGTCAAGGCGGCCGATTCCTTGAGCACGTACTCGTTCCACTTGCTTTTCCGCTCCAGCCGGATGAACCGGTCGCTGACGTTGTAGATGCGGATGCGGTACTTCTTCCGCTGGAAGTAGCCGTTGAGCTTGTCGTACAGCGCGCTCTCCCGGGCGTCGTCAAAATACAGGCTGCGGATGTGGTAGCCCTCGTCGCTCACGGAATGGCGGTCCAGGGGAAGGAGCGCCCGCATCCGGCTGCGCAGCCCGACGTATTCGTGCGGATGAATGTAGTACTTCAGTTCGTGACGCAGCATGTTCCCGTTTCCATGCACGCGCAGGCTCCCCCTCCCGTCAGTTCACGTAAAAGTCGCGGACGCCGTGATAGACGCTGCCGTTCTCATCGAAGAAGTTGTCAAACGCCGTCATGATGTGCCCCTTCGCGTCCTTCACCGTGACTCTCCAGAAGTAATGGCCCTTGCCGATGCCGTTCAGCACGAGCGAAGTTCCCTTCAAACCGTCGCGATCCACCAGCGGGCGGGCAAACGACGGCTCTTTCGCCAGTTGGAAGCGGTAGGTCAGCTCGTCTCCCTGCAGGTCGTACGACATCCCCCAGCGAAACGTCAGCGCTCCGTTCGCCTGCTCCACATCCCCCAGAAAATACGGCATCGGCGCCTGCAGGCTGGCGATGAATGCCTGCTCGTTCTCCACGGGCAGATGGATGATCCGCTCCAGCTCCTGCTCGTACAAGTCTACCCGTCCCGGCAGGTAGCGGATGTCCGGTTCCCGTCTGACGTAAGCGGAAACGACCGGTTTGTACGTCTCGATCATGCGGCGCGTGTTTTCCGGATTGATGATGGCGCGCAGTTCGCGCACTTTGGCCACGAGCTGCTCGACGTTTTGCGGATTTTTAAAAAACCGGTTGGCCACCACGCTGCCCCAGTAGTTCTGAATCCCCCGCTGCCACAAGGAACGCTCCCGGGGGTCGCCGCCCGGACCGCCGTAGTAGCCAAACGCCCCGTCGTAATCCCACGGCAGAAAATACCACTTCTCCGCGTTCAGCGGCGAATAGAGGAAAAAGTTTTGTGTGGACGTGTCCACGTCGTCCATCAGGATGTTGGCCGCCATCCAGGTCAGGAAGTTGTCGCGGTCGAAATGGCGGTCAAAGACGTCATCGAAATCCTGGCTCATGTCGTTCACGTCATCCAACATGCGCAGCAGCTTGGCATGGTCGTTGGAGCCGTTGATTTCCAGGACGGACTCGAAGGCCTGTTTGTCGTACGCGGGATCGTCCGCCGTTTTCAACTTGTCGGGATAGCGGAAAAACTCAAAGTTGGATGCCTTGTACAGATGGCCGTAGGGATCCAGCCCGTGCGTCCGGAGAAAAGACTTGTTGGGCTGTTCGATCTGGGTGTACAGGCCGTAATCCTCAAACGGGGCCTGCGCACGGCTGCTGGTGAGATCCCTGACGTGCAGGTGGACGAACTGCGTGCGCAGGCTGGTGATGTCCGGAAGCTGCTTGAAGTAGTCAAAGCTCAGTTTGTTGCGCAGCCGGGTGAAATCGGAAGCGTGCTTGTTCAGGTTGATGGTCCGCTGGTCCCGCCAGTAGCCGGCATTGTCAAAGAGCTTGATCTTGTACGACTTCTGCGGCGCCCGGATCGACGACTTGCCCCGGAGGGTGATGGAGGCGTTGGGCTCTGAGGTTCCGTAGCCGAACATCCCTTTCTGCGGCCCCTGATCCGTCCCTTCCTGCACGATGACGTTCAGCTTCCGCTCGGCCGTGCTGTCGGCCTCGTTGGCGATCCGGTTCAGCTCCGCCCAGGTCATCGGCCGCTCGGCGGTGAGATTGTCTTCCGTCACGGTGATGTACAGATGTACGACGCTTCCCGGCTGATCCTTTTCGTAGACCAGCCGGTTTTCCTGCAGCTTGGGCGCGTACTCCCCGGCAGGCGGCACGGCCGACCGGGCACCCTGCTCCTGCGGCTGGCTGACCTCTGCGTCCGGCGTACAGCCGCCCGCCGCCGCGACGCTCAACGCCAGCAAGACGGCCAGCCACCCGCTTCTCCTTGTCTGTTTCATCCCATTTCTCCTCCTCCGCTGTCATCCTGCCCTGCCGCGCATCCGGGCATGCTCCCGCAAAACCAGCGGCTGCGCGCTGAACGTCGCATAGTGCAGCCGGCGCAGCCGGTATATCAGCCTGCCCAGGGTGGCGGCGAGGACGGGAAACGAGGCGGCAAACAGGGACAGCCCCTGGTATTCGACGTCGCGCAGGGCCCAGGAGGCCGCCACGTTGGCCGCCAAAAAGATCGCCGAGAGCGCCAGCGCTCCCTTTCGATCGTCAAAGTAGAGCAGCAGCAATAGCGAGACGCTGTTCATGATGTACACGTAAAAGGCCATGACCAGGATGTTGAACGTATCCACCTGTTCGGCGGTAAAACCGATGTAGGGCAGGTATCGGATGCCGCAGGCGACGGCCACCAGCGAAAAGACGAGCTGAATCCCCATCAGCTTGGCCAGCTCCCCGATCAGCACCTGTTCCATCTCGCGGCGGGCGCGGTCGATCTCGAGAATGGTCCCCTGTCCGAGAATCGCGTCGTAATACTGGCGATACTTCGGGTAAAACGCCGTCTCCACCGACACCACGAACCAGACCAGCGTCGGCAGCACGGAGAGGACGGCATAGTAGACGGCCACATCGTATTCCGGAGTCAGGCGAAACGTCCCCTCCAGCCATTCGCCGTGAAACGCCCACTGGGCAAACTGATGCGCATACATCGAGACGGCAGTGAACAGGCCGATCGCCAACAGGGAGGGATACCGGCGCATATCCCGAACAAATCCGTACGGCGACGCCGGCCGCGGCGTGCGGAAAAAACGCTCGACCTCCCACAGCAGCACCGCCGCCGTGACAAAAAATCCGCCGGCAAATCCGGCAAACAACGCCGCCAACCGCTCCCCTTCCAGACGAACGTACAGCCAGACCGCTACCATCGCGAGCAGCATGCCTGCGAAAAACGCCCCGGCAATCCGCCGGTACGCCTTCATCGCCGACACGTACACCACGCCCATCCAGATGACGGTCAACTCCATGTACAGCACAACCAGCGCCAGCTTCTCCGCCAGCTCCAGCGGCGCCAGCAGGAGAAAGGCCGCGGCGGGTACAGACGCGCAGCCCAGCGCCACCTGCAGGCTTCCGTAAAACGTCGGCAGCAGTTCGTCGCAGCGCTGTTCGTAGAGCTGGTCGGACGCGAGCCGGGTAAACAGCATGGAGAACGGAGCCGCGACGATAAACGAAAAGGCGAAGGCGTACGCCGTTCCCGCCTGAAACAGCTCGCGGGCCCGATACGGCGCCATTTCGGCGACGAGCAGCCAGTGGACGACCGCGACCGCCGCCATGCAGCTCAGGATCGGCCCCACCGTCACCAGGGAGGCGTACGAGATGGCCTGCACGCGGCCGAACAAGCCTTCGCGGTCAAACAGCCGTTTCAGTTGAAAGCCGATTCCCGCCATGTCTTCTCCCCCTTTCCGAGCGAGGCGTACAGCGATTCGTAACGGGAAATGAACTGATCGTGGGTATACGCCGACAGGACGCGGCGCCGGCCGTTTTCTCCCATTTCCCGGCGCAGCGACTCGCTTTTGCACAGGGTGATGATGGCGCGGGCGATCTCTTTGTCGTCCAGCACCGGCACGACCAGCCCGGCGCGGCCTTCCACCCCGTCCGCCGCGCTGCCGTAGAGCAGTTCCCGGCAGCTTCCGACGTCGGTCGCCACGACCGGCTTGGCCGCCGCCATCGCCTCCAGGACGGCCAGCGGCTGCCCTTCGCTGATGCTGGTGAGAACGACCACGTCCAGCTTGCCGATGCGGGCCTTGACGTCGACGCTGCCCGTGAAGGTCAGGTCCCGCACGTCCAGCGTCTCCGCCAGCTCCACGCATTCGCGGTAGTAGTCCGGGTCTTCGTCGTACGGCCCCATGATGGTAAACGTCGCTTCCGGCACCTCCCGCTTGACCGCGGCGAAGCTCTGGATCATCGTCTTGATGTCCTTGATCGGCACCACCCGCACGATGGCGCCGATGTGAACGGCCGGATCGTCCGCCGTTTTCCGCGGCAGGTCGGCGTACGCGTCCGCCTTGATGCCGTTGGGGATGATCGCGATTTTCGACGCGGGACATCCCAGCTCGATCTCGATCTCCCGGTTGCGGTTGAACAGCGTCACCACCTGGTCGGCGTACTGGTAGGCGCAGCGGGCCAGGCCGTAAAAGTAGCGAATCCACAAGTCTTTGAAGTAGCCTTTGACCCAGTCCGCCTTGATGATCTCCTCCTCCCGCTCGCGGGAGTAGATGCCGTGCTCGGTCAAAAGCATCGGCCTGCCGTAGAGGTGCTTGCCCAGACTGGCGATGACGCCGGCGTACCCGGTCGAGACCGCGTGGTAGAGGTCCGCCTCGGGCAGCGGGTGGCGGAGAAGCTGCATCAGCGGCAGCAGCATGGAACGGACGGTCCAGAACAGCTCCCGAAACGGAAGCTGCTCGTACCGCTGTCTGGCCACATCGCTCAACAGATCAAAGTAATCCCGGCTCATTAAAAATTCCGTGGACGCGTTCCAGCGCCCGCTGCGCAGCAGCCGAAACAGCGCCTCCCAATCGGTGTCCCGCTCGCCGACAATCAGCCCCTGCAGGGCGTCCCGCTCCTCGCCGCTCAGCTTATATCGTCGGCCCCAGCGGCCCTCTTCCTGCAAAAAAGCGTCGAGAAACACCTCCCGCACCTCGCTCACATTGGCCGGCAGCCGGTAGGTGAATCTCGCCCTGTTTCGCTCCTCCGCTCCGATCGCGAAAATGACGAACTCGTGCCGGGGCATGGAGCTGATCACGTCATGAATCCAACTGGACACGCCGCCGGTCACATACGGATAGGAACCTTCCGCGACAATGCAAATCTTCATGGTTTCTCCGTCCAATCGATCGAAAAGATTTCATGATCCGCGCGCACCAGATAGGCGCCCTGCTCGATGCGCCGCACCTCGCACCGCTTCGTGCGCACGATGTTCCGGTCGGTCCGCAGCAGAAAGTACTGCGGGCCGGTAAAGCCGTTGATGTAGCCGTTTAAGCCGCCGGGACGCCGCTCAAAGACGGGCTGGCTCTCGAGCCACTGCCTTGCCTCGCCGCTCGCCTCCGCGGCGGTCATGGGGCGCAGCCAGCCGTAGCGGTCCTGTACCAGTTCCAGGTACTCCTCCAGACTCGTGTACAGATCGCGCCAGCTACCATTGCCGCCCCGCACCTCGTCAATCACGTCGTCCGGGTGAACAAAGTGGGAAAAGATGCCGTAGGCGGTGACCGCGTTGGCCATCATCCAGCGGTCGTACTCCCCGATCCGGTACCCGTAGGTCACGCGCGGCATTTCCACCACGCCGTCGGGAGCCACGCTGTATTCCTGGACATAGGAAAGGTTTCGGATGTCCTCGATGTACAGGGACGAGATGTTGACGAGGTCGGGCAGCGCCTGTTTCAGCACCTGCCGGCCCGCCTCGTCCAGGGCGTTGGACGGCGGAACGTAGGTGCGCAGCGGGTAGTGCGGAAAGACGGACTCGACGTACTGCCGCAAGGAGCGAAGCGAGTCCGTCATCTCCCGCTGGCTCGGCCACATGTTGTAGCCGAACGCCCGCGACACCCGCGGAACGGTAGACAGCGTCTGATGGTTGTAGCCGTGGACGCCGATTTCGCCCCCTTCTTTCAACAGCTCGCGCCCGTACAGCACCAGGCTGGAGACGTCCGCGTCGCTCTCCCAGTCAAACGGCGGGGTGACCCGGTTGCCGTAGGTGACGATCAGCGCCCCTGTGTACTTCAGATCGTGCTTGCGCGCCAGCCGGATCATGTCCGGCCACCACACTTTCTTGAAAAAATGCGGCAGATCCATCCGGTAGTCCCGGTCGATGAGGGGATGGGTTCCCTGGGGAAACGGCGCGGGAAAGTCGTCGATGTACATCAGTTTGGCGTTGAGCACCGGGTAGATCAGGTCGGGCAGCAGCACGCCGATGGCGCCCGCGAAAAGCCCGCGGTTGATCTTCTCCTGCAGCAGCGCGCCGTTGAACACAATGTAGGCTCCCTTTCCGTACGGCGCTTCCCACAACAGCGGCACGTGTTCCCCCGCCGAGACGTGAACGCGGCTGTGCTGTCCCAGCTTGACGCGCAGCACGGAAATGTGCAGGCCGGGATCGCGAAACTCGCCGCCGGCAAACCCGAGCAGCACGTTGGTATGGAGGCGAATGTCGCTGGTCTCCACGTACGTGCCGATCTCGAGGATGTCCAGCCTGCGGTACATGGCGGAAAACGCCTCGTTGTTCTCCGGCTCGATCGCCAGCAGCACGCGGCCGCCCCGCGCCACGTAGCCGTCCAGCCATTCCGTTCCCGCGAGCCGCGTCAAATCGGACACGGTCACAATCACGCCGTCGGGGGCGGGATCGGGCATGACGCTTCCCACGGGTACCCGCTCAAACCGCTTTTTCATCCCGGTCAGGACTTGTTCCGCCTGATACGCCACCTTTTGGCTCGTCGCGTCATCCGGGTCAACCAGAACGACCAGCCGTTCCTGATGGATGCGGGCCAGCTCTGCAGGCGCCAGCGCGTTGCGGGCGGCGGCCTGCGGTCCGGTCCCGTCGTTGTCCCCGTTCCAGCGCATCACCAGCTCCGAACGGGACATCTGCATCAACAGCGTCAGCAGGAGGACAAAGACAAGCAGCACGATCATGCGCCTGAGCGATTTTGTCTTGATCATCATAGAGAACCCCTGCTCCAGTACCGAATGATCTGCAGGGTCGGATACGACACGGTGACGGACGAGTGTTTCAGCCTGTTCAGCGTCTCGTGAAACTTCCGCCCGGCCCGCAGCGTGTAATACAGTTTCAGCGCCGTGTAATAGGCCGTCTCCGATTGCGGATAGGCCTGGAGAAACCGTTCGCTGGCCGCTTCCGCCCTGTCGTAGCGGCGCAGGACGAGTTCGCACTCCACCTTGTCGGCGAACGCCTCTTCCCCGCAGTCCTTCTCCCGGATCAAGCGCTCCAGCACGTCCGCCTGCAGCAAGCGGTAGGTGCGCTCCATCTCGGCATCCATCAGTCCGCTGCCGAGATACCGCTTCAACGCTTCGGCGTACCCGGCCAGAACGGACGGATCATCGGGGTGGCGCTCCCGTTCGACCGACCACCGCTGCAGTTCGGCCATCATCCCCCGCTTCATTTCCAGAATGGCGGTGACGGCGTAGTGGGCGGTTTCGCTGTCTTCGTTGCGGGCAGCCTTGGCGAGAAAGCCCACGAGGTCCAGCGATTCCTCCTTCAGCGCGTCCATCACGATTCGGCGGCGGGTGGCGTGGTCATTGAGCACAAGCGCCTCTTCAATCGGGACGATCGACGTCTCCTTCTCCAGGTCCACTTTGACCAGGATGCCTGCCGGATCCGCCTTCAGTCCCACCACGTCGGCGAACCGGTCCGGATCGGCGGACGCGCTTTTCGCCGCCGCTCTCCCGGCGATGAACGCCAGCGGCAGCCCGGCAAACGGAATCAGGCAGGCCAGCGCCGCCCTGCCGCCGCTCATCGGTTCCCGGCGGCGGAACAGGAGCACCAGATACACCGCCGTCAGCACGTAGTAGACCGCAATCGAGCCTCTAAGCATAGACCGCATCCTCGCTCACAAGGCGCGTTGCCACGCCGTATTTTTGCAGCCGCTCCATCGCCGCCCTGGCTTCCTCCGGCCCGGAGTTGGACAACAGCAGCACCAGCCGGCCCCGCCACAGCCCGATGTAGTCCGTGTCGCGCAGCAGGCGGGAAAGACGCTCGGCCGCTTCCTTGAGGCCGTTTTCGGACGCCTCCACGTGCAGCAAGGTGTACGCGGCCTGGTACCGTTCCTTGGCCGCCTGTTTGCTGCGCAGCACTTCCAAAAAGGCTCCTTCCTGCAAAATCGGCGTCTCCTCCACGAAGCGTTCGCTGCGCGTGGCGGCCACGTAGGTAAAGGCGCGGGAGAGCGAGCGGGAAATCATGTCAACGGCAATCCGAAACAGGTTTTCGTGGTACAGGGTAAACCGTTCAAACCCCTGCTCGTGCACGCAGACCAGCGCGATCGTCTCCCCCTGGTGAACCACCGGCGCAGCCAGCATCGGCAGCCCCGGCACCAGTTTTTTGTTCACCCACAAGCGCTGCGACGTGACGACCTCGGACAGCTCCGGTACGTCTTTCAGGTGCAGCGAACGGGGGGCGCGCAGATCGGCGTCGTTGGACTGAAGCAGCAGCCGCAAATAGCCGGTTGCCGATACGGCATAGATCGAGATTTTCCTGGACTCCATCAGGTCCTCCATCACGTTCACCGCCGCGCCGACCACCTGTTCCGGCTCCAGGCTCTCCAGTTCGGTCACGAGCGCATGGATGCGGCCCAGGCTGTCCCTGTTGGTCAGCACCTGCCGCTGCAGGGCTTCCTTGACGCTGCGCGTGTCCTTGTACACGTCCATCAGCAGCTTGTACCGCTGCGCTTCCACCGCCAGCTCGTTTTTGGCAAACGCCAGCTCTTTTTTGTACTTGTCCGTCACAAACCCGACCGACAAGCCGAAAAACAGGTAGACCGCGGCGACAAACAACGTTTCCGGGTCAAACAGCAGCGAGCCCCAGTCGCGCCCGTTGGCCAGGCTGTCGGCGACATACAGGCTGATCACCGCCGAAGCGGAGAGGAACGACTGGCGCGATCCGTACATGAGCCCGATCAGCAGAATGTACACCAACCGAAAATCAAAGCCGTATTCGTACAAAAAGCCGCTCTGGTCGCGGGAAAGCAGGGCAACCGCGGCAAAGGCCAGCCCGTTTTCCACAAACGGCCGGATGATCCGCCACCATCCGGGCGTCTCCCGCGCGGGGGCTGCCTCTTCCCGGGCCGCAGCAGCCTCCTGCCGCAGCATCCATTCCCAGGTTTTAGCAATCCCCTCCTGCAGCGAATAGAGCGGCACCCAGTCCAGGTCGCGCTTCAGCCGGCTGTTGTCCAGGCAGGAGCGGGCGATCTCGCCCGGCCTGCTGTCGAGGTACTGGACATCCTTCACCGGGACCAGCGTTCGGATCGTCTCGATCAGCTCGTTCACACTGGTTTCCCGGCCCATCGACACGTTGTAGATTCCCGTCACATCGCTCGTGGCGCCACGGTAAATGGCATCGGTCACATCGTCGACGTAGACGAAATCGCGTGTCTGCGTTCCGTCTCCGAAGACATACAGCGGTTTGCCTTCCCGCGCCTGATTCAGAAAGACGGAAATGACGCCCCCTTCCCCCGAGCTGCTCTGGCGGGGACCGTAGACATTGGAAAAGCGCAGGCACAAGGTATCGAGCTTGTACAGCTCCTGCCATTTTTCGCAGTACATCTCCCCCAGCCGCTTGTTCATCCCGTACGGCGACAGCGGATGGCAGGCCGTCTCTTCGCGGGCGGGAAGCTGGTCGGTATCGCCGTAGACGGCCGCGGATGAGGCGAAGATAAATTTTTTGACGCCGTGCAGCCGCGCGCAGTTCAGCATGTTGACCAGCCCGAGGACGTTCGCCTCCGCATCCTGGCAGGGGCGTTCCAGAGAGTCCATGACGCTCGTCTGTGCCGCCAGGTGAACCACGACGTCAAATCCCACGCTGCGGAACACTTCCTCGCAGGCCCGATCTTCCACATTGTAGGCATACGCCTTGTGGGGGACGGTCACGCGTTCCCGCCTGCCCGTAGACAGGTTGTCGATAATGTACACCCGATGGCCCTCTTTGTGAAAACGTTCAACCACCGAGGACCCGATAAAGCCATATCCTCCCGTTACGAGAACGTTCATGCCGGACACCTCCATCCATTGCCAATCGACAAGCACGTTCGTTCTATTCGGAATTCCCATTCATTTTGAGACATAAGTCCCTGCACCAGCGGTTTCGACCAGCACTTTTGGTCCATTCGCACTATGCTATAATGAAATCGACACCCGAAGTCGAATCATGCCGCCCCTGTTTCCAGGGAGAACCCGCCCCAGGAGGTTGACCATGAAAACCGGTCCATTCGCCGCTTTCCTGCTCGTTTTCTCGTGCCTGTTCACGTCGGCCGCAACCGGCCTGTCCCCGACCGCTGCCGCAGACGACGCGCCCCCCGGCTACCGGCTGCTGATCTACTACGGCATCCCGAAAGCCGTCAATCACGTATGGGATGAAAACAGGGCGGCTGAGATTTTTGCCCAGTACGACGTGCTGGTGTTCGGCGAAAATCTGGAGGAACCCACCCACCCCCATCACCATTCGACCCAACACGTTCTCAGCTTCGCGCGCAGGATCAAGCCGCACATCCGCGTCTACGGCTACGTCGATCTCGGGGTGACGACCGTCAATCACTCCATGGCCGCGTTGAAGGACAAGGTGCGAAAGTGGAAGGCACTGGGCGCAGACGGGATCTTCCTCGATGACGCGGGGTTTGACTACGGTGTCTCCCGCGCCCGTCTGAACGAGACGGTCCGCTACGTACACGAACTGGGCTTGTCCGCCTTCGTCAACGCGTGGGACCCCGACGACGTGATGGGCAGTGCGGTACATCCCCTCTACAATCCGAACGGCGCGGCGACAGCGCTCGACCGCCGCGACATCTACCTCCTGGAAGATTTCCTGCTGCCGACGGACATCAATGCGGGCAACAGCCCCAGCGCGTTTCATCCGTCGTTTCGCGAAAAGATGGACGCATCGCTGCGGTATCGCACGCAGTTGGGCGTCAAGCTGATGTCGGTCAGCAGCATCGACTACACCCGGTACACCCCCCTTGCGCTCCGCAAGTTTTTCCGCCTGAACGAAGTGACGGCCGGCGTCTTTTCGCTGGACGCGTACGGCATTGCCCCGCTTCACTATTCGGCAGACGAGCGCGGCCGGGACGAGGTGCGATTTTTTCCATACATCACCAATTATTGGGACTATTATACTACGAACATCACCTATATTGCCAAGTATCATAACCGCGATTTTTCGCGCGGGGGCTTTCGCATCCACTCGTTGCCGGGCGATCACTACTACCTGTTCCCCGAAACGGTTCGCTACTAGCCGGCTTTTCCGCCGGCTATTCTGATCCTTTCCTCCCATCTTCATCCATTTTCTGCCTTGAGGTGTTGGATGGACCATTCCACGCGGTCTTTCTGAAGCGGTTTGGCCAGAAAGTCGGACGCGCCCGCGGCAATCGCCCGCATGATGGCGTCCCGCTGCACCACGGCCGAACAGACGATGATCTTGGCCTTTCCGTCGATTTCCCTGATCTTTTTCACCGCCGCCAATTCGTCCATGCCGGGCGTGGAAATATCCAGGGTGACCAGGTCGGGACGGTACAACATAAACTGTTTGACGGCCTCCTCTCCCGACTTCGCCTCCACCACCACCTCCAGTCCGAGCGATTCGAGCATGCCGCGAAGCATCAGCCTGGTAAACGCCGTATCGTCGACAATCATGGTCGTTCTCACTGGTACTCCCCATTTCTTTTGTCATGCTGCCGCATCGGGTATGTTCCCCTTCTCTACCATATTTCTCCACAAAAAACAGTATGACATGACGCGCGTGTCATACCGTGCCGTTCCGTTCCGGGACCGGAACAGACGCTACCGGCTTTGTTTTTTCTTCCAACGCAGATACCATTCCCGAACGGTCTGCTGGGGCGCGACGCCATACTCCTCGCTCAGCATCCTGGTCAGCTTCATGTACTCCCTCTCCACGGCATCGCGGTCGCCCAGCCTGTCATACAGCTTCATCAGAGTCACGTACGTCTCTTCCACATGCGGGTGAAAGCGCTGGATGCGGTGATAGACCGCCAGCGCCCGGGCGTATTCGCCAACGGACTCCAGATAGCCGGCCACATGGGTCGCGTGGTAAAACCAGTGCGTCCGCAGCCGCTGCCGCTCGCTTTCCGCCCACAGGTAGTCGTAGTCGTCCAGGTAATCGCCGCGGTACAATTCCAGCAGGTTCAAGTGCTCGGACAGCGTCTCCCCCGTCACGGGGGACAATTCCCTCACGCCGCGTTCCCATTCGTCCACATCCAGCCTGACGTGGTTCATGTCCAGCAGATAGCCGTCGTCGCAGTTGGCGATGTGGATGCCGATGCCGAGCTCTTTCAAGGTTTTTCTGATCTGGTAGATGGTTGTGTAAAGCCGGGCAAATCCCCTTTTCCGGTCCGTGTCCGGCCAGAACAAGTCGAGCAGCGCGTCTTTGCGAACGGGCTGCCCCCGCCGATGAACCAGGTATGCAAACAGTTCCTGCGCTTTTGCCGTCCGCCAGCGAATGGTTTCCGGTCCACGCGGCGGAACCTCGATCTGCAAAGACTGAAAGCAGCGGATCATGCCGGTTTGCCGGGCGAGCGGAACGACGGCCGTCTCATGCCGCCTGTCGATCAGCCGCTGCACCGTTTTGATCAGACGGTCGCGCTGAACCGGTTTCAGCACGTAGTCCAGCGCGTTGAGTTCAAACGCCTTGACCGCGTACTCATCATAGGCCGTCACAAAGACAAGATCCGTTTCAGGCGAGAGTCTGAGCACCTCTTCCGCCGTTTCGATGCCGTTCAACTCGGGCATCTCGACATCGAGAAAGATGACGTCGGGCTTTACCTGCGGCAGTTCGTCCAAAGCGCGGCGGGGATTTTGATATCGCCCGACGATCTCCAGCCCTCCGCATTCCCGCAGCAGTTTTTCCAGGTAGTGCAAAGCCAGACGTTCATCGTCAACCAATATGGCTTTCAGAGTATCACACCTCGCTTTTTCAACCCCGAATCCGACACAAGCCGCACCTTCTATCATAGGTTTTTGTTCTCAACAATTTCTGAACAAGCTCCACGCCGATTCATTGTCGCATACCTCCGCAATTCGGCGGCACACGAAATACCATCACGAACCCGCCGGACATTTCCCCAAGACGTTTCCATGGAACGGCGGCACCTGTGGCATAATGGTAAAAACAAGGAAGCACCATAAAGTGGGGATCGGCGTCATCGATCTGGGCTCCAACACGGCGAGACTCGTCGTGTACAGGCGGGACGATCAGGGGCTCGTTCCTCGGCCTGATCGAGCGGGAAATCGCCCACAGTCAGGCGGGAAAACCGGCCCGCATCATCGCCAAGATGAACGCCCTGACCGACAAGGAGATTATCGAAGCCTTGTACAAGGCGTCCTGCGCCGGCGTCAAGATCGATCTGATCGTGCGCGGCATCTGCTGCCTGCGGCCCGGCATCGAAGGGGTCAGCGAAAACATCCGCGTCATCAGCATCGTCGGCCGGTTTCTCGAGCACAGCCGCATCTACTGCTTCCACAACGGCGGGGAGGCCGACGTCTTCCTCTCCAGCGCGGACTGGATGACGCGCAGCATGATCGCTCGCGTGGAGATTCTCTTCCCCGTCCTCCAGGAAGACCTGAAGGAGCGGATCCTGCACATCCTGGACATCATGCTGCGGGACGACGCCAAAGCTCGTGTGCTGCAGCCGGACGGCCAATACCGGCCCGTTGCGGCACAAGGCCCGCATCCGCTCAACAGCCAACACTACTTTTGGGAAGAAGCGTTTCAGGCCGTGCGCAGCCGGGGAGCGGACCCTGCCGCCCTGCGCCTGAAACCGATCACGACGGCGCCGGAGCGCTGACACTCGTGTAACCCCCCGGCGCCCGCTGTCCTTTTTTCAAAAGCGGCGGGCGGCCCGAATGGACAGGCCGCCCGTTTTCGCTTGGCACCCGCCAGCCATCTACGATACTCCCAGCTGTGCCAGCATGTTCATCAGCACGTTGGATTGGCGCAGTTCGTCTTCCGCTGCTCGGGTGAACCCCCTTCTGATCGTGAGCGTCACCGCTCGATCGGCGATGTCCCGGTACAGATCGGCGGCGGCCAGTTCGTCCCGGATGGCAAATTCCAGTCCCCGGGCAAACGATTCCGGCGCGGGCACCTCTTCCCGCCTCATCTGCGGCTCCCGTCCGGTCAACTGCCTGTAGATTTCCGAGAACCGCTGGGCATGCTTGATCCGCTCGTCGCGGACGATGTCCAAAACAGTCCGGATGTTGTCGTTCGGGGCCAGCTCCATCAGCGTGCTGAAATAATTGGCGGCCCGCTCTTCCCGGTGGATGGCTCGCAAGATATCGGCGGCCAGCCCCCGATCGCGCGGTTCGCCCAATCCCGGCTCCCGCACGAGCCTGGGCCAGTAGTGGGGAAACGCTATCGGATATCCATGCATGGAAAAACTCCTCCAAATGTGTATAGGTGTATAGGTGTATATCCCAGCTTATGGCTGCGCCCATGAGGTGGTGAGCCCAGACGCGCAAAGAAGATCGTGGGCTCCCATAAAAATGAAAAAGACCCTTTGCCAGGGTCTTTGTATCGCTTGCACCATCTGACGCGTTCAGCCCGCTTTTCGCAGCGTGGCCGCCTGTCCCGGCGGGAAGGAGACAATTGCTTCCATGTCGCCCGCCAGTCTGTACCTGCCCAACGTTCTCGGTATCAGCAGGTGATCCCCTTTTTCCACCGTGAGATCACCGCCGCTCCATTCCAGCCGGGCCGATCCGGCGAGAACGGACACGAGGGAGAACCGGTCCCCGGACTCTTCGTCGCGCGAGCCGCGCAGCGTCCATTTTTCTACCGTGAAAAACGGGCTGTCCAGGTAGTGGTTCACCTGCAGGAAGCGGCTGCCCGCTGTCTTTGCCCGGATCTGGGCCGGCTTGTTCGGCACGTTGGTCACCTGCAGCACCTTGTCGATGTGCAGTTCGCGCTTCCGTCCGGACTGGTCGACGCGGTCGTAGTCGTAGGCGCGGTATGTGGCGTCGGAGTTTTGCTGGATTTCGAGGACGACAATGCCTTTGCCCAGCGCGTGGAGCGTGCCGTGCGGAATATAGAAGAAGTCACCGGTCCGTACCGGGACCCGCACCAACAGTTCGTCCCAGCGGTTGGCCTTCATCATCTCCGCCAGCTCCTCCCGCGTCCTGGCGGTATGGCCGTACACGATTTCCGCTCCGGGTTCGGCGTGCACGACGTACCAGCACTCCGCCTTCCCCAGTTCACCGTTCTCATGGACAGCGGCAAAGCGGTCGTCCGGATGTACCTGTACGGACAACGTGTCGTTGGCGTCCAGCAGTTTCACCAACAGCGGAAAGCGTTCCAGACGCTTCGGCGCAAACCAATCGGGCTGTTCCGCCAGCAGCTCGCTGATCGTCTTTCCGCGATAGACGCCGTTTCTGATCGTGGTTCTGCCATTCGGGTGATCGGATATGACCCACGCCTCACCCGTCTGCTCACTGGGAATGGGATAGCCGAATAATGTACGCAGGCGATTGCCGCCCCAAATCCGTTGATGATACGTCGGTGAAAACAGTAACGGATACGCGTTCATTTTCCTCACTCACCCCGGTTGATCTCAGTATGCAAGAAGGCACTACCATCGAATCACGACAGGATGGTACGGGTACACGTCAGTCCGCTGTTTCGAAGGTTACCAGCCCACCGTCAGCGCGGAATCGGCAAACGCAAGGGCCTTCTCGATCTCCCGTTTGATCTCGGCCAGCCCTTCCTCCGAATCCGCCTCCGCCCGAAGGACCAAAATCGGCTGCGTGTTGGAGGCGCGGATCAGTCCCCAGCCGTTCGGGAAGATCACCCTCGCGCCGTCCACGTCGATAATCTCGCGCTCGGGCCGGAAATACTGTTTGACCTTGTCCAGGATGGTCCGCTTTTTGCTTTCCTCGCAGGGGACTCTCGTCTCCGGCGTGGCGTGGTACCGGGGAATGTCGGCAAACAGCGCGGACAGCGGCTTGTCGCTGTTGGTCAAAATGCGAAGCAGCCGCCCCGCCGCGTAGAGCGCGTCGTCAAAGCCGAAATACTCGTCCTTGAAGAAGATGTGGCCGGACATTTCACCGGTAAACGGCACGTTCAGCCGTTTCATCGAGGCTTTGATATGGGAATGGCCGGTGCGGTGGAACACGGGCTTTCCGCCCAGCTTCTCGATTTCTTCCACCAGTGCCCGCGAGCATTTTACTTCCACCAGCGCCTGGCATCCGGGATGTTTCGGCAGGATCTCCCGCCAGAACAGAATCATCAGTTGATCGCCCCACAGGATATTGCCCTGCTCGTCGACGACGCCCAGGCGGTCGCCATCGCCGTCGAAGGCCACCCCGAGGTCGGCTTTCTCCTCGCGCACCTTGCGGATCAAGTCCTGCAGGTTTTTCGGGTCAACCGGATCGGGGTGATGATGGGGGAAATTCGGATCGGATTCACAGTAGAGCGGAACCACTTCGCAGCCCCACTGGGCCAGCGCTTTCGGCACGAACGGCGAGGGGGTGCCGTTGCCGCAGTCCGCCACCACCTTCACTTTGCGCGGTCCCAGGACAATTTTTTCCCGCAGCATCGCGAGATAGGGCTGTTCGATGTCCACCCGCTCCACGCCTTCCGGAAGGGCAAAACGTTCGTGCGGCACGCCTTCCTCGGCGAGCAGCGCGCGCATGGTGTTGTGCAGATCCTGGATCGCCTCGCCGTAGATGGTGGTCTTGTCCATGGCAATTTTGAAGCCGTTCTCGTCACCGGGGTTGTGGCTTGCCGTCACGATCAGCCCGGAAGGAATGTCCAGATGCTCCAGGCTGTAGTAAAACATCGGCGTCGTCACCTCACCGATATCGACGACGCGGATGTCCGAGCGGAGAAGCCCGGCCATCAGAGCGGTTTGCAGCTCCGGCGAGGACTTCCGGTTATCCCGCCCCACGACCGCCTTGTCCAGCCCGGCCGCCTTCAGCTTTTGGCCGAACGCTCTCCCCAGGAGCCAGGCAAACGCCGGATGAATCTCTTCCCCGGCTCTGCCCCTGATGTCGTACTCCCGGAAAACGTGGGACGGGATGTGAATGTCGTGTGCAGCCGTAACGTGCATGTGCATCAACCTCCAGTTACCGCATTGTGATAAATCGCTTCCGTCAGCAAGTAGGACAGGGTCGATTCCGCTCCCTGATTCAGATTGGCTCCGCTTGGAGTCAGTCCGTCGCAGCAGCTACCTTCCGCCGCGTCTGCCATCGGCACGGCTCCATCGTTGTCTCCGTAAAACCACGCCCGGCATTTGTCCACCGTTTGCCTGTACACAGGATCAGCCAGCACCGCATGGGCTTCCGCCGAAGCGAGCGCCAGTTTCATTACTTCCAACGGCTGCTGATCCCAGTCGCTGCGGGACTGCGGCGTGCACCAGCCCCGGTTGCCGATGGGGCGAATCACGCCGTTTTGTCCGGTCATCTTGGCGATCAGAAAATCGAGACTCTCTTTGGCGATGGCCAGCGTCTCCTCCCGCTTCGTCACGCGGTAGGCGGAAAACAGCGCCCACGGCAGCACGCCGTTTCCGTAGGTCATCACCGGCTCGAACCAATGCCAACCGTCGGCGGACGCCTCCCGGTACAGCCGGATCAGCCGTTCTTCAAACAGCTCGATCAGCTCCATGCAGGCGGCAGAATCGGCAGAGCCGCTGCCGTTCCTGGCCAACAAGCTGCACGCTGCCAGCGCGAAGGCCCACCCGCGCGGAAACTTCATCGCCGTCGTCCGCGGCAGCCCTTTGGCAAACAGTTGGGAGGCGACAAATCGCCGGCCGCTGTCGGGAAGCACCGCCGATGCGACCGCGCACGCCCACAGCGCACGGCCGAGACAGTCGTCAGACGGCTTCTCCGGTTCCGGCCTGCGGTCGTAGCCGATGTTGTTGTGGAAGCTGCCGTCCTCCTGCTGAACCCACAGAAGAAACCCGAGATAGCGGTCGATCAGGCGGTCAAGGGTCGCCTGCAGATCGCGGTCTCCCGCCTGGTCCGCATGCTGCCGCCAAACGGCACACGCCCACAGCGCTCTGGCGTTGTCATCGGTCGTATAGCCCTCCCGGCGGCGCGGGATGTTTCCGAGACAGTGCTCCAACAGTCCGGTGTCATCGGTCATTCTCTCCAGGTGTCGAAAGCTAACGGGAAAGGGCCGCAACGGGTGTTCCCTCCGTCTGCTCAAACGTGCTGCCGGACTGTTTGGAAAGCTTGACAAACAGGGAAGCGCAGCGTTTGCCGATCTGCGGCCAGTGCATGGCGGAGCCGATGCGGCCGATTTTTGCCTCCCAGTCCCGCCTCAGGCTGTCGTCACGCAAGAGCGCCGCGATTTTTTCCGCCCACCGCTCGCGTTCGCCATACGGAATCAGCAGCTCGTCGCAGCCCTCCAGCAAATCCTGGGCATAGCTGTACGGCGTGCTCAACACCGGACGTCCCAGCCCGACCGCATAGGCCAGCGTGCCGCTGGTGATCTGCTCCATTCCCGGGTAAGGGGTGACGTACAGGTCGCACGCCGTCAGGAATTGGACCAGCTCCTCTTCGTCCACGTACCGGTCGATCATCACCACATGGCGTTCCAGGCGGTTTCGCCGGATCAGCTCCATCAGCTCCTCCCGGTACGCTTCCCCTTCCCGTTTCTTCACTTCCGGATGGGTTTGGCCGACCACCGCGTAGAGCAGGTTGGGGACCTCCTTCACCGCTTGCGGCAGCGCCTCCAAAATCAGTTCCAAACCCTTTCCGCGGCTGAGCAGGCCAAACGTCATCATGACCTTTTTATCCGCCCAGTTCAGCCGCTGCCGAACGGCCTCCCGCTGCTGCGGGTTGGGAACGGGGGTGCCGTGCGGGATAAACACGATGTTCTCTTCCGGAATCCCGAACGACTGCCGCAGATAGCCGACTGCCCGGCGATTCATTACGACGATCCGATCGCTCCGTTCGGCGATCTCCCGCTGAATCGACCGGTACGGTTCCTGGGGCGAGGCAAACACGGTGTGGAAGGTCGTGACCAGCGGTTTTTTCAGCTCGCGTACAAAGTCCAGCACATACGCCCCTGCTTCCCCGCCAAAAATGCCGAACTCATGCTGCAGGGAGACGACCGACACGCCGCTCTCGTTCACTCTCTGCGCCATCGCCCGATACGCCTCCCTGTCGTGTTTGGCAAGCGGCCACAGCGCCTGATTGTTCCCGTACCCCTGTTCGTTCTCGTCGGCCATCACGATCACCGGGTCCTCTGCGTTCCACAGTTTCGCCTGTTTCACGTGATGCCGCAGGTGATGGGTATACGTCGCCAGTCCGCACTTTTTCGGAACGTACGTGCTCATGTAAGCCACCTGGATCATCCTTGTCCTCCTCCCGCCGTCCGGTTCATCACCGCTTCATGCAAAATGTGGCTGGCTTCCAGCTCCAATCCGTACCCAAAGATGCAGTTCTTCAACTGGGCCGCGTCGCGCACCTTGCAGCCGTTCCACATGATCGTTTCCGAGCAGCGGACGCCCTTGCCCAGTTCGCAGCCGTCGCCGATCACCGCATACGGTCCGATCACGCTCCGCTCGCCGATTTTTACCCGCCGGCCGATCAGCACCGGCGGCACGATCAGCACGCCTTGGGCGATCTCGCTCTCCTCCCCGATCAGGATGCCCGTGCCGTGTTCTTTCTCTCGAAACGGCAGGGACAGCTTGCGATCCAAGAGGTCCCAGTGCACCTGCCGGTAACGGTTTTTCGTCCCCAGATCCATCCAGTAGCCGTCGATCAGCTTGCCGTAGACCCCCACGTTCCGTTCGATCAGAAGCGGGAACGTCTCCCGTTCGATCGATACTTCCCGTCCCTGCGGAATCCACTTCAGCACCTCTTTTTCCATCACGTAGATGCCCGCGTTGATCCGGTTCGACGGCGCCGTCTCCTTGTCCGGCTTTTCCACGAAGCGGATAATTTCCCCTGTGGCTCGCTGTTCCACCACGCCGTACTGCGACGGGTCATCCACCTCGGTCAGCCCGATCGTGACGCCCCCCTTGTGCTGCACGTGGAAGTCCAGCAGCGGCAGCAGCGAGACCTGGTGAACGATGTCCGCATTGACCGCCAGAAAACGGTCGCTCAGCAGTTTTTCCGCGTTTTTGATCGCCCCTGCCGTGCCCAACAGGTTTTTTTCCACTGCGTATTCGATGTTGACGCCCCACGCCTGTCCGTCGCCGAAGTACCGTTGAATCATTTCCGGATAATGCTTGACGGCAATCACAAAATCAACGATTCCCTGCTGTTTGAGGTGAACGATGAGATGCTCCAGCCACGGGCGGTTTCCCACCAACGCCATCGGTTTTGCCAGATTCTCCGTCAGCGGTCTCAGCCGGGTGCCCAAACCACCCGCCAACAGCAATGCCTTCACGAGTCATCATCCTCCCTTTTTGAGAAAATAAAAAAGAAGCTTGCACATAAACGAAATCTTTTACCTTCATTTGAAAAAATGAGCAATAAAAAATTTCCATTTATGAACAATCTTCTTTTTTGTCACACAGCGCTCAAGGACTAACAGCGATGTGCCGTATGGGTTATGGAAAGACAACGGTAACGTGCGGCGTCGAACCGGCTGAAGCCTGTGTTCTTCAAGCTCTTTTGCACCATCGTTGTTAGCACTCATCAAATGCGAGTGCTAACAGTTTATATGGTAAAATTATGATTTTTTTCTGGCAAACACAGATATCGTCGATTTTTCCCTGTTTTCTCGAAAAATGAGGACATTTTCCACATGACGCTTCATTTTCTCCTTGTTTTTCCATAAATCTCGTTCTCACATTGCATTTCAAGGGATCATCTCCCATTGACCACATTGGTCAACAGCATTACAATAGCATTGACCGATGTGGTCAACAGAGCAGCGATTTCCTATGCAAAGGAGACATCCACGATGATTTCAAAATTTCTCTCGCTGGAAACGGAAAAGCGGGAACGCATGTTAAACGCCGCCATGAAAGAATTCGCGGAAAAAGGGTTTGCCCATGCGTCTACGAACGAGATTGTGAAGGAAGCCAATATTTCCAAGGGGCTGCTCTTTCACTACTTCCGCAACAAGAAGGACTTGTTTTTATTCTTGTACGACTACGTCTTGGAGCTGCTGATGAATGAATTGGTGGAAAAAATGGATGTCACGGAAAAAGATCTGGTCAACAGACTCCGCCAATGGGCACAGCTCAAAATGGACCTGATCAAAAAACATCCGGACATGTTCCAGTTCATTTTGGCCGCGCAACGCGAGGAGGCACCTGAGGTGAAGCACGAGCTGGAGCGAAAAAACAAAGACATCATCGCGAAAGGTTACGCTGTACTTTTCGAGGATATTGACACTTCCCGCTTCAAGGAAGGCATCGATATCCAACGAGCCATCCAGATGATGATTTGGACGCTGGAAGGTTTCTCGGCGCAGGAACAGCAAAAGGTCAAGTCGCTTTCGTTACGCCCCGATTACTACGACGAGGTGTTGGCGGAAACGGAAAAGTATCTGGATCTGTTTACAACCTGCTTTTACCGCTGACCCAGTGGAGGAAGGAATGGATTGCGATGAGACATGCGGCGAAACGTCCGGCAATATCTGCGGCAGAGCATACACCAATATCAGCGTGGCGTTGTCCATATTTCCGGCGTTTGGCCTACCCATGACGTTTGCCTTGAAAAAAATGCGCGAGGCGCTGGGGCAGATCCCCGAGGGAATGAGCATTCCTGTCTACCCGTTTTCCCGTTTGCATCTCATCAAGGAAGCCCTGCCAAACGTCATCCGTTTCAAAAAGAAGGTTGCAGAAGCTTCCCGGCATATGCAGGAGCATCTGGCCCATACACCGGATTGGTGCAGACGGATGACGGCACTTATCAGAAACGCGCAGACCAAGGAAGAACTGCTGGCGTTGTGGAAGGATGAGCTTCAGCCCTATACCGCCAAGGCCTGGTGGGCTCTGCTGGCCGGTGGCCGCAAATTTGGCGATACGGCTTTCCGTTTAAACAAGGTGCTGACGAAGCTTGTCGGAACTGAAGATGCGAATGCGCTGTTCTCCAACCTGCGAGGAAGCTCCGGGCTTGCCAGTCTGGGACTCGTCGTCGGCATATCCCGGGTGATCAAGGGGGAAATCAGCCGGGAGGACTACTTGAGACAGTATAGACATCGCGGTCCCCATGAATTTGAGTTGTCCATCCCTCATCCCCAGGAGGATGCACACTGGCTGGATCGACAGATCGAGGAGTACAAAAAGTCACATACGGACGTGGAAGGGCTTCTCCAGAAGCAGCATGCCCAATACGAAGAGGCCTGGCAGAGGTTTCAGAAACGCTTCCCTGCCAAGGTAACATGGCTGAAAAAGCAGCTCGCAACAGCATCCGAACACGCCCATCTCAGGGAAGCCGCCCGCTCCGAGTTTGTACGGGTGTACAGGGTCAACCGCGCGTTTGCGCTTCGGGCAGGAGAGCTTACGGGATTAGGAGATGATCTGTTTTTCCTCTACCTCGATGAAGTTCTCCATCTGCTCTCCGGAGATGATTCCGCCGTCAAGCATATCCCTGCCAGGAAAAAGACCTTCACCACGTATAAAGCGCTGCCGCCCTTTCCCACCACAACGTTCTTGGGGTACCCAATTAGATTTGGAACTGGATACAATCACATTTCATCAGCATTGTATTGTTGGATACAGACATAATAATACTCCATGCCTATCATAGTTACTTTTTTTCTGTTTTGTATTTTTCTTGAATATTTAAAAGATGGTCCATAGAAGAATTTAGTGTTGTCAGAAATTGTTCTATCTGTTCCTTACTATATTCTTCAACTACATCTTCTGGATGAGCTATCAAATTATATAGGGTTATGTCTTTATTATCATTTTGAGGATAAATTTTTGGCAGTAGATTCTTAATATTCTCTCCCAAATTTGTTATATTCTTCATAAATTCCGAACTGTATGTATTATTCTTCATCATATATTCTGAAAGGTAATTTGATATTACGTTTAATTTTTTGTATGCTTCATCAATTTCTTTCACTATTTGATCGTTATACTTATTCGATAAACTATTATATACTATTTTTTCAACGCTCTTATAAATGTCTCTTCTCTTATTTGGATCAAGTCCGTATTTGTGTGTAAATTCCCCTCGGTAGAGAAATAAATTAGCCAATGCGAGTCACTTTAGACACCGCTTTTGTTGCCTGAGTTTCTCGCCATTCCAAATACTCTGCCATATCGAGATACTTTTTGCCACTTGCCCATTTTTCGTCTATCTCCATAAGCAAAGCTCCGATTAGGCGAATAACCGATTCACGGTTAGGAAAAATGCGAATGACACGTTCTCGTCGTCGAATTTCTTCGTTGAGTCGCTCCATGCCATTTGTTGTCCGAAGTCGTTTACGGTACTTTTCGGGCAGCAGAAGAATGGCTGTGGCATCATCAAAACCATTCTCCAAAACCGAAATCGCCTTTGTAGCTTTGGCCTCGTATATTTCCACCGTTTGTTGCAACAACAACCGTGCCGTTTCAAGATCAGGGGCATCCAAAATCGCACGAACACGGGGATACAACTCCTCCTGCAGCTGCTTGGGGGTGGCGTCAAGAATATTTCGCATAAAATGAGTCTGACACCGTTGCCACGTCACCCCTTGAAAATGAGTACGAATGGCTCGTACGAGCCCACCATGTTGATCGGACACAATCAGTTCTACGCCTCGCAAGCCTCGATCTTTCAGCCAGCTAAAAAACTCACTCCAACTGGCCTCTGATTCACTATCTCCAAGCATCAGTCCAAGGACTTCTCGGTAGCCTTCCTTATTCACCCCGTAGGCCAACATCACGCCACGAGAGCGTACACGCCCCTCTTCACGCACCTTTAAAACGAGGGCATCTACAATGAGAAATGGATAGAAGCTCTCTCGTAGATTTCGGTTGTTCCAAGCCGTTACAATCGGATCCAGGCGTTTACACAGGTCGGAAACAGTAGACTTAGAGAATTCGGTTCCACACAGTTCCTCCGTGATTTGGGCAACTTTTCGAGTTGATACCCCATTCACCACCATTTCCATGAGAGCTAAAACCAAGGCTTGTTCACTTCGCTGATAGCGGGCAAACATTTCTGTCGAGAACTTTCCGTTTCGAATTCGTGGCACCCGAAGGGTGACCGTTCCCACACGCGTGGTCAATTGATGAGGATATGTACCGTTTCGATAACCTTGACGTTCATCTGTACGTTCGTACGGTTCCGCAGAAAGCTGTTCCGTAGCCTGGGCCTGCAATACCTGATTCAATACCGATTCCAGCAGCTTGGCCACCCCCGAATCCTGCGAATTTCCGAGAAATAGTTGCTGCAAAAGCTGCGAATCTACAGTAATCTGGTAATGAGCCATTTTCAAAATCCCCTCTCCTGGAATGTTGTCTGGACAACTTCATTCTAACCGAGGGTTTTTTGAAATGGCTCTCTTATTTTAAAGAGACTCCGTTTTTACACAATTATATGGACTCAACTCTTATTTGCTCTTTCAAATCCCTCAATATACATTCGCAATGATTCGACTGATGTTGGTTTATGTGCGTCCTCGGACAATGTACTAATAACATATGTTATAAACATTGCATTTATGAATACGTGTTCTGAGTAAGAATATGTTATCCCCTGAATATCTTTTTCTGTTAATATTGGTTCTACTTTACTACATCCTATTAACAGTGCAAGGATAATAACTGCATAAAAAAATTTGTACATTATTTTTTCCTCCCCATCTTTCTAAATAACTCAGAAATTACATTGTTTTTAACACAATCATACATAATCAGACAAGTGCAAATGGTGCCCCCTGAAATGGGACACCATTATTATACAACAGTATTAATCTCTAAAATAATCACCATTAGAATAAAGAGATGGGAAATACTCTACCTTCGATTGCCATGAGATATTAAAACCACCGGCACCTCCTGATACGCTTCCACCAATTCCAGTAATTGAAGTGTCTGTCCACGAATGATCGTATTGAATGTATGCTCTATATTTGCTACTTGTTGAAACACCATCTAAAATGGCTGTAATCATACCATTTGTAACGTACCTGTCGTTAATCCAAAATGCTGCACCTCCACTGTTGGCTCGTTTTGCCAAGGCAACTTTTCCGGACTTCTTATCAGTACCTGTATCAAAAAAAGCTTCTTCATCTCCTAATCCATTCCATCCTTGTAATACTACTCCGTCAGGATCAATTGGCATTATGCTAGTACTGTCTGTAAATACCCCAATAAGATCATAAGGCTGATCTCCAACAAACCCCTCGTCTTCATCCCACTCCCAATATCCAACGAAAACATATTCTTCAATCTCGTCGTCGTATACAACCCGATCAGTTAGATCAAGCCAACCTGGTTCGTTGTAAGACGACAGAGCTGATATTTCATTCTTGCTTTTTAGGGGTTCTGGATCTGAATCTACCACTTTGAGGCTTTTGTATTTTTCTGTAGTTGCTTTCAATGCTTTTTCAAAATCCTTTGATTTTCTTACTTGCTCTCGCAAGAAATCTAACTTTTTATTTAGTATCTCGCGTTTTTCTTGTTTTGTAAGTGCTTTTGTTTTTTCTGCAGAAACTAAACTTGGAGCAGACAGCAAAGACAGAGTGAGTACAACAGGAGTGATATTTTTCAATTTAGCTTTTGCCATTTTTCGTGTCCTTTAGAATCAATCATCAGAAAAGCATAAAAAAAGGACTTTACCCCAAGGAGAAAAAGGGACACTGTTGTGCATCCATCTTGCGAGATTTGCTCGATTTTCATCCTATATTTTTCAACAAGCTGTAACCTCGCTCCGTTGTTCCAAAATTTCGCGACAACTCCTGTAAATCAGAAAGCTTAAACAGTCCGTTGGCACAAGTAGTCAAAACATATTTTTTCCGTTCCTCTCCCTTGACGCTTTGAAAGTACAAAATGTGGAAAGTGGCGTCTGAGTCCCGCCAGGACTTCCTGGTAATCCCGACCCATTGCTCTTCGGATGGACGTGGCAGATAGGGATAGACGAAATTCACCATTAAGTATTCAATGACTGCCAAAATTCCTTCGCTATCAACGTTTTTGAAGTCTAAACATGAATAATGGGAACAATATGGGGACAAACGTTGCAAAACAATCCCAAATAACACAAAAATAGTCCTACTCAATTGGGAAGTCAAGATGCCGAAGTGGCATGTGCTGAACATCCTCCAGGTTCGCGAAGAGCAGCATGGCGTATTCATAGTGCACATGTCTACCCCGCCCAGTGCACAGCACTGCAGAGAACAACACCGCAACGCACAACGCGGCATTACAAAATGGCCTTCAATCCAAAACGTGTGACCCCTTCATCTACCCCTGAAAATTTCCGAATTGATCCGGTATACTAAGGGGGAACCATCCCAAACTCATCGATCGATGGAGTCAGAAAGGAAGATTTCGATGCCGGACCATCAAAACTTCTCCCCCGAATTTGAAGCACTGCTACAAAAGTTCACGGAACTGCTTACCGGTGAAGCCACACCTGAACGCGTCCAGATGGTAACCATCTGGTGTCTCTATTCTCATATGGCAAAAGTAATGCCGCCGCTCGTCCAACACTGGGGCAGCGAACCGGATCACCAGCAAGCCAAGGCGGAAATCAAGCGGATTTTTGAACAGATCAAGCAGTGGAACCAGGAAAAGAACGCCAAAAACACGCCGCCCAACATTGTGCAGTAACGCCCCTGCTCACGTGTTACAAGCGGGTTTCGCTGCGCTTCCCTGCCAAACAAGCCGCTGCCTTCATGCGCAGCGGCCTGCTACGCCCCGTTCCCTCGCAGCATTCCGGCGGGGCGGAATCTTTGCCGGATTCACGTCACGCCTGGCCATTTTCACTCGAGCTGATCTCCCGCCATTTCATGGGAGGCCGGCTCTTTTTCATGCCTGAATGTTCTGTACGGGAAAGCAACCAGCCTGACCTCTACCGACAGAAAGCTAGGTTTTTCCAGATTGACTACGACCGGACGGACAGACAGATTTTTCCGGACTAACCACAAACGACGGACAGACAGGTTTTTTCCAGCCCCCGGGACGCCCGAACATGTACAGGTCGCCGTCATGGACGCCGCTCGACTGTCTGTGCCATAATAGAAACGACACTTCGCGGGGCCATCCCTCAAGGAAAGGAACTGAACCTGATGAACAACATCCGTACGATTCGCGAAGAACTGCTGCAGCACCCCGTGTACCGGGAGATCAACACGCCCGAGCGTGTCCGTATCTTCATGCAGCACCACGTTTTTGCCGTATGGGACTTTATGAGCCTGTTGAAACGGCTGCAGTGGGACCTGACCTGCACGGAGGTGCCCTGGATTCCGTCCCGACACAGCCAGTACGCCCGTTTCATCAACGAGATCGTGCTGGGCGAGGAGACCGATGAAGACGGTCAAGGTGGCTATGCCAGCCATTTCGAACTATACGTGGAAGCGATGAACGAATGCGGAGCGGATACGGGTCCCATCAATCGCTTTCTGGCCGAACTGCAGGCCGGACAAGACCCGCTTGCAGCGCTGCAGGCCGCGGAAGTTCCGGAATCCGTCTTTCGCTTTGTCCGCCATACCCTGGAACTGGCGAAAAACGGCGGGACTCATGAAGTATGCGCCGCCTTCTTCTTCGGACGGGAGGACATCATCCCGGACATGTTTCAGGTGCTGGTCGACGAACTGAACCGAAATGGCCAATCGACCAAACGGCTGAACTACTACCTGCAGCGGCACATCGAACTGGACGGGGACGAACACGGCCCGCTGGCGGAAAAGCTGCTGACCGCCTTGTGTGAAGACTCCCCGGAAAAACAGGCGGAGGCAGAACGAACGGCCGTGCAGTCGCTTCGTGCCCGCATCGATCTGTGGAACGGAGTGCTGGCCGTGCTGTAGCCGCGACAGAGGAACAGACGCAAAAAACCGGACGATGGCCGTCCGGTCAGACTGAAGACAGGCGATTGGATTGATGGAGAAGCATGGTTTTCAGACAGAGCCGCTATTGGACCCGACCGGGCCGCGCAGCGTTTTGCAGGATCAAGGAGCGCCGCCTTTGATGGGGCCGCTCCACGAGTCACGATCGGTTTTGGCGATCCCCCGCAACTCGCTGCGGAGCGTGCAGTCCGTGCTTCCCTGCCGAGCGTTTGCTTGTGTTCGGCGGGAAAAGACGGAGCGGATGCCGGACAACGTGCTACTCCCCATGCCGTCACGTTGTCTGCACTCTGAGGGACACACCCCCGCATCCCTTTTCATTGAAAGGAACGCGTACAGTGAATGATAGTGTATCGATGATGGTAGCGATCGCTCTTTTTATGGTGATGAAATACGGGTTCACCAAGCGGGATCAATCACTGAAAATCACTCACCTGGTAATGGAGTATGTCATTACGGTTGGTCTTGTACTCGTCATACAATACATTATGTTCGGTTTGGCTTCCATTTCAGCAAGTTGAAAGCCATACCCAAACAGATGAGGCCCCACACGTTTTATTCCCAAAATCATATGTCTTCCCTAAAATGTAAACTGCTGCAGAACGAAAAAAATCAATTTTGATAATGGGTAGTGGGAAAAGACGAGCCCAACTAACGCCCCATCTGCTCTGCCCAACATCGTGCAGTAACTCCCCAATCACGCGTTCCAGACGGGTTCCGCTGCTTCTATGCGAAAAAGCCGTTGCCTCCATAAGCAACGGCCTAACCCGACCTGTTCCCTCACAACATTCGGACTTGGCGGAGATCAACCGCAGCGCCAGGCCGCGCTACACGCTGGATCGGACCAGCAAAAAGACGTTCCGAGGAATTTCCGAGGGGTTGGCATCGTACACGATAGAGGTGCCTCGCATCCACACGATAAACGTGCTCTTCCTTGTGAACGACAACATTGATTAAAGGGACTCCGTATTAAGTGCCTTTCACTGTATATGAGTCTTGTGGTTCTTTTTTCTGCCATCCTCCCGATTCTTCTCGGGCGAACCGATTACTGCACCGACTGCAGACGGCTTTATGAACTGCCACCCCAAATCGGTGTTTATTTAGGCTCTTTCTTGATAAAAAAAGAAAGTACCATCAACGCTACCGCCAACAATATTTCAACGCAAAAGATTACCCAAAAATTTTCATTAACGTTATCAAATGTATGTTGTGTGCCACTACCAGTCACTTTAAGTTTTGCTCGCCCTGAGCCGTTCTATCGCTCGCTTCGTGCGAGACCTTCACTTTTTCAACGCCCCTGCCGCGCTCACCAATCGAGTAGGAGGGGGCGACTAACCCCCGTCCTCTCACACCACCGTACATACCGTCCGGTATACGGCGGTTCATCAAGCTTGACGAAGTGCGAAATATCGCTGCACCAAACTCATGAGCCCTTGTTGTTGCCAGTAGGTAATACCAAGGGCTTTGTGAATGTGCGGAGATTTGGTTGTTCGCCATGCACCCTTGCGGGTATTTGCAATCTCCAGTGCTTTGCTGTGGGGAAGACCGAGGGAACGAAGTTCGCGGTATCGCGTACGGATTCGTTTCCATTGCGTCCACAGGCAGAGACGGAGCCTTCGGCGAATCCATTCCTCAATCCGCAGGAGGTGGGTTTTCGCCTCAGCCAACGCAAAATATCCGATCCATCCCATGAGGTATTGGTTGAGTTTTTGAATTCGCTCCTGTATAGGGATGCTCCAATGCGGGTTGGTCAGTTGGCGAATTCGTTCTTTTAACCGGATGATCGATTTGGGATGCAGGCGTATCCGTGCCTCTTTTCCCGGAGCAAAGCTAAAGCCGCACTTTTCTGTTGGTTTATCTTGAGTTTGAGCACCCTGGTCAAGTATCGCTCCACGCTCGCCTTTACCCGTTCCCCCGCGCGTTTGGTGCGGACATAGATGTTGCAGTCGTCCGCATAGCGGCAGAAACGGTGTCCCCTCCTTTCCAGTTCCTTGTCCAAGTCGTCCAGCAGAATGTTGGCCAACAACGGACTCAGGGGGCCACCTTGCGGTGTACCCTCTTCCGTTGAGACGCACACTCCGTTGACCATAACTCCGGATTGCAGGTAAGCGCGGATTAGTTTAAGGAGACGCTTGTCCTTCACCTTGCGGGCTACCCGGCTCATCAGGATGTCATGGTTGACCCGGTCGAAGAACTTCTCCAGGTCGATGTCGACCACATACCGGAATCCTTCCTTGATGTACTGTTGCGCTCTCTGCACAGCATTGTGAGCGCGGCGACCCGGGCGGAATCCGAGGCTTGAATCGGAGAATTCTGGGTCAAAGATGGGAGTCAATACCTGCAGGATGGCCTGCTGGATGAAGCGATCTACCACGGTAGGGATGCCTAGCAACCGTATTCCCCCGTCAGGTTTCGGGATTTCGACCCTGCGAACAGGAGTCGGTTTGTAGGTTTCCGTCTCGATTTGCGACCGGATGGTCGCCCAGTGCAGGCGAAGGTAGTCGCGCAGTTGTTCAGTTGAAACACCGTCGACTCCCGCAGCGCCTTTGTTGGCTTCCACTCGTTTGAGGGCGGCCGTGAGGTTGTCCCGAGACAGAACCTTCTCCAGCAGATCCATAACGATACTCCTTCCTCCGCGCACATGTCGCCAAGCTTGCCGTACGATGCTCAGCCCTTCTCTGTACCCTCGGGGCTTCACCCCTACTCTCCAGAGGAAGTTCCAGTTCTGAATTCTGCTTCGACACACCGTATCGAAAGAGGTTGGGACATATGCTGACTTGATGTTCGGCCCTTCCCCCTCAGGCGTCCCCGATTGGGGTACTATGGCCTCTGCTGACTTCTGCATGTTCAACGCCCCCTCACGGAGGCGGTTGCCAACGATAGTAGGCGTACCATGCAGACCTCCCCGGGTAAGAGCGGTAGCCTTCGTCCCATGTACCTGCCCAATTTACTGTTGTACTCTTTGGCTGTATGGGGCTTCACCTTGTGCGGCAGGCTCGCCCAAGTACAACAGCCTCAAATCGGGTTCGTGTACCTCAGGTCGGGACTTTGCCGCCGGCTTCCTTCAGATTCCGCCTCGCGGCGGACACCCTTGCCTTAGGCTAACGGTTGGTACAGCCAACCCCCGTTCGGGACTTTCACCCTATAGCTACCGCCCATGCCGGGCGCACCACAAAAAAAACCGGACGATAACCGTCCGGTTCCCTCTGCTCTCATCCCAAACTGACTTCCTTCTTCCCGAAAAACGTCTTCAACGCCTTGTACACTTCTCCCTTTTCCCGGATGACGCAGTGCATGAACTTCGGCTCCTTGATGTGCCGGTAGGCGGACATCAGGGTGGAGTGCCGGTTGTACTGATTCACCTCTCCGTATCCAAACATGTTGCAGCGATCCATCAATTCCTTGACCAGCTTGACGCATCGTTCGTTGTCGGACGTCAGGTTGTCGCCGTCGGAGAAGTGGAACGGATAGATGTTGTACTGGGACGAAGGATAGCGGCTGTCGATGATCTCCAGCGCCTTCTTGTAGGCGGAGGAGCAGATCGTGCCGCCGCTCTCGCCCTTGGAGAAAAAGACCTCCTCCGGCACTTCCTTGGCGTCGGTATGATGAGCGATAAAGACGATTTCCACCTTTTCGTACTTGGTTCGAAGAAAGCGCAGCATCCAGAAGAAAAAGCTGCGGGCGATGTACTTCTCAAACACACCCATCGAGCCGGAGGTGTCCATCATGGCGATGATGACGGCGTTGGAGTGGGGCTTGACGATCTCCTCCCACGTCTTGAAGCGCAGGTCATCGTCGCTGATGCCCAGCTCCAGGTCGTTGTAGCCGGCCAGCGCGTTGCGGCGGATGGCGGCGATCAGCGTCCGTCTTTTGTCGATGTTGCCCATCAGCCCTTTTTTGCGGACGTCGTTGAAACGCGTCTCTTCCACGATGATCCTGTCCTCGTCCTTTTGCTGGAGGTTGGGCAGCTCCAGCTCGGCAAACAGCATCTCCTCCAGCTCTTCGACAGTGATCTCCGCCTCGAAATAGTCGACACCCGGCTGGTCGCCCGCTCCCTGTCCCTTGCCGGGGCCCTGGGCGGCGTCCCCGTCTTTGGCGATGACGTCGCCCACTTTGCTGTCTCCTTTTCCCTGACCGCCGTGCTGCCCCTTCTGAAAATTGAAGCGGAGCCGGTACTCATCCAGGGAACGGATCGGGATTTTGATCACTTCCCGCCCGTTGGACATGACGATGTTTTCCTCACTGACCAGATCGGGCAGGTTTTTCTTGATCGCTTCTTTCACTTTTTCCTGATGCCGGTTCTGATCCTGGTACCCTTTGCGGTGCAGGGACCAGTCTTCCCGGGAGACGACGAACGGTGACGAATCTTCCATATAGACTCCCCCCTCCTGCTGGCGCATCTTCGGCGTATGGGCTTCCCTGGCAAGCCAGATCCGGGTGCCCCTAGGGTACTTTATCTGTTCAGCAGACTGCCGACATACCGGAGAAGCTCATTGGCGCACACAGGGCAGTAGCGGTGTTCCTCGATCAGCCGTCTGGTCACCTCGTTGATTTTTTTCAACTGGTGTTCGTCCGGTGTTTTGTTGGAAGTGGTGATTTTCACCACGTCTTTCAAATCGGCGAACAGCTTCTTCTCAATCGCTTCCCGCAGACGGTCGTGCGTGCTGTAGTCAAAGCGTTTCCCTTTGCGCGCGTACGCCGAAATGCGAATCAGGATTTCTTCGCGGAACGCCCGCTTGGCGTTTTCGGAGATGCCGATCTGCTCCTCGATGGAGCGCATCAGCCGCTCATCCGGATCCATCTCTTCGCCGGTAACGGGGTCCCTTATCTTATTCATATTGCAATACGCTTCCACATTGTCCAGGTAGTTGTCCATGAGCGTTTTCGCCGATTCTTCGTAGCTGTAGACAAACGCTTTCTGCACTTCCTTCTTGGCCAGTTCGTCGTACTCCTTGCGGGCCATGGAAATGAAGTTGAGATACCGCTCCCGCTGCTCCTTGGTGATGGAGGGGTGCTGGTCAAACCCTTCCTTCAGCGCACGCAGGATGTCGAGCGCGTTGATGCATTCGGTGTCCCGCCGGATCAGCGCGCTGGAGATCCGGTTGATCACGTAGCGCGGGTCGATGCCGGACATCCCTTCATCCGCATGCTCGTTCCGGAGTTCGTCCAGATCGGAGCCTTTGAAGCCTTCCACCGACTCCCCATCGTACAGGCGCATCTTTTTCAGCAGATCGGCCCCCTGCTTTTTCGACTCCTTCAACCGCGTGAGGATGGAAAAGATGGCGGCTGCCCGAAGCGCGTGCGGCGCGATATGGACGTGGCCGAGATCGGACTGCTTGATCAGCTTGGCGTAGATCTTTTCCTCGTCGCTCACGCGCAGGTTGTACGGGATCGGCATGACGATGATCCGCGACTGCAGCGCCTCGTTTTTCTTGTTGGCGATAAACGCCTTGTACTCCGCCTCGTTGGTGTGGGCGACAATCAATTCGTCGGCGGAAATCAGCGCGAAGCGGCCGGCCTTGAAATTGCCCTCCTGGGTGAGCGAGAGCAGGTGCCAGAGAAACTTTTCGTCGCATTTCAGCATCTCCTGGAATTCCATCAAGCCGCGGTTCGCCTTGTTCAGTTCCCCGTCAAAGCGGTATGCCCGCGGATCCGACTCGGAGCCGTATTTGGTGATCGTGGAAAAGTCGATGCTCCCGGTCAGGTCGGCGATGTCCTGGGATTTCGGGTCGGACGGGCTGAACGTGCCGATCCCGACGCGGTCGGCTTCGGAAAAGAGGATACGGCGAACGGGAAAATCTTCAATGCGCCCGCCGTATTCCGTCTCCAGCCGCATGCGGTTGTACGGGGTCAGGTCCCCTTCGATTTTGATCCCCAGTTCTTCCTCGATCTCCGGCCGCAGTTCACGGGGGATCAGGTGAAGCGGCTCCTCTTGCATCGGGCAGCCGTCCAGCGCGTACACAGCCCCCTCATCGGTGCGGGAGTACTCCTCCAATCCGCGTTTCAGCATCGTCACGATTGTCGATTTCCCCCCGCTGACGGGTCCCATCAGGAGCAGAATCCGTTTGCGTACATCCAGGCGGCGGGCGGCGGAGTGAAAATACTCTTCCACCAGCCGCTCGATCGCCCGATCCAGTCCGAAGATCTCCCGGCTGAAAAACTTGTACGAGCGGCTTCCGTCTTCGTTTTCTTCGACGCCTGCAGCCTTGATCATGTTGTAGACCCGCGAATGTGCGGTTTGGACGATCCGCGGATTTTTGCGTACCATCTCCAAATATTCGGCAAATGTGCCTTTCCACATCAGTTTTTCTTCACGGGCCCTGTACTCGGCGATGCGTTTTAAAATGTCCATGCTCGTCTCTCCTCCTTCATAAGCCCCTCTCTCTTCGCGAACAACAATGTACTTTCATGTATATGTCCGACTGCGGCCACGCATGCGCGTGAACCCGTTCCATCGGAGCGGCAACAGGATGCGCAATCCTTTTCATATGTGTATGCACAATGACAACACATGTTTCAGCCCTCCCGCGACAAATCTGGCGCCTTCCGGTTCACCGTCAGCCGCGAAACATTCATGAAAATGACAGAAACGGCAAAGCGTAACTCCCTTGCAAACAGGGCAAGCTACGCTATAATGGGAGTAGTTTGGTAATACGAAAGGAGCAGTCCAACATGGGTACGTTTATCGTAGGGTTGGTCTTTGCCGCTTTCCTGTTCTTCATTCTCACGGCGGGATACAACGAGGACAAGACCTGGAATCTGTAAGGCCGAGCCGGATCGCCGGCTTTCCTTTTTGACATCGCTCCCAGGAAAAAAGCAGGCTGCCTGAATTGGGCAACCTGCTTTTTTTTGCGGATCACTCGCGGATGTCTGCTTGTTTTCTGCACAAAAAAAAGACGTCACCGCATCACGGTGACGGTCGGCCGATAACGCGTGTCCCCCCTTCTCAGCGGGCGAACACACCCGTCCGCTGAGAAATGGCGGCGTAGAGTTCTTCCAAGGTGCCGCGCTGATCGACCGGATACTGCGGTTCGCCGCGGTCTTCCAGCCAGTTGGTGACGAGAAACGTCTTCATCCCCAGCTTGCCGGCCACCATGTCCTCCTGCATGTGGTTGCCGACCATTACGCATTCCGTCGGCTGCACCCCCAGCTTTTGGCAAATCTCGGCGAAATAGGCGGGATTGGGCTTGGTGAAGTGGGATTCCTCGTACACCGTGACCAGCTCAAAGTCATGCGGCGCCAGCTCGATCCAGGCCAGCCGGTGATGGATGGCGGCGCGGGGGAAGACCGGATTGGTGGCGACGGCCACGCGGAATCCTTGCCGTTTGGCTTCCTCCACGATCTGTTTCGCCCACGGCGACGGGTAGGTCATGTGGGAAAGCTGGGGAAAAACATCCCGGTAAAACGCGTCAAACACCGGCCACAGCTCGTCCTTGTCCCACAGGCCGTGTTTGTTGAAGTACTCGACAAACACCTGCTCGTTGGTCTTGTCCGGCTCCTGGTTGGCGATCATCGCCTTGGTGGCGTCCCAGATCAGGGCGAGCATTTTCTCGGCGTCATAGCGGTCGCCGACGTAGCGGCCCAGCTCCTTCAGATAGCCTTTGACAAACGGCTCCGTCTGCATCTCCAACAGCGTGCCGTCCAGGTCAAACAAAATGGTGGTCACCGTCATCGTATCGTTCTCCTTTTTCCTTGTCGAACGGCTGGGCGGCGCGATGAAGCGCTTCCTGCTGCCCGGTCCGCCTCCCTTTTCGTCACCGCATCGAGCAAGATTGTTGTGATAGGGGCTGTCCGTTACGAGAGCCCGGGGAAGCCCAACTGCCTGAGCCCTTCAAACAGGACGATGGCGGCGCAGTTGGACAAATTGATGGAGCGGGTGGCGCCGCTCATCGGGATGCGGATCGTCTGTTCCCGGTACCGGTCGGTCAGCTCGGTAGGCAGGCCGGTGGTCTCTTTGCCGAGGATGATGTAATCGCCGTCGCGGAACGAAACCTCCGTGTACAGCTTTTCTCCCCACGTTTCCACGAAGTAAAACGTGCCGGCGTTCTCTCCCTGCGCCTGGGCAAAGTGCTCAAAGCTGTCGTAGTGATGAACCTTTACCGCATGCCAGTAATCAAGGCCGGCCCGTTTCAGGTAGCGGTCGTCCGTGGAAAACCCCAGCGGATGAATCAGGTGCAGATGAGCCCCCGTCGCCGCGCAGGAGCGGGCGATATTGCCCGTGTTGGCGGGAATGAGCGGCTCGTGCAGGACAATGTGCAGCGGCATGTCAACAAACTCCTTGTCAACCGAACTTTCAAACATCCTCTATTATACCGAATCTCCCATGGAGATGACCACCTTCCGAGTTGCCGGTATCCCCCGCTCTCCCGCCGCATGCTTGACTCGCCCAATCCTCGTGGCTGCTGTAACAAACAGACCGGCTGCCGCATCAAAAGAAAAAAAGCCCCGCACACGGGAAGAAAGGAGCTGTCGCCCATGCGGTTATTTCGCGCTGCAACCTACACGGCCAGCCTGGCGCTGCTGGCGCTCTGGGCGGGATGGATGCGGCCGGACTTCAACTTTTTTCCTTCACTGGAGGCCTGGAGCATGATGCTGGGGTACTTCGCCTTTGTCCTGATCGGCCTTACCCTCCTGGTGGGGCCCATCAAACTGTGGCTGCCGCCCCGCTTCGTTCCGTATTGCCTGCTTCTGCGCCGCGACCTGGGCATTCTTGCGGGCGCGGCCGGTTTCCTGCACATCGCGCTGGTGCTGTACCTGTTCGAACGGGGGCCGGAATTGATGTTTCCGCAGCGTGAACTCCAGGCAGACGGCTGGCTGGGACTCTTTTTCCTGCATGACGGGAGCGGGGCCGGGACGCTTTATCCCAACCTGACCGTCACCGGCGCAGCCAACTACCTGGGCCTGACCGCCTTTTTCGTGCTGCTCTCCCTCTGGCTCACCTCCTCCCGGCGCGCGGAACAGCTTCTGGGCGGAGCGGGCTGGAAACGGCTGCATCTGAACGCCCCGCTGCTGTACGTGCTGGTGCTGTTTCACGGCATCATCTATGTGGAGTCGATCAAAGGCGAGCCGCACACGCTTGGCGACCTGCTCGGGTGGGCCGCCCTCGTCTGGCTGCTCCGCTCGATCAGCTTCGTCCGCACGGCGCTCAGACGACGGCCGTAGCCCGACAAAAAGAGGCGGTTCCTCCCGAGGAGGCCGCCTCTTTTGTCTCACATGCCCTGTATGTGAAAAAACGCGTAGCGAATGTTTGGAGTGTAGGCCGTCGAGTCCCGATAGTTCCAGTAGCGCATCCGGCTGTTGGTCGTATGGGCGTTGACCAATGGCAGGTGGTTGGCGTCCTTGGCCACGACGATGGTGGTGTGCTGGAACCGTCCGTCTCCGTCAAAGTCGTAACAGATCACATCCCCCGGCATCAACTGTTCCGGCGAGTTCTTCTGCACGGCACGCATCGGCGGCCCGCCCGATTTCAGCAGCAGGTACAAGCTGTGCGCCACCGCCCAACTGTAGCTCCAACTGGCCGATTTGCCCGACCGCATCCACCAGCCGCGCCCTTTTTCCCCGGAAAACAGCATCGGGATGCCGCCCGCGTAGAGACATTGCGAGATGAAATTGGTGCAGTCGTCGGTAAAATGGGGGTAGGCCGGATTGGCGGAGTTCCAGTACCGCTCCGCATAGGCGACCGCCTGATCCGCTTGGTACCCCTTCGCCCCGTGAACGGTTAATGTCGGCTGCATCCCTTCCCCGGTCCCGACCATCTCCATCCATGCTTCCGGCTTTTTCAACACGGCCGCGTCCGTCTCCCCGTCCGGGCACGGCCCGATCCAATCCAGCGCCCATCCCGTTCCCTGCCTGATTACGGCCATCCGCTGCTGCCGGCGTGTTTCTTCCACAAGTTCAGCGCCGTGCTGCCGGTACGTTCGCCGGACGTGCCAGGCAAATTCCACTTGTACGCGCCCGTTGGACTCCAGCCAATACAGCGGCACCACGTTACCCTGCACCGCGGTAATCTCCGCTCCCCTGTCCCGATACTGTTCCTGTTCCCGCAGCCACAGCTCCCGCTGCTCCGCCCCCGCACCGGGGACCGCTCCCAACGGCTGCAGCCGCTCCCATCGGCCGTCGACCCAGCTTTGTTGTACGGCGTTACAATAGTCCTGCAGGAAGTTCAGCCAATCTTCCATCCGCCTCCTCCTTTCCCCGTTGGCCCGCGCCCGTTTTCCTGTTCGGTTTTTTCCGTTTTCGTCCTGCTGCTTCGATGTGTTTCGCACACAGTTCGCGGCAGCGGTGATTTCCGCTTTCATCCCGCTGTCTGGGTGGTTCCCGCTTCACATCACCGCTTCCGTATGTCCCGCTGCGTTTTTTCCCCTCACGTCGGGGTTCATGCGCTCGCGCTGGCCTCTCCCTGATGCTTATGACAGTTTGCGGCCGTTCAGAAGGACTGGGAACAACAAAAAAGCTGCCCGGTTTACCGGACAGCTTTTGGCGAGCGGCCTTGGACAGACACTGCGTGTGCGCCTTCCAATGCCAGCAGGTGTTCTTTGATTGAGAGCCCGCCGCCGTATCCGACGAGCGCTCCGTTGGAACCGATGACGCGATGGCAGGGGACGACGATGGGGATGGGATTGCGGTTGTTCGCCCCGCCGATGGCCCGGACCGCTTTTGCTGCACCGATGGATATCGCAATCTCCTTGTAGGAACGCGTCTCGCCATAGGGAATGCGGGTCAGTTCGGTCCAGACCGCTTTTTGAAACGGCGTGCCGTACAATTCCAGCGGGATGTCAAACGTCTTCCGCCGACCGGCAAAATACTCGTCCAACTGCTCGCGGACAGGCTGGTTTCCCTGATCGTCCCGGCTGATGGAGACGCCCATGAAGGTCTTGCGGCACCAGCGCTGCAAACTAGGCAGCGCCTGCTCCTCGGAGCCAAACTCGATGAAGCAGAGTCCGTTTTCCGTAGAAGCAATGAGCAGCGGTCCAATCGGCGAGTCCATGGTGGTGTACCCCAATACTTGTGGCATCCATCGTTCCTCCCTACCCGTTTTTTCATGTGAATGGATCTACACGTTTGCCCCCTTGCTGCCCCTCTCGTTGTCCGTTTGGGCTGCTCTGGACGAACCAGGCTGGTGCAAAAGGGCGATTCCCTTCTCCACTTCGGCCAGCACGTCCGGCGACGTCTCCCGTTCCCGGGCCGTCTGCAGCGCCGCTTCCGCCTCAGCGCCGCCGATCCTGCCCAACGCCCAGGCGGCCGTTCCCCGAATGACGGGGCGGGGATCCTCTTCCAGCAGCCGGATCAAATCGGGAACAGCGGTGCGGTCGCGGAAATGGGCCAGCGCCAGTATGGCGTTTCGCTGAATCGGCTTTTTCCCGCGCCAGGCAGCGGAGGAAGTGCCGAACGTCTGCTTGAATTCCTTGTTGCTCATGTGAAGCAGCGGACGCAAGAGCGGCTTGGCCACTTCCGGATCGGGCCTGAATTCCGCGTGATGGGCAAAGTGCTTGCCGCGGTTTTTGGGACAGACCGTCTGACAGGTGTCGCAGCCGTACAGCCGGTTGCCGATCTTCGCCCTGTACTGGTCGGGAATGAAATCTTTTACCTGTGTTAAAAATGCCACACACTTCTGTGCGTTGAGCTGCCCTCCCTGAACCAGCGCCCCTGTCGGACAGGCTTCCACACACAGATTGCAGTCGCCGCACCCTTCCTCCACCGGCATGTCCGGCGGCAGCGGCAGGTTGGTGATCAGCTCACCCAGATAGACCCACGAGCCAAACTCCGGCGTAATCAGCGCGCAGTTTTTGCCTACCCATCCCAAGCCGGCCCGCTCCGCTACGGCACGGTCGGACAAGGCACCCGTATCCACCATCGATTCCACCCGGGCGCCGGGCTCCAGACGGCAGATAAACCGGGCCAGCTTGTCCAACTTCTCGCGCAGGACGTGATGATAGTCCATCCCCCACGCCGCGCGGCAGAGGATGCCGCGATACGCGCCCGGTTCGGATTTGGGCGGGTTTTCCATCTTGGAGGGATATGCCAGCGCGATGGCAATCAGCGACCGCGCCCCTTCCAGACTGAGGCTGGGATCGGTCCGTTTGTCCAGATCAGGCTCCTCAAACCCGGATTCGTACCCTTTTTCCCGATGCTCCACCAAACGCTCTTTCAGCGTCAGAAACGGATCGGCACTGGCAAACCCGATCTTGTCGATTCCAATCTCGTTGGCATACGCGATAATCGCCTGCTTCGTCTGTTCCCAGTACTGCCGGTCGCTCACAGTTGTTTGATCGCCCCCGTGGCCAGTTCGTCGCAGCGGTTGTTCCACACGTTGTCCGCGTGACCTTTTACCTTGACGTACTGAACCTGGTGTATTTCCATCAAGCGCAGCAGTTCCTTCCACAGGTCCTGGTTTTCCACCGGCTGGTTCTTGCTGTTCTTCCAGCCGTTGCGCTGCCAGCCTTTGTACCATCCCTGCTGAAAGCAGTTCACCAGGTAGGCGCTGTCGCTGTACAAGGTGACCTTGCACGGCTCCTTCAGCGCGGACAGCGCCTCGATCGCCGCCTTGAGCTCCATCCGGTTGTTGGTGGTATTGGCTTCTGCACCGGACATTTCCTTTTTGTGCTCGCCGTACATCAGCACGGCGCCCCAGCCGCCCGGTCCCGGATTGCCGGAGCAGGCACCGTCGGTATAAATGGTCACTTCACGCATTGTCGGGGAATCCCTCCTGTTTATCTTTATTGTATCGAAGGACAGCCGCTTCCACAAAATTTTTTGCTGCTGTCTCTGAAAGGATATGTGTCGCGGCACAGCCTGCCAGGCAGAAAAACAAACCTCCGCTGACGAAGAAACGTCTTCGATATGACTTCCATCGACGTTTTTGTTATACTACCAAAAAACGGTTGAGTGACAAGGAGTGACACAGATGAAGGTACGCTTGGACTCCACGGTGGTTGAACGCCTGCCGCGTTTTTCTCTGGGCGTCATTCACTACGCCGGCGTGACCGTAAGCCCGTCTCCCAAAATGCTGCAGGGGCGCATCAATCTGTTCGTGGAATCGCTGCGTTTGGAGCGGGAGCTCGCCAATCTGGCCGAGATCGAAGGCGTGCGTGAATGGCGCGCCTGCTTCAAGCGGCTGGGGATCGATCCCTCCCGTTACCGTCCTTCCTCGGAGGCCCTGATTCGCCGGCTGCTGCAGGGTCATCCGTTTTTCTGGATCAACGGCGCGGTCGACGTCAACAACTTCTTCTCCGTGCTGCATGCCCTGCCGTACGGCATTTACGACGAAGATCAACTGCGCGGCCCTGTGGTCTGCCGGCTGGGACAAGCCTCCGACGCTTACCAGGGACTAAACGGCCGTGAAGTGCAGATGGAGGGAAAACTGCTTCTCGCCGATGACCAGGGCGCGTTCGGCAGCCCGATCGTCGACTCGGTGCGGACGTCCGTCACGGAGAACAGCCGCAACCTGATGCAGGTGATTTTTTTCCACGAGCACGTGTCTCCGAATCAGCGAGACGAAATTCTCGGCGCGACGGCCCGCATGTTCACGGAAATCAACGGCGGCGAAGTGACGCTCTCCTATCTCGTCACCGCGTAACCGCTCCCCTGGGGCAATTGCCAAACAAAAAGACGGTCCGTCACGCAGAGCGGCCGTCTTTTTGCATCTCCGTTTTCGGCTCCGATTCCGTCGGCCGGGGAAACACCACGTGTTCCAGCAGCAGGCACACCATGACGCCGAGCAGCAGCCCGTTGCCGAACAGAAAGCTCGCCAGCGAGGGAAGGTGCTGCCACGCCGTCGCCGGCACAAACATGACCCCGATCCCCACCAAGAGCGAACTGCCGCCGATCGTGATGGCCCGGTCATCCAACCGGATCGACGCCAGGTCTTTTATTCCAAATCCAAGCAGCTGCGTATAGGCGATAAACATCCCGGCGTACGCCACCGGCGTCGGCAGGGCGGCCAGGAACTGGGATACGGACGGCAGCATGCCGATCACCATCATCCCCGCCATCGCTGCCATGAACGGCAAACGGGCCGCCATCCCCGTCGTCTGGATCACGGCCGCCGCCAACGACAGCGGAATCATGCCGACAACCCCGGCCAACCCGGACAGGATGTGAGACACCCCGGTAAACACGCCGCCCCGGTTGTATTGCTGGACGGTCGGCTCCGACCGGGTCGCCTTGCCCACGACGGACAAACTGGTGACCAAATTGGTAAGCAGGACAAACCCGGTCAGCAGACTGGTCAGGATGACTCCCCCATCCCACTTGGGCTCTCCCCAAAAAAACAGGGTGGGCAGCACCATCCACTCGTCACTGGGCCGGATCGGTTCCGTCCAGCCCAAAACGGCGTACAGTCCCCATCCGATCGACATTCCCAACAGCACGGCGTAGCTGGCCAACCGCCTGCTGCGCAGAAAGACGAGAACCAGCGCGACGATCAAGACCGACACCAGGGCAATGCCCGGATGAACTTCCTTTGCGTGCCGGTAGCCGATCCCCAGCATGCCGGTCACAATGCTGCTGCACAAGGAGACCGCCAACAGCACCATGTAGATGCCGGACACAAGCGGCGTAAACCAGCGCTGGATTTTGCCGATCCAGCCCAGCATCCCAAACAGCAGGAACAAGCCGCCCGCCAGGATCAACCCCACCTGGAACGATTGGCCGATCAGCCGCGGCCCCATTCCCACGCTGGATCCAATCTGCGCCAAAATGATAAAGATGCCCCACCACAATCCTGCGGGCCCATCCATCATCGGATAGCGGTGTCCCAGCCACGCCTGCAGGAAAGAGGCCAAGCCGATGAAGAACATGGTCTGCTGCATCAGGTGACTGATCTCGTCAGGCCGCAAACCGTACACGTCCCCGATCGCCAACGGAACGGCAACACTGCTGGAAACCGTAACGATCAGCCATTGCAGGGCGGCCAAAACGGTTGTGCCCGCAGGCGGCCTTTCATGCAATCCGTAACTCATCCCCAACACCCCGTTCGCTGTCAATCTGCCACTGGCGTACTGGCCTATTCTGTGCAGGAAAACAGAAAGCACGCCGATTCCAGCGTGCAAAGTCCGATCTCGTAGGAATAACATTGAGAGAACATACAGTCGATCATGCCTTGCCTGTGGCCTTTTCATCTTACCATAAGACCGGTTCGTTTGGTAATCCAAACCGGCTCTGTACGAACACGCAAAAACGAGGAATCGAACAGATTCCTCGTTGAAACCTTCAGGTATGGTGCCGGTAGAGGGACTTGAACCCCCACGGTTTCCCTCACGATTTTGAGTCGCGCGCGTCTGCCAATTCCGCCATACCGGCACGTTTATGGAGGAGGCACCCGGATTCGAACCGGGGGATAAGGGTTTTGCAGACCCGTGCCTTACCACTTGGCTATGCCTCCATGTTTGACATTATATTCGGCATGGGCTGACCATGTTCCGCCCAAACCCTGCCGAGACACAAATGGAGCGGACGACGGGTCTCGAACCCGCGACCTTCGCCTTGGCAAGGCGACGCTCTACCAATTGAGCTACGTCCGCATAAATGGCTGGGGCACTAGGATTCGAACCTAGGAATGACGGAGTCAAAGTCCGTTGCCTTACCGCTTGGCTATGCCCCAATATGAGATTAAGATGGGGCGATCGATGGGAATCGAACCCACGAATGTCGGAGCCACAATCCGATGCGTTAGCCACTTCGCCACGACCGCCACGCAATTGGCAGGGGCAGTAGGAATCGAACCCACACCAAAGGTTTTGGAGACCTTCGTTCTACCGTTAAACTATGCCCCTGTATATGGTGGCTCGGGACGGAATCGAACCGCCGACACGAGGATTTTCAGTCCTCTGCTCTACCGACTGAGCTACCGAGCCATCGCTGATGAAGCAAAGGGAAACGAGAATGGCGGAGCTGACGGGACTCGAACCCGCGACCTCCGGTGTGACAGACCGGCGTGAACTCCAACTTCACCACAGCTCCAGGTTTGGTTGCGGGAGCAGGATTTGAACCTGCGACCTTCGGGTTATGAGCCCGACGAGCTACCAGACTGCTCCATCCCGCGACGATTGAAATTCTACAGTAATGGTGGAGGCTGACGGGATCGAACCGCCGACCCTCTGCTTGTAAGGCAGATGCTCTCCCAGCTGAGCTAAGCCTCCACAACACCCCACAAAGTGACGGATTGCTTTGAAGCGAATTCCGATTACGTTGTGGGGATCCCATCTCTTTACATGGTGACCCGTAGGGGATTCGAACCCCTGAATGACAGCGTGAAAGGCTGCTGTGTTAAACCGCTTCACCAACGGGCCATGATGGCGGATGGAGTGGGATTTGAACCCACGAGACGAGTTATCCCCGCCTACACGATTTCCAATCGTGCTCCTTCGGCCTCTCGGACATCCATCCGTAATAATGGCTCCTCGGGAGGGACTCGAACCCCCGACCGATCGGTTAACAGCCGATTGCTCTACCGACTGAGCTACCGAGGAACGATGAAGACTTCGGTCGACTACAACCGCCTCGTTCTGAGGCAGCACCGGCACTTGCACGCACCGTGCTTCGCGCCTTCAAAACTGGATACGCATGGTTGGCAAAGGA
>NZ_CP109943.1:3925000-4250000 GCF_001673705.2 Brevibacillus sp. WF146
TTTCCCCAACGGCTTCCACACGGTCGGCTGCTCCCGGACCGGCTGGTCGAGACTGACCTTGCGCACCTCGGTCAGCGATACCGCCTCTCTCGGCAGGTAGCCGGCGATCCCCTTGGAGGACAGAACGCGGTACCACTTATCCGTTTCGCCCAAAATATCGACGGCCTCGCCATTGGGCAGCTCGGCCACATAGGGGGAACGGTGCGTCGCCTCCAGGCGCAGGCGCACCGGATCGTCCCCGCTGACGACGCTCCCCTGCTGCACGGCGTATCCTTCCTTTTCCACCCGCAGCACCCCGGTGTCGGGATTGCGGCTGAACGAGTAGCGGTACAGTTTTTCCAGAGGCTCGAGCGGAATGTAGCGGGTGCCGTTCACTTCCTTGACGGGCACCTGCAGGGAAACCGGCCGTTTGTTCAGGTGCGCGACCAGCTCCCCGCTCTGCATGCGCAGCACCTTGTCCCTGGTGGTCACGATCACTGATCGGGTCGGCTCGTCCCAATAGATCGTGGGATCGAGGTGTTCCTTGAGAAATTCAAACGGCAGCAGCACCTGCTCCGCTTCCAGCAGATACGGCTTGTCGTACAGGCTGCCCTGCCAAACGATCGCCTGCCGGCTGCCTCCGTACGGCTCGACGTGTTCATTGGACGGTTTGACCATCAAATACCAGTACGCCGCGGCGGCGATTGCCACCAGCAGCAGAAGCATCGGGGTCACGCGCTTTCGCTGGCGCTTGAATCGAGGGCGAGGGGCCATTCCCACTTCCAGACTCACAGATTCGCTCTCCTTGCACACGGTCCGCCGGCCCGAAAGAGACCGGCAACCCGGTAGTTTCCACTTTTTTGATCATATGGCATTGTCGGTCGATTCACAACCTTTCGTCTGCAGGAACATGTTGGGAAACCGTTCCCTTCCAGAAAGACGAAGCAGACGAAAAAAGGTTACACCGGCAGAAAAAAACACCTTCTCTCCAACAGGAACAGCCGGTTGAAGCAGAAGGTGTTGATCCGGGGCGCACGCCGCTCAATGGGTTTTCTTTTGGCACTCTTCGCAAACGCCGTAGATCTCCATGCGGTGCCCGGTCACGCGGAACCCGACCGACTCGGCCGCCGATTCCTCCACGTCCCGCAGGTACGGGAAGTGGAAATCGCGGATGGCTCCGCACTCCGTACAGATGGCGTGGTAATGGTCTTCCTCCACGTTGGCGTCAAAGCGGCTGGACGCGTCCCCGTAGGTCAGCTCGCGAACCAGGCCCGCCTCCTTGAACACGCGCAGATTGTTGTAAACCGTCGCCACGCTCATGTTGGGAAACTTGCCCTCCAGAGCCTTGTATATCTCGTCAGCCGTCGGATGCGTCATGCTGTCCAACAGATAGGAGAGGATGGCATGACGCTGAGGTGTCATACGTACCCCGGTATTTTTCAGGATTTCAACAGCTTTTTCCACTCGCTGTGACATTGTGTTACACCCCACAGTCTTTCGCAAGACAAACGAACAAGCGTTTCTTGTTTGTGATTGATTAGAATTACTTTAAATAAGTGTACGTCTAGTCGGCGAAAGCTGTCAATATCCATTCCGCTGAAAAAGGGAATGTGAGGGGCCTCCGTCCATCATTTGGCCGCGGTCCGCTTTTCCGTTTTCTTTTTCGCTGCCGTGGATGTTGACCGCGATTTCTTCGCCTCTGTCTGGGCATACCTGCACATCTCCCGCAGCGGACAGGAGCCGCACTGAGGATTGCGCGCGGCGCACACCCGACGTCCGTGCCAGATCAGCCAGTGATGGGCGTCGGACCACTTCTCCCGCGGAATCCGCTTCATCAACTGCCGCTCCACTTCGTCCACGTTGTCGCTTTTCGCCAGACCCAGCCGGTTGGCTACGCGGAAGACGTGCGTATCGACTGCGATGGCCGGCACGCCAAACGCGTTGGAGAGGACGACGTTGGCCGTCTTGCGCCCGACGCCCGGCAGCGCCTCCAGCTCCGCATGGGTTTGCGGCACTTCGCCGTTGTACTTCTCGTAGAGGATGCGGCAGGTCTCCAGGATGTTTTTGCTCTTATTTTTATACAAACCCAGCCCTTTTATATGCTCTTCCAGCTCTTCCTGCGTCAAATGGATGAAATGCTCCGGCTTGTTGAACTTTTGGAACAGGGGGCCGGTGATTTCGTTTACCCGTTTGTCCGTGCACTGCGCCGAGAGAATCGTGGCGATCAAGAGTTCGAACGGCGTTGTGTAGTTCAGCTCGCAGTGAGCGTCCGGGTACATCTGATAGAGGGTATCGAGAATTTGGTCGACAGGTACTTTTCGTTGCGCCATTGGTATGTCCCCCTTTCCTCTTCATTATACGTCCGCCGTCAACCCGTCATCCTGTCCTTAAAAAATCGCGGCAGGTGATGGCAGGGCCGGACCAACCCGGTGTAGAATACCATTGGAAGAATGTTACACAGGGAAGGTGATGTGGGTGAAGGTATTTCTCACGGGTGCCACCGGTTTTGTGGGAAAAGGCGTGCTGTCCAGGCTGACGGCAGCCGGCCACGAGGTCACCTGTCTGGTCCGTCCCGGTTCGGAGGCGAAGCTCGCGCGGGCGGAGGTGCACACAGCGCAGGTCACTCCGGCGCCGGGAGACTTGTTCGACCTGGATTCGCTTCGGCGGGCGATGGAAGGCTCTGAAGCGGTGATCCATCTGGTCGGCATTATCCGGGAACAGCCGCAAAAGGGCGTGACGTTTTCCCGCATCCACGTCGAGGGTACGCGAAATGTGCTGCAGGCGGCCGCACAGGCCGGCGTCCGCCGCTTCGTCCAGATGAGTGCGCTGGGAGCGCAAGCCGGTGCCGCCAGCGCCTATCACCGGACCAAGCACGAAGCCGAGGAACTGGTCAGAGCGAGCGGCATCCCGTACGTGATCTTTCGCCCGTCGGTCATCTTCGGGCCGGGAGACGAGTTTGTGAACATGCTGGCCCATTTGATCAGGCTTCCCGTCACCCCCGTCATCGGCGACGGTTCCTACCCGCTGCAGCCCGTCGCCCGCGAGACGGTATCCGACGTCTTTGAACAGGCGCTGACGCGGGAGAGCGTCACTGGCCAAACGTTTGAAGTGGGAGGTCCCGCGCCTCTCAGCTACGGCGAGATTTTGGACGCCATCGGAGAGGTGATCGGCAAGCGGCACGTCCGCAAGCTGCACATCCCGGTGGGGCTGATGAAGCCGGTTGTCACGCTGATGGAAGGCTTCTCCTTTTTCCCGATTACCCATACGCAGCTCACCATGCTTCTCGAGGGCAACGCCTGCTCCGACACGGAAGCCCTGTACAGCGCGTTTGACACGCCCAAGATCCCGTTTCGCCAAGGAATTGCCCAGTATGTCCGATGACCGGAACAACCCCCGATCACGCATCAGGGGTTGTTCTGCCTTTCAGCGAATCTCCCGGATGCCTTTGCCGCCGCGGTACGCGTGCAGGGTCCGAACATCGCCAACGGCAGCGAAGCCGTACCGGCGGTAAACGCGCTCCACGCGATCATTGATCGGGAAGACCAAAAGCCGGGCACCGCCCGTCTCCAAAAACCGCTCCTGGGCATGGCGCAGCAGATGGCCGATCAAGCCGCGGCCGCGGAATGCAGGCAGGGTAGCCACGTTTTCCACCCGCATGTACTCCCCGGCGCGAAGCAGGCAGAGCGAGCTGGCCGGTTCGCCGTCGACACGCAGCAGGTAATGCGCAAAATCGGGATGGGCAAACTCCATGGCAAACGCCTTCTCCCTGACGTCGCGGCCGCCCAGCTCCGGAATCGACTCGACGATGAGGCAGTCGTCGTAATTGGCCGCCGTCACCGGTTCGATCGCAATCCCTTCCATCGGCCGCACGTCAGCCAAGCCCCCCTGCCACAACTGCATGGGCGCAGGCAGCGATTCCGTCTGAAAGCCGTGCCGCTCCAACGCCGAAATCAGCGGCTGCTTGTCCTCCGGCGCGTACACGTACAAGCGGGGAATGATGCCGCGCTGCGAAAAAAACGCAGTGGTCTCACGGACAATCGCTTCCGCTTCGGCTTCCCCGGCGACCGGTCGGAACACATGGGCGTGATTGGCATCGTAGTGCATGGGATTTTCTTCGTTGACAAACAGCAGCCCCCAGGAACGGGCCTCCATTCGGGAGAACGCCCGCTTGTACGCGATGTCCGTCTGTTCCGCAATCGACAGGATTTCAGCCTGAGAGAGGACAGCCACTCTGGGTCACCTTCCTTCTTTCATGATGGGAAAACGGCGGACACGGCGCAGCAGATGGCCGATTGGCTGCGACGCGCTCCGTCTCCAGGTTGTGCTCAGCGTAAGCAGCGAGACTACCGTCAAGGGTTTGGTCGTCTAAACGTCCGCCGGTTCGACGGCATATTCCTCGCGAGTAGATAAAAATTTTAAAAAATTAAGATTTTTTGCTCGGCAAGTTGGAACCTCGTGATCCTGCCTTTGCCCGGATTGCTCCCTATCTGTTCAGGGGCATGGCCGGACCGGCCGCTCCTGTTCAACCAGCGGCCGGCGACCGGGCCTTGGCACTCACGGCAAACAAGCTGCTCAGGCGCTGACTGCCCCCTGCCTTCTGCCTTCTACCTTCTGCCTTTTACTGATGCCCGTGCTACACGGTCAATCCGTTCCCTGTTCGTGCAGATGCTGCTCCGCCCGGCCCGTTTCCCGGTTGACCCAGCGGGCGACGACAAACAGGTAATCGGAGAGACGGTTCAAATACTTGACCACCGCGCCGTTCACCTGCTCCTGACGGCTGACCAGCACCGCCTTGCGCTCCGCTCTCCTCACTACCGTCCGCGCCACGTGAAAAGCGGCCGCAGCGGGGTGGCCGCCGGGCAGGATAAAGTTGGAGAGCGGCGGCAGGGTCGCGTCCAGCTTGTCGATCTCTTCTTCCAAAAACTGAACATCCTCGTCGCGGATCGGCCAGCCCACCGGTTTTCCTTCCGGCGTCGCCAGCTCCGCTCCGATGTGGAAGAGCTTGGTCTGCACGACGTGAAACACGCCCCGCAGTTCGTTCCAGGCTTCCCCGTCAGGCAGCAGCGACAGAGCCAGCCCGATGGCGGAGTTGGCCTCGTCGCACGTGCCGTACGCCTCCACCCGGTCGGCGTGCTTGGGAACGCGCACGCCGGATACCAGGGACGTTTCCCCTTTGTCGCCCGATTTGGTATAGATTTTCACAAACAGCCCCCCATTCCCGTTATTTCCCTGGAAATCGACAACACGCTGCTTTTCGACGCGCCGCCGGTTCACATGGCTTCGGCCACCACAATCAGCTCGGTGCTGGCGGCGTCAAACGGCGCCTTGGCAAACGAGCCGAACCGCTGCGTCACTTTCAACCCGTTGAGCCGCAGCAGGTGGTGCAGCTCCGCCGGAAAGATGTAGCGCAGCGTAAAGCGGCCGGTCACCCGCTCCGTCACCACTCCTTCCGGGGAGATCCGCTCGTAGGTCCGGGTCACCTCGGCCAACTGCTGAAAGTGGTCGTAGCGGGTGTAATCCCACATCGCGATCTCTTCGCCCGAATCCAGCCGGTAGGTTCCGCGCAGGGACATTTTTTCGCTCTCCTCGTAGAGATGGGCGATTTTCGGGACGAACACGTTCATCACGAACTTCCCGCCCGGCGCCAGGTGACGGCGGATGCAGGAGAGGGCCTTCATCTGCTCGTGGATGTGCAGCAGGTGCAAAAACGAGCGAAATGGAATCATCACCAGCGAAAAGGTTTTGCCCAGATCAAACGCCCGCATGTCTCCCTGCACAAACGAAAGCTGTCCCGACACTCCGCGCTCGTCCGCCTTTTTCCGGGCCCGCTCCAGCATCTCGGCCGACAGGTCCAGCCCGGTGACGCTCACCCCCGCCTCTGCCAGCGGAATGGCGATGCGTCCGGTACCGCAGGCGAGATCCAGTACCTCACCTCCGGCAGCGCGGGCCATCTCCAGGTAAAATTCGACGTCTCCCGGCAGGCCGCGCTGCGTCACATCGTAATACTCCGCCCAACGATACATGTCGCTCATGATCTCTTCACCTACGCCTGCATGACTTCCGAATGGAGGTAGGCCAGCACCAGCTTGGCCGTGTTTTCCAGGGCCTCCTTGTGCGTCCGCTCGTGGGAGTGGGACGCGTCCACGCCGGGCCCGATCAATCCGTGCACGATGTCGTATCCGGCCCGGAGCGCGGCGCTGGCGTCGGAGCCGTAGTACGGGTAAATGTCCACCTGGTAGTTCAACCCATGCTCCTCGGCCAGCTTCACCAGGTGTTTGCGCAGTCCGTAGTGGTACGGGCCGGACGAGTCTTTGGCGCAGATGGAGACGCAGTATTCGTCCGTGGTCTGGCCGTCGCCGATCGCACCCATGTCCACCGCCAGATACTCCACCACCCGTTCCGGCACGCAGGCGTTGCCGCCGTAGCCGATCTCCTCGTTGTTGCTGATGAGAAAATGGGTCGTGTACGGCAGCGTGGCTCCACTCTCCCGCAGGTGTTTCAGCACGCCGAACAGAATGGCCACGCTGGCCTTGTCGTCGATGTGGCGGGATTTGATAAACCCGCTCTCGGTAACGGTCACCCGCGGGTCAAACGAAACGAAGTCACCGACGCGAATGCCCAGCGCCAGCACGTCTTCCCTGCTGTTTACCTTTTCGTCCAGCCGCACTTCCATGTTATGCTCGGTGCGCTCCATTTTGCCCGCTTCCCGGCCGTAGACATGGACCGACGCCTTTGTCGAGAGGATCGTGCCGGTAATGATCCGGCCGCTGTCCGTCTCGACCATGCAGTGCTCGCCCTCCACCGCGTTCCACTCGAAACCGCCGATCAGGGCCAGTTTCAGCCGGCCGTTCTCCTTGATCTCCTTCACCATCGCGCCCAGCGTGTCCACGTGGGCCGTCAGCAGCCGCTGCTTGTCGTCGTTGCTGCCGGGCAGGGTAGCCAGCACCGCTCCCTTGTTGGTGCGCACATAGCCGATGCCCAATCGGGTCAGTTCTCCTTCCACCAGGGCCATCACTTTGGCGGTATTGCCGGAAGGACTGGGCGTGTTGGCCAGACGGCAAAACATCTCCACCATGTAGTCGGTCGATACGGTCATTGTGTTTCCCCCAATCGCTTGCGTTATATGCTGCAGCATCCTCGTAAAAGAACCTTCCTCGCCGAGTGAGCCCGACAGAAGGCTGTTCCTATTGCTGCTGCAGTTCCCTGATCGTTTGCAGAACTTCCTCGACGTGCCCCTTCACCTTTACCTTGGGCCACGCCTTGACGATCGTGCCTTCCGGGTCGATGAGAAACGTGGAGCGTTCAATGCCCATGTATTCCCGTCCGTACATCTTTTTCAGCACCCAGACGCCGTACGCCTCCGCCACCTGGTGATCCGGGTCGGCCAGCAGCGGAAACGGCAGCTCGTGCTTGGCGGCAAACTTGTCATGCGATTTGACATCGTCGGGGCTGATGCCGAGCACGACCGTGTTCAGCTTGGCAAACTCCGGGTGATAGTCGCGAAAATCGCACGCTTCCGTCGTGCAGCCTGGGGTCATGTCCTTGGGATAAAAGTACAGCACCACGTATTGGCCGCGAAAATCCTGGAGAGAAATCGTCCGGTTGCTGTTCGCCTGCAGGGTAAAATCAGGCGCCGCTTGTCCCACTGCTACCATCGTTGGATCCCTACTTTCCGCTTCGATTTTCTGCTTGACATACCTGTCTCATTTTACCACAAAGCGGCAGACCACTTCATCCGCTTACACGTTGCGCTTTTGGAGAGAAAACGATAGAATGAATGGATAGTAAATTCGTAAAGAATAAAGAATTATAAAAAATTTGGCGTAGTTGCTGGATGGTGAATCAATCATGAAAGAGTTTTTTCAGGTAACCGAACCGGAAGCCCTTAAATCTCTTGCCATACCGGAGCGTGTAAAAATTTTGGAACTGTTTGAAGACCTGGAGCCGCGCACGGCGAAGCAGATCGCGACCGAGCTGGGCGAAAACGCCGCCCGCCTGCATTACCACGTGAAGGAGCTGGTCCGCGTCGGTCTCTTGGAACAGGTGGACACCCGGGTCAAAGGCTCGATTGTGGAGAAGTACTATCAGCCTGTGGCCAAGGTGATCCAGGTCAAGCTGCAGTTGATGATCGAAGAAAACGCGCAGCAGTTGAGCGACATCATGTTTACGCCGTTCCGCACCACGGAGCGGGATTTGATGCGGACGCTCAACCGGTTTGTGGCGAGCGATGTGGACGTGCGCAAAGAGTACAAGGACACGTTCGCATTTAATTTAACTGAATTTTATTTAAATCAAGAAGAACGGAATCAACTGGTGGACGAGATCAGCGAACTGCTGCAAAAGTACAAGGGGCTGAAAAACGAAAACGGCCGCCGCAAGTTCAAGTTCTTTGACGTGCTGTTTCCGCTGACGCCCCCCGATCCGGCCGAAGACGAGGGCGACGCGTTTGAGGACAGCGACGAATAACGGCTCCGCCTGACGCATAGGAATGACTGCACACGAAAACCATCCCACGCGATGGTTTTCGCCATGTTTCGTGCAAGGGAGGCTTGCGATGCGCACCATCCTGTTTGATTTTGACGGCACCGTCGCGGATACGCTGCCGCTGATTTTCACAGCGTTTCGCTCGACGTTTCAGCAGTTTCACCACCGCCGCTACGCGGACGAGGAGATCGTCGCCATGTTCGGACCGACGGAGACCGGCATCCTGCAGGCGAAGATCCCGCCAGACCAGGTGGAACAGGCTCTCGACCACTTTTTTCGGGTCTACGCGGAAGGGCACCGGCACGTGCACAATCCGGCGGAGATCGCGCTGATGCTGGACCGGCTGCGCGAGGCCGGCATCGTTATGGGCATTGTCACCGGAAAAGGGCGGCGCAGCGCCGACATTTCCCTTCAGGCGTGGGGGCTGGCCCGCTACTTTGACGTGGTGATCACCGGAGACGACGTTTCCAGGCCAAAGCCCGATCCCGAAGGCATTCTGTCCGCGATGGAACGGCTGGGAGCACGCGCCGAACAAACGCTGTACGTGGGGGACAGCGACGCCGACGTTCTTGCGGGTCGGGCCGCCGCCCTGGTCACGGTCGGCGTCGACTGGCTGCCTGTCACGCAAAAAGCGGGCCGTTTCCAGCCCGAACCGGATTACCTGTTTACCGACCCCGGGGCCTTCGCCGATTGGGTCCTGGGGTAGCGAAAGCCGCAGTAACGAAAAGCGGGCACCCGATATGCGCGGGTGCCCCTTTTGTTTTCGCCCCGCCAGCCGAAGGGCGGTTTAATAGGCGCGGGCGAACCAGACGGTATGCTTGGCTTCCCCGCCGCAGGCGATGCAGGTATGCTTGACTGTCGGCGGCTCAAACGGAATGTTGCGGGAGGTGAACTTGGTCTCCTCCTTCACTTTCGCTTCGCAGGCGTCGTCGCCGCACCAGCCGGCCAGCACCCAGCCGGCGATGCTTTTTTCGCTTTCCGCCTTGACGATGTGCGCCTTCAGCGCATCGAGGGTGTCGATGTCCAGATGGGAGTGAGCGGTTCGGAACGCCAGCGCCTTTTCAAACATGTTCCGCTGAATCTCTTCCAGCAGGTCGGCGACCGCTTCCACCGCCCGGTCCAGGGAGACCGTCACCTTCTCGCCGGTATCGCGACGGGCCAGGACCACCTGTCCGTTGTCCACATCGCGCGGACCGATCTCCAGGCGAATCGGTACGCCGCGCATTTCCCACTCGTTGAACTTCCAGCCGGGCGTCTCTTCGCGCAGGTCCGCCTTCACCCTCACGCCCGCCGCTTTCAGGGCGTCGAACAGCGGATTGAACTTCTCCATCACCTTTTCCCGCAGCTTGACCGGACCGACCGGGATCATCACGACCTGGGTCGGTGCCACGCGCGGCGGCAGCGCCAGCCCGCGGTCGTCGCCGTGAACCATGATCATCGAACCGATCAGACGGGTGGACGTCCCCCACGAGGTGGTATGAACGTACTTGAACTGATTGTCCCTGTCGAGAAACTTGATGTCAAAGCCTCTGGCAAAGTTCTCGCCCAGGTAGTGCGAGGTGCCGGCCTGAACGGCTTTGCCGTCCTTCATCATCGCTTCGATGGAATACGTGTCGATCGCGCCGGCAAAGCGTTCGGTCGGCGTCTTCTGCCCTTTCCAGACGGGAATGGCCAGCTCCTGTTCGACCACCTCGCTGTAGATGTCCAGCATCTGCATCGTTTCCTGCCGCGCTTCCTCCTCGGTGGCGTGGGCGGTATGCCCCTCCTGCCAGAGGAATTCGGACGTGCGCAGGAACGGCATCGTCCGCTTTTCCCAGCGGAAGACGTTGGCCCACTGGTTGATCAGCACCGGCAGGTCGCGATAGCTCTGAATCCACTGGCTGTACATGTGGCCGATGATCGTCTCGGACGTCGGCCGCAGCGCGAGCCGCTCTTCCAGCTTTTCGCCGCCCGCTTCGGTCACCCAGGGCAGCTCCGGATTAAAGCCTTCCACGTGCTCCTTCTCTTTTTGGAAAAACGACTCGGGAATCAGCATCGGAAAATAGGCGTTGCGGTGGCCGGTCTCCTTGAACCGCTTGTCCATCGCCGCCTGGATCCGCTCCCACAGCTCGAAGCCGTCCGGCTTGAACACGATGCAGCCGCGGACCGGGGTGTAATCCATCAGATCCGCCTTGGTAATCGTGTCGATGTACCAGCGCGAAAAGTCCTCCGACTGCGGGGTAATCTCCTTTACAAACGCTTTTTCGTCTGCCATGTGACACACTCCTCGTAAAAAAATAAACCCCCATCCCAATAGGGACGGGGGAATTACCCGTGGTACCACCCTGATTGACCGCAACGGCGTGCTGCGGCCCACTCAACGCCCGATAACGGCAGGGCATCCGGCATGGCTCATCGCCAGCGGCTCCAGGATGGGGAGCAGATACGCCTGTGCATCGGCCTTCCAGACAAGGGCCGACTCTCTGGAACACGGCCAGTACCTGCGGGTCCTTTCATTGCCTTTGGTTAGGCACTATCATAGCAAGCCAAGAAATCATTGTCAATTTGCCGCGCGGAGGTTGAGCCGGCCGGACAGCTTGAGGTACAGCGGATACGCTGCCAGCGAGAGCACAACCCCTTTGAGTATGTTAAACGGCACGATGCTGTACAGGACAAACGACCAGACGCTGTCCGCCTGGAACTGGGCCAGGAGCTGCTCCAGCGGCACCTGGTAGAGAGCCGCGTAGGCCGGCAGCAGGAAATAGGCGTTGGCGACCGCCATGACCGCCGTCATCAGCACCGTTCCCAGCACAAGGCCGGCGGCAAAGCCCTTTTTCCCCATGCCCCGGCGCTGCAAATAGATGGCCGCCAGGATAAAGCTGGCGCCTGCGACCACGTTGGCCACCTCGCCGATCAGCAGGCCGTCCGTATTTTTCAACAGCATGTGCAGCGCGTTTTTCAGCACTTCCACCAGCACCCCGGCGACCGGTCCGTAGAGCAGGCCCCCGATCAACGCGGGCAGCGTGCTGAAATCCAGCTTCAGGAACGGCGGCAGCATCGGTACCGGAAACTCGAGATACTGCAGAACAAACGCGACCGCCGCCAGCATGGGAATCGCCACCAGCCGCTGGGTCGCTTGCGATGAGCGCATCGCTGTTACTTTCATCTGTACCATCTCCTCACGTGTTTCTTCCTTCTGATGAGGAATGGCAACGAGTACGTCCCACCTGCCCGGCCGTCCATCCGAACCAATCGTAAAACAAAAGCCCTGAGGATTCGTTTCTCCTCAGGGCTTGCGTACGCGGACAGCGACCCATGACTGCGCCAAACAGGTATGCGAAATCGAAGGGGTCCCGATCGGGCATGCACCCCCCGCATCCCGCACCCGCGCACAGGCAAACAAGCACGTGCGGTGTACGTACTGTCGTCATCCTTCTCCCATCCAGACTGTACTGTCGGCTCCGGATTCGCACCGGATCCTGCACTCCCAGGCGTTTCCGCCAGGGAGGCTCGCGGGCTTACGCGCCTTGCGCGATCACCGCCGGTCGGGAATTTCACCCTGCCCCGAAGGAATTGTGGTATTGGTTGTTACCAGCTTATTATACGGCGTCGCCGATTCATTTGACAATGCCGGAAGTGTCTCTGCGCATTTGCCGGACGAACGACCGGGGGCTCCGCTGTTCCCCGCCTGAAGCCAAACGTTACCACATTGAAACAGGCGCGTGTGGTGGTTTTAATTCTCGCCTATACGCCGATTCGTTCACGAAAATCTCCCCTGATAAACAAAAAGACTCACCCTGGTCCGCTTTGTGTAAACACAAGTCGCGTGGTGAGTACTAGATTGCCTGTCAAGGGAAGAGCGGGTCACGACCCCGCTCCTCTGTATTTGCGCACGCCCCAGTTCCAGACGGCGAGCCCGATGCCGAAAAAGATCACGCCCATGACCGGCGTGAACGCCGCGTAGGTGTACCACGTCTCCTTGCGCAAAAAGTAGGCGGCCGGGTAGACGCCGACGAAGGCGAACGGCAGGATGTACGTCAGCACGAAGCGAATCACCTTGTTGTACACGTCCACGGGATAGCGGCCGTACTGCTGGATGTTCCAGATCATCGGCGCGATGCCCGTGCGCGAGTCGGAGAAAAAGCTGATGGCGGCAATCGCCGTGTACACCCCGGCGTAGATCAGCGCCCCGCCGATCACCAGCACGACAAACACCAGCGGATCGTACCAGTGGAAGGACAGATCCAGCTTGAAAGCGGCGTAGCCCATGATGATCAGCCCGGAGATGACGCCGAAGATGCGGTCCGGCGCCATCGATTCCAGGCACACCTGGGCCAGGTTGTGCAGCGGCCGGGTCAGGATGCGGTCCATCTCGCCGCGGATGATGTAGCGCTCGTTGAAGTCCCAGAAGCTGAAAAACATCGAAAACAGCGCATACGGAATCAGGAAGAATCCGTAGATGAAGATGATTTCGTCCCGCGTCCAGTCTTTCAGCAGCGGCACGTGCTGAAAGACGACGATGATGAAGACGAGATTGATCAGCTCGTAGATCAGATTGGAGACCAGGTCGCCGAAAAAGTCGGCCCGGTACGCCAGCCTGGTCTTGAAATACTGTCCGAGGTAATCGGCAAAGACGCCGATGATGTGTCGCGCGTTTTGCATCGGCTACCCTCCCTGCACGACCAGTTTGTGACGGGCCCGCCGCCACAGGATCAGGATCGGCATGAAAATCACCGCGATCCACACAGCCTGCAGCCCGATCAGCTCCCACGCCCGCTCCGGCGAAATCGCGCCGGTGAAGATCAGGCTGGGATAGTAGTTGATCGCCTGAAACGGCAGCCAGCCCATCAGCGTCTGGGCCCAGCCGGGGAAAAAGCTGATCGGCAGCACCAGGCCGGACATCAGATCGACGATCACCCGCTTGGCCCGCATCATCCCGTCGTTGCGGAACAGGAAAAAGGTAAACAGGCCGGTCAGCAGGTTCAGCTCCGTGTTGATGACAAACGCGAGCATGAGGCTGACCAGGTACAGGCCCCAGGCTTCCGGCGTTCCGGGGAAGCGGAACGGGATCAACAGGCTGACCAGAAAGATGCCGGGCGCCGCGAAAAAGAGCAGGCGAAAGACGCCCTCGCCGAACGCCTGCGCCGTTTTCACGGACAGATAATTGTAGGGCCGGATCATCTCGATGGCCACCTTGCCTTCCCGCACGTCCTGAGCGATCTCCATGTCGATGTTGTTGAAGTAGAACGCCCGGGACATCCAGGCGATGGCGACGTATGCGGTCATCTGCTCCACGGTGAGGCCGCCGAGCTGCTGCTGGCCGCCGTAGATCGCTCCCCAGAGGAAGTAATAGGCGCCGATGTTGATCGCGTAGATGATGATGCCGCTGTAGTAGTTCACCCGGTAGGCGAGCATGGTCAGAAACCGGATGCGGATCAGTTCCAGATAGAGTTTACCCATGGCTGACGACCTCGCCGTCGGCCGAGTAGATGTTGCGCACGATGTCTTCCGTGCTGGCCTCCTTGATCTTCACGTCGCTCACCTCAAACGAGCCCATCACCACGGACAGGACGAACGGCAGCATGTCCTGGCTGCGCACCACCTTTACCCGCAGCGAGAACTCGTTGTCCCGCAGGATTTCACAGGGCAGCTCGCCGAGCGCCGCCCGCAGCTCTTCCGGCGCAGTCCGCTTCTTGAACTGGAATGCCACCTCGGTGCCGTTGCCCCACTTCTCTTTCAGTTCAGCCAATTGGCCGTCAAAGATCAGCCGGCCTTTGTCCATCACCAGCACCCGCTTGCAGAGCGCCTCGATGTCGGACACGTCGTGCGTGGTCAAGAGGATCGTCGTCTGTTCCGTTTCATTCAGGTTGCGGAGAAACTCCCGGATTTTCTGCTTGACCAGCACGTCCAGCCCGACCGTCGGCTCGTCGAGAAAGAGCAGCTTCGGCTTGTGAATCAAGGCGGCGGCCACTTCGCAGCGCATGCGCTGGCCGAGGCTCAGCTTGCGCACCGGCTGGCTGACGAACGAAGCGATGTCCAGCTCCTCGATCAGGCGCTCCAGCCAGCGCTCTCCCGCCGCGTCGTCCACCTTGTAGACGTTTTTCAGCAGGCGGAACGATTCCAGCGGCGAGAGGTCCCACCAAAGCTGGGAGCGCTGTCCGAAGACGACGCCGATGGAGCGAACGTACTGCTCCCGCTGCCGGTACGGCACGTAGCCGTTGATGACGATCTCGCCGCCGCTCGGGGTGAGAATCCCCGTCAGCATTTTGATCGTGGTTGATTTGCCGGCCCCGTTTTCCCCGATCAGGGCGAACATCTCCCCTTCCTCGACGGTAAAGGAAATGTCGTCAACCGCCTTGACCGTCTTGTACTCCCGGCTGAACAAGTCGCGAAACGCACCCGCCAGGCCGGCACGGGCCTGATGGATGCGAAACTCCTTTTGCAGATGACTGACACGAATCATGACAACCCGTCCTTTGCTTGGCCTCTACGTAATCCATAGCTAAGTTTAGCGAAGGCCACTCATTTCTGCAAAATCAATTGTGCTGGAAAACGCTGTGCGCCTTTTTTTCGCTCTGCGGCTTCGTCTTTCCGAAACAAACCCCCACCTCCCTCGTCATACCGTATAAAGGATCGACTTTCCCCTGAAAGGAGTCAACCCGCATGCGTCACTCCCTGCTTCGTCTTCTGCTGTCCGGCATGATCCTGACAGGCTGTTGGGCAAACGTGCCGCCTTCCGACAAGCCGGAACCCACAACCGCCCCCGCTGCCTCTCCCGACTCTTCCCGCCAGACCTCTCCGGACGAATCGGTGTCCATTGTGATCACGCCCGCTTCGCCCAAAGTTGACGGAACCATCACCCTGCACGAGTTTCCCGAAGCCATTTCGCTCTCCCGGCAGGTCCCGGGTGCAGCGGTCGCGTTTACGGCCCGGCTGGCACGGGATGAAACGGTCACATGGCGGTTGGGAACGGATGAAGACGCCGCGGACGGCTGGTCGGTTTTACGCCCGCATTTTCCCCTCAACGAAGCGTACGTCATCACCGCAGAGGTACTGGGAGACAGCGGTGAGGTGCTGCAAACGGTCACGCTTGATTCGGTGGTGGCGCTGGACAGAAACGCGCCCCATCTCTTCGACGAACGTTCGGCCAAAGCCGGCGACGTGGTTGCCGGAATGACCATCACGTCCTTTTCCATGACACCGTTCCCCGACATGCCTCTCTCGTACGCGGGAATCGTGGAATTCGCCGGCGAAACGACGGTGAAAGCGACGTACCAGCACTTTGGAGCGGAGACGGAATTTTTGGCCAATGCCATTTGCTTTCACGTGGACCCGGAATACGAGACGCGACTCCCGCGCAGCCTGGGAGATGAGCGGGCGACGTTTTTTTGCGCCAAAAACGCGGACGCGATCCGCGCGCATGTCGGTCCCGCGGGAAGCACCGGACACGCCACGGTGCTCCTTGACCACTACACCTTTGACTACCGCCCCACCGAGACCTGGAACCGGGCCACCGTCGTCAAGATCGACGCCGAACCGGACCCCAATCTGTTCGACGAGACCGCCGTCAAAACGGGCGATGTGGTCGCAGAGTGGACAGTCACGGCCATCGAGAAGACGGGAAATACCTACCATGACTTTGGCATCATTCGCTTTTCCGGCGAAGCCCGGGGCACCGGTACTTTTTATCAGGAAAATGCCGAAACGGTCTGTTTTGAGCCGGATCGTTCATTTGCAGGAAAAATCCCCCGCAGCCTGCAGGAGCCGCGGGGGACGGGGGTGTGCGCCGCAAACAGCCGGGACGTGCTGGCCAAACTGGGGAACGTGACGAACCGCCGTGGAGAACTCGTGATCAGCGACTACCGGTACGACAAGCGCGACTCGATCGATTCCTTCAACCAGGCGGTGTTTGTGGACTATCGGCTGCTGGACAGGTAGATCACCATCCCGGTTTTATCGTCCGACTTTTTGAAGCGGGGATAGGCGATGCACTCGGGGTCGACGTTTTCCAGGGCGAGCAGGTCATCGGCATAGGCCTGCAGCCCTTTTTTCACGATTGGCAGAACCGTCGCCTCCCAGCCGGTCCACGCTTCTCCCCGGGCGGTCGGCCACAGCAATCCGTCTGTCACGAGCACGACGGCCTTCACGCCGGTCCGGTTGATCTTCCCGTACTCCAGAAAGTCGCGGCAGGCCGGATCGCCGTTCAGCACGCCGTAGCCGCCGTCCGTATTGGCCTGATACCGGTTGTCGATCAGAATATCGCGGACGTAGTCGATCAGTTCCGCCCTCGTCCGCATGCCCGCCTGGATGCCTTCCTCCCATTTGCGAAAGGCTCTCTCCTCCAGATGTTTGACCTGCGGATGGGTCAGGGCCCGCACCGTATCGTCCGCGTACACGGCAAACAGCATGCAATCCCCGGTCTGCGCGTAGAGAATCTCCTTCTCGCCGATCCGCACCGACGCCACAGCCGCGCCCCACAGCGCTTCTTTCCGGGACAGGTCCACCTGTTCGCTTTGCATCCGCTCCCGCAGACATGCATTGGCCGCGAGCAGGGCATCGAGCAGATCGCTGTCCGAAGACAAATGCTGCAAATGCTCTTTCACTACCCGGGCGGCGATCGCCCCACCCGTCATCCCCGCTTCGTCCGTATACGGGACCAGTGACGACACGCCGTCAATCACGGCGTACACGCGCTGGGACTCGTTGACGGCATAGGCGTCCTCGTTGGGGCTGCCGCCGCTTCCGGCAATCGACAGGCATTCGATTCGCATGATGGTTCAACCGCCTCCTTGCGCTCTGGAAACCACCGCAAAATTGTATCATTTTTCCAAACCCCCCGCCAGATGCACCTTTCCCGATTACGCCCCGGAGCCGGCTGTGGTAAGATGATGAAGGACTTTGTGGACAGAAAAGAGGGAGTACATATGAAACGAGATCGATCCGCGCAACTGCACGAAGAGGCGATGGAGGTCATCCTGGGAGGGGTGAACAGCCCGTCCCGCTCGTTCAAGGCGGTCGGCGGCGGCGCCCCCGTCACGATGGAACGGGCGCAGGGCGCCTATTTCTGGGACGTCGACGGCAACCGGTACATCGACTATCTGGCGGCGTACGGCCCGATCATCACCGGCCACGCCCACCCGCACATTACCAAGGCGATCGCTGAAGCGGCGGCCAACGGCACGCTGTACGGCACGCCGACGCCGTGGGAAATCCAGTTTGCCCGCATGATCCGCGAGGCGATTCCGTCGATGGAACGCATCCGCTTCAACAACTCCGGAACGGAAGCGGTGATGACCTGCATCCGCGTCGCCCGCGCGTACACGGGACGCGTCAAGATCATCAAATTCGCCGGCTGCTACCACGGCCACTCCGACCTGGTGCTGGTGGCGGCGGGGTCGGGGCCGTCCACGCTGGGCATTCCGGACAGCGCCGGTATCCCGCAGAGCATCGCCAACGAAGTGATCACCGTCCCCTACAACGACATTGACGCGTTTGCGGAAGCGATCCGCGTCTGGGGACATGAGACCGCCTGCGTCCTGGTGGAGCCGATCGTCGGCAACTTCGGGATCGTGCCGCCCAAGCCCGGTTTCCTGGAAGCGGTGAACCGGATCGCCCACGAGGCGGGCGCGCTGGTCGTCTACGACGAAGTGATCACCGGCTTCCGCTTCTGCTACGGCGGGGCGCAAAACCTACTGGGCGTGGAGCCGGACCTGACCGCGCTGGGCAAAATCATCGGCGGCGGGCTGCCGATCGGCGCGTACGGCGGCCGGCGCGAGATCATGGAGCAGGTGGCGCCGCTCGGCCCTGCCTACCAGGCGGGCACGATGGCGGGCAATCCGGCGTCGATCCGGGCCGGCATTGCCTGCCTGGAGGTGCTCCGGCAGCCGGGCGTGTACGAGGAGTTTGAACGGTTGGGGGCGCTCCTGGAAGAGGGTATTCGCCGCGCCGCCGATACACACGGCATCACCGTGCAGGTGAACCGCGTCAAAGGAGCGCTGGCCGTCTACTTCACGGACCGGCCGGTCACCGACTACGCCTCCGCCCAGGCGGCGGACGGGGAATTGTTTGCCCGCTTCTTCCGGCTGATGCTGGACGAGGGCATCTGCCTCGCGCCGTCCAAATACGAAGCCTGGTTCATCACCACCGCCCACACGGAAGACGACATTCGCGCCACCGTGGCGGCCGTGGACCGCGCATTTGCCGCGCTCGCGAAGTAACCGGGCAGAAATTGCCTGCGGGAGCCGCCAGCCGTCCCGGGCATACTAGCCTGTGACAGCACACAAACAGGAGGGAACCCCGTGTCCAAAGGCGAACACACTTACCCGCAGGCGCCGGAAAAGACAATGGACCCGAAGATGAGCTCCAAGATGATGGAGGTCGTGGGCTTCCAAAACCCGCGAAAAACCGAACATCACAAAACCCAACAGCACGACCGATAACCGGTGGACGAAAAAGCGCATTCCTCTATTTACCAAAGGGGAATGCGCTTTTTTTAAAGCCCGTGGGACAGCCGTTTTTATCGAACAAAAACATTTTATTTGCATAAAAACGCTTTCAAACGCATAAAAAGCCAGACGATTCCTTGTGTCCCCCTTTTATTCGTGGTATTCTAGACATTACAATTTTGAACTTTCCGAATTGTCTACAGGGAGGTGGAGGGTCAGGCCATCTGACCGAGACCATGCTACACAACAGACAGAGAAAAACGATTGAGCAGTTTCAAGGCTACCATGCGATCGAACACGACAGCTGCGGCATCATCTGTATCATCGAGAAGTCGGGAACGCCGACGCGGACCAACGTGCAGGAAACGATCCGCTCGCTGATCCAGATGGAACACCGCTCAGGCTTTATCGACGGGGAAGGGGACGGCTGTGGCATTCTGACGGACATCCCCCGCGCGCTCTGGTCGGCCTATCTGCACCAGGCCGGGCTGGACGGCGACGTGGCCCGTGATCCGCGCTTTGCCGTCGCCCACATCTTCGTGCCGCGCACGGGCCACGACCCGCAGGCCGTCCAGGAAGCGATTCGCGGGCTGTTCGCCGCGCACGGCGTGGAGATCCTGCTGGAGCGGGAAAACGCCGTCAACCCGGCGGTGCTCGGCAAAAACGGCAGGCGGGACGAACCCGTCTTCTGGCAGCTGGCCGTCTTCGCGCCGGAAGGCTTGAGCCAAGCCGCGTATGCCAGCCGCCTGTTCGAGCTGCACATCGCCATCGAATCGGCCCACAACGTGCACGTCGCTTCGCTCAGCCCGGTTACCAGCGCGTACAAGGTAATGGGCGCCGCCAACATTCTGCCTCAGTACTTTCACGACCTGGCCGACGAACGCTTTGTCTCGTCCGTCACCATCGGTCACAACCGCTATTCCACCAATACCTTGTCCAACTTCTTCCGCGTTCAGCCGTTTTCCCTCTTGGGCCACAACGGCGAGATCAACACGATCAGCAAGCTGGAAGAAGAAGCGCAGATGCTCGGCGTGCCTTTGGTCGACGGCGGCAGCGACTCGCAAAACGTCAACCGCACGATCGAGACCTTCATTCACCGGTACGGCCTGAGCCTGTTCGAGGCGATGGAAGTGGTGTTCCCGCCGATCCATCACGAGATGAAAAACCTGCCGGATGACCTGCAGGACTTGTACACGTACCTGCGCCAGGCCTGGGGCCACTTCGCCCAGGGACCGGCCGGGATCGTTTCGCGGTACGGCAGCGAGTGCGTGTTCAGCGTCGACGCCCTGGGGCTGAGACCGCTGTGGATGGTGGAAAGCGCCACGTCCTATTATTTCTCCTCCGAGCAGGGGATCATTCCGGTTCATCAAATGGCGAGTGAACCGAAATCCCTGGCGCCCGGGGAGAAGGTGGGCGTCATCCTGCACGAGGGGCGCGAGGTGGAAGTGATCCCGCACCACAAGCTGCAGGAGATCGTCCGCGACCGCTTCGCGGAAAAGGTGGAGGCGGCCGGTGCCCGTCAGCACCTGCACTTTGCCTATGAGACCAACGCGCTCGTCGCCGAACCGGACACGCCGGCTCCGACCTCTTCCGTCTACAGCGCGTTCGGCTGGGACCGCGAGCAGATTCAGCTCGTGGAGCAGATGTCCGCCAACGGCGCCGAACCGATCCGTTCGCTCGGCCACGACGGGCCGCTGGCGGCACTGTCCAAGGAGCGGCAAAACCTGGCCGACTACATCAAGGAAAGCGTGGCCGTCGTCACCAACCCGGCGATTGACCGCGACCGGGAGATGGAGCATTTCTCCACGCGCGTCGTGATCGGGACCCGCGTACCGCTGTCCGGCAAATCCTCGGACGGCCTGCGCCTGGAGCTGCCCTCGCCGCTGCTCTTCGAAGGGCAGTCGCTCCAGGAGACGGCGCAGCAGCAGGGCACGCTGTCGCTGGAACAGGTGATTCACTACTTCAACAACCATCCGTCCAGCATCGCGATCCTCTCGACCCACTTCGAGCGGGAAAGCGGACTCGCAAGCGGGCTGAAACGGCTGCAGGAATCGGCCGTGCAGGCGGTGCAAAACGGAGCCGTGCTGCTCGTGCTGGACGACACGGAGACGCATCAGAACGGCCGGTACTGGATCGATCCGCTGCTCGCCGTGACCGCTGTCGACCAAGGCTTGAAAGCGGCGTTTGACGCCGACGGCACCAGCCTGCGCCGCCGGGCCGGCATCATCCTCCGCTCCGGCGCCGTCCGTTCGCTGCACGACCTGGCCTTGTCGCTCGGTTCCGGAGCGGACGCGGTCTCGCCGTACCTGATGTTTGCCACCGCCTTTGCCAAAGAGGGAGCGGCATCGGCCGCCAATCTCTACGTCGCGCTGAACAAGGGGCTGGAGAAAGTGATCTCCACCATCGGCATCCACGAACTGCGCGGCTACGGCCGGCTGTTCTCCTCCATCGGGCTGCACAAGGACGTGGCGGAGGCGCTCTCCATCGTCAACTTCTGCGGTTCCGATCGGGCCGGCCTCTCCTTTGCCGATCTGGAGGCGGACAGCGTCAAACGGCACGAGGATTACGCCAGTGCGACGGCGCGGGAAGCCAAGACGTTCCACATTTTCCCCCGCCTGTGGAAACTGATCGGGCAGGTGGCCGCCGGCGAGATTCCGTACGCCGACTACGCGTTGAAGCTGGAAGAAAACGAACGGGACAACCCGATTGCGATTCGTCACGTGGCCGACTTTGCCTATGACCGGACCGAGCGGCAGGTGGATCCGGCACAGGTGGACATCAGCGTAGGCGAGCACTCGCTGCCGTTTTTGATCTCCTCCATGTCGTTCGGCTCGCAGAACGAAACGGCCTTCCGCGCCTTCGCCGAAGCCGCCGACCAGCTCAACATGATCTGCATGAACGGCGAAGGCGGCGAAATCAAAGACATGCTCGGCCGCTACCGCAAAACGCGCGGCATCCAGGTGGCGTCGGGACGCTTCGGCATCAACGTGGAACTGGCCAACGCGGCGAATATCCTGGAAATCAAGATCGGCCAGGGGGCGAAACCGGGCGAAGGGGGACACCTGCCCGGCTCCAAGGTAACGGCGAAAATCGCCGCCGCCCGGAACGCCACGATCGGCTCCGACCTGATCTCGCCGTCCAACAACCACGACATCTACTCCATCGAAGATCTGGCGCAGATGATCACGGAGCTGAAGACGGCCAACCACGAAGCCAAGGTGTGCGTCAAGGTGCCGGTCGTGCCCAACATCGGGACCATCGCCGTCGGCATCGCCAAGGCAGGCGCCGACTTCATCACCCTCTCCGGCTTTGACGGAGGAACGGGGGCGGCCCGCGTCCACGCCCTGCAGCACGTGGGGCTGCCGGCCGAGATCGGCGTCAAAGCCGCCCACAATGCCTTGCTCGAAGCAGGGCTTCGCCACAAGGTGGAACTGTGGGCCGACGGCGGCGTGAAAAGCGCAGCGGACGTCGTCAAGCTGATGCTGCTCGGCGCCAATCGCGTCGGCTTCGGCACCCTGGCCATGATCGCCGTCGGCTGCACCACCTGCCGCGGCTGTCACCTGGACACCTGCCACGTGGGCATCGCCACCCAGATCGACTCGCTGGAAGAGGCCCACGAAAAAGGGCTGCGCCGCTTTGTGCCGCGCCAGTTCGACCTGGCCGTCAACGGGCTGAAAACCTTCTTTACCCTGTTTGGCGAGGAAGTGCGCCGCATCACCGCTGCGCTCGGCTTCAGCCGCACGCAGGATCTGGTCGGCCGCTCCGACCTCCTGGTCCAAACCCGCCTGCTGGAGCGAATCGACCTGTCGGCGCTGCTGGCTGTCCATCCGCTGTACACGCCGGAGACAGCCGCCGTACAGGCGAAAGAAGCGGAGGAGCGCGTGCTGGTCACCGCCGGCGCTGCCGCCGCATCGGAGAACCGCTACTTCAGCCCGGATCGTCCCATCCGGGAGACGTTTGCCGGCATTCTGTCCAGTGAACGCGTGCTGGGCAGCCGCTGGTCCGGCGCACGGGTGAAAGATTACCTGGACGGCAGCTACGCTTCTCTGCCGGAAGTGTCGCTCCACTTCACCGGCGGCAGCGTGCCGGGCAATGGTCTGGCCGCCTACAACGCACAGGGCGTTACCATTCGCGTGGAAGGCGGCGCCCAGGACGGCGTCGGCAAAACCAGCTTTGGCGGCCGCGTCTCCATCCTCAAGCACAAGGGGGTGAACGGCGCGTACATCAACGGCTCCGTCGGCAAGAGCTTCTGCTACGGGGCACAAAAAGGCTTGTTCATCGTGCAGGGCAACGCTGATTCCCGCGCCTGCATCCGCCTCTCCGGGGCAGACGTCGTGTTCGGCGGCGAAATTACCGAGCCAATTCGCGACGAGCTGGGCGGCATCGGGGCACGGGCCAACCTGAAAGGCTTTGCCTTTGAGTACATGACCAACGGGCGCGCCGTCGTGCTGGGCGATCCCGGTCCGTGGATCTGCGCGGGCATGACCGGCGGTGTCGTCTACGTCCGCCTCCAGCCAGAGATGGGCTTTGACCGGGCAGCCCTGGAGCGCCGGATCGCCAAGGGGGCGAAGGTGTTCCTCTACCATCTGGACGAAAAAGGCGTAAGCGATGTGCGCGAGCTGCTCTCCGCCTACAAGGAAGAACTGCTTGCCACCGAGCAGTACGAGACGGCGGGCCGCATCCAAAAGCTGATCGACGATCCGGCCTCCCACTTCCTGATGATTTCGCCGAAAAAAGAGCAGGCCGATCCGTCTGTCTCCACCGAGTGACGCTCCCCGACGAATCAGCAGCCTGCCGGACGAGACCGACGTCCTGCAACCACTCGCACTCTTCCCACTCCGGGAAGAGTGCTTTTTTTGCCACATATAAGCATTCGCTGATATTGTCAATGTTGGTCAAAGACTGTACAATAAATAGTGAAACCGTCACCTGTGATGATCGTACAAATACGTGTAGGGCAAACTAGGTTGTGTTGTTCCAAACAGGCATGATTATAGATGAGGAGTGAGAGCGAATGATTTTGTTTCACCCCATGGACTTTCTGATTTTCATCGCGTTCGGCCTGTCGCTGTGGGCCCAGTTTCGCGTCAAGGGAACGTTCAACCGCTACGCCGATGTTCCCGCGTCTTCCGGCCTGACCGGTGCGGAGGCAGCCCGCCGCATGCTGGATGCCAACGGCCTGACGCACGTTCCGGTTGAACACATCCCCGGTACGCTGACCGACCACTACGATCCGATTTCCCGCACGGTCCGTCTGTCCGATCCGGTCTACTTCGGCAATTCCATCTCGGCTATTTCCGTCGCCTGCCACGAGGTAGGGCACGCCGTGCAGCACAAGGTCTCCTACCCGATGCTGGTGGCTCGCCACCGCATCTTCCCGGTCGTCAACTTCGCGTCGGGGATCGCACCGCTGCTGTTGCTGGCCGGCTTCTTCTTCCACGCGGCCAATCTGCTGCTTTTGGGGATCGTCTTCTTCTCCGCAGCGGTCGCCTTCCAACTGATCACGCTGCCGGTCGAGTTCAACGCAAGCAGCCGCGCCAAAGACATGATGGTCAAAATGGGCTTCATCCGCAACACGGAAGAACGGGGCGTCAACAAGGTGCTGGGTGCCGCCGCGCTCACCTATGTGGCCGCCGCGCTGATCTCCGTGCTCGAACTGGCCAAATACGTGATGATCTTCAGCAGCTCCAACGAAGACTGATGAGAATTGCAGCGCATGCACTGACAGGTACAGCCTCCCGGTTTCGGGAGACTGTACCTTTTTCATTAAATCCGCTACGATAGGAGAGAAGGCATGTATGTACATAGGAATAATCGGTTTGGGCAGCATGGGGCAGATGTTGGTGAAAGGCTTTTGCAAAAGCGGCGTCGTCACCCCCGGCGAACTCGTCGTCTTCAACCGGACGCGGGAAAAAGCGGAGCGTCTGCGGCGGGAATACCCGTTTGCGATTGCATCGACCGCTCAAGAGGTGTGCCAACGGGCGGACATCGTGTTCATCTGCACGAAACCGCTTGATGTGCTGCCGCTGCTGAAAACGCTCGACCTCCCCGCGGAGATGCACCTCGTCTCCGTCGCGGCCGGTGTCACCTTGGCCGACCTGGAGGCGGTCCACGCGGGGCCCGTCAGCAAAGTGATTCCGACGGTAACCTCGCAGGAACTGCGCGGCGTCTCCCTGTACGCCTGCGGACGCTGCGTGACGCCTGCGCTGCGGGCGGATCTGCTCCGTTTGCTGACCGCGCTGGGGAATGCGGAGGAGGTCTCGGAGGAGAGCATCGAGACGGCCACCATTCTGACCAGCAGCGCTCCCGGTCTCTTTGCCGGCATCCTCGACGCGTTTGCCCGGGCTGCGGTGCGGCAGTCCCCGGAACTGGAACTGGATACGGCACGCCGGATGCTGGCGGAGACGCTCATGGGCACTGCGCTGCTGCTGGAAAACGAGCGGCTCGATTTTCACCGGTTGATCGAACGGGTCGCCACCAAAGGGGGCATCACCGAAGAAGGGCTGCGCGTGCTGGACCGCACGCTCCCGGCCGCGTTTGACGACCTGTTTGCTGTGACGAAAGCCAAACACGCCCTGCTGAAAGAACGGCTGCAGCAGTTTTCCCGCAACGAGAAAGGAGACAGATGAGATGAAAATCGGATGGATCGGGCTGGGCAATATGGGCATTCCGATGGCCGGCAATCTGTTGGCCGCCGGATATGAGGTGAAGGTGTGGAACCGCACGCCAAACAAGGCGGAGCCGCTGCTCGCGCGGGGAGCCGCCCTGGCCGGCTCGTTGGCCGAACTGGCGGCGGAATGCGATATCGTGTTTACGATGGTAAGCGATGACGAGGCGGTCAAGGCGGTCTACACCGGACCGGAGGGTCTGCTCGCTTCCGGTGCGCGCGGCACACTGGCCGTGGACATGAGCACGGTCTCTCCGGAGACGTCCCGCTTTGTGGCGGAACAGTGCCGGCAGGCGGGCTTCCGCTTCCTGGACGCGCCGGTCTCCGGCAGTGTCGGCCCGGCCAAAGAAGGCAAGCTGGTAATCATGGTCGGCGGCGACGAGAGCGACTTTGCCCAAGTCAAACCGCTACTGGACAAGCTGGGCAAGCTGGCGCTTCACCTCGGCCCCAACGGCGCCGGCACGTCGGCCAAGCTGGCCATCAACCTGCTGTTGGGCATCACCGTGCAGGGAGCGGCCGAAACCCTGCTGTTCGCCCGCAGCATGGGCATCCCGACCGAGCAGATGCTGACCATCATCGCGGAGAGCGCGGTCGGCACGCCGCTGATCCGCGGCAAGGAAGCGTCCATTCTCGCCGACGACTACCCGGCCGCGTTTGCCCTCAAGCACATGGCCAAAGACCTGCGCCTCGCCCGGGAAGAAGGCGTCTCCACGCCGCTGGCCGAATCGGTGGCCGCCTGCTACCGCGCCGCGCTGGAGGACGGCCTGGGCGATCTGGACGTGATGGCGATTCTGCGTTTTCTGGACCGGAAGTAGAGCCGGTCCATTTTTTATTTTGCACAGGCAGAGACAGCAGTGGGTGGAGAACAGAACGTGCTGTTTGCTACAATCATGGTAGGATGGTATCACGAGAAAGGAGGAGTGGGACGCTGTGAGATTCCCTTCAAGAGTAGATCGTTGGCTGGCCGTTGTGATCTGGGGGACCATGCTGCTGGTGATTCTGGAAGGGGTCCAATCCTTGTTTACAGGAACCTTGGGAACAAACGAAAGAATCGCCCTGTTTTTCGTTCACTTCGTTTTGCCTTGTTTCCTCCTCTGGCTGGTTACGTCGGTCTGCTACATCATCGAAAACGATGCCTTGATCATCCAATACGGACCGTTCAAGAAAATCATCCCGCTCGACAGCATCAACAGGGTGAGAAAAACTTCAAACCCGCTTGCCAGTCCGGCCTTGTCGCTGAAAAGGCTTGAAATTGTATACAATCATCAAAAAACGGTGCTGATTTCACCAAAAGACCGGGAAGCGTTTATGCGTTTGCTGCAAAAGCGCTGTCCGCATGCGGTCATGGAATGGTAAACAAACGGGACAGGGAAATGAAACCGCCCCTTCCAATCGAGTAGGAGGGGGCGACTAACCCCCGTCCTCTCACACCACCGTACATACCGTCCGGTATACGGCGGTTCATCAAGCTTGACGAAGTGCGAAATATCGCTGCACCAAACTCATGAGCCCTTGTTGTTGCCAGTAGGTAATACCAAGGGCTTTGTGAATGTGCGGAGATTTGGTTGTTCGCCATGCACCCTTGCGGGTATTTGCAATCTCCAGTGCTTTGCTGTGGGGAAGACCGAGGGAACGAAGTTCGCGGTATCGCGTACGGATTCGTTTCCATTGCGTCCACAGGCAGAGACGGAGCCTTCGGCGAATCCATTCCTCAATCCGCAGGAGGTGGGTTTTCGCCTCAGCCAACGCAAAATATCCGATCCATCCCATGAGGTATTGGTTGAGTTTTTGAATTCGCTCCTGTATAGGGATGCTCCAATGCGGGTTGGTCAGTTGGCGAATTCGTTCTTTTAACCGGATGATCGATTTGGGATGCAGGCGTATCCGTGCCTCTTTTCCCGGAGCAAAGCTAAAGCCGAGGAACTTTCGATTGCACGGCCGATCTACCGCACTTTTCTGTTGGTTTATCTTGAGTTTGAGCACCCTGGTCAAGTATCGCTCCACGCTCGCCTTTACCCGTTCCCCCGCGCGTTTGGTGCGGACATAGATGTTGCAGTCGTCCGCATAGCGGCAGAAACGGTGTCCCCTCCTTTCCAGTTCCTTGTCCAAGTCGTCCAGCAGAATGTTGGCCAACAACGGACTCAGGGGGCCACCTTGCGGTGTACCCTCTTCCGTTGAGACGCACACTCCGTTGACCATAACTCCGGATTGCAGGTAAGCGCGGATTAGTTTAAGGAGACGCTTGTCCTTCACCTTGCGGGCTACCCGGCTCATCAGGATGTCATGGTTGACCCGGTCGAAGAACTTCTCCAGGTCGATGTCGACCACATACCGGAATCCTTCCTTGATGTACTGTTGCGCTCTCTGCACAGCATTGTGAGCGCGGCGACCCGGGCGGAATCCGAGGCTTGAATCGGAGAATTCTGGGTCAAAGATGGGAGTCAATACCTGCAGGATGGCCTGCTGGATGAAGCGATCTACCACGGTAGGGATGCCTAGCAACCGTATTCCCCCGTCAGGTTTCGGGATTTCGACCCTGCGAACAGGAGTCGGTTTGTAGGTTTCCGTCTCGATTTGCGACCGGATGGTCGCCCAGTGCAGGCGAAGGTAGTCGCGCAGTTGTTCAGTTGAAACACCGTCGACTCCCGCAGCGCCTTTGTTGGCTTCCACTCGTTTGAGGGCGGCCGTGAGGTTGTCCCGAGACAGAACCTTCTCCAGCAGATCCATAACGATACTCCTTCCTCCGCGCACATGTCGCCAAGCTTGCCGTACGATGCTCAGCCCTTCTCTGTACCCTCGGGGCTTCACCCCTACTCTCCAGAGGAAGTTCCAGTTCTGAATTCTGCTTCGACACACCGTATCGAAAGAGGTTGGGACATATGCTGACTTGATGTTCGGCCCTTCCCCCTCAGGCGTCCCCGATTGGGGTACTATGGCCTCTGCTGACTTCTGCATGTTCAACGCCCCCTCACGGAGGCGGTTGCCAACGATAGTAGGCGTACCATGCAGACCTCCCCGGGTAAGAGCGGTAGCCTTCGTCCCATGTACCTGCCCAATTTACTGTTGTACCCTTTGGCTGTATGGGGCTTCACCTTGTGCGGCAGGCTCGCCCAAGTACAACAGCCTCAAATCGGGTTCGTGTACCTCAGGTCGGGACTTTGCCGCCGGCTTCCTTCAGATTCCGCCTCGCGGCGGACACCCTTGCCTTAGGCTAACGGTTGGTACAGCCAACCCCCGTTCGGGACTTTCACCCTATAGCTACCGCCCATGCCGGGCGCACCGCAGCAGCCCCCTCCGGTACACCCGGAGGGGGCTTTTTCTGTGCCTTCCTTACACTCTCCGCAAACGCAATGCCAGCAGCGCGGCGATTCCGGTCAGCGCGGCGGCGAGGAAATAAGCCCAGCGCGGCCCCAGCCATTCGGCTGCCGCTCCCATCGCCAGCACCGAGCAGCCGAAGACCAGCGCATCCATGGTTCCCTTGGCGGACAGCACGACGGGCAGGTCCGCCTCGCCGGCCGCCTGCTGCAGCATGGTTTGTTTGGCGATCGCCTGGAGCTGAAACACCGGCCCCAGCGCAAACGAGAAAACGAGAGCTGCAACCGGACTGCCGCTTGCACCAAACAGCAGGGTGACGAGACCACTGGCTCCCGTTCCGACCGTCACCCAGCGCGGCAGGTTGTCCCGCAGGCGGGAGGCGAGTGCCAGCATGACGGCGCCGCCCGCAATCGAGCCAAGCATGTAGGCCGCGTTGAGATAGCCCCACCACGCTTCCCCTTTCTTCAGAACTTGGGTCACAAACGGCAGCATGATAGCGGCAACCCAGACCGCTCCCGCCCATCCTTCCAGCACGTCAATCGCCACGAGCAAACGGAGCCGCCTGTTTCGGCCGATGGCCCGCCAGCCGGCCAGCAAGCCCTTGTCATCCTCGCGCCGTTCCGTCCCGGAGACGGGATGGACGAAAATCAGCGCCACAGTGGCCAACAGATACGCGGCCGACGTTCCCCAGAGTACGGCAGCGTGCCCCAGCCAGGCAACCAGCAGGCCCCCCGCCGCCCATCCGGCAAACTGGACGGACTGGTCCGTCGCGGCCAACAAGCCGTTGGCCCGAAGCAGGCGCTCCCGCTCCACCAGTCGGGGCACCAGGGCGTTGCGCGCCGGAGCGGCCCAGCCATCCAGAAACGCGATGGCAAACACTAGGACGAGTACGGACAGGACCGCCTGCGCGTGCGCTCCGCTGCCGGCCACGAGCCGTGTGGCCAGGAACAGCAGGAGCGTCTTCGCCCCCTGCGACATGATCAGGACGGCCAGCAACGGCATGCGCTGAAACACCAGCGGGGCCAGAAAACCGCTCACCGCCTGGGCGGCGACAAACAGCACCGGCACCATCGCGGTGAAGACGGCGGAATCCGTCGCGGCATACACGGCGGAGATCACCGCCACGACATAAAAAACATCCCCCAGATTGGCCAGCGACTGCCCCATCCAGAGGAAGCAAAAAGGCTTGTTCAGCATGATACGATCCTCCTGTCGGCTTCAGGGCCAACCGTGTCCCTGAAGATGCGTTATTCGGTTGTACACGCGCAAACCGACAAAAGGATCACAAGGGAGGAACGCTCCTTTCCATGGACGTGGTTACGAATTTCTTATGTCTCCGTTTCCCGCAAGGGCTTTTTTCGGAAGAAGCTGAAGAACACCCAGCCGGCATTGATGAACAGCAGGGCGCTGGTCATCAGGAACACCCCGTTGATGCTGACGAAACCGGCCAGGAAGCCGCCGATCATCGGCCCCAACATGCTGCCCATGCTGACAAAGCTGTTGTTGTACCCGTACACGCGGCTGATCATGTGACTGGGCGTGAGACGGCGCAGCAGGGCGTTGACAGAGGGGAGCAGGCCGCCGAGCGACAAGCCGAGCAAAAACCGCAGCACCGCCAACTGGGTAACATTTGCCGCCAGGGCCTGCGGAACGAACAATGTGGCCGCGAACAGCAGGCTGCCGAACAAGACCCGGTGGGAGCCGTACCGGTCTCCCAACCGTCCCAAGAGCGGCGCCGCCAGCACGTTGGCGATGCCGGTGGACGCCTGGACCACGCCCGCCCAGAAGGCGACGTTTCCCTGCTGATGCAAAAGCTGCGAAATGTAAATCGGCAGCACCGGCACGATGCTGAACAGGGCAAACTGGATCATCACCGTCACGAAGAAGACCGCCGGCAGCTCCCTGGAGGTGAAAATCTTGCGAAAATCATCCGACAGACTGGAGCGTTCCCTGGCCTTCGGGGGCACAAACGCTTCCTTTACGGTAAACGTAATCACCAGCGTCGCCAACAGGACCAGGCTGCCGGTCACGACAAAGATCATGCGGAACCCGATCCGATCGGCCAACACCCCGCCGATCAGCGGTCCCATAATGGAGCCCGCGGTCACGAACGACTGCAGCAGCCCCAATGCCCACCCCGCTTTTTCCCTGGGCGCGTTGGAGGCGACCAGGGCCGTGCTGGCCGGGATGATGCCTCCCACCGTTCCGTTCAAGAGGCGCAGGGCCAAAAGCTGCCACAAGCTCCCGGCAAAACCGGTCGCCGCGATGATGACGGACATGAAGTAACCGGAGCGCAAGATCATGATTTTGCGGCCGTACTTGTCAGCCAGATTGCCCCAGATCGGGGACACCAGACTGGCGGTCAAAAAGTTGGCGCCAAAAATGACTCCTGCCCATGCGGTCACTTCATGCGGGTCTTCCACCCCAAAATCCTGCTGGATATACAGAGGCAAAAACGGCATGACCATGCTCATCGCCATCATGACGACAAACAGCGCCCCGCACAGTACATACAAGTTGCGTCTCCACGTTTCCACGGGAGCCCTCCTCCTTTCCGGTGCGAGGAAACGCGTCGGCCTCGTCGTCTCCTCCGCGGCCCCACGCGTTTTCGTTGACAGGCTGGGTTCCCTACGACACCGGTTGCTGTTCCGTGGGAGCGCCCAGATCCTGCACGCTCCACAGATTATGATACACACCTTTTTGCGCCAGCAATTCTTCGTGTCTTCCCTGTTCGACAATCCGCCCCTCTTTCATCACCACGATCTTGTCCGCGTGGGTGATGGTGGAGAGGCGGTGAGCCACGATGATCGTGGTGCGCCCTTTGGTCAGGCGGGCCAGCGACTCCTGAATCATGTGCTCCGACTCCAGGTCGAGCGCCGACGTGGCCTCGTCCAGAATCAGGATGCCCGGATCGCGCAGGAAGACGCGGGCGATGGCAATCCGCTGTTTTTGCCCGCCGGACAGCTTGACTCCCCGCTCGCCCAGCTCGGTGTCGTATCCTTCGGGCAGTTCCATGATGAACTCGTGGGCGTTGGCCGCCTTGGCCGCTTCGATCACGGCCGCTTCATCCGCTTCAGGATTGCCCATCAGGATGTTCACCCGCGCCGATTCGCTGAACAGGATGTTGTCCTGCAGCACCATGCCGATGTGGCTGCGCAGATTCTGCTGCTGTACGTCGCGGATGTCGACCCCGTCGATGGTGATCCGTCCTTCCGTCACATCCCAGAAGCGGGGCAGCAGGCTGATCAGCGAGGTCTTGCCTCCGCCCGACATGCCGACGATGGCGACCGTCTCGCCCGGATTGATCGTCAAATTGACGTGATCCAGCACCAGCGGCCCTTCCTCCCGATAGCGAAACGAGACGTTTTCAAACCGGATTTCGCCGCGAATCCGCCCCGTCCGCGGATCGACCGGCAGCCGGCCGGCGCCGGGCTTGTCGACGATGTCATACGATTCGTCGATAAATTCAAACATCCGATCCATCGAAGCCACGGCCTGCGTCAGCGTGGTGGACGAGTTGACCAGCCGGCGCAGCGGCGTGTAGAGGCGTTCCAGATACGCGTAAAACGCCACCAGCGTACCGGTGGTGAGCGTTCCCCCGATCACCTGGTAACCGGCGTAGGCGATCACCATGAGCGGCGCGATGTCCGTGACCGTGTTGACCACGGCAAAGGTGTTGGCGTTCCAGCGCGTATGGTCCAGCGCCTTTTGCAGAAAGCGGTTGTTTTCCTTGGCGAACGCCCGGGTTTCGTGCTCCTCCAGGGCAAAGCTGCGGATAAGCGACATGCCGTTTACGCGCTCGTGCAGGTGACCCTGCAGGTGGGCCAGGGCGGCAGAGCGCTCCCGCGTAAGCTGCCGCAGCCGCTTGTAGAAGTATTTGACGGACGCCGCGTACAGCGGAAAGACCAGAATCGCGACCAGCGTGAGCTTCACGTCCATGTACAGCATCACGCTGAGGGTCAAGCCGATCGTAATCAGGTCCAGCCAGATGTTCATCAGGCCCGTTTCGATAAAGCTCTTGGTCGACTCCACGTCGTTGATGACCCGGGAGACCACTTCCCCCGTCTTGTGGTTGTTGTAGTAGCGCATGGAGAGCCGCTGCAGATGGGCGAACAGTTGGTTGCGGATGTCAAACAAGATGCGGCTGGACACCCACTGGGCGTAGTACTGCCGCAGGTACTCCACGGGCGCCCGCACGACGGTAAAGACCACAAACGCCACCGCCATCAGCCAGAACAGTTGAGTCAGCTTCTCCTCCCGGGGCATGGGGCTGGGCAGCAGGTCATCAATCACGTACTTGATCATCAGCGGCAGAAGCAGCGGTATCGAAAACTTGATGATGCCGATAAAAATGGTCCCCAGGATCTGTTTCCAATAGGGCATGACGTAGGCCATGTAACGCCGGATGCTGCTCACGGTCATCCCTCCTTTTGCCAGTTCCCGCTTTCCCTCCTACATCTATTCTTCCCGGGGCAGATGATGACCGGCCAAACAAGGAAATCCCTCTCCCGGCCGTTCGGGAAAGGGATCATTCCTCGTCTTCGCGCACCAACAGGTAACGCTCGTACCAGCGTTGGACAAATCCGTTTTGAAAAGGGCCCCGCCGCAAGCGGACCCAATCCAGCACTTCCCGGAGAGCGGTCTGCACGCGTTCGACGACGAACGGAGGGTAGTTCATCTGCTTGCTGTGCAGCAGAAACTCCTCTTCGTCGAGAATGGTGTAAGTCATGTCGGGAAACACTTTGACGTCCAGATCGTAATCGATGTAGCTCAACAGATTTCCTTTCAGGCTAAAAGGCGAACCGATGTTGCAGTAGTAATAAATGCCGTCGTCGCGAATCATCGCGATGGTATTGAACCACTGTCCGCGGCCAAACGTGCAGATGGCAGGCTCTCTCGTCCGCCATTCCCGGCCGTCTGCCTCTGTTACCTTGACCCGGTCGTTGCCCCCAATCACGACCGCATCGCTGGAATGAATCAGCGTCGTCTTGTCCCAGATGCGGTGCAGTGAATGGTCGTGCTTAAAGCTTTCAATGCGGATGATGGAGCCTGGAGCTGGCGACATGACTCTCCCCTTTCTTCTCTTCTCTATATGAATGGGGATAAGCCTCCCTTAAGAAGAGAGCTTTTTGGAAAGTGTAACATATTTTTGCATCTCGTAGCCAAGTGAATAGTAAAAAGGGAGAACCTCCGGGTTGTCCTGATTCACCATGATCAAAACGCGATGGACACCCCGTTGCTGGAAGCGTTTTTCGATCGCCTCCACCAGCTTCCGTCCGATGCCGGTCCCCTGCAGGCGGGGAGTAACGGCCAACCGGTAAAAGTAGGCGCGTGATCCGTCGATCGTGCCGACGACCACCCCCACCACTTCTCCATCCTTTTCCGCAACCATGACCAAATCGCTGTCCCAGGCCAACTGTTTGGCCAGGTCGTTCAATGACTCCGTTTCCGATTCTTCCAAACCGGTTTCTTGCCAGATACGCGTTATCGCCGAATAGTCACCGAGCCGAAACGGACGAATCAGCATACGTTGCCTCCTTCGATGCCTTCTTCTCCTATTGTACACCACTTGGACAACTTTGTCTCCGTATGAACGCGAGAAACAGGTCGCGATCGGGGATACAGCCCGTCCGGCCCGGTCCAGACGGACTTAGGTCAACAGCGACAGGCCGCCGTCCACGATAATGGTCTGGCCGCGGATCATCCAGGCCTGATCGGACAGTAGGAACATGACCGCATTGGCCAGATCGTCCGGCTCCACGATGCGGCCGGCCGGTGTCCGCGCCGCCGAGTGGGCCAGGAGCTCCTCGCGGTTGGGGAAGTGACGGAGCGCGTCGGTGTCCACGGCTCCCCCGGAAACCGCGTTGACGACGATGTTGTATGGCGCCAGTTCGACGGCCAGGTAGCGGGTGAGGGCTTCCAGTGCCGCTTTGGAAACGCCGACAGCGGTGTAGTTGTCCAGCACGCGAATCGAGCCGAGGCTGGAGATGCTGACGATTTTCCCGCCCTCGCCGTTCTTCATCATTAGTTTGGCCGCTTCCTGTCCGCAGAACAACAGGGCCTTGCTGTTAATCTCCATCGTCCAGTCCCAGTGGCTCTCTTCCAGTTCCATCAACGGGCGCAGCACACCGGACGCGGCGTTGTTCACCAGCACGTCCAGGCGGCCGAACTCCCGGTCGATTTCGGCAAACAGTTCCTTGATTTTGGCCACGTCGCCCACGTTTGCCTTCACCAGGTGAACGCGGACTCCCAGGGCTTCCAGCTCCGCCGCCGTTTCGCGGGCGGCCGTGCGGTTGCGCAGGTAGTTGAGCACCAGGTCATATCCCTGTTCCGCCAGCCGGCGCGCGATTGCCTTGCCGATCCCCCGGGTTCCGCCCGTAACGAGCGCCACTTTTCGGTTTGTATGCATGAGGGTTCCTCCTATCACACCAACTATTAATATCAGGTACCAAAAAAGAACATTCTCATTATACACCGGGACTGTCTGATTTGCCACCGGACCACTTGCTCCCGGCGGCAGGACGGCAGGGATGGAAGCGGCGGCGGACAGCCATACTAAACGAAACAACTTGTGCCGGAAGGCGGGGAAGGAGTGTTTTCATGTTCATAGGCCGCGAACTGTCCGAGCTGACGATGACACCGCTCTCCCGTTGGGAATTGAACGAACTGCTCTACTACCATCACGCCATGTCCCAACTGGCTGCCTATCTCAATGCCGAAGGGAGTTCGCTCCACGCCCGCATCGTCCGCGAGCTGGAATCCCGCGGACCGGTCGGAGGAGACGGCGGCGGCTGGGATCACGCGTCCGCGCCGATTTACGATTGAACAAAAGGAGGGAATGCCGATGAAAACCGCAACCCGCCAATGGGGCATCATCATCGGGATCGTGGCGATCAGTCTTGCCGCCATGATCGGACTGCTGTACATGTTCTGGTAACCCCGCCAAAAGGCTGTCCGGCTCCCGCGTCCAGGCCGGAGCTGTCCATTGTTGTCAGAAAATACTTTCTTCTTGCAATTGGGCAAAAAATGCTTTACACCAAGAAAAAATTGCCATATTCTAAGAATACGATTCATCACTTGAATGGAAAGGAGGCTGTGCCGCTATGATGATCAAAGGAAATCCCAATGGAACCGATTTGCTCGTGGTTGCTCCAACTTCATACGGCAGTGCCTCCCGGACGGACGAATCGTAGCAGGACTCGTGTCTTTGCCATGCCCCTTTCGTTGTATACCCGACCGCAGGCGCTGTCGCTTGCGGTCTTTCTGTTTCTTTGCTGCTGGAAACAAGACCGCAGGCTTTGGCCCGCGGTTTTTTTGTCAATTTTTCCTTGGAAGGAGGTGAGAGGGATGGTATTCCACTTTTTGTTTTTCACGGTGAAGATCGAGCGCAAAAAGCCCAGCGCCAAACAGCGCGCCGCCGAGTACCAGCGCGCCCGCTATTTGCAGGAACGCGCCGAGGCCCAGGCGCTCGAAGCCGCCCGGTATCCGGAATTTCTCACTCGCGTGTAACGCGAAACAGAACCCCGATGAGGAGGGATGTTGTATGAGCAGCAGGCAAAAACGTCAAAGGATGCGGTTCACGGGAGTCAAATCGATAGACGGCGGCTGACTGAACCAGACAGTTTGCACAGGAGGGGTATGGTCATGTACATTCCGATGATTTTCTTTACCATCATCATCGAAAGACGCGTGATCTCCGCGGAAGAGCGCGAAGCCCGCTGCCGGCAGCAGCAGGCGATCGCGGAGTGGGAAGAGCAGCGCATGCGGCAGGCGTCCCAGTTTCCCGAGTACTGTACGCGGCTGTAAGCGCGGAGCAAACATCCACCTGCGACAAAAGCGACCGGTCACCGGTCGCTTTTGTCTGAGACAAACCTATTGCAGCGGTGGAGAAGCATGTTTCCAGGCGGAGCGACTTGTGAGCCCTACCAAGCGGAGCAGCGATTTGCGGGAAAAAGGAGCGCCACCTCTGAATGGGCTGCGCAGCGATGCGGCTTTGGCGATCCCCCGCAAATCGGTGCGGAGCGGGCAGCCTGTGCTTCTCTGCTGGGCGAGCACGGAGCGGATGCCGGAAACGTGCTTCTCCCTCCAGCAGTTACTTTGTCTGCACACTGAAGCGACCGGTCACCGGTCGCTTTTGATCGTTTCCAGGATTTTTTGATGAGCCACGGGAAACGCGAGCCCGGCCAGCTCGTCCGCTGTCGCAAAACGGGCGTTCGGCGGCAGGTCGTCTCCCTCGATCCAGTCGCACCGCCACACTTCCATGTGCCACTGCAGGTGGGAAAACGTATGCGTCAGCTCCATCAGCGGCTCGGTCACCTCCACGTCCATCCCGAACCGCTGCCTCAGCCCCTGCAAAAGCGCCTCCTGCTTCAGGGAACGCGTGTCGGCGTCCGTCTCCACCATGGGAAACTCCCACATGCCGGCCAAAAGCCCCTGCTCCGGCCGCTTGTTGATCAAGACGGCGTCCCCGCGCATGACCACCGCCACCTGCAGCCGGACGACACGAGGCGGTTTGGCCTTTCCTTTGACCGGCAGTTCGTCCTGTACCCCTTCCTTCCGGGCGAGACAGTAGTCAAACACGGGACAGGTGAGACACTGCGGCGTCCGCGGCAGACAGACGAGAGCGCCCAGCTCCATCAGCGCCTGGTTGAAATCGCCCGCCCGGCCATGCGGAATCACCTGCCGCACGAGGTGTTCCACCTTGACGCGGGTCGCCGGCTTGGCGATGTCGTCCGTCAGGTAGAGCAGCCGGGAAAAGACGCGCATCACGTTGCCGTCCACGGCCGGTTCCGGCTTTTCGTAGGCGATGCTCAGAATGGCGCCGGCGGTGTACGGCCCGATGCCTTTCAGCGTGGCGATCTCTTCCGGCGTGTCGGGAATGACGCCGCCGTAGCGTTCCTGCACCTCCCGCGCGGCCGCCTGCAGATTGCGGGCGCGCGAGTAGTAGCCAAGCCCTTCCCACGCCTTCAGCACTTCCTCCTCCGGCGCTTCGGCCAGCGCGGCCACGGTGGGGAATTTGGCCATGAAGTTCTGGTAGTACGGCTTGACCGTTTCCACGCGCGTCTGCTGCAGCATGATCTCCGACACCCAGACGCGGTACGGATCGCGGTTGATCCGCCAGGGCAAATCCCGTTTCTGGGAATCGTACCAGGCCAGCAGATCGCGGGAAAAGCCAAACACGTGAAACTCTTCCGGTAACGTATACGTCAATGCCTTGCGTTTTTTACCTGCCATCGTATTCCTGCTTGCTCCTTTTGTCAGCCAAATCGATCGGGCGAAACGCCCAGATGTTCAGCTTGGCGGCCCCTCCCGCGACGCACTCGCAAAACGCCTGATCGGCGCGCCGCCACTGTTTGATGCGCTCATACTGCTCCACCGTTTCCACGTCAAACGCTTCGACGAACAGGCCCGGCTGGTCCAGGCCTTCCCAAAACCGGTACTGACGGGCTCCCATCGCTTCCATCCTCCCGGCCATGGCAGCCAGCAGCTCCAGGCACCGGTCCCGCTTCGACTCGTCCGTCTTGTATTCGATAAACACGGTAAGCACAGCCTCTACTCTCCTTTCGATCCCTTTCATCATACCCGTCTGTGCGGCAGGGAACAAGCGCGCAATTTTTTCAGATGCGAAGGGAAATCTCACGCCCAAGTCGCTATAATAAGGAATAGAAACGGCAGGAACAAAGGAGGGAGAACACGTAATTCATGGACACCGCCACACACTTTGTCATGGGCTTCGGACTGGCTGGCCTGGCCCACCTCGATCCCGTCGTGGCCGCGACGCCGGGGCTGGCGGAGGCGGTGGCGATCGGCACCGTCATCGGCTCTCAGGCTCCCGATCTGGACGGCTTCACCCGTGTCCGGGGGAGCGCCGCCTACATCCGCCATCACCGGGGAATCTCCCACTCCATTCCCGCCCTGTTTGTCTGGACGGCAGCGGTGTTTGCCCTGGTGCAGGCGGTAACGCCGCAGACGCACTGGCTTCACCTGTTGGGCTGGATTTTTGCGGCGGTCTGCCTGCACGTATTTGTCGACCTGTTCAACGCGTACGGAACCAAAGGCCTTTACCCTTTTCGCGACAAGTGGATCGCCTGGAACGCCATCTTCATCTTCGACCCGTTTATTTTTGCCGTCCATGTGGCCGGTCTGATGCTGTGGGGCGCGGGCGCGGAGCCGGGGCCTCTGTTTTTCTGGATCTATCTGCTGATCGCCTGCTATTACGTCTGGCGCTGCCAGGCGCAAAAGCGGACGACGGCGTTGGTCCGGGAAACCGTCGGCAAAGAAGGCACGTACACCATCATTCCCACACTCTCCTGGAACCAGTGGACGTTCGTGATCAGGACGGAACAGCACTGGTACGTCGGGGAGGTGCACGGCGGGGAGGTCACGATCCTGGACGTGTTTGCCATCAAACCGGAAAGCGAACTGGTGGCGGCAGCCAAACAAAGTCCGAAGGTACAGGCGTTTTTGTCGTTTACCCGCTACGCCCACGTGGAGACGAAGGAACAGCCCTTCGGCTACGAAGTCAGGTGGTTTGACCTGCGCTACCGCGCCCGCTATCAGGGCAAGAGCCACTACATGTTTGTCGCCGTCGTCTATCTGGACAAGGAACTGCACATCCGCGACTCGTTTGTCGGCTGGATTCACCGCGGCGAGGAGCAGTTGGCCAAAAAGCTGGACCCCGAAAAAGAGATCCAGCTCAACTAGCATCCGTTTGATCCGTGAAAAAAGCGCGTGCCCTGTGGGCAGGCGCTTTTTTGCGATGTTCCGGCGCGTCCCGGATTTCGCCCGTTTTTCCGCTTTGGCGGCCGAGCCGGAATCCCATTCGCTACGCCAAACGAACCTGCACGGATCAGGAGCACATCAACCCTCGCCTCTGCGAGCGGCATACGGGTTATCCGGTCACTCCAGCGAAAACGGGGCGATCTGCCCGGTGGCGATGGCCAGCCGGTTCCAGCCGTTGATCGTGACAATCGCCATCAAGAGAGCCGTCAGCTCCGCTTCGTCAAAATGAGCGCGCGCCTGTTGGTACACCTCGTCCGGGACTCCCCGTTCGGCAATCAGGGTGACAGCTTCTGTCAGCGCCAGGGCAGCCCGCTCGGCATCCGTGTAGACGGCGGACTCCCTCCAGGCGTTCAGCAGGTACAGCCGCTGTTCCGTTTCCCCTTTGCTTCTCGCCTCTTTGGTGTGCATGTCGAGGCAAAACGCGCAGCCGTTCAACTGGGAGGCGCGAATTTTCACCAGTTCCAGCAGCGTCTCGTCCAGCCCCGATTCCCTGACGTACTTCTCCAGTTGAAACATGGCCTGGAATGCCTGTGGGTTGGCCGCGCGGTAGTTCATTCGTGCTTTCATGTACATCGTCCTTTCCTCATCGCATTGGTCTTTCACTCTCTGAGACGACCAAGGCGACGAGGTTGTGACAAAATCAGGCCGGCCCGGCGCCAAATTGCCAGATCGCGTGGCTCAGGCTGCCCAACTGGAAGCTGAGATGCAGCCGTTCGGCACGGCGTTCATCGTCGGCGGCTCCCATGGCGTAGAGGAGCGGGACAAAGTGTTCGCTGCCGTGCCGGGGGACCGCCCATTCCGCATAAGGAGCCAGCTCCCGGTAGCGGTACAAGGCAGGAAGATCCCAGGCGGTCAGTTTTTCCCGGAGCCATTCTTCAAACAGGACCGCCCACTCGTCCGCCCGCCCCGGCTCTGCCCGCATGTTCATTTTGGCAAAGTTGTGCACCGTACCGCCGCTGCCGATGACCAGAATGTCACGCCGGCGCAGCGGGCTCAGCGCCCTGCCGATGGCGTACTGTTCTTCCGGAGCGAGAGCAGGGTTGACGGAAAGGGGCACCACGGGAATGTCGGCATCCGGGTACATCAGCCGCAGCACCACCCAGGCGCCGTGATCCAAGCCCCGCGCCGGATGGAAGCGGACCGGGACGCCTGCCGACCGCAGCAGGGCCGCCGTCTCTTCCGCCAGCAGCCGATCGCCGGGAGCGGGATACTGGATCTCATACAGTTCGCGGGGGAAGCCGCCGAAGTCGTGAATGGTGCCGTACACGTCGGCTGAACCGATTTCCTGAACCGGACTCTCCCAGTGAGCGGACAAAATCACGACGGCCCGGGGACGTTTCAATCGGCCGGCCAAATCCTGCAGCGCGTCCGTGTACTCGTTTTTCTCAACCGCCAGCGTGGGCGCTCCGTGGGCGATAAACAGGGAAGGCATCATGTTTTTTCACTCCGATTTATTTTTGTCAGTAGGTTACTTTTTGTAACCATTATAACAGATCCGGACGTTTTTTGCTATCCCCCGTGTTTCTCCCGTTTCTTCCGCGATGAGAACGGTGCCTGCCGAGCCCTGCACCGGGCAGGATTCGGCCGCAGGGGCCGTCATGAGAAACGGTCGCGTGCAACTGCGGTCAAATCCGCCGGCGTGGCGGCCGCCGTCATCCGTCAGCCGCACTTCGCTCGCAAATCGAGTAGGAGGGGGCGACTAACCCCCGTCCTCTCACACCACCGTACATACCGTCCGGTATACGGCGGTTCATCAAGCTTGACGAAGTGCGAAATATCGCTGCACCAAACTCATGAGCCCTTGTTGTTGCCAGTAGGTAATACCAAGGGCTTTGTGAATGTGCGGAGATTTGGTTGTTCGCCATGCACCCTTGCGGGTATTTGCAATCTCCAGTGCTTTGCTGTGGGGAAGACCGAGGGAACGAAGTTCGCGGTATCGCGTACGGATTCGTTTCCATTGCGTCCACAGGCAGAGACGGAGCCTTCGGCGAATCCATTCCTCAATCCGCAGGAGGTGGGTTTTCGCCTCAGCCAACGCAAAATATCCGATCCATCCCATGAGGTATTGGTTGAGTTTTTGAATTCGCTCCTGTATAGGGATGCTCCAATGCGGGTTGGTCAGTTGGCGAATTCGTTCTTTTAACCGGATGATCGATTTGGGATGCAGGCGTATCCGTGCCTCTTTTCCCGGAGCAAAGCTAAAGCCGAGGAACTTTCGATTGCACGGCCGATCTACCGCACTTTTCTGTTGGTTTATCTTGAGTTTGAGCACCCTGGTCAAGTATCGCTCCACGCTCGCCTTTACCCGTTCCCCCGCGCGTTTGGTGCGGACATAGATGTTGCAGTCGTCCGCATAGCGGCAGAAACGGTGTCCCCTCCTTTCCAGTTCCTTGTCCAAGTCGTCCAGCAGAATGTTGGCCAACAACGGACTCAGGGGGCCACCTTGCGGTGTACCCTCTTCCGTTGAGACGCACACTCCGTTGACCATAACTCCGGATTGCAGGTAAGCGCGGATTAGTTTAAGGAGACGCTTGTCCTTCACCTTGCGGGCTACCCGGCTCATCAGGATGTCATGGTTGACCCGGTCGAAGAACTTCTCCAGGTCGATGTCGACCACATACCGGAATCCTTCCTTGATGTACTGTTGCGCTCTCTGCACAGCATTGTGAGCGCGGCGACCCGGGCGGAATCCGAGGCTTGAATCGGAGAATTCTGGGTCAAAGATGGGAGTCAATACCTGCAGGATGGCCTGCTGGATGAAGCGATCTACCACGGTAGGGATGCCTAGCAACCGTATTCCCCCGTCAGGTTTCGGGATTTCGACCCTGCGAACAGGAGTCGGTTTGTAGGTTTCCGTCTCGATTTGCGACCGGATGGTCGCCCAGTGCAGGCGAAGGTAGTCGCGCAGTTGTTCAGTTGAAACACCGTCGACTCCCGCAGCGCCTTTGTTGGCTTCCACTCGTTTGAGGGCGGCCGTGAGGTTGTCCCGAGACAGAACCTTCTCCAGCAGATCCATAACGATACTCCTTCCTCCGCGCACATGTCGCCAAGCTTGCCGTACGATGCTCAGCCCTTCTCTGTACCCTCGGGGCTTCACCCCTACTCTCCAGAGGAAGTTCCAGTTCTGAATTCTGCTTCGACACACCGTATCGAAAGAGGTTGGGACATATGCTGACTTGATGTTCGGCCCTTCCCCCTCAGGCGTCCCCGATTGGGGTACTATGGCCTCTGCTGACTTCTGCATGTTCAACGCCCCCTCACGGAGGCGGTTGCCAACGATAGTAGGCGTACCATGCAGACCTCCCCGGGTAAGAGCGGTAGCCTTCGTCCCATGTACCTGCCCAATTTACTGTTGTACCCTTTGGCTGTATGGGGCTTCACCTTGTGCGGCAGGCTCGCCCAAGTACAACAGCCTCAAATCGGGTTCGTGTACCTCAGGTCGGGACTTTGCCGCCGGCTTCCTTCAGATTCCGCCTCGCGGCGGACACCCTTGCCTTAGGCTAACGGTTGGTACAGCCAACCCCCGTTCGGGACTTTCACCCTATAGCTACCGCCCATGCCGGGCGCACCGCAAAAAGGCATGCCGCACAAAAAGCGGCATGCCTTTTTCATTCACGGACAGTCGCTGTGATTACTTCGCTGCTTCAAAGCGCTTGCTTACTTCGTCCCAGTTGACGACGTTCCAGAAAGCGTTGATGTAGTCCGGGCGCTTGTTTTGATACTTCAGGTAGTACGCGTGCTCCCACACGTCCAGACCCAGGATCGGCGTTTTGCCTTCCATGATCGGGCTGTCTTGGTTCGGCGTAGACGTGATGGCCAGCTTGCCGCCGTCTACTACCAGCCAAGCCCAACCGGAACCGAAACGGGTGGTTGCCGCTTTGGTGAACTCAGCCTTGAAGTTGTCAAAGCTGCCGAAAGCCGCGTTGATGGCGTCAGCCAGCGCGCCGGACGGAGCGCCGCCGCCGTTCGGGCTCATGATTTGCCAGAACAGGGTATGGTTGGCATGGCCGCCGCCGTTGTTGCGAACCGCGGTGCGGATGGACTCCGGCAGCGCGTCCAGATTGCTGATCAGTTCTTCCACGCTCTTGGATTGCAGGTCGGCGTGACCTTCCAGGGCGGCATTCAGGTTGTTCACATAGGTAGCATGGTGACGTCCGTGGTGGATCTCCATGGTCTGCGCGTCGATGTGAGGCTCCAGCGCGTTGTACGCGTAAGGCAGTTCAGGAAGTTGGTGTGCCATTCTTCATTCCTCCTCGTAATATGTATGGGTCAAGCTACCACTTATTATAATCCAAGCAGGGCACTTTTACAACAAATCGGTATGCTAAGTATCGTAATCTTGCAGCATATATCATTCATTACTATCTTGCATTGCGGAACCGCCATGCTAGACTTGGAGTATTCCCATATTTCCGACAAGCAGGGTGATTATACGTGGACCTGGACGTAACTACCATATTGTTTCTCGCATTCTTCGGATTCGTGGCCGCCTTCATCGACAGTACGGTGGGGGGCGGAGGGCTGATCTCCCTGCCGGCGCTGCTCGGCCTTGGCATTCCCCCGTATCTGGCGCTGGGGACCAACAAGCTGGCGGGAACCATTTCATCGGCGACCAGCTCCGTGACCTTTATCCGGATGGGCAAATACGACAAAAAGCTGATGGCCCTGCTGTTTCCCGTCTCGCTGGTCGGCGCCTACCTGGGGGCCAAAACGGTCCTGTTTGTCCCGCAGGAAGTGCTGAAAGTGCTGGTCATCGTGATGATGGCCGCCATTTTTGTCTACACGCTCATCAACAAGCGGTTTGGCGAAACGTCCAGCTTTAAAGGACTGACCAGATTTTCGCTGGGGTTGGGGATTCCCCTGACGTTTCTGATCGGCTTTTATGACGGCTTCTTTGGGCCGGGGACCGGTTCGTTTTTCGTCTTCCTGATGGTGCTCTTGTTCGGCTACGACTTTGTGATCGCCGCCGGAAACGGACGCATTCTCAACCTGGCCAGCAACATCGCCGCGCTGTTCGTCTTTATCGTCGAAGGCAAGGTGATTTTCCTCACCGGCCTGACGATGGGGATCGCGATGCTCTTGGGAGCTACCCTGGGCGCGCGGCTGGCGATCAAGACGGGCGTCCGCTACGTCCGCCCGCTGTTTTTGCTGGTGTCCATTAGCCTGATTACCAAAATGATTTACGAACTGATTTTCACGTAAACGCGAGAATCGGCGTGCCGGCCAAAAACTGGGCCGGGCCCATACAAAAAGCTTGGCGGTCCCGCCAAGCTTCTTTCATTTTTGGTTCCCTTTTCGCTGCTTCAGGCGCACGATGATGCCGTCGATCAACAGGCCGATCCCCGCGCCGTAAAAAGGGGAAGCGAAGCGAACCCCTTCGCTTACCGGCAGTGCTTTCACATAGACGATGATCACGCCGAGAATAAAACCAATCATCGTGTAGCGCAGACGGGTCGGACCCATTCGCATCCGCGCCTTACTTGCCGAATTTGTTGGGCATCTTCATGTTTTTCATGGTGCGGCTCATTTGCTTCAACTGCTTTTGATTCAGATTGACGCCCATCGAGCGGGCCATCGCCTGCAGCTGCTTTTCATCCATCTGCATGTTCTGCAGCTGCTTCTTCAGGTAATACGTGCCGCCGGCAAATCCGCCCACGAGGCCGATAATCAGCGTAACGATCGGGATTACCCAGTTGTACCAAGCCATCTATTCATTACCATCCTCTTTTGGAATTACAGTCGTTCCTATTGTACCACAACTGCCGACTCTGTACATCGCGGACACGAGGAATTTGGGTAGGTCGCCTTCGGCATGCCGGCGCCGCCGGCATACGATGATTGCAGGAGGTGACGATCACATGGCTCCCATCCTGATCCTGGACCCGGGCCACGGCGGTGTCGATCCCGGCGGCGGCACCAACAAACTGTTTGTCGAGAAGGAGATGACGCTTGCCATCTCCCTGTATCAATACCGCCGGTTCCAGGAGCTGCAGATACCGGTCGCCATCACCCGTACGGACAACGATACCACCCTGTCGAGCGAAGCGCGGACGGCGCTGGTCCGCAACAGCGGCGCCCGCTGCTGCATCTCCAACCACATCAACGCGGGCGGCGGAAGAGGGTCGGAGGTCATCTACTCCATCCACGCTTCGGCAGCCCTGCCGCGCCTGATCAAGGACGAACTGGAGGCGGCCGGCATGCCCAACCGGCGAATCTTTACCCGGACGCTGCCCAATAATCCGAACCTCGATTACTACTACATGCACCGGGAGACCGGCAGCGTCGAAACCGTCATCGTGGAGTACGGCTTTGCCGACAATCCGCTGGACGCGGAGAAAATCCAGCGCGACTGGCGCGAGCTGGCGGAAGCGGTCGTCCGTGCCTTTTGCGAATACGCCCAATTGGCGTACCGACCGCCGGCGCCGTCCGCCCCCGGCAGCGGCGAAAACGGCGACATGCCCGAATGGAAGCGGGACGCGATCGACTGGATGTACGAGCAGGGACTGCTTACCACCGAGGACTGGCGGCGTCAGCCGGACCAGCCGCTTCCGCTGTGGGCCGAAGCGGTTGTGCTCAAACGTCTGTACGAAAAATTGCGAGCCCCCGGTTGAGGCGGCTTTCCTTGACGGGAAGCGGTCACGAACGGAGGGGATAACGGCTGCATTTGCCGCCGTGGGTATGCGCGTCACGGCGAAGAACGCCATGCAGCAGCGGACCGGTTCCCGCCGGCGCGGACGGCAGGCGCACCGGCTTCACTCCGAAGCGTAACGCGTCAGAGGGGTGTCGCTCAGACCCGAATAATTCTCTCTGGCCGGCACGCTCATCAGGTCGTCTTCGGGAAAGCGGTAGGCGGTCAGCATCCCGCCGAACACGCATCCCTGGTCGATGTTGAGCGTGCCGTTTTTTTGTTCCGGTTGGGGACGGGGGTCGTGCCCCCAGACGATCAGCGGATGGGTCGCTTTTCGTTCCGCCGCCCAATCCCGACGGATCGGCCGGCCGTCCGCTCCCATGCCGGCCACGTCTCCGTACCGGCAAAAGGTCTGCACGGATGGAGACTCCATCCCGATGTAATCGTCGCGGATGCCGGCGTGAACCGCCACCGCCGCCAGTTTTCCGCCGTATTTGATCATCATGTGCGACGGGGAGGAAAACAGCAGCCGTCTGCTCTGCTCTTTCAGGAGCAGCGTTTGTTTCGCTCCGTGCTCCTGCTCAAAGCGGCGGAACTCCTCCTCCACTTTTTCATCGCCATGCGCCAGCGTGACCGATCGTCCGTCCAGCCAGCGGGCAATCTTCCACCCGTGGTTGCTGTCCACCATCTCCGCCACCCCGACTTCGACGTGGCGGATGAAAAACTGCAGCATCTTGATTGAATCCGGCCCGCGACTGGTAATGTCTCCGAGGGAAAGGAGCGTGCGGCCGCGGGGATGGCGGTACGTCCCGTCGTGACTGCGCTCGTAGCCGAGCCGCCGCAGCAGCTCCATAAATTCGTCGTAACAGCCGTGCACGTCGCCGATGATGTCGACGCCCCTGTCCGCCGCCAGCATTTTGGAGCGCGCCCGCGGTTTGTGCTTCATGCCCATCCCCTCCTTTCCAAATATCTATTACTTTCTATTGTTTACCATAAAAAAGAAAAAAACTCACCCCTTTTTCCAGGGTGAGCGCGGCACCTTCACACGAGGTTGTGTTTATGCACGTAGATGGCGGCTTGCGTCCGGTCCTCCACATCCAGCTTGGCCAAAATGTTGCTGACGTGCGTTTTGACGGTCTTGATGCCGATGATCAGTTCATCGGCGATCTCCTGGTTGGATTTTCCCTGGCCGATCAGCTTCAGCACTTCCAGCTCACGCGGGGTGAGCTGCTCATGAGGGAGCGGCTCCTGACCGTGGCGAAAGCGGGCCATGATCTTGCCGGCCACGCGGGATTCCAGCACCGGTTCTCCGGCCACGGCGGCACGGATGGCGCGGGCGATTTCGGCGGCGCGCGAGGTCTTCAGCAGGTAGCTGAACGCTCCCGCTTCAATCACCGGGTACACCTTTTCGTCGTCGATAAAGCTGGTCAGCACGATCACCTTGCAGGAGGGGCAATGCTCCCGGATGCGGCGGGTGGCTTCCACGCCGCCGATGCCATCCATGACCAGATCCATCAGGACGACGTCCGGTTTCAGCTCCACCGCCAGCCGTACGCCTTCCTCTCCGCTCGCCGCTTCGGCCACCACCTCAATGTCTTCTTCCGTGGACAGATAGGCGGCCAAGCCCATCCGCACCATCTCGTGATCATCCACCAACAATACGCGAATCACGGATGCTCTCTCCCTTCCCGTTCCGTTTGCGGCATCACCGGGATGCGCACCTCGATTTGCGTCCCTTTTCCCACCGCAGAGTAAATGTCAAGCGATCCGCCCAGTTCCGCCACGCGCTCGCGCATGCTCCGAAGACCGTAGGAGGTCAGTTTTTCGCCTTCCGGATCAAACCCGACCCCGTCGTCCGTCACCCGCAGCCGGACCTGTCCCTGCAGCGTAAACAGCTTCACCGCAATCTGGCTGGCGCGGGCGTGGCGCAGCGTGTTGGAAAGGGACTCCTGCAGGATGCGGAACAGGTGATCTTCAATGCCGCTGGGCAGGCCCTCCACGTCCTCGATTTCCCAGGAGATCGCGAGCGTGTTTTTCCGCGCCAGTTCTTCCAGCAGATCGACAATCGCTTCCTTCAGCGTCTTGTTCTGCAGCGTGGCCGGACGGAGATGCAGCAGGAGTGCCCTCATCTCCGCCTGGGCCGCCGCCGCCATCTCCTCCACCAGTTCGATCTGCTGGGCGGCGCGCTGCGGATTTTTCTCCACCAGCCGCTTCAAGGCGGCTGTGGTCATCGCGATGGCAAACAACTGCTGGCTGACGGCATCGTGCAGCTCGCGGGCGAGCCGCTGCCGCTCTTCCGTGACGGCCGCCTGTTTCAACTGCTCCGCCAGCGCGGCGTTGTGATTGGACAGCCGCTGCAGCGACGCCACCTGATCTTCCCACTGCGACGCCAGGCGGTTGAACTGCCAGCCCAGCTCGCCGATCTCGTCCGCGCCCAGATCGGGCACGCGGTAGGACAAGAGGCCGCGGCTCAGATTCATGGTCGCTTCGCCCAGCACGTACAGCCGCTTTTTCAACAGGTTGCCGAAAATGTAGCCGCCGATCACGCCCATGACCGTCCCCACCGCAAGCGAAACGGCGAAGGCGGCCAGCATGATCATCCAATCCGGCTCGGCCGGCAGTTGAATCTGCAGATTGGTGTCAAGCCACCGGCTCAGTTCCCGGTCATCTGCCAGCGTCAAGTAGAGGCGGCGGATCTCCGGATCGTTGGCCCAGGCGATGTGCAGCAAAAGGAAACAGAGGAACGTGGCGGTTACCGTGCCGATGGCCAGCATCAGGCCGAACCGCACGTACTGCCATTGTACGCTCGCTAATCGCTGTCGACGCATCGGTCAGTACCCCCTAGATGTACTTGACTTTTATATCGCCGACAAGCAGCGAGATTTGCAAATGCACTTTTTGAGCGGCCTGCTCGTACTGCTCGGAGCGGACCATCACGCTGCGGCTGATGCCGCCTTGCCGGTGTCCAAACACTTCCAGGTCGCCAATGCTCACCTCGGCGGTAACGGCAACCGGCATGTCGACCGGCACGTATATGGTGACGTCCCCCACCCAGCCGTCGACAGTCAGGAACGCTTCCTCCTGCATCACCATCGCCCGCGACAGGTCGATCACCACATCCCCGATGCCGTGCCAAATGTGCAGTTGATCCAGTTCAAACCTTCCGGACGTGAGATGAAAATCGCCGATCAGCGAACTGCGGGTATCCTTGGGCCGCAGAATGCAGCCGGGGTGAAACGGCGTCTCCACCCGGTCCTCGAAGACAGGCCCGTATCCTTTTTGCTTGGCCCAGCGAGCCGCCTTTTGCTTTTGGTAAAACGGCGCATCGTCCGGCGTGTCCCACTCCGGGGAGAAACCGTCCGAGTCACCGACCGTGTCCGCTCGTCCGTCGCGCCGCCGCGAGCGCCCCCGGATCAGGCGGAAGCCAAAATAGATCAACGCCAGAGGGACGACGAAATGGAACAGGTCATGGAATCCCACGCCAAACCACATGTCCAGCGCGATGAGGACGCCAAACCCGGCCAAAAGGCCGCCTCTGATGCGTTTTTGCTTCTCCCACATGCGCACGCCGACGTACACCAACACCATCGGCCACAGGCTGAACAAACTGAACGAAATGATATGCAAGGTGTCGAGCAACAGGCCAATGCCCGTCAAAATGATCAGAACACCAGCCGTCATTTTGTGCAAGCGGGACAGTTTCACAGGAGTCTCCTCTCTTACGCCCCATGCCGCTCATTTTCCTTCCAACCGTTACGGCATGTATAGATAAACGCAGGCGGAATGTTCAACGGCGTGAAACCCGTCTCCACCCGTTGAAACCGCGCCTGCAGCTCCGATTGCAGTTGCAGCGAGTATTGAAACGTGATGAACAGCCCGCCGGGGGCCAGCACGGATTGAATTTGGTCCAGAATGCCGGTGCGCAGCGTTTCCGGAAAGATGGCAAAAGGAAGGCCCGAGATGATTACGTCGGCTTTGCCCAACCTCATTTCCTCCATATACTGGCCAAGCTTCATGGCCTCCTCCCGAATCGGCACCTCGGGAAACCGGTCGCGCAGCACGGCCCGAAACTGGGGATCACGCTCAACCAGAAGATAACGGGCGTCCGGCCGCTTTTTCTGGAGAATGGCCTGGGTAAACACACCCGTGCCCGGCCCCAGTTCAACGATGACGCCAGCGCTTGCCCAATCCACGCGGCTCAGCATGCGCGCGCAGAGAAACCGGGAGCTGGGGATGATGCTGCCGACACGTCCGGGTTCGGCGATAAACCGTCGCAAAAACACCAAGAAGTCTGCCAAAAAAAGAACCTCCTCTAGGGGAAAAGCAGCCTGTTTCCCAGGCTGCCTCAGATTGCAGACAAACTCCCTTGTTGCCATTGGCAGTAGAGGGAGTTTGTCCTGTATGTATTCGAAAGTGAAGCGGAAATGAAGGGCATTGCACCTCCCTTTGCCTGACTTCCATAGCCAATTGGCCAGTTTTTTTAAATTCATACAAGCAAAGACAAGCATCGCCTGCATTGTCACTTTTTTCAGTCCTCGTAAAGTGGTCCAACGCAAACCATGCTTCTCCTTTAAATCCGCAAATACGCGCTCAATGGTTTCTTTTCTGCGTGCGTAAAGGCGTTTATTCACTTCGGTATGTCGCAGATGCTCCACTTCGTCTAGGTAATCCGCCCAAATATGACGACTGACTCGCTTCACAGCCTCCCGGCTCTCTGTACACTGGGGGCGGAATGGGCAATGGTTGCATTCGCCTGGGTCGGAACGGTACATACGGTAGCCGTCACGAGTGGTGGTTTCGTAGGTAAGAACCTGTCCGGCAGGACAGATGTAGCAATCAAAGTATTCATCATACACGTATTCATGCTTTCGAAATAACCCTTCCTTCGTGTGAGGACGGGTGTAAGGCATCACGGGGCGAATTCCTTCATCCAACAGGCACTTGCTAATGTAAGGCGTTTTATATCCGGCATCTACTGCCACGGCATCCGGTTTTCCTACGCGTTCCACGGCTTGTTCGAAAACATCCGAAAAGGCCTGACTGTCATGAACGTTAGCCGCCGTTACCACGGCACTAACGACAAAACCATGTTGGTCGCTTGCTGCATGAAACGAATACGCAAACGTCTGCTCTTTTTCGTTTTTGACAAACCAACCGCTGTCGGGGTCAGTACTGCTTTGTTTCACCTCCTTCCAGGCTGTTTCAGTCTTTTTTGGCAATGGCTTCTTTCCATGCTCCACGCGATCCTGGTTCAATTCTTCTTCAAGGAGTTCCTGATACTTCTTCCGCTCTTCCTGCACAAGTTGTTTGATGTATTTGTTCTTGTTCGCACTGGCTTTTACGTGGGTGGAATCAATATACAAGACCGAGGGATCTACAAATCCGTGATGGCAAGCCTCCTCGAGAATACGGGTAAAAATCTTTTCAAACAGATCGGTTCCTTGAAATCGCCGTACGTAGTTTTTCCCGAACGTCGTGAAGTGGGGAATCGGTTGTGTAAAGTCGTAACCCAGAAACCACCGATAGGCGATGTTTGTTTCGATCTCTTTGATGGTTTGTCGCATGGAACGGATTCCAAACAGGTACTGGATGAGCACCATTTTGATGAGGACGACGGGGTCAATGCTGGGTCTTCCGTTGTCGAGAGAGTACCGGTCTTTCACCAAGTCGTAGATAAAAGAAAAGTCGATGGCATTTTCGATTTTTCGAACAAGATGATCTTGTGGAACCAATTCATCTAATGAGACTACAGATATCTGATAACGGCCTTCGGCCTGTTGCTTGTTCAGCATGCTTCCACCTCTACACAGCGTTGAATGTCATGTTTATTCGACAAAAAAGCGTGTAGACCTTGTACCTTCGGTACTTTGTCTACACGCTGAAGCAGCCTGTTTCCCAGGCTGCCTTTGGTTCTATTCTACATCAAACGCCGCCGTTCCTCTCGCTTACGCCTGTTCCGTTTGGTGCGGCGTTTCCTTCTGTTCAAGCAGGGAGGCTTTGATCTTCGCCAGTTCGGCGTCCAAGTCGTCCTTCTCCCATTTGCTCAGGGAGTGGTCCAAGCCTGCGCTGGTCATGCGCCACTGGCCGCTTAAATCCGCTTCCGCCTCCATGCGCATCACTTTTTCTTCCATCCGGGCAAATCCGCGGCTCGCCGTTTCGCTGCCCATCCCGACGATGGCCTGATTCACCTGCTTCTGCGTCTTGGCTACTTGGGCGCGGGCCATCAGGGTGTATTTTTTCGCCCGCATCTTGTAAAACTCTTCTTTCAGCTCAGCCAGCTTTTCGCGCATCTTTTGCGCCGCTTCCGAAGCGGACTGGTAGAGCGCCTCGTACTCCTGGGCACGCGCTTCGTACTGCTTCTTGTCGGCAAGCGCGCGGCGCGCCAGTTCGTCTTCGCCTTCGGTAAGCGCCAGTTTTACCTGGCGATCCCGTTTTTCCACGAGGGCGAGCGCCTCTTCCCACTGCTGGCGGAATTTCTTCTCCAGCGCCACCTGACGGGCGACGGCCACTTCCACCTGGCCGATCTCCACTTCCATGTCACGCATGTACTGGTTCAGCATTACCACCGGATCTTCCATCGAATCCAGCACGTCGTTCACCGAAGCCACCGTCAAATCACGCAAGCGTTTCAAGATACCCATTGTCACTTATCCTCCTCATCATATCACATGATCATGGTTGTTTTAACATCCTTGTCCTGCGACTCGGCCATGCCGGCGCGGGGATTACGGCTGCTGCCGCTTGGTTACGCTTTGCTCCCAACGATCCAATGCGTCATCTTCTCGCAGCACGCGCTGTGCCCACTGCCGCTCCCAGACGGTCGGAACCGGGTGATCCGGCACATCCCGTTGGCGAAGCAAGCGGAAGCCCAGGTAAATGACCCCGATGGCCAGCACGGCGTGAAACAGCAGATGCAGCTTGCCGATCAGCATCAGGAACCCGAACAGAAAGATCAGTACGCCGCTAAAACGCGAACCTGAACTTCCCATCACTTTGCGGCCGCCGTACAGCATGATCAGCCCGGGAATCAGCACACCGAGCAGATCGCCGCCGTCAATGCCGATCTGATCCAGCAAGACCAACCCGCCAATGAGCAGCAGGACCAGTCCGAGAAGCACTTTTCCAGACCGCTCGCTCATCAACTGCTACCCTCCCATCGACTTTGTTTGGGTGTCACCCTCATGGCTTTATTGTAGACGGCTGACAGGGCTCGCCATAACGGGCGGGCGGTTGGTTTTTCCCTCCGTCCCGGGGCGGAGACGCCTTCCTTCCGCAATCGGACAAGCATGCACCCGCGCTTTGGCGAATCGTGCGCCGGCATGGTCGACACGAATCGTTTCCGATTTATGACAACATTTTGTGTCAAAATTGTGAACAACCAAGCAAAAAGACAGGAAAAATCGGACACGTGTTGAATTGTGCTGGAGTGCGTGTAAAAAAACATCGAAATTAGCCGAATTCCGCTATGCGGAAACGGGGGACCCACGTTTTTCGGGGTGAATGGCAGCCGCTTGCCGGCCGCCTAGGGCAATCCTTTCGACCGAACCCATCAGCTAACCTCGTAGGCTCAGGAAAGGAGCAGTTTCTCTTGCGCAAAACGGTGGTTACTCTCTTCATCGCCGGGATGCTTGCAATGGGAGCCGGCGCTGCACACGCCCAGGAGGAATCTTCCTTGATGGGTGTCGTCAACGATCTGTACGGCGCTCCTTACAAGTCGTCCGGCACGACCAAAAACGGATTTGACTGCTCCGGTTTTACGCGCTATGTGTTTGACGCGCTGGGTGTAGATCTGCCTCATTCGTCGTCCGCCCAATTCAAGTTGGGAGTACCGGTGTCCCGCAGCGATCTCCAGCCGGGTGACCTGGTCTTTTTCAACACCAACGGGCGCAGCGTTTCACACGTGGGCATCTACATCGGAAACGGCATGTTTGTACACGCGGAGAGCGGCAAAGGAGTCGTCAACACGAGGCTGAACGATCCGTATTACTGGGGCAAGCGCTTTGTGGGCGCCAAACGGATTGCCCTGCCTGTGCTTGAGGCCATTGCCGAGGCTCCACAGAAAAAGAAACCGGTACAAGCAGCATCGCTGCCCGATGCGAAGCAGCAGTCGCAGCGGCAGCAAGAACAATCGAAACAACAGCCGCAGACTCCACAACAGCAGCAAACTCAACAGCAACAGCAGCAGCAATCACAACCGCGGCAGCAGCAGTAATCGACGCACAGCGTGCAAGCCAGGGACGACAGGTCTCTGGCTTTTTCTGGCTTTGTTTAGTACCTGGTGTCAAGAGGTAGTAACATCCGTTTTTCGACGCTGCCTGGACTGTCCGGGCGGGAAGGACGGGATTATGTCCCCGCGTGCGGGCAAACCGTGATATGATAAAAGGAATAGGACCAGAACACATGTGGTGACTGGGGGAGAGTACCGGTGAAAGACCATGTTTTGATTGTGGACGACAACGAGGAAATACTCGAGCTGCTGGAAGATATTTTGGGAAGCGAAGGATACGACGTTTCCACGGCGCAGAGCAGCGAGCAGGCGCTGGAACTGCTGAAGTCGGGCACCAAGCCCAACCTGATTCTGCTCGACATCATGATGCCCGGCATGAGCGGCTACGAGCTCTGCTCGCAGATTCGCCGCGAGTGGGAGCTGCCCATCCTCTTTCTCAGCGCCAAGGGCAAAGCGGTCGACAAGGTGGTCGGCTTTGAGATCGGCGCCGACGACTACATCACCAAGCCGTTTGACACGGAAGAACTGCTTGCCCGCATCCGCGCCCACCTGCGCCGCTACGAACGCATTCGCCGTCACAGCGAGGAGGCGGCGGAGAAAGAGACCTCGGCATCCTCCATTACCGTCCTGAAGTTCAAGGGGCTGGAAATTCACAAGGAAACGTACTCCGTTTACGTCAACGACCAAAAGATCGATCTGTCCACCAAGGAGTTTCAACTGCTTACCTTTTTGGCCGAAAACGCGGGCATCGTCTTCACGCGGGAGCAGATCTACGACCGCGTCTGGGGGTACGGCTACGGCTCGCTCAACACGGTCACCGTGCACATCAAGAACCTGCGCGAAAAACTGGAGACGGATCGCCAGTTCATCAAAACGCAATGGGGGACGGGGTACGTATTCATCGGGGAGAAAGTGTAGATGAGCATCCGGAACAAGCTGTTCCTCTCGTTTATCGCCTTGATCGTACTCAATTTGCTCCTGTTCAAATTCGTCTTCGAAGACATCATCGTGGAACAGTTGAAGACGGACCGGCACAACCAGTACCGGTACGAGAAGGAAACGGCGGAGATGGTCCGGGTCAACCAGTTGTTGAACTCCGGCGTGTTCAAGGATCCGACCGAGCGGCGGGAGCTGGAGGCACAGCTTCCGGAAGACCTGATGTACAAAATGGTGGTCACGGACGCGGACGGCAACCCCATTTACATCAAACCGTCACAGGCCTACAATCTGAAAACGCTGAAAACGCGTCCGGCCGATCAGGAAAACAACGATCTGAAGGTGGTCGCGGAATACCACTTTCAGCACGAACCTCCGCGGCAAGGGCAGACGATCATCTACTTCTACACGGACGAATCGGACATTCTCGCCACCAAAGGCGTATCAATGATGCTGTGGTTCATCTACGGCAGCATCGCGCTGGTCGGCCTCATCCTGCTCACCTTTTTTGTCCGCTGGATCCTGCGGCCGGTCAGTGAACTGTCCCGCGTGACGCAGGAAATCCGGGAAGGCAAGCGGTACGTCTCGTTTACCTACCGCTCGCACGACGAGTTTGGCCAGTTGTTCGGCTACTTTTCCGACATGGTGGACGAACTCCGGCTTTCCGAGGACCGGCAGTCCGAACTGATCTCGGCCATCGCCCACGACTTCCGCACGCCGCTGACCACCATCAAAGGCTACGCCTCCTACATCGGGTCCGGTCGCGTCACCGATCTCAAGCGGATCCAAAAGCAGATGCGCAAGATCGAGGAAAAGACGGCCGATCTGGAAAAGCTGCTGGACGAGCTGCAGGATTTCACCCAGCAAAGCACGGAAATCAAGCTGAACATCAGCCGCATTCACGTGAAAAGCTTTGTCAAGGGCGTCATCGAGGACTACCTGGTGCGCATCAAGGAGGCGGGGCTGTCGTTTCAATGGAAGCTGCGCGTCTCCAACGAGCTGCACATCGAGGCGGACGAGGCCAAGCTGCGCCGCGTGCTGGAAAACCTGCTGAACAACGCCATCTACTACAACAAGCCAAACGGGTCCATCCTGCTTACCTGCGATCAGCGGGACGGGCACGTGCTCTTTTCCGTGATCGACAAGGGGGAGGGTATCGCGGCGGAGGACCTGCCCAAGGTGTTCACCAAGTTTTACCGCGCGGACAAATCGCGCAACCGGAACAACGGCGGCACCGGCCTCGGCTTGACCATCTGCCAGAGCATCGTCCAGCGCCACGGCGGCGTGATCAACGTAAGCAGCGAACTGGGCGTAGGAAGCTGCTTCTCCTTTACGATCCCGTTTTTTCAACCATAATTTATTTCAATTTATTGATGGTTAATATTCGCTTTATTTTTTTCTGTTACAGTACTATTTGTAAGCAAGCGTGTTGCTTTCCGTGATAAATAACCCCCAGTTCGGTATCTGACACCAAGCGGCCAATGCTTTTGGTGGAAAGATGCCTCTTTTTTTTATATCCGCGCCTCCAGCCGCATCATCAACCCGTTTTTCGGACGCAGCGTAACCAGCGGCTCCGGCTCCACCCGCTGTCCCGGTTCGGCCAGCCGCAGGCGGAAGCGCTGAGCGATCGTGGCCAGCAGCAGCGCCGCCTCCATCAGCGCAAAGTTGTTGCCGATGCAGATGCGCGGCCCGCCGCCAAAGGGGAAGTAGGCGAACGCGGGAATCCGCTTCAGCAAATCGCCGCTGAACCGTTCCGGGATGAACTGGTCCGGGTTGTCGAAATAGCGGCGGCTGCGGTGCATCACGTACTGGCTCATCATCAGTGTCTCGCCCGGCTGGTACACGTGCCCCCCGATCTCCACCTCGTCCACCACTTCCCGGTTGATCACCCAGGCCGCGGGATAGAGCCGCAGGGTTTCGCTGATGATCTGATTGGTATAGACAAGCCGCGGGACATCCTCTGCCGTCGGCGGCCGTCCGCCCAGCACCTCGTCCAGTTCCGCCCACAGCTTTCGTTCCGCTTCGGGATGGGTGGCCAGCAGGTACCAGATCCACGACATGGTGTTGGCGGTCGTCTCATGGCCGGCGACAAAGATGGTCATCACCTCGTCGCGCACCTGCTCGTCCGTCATGCCCCGCCCGTCCTCCTCGTCACGGGCGGCGAGCAGCATGGCCAACAGGTCGTCCCGTCCTTCCTCCCCACTCCTCCGCCGTTCCTCGATGATCGCGTATATGGTTTTGTCCAGCGTCTCCGCCGCCTCCTGAAACTTCCGGTTTTGCGGCGTCGGCACGCCGAGCGGGATGTCGATCATCGCCGAAGCCTTGTTCGACACGTACTGCAGCCCGATTTCGATGGCGCGGCCGATCTTGTCGACGCCCTCCGTCAATCCTTTGCCGAACATCGTCTCGGTGATGATCGCCAGCGTCACTTTCATCATGTCTTCGTGCACGTCACGGATGTCGCCGTCTTTCCACCCGGCCATCATGGCGGTCCCCTGGCGGACCATCGCGTCGGCGTAAGCGGCGATCCGCTCCCGGTGAAAAGCGGGCTGCATCAGCCGGCGCTGCCGCATGTGCTTTTGCCCCTCGCTGGTGAGGATGCCGTCTCCCACCACCGCCCGCGCCACCTGCAGTCCTTTGGCCTTGCGGAAGTGGGCCTGTTTGGTGACCAGCACTTCCTTGATGTGATCGGGATTGGTCAAGAGATACAGGTGCCGTCTGGGGCCGAAACGAAAATGGACGACATCGCCGTGCTGTTCCGCAGCCCTCTGCAAAAAGCTGAGCGGGTCGCGGCGAAAGGCGAGCAAATGGCCGGATATGGGCAGCCCTCGGGGGGCGGGAATGGTCAGGTTCATCGCAGTCATCCTTTCGTAGGTCTGGTGTCAGTGTGTCGTCTCTAGTATCCATCCGGCCCGGCTCCTTATACCACGCGCTCCATTGGGGCAGCGGGCAAAAAAACAAACCGCCTGAATCATCAGGCGGTCATTGTTCTGTTACGAAAGGGTCGGCTTGTTCACCTGCACCAGCCCGGTGGATACCAGCCGTTCGCGCACCTTGATGCCGATCCAGGCGGCCAGCACGGCCTTGACGACTCCCACCAGCAAAAAGGAAACGCCTCCGCTCATGACTGCGGCGCTCCACGGAATATCCAGCACGTACTTGAGCTGGATCACGCCGCAAACCAGCGTCACAACCATGCCGACGTGATTGGCCACCAGCGCCCAGCCAAAGGAAAAGCGGGTTTTCTCCAGGATCAGGCCGGTAATGTAGGCGGTCAGAATGAAGCCGAAAATGTACCCGCCGGATTTGCCGACCAGCACCTGGAGCCCTCCGTTCGCTCCCGAAAAAACCGGCAGGCCGACCGCGCCCAGAAGCACGTAAATGATCATCGCCAGCGTGCCGTACCGGCTTCCCAGAATGGTGGCGGCCAACCCGACCGCCAGCGTCTGTCCGGTAATCGGAATCAGCGGCAGGGGAATCGTGATTTGCGAAAAGACGGCCGTCACGGCGGCAAAAACAGCGGATAAGAGCAGCCACTTCAATCGTTCGTTTCTCATGTTGACCTCCCGTTTTTGTCAACCAAATGATAAAATACGTTAACACATTTAATCATAATGCCTGGCAGAACAAATGTAAATTGCAAAAACGGGAGGCGCGCAGGCACGTCTGCCAAGCGGCACGCCTGCGTCGTCAGGCAGGCGGGTGAAGTCCCGCGCCGGAACACCGGATTGTTCCGGCTATGCGCGGCTGTCGCAGTACGCCTGGAGGTGAACCAGCGAATCGACGGTGTGGTCGATCAGACGCCGCAAATCCTCAATGTTGCCCTCGTCGATCTTGCGGTGAAAATCGAGCGTGATCTGATTGGCAAAGCGCTGCGGCGGCCACTCCAGCCGATGCTCGTCCAAACGCGCCTTGACCGTCTGCGTGATGTGCGGCCGGTGTCCCCACATCTCGTTGAGAATCGCGGTGATTGCATCCGTCTCCCGCGGCACGTCGCTGATCTCCAGGAAAAAATGGATGCAGATCGTGCAGCCCACATGCTCTGTCAGCGGCTTCTCCAGTTGTTCCGCCGCGATGTCGGCCAGCGAAGTGCGCAGTTGGATCTGCGCCGTCACCGCCGTGTCGCTGTCCGCTTTTTCCGCCGGGCGGAATTCGATCTGAAACAGCCGGTCAAACGTAGCCAGGTCCATCACGTCAGAGCGGCCCGTGATGGTGATGGCCCCTTCGAAATCGCGGTCGTACACTGCTCCTTCCAGCACGACCCGGATATTGTCGAACACCAGCGGATGAAACACCTCCGCTCCCCCTTTCCGTCCGAATGGCACACGCTACTAGGATGCCCGTATTTTTTCCGTTTGGCAAGAAGCGCTTTGGCTCAAGAACCCACACACCAGCCATAATTTGGTATATAATGATTGGCAACATCCTGCATTCGGACTGCCTGTCTGCCAAACGATCGCGACATATCCAAACGAGGAGGTTTTCCATGACCGCTGCTGACCACATGCTTGACCGCTACGCCGCCTTGGCTGTGAAAATCGGCGTCAATGTCCAGTCGGGGCAAACCCTGGTCGTCAACGCCCCCCTCTCCACGGCCGAACTGGTCCGCAAAATTGCCAAAACGGCTTACCAGGCCGGAGCCAAACACGTACATACCGACTGGACGGACGATGAACTGACCCGGATCCGATACGATCTCGCCCCGGATGAAGCGTTCACGGAATTCCCGATGTGGAGAGCGAAAGCGTACGAGGAGATGGCCGAGAACGGGGCCGCGTTTCTTTTTATAACCGCGACCAACCCCGATCTGCTCAAAGGGGTGAACCCGGAGCGGATCGCCGCCGCCAACAAAGCGGCGGGAACAGCCATGTACACGTTTCGCAGCTACACGATGAACAATCGCGTTAGCTGGTCGGTGATCGCCGCTCCCTCTCCCGCATGGGCAGCCAAGGTCTTCCCGGACCTGCCCGAGGGTGAACAGTTGAACGCCCTGTGGGACGCCATCTTCCGCGCCACCCGGATCGACGCGGACGACCCGGTGACGGCCTGGCGGAACCATCAAGCCGCACTGAACGAAAAGGTGGCCTACCTGAACGGCAAGCAGTACCGCTGCCTGCACTTCAAAGCGCCCGGCACCGACCTGTCCGTTCAACTGCCGCCCGGCCACCGATGGCTGGGAGGGGGCAGCGTGAACGCAAACGGCACGCCGTTCATGGCCAACATCCCGACGGAAGAAGTCTTCACGGCTCCGCTGAAAGAAGGGGTGAACGGCGTCGTCCGCAGCACGAAGCCGTTGAACCACAACGGCAATCTGATCGAGAACTTTACGCTCCGCTTCGAGCGGGGGCGCATCGTGGAGGTGACGGCGGAGACGGGCTTCGAGGTATTGCAAAAGGTGATCGAAACGGACGAGGGCGCCCGATACCTGGGGGAAGTGGCCTTGGTTCCGCACCGGTCGCCCATCTCCCAGTCCAACCTGATTTTCTACAACACGCTGTTTGACGAAAATGCCTCCAACCATTTGGCGATCGGGAACGCCTATCCCGTCTGCCTGGAGGACGGGGCGAACCTCTCCCGCGAGGAGTTGGAGCAGCGCGGTCTCAACACCAGCCTCATGCACGTCGATTTCATGATCGGCTCGGCGGAGATGGACATCGACGGAGAGCTGGCCGACGGCACGCGAGAACCCGTCTTCCGCGGCGGAAACTGGGCGTTCTGAGATGCTTCCTGCGGCCTGGCCGACTCCGGGCCGGGAGCAGGCACAAAAAAAGGCCACCCGGCTGCGGCTGACTCCCCTGCGGTTCTCCGCTTGCGCGGAACCGAAACAGAGAGCGGCGGCCGCGGGTGGCCCTCCTCTCCAAACGCATGGATGCTTACCGCTTGGTGTAGTAGTACAGGTAGGCATCCTTCGATGCTTTTTCCTGGCAGTCGAAGCACTCTGTCATGTAGGATTCGGCCTGCTCCGTCATCGCTTGGCCGCACGAGGCGCAGCATTTGGCTTCCAGGTTGCGGAAAAAGGTGGCGACTGGCGTCATGATCATAACCTCCCGACGTGTTCGTTGAGGGTATTGTATTATAACAGGGGTTGTTTTATAAAACGTTGTTATAAAACATTGCGGCTCATTTTCGCTCGCTGGCTTCTGTTTTCTGTCCGTTTCTCCCGTTTTCTCTGTATTAATACTTTTTCGATTTTTCCGCTCTGTTTTACAACACCGCAGTGTCCCCGGCGCGGGCTGATCAAATCAGCAGGTGGAACAGCGTCGGATCCTTGGTCACCTCCACGTAGCGGATGCCGTGCTTCTTCATCCGGTCCACCAGCGGCTGATAGTCCTCCCTGCACTTCAGCTCGATCCCGACGAGCGCCGGCCCGTTGTCCTTGTTGTTCTTTTTCGTGTACTCGAAACGGGCGATGTCGTCGTGCGGTCCCAGCACCTTGTCGATAAACTCGCGCAGCGCTCCGGCCCGCTGCGGAAAATTGATGATGAAGTAATGCTTCAAGCCTTCATACAGCAGGGAACGCTCCTTGATTTCCTGCATCCGGTCGATGTCGTTGTTGCCCCCGCTGATGACGCAGACGACGTTTTTCCCCGCAATCTGCTCGCGGCAGGCGTCAAGCGCGGCAATCGGCAGGGCCCCGGCCGGTTCGACGACGATGGCGTTCTCGTTGTACAGCTCCAAAATCGTGGTGCACACCTTTCCTTCCGGCACCAGCACGATGTCGTCCACGACCTCTTTGCAGATTTCGCGGGTGAGCTGCCCCACCTGTTTGACCGCCGCCCCGTCCACGAACTTGTCGATCTCCTCCAGCGTCACGACGTCCCCCCGAGCCAGCGCCTCTGTCATCGAGGGAGCGCCGGCCGGTTCCACCCCGATGATGCGGGTGGACGGGCTGACTCCTTTCACGTACGTGCCGACGCCCGCAGCCAGGCCCCCGCCGCCGATGCTCACAAACAGGTAATCGACCGGCTCCTCCACGTCGTTCATGATTTCCGCGCCGACCGTGCCCTGTCCGGCAATCACGAGCGGATCGTCAAACGGATGGACGAACGTCATGTTTTTCTCCAGGCAGTAGGCCATCGCCTCCGCAAACGAGTCGTCAAACGTGTCGCCGACCAGCACCACGTCGACGTATTCGCCTCCGAACAGCTTGACCTGCGACACTTTCTGCCGCGGCGTCGTGGCGGGCATGAAAATCCGGCCGCGGATCTGCAGCAGCCGGCAGGAGTAGGCCACGCCCTGCGCGTGGTTCCCGGCGCTGGCGCAGACCACCCCTCTTTGCCGCTCCTCGGCGGAGAGGTGGCGGATCAGGTTGTAGGCGCCGCGGATTTTGAACGAGCGCACCACCTGCAAATCTTCCCGTTTCAAGTAGACGTTGCAGCCATACCGCTCGGACAGGAGCTTGTTTCGCTGCAGCGGCGTCTTTTCGATCACGTCTTTGAGCACGTGGTTGGCGACGATGATGTCTTCCATGTTGACAGCAGGCATGTCTTCTGCTCCTCCCCTGATGATGATGTCAGATGCGCGGAAAAATGCAAAAAGCCCCCGCCTCCGGCCTTCGGCGCATCGCGCGCACGGCTGGCTGAGGCGAGGGCATCGCGGTACCACTCAGCTTCTCTGCTTTCCTCGCGAAAAACAGACTCGGCGAGTTCCCCCGAGGAGAACTCCCGCCCGGTAACGGGGGCGTGACCGTTGCCCTGTACTCAATCGGCGGACCCGCTCTTTCCAAGGCACAGCTCCAAGGTGATATTCAAAACAGGCCAGCGGCTGTCCTTTCAGCACGAGGGACAGCTCTCTGTGCGCCGCTTCTGTTTTTACTCGTCCTTTTCCACGCTGTTCAACCAATAAGAACTATTTAAATTAGTAAGAAATTATAGTGATTTTGGCATGCCTTGTCAATGCTCGAGGCGGTTTGTTCCCCCGCGTGAAATATGAAAAAAGCGGGGATCGCCGTCCCCGCTTGGTTCTTCTGTAAAGTTACACCGCTTCGTAGATCGCTTCGTAGCGCTTGCCGATCTCCTCGTCGCTCAGGCCGGCGTCGCGCAGGCGCTTGATCAGCGCCGTTGCCCAGATTTCCGAACGCTGCGCCATCTTGGCGTACTTTTTCGCCTCTTTTTCCTTGCGCTTGGCGCGATCCTCGCCGTTGGACTTGAGGTTGTCGAGGATGAACAGCATGTGCAGGGTCTCGTCCTCGTTCAAACCGGTCCAGTTGTCGTTCAGAAACGCGATCACTTTTTTATAGTACCCGTCAAATTCTTCAAAGGAAATCTCCGTATCCATGTTCAGATATTCCTTCATTTTGTCAAACAGCTCTTGCATCTTCCGTCACAGCTCCCTCGTTTTTCTCTGCCCTATTATAGCAAAAACGGGACAAGGGAGAAAGCCGGCATCATTGGCAGGCTGGTGCTGTCTCATTCGTTCCGCGTGGAAAAAACAAGGCGGAAGAATCCTGCCGGAAAAGCTGATTTGGAGCGGATTCGTTTTGGCACAGGTCCAAGAAGCGGTATAATTAAGAGACAACCACGTTCGAAGGAGATCGGCACGCATGAACAAATCGTATCAGCAGCAGGAAGCCGCCATTCGCGTCGGCCAGCAGATGACCCTGACGATCAAAAGTCTCGGCATCAACGGCGAAGGCATCGGCTATTACAAGCGGAAAATCGTCTTTGTGGAAAAGGCCTTGCCGGGGGAAGTGGTACACGCGGAAGTGACGGACGTCAAGGAAACCTACGCCGTCGCCCGGCTGGTGCGCGTGGTGGAGCGTTCCCCCGCGCGGGTCGAGCCCCCCTGTCCGGTCTATGAGGAATGCGGCGGCTGCAGCCTGCAGCACATGGACTACCAGGCCCAATTGGCCAGCAAGCGGGAGCTGGTGATCGAATCGCTGCGCAAGTACGCCCGGCTGGAAAATCCGCCGGTGGCGGAGACGATCGGCATGGAGAACCCCTGGGGCTACCGCAACAAGGCGCAGTTTCAGGTGGGAAGGCAGAACGGCCGGCTGGTGGCCGGCCTGTACCAGACGGGCAGCCACCGCCTCGTCGACCTGGAGTCCTGCCGCGTGCAGCACGAGGCGACCAACGAGATCGTCCGCACGGCGCGACAGGTCATGGAGGAGCTGGGCATTCCCGCGTACGATGAACGAAAACGGACCGGTGTCATCCGCACCATCGTGGCCCGCGCGGCCTTCGCCACGGGCGAGACGCAGCTCACGCTGGTGACGGCCACCGAGGAGATTCCGCGCGTCAAGGAACTGATCCTGGAACTGCGCACCCGTCTGCCCGGCCTGGTCAGCATCGTGCAAAACGTCAATCGGAAAAAAACGTCGCTGGTCTTCGGCGACACCACCCGCCAGCTCTGGGGAAGACCGTCCATCGCGGAGCAGTTGGGGGAGCTCTCGTTCGACCTCTCCGCCCGCGCCTTTTTCCAACTGAACCCGGAGCAGACGCGCAAGCTGTACGAGGAAGTCAAAAAAGCCGCCGGGCTGACCGGCAGCGAACTGGTGCTGGACCTCTACTGCGGCACGGGGACAATCGCCCTCTGGCTGGCACCCTACGCCCGGGAGGTACGGGGCATCGAATTGATTCCCGAAGCGGTCGAGGATGCCCGCCGCAACGCCGAGAAAAACGGGGCCGCCAATGCCACCTTCCACGTCGGCCGCGCCGAGGTGCTGATGCCGAAGTGGGCCAAGCAGGGTGTAAAACCGGACGTGGTCGTGGTGGATCCGCCCCGCACCGGCCTGGACGACGCCCTGATCCGCTCCCTGCTGGACGTACAGCCGCAGCGGATCGTCTACGTCTCCTGCAATCCGTCCACCCTGGGCAAAGACGTGGCGAAGCTGCTGGCCCGCTACGAGCTTGTCAGCGCCCAGCCGGTGGATATGTTTCCGCATACCAGTCATGTGGAGAGCGTGGCTCTGCTGAAATTGTGGGGGCAGGCATAAGTTCTATGCCTACGTATGTATGGGTTTTTCTGATTAAAACCAGATTGTTAACAGAGCACCAACGTCGTAAATATCAGGAGGCAACAACAGGTTGAAAATCATTATTACGAGTATATTTGTTGAAGATCAGGAGAAGGCTTTGAAGTTTTATACAGAAACGCGGGCTTTGTAAAAAAGCAAGACGTTCCCACGGGGAAATTTAGGTGGATCACGCTTGAATCTCCCGATGAGCAAGACGGTACCGAGCTTTTACTCGAACCGAATGACAATCCTGCTGCCAAAGCGTATCAACAGAAGATATTTGCCGATGGCATCCCGGCAACCATGTTTGGTGTTGCAGATATTCAGAAAGAGTACAAACGATTGTTGGAAAAGGGCGTGAAGTTTACGAAGGAGCCGACAAAAATAGGCGAAGTCACAATAGCTGTCTTCGACGATACATGCGGCAACCTTATTCAACTGATACAGAAGTAACTGTGTTACACGAACGGGCCACTCATCGCTGGAGTGGCTTTCACTAGACCCTGTGATTTCTGAAATCAGAAGAGGAAGTTTGGACAGTGTCAAGTATGGACGAAGGGAGAGTGGTCACTTGAAGATCACCGTGAATGAGCAGAACGGTTCCACAATCGCCGTCATCGAAAGTGAATCCATCCTGATTGAGAACGCACAGGATGCACTGGACCTGCTTGCCAACGTGTGGTACAACAGCGGATGTGACAAGATGGTGCTGCGAAAAGAACATTTCACGGAAGCGTTCTTTGATCTGAAAACCGGACTGGCCGGTGAGATCCTGCAGAAGTTTACCAACTACCGGATGAAAGTCGCGATCGTCGGTGATTTCAGCAGCTACCAAAGCAACAGCCTGAACGCCTTCATGTACGAATCCAATCAGGGAAACATGGTCTTATTCAAGGAGACCGAATCCGACGCCCTGGAGGCACTTCACCAGATATCAGCGTGAATTCCAAGCGAAGGCAGCATTTTAGCTCTTCTTGAACCCAACTGGAGAGCGTGACGCTGCTGACACTGAAATAGCGTTGAAACCCCTTGTCTATCAAGGGTTTTCTTCTTTTACGAACGGGCAGAATAGCAATAGAAGCTCCCTGTACCTTTCCACGCCAGATCTGCTTGACAGTCAACGGATGGACAAATTGAAGAGGTGTGTTCCTTGATGGCAATTCGTCGGATGAATCCTAAGGTTGATGAATTTATAAGCAAAGCCAAAAAGTGGAAGGAAGAATATGAGAAGTTGAGAAGTATCGTTCTTGACTGTGAACTGACCGAAGAATTTAAGTGGATGCATCCTTGTTACACGTTTGAGAAAAAAACATCGTTTTAATACATGGATTTAAAGAATATTGTGCGCTTCTGTTTCACAAGGGTGCCTTGTTACAGGATCCCCATGGGATTCTCATCCAACAAACGGAGAATGTACAGGCAGCGCGCCAGATTCGGTTCACCAATGTTCAAGAAATAGTCGAGTTGGAACCCATCTTGAAAGCCTATATTTTTGAAGCCATTGAAGTGGAAAAAGCCGGTTTGAAAGTGAATGTTAAACAGAATGCAGAACTCATTATTCCTGAAGAACTTCACAAAAAATTTGATGAACTCCCTGCCTTGAAAGCTGCGTTTGAAGCGTTGACGCCGGGACGGCAAAGAGCGTACATTCTTTATTTTTCGAAACCCAAACAATCCAAAACTCGGGAGTCAAGGATTGAAAAATATATGCAGCAAATTCTCAATGGAAAGGGATTAAATGATTAGAAGATTCTCCTTGCACTAACGGGAGCTTATGTAACGTAGGCTCCCATTTTTTCGTGTAGGCAGTATTCATTCAGCAACAATCTTTACGAAAACAGCCTAAAATAACCAATAAATTAGTGGAGAAAAATCATTTTGAACCAGACTATTGGGTACATATTAAAACTGTATCTGGGAGTTCAATGGACAAACTTGTGTGACTTAAAAAAGGAATTTCAGCTACCTACATAAATAGTTCCCTTGGAGAACTATTGTCTAGGTTACAAGCTTATCCAATCCCTGATTACGAAAGAGACAAATTGCTCGACCTTATTGGAGTGCTGTTCACTTTTGGTCAGGAAAGATGAATAGGGGGGAATTGTTTTTTCACATTTGTCCGGTCAATCTTATATCAGTTGTAGCCACCCAGGTTCCACGCTCACCTGCTCGTATCGAAGGAGGTTTCATTATTAAACTCCCTCTTAAAACATAATGTCGAACAGCAATCTGTGGCTCATCAAAAATGGTCAAATTGCCAACGTATGATGCATAAGGTGAATCAAATGTGATTTGTTTGGTGTTTTCATTCCAATATCCTTGAATGGGAATAAGGGTCCCGCGATAATTAACGGCACCACTTATTTTGTTGTTTACGACAGCGGTAATGTGCAGTGTTCCTGAAGTTAATGGTCTGCCACCAACACTAGCGTGTAGATTCCATGTCGATGGGTAGGGTATACTCACCTGCGTTACCTGTCCAATTGTCACGGATAACCTCTCCTTGCTTTTGAATGAGGGTTCCATACAGTATATGTACACAAGGAAAATAATTGATGGGACAAATCCCCAAATTCGCCAAAGATATGAACAATAGACGATTACGTCTGGCGGGGGATGTCCAACGCTTATTTCAACTTCTCGGTGACGAAAGGAGCTTGATTATCAGTAATCGACATGAAGTCTGTAAAAACGAGCGGAGTTGCTATTGGGAATGACTTGATGAGAGGTCTTGTACCCTTTAAGGTACTTGCACCATTTTTTAAGGTGGACTGCATACTATACAAGGTATGCAGTCCTTTCATTTGATTGGGGACACAACGTTCTTTGTTCGTACTGTCTACCCAACACATGTGGAGAGCGTGAGGCTGCTGACATTGAAATAGAACGGAAAACCCTTGTCTATCAAGGGTTTTCGTTTTTATTGCTATGATTTTGGGAAAGGGAAAAAGGATTTGACCACACCTTGACCACATCAGACACTGTCAGGATAGTATATGACCATGCTCATGCGCGTTAAGAAATCACCTGAATTGTGATAAACATGAGGCCGATCTGCCCTGAATCGAATGGACTCCCCGGTTTTTACGGTATATTCCTCGTTATTCACTCGGATCGTCAGCTCACCATCAAATACGGTGATAAATTCCTCGGTTCCCGCACCGTGCGGATCGGCACTTAAATACCCCCCCTTGTCAATCTCCACGGCATACATTTCAAAGCGCCTGCCCTCATCAAAAGGAAAAAAGGGATACAGCCGGTATTTCCCATTATCTTCTTGCATGGGTTGAATGTCATGTTTGGTCACGACAACCGTGTCGGGTTGGGGTTGGTTGATAAGGGCCGTGAATGAAATTTTCAAGCCATTGGCGATTTTCCATACGGTATGAATCGTTGGATTGGATTCTCCCCGTTCAATTTGACTTAGCATCGTTTTGCTTACACCTGTCAATTCGGCGACCTTGTCCAAACTCAGCTTCCTGTTTGCCCGCAGGGTTTTCAGGTTTTCCGCAAGCACAGCATTGATGTTGTCCACGAATATTACACCCCCATTTTGCTTTATAACGAACATTTTGTATAATCATAACGAACAACATACGTTATAACGAACGTTTCCTCCATTGTAACCCACAAAGGAGTCGGTCAGACATGCCATTGGTTCCGTTTTTGCTGTATGTATTTGTCACCTCGTTTACACCAGGTCCGAACAACATGATGGCCATGGCGTATGCGAACAAGTACGGTTTCAGGAAGTCGCTCAGGTTCATTTTTGGTGTAACCGCCGGGATTGCCGTCATCTCGCTGTTGAGCAGTTACTTCAATCTCTTTTTGTACAGTTTCATACCCAAGATCAAGGTAGTGATGAGTATTTTGGGAGGACTTTATCTGGTGTACCTTGCCATGAGAATCATGATGAACAATCCTGGCGGGAAAGAAGGGCACAACGAAAAATCAAACTCGTTCCTGACAGGTTTCCTCCTGCAGTTTGTCAATCCAAAGGTGATGTTGTACGGGATCACTGCGATATCCACTTTCGTTATCCCCTTTTACCATTCGAACAGCAGCCTGGTTCTCTTTTCATTGTTCCTTGCGTTTGCAGGCTTTTTGGGTACCGCCTGTTGGGCAATCTTTGGCGCAATCTTTCAAAAGATTCTCTCCAAATACGAAAGAGCTTTCCGTATATTCATGGGACTCTTATTGCTTTACAGCGCTGTTTCCATATTTGTCGAATAGATACTGTACCCGTCCAAGACTTTTCGAACACCCGGTCCCCGACCAACAAGCAGCGCTGAACCGTGGTTTCTTGCCAACCAGGCTCAGCGCTGCGGGGAGTCCCATGTCATTCACGTGCAGACTCCACGGTCAAACCAGTGCCATCAAAAAGCCTTCTATCTCTTTCCATTCCTTGAACCTTTCTGGAACGCGGGAATGCCAGACTTTTGCGATTTTCTCCCAATGTTTCATTCGCCTGTTATGCTTGTCAAACCATACCCCCAAGAAATTTGTACTCGCAACGAATCCGTAACACAGTTCCTGCCTTCCACTCCTGTTGTGACAACGGATTGCTCGCCTGATAGCCTTCACAAAAAGAACTATTCCGTTTGCGTCCAATGAATCCCTGTCACGTGAGGCAGCCTGCCCCTGCCGAGATGGCAACAGAGAGCAAACGCGATTTCGACGGCTGCCTTACAACAACTTATAGTAAATAACGGTTGCGTGGAGTTCCCCGTTTGCTGATTGGGCATAGCGAGGGATTCGTCCCGCTTCGACAAAACCGATCGACGTATAGAGGTAATTGGACGGATCGCCTTCCCTCGTGTCGAGCACCAACAGCGATCGGCCTTCCTGTTTTGCCCGTTCTTCCGCTTTTTTCATGAGCGAGCGGCCAATGCCCTGGCGTCTGACATTCGGATGCGTCATGAGTTTTGCGATTTCCGCCCGGTGAAGACCGTTCGCTTTGGTGCATAGATGCAGTTGGACGCTTCCGACGATCTTATCGTTCACTTTCGCTGCATACAAAATCACGTCAGGTTTCAGCACGGTTTCCCAATATTCTTTCGCTTCCGACCGTTTCAGCGGCGGGAGAAAACCGATGGACGCCCCATCCTCCACCACCTGTACGAGAAGGTCCGAAAGCTGGTCAATGTGTTCGTCCATGGACGTTACTTCTTCCAATGTCACATCGATACCCACTGCACACACCTCGACTCTTCATGATTACCCACGATCGGTATCGGCAGCGTTTGCCAAAGCCCTCTTCATTCTCTCTGCAGCGGGAGGATACCGCCTTGCATTGAACATTGTTACACTCTGGCAGCCCAAATTTCGATTTCAATTTTAATCTCAGGCAAGCCCAGTGCAGAAATATAGCCAACGGTCTTCGCAGGATAGTCATTTCCGAATAACTTGTCCCACTCGGCGTAGAAGAACTCCCAATCAAGTTTTTCCGTGGCCCAGATATTCACTTTGATAATATGTTCACTTGTTAAGTTTTCCGATTCCAGAATTGCCTTGATATTGGCAAATGTATGAACCACCTGCTCATTCAAAGCCGCTGGTATCTCCCCTTGAGGGTTTACGCCGATTTGTCCTGATGCCACAAACAGTTCGGCACCTCTCGGGATTTTGGTGATGTGCGTGTACTTCCCAACCGGCGCCGGGACAGTTGCGGGATTTGTTCTGGTAATTTTTCCGCTCATTACAGCAACACCTCGTCATGTTGGATTGTTTACTGTGATGACACGCATGTACGCGATCTCTATTTTGAGTGCGGACACTCCCTTTCTCTTAAAAAGTAAGTTTTTCTACAGTATACATAAATGATGGGGTATAATAAACAATCATCTACCAAAAAATACTATATTTTCAAACCTTACACCGCTGTCGGAATTCATGGAAAGACGGCAATGTATAAAAGAAAGGAGTGGTACTGTGCATGAAACAAAGAAAACCCGCCTGGTATAAATGGGCGGCTCTCACGGCTTGTGCCATATTGGCAGCGGGCATTAGTCTTTTGGCTCCCAAGCTGGTCAATGAACAGCCTCATACAGGCGCCATCTTGGATGTCGTTTATCCCAAGGCTTATGCCTTTGACGACCACGATACATGGAGTGAGGTTCGCGAGCAAAATCCTGTTGCGGATGATTTTATCGAGGCCGTCAATAAATTCTCGTATAAGACAAGCCCCCATATCCTGAATAATGGCGGCACAAACGTAAATTACTCCCCCCTCTCGCTCTACTTTGCTCTGTCGCTTGCCGCATCCGGTGCTAAGAACGAGACACAGGCACAATTGCTTCATGTATTGGGGGTTTCCGATCCGGGAATACTTTCCGAACAGTCAGGAAATTTATACCGCACGCTTTACAAAGACAATGACATCGGCAAGCTGAAAATCGCCAATTCCATCTGGATGGATCAAGAACACAATGGGAAACCGGTTCGATTCAAACTTGACTTTGTAAAACACGCAGCAGAACATTTCTATGCAAGTTCCCACATTGTCGACTTTGCCAAGGAAGAAGCCGGAATAGCGATGGCTGCCTGGATATCAGCCAATACCAACGGTACACTGTCTCCCAGGCTGGAAACGAATGCGGATCAAATCCTGTCAATCCTGAATACCGTATACTTCTATGACGAATGGGTTGATCAATTTGATAAAGAGAAAACAGCCGTGGATGTGTTCCACCTCGCAGATGGTCATGATGTACACGTTGAGTTTATGAATCAGACATTTGGTTCCGGAAGCTATGCAAAAGGAAAGGGGTTTACTCGCGCCGGCTTGGGGCTCAAAAATGGGGGACAAATGGTATTTATCCTGCCTGATCGCGGGGTATCCCCGTACGAGTTACTTTCATCCCCCGAGCAAATGCGGAAGACGTTTGAAGAAGGCGAAAACAACCATGGGCAAATCGTCTGGAAAATCCCCAAGTTCAGCTTTCAGTCAGAGCTTGACCTGGCCAACGTTCTCAAAAAACTTGGCGTGGTGTCAGCCTTCACGCCCGAGGCAGACTTTAGCGGTATTACCGATTACACAGCGTTTTTTTCCAGAGTGCTTCAAGGAACACATATCGCGATTGACGAAAACGGCGTGGAAGCGTCCGCCTATACGCTGATTGCCTCTGCCGGTTCCAGGCCGCCGGAAAGTCGGGCAGAAATGATCCTTGACAGGCCCTTTATCTACGGGATTACGGCGCCAAACGGCAGCCTGCTGTTTGTGGGGATATGCGAAAATCCTGCTGAATAACAGCGATTCAATTGTTCCTTTCGGGCCATGTGGAAAGTGTGGCATTGTATGGATTTGTCTGTTTGAAGCCAGATTGTTAACAGAACGCCAACGTCATAACGATCAGGAGGCCACCACATGTTGAACATCATTATGACGAGTATATTTGTTGACGATCAAGAGAAGGCATTGAGGTTTTATACAGAAACACTGGGGTTTGTCAAAAAGCAGGACGTTCCCATGGGGAAACACAGGTGGATCACGCTTGTTTCTCCCGATCAGCAAGACGGTACCGAGCTGTTGCTCGAGCCAAATGACCACCCTGCCGCCAAAGCGTATCAACAGAAGATCTATGCTGATGGCATCCCCGCAACCATGTTTGGCGTTGCAGATATGCAAAAAGAATACAATCGATTGGTGGAACAAGGCGTGAAGTTCACGAAGGAGCCGACCAAAATAGGTGACATCACAATCGCTGTCTTCGACGATACATGCGGCAACCTTATTCAACTGATACAGAAGTAAACCTTGATGAACTCTCTGTCTTAATGTATTCAGAAAAAAGGGGCTGTTAGGCCCCTTTTTTTCGTCTCGGCCATGTCAGCGCAGCTTGGCCGGGTCCACCTCCGGCACAAGCCCTTCCGCCGCTGCCCGCGTGAGCAGGGCGGTGACCGCCGCATACCCTTCTTCGCCCAGGTCGGCCGTAAACTCGTTTACGTACAGGTTGATGTGCGCTTTCGCCACATCGGGGTCCATCTCTTGCGCGTGGTGCAGCACGTACTCACGCGACGCTTCCGGGTGAGCCCATGCGTATTCGACTGAAGCGCGGATCCAGCCGGCGATGGCCTTTAGATCGAGCGAACGGCGGGCGATGATCGCCCCCAGCGGAATCGGCAGGCCGGTATCTTCTTCCCACCAGCTTCCCATGTCGGCCAAGAGGGTAAGCCCGTACGAGGGGTACGTAAAACGCGCCTCGTGGATGACCAGTCCGGCGTCAATCGAGCCGTCGCGGACCGCCGGCATGATTTCGTGAAAGGGCATCACCACGATGTCGCCAACGCCTCCCGGCACGTTCCGGGCGGCCCACAGGCGGAACAGGAGGTAAGCGGTTGAGCGTTCGCTGGGGACCGCCACCCGACGACCGGACAGCACCCCCGGATCGTTGCTGCCGGTCTTGGTCAGCACCAGCGGACCGCACCCCCGGCCCAACGCCCCTCCGCACGGGAGCAGCGCGTACTCGTTGAGCACCCACGGCAGGGCCGCATACGAAATCTTGAGTACGTCCGGCCCGTTGGGTGCGGCTGCCAGGCCGTTGGTAATGTCGATGTCGGCGTACGTGACATCCAGCTTGGGTGCGCCGGGGATCAGGCCGTGCACCCAGGCGTGGAATACAAACGTGTCGTTGGGACAAGGTGAAAAGGCAATTCTCATCGTAGCACCTCCAGGAATACTGAGCTTGCTGCCTCCAATGCGTTCAGCGCCTCCGCGATGCGCCAGGACGCACGGTCACGCGGGCCGACCGGGTTGGAAATGGCACGGACTTCCAGGACGGGGAGGCCGCATTGACGGGCGGCAACAGCCACGCCATAGCCCTCCATCGCTTCAGCGGCCGCCCCCGGCACCCGCACGCCCAATTTATGAGCGGTCTCGGCGGTGCCCGTCACAGTCGTTACCGTCAAGACGGGGCCGGTGCTGACCGGCAGCCCCGCCACGCGCAGCGCTTCGGTCACGCGAGCCGCCCAATCAGCGGGGACCTGGATGCGGGCAGACCCGAATCCCAGCTCGTCCACGCTCAAGAAGCCGTCCGGAGTCTCCGCCCCCAGGTCGGCGGCAATGATCTCGTTTGCCACCACCAGGGAGCCCACTTCCGCCTGCTCCGTAAAGCCGCCGCCAATGCCGGCAGACACGACCAGGTCGTACTCGGCAGCGGCCAAGGCCCGCGCCGTACTGGCTGCCGCCGCCGCCACGCCGACGCCCCCCGCCAGCACGTAAAACCGGCTGTCGCCGCGCAGTCCACGCAAGACCGCGTCTCTCTCTGCCGGAACAGCGGTCATCACGAGCACGCGCATGACCGCTTTCCGCCGTTCGGGGCTGATGCCGTCGGGCGATCCCGTTTGCGGATCCATCTTCATCTCTCTGATCTCTCCTCATTCATTGTCCGTATGGCCTTCCATCCGGCTGCACGTTCACACTCTTCCTCAACGTTATCGCTATCTGGTCTTCCTGTAAAGTTGTTTGCGGAAAAACGATGTGCTCGACCAGCGGAACCGTCACCCCCAACAAGCGCTTCCAGGGATCATTTGCCGAACAAGGAAAGTGGCGGCATGGGTCACATGTCCCATCTTTTCCGTTTTTTGCAGACCGCAAGCAACGAATCTTTCTCTCAAACGTCTACTAGATTGGTAGACTGCTTGCCATCTACGTAGTATCGTGAGTATTGGGACATTTTTCACTCAATAAGGAGGATTGCGAATTGAAACGATACCGCTTGCTGATGAGTCTGCTCCTCTTGCTGTTTGGGCTGCAGCCGGTCGCATCGGCAGCTCAGCCGCAGACAAGCACGGGGGCGGCCGCCAACGCTTCCGTCGGCCAATCGATTCCCCCGACAGCGCCGCCGGACATCGTCAATGGAACGGCTCCGCTTCCTGCCGTCAATCCGAACGCCGGTGCCGAGGGGAGCACCGCCCCTGTGAACCAGCCCCAGCAGGAAATGCGTGCCGCATGGGTGAGCACGGTGTACAACATCGACTGGCCGTCGAAGCCGGGCCTGAGCATCGACGCGCAAAAACAAGAATACATACGCATGCTGGACGAGCTGAAAGCGACCGGGATGAACGCCATCATCGTCCAGGTGAGATCGGAATCGGACGCGATCTATCCGTCCGCCCTCGTTCCCTGGTCCAGATGGCTGACCGGCACGCAGGGAAAACATCCGGGCTACGATCCGCTCGCCTTCATGATCGAAGAAGCGCATAAGCGCGGCATGGCGTTTCACGCGTGGTTCAACCCGTTCCGGGCCAGCACGAGCAAGGATCCAGGAAAACTGGCGGCGCAGCACCCCGCCCGGCAGCATCCGAATTGGGTCGTGCCCCACAACAACCAACTGATCTTCAACCCGGGCATTCCGGAAGTGAGACAGCACGTGATCGCCACCATTCTGGAAGTGGTGAACAAGTACGATGTCGACGGCGTTCACCTGGACGATTATTTTTATCCGTACGGGAAGGAAGCGTTTACGGACGATGCGACGTTTGCCGCCTACAATCAGGGGAGATTTGCGAACAAAGGCGATTGGCGCCGCGACAACATCAACACCTTCGTCCGGGACCTGTACCAGTCGATTAAACGCGTAAAACCGCAGGTGGAGTTCGGGATCAGCCCGTTCGGCATCTGGCGCAACGCGAAGGACGACCCCACCGGGTCGGACACGAACGGCCAAAGCTCCTACGACAACCTGTACGCAGACGTCCGCACGTGGATCCGCAGCGGCTGGCTCGATTACGTGGCGCCTCAGCTCTACTGGAGCATCGGGTACAAGCCGGCCGCCTACGACAAGCTCGTCCACTGGTGGGCGGCGGAAACAAACGGCACCCCCGTCAAGCTCTACATCGGCCACGCCGCGTACCGGGTGGGCAGCAACACGACCGACTGGGCGACCAGCGATGCGCTGATCAAGCAGCTCCAATTCAACAAGGGGTATCCCCAGGTAAAAGGCAGCATCTTTTTCAGCGCCAAAACCTTGCTGAACAATACGGCAGGGGTACGTTCCAGCCTGAAACAGTACTATGCGGCGCACACCCAGTAACAGCGAGCCGGCAGCCGAACGAGCGGCGGGTTTTTACGTCATCGGCAGCCGGCCGCTCTGCTGACACGCAAACGTACGCCTGTAGAAAACCTGCAGAAAATCAACAAGGATCGTGCGGACGTCCCGCAACGATCCTTGTTTCTGTGATGGAAACGATTTCGCTGACCGCCCCCTAATGATAGCCCCGTTCGCCAAACGGCTGAAGCTGTTCCAGCCATTTTTCCTCCAGCTTTTTCAGCGCGTCCTTGGCCTCCGCGTATTTGTCCTCTTTTACTTCCAGACGCTCCACCACCTCAATGTCAAAGGCGTCTTCTCCGTATGCGTTCCACTCCTGCTGCAGCTTGCTGTTTTTGTGGCTGCCGAATTTCAACTGGAACCGCGTGCCGTTTACGGTCTTCAGGTTCATGGTGCTGCCGATGAACACCTTCCCGTTTTGTCGGTTGGTAATCCGGTAGACACCCGCCTCGGTCTTCATTTCCTTGTACAGTTGTTTCAGTTCCGCTCGTCGATCCATCGGTTTTTCTTCCTTTCCCTGAAAATCACGCTTTCAGCCAGTACTGGCTGCCGTCGTCCTTTCGATCCAGAAACCCGTATTCGATCAAATACCGTCTGACGGTGACGTAATCGTCATACACCGCCTGCAAAATCTGATTGACTTCCGTTTCCGTGTAGATGCGCTCAGGCTGAAACCGCTTGGCGATTTCCCGCAGCACCACCAGCCTGTGCTTTTCCTTCAACGCGAAGGTCTTCAGCGGCCCGTCCGTGCCTGCCGGGAAGTACTTCTTCAGAATCTTGTCGTACTCGTCCAGCGTCACATTGTAACGATCGTCCACCATTCTGGCGGTTTGATGAACGTCCAGGAAGGCCGGCGCGTGCTTATCCCGTTCCTTCAACAGCTCCATCATCGTCAAAAACACCTTGGCCTGACGCTCCTTCTCCTTCAAGGCAAAGCGGTGATTCCGGATCGTGGAGGCGCTGCCGATGCCCAGCTCCTTCTGCACGTCCGCGTCGCTTTTCCCCTGGTAAAACAGGCGCAGCAGACGGTTTTGATGTTCGGTCAGGCCGGTGAGCTTTTTATCCAGCCGGATCAGGTAGTCAAACACCGACTGATGCGCCTGTTCGATGTGAACGCGCATATACCGCTCCGCTTCATAAAAAACGCCGTCAGCGGGATAGACGACGCCTTTCTCCAGTCGCTTGCCGCAGAGCAGGCATACGACATGATCGTCCTGTTGAATGTACCCGCGCTTCAATTCCTCCAACGAGGCGTTCCAAAACAGTTCCGATACGCCAATCACACAAACACACCCTTGATTTGTTTATATTTTTGTAGACATTTTATTCGTTCGTCTATAAATTGTCAAGGTACACCTGTAGCCATCCGAGGGCTGACGGAAAAAGGGAGCACAGCGCTTTCCTGCCCCACCAGAAACTTGGGGGTGACCGGAAGGGATTGGGCCGGGTGCGATGAAATGAACAAGGAACAGGCACAAAAGGGGGACTGCCGATGGCACTGGAAGGAAAACAGATACTCATCACCAGCGGGGGAACGGTCGAAAGGTGGGACCAGGTCCGGGGACATACCAATTTGGCAAAAGGGACCATCGGGTGTTATCTGGCTGAGCAGGCATTGGCGCGGGGAGCGGACGTCACGTATCTGCACGGCTATTTTGCCCGGGTGCCGGAGCGTCATCACCGGCTGCGCGTACAACCGTTTGAGGGAGTCGCCGACCTGCGCGAGAAGATCAGACGCTTGCTGGAAACGGAACCTGTCCGTGCCGTCATCATGGCAGCGGCGGTATCCGATTGGGTGGTGGAGAAGCTCGTCGATCAGGAAGGCCGGATCGTTGACCGGCTTGGCAAAATTCCCAGCGACCAGCCGCCGGTTGTTCACTTTCGAAAGGCGGACAAAATCATCACCGCGATCAAGAAATGGAAGTCCGACCTGGTGCTGGTCGGGTTTAAACTGGAGCACACGGCAGACGAGGAGTACCTTCTCGCCCGCGCCAACGAGCGGATGACGAGCTGGCAGGCGGATGTCGTGGTCGCCAATGCCTCTTCCTCCCTTCATTCGGAAGAAACGCTTCACTACATTGTCTCCCGATCGGGCGACGTGCGGACATATACCGATAAACGCGAGACTGCCAAAGGGCTGCTCGAGATGCTGGAGCGGCTGCTGTGATGCGACGCGAGAAAGGATGAGATGCGATGAAATCGCTTGCCTTCCATTCCGGCTGGTCTGCTGGCGACGCCAGGCGGGAACGGTTGTACCCCCTGTTCGAAACGGTCTTTCGGATTCCGGTGGATACGCTGAGGGATTTTCATGCACGGGGCTTTTGGAATCCCACCTATCGTTCTTACACCTTTTTTGACGGGGAACGGGCCGTGGCCAACACGTCCTTTTTCTCCATGCCCCTCTTCATTCAGGGAACACGGCGTGAGGCGGCCGGCATCCAGTCGGTGATGACCCACCCGGACTACCGGGGAGCGGGGCTGATGAAGCGGCTGTTTGTGCGGATGCTGGAGGAAATCGACAGCGAATGGGAAACCGCTCTGCTGTTCACAGCGACGCCGGACTTGTATCGCCGGTTCGGGTTTCGGGAGGTGCGGCAGCATTATGCTGTAGCGCCGATCAGGCATGTTCCCAAGCAGGAAAACCGCCTGGCGAGAAAGTGGGACTTTTTCGCCGACGACGATGTGCAGCGGGCGCGGATGCTGTTTCAGCGGCATACGCCCGTTTCGCGTCTGTTTGCGCCGCTCTCCCACGGGTCTTCCTTTTTCCTGCACATGTACAACCCCGCGTTTCAGCAAAAGGCATTCTTCATCGACGACCTGAACCTGCTGGTCGTCTGGGAGACGAAAGGCGAAACGCTGCATCTGTACGACGTCATCGGGGAAAGTCTGCCGCCCATAGAGGAACTCTGCTCCCGCCTTCCCGCTCCTGTTTCACGCATCGCTGTTCACTTTCATCCGGACCGCTTTGATCTCGCCGGATGGGAACCCGTCGCGCTGGAGACGAGGGCCTGGCTGATGGCGAGAGGGCGTTTTGAGCTGGAGCGCGAGTGTTTCATGCTGCCGGTCACCGCTTCCTTTTAATCGCCGCAGCCTGTTTCTCCAACGGGCAGCGAAGCCTTCCGTGTCCCCTCCGTTTGTTTTTGCAATTCTGAACATACCTGAAAATACACAAGACAATGGACAGTCAATGATATAATAAAAAATAAGATAAAAAACTGGGAGGGGAATGAATGGAAGAAACGTTGAAACAACAGGCCACTCACAAAAAATTGACCTTCGGCAAACTGCTCAAGAGGGCGCTGTTCATCCTGATCGGATCGGGCCTCGTCTCCGTCGGGCTGGAAATCTTTCTGGTCCCAAATCGGATTATTGACGGAGGAATTGTGGGGATATCCATCATCTTGTCCCACTTGACGGGCTGGACGCTCGGGTTGTTCCTGTTCCTGCTCAATCTGCCGTTTCTGATCGTCGGCTACAAACAGATCGGAAAAACGTTCGCGCTTTCCACGCTGTTGGGCGTTTCCGCCATGTCGGTGGGGACAACGATGCTGCACGACGTTCGTCCGTTGACGGAAGACCCGCTCCTGGCAGCCGTATTCGGCGGCATCATTCTGGGCATTGGTGTGGGGCTGGTCATCCGCTACGGAGGATCGTTGGACGGCACGGAGATCGTGGCGATTTTGTTCAACAAAAAGACGCCGTTTTCCGTCGGCGAGATCGTCATGTTCTTCAACGTGTTTATTCTCGGAAGCGCCGGCTTCGTGTTCGGCTGGGATCGCGCCATGTATTCGCTGATGGCCTACTACATCGCCTTTAAGATGATCGATCTGACCATCGAAGGGTTCGAAGGCTCCAAATCGGTCTGGATCATCAGCGACAACTACAAGGAGATCGGGGACGCCATCGTCGCCCGGCTGGGACGCGGCGTGACGTACCTGAGCGGAGAAGGCGGGTATACCGGCGACGATAAAAAAGTGGTGTTCTGCATCATCACCCGCCTGGAGGAAGCCAAGCTGAAGCTGATCGTCGAGGAAGTGGACCCCGGCGCATTTCTCGCCGTCGGCAACATTCACGACGTCCGCGGCGGGCAGTTTAAAAAGAGGGATATTCACTAACCATTCGACTGGAAAAACGTGCCGCCTCGTACAGAGGAAGCACGTTTTTCGCTTTTTGCCGTCTTGTATTCTATTTGCCGCCCGTCTCCCGCGGCAGCCTCGCCACCACCCGGCTCGCCTGTTCCAATGCCTGCGGAGACAGCTTCAGCGTCCAGAGCGGATCGCCCGCTCCGCCGTAGACAAACGGGTAGAAAAACAGCTCGTCGTCCAGGACCACCGGCAGGTCGTGTCCCACCAGGGGAACGCTCCCCGGTTCGTATCCGGTGATCCGTTTGACCTCTGTGGCGCCGGCCATCTTCAACTGCCGGAAGCCCAGCAGCGGGGCCATCTGCGCGAAGTCCAGCCGGCCCCGCTTGCCGGATACGATCAGCGCGACATGGCCCTTGTCCGTTTCAAGTATTAGCGCGGGCGCCGTCTGTCCGATCTCGATGCCCAACAGGGATGCTCCCTCCCGTGCCGAGCGGATGGGTTGATCGTGCGGGATCAATTCATAGGGCAGACCTTGTTCATCCAACAACCTTTTCACGCGTTCCATAGACACTCTTCTTTCCATGGTAAATTTTTCTATACTTTTAGAGAAATGACAACTAAAAAAGGATATGGCAGTATGAGCATTCGCAAGGCAGTCCCGTGGGAGGCTAATGTGTAGCGGCAAGATTTTTACCATCTGCATGATGGCTTCTTCGTTGTCGACTGAAATATTGAGGCTTTGTATCGACAGCCGTTCCCCCCATGTCTTTCCATCATGCCAGTTGGGCGGGGGAAAGCGGGAAACCCACTTTTTCCAACAACAAGAGGGGGCAAGCGATAGGAGAGGGACTATCCCTCTCCTATCGCTTGCTTTATAAAGACCGGCAGGTGAAAACACTGATGGATGATTCCTTCGTCGACATACTTGGTATCCTTTCCGGACACGCGCCCGGCCACCGGCTGATCGTACTTCTTCGAACCGAGGGTAAAGCTCCACAAGCCTCCCGGGTACGTGGGCACGACTGCCGTGTACATGCGGGTGACCGGAAACAGTCGACCGATGTTGCGGTACGTCTGCCCCATCACATCGGCGTGAAAGATGGGGGACTGGCTCTGGCAGACCATCAGGCCGTCCGGTTTCAGCGCCCGATGCACATGCTGGTAAAACGAAAAGGAAAACAACTGCTCCGCCGGGCCGATGGGATCGGATGAATCGACGATGATCACGTCGTACGTCTCTTCCAGGTCGCGGACAAACTCCACCCCGTCCCGGTACAGGAAACGGACGCGGGGATCCGACAGGCCGCCCGACACTTCGGGCAGATGCTGTTTGCACACCTGCACGACGCGTTCGTCAATCTCCACCAGATCAATCTGTTCCACTTCCGGGTATTTGCACACTTCGCGGGCCGCCCCGCAATCTCCCCCGCCAATCACCAGAACGCGGCGCGGCCCGGGATGAAACGCCAGCGGCACATGGGCAATCATCTCATTGTAAATAAATCCGTCCATTGATGTCGTTTGCACAACTCCGTCCAATACAAGCATCCGGCCAAAATCGTATGAGTCCAGAATCATCACATGCTGAAACGCCGATTGTTCCTCGTGAATCACCTCGCGAATCCGGTAACGGATCATCAGGTTCTCCCGTTCGTTCTCGGTCAGCCAGCACGCTCCGGCGCTGTTTTGAACAAACTTGGGCAATACGTTCATTTCTCACCCTCCTGAAAACAATAGAATCATTATCACCCTATCGAAAAATCCGTCTGTTTTCAAGAATGTGGGAGATGCGGCAGTCAGGCGACGATTTCCCAGAGCTCTTCCAGCCGTTTGATCACGGCGAGGGGCTTGTGATCCGTAGCAGGCGGCACTCCGGCGGGATTCAGCCAAACCGCCGAGAGGCCCGCATCCATCGCCCCGGCGATGTCGGCCGTCCAGTTGTCCCCGACAAACAGCGCCTCCACCGGGGAAGCCCCCAAGCGCTCAAGCACGGCCGCAAAAATGCGCGGGTCCGGCTTGTGCCAGCCAATCTGCTCGGAGACGAACACCCTCTCCGCGGGAAAGAGAGGTGCGAGCCCCAGGCGCTCGATTTTTTCAACGGCCATGTCCGCGGGTCCGTTGGTGACAATCGCCAGGGTATACCGTTCCTTGAGCCGCATCAGCAGCGACTGAACGGCGCGGTCGGGAACGACGGCGTCCATGCAGGCGGCCGCATACCGCTCCTGAAAGTCGTCCAGCCGATCCGCCTCCGCACGACGCCCAAATTCGGCGAGGGTGCGCGACAGCCGCAGGCGGCGCAGTTGGTCAAAGTTGATCCGCTTCTCCCGGATGTCCGCCCACAAGGCGTCGCTGTGCCGCCGCAGCGCCTCGTACACGGCGTCCGGCTCAAGCCCGGCCGTCAGCGGGTGGGATGCGATCGTCTGCCGCATGCCCTTTTCCCAGCAAGCCGAGAAATCAAACAACGTATCGTCCAAATCAAACAAGATCAGGTGAAAGCCCGGCATGGACCCTCCTCCTTTGCACCAGTTTCGTCGACGCGCCGGTTTCGTGCAAAAAAACGGCCCCCATCGTACCCATTGTAGAAGAAAAACGGGTAAAATGGAGAGGCCATTGTTGGCAGTCTGACCATGTTGTTCGTTACCCGCTGGCCTGCCCGCTCGGCAGCGCGTCAGCCAGCGCGCGGGCCAGATCGTCCGGCAGCGGGACGGAGCGGCGCTGCACAGCGTCGATCATCACCATCGTCACGTCGGCGTCGGCCGCCCGTTCGTCCCGCTGATTGTACAGCTCGTGGCGGACGACAAAGCTCTTCTCCCCGATCTTCACCACGGAGGTGCGCACCTGCACCTGCTCCAGCATCCGCAGCTCTTTGCGGTAGTTGATCTGGATGCTGACCACGACCGGCATGATCTGCCGCCGCTTCAGTTCCTCCAGCGTAAACCCCTGCCGGCACATCCAGTCAAACCGGGCCCACTCCATGTACTCCAGGTATTTGGCGTTATTGACGTGCCCGATCACGTCGATGTCGGTCGAACGAACGACCAGATCAAACAGATGCTGCATCCCCATCGCCCCTCTCTCTTCGCCTGTCTTGTTTCCAGTATAGCGAATCGCCGCCGCTGAGTGAATATTCATTCGGAATATTCGGAAGGATTCCGCTGTTTTTTCTTCTCGCATTCCTTATAATAGAACGTACAGACACGTGCGGAGCCGCACGCTGAAAGGGATGGTGTCCATGTTCGAACAGACGCTGCTTCCCGCCCTCCAAACCGCCCGTTCGCGCTATCTGGATGCGCTGGCCAACCTGGAAGCGGAACAGCTTGCCTGGAGGCTCGCCCCCGGTTCCAACTCGGTAGGATTTTTGATCCGCCACATTGCCGAGGTGGAGTACCGCTTCTGTGCGATGTTTTTCGGCCGCCCTCTGCCGGACGGGGTGACGCTCTTCACCATTGGTCCGGTCCAAGACGAGGGGCAGTTTACCGACCTTGACGCCCTGCTGTCGTTTCGGGACTCGTCCTACGCCCATTTGCTGGAATCGCTCCACGAGTTCCCCGTGGATGCGTGGGACGCTGCCGTGCAGGCGCCGATCGGGACGCTTACCCCGCGGCAGGCGTTGGGACGGCTGGTCTACCACACCGGTTACCACGCCGGCCAGATCGGTCTGATTCGCAAGTACGGAGGCAGCCGGTAAGTTTTCCCCATTCGTTCGGGAGGTGAAACACGATGGCGCGTACGCTGTTTGAATGCGATGTACCCGGCGTTCTCCTCACCTAGCCGGCGAGGGAACGATCCTCGGATGTCCCCCCGGCACGCCACACGCATCACATCATTTTCCCGGGAGGGGCTTACATGATGAATCCGCAGTGGAAACAGCAGTTGTTTGGAGGCTTGTGCCTCACTCTGGCCGCCGCCATCTGGGGCGGCGTGTACGTCGTCAGCAAAGTGGTCCTGGATGTGATCCCGCCGTTTACGCTCCTGATCATCCGCTTCGCCATCGCGCTGGTGGTGCTGGGCGCCTTTGTCGCGGCACGGAGAGAGTTTATCGCCAGGCGGGACTTCCCGCTCATCATGGCCGTCGCGTTTGTCGGCGTCACGATCTCGATTGCCGCCCAGTTTGTCGGCACCAAGCTCTCCACCGCCCACATGGGAGCGCTGATTACCTCGGCGTCGCCCGCCTTCATCGCCCTTTTTGCCGTCTGGCTGTTGAAGGAACGGATCAACGGGCGGCAGTTGACCGGCATCCTGCTGGCCACCGTGGGCGTGCTGATCGTCATCGGCGTCCCGGACGAGGCGGATGCCCAATCGTCCCTGATCGGCAACCTGATTCTGCTGCTGGCGGCGGTCAGTTGGGGCTTGTACACGGTGTTGAGCAAAAAGGCGACGCTCCGCTACTCGTCCCTGTCGGTGACGACCTACGTCGCCCTGTTTGGCATGATCTTTACCAGTCCGTTGATGGTTTGGGAACTGTCGGTGACGCCCGTCTCCTGGGGGTTCGGCTGGGAGATCTGGGCCGGCGTGCTCTACATCGGCATCATCTCCACGGCGGGGGCGTTTTACCTGTGGAACAAAGGATTTGAGCTGATGCAGGCGGGCAGCGGGGCAGGGTTTTTCTTCATCCAGCCGGTCGTGGGCGCGCTGCTCGGCTGGCTTCTTTTGAACGAGCATCTGGGCCTCGGCTTTTTTGCGGGAGCCGCGTTCATCTTTGGCGGCGTCGCCCTGTCCAACCTGCAGCAAGCGGAATCGTACGACAAAAACGAAGGCACACCCCGTTAGGGTGTGCCGCTTGTTGTTTCCTGGTACTTCGCGCTGCCCGGCTGGCGGACGACTCCCACGAGGAAGCCGATCGCAGCTCCGCATACTGCGGGGAGCAGCCAGCCGATGCCTTCGTGGTAAAGCGGAAGGTGTGCGTATAACGACGTGATCTCGTCAAGCGAAAGACCGAACTGCTTGGCCCCGTCGACGATGCTGATCACCGCCGTAGCGATGGTCGCTCCACCGTACACTTCCGAGTATCCGCGGAACAGGCGATGCAGGAAGGAGAGCAGCATCAGCACGATCGCAATCGGATAGATCATCAGGAGCATGGGAACGGAGATCGCAATCAGTTGGGTCAAGCCGACGTTGGCCACAGCCGCGCTGAACAGGCTCAGGATCATGGCCATGGTTTTGTACGACACACCCGGCAGTCGTTCCGAAAAGAAATGGCTGCAGGCGGTCACCAGACCCACCGACGTCGTCAGGCAGGCGAGCGTAACACCGCCCGCCAGCAGCAGCAGCCCCTTTGAGCCAAACAGGTGCTGAACCACCGCCGTCAGGATTTGCCCGCCGTTTTCGGACTGCCCCAGCGAGTAGCTGGTCACCCCCAGGTACGCGAGCGCGAGATAGACCAGCGCCAACCCGGTGGCGGCGATTATCCCCGCCTTGACGGTCGCCCACCCGAGCTTTTTGGGGCCGGTGATGCCGCGGCCTTCGATCGCGGACGTGATGACGATGCCGAACACCAGGGCGGCCAGGGCGTCAAGCGTGAGATACCCTTCCACGAAGCCCTTGAAGAACGGCGCCGATTGATACGCTTCGGCAGGCTCGCCCGCCTCTCCGATGGGATGCACGAGCGACTGGACGAACATCACGCCAATGATCAGCAGCAGGGCCGGCGTCAGCACCTTGCCGATGCGGTCCACCAGCTTGGACGGATGCAAACACAGCCAGAAAGTGACGGCAAAATAGACCAACGTGCTGATGAACAGCGGCACCCAGCTCTCCTTTGCGCCTTCCGGGAGAAACGGCAGCACACCCATCTCGAAGGCAACCGTTCCGGTACGGGGAATCGCCAAAAACGGCCCGATGGCCAAATAGACGACAACGGTAAAAACAGCGCCGAATACAGGATGAACCCGGCCGGCCAGCGTCTGCAAATTTCCGCCGCTCATCCCGGTGGCGATGACGCCCAGGAGCGGCAGCCCCACGCCGGTGAGGATAAACCCGGCCATGGCCTCCCACGCATGCGTACCGGCGGCTTGCCCCAAGGCCGGCGGGAAGATCATGTTGCCCGCCCCGAAGAACAGGGCAAACAGCATCATCCCGATGGTCAGGGTCTCTCTATGGGTTAACTCTCTCATGGTTTTCCTCTCCAACTTTCAGTTAAATTTAAATTTTTTGAAAGTTTTTATAGTCTATATGAATTTTTCCGGTATTACACGAATGTTTACTATATACCTAACCTTCATTTTTTTCAAGTCCAAAAAAATGACGCCCCGGGGCGTCATGCGTTCCGCTCTTCCTTTCGTTTGACCGCGCCGACCGCTTCCCACACATAGAGCGACACGTAGCTGCGCCAGGGCGCCCAGCTCTCGCCAATCCGGCAGATCTCCCGTTCGTCCGGCTTGTCCGGCAGGCCGTACACCAACTGGATGCCGTTGCGCAGTCCGATGTCGGCCGCGGGCAGCAGATCCGGCCGGCCCATGCCAAACATCATCAGGCACTCCACCGTCCATCTGCCGATACCGCGAAGCGGGGTGAGACAAGCGAAAATCTCCTCGTCCTCCATCCGCCAAAGACTGTCCAGATCGACACGGCCATCCGCCACGGCGCGGGCAAAGTCGATGATGTATTCCGCCTTGCGCTGACTGAACTGCAGCGGCCGCAGGGCATCCGGCTCCAAGCGGGCGACGGCCTCGGCCGTGGGAAAGGCGAGATAGGTCCGGCCCTGTTCGTCCTGCAGCTTCTCCCCCGCCAACTCCAGCAGCCGGCGGGTCAAGGCCGCGGCAAACGGCAGATTCACCTGCTGACCGATGATCGTCCGGACCATCGACTGAAACAAGTCGGCGTCCAGCAGAAAACGCAGCCCGCGAAAGCGCTCAGTCAGCGGGCGCAGGACATCATCCTGCCGCATGTGCCGGTACAGCGGCTCCAAGTCGACGTTGACACTGAACATGTGCCGGATCGTCCCTTCGAGCACCTCCTTCTCGCTGGCGGTCAGGGCCGCATCTGTCCGCCATTCGATCGCCGGCTGCTCCACATCCCCGGCAAAATGCAGGGCAGCCACCACCGGCCGCTGTCCGACGCGAAACACGCGGCGGATCACCCGCGACTCCGCCTCCACCTGCATTTGCGGGTCCGGGTACGTTTCCAACCTCTTCAGCAGCCGTTCAAACGAATACGGCGGTTTCACGGCAATGATGGAACCGTCCATCGACACACATCGCTCCTCTCTGCGCGGACATCCCGCCCGTCTGTGCTGTTTCCAGCCTACAACAAGAAACGCCGTTTGTCACACGTGGGGGATGAAACGGCAAGAAATCGGAAAAGGAAAGGGTTGAAGGGCACGGCGTGGGGCAAACGGCAAAAAAGCGCACCCGCCCCACCACCGAAGCAGGCGAATGCGCTTTGTCGTATCCAACCCTGGCCAACCGCCTGCGGGAAAAGGGCATCCTCCGCCCGCCCAACACGGGGGGCAGGCGAGGAAAGTGCGGCGGCTTCCTACTTGCTGAACAGCCCTTTGATCACAAACGCCACGTTGGCCGGACGCTCGGCCAGACGGCGCATGAAGTATCCGTACCAGTCGTTGCCGTACGGCACGTAGACGCGCATCTTGTACCCTTCGCGCGCCAGCTCCACCTGCGACTGCGGACGGATGCCGTACAGCATCTGGAACTCAAACTGCGTGCGCGGAATGTTGTACTCTTTTTCCAATTGCTTGACGTAGGCGATGATGTTGTCGTCGTGCGTTGCGATCGCGGCGTAGCAGCCGTTCAGCAGGTGCTGCTTGATGATCTTCTTGTAGTTCTCGTCGACGTCTGCCTTGTTCGGGAAGGCCACTTCCGGGGACTCCTTGTACGCCCCTTTGACCAGCCGCAGGTTGACCTTCTTCTCTTTCAGCTTTTCGATGTCATCGGCAGACTTGTACAGGTAGGCCTGGATGACGGTGCCCACGTTGTCGTAGTCCTGCAGGAGTTCGTCCAGGATCTCCAGCGTCACTTCGTTGTGGGCGTAATCCTCCATGTCAATCCGCACGAAAATGTTGCCGTTTTTCTTGGCCGCGTCCAGAATCCGCCGCATGTTGTTCATGCACAGCTCGCGGCTGATGTCCAGGCCGAGCTGGGTCATTTTCAGCGACAGGTTGCAGTCCACGCCGGATTGGTGAATCGCTTCCAGCGTTTTGATGCAGTAGTCTGCCGACTCGTTGGCCTCTTCCACGCTGTAGACGAATTCGCCCAGGTGGTCCAGCGTGCAGACGAGCCCCTTTTGGTTCAACTGGCGAACGGTGTTGATCGCTTCGGCAATCGTTTCACCGGCGACGACGCGGCTCGCTCCGAACCGCAGGCCCCACTTTTTCGCCGCAGCGTTCAGCGTCTTGTTTTTGGACAGGAACAGGAAAAAGTCTTTCATGAGTTGTTCCATGGGAAATCGGTCTCCTCCTCAACATGCATCTGTGTCCATCTTCCTAGCAGAAATCGTGCCAAACAGGACGAACAGGGCAGAAGCCGGCCATTCTGCTGGCTGTCGAACAGGAAATTACACACATATGTACAGATTGTGTCCATTCTTGTACACTTTTGATTACACGGTACACACCACCCATCCGGTGTTTGGTCTGTACCATGCGTGTACTTCTAGTTTGGTTAGGAAGTGGTTTTTTGAAACCGTTATTTTCTCTCGATTGTCCATTGGCTTCCCTGGCCGTGCCGATCGGCTCCGCTGCTGTCAGTATACGTGCCGGCGAAACGGAAGGTGTGCTTCGCGTCGACGGTCGCGACGCTGCCGTTCTCGCCGTCCCGGAGACGGAGACGCTGCGGGAGGCGGGTGAACGGCTGCTTGCCTGGGGGCGCCCCTCTGTGCCCGATCTGGTGACGCTCAACGAGGCGGGCACGCCCTCCGGCCTGGTGACCGCCCATCGGCTGTTCGGCGCTTTCGTCACGCTGGCGCAAAACCAGTCCGCCCTGCTGCACACGCTGCTGGACACGATGAGCGAGGCCATCACGATCGTCGATACGCACAACGTGGTCCAGTACTGGAACAAGGCGGCCGAGAACATTTACGAAATCGACCGGGCGCAGGTGGTCGGCACGCCGCTGGACGCCCATTTCGACAGCGAGTCGATCCGCCTCCTGGACGCGCTCAAGCAGGGCACCTCGGTGCAGCGGGTCTACCACATCCCCCGGCCGGACCGGCACGTGCTGATCAATGCCGCCCCGATCCGGCAGGAAGGGGACATTATCGGGGCCATTTCCATCGAACAGGATATTACCGAACTGGTGCGGCTCAACGAAGAACTGGCCCACACCACCGCCCACCTGCACAACCTGCAGCAGGAGATGAGCCGGTTTCAGGCGGCCGACGACCCGTTTTTCACGATCAAGGGACATTCCGCCGCCATTCAGTCGGCCATCCAATCGGCGCGCAAGGTGGCTCAGACGGATGCCACCGTCCTCATCTACGGCGAGAGCGGCGTGGGCAAGGAACTGTTCGCCCAGGCCATCCACCAGGCCAGCCGGCGGCGGGAGAAGCCGTTTATCGCCATCAACTGCGGGGCCATCCCGGCCGCGCTGTTTGAGAGCGAGCTGTTCGGCTACCAGGGCGGGGCGTTTACCGGAGCGGAGAAAAAGGGAAAGCCCGGCAAGCTGGAACTGGCCCACGGCGGAACGCTGTTTTTGGACGAAATCGGCGAACTCCCGCTGGAACTGCAGGTCAAGCTGCTGCGCGCCCTGCAGGAGCGGCAGTTTTACCGCGTGGGCGGCACCGAGCCGATCACCGTCAACACCCGGATCGTTGCCGCCACCAATCGCCAGTTGGAACACATGGTGGCGGAGGGCCGGTTTCGCGAAGACCTCTACTACCGGCTGAACGTCTTTACGCTGGAGATTCCGCCGCTAAGGGAGCGGCGCGAGGACATTCCCGAGTTGGTGCAGATGTTCCTGCACGAGTACGCCATCGCCAACGAGCAGCCCGTCCCTCGCATCGCTCCGGAAGTGATGCACGCCCTGATTGACTACGCCTGGCCGGGCAACATCCGGCAGCTTCGAAACGTGATCGAGCGCCTGTCCATCCTGCAGGAAGGGGGCGTCATTCTGCCGGAGCACCTGCCTTCCGCCATCCGCACCCGGACGATGGCGCCGCCGCCCGCCGTGCTGCCGCTGACACCCCCGTACGCGCCCGTTCCCCACGCTTCACCGGCGGGCTACTCGTTCGCCCCGGACCCGGCCCTGTCGGAGCGGGAGCGCATCCTGTCCGCGCTGGACCGCACCTACGGAAACAAAAAGGCGGCGGCCGACCTGCTCGGCATCTCGCGCGGCACGCTGTACAACAAAATGAGAAAGTACGGGATCAGCCATGAGCGGTGAGCGGACGCTTCTGCAACTCCAACCGGACTCGTGCACGGTTTCCCGCGGCGGCGAAACCATCCGCCTGCTGGAACTGTACCACGGCATGGGAATGGGGGCGGCGCTGCAGAGTTCGCCTCGTGCTCTTTTTTCTGGACACCTTCGGCTGGGACGCGGAATGGCAGAACAAATACAGCACGCTCTGGGAGGAACTGGCGGCCGAGTACCGCTTTGACTACCTGGCCCGCTCCATTCCCGCGCTGGTCCAACGGCCTTTCTGATACACCTCTGACAATAACCTGCGGCAAAAGGAAACGCCCAAAGAAGCGATTGGGCGTGTGATGGGCATTTTCGATTCGTTGACGAGCGCGATCTTCATCGCCGCCCCGCTGCTGGGCGGTTTGCTGATCACCGCCTGAGGCGCCAGCCTGTCGTTTCAACGGATCGGCTTCCTGATCGCGGCGATTGGGGCGGCAGGCATTCTGCTGCAGCGGGTCATCTGGAGATGACGCCGCACCGAGGCGGCTAGCGTCCAGGTCCCAGCCGAATGATGCGGTCGTCTCCGGGCCTAGGGTCACCGCGTCCATCCCGGTTGCTGGTCAGGAGGTAGAGCGAACCGTCCGGCCCTTCCACGACATCGCGAAGCCGACCGTATTTGTTTTGGTAAAAAACGGAAAACGATTGGACGGCAGAGGGGTTCCCCGGGTCCAGGGCGACGTTCAGGATTTGTTCACCGCGCAAATTGGCGACCATCAGCCGCCCTTGCCACGGCCCTCTGGTGACAAATGTCATTCCCGCAGGAGCCCAGGTGGTGTCGCCGCTGTGCAGGATCGGCGCTTTCATGCCGGCGGCCTGCTGATCCCCCTGGATGACCGGCCAGCCGTAGTTGCCCCCCGGCTCGTGTACGGCACCTGCTCGTCCGCCAGCACCGTCGGACGGGGAGCCGCGACGACCGGTTCCGCCGCCGGACTCTCCTGCCGTTCCACGCTGTTTGCCTCACACCCGCCGGTGGCCGTCAAGGCGAGAGCCGCAGCGGCAGCCATCATCCACTTCCTAATCTCATCCCTCCGACATCCATCTTTTCTGTCAGTTTGGTCATTTCGGCCCCTGTTCAAACGGCGGTCAGGATGACTCTCCCACTCCTGCAGGCTTTTTTCTACTTTTATCCAGTTTTTTCTGCTACGCTCCCTTTCGGAAGGAGCGTGATTCCATGGTGCATTCCTGCTTCTACTTGGTGCGGAAAAGTCGTCTTCCCCGCTACACGCGCAAATTTATCCGCTTTCGGATTCCGTTTGTGCTGGAAGAGACACACCGCATCATCAGCATCCCAGACGGCTATGTGGCCCTGGTGTTTCCGGATTTGCCCGCACGCCAATACCAGCTTGTTTTCCGGACGTTTGGCTATGACGGCCTTCCTTATCTGCATGTGTAATGACCTCGCTCTCGGAAAGGAGGTGATTGCCATGACGAAGCATCTGTACTTTTCCGTTCGTCTCCAGGACGCGGTGCACTTCATCCGGGTATTGACCAGCCACGGCATTACGCGTTACCATCTGGAGCCGCACGATGAACATGTCGCCTTTGTGTTCCGCAGCGTTTCTGCTGTCCGGTACACCATGCTCCGACATGTCTTTGGTGCAGATGGCAAGTCCCGTCAAAGCCGTTGACAAGCGGGCCGGCGTTCCCATGAGGGGGCGCCGGCCTCCTTACCTTCTCCCCCAAGCAGGAGCACAGAAAAAAATTGGTTCCCTGCAGAACCAATTTGCATTCGGCTATTCCGGTTGAATCATCCTCCGTTCCGCCAACTGCCGCTGCAGCAGGTACTTGCGCAAGGTGTGGAAATACCTGGAGCTGATGCCGACAATTTTGCAACCGTAGAAGTAATGCGGTCCCTCGACACGCTCGTGGATCACCTGCAGGTCAGCCTGTACGATGCCGTCGGCGCGATTGCGGCCGTACAGCTCCACGTAGAAGAACAGCTTCCGTTCGTCGGGAACGGGCTTGTTGGTGCGGATCGCCAATCCCCCCAGGCTCAGGTTGACGAGATCCACCTTTTGATAGGAAAAGGCATTGGCCGCGGCAGGATCAACGGACTGATACTGGATCCAGCCCTGGACGTCCATGTCAAACCGCGGATAGCGGCGGCGCTGCTCGCGAAATTCCAAGACGGTCGGCGAGTGGAACAAAAAGAGGCGATTGCGTTCTTTGGCCAGCACCACCGCCTCAAAATTGCTGATGGTGTCGTAATTGCTGGTTCGCAAACAAGGCAGTTGCTCCCCCACCGTCACTTCCACCTGGTCGGGAAAGACGGCCTCGATGAGGTCGCCCTCTTCATAGGTAACGCTGCCTTCAAACAATTGCTTGCCTTTTCGAATTTGCAAGATGCTTTCCATCTGCAGTCTCCACCACTTCACACAAAAATTTGCCGGCTTTTCCGGAATGACTTCACGCGATCGTTTTCACGGAAAATGAGGTATAATGGGAACATTGACAGATAGGAGGTTACAGAACCAATGAGTCGTTATCAATGGATTACATTGGCGTTGGCACTTGCCGTGGCCGCATGCTTCATCGGGGTAGGCGTGGCCATCGGCGAACGCAGTTGGCTCGGCGTGGTCGGCGGAATCGTCGGGGCTTGCGTCCTGATGGGACTCGGCTTTTCCTACAAGCGCAAACACATGCGCTGACCCTCCAGCCTCAGCGCCGAACGAGCAGGCTGTTCACGTAAAACAGCACGGACGGCAACCCCTTGGCCTGTTTCAACAGCTCTCTGGCAATGGTGTAAATGTGCGGCTGGCTCCGGTTTACCTTGCGATCGGCGAGGTAAAAGGCGACCAATCCGTCCACGATCATACGGTGAAACGCAGGATTGGGCAAGCGGTCGACGCTTGCCTTTGCTTGTTGAATAAAGTACCGCATCCGCTCCGTCGCTTCCTGCTCCGAGGCGTAATAGCTGACAAAGTTGAGATCGCCGCCCAACCGGTCCTCTTCCAGGTCGATCAGGTAATCCAGCAGGATGTGCAGCCCGCACACCCACGGAAAGTAGGCCGCGTTGACCGCCTCGATCTCTTCGTCCCGGATGTGCGGCTCCGTCGCCAGGCAAAACAGGGCAAAGATGCCGATCGTCGATCCTGTAACGGCGGCAAACTCCTGCCAGTACAGATCCCGGTGCCGATCCTTGTGCTCGTCCCACCAGGCGAGCAGCCGTTTCTCCCGCTGATCGTGGGCGATGTGCTTGTACACCTGCAGGTCGCTGTAAAGGCAGGACAGCTCCAGCACGCGCGGCATGATTTTGCCGTAGCCGGGAAGCTGCCCGGCATGGCGCTGGCTGGTCAGCACGAGGTCGGCCAAAAAGCCCCCGTCGTCCTTTTCCTTGCGAAACCGGTAGTAATCCCGCAGCGGAGCGCCGGGCGTCAGGGCGTCCTGCATGGACAGGTGAAGCTGCCGGAAGTCTTCGGGATCAAGCGACGTGCTGCGGTCGCAGAGATTGTCCAGGTAATCGCTGATGGTTTGGTAGGCTACGATAAGCGGTACGACGACCTCGACGTGAGGGACCACCTGAGCGGCGTAGACGGATCCTCCCTCGCAGTGGAATTTCTTGCTCTCCATGCTGGACAGCGCCTGCTTGCGGAGTTCCGGGTCCGGAATCGCCTGCGCCCGCCGGTACCAGGCGGCGAACTCCCGCTCCAGCACAGGCCGGACATGGCGGTAGATCCTGTACAGCAGCTGCCACGGTTGTCGTAGTTCCCTCACGTCATTCCCTCCTTACACACATAGCACTATCTTACCACAAATGCCCTCTCTTCTCCTCATTGTTGCCCCGTGCATGCCAAATTCTTCACACCTTCCGAAAAGAAGGGGAACACCTCCTGCCGGAGCCATCTGCCACCAGGCATGAAAGGGGGGAAGGAACGTCATGAGGTGATCGCCAAACGCTATCCGATCAGCCGTTTTGCTTCCAGATAAAGCACCAGGATGAATTTTTTCGCGTTGATCCGGATGGACGACGGAGCCGGTTCGATCCGGGTCTCCAGCTCCATCATCCGTTTGCGCACTTCGGTAAAGTCAAAAAAGGTGGTCGCGTAGCTTTCAAACTTCGGATGGGAATAGTCCGTCAACCCGAGCGACGCGAGGTGGGTCAGCGCCTGATAGATCGCCCGGCGCACCCGCTGCTCCGCGGCCTTTACCTCTTTTTGCACGTCGGCGGCCGCCGCCTGCCGGCCCAATTTCTCCACGGCCACGCTGGCAAAGATGTCTTTCAGGGCGGGAAACCTGTAGTCGCCGGCCTCTTCCTTTTCCAACCGGTACAGGTAGTCCAGCATGTCCAGCAAATCCTTGCTGCCGCTCTCCCCGATCATCCCCAATTCCGTCAGCAGGAATTTGCCCGCCGTGCGGATCGTCTTTTCCCGCAATGGCTGCTCCTTTCGCTCGCCGCCCGCACCTCCGGTCAACACGCTGAGCGATCGCTGGATGCCCTCGATGGAGCGCTGCAGCAGGATGCGCTCCCGTACCTTTTGCAGGACGCTGATCACCTCCAGTCGGTTGATCGGCTTGGTGATGTAGTATTCGATTCCCTGGGAGTACGCTTCCGCGATCATGTCCTTGGATTCAACCTGCGAAATCATGACGACGCGGCCGGAAAAGCCGGCCAGGTGCCGAACCGTCTCAATCCCGTCGCGGTTCGGCATCAACAGGTCGATCAGCAGGATGTCGACTCCCTTCAGTTCCAGGTAGTTTTTGTCGATCCGCGAACCGTCCTCCGCCTCTCCGGCCACTTCCCCCAGATCGGCGTCCTCGATGATGTGAGCCAGCATCGAACGGATGGCCGGATCGTCATCCACAATAAAATAGCGCATGTCATCATCCTTTCTGCACAAGATGGGCGACCGGCAGGCGAATGATGAAGACAGCGGCGTACCCGTCCGTGTTTTCGCAGATCTCGACGTGCCCCTGCAGGGTTTCCGCCACTTCCCTGACATACGAAAGCCCGATCCCGGTGGACGGTTGGCCCGACACGTCGTACTTGGTGGTAAACCCGGGCTTGAACAGCAGTTCCTTGTCCTTGACGGCGATTCCCGGTCCGTCGTCGCCGACCGCAAACCGCAGCCACTCCTGCCTCTCGTCCAAAGCGGCGGAGACGGCCACCGTACCGCGCTCCCGGATCGCTTCCACGGCGTTGGCGACAAGGTTGTTCACCAACGACAGGGTCGTGTAGATGTGGCAGGGCAGTTCGGGCGCGTCCACGCGAGCCTCAAAGCGGATGTCCTTGCCCAGCAGGCGGGCGTACTTTTCGTTGGCGCGGACGATGATGCGGATCAGCTCTTCCAACGGCAGGTAGTCCTTGGCGTTTTCGTCGGAAATCAGCTTGGACAGACCGGCGTAAATCCGCTGGTTGTCCTTTTTCACCTCGTGTACCTGCCCGGCGATGCGCAGCGCCTGCCGGGCGAAGGCCTCGCCGTTCTCGTCGCGGGCGCTGTCCTTCATTCGGCGGTACAGATCGTAACACTCCCGCGTGATCTCCTCCACCTGCCGCAAGGTTTTTTTCAGATGAACCGACTCCTCGTACAGGCTGGCGATCAGCATCAGCATGCGCTCGCTGCGGATGCGCTGCTGCTCCTCCATCCACTTGGCCTGGCGGAGCTGGATCACGTTGAAAAAGCTGAGCACGAAAAAGCTGCGAATCAGCGCGATCGCCGACACCGGCCAGATCACCGAAAGCTGAAGCACCGCCTCCCACGACGACGCGCGAAACAAGAGCTCCACCAGGTTGCCCCCTATCTCCGCCAGCGTCGCCAGCCCGCCGACCAAAAGCGGCCGGTGATGCCGCTCGTTGACGCGAAACAGCGAGAAGAGACAGGAATACGTCACGTAAAAGAAAAAGGCGGGCAGGTGCATGTGGATCGACGCAAGCAAGTCAAAGCGATCGGACCCCAACCAGTCGAGCCCCACCCGGAACAGCACCACCAGGCAGCCGGTCAGCGGTCCGCTCACATACGCCGGGATCTTGCGCAGCCACAGCAGGAAAAAGAAAAAGGCGGTCGTGCCAAAACTCACGCGAAAATCGTCCTGAAACGGGTGAAATTTCAACTCGCCTGCGATCGGCACGGCAATCAGCATCAGCATGAGGATGTATACGCTTTCTCTCATCGGTTTCCGCTTTCGTTTCAAGAAGGTTTCGACATTATTTTATATTTTACTATATTCTTCTATAGATTTTTGTAGTTTTTTGTAGGTATGCGCTTACACTGACCAGGAGTATAGTCCCTTATTTTCCGAGGAAATATTGTATTATTGCGAAAAAAGGGTACTATAGGGTATGTATGATTATTTACATAAGGGGGAATTTTCATGAAAAAGCGCAGTCTGCTTCTCTCTCTGACGCTGCTTGTAACAATGTCGCTCATGACGGCATGCGGCAGCAGCGGAAACAATGCGCAAGGGGGCCAGGGCGGCAATGCCGGCGGCGGCAGCAGCGATCCGAGCCAACTGATCATCGCGACCGGCGGCACCGGCGGCACCTACTATCCGCTTGGCGGGGGCATGGCTGATCTCATCGGAAAAAACGCCGGCGTAACGGCGACAGCCCAAGCCACCGGCGCTTCGGCAGAAAACATCCGCCTCATCCGCGACAAGAAAGCCGACATTGCTTTTGTCCAAAACGACATTGCCGAGTACGCAAGCAAAGGCACCAACATGTTCGCACAAGACGGCAAAATCGATTCGTTCCAGGCGATGGGCGCCCTCTACAACGAGACCATTCAGATCGTCGTCTCCAAAGACAGCAACATCAACAGCGTCGCCGACCTGAAAGGCAAGCGCGTCTCCGTCGGTTCTCCGGGCAGCGGAACGGAAATGAACGCCCAGCAAATCCTGGAGGCGTACGGCCTGACCTTTGACGATCTGAAGCTGCAGCGCCTCTCCTTTGCCGACTCCGCGAAAGCCATTCAGGACGGCCAATTGGACGCCGCGTTCCAGACGGCCGGCACGCCGACCGCGGCCATCACCGAGCTGGCTGCCACCACAGGTGTGAGAATCATTCCGGTTGACGCGGACAAGATTGACGCGCTGATCCAGAAGTATCCGTTCTACGTGAAAACGACGATCCCGGCCAACACCTACCAGACCGTACCGGAAGATATCACCACCGTCTCCGTCAAGTCGATGCTCGTCGTCCGCTCCGACCTGAGCGAAGACCTGGTGTACAAGGTAACCAAGGCAATCTTTGAAAACACCGACAAACTGGGTCATGCCAAGGCAAAGGAAATCAAGATCGAAGACGCGCTGAAAGGCGTCAGCCTGCCGGTACACCCGGGCGCGAAAAAGTTCTTTGACGAAAAAGGCGTAAAGTAAGACCCCATGTTTCTGCGCAAACAGGTAGGAACCGGGAAAGGGCGGACGTCGTTCCGCCTTTTCTCCTTCCTTCTTTTGACCGCTGTCATTCTGGTGGCTCTCATCCCCATGTTCCCCGCTCTGGTCGTTCGCGACACGGAGACAAACCGGCCGGTTTGGAGCGGCCGAATCGCTGAAAACGGCACATTTGCCATACGCTGGACTCATTCCATCAACCGCACGCCCGTCGTGGAGACGTACCGCGTCCGAAACGGGCAGATCATTCTATCCGAACTGACCTTTCAGGATTACGGGATCGGCATGGAAAGCCAACTGGCTCCCGGTGAACACCTGATCAGCCGTGACGGTCTGTTTCGCATCGTCAACATGAACCGCGCCTTCCCCGCCCTCCATCTGTTCATCGGGCAGGTGAGGGCTCATCATACACTGCTGTTCGCCGGACAGGAAATACCGCTCGCCGACGTGGACAAACCGGGCGCGGCGGTAACCATCCGGGTGGAGAAGCGTTCCATTTTGCAAGCGATTGGAGGGTACTAGATGAGCACGCAACACATGAGTCAACAAGAAATGGAACAGTTGATTGCGCAGTACGACAAGGAATCCGCCGTGCGCCAACTGTCCGGCCCGATGAAGTGGATCACCTTCGTCCTGCTGGTTCTGTTTTCCGTCTACCAACTGTCCAGTTCGCTCTTTTTTACACTGCCGCCGCAGATTCACCGCCCCATCCACCTGGCGTTTGGCCTGGGGCTGGTCTTTCTGCTCTACGCCGGCCGCTCCAAGGGAAACAACAGCAGCAAGGTAGGGATCGTCAACATCATCCTGTCCATCGTCGCCGTCCTGGTATCGCTCTACTGGGTCATCGATTACGACGGGCTGGTGATGCGTACGGGGAACTACACCACGCTCGACCTGGTGATCGGGGGCATTGCGATTCTCCTGGTGCTGGAGGCGTCCCGCCGCGTCGTGGGCCTGCCGATCTCCATCATCGCCTCCCTCTTTTTGCTGTACACCTACTTCGGCCCGTACATGCCCGGCTTTTTGGAACACCGCGGCAACGACGTCGACCGAATCATCGGCCATTCCTACTACACGCTGGAGGGGATTCTCGGCACGCCGCTCGGGGTGTCGTCCACGTTTATCTTCCTGTTTATCCTGTTTGGCGCCTTCCTGGAAAAGACCGGCGTCGGCGAATACTTTAACGATTTGTCGCTCGTGATCGCCGGACGCCGCATCGGCGGACCTGCAAAGGTGGCCGTCTTCTCCAGCGCCCTGCAGGGAACGATCAGCGGAAGCTCCGTCGCCAACGTGGTGACGTCCGGTGCCTTCACCATTCCGATGATGAAACGCCTGGGTTACCGTTCCGAGTTTGCCGCCGCCGTCGAAGCATCGTCTTCCACCGGCGGACAGATCATGCCGCCGGTCATGGGCGCCGCCGCCTTCCTGATGGCGGAGTTCATCAACGTTCCGTACCTGGAGATTGCCAAATCGGCTGCGCTGCCGGCTATCCTGTTCTTCACCGGGATCTGGATCATGACGCACTTCGAAGCCAAGCGCCTCGGGCTGCGCGGCCTGTCCCCGGAAGAGCTGCCGGACAAAAAGGAAGTGCTAAAGAAGCTGTATCTGCTGCTGCCGATTCTGGTGATCATCGTCGTGCTGATGATGGGCGTCTCGGCAGAGCGCTCCGCGATCATCGGAATTGCGTCGACGGTCGTCGTCGGCGCGTTCCGCAAAGAGACGCGCATGTCGCTCGCGGACATCCTGGAAGCGTTCGCCTCCGGTGCCCGCACCGCTCTGGGCGTGGTGGCGGCAACGGCCTGTGCCGGCATTATCGTCGGGACGGTCACGCTGACCGGCATCGGGCTGAAACTGGCCAACGGCTTGATTGACCTGGCGGGCGGCATTCTGTTTCTCACCCTGTTCTTCACCATGATCGCGTCGCTGATCCTGGGGATGGGTACGCCGACCACGGCCAACTACATCATCACGTCGACGATCGCGGCTCCCGCCCTCATCCAGATGGGCGTGCCGGACATCGCCGCGCACATGTTCACCTTCTACTTCGGAATCGTCGCCGACATTACACCGCCGGTTGCGCTGGCGGCGTTCGCCGCGGCGGGTATCGCCAAATCAAAACCGATCCAGACCGGCGTGGAGTCGACAAGGCTGTCCATCGCCGCCTTTATGGCACCGTACATCTTCGTGCTGTCGCCGCAGCTGCTGTTGATCGACACCACGTTTTGGGAATCGGTGTGGGTGATGATCACCTCCACAATCGGCATGATCGGTGTAGGCGCCGGGCTGATCGGCTTCTGGATGTCGAAGCTGAATCCGCTGGAGCGTCTCCTGGCGATCGCGGGCGGCGTCCTGGCCGTGATTCCCGGGCTGGCCACCGACTTGTCAGGCTTTGCCCTGCTGGCGCTCGTGTTTGGTCTCTCCTATTACAAGGGGCGCAAGGAAAAGCAGCAGATTCAGGTTGCTTCGTAGCATGTGCCATACGGTTTCCTGAAGCCATTTCAGGCTGTCGATGCCATCTCGACAGCCTTTTTCTTTTTTTACGCGAAGCAGTCAAAAAAATAGCTCTCCTCTTATCCCAGACGGGCCAAGTCGGAGAGCTACATTTTTGTTTTTCATCACGTTGCATCAGTATTGTCCAATGGGTTGAGACTTCGTTTCCCTTTTTGCCTACTTCTCTTCCGGTTGGCCGTCAACAAACCATTCCTTACCGTTGTCGCCCGTCTTGGACTTCAATTCTATTTTCACTGATGTTTTGTCGTCCCCACGTTGGAAAAGGATCGTTGTTTGGGTTACATCCTTATCGACTAACAAAAGAGGCTCATAGTCGCCAATCTTATGGTGAGACATTGCTTGATGCAATGCTTCCGTGTAGCTGACCTGTTCGCGCGTATCAAGTTTGTCCCAAATATGATGGTTGTCCGCATAATCTACCTGCTCCAAGCCATTTGTATCGATGTTGAATTTTTTCATTGCGGTATTCCAGGTCTTTTCCAGCAACTTGTTTGTCTTCTCTGATCGATGATTCTTTATTTTGTCTTCATGTTTGATTTTTTTGCTTTCCTTCTTTTGCGCTTCAACATAGTAGGGTGCAATTCCAATTCCGACACCTGTTAGTATTGCCACTGTGAGCAGTGAAGGTAAAAGTACCATGCGCTTTTTCAACGAAAAAACCTCCTCTTTTCTAAGTGATTTCACGAAATTTGCCTAACTAAAGTTCTGTTCGATCCGACGTAGTAATTGAATCAGCGTCACTAGAAGACCACCAAATTCTATGATTCGATGTGGCATAAGTGTCATCCAATCCAATTGGGCAGTATGCACTAGCATAAGCTGTTGTCCCTGATTCTTTCTTGCTTTCTTTGTATCCTCGCTTTTTACCGCCCCCCCATATTTCTGTATAGGCTCTAGCATACTTTGTCCCATACGAACCAATGGTAACTGCATCACTTCTCCATTGTGTATTATCACTGTCGTATGAGATACTAACTCCTGTTCCCTGTTCAAAATAAATATTGGCCGCATATGCTGAAGTAGCTACGACACTGGTTAGACTTATGGCCAACATCATCATCTTCATTTTTTTCACATAAACCCCTTCAGTATTTTTACAAAATTTACATATAAAAGGTTATCACATCCATGATGAGTGTGTAAATCCTATATTTTCAAAATAACCAAAAATTTGTAATTCGTTTACGACACCGTTGCCGTCTGTACACATCCTCCAATGGAACTTGATGTACCAATTTCTGGAGCAACAAAGCAACGATTCGATATGTATTTCTTTGATGCAAAGGGGATTCTGAAAAACGTGTTCGCGAAATGTTTCCGGGACAGGGAACAAAAGCGGAATGTACAGCTTGGGGAATGAGAGACATTCATTTAGGTTCCAGGTGCATCCTTTAGTGCGATACTATTTACAATTTTTGACGGACACAAAACCACTTTCGTTTCATCATAAGTGTGTGATGCCTGTCTTTCTCCATCTACAGGCGCGTTTCGCGGGATCATCCTGTTTGCAGAACCACCACAATTTACACCCGACATGGAAAACGGGTCCCCTCTTCAGGGACCCGTCTTTTTACTTGCGAATCAACCTCGTCCAGCCCTCGTCCTGCTCCACCTTCTGCTCCTTCATCAGCTTGCCCAGCGCCCGCTTGAAGGCTGACTTGCTCATCGCGAACTTCTCCCGGATGATGTCGGCCGGCGTGTCGTCCGTGTACGGCATCGCGCCGCCCCGGTCGATCAGGTAGTGGAGCAGCTTGTCCGCGTCTTCTGCGTACCGGACTTCCTTGCGCGCCTGCATCGAGCCGTTCAGCCGGCCGTCCGCGCGCACGTAGATCACGCGGCAGCGGACCGACTGCCCCAGGCGGAGCGGTTCCGTCATCTCGTCGCGGTGGACGAACAGCACGTGCTCGTCGTCCGTAAACAGGAACGCTCCCTCCTGGATCACTTTGTAGACTGTACCTTCCACCCACTTGTTGTGCATGTCGCTGTCGGCCGGGACGGCAATCCGGCTGATCTCCTCCTCTGATGCCGGCTTGGCCAGCAGGCGTCCCTGCTTGTCACGCTTCAGCGTCACCAGCAGGCGGTCACCCGTGCGGGGCCATTCCTGCCGCATCTTGGGGAGATCATCCACGAACAGCAGCAGGTGCTTCTTGATGCCGTTGTCCAAAAAGACGCCCAGGCGCGGGGACACATCCACCACTTCCAGCCAGCCGTACTCGCCCCACGAGACGTAGGGCATCTGCATGGTAGCCGCCAAACGATTCTCGTGGTCGTGGTAGAGAAAGACGTCCGCCTCTTCGCCGATCCGGAGCGGACCTTCCGCTTCGCTCCGGTGGAGAAACACTTCGTCCTCCCCCTCGTGAAGAAAATAGCCGATGTCCGTCTGCCGCACCACCGTCATCGTCACGGTCATGCCCGCCTGAAGGTTGGCCGGAGCGGCTTGCGCCCGGTGTTTGTTGTGCCTCTTGTTCATTCCGTCATTTCCTCTCTCTCCTGTTTGCATCCTAACTATACCCAACCGACAGCGATCCATTCCACAACTTTTTGCCCATCCCGCAGAAAATTCGGCCAAACATGCAAGTCCGGCCGGCGATCACATATGTATGGATTGTACCGGTTCCGCCGTGTAACCAACCGGTCATGACCGTCGTATTTACTGGCAGCCACTACCAGTCTGAATGGATGGGAGCGACTCGCGATGCTTGTGCTTCTGGAACATATCATTCTCGGCATCGTCCAGGGGTTGACGGAGTTCCTGCCGATTTCCAGCACCGGTCATCTGGTGCTGTTCCGCAAGCTGTTCGGTCTTCAGGAAGCCGGCCTGCTCTTTGACACGATGCTTCACTTCGGGACGCTGATCGCCGTCGTCATTGTGTTTTGGCCGGAGATTCGTCACGTCCTGACCAACCCGACCGGCAAACTGGCCCGCCTGCTGGTCGTTGGCACCATTCCCACCGCCGTCATTGGCCTGACGTTTGAAGATTTTTTTGAGGAGATTTCCCGGACCGGTGTGACGATCGGGTGGGAGTTTCTCGCCACGGGGGGCATCATCTGGGCGGTGGAATCAATGCGCAGGGGGACGCGGACGTTCGACGAGATCAACTACACGGACGCCCTGATCATCGGCACGCTGCAGGGCGCCGCCATCCTGCCCGCCATCTCCCGCTCCGGCCTGACGATCGCCGGTTCGCTTTTGCGCGGCATCAATCGCGCCGATGCGGCCCGCTTCTCCTTTTTGCTGTCGCTTCCGGCCATTCTGGGGGCAACCGTGCTGCAGACGCTCAAGCTGGTCAGGGAACCGGTGGAAACGGCCGCAATGATTCCGATGCTGGTGGGGACGATGTGTGCCGCCATCGCCGGATACGTGGCCATACGCTGGATGCTGAAGATCATCAGCACCGGCTCGATGAAAGGCTTTGCCGTCTACGTCTGGATCCTGGGCATTATCATCCTCGGCCTGCCGTATTTCGGCGGATAGACGAACAAAAAGCCGGCGCTGACCGCCGGCTCTTTCACTTTATGTGCTCCTTGTCTCCGTACCGGCCGGCCACCAGTTTGGCCACCAGCAGCACGAGGCCGTAAAACGCCGTGGCCAGGAGCGATGTGGTCAGCCAGGTGGCGGTCCCCAAGAACAGGTAGAGCAGGACGTGAGCAACAAAAATGCCCAACAGCCAGATCCCGATGTTCATCCGGTTGATAAAGGCGACCAGACTGCGCAACCAACAGACACCTCCAACTTGTGCAGATACTGTTGTTATTGCCCCTGCGGCCGCTTCTTATCCCCGTCCGGCCAAATTTCCGGGTCCCGCTGTCCCTCCTGCACCTGAAAGCCCGCCCGCTCCAGAATCTCCGCCAGCACATCCAACGGCGTGTTGGCCACCTGAGCAAACATCCGTTTCGTATACAGATGCTGGGCGTGTGGAAAATCGTCCGAAAGCTGCCTGCGCAGTTTTTTTCCGCTGTGGTCCTCATCCGTAAACACGTACACCTCGTCGGCCGTCTCCAGTTTTTCCGCAAGCTGTCCCGCCTTCTCCGCGCTGTATGACCCGTACGTGCAGTAGATCAAAACCGGTTCGGCCAATACCTGCAGAAGCCGCTCCCTGTCCGTTTTCCCCTCGACGATGATGACGCGTTCTTCCACGCGGCCACGCCTCCTTTTCCAGCGAGGTGATACGTTTAGTATACCCGTTCCAAAAGCGGCCGGAAATAGACCGGCGGGAACATCTGGCTGCGTAACACGGACGCCTGCCGGGGGAAGCTAAAGGTGAACCAGGGAGAAAGGAGCGTGCAGCATGGCACAGTGGAAAAGCGCCAAAAACTTGAACCAGAAAGGCTTGGCTGTCACCGGCCTGACCAGCAGCACGGTCGCCGACGACACGCACACGGAAGACAACCAGGGAGCTTCGCAGCAGCGCCAGCAGAAGGAGCATCCCCGGCCCATGTAGGGACCGCCTGTCACATGAACAGCCGTCTTATCACAAGGCGGCTGTTTTGGTACGGATGGGGCGAATCGCTTCCCGTACGTACCCCGGTTTTTTTACCCTTCCCACACCCTGCTGACCTCTCGCAAATCGGTGCCGTCGAACGACAATCGGTAGATATCCGGCATGGAAAGTTGCTGCCAGAAATGATAATCGTACCGTTTGTCAAAAACATTCAGGAGTAATACCATCAAATTGCCATGGGTACCAATGACGACATTCTTTCCGGGAAACCTGGCCAAAACCTGTTCCGTTGCTTTGATTCCCCGTTTTTGGGCAGCGGCATTCGACTCTCCGCCTTCCCATGAAAAATGCTCGTCTTCCCATACCCGTGCGACGGCGTATTGAAAATCCTCTACGGGTTTTTCAGACAAGATTCTTTCCTTGAACCCTTCCTCGATCTCCACCGCTTTCCCAATGGAATGGGCAATTCCTTCGACGGTTTGAATCGCTCGTCTGTACGGACTTGAAATGACATGATCAATATTCACCTGCTTTAGCAATTCGGTTACTTTTTTCGCATCGTGACAGCCGCGTTCGGACAATGGTCGGTTTCTTTCATCCGGCGTATAAACGGAATGGGCGTGCCGCACAACATACAGATTGGTTCTCATAAGGTTCTTCCCCCATAGAGATTCCCTATTTTGTTTCATTGTATCATTACGGATTCATCATCATCACCGTATGCCTTGAACCAGCACCAGCCATGCTCGTCCTGGACGGCGTAGTTTTCGTCATCGCTTCATTCCTTCGTGGGGGACTGTCCGGGTACGAGCCTTGCGAAAAAGTGATTGCATTCCACCATTTCATGTCATATAATCTCACATAACAAACAAAATGTCAGTTTATCCGACATCAAAAAGGAGTGGATTGCATGGAACCGACACTGCCTCTTCTCGCCTCCGCCGTGGATGCCACCTGGGTGATGGTCTCCGCCGTTTTGGTGATCTTCATGCAGGCCGGATTCGCGCTGCTGGAGGCCGGGTCGACGCGCATGAAAAACGCCGGACACGTCGCCGGCAAAACGGTCCTGACGTTTGGGATCTGCACCTTGGCGTTTTGGGCCCTGGGCTTCGGCCTGACGTTTGGAAACGGCAACTCGTTTATCGGACTGACCGGCTTTTTCTTCAACGGAACGGAGGAACAGGCGGCTGCGGCCTACGAATCCCTTTCCTTCGCCAACATTCCGGTCGGGATCAAGTTCCTGTTTCAACTGGCTTTTGCGGGCGTCTCCCTCTCCATCGCCTGGGGCGGCTTCGCCGAGCGCGCCAAGCTCTCCGTCTACGTCGTTTTCGGAATTTTGTTTACGATCTTTATCTATCCGGTAGTCGGCCATTGGATCTGGGGGGGAGGATGGCTGGCGGAACACGGCAAGCAGGATTTTGCCGGATCGACGGTTGTCCACCTGACCGGGGCGACGGCCGCCCTCGTTGCCACCGTCCTGCTCAAGCCGCGCCTCGGCAAGTACAACAAGGACGGCAGCTCCAACGTGATACCCGGCCACAATCAGGTCTACACCACGCTGGGGGTCATCATCTTGTGGATTGGCTGGTTTGGCTTCAACGCGGGTTCCACGTTCGGCTCCGTCTCCGGCCTCTTCGGCCACGTGGCGCTGACAACCAACCTCGCGGCCGCGTCCGGCGCGGTTGCCGCCCTGGGCATCGCGTGGGCCGTCACGGGGAAAGCAGACATCCCGAGCATGCTGAACGGCGTGCTGGCCGCCCTGGTGGCGATCACCGCTTCCTGCGCCTTTGTGGAACCGTGGGCTGCCGTTGTCATCGGGTCCGTGGCAGGTATTCTTACATTCTATACCGCCATCTGGTTTGATCGGATGGGCATTGACGATCCGATCTACGCCTTCTCCGTCCACGGCATCGCCGGCATCTGGGGAACGCTGTCCAACGGCTTTTTTGCTGCCCCCGCCCTGGTCGAAAAAGTGGGCGTCGGGATGCCGGGCCTGTTCTACGGCGGCGGCTTCCACCAACTGGGCGTTCAGGCGCTGGGTGTATTTTCCGCGCTGGTGTATGTGCTGGTCGCTTCGTACGTCATTCTCGCCATCATGAAGAAAACGATGGGACTTCGCGTAACCGAGGAAGAAGAGGTGATGGGCCTTGACCTTAGCGAACACGGGGGATACGGATATCCCGAACTGCTGCAGTCGGAGCGCCCTTACGTCTCCGCCGCCCAAGGGCGATCCACTCATTCTCTCACCTGAGGACTGTCACCGCATCGCTGACACCGGTTCGTTTCAGGAGCTGCTCTCCCTGCGCCGGGAGCTTTTGGACCTGTCCCGGCTGGAGGGGGTGAAGCGGGCCGGGGAAATGGCTCCGTACGCCGTGACCGTCAACCTGATCCACGACCGGGTGATCCGCCAGGGCGTGCTGCTCGCCGTGCGCCACCTGGCGAAAATGGGCGTGGGTACGCCGCCCGTCCCGTTCGCCTTTCTCCAGTTTGGCAGCGGGGGGCGAAGCGAACAGGCCGTCATCAGCGATCAAGACAACGGGCTTGTCTACCGGCTCCCCGACGGCATGGACAAACGGGAGACGGAGCGTGTGGAAGGCTACTTTCACCTGCTGGGGGCAGCCATTGTGCAGGGATTGGAACAAGTGGGCTATCCGCCCTGCCACGGCAACGTCACCTGCGTGTCCGCCCGCTGGCGCGGCAGCACGGACCAATGGATGGAGCGCCTCGCCGCCTGGGCCGCCGATCCGGTGTGGGAGCACGCCCGCTATCTCCTGTTGGTGGGCGACGCCCGCGTCCTCTGGGGGAGCCGGACGTAGTTGCGCCGCTGAACAGGCAGTACCGGAGGCTTCTCGCCCACAACCCGATTCTGATCGGCAGGCTTGTGAGCAACACCCGCTTCCACCGTATTCCGCTTACCTGGCTGGGCCGGATCGCTCCTGACATCACCGGCCGCTACCAGAGAGCGATCAACGTGAAATACGGCGTGTATCTGCCGATCGTCAACGCCGTCCGCCACTTCGCCCTGGCCCACGGCATCCACGCCGCCTCCACGCTGGAGCGGCTGGCGGCCCTGCGGGAAGCGGGCGTCTGGCCGGAGCCGTTCTGCCGGGAGGTGGAGCACCACTTCCGGCTGCTCCTGGGCCTGCGGCTGATCGCTCCGCTGCACTGGCGGGACGGCACCTACGCCAGCAACAGCTACGTCAAACTGTCGGAGCTGTCGTCGGATACGCTCTCGATGCTGCGCGAGGCGATGAAGCTGGCGCTGCGGCTGCAGGACCGGACCAAAAAACTGCTGGCCGCATACCCGGAGTAGGGAGGTGCCGGTATGCCCACCCGAAACCTGTGGGGTCGCTTGTGGCACATGAGCCGGGCCGCGGATACAGCACGGATGCCGGCAGCGGAGCGGGACGGCAGCGATCTGGGGCTGGCCGCCTTTCTCCGTTCACTGCGGCGCGAACGAAAAGAAGCGAGGGCCCGCCTGCCGCTCGCCGATTTGGAAGTGGTCGTGGTCGATCTGGAGACGACCGGCTTTTCCCCTGACCGCGGCGACGCCATCCTCTCCATCGGTGCCGTGGCGATGCGGGGTGAACAGCTGCTCTTGGGGGAATCGTTTTACAGCCTGGTCGACCCCGGCCGGCCGATTCCTCCCCACGTCACCTCCCTCACCGGGATACGCGACGAGATGGTCCGCACCGCGCCCGATCCGGCTGCCGCGCTCCAGCGCTTTTTCCAGTTTGTCGGCGACCGGCCGCTGGTCGCCCACCACTCCCGCCACGAGCGGCAGTTTTTTCGGGCCGCGTTATGGAAGCATGGCCGTCGGCGGTTTTCCCACCGGCTGCTGGACACCATGCTGTTGGTCCGCCTGTCGGGTGAGGTGATCGGCAGCAGTTCGCTGGACGCCCTGTGCGCCGCCCACGGCATTCACATCTCCCGCCGCCACCACGCCTACTGCGATGCCGTCGCCGCCGCCTCCCTCTGGGGGATCTACCTGGGAAAGGCGATTCGGCGGGGGTACACCGATCTGGGGGAGATTTACGAGGCACTCAGATAGAAAGGCTGTCCGTCAGTCTCGCCGGACAGCCTTTCGTCATGGTTCCTCCACAAACACCTCGTCGCCTTCCGCCACCCGCCCCTGGGTGACGACGGACGCGTACACGCCGAAGTGGTTGCGGTGCCGCTTTACCACCGTTTTCAGCACGGCCGGATGGATCTCCAGCGTATCCGGGTCGATGTTGACGGACATGCAGCGTTCGCAAGGCTTGTTCACCTGCAGTTCCACGTCGTTGATGCGCAGCCGCCTGCCCAGCCAGGCATCCTCGACGAACGGCGTGTCCTCATCCAGCACGACTACGAAATTGGCCCGGAAGCGGCGGGGGTCCAGGCTCTCCCGGCCAACCAGGCGGGCGATCTCCCGCAGCGAGGCATCGGTCACCAGCAGGATGTGGTCTTCCCAGTTTTCTCCGCCTTCACGCGGCGTGCTGCGCACAGCAGTCACCGGCCGTCCCGTCGCCTCGGCCACCTTGGCGAACAGCGTCTCCTCCCAGCCGTACACAGTGCCGTCCGGCGCGGTCACGCGCACCTCCGGGTAGGCGTCCTCACCGCTCTCACCCGCCAGCCGGGCGGTGTAGCCCAAGACGCCCGGAACCGCGTCCGCACCGAGACACTTGCCGTTCCTGGACTCATCCCGGAAGTAATAGCCCCGGTCGCCGTACACGCCGAATGCATCCACGCGGCACGTCGTCAGCCGCTCGCCGCGCATTGCCTTGACGGGATGGCGAAAAATCGCCGCAAGCGTCCCCACTTTTTTCATCCCAACCGCCTCCTCCGCCTGTTTACGGCGTTTATCCCGTAATAAACGAATTGCGCACCCGGCTCCAAAACGTGAGCCGCTTGTAGCGGGCAAACTTCACTTTGTCCATGCCGACGCGGCAGGTGATGGAGCACACGTCCCGCCAGACCGCCTGCTCCCGGTCCAACCCGATCATGATCTCCGGATTCATCACGATCAGTTCGACCTCGTGGTGCTTGGGCAGTACCAGCGAGCTGTTGATCGTCCGGTACGCCTGATTGTTGATCGACGCGATCTCCGAGAGCTGGATCGCTTCGATGGATGGATGGACGAGCGCTCCGTTCACCGCCTTGTTGTACGCCGTGCTTCCGGACGGGGAAGAGACGATCAGGCCGTCTCCGCGAAACGTTTCAAATTCGTCGCCGTTTATGTACACACAGGCCACCAGCGTGGACAGGGACGCGTTTCGGATCACCAGTTCGTTGAGCGCCCATTTGTGAATGATGCGGCCGTCGCGGGTCAGAAAGCGGCACTGAACGGTGGGGTACTCGGCAACAAACGGCTCCGTCTGCTGCTTCAGCGCCTGCACGAACGCATCCAGCTCATTCGGCCGCCAGTCCGCGTAAAAGCCCAAATGGCCGGTGTGGATGCCGACGTACGTCGGCTCAAAGCCGTATTGATGCACCGCCTCCAGCAGCGTTCCATCCCCGCCGATGGAGAGCACGAGATCGGGCCTCTCGTCCTCCTCCTGGACAAAGCGGTACGGGCTGTCGGCTCCCAGCAGTTTTTCCTTCAGCTCCCGTTCTACCTCCCGGGAGTAGTCGTCATTCCGCAGTACGGTGGCGATTTTCATGGTGGTCTACCCTCACTTCTGCACATAACAAACAATCGTCATGCCTGCTATTCACAATGTCACAGGAACACTCCGGCGGCCGGGATACCGGGCGCGGGCTACCAGCGCTCCGCCGCAAAACGGCCGGCGCGAAACTCCTCCAGTCGGCGCCTCGTCGCAGGCGACAACTGCTCCGGCAGTTCCGACCAGGCAAAAAAGCGCATGTCCGCCACTTCCGGGTCCGTCTCCGGCCGTTCATGCTGGCGGTACCGGGTGACGTGGAACAGCGCGATGTGATCCCGCTTCCCTTCCCGCTCGCTGTAGTAGAGGTGGCAGAGCCTCATCTCCCTCGCCTCTACGCCGCACTCTTCCCACAGCTCACGCCGGGCCGCCTCCAAAAACGTCTCTCCCTTTTCCACTCCGCCGCCCGGCAAATACCATCCGCCCACATACGTGTGGCGCACCAGCAGCACGCCTTTTTCGTCGTCCGTGACAATCAGCCGGACGCCCAGCGTCAGCGGCTTGCGGATACGCCAGTACAGTTTGAGCAGCGGGTAGTACCAGGCCATCGTTTTCAACTCCCCTGAAGGGAATCCATTCCTGTTGCTACCATTCTACACCACTGCGGAATCCCCCGCCATAGACAGGGCCCCCGGCAGGTCAGACCGGTGCTGGCCGGCCGTCTCCATCAGCCGCGGGCAGGTCCATCCGGCGGGCAGCGCCGGCGTCGTCCGCAAAAAAACGGGCCCCTGCCCAAGGCCCGTTTGATGCTACGCAAACCGTTTTTCCAACTCTCTGACGATCGCCTCCGCCTTGCGCATCCAGACCTGTTCTACAGGCGCATCCTTGTCCGCCGGCTCCTGGAACTGGTTCATGGCCGCCGAAGCGACGGGCACGTAATAGCCGATGTCTTCTTCCACACCGGTCTGGTAGACGTGTTTCAGCACAAACGGCGTGCCCAGTTCCAACCAGGCGTCCGGGCTGTCCAGTTCCCCTTCCTTGACCGTCACCGGCAGCCGCAGATACACCATCCCCTGATCGTCCAGCTTGCGGTCAAAAAATCCCCGGTGGTAGTCCCAGTTGGCCAGGGTAAAGCCGTTCGGTTCGAGCGACTCGCGAAAGTAGCCGAACGTGCCTCTCGTTCCCGTCAAACTGCTGTCAATCGGTTGCATCTCCATCCCTGCCTTTCCGGATTCTAACCGGTAGTGTGCGACAAACGGCGCGGTTGTACTCAACCAACGGGGAAAATGGAAAAAGCCTCCCGCCGGAAACAGCCCGGCAGAGGCTTTCACATTTGCTGGTTCCATGGTCAAATCAGGGCAATCGACAGCAGGGTAAACAGCGCGAGGGGAATGACCTTGCGGCGACAGCGGCGCTTTTTTTTCTTGCAAACAGGCGCCTCGTACACGCCGTACGGAACATACGGGTAGAACGGAACGTACGGATAATCGGGCGGGTATGGGTACGGACTGACGTCAGTATACGGGCTTACCTGGGGATACGGGCTGCCGTACAGATTGATGTTGTTTTGCAGCGTGACGTTGCCCTGGGGACCGACGGTTTCATAGGGACTGACCGCTTCGTACGGGCTGACCGCCTCGTACGGGCTCACCTTCTCGGCAGGTTGTTCGTACGGACTGGCTTCCTCGTAGGGGCTCACCGCTTCGTCAGGTTTGCCGGGCGGACCGGCCGTCTCATAGGGACTCACCATTCCGTACGGGCTGGCATCGGGGCCGCCTGTTTCGTAGGGACTCACCAACCCGTACGGGCTGACGTTGGGACCCGTCTCGTAGGGACTCACCAACCCGTACGGACTGACGTTGGGACCTGTCTCGTAGGGACTCACCAACCCGTACGGACTGACATTGGGACCCGTCTCGTAGGGGCTCACCAACCCGTACGGACTGACGTTGGGACCTGTCTCGTAGGGACTTACCAACCCGTACGGGCTGACGTTGGGACCTGTCTCGTAGGGGCTCACCAACCCGTACGGACTGACATTGGGACCGGCCGTACCGTATGGACTGACGGCATTGCCGCGAGGCGGGCATCCGTTATGCGGCCGCGGGTTGTGCGGATACCGGCTGGAGACCTGCTCCACCGCTCCCAGATCTTCGTCCGGCCCCTCGTCGTTCTCCTCGATCTCCACGTAGACGTGGAAATCGTCAACATCGAGGATTTTGCCCTCGTACACGCGGCCGTCCAACGCTTCGATCCGTACCTTTTGCCGCGCGTGCTCCTTGCAAATGTTCTGCACGGTTTGGCGCATATCCTTCAACATGCTGACCGCCGCCGGTTCAGCCTGAAACAGTTGTTTTTGCGACGACTCCATGAAAACTCCTCCCCTCTTGTTGTTTCTGTATTACGATATACGGCTGCGTGTGGGGAGGTGTCTATTTTTCCAGGCAAGTCTAGCCCATTTTGCGACCCAACCATTCCTGAATGGCAACCAAGGCGCCCCAGCCCGGCACCCCGAACACCCCCTTTTGGCCAAGCCAGCGGCGAAACGAAAAAACCGGCGCCTTCTTAGGAGAAAGCACCGGTTTTATTTATGGAAGGAAGATCGTTTACAACGAGACGCCCGCAAATCGTTCGGGCAAGAACGGCTGCAGCCGCTCCGCCCTTCCCTGTTCCAGATAATCCGCCATCAGCTTGGCCGTGATCGGGGAGAGCAGGATGCCGTTGCGAAAGTGGCCGCCGGCGATCGACAATCCCGTCCATCCCGGCACCGGCCCCAACAGCGGCTTGCCGTCGGCGGAAGCGGGGCGCAGTCCCGCCCACGCTTCCAAAAACGGGGCCGAGGAGAGCGCCGGCACATACGGCATGACGCCGTTGAGCACGCCGGTCAAGCCCGACAGCGTGACCTCCCGCTGAAAGCCGGCCTCGTCTTCCGTGGCGCCGATGACGATTTTGCCGTCCCGTTTGGGCGTGATGTAGCCCGTGCTGCCGAAAATCACCGTGCGCAGCGGAATCCCCGCCGAGGCAACCGCCGCGATCTGTCCGCGTACCGGCCGAACGGGAATGGACAGCCCCAGCCAGCCCATCATGATGCCGGCCCATGCCCCGGAGGCGATGACGGTTTCGTCGGCCCGCAGCGGTCCCGCCGTCGTCTCGACGCCCACTACCCGGCTTCCTTCCGTGGCGATGCCCGTCACCACGCAGCCGGAAAGCAGCGTCACGCCCCGCCGCCTGCACGCCGTCACCAGCGCCTGCAGCAGCAGCCGGTTGTTGATGTGCCCTTCGGACGGCGAGTGGATCGCCGCCACCGCCCGATCCGTCAACAGCGGTTCGACGTCCCGGATGGCCGCTCCGGTCAGCCAGTGGACGTCGTAACCGCTCTCCCGCTGCCAGGCGAACTTTGCGCGCAGCCGCTCCGCTTCCTCCTCCGTCAATGCCACGGTCAAAAGCCCGTCGACGCTGAGCTGCACGTCACCGCCCGCCTCCGCTTCCAGCTCCGCCGCCCACTCCGGATAGAGGCGAAGCGAATCCATTCCCAAATCAAGCAGCGGTCCGGGCTCGGAAAACTCCTTGAGCGGAGCCAGCATTCCCGCCGCCGCGGAAGACGCCTGGCCGCCCCATGGCCCCTGCTCTGCCACCGTGACGGACAACCCCCGCCGCGACAGTTCGTATGCCAGACTTAATCCGATGATGCCTCCGCCTACGATCAAACAATTTGTCATGGTTCTTCCTCTCCTCGCTGGAACTGCGCCCCGCCCTGCCGTGCGGCGAAGCCTTGGTAAACGGCCGCCATCCCCCGCCCGCCGATGCCGCCCCGCCGGACGAACGCATGCGAAAAGCCCACCTTCCCCGGCAGGAAAGGTGGGCCGATGCGCATCCGCAAACACAGACAGCTCTTTTGCTTGCAACCACTTCCCTGCGCCAGCATGATCTGGATCAGGTGCAAAGGGTCGACGGTCAATCGCTTCCGTCCTCTCAGCCCTGCGTGATGGACTCCCCCAGTTGCTTTCCGTTATGTCGTTTACACCCTTCAGTATAGACCGGTGGCCGCTCCCTGGCAAGAGCGCGGCGCTCAGTCCTCGTCTTTCACGTCGTAGCTTTCGGGAATGGGTTCGTTTCGGGTCGCTTCCTCCCATTCCCGCAGCTTGCGGATCTGCTCCAGATGATGCTGGAACTGGTCCTTGTTGATCAGGTATTCTTCGCCGTTGTGAACGGCACGGATGCGTCCCTCGCGGATTTTTTCCAGAATAAACGTCTCCGGCAGTTCCAGGTAGGCGGCGGTCTCGGCCACAGTCAGGTAGGTCTTACTGTTTTCCACGCAGTCTCGCTTCCAGTTCCGCTTTTTGCCGTTCGTACCCCGGTTTGCCCAGCAGGGCGAACATGTTCGCCTTGTAGGCTTCCACCCCGGGTTGGTCGAACGGGTTGACCCCGAGCAGATAGCCGCTGATGCCGCACGCCTTTTCGAAGAAGTAGATCAGTTCGCCGAGGTGATAGGCCGTCGCTTCCGGAATTTCCACCACGAGGTTGGGCACGCCGCCGTCCACATGGGCCAGGAGCGTTCCCTCAAACGCTTTTTTGTTGACGAAGTCCATGCCCTTGCCGGCGAGAAAATTCAACCCGTCGAGATCGTCCGGGTCTTCGCCGATCGTCACGTCCGCCGCCGGCTTGGACACGGCCACCACCGTTTCAAACAGGTGGCGCAAGCCGTCCTGGATGTACTGTCCCAGCGAGTGCAGATCGGCAGAAAACTCGGCGGAAGCGGGAAAAATCCCCTTGCCGTCCTTGCCTTCCGACTCGCCGAAAAGCTGCTTCCACCACTCGGCAAAATAGCGGAACTGCGGCTCGTAGCTGACCAGGAGCTCCACGGTTTTGCCTTTGCGGCAGAGCGCATTGCGGACGGCCGCGTACTGGTAGCACGGATTCTCTTCCAGGACGGGCGTCAGGTAGCGCTCCCGGGCGGCCGCCGCTCCCTGCATCAGCGCGTCGATGTCCGCGCCGCTCACGGCGATCGGCAGGAGGCCCACCGCGGTCAGCACGGAGTAGCGTCCGCCGACGTCATCGGGGATGACGAAGGTTTCGTACCCTTCTTCGTCCGCCAGCCGTTTCAATGCGCCCCGCGCCTTGTCCGTGGTCGCGTAGATGCGGTTTTTCGCTGCCTCGCGCCCGTATTTTTTCTCCAGCCAGGCGCGAAACAGGCGAAACGCGATGGCCGGCTCCGTCGTGGTGCCCGATTTGGAGATGACGTTGATGGAGACGTCCTTACCTTCGAGAACGTCCAGCAGGTGGGAGACGTAGACCGGGCTGAGATTGTTGCCGACGAAGTAAATCTCCGGCGTGCGCCGTTTGGCTTTGGGCAGCAGGTTGTAAAAGTGATGGCCCAACACGTCCACGGCGGCCTTGGCGCCCAGGTACGAACCGCCGATCCCGATGACCAGCAGCACGTCGGACTCCGCCTGGATTTTCGCCGCTGCCTGTTTGATCCGTTCAAATTCGACCCGGTCGTAGTCGACGGGCAGATCGACCCAGCCGAGAAAATCGCGGCCGGCCCCCGTCTTTTCGTGCAGCAGCTCGTGGGCCTGTTTGACCGCCGGGGCAAGCTGCGCCCATTCGTGCGGCCGAACAAAGCCCAGGGCGTTCGAGTAGTCGAAACGAAGCGCTTGGTTCATGGCTCCCTCCCCAAAAGACGTGGTTGTTTCTGCTTCTCATCTTATCATGTTTGCCGCCGAACCGGCAGCGCAAGAAGTCCGATCTGTCCATCCATCATGGATTCGCCGCATAATTGTGAACATTTTGTGAACAACCTGTGCCCGTTGTTACCTTTTCCCTCCAGCCCCGTAAAACCATTCGAACCTCATAACATGATTAGGCAAGGAGACAGGAACGTATGAAGAAACGCTGGTGGATCGTCGGCTCCGTCGCTGCCGTACTGGCCGTGGGAGCCGCAAGCATGACCCTGATGGGCTCACAGCAGGCAGCGGGAACGCCTGTCAGCGTGGGAAAGGTCACCACGGCCGCGCTGGAGACCAAGGTACTCACCTCCGGGATCGTCACCGTCGAAGACAAGCAGCGGATATACGCCAACGTCAACGGAATCCTGCGCGAGTTTGCCGTGAAGGAGGGGGATGCCGTCAAAAAGGGACAGGTCATCGGCAAGATCGACACCTCCGACGTGGACAGCCGGATCATGGAGATCGACGCGCAGATCGAACTGGCCCGGGCCAACCTGTCCAAGGCACAGGCCGGCAGCGAACCGGAAGAACTGGCGCAGGAGCGGGAACGCGTCGCCCAGACGGAGCGGGATTACGACAACGCCAAACGGGAGTACGAACGCATTCGGCAGCTTCATGAGTCGGGCGCCACGACCCAGCAGGAGCTGGACAAGGCGAAGGCGCAGGTGGACTCCGCGCTGTCCGCGCTCAACGTGGCCAGGCAGCAGTACGCGCTGAAGCAAAAAGGGCCGCGCAGGGAAGAGATCGCCTCCCTAGAGGCGCAGATCAACTCCCGCCTGGCGGAGAAAGCCCTGCTGGAAAAAGAACGCGTGCAAAGCGTGCTGGTCGCGCCGGCCGACGGAACGGTCATCGAGCGGGCCGCAGAAAACGGCCAATACGTGAACAAGGGAACGGAAATCCTGACGCTGGCCAATCTGAACCATCTGCTGATCGAGGCGGACATCAACGAGTCCGACGTCAGCAAGATCAGGCTGGGGCAGACCGCGGTGATCGAAGGCAGCGCGCTGGGCAAGCAAAAGCTGAGCGCCAAGGTGATCCGCATCTCCCCGATCGCCGTCACAACGCCAAACAGCTCGGGCCAAGGGGAGAAGACCCGGGTAAAAGTGACGCTGGAACCGAGCGGCGACCTGTCCGCCTTGAAACCGGGCTTCCACGTCGACATCGACATCTCCGTGGAAAAGATCGACAACGCCCTGCAGGTGCCGATCGAAGCGGTTCAGCAGGATGCGGACGGCAGCACGTTTGTCTGGGTGGCGGAGAACGGCGTGGCGAAAAAGCGGAAAGTGATCGTGGGTGTGGAAAACGAGCTGTTCGCTGAGATCAAGTCGGGGTTGAAAGGGGACGAACAGGTGATTCTCGGTCCGTTTGACTCCCTCCAGGAGAACGCCCCGGTCCAGCCATCCGCGGAACCGCAGAATTCGGGCATCTAACCTGTTCGGAAGAAAGGAGGTCGACCGATGCTGCACGTCGAAGGCCTGACAAAATCGTACAAGACGGGCGAGTCGGTACTGCCCATCCTGAAAGGCGTCTCGCTCACCGTGGAAAAAGGGGAATTCGTCGCCATCATGGGGCCGTCCGGCTCCGGCAAATCGACATTCATGAACATGCTCGGCTGCCTCGACAGGCCCGATTCCGGCACCTACACGCTGGACGGGATTGAGGTCAGCAAACTGACCGACAAGCAGCTCGCGCAAGTGCGCAATCAAAAAATCGGCTTCGTCTTTCAATCCTTTAATCTCCTGGCCCGTTCCACGGCGCTGCACAACGTGGAACTGCCGATGATGTACGCCGGCGTAGGACGGGCGGAACGGCGAAAACGGGCGCTGGAGGCGCTTGGGCGCGTCGGGCTGGCCGAGCGCGTCCACCACAAGCCGACACAGCTCTCCGGGGGGCAGCGGCAGCGTGTGGCCATTGCCCGCGCGCTGGTCAACCGGCCGTCCATCCTGCTGGCTGACGAGCCGACCGGCAACCTGGACAGCCGCTCCGGCACCGAAATCATGGCCATGTTTCAGGAACTGCACAGCCAGGGCGTCACCATCATCCTGGTTACGCACGAGCCGGACATCGCCCGGCACGCGGAACGCATCGTCACGTTCAAGGACGGCGTCATCATTCGTGACGAACGGGTGGAAAACCGGCTGACTGCCGTTCCGTCCGACGAGGTGATCACGACATGAACGTCTGGGAAAGTTTTCGCAGCGCCCTGGAAGGCATTTGGGCGAACAAGATGCGCTCCGGCTTGACGATGCTGGGGATTGTGATCGGGATTACCTCGGTGATCGCCGTCACCGCGCTGGGAGAAGGCGGACAGAAAGCCATCGTCAGCGAGATGGAGAAATTCGGTCAAAACTCGTTCAACGTCTTCGTTGACTTCGACAGCAAGGAAGAGCATGCGCCGGACGACCTCACCGTGGAGGACGCCGACGTGCTGAGCAAAATCAGTCCCAACATCGAGCACATCGTACCGATGAACCAAACCACGGCGATGCTCAAGGGGCCGAAAAAGGAAGAGCGCGTCAACCTGTACGCCACGACGGCCGATTTTCCGAAGGTGCAGCCGACCGTAAAAGTGTCCAGGGGACGTTTTTTCAGCGCGGCGGATGACAAGGAGCTGCGGGCGGTGGTCGTCCTCGAGGAGGAGCTGGCGACGAAGCTGTTCGGCCGGATGAACCCGTTGGGCCAGCGCGTCCGCATGGGCAGCACCTCGCTGGTCGTGATCGGCACGTTCAAGGAGGACAAGTTTCGCTTCGACATGGAGCAGTCCTACAGCGCCTACGTGCCCATCCGGTTTGACCAGAGCCGGTACGAAGAGCCGTGGGTCAGCTACCTGATCGGCAAGGCGACCGACAAGGAGTCGGTCAATGCCGCCATGCAGCAGTCGATCCAGTACCTGAGCCGCAAGCACCAGAAAGAAGGCCACTACCGGGCCGTGAGCATGCAGCAGCAGGTCAGCCAGTTCAACCAGGTGACCGGCACACTGACGATGGTATTCAGCGTGATCGCGGGCATTTCACTGGTCGTCGGCGGCGTGGGCGTGATGAACATCATGCTCGTCTCCGTCACCGAGCGGACCCGCGAGATCGGCATCCGCAAAGCGCTGGGAGCGCGGCGAAGGGACATTCTCGTCCAGTTTCTGATCGAGTCGGTGATCGTCTGCCTGATTGGCGGTCTGATCGGGGTCCTGCTCGGCCTCGGCACCGCCGCGCTGATTTCCTACTTCGCCAAGCTGCCGCCGCTCATGTCCTGGCACAGCGTGTTTATCGCCTTTGCCTTTTCCAGCGCGATCGGCATCTTTTTCGGCCTCTATCCGGCCAACAAGGCGGCCAAGCTGGACCCGATCGATGCGCTGCGCTACGAATAACGCCACCTTCGCTGCGGCTTTTCGCCAAGCCGCACGGGAGCGTCCGCCGACCTGATGGCCTGATTCCGGACGGGACGCAAAAAAAGCACCTGCAAGCGCTACGCTTCAGGTGCTATTCAATAGAGGGCAGGGGTGTCCGTGACCAGCTTCAGGAGAAAAAAGAGCGTAATCCCCACGCTGGCCACCGTCCACCAGAGCCATTTGCCTTCGGGCTTGCCCTCCTTGTAGATGCCGATCAGCCGCCAAGTGCCTACCGCCACGCAGAAGATGCTGACAAGCAGCAGGATTGTCCCCACGGGGCTCCCCCCTTCCCTTCTTTTAGCTATATGGGAAAGGCGGGGAAAAAATCCCTGTACGCTGCCTATCTGTCCCTTTTCCCCAGCCGGGACAAGATATCGCGTCCCCGCTCCTTGACGGATTCATCCTTGACCAAGAGCTGCCGCTTTTTCATCAGGCCGTTTTTCGACGTGTCCGGCCGCTGCTTCCGGCCGCCAGCGCCCGCCGTCAACTGTACTTGCCTCCGCCTTTTTTGTCGTACTCCTCCAGCAGTTCGGCAAAGCTCTTGTTGCGCTCCCGCTCTTCCTGCTCCCGCCGTCTGCGCTCCGCCGCTTCCTTCTCCTCCCGCTCGCGGGCAGCCTGTACCTCCCGCTCCAGCATTTTCAGCTTGTCCAGCGCTTCCTGGCTCAGCATCTCTTTCAGGTTCAGACCCGTTTTCGCCTCCGCGGCAGCCGGTTGTGCAGTCGGCCGCTGCGGTTTGCGCTGTTTCTTTGCCATGGACCATCGTCTCCTTTCACCGTTGCCTGTTCATCATCACTGCCGCTTCCGGTCATACTAACACCATGCGACACAAGAGGAGGGCAGATGATGGTACGAAATAAGGAAAAAGATTTCGGCAAGACCCCCGAGATCCGCGGGCCGAAAGCCCAATCCGAAGCGGTCCGCTCTGACGGCTCCATCAATAGTGAACCACAAGAGCGGCTAAAAGAAAACCGGTAAGAATGACACGCGCGAAACAACCGCCGGGCCTTTACTTCGCGCGGCGGTTGTTTCTGGACTTCCGTTGACCGGGGCCGCCGACGGGCGGACGCTCCTGCCTGAGCAGGGTAAGCTTCTCGGCAAACCGGCAACTGGCAGCCGGCTTTCCACAGCCGTTTGGCCATGTCCCGCTCCGTCTCCCGCCGCGGCAGTTCCTTGAATCCCCCCGCCTTGATCAGCGCCGCACGGGGAATGGACACGTGCTCCGTGCCAAACAGCACCCAGGGTCTCCGGAATCCTTCCAGCCTGGTTCCAAACTTGTCGCAAATGGCCTGCCGCCGATCCGCTTCCGGGCAGGGCAAACCGATGTGAAACGGCAGTCCGCTGGCAATCGGTTTTTCTTCCAGGAGCGGCACCACACAGGCGCTGGAATGGGGCCGTTTGATCTGCGGGTAATGTTCCAGCCAGGCGCTGCATTCCTCCATCTGGGCCGGGCTGAATCGCGGATCGTAGACGGAATAAATACGGCGCTCCCCCAATCCCAGCAGGACCTGCTTCGCTTCCTGCGCGTGAACGTGCTCGTGGGTGCCGACAAACTCCCGAGGCACGATCATGCTGCCGGACAGGAAGACGATGATCTCCCCCTTTGCCCGGGAAATGCCCGCGTTCAGCAGACGGTGCATCGCAAGCCGTCTCCGGAATCGCTGACAGTGCAGGGAATAGTGGGCAGGGAAGGCGGTCACCTTATCGCTCGTGTCGTCCTGGGACGCGTTGTCCAGGACGATCACTTCAAATTGGTCAAACGGCGTATACTGCAGGTTGAGGCTGAACAGGGTGTACAGGAGCCGATCGGCCGCATTTCTTGTCGGAATGACGACGCTGGTAAACATCGGATCTCCCCCTTTTTATACCCTATGCACGACCGCGTCCAATGGAACGGGAGCAGTCTGGCCGTGCCTGCGCATTCGCGAAAAGGCCGAGTCGAATGCTCACAACACAACCTTCGCCGGGAGGAGGTGCTCACGATGGACCGCAAGCAAAAGACGGAAGTGAATGAAGACGTCTCGATCGATGGCACGCTTCCCCATCAGATCAGCGCACCCGATTTCAAAAACTCGACCCGCTCCATGCAAAAACCGTTCGTCAACGAACACGGCGTCGTGATTGGCGACAGCTTCTACAATTCGCCCGAATCGCCGCTCAACCAGTGGAGCACGGAGACGGACCCGTCCGTCATGTCCGGCGACAAATGGGTTCACCCGACCAACGACATCGGCTGGAACACGGCGGAAAACAAGGGTCTGCTGGAAGACAAGCCGCCCAAAGGGGTGCCGTTCATGCACCCGACTCACGACGTCAGCATCGGCAAGGATTGACGACGACGACGCTTGCGCCGCTGTGCCATCAGCGGCGTTTTTCCCGTTTATGGTACAATGGATGTACATGACCTGTGAGAGAGGAGTCCCATCATGAGCATCCACGTGACCATCGAACCGGCGTTTGCCCAGGCCTACCAGCGATACGCCGGATTCCGCCCCGGCGACACGCTGCGCCTGTACGTCCGCACGGGCGGTCCCGGCACCGGCGGCCTGTTTTACGCGATAGAAAAAGACGAGGTTCAGTCGGGCGACGCGGTCTTCGAGGTGGAGGGCATGCGCTTTGTGATCCGCCCGAACGACTTCTGGTACTTTGACGGCGCCGAACTGCGCTACAACGCCTTGTACGGGGAATACGGCTTTACCTTTCACAATCCGCGTCTGGACGCATAGACACATCAAAAGCCGCCAAACCGGGCCCGCAGCCAGCCGGCCCCTTGCAGAGAAACTTTCCCCGCTGCTGTTCGTATATCCGGATGACAGCCTAGCATTACCGTTCGGGAGGAACTGGCATGAACAAAACCAGGTCGGCTCTATTGGCCCTTGGCGCTTTTCTGCTGACCAACCTGAAGTGGCTTGTGGGCCTCTTGAAATTTTCCAAATTCGGCACCACGCTGCTGTCGATGATCGTCAGCCTGTGGGCGTACGCCATGGTGTACGGCTGGAAATTCGCAGCAGCCATCGTCTATCTGATTTTTGTCCATGAAATGGGGCACGTCATCGCCGCCAAACGAAAGGGGATCAAAACGTCGCCGGCCGTGTTCATTCCCTTTGCCGGGGCGTTTATCGCGATGAAGGACCAGCCGCGCGACGCCGGCACCGAAGCGTATCTGGCCTACGGCGGGCCGCTGGCGGGCATGCTCGCCTTTTTGCCGGCCCTTCCCCTCTACTGGTGGACGCACGATCCGTTCTGGGCGCTGGTGATCTACCTCGGCGCGCTGCTCAACCTGTTTAACCTGCTGCCGGTCTCGCCGCTGGACGGCGGGCGGATCGTCTCCGTGCTGTCCACCAAACTCTGGTTCTTCGGCCTGCTCGGGCTGGGCGCCATGCTGTTAGCCAGCCCCGGTCCGATGATGGTCTTCATTTTTGTGATCGGGTTGATTACCTGGTGGAGCCGTGCGCGGGAAGGGTACCGGCAGCGCATGCTGCGGTACGAAAAAGAAAAGCTGGAGGGCGTACTGCAGGAGATTGCCCGCTGGCCGCTTCTGGACTCGTCGATCGAGACCCGGGAACGGCTCTACGCCGAGAAAGAGGAGGCGTTCGCCGCCCAAGCGCCCAAAGGCTTCCTGATCCCGTTTTTGCAGGATGACAAACGCTTTGTCCGCGACCGCATCGCCATGGACAAGGAGTATGCGGAGCGGACCTGGGAATTGTTCCGGAAGTGGGAGCACGAACCGGTGCTGTTCGTGGACGGCGATCCGTCCCGTCCCGCTCCCTCCGCGCTGCTCACCGAAGCGGAACAGGCCGCCCGCCAACGGCTGGCCCAGGTGGAGGAGCTCCTGCACCGTCTGACGACGTATTATGAGGCACCGGCCTCCACCAAGTGGAAAGTGCTGATCGCCTATCTCGCCCTGGCCGGCGTGCTCTCCGCCTTCTTCGTCTACGGCCAGCACCTGCTGCACGTGCGCTGACGAGCCGCCTTTTCCGTACAGGCCTCTGCGGGCCGTTGCGGGAGCAAAAACACGTGAGACGGCCACCTTACCGCCGTTTTTCCCGGGCAGCGGGTCCCCAGGGGCCGGGACGCCGGTTTTTCGGCTTTGTGCATCAGGGACCAATCTTGTATCATAAAAAAAGAATCAATCAAAATATTCCAGAGAGGATGACTGTTTGCTTGGAGAGTATTCCGATAGTGCTGAACCTGCTGCTTGTCGCTTTTCTCGTCTTTCTGAACGGCTTTTTCGTAGCCGCCGAATTCGCCCTCGTCAAAGTGCGCCAGACGCGTTTGACCCAACTGGTGAATGAAGGGCACAAACGGGCCGGCTTCGCGCAAAAAGTGACGCAAAAGCTGGACGCCTACCTGTCCGCCTGCCAGGTGGGGATTACGCTGGCCTCGCTTGGTCTCGGCTGGGTCGGTGAACCGGCGATTGCGCACATGATCGTCGAGCCGCTGCTGCACAACTTCGCGCTGCCCGACTACGTGATTTCCGCGATTTCGTTCGGCGTGGCCTTTGCCATCATCACGTTCCTGCACATCGTGTTGGGGGAACTGGCGCCGAAATCGCTGGCCATTCAGAAAGCGGAAGCGACCTCGCTGTGGGTGGCAGCACCGTTGATGCTGTTTTACAAGATAATGTACCCGGCCATCTGGGTCCTGAACGGAACCGCCAACCGGCTGCTGAAGTGGGCCGGACTGGAACCGGTGTCCGAACACGAAGCGGCCCACACGGAAGAGGAAATTCGCCTGCTGGTCAACCAGAGCCATCAAAGCGGCCACATCGACCAGACCGAACTTTCGCTCGTGGAGCACGTGTTTGACTTTTCCGAAACCCTGGCCCGGGAAGTCATGATCCCGCGCATCGACATGGTTTGCCTGTATACCTCCAACACGTTCGAGGAGAACCTTGAAATTATTCGCACCGAGCGCCACACGCGCTTTCCGGTGGCGAACGAAGATAAGGACAACATCGTCGGGTTTGTCCACGCAACCGACTTTTACCTGGCCGCCCTGCAGAACAAGGACGTGCGGCTGGAGGATTTCCTCCGCCCCGTGCTGACCGTGCCGGAATCGATGGAGATCAGCCACGTGCTGCGGCTGATGCAGAAAAAGCGCTCGCAGTTGGCGATCGTCATCGACGAATACGGCGGAACGGCCGGTCTGGTCACCATGGAAGACATCCTGGAAGAGATCGTCGGCGACATTCAGGACGAGTTTGACACGGACGAACGTCCCGACATCGAAAAGACGGTCGACGGCCTGTCCGTCGCCGGGAAGACCCTGCTGACCGATCTGAACGACCACCTGCCGTTTGAACTGGTGTCCGAAGACGTCGATACCATTGGCGGCTGGCTGTACAGCCAGCTCGAAGAAGAGATTGCCGTCGGCGCTTCCGTCGAGTGGGAAAACCACCTGTTTACGGTGACCGACATGGACAATCACCGCATCACCCGTGTCGCCATCGAACGGCTGACCCCGGCGGAAGAGGAGCAGCCGCAGCCGGTGTCGAACGTCTCCTGACCCATCCACTGACGAACAACGCAGCCACCTGTTTCCCAAGGGAGCAGGTGGTTTTTTCATGATCTGGATCAAACCGGAAGATCATCCTCTTCTTTTTTTCTTGTGGGCCATGGGTCCGGTATGTATAATGAGTTCCGTTACGATACGCTGAATCGCAAGAGCGGGGGACCCAACAATCGGGGTGAATCTCATGAACATGAGTAGGGCTACCCATCTGCCCGAACCCGTCAGCTAACCTCGTAAGCGCAGGATGAGGAGGATGCATCATGGACAATCGTGACTAGCCCTCATTTGTTTTTCACTGACAACACATCGAAAAACAAAGTGAGGCAAACATCATGGTAACGAAATTGAAACGCTTCCTGATCGGCCGTCCGATGAAATCAACGGAACTGGCAGAAGAAAAGCTGACCAAGCTGAAAGCATTGGCCGTTCTGTCGTCGGACGCCCTTTCCTCCGTGGCGTATGGCACGGAGCAAATTTTGCTGGTATTGATGGCGGTCGGCTTCTCCGCCCTCTGGTACTCGATTCCCATTTCCCTTGCCGTCTTGGGGCTGCTGCTGGTTCTCATCCTTTCGTACCGGCAAACCATCTATGCCTATCCGTCCGGCGGGGGAGCATACATTGTCGCCAAGGAAAATCTCGGTGTGCCGTTCGGCCTGGTAGCCGGCGGCTCTCTCCTCGTCGACTACATCCTGACCGTGGCCGTCAGCGCCTCTGCCGGTACGGATGCGATTACGTCGGCATTTCCGTCCCTGCATGAAGACCGGGTCCTGATTGCCGTCTTCATGATTGCGGTCTTGACCATCCTGAATCTTCGGGGGATTACCGAATCGGCGACCATTCTTGCCTACCCGGTCTACTTGTTCATTGTTGCCATCCTGGTCTTGATTGGCGCGGGTGTTTTTCAGTTTGCGACCGGCGCCGTTCCCTTCACGGGGACAACCTACGGGGCGGCGGTCAACGGGATCAGCCTGTTTCTGCTCGTAAAGGCGTTTAGTTCCGGCTGTTCGGCGCTGACCGGCGTCGAAGCCGTGTCAAACGCGATTCCCAACTTCAAAGCACCGGCCGAGAAAAATGCGGCCCGCACCCTGATGATGATGGGGGCGATTCTGGGCGTGATGTTCATGGGCATCAGCCTGCTGGCCTACTGGTATGGCATCACCCCCACTGCCAAGGAAACGGTCGTGTCCCAGATCGCTGCCGCCACGTTTGGCCGCGGCATGATGTACTACTTCATCCAGGCCGTCACGGCACTCATTCTGTTCCTGGCTGCCAACACCGCGTTTTCCGCATTTCCGCTGCTGGCGTTCATGCTTGCCAAGGACAAGTTCATGCCGCACATGTTCATGATGCGCGGAGACCGGCTGGGCTTTTCCAACGGCATCATCGTCCTGGGCGTGTTTTCGGCCATTCTGATCGTCATCTTCCACGGTGATACGGAAAATTTGATTCCGCTTTATGCCATTGGCGTGTTCATCCCGTTTACGCTGTCCCAAGCCGGAATGATGAAGCGGTGGATCACGTTGAAGCCGTCCGGCTGGGCCGTTCCCTTCCTGATCAACACCGTCGGCATGCTGACGACCTTGACCATTACGCTCATTTTTGTCGTAACGAAGTTCTCGCAAATCTGGATGGTCTTTCTCTTCCTCCCGGCGGTGATTCTGGCCTTCCGCAAAATCAACCAGCACTACCGGGATATTGCGGACGAACTGCGAATTGACATCGCCACCGAAAAACCGGTGGTAAAGGGCAGTGTCATCGTCATCCCCGTCGCCGGCGTGACCAAAGTGGTGTCCAGCACGATTGGCTATGCGAAATCGCTGACGGACAACGTGGTCGCCGTGTATGTGGGGTTTGACGAAGAATCCATCAAAAAAATGGAAGCGAAATGGGAGCAGTGGAACCCGGGCGTACGCTTGATCGTGCTGCGCTCCCGCTATCGGAGCATTATCAGGCCCTTGATGAAATTCATCGAGACCGTGGAATGGAAAACGGCCGATACCGACCACGTTACGGTCCTGATTCCCCAGTTTATCACGAAGAAATGGTGGCACAATTTTCTGCACAACCAAACCAGTTGGTTGATTCGGGCGTATCTCTACACCCGGCGCGACGTCACCATCGCGACGTTCCCGTATCACCTGCAAAAATGAGAATCCGCAGCCAAAACGAGGGCTGCCCCGCACGTCATGGGGCAGCCCTCTTGCATTCGCCGGCATGTCCGGATGCCGGCGCCTCGTCAGAAGAACGACAAGCCAACCGCGAAAATAATCCCGGAGACAAGCAGCGTCGTGACGCAGTATCCCATGATATCCCGTACACCCAGCCCCGCAATGGCCAGCGCCGGCAGCGCCCAGAACGGCTGCGCCATGTTCATCCACGCCTCCCCGTAAGCAATGGCCATGGCGGCAATCCCCGGGTCGACCCCCAACTGCTGTGCCGCCGGCATGATGAACGGCCCCTGCACGACCCAGTGTCCGCCGCCGGAAGGGACAAAAAAGTTCACGAAACCGGAACTGAGGAAAGCGAGGAACGGGAAGGTCTCCGGCGTGGAGATGGAAATGAACGCGTTGGTCATCATTCCGCCCAGGCCGGATTCTTCCATCATCCCCTGAATCCCCGCGTAAAACGGAAATTGAATGATGATTCCCGCCGTTCCTTTTGCCGCATGGGCAATGGCGTTCATGTACGAAAGCGGGGTCCCGTGCAGGAGCAGCCCGGTGGCAAAGAACAGCAGATTCACGGTATTGATGTCCACCTTAAACCCTTTGTTCGCAAAGTAGTACACCAGGTACGCATAGCCCAGAAGGGAAATGAGAATGGACAGCGCCCGGCTGTTTTCCATGGCAACCGCAAACGATTTTGGCGAGGGCGCGGGAGTCGCAGCAGCCGTGGCGACTTCGTCATCCCCAAGCAGTCGCCGGTCGATCTCCACCACGTCTTTTCCGGTCGGCATCATCATGCGCGTCATGATCGGCAGGGTAATCAGCAAAGCGACGGTGATGAACAGGTTGTAGTCGGTGAAAATCGTTTGGGTCAGCGGAATCAGACCGGCGGTTTTTTCCATCGGATTGCCCGGCGTGGCGGCAACCAGCGGAATGGAGCCGGAGAGTCCGCCATGCCAGGTGAGGAACCCGATATACGCACAGGCGATCAAAAAGCGGTAATCGGAACCGGGTACACGCTTCGCCACCTCTTTGGCAAACAGCGCCCCCACAATCAGGCCGAATCCCCAGTTCAACAGCGAAGCAAGCGCCGCCCCCAACGTGACCAGGACCACGCCTTGTGCGGGCGTTTTCGCCACCCCGGCCAACCGGGTCAAATACCGTTTGAGGAGGGGAGAGCTGGCAAGGGCATGTCCCGTCACCAACACCAGGCTCATTTGCATGGCGAACGCAAGCAGGTTCCAAAAGCCGCTTCCCCAAAACTGCACCATCTCAAGCGGACCGTGCTCCGTAAAGATGAGGCCGGACAGAAACAGGACAATGGTGAGAATAAGGGCAAACACGAATGGATCGGGCAGGTACTTCTGAACGAGCGTAGAGAAGAAACGTGACAGCGCTTTCATAAATGTCCTCCTTGCATGATGGTGTCGCTCATCCATTATTCAATTTCCGTTCCAACCGTGTCGGGCCCGACTGCGCTGCACAACCTGCGGCGTGACGCGAACGGAAGCCGAAACAAAGTGCGCAAAAAGTAGACAGAGGATCGATACTTTTTGCACACCGAGGCATGCCGTTTGAACGTTACGGCTTCTGCTCCGGCACGTCCAGCCCGTACGCTTCCAGCTTGTACAGGAGCGCGCGGCGGGAAATGCCCAGCCGTTTGGCCGTCCGCAGCCGGTTGCCCCGCTCTTTGCGCAGCGCGCGGACGATCGCTTCCCGCTCCACCTCGCGAATGATGTCCCGCATCGTCCGATTCTCGATGCGGATCGCGGCGAGGCCGTCTGCTGCGCCAGCCGGTTCGTTTTCCCTCGGGTGCACCTCCACGTGCTCCGGCAGGATGGCGGAGCCGCCGGCCAGCACCAGGGCGCGTTCGATGGTGTTCTCCAGTTGGCGGACGTTGCCCGGCCAGTCGTACGCCATCAGGACGTCCAGCGCAGCGGGCGAGAGATAGCAGCCCTCCTTGCCCAGCTCCCGGCCGTACTTGGCGAGAAAGTGCTGCACCAACAGCGGGATGTCTTCCTTTCGTTCCCGCAGCGGCGGCATGTGAATGGGAACGACGTGCAGCCGGTAGAACAGGTCTTCGCGAAACTGCCCCCGCCGTATCAGCTCCCGCAGGTCCCGGTTGGTGGCCGCGATGATCCGCACGTCGACCGGCACGGGTTCCACGCCGCCCAGCCGAACCAGCGTCCGATCCTGCAGCACGCGCAGCAGCTTGACCTGCAGCGGCATGCTCAGCTCGCCCACCTCGTCGAGAAACAGCGTGCCGCCGTCCGCCAGCTCAAACAGCCCCGGTTTGCGGCCGGCCGCCCCCGTAAACGCGCCCCGTTCGTAGCCGAACAGTTCGCTTTCCAGCAGGGTTTCCGGGATGGCGCCGCAGTTGACGGGGATCATCGGCTTGGCTGCGCGCGGGCTGTTGGCGTGTATCGCCCGGGCGATCAGCTCCTTGCCCGTTCCACTCTCTCCCTGGATCAGCACCGTCGCTTTGGTCGTGCTGACCCGCCCGACCAGCTTGTACACCTCCTGCATCGCCGGACTCAATCCCACCAGCCCCGGCTGGTCCGTCAGCTCCTCCGTCGGCCTCCTGACCACCCCCGCCGGTTCGTCCGGCTCGCGCTGATGCACCGCTCTGGCCACCACCTGCTTGATCCGGGCCACGTCAAACGGCTTTTGCACGTAGTCAAACGCTCCCAGCTTCATCGCTTCCATCACGTCCGCGGCGGACCCGTAGGCGGTCATCATCACCACGCTGGGACGCGGCCCGTCCACCTGCTGCAGCCGCCGCAGCGTCTCCATGCCATCCGGCTCCGGCATCCTGAGATCCAGGAGCATCACCTCGGGCCGAAAGCTGCGCACTAGTTCCAGCGCTTCCGCTCCGCCGGACGCCTCTCTCGTCTCGTACCCCGCCCTGCGCAGCGTCGTCGTCAGCGCCTTGCGCACATTGGCCTCGTCATCGACCAGCAGCACCCGTTTTTTCATCCTCTTCCTCCTTTCTGTCGGTCGCCGGCAGCGTCACCGTGAACCGGACTCCTCCCGGCACGTTGCGGGCGCTGATCTGTCCCCCGTACGCCTGGACGATTCGTTGGGAGATCGCCAGCCCCAGCCCCGTCCCGGCCGGTTTGGTGGTAAAAAACGGATCAAACACGGACAGCAGGTGTTCTTCGGCGATGGGCGGGCCGTCGTTGGTGACGTGAATGCGCGCCTCCCGCTCGTCTCCCTCCGCCTCCACCCTGACGCTGCCGCCGTTCGGCATGGCCTGCTGCGCGTTGATCAATATGTTGAGAAACACCTGTTTCAGCAGTTCCGGCGAGGCCAATACAGCCGGCAGAGAAGCGGCGTACGTCTTTTCCACCGCAATGCCCTGCCTGGCCATGCCCGGTACCACCAGCGCCAGCGTCTGGTCCAGCACGTCGCAAACGGACGAGGGGACGTGCCGCTCCTCGTTGGGGCGGGCGAACAGCAGCAGCTCGTCCGCAAAGCGGTTCAGCCGCTCCACTTCTTCCACGATGATCCCGGTGTACTCGCGGTTGTCGTGTCCGGGCGGCCATTCTTCCTCGAGGATTTGCGCAAACGCCTTGATCGACGTCAGCGGATTGCGCACTTCGTGGGCGATGCTGGCGGCCAGCTCGCCCACCACGGCCAGCCGTTTCGCCTGCGCCAGCTTGGCCTCCATCCGCTTCCACTCCGTCCGGTCGTCCAGCACGGCGATGGCACCCAGCACCTCTCCCGCCGGTCCGCGCCAGATGGAGGTGGTCACGTTGACAACCTGTGCTCCCCGCTCGCGGCGGGCGGGCCGCCACTCCGCGTCCCGGGCCGTCCGGCCGTGATGCAGGGCGTCGGTCAGCGCGGCCACCAGCACCTCCTCCTCCGCAAAGATGTCCGTATAAGTCTGCCCCACCGCCTGCTCGGCCGCCAGTCCGGTCATCCGGGCTGCCGCGTCGTTCCAGGCGGTGATCCGTCCGCAGTGGTCAAGCGCGACGATGCCGCTGTCCATGCTCTGCACGATCGTCTCCGTATGGCTGCGGCTCGCCTGCAGGTCGCTGGCCAGCTTGTTGATCGCGTCGGAAATCTCCCCCGGCTCGCCGTCCAGCCGTTTCATGCGAAAGGACAGGTCAAACCGCAGCCGCCTCAGCCCCGCCTTGATCTCGGCCAGGATCACTTCCAGCCGGTGCATGAGCAGACCGCTGGCCGCCGCCGCCACCATGCAGCCGATGCCCAGGATGGCGTAGATGCTCTTCCGCATGCCCGCGAGCTGCACGTCGATGCTGCTCATCAGTTCGTTGGCCCAGGCGTAGCCGATGATCCGGCCATTGCGGGTCAGCGGGTGCATCGCGTTCATGATGTTCCCCCGCACCTGCTGGCCGACCGCCACCTCGACGACGCCGTCACGCATCACCCGCCGCCCGGGATGGTCGGGAGGGATCGACTTGCCCACGTAACGGCTCATCTCCTCGCTGGGGCCGTACGTCACGATCGCATCCAATCCCGCCGCGTAATAGCCGACCCCGATCCCCGGATGTGCGGCGGCGAGGCGGTCCGTCAGCGGCGCCAGAGCCCGGTTTAACGCCTCGATCTGCTGTTCCCGCGGCGCCGCCTGCATCCCCCGTTCCCGGAGCATGGCGTCAAAATCTTTCGACAACACGTAATCGAGCTGCTCCGTTACCGCGATCAGTTTTTGCTTTTTCTCCTCCAGCAGCGCCTGCTCGGCCGCTCTCAGCAAAACCGCTCCGGTGACGAGAATCGGCAGCACGGTCACGGCGATGACGGAGGCGACAAAGCGGATGCGGTACAGGTATGCTTTCACGAATGAATCCCGTCCCTTTTTGCTTTTGCCTTTTGGTGTGATCCTATTCTATCATACAACTGTATCCGTTTTTGAGATGTGCGAAAGGAGCTTGTCCATGATTCGAGTCTTGTTTGTCTGTCTCGGCAACATCTGCCGCTCGCCGATGGCGGAAGCCGTCTTCCGCCGGCTGGTGGAGGAGGAAGGGCTGGCGGAGCGAATCGCCATCGATTCGGCAGGCATCGGCGGATGGCACGCCGGTGAGCCGCCGCACGCCGGCACGCGCAAAGTCCTGAGCGAAAAGGGCATCCCGCACGACACCCTGCGGGCCCGTCAGATCACGCCGGTGGATTTTTCCGAATTTGACTACATCGTCTGCATGGACGAGGAAAACCTGTCCGCGCTGAAGCGCATGGCCCCGCCCGGCAAAGCTGTTTACCGCCTGCTGGACTTCGCGCCGCACCTGCCGGAGAGCGACGTGGAAGACCCGTATTACACCGGCCGGTTCGACTACGTCTACCAGTTGGTGGAGGCGGGCTGCCGCGGCCTGCTCGATCATATCAAGGCAAACGAAAGCCCCTCTGCGTGAGGGGCTTTTGCCTTATAGCCACAAATCTATATGCTCGGATGATCCGTCCTCCGCGTCACACCGCCACCGTCTCGTTCCCCGCCTGTTGTGCCAACCACGCGGTCGTTCGGCTGATCAGGCGCTGATACGCGTCGTGGGCGGAAAACGTATGATCGCCGCGGACGATGACCTCTGTCTCGCAGCGCCCCGTCTGCCGCAGGCGCAGCTCCCGTTCATAGTGAAAGACGGAATCGACCGGGATGACCTCGTCGCGGTTGCCGTGCAGGAGCAGCACGTCTCCTGTAAACCGCTTCGCCTCCCGCAGCGGTTCGTACCCCCGCAGCGACTGGAAAAACGTATCCCGCAGCACGTACCCGCGATGGTCGGTCTGGCCGTACTGGAGCGCCTCCCGGTAGGATTCCTCTCCGACAATGCGGACGATGTCCTCAAACGGGCGGAGAACCGGCGCCCACAGCACCAATCCGTCCACCCGGCTGTCCCGGGCCGCGGTCAAGAGCGAAACGGCGCCGCCCAGGCTGTGCCCGAGCAGAATCAGCTTGCCGGGAGCGCCCGATTCCATGTTCCTCACATGCTCCAGGACATCCCGTGTCTGCCGCAGCAGCGCATCCATCCCGCCCGCACCGTATTCACCCTCGCTCTCGCCGCATCCGGCGTAGTCGAACCGTACCACGTTGAAGCCATGCGCGGCCATGTTCCGCGCGGCTTTGACAAACAAGCGGTCCACACCGATCCGGCTGCCGACGAAGCCGTGGCAGATCAAGACGGTGATTCGGGAGAAATGGCCTGCTGCTTCGGATTGTTCCGGCACATGGATGGTGGCGGCCAGGGAATAGCCTCCGCCGGGAATCCGCACCGTTTGTTCCACACGCATCCCCTCTATACTTATTAATCCGATAAATTTACTTAGTATTATGTCGTGTTCTTCTCCCTTTGTCAAGAGACGGCCGACCCGTCTCCCTCGTCGCTTGGCGGCCGCCTGTGTTTTTACCGTGAAAAGGTCCACCTGATTCCTGCAGCAAAAAAAGGACAGCGTGTTTCTGACGCTGTCCCTTCTTGTTCGTCCTGTCTGTCAATCAGGAAGCTTGTACCTGTTTGATGAACTCCTTCATCAACTGCGGCAGATCGTTCCAGGCATGGCCGGAAATCAGGTTGCGGTCCACATGGAAGCGGGTTTCCACGTAGGTCGCCCCCGCTGCCTCCACCTCCGGACGGCACGCCATGTAGGCGGTCATCTTCCGTCCCTTGATCTCGTCAGCGATCACCGTCAAGGCCACGCTGGCGTGACACAGAATCATGATCGGCTTATCCTGTTGGAAGAAATGGCGGGCGATGCGGGGAAAATCCTTGTGCATCCGGATGTGTTCCGGAGCGCGCCCACCCGGAATGATCAGCGCGTCGTATTCTTCGGGGTTGATCTGTTCAAACGAAGCGTGGGCTTCCACCTGGTAGCCCCGTTTTTCCGTAAACGTCTGCCAGTCTTCAAAGTCGTGCACGACGGTATGGAGTACCTTTTTATCCGTAGGGGAAGCGATCGTTACCTCAAATCCTTCCTCCAGGCATCGATAATACGGGTAATACACTTCCAGTGCTTCCACGGCGTCGCCGGTCAGGATCAGCACTTTTTTCGACATTCTTGCGCCACTCCTTTACAATGGGTTATGTGACAGAAAATATTATAGTCATGTACGCCATCCTTTGGAAGCATGCACTTTTTCGTGCGATAGTTACGAAAAGGGTACTTTTGACGAAATACAAGCGAGCAAGGAGAAGGGCATGTCTGACATTCGAAAAGAAATTCGGGAGAAAATCCGAAACGGAGATTTCAACTGCGAGAAGGAACTGACGCTGTCCATCATCAGCGGCAAGTGGAAAATCGTCATCCTGTGGCATCTCGGAGTGGAAGGGCCGCACCGCTTCAGCGAACTGCAGCGGCTGTTCCCCAAAATTACCCACAAGATGCTGACCAGCCAATTGAAAGAATTGATCGAGGACGGCATCGTTCATCGGGAAGTCTACCCGGAAGTGCCTCCGCGTGTGGAGTATTCCTTGACGGAGCTGGGGATGACCCTGCTGCCCATTATTCAGATGATGTACGAATGGGGGGAAAAACGAATGGCCGCAATCAAAAAAGAGATGGGCCTCGCTGAACCGGAAGCCGAAGAGCCGTCAAAAAAGGGATAGCCGCTTGCCGCGCTATCCCTTTGCCTTTCCTTACGATTATGGCTGCACGCTGTTTTTCGGCGGTGCCGCCAGGTCGCGCAAAATGGCCACTTCCACCCGCCTGTTTTTGGCCCGCCCTTCCGGCGTCGCGTTGCTGGCCACCGGATGGTACTCGCCCATGCCGGTCGCGCTGAACTTGGCCGGGTCGAGCTGCTTGTTTTCCAATAGGACCTTCAAAAAGTTGACCGCCCGTTTGACGCTCAAGTCCCAGTTGGAGGGAAACTCCGGACGGTGAATCGGGACGTTGTCCGTATGTCCGGTGACCGTCACCTTTTTGGGGTGGGGCACCAGCATCGCCGCCAGTTCCGTCGCCAGCTTCCGCGCTTCCGGCTTGAGGTCGGCCTTGCCCGAATCAAACAGCGCGTTGTCCAGGATGGTGATCAAAAGCCCTTCTTCCGTCATCCTGGTCTGGAGCTTGTCTTCCAGCTTGTTGCTGATGATGTATCCTTCCATCTGCTGCTGCAGCTTTTTCAAGTCTTCCGTTTCCTTGCGAATGGCCTCTTCCAGCTTCCGCTCTTCTTCCGTCTTTTCCCGTTCCGCCTGCTGCCCCTTGTGCAGGGTCTGCTGGGCGAGGGTCGGATCGAGCGGCACCGGGCTCGGCTGGTTCAGCACGCTCAGCCCGCCGTTCAGCGCGACGTTGAAGGAGCGGACCAGTTGGTCGAATTTCTGCGCATCCAGCTTGCTGGACGCAAACAGGACGATGAACAGCGCGAGCAAAAGCGTCAGCAGGTCTGCATACGGAATCAGCCAGGTCTCGTCCATGTGCTCCTCGTGGTGAGCCTGACGTTTTTGTCGTCTAGCCATTTACCACGGCCTCCTCCTCCTTCTTCTCATCCTTCGCCCCCACGCGTTCCTGGGTCGGGATGTAGACCAGGAGCTTTTGCTCGATGGCCGCCGGCGACACGCCCGCCTGAATGGAGAGCAGCCCTTCCACCATGATCTTCTTGATCTCGATTTCCTGCTTGGATTTGCGCTTCAGCTTGTTGGAGAACGGGTGCCACAGCACGTACCCCGTAAAAATCCCGAGCAGGGTAGCGACGAACGCCGCCGCGATGGACTGCCCCAGCGCATTGACATCACTCATGTTGCCCAGTGCGGCGATCAGGCCGACCACCGCCCCCAATACCCCGAGTGTCGGGGCGTAGCTGCCCGCCTGGGAAAAAATTTGCGCGCCCGCTTGATGGCGCTCCTCGATCGAGTGGATTTCTTCATTGAGCACGTCGCGGACAAACTCCGGTTCGCCGCCGTCGATGATCATCTTCATGCCGTTTCGCAGGAACGGATCTTCAATCTCGTCGGAGGTGTTCTCCAGCGCCAGCAGGCCTTCGCGGCGGGCGATGGAGGCCCAGTTCATGAACTGGTCAATCAGCTCCCGCTTGGACGGCAGCTTTTGTTCGGTAAACAGTACGCGAAACAACGCCGGAATCCGTTTGATTTCCGACAGGGGGAACGCGTTGAACACGGAGGCAGCCGTACCCACGATAATGATCATAAACGCTGCCGGATTGATCAACGATGTCAGGCTGGCGTGTTTCAGCACCATCCCGACACCTACTGCGAGGATGCCTAGTACAATACCGATCAAGGTCGACTTTTCCATGGTGACACTCCCTACTTCCCGTAATCAAAAATCTCTCTATATATGGTTTCGGTATTTCCGCTCCGGGTTGTGAGAGGAAGTTGAGGAAAAATCGAAACTCTTTGTGACGGCACGGAGCCAAACCGCTCAGCCAAACCACTGAATCAGCCCGATCATGACCAGGAGGCCGAGAATAAACGAAAAGGTGGCCGACCGCTCGTGCCCGTCGCCGTGACTCTCGGGAATCAGTTCCTTGTACACGATAAACAGCATCGCGCCGGCGGCAAACGACAGGCCGTAGGGGACCAGTCCCTCCACAACCGCCGTCAGGTGGTAGCCGACCAAGGCGGAGACGACCTCCACCGAGCCGGTCAGCGTAGCGAGCAGGAACGCCTTGAAGCGGCTTACCCGCTGATTGATCAGAAACAGGGCGACGAGGAAGCCCTCCGGGGCGTTTTGCACCCCGATCGCAAAGGCGATCAGCCCGCCCAGTCCGGTCTGCTCGGCGGAGTAGCTCACCCCTACGGAGAGCCCCTCCGGTATGTTGTGCAGCGTGATGGCCGACAGAATCAACACCGCCTGTGTATCCATCGAGATGTTGACCCGCGTGTGTTCCAGATCGATGTGCGGAATGACGCTTTCCAGCACGGTCAGCACAAGCGTTCCGGTCAACACGCCGAGACAGACGACGACAAACCGCTCTTCCGCCAGCGCCTGCGGAATGAGACTGAAGGTGGCTGCCGCCATCATGATGCCCGCTGTAAAGGCAAGCAAGATATCCCGCCAGCGGTGCGTCACCGTTTTAAAAAAGAGAATCGGCAAGGCTCCTGCGCCCGTGGCCAACGCCGACAGCAGACTCCCGATGACCAGTTGTTCCATTCCCACTCCTCCAGCGCTTCGTGTCGACGATACCCACATGATACCACGGAGAGCGGACAGGAAGGAAACAGGCAGGTGTCCGTCGATCCCGGGCGCCGGACTCCCGGATCCCCTCTTTTCCGCCTGCAATCGAGTAGGAGGGGGCGACTAACCCCCGTCCTCTCACACCACCGTACATACCGTCCGGTATACGGCGGTTCATCAAGCTTGACGAAGTGCGAAATATCGCTGCACCAAACTCATGAGCCCTTGTTGTTGCCAGTAGGTAATACCAAGGGCTTTGTGAATGTGCGGAGATTTGGTTGTTCGCCATGCACCCTTGCGGGTATTTGCAATCTCCAGTGCTTTGCTGTGGGGAAGACCGAGGGAACGAAGTTCGCGGTATCGCGTACGGATTCGTTTCCATTGCGTCCACAGGCAGAGACGGAGCCTTCGGCGAATCCATTCCTCAATCCGCAGGAGGTGGGTTTTCGCCTCAGCCAACGCAAAATATCCGATCCATCCCATGAGGTATTGGTTGAGTTTTTGAATTCGCTCCTGTATAGGGATGCTCCAATGCGGGTTGGTCAGTTGGCGAATTCGTTCTTTTAACCGGATGATCGATTTGGGATGCAGGCGTATCCGTGCCTCTTTTCCCGGAGCAAAGCTAAAGCCGAGGAACTTTCGATTGCACGGCCGATCTACCGCACTTTTCTGTTGGTTTATCTTGAGTTTGAGCACCCTGGTCAAGTATCGCTCCACGCTCGCCTTTACCCGTTCCCCCGCGCGTTTGGTGCGGACATAGATGTTGCAGTCGTCCGCATAGCGGCAGAAACGGTGTCCCCTCCTTTCCAGTTCCTTGTCCAAGTCGTCCAGCAGAATGTTGGCCAACAACGGACTCAGGGGGCCACCTTGCGGTGTACCCTCTTCCGTTGAGACGCACACTCCGTTGACCATAACTCCGGATTGCAGGTAAGCGCGGATTAGTTTAAGGAGACGCTTGTCCTTCACCTTGCGGGCTACCCGGCTCATCAGGATGTCATGGTTGACCCGGTCGAAGAACTTCTCCAGGTCGATGTCGACCACATACCGGAATCCTTCCTTGATGTACTGTTGCGCTCTCTGCACAGCATTGTGAGCGCGGCGACCCGGGCGGAATCCGAGGCTTGAATCGGAGAATTCTGGGTCAAAGATGGGAGTCAATACCTGCAGGATGGCCTGCTGGATGAAGCGATCTACCACGGTAGGGATGCCTAGCAACCGTATTCCCCCGTCAGGTTTCGGGATTTCGACCCTGCGAACAGGAGTCGGTTTGTAGGTTTCCGTCTCGATTTGCGACCGGATGGTCGCCCAGTGCAGGCGAAGGTAGTCGCGCAGTTGTTCAGTTGAAACACCGTCGACTCCCGCAGCGCCTTTGTTGGCTTCCACTCGTTTGAGGGCGGCCGTGAGGTTGTCCCGAGACAGAACCTTCTCCAGCAGATCCATAACGATACTCCTTCCTCCGCGCACATGTCGCCAAGCTTGCCGTACGATGCTCAGCCCTTCTCTGTACCCTCGGGGCTTCACCCCTACTCTCCAGAGGAAGTTCCAGTTCTGAATTCTGCTTCGACACACCGTATCGAAAGAGGTTGGGACATATGCTGACTTGATGTTCGGCCCTTCCCCCTCAGGCGTCCCCGATTGGGGTACTATGGCCTCTGCTGACTTCTGCATGTTCAACGCCCCCTCACGGAGGCGGTTGCCAACGATAGTAGGCGTACCATGCAGACCTCCCCGGGTAAGAGCGGTAGCCTTCGTCCCATGTACCTGCCCAATTTACTGTTGTACCCTTTGGCTGTATGGGGCTTCACCTTGTGCGGCAGGCTCGCCCAAGTACAACAGCCTCAAATCGGGTTCGTGTACCTCAGGTCGGGACTTTGCCGCCGGCTTCCTTCAGATTCCGCCTCGCGGCGGACACCCTTGCCTTAGGCTAACGGTTGGTACAGCCAACCCCCGTTCGGGACTTTCACCCTATAGCTACCGCCCATGCCGGGCGCACCGCAAAAACAGCGCCGTCCAAAACGGCGCTGTCAGTGTCCGAGAGCGAGTATCTGTTCCGTCCGCTTTTCTTCGTTCAGAAGCGGGCATGTGTAGCAGCACCGGCCTCCCGCCAGGCGGTACTGGAAGCAGCATTGGCGGCGGATGCGGATCGGCCGGTCCGGCTGCTTGGGATGGGAGACGACGGTAAAGCTGGTGTCAAGCGGATTGCCTGTTGTCAGGCCGAACAGGTCCGGCCCGGCCTCGCGGCAAAGAAAACGGAAATCGGCGGCAAGCTGCCCGCGAAGCGCAGACAGCTCGTCCCGCTGCTGCCAGTCCTCGTAATAGTAGTGCACGATGTAGGCGGTATGCGCCCACAAAACGTTCGCGTGTATGCCGGTAACCGCAGACAGGGTCGCGATCAGCGGGTGAACCGTTTCCGCAAAAAAGCGGCGCAGCACCTGTTCCCGCCAGACGTCCCGCCCCGGGCCGCCGGGAGTGCTGACACTCCCGTCGCGCAGGACAAACCGGGGAAGGGCCCAGTTTTTCTCAGCGGTCAAGAGAACGTTGCCCAGCGACAAATCGAGCCCGGCCGAATGGACAGACATGGCGTACAAGCCGCCGCAAATCACGGTCAGGAAGCGTTTGAAGAAGATGGACGCCGTCACCACGGCCGTGGGGGAACCGATCTGCTCGCCCACCTGGCGCAAAAACGGCTTGACGGTCTCTTTCCGCAGGAGACCGTCTGCGGCAAACACCAGCGGCGCCGTCACTTCCCCTGCGATCGAGAGGCGGTATGTTTGTTCCAAGACGGACACGTTCAATTCGGAGGACATGGGCGACTTCCTTTCGTGTTCTCTCCTTGCAGTATGTTCAACTACAATGATTTTCATTATCATCCTTGTGCTGATTTCCATTATAAGACTCCCTCTCTTCCGACACAAGGCCACAGCGTCGAAATCGGCACAACCGATGCATACGATTTCCATGTACCGCCAAAATAACAGTGTAACCACGAAAAGGAGGGCTGTTATGTCACTGATTCCCTATGAACCATTTCGCCATCTGGAGAACGTGCGGCGGGAGCTGGACCGCTTCTTTACCACCGGATTGCCTGGCCTCCTTACCGGCACGGAGGGGTTCCTGTCCACTCCCCGCATCGACGTGTACGAGACGGATACGGAAGTGGTCGCGACGTGTGACATTCCCGGTCTGGAAAAAAAGGAAGACGTGCAGATCGATATCGAGAACAACGTCCTGACCATAACCGGCAGCATCAACAAGGTCAACGAGGTGAAGGAAGACCGGATGCACCGGCAGGAGCGGTTCTCCGGCCGCTTTTCCCGCTCCGTCACGCTCCCTGCCCGTGTCTCTTCGGAAGGGGTAAAAGCCACCTACAAAAACGGCGTCCTGGAAGTGCGCATCCCCAAGGCGCATCCGGATGAGAAGCGGCGCATTGACGTGGAGTTTCACTAGGTCCCGGCAGCATGGAACAACGCCTCCCCGCACAGGGAGGCGTTGTTTTTGGGCCAGGCGCTCTGGTCCGGCGGCAGCAGAGAACTGTTCACCGGAGGACTTGATGTCCGGAGTCCCTTCCTTACTTTACGTCTCCGACCGGTACGTTTTCCCCAGTTCCGGACTCAGCCCGAAATAGTGGCGGAAGTTGTAGATCAGCGGATTCCAGGCGTTCGGGTTGACATGGTGCCGCCCCAGGACGATGTCCTCCCGGGCGTGGACGCGCAGCACCTCCGTCTCGACGATGGCAAAAAACCCGTCGTACTCGGGGGTGCGGATATGGCGAACCGCCGCTTCCACCTGCAGCGGGCATTCGGCAATCCGCTCCGGCGCCACCGTCTCGGCAGGCTGGGCGGTCAGGCCTGCGGCGGCAAACTTCCGCTTTTCGTGGCGAAAGCCCAGCGCCTGTTTGTAGTCCGGCACCGGGTCCCGCCCGGTCAGCGGCGCGAGCGCTTCCACCTGCCGCCACATTGCCGCCTCGGGGATGTTCAGCACGCATTCCGGATGCCGCTTGAGATTGTCCAATCCTTTCGACCCGCTTCCGATGCCCAGCACCACGTAACGGCCCAGCGCCCACGAGGAGGAGATCGGGCTGATGTTGGTGCTGCCATCTTCGTTTAACGTGGTCAGCAGGATGACAGGCGTTCCGTAGTAAAGAATCTTGGGTTGGATGGTGACGTGATGGATCATGGTGGGTTCGGCCTCCCTGTACTGCGAGATCGTTCGGCCCCATTGTAAACGACAGTTATTTCCACTACGATCGAAGTATGCCTGCACACGGAGGTGTTCTTTCGATGACCCACACCGGCTTTGCACAGACCGCTTCTCTGATCGGCGACCCGTCCCGCGCGGCCATGCTGCTCCAGTTGATGGACGGACGCGCCCTGCCGGCCGGCGAACTGGCCCGCCGGGCACGCATTTCGCCGCAGACGGCCAGCGCCCATCTGGGGAAGCTCGTGGCCGGCGGCCTGCTCGCTCTGGAGACGCACGGACGGCACCGCTACTACCGGCTGCGCGGTCCCGAAGTGGCTCAGGCGTTGGAGGGGCTCTTGATCCTCTCCCCGCCCGGTCCGGTCCGTTCGCTGCGCGAGTCGGAGGAGCGGAAGGCGCTGCGCTTTGCCCGCACCTGCTACGACCACCTGGCCGGCCGGGTTGGCGTCCGGCTTGCCGAGCAGTTGACCCACCGCGGCTGGCTGACGCGACTCAACGCTCCCTCCGCAGCGGGGAAGTGGGAGTTGACCCCCGCTGGCGAGGAGGCGCTGGCCGCCTTCGGGCTGGACATCCCTGCCCTCAGACGAAGCCGCCGCGCGTTCGCCCGCCCCTGTCTGGACTGGATGGAACGGCGCCACCACCTCGCCGGGGCGCTCGGCGCCGCCTTGACCGCCCGCCTGTTCGAACTGGGCTGGCTGAGACGGCATCCTTCCTCCCGCGCCGTCATCCTGACCGAAGCGGGACGAACGGGATTGCACGACGCCTTTGGCGTTTCCCCCGACACAGACGAAAACGGGCGGGAATCGTAGCGTTCCGCCCGTTTGCCGCTCCATGCTGCGCCTTGAACCTGTCCCCCGTTTTGTCGATATCAGTATCGATCTGCTTTTTTACCCCCGCCTCTCCCCACGGGTAAACCAGGTATTCGGGGGGCGAAAAGGGAGCTCGACCTGCGCGCGCTTCTGTAGGATAATGGAACAAACGCAAGAGAGACAAGGAAAAACGGAACAGGGTAACGGAAAAAGGAGGAACCCATCGTGCGACACTACGACGCGATTGTCATCGGAGCCGGTTCAATGGGCATGGCCGCGGGGTATTACCTGGCCCGGCAGGGGATGAAAACGCTGCTTCTGGATTCCGGCGATCCGCCTCACCAATGGGGGAGCCATCACGGGGATACCCGGATCATCCGGTACGCGTACGGAGAAGGCAGGCTGTACGTGCCGCTGGCGCTCAGGGCCAAAGAGCTGTGGAGCGAGCTGGCCGAAGAAACGGGAAAGCGCCTGTTCGTGCAGACAGGCGTCCTCAGCGCGGGGCTGGCGGACGCGCCGTTCTTGCGGGAGGTGCAGGAGAGTGCGGCGCAATACTCGCTGCCGCTGGAGGTGCTGGACGCGGCGGAAGTCGGGCGGCGCTGGCCGGGCATCCGTCTGCCCGCGGAGTTTCTCGGCTGTTTTGAACCGACATCGGGCGTTCTCTACAGCGAAGAGTGCATCCGCGCCTACCGCAGCCGGGCGCTGGCCTGCGGCGCGGAGCTGCGCACCGGCGAGCGGGTGACCGGCATTCGGGCGGAGCGGGACGGTGCGATCGTGCAAACGCAGACGGGCACCTACAGCGGGAGTACGCTGCTGATCAGCGCCGGCGCCTGGAACGCCGGGCTGCTGGCATCGCTCGGCCTCTCCCTGCCGCTCACCCCCACCCGCAAAACCGTCTCCTGGTTTGCCGCGGACGAGCATCTCTACAGCGCCGATCGCTTTCCGGCCTTTCTTTTCACACTGGCCGATTCGATGTTTTACGGCTTTCCCAGCCTGGACGGCGCGGGGGTCAAGGTGGGGCGGCACGACGGCGGGCAGCCGGCCGACCCGGACCTGCTGGACCGGACGTTTGGCCTTTATCCCTCGGACGAAGCGGATACGCGGTCGTTCCTGGAACGGTTTATGCCCCAGGCCGCCGGGCCGCTCCGCCAGGGCAAGGTCTGCCTGTACACCTATACGCCCGACGAACACTTCATCATCGATCGTCATCCCGAATATCCCCATATCGTCATCGCCGCCGGTTTTTCCGGCCACGGGTTCAAATTCGCCAGCGCCGTGGGAGAAGCGGCCAGCCAGTTGATCACCCGGGGGAAAGCGGAAATCGACCTGTCTCTGTTTGCGGTGACCCGTTTCTAATCGATCGCGCAAACAGCCTCGCCCTGTCAGGGGCGAGGCTGCCAGATTGAGCAAACCGATTGGATCGAAGGAGAAGCATTGTTTCCTGCCAGAGCGACTTGTGAGCCCTACCGAGCGGAGCAACGATGTGCGGGAAAAAGAGCGCCACCTTGACATAGGCTGCGCAGCGATACGACTTTGGCGATCCCCCGTTCCGCTACGCCTCCCAGACGGACGAGCCGATCCGGGCGATGATCCGCTCCCATGTCGGCAGCGGCTCCGCGTGTGAAGCCTGGGCGAACGAGCTGCCCTCAAACTGGGACAAATACGCAAACCCGGGCCGCGTCGCCCGATCAGTCAGGTAGGCGGACCGGGTGGCTCCCGGTCTCCGCTGCCGGTTGAGATGGTGGAGAATCATCTCGGCCGTACCGATGCCGATGCCGTGACCGTAGTACTCGCCCCCTCCCAGCACCACCGCGTTTTCTCCCTGCCACTCCGGTGTGTTCGGATTGAAGTCGGGGTTTTCAAAATACACAATGTCCCCCGGCAGGAAGGACGTCGTCTGTACCGTTGCCAACCGCAGGTCCTGGTCGTACCGCCAATCGTACAGGAGCATTCCGGAAAACAGCCGGTCAAAGTCGGACCGCCGAATCGACTGCAGCACGGCGTAGTAGATCACGACCACCATCGCCGTGGCGCACTCCAGCGCATATGCCCGGCCGCGGCGGAAAATATCCTCGATGGCGACGGACGGCGGCACGTTTTCCCGGAGAAGGCACCCGCCGTACTCGGTTTTCATCCAAAACTCCTCGTTGCACCTCGTCCGTTCGAAAGTGGCGAATGCCAGCCCGCTGTGGGCAAGCGCCACGGCCGATTTCACCAGCCGGTCGCGCAGCTTCAGTTCAAACCGCAGCACCTGGGCCGAGGGATACGCGTACACGTCCCGACTGCGCGCCATGGCCTTCACAACATCCCGCTGTCCCCCGGATAACGACCACGCTCCCAGCAGATCGGACGGATCGACCGGTGAACCCGCGATTGTAATCATGCTATCACCTCTCCCTAACCGGATCCTTGTAAATGTCTATGCGACGAGGCGGGGAATATCACCCCCATCTCCGCTTCGGATCCCGCGTCGAGGTGCGCATTCCCGCTAGGCCAGCCACGTCTGAATCACCGGCAGCAGGAGAAACGCCCACACCACGGTGATGAGCGCGCCGGCGATCACGGCAAGCGTGGAAGAGCTTCCCTCCAGATCGCCCCGCTCAAACGCTTTGACCATGCCCAGCACATGTGCCCCCATGCCGTACATCAGCCCGATCGACACGGGCCGGCGGAGAGCGCAGTGCTTGATGATCGCCGGTGCCATAAAGACGCCCGCAAAACTGGTCAGCATGCCAAACACGGCCGTCAGCGACGGCACCCCGCCGATCGCCTGCGACAAGCCGACGGCGATCGGCATCGTGATGGAACGGGGGATTACGCTGATTGCCGCCGTTTCCCCCAGGCCCACGAGCATCGCCGTCGAGACGCCGGCGATGATGGACACCAGCGAACCGGCAGCCAGGCTGCACACAATGATCCGCCAGTTGGCGGCGAGGATCGTCCAGTTCCGGTACAGAGGGACGGCAAACGCCACCGTCACCACGCCCAGCATCTCGTTTAAAAAGGAGGTGGCTTCACTGTATACCTCGTAGGGCAGACCGGTGACGGCAAGCACCGCGATCACCGCCGCCGGGGTCAGCACGGCGGGAGAGAACAGCAGGCCCGGCCTGCGCCGGTTGAGCCGCTTGCTGATCCAGTAGAAGAGGACGGTCAGCGGCAAGCTACACACGTTCCACGGAATCACGCCGCTCCCCCTCCCCCATCCGGTGCAGCCGCTCGGATACGACACCGGTGGCCGCCATCACCAGCGCGGTTCCGCTCAACACGACGACAAGCACCAACAACCCCTTTGCGCCCAGCAGCCACGGGTACTGCACAATCCCGACGATAGCCGGCACGAAGAACAGGATCATGTCGCCAAAGAGCAGCGCCGCTCCCGCTTCCACCCACGTGAGCCGCACCCATCCCGCCTGCAGGGCGAGAAACAGCAGCAGCAGCCCGATCAGGGAGCCGGGCACGTGCAGGTGGAAAAGCGCCGCGACCGCCTTTCCCAACCAGAAAAACAGGAGCAGAAGCAGCAGTTGCGGCATCGCCTGCAGCCATTTTTTCATCGAGACCGCCTCCTCCGGACATGCCAAGTGGTTACGTTCATTCTACGCGGTCCCGATTCCATTCGTACAATACATAATCGTCATCGAATCGATGCCTGTTGGTTATGATGTGAGGTGCTGTTGAACAAAGGCGATAAACGCCCGCGCCGCGTGCGACAAATAGCCGTCCTTGCGGTAGATCAGCGCGTACTGCCAGTCGATCGGCGGCGAAGAGATGCGGACGGTTTTCAGGAGGCTGTTGTTGAGCCGCCTGGCTACGGAACGGGGAACCAGTGAGATGCCCAGCCGGGTCGCGACCATTTCCCCGACGAAATCCCAGAGCGAACTCATGTAGGCGACATGCGGCTCAAACCCGGAGCGCCTGCACGCCTGCCGCACCACATCGTGCAGGGCGTACTCCTCGGTGAACAGGATAAACGACTCGTCCTTCAGTTCCGCCAGACTGACCGACTCCCTGCCGGAAAGCCAATGCTCCCGGTGAACGATGGCAACCAGGTCCTCCGCCGAGAGCGGAACGGCGGCAAATGATTGCGTGTTGACCGGGAGCACCGTCAGCCCGACGTCGATGTGTCCCTGCTCCACCTGCACCTCCAGCCGCTTGGCGCTGTACTCCCTCATCTCCATGTCGATGCCGGGGTATTCCTGCTTGAACCGGGCAATCACATGGGGCAGCAGAAACGACCCGACCGTCGGCATCATGCCGATTTTGACTTTGCCCCGCTGCAGGTTTCTCATCTCGGCGACAGAGGCAGTGAGGCTCTCCATCAACTGAAGCACCTTGGTCGCATGCTCGTACACCAGCTCGCCCGCGTCGGTCAGCTCCATCTTCCGGTCGCTCCGATCCAGGAGCGTCACCCCGAGCTCCGCTTCCAGGCTTTTGATCATCTTGCTGATGGACGGCTGGGAGACGTGCAGGACCTCCGCCGCCCGCGTAAAGCTCCGCTGCTTCACCACTTCGGCAAAATACTGAAGCTGCCTGATGTCCATGGCTCTGCCTCCTCCTCGCGCAGCTCGTCTGTCCTTCCAGATTACCACACATGTCCGCGCGCGCAGAAATCCTCCCGCCTCCGGGTCCGTCTCCCGCTTTCGGGGGGACTCCCGCCGCCTGTCCACGATCGAGTAGGAGGGGGCGACTAACCCCCGTCCTCTCACACCACCGTACATACCGTCCGGTATACGGCGGTTCATCAAGCTTGACGAAGTGCGAAATATCGCTGCACCAAACTCATGAGCCCTTGTTGTTGCCAGTAGGTAATACCAAGGGCTTTGTGAATGTGCGGAGATTTGGTTGTTCGCCATGCACCCTTGCGGGTATTTGCAATCTCCAGTGCTTTGCTGTGGGGAAGACCGAGGGAACGAAGTTCGCGGTATCGCGTACGGATTCGTTTCCATTGCGTCCACAGGCAGAGACGGAGCCTTCGGCGAATCCATTCCTCAATCCGCAGGAGGTGGGTTTTCGCCTCAGCCAACGCAAAATATCCGATCCATCCCATGAGGTATTGGTTGAGTTTTTGAATTCGCTCCTGTATAGGGATGCTCCAATGCGGGTTGGTCAGTTGGCGAATTCGTTCTTTTAACCGGATGATCGATTTGGGATGCAGGCGTATCCGTGCCTCTTTTCCCGGAGCAAAGCTAAAGCCGAGGAACTTTCGATTGCACGGCCGATCTACCGCACTTTTCTGTTGGTTTATCTTGAGTTTGAGCACCCTGGTCAAGTATCGCTCCACGCTCGCCTTTACCCGTTCCCCCGCGCGTTTGGTGCGGACATAGATGTTGCAGTCGTCCGCATAGCGGCAGAAACGGTGTCCCCTCCTTTCCAGTTCCTTGTCCAAGTCGTCCAGCAGAATGTTGGCCAACAACGGACTCAGGGGGCCACCTTGCGGTGTACCCTCTTCCGTTGAGACGCACACTCCGTTGACCATAACTCCGGATTGCAGGTAAGCGCGGATTAGTTTAAGGAGACGCTTGTCCTTCACCTTGCGGGCTACCCGGCTCATCAGGATGTCATGGTTGACCCGGTCGAAGAACTTCTCCAGGTCGATGTCGACCACATACCGGAATCCTTCCTTGATGTACTGTTGCGCTCTCTGCACAGCATTGTGAGCGCGGCGACCCGGGCGGAATCCGAGGCTTGAATCGGAGAATTCTGGGTCAAAGATGGGAGTCAATACCTGCAGGATGGCCTGCTGGATGAAGCGATCTACCACGGTAGGGATGCCTAGCAACCGTATTCCCCCGTCAGGTTTCGGGATTTCGACCCTGCGAACAGGAGTCGGTTTGTAGGTTTCCGTCTCGATTTGCGACCGGATGGTCGCCCAGTGCAGGCGAAGGTAGTCGCGCAGTTGTTCAGTTGAAACACCGTCGACTCCCGCAGCGCCTTTGTTGGCTTCCACTCGTTTGAGGGCGGCCGTGAGGTTGTCCCGAGACAGAACCTTCTCCAGCAGATCCATAACGATACTCCTTCCTCCGCGCACATGTCGCCAAGCTTGCCGTACGATGCTCAGCCCTTCTCTGTACCCTCGGGGCTTCACCCCTACTCTCCAGAGGAAGTTCCAGTTCTGAATTCTGCTTCGACACACCGTATCGAAAGAGGTTGGGACATATGCTGACTTGATGTTCGGCCCTTCCCCCTCAGGCGTCCCCGATTGGGGTACTATGGCCTCTGCTGACTTCTGCATGTTCAACGCCCCCTCACGGAGGCGGTTGCCAACGATAGTAGGCGTACCATGCAGACCTCCCCGGGTAAGAGCGGTAGCCTTCGTCCCATGTACCTGCCCAATTTACTGTTGTACCCTTTGGCTGTATGGGGCTTCACCTTGTGCGGCAGGCTCGCCCAAGTACAACAGCCTCAAATCGGGTTCGTGTACCTCAGGTCGGGACTTTGCCGCCGGCTTCCTTCAGATTCCGCCTCGCGGCGGACACCCTTGCCTTAGGCTAACGGTTGGTACAGCCAACCCCCGTTCGGGACTTTCACCCTATAGCTACCGCCCATGCCGGGCGCACCGCAAAAAAACCATCCGATCAGCTCGGATGGTTGGCGTCTCCGGCGCTAGCGGATGGCGTTCCAGTCGTACGGCGTTTCCTGGTAGACGTAGTAGTTGAGCCAGTTGGAAAACAGCAGGTTGGCGTGGGCACGCCAGTTTACCACCGGCGCCTGGCTCGGATCGTCGTTGGGGAAATAGTGTTTGGGGATGGCGATGTCCAAGCCCCTGCTGCGGTCACGCTCGTACTCGTCCCGCAGCGTCCCCTGGTCGTATTCCGAGTGGCCGGTGACGAAGATCTGCCGGCCGTCTTTGGTGGCCACGATGTAGACGCCGGCCTCCTCCGACTCGGAGAGAATCTCCAGTTCCGCCACCTTTTCGATGTCCTCCCGCCGATTTTCCGTATGACGCGAGTGGGGGATGTGGAACACGCTGTCAAACCCCCGGAACAGCTTGACGTTTGGCTTGTTCACCGTGTGCGCAAAGACGCCGAACAGCTTCTCGGGCAGCGGGTGCTTGTGCACGCCGAAATGATGGTACAGGCCCGCCTGCGCCCCCCAGCAGATGTGCAGCGTGGAGGTGACGTTGGTCAGCTTCCAGTCGAGAATCTGCTGCAGTTCCTTCCAGTAGGTGACCTCGTGAAACGGAAGCTGTTCGACCGGCGCGCCGGTGATGATCATGCCGTCAAACTTCTCGTCCTTGATCTCTTCAAATGTCTTGTAAAACGTGGACAGGTGCTCTTCCGAAGTGTTCTTGGAGGTGTGGCTGCCGGGATGGAGCAGAACGATCTCCACCTGCAGCGGCGTGTTCCCCAAAAGGCGGAGCAACTGCGTTTCCGTCGTCTGTTTGACCGGCATCAGGTTCAGGATGACGATGCGCAGCGGCCGAATGTCCTGCGTAAAGGCCCTGCTCTCCTTCATCACAAAAATGTTTTCATTGGCCAATATCTCCGTTGCCGGCAGTTCGTCAGGCAATTTGATTGGCATGCTTCTCCCCCTTCCGTCCGTCGCAGTGATGTCTGCCAGACAATAATCCGACAAATTCGACAAGTATACTTTTCTTTCCTGCTTCCAGCATAGGATCCAGGAAAGAAAATGATGACAATCTGCGCAGCAAAAAACCCCTGACCACATGCGGGTCAGGGGCGGATGCCATGTTCGAGCCCAAACGCGGCTCCCTTTTCTCTTTGCGGCAGACCGGCGTGTACGGGTCACGCCTCCGCCGGCTGCTGTTTCGTTCCGTTGAACACGCCGGAATCCAGCTCTCCCGTCACTTTGCTGGTGAGCAGGCCCGCCGTCATGCTGCCGCTTACGTTGAGAGCCGTCCGGCCCATGTCGATGAGCGGCTCGACGGAGATCAGCAAACCGACGATCGCCACCGGCAGATTCATCGTCGACAGTACCATCAGAGCGGCAAATGTCGCACCGCCGCCCACTCCCGCCACGCCGAACGAACTGAGGGCAACAACGAGAATGAGCGTCAGAATGAACGACGGCGTCAGCGGGTCGACTCCAGCAGCCGGAGCCGCCATCACGGCCAGCATCGCCGGATAGATCCCCGCGCAGCCGTTTTGGCCGATGGACAGTCCGAACGACCCGGCGAAGTTGGCAATTCCCTCCGGCACGCCCAGTTCGTCCGTCTGCGTCTTGACGTTAAGCGGCAGCGTACCCGCGCTGGTCCGGGACGTAAAGGCGAATGTCAGCACGGGCAGCGCCTTCTTGACATAGGTGACCGGATTCAATCCCGCGAGAGCCAGCAGGAGCAAATGAACGGCAAACATGACGAGCAGGGCCGCATACGACGCCACGACAAATTTTCCCAGGTTCCAGATGGCTTCGTAGTCGCTGGTGGCGGCCACCCGTGTCATGATGGCCAGCACGCCGTATGGCGTCAGGCGCAAAATGAGCGTCACCACCCTCGTCAAGACCGTGTAGAACGTATCGACGATGCCGGCGAATTGTTCGGCGTGTTCGGGATGCTTCCGCTTCACTCCCAAAAACGCCAGACCGATGATCGCGGCAAAGATGACGACGGCGATCGTCGACGTCGGGCGTGCTCCCGTGAGATCCAGGAACGGATTGGCCGGCAGTAGCTCCAGGATTTTTTGCGGCAGCGTCATGGTTTGGAGTTCGCCCAGCTTCTGCTCCACCTGCTCGATGCGCGCGGTCTCCGCTTCTCCCTGCTGAAGCTGCACGCCGTCCAGGTCAAACGCGAATGTGAAGCCAATCCCGATGGCCGCAGCCACTGCGGTCGTGCCCACCAGGATGCCGAGTATCAGCGTGCTGATCCTCCCGATGTTCGCGGACAGCTTCATTCTGGTAAAGGCAGCCAGAATGGAGAGAAAGACCAGCGGCATGACAATCATTTGCAGCAGTTTGACATAGCCTTTCCCCACAATGTTGAACCAGTCGATCGACGTCTGCAGTACGTCCGACTTGATTCCGTAAACAGCCTGCAGGATCAGTCCGAATGCGATCCCTGCCCCCAGAGCGGCAAAGACGCGTTTGGAAAACGACACATGCTTCTTCTGCATGGCGTACAATCCGGCCATCAACAGCAGCATGAACACGATGTTTACGATGGACAACAACGTCAGCATGATTCTCCCTCCGATTGGCCAGCATGAATTCCGAATTCCGTTCCGATGCGGAACAATACATTTATATGACACAAATACCGATGGGTCAAGTGGGGTTTGCACCTCAGATGCACCCGCATCACCAAACGCCCGCGCCAACGTCCGAAATGGGCAGAAACCGGATTGACGGCAGAGGTTCCCATCGGTTATTTTATAACCAACGGTTACTAACCAATGGTTACAATAGAGCGGATCACGACAAAGGAGCGAGGGTCCCCATGCCGAACAGACAGGAAATCCGTTCCGAGGAAACCCGACGGGCGATTTTGACGGCGGCCGGCACGCTGTTTGCCAAACGCGGTTTTGACGCCGTGACCATGCGGGAGATCGCCAAACAGGCCGGATGCTCCCACACGACCATCTACCTGTACTTCAAGGACAAAGAGGCGCTGCTTCACCATCTCTCCATGGAGCCGCTGCAATCCCTGCATCGGCAGATGGAGGCAGTCCTGCGCGACCGGACGCTCGCTCCCGCAGACAGCTTGCAGGCAGTCACCCGCACATTCGTCCGCTTTTGTCTCGCGAACCGGAACATGTACACGATTTTTTTCATGGCGAAAGCGTCCCGTGTCGACGAGGAGACGCCGGCGCTGGAGGTGCAGCAGCTTCGGAACCGGTTGTTCGGCCTGCTCAGGCAGGCGGTCCGGGCGTGTCTGCCGCCGGATACGCCGGATGACCGGGTGCTGGCCTACACCCGCATCTATTTCTTTACCCTGCACGGGATTATTGGGACGTACACCCATTCCGACGAGCCGCTCGACCACCTGCTGAAACGGCTGGAACCCACGTTTGACCTCGCGTGGGAAGTCATGCTGGCCGGATTTCACCAAACCGCGACAAAAGGAAGTGGTGCGTAGATGAAGGTGGAACAAGTCTCCGAGCACATTTGGAGCCTCAAATCGTGGCTGCTGATCCCCGTGCGCGTCTGGGTCGTCACCGCTGACGACGGAGTCACGCTGGTCGACGCCGGCCTTCCGTTCATGACCACCGGCATTTTACGGTTTATCGACGGCCTGAACGCCGGGCCGCTGCAGCGCATCCTGCTCACGCACGGCCATTCCGACCACGTGGGGGCGATCAGGGGGATTCTGGACAGATACGCGGTTCCCGTATACGCACACCGCATCGAGATTCCCTACATGGAAGGGGCGCTTCCGTATCCCCGCCGCAAGAAACCGGAGCGCAACGTCGCCAATGGACTGGCGGCACCGCTCGCCGAAAGCCCCGACGGCCAGCTCGAACCAATCGCCGGCCTGAAGCCCTATCTGACCCCCGGCCACTCTCCCGGTCATGTCGTCTACTATCACGAGCAGGACCGCGTGCTGCTCGCCGGCGATCTGTTCACCTCCAAAAACGGGCAGCTCCGCCGACCGATGCCGATGTTCACGGCGGACATGGCGGAAGCGGTGAAAAGCAGCGCCATCGTGCAGGAGTTGATGCCCAGGCGGCTGGAAGTTTGTCACAGCGGACCGGTGTTTGCGGCCGGGGAGCAGGTGGCGGAGTATATGCGCATGTACGGGTAAAGCCGCGCAAGAAAAAGGAGGGGCATCCCCCCTCCTCAGTGTGTAGACAAAGTGACTGCTGGGGGGAGAAGCACGTTTCCGGCATCCGCTCCGTGCTCGCCCAGCAAGGAAGATAGACTGCACGCTACGCACCGATTTGCGGGGGATCGCCAAAGCCGCATCGCTTTGCAGCCCATTCAGAGGTGGCGCTCCTTTTTCCCGCAAATCGCTGCTCCGCTCGGTTGGGCTCACAAGTCGCTCTGCCAGGAAACATGCTTCTCCTTCGATACAATCGGTTTGCCTACAGTCTGAAGAGGGGCATCCCCCTCCGTTCATGGTCTCACCGGTGCAATCGCTACGCCCGCTGCTCCGCTTCCTTGGACCGCCCAAGGAACAGGTTGTCCAGCGCAAGCGCCGGGCTGCCGCTGATCAGCAGGTGCAGCCCCATCGCCATCAGGGCCACGTCCAATTCGTACCCGCCGAGAAATCCGCCTTTCAGCTTTACGGTAACAATCGCGCCCAGCATGATGACGACGAAAGCCCCGGCGATGATCCGCGTGCCCAGGCCAAGCACCAGGCAGATGCCGCCGATCCCTTCGAGAAACGCCACGACATAGGCCAGAAAGCCGGGGATGCCGACGCTTTCAAAGAACCCTGCCGTCTTGTCGAGGCCGCCTTGAAACTTCTGCAGGCCATGCGCAAAAAAGATCACCCCCAGCACCACGCGAACAATGAAAGAGCCGAATCCGTTTTGTTGAACCATCGCCATTTCCTCCCATTATTTTCTAACTACAACCTGTAGTGTAAGCGGCCAAAAAAATTCAGGAGAATTCGATCAGAAACAGGGAACACAGCAAAAGCAGCACCTGCACCGAAATCATCGTCGGCGCAAACGGCAGCCTCAACGGAATGTCCATGTCCGGGTCGAGCAGCCGCAGGATCCGGTAGTTAATCGACGTGTCGGAAAAGGAGACGGCAGCCTGCACCGGAGCCGTTCGTCCGTATTTCAGCATTTTGACCAGGGCGCCTCCCAGGTCCTGCCCCGATCCCAGCCGGTTCACCGCGTAATGGTCCGCCAGCACTTCCCTGGCGATGTTGTAGTGATGTCTGAACCATTTGAGGATCGGCAGGTACCACATCACCGCAGCGACCAGGGACAAGACGAACGTTTTGACCGGGTCCCGATGCTTTTGATGAAATATTTCGTGATAGATGACCGCTTTCAGCTCGTTGTGGTCAAGCAGCTTCACCACCCCGGTGGAGAGGATAATGCGGGGCTTCCACATGCCCATCGTAAAGGCAACCGGTGCCGGGTGTTCCACCACCAGAATCGCCTCTTCCCCCCTGCTGCCGCAAAACGCTTGATTGAGCGCGGTGCAGTGCCCTTCATGCCGAAGATGCCGCAATCGCTTATAGGTTCTCGCGGAGAGGACGATCTGCCTGACAATCACCTTTGATCGCTTTTCCCACATCGCTTACGTTTCCTTTTTCCACTGCTTCAGTTTTTCTTCCAGCTTGTCCAGAAGTTCCTGATCCACTTCATCCAAGGCGTCGAGCATGTGGTTGACCACCAGCGGACCAAACTCATCCATCAGCTCATGCGTCAATTCCCTGGATTGCGTCTCCATGAATTCCTCCCGCGACAGCACCGGACGGTACAGGGAAGTTCTTCCCTCCGTTCGCTTCACCAGGACCCCCTTCTCCACCAAACGGTTGATGACGGTCATGACGGTGTTGAAATTCAGGTGTTTCTCCCGCTCCAGCTTTTTCTGGACGTCCTTTATGCTCATTTCCGAACCGCTCCACAGCACATCCATCACCTTTGCTTCCAGCGGTCCGAAGAACCGGTTCAGCCCCCTCTCATGACATTTGAAGGTGAGAATTTTCATGATGGTACAACCTCCCACTACAGATTGTAGTGCTGTGATACGCAGTTGCCAAGTATTTCCAAAAGCGAAAGAAAGGACGAAGTTCCCCTGCCCTCTCCGCTTACGATTCAATCCCGGCAAAGGAGAAATTATTGAGAGATGATTCTCACAAATTGAATGATAATCGGAGCGCCTTGTACCGGAACGTCGCTCAGGATCAGGATTCCCGGCTGAATCACATAGGAGTTGGGCGGCTGGAGTATGCCATTGATAAATAGACTGGCGAACGTGAACGTGCCGGGATCAAGAATGCCGGATGTACTGAATTGGAGCACCGCATCTCCGCTGGTATACACGTTTTTTACACCGTCAGCAATCGCCGTATATTGAAACGTTTCGCCTCTCAGCAGCGTCGGACTCTGCGGAGCAGACGGCTGGCGCGGAAAGATTAGCGGGCAGCCCAACGGCCCCATCAACGCCAGCGGACTGCACCCCGCCTGATTTTTGGGGTTGATGTCCCTTGTGACCACATAATGTCTGACCCGATTATGCATGGGTGAACCTCCTTTTCCAACATGACCCTGCTGTTCTCTTTCCCGCTTGTCGGCAGGCTGGAACTTTGAGAGTTGATCCTTTCTGAAACAGGAGAAAAGGGCTGACCCGAATACAATCCAGCCCTCGTGTAAGCCCTGTTTCCCCCAACCCGTGCCTAGTTTACCACAAACTCAACAATAACCGGCGTAGCGGGGTTTTCGGCATCGCCATCCGGAATGGTGATGGATGTCGTGGTGACGGTCGAGGTATTCCCCGGCTGAAGCACGCCGTTGATGTAGAGGTTGTAGAAAGCAAACGAACTCGGAAACGCCGTGGCGGCTGCGCCCGTGTCGTCGTTGAAGGCGGTTGCGGCAATCGCAAACGTGGCCCCCGTACCCGTTCCGGCTCCAATCGTGGACGTAAACCGCAGCGAGGTCATAAACGGCTTGATGATCGGCATGGTTTCACCCCCTTTTTTGATCGTGAAAGGATCCTTTCACAATGCTATACAATGCTATCTTTCTTTCTTCTGAAACGGACAAACGTTATCGGAGAAACGCGGAATTTTCGCCGTGCAACCACATGCCGCCTCCTGAAAGCCGCGTACAGGGACTCTTGTTCGGCCCTGCTTCTCGTGGACAGGTCCTTTTTCAACAGCATGAGACTTGCCACACTGCGTTACGACGCCGCTCGCAATCTGGAAATAGCAGGGGTTCATGGCTATAATAGGGATTGTTCATTTGTGGAAACCAAGCGAGAGGATGACTGATTCAGATGAAAAAATGGGTAGTGGCTGCATTGTGCGCCTCACTGACAGCTGCCGGCGGTTGGGCACTTGCCAAAAACACGGATACCATCACGCTGATCGTCAACGGAAACAAAGTCGAAACGGATGTGGCGCCGCAGATCATCAACGGACGCGTCATGGTTCCCGTTCGAGCGGTGTCGGAGGCGATGGGCGCTGAAGTGACATGGGACAGCGAACAGAAGTCGGTGATCGTCAGGAAGCCGGAAGGGCCGAAACCGATCGCCCGTTTGCCTCTTGATCAGACCACGCTCTATGCCCTGAAAGAAAAAGATGGCCAGTATGCTCCGCTGCTCGTGGAACACAAGGGCCAATTCAAGCTGGCCGACTGGAAAAACGTTACAAACCCGACCTACGCGCCGAAGATCGAGTCCAGAGACCTGACGGGTGACGGAAAACACGAGCTGATCATCATTCTGACGACAGGATATGGAACCGGGGCGTTGACACAGGACATCCACGTACTTCAAACGGATACATTCGAGGAACGAAGGGTTCCTGATCCGGTCGAGACGGTGAAGCAAAACGTGACGAGCAAGGTCGCCAAGGAACAAGTCGAGATTTCGATTGGCGGAAAAACAACGGTGATCCCCGCAAACAAAATCCCCGCGGCCCCGTCCACCTGGTTCCCCTCCGTCGGAATCGGCGGCATTGTGATCTATGAAACGCAGGAAAACGCGCTCCTTGCCCGGGTTCCCGCGCAAATATCACCCGCACATTTTTTGGGACATTTTCACATCACCTATCAGTTTGTGCAGGATCAATTCCAGGTAACGTCAATCGAATTCGTGCAGGACTAGCAACGTGAAACCGGACAGTGTTTTGCTGTCCGGTTTTGGTTTGATTCATAGCCCTCCCCCCAGGGAATCATCTGCAAATTGACGAACATGATTCAATCCTGAATAATTATACAAAAACGTATAGCAAGGAATTGTACGGCAAACTCACCGCCAAATGAAAGCGTACAGCCGGCATCTATTCAAAAATGGATAAGGGACGCAAGCAAAGGGGGACAGCGACGTGAGTGATCAACACACGTGGAGTGAAGACCTGGCCATCTTGCAGTCGCTCAAGGACGATCTGCTGGTCACGAATACGGACGGCATCATCGTGCGGGCCACTGAAAAAACCGGGCAGATTTACGATGTGGACACAAAGGACTTGATCGGCAAGTCGGTGTACGACCTGGAAAAGGAAGGGCTGTTCACGCCGATTGTCACGCCGATGGTCATCAAGGAACGAAAGAAAATCACCGTGGTGCAGACGACAAACAAGCGGAAAAAGCTCCTGGTCACGGGCATCCCGGTGTTTCACCCCAACGGCGAGCTGATCTTTATCGTCAGCTACTCCCACGACGTGACGGAGCTGATCAACCTGCAGCACTACCTGCAGGTGCTGGAAGAAGACATCGAGCGCGTGAAAAGCGAGCTGGACATGCTGCGAAACAAGCATCTGCATGCGGATGGAATCATCGCCAACAGCGAGGAAATGAAAAACGTGATCGACACCGCGCTCAGGGTGGCCGAAGTGGATGCCACCATCCTGCTGCTCGGCGAGTCCGGGGTGGGCAAATCGCATATCGCCAAGTTTATTCACAACCACAGCGGACGCGCCAAAGGACCGTTTATCGAGGTAAACTGCGGCGCGATTCCCGATGCGCTGTTTGAGGCCGAACTGTTCGGGTACGAGAGCGGTGCCTTTACCGGGGCCAACCCGAAAGGAAAGATGGGGCTGGCCGAGCTGGCTTCCGGCGGGACCCTGTTTCTCGACGAAGTGGGCGAACTGTCGCTGATCAACCAGGTCAAACTGCTGAAGATGATTCAGGAGAAGCGATTCTTCCGGCTGGGCGGCACCCGGGAACGGGAGGCGGATTTCCGCCTGATTGCCGCCACCAACAGGGACCTGGAAGCGGCGGTGATCGAGAAAACCTTTCGCGAAGACCTCTATTTTCGCCTCAATGTCGTGCCGATTACCATTCCGCCGCTGCGCAGGAGAACGGAGGACATCCTGCCGCTGATCCAGTACTTTTTGAGCCAGTTTGAGCAAAAATACAACCGGAAACGGACGCTGGACGAAGCCGTGATCCACCGCTTGATCTATTACGAGTGGAAAGGGAACGTGCGGGAATTGATCAACGTGATCGAGCGGCTGGTCGTCACGTCTTCCTCCCCGGTGGTGACGGTCGATCTGCTGCCGGAGTACATCAACCGGCGATACGATCTGCCGCTGTTTGATGTGCACGAAAATCGGCCGCTGCAGGACATTTTGGATCACGTCGAACGGCAGGTTCTGCTGAAGGCGAAACGAACGCACAAGACCACGGTAAAAATGGCGCAGGCGTTGGGGATCAGCCAGCCGTCCGTGGTGCGGAAATTAAAAAAATACGGAATCACGTAGGGGGTTGGAACGAAACTTGCAACTCTTTCCCGGCAGACACACGAGGAGGGTTGCAGCATGTCAAGCGATTGGAGTTATTTGGTTGGTCAGATGCATGCCTTGCTGGCGCCAAGCATGGCCAAAGACCACCCGAATCTGCCGGTGGTCAAGGCGGAAGGAGCCTATTACTACGGATTGGACGGCAAAACCTACCTGGACTTTACATCTGGCATTGCCGTCGCCAATACCGGGCATCGCCACCCGAAAGTGGTGGAGGCGATCAAGCTGGCAGCGGACCAACTGGTGCACGGTCCGTCCGGCGTCGTCATTTACGAGTCGATCCTGCGTCTGGCCAAGGAATTGACCACCGTGCTCCCGGCTGGGCTGGACTGCTTTTTCTTTGCCAATTCCGGCACGGAAGCGATCGAAGGGGCGATCAAGCTGGCGAAGCACGTGACGAAACGCCCCTATGTCCTCTCGTTTCTCGGCTGCTTTCACGGTCGATCGATGGGTTCCCTGAGCGTGACGACATCCAAAAGCAAGTACCGAAAATTTCTGCAGCCCGGCGGCTTGACCTACCAGCTCCCCTACGCAAGGGTGGAGGAGTGTCCGGCCGGGGCGGACCCCGACGCGTATTGCGCGGAACGACTGGAAAAGGATTTTGAGACGCTGTTCGCCCATCAGGTAACGCCCGAAGAAGTGGCCTGCGCGATCGTCGAGCCGGTTCTCGGCGAAGGCGGCTACATTGTTCCGCCCAAGGGCTGGCTGAAAAAGCTCCGGGAGATCTGCGACCGGCACGGAATCCTGTTGATTTTCGACGAGGTGCAGACCGGCTTTGGCCGCACCGGCAACTGGTTTGCCGCACAAACCTTCGAAGTCACCCCCGACATCATGGCGATTGCCAAGGGGATTGCCTCCGGCCTTCCGCTCAGTGCCACGGTCGCTTCCCAGGAGCTGATGAAGCAGTGGCCGCTGGGCAGCCACGGCACCACGTTTGGCGGCAATCCGATCGCCTGTGCAGCGGCTCTGGCCACGCTGGAAGTGATGAAAGAAGAGAACCTGGTGGAAAACGCGCGCGTGATGGGCAGCTACGCCCGGGAACAGCTTTGCCGCCTGCAGCAGAAACACCCGACGATTGGCAGCATCCGCGCCGTCGGACTGATGATCGGCATCGAAATCGTCGATCCCCGCACGAAGGCGCCCAATGGAGAAGGATTGCTGACGATTCTAAACAAGTGCCTGAGCAAAGGCGTGTTGTTCTACCTGTGCGGGAACCGCGGTGAAGTCATCCGCATGATTCCTCCGCTCACTGTGACCAAAGAGCAAATCGACGTTGGCCTGCGCATGCTGGACGAAGCCATTACGGAATACGAACAGGAAACACTGTGCATCGGCAGCAGTGCCGTGTAACGAACCTTTCACACAAGGAGGCCGGCTATGGTTGCGTACAAACCCAAGGATTCATCCCAATCTCCCCGCTTTTGCGGCGTGCGCACGTTCATGAGGTTGGAACATGTGCGGACGACGGACGGTGTCGACTTTGCGGTGGTGGGCGTCCCTTTTGACACGGGGGCGTCCAACCGAACCGGTCAGCGGTACGGCCCGCAGCATATCCGGAACGCTTCGGTGCTGCTTCGCCCGTACAATCCCGACCAAGACATCCATATCTTTGAATACTGCTCCGGTGTTGATTACGGCGATATCGACGTGGTTCCATTCAACATTCACAAGACGTACGACATCATGGAGCGGGAGCTGTTTTCGCTCATCGACAACGACGTGACCCCGATCATTTTGGGCGGCGATCACTCCATTTCGCTCGGCAGCCTGCGTGCATTTGCCAGAAAATTCGGTCCAGTTGCCCTGATTCACTTCGACTCCCACGGGGACACATGGGACAGCTATTTTGGCGAAAAGTACACGCATGGAACGCCGTTCCGCCGGGCGGTGGAAGAAGGATTGATCGATACGTCCCATTCGATACAGGTGGGGATGCGCGGACCGCTCTACGGACCGGAAGACATCAACGACGCCCGGGCGCTTGGCTTTGAAGTGATGCCGATGAGCGAACTGCGCGCCATCGGCTGTAAGCAGGCCATCCGCCGCATCCATCAGCGGGTGGGCGATCGGCCGGCGTACGTGTCGTTTGACATCGATTTCGTCGATCCTGCGTACGCACCGGGCACAGGAACCCCGGAAGTCTGCGGGCCTACCAGCTATGAAGCGATTCAACTGGTGAGAGGACTGGACACCCTTCATCTGGTCGGTTTTGATCTGGTCGAAGTCCTGCCGTCACACGACCCCAGCGAAATTACGGCCGGACTGGCCGCGGCCGTGGCGTACGAAATGATCAGCCTGATCGCATGGAAACAGCGCCGAAAACAGGAAAACCTGGAGGGATAAAGGATGAACAGCGTCGATACGATCGTCATTCTGCTGTATTTCGCGTCGCTGATTGCAGTGGGCGTCGTCGGCTCCAAGCGTGCCCGGACAACGGAAGAGTACGCATTGGCGGGGCGCAACCTGGGCATGTTCATGTATCTCGGCTGTCTGTCCGCCGTCATTTTGGGCGGGGCCTCCACCATCGGCACGACAAAGCTGGGCTACACATTCGGCATTTCGGGCATGTGGTTTGTCACCATGATCGGGGTAGGCATCATGCTCCTTGGCGTTTTGTTCACCAAGCGGATATCCCAGTCCAACGTAACGACGATCAGCGAGTTTTTGGGCAAGCGCTACAATGCCGAAACCCGGCTCGTCAGTGCCCTGGTGGCGGCGATTTACACGCTGATGGTAGCCGTGACGCAGGTGATCGGGATGGGCACCATCATCAACGTGCTGCTTGGCTGGGACATGACCCTCTCGATGATCGTCGGCGGCGGAATCGTGCTGTTCTATACGATTTTGGGCGGCATGTGGAGCGTAACGGTAACGGACATCATCCAATTCATCGTCATGACCGCGGGCGTTTTCCTGATCATGCTGCCGATGAGCCTGTCGCATGTCGGCGGATGGGATCAACTGGCATCCAGACTGCCCGCCGCCCATTTTGATCTGACCGCCATCGGCGGCGGCCAAATTCTTCAATATTTCCTGCTCTACGCGCTCGGCATGGTGGTCTCCCAGGATATTTGGCAGCGCGTCTTTACCGCTCGCACGCTGCAGATTTCCCGTACCGGGTCCGTATTGGCCGGCGTCTACAGCATTTTGTATGCGGTTTCATTGACCATCGTCGGAATGTGCGCATTCATTGCCCTCCCTCATCTGGAAAACCCGCAAAATGCGTTCGCCAACATGGCCATCTCCATTCTGCCCAATGGGGTGTTGGGCATCGTCCTGGCCAGCGTCTGCTCTGCACTGATGTCGACCGCCTCCGGGACGCTGCTCGCTTCCTCCACGCTGCTTACCCACGACATCCTAAAGCCGTACTGGTTTCGGGACATGGACGATCAGCGGCTGCTGCGGCTGTCCAGGGTAACGACGCTGTTCATCGGCGCGCTCGCCATTGTCTTCTCGATCTGGATTCAGGACGTGCTGGTCGCTCTTGACGTGGCGTACGCCATTTTATCCGGTGCGATATTCGTTCCGCTCGTGGTCGGATACTTCTGGAAGCGAGCGACAGCGAAAGCGGCCTTTTCCTCGATCATTGCCGGCACCGTCGTCGTGCTGGCCGGATTGGCGATCGAAGGACTCAGCTCGACAAACCCGATCATGTACGGCATCGCCGTCAGTTTGGCCGTGATGATCGGCAGGACGTACGCAACCGCCCCGAGCGTTTCCGACAACGTCCATTCGGTCAAGTGACGGGACGCGCTTCCGCCGCGAACCGGAATGGAGAGCCGCAAGGGAAAGAGGCTGACATCCCCCATGTATCCAGGGATGTCAGCCTCCTTGTTTTCCTTGCGATGCCGGTTTGTCGTACCAGCGCTCAACCGCTCATGTTCGCCGTGCCGCCGCTCAACGCACGCCCAGGATGATTTCCATGGTGAGCTGATCCAGCTTCTCGTAGGCCAGTCCTTTTTTGCCAATCCCGTCGCGGTCGAACTGAGCGGCTTTCAAGGCCTGGTGCTTGGCCGGCGAGTACGTGAAGTCGAATCCGGGAACGCCTGCGTCATGATGTTTCAATTCCTGCAGCAGTCCCTGGATCTCCGGATCGCTGTTGAACCGCTTCACTTTCTCCTTCAGGATCAGGTACGTCCGCATGCAGCCCTTGGCAAATTCGCGCACGCCTTCCAGATCCTCGGTGCGATAGGCATGGGCGTCAAAATGCAGGGGCCCCTGATAGTTGTAATCTTCCAGCAGTTTGACGAGGAAGAAGCTGTTCTTCACGTCTTCCGAGCCGAATCGCAGGTCTTGGTCAAAACGGCCCGGCTTCTGGTCATTCAGGTCGATATGGAACAGCTTGCCGCATTCGAGCGCCTGGGCCACCGCGTGGTAGAAATTGAGGCCGGCCATTCTCTCATGGGCCACCTCCGGATTTACCCCGACCATGTCCGGATGGTCCAGCGTGGCGATAAATCCCAGCATGGCGCCCGTCGTCGGCGTGTAAATGTCCCCTCTCGGTTCGTTCGGCTTCGCTTCCAGCGCGAATTTGATGTCGTATTTGCGGTCGCGTGCGTACTCACACAGATAGTTGATGCTTTCGCGATACCGCTTCATCGCCTCGACGGCGTCCTTGGACGCATCCACTTCCGTTCCTTCCCGTCCGCCCCACAGCACGAAAATGGAGGCGCCCAATTCCACGCCCAGATCGATGGCGTCGGTGGTTTTTTGAATCGCGTAGGCCCGCACGCGCGGATCGTTGGAGGTGAACGCCCCGTCCTTGAACACCGGATGCGTAAACAGGTTGACCGTGGCCATCGGCAGTTTCATGCCGGTCTCTTCCAGCGCCCGCTTGAATTCGTTCACGATCCGGTCTCGTTCCCCAGGCGTTGCGTCAATCGGAACCAGATCGTTGTCGTGCAGACTGACGCCATAGGCGCCGATTTCTGCCAGCATTTTCACGGCTTCCACTGGCGAATACCCGGTCCGGACGGCATCGCCGAAGGGGTCCCGCCCCGGGTTGGCAACCGTCCATAGGCCAAAGGTAAAACGGTCTTCAGGTGTGGGTTGGTATGCGTTTGTCATGATAACTCCTCCTGTGGTCCAAATATGGAAACTACAATTGCAAAATGGCCGGGCGGGCATAGATGCGCTCCTGTACGCAGCACTCGATCATCGGCCAATGGCCGCCTCCCCTGGTGAGGATGGTGGGGCCGGTTTCTTCTGCCAGGATCGTATCTTCGGATTTGCTCCCGGTTATCGACGGATTCCAGGCCAGCGCCTGACCGTCCTGAATCAATCCGGAGGTGGCAGGGGTGACGAGAACGTCGCGATTGGCGTATCCAAGCGGTCCCCCTTGATGATGAAGCCGCCACTCATTCCCGTATCCGGCTTCCGCGTAAGCTTCCATGCCCCGCCGCAGCACGTCCCGATAGGGGGTGCCGATCCGGCTGGCATCCATCATCACGCTGTCGATCTGCGCCACCCGTTCATGGAGGGCGAGCAGGGAATCAGGCGCCGGTCCCAGATGCACGATGCGGGTCAGCGCGACGATCAACCCGTACCTTCTCGCACAGGAAATGACCATGCTGTGCCGCTGCAGCGGCTTATCTGTCGGGATCGGATGGCGAAAGCGGGCGATCCGCTCATCGTGGGCGACCAGGGTGACGGTTGGATCGAGGCCGTGTTTCATCAGCGCGGCATTCAGGCCAGCCGCGACTTCCCGCTCGGTAACCCCCGGTTTCAACCCGAAGCAGATCTCTTCGGTGATCCTGGCGGCCGCCGCTCCCAGTTCCCTGATTCTCTCCACTTCCAGCGCTGTCAGCGTGAAGCGCAGCGCAGCCAGCTCATGCGGCATGTAGCGGCAGCCCGCTATGGGCACATCCGAAGCGATCTTTTCCAGTTCGGCCGCACGGGACAGCACATCGACCAACTGCTCATGCCAGGAATACTCCATCCACACCGCGTCAACCCCGACGAACTCCTCGGCCATAAGCCTCGGCGCTTCGATGTTGTTGGTCACGACGATGTAATCGGACGGCGTGACCAGAACACCCGCCTCCCCCTGCTCCGAGCTGCTCGGAACATGGTTGTCTCCGCCGCTGGTGATCCAGGCAAAGGAAGCGCGGCTCATGAAAAAAGCGCCTGCCAGTTCCTTTTCCTGCAAAAAGCGGCGAACCCGCTGAAGTTTGCAGTCGATGTCTTCCTGCCGCCTCATCCCTGCTCTCCCTCTTCCACCAGCTTGTGCAGGAGGTGCATGCTCTCCCGCAGATCGCCGTACAGCCGGCGGTACACGGCGTAGTACTTTTGATAGACCGGCACATGGGCGGCAACGGGCAGCAGCCGATCCGCGGTGCGAACGGCCGCCTCGCAGGCTTCCTCCACGCTGCCGTACACACCGGTGCCCACGCCGGCCAACAGCGCCGCTCCGAATGCCGGCCCCTCGTTCGCTTCCACCGTGTCCACCTCACGATTGAAAATATCGGCCATGATTTGCCGCCACACGCGGCTGCGGGCCCCTCCGCCCGACGCCCGGACATGCGAGATATCCATGTCGAGCGCCTTCATCAGTTCGATGCTGTCCAACAAGCTGTAGGCCACGCCTTCCATTACCGCGCGAATGAAGTGATTTTTTGCGTGGCGTGCGGTGATGCCCACAAAAGCGCCTTTTGCGAACGGGTCCAGGTGCGGCGTACGCTCACCCATCAGGTAAGGAAGAAACAGCAGACCTTCGCTCCCTACCGGCGCATGTTCCGCCTCTTCCGAAAACAATTCGTACGGATCTTTTTGCAAAAACGACGCAGCGCTTCGTTCCACATCGCCAAATTGATTGCGGAACCACTGAAGCGAGCCGCCCGCCGCCTGCGTCACGCCCATCACATGCCACTTTCCCGGAACAGCGTGGCAAAAGCTGTGCAGGCGACCTTTCGGATCGGTGACAATCTTGTCGGTGCAGGCAAAAACCACGCCGGAGGTGCCAATCGTGCCGGAGACGATGCCCGTCCTGACAATGCCGTTGCCGACAGCGCCCGCCGCCTGGTCGCCGCCCCCGCCCGCAACCGGCGTTCCCTGGGCCAATCCCGTCTCCTGCGCCGCACCGGCGGAGACGCGGCCCGATATTTCATGCGACTCGTACACGGCGGGCAGCCACTCCGGGCGAATGTCCAGATGCCGCAGCATGTCCCGGGACCATTGGCGGTGGGCCACATCCAGCAGCAGGGTCCCCGAAGCATCCGACACTTCCGTCGCCCATTCGCCGGTCAGTTTGTAGCGGATGTAATCTTTCGGCAGCAGGACCTTGGCGATGTTTTCATAGACCTGCGGTTCATGTTCCCGCACCCAGAGCAGTTTGGTCGCGGTGAAGTTGGGCAGCGGCGGATTGGCCGTCATCCGGATGATGGCGTCCCGCCCGATCTTCTCCTCCATCCACTCCACTTCCGCCTGCGTGCGCTGATCGCACCAGATGATGGCGGGGCGCAGCACGTTCCCACTCCGGTCGAGCAGTACAAGCCCGTGCATCTGACCGGAAAGCCCAATCCCCGCAATATCCGCCGGCCGGATCCCGGCCTTCCTGATGATGTTCTGAATGGTATGCTTCACCGCCCGCCACCAGTCTTCGGGATGCTGCTCGGCCCATCCCGGCTTTGGCTGCAGGAGCGGATAATCGGCACTCGCCGCCGCTTGCAGTGATCCATCCATCCGAAACAAGCAGGTTTTCACGCCGGAGGTTCCGACATCAATGCCCAACAAGAATCCCATCTGTGCTGCCTCCTTTCACGCTTCGGTCACAAGGCGACGATTTCTCCTGTCCGCAGCGATTCATAGCAGGCGTCGATCACCCGCATGTTGTTGATCATTTGCTCGTGAGAATACCCGGCTGCCTTGCCGTACACGATCATTTCGTTCATCTCGGCCACTTCGAGGACGTACTGAGCGGCGATGATTTTCTCCTCGCGCACGCGGCCATCGTCCGTCGTCACGATCACAAGCCCTTCGCCGCCTTGAAGATCAGGCCGGTACGCACGCGGAACGCGTATCGTCCCCTTCGTTCCCACCACTTCGTATTGATTGTGGAAAACGGTCTCGAAACCGCAGTCAAACACGACGGATACGCCGCTGTTCATCCGAAGCAGGGCGGTAACCAGCGTGTCCACCTGCCGCCGTTCGTGCATGCGGCCCTGCGCAAAGACGGATACCGGCTCCTCCCCCAACATGTGGCGGGCGGAATGGATGCAGTAGCAGCCGACGTCATACAGGCTGCCGCCGCCCAGCGCCGGGTCCATGCGGATATCCCCTTCCACATCTTCGAGCAGGAAGTGGAGCGAAGCGCGAAACAGGACCACCTCGCCGATTTCCCCGGACTGCATGATTTCTTTTACCCGCTGATGCTGCGGGTGGTGGCGGTACATGAAGCCTTCCATGAAGATCACGTCGTGTTCGCGGCAGGCCTCCAGAATCTCCCGCGTTTCTGCGCTGGTCAGCGCCGACGGTTTTTCGCACAGCACATGTTTTCCGTGCCGGGCCGCCTTGATGGCCCATTCCTTGTGCAGCCCGTTTGGCAGCGGAATGTAGACCGCTTCCACCGCCGGATCGCCCAGCAGCGCTTCATAGTCGTCGTAGGCGGCGGGAATCCCGAAGCGGTCAGCCACGTCCCGCGCCTTTCCGCTTTTGCTCGCGATCGCGACAACTTCGCTGTGCCCTTCCCACTGCAAAGCCGGGATCAGCTGTTCCCGGGCAATCCGCGCCGTCCCCAGAATCCCCCATTTCACGGTGCGCATGCTTCCTCCATCCTTTCCGCAAAAAGTTTGCCAGGCTGCTTACGATTTGTTCTTGGTGGCGATGTCCAGCCATACCGCGAAGACCAGAATCGAACCCTTGACGATGTACTGCCAGAAGGGCTGCACGTTCATCATGCTCATGCCGTTGTCAAGGCTGACCATGACCAGCGCCCCGATGATCGAGCCGACAATGCTGCCCGTTCCGCCGGCCAGGCTGGTTCCGCCGATCACGCACGCCGCGATGGCGTCCAGCTCAAAGCTTTGACCGGCGCCCACCGTTGCCGCATTGAGCCGGCCCGTCAACACGACGCCCGCCACGCCGGCCAGCGCCCCCATCATCACGAAAACCGAAAGCATGTGCGCCTTGATGTTGATGCCGGAAAAGCGGGCCGCCTCCGGATTGCCGCCGATGGCGTAGAGATAGCGGCCAAATCCCGTTTTCGTCGAGATGAACAGGAACACCAGACCCAACACCAGCACGATCAGCATGGGGATCGGAATGCCGTAATAGCGGTTCATCATATAGGTGAAGCCCATGAGGATGACCGCGTAGGCGAACGCTTTGCCGTAATCGCTCGCCGCGCTGTTCAGGGGAAGCTGAAGCCGGGCGCGTTTTTGGCGCCTGCGCGCCGTTCCGTAAAAAATGGCCGCACACATGATCGCCGCCAGCACATACCCCCACACATAGGGCAGATAGCTTTGGCCAATCTGTACAAAACTCTCGTGCAAAGGGGCCACGGTTTCCCCTTTGCTGACACCAAGCAGCACCCCGCGCCACACCATCATCCCGCCCAACGTGACGATAAAGGCGGGCACGGCCTTGTAGGCGACCAGCCAGCCCTGCAGGAGCCCGATGGCGGCTCCGGCCAGGATCGCGACCAGCACCGCCGGAACCGTTCCCCAGTCGTACCACACCTGGAGAATCGCCGCAATCCCGCCGGTCAGCCCGACAATCGATCCAACCGACAGGTCAATTTGCGCCGCCACGATGACAAGCGTCATGCCGATCGCCAGAATGGAAATCACGGACATCTGCCGGAACAGGTTGGACAGATTGCGCGAGGTCAGAAATCCGCCGTCCGTCAGCACCGTGAACAGGACTGCGATGAAGATCAGCGCGATGACCAGCGTGTATGCGCGAATGTCAAATCGAAAGGACAGCTTCTGTTTTTCCACTTGCCCCACCCCCGGTTGCGTACATCATGACCTTTTCCTGCGTCGCTTCCTCGTGCGTCAATTCGCCGACGATCCTCCCTTCCGCCATGACCAGAATGCGATCCGACATGCCCAGCACTTCGGGCAGTTCGGACGAAATCATGACGACGGCCATTCCCTGCCGAACCAATTCGTTGATCAGTTTGTAAATTTCGTATTTTGCGCCCACATCGATGCCGCGTGTCGGCTCATCGAGAATCAGGATTTTCGGCTCGTTCATCAGCCACTTGCTGAGAACCACCTTTTGCTGGTTTCCCCCGCTCAAGTTGTTCACGGTTGCTTCCAGGCCGGGCGTTTTAACCTTCAATTTTTCGATGAAACGGTTGACCGTGCTCACCTCTGCCGCTTCATCGATGACGCCGTTCCTGATCATTTTGTCCAGCGCCGCCAGCGTCGCGTTTTTCCGGACGCTCATGTCCAGGACCAGCCCGTATTTTTTCCGGTCTTCCGAGACGTACGCGATCCCGCTTTCGATGGCATCCCGCTGGGTTTTGATGGTTACCGGCCTTCCGTCGATCCGGATTTCGCCCTGCTTCTTCCCCTCGTACGCGCCGAAAATGCTGGTAAACAGCTCTGTCCGTCCCGCTCCCATCAAGCCTGCGATGCCCAGAATCTCCCCCTTGTGGAGCGAGAAAGAGACGTCCCGGACGACCTGTTTGTTCTGGTACGGACTGTAGACGGAGAAGTTTTTTACCTCCAGCACTTTTTCGCCCCGCTGCTTTGGCTCGTACGGGAAGAGTTCCGTCAACGTCCGTCCCACCATCAGCGAAATGATTTTCTCTTCCGTCAGCTCTCCGATCGGGTGCGTGGCGACCGTTTTGCCGTCCCGCAAGACCGTAACGGAATCGGCGAGGGACATAACTTCGTTCAGCTTGTGCGAGATGTAAATGCAGGTGACGCCTCTTTTCCGCAGCTGCCGCAGCATCTCCATCAACAGCGATACTTCCGCTTCCGTCAGCGCCGCGGTCGGTTCATCCAGAATGATGATGTCGCTGTTCTTTGACAGCGCCTTTACAATTTCCACGAGCTGCTGCTGGCCAATGCCCAGATTCTTCACTTTTGTTTCCGGATTGATCTCAAGCCCAACCGATTTCAGCCATTTTCTCGCCTCGAGGTAAAGGGTATCCCAGTCGATCACGCCAAACGTTTTCGGTTCGTTTCCGAGAAAGATGTTTTCCCCGACCGTCATCTCTTTGACGAGCGCCAGCTCCTGATAAATGATGGCGATGCCCGCCTTTTCCGAATCCTTGATGCTTTTGAAACGCTGCTTCCGGCCGTTGACGATGATGTCCCCCGTAAACGTGCCGTCGGGGTACACCCCGCTCAACACTTTCATCAACGTTGACTTGCCTGCGCCATTTTCGCCGCACAGCGCATGAATTTCCCCCTTTTTTACGGAAAAGGTGACGCGGTCAAGCGCGCGAACGCCGGGAAACTCCTTGGTGATCGATTTCATTTCCAGCGCATACATGCTATCACCCCCGAAGATGGTTGGGAGCAGGGGGGGAAGGCAGGCTCCCCCTGCTGATGACCTGGCTACCGTTTCGGACGCTGGTCTTCCGGAACGTTTTTATACACGTCTTCAAACGAATGGAACCCGTCCTTGATGATCGTTTCCATCACGTTGTTCTTGTCGACCTGGATGGGATCGAGCAGAATCGTCGGCACGTCCACTTTGCCGTTGTTCATCGTGGTCGTCGCTTCAATCTTTTCGCCTTTGGCCAATTTGACGGCCACTTCCGCCGACTTGGTGGCGATCGCCTTGATCGGCTTGTAGACGGTCATCGCTTGCTTGCCTTCCACGATCCGCTGGACGGCGGCAAGGTCGGCATCCTGGCCGGAAACGGCAACCTTGCCGGCCAATCCCTGCGCCGCCAGGGCCTGAATGGCGCCGCCCGCCGTGTTGTCATTGGACGCGACGATGGCATCGATGTTGTTGTGGGTCGACGTGAGAGCGTTTTCGATAATCTGCAGCGCGGCGTCCGCCTGCCAGTCTTTTGCCCACTGGTCGCCGACGATTTTGATGTCTCCCTTGTCCACCAACGGCTGGATGATGTTCATCTGCCCTTTGCGGAAAAGCTTCGCGTTGTTGTCGGTGGGCGAACCGCCCAGCAGGAAGTAGTTCCCTTTGGGGACCAGCTTGGTCAGGGATTCGGCCTGCATCTCGCCAACGCGCACGTTGTCGAAGGTGACATAGGCGGACACGTCGGAATTGGTGATGAGACGGTCATAGGCCAATACCGGAACGTTTTCCTTTCGGGCCGCGTCCACTGCCGCTGCCATCGCTTCGGAGTTGTGCGGAATGATGACGATCACGTCGACGCCTTTGGACAGCATGTTTTCCACCTGGGCCAACTGTGTGGCGTCATCGCCGTTGGCCGACTGCACGTCCACTTCGGCTCCCAGCTCCTTTGCCTTTTCGATGAAAATGTCCCGGTCATGCTGCCATCTTTCCAGCCGCAGGTCATCAATGGAAAGACCGATCTTGATGACTTTGCCCGCCGCCGCTTGCTGGCTTTGCGATTCGCCCGGTTTGGCAGCGCTTTCAGTTTGCGGCCGCGCATCCTGGCCGCAGCCCGCGACGGCAAAGGCCAACAGGAAAAGACTCACTGCACCAGACAACAATCTGCCCCTTTTCTTCATGACGATTCCCCTTTTTCCCAATTTTTCGCGAATGTGTACCCTTATCATATCACCCACCTTTACTTTGTTCAACCGACAAACTAATAAAATTTTCGTGATTGTCTAGCGGTGGCGAATCATCGGGCGAATCAACGGAATACAAGAGGATTTTTGCTGAAATGCATGTCATTTTCGCACAATCAACGTGATTTTTGGAAAATTTTCATGTATAATTGGTATATCCGATAAACAAAGTGGTGAGATACATGCTGCAAACTGGCGACCAATTTCTGGTGAAAAAGATCAACAAATCGATCGTGCTGGAGACGATTAAAAAGAATGGCCCCATTTCGCGGGCGCAAATTTCGGAAGTAACCGGCCTGAATAAATCAACGGTATCGTCGCTTGTCAATGAATTGATTCAGGAGGAGTTTGCGTACGAGATCGGTTTGGGGCAGTCCAAGGGCGGGCGCAGACCGCTCATGCTGTTGTTCAACACGACCGCGGGCCATGCCATCGGCGTGGACATCGGCGTCAACTACCTGCTCGCCGTGCTCACCGATCTGCAGGGGAATATCGTGCAGGAAACGATGCTGACGATTGCGAACCTCTCGTTTGAGAACATTGTTGACCTGCTCAAGCAAACGATCCAGGCCCTGATCGATCAAGCGCCGCCCAGCAAATACGGCATTGTCGGGATTGGCATCGCCGTGCCGGGCATCGTCGACGAGCATGGGCAGATTTTGTTCGCGCCCAATCTGGGATGGGAAAACGTCGATGTGAAGAGCATCATCCAGGGTCACTTTCACCTGCCGGTCACGATCAACAACGAAGCGAAGGCAGGCGCGATGGGGGAAAAGATATTCGGCGTCGGCAAAGGGATTGCCCACTCCGTCTACGTCAGCCTGGGGATCGGGATCGGTACGGGGATCATCATCAACAACGAGCTGTACAAGGGATGCAACGGGTTTGCCGGTGAAATGGGGCACATTCCGATCGAGCCCAACGGCAAAAAGTGCCGCTGCGGCAACCGGGGATGCTGGGAGCTGTACGCCTCCGAGAACGCGCTGCTCGAACAGGCGAAAGCCCTGGCGATTCCGCCGGCCCCGAACGAACCGGAGATCACGCTCGCCCATCTTGTCACGCTGGCCGATGAAGGCCATCACGAGGTGATCAATCTGTTCAACCAGGTGGGCGAATACATCGGCCTCGGTCTCACGACAATCATCAACACGTTCAACCCGGAACTGATCGTGATCGGCAACAGAATGACCTCCGCGGAAAAGTGGCTGATCAACCCGATCACACGGGTCGTGGAAAATCGGTCGCTTGCGTACAGTCGCAAGCAGCTTCGGATCCAGTTTTCCGGCCTGAACATGCATTCGGCCGTATTTGGCACCGTTTCCTTTGCGATCGACGACTTCTTTGCCAACACGCGGATTTCCCTGTAGTCCGCCTCCTCGAAACGTTTTGTGGCATGCACGCGTCAACGTAAAAAACGTGTCAACTCGACGTTTGACGAAGACGAGGGGGGGACCGGGATGTCCGTAAAACTCCCGAAACGAACGGCGTTTGTTCTGTGGGTGTTCATCTGCCTGCTCATGCTGGGGTGCAGCAGTCACGTTCGTCCGGAAGAAGGGGATGTGATTGATAGGCACGGCGGCGTAACACATTTGGAAAAAATGGACGAATTTATTGCCAGCGTATCCCGCAATCAACCTGCGACGCTGCGGTTGATCCGATACACCATCGAAGGCGATCCCATCTTCCATGACTTGTCCTATCAAAATAAAAAAATTGAATTTCGCCTGGACAGTACGGAAGATCAGTTCGGCAAAGGAGAAGTTGCAACCTATTTCTGCGATGCGCTGGAACGGAAGGAAACCGATACGCTGCTGCAGTACACACTGACGGGTTGTACGGGAAATACCGGGACCATGGAGTTGTTGACGATAACAGGGCCATTCGTGAGTTCAACTGGGCCGAATGCGATCAGAGTGAAGACGGAAAAACCATGACCGCATTGGCAAAGGATATCATTGCAATCGCGACATCCAACGAGGAACGGAAACAGGCACCGGAAACAAACGGTCAGGCCCGGTAGTCCTTGTACAGAGGGGGCGCTCCGTTTTCGCGCAGACCGCCGCTCCGCCCGGTAGAGCTTCGCAAGTCGCTCCGCCTGGCAGCATGCTTCTCCTCCGCTCCCCTCGGTTTGTCCTCAGTCCGAGCCGGGGGATGCCCCCCGGCAACCTGACCGGACCTTTATGGAGACGGCGCGCCTCCTTTCTTCCGAATGGTTGCGATGCGTTTCTGCTGATCCCACTCGATTTCCCCATCCAGCAGCTCCGCCACCAGCCGGAGCGGGACCATCTCCGTGCCGGCAATCATTCTCTTTTCCACCAATAGGGGGATCGCCTTTCCATCCCGGAAAACCTTCCCCTGTTTCGTTATTCGGATGACCGTTCCCTCTTTGGCTGCCACCAGTGCGCCGTCCTGCTGGTCAACGTGAACGGCCGCCCCCAGTTTCTCGAAGGCCTCCGCGGTCGGAACGTAGATGCTCCCGCGTATCAGTACGGGCGGAGTGAGGAAGGAAATCCGCTCTGTTTGCCGCATGACCTGGATGGGGGCGGTTTTCCGGGGGACGACCACCAAGGCGTTGCTCAATTCCCTGCCCGGCGCCGTCAGCAGCTTTCCATGCGCGTAAAGGCCGGACGACGCTCCGCCGTCCAGGTTCATCGCCGCCACCAGTCCCATCGACTGGCAGATGCCGGCCAATTGGGCCAGGGTGACGTTGGGGACCGTTCCCATCACCAGTTGATGGTTCGCCGTGTAGCCAATGAACGAACGCTGTCCGCTTGCCTTGGTCAGCTTCGGATCGTTCATTCCCTCCGCGACCGGATTGACGACGATTTTGCCGTCCTTTACCAACGTGGGGCCCGCACTGGTGACATGTTGAAACGAATCCGCATCAAACCGGGAGGAACGGTCGATCACCGGCAGGGCGTTTCCGTTGAATCCGATGGACGACCCGCTGACGCCGTCGTGTTTCTTCTCGTAGTCAATGACGATCAACCCCCAGGGCGGCTTGTAGTCCCCCTTGTTGTAGGCCATGAAAAACGATCCGTTAATGGCGGCCAATGCCCCCGTTCGTTTCGCCATCCCCGCCAGGCTTTCCGTCCTGCCCAGCTCGTCCCGGGCCAGAACCGGACGGACTTCCAGCCGGGGATCGTTGAGGTTGATCGTGACGAACTGGACGGTTCGGCTTCCGGCGGACGTGGAAACCTTCTTGCTTCCCGCCATCACGCTCGCGGATACATCCTTCGTCTGCGGCGCTCCCTGCGCGGCCAGATGCGCCGGCAGGGCAAGAACGCCGAGCAACACCATGGTTGCTAGCCATTTCCCCATTCTCATCTCTACCTTCACCTGTTCCGAAACTTTTTTCCCTCTTTCAAAAAACAGGATTATTTTATCATGTTTTTCCATTTGCGGGCACCGCGTGAACGCTTTGCATGTTTCCCTTTTTCCACCGCGTCAATCTTCCATCAGCCGTCCTCCGGCCACCACGACGCGCCCTTTCTTGATCACCGTGTCCACGTGGTTGATGCCAAAGTGGTACGGCACATACGCCAGGTTTTCCGCGTTGAACAGCACCAGATCCGCCTGCTTGCCGGGCTCGAGACTGCCAATCTGGTCTCCCCGGCCGATCGCATAGGCTGCGTTGATGGTCATGGCGGTGATCACTTCCTCCGGTGACATGCCCAAATGCAGGCAGGCCAGGGTCATCACGAGCTGCAGCGATTCCGTGGGGGAACTGCCCGGATTGTAGTCCGTGGACAGCGCAACCGGCACTCCTTCCTCGATCATGTCCCGGGCTCGAGCGTGGGACTTGGCGCGCAGGTTGAACGACGTCGCCGGCAGACAGACGGCGATCACGCCCGCATCCCGCATCGCTTTCAGCCCCTCATCGGTGGCGGCGAGCAGATGCTCCGCGGAAATGCAGCCCATCTCTGCGGCAAGCTGCGCTCCGCCGAGCGGTTCAATCTCGTCGGCATGCAGCTTCAACCCGAAACCCAGCTCTTTTGCGGCGGCGAGAATCGCACGCGACTCGTCCACCGAAAACACCCCGTGCTCGCAAAAGACGTCGCAAAACTCGGCCAGCACCTGCCGCTTCACTTCCGGCAGCATCTCCTCGATCACCAGTTTGACGTATTCGGCGGAGCGGCCTTTGTACTCCGACGGCACGGCGTGCGCCCCCATGAACGTCGACACCAAGTCGATCGGGTGTGTTTCGTCCAACCGCCTGGTCACGCGGAGCTGCTTCAGCTCGTCTTCCAGCGTCAGCCCGTAGCCGCTTTTGGCCTCTACGGTCGTCGCCCCGTACAGCATCATGATATCCAGACTCTTCCTTGCCTTTTCATACAGTTCGTCTTCCGTCGCAGCCCGTGTGGCCCGTACCGTGCTGAGAATCCCGCCGCCCTGGGCGAGGATGTCCAGATACGACAAGCCCTTCTGTTTCAAGACCAGTTCGTTTTCCCGGGAACCTCCGTGCACCAGATGGGTGTGCGGGTCGACCAGGCCCGGCGTCACCAGCCGCCCTTCCGCATCCAGGGTTCGCTCGACGGGCAGCCCGGCGATTTCCGCCCGGACGTCCGCTTCCACTCCGGCGGCCACGATTTTGCCGTCCGCGATGGCCACGGCTCCTCCCGTCACGAGGCCGACATCCGTCATCTCGCGGCCCCGTCGCGGTCCCGGCCTGCCGCCCATCGTCACCAGCACACCGATGTTGTGTACCAACAGATCAATCCGTTCCGGTTTCATGCTCTCCCTCCTCACGGGAAGCATCCCGAGGAAAACCTCCCTCGGGATGCCGCTTTTTTTCGCGGTTGTTCCGCACTTCATTTCCCCAGACCGTTCAGATGCCCAGCATCGGCACGCGTACGCCGCGCTCCTTGGCCGTCTGGATCGCCAGGTCGTACCCGGCATCGGCGTGTCGAATGACCCCCATGCCCGGGTCGGTGGTGAGCACGCGGGAGAGCCGCTCTTCCGCTTCCGTGGAGCCGTCGGCCACCACCACCATGCCGGCGTGCAGGGAGTAGCCCATGCCCACGCCGCCGCCATGGTGCACCGACACCCAGCTTGCACCTGCCGCCGTGTTGACCAGCGCGTTGAGGATCGCCCAGTCGCCCACCACATCGCTGCCGTCCTTCATGCTCTCCGTTTCCCGGTTGGGAGACGCCACCGAACCGCAGTCGAGGTGGTCGCGGCCGATGACGATCGGCGCGGAAATTTCCCCTGTACGCACCATCTCGTTGATGGCGAGCCCCATTTTGACCCGCTGGCCGTACCCCAGCCAGCAGATGCGCGCCGGCAGACCCTGGAAGGCCACTTTTTCGCGGGCCATGGTGATCCAGCGGCGCAGGTGCTCGTTTTCCGGGAACAGCTTCAACACCAGTTCGTCCGTCTTGTAGATGTCTTCCGGATCACCGGACAGCGCCGCCCAGCGGAACGGGCCCTTTCCTTCGCAGAACAGCGGACGGATGTAGGCCGGGACGAAGCCGGGGAAGTTGAAGGCGTCTGTCACGCCTTCGTCGTAGGCTACCTGGCGGATGTTGTTGCCGTAGTCGAACACGACAGCTCCCATTTTTTGCAGTTCCAGCATCGCCTGCACGTGAACCGCCATCGACTCGCGGGAGAGGCGGACGTACTTGTCGGGATCGTTCTTGCGCAGTTCAGCCGCCTCTTCCAGCGTAAAGCCGCGGGGCACGTACCCGTTGAGCGGATCGTGCGCGGACGTCTGGTCGGTGACGAAGTCCGGCACAATGCCGCGGCGCACGAATTCCGGATAAATGTCGGCAGCATTGCCAACGAGACCGATGGACAGCGGCTTGCCCTTTTCCTGCGCCTCCCGGGCCAGCTTCAGCGCTTCGTCCAGGTCGTACACCATCACGTCGCAATAGCGGGTGTCAATCCGGCGCTGAATGCGGGACGGATCGACGTCGACGCCGATCACCACCCCTTCATTCATCGTAACGGCAAGCGGCTGAGCTCCCCCCATGCCGCCCAGCCCGGCTGTCAGGGTGAGCGTCCCTTTCAGCGTGCCGCCGCAGTGCTGGCGGGCCGCTTCCGCAAAGGTTTCATACGTCCCCTGCAGGATGCCCTGAGTGCCGATGTAGATCCAGCTTCCGGCGGTCATCTGGCCGTACATCATCAACCCTTTTTGCTCCAACTCCCGGAACGTTTCCCAGTTGGCATACGCCGGCACCAGCACGGAGTTGGAAATCAGCACGCGGGGCGCAAGCGGATGCGTTTTGAAAATGCCGACCGGTTTCCCCGACTGTACCAGCAGGGTCTCATCCCCCTCCAGGTTTTTCAGGCACTCCACGATCTTGTCAAAGCACTCCCAGTTGCGCGCCGCTTTTCCGATCCCCCCGTATACCACGAGGTCTGCCGGACGCTCTGCCACTTCCGGGTCCAGATTGTTCATCAACATCCGCAGGGCTGCTTCCTGCTGCCACCCTTTTGCGTTCAGGTTGTTGCCGCGGGGTGCGCGGATGACGCGCGCCTTGGTTTCTGCCATGGGGTCCTCTCTCCTTTTCTCTTAGTGTTTTCTCGTCATGACGCCTGCCAGGAACGTGAGGATCACGTGCAGCGCCGTTCGAACCGTCGCCCGGCGCGGGTCCTGCAGGGGATCGATGCAGACCACGTCGAATCCTTTGACCTTCGGGTTTTGGCCAAGCAGGTACACAGCGTCGAGGAGCTGCCACGACGTCATGCCAGCCGGCACCATGGCCGGGACACCCGGTCCGAACGCCTGATCCAGCACGTCCATGTCCACCGTCACGTAGATGGCGTCCGTGCCGTTGCCGGCGATCTCCATCGCCTTGTGAATCAGCGGCTCGATCCCTTCCCGGGCCACCTGCCGGGCGGTAAACTGGGTAATGCCCTGCGAAACCGCGTATTCCTGGTACGGTTTGGAGTTGGCAAAGCTGTGAATCCCCACTTGGGCGATGTGCTGCCCTTCCACCGTGCCCGATTCCAGTAGGCCGCGGATCGGAGTGCCGTTGGTCGGTCCGCCGTCTTCCAGATTCCGTACATCCATATGCGCGTCAATTTGCACGATGCCCACCTTTCCGGCAAACCTCCTTTTAAACGCCTTGACCGACGGGCAGGTGATGGAGTGGTCTCCCCCTGCGATGATCGGGAGCAGGTCGGGCAGCGATTCGTAGACATTGGTCAGCGCCTGCTCGATGTTGGCGTGGCAGCGGTACAGGTCCGTGGGATGCATCTGGATGTCCCCCAGGTCGCCTGCCCGCAGCTCCTGAAGGTCGACGTCGTAGTCGATGCTGTACGTCGTCACAGTGGGAAACAGTTCCCGCAGCGCATTGGGCGTCATGGACGCCGCCGACACGCTGATCGACGTCTTGGAGAGCGGCACGCCGATAAACCCGATGTCGACCGGTTCCTCCCCGTCCCACGGCGTCAGCCACTGGGACACTTTGGTCTCATACCGGTCCCGCCAGTTGGACCGGCGGACCAGTTCCGGAGGATTCAACAAATCAATCCTTTTTTTCAATAAAACCCCTCCTTGTATAACAACGATCCAGCCTTTAGCCACCGAGATACGCTTTTTTCACGATGCCCTGCTCCTTCAGTTCTTCAGCCGTTCCGTGGAAACGGATCTCCCCGTGCTCCAGGACGTAGCCGCGATCGGCAACGGAAAGAGCCATCGTCGCATTTTGCTCGACCAGGAGGATCGTCATGCCCTGCCGCTTGATCTGCCGGATCGTCTGAAAGATGTCTTTCACCACGATCGGCGCGAGCCCCATGGACGGCTCATCCAGGATGAGCAGACGCGGCTTCGCCATCAGCGCCCTGCCGATCGCCAGCATCTGCTGTTCGCCCCCGCTCATCGTGCCGGCGAGCTGGTCTTTGCGCTCGGCCAGGCGGGGAAACAGTCCGAACACGGTCTCCATCTCCCGCTCCCGTTCCGCTTTGGACGCCTTGCGCGAATACGCGCCCATCAAGAGGTTGTCGGTGACGGTCAGCTTGGGAAAGACCCGCCGCCCTTCCGGCACCATTACGATCCCTCCCTGCACGATGCGGTGGGTGGGAACTCCATTTAATTCGTTCCCGCCGTAACGGATCGAGCCCTTGGCCGGGAGCACCCCGCAGATTGCGTTGAGCGTCGTGGTCTTGCCCGCCCCGTTGGAGCCGATCAGCGTCACCACCTCGCCTTCCTCGACGGAGAGCGACAGGTCGCGCACGGCGTGAATGCTCCCATACCAGACATTCAGCTTGTCAATGTGCAGCACCGCTGGCCACCTCCTCTCCCTCTTCCTTGCCGATGTACGCTTCGATCACGGCCGGATGGGAGACGACCGCCTCCGGCACGTCGTCGGCGATCTTCACCCCGTGGTCCAGCACGGCGATGCGGTCGCACAGCCCGACAACCATGGAGACGTTGTGCTCGATGAGAATGACGGTCGTTCCCTGCTCGCGGATACGGCGGATGAGATCCGTCATCTCCCGCACTTCCTCGGCGTTCATGCCGGCGGTCGGCTCATCCAGAAGAAGCAGCTTGGGCCGGGAGACGAGCGCCCGGGCGATTTCCACCCGCCGCTGGCTGCCGTAAGACAGGTTTCCCGCCTGCTCGTGCTCGCAGCCCGCGAGTCCGACTGTCTCCAGCATGCGCAGGCTTTCTTCCGTCACCATCCGCTCCTCGTCCCGGGCGGAACGGAGGCCCAGGATCGACGCCCAGAGCCCGGTGCCGGTTTTGTGGAACATCCCCACCTTCACGTTGTCCAGCACCGTCTCTTCCTTCAACAGCCGGATGTTTTGAAAGGTCCGGGCGATCCCGCACCGGGCGATGCGAAAGGGACGCAGCCCCTGAATCTCCCGTCCTTCAAACGCGATCGTGCCGGCGTCCGGCTTGTAAATGCCCGTCAGGATGTTAAAAAATGTGGTTTTTCCTGCGCCGTTGGGGCCGATGAGCCCGACAATTTCTCCCTGGCGGACCTTGAGGCTGACGTTGTCCACCGCCGTCAATCCGCCGAACCGCTTGGTGATCCCCTGCATGTCAAGCAACCCGATCACCGCCTTTGTCCAAGGGTTTGACCGCTGACCGGCGGATGTTCACCAGCTTTGTGCCGTTTTTGCCGAACAACCCTTTCGGCCGGTACCGCATGATCAGCACCATGAGAATGCCGTACAGCATCATTTTGTAGGTGTCCAGGTACTTCGGATCGACGAGTTCGAACTCAAAGAGCCGGAACATCTCAGGCAGCATGTACAAGAGCGTAACCCCGAAGAAAGTGCCGAAGATGCTGCCCAGCCCTCCCAGCACCACCATGCTCAGCACCGTGGCCGAAACGGTGAAGCCGAATGATTCGCCGCTGATAAACGACACCTTGTGAGCAAACAGCGCTCCGGCCGCTCCCGCGTAGGCACCTCCAATGGCAAACACCAGCACCTTGTAATACGTCGTGTTGATGCCCATCGACTGCGCCACCGTCTCGTCCTCGCGGATTGTCATCCAGGCCCGGCCGATGCGCGACCCGGTCATCTTTTTCATGATGACCACGGCGACAATCAGCACAACCGTTACCAGAAGCAGGTACCCGGTGTTTTTCAGCGGTGTCCCGAACAGGGAAGGAGCCGGGATCGAGTCAATGCCGTAGGCCCCGCCGGTGATATCCGCGTTCTTGAAGAAGGACTGGGCGATCAGCCCGAGCCCGAGCGTGGTGATCGCCAGAAAGTCTTCCCGCACCCGCAGGCTGGGAAGCCCAAACAGCGCGCTGATGAGGAAGGTGACGACCACGGCGGCTGCCATGGAAAGCCAGGCATTCCACCCGTACGTCACGGACAGGATGGCGGAGGTGTAGGCGCCGATGCCGTAGAACGCGGCGTGCCCCAGCGACACCTGTCCGGCGTAGCCCGTGATCAGATTCAGCCCCAAACCGAGCAGCAGGTAGATCATCCAGAAGACAACAATGTCAACGTAATAGGGGTTGAAGAGATCGTCCATCGCGACCACCTACACTTTCTCCACGTGCTTGCCGAACAGTCCGGACGGCCGCACCAGCAAGATCAGAATCAGGATCACAAACGCGATCGCATCTTTGTCGACGACCATCCCGGTCATGAAACCGTCGCTAAGCGATTCCACGATACCGAGGATCAGGCCGCCGGCGATGGTCCCCGGGATGGACCCCAATCCGCCGAGGACCACCACGCAGAACGCTTTCAGCCCGGGAATCGCCCCCATCGTGGGAAAGAGCGCGTTAAAATTCCATGCGACCAGCACGCCCGCAGCAGCGGCCAGCGCCGATCCGATCATGAACGTCACCGACACCACGCGGTTGACGTTTACGCCCATCAGCGACGCCGCCCGCATGTCCTGGGCAGCCGCCTGGATGGCGATCCCCATCCGGGTACACTTCAGGAACGCGTACAAGAGTCCCAGGCCGATCAATCCGGCCAGGATGATGAACAGTTTCACGTTGGTAAACGTGACCGATTCCGTCAATTGGATGACGGACACCTCGACACCCGTCTCGGGAAACGCCTGGGTATCGGAGGTGAAGATCACCTGGAACAGGTTTTCGAGGAAAATGGCAACACCTACGCCGCTGATCAAGGTGGCGATGGGATGGGCTCCCCTGAGCGGCCGGTAGGCAATGCGCTCGACCGCCACGCCGGCCAGAGCAGCCGCCGCCATGGCAAACAGGATGGCAAGGGCAAACGGCAGGTGCAGATACGTGATGGCAATCATCGCCGCAAACGCGCCGACCATGTAAATGACGCCGTGAGCAAAGTGGAGCAGCTTCAACACCCCGTACACCATGGTCAGCCCCACGGACACCAGAATGTAGATAAAGCCGAGCGCCACTCCGTTCAGGATTTGCTGTGCCAGCACCCGTCTCACTCCTTTCAAGCCGAGAGTCAAAGCTGAGAGAAAAAAGGGAGGACCAACGGGCGATCCTCACCTGCATAAAACACCAAGCCGAAACCCTCACGAAACGATCAGTTAGTCGTACACCTTGGATTTGACAAACTGGAACGTGCCGTCCTTCACCGTCATGAAGATGACCGGCTTGATCACCTCGTGATCAGGGCCGAACGTGATCTTGCCCGACGTGCCCTCGAAGTCTTTCGTCTCGTTGATCGCTTTCGCCAGTTTCTCGCGGTCCGGGCCCGCTTTCTTGAGCGCCTCAAGAATCACCATGGCGGCGTCGTAGCTTTGCGAGGAAAGCATGTCCGGTTCGCCCTGATGCTTTTCCTTCCACGCTTTCACAAACTTCTGCACGACCTCGCGCTGGTCGGCGGTGTAGAACGAAGTGGTGAAGACCGAACCTTCCGTATTTTCCTTGCCGAGCTCCAGGTACTTGGGCGAATCAAACCCGTCCACCCCGAGCAGTTGGGCGGTGATGCCGGCTTCCCTGGCCTGCTTTACAATCGCGGCCGCTTCGTTGTAGTACCCGACGATGTACAGGGCATCCGGGTTGGCTGCCTTGACCGCGGTCAAGAGAGAGCTGAAGTCCTTGTCCCCCATCTTGAACGGGCGGTCGATGACGATGTTCGCCCCCCGTTTCCCCGCCTCTTCCTTGAACGCGCCGAAGATGGACTTGCCGTAGTCGATGTCCACGTACAGCACGGCGAACTTCTTCTTGCCCAGGTCGTTGACGGCGTAATCGGCCATTGCTTTTCCCTGGATCGGGCCGGTGTAGATGATCCGGTTTACGTAGTCCCCGCCTTTGGTAATCTCCGGGTGAACCGCATACGCGACTGTCATGGGCACTTTCGCTTCCTGTACCTTGGGCGCTACCGTCTTCGAGGGTCCGCTGTACGCACCTCCGACGATCGCCACCACCTTGTTGCTGTTGATCAGCTTTTGCACCGCTTTGAGCGCTTCTTCCGGCTTGCCCTGGTCGTCTTCCGCAACCAGTTCCACCTTTTTCCCGTCAATCCCGCCTGCGGCATTGAACTGCTCAACAGCCAGCAAAGCGGCGTCACGGCTGTGCGTCCCGTCCGTCGCTGTCGGGCCGGTCAGCGGGCCGAACCAGCCGATTTTGATCGTGTCGCCACCGCCGCCAGAACCTCCTGTGCCGCCGCTGCCGGAACCGTTCCCTCCGCAAGCGCTTACAATCAGAGCCAAACTTACCAATCCCGTCAGCAACAACGAACCTTTTTTCAAGCTCACGCGACCCCCTTGATCGTTATCTGACAACTTCCCCTACTATGAATTATCTGTGTCTTCTGAAATGTCGTCATCTCGTATTCTACTGGATTGATTGGGCCTCTCCACTAGGCGATATTGTCAACTGTTAGCACAATTTTGCTCGGCGGTAGGCGGCGGGGGAACACTTCGCGTACTTTTTAAACGTCCGGGTAAAGTAGTTGGCGTCCTGAAAGCCGACAAAAGACGCGATCTCCTGGACCGTGCAGTCCGTCGACTCCAGGTAGTACATCGCTTTTTCCACCCGCTTCCTGTTGAGAAAGTCGATCGGGCTCATGCCTGTCTCCCGCTTGAACAGGCGGCTCAAGTGATACACACTGACGCAGCAATATTGTGCTATTTCTTCCAGCGTGATTTTCCGGTGAAGGTTTTCTTTCAGGTATTGGACGGCCTTGCGAATGACCGGCGAAACTGCGGTCAGGTCGTTCAGCTCCATGTACGCTGCCAAGCGGCGGGCGTATTGGCATACCTTCTGCACGAACTTGTCGTACCGGATGGTCACGTACAGATCCTGAATGAACCTGGCGTTTTCCGACAGGATGAGGGCCGCATTGGCCCCCGAATCCAGCACCTGACGGGACATCGTAATCACCAGTTCGACCGCTTCCGATTTGAACATGTTCACGTCATGGCGGTACGTCTGCGCCATTTTGTCGAGCAGCGCCCGCAGAGACGCGACGGTTCCCTCTTCATCGCCGATCCGAAGGCGGGCGACCAGTTCCGCCCGCTCTGCCGACGCGAGCGGCGAATGCCAGCCGCCTTCCTGTCCCTGTTTCTTTTCATAGTGAAAAATGAGCGCGTTGCCTTGAAAAAACCGGTCCACCATGGACTCTTTCGCCTCTTCGTAGGAAAAGTACAGCATGTAGGGGTTGTCGTAAAAGCCGCCGATCCCGATCGATACGTTCACCCCGCGCTTCTTGCACCGCTGCTGAATCTGCCGGGCGATCCGGCCGGTGACCTGCCGGAATCCCGGCTCCTGCGGGGATTGCAGCGCCAGTTCCACCAGGACCGCGAGAACGCCCTCGGCCACCCACACCCAGACAAACGGTTCGGTGACCGCCTCGCACACGCCTTCCACCACCTGATGGCCGATCTCCATGCGCCAATGAAACGGCTTGCCGATCACCAGATCGGTATAGCGGTCGATCGAGACCACCATCACGACCTGCGGATGCACCCAGATGCCGAACGATTCCTGCATCTCCTGAAAACTGCCTTCGTGCACCAGCGTCCCCGACAACAGCAGATGAGAAAACGTCGCCTGTGCAGGGTCTTGCTTCATTTTGCTCCCTCCTCGCCCCGGACTGCGGTTGTGGCTCGGGCATGATCCGTGAACCGTACCCGCAGCCGCCGCTCGTATCATTTCTCGTGTGAGTTACATTATGAGACTTTTCTGTATCGAGTACGTACAATTGTGTATGGATGCAAGGAAGTTGCTGCCCAAACACACATACTGCGTATGGGGACGGTGCAGTCAGGACCATGAAGAAGCGAAGCACAAGGAACAAACAGGCTAAAACGAACAAATGGGCAAGGGCGGGTGTGCACATACTCTTCTGGTGTTTTTCCCTTCTCCTGGCTTACTTGTGGATTTCATTGGAAGACGCCGGGGAATCCGGTCAGTTTGTCTCCTCCACAAAAACAACCCCCGTACGACATTCCGTCGCACGGGGGTTGTTTCGTTCGGCCGCGTTATTTTTTCGCGCCTTCTCTGTACTTGTTCAGGAATTCCTGCACCTTTGCCGGATCTGCTTTCAGCTCATTCCCGGTTTTCACGAGCGGGCTGAGGGTCGAGAACGCTTTGATCTTATTGTTGTTGTAGAACTGCAGGATTTCGTCCTGGTTGATCGAGTAAAGCACAGCCTTTCTCAGGTCCTCGCTCTTGGCGACTTCCCGATTTTTGGTGTTGAACAGCAGATACGTCACGCCGTTGCTCGGGATGGTTTGCAGTTTCAGCTTGCTGTCGCCTTTTACAATGTCGTACTTCGTTTCCGGAACGCTGTAGTACACGTGAATCTCACCGCTGCGCAGCGCGGAAAGCGCGCTGTCTGCATCCTTGATGAAGCGGACGATGATTTTCGCGATTCTCGGCTCATGTTCGGTTCCCTTCATGTAGCCGGGGTTTTTGTAGAAGACGGCCTCATAGTCGTTTTTGTAGGCCAGAATATACGGACCGCTTGCATACAGCGTGTTGTTGTACTTGTCGCCTTCGGTTACCGTGTTTTGATCCCCGTACGGGATATCCTTGTTTTTGTCGAACGTCGCGACGTCATACGTATTGATTTTTTCGACCTGCTTCTTGGACACGATCCCTGCCGATTGGTGCGCCAGGTAGTTCAGGACTTGCGGGAACGGTTCGGTCGTGGTCAGTTTGACCACCTGATATTTGCCTGCCTTGTTGTTGGCCTGATTTTTGTCGGCCACCAGTGCGGAAATCTTCGTTTTCAATCCCTTTTCCAGCGCTTCCTTTACGGTTTCGCTGCCGCCGGCTGCCTTCACGGCTTCCAGCGCTTTCAAGTCGGTTACGATCTCGACGTTTTTGATATGCTCATGCAGCGTGTACGTGCGATGATCCGGTACGGAATTTTTGTCTTTCGCCCGCAGCAGGGAGAAGACAACGTCTTCCGCGCCTACGCGCTCGCCCGAATCAACGGCCACCTTGTTCTCCACTTTGGCGAAACGGATATCGTCACGAAGAATGAAGTAGTATTCCGAATTCCCCTCGGCGATGCTGTGGTTGAGCGACAGCGAGCCTTTGGACGTAATCACGTCGTCATCGGTCAGGTTGACCAGGCGAACGTACATATTGGTGTTGATCATGTTGATGGACCCGTCGTTGCCTTTGATCGGGTCAAGCGACGTCAACGTGGAAGACGCTTGCTGCAGAACCAGAGGCGTGCTGTCGCGCTTGGACTTGTCGACAAAATCAAGTTCTTCCCACGGCAGGGAACGGGACTTGGACAGCCGGATCGATTTCTCGTCGACGACTTCCTTGTTGAACGCCTGGCTCTTCAACGAATTGTACAGCGGTACGATATAGGCTTTGTCGGTGACAAGGCGCTGCTCGAATTTTTTGTAGGTCTCGATAAATTGTTCGGGGGTTTGCGTCGCGGCTTCATCAATCAGCTTGTCGATCTCCGGATCGGACAGGATGCTGTAGTCGCCGCCGGATTTGAACAGGGAACGCACCGCATAATCGGGGTTGCCGGTGACGGTCGTCCAGCTCGACAGGGCAATGTCAAAATTGCCGGCATCTTGTTGAGCCTTGAAGCTGCCGTAGTCCGGTTGAATGTTCAGCTTGACGGTAAAGCCGTTTTTGGCGAGCTGGTCCCGGATGATGTTGATGTCGGATTCGCTCGTGCTCTGTGCGAGCAATTCAATCGTGATGCCGGACGGATTGCCTGTCGTGTTGGCGGAGGGGTTCGTGCTGTTCCCCGCGGCGTCATTCTCTGTCTGCACGCTGCAGGCGCTCATGGTGAGCATGAAAGCGAGCCCCAGGCCGAATAATGAACGTTTTTTCATGTTCTCTCCTCCTGGACATGATCGGTTTGATTGTATGGATAATCCGCGTGGGACGGATCACGAAAGGGAGATATTCCTAGTCCGTCTTGGGATCAAGCGCGTCCCGCAGCCCGTCTCCCAGAAAATTAAAGGACAAGACCAGCAGCATGATGGCCAGCCCCGGATAAACAGCCAGGTACGGGTGGGATTCCAGGTACGTGCTTCCCAGCTTCAAAATGTTTCCCCACTCCGGAATATGCGGCTCTACGCCGAGTCCCAAGAAACTCAGGCTGCTCGTGGAAATGACGGCGCTGCCGATCGTTAATGTCGATTTGACGATCATCGGCGCGAGCGCGTTGGGAACGATGTGCTTGAAGATAATGGACAAGTTCCCGGCGCCGAGCGCCCGCGCGGCTTCTACAAACTCATAGGTAGAGACTTGCAGGACATTGGCCCTCATGGTTCGGGCATAGGTGGGGATCGCCCCTGCGCTGAGCGCCACAATCAGGTTGACCGTGTTCGCGCCGAACGCGGCGATAATCGCAATGGCGAGCAGTATGCCCGGAATGGCGTACAACATGTCAAGAAACCGCATGATGAGGTTGTCAGTGTGCCGGCCGTAATAGCCGGAAATCGCGCCGAGAATGCCTCCGACTACCAGCGGGATTGCCGTGGAGACGACCCCGACCATCAACGAGATCCGGGCGCCGAACACGATTCGTGAAAACAGGCATCTGCCGAAATTATCCGTACCGAACGGATAAGCCAGGCTGGGGGATTGAAGGATCGCCCCGTAATTGTTGTTGATGGCGACTCCGTAGCTGAACGTAAAGTAGCTGCAGACGGACAGGGAAAACAGAAAAATGATAAAGAACAACCCCAACATCGATGTGGTATGTCGGGTGAGCCGTTCCCACACGTCTTCCCATTTTGCCGCAGCCGGACTGCCGTGTTGACGAATGCCGGCGAGAAGGTTCAGTCCCAGCAGCAGCGCAAACAGATTGCCGGTTGCCGCAGTCAGGATGAGCGGATAGGCCAGATATTTCAACCAGGAAGGAACATGAGGTCCCCTCACATATTTCGAGACGAGCAGGAACGCGACCAGATGAAAAAGAGCGATCGCCAGCAGAACGAACATGGCAGCCAGGAACGTATTGGCGACATACGGTTTGAACAGATTCAATGCCGATACGGCTATCACAAACAGCCCGGTAAGCACCATGTACACGGCAAAGGTGTAGGCGGGTGTTTTCTGTTTTTTTATCAAGGTAAAGGCAGATGTGACCACAAACAGATTTCCCGTCAGAATACTGAGCAATTGCACATAGCCAAACGCTCTCGTCGCGTTTTGAATGGCACCGTGAGCCAGGATGTCTTTTTTGATCATGGCCGTGATGATGACCTGCAAAACGGTAAAAACAGCGTAGGCCGCAGATGCGGCGAAACCATAAGGATGAACGGTATGGTTGGTGAAGTCATAGCTGTTCAGCAGCAGGATCACCGTCAGGGTCAGCGACAGAATCCAGGCAAAACTGGCCTGACTGTATTCCTGGGAGGCTTTCAGCTTGAACTGGTTTTCTTGTTTGACAGCATACGTCGTACTCATGATTGCACCCGTTTCAGTTTTGTTTCAACTTGGACCGGATTCTGGGATCGAAAAAGGCGTATAACATGTCGACAACCATGTTGACCAGCGAAATGGTGATCGCCGTATACACGACACCGCCCATGATGCCGGGAATATCGGGGATGAATTGCTTGTCTACAATATAGCTGCCGATTCCGCTGATATTGAACACTTTTTCCGTCACAGATGAGCCGCCCAGCATACCGCCGAACTGCAGGCCAATGACGGTGATGATCGGGATGATCGCATTTCGCACGGCATGCTTCAGCAGCACCTGTCGTTGGCTCAGGCCTTTCGCTCTGGCGGTCAGGATATAATCTTCATGCATAACCTCCAGCGTGGCGGATCGCGTCATTCTGGCTACGGCGGCCGTTAACCCCGTTCCCAGCACAACTACCGGCATGATGATGGACAGCCAGTTTTGCGGATTGTAGCTTGCCGGCAGCCAGTGGAGCTTGATCGAGAACGTCAAAATGAACACAAGTCCCTGCCAAAAGTTTGGAATCGACAAGCCGATCAAGGCGACAAACATAAACGTATAGTCAAAGAACGTATTACGCTTCACGGCGGAAATGATCCCCATCGGCAGGGCGATCGCCATGGCCAGCAGCAGCGAAAAGACCGTCAGCGCAAGCGTGATCGGGAACTTTCTGGCGATGGTCGACGTAATCTCTTCGTTGCCGGCAAACGATTTGCCCAGATCAAACGTGAAAATGCCTTTGATGTTGTGCCATAGCTGAACGAGATAAGGCTGATCCAAGCCGTACATGCTATTGAACGCGGCAATCTGCTCGGCCGTAGCCGTTTCCCCCAGGATGTTGGCGGCTGGATCAAACGGCGACAGATACAAAATCGTAAAGACGATGACGGCCACGCCCAGAATGACGAACACGCTCATGACCAGTCTCTCCACAACGTATTTCAGGTACGGATTGCGATAGAGAAACAGCAGCACATACATGAGCAAGCCCGGAAGAAACGATGCCAGCAAAAATACCGGATGCTCAATGAGTGACGTGAACGTGTCGACAAAGCTCACTCTCTTCTGCTGGCCCTGCTGCAGCTTCTGCTCGGTTCGCTCCTTGATCGCCGCCCGAAACTGTGCTTCCGTTATCGTTTCCACTTGTCTGTTCAGTTCCCGCTGACTGACTTGCTGTCCGAAGAAACGGTGCTTTCGCAGCAGCTGCTCCATAATCTCCGCGCGCAGTTCATCCTTGTAACCGGACGCCATCAGTTCGCGTGTGGTGTTGGCCAATTCGGACGAGTAGGGGTCCGTTTTTCGCTTGTATACATGCACGAGCCATACCGCAAGATGAACGGGAGCCCCCAACAGCAGGAGCAGATAACGGTACGGAGGATCTGCGAACATTTTGCGGTAGGTTGCGCTGATGATGGCCGTCAGATTCGTTGCCTCAAACGTTCTGGTTGCTTCTGTCCCCACAACCTTCCAGCCCCCTGATTCCCAAAATTGCATAATCCCGATATGTTTAGTATATTTTATGGTAGCATTTGTTCATAGTCAATAGCAGGTGAGAGAAAAGATGGAGCCCATTTTGCAAGTAAAAGAGTTGTCCGTATCCTTTCAATCCCGCGGCGAGGAAGTTCAGGCCGTGCGCGGCGTAAGTTTCGAGATTCACAAGGGAGAGACGTTGGGCATTGTAGGCGAATCGGGAAGCGGCAAGAGCGTGACTGCCCGCTCCATTATGCGGCTGCTCCCTTCTCCCCCTTCCTTTATCAAAGAAGGCGAAATTGTTTTCCTGGGCGAAAACCTGGTTCACAAAACGGAAAAGGAAATGGAACACATTCGGGGACGGGACATCGGCATGATTTTTCAAGACCCGATGACGTCCCTGAACCCCACCATGACAATCGGAACGCAACTAGCGGAGAGCTTGATCAAGCATCAGCATTTGTCGAAAAAAGAGGCGGAAACGCAGGCCATGGACATGCTGAAACTGGTCGGCATCCGAAACAGCGAAGCCCGTTACCATCAGTACCCGCACGAGTTTTCCGGCGGCATGCGGCAGCGGGTGATGATTGCCATGGCACTGGCCTGCCGTCCCGCCCTGCTGATTGCGGATGAACCGACGACGGCGCTTGATGTCACCATCCAGGCCCAGATTTTGAATCTGATGAAAACCATGCAGCAGCGGTTTGGTACGTCCATTCTGCTGATCACGCATGACCTTGGCGTCGTGGCCGGCATGTGTGACCGCGTTGTCGTCATGAAGGACGGGGAAATTGTCGAGACGGGAACGACGGAAGAGATTTTTGCCAATCCCCGTCATCCGTATACGTTGAAATTGTTACACGCGCTTCCGCGTTTGGATGAAAAAAAGAAAGCGAAACCCGCCCCACTCGTTTTGACCAGGTCGGACAACGACCGGCCGTTCATCGAAGTCAGGTCGCTCAAAAAATATTTCGACTTGGGAAAAGGGAATATCCTGAAAGCGGTCAACGGCGTCAGCTTTCACATTAACCGGGGGGAAACATTGGGCGTCGTGGGCGAATCCGGCTGCGGCAAATCGACGACGGGACGCACGATTTTACGTTTGCACGAGCCGACCGGCGGAGAAGTGCTGTACGATGGGATGTCGATTAACCGGCTGTCCGCGAAGGAAATGAAGATCATGCGCCGTTACATGCAAATGATCTTTCAGGACCCGTACGCGTCGCTGAATCCCCGGTTGAGAATTTTGGATATTATCGGCGAAGCGCTTGATGTGCAAAAACTGGCGGGGAGCAAGCTGGAACGGCAGAAGCGGGTCGAGGAATTGCTGGACATGGTCGGGCTTGATCCCTCTTTTGCCATGCGTTATCCGCACGAGTTCTCGGGAGGACAGCGCCAGCGAATCGGAATCGCCCGTGCGCTTGCGGTCAATCCCCAATTCATTGTGTGCGACGAGCCTCTCTCCGCTCTCGACGTCTCGATTCAGGCGCAGGTCGTCAAGCTGCTGGAGGAGCTTCAGCACCGTCTCGGTCTTACGTACCTGTTCATCGCGCATGATCTCTCGATGGTCAAGCATATCAGCGACCGCGTAGCCGTTATGTACATGGGGAAAATTGTCGAGCTGGCCGAAAGCGAAGAGCTGTATGCCAATCCGCTGCACGACTATACGAAGACATTATTGGCGGCCATTCCGGTTCCCGATCCGCGGATTGAGTCGAAAAAGAAAAGAGTGCTCATGGACGAGCAGGATGAAGGAGACAAGTATAATCTGGAGCATTCCGAGCTTGTCGAAGTGTCCAAAGGACATTGGGTGGCCCTTCCCACCAAGTGATTTCCGCGTGAGCGCGGCAGCAGGGGGCTGTACGGAAAACACGGCAGACATGATCAGGTGTGAAAATTCCCTGCATGAAAGGCATTCAGCGTGTAGACAACGAGTACGAGTCTACACGCTGTATATTGCCATACATATTTTTGCAAATCTGCGAATCAATATCTCTCTTTAGAATGAGGCACTTCATAAGCTTTTTATCAGCTTTTCAGCCTTGATATCTTTTTTCATTTCTAGATTCGCATTCTTATAATCTGACCAAGATTCCAAAATAATTCTTGGTTCCGCTTCTATGATGTCCTTGGCTTTCTCCAAATCGCCTTGCTTGAACGCATGAATAATTGCGATTAAATCCTGACGATCTAACAATTTTACGTGATTGATGCCAGCTAACGTTTCACATGAAGTTGTGAAACTGGTTGACGCAATCACAATAGACTTTTTGGCTTTGTAATATCTCATTGAGGAATAGACCTGTTGGACAGCAGCGATTCCAACTGGATTGTTGATATCTTGGCGTTTAGCCTGAATCACGTTTCGTACTCCGGAACGATCCGTGAAAACAAGGTCAGCGCCAAAATCTCCGCTTCCTACCGTCTTATAGACTCCCGTATACCCCAAAGCAACAAAAAGGCGGTAGAGGTACAGCTCGAATTCATGACCATCTGTCATCTTGTCAATATCTTTTATATCGATTTTTAACGGGTCAAAATCTTTTTGCACAGGGATAGGAAACTTCTTTGAGCCAAATATTTTGGAACCGGCAATAAACATAATCATAAAAACAATCACAATGATGGCTAAGATGGAATAAAACATGCTTCCTCCGAAACTCCTGCTAATTGCTCGTTTTTTCGACAATCAATTCCTTGAATGTCCTTATTACGTGCTATCTCATCTCTAAGACTTCCGCCAAAACGTTGAACAGTCTGCTTTATCCCGAATGTTAAATTCAATGATTTTCGCAAGCAGATCGTAATGGACCGGCTTATTCCACGGGATTCGAAACAATCCCTTGGTAGCGCTGTAGCCAGCCTGTGCAATCTCATCGGCAAACCGCGCAATGCCCGCTTCTTCTGGTGAAACGCTTAAATGCTGCTTCGCTGTGGAAAAGGCGATGATAAATGTGCCGTGGTCGGTAAACATGGGCGTATTCCACTTGATATGCGGTTCCAAATTGGGGAATGTATTGGCAACCCACGCCAACACTTCCTTTGTCCGCTCACGGTGGTCGGGGTTATCAATGCCTGCCAAATACGTTGCAAAAACTTCCATGCGGCTGCCTCCCATCATCATGTCGTGCAACGTACTCCAACTTGCCTGTTAGCGTTATGATTGCCGTCAGTCTCACACGTTATGTCCAGCCGAAAACATTATAAACGTCGACCACCAGGCAGCGATGCCACCGATTTATTAGAACAAGAGAGGGAGCAGGATCACTTGATTGATGACGTGCGTAGAGATATGTCCGAGCATCGCATATGCTAATCCATGCTTCCAATATAAATAGCCGTATCCAATCCCCGGCAAAAAGTTGAGCAGCAACGTACGGGTGACAGACAGCGGGCTTACACCAAGCATTTGTGCAGTCGCCGGAAGATGTCCAGCCGCAAACAGGAGCGCGGCGACGACAATACCCGCTATGTAAATTCCGTTGCTATTCGCAGATCTCGTCATTTTGCTGGCAATCCATATAATGAGCGTCATTAGTCCGAACCGCAGCAGTATTTCTTCAATGATGCCTCCGTATAATACACTGCCAAGAAAATAAAGCCAGGAGAATGCAAATTTCTCATCCAGTCCCAACGCTTCGGCAAATACAAGCTTTTCCGGAATGGCGATCAAGCAGGCAGACAAGAGTCCGATGGCTACTGCCGCGGCAATGCTTTTTCTGTTATACATAAAAGGTTTGTTCAAACCTACTTTTGGCGAAGCCCACAAACCTGCCATCGTGGCAATCCCCGCCAATACTGCTGTTTGCAGCATCGCCACGATGATCATGACGTTTTTTGACCCCAGTTTGGCGACAATTTCCCTTTCCATTTCAGGCGTTAACGACATGACTTGATATGCGCCTATCACCGCACCTGCCACCAATCCTAAAATGAATACAGCGATTACGTTTTTCATCGTTACCATCTCCCAACAATCTCATCGCATGGCGTTCCTTCACATGCCCCCGCAACAAGATTTGATTACATGCCATATCCTCAGGTGAGGTGAGTTGCAGCAGCCATTGAAGTCGCTTACGCCCATTTTGTCATATATTACCTCCATAAAGCAATTCCAGACTGGGAGCCTGCGTTACATACGCGCCCGTTCGTTTATGGCCTAATCATGCAATCCCTTTCCGTTGAGAATATGCTGCACATATTTTTCAATCCGTGACTCACGCGTTTTGGATTGTTTGGGTTTAGAAAAATAAAGAATGTATGCTCTTTGCCGTCCCGGCGTCAATGCTTCAAAGGCAGTTTTCAAGGCAGGCATTTCAGCAAATTTCTTTTGCAGTTCTTCAGGAATGGTGAGTTCTGCCTTCTTGCTGCCATCCACTTTCAAACCGGCTTTTTCCACTTCAATCGCTTCATGAATATAGGCTTTCAAGATGGGTTCCATCTCGATGATTTCTTCCACGTTGGTGAAGCGAATCTGACGCGCCGCCTGTACATGTTCCGTTTGTCGGATGAGAATCCCGTGGGCATCCTGCAGCAAGGCCCCTTTGTGAAACAGCAGCGCACAATATTCTTTAAATCCATGTATGAGAACTACGTTTTTCTTCTCATACGTGTAACAAGGATGCATCCACTTAAATTCTTCGGTCAGCCCACAGTCAAGAACGATATTGCGCAACGTCTCATATTCTGCCTTCCATTTTGTTGCTTTCCTGATAAATTCATCAACTTTCGGATTCATTCTACTGCTAGCCATGAAGAACACCCCTTCTTCAATGTTTTGATCACTTCTGCCCGTTAGTTTCATCCTTTCCGTCAGTCTGACACGTTATTTGTCAGTCGGAAATGTGATAATTTTCGAACAACCAGGCACCCCGGGACCCCGGGGCAAATCCAGCCAAACACGAAAAGGATTGAGCTTCGCCCCATGCAAAGCTCAATCCTCTCATAGATTTTTTATCTAAATGGAAAGTCCGCCATCGACAGGAATTACAGCGCCATTGATATAGCTGGCCTCATCGCTTGCCAGGAATACATACACATTCACGACATCCCTTGGTTGTCCCAGCCGTCGGAGAGCGATTTTCTCCTTCATGCCTTGAAGTATAGATTCCGGCATTTTCTCTGTCATCGGGGTCACGATAAAGCCGGGAGCCACAGCGTTCACAAGAATTCCCTTCCTGCCAAGCTCTTTTGCCCACGATTGTGTCATGGCAATCACCGCCGCTTTCGATGCGGCATAATTCGTTTGACCGAAATTCCCCATTCTCCCCACAATGCTGCTTGTATTAATGATTCTGCCAGCGCCTTCCCTGATCATATGAGGTACTACCGCTTGTGTACAATGAAAGACACCGGTTTGGTTAATGGAGATCACGCGATCCCACTGTTCCTGCGTCATCTTTACAAGCGTAGCGTCCATGGTGATTCCGGCATTATTGATCAAGACATCAATTTTTCCATATCGGTTGATTACTTCACTGACCATCCAGTCCACTTGATCGCGTCTGGATACGTCAACGGCCAGTCCGAGGCCATTCACCTCGTTTGCCACTTTTTCCACCTGCTGCGGATCGCAATCAACGACAACAACATGTGCCCCTTCGTTTGCGAAACATACACTCGCTTCTTTGCCTATTCCCCCTGCTCCTCCCGTAATGATGACCACTTTCCCCGCCAGTTTCATGCGCGACACTCCTCATCACATTTTCGAATCCATCTATATGAGTTGCAATCAATCTCTATTTGTCAAAATTATCCGAACAACATGTCCAATGCCAATACGCCAAGTATGCCGTAAATCGCTACAAGGGTATACATGAAACATACAGATTTGATGGTTTGACCAATCGTCAAATTAAAATACTCCTTTGTCATCCAGAACGAGACATCGCTCGGCGGAGCCCAGGCAATGGAAGCGCTTCCGATGGCCAGTACCATTAATTCAGGACTCACGCCGGTTTCCTGGACGATGGGCAGCATAATTCCTGCTGTCGTTAACACCGTTACGGTGGCAGAACCTACAGCCAATCGAATGATCAGAGCAATCAACCATGCCAAGATAAAGGGAGAGATATCCCAACCGCTAGTGAAATCGGCAATGTATTTTGCCATGCCGCTGTCAAGGATTACTTGCTTGAATGCGCCGCCTCCACCGAGGATGAAAATGATCCCTCCCATGGAGATCAGTGCTCCTTCTGCAATTTTCATGATTTCAACCATCGTCTTTCTCTTTTTACGCAGACCAAACACGTAAACGGCGACGAGAAGGGAAACAAGCAGTGCGATATCCGCATTCCCGATAAAGGTTAATGTTTGATTGATGATCGACGTTTTCGGAAATGCGAACTCTGCAATGACCCCGATCAAAATCAATATAACGGGTAACAACGTTGTGAATACTGACGTTGCAAAGGATGGGACCTCATCCATGTTAAATTCTTTCTTGGTGACCAAGTGATTGGGGATGTTGATCTCCCAATTCCGATACAGCTTCGCAATCAACGGACCGAAAATCACGGTAGCCGGAATGGCCAACAAAAATCCGTATCCCAGCACAACACCCAAATTCGCCCCTAACGCAGCTGAAATTGCGGTTGGTCCCGGATGCGGCGGCAAGAAGACGTGGGTAATGGAGATTGCAGCCAAAAAGGGCATGCCCACTTTCATCAACTTCACTTTTGCTTCATTGGCGATTGTATACACGATGGGAATAAGCAAAATATAGCTTACTTCATAAAACAAGATTACCCCCAACACAAATGATGCGATACAAATCGCCCAATCCACTCGTTTTTCCCCGAAAATGTCAATCAAGGTAGAAGCAATTCGGTTCGCTCCGCCACCTTCCGAGATGATTTTTCCAAAAACCGCTCCCAACCCAATAATAATCGCCAGATGCCCCAGCGTACCGCCAAGTCCCGCTTCAATGGATTTCACAATCGCTAACGGCTCCATTCCCAGGAAAAGTCCGACGAAGATTGCGGACAACATGAGCGATAAAAACGCGTTAAACTTGCATACAATGACGAGCAGAAACAACAGGACAATCCCTAAAAACAATGCGACAAGCGGCATACCTATACACTCCCTTCCATTTTGGAGGATACTGTGATTTCAACATCGGGGGCTTTTCCCGCTTTCCTATAGACGCGAACCAAAATAGACAATATTGTCTTCGAATTTCGGAGGTCTGCCCTTTTTCTCCGCTTCTTTCACCAAGTGAACGACCAAATCGTTGTACGGCGTTTGCAGCCCTGCCTCCCTTCCTTTTTTGCTGACGAAGCCGTTGATATAATCAATTTCTGTCGGTCTCTGTTTCTCCAAATCTTGCAGCATGCTGGCTTTTGTATTGCTGTGCGGTCCCCATACTTCCTGGTAAAAGCTCATTTTATTAGGTACGTCATCGTGATCCCGGAGCTCAAGGAATTCCATGTCTTTTCCCTGCATCGGCTCCAAGCGAATGCCGTGCGCATGTGCCACTTTGATCGTTTCATCGGCAATATGGGCCAAATGAAACATGGCTGCCTCATTCCTCAAAATGTCACCGAAACGGCAGCCCAATGCCGCCGACATTCCGCTAAATGTGGCATTCATCAAGAGTTTTGCCCACTTGATTCCCTGAATGTTTGAAGAAATATGACAATGTCCAACGAGATCCAGCACCTTCTTTACTTCCTGGATGCGAGGCGTTATCGTTCCATCCAGTTCTCCAATGTCAAACGCATAGTTTTGCATCGTATGCACTTCCGTTGCCAGTTCTGAAATCCCTGGGCCCAACCATGTAGCCCCGAACCCGACCACGCCTCCAATGGTTCTTTCGCGTCCGATCACGGACGAGACATAATCCTCAGGCACACCATTTTGCAGCGTACACACGATGCTGTCCTCAGACAGATGGGGGAGTAGTTGTTCCAGCGTCGTTTTGTTATAAACCTGCTTGGTCAGCAGAAAAACCAGATCGTACGTACCTGTCATTTCGCTCGGCACAATCGCTTTTACGGGTACACACAGGTCCAAAAAGCCCGTAATTTTTGCCCCTGATTCGTTGAGTGCGGCCACATGCTCCTTGTTAATATCGATTAACTCTATCTCTTGTCCCCCTTTTGTAATGAGCCCTCCGATGATCGTACCCAACGAACCCGCACCCATAATTGCCATTCTCATCTGTTTTCCTCCTCGTTCACTCGCCGATTCTCTTGATTGGTCTAATGTGAAATCGCTTACATTTTTTCATGTACGCATCGTCATCAAAAAAATGTTCCGTGGCTTACGGATGTTTTGCTGCCCCTTTGGATTTCTTCAAACCCAAAATCTCTCTCGCTTCATTGGGCGTTGCAACGTCTCTCCCCAGCATGTTTGATAATTGGACGATTCGTTCCACAAATTGCGCATTCGTCTTTGCTAATTCCCCTTTTCGAAAATAAACACTGTCCTCCATGCCCACGCGGACATGCCCTCCCAATAGAATGCTCATGGTATTGATCGTCAATTGATCTTTGCTGGCCCCGATCGCTGACCACGTGGAACCAGGGGGAAGGCTTTCAACCAAAAACATCAGATTTCGAGGGGTAGCCCGCATTCCTCCCTGTATGCCCAGGACAAATTGAAAGTGAGCGGGCAAATCAATCAGACCTTTTTCCGCCATCCTCAACGTATTCTCCAGCATACCGACTTCAAATATTTCAATTTCCGGCTTTATCCGATGTTCTTTCATTTTTAACGCCAAACGCTCCAGAAACTGTGGAGTGTTATAAAAGACATGCGAGCCAAAATTCATCGTACCAGCATCAAAGGTCGCCATCTCCGGTTCCAATTCACAAACCTTCAGTCTGTCTTCATCGTTCATAAACAAACCGCCAGCCGTCGTTAAGTTGATAATGATATCGCACTTGTCCTGAATGCGAGCGACGACTTCCCTGTACGTATCCAAATCCAAGGTATTGTTACCGTTTTCATCTTTCACATGAATGTGAGCGATCGATGCGCCCGCTTGCCAAGCCTCATAAACGGAATCGGCGATTTCCTTTGGAGTAAGCGGCAGGTAGGGCGTATGCTCACGAGTCGTCTGAGAACCTGTGGGGGCAACCGTGATAATCAATTTTTCCATCGCAATTCCTCCTCGTATTGTTATTTGAAAGCGTGATCGTAAAAGGATCATCGAAACGTTTCGATAAAGAGCACAAAAAATACGTGAAGTCCCTGTAGATTCCATCTCACATGTTCGTGAACAAAGCGGAAAACCATGAATGTTAACTACCTCTCTCACAATCTGCACCGACACGCAACCACTGCTTCTTCTGTCGAAACGTTTCGCTAATCGGTATTTTTATTATAATGAGCAAAATGTATAGAATCAATTGTTTTTGCCGAAAATTTTTATAATTCCCAACTTACCTGCTTCACTACAGCCACAAGAAAAAACCATTTTCACTTTCAGTAAGAAAGGAAACTGGTTTTTCATAAATACAGATATCAGCTTCATTTTCTTTTTTGTGCACCGCAGCTTTCACGGATTACCAAGGATGGCGTGAGGATAATTTGCCGCGCCACCATCTGTTTCTTTTCCTGTATCATCTGCAGCAGCAATTCCATCGATAATTTCCCCATCTCATACGTGGAGTGATCGACACTGGATAGGGGAACCAGGAAATTTTCCGAAAAGGAGCTGTTATCATTTCCGATAACGGCAATATCCTCGGGTACGCGAATTCCCGCTTCTCTTAGCCCCTTGATCACCCCGAACGCGACAATATCGCTCACAGCACAGATCGCCTCGGGCAATTCTTTCACCTGTTCGAGCATCTTTTTTACATTCCGGTATCCCGATTCCATAGAGTATTCCCCGTCAAACACGAGCATGGGGTCAACCTCTAATCCATGTTGAGCCATACATGCGATAAATCCGGCTTTTCTTTCCCGTGCCGTGTTGATTTCCAGATTGCCGCCAAAATACGCAATTCGTTTGTACCCTAGAGAAACCAGGTGATTTACGGCTAATTCAGAACTGAGCGGATTGTTGATTCCAACAAAATTTTTATCATACCCGGGTGGTTTTCGATTGATTAACACATATTTTAACCCTGTTTTTTCAATTTCGTTTAAATCCTTCGCTGTAGCAATATTCGCCAGAAGAATGCCATCGACCTGTTTTTCGACCATGAGCTCCAAATATGCCTGAATGCGATTTCGATCATTTGAGATATTACATAAAATTACATTGATGTTATTGTCAAATGCCACATCTTCAATGCCTTTAATCATCGGCGGGTAAAAGGGATTTAAAATATCTGTCACAATGAAGCCAATGGTATTCGTGGACTTCTTTTTCAGGCTCCGTGCTACTGCATTTGGCCGATAATTCAGTTCCTCAATCGCCTGCATCACTCTTTTCGTCAGTTCCGGACTCACATATGCGGATTGATTAATGACAGCCGAAACGGTCGAAAGTGACACTTTCGCTCTCTTGGAAATGTCCTTCATCGTAGCCATGTGAACCCTCCACGAAAACGTTTCGATACTGTTACTGTATACGAAATGTAGAACAATTGCAATTTTATTACGGTTGAAAAAATACAGTTCATGTAATCAACCGGAAGCATTGGTGCCATCACCCCCTGTTATAAAGACCGGTGCGGTCATTTACAGCGGGATGGGCGGTTCGCCGCATGTGATGCTCGGAAATCATGCATAGTTTGGCGCGGACGCGCTGAAAGACGAAAAAAGAGCCGAGGAAATCAGGAAGCATCCCTGGATTTCGCTCGGCTTTCGCTCTTTCAAAACGGCTTTGCAATATCCGCTCCAAATCCGCGCCTCCCAGCGGACGTCACGGATTGCCGTTATCCGTTTTTCCAGATGTACCTTGGCCCCTCAGCTCCAATCACTCCGCTCGGAATAAACCCCGCTTTTTCAAGAACTCTTTGGGAGGCAATATTGTCCGGCTCTGTTTCGGCTTCTATCGATAACACTCCTGGCTGTTTCGATGCCCAGCGAACCGCTGCGGATACCGCTTCCGTCATCAAACCTTTACCTTCGTATTCCGGATCCATTCCGTAGCCGATTTCAATCATTCCATTGTCGTTCAGTCCTTTGAATGACAAACTGCCAACAATTCTTCCGCTTTCATCGTTTAGCTGCAACACCCACAGCGCATGCCAAAGGCGTTGCTCCGGATTCTTCAGGCAACCGGCAAGCATTTCTGAATAAGCGGCTTTCAGCGCTTCGTTTGATTCGTTATGAATCACGTCAAGCATTTCTTCATCAGAAAGCGGATAAATATTCAGTCTCTCTGTTTGAATCATTTCGATCTCTTGCCCTTTCTACCCTCATTCAGGGTTTAATGATCGCTGTTAAGAAACTGTTTCGTCCATTTATAACTTTAAATCTAGTATCGTAAGAATCTTATCACGCACCCAGATGTAGCTTTACTGCGTGGATGGCATCATTCCATTTCGCTGGTACAGGGCCTATTTCTTTCCAAACTGGGCGAGCCTTGCACGGGCATCGGCAAAGTCCCCTAGACTCGAATAGCCGTATAGCGTCTCCAGCCTCAGTGCGTCGTCCAATGGGCGTCCGATCAGTTCAAGGATGGTCTCCTTGGCGGAACGAACGGCATTGCGGCTGTTGCGCCGTATCATGCGCGCTGTCTCCTCGGCGGTCTGCATCAGTTCCTCCGGCGGCACGACGCGGGTGACCAGTCTTAGCGCGAGCGCCTCCTGGGCCGAGACCTCCCGCCCTGTCAGGGTGAGATCAAGGGCCACGCCGACCCCGGCCACCGCCACCAGGCGGACAAGACCGCCATCACCTTGGTGCAGGCCATAGCGCACCTCGAAGACACCGAATTTGGCCTTTTCGGAAGCGATGCGGATATCACAGGCCAGGGCGATTTCCAGGCCGGCCCGACGGCATAGCCGTTGATCGCAGCAATGATGGGCTTGTAGATACGGTGCTGCCCACGAGTCAGCCCACCGCCGAGGCCATGGGGAATATTCTTGCGGACATCCAGCATGTTGGCCCCCTCCCACTTGGGGATAAAGGTCTTTAGATCGGCGCCGGCGCAAAAAGCCCGCCCACTGCCGGTGAGAATGGCCACATCCACGGCATCGTCGGCGGCGAAATCCCGCCACACTTCCGCCAGTTCTGCGTTGGTGGCCTCGTCAATGGCATTCATCGCCTCGGGGCGGTTGAGGGTGACATAGGCCACGCCATCCTTTTTTCATAGAGAACATTGCTCATAAGGATGTACCTCCCGGCGTCCCCTACCAGGGGACATCTACGTATTTGTCCAGCTTGGCCTTGGCGATGGTCAGGCTGGCGTGGGCGACGGTCTTGCGTTCATACTGCAATGTCCACGGAAGACGCCGACCTCGGGGGAAAAGCGCCGCGCCTCCAGCCGTAAGGTGATGATCTTCCCTGGCGGGATCGGTGCGGTCAGACGGATCTTGAAAAAGGAAACGACGGTGATTTCGTCCTCCGCTAGGGCTCCGTTGGTGATCTTGAAGAACACGATGCCCAGTTGCGAAAAGGCTTGCATCAGGACGGACCCGGGCAGGATCGCGCGCTCGGGAAAATGTCCGACCAGTTCCGGCGAATTGCCGGTTACCGCCTTGATGGCCTCGATCCATTCGCCGGGCACAAAGCCGGTGACCCTGTCTAAAAGCAGCAGCGGGTAGCGCTGGGGCAGGTATTTTTCCTTCAGTTCGGTGAAGCCAATCACGCAACCGATTGTTGCCATATGAATTTCTTCCCTGAGATGTAGTCTTGGTCGATCCGCATCGATACTCCAATTAATTTGAATTTGTTCAATAAAATCAATAATTGCCCAATGGTGAAGTCTTATAGATTTCAAACTTAACCCAATGCATTCTCTTAAAACAGTTATCCATTATAATAATAAATATAGGAGATTGACTATTCAGATAATAGTTTAAGTGCTTATTCTTTCCTATAACTTTAAATCCCCCGCTGGTTTTTGATTTAAAAATTTAAAATAAGAATTACCATGTTTTAATTGAATCCCAATAAGCTTACCTGTTACTGTCCAATTGCTTCATATAAATTGCTACTATTTTTTTGGAAATGACATTGTTTTCCCCATTTAAGATATCATCCTTAATTTTCTACTATAAACCTAATTATAGCAGATTATTACCTTTTTCAGTAAAAAACCGTCATAAGATTTGCACCACACACCACCATTTCAGAGATAAAAAGAGAATGTCAAATTCAACAAGTAGATTTTTGGCGGCGGGAGTAAGACTAGTCTGCTAACTGATGATTAATCCACGATGAATAATCCACATTGGAACAGCAAAAGGATGGATACACTTTCGAAAGAGATAACCTGACCGCTAAGAAAATCCCTACCCCGCGGGCAGTAGCGGGAGCGAAAAATGCAGGCGACAAATGGCAATACTCAGCGGTGAAATTGATTCCGACCAATCCTCACTATACGGGGAATCTAGTACAGGGGCGTTCCAAGACGGACGCGAATGACAAGATATTTTTGCAAAAGAAGGGCTACAAAAAGCGGCTAAAGAACAAACAGGATGAATGGATTGTCATTCCTGACGCCCACCCCGCTATCATTTCGCGGGAAGAGTTTCAGGAAGTGCAGGAGAAGATCAGCAAAAAGGGAGAAAAAATCTTTCGCGGGCGCGGGAAAAAGGCGCTGTTTGCACGGTTGGCTTTCTGTGCGGATTGCGGCGCGGGGTTTTATCAGCCTTCAGTTCGATAACGAAGAAACGCTTCGGCACGTCCTGCATCGGCTCATCGACCGTGTATAAGAAGTGGCGGACGGACAGATCACACTGTCATTACAATTTCAAACATCCAACATAAAAGGGAGCCTAATGCTCGGCTCCCCTTCTTACCAACAACGCCACACTCTCCACATGCCCCGTATGCGGAAACATATCCACCGGCTGCACTTCCTTCACCTCGTACAGCTCCGCCAGCACCTTCAAATCCCGGGCCAGCGTCGACGGGTTGCAGGAGACGTACACCACCCGCTGCGGCTTCATTTGCAATATGGTCGTCAGCAGCGCCTCGTCACAGCCTTTGCGCGGCGGGTCGACGACGATCACATCGGGGCGGATGCCCTGGTCCTTCCACGCGGGGATGACCACCTCGGCCGGGCCGGTCTCGAAAGTGACGTTGGCGACGCCGTTCAGTTCGGCGTTGCGATTGGCGTCGGCGATCGCCTCCGGCACGATCTCCACGCCGTAGACGTGACGGGATTTTTGCGCCAGAAAGAGCGAAATTGTCCCGATGCCGCAATAGGCGTCGATCACCGTTTCCGTCCCCGTGGCGCCGGCGTACTCCAGCGTTTTGTTGTACAGTACCTCCGTCTGCACCGGATTGACCTGGTAGAACGAGCGGGCGGAGATGGCAAATTTGATCGGGCCGATGTAGTCGTAGATGACGTCGCTGCCCCAGAGCGTGACTGTTTTTTTGCCGAAAATGACGTTGGTCTTCTCCGGGTTGACATTCTGCACGATGCTGGTCACGCCCGGCACCTGGGCGCGGATGGATTCGATCAGCATCTCCCGCTGCGGGATGAAATCCTCCGTCGTCACCAGCACGACCATCACTTCGCCCGTGCGTGCCCCCACCTTGGCCACCACATGGCGCAGGAGGCCGGTGTGGCGCACTTCGTCGTACGGCGATATGCCCAGCCGGGCGGCAATCCGCTTGACGGCGGCGACCGCCTCGTCGTTGGCCGGGTGCTGGATCAGGCATTCGTCCATGTCGACAATTTCGTGGGAGCGCTCGGCGTAAAAGCCGCCCACCAGCGCCCCGTTCTCCTCGCCGATCGGCACCTGGGCCTTGTTGCGGTAGCGCCACGGATCGCTCATCCCGATCGTCGGATGGACGACAACCGCGCCCTCCCCTTCCACGGGAAAGCCGCCGATCCGGCGCAGGTTGTCTTTGACGATCTGCTGCTTGTGCCTAAGCTGCTCCTCATAGGCGAGATGCTGCAGCGAACAGCCGCCGCAGCGGTCAAACACCGGACAGGGCGGTTGGGCGCGGTGCGGACTGGCTTCGATCACGTCCAGCAGCGCGGCGAAGCCGTAGCTCTTTTTCACGTGCTCCACGCGTGCGCGCACCCGCTCCCCGGCCAGCGCTCCCTGCACGAACAGGGTGTAGCCGTCCACCCGGCCGACGCCCGCTCCTTCGTGATTGAGTCCGGTAATCTCCACTTCTACGGTTTGTCCGAGGCGGACCGGCAGGTCAAGCTCCTGCTTGACCGCCAGTCCGCGCCGCTTCTTTGCTGTCTTGGCCACAACTTCTGCTCCTTTTCACTTCATACTGAAAAACGGGTCGTTCCCCGCCGCCTTTGACCCGCGTCATGGCGGGAGGATGACCCCACTGACTCACGGTACGAACAATTCGAGATGCCCCGGCAGCGCTTCGCATACGCAGGGGAGCACGCCGCCCAGCTCCCCGTCCAGGTTGAGCTGGACCGTCTCGCCTGCCGGGGATGTCGCCTTGATGTAGTCGGTTTGAAAATACAGCAGGTTGGGGTCTTTCACGTGCTCCCCCCGCACGGCCTGCGTCGCCAGGCGGATAAAATCGCCCAGGCCGACTTTTTTGACGACGATCAGGTCCAGCTTGCCGTCGGAGAGGTCGGCGTTGGGGGCCAGCCGGTCGAAGCCGCCGACCGAATGGCTGTTGGTAATCAGGAAAATCATGATCTCTTCGTCGAGCAGCACCCTGTCCCGCGTCTCCAGTTTGACGCGGATGGGATGCAGCGACGGCAGCTTTTCCAGTCCCTTGACATAGTAAGCCAACTGGCCCAGCAGGGTTTTCAGCTTGCTGGGCACCTCGTAGGTCAGGTTGGTCAGCGAACCGCCGCCGGCGATGTTGATAAAATACCGGTCGTTGATGCGGCCGACGTCCACCCGCTTCCGCTTTCCCGCCGCGATGATCTTGCAGGAACGGGTGATCGATTTGGGAATGCCGAGAGCGCGTGCAAAATCGTTGCTCGTTCCGCAGGGGATGATGCCGAGAGCGGGCCGGGCGGGCTTCCCCGCCATGCCGTTCACCACCTCGTAGATGGTGCCGTCTCCGCCGGCGGCGATGATCACGTCAAAGCCGCGCTTGACCGCTCGTTCCGCTTCCTCGGTGGCGTCGTCTTCCCCTTTGGTCGCGTAGCACGACGTCTCGTAACCGGCGGACTCCAGCAGTTCCAGAATGTCCGGCAGCCGCCGGCGCACGATTTCCCGGCCGGAGCTGGGGTTGTAAATCAATCTGGCACGTTTCAACGCATGTCCCTTCTTCCTGTACTCGCTCATGGCTTCTCTCTATTCATCATATCCTGTATAGCCATTTTTGGGAATCGCTATGCTGTTCCCGACATGATAACATGATAAGATAGGAGACGATTACAATCGGAGGAGATAGGAGGAGCTTGTTGTGAACACAATCATCGTGGGGGTCGACGTAGGAGGAACCGCGATCAAAATGGCCCTGCTCGACACGGACGGCGCGATTCTCGCCAAGACCCAGGAGCCGACGCCCGTGGCGGACGGTGAAGACAGCGTCCTGCAAAAAGTGGCGGACATGGCGATGGACATGCTTCGCCGGCACGGCTTCGCCAAGGAACAGGTGGCCGGCATCGGCGTAGGGATTCCCGGCCCGATCGACACGGCCAACGGCGTCGTCCATCAGGCGGTCAACCTGCACTGGAAACGCCCTGTACGGCTTAGGGACAAACTGCAGGCGCTCACCGGTCTGCCGGTGGCTGTCGACAACGACGCCAACACCGCCGCGCTTGGCGAAATGTGGCGGGGAGCCGGCCAGGGCGCCAAAGATCTGGTCCTGATCACGCTGGGCACCGGTGTGGGCGGCGGCGTGATCCTGCACGGCAAGGTGGTCAGCGGCATCAATGGCGTCGGCGGCGAAATCGGCCACATCACGATGGTACCCGAGGGAGGGCCGGTCTGCAACTGCGGCAAGACCGGCTGTCTGGAGACGTACGCCTCCGCCACCGCGATCATCCGCGAAGGACGGAAAGCCGCCCAGGAGGGGACAAGCCCGCTCTTGGCGGAAGCGCTCGCCCGCCACGGCGACGTCAAGGCCAAGGACGTGCTGGAAGCGGCCAAGGCGGGAGACGCCGCCGCCCTGGTGATCGCCGACCAGGCCGCCTTCTATCTGGGACTGGCCCTCTCCCATCTGGCGATTACGCTCAACCCGGCCAAGTTTGTCATAGGGGGCGGCGTCGCGGCGGCCGGCGAGTTTCTCTTTTCCCGGGTGCGTGAGTCGTTCCGCCGGTTTGTTCCGTTTTCCTACGTGGTGGAGTCGACCGAAATCCTGCCCGCCACGCTGGGCAACGATGCCGGCGTGATCGGCGCCGGCTGGCTGATTCGCGACCGCCTGGATGCATAGGCAAAATCCCGTGGCGGCCCAACCCCCCTCACCGAAACCGCTGCTGACCGCCGTAGACCGGAGGCTGCGCCGGTCCAAGTGGATCATCGCCGGCATCGGCCGCCCCGGCGTCACCACCTCACGACCGCTCCTTCCCGGCGGAACAGCCGGGCCGTCGCGGCGATGACGACGGACACGTAGAGAAGCGACGTCCCCAGTCCGACCAAGGTGTGCAGCGGATCGACCGCACCAAAAAACGCCTCCTTGCACAAGGCCACCCCGTTGAAAACCGGCAGAACGTAGTACAGCCCGGGGATGTCGACGGGGTGGATCGGCATCAGCATGTAGGACGGAATCATCGCCAGGATGACGACGCCGGTCATGTAGGTCTGCCCCTCTTTAAACGATTTGGCGACGGTGCTGAGCGTCAGCTCCAGCCCGGCGAACAAGGCGGCCAGCAGCACAATGGTCGCCGCCAGCACAGCGAGTGACGCCGGGGACAAAAAGCCGAAGGAAAGGACGGTGCCGTCCACCTTCAGGGGTCCCAGCCGAAACACAAACGAGAGGGACAGCAGCGAGGCGGTAGCGCTGATGCAGCTCATCACCATGACCGCCAGCAGCTTGGCCGTCAGGATCTGGTTGGCGGCGATCGGGGTGGTCAACAGCGACTCCAGCGTGCCCCGCTCTTTTTCGCCGGCAACCAGATCGGTGGCGGCGGCCACCCCGCCGGAAGCGAGCGACAGCACCACCATCAGGGGAATGATCCCCGCCAGCATGCCGCCGGTCTGCCGTTCGTCGGACGCCGCGTTTTCGTACGTCGTCTCGATCGGCTTGATCGCCTCGGCGGACAATCCCGCCTGCCTGAGCCGCATGCTGACGATGTCGGAGCTGTACTGCTGCACCGCGCTGTCGATCACGCTTTTCGCGTACACCGACTTTTGGTTGGTGTTGTCGTAGGCGACATGCAGACGGGCGCTCCCCCCGCTCCGCAGAGCCTGGTCGAAATGGTCGGGGATGGTCACAATCGCCCGCAGTTCTCCCGCCTGCAGCGCCTCCGCCGGTCTGTCCGGCGACAGGATACGGACGCCCGGCTGGGAGCGGAGATGATCCACCAGTTTCGACGTGCCCGTGACGGCGATCGGCACGTAGGCGCGCGCTTCCTTTTCCACGTTGCTGTACGACATGCTGAGCAAAAAGAAGACAAACGGAATCACGACAAGCGGAATGAGAAACGTGCCGATCAAGGTCTTGCGGTCGCGCAGCAGATCGAGCATCTCCTTGCCGAAAATCGTCCACACGACCTGTCTGTCCATCAACGTCCGCCCTCCTCGACCATCGCCATGAAGATGTCGTCCAGATCGTTCATGCCGCAGCGCTCCCGAAGCGCCGCCACCGTGCCCGCATAGCGGAGGCTTCCCTTGTGAATGATCGCGATGCGGCTGCACAGCTTTTCAATTTCCCCCATGTTGTGGCTGGAGAACAGGATGGTCTTCCCCTCTTCCCGCAGCATCGCCACCATGCGCCGAAACATATTGGCCGCCGTCACGTCCAGTCCGGTCGTCGGTTCGTCCAGCAGAATCACGTCGGGATCGTGCACCAGCGTGCGGGCGATCGCCACCTTTTGCTTCATCCCCCGGGAAAACCCGCCTACCCGCCGATCGATAAACGCCTCCATGTGAAGCATCCGGCTCAACTGGTCGATGCGTTGGTCCAACCGCGCCCCCTTCAGACCGTACAGCCTGCCGAAATAGGCGATGTTTTCCCGCGCCGTCAGCCGGTTGTACAGGCCGACGTCTCCCCCGAACAGAATGCCGATACGCCGCCGCACCTCCACCGGCTGGGTGCGGACGGAGAATCCCCCGATTCGAATATCTCCCTCGGTTGGCTGCAGGATGGTCGCCATCATGCGCATCGTCGTCGTCTTGCCCGCGCCGTTTTCGCCGAGCAGCCCGTACACCTCGCCGGAGGAGACAGAAAACGTCACGTTCCGCACCGCCGCGATGTTGCCAAATCGTTTGCTGACCTGATTGACTTCGATCACTGACTGCTCCCCTTTCCGGTCCAATCGCGACATCATGCGAGTGAATTCGAATTTTTGGCTTACCATCCATTATATATGAAATCGCCCGACCGATGTCCCCTGAGAAAAAACGACAAACGGACAAAAAAGAAAACCCTTGCCTGTTACGCAAGGGATAATCCGACATGTTTCCGTTTGAAGTCTTCCAGCGAAAAACCGGCAAACAGCGACAGAAACGCGTCCGTGTCGTTGATGTAGTGGCGGCTCTCCCGCACATCCGGGTGCTTTTCCAAAAAGAGCACGGCCACCAGCCGGTTTACCGGAACGCCCTCCGCGTCCTGATCGTAGATGCCCCGCTCGGCCAGCACCTTTTCAAAGTAGCGGACGTAGGTGACGGTGACCGTTTTCTGTTCACCGTTCACCTCACAGGTCGCGATGGAACGTTCAAATGTATCGGCAGGCGACCCGCCTTTGCTCGGCGGCACGCTTTCTCCCGTGACGGACACGATGTTCATTTTCATGCCATCCTCCTCCACACATTGTCCCTTTCATTATAGGGGAGCGGGCACATTCTTACAATTCAAACAAGGACTTCCTGCCCTGACGGCAAACGCTTGTATCATCCCATCAGAGCCTTTCGCAAAAAAGGCATGGGCTGTCAGAAATTCCCCTCATCCGAAGTCTATGAATCAGGTCAACGTGCGAGCGAGGTGTTTGCAGTGGAACAGGATGTGTTTGTACGGGAAACGTTTGGGGACGAAGAAGCGGAACAGGACGACAGCGTCCTGGTGGAACGGGCGCGTACCGGCGACCGGGAGGCGTTTGGCGAGCTGGTTCGGCGCCATCGGGCCCAGGTGTTCGGCTACGCCCGGTCGTTTACGCAGGAGCCGTTTTTGGCGGAGGATATCGTCCAGGATGCGCTGATCCGCGCCTTTCTCTATCTGGGCACGCTCGTCGACAGCCGCCGTTTTTTGCCCTGGCTGCACCGGATCGTCCGCAACCAGGCGTACACCCGGCTGCATGCGTCCAAGCGGGCCAAGGAACAGGTCTTCTCCGTCTGGAACCCGCCGGACGCGGACGGTGAAACCGACTGGGACGACCTGGACAGCATCCTCTACCGCCTGGGGCGGCGATGGAGCGATCCGGCCGGGGAGACGGCCAATCCGGAAGAGGCGCTCGTCCGCCGTGAGCTGCTGGAGACGATTGCGGGCATGCTGCGCTGTTTGAATCCGCGGGAGCGGCTCTTCCCGCGTAAAGAAAGGGACACGCTCCCCGTTTGGGAAAGCGTGTCCCTGTTTTGTCCGTCTGTATCTTACGCGTTTTGCAGCACTTCCCGCAAGAGCTTGTTGACCATCGGCGGGTTGGCTTTGCCGCGGGTCTGCTTCATCACCTGGCCGACGAAGAAGGCGACGGCCTTCTCGTTGCCGGCCTTGTAGTCGGCAACCGCCTGCGGGTTGGCGTTGACCACGTCCTGGACGATCTGGCGCAGGGCGCCTTCGTCGCTGATCTGCACCAGCCCTTTTTCCTCGACGATCTGTTTCGGCTCCTTGCCGGTCTCCACCATCTCCTTGAAGACGGTTTTGGCGATCTTGGAGGAAATCGTGCCGTTTTCGATCAGCTTGATCATCTCGCCCAGTCCGTGCGGCGTGATTTTCACGTCAGCCAGTGTCAGGTTGTTGGCGTTCAGATAGCCCAGCAGTTCCACCATCAGCCAGTTGGCGGCCGCTTTCGGGTCAGCGCCCGTCTTGACGGTTTCGTCAAAGAAGTCGGCCGTTTCCTTGGACATCGTGATGACGGCGGCGTCGCTTTGCGGCAGGCCGTATTCGTTCACGTAGCGGGCCTGGCGGGCGTCGGGCAACTCCGGAATGGTAGCCCGCACCGCTTCGATCCACTCTTCGGAAATCTGCATCCGCACCAGGTCGGGGTCCGGGAAGTAGCGGTAGTCGTGAGCCTCTTCCTTGGAACGCATGGAGACGGTCTTCCGGTTGGCTTCGTCCCAGCGGCGGGTTTCCTGCACGATCGTGCCGCCGGAGAGAACGACCTGCTTCTGCCGCTCCACCTCGTACTCCAGCGCCGCCTGCACGTTGCGGAACGAGTTCATGTTTTTCAGCTCCGTCTTGGTGCCGAATTCCTTTTGGCCCACCGGACGGATGGAGACGTTGGCGTCACAGCGGAGCGAGCCCTGCTCCATGCGCACGTCCGACACCCCGGTGTACTGCAGGATCGCCTTCAGCTTTTCCAGATACGCCTTGGCCTCTTCGGGCGAGCGGATGTCCGGTTCGGAGACGATCTCCACCAGCGGCACGCCGACGCGGTTGAAGTCGACCAGCGTGTCGCCGAAGTCGCTGTGCGTCAGCTTGCCCGCGTCCTCTTCCAGGTGCAGGCGGGTGATGCCGATCCGCTTTTTCTCCCCGTTGACTTCGATCTCGATCCAGCCGTTCTTGCCGATCGGCTGGTCAAACTGGGAGATCTGGTACGCCTTGGGCAGGTCCGGGTAGAAGTAGTTTTTCCGGTCAAACTTGGTCTCGCGGGAAATCTCGCAGTTGAGCGCGAGCGCCGCTTTCATCGCGAACTCCACGGCCTGCTTGTTGGTGACGGGCAGGACGCCGGGATGGCCCAGGCAGATCGGGCAGGTATGGGTATTCGGCGGCGCGCCGAACTCGGTCGGGCAGCCGCAGAAGATTTTGCTGTTGGTGGAAAGCTCGGCGTGTACCTCCAGGCCGATGACGGTTTCAAACTGGCTCATGACTCTTACCCCCTCACCCGTTCCGGCTTGCGTAGGTGATGGCCGGCCGCCTGTTCGTAAGCGTGGGCCACGCGCAGCACGGTGGATTCGTCAAACGCCTTGCCGACGATCTGCATGCCGATCGGCAGGCCGTTTTGGGCAAATCCGCACGGCACGCTGATGGCCGGCAGCCCCGCCAGGTTGACCGGCACGGTGCAGATGTCTTCCAGGTACATTTTGACCGGATCGTCGATGTTTTCCCCGATCTTGAAGGCCGTGGTCGGCGTGGTCGGGTGCAAAATCACGTCAAAATCGGCAAACACGTTGGTAAAGTCCTGGATAATCAGGGTGCGAACCTGCTGCGCTTTTTTGTAGTAGGCGTCGTAGTAGCCCGACGAAAGCGCGTAGGTCCCCAGCATGATGCGCCGCTTCACTTCCGGTCCGAAGCCCTGGCTGCGCGACTCCTTGTACAGCTCGATCAGGTTGGCGGCGTTTTCGGCGCGCACGCCGTAACGCACCCCGTCGAAGCGGGCCAGGTTGGACGACGCCTCCGAGGACGCGAGCAGGTAGTAGGCCGGCACGGCGTATTCGGTGTGCGGCATGGAGACTTCGCTCCAGGTAGCGCCCATGCTCTCCAACTGCTTCAGCGCAGCCAGCACTGCTTCGCGCACCTCGGGGTCGATCCCCTCGCCGATCAGCTCCTTGGGCACGCCGATGCGCAGTCCTTTCACCTCGCCGGTCAATGCGGAAAGGTAGTCAGGCACCTCGACGCTGGCCGACGTGGAGTCGTACTCGTCGTGGCCGGCAATCGCCTGCAGCACGTAGGCGGCGTCTTCCACGTTTTTCGTAATCGGTCCGATCTGGTCCAGCGACGACGCAAACGCCACCAGCCCGAAGCGGGAGACGCGGCCATACGTCGGTTTCAGTCCGACGACACCGCAGAAAGCGGCCGGTTGGCGGATGGAGCCGCCGGTGTCAGAGCCGAGCGTGAAAAAGAAGTGGCGGGATGCCATGGCAGCAGCCGAACCGCCGCTGGAACCGCCCGGCACATACTCGGTATTCCACGGGTTTTTCACCGGGTAAAAGCCGGAGTTTTCGTTGGAGCCGCCCATGGCGAACTCGTCCATGTTCAGCTTGGCGACAATCACCGCGTCCGCTTCCTTCAGCTTTTTCGTAACGGTGGCGTCGTAAATCGGGTCGTAGTTGGACAGGAACTTGCTGGCGCAGGTGGTGCGTACGCCTTTGGTGACGATGTTGTCCTTCAAACCGGCAGGCAGGCCGTAGAGCAGGCCCAGCTCCTCTCCTCCCGTGGCCAGGCGCTCGTCCAATGCTTTGGCCTGAGCCAGGGCCCCTTCTTCGTCCACGTACAGAACGGAACGGATGTCTTCGTCGTGCTCCTTGACGCTGGCGATGGACGCCTGCACCAGGTCGGTGACGGACAGCTCTTTTTTGCGCAGAGCGCTATGTATTTCCGACAATCGCTTGTCAAACAGCGACATGATGGTGTCCTCCCTTCTCCTATGTCTGCGGTTATTCAAATACAGCCGGTACCTTGAACTGGCCGTCTTCGTGGTCGGGCGCGTTTTTCAGCGCATCTTCGCGCGAGAGGGACGGACGGTTCACATCCTCGCGCATGACATTCTTCACGTCGGTCGCGTGGCTGGTCGGCTCAACGCTGGACGTGTCCAACTCGTTCAGCTTGGCGGCAAACTCCAAAATGGCGTTCAGGTCTTTCGTGTATCGCTCCGCTTCCTCCTCGGTCAGCTTCAAGCGGGCGAGGTTGGCTACATGCTCCACTTCCTTGCGGGTAATGGCGCTCATCCATTCCACCTCCGAAACTATCACATAACTTTGATCTTACTTGAAAAGAACGGCATCAGTCAATTTTCGCGTCATCAGCGGTGACAAAAACACAAATATTTCGGCATTCTCCGCAAAAAATGGAACATACATCCATTTATTTCCGCTATTTTATTATGTTTTGCTTATGTACAATGATTTCGTCATCAAGAGTATCATTTTGAGAGGGAGAGGCTTATGAAACGACTACTTTTTCTTGCGATCAGTTTCCTCCTGCTGCTGACAGCGTGCACCCCGAATGCTCCTCTGTATACGGAGGCGGTCAAAAAGGGATTGGACACCAAGTCATTCGAGTCCAAAAGCACACTGACGCTTGACACCAACCTGCCCGTAGAAGACGAATCGATCAAGGCGCTGCTTGCTGCGTTGAAAAGCGGCGTCAACATCCACGTGCAGCAAAAAAGTCCGGAAAGCGGCCATGCGACGTTCTCCCTGCAGGATCCGAGCCCGCTGTTGAACGCCGGCCTGTGGCCGGGCAAAAATGCCCCCGCTTTCGACATCTACGCGGAAGGCAGCAAGGCGTACTTCAAATCCACCTCCGACAACAAGTTTCTCGGCGTGACCAACGAGATACCCGCAGAGACAGCCTTGGAGTCGGGCGAGGCTCTCAAAAAGGTGTTCGAAGCTTTTCTTGCGCAAACGGAATTTTCTTTGAAAGACGTAAAGACAGTAGGCAAGGAAACGGTTGAACTTGCTGACGGAAGCAGCCACGAAACGACTCACGTCCGCATCTCGGTTGACTTCCAGGAAGCGGTTGACTTCCTCGCGTTTGCCCTCGAATACGCGAGCAAGCAGCCCGAATTCTTTGAGGCGCTGGAATCCGTTCCGCCGGTCCCGATGCCGGGTAATGAGGCGAATGACGGCAGCGTGAAAGACGGCCTGGCCGAGATGGCAAAAGAGCTGAAGTCACTGGATGTCAAACAGTTGAAAGCGGAAGGATGGGACGTAACCATCGTGTGTGACGCCTGGATCAACGCTGAGAAGGAGTTCGTTCAGGATCAGGTTGGCCTGACCGTGAACGTGCCAGGCAGCGTGCTCGCCGAAAGCGGCCTCTCCGACAATTCCGGCGCCCCTTCCGTCTTCTTCAAGCTGAATGTGAAAGACCAGATGTGGAACATCAACAAAGAGGTGACGTATCCACTCCCTCCAGCGGACCAGATCATCATGCTGGAAGAGTTGGAAAAGCACCCTGACCTGGTGGAAGAATTCGGGGAGAACAGTCTGATTGGCCAGTTCGTGGCCATGACGCTCGCACCGCAGGAACCGCCGTTTGTTGACGTGCCAGACACCCACTGGGCGTTCCAGGAGATTTCGCTTCTGAAAGAAATGGGCATCGTGAACGGTTACGGGCAAAACGAGTTCAAGCCCAACAACCCCATTACCCGTTCCGAATTCGTCACGATGGCCGTAAAGGCGCTGGGGCTGGAGCCTTCCGCCAAGAGCCTGACCGCCAAAGACAAGAATCAGGTTCCCGCCTGGGCCAAGGAATCCTGGCAGACTGCGGTCGAAACGGGATTGATCAAAGGGTACAACGACGGCACCATCCGTCCGAATCAAAAGATTTCCCGCGCTGAAATGGTTACCATTCTGGTACGCGGTCTGCAGATGCCGATGGAAAACGGATACAAACTGACCTACGCCGACACCCGGGAAATCCCGAACTGGGCGATTCCGTACGTCAAAACGGCTACCGCCAACGGATTGGTCAAAGGAAGCCCCGACAACCGGTTTGCCCCCCATAAAAACGCGAGCCGCGCAGAAGTGGCGACCGTGCTGTTCAATTCCATGTTCGGCGCCCTGCCAATCGAATAATCGCAAGCTACATGCCAAAAAGGCGGCCTTGCATCCTGCAAGGCCGCCTTTTTTCATGAACGTTCGCCAATCCGCCAATCACGGTTCCTTCCTTGAGCGCACGGGGAATCTCTGTACAGGGCCTACCGTTCCGAAGTCACTCTTCATGGGGGTTGGTCGCCAAGCGCTGTCCCATCAGAAGCGAGGCCCCTGGCCGCACCTCGGGCGCCCACTGCAGCTCTTTCGATTCGAACAGCAAAATGACTGTGGATCCAAACTCAAACCAGCCCAGCTCGTCTCCTTTGGCCAGGCAGGGCTCTCCCAGGATCGGCCCGCTCGTCTGCCGCCCGTGTTTGACGTTGGTCGTGGCGGTGTTGTACACCACTTTCACGCTGCCGACAAACAGGGCGCCCACCTTGACCAGCGCGACGCAGCCCATCTGTTCCGTCTCCATGTAGGTGACGAGGCGCTCGTTGCGGGCGAACAGCCTGTCCACGTGTTCAATGCCCAGTTGGTTGACCGGATACAGGCGACCCGGCACGTACGTGTAGCGGACCAGTCTGCCTTCCACGGGCATGTGGATGCGGTGATAGTCGCGCGGGCTCAGGTAAATCGTGATGAACTTGCCGCCGTAGAAGCGTTCCGCCATTTCCGGAGCATCGCCCAACAGTTCGGCAAGGCCGTACAGCTTGCCTTTGGCCTGAATCAGCGTCCCCTCCCGGATGTCCCCCATTTGCGATACCGTTCCGTCGACGGGGCTGACGACGACATCCGCTCCCGGAGCAATCGGCCGGGCGCCCGGTTTCAGGCGGCGCGTAAAAAATTCCTTCAGCGTGCGGTATTCATTAACCGGCTTTTCCACGATGGACGGGTCTATCTTGTAATGGCGGATGTAATGGCGAATCGCCAGCCGGCTGAAGCGGGACGCGGTGATTTTTCCCATCGTCCGCGACATCGCATTCTGCGGCAGGCGGTGTATCAAGCCGGGAAGCAGCTTCTTGCGCATACGACAACTCCTCAATATTCCGTTCAAAGGTCATAACCCTACTGTACCATTTCTTGACGCGGGCCGTAAACCCCGGACTCCGACCATGGCCTCATCATTTTGAGGGGGCTGATTGCTATACTATAATGGCGGTACAAGCTTACCTACAGGAGAGAGACCGGGGAATGGGACAACGAGACATTGAGGTGCTGATCAATCAATACGGCAGCGTTCTGACCCGTTTTTTTGAACATATGTCCGACATGGTGTTCCTCATGGCAGTCGAAGAGGGACCGCGCTTTCGCTACGTGCTGATGAACCCGGCCGCCATGCAGGCGGCCCGCCTGACGGAAGCGGCGTACGGCAAGCTGATCGAAGAGGCCAATCCGGAAGAAAAGGCGGCCGTCCTCAACAGCATGTACCGGCAGGCGGTGGCGAGCGGAAAGCCGACCCATTTCACCACCTACGGCGAGTTCGTCGGTGAAACCATCCTCACCCCGATCTGCAACAGCGAAGGCGTATGCACCCACGTGTTTGCCGTGACGCGGGACATCACCGAACGCAAAAAACTGGAATCGCAGCTCGAGCACATGGCGTACCACGACATGCTCACCGGCCTTCCCAACCGACGCTTGCTGCTGGATCGGATGCAGCAGGCGATCGCCAAGGCAAAGCGTTCGGATCAGCTCCTGGCCGTCCTGTTTCTCGACTGTGACAATTTCAAGGAGATCAACGACACCTGGGGCCACGACGTCGGCGACCAGTTTTTGCAGGTGCTGGCCAAACGCCTGGCATCGTGCGTACGGGATGTGGACACGGTCGCCCGTCTCGGCGGCGACGAATTCGTGATCCTGCTGACATCCCTGGAATCGGACACGGAGGCGGCCAAAGTGGCAGCCCGCATCCTGGACGTGCTCCAGCAGCCGTGGTTGATAGCCAAGCAGCGGTTTTCCATCACCACCAGCATCGGCATCGCCTTCTTTCCCCACGACGGCACCGACGCCGATCAACTGCTGCGCCACGCGGACCAGGCTCTGTACAAGGCCAAGAGCGGCGGGCGAAACGGCTACCGCTTTTACTCCCCGACCAGGGAGTAAACGAGAAGAAGGGACAACGTCGAACCCGCCAGGCTGACCAGGTACAGCACCGCCACAATCTGCTTCACGGACAAGCCCCGGGACATCAGCCGGTGGTGAACGCAGCGCCGCCTCTTCATCGCCCCCTCCAGCGGCGAGAACCGCCAACAATTTTGGCACCCCTGCAAAATAAATGGTCACCAGCGCCACTCATCCGCCCGTTTTTCGGCTTGCTTGTCCCTTGTGCGGGCAAAAAGAGCGGCCGGCGCAGCAAAAAGGCTGCCCCGCATGGGGGCAGCCTTCGTCGTTTCGCGGTTTACAGTTTTTCGGAAACCAGTTTGGCCTGCGTAAACAGCAGCAGGTAGTCCGGACCGCCCGCTTTGGAGTCCGTGCCGGACATGTTGAAGCCGCCGAACGGATGCACGCCGACCAGGGCGCCCGTGCACTTGCGGTTGAAGTACAGGTTGCCCACGTGGAATTCGGTGCGCGCTTTTTCCAGGTGCGCGCGATTGCGGCTGATCACGGAGCCGGTCAGGCCGTACTCGGTGTTGTTGGCGATTTCCAGCGCGTGGTCAAAGTCGCGCGCCTTGGTGAAGGCCACCACAGGACCGAAGATTTCTTCCTGCATGATGCGCGCCTGCGGATCAACGTCGGCAAATACGGTCGGCATGATGAAGTAGCCGCTGTCCGGTCCTTTTTCGCCGCCGACCATCAGCTTGCCTTCCTGTTTCCCGATTTCGATGTACTCGAGAATCTTGTTGTACGCTTTTTCGTCAACGACCGGGCCGGTGTAGAATTCCGGATTGCGGACGTCGCCGACGGTGAGCTGTTTCGTCAGCTCCACGACGCGGTTCAGCACCTGGTCGTATACGTCCTGGTGAACGATCGCCCGGGAGCATGCGGAACATTTTTGGCCGGAGAAGCCGAACGCGGAGGTCACGATGGCCTGCGCCGCCAGCTCCAGATCGCAGTCGTTGTCCACGATGATGGAGTCTTTGCCGCCCATCTCGGCAATGAGGCGCTTCATCCATTTTTGGCCCGGACGGTGTTTGGCTGCCAGTTCATTAATGCGCAGGCCCACGTCGCGGGAACCGGTAAAGCTGATGAAGCGGGTCAGCGGATGCTCTACGAGGAAGTCGCCGATTTCGCTGCCGGAACCGGGCACGAAGTTGACGACACCGGCCGGAACGCCCGCGTCTTCCAGGATTTCCATGAACTTCGCGGCGATGACCGGCGTGGTGGATGCCGGCTTCAGCACAACCGTGTTGCCCGCTACGATCGCAGCCGTGGTCATGCCCACCATGATCGCCAGCGGGAAGTTCCACGGCGGGATTACGATGCCGACGCCCAGCGGGATGTAGTACAGCTCGTTGTCTTCGTCCGGAATGCGGGTCAGCGGTTGGCGCTGAGCCAGTTTGTCCATTTGGCGGCCGTAGTATTCCATGAAGTCGATCGCTTCCGCCGTGTCGGCGTCGGCTTCCGCCCAGCTCTTGCCCGCTTCCTTGACCAGCCACGCGGAAAATTCGTGCTTGCGGCGGCGCAGAATGGCAGCCGCTTTGTAGAGGTAGCGGGAACGCGCTTCTGCCGGAACGGCTTTCCAGCTCCCAAAGGTTTGGGCGGCAACCTGAATCGCTTTTTCCGCCAGCGCCTGATCGGCCTGGGAAACGATCCCGATCACTTGTTCTTTATTGGAAGGGTTGATGGAGCGGGATTTCTTTTCCGTCTTGATGCGCTCGCCGCCGATGATCAGATCGTACTCGCGGCCCAGCTCGCTTTCCACTTTGGCAAGCGCTGCTTCAAACGCCTGCTTGTTCTCCGGCAAGCTAAAATTGGTAAACGGTTCGTTTTTGAATTCCACTTGCATCTGTGACGCCTCCTTATCGTGTTCTCCAAACTGTCACCCCAAATTATATGCAAGGATCATACCAATCTTGTACGACCTGCTCCACCGCTATAGTGTTTGCATTTTTACCGAAAATCAACACGGCATATGCTTCAACATGATTGAACAAAAGTGTTCAATGTTTGCACATAAATACACACATGTGTGTCCGATCCATCCGATTTTCTTTTACCGCGGCCACCCCGCTGCTTACCGGAGAAGAAGCATGGCGGACATCGGCTAAACGAAAACCGTACGCAAACGGTACGGTTTTCCCACGGCAGATGATCGTTATTTTCGGTAAATGTGCATGTACGGCTCGCCGCTGGTCGGCCGGATGTAGATGGCCAACGGCTGGTTGATCGTCTGCACGTACAGATTGACGTGTACGCCTTTGTCAATCAACTGATCGATTCCCGCAGCGGCAAACTGTGTGAACTGCAGCACTTCCGTTCGCGAGTCGAACTCGGCGGTGGCGGTGATCGTCAGTTCCGTCAGTTTCCCCCCCATGAAACGGCCCAGTCCGGTCATGCCGATGTACTCCGAAAACGAGGCCTGGGTCTGCCGCATCAGCTTGTCGTACTGCAGCGCCTGCTGCGGATACGCTTTCTCCGCGTCGTCGCTCGGGAACAGGTAAAACTCCTCGTCGATCTTCTGCCATTTGGACACGGCCGATTCGTTGGCGTTGACCGTGCCGGACATGATAAACCGGCCCGGTACCAGCGACGAGTTTTTGTCCGGCACCTGGTAGAGCGCGATCACGATCGGGACGTGCGGCGTGTCTACGCGGACCGCCTGCACGATGCGGGCGGCCAACTGCTGCCCTTTGGCGCGCAGTTCATCCGTGGTGTAGGTCTTCTCCTGACCCGTCGCGTCCAGGTAGACCGGCGACAGGGAGATGCCGAGCACCATGCCGGACAACTGCTGTTTTTGCCTCTCCAGATAGTCGTGCTCCAGCACGTGGACGAGCATTCCCGTCTTCTTCTGTCCGTTCGGAGCCTTGGTCATGTTCTGAGCGATCCATTCCCGGACCTGGTCCGGTTTAATCTGCTGCCCTTCCTGAAACAGATACTCGTCCGTGGGAAACGTATCCCGGGCAATCTCCAGCATCCCCAGCTCCAGATGGCTGAAATCGATCCGGTAGCGGGTTTCCGCCAGCATGCCGCGCGTCTGGTTCGGCTTGTAGGGCTGAATGCTCCCGTAGTAATCCTCCGACACCTCCACCACCGGAGAGAGGGTGGGATTGGCCGGCAGGGTGTTTTCCTGGTTGCCCCCGGGCCAGAGCGAGCAGCCCGCGGTGACAACCGACAGCACTGCCGTCAGCGCCAACGTATAGAACTTGGATTGTTTTTCCATTCTCATAACCAGTACTCCCTTTATCTGCAAAAGGGCGAAACGCCCTTGTTTCTAGCCTGGATGATCAGTTCCACTTCGTCCACTTGTCGTCGGCGAGCGCGTACACAAAGGCGGATTCACCGATGCCCACCCACCTGTACGGGCCCGCTCCGGGCGCGACCACGATCAGCTTTTCCGGGGCCTTGGCCGCAAGCGGCCGCCATTCCCCGTCCGCTTTTTCCATGATGCCCCGCTCGGTGGCTACCGCCAATACTCCCGTCTGCCGGTCGACGGCCAGACAGTAGACCTGCTGCGCGTCCGGCACCGTTTCCGTGTGCCACTGCCCGTTCTCGTGATAGAGCAGGTTGTACTGTGCGGCCACGTACAGGCGGTCTTCCAGCGGATTGTAATCCATCGCGTACACTTCCTGGTCCAGCGGCAGCCACAGCTTCCACCGGCCGCCCGCGTCAGCCGACTGGTAAATGCCCTCGCCGGTGACAAAGGCGAACAACCGGATCTGGTCGCCCTCACGGATGCCGACAAAGCTGCCGATGTTGGCCGGCTTGGGGAGCCCTTCCCCCGTCCGGGTCCACGTTTTCCCCCCGTCTTGGGAGTGCATGACCCCGTCGCTTCCGGCCGTGAAGATCTGCCGGGGGTCCTGCGGATCGACAAACCAGCCCGCCACGTCTTCCTGCTCCAACTGCGGGAAGACAAGCCCCCACAAGCCTTCGCCGGTCGAGCTGTACAGACCGGAGTGGGTGCCCACCCAGACATGCCGGGCATCCGCTGTCATCGTCAGGTTGTGCACCACTTCCCCTTTTTGCAGAACGTCCTGGTAGGTCAAGTCACCCGGTATGGCGGCCGCTGTCACCGCAGGCGTCACCGGCTTGCTCCGCCCGCTCTCGCTGCAGCCTGCCAGAAGCGCCAGCACCGTTATGACCATTCCCGCACGCAGCAAGCGTTTCATGCTTACCACACCCTTTCCCATTCTCATCCGCAGGTGATCGCCGTACGGCTACTTGTTCCCTTCCAGCAGCTGCAAAAAGCCGGCCTCGTCCATGACGGCCACACCCAATTTTTCCGCTTTTTCCAGTTTGGAGCCCGCCTTTTCGCCGGCGATGACCAAGTCGGTCTTTTTGCTGACACTGCCCGTCACTTTGCCGCCCAGGCGCGCGATCGCTTCCTCCGCTTCCTGGCGGGTCATGCTGGACAGCGTGCCGGTGAGGACGATCGTCTTGCCGGCCAGCGGCAGGTCCGCTCCGCTCTCCGCCCGCACGCCCTTGTAGGTCATGTTGACGCCTGCCGCCTTCAGCCGTTCGATCACCGCTTCCGCCTGCGGCTGCCGGAAGTAGTTGACGAGGCTGGCGGCCATTTTCGGTCCGATCTCGTTGATCTGCGTCAGCTCTTCCTCGCTGGCGCGCATGATGGCGTCCATGTCGCCGAAGTGTTCGGCCAGGACGCGTGCCGCCTTGGCTCCGACGAGGCGGATGCCGAGGCCGAACAGGAGCCGCTCCAGCGAGTTTTCCTTGCTGGCTTCGATCGCCGCCAGCAGGTTGTCGACCGACTTTTCGCCCATCCGCTCCATGCCGAGCAGCACGTCCCGCTGCTGGTGCAGATAGTAAAGGTCGGCGACGCTGTGAATGATGCCGGCGTTAAACAACTGCGCCACCACTTTTTCTCCGAGCCCCTCGATGTTCATCGCCTGCCGGGAAACAAAGTGGATGATGCCCTCGCGAATCTGCGCCGGACACATGGGATTGATGCAGCGCAGGGCCACTTCCTCGTCCAGGCGGACCAGTTCGCTGCCGCATTCCGGACAGTGCGTCGGCATGGAAAACGGCACTTCCCCGCCGGTTCGCCGCTCGGGCAGGACGGCCACGATCTCGGGGATGATGTCCCCCGCCTTCTTGACCACCACGTGGTCGCCGATCAACAGCCCCTTTTCCCGGATGATGTCCTCGTTGTGCAGGGAAGCGCGCTTGACCGTCGTTCCCGCCAGGCTGACCGGCTTCAGCAGGGCGGTCGGGGTGACCGCCCCCGTGCGGCCGACGGACACCTCGATGCCTTCCAGAATCGTGACCGCCTCTTCCGCCGGGAATTTGTAGGCGATCGCCCAGCGCGGGCTTTTGGCGGTAAAGCCCAGTTCCTGCTGCTGGGCGTAGCTGTCCACCTTGATCACCATGCCGTCGATGTCGTACGGCAGGTTCCGCCGCTTTTCCGTCCAGCCGTGGACGAAGTCGATCACGTCCTCGATGTTGTCAAACACCCGCCGCTCCGGGTTTACCTTGAAGCCCAGCGACTCCAGCAGGTTGAGCCCTTCGCTGTGCGATTCCACGCTCTCGCCCTGCAGCTCGCCGATGCCGTAGATAAACGTGTCCAGTTGGCGGGACGCGGCGATTTTCGGATCGAGCTGGCGCAGCGAGCCGGCCGCCGAGTTGCGTGGATTGGCAAACAGCGCTTCGCCCCGCTCTTCCCGCTCCCGGTTCAGCTTTTCAAACGCGCTGCGCGGCATGTACGCCTCGCCCCGCACCTCCAGCGTCAGCGGCCGGGTCAAGCGCAGCGGGATGGACCGGATCGTCCGGAGATTCTGCGTGATGTCCTCCCCGATGGTGCCGTCGCCGCGGGTCGCCCCCTTGACGAATACGCCGTTTTCGTAGTGCAGGGAGACGGCCAGCCCGTCGATTTTCAGCTCACAGACGTAGTGGACGGTCTGGCTGCCCACCGTCTGCCGCACGCGCCGGTCAAAATCGCGCAGGTCCTCGTCGTCAAACGCGTTGCTCAGGCTGAGCATGGGCGTCTTGTGCACCACTTTTTCAAAAAAGGGCAGCGGCTCGCCCCCGATCCGCTGTGTCGGCGAATCAGGCGTCACCATGTCCGGGAACAGGTCTTCCAGATCGCGCAGTTCCCGCATCAGCATGTCGTATTCCTGGTCCGTGATTTCCGGTCGGTCTTCTACATGATACAGACGGTTGTGCCGCTCGATTTGTTCCCGCAGTTCGCGAATTCGTGCTTCTGCCGTCAATCGGTCCATCTCATTCATCCTTTGCTATACCGTTTCATGTTTCATCCTGTGTTACGCCCGTTCAATCGGGGCAAACTTGGCCAGCAGTTTCTTGATGCCGATCGGGCTGGGGAACGCGATGTCCAGCTCCATGTCGTCCCCGCTTCCCTTCACCTTGACCACCGTGCCGATGCCCCATTTTCCGTGCTTCACCTTTTCGCCCACTTTCCAGTCGATTCCTGCCGCCGCGCCGTGACCCGGCAGCTTGGCAGCGGGCTGCGCAGGCCGGGCAAACGGCGAGGCGCCCATCCCCGCTCCCGTCCGCGGGCCTGTCCCGGAACGCAGCCCCGCTCCTGTTTGCGGTGCCGCGCCAAACGAACGACCGGCCGCTTCCCGCTGGCCGAACACGCCGGTCCGGGCAAAGCGTCCCTCGATCACCGGGCTGCCGTCCAGCAGTTCTGCGGGAATTTCCTGCAAAAAGCGGGAAGGCGGATTGTTCGTGGTCCGGCCAAACAGGGTGCGCATCCGGGCGCAGGTCAGGTAGAGGCGCTCTTCCGCCCGGGTGATGCCGACGTAGGCGAGGCGGCGCTCCTCCTCCATTTCCCCCTCGTCAAACAGCGCCCGGCTGTGCGGAAACACCCCTTCCTCCATGCCGACCAGAAAGACCACGGGGAACTCCAGCCCCTTGGCGCTGTGCAGGGTCATCAGGACGACCTGGCCTTCCGCGGACACGTCTTCTTCCGCTGCCCCGTCCTCCGTCAGCGTGTCGATGTCGGCGATCAGCGCCAGGTCGGTGAGGAAGGCGAGCAGGCTCTTGTCCTCGTTTTTCCGCTCAAACTCCTGGGTAACGGACAAAAGCTCCTCGATGTTTTCCAGGCGGGCGGTCGCTTCCAGCGTCTTCTCCTCTTTCAGCGCCTCCCGGTAGCCGGTCCGCTTCAGCACCTCTTCCACCAGCTCCGTCACCGTCAGGTAATCGGTCATCTGCATCAGGTTGGTGATCAGCTCGTTAAAAGCGAGGATGGCGTTGGTCGTGCGCGCCGGCAGCCCCATGTAGCCCACTTCCTGAATCGCGCCGTAGAGCGACAGGCCGTGCGCGTTGGCGTAGGTCTGCAGTTTTTCCACGGTCGTCTCCCCGATGTTGCGCTTCGGCACGTTGATGATCCGCGCCAGGCTGATGTCATCGTCGGGGTTGGAGATGACCCGCAGATAGGCGAGAATGTCCTTGATCTCCTTGCGGTCGTAGAACTTCGTGCCGCCCACGATCGTGTACGGGATGTTCGATTTGATGAACACTTCCTCGACCACGCGGGACTGGGCGTTGGTCCGGTAGAGCACGGCGAACTTGTCGTAGCGCTTGTAGGCGGGCATCAGCCTGTTGATTGTGTCGACGATGAAGTACGCCTCGTCGTGCTCGGAATCGCCCTGATAGCAGCCGATCTTCTCCCCGGCCGGATTTTCCGTCCAGAGCTTTTTCTCCTTGCGCATGACATTGTGGGCGATTACCTGGTTGGCCGCCTGCAAAATCGTCTTGGTGGAGCGGTAGTTTTGCTCCAGTTTGATCATTTTCGCTTCCGGATAGTCCTTTTCAAAGTTCAAAATGATGGAAATGTCCGCGCCGCGCCACTTGTAAATGCTCTGGTCGGCGTCCCCGACGCAGCAGACGTTGCGGTAGCGGTCAGCCAGCATGGAAATCAGCATGTACTGGGCCCGGTTGGTGTCCTGGTACTCGTCCACATGGATGTAGCGGAACTTTTTCTGGTAGTATTCCAGCACTTCCGGCACTTCCTTGAACAACCGGACCGTGGTCATGATCAGGTCGTCGAAGTCCAGCGACTGGTTGCTCTTCAGCTTTTTCTGATAGGCTTCGTAAACCCTGGCCACGATCTGGCTGTACGGATCGGCCGCCCGCTTGGCGTATGCCGCCGGGTCCGTCAGCTCGTTTTTCGCCCCGCTGATCGCGGCCAGGATGCCGCGCGGCTCGTACTGCTTCGGGTCGAGATTCAGCTCCTTGAGACATTGCTTGACGACGGACAGCTGGTCGCCCGCGTCGAGAATGGAGAAGCTGCGGCTGATCCCCAGGCGGTCGATGTCCCGCCGCAAAATCCGCACGCACAGCGAGTGGAACGTGGAGATCCAGATGTCCTCCGCTCCCGCGCCGACGATGGACGCCACGCGGCTCTGCATCTCCCGCGCCGCCTTGTTGGTAAAGGTAATGGCGAGGATGCTCCACGGCGCCACCTGTTTTTCGCTGATCAGGTAGGCGATGCGCTGGGTCAGCACCTTGGTCTTGCCGCTGCCCGCACCTGCCAGGATTAAAACCGGCCCCTCCGTGGTCAGGACCGCTTCCCGCTGCTGCGGATTCAGTCCGGCTAAAATTCGGTCAACTGTTGCCATATGTATACGTCCACCTTTCTTGCCTGTCAAAGCGCTCCCGAACGAAAGCATATGTTCCTATTTTCGCACAGATCGAAGGCAAGTTCCAGTTGAATCCGAGACCTCTAACCGGCAATCCCTGCCAACGGGAAAGACCGCTGTACCCGCACAGGAGCGGCAGCGGTCCGTTTCTCCGCGCGCCCGGAATCACCGGCAGCCCATCCGCGAACGTTTCCCCGCATCGCTGTCAGCGGGATTGATGGGACGACAGCAGCGGTTCGTACATCATCATTGCGCGATTTTCCGCGATGAATTCGTCATCCAGCCATTCCCCGTCCAGCGTGTACACCCGGCGGTGCAGGACATTGGTTCGCTCGTAGCCGCCCCAGATGGCCGGGGTAATGGCATGTTCCTTCTCGTACACTTCGTACCGCCGCGTGGGAGGGTATTCGGCTCTCCACTCACCGACGAGGTGGGTGTCGGTGAGAAACACGTGCAGCTGGAAGGATTGCTGGGTCTGGTTGGCGATTTGCAGATCGAGGTAGTTGTAAAAACAGGTGGCTCCGCTGCCGAACGGCTGGGTCCGGTCGGCGTCGGGAAACACGTCGTAGCCGTGCCGGTGCCGCTCCGTGACCGTCAGCGGCGTATGCAGGGTCATCCAGTACAGCAGGTTGGACAGCTGGCAGAGCCCTCCCCCCACACCGGCCAGCACGCGGCCGTGTGACAACAGCATGCCCTCCACGTACCCTTTCCGGCGCGTCGGCTTGCCGATCAACCGCCAATAGGAAAAGGTCTCCCCGGGACGAACGATCACCCCGTCCAGCCGTTCGGCAGCCAAGCGCAGATTGATGATTTTGTTGTGCTGCATCCACATGTCCACATTCTTGAGCCGACGCAGGAGCGGCGTCTGATGACGGATGTGCAGATGGGGCAGGAATTCGCTTTGCTTTTTACGCGAATACCGCTTTCCCCCCAGCAGCCACTCTGCGTACCGTTTCAGGCGGTAGAAACACACTCCCGCCGCCAGCCGCAGCCGGCTTCGCGCGACAGGTCTCATTTGCTTCCTCCCTTTCCGGCGTCAATTCGGATCATTTACGCAATTTTAAGTATTCGTGTGTGAACAGGATTTGTTATAAATGCTCCATGTACAAAATCGCCATCAAGTGTTGCAAAATAGTCACAGTTGTTAACCTGGGACATCGCAAAGTGCAAGTCGTCAAACGACTCTAACTGATATTGCGATGCGTACTGTAATGACAAATCATGAACGGCAGCGGTTGAATCCAAGATACAAACCGGTATTCCCAAGCTCTCCAAACCAGACCGGAACAAATGATACTGATTGACTGCTTCAGCATAGTAGTAATCAAGCAGTGGCGAGCGGATCAATATAAGCCTTCTCAATCATCCCCTTACCACAAGGATCATTCATAGACCAATCATTCCATCTGCAACCAAAGGTCCGCACATTCACATACTGGTATTCAGGGGAGGAGATGCGCATGTTTCGCACGGGAATCACCTTGTCCGCCGCCCTGTTGACGGCGCTGTTTCAGCCGGCTGCCGCTTTGGCCGCCGCAAACGATCTCACTTACCACCGGGCAGACACGATCGCTCACCGGGGCGCCTCCGGCTACGCGCCGGAGAACACCATGGCCGCGTTTCGCAAGGCGGTGGAGATGAAGGCGGATTACATCGAGCTTGACGTGCAGGTCACCAGGGACGGTCATCTGGTGGTCATCCACGACAATACGATCGACCGGACGACCGACGGCACCGGCAGGGTGGGCGCCCTCACCTTCAAGGAGATGCGCAGGCTGGATGCGGGCCGTTTCTTCCACTCCGCCTTTGCCAGGGAACCGATCCCCACCCTTGACGAGGTGCTGGACGAATTCCGCGGCAAAGTCGGCATCCTGATCGAACTGAAGTCGCCGGAGCTGTATCCGGGCGTGGAAAAAAGGGTGGCCGACGCCCTGCGGAAGCGCGGCATGGATAAGCCCCGCAGCGCCAGGGTTATTGTGCAGTCCTTCCACTTCGATTCGCTGAAACGGTTTCACAAGCTCCTGCCGGACATTCCGATCGGCGTGCTGACCAACAAGGCGAGTCAACTGACGGACGCGATGCTGGACGAGTTTGCGACCTATGCGAACTACGTGAACCCCAGCCGCAATCTGGTGACCGCCGATCTGACAGACCGCATCCACGAACGCGGCATGCAGGTCTTCGCCTGGACCGTTCGCAAACGGGAAGAGGTGAAGCCGCTGCTGATTGCGGGCGTCGACGGCATCATTACCGACTTTCCGGATTACGTGCCGCGCAGCCATCGCAGATAAGCGCCAACAGCCACACCATGCGTCGGGCAAAGCAGACAAAGGGCCGCCTCACAGGGTACGGGCGCCCTTTTTTTGGTGCCGGACGGGATTTGTTTTGTTTCATAAGCGCTCCTCACCCATTGGGAAAATATGAGATTTTGGCCGTTTCACAACCATAGTAACATATGAAAGATGTCGATTATTGGAATTTTTTCCACATTAACAGATGGGAACGAAAAACCATTTCGCGAGTCCGGCTATCTAATAAATGGGAGGAAGGAGGCAACGAGATGACGGATTTCATCGAGAAGGCAAAAAAAGGAGATGGTGAGAGCTTTGCACAGGCAGTCATGCAGGTAAAGGACAAGGCGTACCGCGTTGCCTATTCGTATCTGAACGATCAGGAGAGCAGCATGGACGCTGTTTGCGACGCGGTGGAAAAAGCGTTTCTCCATCTGGAAACCCTGCGGGACAACCGCTATTTTTCCTCGTGGTTCATCCGCATCGTGATCAATGAGTGCAAAGCCCAACTGCAGAAGCGGCAGCGTGCTCTCACACTGTCGCAGCAACTGTCCGGCGAGCCGGAACACGAAACGCCGGCGCGGGAAGAGGTGATGGATGTGCAGGCTCTCCTCAACCAGTTGGCACCGCTTGACCGTCTGGAAGCGGAGGGAGTTTGACCATGGACAAGATATGGGAAGGGATTTCTCAATTCCACAAACAAATGCCGGTTCCCGAGGAACTTGACGACCGGATTCGGCAGCGCATCGAAAAGCTGGTCACGAGGCGAAAAGCAGCTCGAAAAAGACGCATCCTGATTGCGTTGGCGGGAAGTCTGGCTTTTACGTCCTCAGTAGGTCTGGCGGCACTGAACATCGATGAGATAACAGACAGGAGCGGACGTTTCTCGTACAAAATCGAACCGGCCCGGATCGTCGGCAAAGAAGAGCGAATGCAGCCTGCGAAGACAAAGGCTGACCAGGAATTGGCCGAACTGGAAAAGCGCTTTTCGCCGGGAACGGCTTACCTTGTCTATGAACGAACGGATCGTCCGGAAATGGAATCCCATTACTACAAGCAAAAGAGCCTGGTCATTTCCGATTTTTCCACATTCCAAGACCAGTTGGGCCTGTTTGCAGACATTCCGGAAGAATTGGCGGGCGGTTACCGATTTGTCGAAGGGTCATTGAACTTTGAAATAGACCGAGCGAGCTACGATGAAGAGGCATACCTTCAGGTGATGCGGGAGGAAGCCGTTAAGAACAACAGGCAGGTAGCGGTGAAACAGGTTCCGCTGCAGCGGGATTTCATCAGGCAGGCAAACGCGATATATCGCATCCAGGACAGGCAGATCACCGTCTGGATTGATGACGTGGGCTCCGGAGCGGGAGAAGTCGGTTTTCCCTATACCTCTCTGGAGAAAGTGCCGCTTTCCGACTTCGACGCGCTGTATGCCACGTTCACAGACCCGTCGGGGGAAGAGATGCAGGTGTTGAAATGGATCGGCAGCAAGATTCCCGGCACCAATCGAAGCCGCATGTATCAGCTCTACGCCAAAACGGGGGATGCTACGAAAGCAGATTTGTTGAAAGCAGCAGAGGGTTTTTTGGACTGATTCGCCGTCAGTCATTTCTGACGCTTTCAGATTGTTGGCTTCCCCCATCCGTCACTGTGTCTGCACATGGAAAAGGAGACTCGCGATGAGTCTCCTTCCTTTTCCTTACCGCTTCTTCTGCACGCCTTTGACGGCGGCCACCGTCGCGAGCGCCGCCTGCAGGTCGTCGTAGATCACGTTGCCCACCACGACGGTGTCGGCGATCGCCGCCATCTCCGCCGCCTGCTGCGGCGTGCGGATGCCGCCGCCGTAGAACAGATGCGCCCCTTCGGCTCCCGCCCGGCAGGCCCGGACCAGCTCCGGGTCGCCGTAGGTGCCGCTGTACTCCACGTAGACGATGGGCAGGCGGCAGATGTTGACGGCCACCTGGGCGTAGGCCTTGGCCTCTTCGCTGTCCGCGATCGGACGGGCCTTGGTCAACTGTGCCACGCCTGCCGCCGGGTTGGCGATCAGGTAGCCTTCCGTAAAGATCTCCTCCCAGTGGATGTAGGAACCGTACGCCTTCAGGCCGGAGACGTGCGGCGCAAAGATCCAGTCCGGATCGCCCGCGTTGAGCACCAGCGGGATGAAGTAGGCGTCAAAGCCTGGCACCACCGCATCCAGCGAGGAGATTTCCAGCACGGTCGGGACCGCGTAGCGGCGGATCCGCGACATCAGCTCCAGCGTGTTGTCGTACGTCACGCCGTAGGTGCCGCCGACGAGGATCGCATCCGTCCCCGATTCGCACAGCGCTTCCAACGCCTCGTCACCGATCGCTTTGTCCGGGTCCAGTTTGAAGGTATGGCGCCAGCCACGATAGTCAATCACCGATGTTTGCCTCCCACTCTATTTGCCGATCCGCTCCAGCGCCAGTTGGTAACCGTCGTTGCCGTAGTTCAGGCAGCGTTTCACACGGGAGATGGTCGCCGTGCTCGCCCCTGTCTCCGCTTCGATCTGGTTGTACGTGTAGCCCTTGCGCAGCATGCGGGCCACTTCCAGGCGCTGCGCCAGCGACTGCATTTCGTTCACGGTGCAGAGATCGTCGAAAAAGCGATAGCACTCCTCGATGGTTTCCAGGGAGAGAATCGCTTCAAAAAGCTGCTCGATCCCTTTTCCTTTCAGTTTTTCCAATTGCATCACGATCACCCCATCATTTCGCAGGGAAAGTTTTTCGCTGTAAAATTTTCAAGCACTAAAGCCCCGAGGCTATCTTAATCTTAGAAGATATGCCGCCGCTTCGCAAGTCCCTATTGGAATTTCACATAGTGGGACAGCGACGGTGCGTTGGGGACGATCTCCACCCACGTGTTTCCCGGCAGCAGCGGCAGTTCTTTGGTCAAGGCCGCGTCCTCGTACGCGCGGATGACGCCGCCCTGCCGCTTCCACTTGATCTTGCGCGCCGTTCCCTGCTGAAACAGATAGCCGTCTCCCGGTCCGACGACATCCACCTGGCGCCGTCCTTCCTTGTCCAGCACGCGGTGTCGGGCGGCGATCACCAGCACGTTGGCGGCGGAAAGCTGCTCGCCGGTTGTCAGGTCGAGGTGCGGCTTGCCTGCGGTCAGGCGCAGGTATTTCTTTTTCTCGGCGTCGTACTGGAAGCCGGCTTTGTTCAGCGGATGGAACGTGATGTCGATCTGACGGGCCGGCTCTCCCTCCGCAATCACGGCATCGGCCGGCAGAAAGGAAAGGCGCGGCAGTTCGCCCCGCGTCCGCATGCCCTTGTCGCGGATCGCCTGATCAATCAGGTCGGGCTTGGTGTAGAGGTTGTGCGGCGCCTTGCGAAACGTTTCCCGCCAAAAATAGCGGCCGTTGGGAATCTCGTCCAGATGGCTGTAGTCGGAACGGGCCAGCGTCCCCAACGCTTCCGGGCTGCCGCCCGCGTGTACGAGCACGGCGTCCAGTCCGACGCCAATCTGGATAAAATACGGGCGAATGCTGCGCACCGGGCCGATCACGTCCGGCCGCTGGCTGTGAAAGACGGCGAGAAGACGGGTCATTTCCCCCTCCGCCAGCACCTCGTACACCAGGTCCGCCTGGTTCAGCCCGGACTGCGGACGTGCGGGCGGCGCGTTGTTGATCATCACCATAATCGGCCGCTGTTCCAGCTTCACCGGGCTTCCCAGGCCGGTAAACGGGGCGGTGTAGGCGTCTTTCGGCTGTTCGGTCGGAGGTGTTTCCACGCGGGGAGCGGGCGGCTGCTCCGGCTGGGGCGGGGTGTCGCCCGGCTTTCCGGTACACGCCGTGAGCAGCGCCAGAGTCAGCAGCGTCAACGTGAATGGGATGCGTCGTCGCATGGGAGCGCTCCTTTCCAGTTTTCTCTTCGACTCCCTCTCTTTTCTGCGCGTGACAGGAGAATCCTGCTTCCACACGTTTTCCACGATTCTCATACGCCCCTCCCACACATCGCGAACGGCGCTGTGCTACAATGTTACCAAACGACAGAGGCAAAGCGAGGAATGAACCATGCAGACTCCCTACCTCGTCTATCTCGTGGACGACGAAACCAATCTGCTGGGGCTTTTGCAGTCCTACCTGGAAAGCGCCGGTTTCCGGGTCCGGGCGTTTTCCAGCGGGGCCGACGTGCTGCCGGTGCTGGACGAGCCGGAACAGCCCCACATCTGGATCCTGGACATCATGCTGCCCGACATTGACGGATACGAGCTCCTGCGGCTGATTCGCAGCAAATCGGACGTGCCGATCATTTTCATCTCCGCCCGGGATCAGGACATCGACAAAATCATCGGGCTGGAGCTGGGCAGCGACGACTATCTGGCCAAACCGTTTTTGCCCCGGGAACTGGTCATCCGGGTGCAAAAGCTGCTGCAGCGCACGTACGAAAAGGGGCCTGCCCTCGCATCGGCCCAGCCGCAGACGTACCAGGACTGGGTCGCGGTGGGGCCGTACCTGATTTCGGAAAAAGGCCGGCTGGTCAAGGAAGGGGAAAAACCGATCGAGCTGACCACCAAGGAGTTTGAGCTGATCGTCTACCTCCTGCACAACCAGGGGCTTGCCCTGAACCGGGAACAAATCTTGACGGCCATCTGGGGAGAGGATTACATCGGATCGGACCGGGCGGTGGATGACCTGGTCAAACGCATCCGCAAAAAGATGCCCAAATTCCCGCTGGAGACCGTCTACGGCTTCGGCTACCGATTGACCCGGCCATGAGCAAATTCCGCCTGAAAAACCTGCCGCTCTCCCGGCAGATTCTGATTTTGTTCATGCTGCTGACCAGCGTGCTGGGGATCGGCGTGGGCATCGTCTATCCCTTTGCCGTCAAGCAGTACCTGGTCAACAACACGTATGCCCTGTTGGAGGAAGAGTTCTACACCCTGTCGGAACACATCGCCTTCAACGAGCACAACGAACTGCTCCCCGTTCCCGCGGCCGCTCCCTACTTTTTGCAATTGCTCCTGTCGCGCTACGAATACTCGTTTGACATGATCGTCTTTTCCGCGGACGGCCATGTGCTGGGCAAACGCTTGACGGAAAATCTCTCCTACGAGGACACGATCGACCTGTTCCGGGGGGCGGCCTCCTTTTCCCGGAACCGGCTGCAGCACGGCACGCTCGAACGGGGCGGGGAGGACTACCTGTTTGTCAGCAAGCTGATGGATTACCACGGCTTTCCCTACTACCTCGTCCTCTTTTCCAAGGAGCGGGAGCTGAACCAGATCAACGCGCTTCTGACCCGCCAGTTTATGGTCATCTTCCTCGTCCTGCTGCTGGTGAGCTGGCTGTTGGCCGTCTGGTTCAGCCGCTATCTGAGCAAGCCGCTGCAAACCCTGGACGAGTCGTGCCAAAAGATTGCCCGCCGGCAGTTTGACATCCCGCTGACGATGGACCGGGAGGACGAAATCGGCCAACTGGCCCGCTCGTTTGAGTCGATGAAAAGCCAACTGAAGGAATACGACGAGTCGCAGCGCTACTTTATTCAAAACATCTCGCACGAGCTGAAGACGCCGATCATGGCGATCCAGGGGTATGCCCACGGCCTGCTGGAAGGCGTGTTCAAGGGACCCCAGGCGGAAAAGGGGCTGGAGATCATCATGGAGGAGAGCAAGCGGCTGGAAAAGGTGGTGGGCCAGCTCCTCTACCTGACGAAGATCGAGTCGGTCTCCCAGATGATGCAGATGGGACGCGTCGATCTGGCAGAGATGTTCAGCCTCCTGCAGCAGCGCCTCTCCGTGCTCAACCCGGCCGTCACCTGGGAACTGCGCCTGCCTTCCGAACTGGTGCTGGAAGGAGACGGCGAACAGCTCAGCACGGCGTTCGTCAACATCCTGGAAAATCAACTGCGCTACGCGAACAGCCGGCTGACGATCACCGGTTCCCAGGCGGGCGGAACGGTGACCGTCACCATCTCCAACGACGGCCCGCCGATCGAGGAAGCCCTGCTGCCCCATCTGTTCCAGCGTTTCCGCAAAGGCAAATCGGGCAAGCACGGCCTCGGTCTGGCCATCGCCCGCGCCGTCTTCGAAGCCCACGGCGGCAGCATTTCCGTGCGCAACGAGGCGGACGGCCCCTGTTTTACAGTGACGCTGCCAGTCGACAGGAAATAGAGAAGTCCCGGTCATCCGGGACTTTTTTGATGCGGGCCGGCCGTTTATGTCCAAAACAATTTCCATTTTCAAACAATACGGAATATTCGTTGACGCCTGTGCTTTATCCTGATATGTTAGTAGAAAATATATTTCTCACAAATGAGTTGGGGGTTACGTCATGAAAACACAAACCGTTCGCTTGTTGCTTGCCGGATTGCTGGCTGGTTCGCTCGTCGCCGGTTGCGGCGGGGGCAATTCCGCTTCTTCGACGGGGGACAATGCCGGCAGCGGCGGAAACACCGGCTCCAGCGTAATCAAAATTGCCACGCAAAGCCCGCTGTCCGGCTCGCAGTCGCTGGAGGGGGACGGCATCAAGCTGGGGGCGCAGTTGGCCGTGCAGGACCGCGCGGAAGACTTCAAAAAGCTGGGCTTTGACCTGCAGCTCTTCCCGCAGGACGATCAGGCAGACCCGAAAATCGGCGTCTCCAACGCGGAAATGCTGATCGCCGACCCGGACGTCTACGCCGTGATCGGCCACTACAACACCGGCGTCGCCATCCCCTCCTCCGTCAAGTACGAGGAAGGCAAGCTGGCGATGATCTCCCCGGCCAACACCGGCGTTGAACTGACGGAGGCGGGCAAAAAGAGCGTGAACCGCCTGGTGGCGCGCAACGACCAGATCGCGCCGGCCGCCGCCAAATACGCCAAGGAGAAGATGGGCGTCAATTCGGTCTACATCGCCCATGACAAGACCGCGTACGGACAGGGGCTGGCTGACGAGGTGCGCAAGGCGTTCAAGGAGCTGGGCGTGAAGGAAGTGGCCTATGAAGGCATCAACCCCGGGGAAAAAGACTACAGCGCGATCGTCAACCAACTGGCGGCGCACAAGCCCGACCTCGTCTTCTACGGCGGCATGTACGCCGAACTGGGGATCATCGCCAAGCAGGCACGCGAGAAGGGCTACACCGGCCAATTCATGGGCGGCGAAGGGCTTGAGTCGAACGACATGTACAAAATCGCCGGCTCCGCCGCGGAAGGCATCGTCTACGCCACCGTGGTCAGCGACATCCGCTCCCAGGAGGAAGGCAAGAAGTGGGTGGACCGGTTCAAAACAGCATTCAACAAGGAGCCGGGCGCGTTTTCTCCGTTTGCCTATGACGCTACGCTGGTCGCCCTGAACGGCATCGAACAGGCCATCAAGGATAACGGCGGCAAAAAGCCGACGCGCGAACAGGTGATGAACGCCATCCGCGCCACCAACGAGTTTAACGGTTTGTTTACCAAGGTGACCTTTGACGAAAAAGGAGACAACAAGCACTCCCAGGTGTATATCTACCGGTACGGCAAAGACAAAGCCGAGTTTATCGGCGAAGCGGGACAGTGACCCGCTTTCCGGCGCCTGCGTTCAGCGGGCGCCTTTTTTGCGTCTTCCGGCTTAAACGCAGCAAAAAACCCTGTTGCGCAAGCGGCCGGACAGGGCCGGCAGCCGCTTCGCAACAGGGTTGTCCATCAACAAACAGGATTGTTCCTCGACAGGTGCTACACCTCTTCGATCAACCGGGCCAGCAGGGCAGCGCGTCTAGGAATCTCGTCCAGCTCCACGAATTCCTCCGGCGAGTGCGCAAACCCGCCTTTTGCCCCCAGCCCGTCAAGGGTGGGGAGACCGCAGGCGGCGGCGAAGTTTCCGTCGCTGACGCCGCCGGTGCCCGACTCCCGCAGCGACATTCCCAGCTCCTCGGCCCCGATCTTCCGGGCCAGGGCAAACAGGGCAGCGACCTGCTCCGTCCGTTCCATCGGCGGGCGACGGATGCCGCCGGACACCGTCAACCGCGCGCCGGACAGGCTGGGCGTCAGTCCCGCAAACAGCCGCTCGATCCGCCGCGCTTCCTCCAGCGTCCTCACCCGGACGTCCACTTCCGCTTCGGCGTAATCGGCCACCACATTGGAGCCGATTCCCCCTTTGACCAGCCCCACGTTGACGGTCGTCCCGCTCGCATAGTCGGTCAGTCCGTGCAGGTACTGCACCAGCCGGGACAGCTCCTCAATCGCCGACACCCCTTTGTCGTGGTCCACCCCGGCGTGGGCGGAAACGCCGTGGACGCGCAGGGTAAAATGGGCGCTTCCCTTGCGCCACGTCTTCAGCGCGCCGTCCGGCTCCATCGGCGGCTCCAGCACGAAGCCGGCCAGGGAACGGGACGCCTCCCGTTCGACGAGTGCCCGCGAGGTGGGGCTGCCGATTTCTTCGTCGCTGTTGAGCAAAAGCACCACCTGCTTGTCAGCCGGCAGGCGGTTCAGCTCCGCCAGCGCGCGCAGCGCAAACATCGCCTGCAGCACGCCCGCCTTCATGTCGTAGACGCCCGGGCCGTACGCTTTTCCCTCCCGGATGAAAAACGGACGGCGGGCCGCTTCCCCTTGCGGCCAGACCGTGTCGTAGTGGCCGATCAGCAGGACTTGTCTGCTGCCGCTTCCCAGCACGCAGCGCACCTGGTCGCCGTAGACGCTGTTGGGGATTCGCTCCGCCCTGCCGCCGGTCAGTTCCTCGAAGCGGCGGGCAAACCACTCCGCCATCCGATCCCCGGCCTCCTTGTCGCGTGAGGGGGAATCCATGTTGACGCAGGCTTCCAAGAGCTGGATCAGGTGTTGGTGATGTTGTTGCAGATACGAGTGAATTGACATCGTGCCTCTTCCTTAATGGGATTGGGAATTAAGTCCAAACAGGCGCTCCAGCCCGTACACCTTTTCCAGCAGGACGATAAACACCAGGCTGAGCAGGATGACGACCGCGGAGATGGAGGCCACCAGCGGGTCCAGCGTCTCCTGCATGTAGGTGAAAATGGCCAGCGGCAGCGTCGTCGTGTCGGGCGCCACCAAGAAGAGCGACACCGTCACGTTGTCAAACGAGGTCAGAAACGAAAAGATCATGCCCGACACGATGGCTGGCCGCAAAAGCGGCAGCGTGACGTCCCAGAACACCCGAAGCGGCCGGGCTCCCAGCATGTAGCCCGCCTTTTCCAGGGTGTAGTCGAACGTGCTGAGGCCGGTCAGCACCAGCCGCACCACGTACGGAATGGAGATCAGCGTGTGGGCCAGGAGCAGGCCGGTAAACGTGCCGGCAATTCCGATCCGCGTAAAGAACAGCAGCGCGGCGATCCCGATGATCAGCGACGGCACGGTCAGCGGCGACAGCAGCAGGCTGTTGATGACCCCGCTACCGCGGAATCTGTACTTGCTCAAGGCAAAGGCCGCCAGCGTGCCGATCAGCGTCGCCAGCACCGCCGTAATCGCGGCAAGCTGCAGGCTGAACCAGAACGACTCGATAAACTCCGGCCGATCCAGAATCTTGGCGTACCACTGCCAGGAAAAGCCCTCCGGCGGGAACGACAGGTAGCCGGCCGAAGTAAACGAGCTGGGGATGATGACCAGAAACGGCAGGTTGACCAGAAGCAGCACAAAGAAGGTGATCAGTCCGTACCCATTCAGCTTTTTCATGACGCAAACACCTCTTTGTATCGCTTGGTTTCAATCAGCCGCGTGTACAGGGTGACCAGCAGGATCGTGCTGCCCAGCAGCAGGAAGGCCAGCGCCGCTCCCAGCGGCCAGTTGAGCGTCGACATGATCTGTTCGTAGGCGATGACCGGCATCACCTTCACCGAGGTGCCCCCCATCAGCGCCGGCGTCACAAACGCGCTCATCGACAAGCTGAACACCAGCGTCGTGCCGGCGATAATTCCCGGCAGGCTGAGCGGCAGCGTCACGGTGAAAAACGTCCGCACGCGGGACGCCCCCAAAATGGACGCCGCCTTGGACAGCGACGGATCGATCGCGTACAGGCTGGTGGCGATCGCCAGCACCATGTAGGCGATAAACGAATCGGTCAGGCCGATGACCACGCCCAGCTCGTTGTACATCAGGCGCAGCGGCTGGTCGATCACGCCGAGCTTCAGCAGCGTTTCGTTGATCCAGCCCTTTTCGCCCAGCACGACCACCCAGCCGAAGTTGCGGATCACCACGCTGATCAGGTGCGGCGCCAGAATCAGCATGGTGACGACGCCCCGCATCCGGCCCGAGGCCTGCGCCATGAACATGGCCACGGGAAAGCCGAGCAGGAGCGTGCACAGCACCGTCCAGAGGCTGATTCGGATGGTCCGCCAGAGAATCTCCAGGTAAAACGGGTCCTGGATGAACAGCAGGTAGTTTTGCAGGCTGAACGCCTGCGTGTCGTCCTGAAAACTCAACAGGAGCATCAGCAGCATCGGAATCAGAAACACGCCCAGGAGCACGATCATGCTCGGCGCTGTCAACAGCAGAATGGAGAGACGCTTGCTCATGGGCTATCCCCTCTCCACCGGCATGACCAGCACGTCTTCGCTCTCCCAGCGGCAGTTGACCGCCCTGCCGGGGGTAAGCGGCATCCCCTGCCCGTCCATCTGCACCTTGACGGACAGGGTATGCCCTCCCGCCTTCACCTCGCATTCGGTAAAGGCGCCCAAAAAGGAGGCAATCATCAACTGGCCGCTGGCGTGGTTGACCTCATCCGCAGCCGCTCCGTCCGCCAGACGGATTTTTTCCGGCCGCACAAACACCGCCACTCTTTCGCCAGGGGCAAACGCCCGCTGCTGCCGGGCCGCCCTGACGATAAGGCCGCCCGCCGTTTTCACGGTGAGACCCTCGCCGTCCTGGGCGAGTACGACTCCCTCCAGGCGGTTGGTCTTGCCGATGAAGGTGTGGACAAACTCGGAGGCGGGACGGTTGTAGATCTCCTCGGGCGTGCCGATCTGCTCGACGCGGCCGTGGTTCAGCACGACGATGCGGTCCGACAGGGAGAGCGCTTCTTCCTGGTCGTGGGTGACGAAGATGGTGGTCACGCCGATCTCCTGGTGCAGCCGCTTCAGTTCGTCGCGCAGTTCTTCGCGCAGCTTGGCGTCCAGGTTGCTGAGCGGCTCGTCCAAAAGGAGCAGCGACGGCTCGATCACCAGCGCGCGGGCGATCGCAATCCGCTGCCGCTGGCCGCCGGACAACTGCTTGGGATAGCGATCGGCCACATGCGGCAGCTTGACCAGTTCCAGCACCCGCTTCACCCGCTCCTGCATCTCGGCTTTGCCCACCTTGCGCAGCTTCAGCCCGTAGGCGACGTTTTCCGCCACCGTCATGTGCGGAAACAGCGAATAGGTTTGAAACACCATGCCCAGTTCGCGCTTGTAAGGGGGGACGCCGTTCATGCGCCGCCCCTTGATCAAGAGCTCCCCTTCGTCCGGGTCCAAAAATCCGGCGATCATGTTCAGCGTGGTCGTCTTGCCGCAGCCGGACGGCCCGAGAAACGAGACAAACTCTCCCTGCTCCACCTGCAGGTTGAAGTCCCGAACCACGACGTTATTCTGGAACTTCTTCATGATGTTGCGCAGTTCGACGTCAATTACCTTGCTCAAAGGGACACCTACTTTCCTGTCAGCGGCGCGATCTCCTTGTTGAAGCGATCGAGCCACGCGGACGTTTCCTTGCTGATCGTGTCGTAGTCGAAGTTCACCACTTTGCTGCGGTCAAACTCCAACTGCTTGGCCACGTCTTCCGGCAGCTTCACGGCCGTGGCCGGGTTGTAGTAGAGCTTGGTCGCGTACATGATCTGCACCTCGTCGCTCAGCAGGAAGTCGATAAACGCTTTGGCGGCGTTGGGGTGCTTGGCCCCTTTGACCAGCGTGGCGACGTTCGGCACGATGTTGCCGCCCTCTTCCGGGAAGACGAATTCCAGCGGCAGGCCCGTCTCTTTCTGCGTCAGGCTGCGGGCCATCGTCCAGGTGGTGTAGGCCGCGCTTTTGTTTTGCAGGTTTTGCTGCAGTTGGGCCGCGCTCTTGGCAAACGTCGGCATGTAGCTCGCAATCGTTTTCATTTTTTCAAAGCCGGGCTCGATGTTTTTCTCCGAACCGCCGTTGGCGTAGGCCAGCATGATCATCGTGGAGCGGCCGAAGTTGCTGGCCACGTCGGTCATCGTGATGTAGCCCTTCACTTCCGGCCTGGTCAGGTCGTTCCACGACTTGGGCACCGGCAGGCCTTTTTCCTTGACGAGCTCCGCGTTGTAGGAGATGCCCATCGGCGTAAAGTTGACGGTTACCCCGCTGTTTTCCGCGACGCGCAGGTCCTGCGGCACGTTTTTCATGTTGGGGATGTCCGTCTCGGAGAGCGCCTCCCACAGCCCTTCCTGGCGCCCTTTTTCCTGTTCGCCGCCCTCGACGATGGTGACGTCGATCTGCGGCGCGTTTTTCTGCGCTTTTACCTTGGCCACGATCTCGGTCGAGACGCCGGAGACGTAGGTCAGCTTCACGTTCGGGTACTTCTCGTTGAACTTCTTGAAAATCTCGTCTTTCATTAGCTGTTCGACGGTGGCGCCGTTGCCCGCCACGACCAGCGTGTCCTCCAACTGAGCCTGTGCCTGGCCGCCGCCCTGCCCCGCAGGCTGGCCGGACGCGGCTGGCTGCCCGGCGGAAGACCCACAGCCGGCGAGCAGTGAACCGGTCAAAGCAAGAATGGACAGTACCGATAATGCCTGTTTCTTCACGTGTTCATCCCCCGTTATGTGTATGTTTTTGACAAATTGTTCACGAATAGAAAACATCGTTTCCTATCCGAGAACTCTAGTGATATACTATCATGAAGAGACTGACAATTCAAGGTAGTCTGAGTAAAGGGATGATTATCTCTTTTCGAACCGTAAAGTCTTCCCGGTTATGGTAGACTATTGCTAAATGTGAACTTCGGAGGAGTCGTGTCCATGGATCATTTTCTGTCTTCCGTACGCAACAGCTGCCGGCTGTTGAAAATCTTCCTCGACGCGCCCAAGGAGCTCGGCGTGACGGAATTGAGCAAGCGGCTGCAGCTCTCCAAGGGAGCGGTGCACAAGCTGCTGGCGACGCTGGAGGCGGAAGGATTTATCCGCCAAAACGAAAAAACCAGGCAGTACACGCTCGGCTACACGCTGCTGGAGCTGGGCAACAAGGTGCTGAAAAACCACGACATCGTCGACTTTGCCGCTCCCTATATCAACCGCCTGGTGTCCCGCACGCAGGAGCTGGTCGTGCTGTGCGTGCAGGACGTCACCGACGCCATCTATGTCACCAAGGTGGATTCGCCTCACCCGATCCGCTTTACGGTCGAGACGCACCGCCGCTTCCCCCTCTATTCCACCTCTGCGTCCCGCGTGCTGTTGGCCTACAAACCGGAATCGTTTCAGGACGAGGTGCTGGCGGAGGGAATCCGGACGTACACGCCCTACTCGTACACGTCAGCCGACGAGATCAAGCTGGCGCTGCGGGAGATCCGGGAACGGGGCTACGAATTCAGCTCCGACCGGCGCAACGTGGGCGTCACCGGGATGGCGGCGCCGCTGTTTGATTCCACCGGCGAAGTAGCCGCATCGGTCAGCGTGATCGGCCCGTCCGACCGCGTTCTTCCCCAGAAGGATGCGATCCTCAGGGAACTGCTGGAGACGGTGCGAGAGATGTCCGCGGAATTGGGGTACCGTCCGTGAGCGCTGCCCATGCTGCGCCCGGATCAGCCGTTTGGTCTGGTCCGGGCTTTTTTTGCGCACGCGGCTGGTCCATATAAGCGGAAAACAATAACGTTTACGTTAACGTTACAGTTTTGTATCATAATACCTGTCTTCATGTCGTCGTGCCAGTACGCAAGCGAATGGGAGGGAGCCCGTTGTACCGCATCGAGGAGGCAGCCAAAAAAACCGGCCTGACGAAAAGGGCGCTTCGCTATTACGAGGAATTGGGGCTGGTCAATCCGTCCGGGCGAACGGAGAGCGGATACCGCATGTACACGGACGAGGACATCGCCCACATCCTGCACGTCAAAAACACCCGCGACCTGTTGGGAGCGTCGCTGCAGGAAATCAAGGACATGATGGACCTGGCCCACAAATACGAGCTGTTGAAGCAGGGCTATTACCAGGGAGTGTCCGCCGAAGAAAAGCTGAACCTGCTGACCGAACTGGAGCGGACGCTCCTGGCCAAGCGCGGCTTTTTGCAGGAAAAAATGAACAAACTCTCGGAACTGCTGGCCAACTACGATGAGAAGTTGACCCGCATTGCCAGGAAAAAACGGGAACTGCAGGCGGAGATCGAAAACGAAAAGGAGGAACCCTGATGGAGAGTCACACTCATGCATGGCGCATCATTATGCAGCAGCCCAAGTCAGCCTGGGCTGTCGCTTTTGCCTGTGTGGTCGCTTTCATGGGGATCGGATTGGTCGACCCGATCCTGCCCGCGATTGCGAGCAAACTGAATGCCACGCCCAGTGAAGTATCCCTGCTGTTCACCAGCTACATGCTGATGACCGGCTTGACGATGCTGGTCACGGGATGGGTCTCCAGCCGGATCGGCCCCAAGGCGACGCTCCTGGCCGGCCTGGCCGGAATCATCCTGTTTTCCTTCCTCGGCGGCATGTCCCACTCGGTGATGCAGATCGTCTGGTTCCGAGCCGGCTGGGGAATGGGCAACGCCTTTTTCATCTCCACCGCCCTGGCGGTGATTGTCAGCGTAGCCAGCGGCGGCACGGCGGGAGCGATCGTCCTGTACGAAGCGGCCATCGGTCTGGGGATGTCCGTGGGACCGCTGCTTGGCGGGCTGCTCGGGGGCATCAGTTGGCGCGGGCCGTTTTTCGGCGTCGCCGTGCTGATGGCGATCGCGCTGCTCGCCGTATTCGTTCTGCTCAGCGACGTGCCCAAGCCGAAGCGGCGCAGCTCGCTTCTCGATCCGTTCCGCGCGTTGGGGCACCGCGGCCTGTTTACCATGGCGCTGACGGCGCTCCTGTACAACTTCGGGTTTTTTACGCTGTTGGCGTTTTCTCCGTTTGTGCTGCACATGGACGAACACAGCCTGGGGTACGTGTTCTTCTTCTGGGGTGTGATGCTCGCCATCACCTCGGTGATCGTGGCGCCGAAGCTGCAGGAGCGCTACGGGTCCGTCCCCACGCTGTTCGCCATGCTGCTGCTGTTGGCCGCAGACCTGGCGGCCATGGGATTCGGCGTTTCGTCGCAAGTGACGCTGGTACTGGCCATCGTCATGGCCGGCGCGATTCTGGGCATTATCAACACCGTCCTGACCGCATCGGTGATGGACGTCGCGCCGGTGGAACGTGCCGTCGCGTCTTCCGCCTACAGCTTCGTCCGTTTCGTCGGCGGCGCGGTCGCGCCCTGGCTGGCCGGCAAGCTGGCCGAGTGGTACTCGCCGCACGTCCCGTTTTACGCGGGCGCGCTGGCCGTTCTGTTCAGCATGCTGGCGCTGTACGCCGGCAAAAAACAACTGGCGAGCCTGCGTTGATGCGCAAGCTCGCCTTTTTTTACACGCTCTTCCCGAATCATCAGAAAAGAGCCCGCCACAGCACAATCGCCCCCACCCCGGCCAACAGCGCCCAGACGACCTGCTTTCTCCACAGGCCGACGGCGAGTGAAACCACCCCCGCCGCGAGGTACTCCGGACTCCACTGCCCGTCATTCCCATGAAAGAGAATGGGCGGCACGGTCAGCGAGCTGAACACGCCCACCGGGACCATGGCCAGTCCGCGCCGGAGCCAGTCGGGGATCTCCCAGCGCGAGCTGATCAGCAACATGGGAAACCGCGTCAGATAGGTAATCACGGCCATCAAGACAATGATCAGCAGCACCTTATCGTTCACGGCTCACCGCTCCCATCACCACTGCCGTCAGCGTCCCGGCGATCACCGCCGCCGTCCCGCCACCTCCCCAGTACGCGAGGCAGGCGACAGCCGCAGCGCCGGCCGCCACCTTCACATGAAACGGGGAGAGCAGATTGATCGCGAGAAAGCCGAGGAACGTGGCCACAAACGCAAAGTCCAGGCCGTACGCCTCCGTTTCCGTAAACACCGCGCCAAACCAGGCGCCGGCCAGCGTGCTGGCGTTCCAGATCAGATAGTCGACCGCGCTCGCACCGGCAAAAAAGGAGAGGCTGGGCTTTTGGCCGGACGCCAGATAGGTGGATGTCAGGGCGTACGTCTCGTCGTTCAGGCCAGCCGCCATCAACGACAGCTTCCACGGAGGCGTCCCGCGAAAGTGGGGCCCGAGCGACAGTCCGTACAGCAGGTGACGGGCGTTCAGCAAAGCCGTGGAGACCAGAATGGGCCAGCCCACAATCCCCTGCGAGATCAGGCCGACGGCGGCAAACTGCGACGACCCTGCATTGACCAGGAGCGAAAACAGCAAGGCTTCCGCGATGCCGAGACCTGCCTGCCGGGCGAGGATGCCAAACACAAGCCCGTCCACGATCCCCGCGGCGGCGACCGGGATAATTTGAATCATGCCTGTGACAAACAACGTGCGCGCAGAGTTCACTCGCTTCACCCTCCATACACTGCTACACTCTACGCTTGTCAGTAAGTTCTGTCAAATGCAGGAGTGCAAATACGGCTTCCACACCTCGTACAGCAGCCGCAGTCCCGCCGGTATGGACGTTTAGCTCCCCTTCCAGCTCGACCACGTAAAATCCGCTGCGCTCCCTGCCCTGGTGGACTTCCCTACACTCGCTGCTGCTCCGACTCGCTCAGGCCGGAGGGTTGCCGGGCACATGGAAACGGCCAAACCAGGATTCACCTGGCTGGCCGTCTGATACATGCTATTCCAAGTCCAAATCTTCCATGGTTTTTACCTGCAGCCCCTTTTGTACGCCATTGGCTGGTTTTCCTGTATGACCGTCTGTTACAAATTTTCCTTGATACCCCCCTTTTATTACATAAGCGTGATCAACAATCGGACCTTCGTACTTTTCCAAAAATACAATCGCTGTTTCCTTTTCCGTAAATACCTTGTTGCCTTCAAACGTGTATTCCGTTCCATCCTTATATCCACCGGTTTCGAGAATCTTGATGGTTTCGTCGTTTTGGACCTCTCCTTTATATACATGCAGCAGTTTCGCTTCACTAAGCGTAAACACAACATGTTTGTATGGGAAGCTGTCCGACTTTTCAATTTCAACCTCAGCAATCAATTCAGAGCTGTCTTTCAACTGTTCGATATTGGTAAAACTCTCATGAACATCTCCGCTTATATTTATCGTAGTTCCCGCCTTCCCCTTATTTTCAGCCCCATGAACGTCTTCCTGCCATTGATTTGCTTGGCTGGATGCAGTTTGATTGGCACTTACGTAAAGGTACCCACCTGTAACGACAATGGAAGTTGCAATAATCGCAAAAATAACCATTTCTTTGTATATCATTAAAAATCTTCCTTTCAGAATCGTGTTTCGTTTCATTTTATCAGATATGACCTGATTCATGAACAACAACTCCTTGTGAACGGCTGTACCTGATTTTTGGCTTGATCGGCCAACAGGCAAAAGCTGATCAGCGGCAGCGACATAAAAAAACACCGATGGGGTCGTGTAGACTCCATCGGTGTTAGACCGCTATGCGAGGTATGCTTCCCGAACCTGCGGGTTTGCCAGCAGGGTGGCCGCCTCGTCCTGCAGGATGATCTCTCCCGTCTGGATGACGTAGCCGCGATGGGCCACGGAGAGCGCCTGATTGGCGTTTTGCTCCACCAGCAGGATCGTCATGCCCTCCCGGTTCAGCTCCGTGATGATGTCAAAAATCTGCTCGACCAGAATCGGCGCCAGCCCCATGGACGGCTCGTCCAGCATCAGGATCTTTGGCTTCATCATCAGGCCGCGGGCGATGGCCAGCATCTGCTGTTCCCCGCCGGACATCGTGCCGCCCTTCTGGTTGATCCGCTCTTTCAGCCGGGGAAAGTAGCGGAACGCCCGCTCAATCCCTTCCTCGATCAGATTCTTGTCCGTTACGGAGAAGGCGCCCATCTCCAGGTTCTCCCGCACCGTCAGCTTGGGGAAAATGCGCCGCCCCTCCGGCACGTGGGCGATGCCCAGCAGGGCGATTTCGTGCGTGCGCATCTGGGTAATGTCCTTGCCGTCAAAGAGGATTTTCCCTTCCCGCGCGCGTGTCTGGCCGCAGATCGTCTTCAGCGTGGTCGACTTGCCCGCCCCGTTGGAGCCGATCAGCGTCACCACTTCCCCGTGGTTGACCTGGATGCTCAGCCCCTTTAACGCGTGGATACCGCCGTAATAGGTGTGTACGTTATGCAGTTCCAACAATGCCATCTTTGATTCCTCCCCCGCTTACGACACTTCCGACGCGCTTTTGCCCAGGTACGCCTCGATGACGCTGGGATTGTGGCGGATCTGCTCCGGCGTTCCCTCGGCGATTTTGCGCCCGTAATCCAGCACGTGGATGTATTCGCTCAAGCCCATGACCAGCTTCATGTCGTGTTCGATCAGGATGATGGTCAGATCCAGTTCGTTTTTCAGCCGGCGGATAAACTCGGTCATCTCCGCCGTTTCGCGCGGGTTCATCCCCGCCGCCGGCTCGTCCAGCAGGATGATTTGCGGATTGGTCGCCAGCGCCCGGGCAATCTCCAGGCGGCGCTGCAAGCCGTACGGCAGACTGCCGGCCGCTTCGTTGGCGACGTGGGCGATCCCGACGTATTCCAGGAGCTGATAGGCCTCGACGCGGGCCCGCTCTTCCTCTTCGCGCACCCGCCTGATGTTGAACAGGATGCCCAACAGCCCCGCCGTCAGCCGGCTGTGCGTGCCCACCATCACGTTTTCCAGGGCGGTCATCTCCTTGAACAGGCGGATGTTTTGGAACGTGCGGGTGATGCCCCGCTCGGCAATCTGGTCCGGCCGCAGTCCCTTGATGCTTTTCCCGTTCAGCAGGACATCGCCTTCGTCCGGCTCGTAAAAGCCGGTGATCATGTTGAAAAACGTGGTTTTCCCGGCCCCGTTCGGCCCGATGACCGCCGTAATCGTCCCCTTCTCGATCTTGATCGTGATGTCCTGATTGGCGACAAGACCGCCGAAGCGCTTGGTCAAGCCGATTGCTTCCAACAGTGCCATACTGATGCTCCCTCCTTGTCCGCTACGACTGGCTGCCCTGGGACAGCTTGCCTTTCGACAGCCTGCTCAGGATCCCCAGCCGGTTCTCGGCGAATTTGCTTGCCCGGATGGCGTCGAGGTCGTTCTTCCTGCGCTTCGCCGGAATCAATCCGTTGGGACGGTAGAGCGCCACGAGAATCAACATGATGCCGAAGATCAGGCGCTGGAACTTGGACGGATCCAACTGGTTGGGAAGGTTGATGACGCCCGCCTGCTGCAGCGAGTGCAGGAAATTGGAGAGCTCTTTCAGCAGCTGCACCTGCAGCACCGTGACGAACGCCGCCCCCAGCACCACGCCGGGGATGCTTCCGCTGCCGCCGAGGATGACCATGACGAGAATCCCGATCGACTCCATCAGCGTAAACGAGGTCGGATCGATAAACGTCTGCTTGGCGGCGAAAATGACGCCGACCACACCGGCGAAAGAAGCGCCCGTGGCAAACGCGGCCAGCTTGGTGTTCAGCAGCGAGATGCCCATGGACTGGGCCGCCAGCTCGTCTTCCCGCACCGCGATCCAGGCGCGGCCGATGCGCGAGTTTTCGAAGCGGAGGTTGGCCAGGACGATAAAGGCGATGACAACCAGCACGATAAAGTAGAAGTGGAACGGCGTCCCCATCTTCATCCCCAACAGCTCCGGCTGCGGGATCGGAGTAATCCCCTGCGGGCCGTTGGTGATGTTGATCGGTTTGTCCAGGTTGTTGAAAATAATCCGAATAATTTCGCCAAACCCAAGGGTGACGATGGCCAGGTAGTCCCCTTTCACCCGCAGGACCGGCAGGCCGAGCAAAATCCCGAAGATCGCGGCCACGATCAAGCCGACGATGAGGAACGGCCAGAACCACTCGCCCGACAGCGGGAACAGGTCGCCGGGAATGAACTGGTTGGCCTGGGACGTGGAAAAAATCGCGTACGCGTAGGCACCGGCGGCGAAAAAGGCGACGTAGCCGAGGTCAAGCAGACCGGCAAAGCCGACCACGATGTTCAGGCCGAGCGCCATCGCCACGTAGATGCCCACCTGCGAAGCCACTTCCATGTAGTAGCGGTTGTCCCCCGCCACCAGCGGAATGATGACCAGGAGCACCAGTGCCCCGATGAGCATCCGGACCTTTTTCGAGGAGTTGGTGTAGTAGATCAAAACAATGGAGCACAAGATTCCCAGAAACGCGATGACCGATTTGTCCAAAAAGTGGAGCGCGGCGGAAAACCCGGCGATCCAGATCAGCGTAACCGGAAGCGGAATCCCCTTGAACGACTTCCAAACCATGTTTGCCATGCGTTTCACCTACACTTTCTCTTTTACGGCTTCGCCAAACAGCCCTTCCGGCTTGAACAGAAGCACGAGAATCAAAATGCTGAACGCAAACACGTCTTTGTACTCGGCGCCAAACGCTCCGCCGGTCAGCGGACCCATGTACGCGCCGGACAGGGACTCCAGCAGGCCGAGCAGAACGCCGCCCACCATCGCTCCGCGGATGTTGCCGATTCCGCCGAGGACGGCTGCGGTAAACGCCTTGAGGCCGAGAATAAAGCCGATGTAAGGGTCAATCGTGCCGTAGTTCTGCGCAAACAGCACCCCGGTTGCGCCACCCAGGCTGGAGCCGATCAAAAAGGTAAGCATAATGACTTTGTCCACGTTAATGGTCATCAGCGACGCCGTCGACTGGTCCTGCGCAACGGCCCGCATGGCGATTCCCCACTTGGTCTTGTTGATGAACAAGGTCAGCGACACCATCATCACAACGGCGAGCACGATGACGATCAACGCCTTCGTCGGAATCGTGGCGATGCTGCCCAACGGGATGGAACCTGTAAAAAGAATGGGACTGTTCAGATAAAATTCGTTGCGGGTAATGGCTTCCGTAAAGCGGACGAGGTCCTGCAGCAGGAACGACACGCCGATCGCGGAAATCAGCGGAACGAGCCGCGGTGCGCCGCGCAGCGGACGGTAGGCTACCCGCTCGATCCCGACGCCGAGGGCTCCGGTTATGATCATCGCGATCAGCAGGGTCAAAAACAGCGCGACAAACGGATTCATCCCCTCCAGCGCTCCCAGGGCGTCCGTGATCAGCAGGACCTCCGTCCCCACAAAGGCGCCCACCATGAAAATCTCGCCGTGAGCGAAGTTGATGAACTCCAGAATCCCGTACACCATGGTGTAGCCGAGCGCAACGACGGCGTACATGAAGCCCAGCGTCAAGCCGTCAACCAACACCTGAGGCAAAATGTCGAGCAGCATACTTTCCCATCCCTCATTCCTTTGCAAACTTGCGTTAATTGTAAATTTTCTGCATTCGACGATCGCAAAAAACGACTTCCCGCCCGGCGGCTGTCGGGACATCCGCTGCGTTCTTCGCCTGACGCGCTGTCTTTCCGTTGAGCGGCAGCACAGTCGGCGAGAGGCTCGTCCGCGCGCCGGACAACTCCTCAAACAGAAAGGGCGCACACCTGAGTGTCGCCCCGGGTTGGCAGAGGCTTGTTCGGCAGTCTGCGATGTCTGGCCCTATTCAGCAGCGTTCCCTGCGATTCCGGAGTCGGCTGGCCGTCCCGATCGACGAATGCCCACGAGAAACCGTCCCCTCAAAGCACCCCTTCCACGGCGGGACAGGTTAGCATAATCATATCAGAACCACCCGTCCACCGCCACCCATGAAATCACCTGTCCGGCCCGTAAAACGTCCACCCCGGGAGGATTCTCGCCATGGGCCGATCGTCTCGCAGGACCGTTCCTGTCTGGCCTTTCTTAATTGTAAAATATATTAGGAAATTTACAAGAGATGAAAAATGGTATTTTCAAAAACATATTTTTCAAGCATATATCAGCGTAAAAATGAACCTGTTTTTAAATCAAATAAATATATCAATACTTTATTTAATTAAAGCGACCCGTTGAGAAAACGTGTTCCCCTCATGGAAGGAGGATGGACGGCACCATGACGGCCCCCGACTTCACATCGACGATCCCCTCGGCGGTGAGCCGGGCATACGGCAGATGGGTGGCGGTAAAAAACAGCAGCGAATAGAGCGGGTCCAAATGCGCATACCCCTTTTTTCGCAAGAGGTCCGTCAGCGATTCCGCCATGCCGATCACGTCGTCCATCGGCGCGGGAGAAAACATTCCGGCGAGCGGCAGCGGACATTCGCAGACCACCCGTCCCTCGTCCATCATCACCACGCCCCCGCCGATTTGCCGGACGCGCCGAAGCGCCTGCGCCATGGCCTCTGGATCGCGCCCGATCACCAGCCAGTCGTCGGAGGCGGTGTAGGTGCTGGCCAGCGCCTCCAGAGACCGGCTGTACCCCCTTACCAGCGCCTGTGTCAGCCGCTCCCGGTCAGGATTGAGACAACAGATCACCGCCAGCTCGGGATCGTTCTCCAACGAAACGCAGCCATCCCGGTCGGCCGGCAGCTCCTCCCGCTCCAGTGTGGTAATCACCGCATTGCGCATGTGCAGGACCGGCAGCGGTCCACCCGTGTGGCGAAGTCGAAACGCTTCCGCCCCCACGTCCCTCCCCAGCCGGTCGACGGGCGGAAACTCGTACCGCTCCCATTGGGGCTGCACCGTGGACACCAGCAGCCGCCCCTTTTCCGCCGCCCGCCGTCCGTTGGCGATGACCAGCTCGGGCGTCGGTTCCTCCGGACGGGCGAGCAGCAGAACATCGGCGAGCCGGCCTGGTGCAATACCCCCGATTTCGGCGTCCATGCCGTAGTAGACGGCGGGGTTGAGCGTCGCCATCGCGTAGGCCTCTTCCGGCGGCATGCCCGCTTCGATCGCCACCCTTATCGTGTAATCCATCAGGCCGTGCCGGTGCATCGGCGGCGTGCTGCCGTCCGACGTCAGCATCATGCGGGGCGACCAGGGCAGCCCCATCTCCAGCCAGCCGCGAACCAGTTCCGGCAGGTCCGGACGGATGGACGAGTGGCGCAGCGCGGTGTACATCCCCAACTGCAGGCGGCGCAGCAGATCCTCCGCCGTGATGCTCTCGTGGCAGGCGGTGATCCCGGCGGCAGCCGCCGTGTTCAGGGTCTCCGCCGACGCTCCCGGATGATGTCCCTCCATCCGTTTGCCGAGATCGCGGGTGTGCTTGATCCCGAACAGCAGGGTCTCGTCTTCGCTCAACACTCCCTGCCAGTCGGTCAGTTCCCCGCCCTGGACAACCAGCGGATGCTCCAGCATGCGGGCCAGCCCTGCCCGGTCAAACGGCGGTTCGGCCTGCGCCCGCCTCTGCTGCGGATCGAGCCGGCTCCAGAAAAAATGCTTGACCGGATGGGCCGACAGCCGCTCCATGATCTCCGCCACCTGCGCAAACGGCAGGCTCATCAGCATCATCGTGTCGGACACCAGGGTGGTCGTTCCCCGTTCCAGCGCGAAGTCGGCCAGCGTAAACGGATTGTACCACTGAAACGGATGGGCGTGCGGCTCCATGTACCCCGGCACAGCGTACATCCCGGCGGCGTCCACCACCACCGTCTGTTCGTCCACCTCCGGCTCCTTTTCCCCCACGTAGGCGATCCGCTCTCCGGCGACAGCGACGTTCACCTCCCGCCATTCCTTGGTATACACCTGCAGCACCCGCGCTCCTTTGATCCACATGTCGGCCGGGGCCTGCCGCTTCGCCACCCGTATCAGACGCAGGTAAGCCTCCTCGTTCATCGGACGGACTCGCATTGCGCATGCACTCCTTTCCCTGTTTGGCGCACGGATAGAGAATCCCTCTGCTTGAGCAGACGTTTTCTAGCGAACGCTCGGTCACTTCCTGTGTACACTTCTCCGTCCGCCCGCCGGTATCCTGTAACCCCGCATCGCTGCTAACAACAATTCCCTCGCGTGTTTTTTTCCTCCCGGCACACACTACCAAACAGGAACCGTTAGGACAGGAGGGACAACGATGCAAAAAAACGTCGGAACCGTGGATGCCGTGATTCGCATCACCGTCGGCCTGTTAGGGCTGGCCTACGGAGTCGGCCGGATGGGCCGCCGCCCGTACCGCACCCCCTGGCTGTTGATGGCACTGTCGGCCATGAAGGTGGCGGAAGGCGTCACCCGTTTTTGTCCGATGCTGTACGCGATGGGTGTCAACAGCCGCGATCGGGCCGGTCTGCAAAACATGCTGGGCAAAGTCAAGGACATGGGGGCCCAGGCGGGGTTGAAGCAGATGGGCATCGGCACGACTCCCAAACAGGAGCATGCCAACCTGTCGGCCGAAGACAAACAGCTCGAAGCGGCCGTTCAGGAGTACGTCTCCTACCGCCAGGCCGAAGAAGCCTCCCGCAGCCAAGGGCGCGAACAAAAACCGGACGACCACCACAGCCGCGACGAACATCTCTATCCAACCTATTCCTAGGAGGGACTGCCCATGTCACTTGTCGGACCTCCGCTGTACGAGTGGTTTTCCCACAACGCCTTTGTCATCGCCCTGATCATCGGCTGCGTCGCCGTCATGGGGTACTTTTTTTACGCAGCCGGCAAAAAGAAAGGGAGATACCGTCAGTAACCGGACGGGTCTCCCTTTTTTTCGCTGCAGGCAAACGTCCTTGTCACGATTTGCATGAATCTAGCTTCTGCGCAGCGCCCTGTCCGCGATGTCCCGGCGGTAATGCGCCCCCTCGAAGCGGATGCGCTCAACGGCGGCGTATGCCCGAGCCCGCGCTTCCTCCAGCGTCCGCCCCGTCCCGGTCACGCCGAGGACGCGGCCGCCGCTGGTGACGATGCCCTTCTCCGTCTGTTTGGTGCCGGCGTGGAACACGGTAACGGACTCGTCCGCCTTCTCCAACCCGCTGATCGGCTCTCCCTTGGGGTAATCGCCCGGATACCCGGGAGCGGCCATGACGACGCATACCGCACTCTCCTGCTTCCAGCGCACGTCGACGGATGCCAGTTCCCCTTGGATGGCAGCCGTGCAGATGTCTACCAGATCGGTCTCCAGGAGCGGCAGAATCACCTGCGTCTCGGGATCGCCGAAGCGGGCGTTGAACTCCACCACCTTCGGCCCCTCGTCCGTGATCATCAGGCCGGTGTAAAGCACGCCCCGGAACGGAATGCCGTCCCGGGCCATGCCGCGGGCCATCGGCTTGACGATGGTTTCCACGATCTGCTCCACCAGTTCCGCCGACATGTGCGGCACAGGCGCGTAGGTGCCCATGCCGCCGGTGTTGGGTCCCTGGTCGCCGTCAAAGACGCGCTTGTGGTCCTGGGAGGTCACCATCGGCTTGACCGTTTCCCCGTCGACAAACGACAGCAGGGACAGCTCTTCGCCGCGCATGCACTCCTCGATCACCACGCGCGCCCCTGCCTGGCCGAACACCCCTTCCTTCATGATCCGGTAGAGCGCCGCCTCCGCCGCTTCCAGCGTTTCCGCGACGACCACCCCTTTGCCGGCGGCCAGCCCGTCCGCTTTGACCACGATCGGTGCCCCCTGTTCACGCACATAGGCCAGGGCGGACTCGTAGTCGAGAAACGACTCGTACCGGGCCGTCGGGATGCCGTAGCGCTTCATCAGATGCTTGGCAAAACATTTGCTTCCTTCGATCTTCGCCGCCTGGGCGGTCGGCCCGAAGATCGGCAGGCTGCGCTCCGTAAAAAAGTCCACGATTCCGCCCAACAGCGGGTCTTCCGGACCGACCACCGTCAGGTCAACCCCCTCGTCTTTGGCAAACTGGGCCAGGGCGGCAAAATCGTCAACGGGAATCGGCACGTTTTCCGCCAACTGCGCCGTACCGCCGTTGCCGGGCGCGCAGAAAATCTTTTTCACTTTGGGACTTTGCGCCAGCTTCCAGACGATGGCGTGTTCGCGGCCCCCGCCGCCGATTACCAGTACGTTCATCCGTACTCCCTCCTGTCAGCGGTTCTGGAATCCCCGCTTTTCTTGTTCGGCTCCCATGGATTCGTGCCGGACGATTAGTGTTTGAAATGGCGTACGCCGGTAAACACCATCGCGATGCCATGGCGGTTGCAGGCGTCGATGGAGTCCTGGTCGCGGACCGAACCGCCCGGCTGAATGATCGCCGTCACGCCTGCCTTCGCCGCCGCTTCTACGGTGTCCGGCATCGGGAAGAAGGCGTCCGAGGCCAGCACGGCCCCTTTCGCTTTTTCTCCCGCCTGGGCGATGGCGATGTTGGCGGCACCGACGCGGTTCATCTGGCCGGCGCCCACACCGATGGTCATGTTCTCCCTGGCGAGCACGATGGCGTTCGACTTGACGTGCTTGACGACCTTCCAGGCGAATTTCAGTTGGGCCAGTTCGTCGGCGGTCGGCTGTTTGTCGGTCACCACGCGGATGTCGGCATCTTCCAGTTGTTTCACGTCGTACTCCTGCACCAGCGCTCCGCCCGCCACCGGAGCGATGCGGAAGCCTTGCGCCGCCTCCCGGGACTCGTTCAGCGCCGGGATGCGCAGCAGGCGCAGGTTTTTCTTCTCGGTCAGCACGGCCAGCGCTTCTTCAGTGAAATCAGGCGCGAGGATGATTTCCAAAAACGTTTCTTTCATCAACAGGGCGGTGTCGCGGTCCACCGGACGATTGGCCGCCACGATGCCGCCAAAGATGGAAACGGGATCAGCCTCGTACGCCTTTTGGTAGGCTTCGCGAATGTCGGCACCGATGCCTACGCCGCACGGATTGGAGTGTTTCACCGCAACCACGGCGGGTTCGGCAAACTCGCGCACGATTGCCAGAGCGGCGTCAGCATCGTTGATGTTGTTGTAGGAAAGTTCCTTGCCGTGAAGCTGTTCGGCGCGGGCGATGCTGGCCCCGGCCGCCAGCGGCTCGCGGTAGAACGCGGCCCGCTGGTGCGGATTTTCGCCGTAGCGCAGATCCTGCGCCTTTTCGTAGGTCACCGTGTAGCTTTCCGGCAGGAAATCGCCCACCTGTTCGCTCAGATAGCGGGAAATCAGCGCGTCGTACGCGGCCGTATGGCGGAACACCTTGGCGGCCAGACGGCGGCGCGTGTCCAGGGACGTATCCCCTTCCTTCTCGATTTCCACGGCTACCTGCTCGTAGTCGGCGGCGTCCACCACAACGGTGACGTACTGGTGGTTTTTCGCGGCCGCACGCAGCATGGTCGGCCCGCCGATGTCAATATTCTCAATCGCCTCCGCAAACGTCACGTCCGGTTTGGCGATCGTCTGCTTAAAAGGATACAGGTTGACGACAACCAGATCAATCGTTTCAATCTGCAGTTCGTTCAACTGCTGCCGGTGCGTTTCATTGTCGCGTACAGCCAAGAGGCCGCTGTGGATGTTCGGATGCAGCGTTTTGACGCGCCCGTCGAGAATCTCCGGGAAACCGGTCACTTCGGAAATGCCGATGACGGGAATGCCCGCTTCTTTCAGCATGGCGGCCGTACCCCCGGTGGAGATGATCTCCACGCCGGCGTCAGCCAAACGGCGCGCAAACGGAATCAACCCTGTCTTGTCGGAAACGCTGATCAGTGCCTTTTTCACACTCACGGATAGAACCTCCTGACTTTTTTGGAAAGAGAATAGAAAAACACGAACATTATAAGTTAATTAAAACACAATTGTACGTTTTTATCAAGGTTTCCCCCAAAAAACAAACGCAGCCGCACCGTGCCGGGGCACGTGAGACTGCGTTCCTTTTGCATCAAAGTCTATCGCCTTTTCTTTTTCCCGTCCTGCCATTTTTTCAATCGTTCGGCAAGCGGATCGCCTTTCGCCCTCCCGCTCGCTTGCGACACCTCTTTCTTCGGGGTGTCCGTTCCCTGTGCCTGCTTGTTCGCCAGGTCGCTGATTGATTCGAGGGATGGGGGTTTGCCGTTTTTCAACTGCTCCTTCACCTGCTCCCGCGTTTCCTCGTTCAGGTTGAGACCCATGTCTGACAGCTCGTTGAGCACGTCATCGATGTTTCCGGTCCCTCCCTTCGGCAGCTTTTGCGCCAGCCGCACGATATCCTCCAGCGTCCAGTTCCGTCCTGTTTTCTTGCTCAGCTTCCCCAGCAGATCGGAAATGAAATCGCCCATGTGGCCCCCTCCTTTTTTCCGCTTTCGTTCTACTGTATGTAGCGGAAGCCCGGGTGGGGAACGTTTTTTCCAAAAAGGCCGTCTCCCCGGCCGGAACGGCACGGGTTCGTCACGCGTGCTCCTCGCAGCATTTCTCCGCCGGTTGGGCGCTTATGTGTTTTTGCGAAAGGAAACGTGCATCCCGTAAAGAATTAACAACTGTTACTACGCAAATAATGAAAGGATGATCTTCGCATGAATCCGATGCTGCTGGAATTTCCCACCCGGTTTTTCACCGACCGATTGTTGATACGAATGTCGCAGCCTGGAGACGGGCAAGCAATGTTTCAGGCCATCCAGGCGTCCATTGCGGAACTGAAACCGTGGATGCCGTTTGCACAGAAAAAGCAGTCCGAACAAGACGTTGCACTGAATATTCGCGAAGCCCATGTGAAGTTCTTGCAGCGCGAAGATTTACGGTGTCTGGAGGAATCCTCTCATGACCAATCGTGAAGACATCGCTTCCCGTCCCCTGCCGGCGGGAAACATACTTCTTGTCGCGGGCATCATTCTCGTCGCCTTCAACCTGCGCCCCGCCCTCACCTCCGTGGGTCCGCTGATCATCTCCATCCGAATGGATACGGGCCTGTCCGGCGGCATGGCGGGTTTTTTGACCACGCTGCCGCTCATCGCCTTTGCCGTCCTGTCTCCGCTCGCTCCGAAGATCGCGGAGCGTTACGGGAATGAACGGACCATCTGGGCGGGACTGTGCGCCTTGATCGTCGGCATCGTCCTCCGCTCGCTCGGGGGGACCGCCGCGTTATTTGCCGGAACGGCCTTGATCGGCTTGGGGATCGCCATCTGCAACGTGCTGCTGCCGGGGCTTGTCAAGCAGCGGTTTCCGGACAAGGTCGGGCTTATGACGAGCGTGTACACCACCGCGATGGGCACGTTCGCCGCGCTGGCGTCCGGTCTCAGCGTCCCGCTTGCCCAGGCACTGCATCTCGGATGGCAGGGAGCGCTGGCCGGCTGGTCCCTGCTGGCCCTCATCGCCCTGGTTGTTTGGCTGCCGCAGCTTCGTTCTTCCGGCCGATTCGCCCGCGACCAGGGCAAAACGTCCGCCAACGGCCGGCTCTGGCGTTCGCCGATGGCCTGGCAGGTTACCGTTTTCATGGGTTTGCAGTCGTTTGCGTTCTACTGCACCATTGCCTGGCTGCCGGAAATTTTGCATCACCACGGCATGAGCGTCTCGACAGCGGGCTGGATGCTCTCCATCCTGCAGTTTGTCAGTCTGCCCGCCACATTTCTGGCGCCGGTGCTGGCCTCCCGCCTGCCCAACCAGTCGGGCATGGCCTTGGTGATCGGCCTTTTCTTTCTGGCCGGATTCGGCGGGCTGCTGGGCGGCGGAAACAGCTTGCTGCTCTTTGGATCCCTTGTGTTTCTCGGCATCGGGCTGGGGGCCAGCATCAGCCTGGCGCTGACGATGATCGTCCTGCGAACAACTAACACGCATCAGGCTTCCGCGTTATCCGGCATGTCGCAATCCTTCGGTTATTTGCTGGCCGCCGGCGGGCCGATCCTGATCGGGATTCTCTACGATTGGACCCGTTCGTGGACGCTCCCCCTGCTGACGCTGCTGGTGGTCAGCCTGCTGATGACGATCGCCGGGATCGGAGCGGGACGCAGCAAATACGTATAAGGCCCCTGCGGCACGAAGCAAACAAACGGCCCTCCGCCACGGGAATCGTTCCCGCCGCAGAGGGCCGCTTTTACTCCTCCAGCCGCACGTGCCGCCCCTCCAGCCTCATCCGGCCGGCGAGCAGTTGTCCGATCACGTCGACCAGCAGTTCGTGCTCCACTTCATGGATCCGGGCGGCGAGACTCTCTGCCGTATCCGTCTCGTGCACCGCCACGGGAACCTGCGCGATGATCGGCCCGGTATCCAGGCCGGCATCGACGACATGTACCGTTACCCCCGTTATCTTTACCCCGTAGGCGAGTGCCTGCCCGATCGCATCCTTGCCGGGAAAGGCCGGAAGCAGCGAGGGATGCAGGTTGATGATTTGTCCTTCGTAGGCGGACAAGAGCGTCGGCCCCACCAGCCGCATGTACCCGGCCAGCACGACCAGCGCGACGTCCCGCCTGCGCAGCTCGGCGACGATCTTTGTCTCAAACGCCGCCTTGTCCGGATATGCTTTCGGGTCGAACGCGAACGCTTCCACGCCCAATCGCTCCGCCCGCTCCAGCACCTTGGCTCCCGGCTTGTCGCAGACGAGCAGCGCCACTTCCGCGCCTTCCAGCCGGCCGTTTCTCGTCGCCTGCACGATCGCTTCAAAATTGGAACCGCTGCCCGAGGCAAAAATGGCTATCCGTTTCACCACGCCACCCCGTTGTACACGACTTTCCGCTCGCCCGCCCGGATCTGGCCGATCAGGTACGGCTGTTCGCCCAATTGCTGCAGCGTGCCGATCACGTCGACGACGTCGTCCTGCTTGACGACCAGCACCATCCCGATGCCCATGTTGAACGTGCGGTACATGTCGGCTGGGGCGATGCCGCCCGCCTCCTGCACCAGACGGAAGATCGGCAGCACCGGCCAGGAACCGACGTCGATCACCGCCTGCGTTCCTTCGGGCAGGACGCGGGGAATGTTTTCCGTGAAGCCGCCGCCGGTGATGTGGGCCATCGCCTTGATCTCGAAAGACTGGAGCAGCGAAAGGATCGGCTTGACGTAAATCCGGGTCGGCGTCAGCAGCTCTTCCCCCAGCGTTTTGCCGAGCTCGTCCACGTGGTCGTGCAGCGACATCCCCCGATCCGCCAGCAGCACTTTGCGCACGAGGGAAAAGCCGTTGCTGTGCACGCCGCTGGAGGCGAGCCCCACCATCACGTCGCCCGGCTGCACACCAGCACCGGTGATCAGCTTCTCTTCGTCCGCGACACCGACGGTAAACCCGGCGATGTCGTACTCGCCTTCCGCGTACATGCCCGGCATTTCCGCCGTCTCGCCGCCGATCAGCGAGCAGCCGGCTTGGGCGCAGCCGTCGGCGATGCCCTTGACGATCGCCTCGATCTTTTCCGGAATCACTTTGTCGCAGGCCAGGTAATCGAGGAAAAAGAGCGGTTCCGCTCCCTGCACGACCACGTCGTTGACGCACATCGCCACGGCGTCGATGCCGATCGTGTCGTGTTTGTCCATGGCAAACGCGAGCTTCAGCTTGGTGCCCACGCCGTCCGTGCCGGAGACGAGCACCGGTTTTTTGTACCGGGACGCATCCAGGCGAAACAGCGCGCCAAATCCGCCCAAATCGGTCAGCACTTCGGGACGGAACGTCCGCTTCACATGCTTTTTCATCCGCTCTACCGCTTCGTTGCCCGCCTCGATGTCGACGCCTGCTTGCTTGTATGCTTCGCTCATGGTTTCTCCCCTCTTAACACTTGTCTGCCGGCAGTGCCGCCTCAAATTCGATCTCCGTGGGATACTGGCCGGTGAAGCAGGCCAGGCAGTGGCCTTTGTTGGGCGCCGCGTCCGTGCGGCCGATCGCTTCGATCATGCCTTCCACCGACAAAAACGCCAGCGAGTCCGCGCCGATGATGCGGCGAATCTCTTCGACCGTTTTGGTGGAGGCGATCAGTTCGTCCCGGGTGGACGTGTCGATGCCGTAGAAGCAGGGATTCTTCACCGGCGGCGAACTGACCCGCACGTGCACTTCCCGGGCCCCCGCCTCGCGCAGCATGCGGACGATGCGGCTGCTGGTGGTGCCGCGGACGATCGAGTCGTCGATCATCACCACCCGCTTGCCTTCCACCACCTTGCGTACGGCGGACAGTTTCAGGTGAACGGCGCGTTCCCGCAGCTCCTGCGTCGGCTGGATAAAGGTGCGTCCCACGTAGCGGTTCTTGATCAACCCGATCTCGTAGGGGATGCCGGTCGCCTCCGCGAAGCCGATGGCCGCCGAGATGCTGGAATCGGGCACGCCCGTCACCACGTCGGCCTCCACCGGCGCCTCCAGCGCGAGCTGCTTGCCCAGCCGCTTGCGGGCCATGTGCACGTTGATCCCGTCGATGTCGCTGTCCGGCCGGGCAAAGTAGATGTACTCAAACGTGCAGATGGAGCGGACGGTTTTGTCCGTAAACGTCGTCTCGCGGATGCCGTCCTCGTCGATGACGATCAGCTCGCCCGGCTGGACGTCGCGCCAATACTCGGCGCCGATGATGTCAAAGGCGCACGTCTCGGACGCCACGCAGACGGCGTCGCCCAGACGGCCGAGGGACAGCGGACGCAGTCCGTTCGGGTCGAGCGCGATGATGAGCTGCCGCTCGTTCATCACCAACAGCGCGTACGCCCCCTTGATGTGCTGCAGGGCTTCCTTGACCGCTTCCGCCAGGTCCCGGCTTGGCGAACGGGCGATCAGGTGGGCGATCACTTCGGTGTCGCTCGTCGTCTGGAAAATGGAGCCCTTGGCCTCCAGCTCTTTTCGCAGCACGGAGGCGTTGACCAGGTTGCCGTTGTGGGCGACGGCCATGCTGCCGTGGGCGTAGCGGAAAAAGAGCGGCTGCGCGTTTTCGATCTTGCTCGCCCCGGCCGTGGTGTAGCGCGTGTGGCCGATGGCGATGTGGCCGCGAAACTTCTCCAGGTCGCCCTTGCCAAACGCCTCCGATACCAGCCCCATGCCGCGGTGTTTGTACCACTTTTCGCCGTCGGAGGCGCAGATGCCCGCGCTCTCCTGGCCGCGGTGCTGCAGGGCGTGCAGCCCCAGGTAGGTCAGCGGGGCCGCTTCCCGGTGGTTGTAGATGCCAAAGACGCCGCACTCTTCGTTCAGTTTGTCCCAGATCAACCGATCAAACATGGAATCGCATCCTTCCAAGCGGCTTTCAAGTCGGCAAGCGGCGCATGGATGACTTCCGTTCCGTTGACGTTCACCACCAGTCGCTCGCCGCCGGTCGTTCCGATCACCTGTGCCGGCACACCCCGTTCCTTTGCCAGCGCCAGAACGGCGTCCGTTTGTTCCTGCGCGACGCTGAGCAGAATGCGCGACTGCGACTCGCTGAACAGCAGCACGTCGCTGCGCAGGTCGGACTGCAGCGAGACGGCTGCGCCGATCCCGCTGCCGAAGCACGATTCCGCCAGCGCGACGCCGAGTCCTCCTTCCGACAGGTCGTGCGCCGATTTCACCAGCCCCTGGCGGATGGCGTCGAGCACCAGCTTCTGCACAGCCGCTTCCTTGGCCAGGTCAAGCTGCGGCGGTCGGCCGGAGATGGAGCCGGTCGCCCACTTTTGATACTCGCTGCCGCCCAGTTCGGCGTAGGTCTCGCCGAGGAGAATGATGGCGTCCCCTTCGGCCTGGAAATCCTGGGTGGTGATGTGGTCGACGTCCGCGATCAGGCCGACCATGCCGACGGTCGGCGTCGGGTAGATGGCGTCGCCGCTGCGTTCGTTGTAAAACGACACGTTGCCGCCGATGACCGGTGTGTTCAGCGCGAGGCAGGCTTCGCTCATGCCGTCGACCGCTTTTTCAAACTGCCAGAACACCTCCGGCTTCTCGGGGTTGCCGAAGTTGAGGCAGTCGGTGATCGCCAGCGGCTCCGCGCCGGAGCAGACCACGTTGCGCGCCGCTTCGGCCACGGCGATCGCGCCGCCCACCTGCGGGTCGAGGTAGACGTAACGGCCGTTGCAGTCCGTGCTCATCGCCAGTGCCTTGCGGGTGCCGCGAATCATCACCACAGCCGCGTCCGAACCCGGTTTGACCGCCGTGTTGGCGCGGACGATGTGGTCGTACTGCTCGTACACCCACGCCTTGTTGGCCACGGTCGGCTGGGCCAGCAGGGCTTTCAGGGTTTCGTTGACGTCGGCCGGCTCGGGGATGGCGGCCACCGGATCGACGTTTGCGTTCGCTTCGTAGTACGCGGGTACGGCCGACGGTCTGTGGTAGACCGGAGCGTCGTCCGCCAGGGTCTTCACCGGCACTTCCGCCACCACTTCGCCGTGGTGCAGCAGGCGCAGCATGCCGTCGTCCGTCACGCGGCCGACGACCGCCGAAGCCAGGCCCCACTTGTCAAAAATGGCGATCGCTTCCGCCTCCTTGCCCTTTTCCACGACGACCAGCATGCGCTCCTGGGATTCGGAGAGCATCATCTCGTAGGCGGACATGCCCGCCTCCCGCTGCGGCACCAGGTCGAGGTTCATCTCGATGCCGTTGCCCGCCTTGGAGGCCATCTCCGCGCTGGAGCAGGTGAGACCGGCCGCGCCCATGTCCTGGATGCCGACGACGATGCCGGTGTCGATCAGCTCCAGGCAGGCTTCCAGCAGCAGTTTTTCCATGAACGGGTCGCCCACCTGCACGGCCGGCCGCTTTTTCTCCGACTCGTCGTTCAATTCCTCGGAGGCGAACGTCGCGCCGTGGATGCCGTCCCGGCCGGTGCTGGCGCCCACGTAGATGACCGGGTTGCCGACGCCGGTCGCCACCCCTTTTTGAATCTTGTCGTGGTCGATCAGGCCGACGCACATCGCGTTCACCAGCGGGTTGCCCTCGTAGGTGGCGTCAAAGTTCACTTCCCCGCCCACGGTCGGGATGCCGATGCAGTTGCCGTAGCCGGCGATGCCCGCCACCACGTTTTCAAACAGGTATTTCACGCGCGGCGAGGTCAGTTCCCCGAAGCGCAGCGAGTTCAGGAGCGCCACCGGACGGGCGCCCATCGAAAAGACGTCGCGGATGATGCCGCCCACCCCGGTCGCCGCCCCTTGGTACGGCTCGATGGCGGAGGGGTGGTTGTGGCTTTCGATCTTGAAGACGACGGCCTGGTTGTCGCCGATGTCGACGATCCCGGCGCCTTCGCCCGGTCCCTGCAGCACGCGCGGCCCGCTGGTCGGGAAGCGGCGCAGCACCGGCTTGGAGTTCTTGTACGAGCAGTGCTCCGACCACATCACGCTGTAGAGTCCCGTCTCCGTCCAGTTTGGCTTTCGGCCGAGGATGTCCACGACGCGCTGGTACTCTTCGTCAGTCAGGCCGATCTCCCGGTACAGGCGCTGATCGGCGATTTGGTCGGCGGTCGGTTCGTTACGAGTGAGCTGTGACACTGTTGCGTTCCCTCCATGTCTTCAGAATCGAGGTAAACAGGCGCCGTCCGTCGGCGGAACTCATCCATTCGTGCACGGCCCGCTCCGGGTGGGGCATCATGCCGAGCACGTTGCCCCGTTCGCTGCAGATGCCGGCGATGTCGTCCAAAGAGCCGTTCGGGTTTTCCCCTTCGTAGCGGAAGACGATCTGGTTGTTGGCCCGCAGCCGCGCCAGCGTCTCGTCGTCGCAGTAGTAGTTGCCTTCGCCGTGGGCGATCGGGATGCGGATGACTTCACCCGCCGCGTAGTCGCGGGTAAACGGCGTGTCGTTGTTGACCACGCGCAGCGGCGACAGCTTGCAGCGGAACTTGAGCGAACGGTTGCGGAGCAGGGCGCCCGGCAGCAGACCGACTTCGGTCAGGATCTGGAAGCCGTTGCAGATGCCCATCACCAGCTTGCCTTCCTCCGCTGCCTTGACCACCTGCTCCATCACCGGCGAAAACCGGGCGACCGCGCCGCAGCGCAGGTAGTCGCCGTAGGAAAAGCCGCCCGGCAGCAGGATGACATCGTAGGCGGAGAGGTCGGTCTGGGCGTGCCAGACGTAATCCACCGGCACTCCCATCACGTCTTCAACGGCGTTGTACAAGTCGATGTCGGCGTTGGACCCGGGAAAGACGATTACGGCTACTCGCATGGCTCAGCCCTCCACGATGTCGAAGCGGTAGTCTTCAATCACGGTGTTGGCCAGCAGTTTTTCGCACATCGCGCGGACGCGCTCCTCCGCCTGCGCCCGGTCGGCCGTGTCCAGTTCCAGCTCCATGTACTTGCCGATGCGCACGTCTTTCACTTCGTCAAATCCGAGGGTGTGCAGCGCTCCCTTGACCGCGTGTCCTTGCGGGTCGAGCACGCTTTGGCGCAGCGTCACGTATACCACAGCTTTACACATGTGCTTCTCCTCCCAATCGTTTCAGCATTTCCCGATACGCTTCTTCCACATGGCCGAGATCGCGGCGGAAGCGGTCCTTGTCCAGCTTCTCCATCGTCTCGGCATCCCAGAACCGGCACGTGTCCGGCGATATTTCATCCGCCAGGAGAATTTCTCCCTCCGGCGTGCGTCCAAACTCCAGCTTAAAGTCGACGAGAATCACGCCGCGCTCGCGCAGGTAGCCCTGCAGAACCTCGTTTACCTGCAGGCCGATTCGCTCCAGCACGGCCAGTTCGTCTTCGCCGGCGACTCCGAGCACCTTGATATGAGAGTGGTTGACAAGCGGATCGCCCAGTGCATCGTCTTTATAGTAAAACTCCACGACCGGGTGCGGCAGGACCGTCCCCTCCGCCAATCCCAACCGCTTGGCCAGGGAACCCGCCGCGATGTTGCGGACGACCACTTCCAGCGGAATGATCTCCACTTTGCGGACCAACTGCTCCGTGGGCGACAGCAGGCGGATAAAGTGGTTGTCGATGCCCCGCTCTTTCAACAGTGAGAAAAAGATGGCGGTGATGCGGTTGTTCAGCTCACCTTTTCCGGCGATGGTGCCTTTCTTTTCCCCGTTGAACGCGGTGGCGTCGTCCTTGTACTCCACCCAGTATTGATCGGCTAAAGACGTACGATAGATGCGCTTTGCCTTGCCTTCATAGAGTTGTTCCCGTTTTTCCACTTGCGGAGTCACCTTCCCCGATCAAAAGGTTGCGTAACGCTTAATATTCACGAACATTTCAACTCCATTAAAACATAATCATACGCATTTATCAACGAAAATGAGCAGATTAACCTTCGACAAATGTTCGGGAATTTATGTAATATCCCTCAAGTTGACGATTTCATCATTCGGCAAACAATCATGTGTGCCTTATTCTTTCCCTATGCGGTGACTTTCGGACTGCGCTCCGCCCTGCAGAGATAAGGGGGCCAATCAGCGGCTGCCTGTCGCAGCAAAAGAGAAAAAGTCCGGATGCCCGGACTCTACAGGTACAATACGTGATGAAACTGGAAGAATCGTTTACGTTTACGCTTGCGCTTCAACCCCTGTCAGCCGAATGATTCCGGCTCATGTCGTTTACGCGCATAAACGCATGCAGACAAGCCCTTCTATTCACAAGAAGGGCGTTGTGTTCACTCCGGCTCCAACCGCTCTTCGCGCATCTCGGCAATGGACTTCGCGTCACGGTGTTCAAGCGCTTCGCCGTACTGCAGCGGCTGTCTGATCTCCACCATTGGAGCGGCGTTTTCGTTTTCCAGCGGGCTCATCTCGGCAGGATCGCCGACATTTCGCATGGCGGGCGGAAACCGGTTTTCCGCAGTCATCCGCAGTCCCCTCCAGTCTTCATGGAATGCTGTTACGATGTAGGATGGCCAGCTTGCCGAAAAAAATCCCGGAGATCCCTGTTTGCCACAGCCCACATGTATCCATTTTGCCGTCGCATCCCCGGCTCCTGAACGCATGCCCTTATCCAGAAAAACCTCTCTCTCACGATGCGCAGCCACCCCTCCCCGTCCTGCAGAGATAGGGAAACGCGCCGCAGCATGAGAGCCGTTGGGCGAATGCGCTCGGACTGCGGCGGCTTTCCTTTTTTGTGCTACACTGGTAGAGGATAAATTTTTCAGGGAAAGGATGAGTCCGCATGTTTCCGTTTGAGGTGTTATTCCCGACCCGGATCTTCTTCGGCACCGGCGAAATCGCCAGGTTGGGGCGGGAAGCGAAAGCGCTCGGCCGCAAAGCGCTGCTCGTCACCGGCGGCCGTTCGGCCAAACGGACCGGTCTGTTGGACCGCGTTCAGTCGCTGCTGGCGGAAGAACAAGTGGAGTACGTGCTGTTTGACAAGATAGAACCCAACCCGCGCACCACCACCGTGGACGAAGGAGCGGCGCTCGCCCGCGAACACGGATGCGACTTTGTGATCGCGCTCGGCGGCGGCTCGGTGATGGACGCCTCCAAAGCGATTGCGGCGGTGGCCCTCTCCGGCCGGCCGATCTACGATTACCTGCGCGGCAATCCCAGCGGCACGGCCAAAGAGCTGGTGCCCGTACAGGAAGCGCTCCCCCTGCTGACCGTGCCCACCGTGGCGGCGACCGGGTCGGAGGCGAACAACATCAGCGTGCTGACCCACTGGGAAAGCCACGAAAAATCGTCGATCAACGGCCCGGGGCTGTATCCAAAGGTGGCGATCCTCGATCCGGCGCTTACCTACACGGTGCCGCCCCACGTCACCGCGGAAGCGTGCGCCGACATCTTCGCCCACCTGTTCGAATCGTATCTGATCAGCGCGGAAGGCACGCATGTGCAGGACGGCTTTACGGAGACGCTGATCCGACTGGTTGTGGAACACTCGCTAACAGCCATCCGCCAGCCCGATCACGAGGAAGCGCGCGCCACCCTGCTGTGGACGAGTACGCTGGCGATCAGCCCGTTTACCCTGTCGGGGCGCGGAGCCGGCTATCCGCTGCACGGCGTGGAGCACCCGCTGAGCGGCTATTACGACATGGCCCACGGGCGGGGATTGGCCATGTTGTCCCTGCCGTACTTTGAACAGGTGATTCTGCCCGACCGCCCGGAACGGCTGGCCCGCATGGGGCGTCAGTGCTTCGGGGTCACGGAGGCGGACGACCAGGCCGCCGCACGGGCTGCGATCCAGGCCGTCCGCAGTTGGTACGAAGCGATGGGCATCACACAGCGCCTCTCCGACTTTGGCGTCACGCGCGACGCCCTGCCGGAGCTGGCGCGGGAAGCGGTGCGCATCGGCGGACGGGGCGCCGGCCACCTGGCAAGCTCCCGGCCGCTGCATGAGCAGGATGTCATCGCCATCTACGAGGCGTGCCTGTGACTCCCGTGCGCAGCGGCCCGCCTCCCCTCCCGGACGCCGGCCTGTCCGGACGTTCGGGACGGCCGGGCCCGCTGTAAGCCCATCCAATCAGCAGGGGCAGCCTGAAACATACGGCTCCGCCATGCATGTGGCGGAGCTTGGTTGCATGTGTGCGGCGAAAAATCTATACTTGCAGATATAGTAAAAAAATTTTTACTAATGGAGGGTTCCAAACGATGGCAGATCCACGGATTAACGAACTGGCCAGCCGTCTCATCCGTTATTCGCTCAATTTGCAAAAAGGGGAAAAAGTGCTGATCGAAAATACCGGCCTGCAGGTGCCGCTGGTGCGGGCCCTCGTCCGCGAGGCGTTTGCCGTAGGCGCCCTCCCGCTGGTGACGCTGAAGGATCAGGAAGTGCTGCGGGCACTGATCCAGGGGACCAGCGAGGAGCACATGGAACTGTTCGCCAAGCACGAGCTGGCGCGCATGCAGGACGTCGACGCGTACATCGCGGTGCGCGCGTTTGAGAACATCAACGAGTTTTCCGACATCCCCGAAGAAAAGATGGGCCTCTACTCCCGCATTTTCTACAAGCAGGTGCACTTCGGCGAGCGCATCCCGAAAAAGCGCTGGGTCGTGCTGCGCTATCCCAACAAGTCGATGGCGCAGTTGTCCAACATGAGTCTGGAAGGCTTTGAAGACTTCTACTTCTCCGTCTGCAACCTGGACTACGCGAAAATGTCCAAGGCGATGGACCCGCTCAAGGAACTGATGGAAAGGACCGACCGCGTCCGCATCGTCGGCCCGAAAACCGACCTGCGCTTCTCCATTAAAGGGATCCCGGCAATCAAGTGCGACGGCAAGCGGAACATCCCGGACGGCGAAGTGTACACCGCGCCGGTTCGCGACTCCGTGGAAGGCACGATTTACTTCAACACGCCGACCAACTACCACAGCACCTCGTTTACCGACGTGCAGCTTACGTTCAAGGAAGGCAAAATCGTAGAGGCGACCAGTTCCAACACCAAAGTGCTGAACGAAATCCTCGATACGGACGAAGGCGCCCGCTACATCGGCGAATTTGCCATCGGCTTCAACCCGCACATCCTGCATCCGATGCAGGACATCCTGTTCGACGAAAAAATCGCCGGCAGCTTCCACTTCACGCCGGGCAACGCCTACGACGTGGCCGACAACGGCAACCGCTCCTCCATCCACTGGGACATGGTGCAGATCCAGCGTCCGGAGTATGGCGGCGGCGAGATCTGGTTCGACGACGTCCTGATCCGCAAAGACGGCCGGTTTGTCCTGCCGGAACTGGAAGGGCTCAATCCGGAGAATCTGGTGTAAGCGTGTGAAAAAGGGCGTATGACCACGTATACGCACGCAAGAATAGGCTGAATCCCGAAGATCCGTTTACCGTTATATATGTGGTAGAACTGGAATAAACGCATAAGACCGCAGGTGCGCCTACACCTACGGTCTGCACAATAGACGTTCCCACAAGGGGACGGCTCGATTGCTGGAGAAGTAGACCACTGAGTTGCAGAGCGCAAGGGTGATCTGCTTCTTTTTTACGCCTCCTGTTTTTTTCGAGCAGGGGGCGTGTTTTTTCCGACGTAACCCCAAGCACATCCCCCGTTACTGCCTCTCGGTTGGGAATACGAAGCTGTTGGTCTCCTGATCCCATCCAATGCCATGCGTTCGGATGGGTTTGGAATCCAACCCCAAACTTCACCCACTTTACATCTGGGACTCACTTATGTGGATACCCACCCATAATCCAGGAAAACGGAATTTTCCCGCAGATTACTGCCTTAATTACCATGGTGTCACAATTGTCCAGGATGGTGGCGCTGCTCTCCTCAGGGGCATCTGTCTTTCCTGGTGCACCCTGTTCTCCCTTGCTCCACAGACCTTTCAGCTTAAAGGTGCATACACTCACTCAAGCAGCGAAAGAATTGAGGAAGGTGGTTATGAAAAAATACGATGCGATAGGACTGAATTAACTAAGCTACTAAAAGATTTAGCAAACCTCGCTGATAGAGCTTTAACAGATGGTTACTGTATTTTGCACATAGGAATTTAACATATTGAGCATTTTGTAATGACCTGCGTCTGATTCATCCAGATTCCTCCTTGTCACACATAATGTTGTGTTAAAACCTTCATAGATATGGTATAATCCCCTAATAATTGGTTGGGAGGTATCAATTTGAAAGTTATTCGAAAAAACCCAGACAATGTAGCACCTCCGATTGGAGTTTATACACATCTTTCCATTATCCCAAGAGATGCGGATTTACTCGTTCTGTCCGGGCAGGTTGGAACAGACTTGGATGGAAATATACCAGAAAATGTTGAAGAACAACTAAGAAACGCATTTAACAATGTGACGCGTATTTTAAGTAGTGAAGGTGTAACGTGTGAAGGAATAATCAAAATAAATATTTGGCTAACGGAATCAATTGATCGGGAGAAATTTCTGGCGTTGTGGAACGAATTCCATGACGGGAATCCACCGGCAACGACCATGGCCTATGTTTCAGCTTTAGCTCAACCCCACATAAAGGTTGAAGTGGAAGCATGGGCAGCACGCTGATGAATCGGCGGCTTGATGCCGCCTACATTGGTGTCTCCTTCGAGAAACCATCGAACTGCTTCGTCTTCCTGGCGGTCACTCTCACTTCCCGTATACACGGTCGGTTTAAATTGCACCAGTTCTTTACGCCATATATCGTCCACGTCGCGATGCCAGCCTATCAGCAGATTCGGTACGTCGGCTTCAAGCAGGTTCTTGGCGTATCGAGCAACATTGGTCGCTTTGGAAACGCCGGTGGCGTGCGGCATAAGCAGGTCGAGCTCCCTGCCAGCGCGACCGTGCTCCATGAACGTGCCCATCGTTGTCTTGATCGCTACCCTCGATACAAGTACATGGTCACGAGCCTTGCGCACCCTTCCATTATTTTTCATTTATCACCAGATGTCGAAGCTCACGAATAACCCGGTAAAGGAGAGGGCAACCCGTGCTGCTGTTTGAAGGTTCACCGTTTTACATAGGAATGGCTGTCATCTTGCTGTCTATGTTGATTCTGAAGGTTGCCCGGAAAAAGAGGTACCCCTTTTTGCTGTTCTATTTTGTCTTTTGCGTCTACGTGCTGCATGTCCTCAAGTATACGTTGTTTCCCATTCCCGTTGATCCTCGCGTAATTGCGATACACGCCGGACCCGCCATCGATTTTTCAAAAGGAATCAACCTGATTCCGTTCAGCGACAGCTCCATGCGGAATGGATTTGATCGCGAAATGTTGCTGAACGTGCTGCTGACGATCCCTTTCGGATTCGGCATTCCTTTTCTTACGCGCATTCATCTGAAAAAATTGGTTCTTGTCGGTTTGACAGTGGGGGTCACCATTGAACTGTTGCAGTTGTTTCTTTCGCTCATGCTAGGGTTTCCGTATCGGTACGTGGATATCAATGACGTTATCCACAACTTCACGGGCGTACTGTTCGGCTTTCTGCTGTTCAAGATATTTGCCTGGCTGTTTACCGTTTCGGTGGAAAGGGTAAAGCTCCCGCCGAATGCGCTGCTTGCATACATGCATGAAGTCTGTTCGCGTTCACGCACAAACACGCGGGAAGAGAACGCTGACAGCTCGTCCATCGATTGCTGATGCATGAGCTAGGTCACAACGTCAAAGGCAGGAGGGTACTTCACTTTGCCGCTACGATCGTTCAGCGAGCCCTTCTTGATTTCATAGACCATGAACACTTCATCAGGTACCGGGAATGGCGGCTCAATTCCTTTGGTCTTTGCGGGTTGAAAACCGAACCTGGGGTAATACGCAGGGTGTCCCAACACAACAACATGTTCAAAGCCCGATGCTTTGCACGCCTGTAATCCTTCTTTGACCAAGGCGGAACCTACACCTTGATGCTGCCAGTCAGGTTTGACGGCCATGGGAGCAAGTCCCAAGGTGGACACACTTCCCTTCCCGGTTTCAATCGAGATGATGCTGAATAGGATATGACCGATTACTTCGTCGGCAACCGCAACCAAGGATAATTCCGGGACAAAAAACGCTGATGCTCGGATGGCCTCCACCAGTCTGGCTTCGTTTTCTCTTTGGAAAGCACGCGTATGCACGTCTCTTATGGCAGCCGCATCCCCATTTTGTTCTGGTCGAATGGTGAACAAGTGAATGACTCCCCTTTACATGATTCGTTTATCGAGCAGCTTCCATTTTATCCCTGTTTTAGAGAATACACAATTTACTTGTTTTTTCTGCTGCGAACATTACAACTTCGTAAGAAAACGGAAAGGAAAATCGATTTGCGAAACCGCCCGTCCCTGCTACGATAGTGGAGGATCATGACTGTCGAGCTTGGAGGAACACCGGTATGAAAAAATGGCGGAGACTAGTGGTTTCCCTGGTCGTCATCCTGGCGGCCGGATGCGCTGATTCGCCTGATGACGTACAGGGCCTGACAAAGGAGGAAGCGGCCTACATCGCGCAGACCGCCGTCAGGCAGTATTTTCACGTGGACGTCGACACCCGCGAGCGGAACATCACGCTGGAAGACCCGGCTGAGAGGGCCGAAGACGGCGTGTGGTCGCCCATATACAGAGGGGTGCCCGTTCACGCTTTCCTGACCCGGGAGGCGCAAGCGGGCGAGATCGCGGGGGTTCACGCCGTCATCGACCCCAAAACCAGGCAGGTGCTCTCCCTGTCCATCGACGTCATCGGACCGGACGGGCAGCAGAGGACCAGCAGCCTGAACGAAGCGGAGCTGGAGCGAAAAGCAGCGGAATTCGTACGCACCGAAAAGCTGCTGACTCCCTCTGCCATCCGGTTCGTCAGGGCGTCGGCTGACGACCCGGAGACGAGCAGGCGCTTCTTCTATTACACCGACGGCCTGAAAACCATCGCGGTCGGCGTCGACACCGCGCTCAACCAGGTGGTGACCTTCGCCTACGATTAACGGCTGAACGGGCTGCGCTCACCTGGCCGGATTCCGCTCCTGCTGCCGTTCCGTTGCGCGTACCGCCATCCCTCTCCCCTCCTTTCTGGTTCCGATGGACGACCGCCTGCATCGCCATGTCCGCCACCTTGGCGGAAACGCCGTTTACCGACAGGCTGAAAGAGCTGCGCGACCGCTTTCCCGCTCTGCCTGAACGACATCCCGTGGATTGCCTTCCCGGCGCGAAAAGGCCCTTCCTCGCACATCACCGCGATGCTGGACCAATGGATCGAGGAGACGGGCATCCGGCCCGGGCTGCGGATCGACGCCGACTGTTTGGCTGCGCAGCAAAAACTGGTCCAGGCCGATTTCGGCATCGCCCTGCAGCCTGCCTCCAGCGTGCAGGAAGCGGTCGAACGGGGAAAGCTGCGGCTCGTCCCTCTGCCCGCCTTTCGCCTCACCCTGCCGATCTGTGCCGTGTACCGGAAAACGGCACCTCATCGGGACATGCTGCAAAACGTGATCCGGTTGTTTCAGAAGCAGCCGGAATGACAGGCTTTCGCTCATGTTCGCTCATGTTCAAGGAGGCGGATCCTCCCCCTCCGACGCTGTCCGCTTCCTTGCACAGGGCGCCGCCTTTCACTACCGTCATCGTTCTGGTCTGGCGTCATACCAGTATCGAAAATAAGCGACTTGCTCATCTGACGTAAACGTCCATTGATCCCATACGCTGTGCTCTTCATTGGTCTCTTTGGCAATCACCGGACGGTATTCACCTGGCTGGAGAATGGTTTCAAGAGACTCAATGTGGCCCAATGGTTCCTTTCGGGCATTAAACACTTCAATCTTCAGTTGTACGTGCATCGGCTGATTCGTATAATTTTTCACCATAAACAGATTGCGGTAATCTTGATCGGAACAGTTCCGCCAGCATGGTCTCGGGGCGGAAAACACCAGTTCAACACGAATCTTGCCATCCCTGATGTTCTCCTCCTTCTCAAACACTTTCGCCGCGCGATTCAACAGGTTTGCATATTCCCATTTGCCGCCCAGAGGAAAAAGGAAAAAACAGAGAACAGACACGTGTGCGAAAAGAGCCAGCAGGAACAAGGAAACCGCTTTTGTATTGCGAACCGATTTTGGGGTTTTAAAGTGGGCAATGATTACAGATAACAGAAAAAAAACTCCCATCAGAAAAAGGACGACAATAGCAACCGCCGATTCCTGTAAGGAAAGAAAAAATGGAAATCCATAAACGGAATGGAAATACCAATGAACTGCAAAAACGATCCCCACCATGGCAATGTACGAGAGCAGGCCGATGCGTTTCAATACACGCGACGATCGAATAAAACCAAAAACCAGAAGCAGGAGTGGAACTGATGAAAACAGGCAGACAATAAACATTTCCATATGACCATCTCCGTTATTGTGTTTGAGAACTGTATTGGATGTACTTGCGCCTGTCGATGCGGACCGCATCCGCTTCCGACAGCGCGTCCCGCTTCCACTTTTCCCCCTTCTCCGCAATCCCCCGGGCTCTCTCCAGCTCTGCCTGGAACTGCTCCTGATTCGTCACGTTTGCGTACAACCCTTCGGCCGCCTGGGCAATTTGCTTGAGCTGTTTCTTCCCATCGGCATTGACGTCGAACACGATGACGTTCAGAAGAGGCATGATTTGCGACCGGGACAGCTCTTTGGCCGGGGCGATCGGATCGCCGTCGCACGTCTCGATCCCGTCACTGACCAGATCGATCACATTCTCCACTGTTGTAACCGACGCCCCCTCCCGCCGAATGGAGAACGTGCTTGGCGGCAGCCAGCGCATCGCCTTTATTTTGCGTGATCGCGTATACTTGGGCCGCTTCATTGGCTGCCGACTGCGCGACGATGACACACATGCCCGCTTCCCTCCTCCCTCGATCACACTGTTTCTAGCGTTGGCTGGACTAGGTTGACCCATGTTTCTTTTTGACGAAATTCAGGTGATTTCTCTTGATAAACGGCAGTGCGACCGCAAGAATCAGCAGCTCGAAGGGAAGATCCTTCCGGAAAATTGCCAGCAAAACGGTGGCGGGTACGATAAACGCGTAAAAGTAGATCATCATGAACTTCCAAAATCGCTGCCAGTTATGTACCTGCTTGGACATGCTACACACCTTCCATCCGCAATTGTTGGAGCATCATCGTTTCGCTTCCTTTCGACGAAGTTGTTCCATGGCCGACTGCTCCATATACGGGAAGAGAACCCAGGCTGCAATGAGACCGTACGGAATCCGCTCACCCAAAACCATGAAGAGACAAGAGAGCGGCAGGCAAATGCCATATACAAAGATCCCCAAAACGTTCAAGAACCGCTGCATCTTTTCTTCTTTTCCCGTCAAGACATCCCTCTCCTTTCATCTGGCGGATCGCGCCGAATCATATGACCATCTCTGTTACCATGCTTGAGAACTATACTGGAAAGATACGTTCAACAAATCAAAAAGTTTCCTTCAAACATGGCCAACCTGCTTCACTCCCCTCGGTATTTCTGCTCGATTTCCGCCCTCATCTCTTCATACGATTTCTCTGTCAGGTTCAACAGATAGGCCGTCAGCTCTTCCTTCGACCGGGTGACCAACGCCTCCCGCTCCTGCCGCATCCGGGTCAGGTACGTTTTTGCCTGGCTGCCGATCTTCCCGGTGGCGGCCAAATACTCGATCGCCGCCCCCACGTTCAGACTTTCCCGCCAGTTCTTTTCATACCAATCCCGGTCGTACCGGTCGATCCACTTGCGCCTGTCGATGCGGACCGCATCCGCTTCCGACAGCGCGTCCCGCTTCCACTTTTCCCACTTCTCCGCAATCTCCCGGGCTCTCTCCAGCTCTGCCTGGAACTGCTCCTGATTCGTCACGTTTGCGTACAACCCTTCGGCCGCCTGGGCAATTTGCTTGAGCTGTTTCTGCCCATCGGCATTGACGTCGAACCCGATGACGTTCAGGAGAGGCATGATATGCGACCGGGAAAGCTCTTTGGCCGCGGCGACCGGATCGCCGTCGCACGTCTCGATCCCGTCACTGACCAGATAGATCACATTGGTGTTGTCCTCGGCTCCGAACGCAGCCAGATCCACCTGTGCCAACTGCAAGGAGCGGGCGATCGAGGTCCAGCCGGTCGGTTCAAACTGATGCAGCGCCTCCGCCAGCCTCTGCGCATCGAACGGCTGCAGCGGATAGACCAGCTCGCTGCTGCCGCACGAGAGCTGTTTGTGCTCGTCGGCATTGCTGCCTTTATGTCCATAGACGCGCAGGGACACCCTCGCCCCCTCGGGGAGGCTTTCCGCAAATGCTTGAATCGCTTCCTTGGCCAACTGCATCTTGGTCTTGTCGCCGATTTTTCCGGCCATGCTCCCGCTCGCGTCCAAAATGATTTCCACGTTGAAATGTTCCTTGAATTGAAACCGGGCATCTTCCATGTCGGGGCTGCCGAAAGACGCCACACGCCAGCGGTCCACAACGGTCTGCGGACTTGCGTAGTCTTCGGCAAACAGGGCAAGCAGCTTCTCCCCGTACGCCTGCACCATCGCTTCATTCAAGCCGTCTACCAGGGGGGGCAGGCGATCCAGTATGTTCGCGATGTCGCTGCGCTGAGGATCGTGGGCCAGATAAAAATGTGTGCCGGCCAGCGGGCCCGGTTGTGCGGCGATCAATTCCTGCGTGGTTTGCGGCAAGCGGGAAGCGTTCGGCGCTGATCCTGTAACGGCTGCTCCCCATGAACAACCGCCAAGCGACATGGTCAGAACCAAGCCGCCCAGCATTCGAGACCATTTGTTTTTGAACGCCATGTAGTGATCGCCTCCCCGGCGTCTTGTTTGTCTGCTGTGTCGTCATGCTTACAAGGTGATGCGTTTCCCGCCCCATCCCATCACTTCGGCAAAAGCGATCCGTCTGCTTTTCGCCGTCTGCTTCACCTGTTCCGTATCGGTGTTCAGGAACGCCAGTCCAACAGTTTCGCTCTGGTAGCGGACCGATGTTTCCACCTCGATCCGCATGTCACTGTCAAACATGGTGACGACCGATCCGCTGCGCGTCGCACCGTTGGCTTGCAAGATTTCCCCTACTACTTCGGGAATTTCATCTTGTGCAGAGGCCAAGCCTTGATAGAGAAAACCATACAGCGAACCATTTGCCGGTACATGTGAAAGCAGCACGTTATCAATGGCATGGTAGCGGACCTCGCTTTCCGACCAATCAGGATGAGCGCTGCGCAACCGCATCTTTTCCCGATCGACTTCCCCCATGATAAAGTCCGGGTTCAGCATGCCTGCAATCGACCTGTCGTATTCGCGTATGGCTTCTTCCGCCTCTTCGTAAATGATTTGCACAGCCGCCATGCTCGCCTGCTGCGCGCTGTTGGCCGCCACTTCCTTGTCTACAAAGATGTTGGACATGTTGAAGAGCAGCGTGAACATGACGAGAGACAGAAAGAAAAAAATCGTCAGAACGAAAACGGTCATATTTCCCCGCTGGTTGCCAAGCAGCTTTTTCACCTGTCCCATTCAATGAACCACCCGTCCCCGAACCTCGCGGCCAAGCGAAATGACTTTATCTTCCTCCGCCATGTTCTGCTTGATTATGTCAGGAATGAAGAACAGGTCGAGATCGACACCGATTCTCGCCGTAAAGTAGCTGCCCTCATCGGAAATGTGCGAATCGCCGCTGTCATAGGATATGCCCCCGCCGGCGGAGCTTACGATATGCTGCGCGGCGCTCATCGCCTCGTCCAAATTTCTCGTGACGGCATATACTTTGGCCGCCTCATTTGCTGCCGACTGGGCAATGATGACGGCGTAGACACCGGTTAAAAACTGCCAGAGAATCAGCAGAATGAGAAAGACAAACGGCAAAATCCCGATAAACTCCACGGTGGCAGAGCCTTTTTCATTGTTCAGGCAATGGACCGATTCACCCATCCGTAATGTCACCTCCGTTTGCTGGCTGCTGCCCATGTTACCCTTCCACCGCCGCTGCCGCATCCGCACTGGCGCGGTGTACGCTCTCTTCGCTCCACTTGTAGGTGTACATCGTGAACATGACCGCCAAAAACGGAAAGACAAGCACGGTCAGCAGCAGTTGGGTGAAGAAGACCGCCCCAAAGCTGGTCGTGATGTAGGTGACGGAGACAAGCCCGGCCAGGCTGATCAGCCACTGGACCGCACTTGCCAGCAGGATCAGACCGAGGAGCGGAACAAAATGCCGTTTTCCCAGTTCATAGGCAGCCCGCATGCATTTCCAGGGCGATCTCTTTTTCAGCACGACCAGAAACGGCGTAAGGTAAAACAGGATCAAGAGAACCACCCCCGGCACGACAAACAGCATAAGCCCGAAACATACCGCCAGCACATAGACGATCCCGAACAGAAACACGGAGAACGCTGTCTCGAAAAAGGTGCGGAACGCATGGCGAAGCGGCCGTTCCTCCCCCTCCAGCTCGCTTATCACATATTGGGCAAACACGATTTGCACCACGGTCAAAAACAGAAGCAGCAGGAAGAGGTTATAAAAGCTGGACACAATCGGGGCGCCGGTCAGGGCAGCCAGAAAATTGACGTAATTGATCGTAAAATTGTGGACCAGCAGAAACGGAAACAGAATCACCCCCGACAGAAGCAGCAGCGCTTCGATATGTCGCGTGTAAAACCGTATGCTTTCTTTCATCGGATTCATTGATCTGCACCTCCTTTGTTCCCGTACGCTTAGGGATTGCGCAGAATCGCAAAAACCTTATCCTGTAAAATCTCCTTGTTTTTCTCGTCAAAAGCTTGCTTCATTTCCTCGACATTCCGGTACGTTACCCCCTTTATTTCCATATCCCGAACCGACTTTTCCATCGTTCTTCTGACTCCGCTTCTTTTGTAATCGCCCAGAAGATGAAGCAGCTTTGTTACGGTTTTCCGCTGTTCTCCCAGGTTGCGTTCCATGGATTGAAACCAGGCGTAAAGACGATCTACAGCATCCTGCACGTCCACCTGCATGCGCACGCCCTGGTACATCAGGAAATCGGACTCGTACAAAATTTCCCGTATCAATTTGACGTCTTCCTCCACCACATAATTGCGTGCAACCATTTCTTTGTGATAGCGCAGGCCAGTGTCATACATCTCTCGCAATTTATCCTGGCCTTCAATCATGTACTCGCAAACCTCAATCAAATCATGAGCATCCTTGCGGGTTTGTACATCCATGATTGGTTCACAATAAGGGAGTAACTGGCGCAGATAATCCCGCTTTTGTTCGTACATCCATACGGGTTTTTCTTTTTCAATTGCCAAGGTCGTCAGAAAATTCGTGGCCGAGTTGTTATGGACCATAAACCGCTCTACTACCGGTAATGCTTCCGAACGCGGCGGCACACTTCCGTCGCTGCGCAGGATCAGATATCCGACCGCTTCTTTTTTGCCAATTCGCCAGTACTGTACGTTGTAATAGAATTGGTCGTTGAGCAGTGCCGCATGGTTAAACAGCTCCGGCTTTTCCAGGAAGCGTTTGTAGTTGTTGATTTGTTTGCGGACTTCTGCTGTCTCTCTCACAATCATGTGCTGCATCCTCCGTCATGAAAAGATGGACTTCATCCATCCGATTGCTTTGCCGATTCCTTTGCGAACCGAGCTGATTCCTTTTGAAAGCGCTCCTCCCGAGGCTTTGTTGGACCATTTTACCAATCGGCTTCCTGCCCAGAGTACACCCCCTGTCACGACAAGCGCAACCGCTATCGGCTGTCCTCCCGGAATGACGGAGGCGATAATCCCCGCGTCCATAAAGGTGCTTCCCAGGCTGCCTATCCCATCCACAAACTTTTCATTCTGCTTGTCTTCACCCAACCTGGAATCATACGCCTGCCGAAATTGGCTGACCGTATTATACATGTCAAATGGAAGACTGATGGCAGCAACACCAACATTTAAGCCGGTAACGATTCCGGGCACTCGTACAGCACCCGCAGCACCTGTAACGCCTTGCACGCTGTTTGAAATCGAACGCTGTGCACTTATTCCCCCTAACATGGAGGTCGTATTTCTCTGTACAATAAATTTGTAACTGTCATACGCCCCTTTGGCACCCAAGCCATCCAACGCAAGCCCTGTCAGATTGCCATACGGCGTATCCTGGAGGCCGATATCAATCCCCTTTAGCCCAAGCTGAAATAAAAAATTGGCATAGCCGGCTCCGCCCTGCCTGGCCGTTACGGTTCCGCCTTCCAGCAAGCCGGCTGAATAGCTGAGTGTCCCGCCAATCACATCCTTGAAGGACAGCTCCAGCATCTTGTATGCCAATGTCTCGCCAAAAGGCTCGGAATCAGCCGATCCGCCGTTCGGGTTCAGACTGGGGGGATTGCTGCCCGGGGGATGCACTCCGGGGACCCCTGCTCCCGGTGTTGGGGAAGGCGAAGATCCATCTGGAGCCTGCAGGCCAGGCACGCTGCCTCCAGGGGGGCGGAGGGCTGGCACACGTCCAGCAGGAGACTCCCATGCGGGTACTGTGCCGCGGGGCGCTTGAAGTCCAGGGAGACTGCCTGCTGGCGGCTGCAAATGAGGTGTATCACCATGCGGAGTCTGCAGCACAGGCGGACTGCCAGGCGGCGGCTCCAAATCAGGCACGTCCCATTGCGGTACTTCCAATTGGGGTGTTTCCCGCTGGGGAGCCTGCAAATCGGGAGCTTGCAGTTGGGGAGCCTGATAAGTTTCCCCTCCCAGGCTCGGTACGTACGGCTGCGCCAGCACCACCACCGGGAATACATTCATCAACAGAATCAACAAGGCGAAGATACCAGCCAACCAAGGCCTTCTCCCTCTACTTCGCACGACCTTTGCCCTCCTGTCCATTTGTTACTTTACCTTCACGTTTTTGCTGTACTGCTTGTTGATCGCATCGATGGTTTCCCTGTACGTCTTGTCATTCAACTCGTCGAGAAAGGCTTCCATTTCGTCGCCCCTTTGGATTGCCAATTTTTCATGCCGCTCATCAATTTTTTCCAGTTCCTCTATCGTCTGTTCATTCAGTATCTTCAGCCTTCTCATATCCATAAAAGCAGATAAAAAATTATAGCTTTCACGAACGGTTAATCGATACCAGGTGGAACCATATACACTGATATCTACTGCTTGCGATAAATTGGCTGAAAGTGCTTCATAAGAGGCCCCATCCTTCCACTTCCTCCATTTGCGGGCAATTTCTTCGGCTTGCTGAAATTCCTTCTCCAGTTCCTTTTGATCCTGGATCAGTACGTAGCGGCCCCCTGCGGCTTCTGCTACCTGCTTGAGCTGGCGCTGCGCTTCCCCGTCCGCTCCGAAGCCGACGACATTTACGATAGGCGTCACGTCAGAGTCGGCCAGTTGTTTTGCCACCTTTACCGGATCGCCGCCGCATGTCTCGATCCCGTCGCTGACCAGGTAGATGATATTGGTGCTCTGCTCCCCTTTGTACGACTGCAAATCTTTCTGCGCCTGCTCGAGAGCGAGGGCAATCGGCGTCCAGCCGGCAGGTTTAAACTGCGCCAGCGCACTGTCCAGTTTTTGCCGGTCATACGCCTGCAGGGGATACATCACATCGCTTTTGCTGCAGGAGAGCGCTTTGTCTGCTTCCGATCCCGTCCCTTCATGTCCGTAGACGCGCAGTCCCACCCGGGCACCGGCGGGAAGGGAGGCGGCAAACGAGCGGATCGCTTCCTTGGCCGCTTCCATTCTCGTCTTGCCGCCCGCCATGTTGCCCATGCTGCCGCTGGCGTCCAGCACGATCATCACGTTGTACTGCTCCTTGAACCGAAAGCGCGGATCATCCATCTCCGGGCTGCCAAATGAAGCAAGCTTGATCCGGTTGATGACTTCCTCCGGTTCCGGGTAATCTTCGGCAAACAGGCCGAGCAGGGCGAGGTAGTACAGTTTGATTATTTCGTGATCGGGGTTTTCGATGTTCGGGAATTGCTGAAGCACCTTTTCGATTTCCTCATCCTGCTTGCCATACGAGACACCGGAAAAGCGTCCCGGAGGCAGGTTGTAAAACTCCTCCGCTGTCTCCGGGAGTTTGGTCAGGCCGTCCGGGATCAGTGCTTTCAGCGCCTCGATCTGCTCTTCCCGGCTGGTGACGGTTTGTTTGGATATGGTCTCTTCGGCAGGGTTACTGTCTGCCGTCTCCGCCTGTTCCATGTCGGTGCTCTGCAAGGAGGTCTCGGACGAGTCTGTGCTGGTCGATTGCTCTTCTCCCGAACAAGCTGACAGACTGATGAAACATGCGAGAAGGATGGCGATCAGCATTTGTCCCTTTTTTACTTGTGTGTTCATCTCCTCCACCTCCTTGCATCAGCTATTTTCTCTTTACATTTTCGCTATATTGCTGGTTGATCGCGTCAATTGCTTCTTTATATGTTTTGGCGTTCAATTTTTCAAGGAAAGTCTTCAGTTCGTTCCCGCGTTGTTTGATCAACTTGCTCTGTATTTTTTCGAGCTCTTTCAGTTTGGTAATGGTGCTTTTATCCAATATTTTGCGTCTTTCTAATTCGTAAAAGGCAGAGAGAAAATTATAGCTTTCGCGAACTGACATTCGCTGCCAGGTGGATCCATAGACACTGATTTCTACACCTTGAGAGAGTTTTTCTGATAAAGCATCATAAGTTGCCCCACGTTTCCACTCAATCCATTTTCGGGCGATCTTGCTTGCCTGTTCAAACTCCTTCTTCAACTCCTGCTGATCCTGGATCAGTACATAGCGGCCCCCTGCGGCATCCGCTACCTGCTTGAGCTGGCGCTGCGCTTCCCCGTCTGCTCCGAAACCGACGACGTTTACAATGGGTGTCACGTCAGAGTCAGCCAACTGTTTTGCCACTTCTACCGGATCGCCGCCGCATGTCTCGATCCCGTCGCTGACCAGGTAGATGATATTGGTGTTCTGCTCCCCTTTGTACGACTGCAAATCTTTCTGCGCCTGCTCGAGGGCGAGGGCAATCGGCGTCCAGCCGGCAGGCTTGAACTGCGCCAGCGCACTGTCCAGTTTTTGCTGGTCATACGCCTGCAGGGGATACATCACATCGCTTTTGCTGCAGGAAAGCGCTTTGTCTGCTTCCGATCCCGTTCCTTCATGTCCGTAGACGCGCAGTCCCACCCGGGCATCGGCGGGAAGGGAGGCGGCAAACGAGCGGATCGCTTCCTTGGCCGCTTCCATTCTCGTCTTGCCGCCCGCCATATTGCCCATGCTGCCGCTGGCGTCCAGCACGATCATCACGTTGTACTGCTCCTTGAACTGAAAACGGGGATCATCCATCTCCGGGCTGCCAAATGAAGCAAGCTTGATCCGGTTGATGATTTCCTCCGGTTCCGGGTAATCTTCGGCAAACAGACCGAGCAGGGCGAGGTAGTACAGTTTGATTATTTCGGGATCGGGGTTTTCGATGTTCGGGAATTGCTGAAGCACCTTTTCGATTTCCTCATCCTGCTTGCCATACGAGACACCGGAAAAGCGTCCCGGAGGCAGGTTGTAAAACTCCTCCGCTGTCTCCGGGCGTTTGGTCAGGCCATCCGGGATCAGTGCTTTCAGCGCCTCGATCTGCTCTTCCCGGCTGGTGGCGGTTTGTTTGGATATGGTCTCTTCGGCAGGGTTGCTGTCTGCCGTCTTTGCCTGTTCCATGTCGGTGCTCTGCAAGGAGGTTTCGGACGAGTCTGTGCTGGTCGATTGCTCTTCTCCCGAACAAGCTGACAGACTGATGAAACATGCGAGAAGGATGGCGATCAGCATTTGTCCCTTTTTTACTTGTCTGTTCATCTCCTCCACCTCCTTGCATCAGCTATTTTCTCTTTACATTTTCGCTATATTGCTGGTTGATCGCGTCAATTGCTTCTTTATATGTTTTGGCGTTCAATTTTTCAAGGAAAGTCTTCAGTTCGTTCCCGCGTTGTTTGATCAACTTGCTCTGTATTTTTTCGAGCTCTTTCAGTTTGGTAATGGTGCTTTTTTCCAAAATTTTGCTCCCTTCCAATTTTAAAAAAGCCCCGAGAAAATTATTGCTTTCACGCGTTTCCATTTGATCCCAGGTAAATCCAAAAGCAAGAATCTCCCCTCCTTGAGAAAGCTGTTTTGATAAGGCATCATAAGTTGCGCCACTTCTCCACTCAAACCATTTGCGGGCAATCTCTTCGGCCTGCTGAAATTCCTTCTCCAGTTCCTTTTGATCCTGGATCAGTACGTAGCGGCCCCCTGCGGCTTCCGCTACCTGCTTGAGCTGGCGCTGCGCTTCCCCGTCCGCTCCGAAGCCGACGACATTTACGATGGGCGTCACGTCAGAGTCGGCCAGTTGTTTTGCCACCTTTACCGGATTGCCGCCGCATGTCTCGATCCCGTCGCTGACCAGGTAGATGATATTGGTGTTCTGCTCCCCTTTGTACGACTGCAAATCTTTCTGCGCCTGCTCGAGGGCGAGGGCAATCGGCGTCCAGCCGGCAGGCTTGAACTGCGCCAGCGCACTGTCCAGTTTTTGCCGGTCATACGCCTGCAGGGGATACATCACATCGCTTTTGCTGCAGGAAAGCGCTTTGTCTGCTTCCGATCCTGTCCCTTCATGTCCGTAGACGCGCAGTCCCACCCGGGCACCGGCGGGAAGGGAGGCGGCAAACGAGCGGATCGCTTCCTTGGCCGCTTCCATTCTCGTCTTGCCGCCCGCCATATTGCCCATGCTGCCGCTGGCGTCCAGCACGATCATCACGTTGTACTGCTCCTTGAACTGAAAACGCGGATCATCCATTTCCGGGCTGCCAAATGAAGCAAGCTTGATCTGGTTGATGATTTCCTGCGGTTCCGGGTAATCTTCGGCAAACAGGCCGAGCAGGGCGAGGTAGTACAGTTCGATTATTTCGGGATCGGGGTTTTCGATGTTCGGGAATTGCTGCAGTACCTTTTCGATCTCCTCATACTGCTTGCCATACTGGACACCGGAAAATCGCCCCGGAGGCAGGTTGTAAAACTCCTCCGCTGTCTCCGGGCGTTTGGTCAGGCCGTCCGGGATCAGTGCTTTGAGCAACTTTATTTTTTCCTCCCGGCTGTTGGGAGTTTCCTTAGGTGTTGATTCCCCTATCTGATGATCAGTAACAGGTTGTTGAGTTTGGGTTGTTGAAGCATCTGGAGCATTTGTATCGGTTGGATTCTCCTCATCGGATGAGCATGCTGACAAGAAAAGAAAACATGCCAGGAGGGTGGAGAGAAGCTTAACCGTGTTTACCTTCATAACCGCAACAACACCTCCCTTTTTCAGCAAAAATCAATAAGCGAAGCCTCATTATGTATATAAAGATGCAGGCATGAAGAATGTCTCGCCTGCATCTTCAAACGCCTAATCCGTTATTCACCACCAATGCCTTCAATGAGTTTGGACAGCGTATTGGAAATGGCATTCCCTACGTTTCTTTCACCATCATTAAAATACGCCTGAACCGCAGCAAACACAGCCAGAATCACCCCGGCCAGCGCTATCCACTCAATTGCCTGGGCCCCTTTTTGATTGTTCAAGGATACCAGCATCTTGGCATACCATTTTTGAATCGTGTTTGTCATCATGTTTCATGTCTCCCTTCATGAATAAAAATGTTTGTGATCCTGCATTTTTCCAAACTTCCCAACCCTTCAAACAACCATTCTGACGAAGGTATCACCTCCCCCAAAGTCCATGCTTTATTTGCTCAACATGTCGGAAAACATCGAAGTGTTCTCCAAGATGTTTAACACCATTAATCCGCCGATCAGGGCGATCGCGGTAGGCGCCACGACAAACGTGGTGATCAGGGTTACTTTGGGCGAGGCTTTTGCCGCTTTCTCCTTGATCAGCTCCTTGCGTATGCGCCGCATGTTCTCGGACTGGATTTTGAACGTGACCGCGATCGGAACGCCCAGACGCATCCCCTGTATCAGCGCTTTGATCAGCATTTGAAACTCCGGGTTGTCATTGCGCCGCAGCAGCTGTTCATACGCTTTTTCCCGCGGCACCCCCAGATCCAGCTCCTGATTGAAGCGGGAGAACTCTTCCTGCAGCGGTCCGGGAAAAAATTGAATAACCGAGCGCAGCGATTGATCCAGGCTGACGCCTGCCTGCAGCGTCACGCTGACCGTGTCGAGAAACTCGGGCAGATCGTAGCGAAGCCGCTCCTGCCGCTCCCTCGCCTTTCTTTTCAGCAGGATGATCGGCAAAAAGTAGCCGACCATCGGCCAGACGATCAGTCCGTAGGGAGCGAGCGGAAAGCCGAGGACAAAGAAAACGGTACCGGCGATGACGCCAATCAGGGCGAGCAGGATTTTTGTCCCCTGGAAGCGTTCCACGCTCAGGTCCAACGGGCGGCCCGCTTTCAGCAGCCACTCCTCCACCTCGTGCGACTCGCTGAAAAAGTTGATCCTCTGCCCCAGTGCCGCGTAATCGTCGCTGTACTGCAGCAGTTTTTTCATCCACTTCTCGGCAGAAGTTTCCCGCTTGCGGATCTCGTATCCCCGTCTTCCCGTGGTTTCGTGGATGTGGGTGAGCAGCTTTTCCTTCTCCACGGAATAGCGGTAGGTTTCCTTCAAAAAAATGGCGAAAAAGAGCAAACACAGGAACAGACAGGTGACCATGAGCGCGTCCATCGTCTCACACCTTTATATTGGTTACTTTTCGGACCAGCACGTAGGACAGGATCGTTCCCAGGATAAACACGCCCAGCAGGATCAGGCCGAAGCCGGAGAACAGCGGATCGATAAACCCCTTGTTCATCGTGTTCATCATCAGCACCAGGGCGATCGGCATGATCGGCACCAGAATGGAGACGTAGCGCTGTTCGGCGGTCATCGTCTTGATCTCCTGGTTGACGATCCGCCGATCCTCCAGCGTTTCTGCCATCTCCTGCAACACTTCGCTGAGGTTCCCTCCGGCGCGCCGCTGGATGTACAGCGTGGCCGCAAAAATCCGAAAATCCCGGGTCGGAATGCGCTTTTCCATATCGGCGAGCGCCCTGTCAAAACTGACTCCCAACCGCATTTCACGCGCCATGCGTGTAAACTCCTGCCCGGCTGGCTGCGGGATTTCCTTGGCCACCAGTTCAATTCCCTGTGTCAGCGTAAGCCCTGCGCGCAGCGAGTTGGCAAGCAGGCGGCACACCTCCGACAGTTGATCGTTCAAGCGCTCCTGGTACTTGTTTCGCCGCACGAGAAACAGCAGGTTTTGCAGCAGGTACATGGCGGCGGAGCCGGCGATGAGATTGTAGGGAAATGTCAGCCCGACGACGTTGTTGAAAAAGAAGGCCAACCCAAACGCGCCAACCAGCATAATGCCGTAATACTCGGAAGGGGCAAGGGAAATATTTGCTTTGATCAGCTTGCCTTGTATCTGCCTGGCATGGGGGGTACGGTCGAAGCGATCCCCCCAGTCGAGGAGAAAACTTTTGCGCTGGGATTTGACATCGTACCACTCTTCCGCTCGTTTTTTCCATTCCGTCTTTTTCGCCCGGTATCCCAGGTATTCATAGAGCCCCCATATCCCGAGCAGAACGGAGAGACTAAACAGAATGGAGATGCTCACGTCGTTTCACCTCGCCTGTCGCAAACAGCGATTCGTCAATCTCGATACCAAACGTTCTGAGTCTTTCCAGCGAACGGGGCACGACGCCGGTTGCGGCGAAGTACCCCAGCACTTCCCCCCTGCTCCCGATGCCGGTGCGCTGGAAGCGGAAGATTTCGTTTACTTCCACGCGTTTTTCTTCGGTTGTCACCACTTCCGAAATGGAGACGATCTTGCGCGTCCCGTCGGAGAGACGCGTCACCTGCACGATGATGTCGAGGGCGCTGACGATGTACTCCCGAATGATGGAAGACGGCAAATCCATGCCGGCCATCACGACCATGCCCTCCAGCCGGTTGAACGCATCCTGGGGCGAGTTGGCGTGAACGGTGGTGAGCGATCCTTCGTGCCCCGTGTTCATCGCCTGCAGCATGTCAAACGCTTCGGCGCCCCGCACCTCCCCGACGATGATCCGGTCCGGCCTCATCCGCAGGGAGTTTTTCACGAGCTGTCGAATGGTGATCTCCCCTTTTCCCTCCATGTTGGGCGGGCGGGCCTCCAGCCCGACGCAGTTGGGGTGGGCCAGCCTCAGTTCCGCCGAATCCTCGATCGTGATGACGCGCTCATAGGGGGGAATGGCGCAGGCTACGGCATTGAGCAGCGTCGTCTTCCCGCTCCCGGTGCCTCCGGAGATGAGCACGTTCATTTTCGCTTCGACGACCGCCTGCAGGAAGCGGGACATCGCCTCGTTGAACGAGCCAAACTGCATCAGGTCATCCATGGTGTAGGGGTCTTTGCGGAATTTCCGAATCGAGACCAGCGTGCCATTCAGGCTGATGGGAGGAATCACCGCGTTGACGCGGCTGCCGTCCTTCAGGCGGGCGTCCACCATCGGGGAGCTCTCGTCGATCCGCCGTCCGAGCGGCGCCACGATCCGGTCGACGATGTGGCGCAGATGCTCCTCGTCGCGAAACTTCAAATCGGTCAGTTCCAGGCGGCCGTTCCGCTCGATGTACACCTGACTGTGGCCGTTTATCGAAATTTCCGTGATCTCCGGGTCGTTTAGCAGCGGCTCCAGCGGTCCCAGACCGACGGATTCGTTGATCAGGCGGGTGAGCAGCAGTTCCTTTTCGTTTCGCGGAATGACGACCTTTTCTTCCGACATGTATTGGGATACCAGGCGCTCAATCGCCAGGCGCATCTCGGTCGACGAAAGGCTGGTCAGCCGTTCCAGGTTGGTCTCCCGCAAGAGTCGGGCCTTGTAATGTTCCGCCAATTCGTCCAGGTACGGATTGTAGGAAGGAGCCGCAAGCGGAGATGCAAGGGTCCGGGGTGCCTCATCGCCAGGCGGAGTCTTTTCATGCCTGCGTCGGAATAATGCCATCGAACTCCCCCCTTACGACAATTTCCTGAGCACCCATTTGCGAATGTCCTTCGCCGCAGGAGACAGCTTTTTCTCGTTCGCTTCTTTTTGCAGCGGCTTCCCCTGATTGACGGCCGCCTGAACGCCCTGGTGATCCCTGCTGATTTCGGCGGTGATCGGGGCGGTGATCAACCCCTTCAAGTCGGAAACGGCCAATTCGTTGTCCCTGCCCACCTGGTTGACGACGACTTCCAGCCTGCCGGCGGTATCGATCCGAAGCCGTCTGAACAATTCTTCCGCGAGCCGGTAGATCTGAACCGAAGGCGTGTCGAGATTCATCACGTAGTAGATCAGGTCCGACTCCGTCAGCGCCGTGTAGGTCAGCTCGTTCATGTACGACGGCAGGTCGACAATGACAAAATCGTAGCTGCGGCGGCTGGCGCGGATTAACCGGGTGACAAATTCCTCCGAGATGTGCTCCGCTGTCTCCGCATCACGCGGACTGACCAGGACTTCCAGCTTGGAATGGATCTCCCGCTGCGCCACATTGCGAATGTGGTTCTCGTTCATCTCGTTCATGACCGGCATCAGATCGGCCAGCGTGCGATTGCTGTCTAGCGAGAGAAAGGTTTCCACGCCGCCGTACTGCAGGTTGAGGTCGATCAGCAGGACGCTGGCGGTGGATTCCAGTTTCAACGCCTGCGCAAAGCCGGTGGCAAGCTGCGTGCGGCCGCTCCCCCCTTTTCCGCTGTAAAAGGAATACACTTTTCCCCGGCCGCGGACCAACGCCTTGCCGGACGCGTCCGCTCCCTTTTTGCGCTGCTGCATCTGCGCCAGCTCGGAGATTTTCTCCAGACGGTCCGTCAGCAGCGCCAGTTCGTCGGGCATCACGATGTATTCAACCGCACCGGCGCGGACGACATCCCGCAGCAGGACGAAATCCTGCTCTTCCGTGAGAAAAATGACAATTCCCTCGGGCAGCTCGCCCTGTATGTACTGAACCAGTTCCACCCCCGCCCCGTCTTCCGGCTGCACGAGCAGGACGACATCGGGTCCGATCCGGTCAATCTCTTTCTTCACTTCCATCGATGTGGTGTACTGCACATGCTCGTAGGGAGCGAGCCATTCCCGCAACAGGTCTTTCACCGAATCGTAATCGGCTACGACGAGAATGTTGAGTTCCGTTTTCATGCCTTACCCTCCGGTTTTGGTTCCTGCTTGCTGCTTCGCGGGCTGTCCCGCGTTTGGCGCCGTCGCAGGGGATGTCTGCGGCGCAGGAGGTGTCTGCGGCGCCTGTGACGCCGGTTTTGCCGCCGGACTTGCGGCCGGTTTGGTTCCGGGCGCAGGGCTTTTGCCAGGCGTCTCCTGCTGGCCGGGTTTCGTTTCTTGAAACGGCTCGGGAATGGCCGCTTCTCCTTTGCCGACATTGGCCTTCAGGATCCGCATGAGCTCAGCGTAGTTCTGCTGATGGATGAACCGGGGCACGTCCTCAAATGGCAGTTCCAGCGCCACGCCTTTAAACTTGCCCTCCGATTTGGCCACCATCGCCACCGGCACGTCTTTCATGAACACTTCCGTCACCGGCTTACCGTTCACCTCGTGCGAGATGATGACGTCCACGCGGTCCAGCGCCTCCAGTTCCTGGTCGAAGATGATGTTCCCCCCGGCATACACCGTGATCAGGCGGTGATTTTGGTCCCGGACGATGTTGGCGGGCTTGAGGATGTTTTTGGTAATGACGTCGCCCTTGGACAGGGGAACGACCGTCACCTGGTTTTTCAGGCTCAGTTTGTCGGTCACGTAGGATTGATCCGCGTATTTCTTCGGGATGGGCCTCGTCGTCAACTGATCCGGCTGAATCAGCGAGCGGGACGGAATGTCGGCGTTCGCCACGTAAATCTCCACCATTTCCCCCAGTTCGGCGTTCAAATCCTTGATTTTTTTCAGAAACAGAAAGCCCGCCAGAGCCGCAAGCAAAAAGGACAATGTGAGAAAAATGATGGCACGTCGTTTGGATTCCAGCATGCAGATGATTCCCTCTCCTTGGATAAATGGTGTCAGCCGCGAGACACGGCATGATGCTGTCAGACCATGCGGATCGGCTCACGACTGGGTCGGAAAGCGCAGGATGGGGTTCCTGGATGCTCCATCATGCCAGCCGCGAAACATGTCGAAAGATTTCGAAAGTAATTTGTAAGTTACAAAATAAGGAAAATATTTGCCGCAGCACGGCCGTCTCCCCGGGGTGGATCAGACAGCGGCTGCCGTCATGTATAAGAGAATCGTCCCCCCCGCTATGAACGGAGCCAGCGGAACCTCTTTCCATTTTCCTACTGCCGCCCATCTTTTTCCGATGGCCCACAGGGGAATGGCGACAAATCCCGCGATGATGTAGGCAAGGGCCATGATCAGCAGCCCGGCCTGCCACCCCACGGCGGAGCCCACAAGCGCAAACAGCTTGATATCCCCTCCCCCCAGTTGGCCGCTGCTGACGACAGCCATGCCAAGCGAGATCCCGCCCAACACGATCGCGCCCAGCGCATACGTCACCCATTGACCGGGGTGGGCGATGGCATGAAAGATGAGGAAGTACGCGATCCCCGGCAGCGTGAGCCAGTCGTAAATCATGCGTCGGCGCAGGTCGGTGTAGACGGACACGGCCATGATGAGAAAAACGGGAACGGTCACGAACGGGGACAGCAATCCATGCCCTCCTTCCCATTATTTGGGGTGGGTGTTTTCACCATCATCGACGGAATTTGTCAGGAAAAGGTTGCAAGGTTTGAAAAATTTTTGGTCGAAAAGACCCAGGGACGTTTTTCGCGTCCGGCTGCAGGAAGGGCGGACAGCCCGGCGGTTCAACGAATGGTCGGGGGGATGGTGGAGAAAACCGGAGAGCTTCAATTGGTACGGGAGATGACAAGCAAGAGTCTGGGCGGTGATGGCGCACGGGCGCGATTGGTTCACCACTGCACCACTACCTTAGGTAGACAGCGGTCTGGTACAGAATGCACAGCCACAGCCAGATTACGGTGAATGCCGCGGCAATGGCTCGGCCTTTCATCACATGGGTCTTGAGCCGTTTCCAATTTCGCACAAATCCGGGCAGCACCAAGATTGTCAGAAAAGAGTTGAACACGATCAGTCCGATGTAAAGACCTACACTCAAGATCCCTGCCCCCTTTCCATGAGTTTGCAGCCTGCCTCCCTTCAACGATTGCTCTCTGTGACGGTACCGACAGACAGCCTCATTCACCATTGCCAATAACAAGAAAAATATAGCAAAAATGCCAAAAGAACGGTATAGTTCTTTTGGCATTCCTGTTATCGCCTCACGCGATTTTGTGCGTCTTCCGTTGTCTGACGATTCTCACCTGCCTCAAACGCTTACCACGCGGCCACGCAGCCGTCCGTGCGCATGTCGGTGCCGCCGATCAGCACGCCGTTTTCGTCCCGCCAGATGATCTGGCCGCGGCCGAAGTTGCTCGAAAACGATCCCCACTTGATCTGGTGCCCCTTTTGTTCCAGGGCGAGGGCGATATGTTCCGGGAAGTGGCGCTCCACCTCCACCGTTTTCCCTTCCAGCCACTGCCAGCGCGGGGCGTCCAGCGCGGCCTGCGGATTGAGGTGAAAATCGATCGTGTTCATCACCACCTGCACGTGCCCCTGCGGCTGCATGAAGCCGCCCATCACGCCGAACGGTCCGACCGCCTTGCCGTCCTTGGTCAAAAAACCCGGGATAATCGTGTGGTACGTCTTTTTCCCCGGCTCCAGACGGTTGTCGTGGGCGGGGTCGAGCGAGAAGTTGTGGCCCCGGTTTTGCAGGGCGATGCCCGTTCCCGGCACGACGATGCCCGAGCCGAAGCCCATGTAGTTGCTCTGGATGAACGAGACCATGTTGCCTTCCCCGTCGGCCGTCGCCAGGTAGACCGTCCCGCTGGAGCGCGGGTCGCCCGGCTCCGGCGTGAGCGCACGCTCGCCGATCAGGCGGCGCCGCTCGTCGGCGTACCTGTCGGACAGGAGCTCCTCGACGGTCACGCTCATCTTGTCCTGCTGCGTGATGTAGCGGAACCCGTCGGCAAACGCCAGCTTCATCGCCTCGATCTGCTTGTGGTACGTGTCAACCGTCTCTTTTTCCCCAAACGCAAAACCCTTCAAAATGTTCAGGGCCATCAGCGCCACCAGGCCCTGGCCGTTGGGCGGAATTTCCCAGACGTCATAGCCGCGGTAGTTGACGCTGATCGGCTTGACCCACTCCGGCCGGTAGGCGGCCAAATCCTCTTTGCGCAGGAAACCGCCGCACTGCCGGGAAAACGCGTCGATTTTTTCCGCCAGTTCGCCGCGATAGAAGCTTTCCGCTCCCGTCTCGGCAATCTGCCGCAGCGTCTCGGCATGGCCGGGCGACTTCCAGATCTCGCCCGCTTTTGGCGGCCGACCGTCCGGAGCAAAGGTGGAGAACCAGGGGGCAAATTCCTCACCGCTCAGCACCTGGGAAAACTTGTTGTAGGCGATCGCCCAGTAGCGGGCCAGCGTCGGGGAAAGCGGGTAGCCGTTTTCCGCGTACTCGATCGCCGGCTTCAGCACTTCCGCGAGCGGCAGGCGGCCGAAACGGCGGGACAGTTCCGCCCATGCCGCCGGCGCCCCCGGCACCGTAACCGGAATCCAGCCGTAGGTGGGCATGGTTTCGTGCCCTCTCGCCTTCACCGCTTCGATGGAAATGGCCTGCGGCGCGGGACCGCTCGCGTTCAGCCCGTGCAGTTCCCCGTTGGTCCAGACCAGCGCAAACGCGTCGCTGCCGATGCCGTTCCCCGTCGGTTCCACCACGGTGAGGCAGGCGGCCGTGGCGATCGCGGCGTCAATGGCGTTCCCTCCTTTTTTCAAGATGTCCAATCCGGCCTGCGCCGCAAGCGGCTGAGAGGTGGCCACCATGCCGTTTTTCGCATACGTCGTCATACGCCGGGACGCGTACGGGTACTCCATTGCGTCAAAGTGTGTCATACGTATACCTCCGATTCAACTGTAATCGTTAGCCGATGAAGAAAAACCCGTAACCCATGGACAGGGCGATTACAAGCGCAGGGTTCAGCTTCCACTTTTCCAGCAGGAGAAAGGAGGCGATGGCCAGGATGCCGGTCTGCATCCAGCCGATGCCCTCCACGGCTCCGAGGAAAAACTCGTACGTCATCGTACCCAAGAGCACGGTGACAATCGGACGGACCGATTGCGTCATCGCTTTCACCTGCGGCGCGTTGCGAAACACGTTGAGGAAGTTCAGCAGCAGGATCATGGCGATGGCCGTCGGCGCGATCGTCGCCAAGAGCGCGACCGTCGCCCCCGGCACGCCGGCCACCTGGTAGCCGACGTAACCCGCCAGCTTGGTGGCGATCGGACTGGGCAGGGCATTGGCGACCGCCAGCACCTCCCCGAACTCTTTCATCGTCATCCAGTGATAGTGGTCGACCACCTCGTTCTGGATCAGCGGGATGCTGGGCGGCCCGCCGCCGTAGCCGAGAATGTTGGAGATAAAAAACGCCCAGAACAACTGCAGGTAAATCATGCCGCTCCCTCCTTGCCGCCCGGCGTTTTCCGCTTCCGCAGCACCCAGGTGGAATAGGCAAACGAACCGGCCAGGGCAATGCCCACCACAATGCCGGGGTGCAGGTCAAGGAAGAGCAGGGCCACCAGCGACAGGACCAGCATGAGGGCGACGCCGCTCTTGTTCCCCGCTCCCTGCCAGCCCTTCTGCAAAAACTCCCAGGTCAGCACGCCGGTCATGACGGCGATCACCGGCTGGATCGCCTGAATCATCCCGTACACGCCGGGCGTGTCCTTCCACTGGTAAATCACCTGCAGCAGCGCGATCATGACCAGCACGATGGGCAGCACCACCGCGCAGTTGGCCACCAGCGCGCCGCTCCAGCCTTTGACCCGGTACCCGATAAACGCTGCCAGCTTGGTGGCAATCGGGCCGGGCAGGGCGTTGGCCAGCGCCAGGTTGTCGGTAAAGTCCTCTTCGCTTACCCATTTGTACTTCTGCACGCACTCGGCGTAAAACAGGGGGACCATCGTCGGGCCGCCGCCGTAGCCGAAAATGCCGATGCGAAAAAACGCGAGAAACAACTGCCAGTAGATCATCTGAATGCCTCCGTCCCGCCGTCAGGTCGCCAGCTCGCCTGCATGTACCAGGTGGCAGGAGACGAACTGTCCTCCCCCGATATCGGTCAGGCTCGGCGCTTTGGTCTTGCACAGGTCGGTCGCATGCGGGCAGCGCGGATGGAACGTGCAGCCGCTCGGCGGATTGGCCGGACTGGGCAGGTCGCCGGTCAGCAGGATGCGTTCCCGCTTCTGCCGCGGTTTGGCCACGGGAACGGCGGACAGCAGCGCCCGCGTGTACGGATGGCTGGGATTGTCGAACAGCGTCCGCTTGTCGGCAATTTCCACCACCCGCCCCAGATACATGACGGCCACCCGGTCGCACAGGTGTTTGACGACCGACAAGTCGTGCGAGATAAACATCAGGGTCAGGTTAAACTCTTTTTTCAGATCTTTCAACAGGTTCAGAATCTGCGACTGGATCGAGACGTCCAGCGCCGACACCGGTTCGTCCGCGATGATCAGCTTCGGCTTCACCACCAGCGCCCGGGCGATCCCGATGCGCTGCCGCTGGCCGCCGGAAAAATCGTGCGGATGCCGGTTCAGGTGCTCCTTGCGAAGACCGACGATCTCGATGATCTCTTCGATGGTTTTCAGCCGTTCCTCCCGCGTCCCGATGTTGTGCACCTCCAGCGACTCCATCAGGATTTGCTTGATCGTCATGCGCGGATTGAGCGAGGCGTACGGGTCCTGAAAGACCATCTGCAGGTCCTTGCGCATGCGCCGCATCTCTTCCTTGGACAGCTTGGCGAGATCCTTGCCGTCAAACCAGACCTCCCCTGCGGTCGGTTCCAGCAGCCGCAAAATGGTCCGGCCGGTGGTCGACTTGCCGCACCCCGACTCGCCCACGATGCCCAGCGTCTCTCCTGGAAACACCTGCAGGTCAATGCCGTCGACGGCCTTCACGTATCCCGTCGTTTTCTTGAAAAAGCCGGACTTGATCGGAAAGTGCTTCTGCAGCCCTTTTACTTCCAACAGCGGCTTCATGCCTCATCCCTCCCTTCCGTGTACAGCCAGCAGCGGCATTTGTGGCCGTCCAACTGCAAGAGCTCGGGCGGCTGTTCGTGGCAGATCGGCATGGCCTGCGCGCAGCGCGGGGCAAACCGGCAGCCCTTCGGCATCTGGTTGGGCAGCGGCACCGCGCCCGGGATGGTGTCCAGGTACTCCCGCTCCTCGTCCAGCTCGGGAATCGATCTCATCAGGCCGATGGTGTACGGGTGTTTCGGCTGTTCAAACAGCGTCTCCACGTCGGTCTCCTCCACCACCTGCCCGGCGTACATGACGATGACGCGGTCGCACATCTCGGCGACGACGCCCAGATCGTGCGTGATCAGCATGATCGATGTGCCCGTCTTCTCCTTCAGTTCCCGCATCAGGTCGAGAATCTGCGCCTGGATCGTCACGTCCAGGGCCGTCGTCGGCTCGTCGGCGATGATCAGCTTGGGGTCGCACGCCATCGCCATCGCGATCATCACGCGCTGCCGCATCCCCCCGGAGAGCTGGTGCGGGTACTCCCCGTAGATCTCTTCCGCGCGCGGCATGCCCACCGCTTTCAGCATCGCGATCGCCCGTTCCTTGGCCTGCGCCTTGCTCACTTTCCAGTGCAGCAGGATCGCTTCTTCGATCTGCCTGCCCACCGTGTGCAGCGGGTTGAGCGAGGTCATCGGCTCCTGAAAGATCATCGAGATTTCGTTGCCGCGCACCGCCTGCATCTCTTTTTCCGACAGCTCCAGCAGGTTGGTGCCGTTGAACCGGATCGTTCCCTCCGCCCTGCCGTTGGGCGGCAGCAGGCGCATGATCGAGAGGCTGGTGACGCTTTTGCCGCAGCCGGATTCGCCTACGACGCCAAGCGTCTCGCCGGCGCGGATGGAGAAGTCGACGCCGTCGACCACGTTGACGACGCCGTTTTCCGTGCGAAACCGCGTTCTCAGTTGTTCCACTTCCAGTATGGTCGTCATGAGGCTCTCCTCCCCAGTTTATTTCCGCACCCGCGGATCTAGTATTTGCTGCAGACCGTCGCCCAGCAGGTTGAAGCCGAGCACGACCAGGAAGATCGCCATGCCGGGGTAAAAGGTGGCGTACGGCGCGACGGACATCAGCGTCTGGGCCTGATTCAGCATGCTGCCCCAGGACGGCGTCGGCGGCTGTACGCCCAGCCCCAGATAGGAGAGCGAGGCTTCCGCCAGAATCCCCGCCGCCATCGCCAGCGTGGCCTGGATGACGATCGGGTTGAGCGCGTTGGGCAGGATGTGGCGGAAAATGATCCGGCTGTCCTTGACGCCCACCGCTCGGGCCGCCTGGATGTACTCCATGTTGCGAAGCGACAGCACCTGTCCCCGCGTAATGCGGACAAAGGCGGGGGAAAAGCCGATCCCGATCGCCAGCATGGCGTTGCCGAAGCCGGAGCCGAGCACGGCGGAGATGGCGAGCGCCAGAATCAGAAACGGAAACGCCTGCATCGCGTCCACGGTGCGCATGACGATCCACTCGTCCCAGAAGCCGCGGTAGTAGCCGGACAAAAGGCCGATGGGCACGCCGATCAGCATGGCGATGCCGACGGAGATGACCGCCGCTTCAATCGAAATGCGGGAGCCGTAGATGACCCGGGAGAAGATGTCCCGTCCCAGATCGTCCGTACCGAACGGATGCTCCGCGCTGGGCGGCATCAGCACCTTGTCGTAGTTTTGCGCGTTGGGATCGTAGGGGGCGATCTGCTCCGCGAAGATGGCGACGACGATCAGCGAGAGGATGATCAACCCGCCGAGAACGCCCAGGCCGTTGCGCACAAAATTTCGCATCGCGTTCATTATCCTTCCGCCCCTTTCCCCGCCTTGATGCGCGGATCGATGACAGCGTACAGGAGGTCCACCACCAGGTTTACCGCCACGACCAGAATGGCCGACACCAGGATGGCTCCCTGGACCGTGACGTAATCCCGCTTAAACACCGATTCCACGATCAGCCGACCGAATCCCGGAATGGAAAAAATCGATTCGGTGATGACCAGCCCGCCCAGCAGGCCGGCAATCATCAGACCGGAGGTGGTGACCACGGGAATGAGTGCGTTGCGCAGCGCGTGGCCGAGCACGGTGCGCACCTCGTTCAGCCCCTTGGCCTTGGCCGTGCGGATAAAGTCCATGTTGACCACTTCCAACAGGGACGAGCGCAGCATCCGCATCAAGACGGCCGATTCGCGCAGGCCGGTGGCCAGACAGGGCAGAATCATCGCCATGATGTTCTGCGCCGGGTTTTCGCTGAACGGCACGTAGCCCGAAGACGGCAGCCATTGATTTTCCACGGCGAAGTAAATGATCAGCATCATCGCCAGCCAGAAGCTGGGGATGCTCATGCCGCCCAACGCGGCAAACGTGCTGGTGTAGTCGATCCACGTTCCCCGCCGCACAGCGGCCAGGATGCCGGCCGGAAACGCGATGAGAAGCGCGACGAGAAACGTGCCGATGGTCAGCTCCACGGTGGCCGGCAGCCGCTGCATGATCAGTTCGGAGACCGGCACGCGGTCGGTAATCGACATGCCCAGATCTCCCTGGAGCACTTTGCCCAGCCAGGAAAAGTACTGGACCACAATCGGTTTGTCCAGCCCCAATTCAGCCCGCAGCGCCTGATACGCCTCCGGTGTCGCCTCTTGTCCTAAAATGACCCGGGCTGGATCGCCCGGGATCAAGTGGATTAAGGAGAACGTCATGATCGACACCAGAAGGAGAATCGGGATTGTCAGCAGCAGGCGTCTCACCACAAACATCATGACAATTCCTCCCCGTACTACGGTGTGTCGGTTACTGCTTGTCCAGCGTCGCCGTGCGGATCAGGCCGTCCGGCACGTAGGTAAAGCCGCTGATCTTCTTGCTCATCGCCAGCAGGTTGTACTGGTGGTAGACGTAGACGTAGCCCGCTTCTTCCTGCAGGATCTTGACCGCCTCCTCGTACATCTGCTTGCGCTTCGCTTCGTCAAGCTCCACGCGCGCCTTGGCGGCCAGCTCGTCCAGCTTCGGAATGCTGATGCGGCCGTCGTTGTTGGGGGTGCCGGTGACGACGAAATCATAGAAGTTTTGGTCGGGGTCCTGGCGTCCGGACCAGCCCAGGTTGAGCGCCTCGAAGTCGCCTTTGTCTCCTTTTTCGATCAATTGACCGAATTCCAACTTTTCCAACTGCACGTTGATGTTGTAAGGTTTCAGCATGTTTTGGATCACGGCGCCGAACTGTTCGTTCTCCGTCGAGGTCGCGATGTTCAGCTTGAAGCTGAATCCGTTCGGCTTGCCGCCTTTGGCCAGAAGCTGCTTGATCTCATCCGGATTCGGCTTGACCGGCTTGTCCAGATCGCTGCTGTACGCCAGGTTGCCCGGCGCAAACGGCGAACGGCCCGGCAGCGCGTAGCCGTTGAACAGCACCTTGACCACGGCTTCCCGGTCGATGGCCCGCTCCACGGCCTGGCGCAGGTACTTGTTGTCAAACGGCGGCTTGCTGTTGTTCAGGTAGAAGCCCATGTAGCCCATGCTGGGTTCGGCCACCAACTGCAGGTTGGCATCTCCTTTGATCGCCGGAATCTCCTTCACCGGTACCTCGTCGATGATGTCCAGCATGCCGGAGCGCAGGTTCTGCACCTTGGCCGTGCCGTTGGTGAACACCTTGTAGGTGACCTCATCCACGTTCACCTTGCCGTTCCAGTAGTTGTCGTTGCGCTTCAGCGTCACGTGGTCCCCTTTGACGTGCTCGACGAAGACGAACGGCCCGGTACCGACCGGATGGTTGAGGAAGTCGTCCCCGTACTGTTTGACAGCCGCCGGCGAGACCATCATCCCCGAGCGGTCGGCCAGGATGGAGAGCAGCGGCGCGAACGGCTCCTTCAGTTGAATCTTGACCGTGTGCTTGTCAACGGCCGTGACGGAGTCCACCACTTTCAGCTCGCTTTTGCGTCTGGACTTTTCGCCGTTCATGTTGCGCTCGAAGTTGAACTTGACCGCCTCCGCGTCAAAGTCGGTGCCGTCGTGGAACTTGACGCCCTCTTTCAGCTTGAGCGTGTAGGTTTTGCCGTCCGGCGACACTTCGTACGAGCTGACCAGCATCGGCACGATCTTGCCGCTCGGATCGATGTCAAACAGCTTGTCGTAAATGCTGGCGTACACCATGCGGTCGACCAGCGCGGTGGAGGTGCTCGGATCGAGCGTCGGCGGATCGGCTTTCAACCCGATGTTGATCACTTTTTTGCCTGTGCTGGCGGACGGAGCGGTCCCCGTCTGACTGCCGCCACCTCCTCCACAACCGGCGGCCAGCAGCGCTGTTCCCAAGACCGCTGCCAGCAGCGTTTTGCCCATCTTTTTCGATAACATAAGTCCTCCCCTTCCTTTTTGTTGAATGTATATGGCAACCGCTCCTGCTGCCAGGAACGATTGTCTTCAGCGGATAAAGCGAAAGCGCGATTTCAGCACTTTCAGTTCGTTGATGACGTTGACCTTGGTGATGCCCTTGATTTTGTTGAGCTTATTCATTAAAAATTGCGACAATTCCTCGTAATCGCGGTTCAACACCTGGATCATCAACTGGTAATCGCCCGTGGTCAGCACGACCAGCCTGACCTCGTAGATGTCCTGCAGTTCCGCCACCACGTCGTCCAGCTTGTCCGCCTCGACGGCCACCTGGATCAGCGACTGCACCGTGATTCCGGCCTTGACCGGGTTGACGATTCCTACCAGGCTGAGCACGCCCTCGTCCTGCATCTGCTGGACGCGTATCCGCACGGTCTTTTCCGTGACGCCCAATTCCTTGGCGATCTGCGTAAACGGCAGCCGCGCATTGTCCTGCAGCGCGCGGGCGATGGCGTAATCCAAATCGTCCAGTTGGGAATACAGTGAGCGATGATATTTCTCTTCCATAACTCCCCTACCTTTTTTCGACCAGATTTCCTGTAAGTCATTACCTATTGCGGCAATAAAAATAAATTTTCCGACGAATATCGTCTATGTTTAGATACTATAATACGATTCTCACCTGAGTGCAATAGTTTTCTCAAAATTTCTTCTACACAGCATTTTCAATATACTTTCTGAAAACATATGCTGTTTCGCCATATTCATCCGGCTTCCCTCCAACGACAAAGATCCCGGGCAGCAGGGTCCTCCTGCCGCGCGGGATCTGCGCAGGCCGCTTTCTATAACACCGCTTTTTTCAAGTGGAACAGGTAGCGGTTGCGGATAATCCAGAAGTAGACGAATTGCACCAGCACAAAACTTGCCAGCACGATCACCGTCGGTTTGAAGACCGATGCGATGAGCATCAGCTTCAGCATGCTCTGCAGCGACACAAACGCGACGGCGCTGTGGACGATCGCCACCAGGATGGGAGCGAAGAACAGCAGGGCAATTTGCGTCGTGACGATTTTGGACAGCTCTTGTTCGGAGAGCCCGATCTTGGTGATGGCGCCGTACTGCCGCTTGTCGTTTTCCAGGTCGGTGTACAGGCGGAAGTACAGGAAGCTGGCCGCCGCGACAAAGAACAGGACGCCGACGAAGAGGCCGATGAACAGGCCGGTGTTGGCCATCTGTTTCAAGATGTAGTACTGCGGAGCGCGGGCGGAAAGGGAATACGACCTGGTACGTCCGTCGCCCAGTTCCTGTTCCAGCTTTTCGCCAATCTCCTTCGTCTCCTTCCAGTTGTCCACGACATACCCATAGCTGTGCTGCTCCGCCACCGGTTTTGCCCGATCATACAGCTCATCCGGCACGACGGCGATCGGCCCGCCGGTGAGCGAAGGGAGCAGGGGAAATCCCTCCACCCCTTTGGGCTGCAGCCGTACGTTCCCGATTTGCAGCGTCCCGCTCTCGATCAGCTTCTCGTCCGGCCAGCGCGGGAAGTAGACCGCTTCCCGATCTCCCACCGTCACTTCCTCCGCGCCAGCCGCGCGGGCAAAGCGGTTGTAATCGGACTGCTTCACCACGGCGACCGAGGCGTCCCGCTCGTCCTCGCTGGTCGGGACGGGCAGGTAGCGAACCGTCAGGGCGTACTTTTCAAACGGAAAGCCGCCTTCTCTCAGCGCCGTTTCAATCATGGCCAGATGCTGCTGTTCCTGCTTGTTTTCCGCCATCGAATGATATTCGAACGCAAACGGATTGGTCTTGACCACCGTTTCCTGAATCGAACCGGCCAGGGCCGCCAGCGTCCCGATCGCGCAGAACGCCACCGTGGAAACGATGCAGACGAGGAAAAACATCCGCGCATTGTCCTTCATCCGGTACGCCAGGTCGGAAAGCGTCACCAGGTTGGTGCGCTTCCAGTATACGCGGCGGTTTCGCTTCAACAGCCGGATGATGAACACGCTCAACTGCGTGAACAGCAGGTAGGTTCCGGCAATCGTCAGCGCGCTGACCGGCAGCAGCAGCACCGGGACGTACGTCCCTTCCGCCCAAAGCGCCAGAGCGTAGGCCGTCCCCAGCAGTCCCGCCGCCAACAGCGAGAGAAAGACGGACGCGGTCGGCTCCCGCTTCGGCCGCTGGCTGCCCTGCAGGAGTTCCAGCAGGTTGCTCCGCTTCAAAAACAGGACGATACACACGGAGATGGCGACAAACAGGAAGAGGAACGCGACCACCGTCAAGGCAATCGCCTTGAGCGGCAGGTAAAACGGCAGCGCCTCCACATCCAGCAAAAAGCCGGCAAACAGGAAGAACAGCTTGCCCAGCACCATCCCCAGGCCGATGCCGAACACGATCGCCAGCGAGCCGATGATGAGGTTTTCCATAAAGATCAGCACGTTGCGCTGCCAGCGGGTCATGCCGTGCATGAACAGGATGCCGAACTCTTTCTCCCGCTTTTTCAAAAAGGCGCTGACGCAGTAAAACAGAAAAAAGAACGAAAACAGGTAGATGATGTACTCGGCCACCATCATGCCCTTGGCCACGTTGGCGTTAATCTCCCCGTTCTCAATCTCCGGATGGAAGATAAACATCGCATAGATGAAGAAAATCATCACGGAAAAGACGCTGCTCAGGAAAAACGCGGCATAGGTGCGCTTGTTGCGGGAGACGTTGTTACACGCGAATTGTCGAAAGGTCATGCGCGTTCCCTCCCAACAGCGACAGGGCGTCGATGATTTTCTGGAAGAACGCCTGCCGGCTCTCTCCCCGGTACATCTCGTTGTGCAGTTGGCCGTCCTTGATGAAGATCACGCGGTGACAGTAGCTGGCCGCCAGCGGGTCATGGGTGACCATCATCATCGTCGTGCCGTCGTTCTTGTTGATCGCCTCCAGCGTCTCCATCACGCTGCGGGAGGCTTTCGAATCCAGGTTGCCCGTCGGTTCGTCCGCCAAAAGGAGCGACGGCGAGTGGATGATCGCCCGCGCGATGGCTGCCCGCTGCCGCTGGCCGCCCGACACCTCGTAGGTGCGTTTGTCCAGAATGTCGCTGATGCCCAATTTGGCCGCCACGGTCTCAAGCTTCTCCTGCATGACGCGTACGTTTTCGCCGTCCAGCGTCAGGGGCAGGATGATGTTTTCCCCGATGGTCAGCGTGTCCAGCAGGTTGAAATCCTGGAAGACGAAGCCCAATTCCCGGCGGCGGAACAGCGCCAGCCTGCTCCCCTTCAACTGGTGGGGATTGGTGCCGTTCAAAAGCACCTCCCCGGAAGTGGGCTTGTCGATGGTGGAGATCATGTTCAGAAGCGTCGTTTTCCCGCTTCCGGACGGCCCCATGATGCCGACAAACTCTCCCTTGCGAATGGTAAAATCGATGTCGGTCAGCGCGCGATACGTGACCTTGCCTCCGTATATTTTGCTGAGTTTCCTGACTTGCAGCATGTCCATGTGCGCTTCTCCTTTCGTTCAAGCGTTTCAAACCGTGCAGTCTTCCTGCTCTCCTTCCCACTATACGGAAGCGCGCGCAGCCAAGCTATCGAATTAGCTTTCATCCTCCTTACGTTCTTGTAAGGTTGGGACGACGGCGGCAAAGACGATGCGGACCGACGTGCCCTCGCCCACCTTTGACTCCAGTTCCACCCCGTGATGCAGGCGGCCGCAGATTTCCTTGACCAAATACAGCCCCATGCCGGTCGATTCCGGGTATCGGCGTCCGTTTTCCCCCGTAAAGTACGGCTGAAACACGCGGTGGACGTCCTCCGGCGGAATGCCGATGCCGTTGTCCCGCACTTCCAGGACCACATCCATCCCGCGCGGATAGGCGAGGATGCCCACTTTGCTGCTTTTGCCCGCGGAGTAGCGGACGGCGTTGGTCAGCAGTTGATTGAGCACGAACGACAGCCATTTCTCGTCCGACTCCACCGCAAGCCGCTCGTCCACCTTCACTTCGGGATACACCTGATTGCGGATAAACAGCCGCTTGTTTTCCGACACCACCGCCTGGACCAACTGCCTAAGCGAGACCGATTCGATGAGAAAATCCTGTTCAAACCGGTCCAGCCGGGCGATGTACAAAACCGTCTCCAGCCCGCGCTTGATCCGGTCCACCTCTTCGCGGACGCTTTCCGCCCGCGGATCGGGATCATCCTGCAGCAGCAGGTGAATGACCGAGATCGGCGTCTTCATCTGGTGCACCCACTGCTGGATAAACGTCGTGTACTCCCGCTGCTTCGTTTCGTAGGCGTGGAGCTGCTCCTTGAACAGCCGGTACAGCTCCTGAAACGTCTGGTCGACCGCTCGTCCCAGGGCGGCGTTGCCGTGCCGCTGGTTCAGCTCGTCCAGCGACTGGACGGGATGGCTGAGCCGTTGGTAGACCGGCCGGTTCAGCAGGTACCGGACGACCAGGTAGCTGCCGGCAAAAAACGCGCACAGAAACACCGCGTAGCTGATCAGCGAAGGGTTCCAGTACCCGTCCAGCGCGAAAATGAGCACGAGCAGCGCCAACTGGACAAAGAAAAACACCAGAAAGACGAGCTGGTCTTTCCAAAACAGCCTCATCGCCCGTCCTCCCAGGTGGCCCGCAGGCGGTAGCCGGAGCCGCGAACCGTCTCAATCGCTCCGTCCAGGTTCAGGTCTTTCAGCTTGCTGCGCACGCGCGTAATGTACACGTTCAACGTGTTTTCGTCCACGAACTGCTCGTCCCACAGCTTCTCCAGCAGGCGTTCGCGGCTGACGACGCGCGGGTACTGGGTGATCAGCGCCTCCAGGAGCAGCGCCTCTTTTTTGCTCAGCTCCACTTTCCTGTCGTGCATCACCAGCTCCATCCGCTCCGGAAACAGCTTCAGCCCGGCCGCCTCCACCGTCCGCTCCCCTTCCTGGACGGCGTACATCCCGTAGGCGCGGCGAAGCTGGCTGCGGATTTTCGCCAGCACCACGTCGTAGTCAAACGGCTTGGTGATGTAATCGTCGGCGCCGTTCTCCAGCGCCATCACCTGGTCCATCTTGCTCTCCCGCGCGGAGATGAACAGAATCGGGCAGTTGGACACCTGCCGGATCTGCCGGCACCAGTAAAACCCGTCATACTTGGGCAGGTTCACGTCCAGGAGCACCAGGTCGGGCTTCACCTCGGCAAACACCTCCATCACCCGGTCGAAGTGTTCGATGTTGACCGCGTGATAGCCGTATTTCTCCAACTGGTTTTGCAGCAGCTTCGTGATTTTCGGATCGTCTTCCACAATCATGATCGTCGACATCGGCATACTCCTCGCTCTCATACTCCCTATGTTGTACTATACCAAAAGAGTTCGGCCGGCAGTAGCGGACGGGCCCCCGCCCGGATTCGCCTCCGCGATACGCGGGCACACGAAAGAAAAGGGATGGCGCTGTCGTCCATCCATCGGTGGTTTCCTATCCTTGGGCAGCCATTAGCTGCTGCAGTTTGCGGATGCCGCGGAAGTGCAAAATCTTCACGGACGCTTCCGACTTGTCCAGGATTTTTGCGATTTCGTTCATTCTCAGGTCGGCCAGGTAGCGCAGCGAGATGACGCGGCGCTGGTCCGCAGACAGCGTACGCACGTTTTTCCACAGCGCGTCATGGGATTCCCGGTTCAGCAGCCGCTCCTCCGGCAGCTTGTCGTTCGCCTTCATCGCCGCAAACGTCTCGGTGTCGACCGGGCACTCCCGCTTTTTGCGCAGGTAGTCGACCAGGGTATTGTGGGCGATGCGGAAGATCCAGGCGCCAAACGGATGCCGCCCGTCGTACTGGTCCAGCTTGGCGTACACCTTGACAAACACGGTGGTCGTCAAATCCTCCACGTCCCAGACGTTTTTGACGCGATAGCGGAAATACCGGTGAATGTGGGCGGAATACTCTTCGTAAATGCGCTGATGATTCCATTGTTCATGCGTGCGTGTGGTGTTCATGGTTTTCTCCCGTTTCCTCATCAAGAATTCCGAATGATTTGTCTTTATTGTAAAAGCAGGCGGCTGCCCGAACCATCGCGTTACATTTCAAGAACCTTACATTTTTGTAAGGTGGGGAGAGAACCGCACGGTACGCCGGACACAACCGTCATGCATCGGTCGCCTCTCAGCCACACCGCACGTAGCAGGCGGAAAAACAAAACGCTCCCGACCAGGCGGGAGCGTTTATCCTCTTATTGGATTACAGCAAACCAAGACGCTTGAAAATCGTATCCACGTGCTTGAGGTGATAGCGGTAGTCGAAGCAGTCGTCCAGCTCTTCCTTGGTCAGCGTGGCGGTCACGGTCGGGTCCTCTTCCAGAATGGAGCGGAACGAGCGCTGTTCCTCCCACGCCTGCATAGCGCGCGGCTGCACGGTGTCGTACGCCTGCTCGCGGCTCATGCCCTTTTCGATCAGCTTCAGCATCACCTGCTGCGAGTAGATCAGGCCGAACGTGCGGTCCATGTTGCGCTTCATGTTTTCCGGGAAGACGGTCAGGTTTTTCACGATGTTCATAAAGCGGCGCAGCATGTAGTTCAACAGCTGCGTCGCATCCGGCAAAATGACGCGCTCCACCGAGGAGTGGGAGATGTCGCGCTCGTGCCAGAGCGGAACGTTTTCGTAGGCGGAGAGCATGTGGCCGCGCACGACGCGGGCCAGGCCGGAGATGTTCTCGCAGCCGATCGGGTTGCGCTTGTGCGGCATCGCCGACGAGCCCTTTTGCCCCTTGGCGAACGGTTCTTCCACTTCGCGCATCTCGCTCTTTTGCAGGCCGCGGATTTCCGTCGCGAACTTGTCCAGCGAGGTGGCGATCAACGCCAGCGTCGCCATGTACTCGGCGTGACGGTCACGCTGCAGGGTCTGCGTGGAGATGGGCGCCGGTTTCAGCCCCAGCTTTTCGCAGACGTACTGCTCCACAAACGGGTCGATGTTGGCGTACGTGCCCACCGCTCCGGAGATTTTGCCGTAGGCCACTTCTTCCTTCGCCGCGCGGAAACGGGCCAGGTTGCGCTTCATCTCTTCGTGCCAGAGCGCCAGCTTCAGGCCAAAGGTGGTCGGTTCCGCGTGCACGCCGTGGGTGCGCCCCATGCAGACGGTGTCCTTGTGCTCCCGCGCCTTGTCGGCGAGGATGGCGATAAAGTCTTCCAGATCCTTTTCCAAAATCTTGTTGGCCTGGAGAAGCAGGTAGGAGAGCGCCGTGTCCACCACGTCGGTGGAGGTGAGGCCGTAGTGCACCCACTTCTTCTCCTCGCCCAGCGTTTCCGAGACGGCGCGGGTGAAGGCGACGACGTCGTGGCGCGTCTCTTCCTCGATTTCGTAAATCCGCTTGATGTCAAAGCTGGCGTTTTCGCGCAGCTTTTTCACGTCTTCCTCCGGGATGACGCCCAGCTTGGCCCACGCCTCGCAGGCGAGGAGCTCCACTTCCAGCCACGCCTTGAACTTGTTCTCTTCCGTCCAGATGGCGCGCATCTCCGGTCGCGTATAACGATCAATCATGGTGTACCTCCGCTTTGTTCGTCCAGATTTCGAGCCGCTCAATCTGTGCCAGCGCCTCCTCCACGCTGGGCGCCAGCACGTTCAGGTGCCCCATTTTCCGCTTGGGCTTGCTTTCGTGTTTGCCGTACAGGTGCAGCTTGGCCGTCCGCGGCAGTTGGCCAATGCGGTCCAGCACCGGCTGCAGGTGCTCCCCGAGGATGTTGACCATGACCACGGGGGAGAGCAGTTCCGTCGAGCCCAACGGCAGGTCGCACACGGCCCGCACGTGCTGCTCGAACTGCGACGTGACGCAGGCGTCCATCGTGTAGTGGCCGGAGTTGTGCGGGCGGGGGGCCAGCTCATTTACATAGAGTTCCCCGCTTGCTGTGAGAAACATCTCGACCGCGATCAGCCCGACCACGTCCAGCCGTTCGGCGATGGTCCGGGCGATCGCTTCCGCCCGCTGCCGGATGTCGTCCGGCACCCGCGCCGGCACGATGGACAGGTGCAGGATGTTCTCACGGTGTACATTTTCCGCCGCAGGAAAAACGGCCAGCTCGCCGGACGGATTGCGCGCCGCGATCACGGACAGTTCCAGTTGAAACGGCACAAACTGTTCCACGATCAGCTCCGTGCCCGCTTTGGACAGGGTTTCGTACGCTTCGGCCAGTTCCGCTTCGCTTCTCAGGACCCACTGTCCCTTGCCGTCGTAGCCGCCGGTGGCCGTTTTCATCACCGCCGGCAGGCCCAGCTCCCCGATCGCCGCCCGCAGGCTGTCCAGCGAGTCGATCACGCGAAACGGCGCCACCGGAATCCCCAGCTCGCGGATCGCCGTCTTTTCGCGGATGCGGTTCTGCGTGATGCGCAGCAGACGGCTGCCCTGCGGCACATAGGCCCGGCTTTCCAGCACTTCCGCCACACGCGCGTCCACGTTTTCAAATTCGTAGCTGATCACGTCGCTGATCTCGGCCAACTGCATGGCCGCGTCCACGTCGTCGTACCGGGCGACAATCTGCCGGTCGGCCGCCTGGCCGCAGGGCGCGTCCTCCGTCGGGTCCATCGTGACGAAGCGGTATCCCATGGCCCGGCCGGCCAGAGCGATCATGCGCCCCAACTGGCCGCCGCCGAGAATCCCGATGGTTGCGCCTGGTTTGATGGGGGTTCTGTTCGTCATGCCAGTTCACTTGCCTCCAACACATTCTTGCGGATCGCGTCCCGTCTGGCGGCAAACCGCTCCTGGATCTCCGGATACTTGATCCCGAGGATCTGGGCCGCCAGCAGTCCGGCGTTGACTGCTCCCGCCTTGCCGATCGCCACGGTGGCCACCGGCACGCCGCCCGGCATTTGCACGATCGAGAGCAGCGAGTCCAAACCGTTCAGGCTGGACGATTTGACCGGCACGCCGATCACCGGCAGTTCCGTCTTGGCCGCCACCATCCCGGGCAGATGGGCAGCGCCGCCCGCTCCCGCGATAATCACCTCAAGGCCGCGGCTCCTGGCGCTTTCGGCGTAGTCGAACATCAAGTCGGGCGTGCGGTGCGCCGACACCACTCTCTTTTCGTACGGGATTGCGAGCTCGTCCAGAATCGCGCAGGCGTCCTTCATTGTCTCCCAGTCCGACGTGCTGCCCATGATGACACCCACCAACGGTTTGACCATGACACACTTCGCCCCTCTCTGTCAATGTCAGAAGAAAACCCAAACGACTTCCGGCCACGCATCGGCCGGTCATCGCCTGGGCTTGCTTGTATGGATCACACGCATATCAACATCTTCAGTGTAACAGGGGGAGAGTTTGCCTGTCAACCTTGATTCCGAACGTTAATAATTTCATGTCATATAAATATTCGTTTTTAAAAGATTCGGAACGGACGTCCGCTGCGCATCCACGCCTCCGCCTCGTCCCGTTTTTCCAAATCCATCCCCAGCCAGTAGTCGAAAAACGGCGCCGCGTCCTCCCCGACCGCCCGGGAAAGCGCCTCGATCAGATCCGCTCCGCCCGCCTCTTTGTACTGGTGCTCACGCACGTAGTCGCGCAGCACGCGATGCAGCCGCTCCTTCCCCCACTCCAGCCGCAGCTTCCACCACATCGCCGCTCCCCGCGCATAGACCAGATCGCTGTAGCTCTTCCAGTCGGGAAAGCGGTCCAGCGGCTGCCGGACGCGCAGTCCCCTGTTCGCGTACTGCTCCGAGACTTTTCCCCGCTCCATCCGGTAGCCGATATAGCCGTCGGCGGCGATTCGTTCGTCTTCCAGAAACGACATCGCGGCGTAATCGGCCAGGCTTTCGTCCACCCACGCCTCCCGCACCTCGTCGCTTCCCACCAGCCCGTAAAACCACTGATGGGCGGTCTCGTGGGCGACGACGGCCGCTCCCATGCCGCTCTGCCGGGTGAAAGCATCCCCCTGGATAAAGACGATGCCGGGGTATTCCATGCCGCCGAAAAAGCCGCCTGTCTTCACCACGTCGTACTCCCGGTACGGATACGTGCCAAACTGCTCTCCGTAATAGCGCAGCGCCCGTACGGCCACGTCGTGCAGTCGGGCCACGGTCTCCTCGCTGTCTCCCTCCTGCCACCAGGTGCGTACCACCGTTTCGCCCACCCGGCTCACCGTCTGGCGGTAGCTGTCGTCCATCACCACCAGGGCAAAATCACGAACATTCCACGCATCCACCTCGTAATGCGACAGCCCCTGCGGGCGAAGCCGGGTCACCACTGCCTGGCTTTCCGTTCCGGTCGTCGCCAGGCTGTAGCCGTCCGGCAGGGTGACGCGCAAATGGTAGTTGGCCGTGCCGCTGTAAAAGGGATCGCCCATCGGGTAATAAGGGTCCAGCCGCCAGCCGGTCTCATCCTGCACGGCCAGAATCGGCAGCCAGTTGCCCAGCCACAGCGCGTGGTCGTTGTACGACAGCCTGCCGCTGTTGTACGGGACGCGCAGTTCGAAGCCCATCTCCACCTCCGTCCGGCGGCCCGCCGCCCCTTCCAGCGGCACCTGCAGGATCGTTCCCGTTTTGCCCAGCGTCCGAACCGGAACCGGGCGGCCGTCCACCTTCACCCCGGTGATCCGGATTCCTCCCGGCAGCCGCTGTTTGCCCAGGATGTGCTCCCAGTTGGCCCCGCTCAGATCGGCTGATTCGTGAAAGGCGTTGGGGTAGAGATGAAAAAGGGCCTGGCCGTCGCCAGGTACGAATCGGACGGAAAGCGTCCCGGCTGCGGTGTGCGCGTGCGGATCAATCCGCACATCCGCCCGGTACACAGCCGGGGCGGACACCTGCTCCGGCGGCAGCAGCTCCGCCTCGGTCCACTCTGCCCACGGCTTGCTCCACAGAAAAACAGCCAGCGCCGCTCCCACCGCCGCACTGACCGCCAATCTCCACCGCTTCATAACACCCCTCCGCCTGTTTTGCTGTCGTGTTCGGCTCACGTGCATGCGCAGCCGTACCAGCCGCCCCTCCGTTTACTGCCGCTTCGCCCCGCGCTGTCGGTCCAGCCATGCCTCTGCGGCTGCTTCCCGGCTCTGGTCAAGCTGCAGCCAGTAGGCCACGAACGGTTCCGCGTCTTCCCCGGCCTCCCGGGACAGGGCCGCCTTCCAGTCTGCACCGGTGGCGACGCCAAACCGATGGCTCGTTACGAACTGGCGCAGCATCCGGTTCAGGCGCTCTTCGCCCCACGCTTCCCGCAGCAGCCACAGCATGCTTGCCGTGCGGGAATACACCAGATCGCTGTAGCTGTCGTTGTCGGGAAACAGGCGCAGCGGCTGCCACGGCCTCACATTTTTCTCCGCGTAGGCATCGGCGGCCGTGCCCCGCACCAGCCGCTGCACCACCAGCGCGTCGCCGAGCGGCGGGTACCAATGCTCCAGAAACGAAAGCGACGCGTATTCCGTCAAGCCTTCGTCCAACCAGGCCTCGTTCACCTGGTCGTTCCCGACGATGCCGTAAAACCACTGGTGGGCGGTCTCATGCGCGACGGCCGCGATCGACTGCGCAAAGACCTGTTCGTAGTGGCGGCCGTCGAGGAACACCAGACCGGGGTACTCCATGCCGTTGATGCCTCCGCCGGTTCGCACGACATCGTACTCCCTGTACGGATACGGCCCAAACTGGTGCTGAAAGTACGCGAACGACTTCACGGCGGCGTCGTGGACGAGCCTGGCCTGACCGGGGTCGTCCGTCGTCCGCCACCAACTGCGGACCGTCGTCCCGCCAACCGTCGTCTCTGTGCGCTGATACGTCCGGTCCATGATGACCAGGGCGAAATCCCGCACGTTTTCGGCACGCAGCCGGTACGTCTTTAACCCCGGAGCGGAAGTGAAGCCGGCTTCCTGCCGATCGTCGGCGGTGCTGGCCAACTGGTAGCCCTCCGGCACGGTTGCATTTACCGAATAGTCTGATGTTTCGCTGTAAAACGGGTCGCCGATCGGCTCGTACGGATCGAGATGCCAGCCGTTCCGGTCGCAGACCGCCAGGACGGGCAGCCAGTTGCCGAGCCAGATGGCGTGTTCGTCCAGCGACATCCGGCCCTGATTGAGCGGCAGCGTCATTGTAAAGGCCAGCTCCAGTGTGACCGGCTCCGCCGCGCCGGCAGCGGGCGGCACGCCGTTGGAAGCGGACGGCACGCGACTCACGCCGTCCGCCCCTCCTTTCCCATCGGCTGGCGCGCCCTTCACACCGCTCGATCCGGCCTCGCCCTCAAGCGGCACCTCCACCACGGTCCCTGCCCGTTGGACCGGCACCGGCCTGCCCTGGACGGACAGCCTGGTAATATGATACGTGCCGGGCACCGCATCCTTTCCTAAAAATTCCTGCCACAGCGGCCCGTCATGACGTTCCGCAAACGCAAACGGATAGACGTGCAGATACGCCTTTTTCCCGTCACGCGGCCAAAATTGCACCTGGACGCTGCCCGTCACCCGCTTCTGCTGCGGCTCGACCCGTACATCCGCCAGATACCGCGTCTTTCCCCCGGCATCGCCGCCCCGGTCTGCGCCGTATCCTCCGGCCGCCCCTGCTCCGGCGCCGCTTGCCGCGCTCCAGACAAGCGCGGCGCCTGCCAGCCAACCCGCCCACTTCCTCACGCGTCCCCCCTCCTTTCCTTTTATCCTACCGCATCTGGAAAAAAAAGCTAGGACAAAAGCTGCGCAATCGCGTCGACCAGCCGATCTCCCGCAAGCGCCACGGTCAGCTCCTCCCCGGAGCGCATGTCGCGCAGCGTCACCGCCCCGGCGTCCCGCTCGTTCTCCCCGTAGATCAGGACGAGCGGAATCCGCTCCCGGTTGGCGTAATCCAGCGCTTTTTTCAACCGGCGTCCGGACAGCTCCAGCTCCACCCGAATGCCGGCCGCCCGCCGCGCAAACAAAAAAGACTGCCGCGCCGAGACGCGGACAGTCTTTGTGATTGTGTTTCTATTCCCGCAGCCAGATGAAGTACGCCAAAAACACGAAGAAGAGCGCGTACATCACCGGATGCACTTCGCGGCCTTTCCCTTTCATCAGCTGGGTGATCGGGTAGACGATGAATCCGGCGGCGATCCCGGAAGCGATGCTGTAGGTCAGCGGCATCATCAGGATCGTCAGGAAGGCCGGGAACGCTTCCTCCATCTCGCTCCAGGCGATGTTCGCCATGTGCGACGCCATCAGCACGCCGACGATGATCAGTGCCGGGGCCGTTACCGCAGGCGTGACCACGGCGAGAACCGGCGAGAAGAACAGCGACAGCAGGAACAGCGCGCCCGTGACCACGGAGGCAAATCCGGTCCGTCCGCCGGCGGCTACGCCCGCAGCCGACTCAATGTAGCTGGTCGTCGTGGACGTGCCGAGCACCGCACCGGCCATCCCGGCGATCGCGTCGGAAGCCAGGGCGCTGCCCGCACGCGGCAGTTTGCCGTCTTTCAACAGCCCCGCCTGGCTGGCCACACCCAGCAGCGTACCGGTCGCGTCAAAGAAATCCACAAACAGGAACGTGAACACCACGATCAGCATCTTCATGCTGAACAGCGCGGAAAAATCGCCGAGGTACTGGAACGCGGCGCCGAACGTAGGCGCCAGGCTCGGCGGCATGGAGACGATCTTCTCCGGCAGGCTGACCAGCCCGAAGATCATGCCGACGATGGCAGTCGTCAGCATGCCGATAAAAATGGCCGCGTTCACCTTGCGGGACATCAGCACCGCGGTGAGGATCAGACCGAATACGGCCAGGAGCGCGTTTTTCACCGCCACAATCTCTTCCGGTTTCATGCCTTCTTTGATCGTCAGATGGCCAAGCGAGACGAACGTCGCCGGATTGTCGACGATGATTCCGGCATTTTTCAGACCGATGAAGGCAATGAACAAACCAATCCCGGCCGATACCGCGTGTTTCAGCCCCTGCGGAATGGAGTTGACGATCGCTTCGCGGATGCCGGTCAGCGACAGCAGCAGGAAAATCGAGCAGGAGAGAAATACGCCGGCCAGCGCTTGCTGCCAGGGAATGCCCATCGTCAGCACGACGGTGTACGTAAAGAAGGCGTTCAGCCCCATGCCCGGCGCCTGCGCGATCGGCAGACGGCCGACGAAGGCCATCACCAGCGTCCCGATGGCGGCTGCCAGCGCGGTCGCAGTGAAGACGGCTCCGAATTCCGGATAGTTCGCTTTCAGCTCCGGCGGCAGGTCCGCCCCGCTGAGCATGTACGGATTGACGGCCAGGATGTAGGCCATGGCCAAAAACGTGGTAATGCCGGCGATCGTCTCGCGGCGATAGTTGGTGCCCAGCTTGTCAAACTCAAAATACTTCCGCACCGATAGGTCCCCCCAAGTCTTGTTTGCGGTTTGCGGCAAATGAAAAAGGTCGAGGCGCAAGCAACGCCTCGACTCCGAACAAAACTCACCGGGCAAAACAGAATGATAAGATCTGCATACGTATCCCGTTGACGTTTCGTTCGTAGCCAGGCCGTTTACGGCGGCCTCGTAGAAACTCCCGAGCCATATTCTCGGGATTATACGAACCTTCTTCTTTACCTGTTCACAACGAGAAGTGTACCAGGAAGAATGATCGATGTCAACGGAAAATACGAACATTAAAATTTTCTTATCGTTTAATATGCGGTTATTCCCACTCGATGGTAGCCGGCGGTTTGGAGGTGATGTCGTACACGACGCGGTTGACGTTCTCCACCTCGTTTACGATGCGGGTCGAAATTCTCTCCAGCACGTCCCACGGAATGCGCGCCCAGTCCGCCGTCATGCCGTCGATCGAGGTGACCGCGCGGATGCCCACCGTGTAGGAGTAGGTGCGGACGTCGCCCATGACGCCCACGCTCTTCATGTCGGGCAGCGCCGTAAAGTACTGCCAGATTTCCCGGTCCAGGCCGGCTTTGGCAATCTCTTCGCGCAGGATGGCGTCCGATTCCCGAACGATCTCCAGCTTTTCTTCCGTCACTTCACCCAGAACGCGAATGCCCAGGCCCGGTCCCGGGAACGGTTGGCGCCATACGATCTCGTCCGGCAGCCCCAGTTCGGTCCCCAGCTTGCGCACTTCGTCCTTGAACAGTGTTTTCAGCGGTTCAATGAGCTTGAACTTCATGTCTTCCGGCAGGCCGCCCACGTTGTGGTGGGACTTGATCGTGTGGGCCGTCGCCGTTCCGCTTTCGACGATGTCGGTATACAGCGTGCCCTGCGCCAGGAACTCCATGTCGGTCAGCTTGGACGCTTCTTCGTCAAAGACGTAAATGAACTCGTTGCCGATGATCTTCCGCTTCTGTTCCGGATCGGTCACGCCTTTCAGCTTGTCGAGGAAGCGGCGGCGTGCGTCGATTTTGATCACGCGCATGGAGAACTTCTCGGCGAACGTCTCCATGACGCTTTCCGCTTCTCCCTTGCGCAGCAGGCCGTGGTCCACGAACATGCAGGTCAGCTGGTCGCCGATCGCTTTGTGGATCAGCGCCGCCACGACGGAGGAGTCGACCCCGCCGCTCAGCGCGCACAGCACTTTCTTGTCGCCCACGGTTTCGCGGATGCGCTTGATCTCGTCCTCGATAAAGGTGGTCATGCTCCAGGTGCCTTCACAGCCGCAGATGTTAAACAGGAAGTTGGCAATAAACTCGTTTCCTTTTACCGTATGGCGCACTTCCGGGTGGAACTGCACGCCGTACAGCTTGCGCTCCGGATGGCTGATCGCCGCCACTGGGCAGCTCTCGCTGACCGCGTCCACGCGGAACCCTTCCGGCAGCTCCACCACTTTGTCGGAGTGGCTCATCCAGACGATTTCGGTTTCGTCCCACTTCTCATAGAGGCTGTGCGGCTGCTGCAGGCGAAGCTCCGCTTTGCCGTACTCGCGCTTCCCGGCGCGCTCCACCTTGCCGGCAAGCATGTGGCTCATCAACTGCATGCCGTAGCAGATGCCCAGAAGCGGCACGCCCAGATCAAAAATGGCCGGATCCACCTTGGGCGCCCCTTCTTCGTACACGCTGGCAGGACCGCCGGAGAAAATAATCCCCTTCGGCTGCATCTCCTTGATTTTTTCCACCGGCGTATTGTAGGGCAGCAGCTCGCTGTACACGCCCAGGTCGCGAACGCGCCGCGCGATCAACTGATTGTACTGCCCTCCAAAATCCAGAACGACGACCATTTCCATTGGCTTGTCCATGTATATCCTCCTTCTCCTGTTTACGCCAGGTTGTCACCGGAAGTTTCCACCCTGCCCTCGGATGTACGACCCGCTCAGGTCCGGCACCAAAAAAACCGGGACTGTCGCCTCCGGTTTACCGACGCGGAGGCAGAGTCCCAGTTTGTGTACACTTGTGCGGTTGCATGTACAAAAATCCGAAGTCCTCTCCTCGTAGTCGCTCGATTTACGGTCGAGCGGTAGAAACTTTCAGGCCCTATCCCTGAGATTATACGAGTCTCATTGAAGGTCATTCTAACAGACTGCGGGTGAATGATCAAGGTTTCAGTTGACGGGTAAGCCGTTCGATCACCTGTTCCGCCACTGCGCGGGCCTTCTCCTCGATTTCCTTGCAGCCGTACAGCATGCGCTCGTACAAGTTGGTCAGGTACCACAGGTCCTGCCGCTTGTCGCCGGAGATCGTCAGGCGGCCGACGTATTCGCGCAAGGTTTCTCCCTGGCCGCGACGGCTGTAGAGGTGCTCCATCAACCGCAGCAGCAGCTTGTAGCGATCCCCGTACCTGTCGTTCGGATAGTGGCTCATCTGGCGCTGCAGCCACCAGACCGCGAAGTGCCGCCTGCGCTTCCAGGCCACCGCCCCGGCCACAGCCAGCAGTCCCAGTCCAAACGCGTACACCTGCCACGGAATGTCGATCGACGGGCCAGACGTGCCGACCGATCCTTCCAGCTCGTCAAGCCGTCCGTTTTTCCGCTCCTCGGCCGCTGTTCCGCCGAGGTCGGGCAGCGGGAGCGGCGTTTGCTGCTCCGTCGTCTGCCGGTCGTATTTCACGCGGATCGGCGACAAAAACGTGCTGGTGGCCTCAAACGGGATCCAGCCGTGACCCGGGAAGTACACTTCCACCCACGAGTGGGCGTCCTTGTTGCGCACTTCCAGCAGTTCGTTCCCGTTGCCGTCGCTACCGATCCGATGACCGGGGGCAAAGCCTTTTACCCAGCGCGCGGGGATGCCGATCGTCCGCAGCATCACCGCCATCGAGGTGGAAAAGTGATCGCAGTACCCCCTGCGGGTCTCAAACAGGAACTGGTCGACGAAGTCTTGGCCCGGCGCGGGCACGGGCACGTCCTTGGTCTCGTATTTATATTCTCCGCTGGAGCGCAGGTAATTCTCGATGGCGCGCACCTTTTCGTACGGCGTTTTCGCGTCCTTGGTCACCTGTTGGGCCAGTTCGCGGATTCTCGGCGGCAGGTGGTCGGGAAGCTGCAGATAGCGCCGCTTGATCTCCTCGGGATAGTCGGTGCCCGCCTGGACCATCGCCTTTTCGCTGATGATCGGCACTTCCGCCACCAGTTGGTAATTGTCCAGCTTCAACAGCTGCGTATGGGGGCCCACCAGCGCTTCCCCTCCGGACTGCTTCAGCAGTCTGATCGTGCCGTTCCGCACTTCCACCTGCTGATGTTCCTTGTCGTACACCAGCGTCGCCCTCGACGGGGTGTAGTCCGTCAGTTGTTTCAACTGCCCCGGGTAAAAGACGGTCGGAAACTTCGGCCCCTGGAATTCCAGCGAAGCCTTCACCTCTTTCGTCTCCATCCTCGTAAACAGCGCGTGGGTCCACCGATACGCTTTCGGGTCCAGGATCGCTTCGAACTCCCGGTCCCCCTTCTGCCACCCGTTCCCCGTATAAACGTCTTTGGAATCGCCGCGCCAATAGGAGCGTTCATTGGTAATGGCCACGAACACCACGGTCTCGTCCAGCGTAAACGGACCGCCCAGGTGCTCGTCGTTGTTGTCGTACCCCACCTTTTTCATCACCCCGGCACCGAGACCGCTCCCCTCACCGGTGAGAAACGCGATCGGGTCCGGCCAGGCAGCCTCCTTTTTCGGCGCCGCGCAGGCGATGCCGACGGTGACCGCCACAATCAGCACCGGTGCCATCAAGGAGCTCCACAGCGTCCAGCGCCGACCGCCGGTAATGGGCGCCTTGTTGGCCATGGCGAACAGATGGGTGACGGCCAACAGCAAAAATCCGTACACCAGCGTGCGGATGATCCCCCCGTCCGCTTCATACGGCATGAACGTATCCAGCACAGCCAGGTACAGCTCGGTCAAAAAGACGAACCAGAGCCCCTGCCGCTGTTCCAGCACCAGATACGACAGCATCGAGATCAACACTGCAAGGAGCAGATCAAACAGCGCATTGCGCGAGATCGGCGACATGGACGTCCACTCCTGCTGAAACGCCAGCGGCAGGTCGTGCACAACCCGGACGCACAGCTCCCTCAGCCATTGGCCATCAAAAAACGGGGTGACAAAAAAACCGTCGTGCAAAATCACCAGGAGGCCCACAAGCTTAACCGGAAACGTCAGCCAGCGGTACGGCACCACCAGGTCGATCAGAAGAACGCCAGCCGCAATCGCGTAAAACGGCCACAGGGTGCCGGTGTCTGTCAGCTCCTGAAGCGGCAGCAGCCATTCCCGCAGCATGAGAAACAAGAGCAGCGCCGCGATCCACTCGAATCCTTTGGGACGCTTCCATACGCTCACGACGTCATGCACCTCCGATCCGCTTCCACTCTTCGAAATCGCTCATCGGCACCGACTTGCAGGTGACCCTGCCCGAAGCCAGCAGCCGCAGGGCCTGCTTCTCTTCGAGCGTCAACAGGGGATCGGCATGCACATACAGCAGATGGACGCGCCGGCCCCGCTGGGACAACTGCGTCAGAAGGGCGACCAGCGCCTTGTCGAGGCGGGCCGTGATCACCGTCAGGGTCACGCCCGGCGGCTGTTCCAGCGCTTCCCGGCTGAGGATGCGGACAAACGAGTCCGTCCCCTCCGGCATGACGCGGGCCAACTGGTCAAATACCCGGAAAAAGTGCGCCGGGGAACAGGCCGGAGGAATGGCCACCCGGTCCTTTTGCTTGTACACCAATCCGTAGTGATACTGGTTGCGGTTGGCGTACGCGGTCAGGCTGGCCGTCAGTTTGACCGCCGTTTCAAACAATTGAGGTGGCTTGTTCCGGTAGCGCTCTTTTTCCACGTCGAGAAAGAACACGACCTGGTTCATCGCCTGGTGCTCGAATTCCTTGGTCTTCAGCCCGGTTCCCCTGGCCGACGCCCGCCAATGAATCTGGCTCAGCCGATCCCCGCGCTGATAGTCCCGGACGCCCCGCACCGCCGCTACATCATCCGAATGGCGGTGCGAGACGTGAACCGTCCCGCTGAAGTTGCCGTCTCCCAACGACCAGTTCGTCAGCTCCCGGTAACGGGGATAGACCAAAAAGTCGTTGAAGAGGGGATACGTTCTTCGTCGCTCGATAAACCCGAAAAAGTCCCCGCCGCAGATGACGCACGCTTGCAGGTGATAGTAGCCGCGCGGCAGTCCCGGGATGACGTAGCGAAACTCCACGCTGCGCTTGAACCAGGGAAAGATGAGCTGACGGTGCGGCTCGAAAACGCCGGCCAGCCGGTCGGGCAGCGGTTCGATCACCATGTTCCAGCCCAGCGGGAACCAGATCCTCCGCTTCAGCCGGACCGTCACGATCACGTCCTCCCCTTCCCGCAAGCGAGTACGGTCGATTTCACGTTCAACCTCAAGGCCGGCGAACATGAGAAAATAGGCAAGCAGCTCGTACGCCAAGAAAACCAGGCTGCTGTAGAACAAAAACCAACTGGCAAAACCGCCCTGAAACTTGGCAAACGCATAAGTGGTCACGATCAACGCAATTGCCTTGATCTTCCCGGATGTCCATTCTTTCATACGCGTCACCGCCTCTAGCTGACCGGCACGCGGGTTTCCGACAGGATAGCGGACAGAATCCGGTCGATCGTCGCTCCTTCCAGACGCGCCTCCGGTTTGAGAATGATCCGGTGGGCAAAGGTCACAGGCACCAGTTCCTTCACGTCATCGGGAATGACATAATCCCGGCCGCGCACGAACGCCAGCGCCTGCACGGCTCGGAACAGCGCCAGCGCGCCCCGCGGGCTGACGCCGAGGTAGACCTGGTGATGATCGCGCGTCCGGTGGCACAGGCGAACGATATACTCCTTGACCGACTCCGACACCTTGACGGCGGCAGCCTGGCGCTGCAGGACGGCCAGATCGTCCGCAGTCATCACCGGCTCCAGGTGTTCCAACGGATTGGTTTCGGCAAAGCGGTTCAGCATGCGCATTTCTTCGTCCACCGTGGGATAGCCCAGGCGAAGCTGCAGGAGAAAACGGTCCAACTGCGCCTCCGGCAGCGGGAAGGTTCCTTCGTATTCCAGGGGGTTTTGCGTCGCCATGACAAAAAACGGCTCAGCCAACCGATACGTCACCCCGTCTACCGTTACCGAGCGCTCTTCCATCGCTTCCAGTAAGGCCGACTGGGTTTTGGGCGATGTCCGGTTAATCTCGTCGGCCAAAATCACATTGGCGAAGATGGGACCGGGACGGAACTCGAATTCCATGCTCTTTTGATTGAAGATCGCCACCCCCGTCACGTCCGTCGGCAGCAGATCGGGCGTAAACTGGATGCGCTTGAAGTCCCCCCCGATCGAGCGGGCCAACGCGCGGACCAGCATGGTCTTGCCGACACCCGGAACGTCTTCCAGCAAAACGTGGCCGTTTGCCAAGATGGCCGTCACGCATAATTCAATGATCGACCGCTTGCCGATCAGCACTTTTTCGATATTTCCAATCAACTTTTCCACAGCAGGATGAGGCTGCTCCAATTTGATTTGATTCATGGATGACACAACTCCTGTTCCCACGTTATCGTCCAGTTACGGCAATAGTGATGGCCTGCCGCTTGTCTTGATCATCCGGAGGCTTCCGTCGAGGAAACCTACTCCTAAGGTACTGGATCACTCTGGAAGATACAAGGAAAAATTCGTTAATAGTTGTAAAATTGAGAAACCGCCTATAGAAAAAAAGAGTAGGAAGATCTCCTACTCTGCGGTTCGATATGCAATGTTATGGCGTGCCCTGAGAGATTCGAACTCCCGACCTTTTGATTCGTAGTCAAACGCTCTATCCAGCTGAGCTAAGGGCACACAAGCAACTGTCTCTCCGACCGACACGCGTGGACAGAGAGCAGAAAAAATGGAGCGGACGACGGGTCTCGAACCCGCGACCTTCGCCTTGGCAAGGCGACGCTCTACCAATTGAGCTACGTCCGCATCGTTTCGTAATTATGATGAAAAGATCTGGTACAGCACAGCCAACGCAGGCGACTCTTCCAGAAGAAGATGCTGGTTCTTGCTGTATCACAGTGATAAAAGGCTTGCACTGTCCGCAAACCTTCCCGATCTGCTATGGTGCGGGTGAAGGGACTTGAACCCCCACGGTTGCCCGCCAGAACCTAAATCTGGTGCGTCTGCCAATTCCGCCACACCCGCATGCGTCATGGGGTCCCCGCAAAGCAAACGGAAGATGCGCGAGTACATTGCTCACTTGTGGGGTTGTAAAAAAACTGGTGAGCCATGAAGGACTCGAACCTTCGACCCTCTGATTAAAAGTCAGATGCTCTACCAACTGAGCTAATGGCTCATGAACATGGCTGGGGTACTAGGATTCGAACCTAGGAATGACGGAGTCAAAGTCCGTTGCCTTACCGCTTGGCGATACCCCAATACGTGGTGCCGGCGATAGGAATCGAACCCACAACCCCCTGATTACAAGTCAGGTGCTCTACCAATTGAGCTACACCGGCAAAATCCTATGAAACGAAATGGTGGTTCGGGACGGAATCGAACCGCCGACACGAGGATTTTCAGTCCTCTGCTCTACCGACTGAGCTACCGAACCGTAAGCGGTTCTCGGTGCGCCATTTTGATCCGAGGCAAGTAAATGGCGGAGCTGACGGGACTCGAACCCGCGACCTCCGGTGTGACAGACCGGCGTGAACTCCAGCTTCACCACAGCTCCATATTTGGTTGCGGGAGCAGGATTTGAACCTGCGACCTTCGGGTTATGAGCCCGACGAGCTACCGGACTGCTCCATCCCGCGACGATTATCATTCTGCAGTAATGGTGGAGGCTGACGGGATCGAACCGCCGACCCTCTGCTTGTAAGGCAGATGCTCTCCCAGCTGAGCTAAGCCTCCACGTCTCCCCGCAAAGCGAACCGGTTCTTCCCAACAAACTCCGATTCCTTTGCGGGCCCGGATCCCATGATCCAGGTACGTATTGCTATGGTGACCCGTAGGGGATTCGAACCCCTGTATGACAGCGTGAAAGGCTGCTGTGTTAAACCACTTCACCAACGGGCCATGTTTCTGATGGTGCGGTCGGCGAGACTCGAACTCGCACGGGTCACCCCGCCACCCCCTCAAGATGGTGTGTCTGCCAATTCCACCACGACCGCAACTTAGGATGGTAGCGGTGGAGGGGCTTGAACCCCCGACCTTTCGGGTATGAACCGAACGCTCTAGCCAGCTGAGCTACACCGCCACGCACTATGAATGTTGTAAGGAAGATGGCGGAGAGTGAGGGATTCGAACCCTCGCTACGCTATTCGCATACTAACGGTTTAGCAAACCGTCCCCTTCGGCCTCTTGGGTAACTCTCCGCATATGGCTCCTCGGGAGGGACTCGAACCCCCGACCGATCGGTTAACAGCCGATTGCTCTACCGACTGAGCTACCGAGGAACGTTGAAGACTTCGCGCCTTCAAAACCGGATACGCATGGTGGGCAAAGGATATGGAGTGGATAAGTCCTCGACCGATTAGTATTCGTCAGCTCCACGCGTTGCCGCGCTTCCACACCGAACCTATCAACCTCATCGTCTTTGAGGGGTCTTACCAGCTTGACGCTGTGGGAAGTCTCATCTTGGAGGGGGCTTCACGCTTAGATGCTTTCAGCGCTTATCCCGTCCGCACATAGCTACCCAGCTGTGCTCCTGGCGGAACAACTGGTGCACCAGCGGTGCGTCCATCCCGGTCCTCTCGTACTAAGGACAGCTCTCCTCAAACTTCCTGCGCCCGCGACAGATAGGGACCGAACTGTCTCACGACGTTCTGAACCCAGCTCGCGTACCGCTTTAATGGGCGAACAGCCCAACCCTTGGGACCTACTTCAGCCCCAGGATGCGATGAGCCGACATCGAGGTGCCAAACCTCCCCGTCGATGTGGACTCTTGGGGGAGATAAGCCTGTTATCCCCAGGGTAGCTTTTATCCGTTGAGCGATGGCCCTTCCATGCGGAACCACCGGATCACTAAGCCCGACTTTCGTCCCTGCTCGACTTGTAGGTCTCGCAGTCAAGCTCCCTTCTGCCTTTACACTCTACGAATGATTTCCGACCATTCTGAGGGAACCTTTGGGCGCCTCCGTTACCTTTTAGGAGGCGACCGCCCCAGTCAAACTGCCCACCTGACACTGTTCCCCGACCCGATCAGGGCCGCGGGTTAGAACTCCGATACGATCAGGGTGGTATCCCAACGGCGCCTCCACCGATGCTGGCGCACCGGCTTCTCAGGCTCCCACCTATTCTGTACAGATCGTACCAAAGTCCAATATCAGGCTACAGTAAAGCTCCATGGGGTCTTTCCGTCTTGTCGCGGGTAACCTGCATCTTCACAGGTATTATGATTTCACCGGGTCTCTTGCCGAGACAGCGCCCAAGTCGTTACGCCTTTCGTGCGGGTCGGAACTTACCCGACAAGGAATTTCGCTACCTTAGGACCGTTATAGTTACGGCCGCCGTTTACTGGGGCTTCGGTTCAAAGCTTCGCTTGCGCTAACTCATCCCCTTAACCTTCCAGCACCGGGCAGGCGTCAGCCCCTATACTTCGCCTTGCGGCTTCGCAGAGACCTGTGTTTTTGCTAAACAGTCGCTTGGGCCTTTTCACTGCGGCCCCCTCGGGCTGTTAACCCTACCGGGGCGCCCCTTCTCCCGAAGTTACGGGGCCATTTTGCCGAGTTCCTTAGCAAGAGTTCTCCCGCGCACCTTAGGATTCTCTCCTCGCCTACCTGTGTCGGTTTGCGGTACGGGCACCTCATTCCTCGCTAGACGCTTTTCTTGGCAGTGTGAAATCAGGGACTTCGGTACTTGCATTTCCCTCGCCATCACAGCTTGCCCTTGACGGTGTGCGGATTTGCCTACACACCAGGCTTGCTGCTTGGACGGCCATCCAGCAGGCCGCTCGCCCTATCCTCCTGCATCACGCCATTGCTCAAGCGGAATGGAGGTGGTACAGGAATATCAACCTGTTGTCCATCGCCTACGCCTTTCGGCCTCAGCTTAGGTCCCGACTAACCCTGGGAGGACGAGCCTTCCCCAGGAACCCTTAGGCTTTCGGTGGACAAGATTCTCACTTGTCTTTTCGCTACTTACACCGGCATTCTCACTTCCAAGCGCTCCACCGCTCCTTCCGGTACGGCTTCGCCGCTGCTTGGAACGCTCCCCTACCCAGTCCGTAGGACTGCCATAGCTTCGGTGGTACGTTTAGCCCCGTTACATTTTCCGCGCAGAGTCACTCGACCAGTGAGCTATTACGCACTCTTTAAATGGTGGCTGCTTCTAAGCCAACATCCTGGTTGTCTGGGCAACTCCACATCGTTTCCCACTTAACGTACACTTGGGGACCTTAGCTGATGGTCTGGGCTGTTTCCCTTTTGACGATGGATCTTAGCACTCATCGTCTGAC
>NZ_CP109943.1:4260000-4425000 GCF_001673705.2 Brevibacillus sp. WF146
GTACGGATTCCAGCGAAACGGATAGCGGGACAGGTAGAAAGCGGCCAGCGACGAGAGAAACAGGATCAACAAGACAGACAGCCCGCTCACGTAGACGCTGTTCCATACATATGCGCCAAAGTTCACCTTCTCCCACACCAGCTTGTAGTTTTCCAAGGAAAGCGAAGCGGGCAGGCCGAGCGGCGACGTGAGGATCTCCAGATTGGTTTTGAACGACGACGCGATCATCAGAAAGACGGGATACAGCGCCAAAAAGGAAAAAACCAGCAGCACCAGATACTTCGCAAACTGTCCGAGCCTTGCCGTCATGGTCGTCCTCCTACAGTTCGTATTCCTTGCGCTTGAAGAAAAAGAGCAGCACCGCCGTCGCGCTGGAAATCATCAGGAACAGCACAACAGCCAGCGCCGACCCCAGCCCGATGGACTCGCCCCCCTCCACCGACCCGAAGGCCAACCGGTAGAAGTACGTGGCCAGCACGTCCGTGGAATAGTAGGGTCCGCCTTGCGAGCCCTGCATGGCAAAGATCAGCTCAAACGTCTCGAACGAGCCGATGAACGTCAAAATCGTCATCACCATGACCGACGGCATCGCCAGCGGCAGGGTAATGCGCAGCAGCATGGTCAGCCCGGAGGCCCCGTCCATTTTGGCGGCATCGTAGATTTCCGCCGGGATGGCCTGCAGACCGGCCAGGAAGATCAGCACGGCAAACCCGAGGCCGTACCAACTGTTGACGAGGATGATCGCGTAGAGGGCTGTGTCCGGATCCCCCAGCCAGGGGCGGGCCCATTCTTCCAGTCCGACATGCTTCAAAAATGTGTTCAGCGCGCCGTACGTTGGGTTCAGAATCAGGCTGAACAGGAAGCCGACGACGATCACCGACAGCAGCTTGGGCAGGAAAAAGACCGTTTTGAAAAACTCCTTGCCGCGAATCCTGCTGTTGATCATAAGCGCGAGCAGGAACGCGACCGCCAGCTTGGCGACGATCGTGCCCGCAAAAAAGATGACGTTGTGACCGAACCCGCGGAAAAACATCTCCTTGAACGGCGATTCGGTAAACAGGCGCACGAAATTGTCCAGACCGATAAACGCGCCCCGCTTCAATCCGTCCCAGGCGTAAAAGCTGTTCAGAAACGCGGAGAAGATGGGATACACCTGAAACCACACGTAAATGACCAAGGCCGGCAGCAGGAACAGGTGAACCAGGTGCTTGCTCCCGTTCATGCCCCGACGCGGAGAGGCCTGCCGCTTCACCTCGCTCGATTTCTCCAACACTGCCATGGGTGAACACCTCCCGAAAGACAGGGTACAGCCAAGCGATCCGGCCTGACTGTACCTCTGCCTGTTTTGTTTTCATCCGGTGCGCCGCTACTTCTTCGGCGCGAACCACTTGTCGGCGGATGCCTGGGTCGCCTCCGCCACCTGTTCGACGGTGAGCTTGTTGATGTACATGCCCTGCAGCGAATCCTCAAACGCGGTTTTCGTGGTCGGCGTGCCCTCCCCGAAATGAACGAGCATCAGGAACGGCACCATGCTGGTTTCGCTGAGCTGCGTCATCTTTTGCACCAGCGGATGCTTGGGGGTCACGCCGGGAATGGGGCTGACGCGGTTCAGTTCGTCGCTGAACAGTTGGCCAAACTCCCTGGACGCGAGGAACTCCATGAACAGCTTCGCCTCTTCCGGATGCCTGGACGCCTTGACTACGCCGTAGGAGCCGTCCACCCAGTTGACGATCGGGGTGTCGCCGCCTTTCTCTTTGGCCAGGGACGGGATCACGTCCAGCGGCATGTCGGGGTTTTGCTTTTCAAACGTTTCCAGCCGGTAGCTGCCGTTGATGTACATGGCCGCTTTGCCCGTGTAGAACAGCGCCTGCGCGTCCTTGTCGTCGATTCCCACAAAATCGGGCGGGAAAAATGGTGCCAGTTCCTGCATCTTTTTGATCGAATCGAGAAACGCCGGATCTTTGAAGGTGGTCTCGCCCTTCACCATCTTGTCCACGAAGTCGCCGCCGCCGTACGCGCTGATGCCAATGACGCTGTGCGTGATGGAGAGCAGATAGGCCGCTTTGCCGGACTGCGCGATCGGAATGATTCCCTTTTGCTGGAGTGCGCGACACACCTGGAGAAATTCGTCCCAGGTTTGCGGAGGCTGCAGGCCGTTGTCGGCAAACAGCTTTTTGTTGTAAAAGATAACAGCGGAGTTGATCGACAGCGGGACGCCGTACACCTTGTGGTCGCTGCCCCGGGCTGCGTCCAGGTACGACTGCGGAATCTCCTGGATCCCTTTGAGGTCGTCCAGCGGCAGCAGATACCCGGCGTCGGCCATCGCGCGGGTGCCCGCATACGGACGAAGCTGCACGATGTCCGGTCCGGTTCCGGAGGTGAGGGAGTTGGTCAGGATGGTGTTGTACTCGGTCGATTTGAACGGTTTAAACTTCACCTTGATCCCGGGATGCCGCTTTTCAAACTCGGCAATGAACGCGGCGTACGCGTCCTTGTCTTCCGGCCGCCAACTGTACATGACCAGTTCCACCGTCTCCCCTTTTGCCGGTTCAGCTCCCGGCTGAGCGTTCCCGCTTGACTGATCGCCCGCAGTCGACGACGGACTGCCGCTGCAAGCAGCCAGGACGAACACCAGACATGCACAAAACAGCCAGACTCCTGCTCGTTTCATTGTGAATCGCCTCCTTGTCCATTTTTTCGCTTGTCTCTCTGTCAGCTTATTCCTGAAGTATTATTTTACATTTTATTTTGAGTATATGAAATATTTTTTCAGTAAAATATTTATACTATTCAGAAAAATAAACTGGTAAAACAACCAACCCAGGCATGCTTTCTCATAAAAAAGAGAGACAGACCTACTGTCTGCCTCTCTTTCCGAATCGGTAATCCGATTCTTACATCATGCCCATGCCGCCCATGTCCGGCATGCCGTTGCCCGCTTTGGACTCTTCCGGTTTGTCAGCCACAACGGCTTCCGTAGTCAGGAACATAGCCGCTACGGATGCAGCGTTGGACAGAGCGGAACGGGTAACTTTCGCAGCGTCCACGATACCTGCTTCGATCATGTTTACCCATTCTTCGGTAGCAGCGTTGAAGCCGATGCCAACCGGTTCTTTTTTCAGGCGCTCCACGATGACGGAGCCTTCCAGACCTGCGTTCGCAGCGATTTGACGAACCGGCTCTTCCAGTGCGCGCAGCACGATTTGCACACCCACTGCTTCTTCGCCCTCGGCAACCACTTTCTCAACCGCTTTGATCGCGTTGACGAGCGTGGTACCGCCGCCAGGAACGATACCCTCTTCCACTGCAGCGCGAGTGGAGTTGAGCGCGTCCTCGATGCGCAGTTTTTTCTCTTTCAGTTCGGTTTCGGTAGCCGCACCGACTTTGATCACTGCTACGCCGCCAGCCAGTTTTGCCAGGCGCTCTTGCAGTTTTTCACGGTCGAAGTCGGACGTGGTGTCTTCGATTTGTTGACGGATTTGAGCAACGCGGCTTTCGATTGCAGCCTTGTCGCCTGCACCTTCCACAATCGTGGTGGTTTCTTTGGTAACAACAACTTTACCAGCGCGGCCCAGTTGTTGCAGTTTGGTGGATTTCAGTTCCAGACCCAGTTCTTCGGTGATCACTTCACCGCCGGTCAGGATGGCGATGTCTTGCAGCATAGCTTTGCGGCGGTCGCCGAAGCCAGGTGCCTTAACGGCAACAGCAGTGAAGGTACCGCGCAGCTTGTTGACTACGAGGGTAGCCAGCGCTTCGCCTTCCACGTCTTCCGCGATGATCAGGAGCGGTTTGCCGCTTTGTACCACTTGCTCCAGCACCGGCAGGATCTCTTGGATGTTGGAGATCTTCTTGTCGGTGATCAGGATGTACGGCTCTTTCAGAACCGCTTCCATCTTGTCGGTGTCGGTGATCATGTACGGGGAAGCGTAGCCGCGGTCGAACTGCATACCTTCAACAACTTCCAGCTCGGTCGTGAAGCCTTTGGACTCTTCGACGGTGATAACGCCGTCTTTGCCCACTTTTTCCATTGCTTCAGCGATCAGTTCGCCCACTTCTTTGCTGTCAGCGGAAATGGACGCAACTTGCGCGATAGCCGCTTTGCTTTCCACCGGTTTCGCGATGGACTTGATTTCTTCCACGGCAGCGCGTACCGCTTTTTCCATACCGCGACGAACAACCATCGGGTTGGCGCCGGCGGTTACGTTTTTCAGACCTTCGCGGATCATCGCATAAGCCAGAACGGTAGCGGTGGTCGTACCGTCACCTGCGATGTCGTTGGTTTTGGTCGCAACTTCTTTTACGAGCTGCGCACCCATATTTTCATAAGCGTCTTCCAGCTCGATCTCCTTCGCGATGGTCACACCGTCGTTGGTGATCAGCGGAGAGCCGAATTTTTTCTCCAGAACCACGTTGCGGCCTTTCGGGCCGAGGGTTACTTTCACGGCGTTAGCCAGTGTTTCCACCCCGCGAAGCATCGCGCGGCGTGCGTCTTCAGAGAACTTGATTTGTTTTGCCATCTCAAACTCAACCTCCTGCGTTATGTGTTTTCCGTACGTTCCTTATGTGAAAAGCCTTAGCCGATGATCGCGAGGATATCGGATTCGCGGAGCACGAGGTATTCTTTGTTGTCCACTTTTACTTCGGTGCCGGCGTATTTGGAGAAGATCACCTTGTCGCCTTCCTTCACTTCCAGCGCGATGCGCTCGCCGTTGTCGGAAACACGACCGGAACCGACTGCGATAACGCGTCCTTCTTGCGGTTTCTCCTTCGCAGTGTCAGGGAGAACGATACCGCTTGCGGTCGTCTCTTCTTTGGAGATTGGTTCGATTACCACACGGTCACCCAATGGCTTCAGCACAAAAAACACCCTCCTTAAAATGTAGGTTCATGAAGATTTTTGTTGTTAGCACTCGATCGAGGGGAGTGCTAACACCCACTACCTATAATAATGAATCCCTATGTACTTTGCAAGTGGTTTCCCTCACTTTTTTCCAAATGGCCCGCTCTCTTTCCCCTCTCATTTTGGCGGGTTTTTTCTTCTGCGTTTGCTAGATTTTCGGTTCTACCAGACCGGCTTGTTCATATAGATAAACCATGGAATCAGACAAGCCATCCAAGGAGGGAACCTGCATGCGCAAATGGATCTGGATCGGCGTGTTCGCCCTCTTCGTCGCGGGCATCGGCCATTTTCTCACCGCGGGCGATTCGTCCGCCATCCGCGTCAACGTTCAGCCGACCACGCTATATTGGGACGGCAAGGCCATGACGGGCAGTGATCCGTCCGGGTATTTTTACGACGGCACCCGCCACCTTCCCGCCGCGCTGGAATACAAGGGAACCACCTATGTTCCCCTGTCCCTGATCGGCCGCCATCTGAACAAGCCAACAGGCAGGGACGAGGCTAGCCATTCCGCCTGGCTGGGACAAGAGCCGGGGGCGGCAACAAAACGCCCTTCGCCCCAGCAGGCGGGTCCTGCCGCGGTCCAACTTCCGCCCGCCCGGTCAGCGGCAGCGGCGGCGGCACCAGTTTCGAACGTGAGCGCACGTCCCGCTCCGAACGCTCCCTACAGCCTGTTCGGCATTTCCCTCGGCATGCCGGCCGAGCAGGTGATCCGTGTGCTCGGCAAGCCGGCGCGTCAGGAGCCAAGCGGTCTGGGGTACCAGTGGTGGATCTACAACCGCGACCCGGCCCGTTACCTCCAGGTGGGCATCAGCGACGGCAAGGTGGTGGACGTCTACTCCAACGCGCCCCAGGCCAAGACGGGCGATGCCGCCATCGGCACCAGCCTGCCGGCTCTGGTCCGCCACTACGACATCGGCCATACCGTCTCGTTTTCCTACATGAACGCCCAGGTGCAGATCACCAACCAAAAATACCAGCGGCCGCTGGCAATCGTCGACGGTATTCCCCACATCTTTTACCTGGACAAGCAGAACGGCGACAAAGTGACAGCCATCCGCCTGATTGACACGCTGATGCTGCTGCGCGGCGGCTTTTACGAAACCAAGTGGACGTATCAGGGCGAGGCCCCCGATTTCGATCCCCCTCCGTTGAGCGTAAAAGAGCGGGAGCAGGTGAACGCCGCGATGGAGCGTCAGGTGCTCGACCTGGTCAACGTCGTCCGCTACCGCTACAAGCTGCCCCCGCTTTCCTGGAGCGAACAGGCCGCCCGCGTCGCGCGGCAGCACAGCCTGGACATGGAGAGCCACGGCTTTTTCGACCACGTCTCCGCCACCACCGGCCTGAATCCGTTCGAGCGGCTGCAGCAGGCAGGGATCGCCTACAGCATGGCGGGAGAAAACATCGCCGCCGGGTACCCGGACGCCATCGAAGCCCACGAGAGCTGGATGAACAGCCCCGGCCACCGCAAAAACGTGCTGGAAAAAGGATTCGCCCAACTGGGTGTGGGCGTGGCGACCGACTACTACACCCAGACGTTTCTCACGCTCAAACAATAAGGGCGGGAACTGTCCGTCCCGTTGGCCCCTTTCGCCTAGTCCTGGCCCGTGGGTAAGCCGCGCCTTCAGTCCCGCAGGCGGACCAGCCTTTTCAGCCCACCCACCTCGCCGCCAAACTCGACGACCAGGGTCTCGTACTCCTTGGTGTGCAAAATCATCCAGGGGCGGCGGCTGCCCGCCTTGGGCATGACGACAAAGATCTCGGCGATGGCCGCGTCGATCTTCGATGGCCGGTGAACCAACTGCCTCGGCGGCACCAGCGGGATTTTGACGATCATCGCGTGTTCCAGCGGCGGGTTCAGCTCCTGCACCCGCCCGCTTACACTGTTCAGGAGGGCCTGGGCTTCCGTCTGAAACGCCTCCGTGTTGTCAAAGGTGTCCACCACCCGCTCCTTGTCCGTGTCAAACAGCTCTACCTGCTCGGCCGCTTCCGCTTTGGCCGCTCCCGTTTGCAGTGGAGAGACCAGCAGGGCCAGACAGAGAATCAGCCACATGGATGTACGCACCTCCCGTTTTTTTCCCGTAGTAGTATGCCCGGCCGCATCCAAAAGTAGAAGAAAAAAGTCCCCCGCCGCTTCCGGCAGGGGACTTCGCACGCATCAGCGAACCGCTTCGTCCGCTTCCCATCCGTATTCTTTTTCCCAGTCCTCGTCCTCTTTCAGTTGTTTGCGGTAGACGATCCGCGACAGCCAGATGCTCAGCTCGTAGAGGAGCAGGAGCGGGATCGTCACCAGGATGTCGCTGACAATCTCGGGCGGCGTCAGCGTAATCCCCACCACCGCCAGCCCGAAGTAGGCAAAGCGGCGAATCTTCGCCAGCCGCATCGGGTTGAGGATGCGCAGCCGGGTCAGGAACATGACGACAATGGGCAGTTGAAACAGCAGCCCGAACGGAATCACCATGTTCACCAGGAAACCGAAGTACTCGGCGATCCCGTAGTTCGGCTTGACGTCCATCCCCATCGAGATACCGCTGACGAACTGCATCACCATCGGAAACACCACATAGTAGCCAAACAGGATGCCGACGACGAACAGCACGCACGCGGCCGGGATGAACATCAGCGTCACGCGCCGCTCGTTGGCGCGAAGCCCCGGCGAGACGAACAGCCAGGTCTGATACAGCGCAAACGGCAGCGTCACCACCACTCCGACCAAAAAGGCGAACTGCATGTACACCCGCAGCGCGTCGGAAGGGTGCAGGGAGACGAGCGGGACTCCCTCGGTGATCGGCTTTTCCTTCAGATATTCGATAAGAGGGCCGGCGACAAAAAAACCGGCAATCAATGCAGCAACAAATACAACCAGCACCCAGATAATCCGCCTGCGCAGCTCGGTCAGGTGCTCCACCACGGTCATTTCGCGATCGTCCGACATGTCCACCACCTGACCCGGTTACGCCTTGGGCTGTCCGCTTTCGGCCTGCAGCCGCTCCTGCTCCAGCTTTTCCCGAATCTCCTTTTCCAGGCGTTCGCGCTCCAGCCGCTCGCGAATTTCCCGCTCCAGCTTCTCGCGGTCAAACGCGTCCTTTTCGGTAATCACGGCCTTGGCGGGCTGTTCCTTCAACTTGGCCTCGTCTTCGTCATCGTCGTCCTTGGTCAGGCCGCGGGTGGCGTTTTTAAACTCCTTCAGCGTGTGACCCACCGCGCGTCCCAGCTCCGGCAGCTTCTTGGGGCCAAACAGCACCAGGGCGAGCAGCAGAATCAAGATCAACCCAGGAATCCCAATCGAACTCATCCACGTTCACTCCTTTTCTCCTGTCATCCAACAGTGTTGCCAGCTAGCACTTGCGCAATCCTCCGTATCCCAACCGGGTCATGTCCGACTCGACGATCCGCTCGCCGGCCAGGATCCGGGGCAAAAACACGTCAAACGAGGTAAACGGCTCGTGCATCACCGCTCCGGGCAGGCCCAGAATCGGCACGTCGCCCTTGTAGGCCACCATCAGCATGGAGCCGGGCAGCATCGGCGTGCCGTAACGGACCACCTCCGCTCCAACGCCGGCAATCGCCCCCGGCGTGCGGTCGTCCGGGTCGACCGACATCCCGCCGGTCACCAGCACCAGATCGACGCCCTCCTCCAGAAAGCGGGTGATCTCCCGTTCGATCATGTCCTTGTCGTCGGGAGCAAAGCGCTGCTCCGTCACGCGGGAACCGAGCGCCTCCACCTTGGCTCGGATGACGGGGCCGAACTTGTCGGCAATCCGCCCGGAATACACTTCACCGCCGGTGGTGACCAATCCCACTTTCTTCTCGAGAAACGGCTTCACCTGCACGATCGGACCGCTGAAACCCTTCGCCAGCTCTTCCAGGCGGACGATTCGCGCCTCCTCCATGATTAGCGGAATGATCCGCGTGGCCGCCACCGTCTGCCCGGGCTGCACCACCTGGTCGCTGTAGATGGTGGACAGGGCGATGCCTTCCAGCGCGTTGATCGCGTGGACGGCTTCTTCGTTGATCTTCGCCAGACCCAGCCGGGTCGCCTTCATCGACACCTTGCCCTCGTAAGGCTCGGTCAGCGTCAGTCCGTCCCCGGACACCGCCCGGGCAATCCGCGTGCCCGCGTCGTCCTCGTGAATGTACCCCTCCGGCATCTCCAGCACGTAGATGTGCTCCTTGCCGATGGAGAGCAGCGGCTCGATGTCCGCTTCGGTGATGACATGCCCTTTTTTGAACAGGCGTCCTTTAAACTCGCCGGGCAAAATCTGCGTCATGTCGTGGGGAAGCATCATGCCTACCGCTTCCCGCACAGGCACTTCCTTCAGCTTCGGTTTCTCTACCAACCCAATCCTCCCCAATCTTCGCTGGCCTCTCCCGTTCCCTGCAAAATGTGCAAGGCGTCGGACAGCATGTCTCCGATTGCGTTGAAGCAGATTTCCACGCCTCTGGGATTGCCCGGGAGGTTGATGATCAAGGCGTTACCGCGCGTACCCGCGACAGCGCGGGTCAGCATCGCGCGGCGGGACTGCTGCAATCCGGCCCGACGCATTTCCTCGGCCAGACCCGGCACCGGCCTGTCCATCACCCACGCCGTCACTTCCGGGGTGACGTCGCGGGGACTCAACCCCGTGCCGCCGGTGACGATCAACAAATCGCACTTCTCCCGGTCCACCAGCTCGATCATGTGCTCTTTCAGCTCCTCCATGTCGTCCGAGACGGCGCGGTAAATTGCCACATCCGCCTGCAGCCACTCACGGGTCAGCTTGCGGATGATCGGGATTCGATCGTCCACCCGGTCTCCTTTTGCGATGGAATCGCTTGCCGAAATGACGCCAATTTTCCAATTGCTCACAGCCTATTCCTCCATTTGCCCTTGCTTTTGTATTGTACACTGTTTTGTTCCCGCTGTAGATAGCGCGGGAGGAAAAGACGCAATCCTGACACAAAACGGCCGCGGACCGGCGCCCACTCAGCGCAGATCGGCTGCTCCGGTCTCCAGCACGCCCGCTTCCGTCACGAGGTAATCGAGGCGGACGTCATGCGGCTCCACCGGCACGGACGGCACCACCTGAAAATGGTAGCCGCACCCGATCAGCATCGGCTTACGGTCCAGCGCGGCGAGAAACCGGTCGTAGAATCCGCCGCCGTAGCCCATCCGTCCCCCCTGCCGGTCAAATGCCACACCCGGCACCAGCACCGCGTCCAGCGCCGCCAGATCGGCCTCCTCCGCTTTCGCCGGATCCGGCTCCATGATCCCGTACGCCCCGGGCCGCAGCATGTCCGGTCCGGTATAGCGGTAGGGAATCAGCCGGCGCTCCGCCACGAGGGTCAGGGGCAGCCATACCTCCTGTCCCCTTTGACGGGCGCTGTCCAGAAACGGTACGATGTCCAGTTCCTCGCGCATCGGATGGAAGGCCATCACGTTCCGGCACGCCGCCAGTTTGGCAAAGGACAGCAAATGACGGCACGCCTCCCGGGAGCGATCCGCCCGTTCTCCGGCAGGCAGCGCCGCCCGCTCGGCCAGCATCTGCCGGCGAAACGCCTGCTTTACCTTGACCCGTTCCATTCCCAACGATCCCCTCCCTTTTTTCGGCGCCTGCGCACGGGAGGCGCGAGGGTTGTCCCCGGCGCTCTCTCTACGCTACACTTGTCTGATAGGGCAGCTTGCGACGACGCCCGCGAACACGGGAAGCGCCGCCCGCCCGCTTGCGGTACAGGTATGTAAAAGAGGTGACATGCAATGATTTTGCTTCAAGCTGAACATATACACAAAACGTACGGGGTTGAGACTATTTTACAGGACATCTCCCTGCAAATACAAACCGGAGAACGGGTCGGACTGGTCGGCGTAAACGGCGCCGGCAAATCGACGCTGATGAAAATCCTCGCCGGTCAGCTCAGCTATGACAGCGGAACCGTCCGCATTCCCAAGGACGTCACCGTCGGCTACCTGGCTCAGGACAGCGGCCTGGAATCGGAGCGGACCATCTGGGACGAGATGCTCTCCGTATTCAGCGACCTGCAGGAGGAAGAGCGGGAACTGCGGAAGCTGGAGGCGCTGATGGGCGACCCCGCCGTGCTGGCTGACGAGAAGCGCTATCAGCAGATTCTCGAGGATTACGCCCGCCGTTCCGAGGCGTTCAAGGAGCGGGGCGGCTACGCCTACGAAGCGGCCATTCGCGGCGTCCTGCACGGGCTGCGGTTTGCCGACATGGACAGCCAGACCCCGATCAAAACGCTGAGCGGCGGGCAGAAGACCCGCCTCGCCCTGGCCAAGCTGCTGCTTCAGGCCCCCAGCGTCCTGCTTCTGGACGAGCCGACCAACTACCTGGACATCGAGACGCTCACCTGGCTGGAAACCTACCTGCAAAACTACCAGGGGGCCATCCTCGTCGTCTCCCACGACCGCTACTTTCTGGACAAGCTGGTGACCGTCGTCTACGAGATCGAGCGCACCCGCGCCACCCGGTACGTGGGCAACTACAGCCGCTTCCTGGAACAAAAGGCGGCGCGGCTGGAGCAGGAAATGAAACGCTACGAGAAGCAGCAGGAGGAGATTGCCCGGCTGGAGGACTTCATCGCCCGCAACATCGCCCGGGCGACCACGACCAAACGGGCGCAGAGCCGGCGCAAGACGCTGGAAAAGATGGAGCGGCTGGAGAAGCCGGTCATGCAGAACAAATCGGTACACTTCTCGTTTGAGATCGCCAAGATGAGCGGCAACGTCGTGATGAAGGCAGCCGACCTGAGCATCGGCTATCCGAACGCCGCCCTCTCCCGCCACCTGACGTTTGAGATCGAGCGGGAAGAGCGTGTCGCCCTGGTCGGCCCCAACGGCATCGGCAAATCGACGCTGCTGAAGACGATCGTGCAAAAGCTCCCCGCCCTCTCCGGCAGCATCCAGTTCGGCAGCAACGTGACGATCGGCTACTACGACCAGGAGCACCGCGATCTCAACGAGCAGAACACCGTGTTGAACGAGATCTGGGACGAGTACCCGCAGATGCCGGAAAAGGACGTCCGCACCCTCTTGGGCAACTTTCTGTTCAGCGGTGACGACGTGCAGAAGCGCATCGGCGAGCTGTCCGGCGGCGAACGGGCGCGGGTCTCGCTGGCCAAGCTGATGCTGAAGCAGGCCAACTTCCTGATTTTCGACGAGCCGACCAACCACCTGGACATCTACAGCAAGGAAGTGCTGGAAAACGCGCTGTACGATTACCCGGGCACGATCCTGTTCGTCTCCCACGACCGCTACTTCCTGAACAAGATCGCCACCCGCGTGCTGGAGCTTTCCCCCGATGGGGTGACCAGCTATCTCGGCAACTACGACTACTACGTGGAGAAAAAACAGGAGTTGGCCGAACTGGCGGCCGAACAGCAGGCACCCTCCGGCAAAAAGCAGGGAACAGCGGCCGCCTCCCAGCCGGAAAAATCCTCGTACGAGCTGGACAAAGAGGCAAAACGGCGCGAGCGTCAGCGCCAGCGCCGTCTGGAGGAGATCGAGGCAACCATTCAGCAGCGGGAAGCCGATATCCGCAAATGGGAGGAAGAGCTGTGCCTGCCCGAGGTGTACACCGACCACGTGCAGGCCAAGGAGCGCAACGACCTGATCGAGCAGGCGAAGGCGGAGCTGGAGCGGCTCTACGAGGAATGGAGCGAACTCTCCGAGGCGTGAGTCCCCGCCGGCGTTTCCCTCCGGCGGCGAACAGGCGGCACCGGAGCAAGGCGGCAGCGAACAGGCTGCGGAACAGGCTGCGCCGGGGCCAACCGTCCGGATGCGGCGACGTCAGCCGGTCACGACGTGGAGCAGCGCTGCTCCTCCGTCTCTCCCAGCGCCGCGTACAAGGCCGGCACAACCAGAAAGACGATGCAGGTCGCAGCGGTGATGATCCCGGAATCGTTGAGCAGAAGGCCGGCCAGGGAGCCGGCGATCAGCCCCGAAAACCCCTTGACCAGATACGGATAATCGCGGGCCAAATGGCGCAGGTAGCGATCGTTGCAGAGAGCCAGCAGGCCGAGGACGACCAGGGAGACGGCAAACACCTTGCTCCACACCGACACGCGGATGAGCCGCAGGTTCATCTCCAGTTTGCGCTGCACGATCCGGGCCACTTCCGTCCAATCCCCCGAGACGATCTGCTGCGCCGCCCGGCCAATGTGAGTGGGCGGCTGAACGGACAGCAAACTGGCCCCCGCCAACACGACCGCACCCGCCAGGACGCCTCCTGCCAACAGCAGGAGGCCTTTTTTTCCGAATCGCCACCCCTGCATCCGGACAAACGCCACGGAAAACCCGACCAGACCGGCCAGGAACCCGCCGGCGTCAGCCCCCAACCCGGGAGACGCCATGTCATACAGGACGAGGCCGAACAGGCCGCTCCCGACGGTCACGGACAGCGGATCGGCCCCTCCCTCCGCCGCCTCCCGCCTGTCCCGCCGCCACTGGCAGAGCGCGGCCGCAAACAGGATGGCGCTGCCGATCAGCACCCCTTCGTATTCGTTGCCCAACCCGTAAAAACGGGCGCCAATCACCGGATCGTACCCCAGATAGGAACGGCGCATCGCCGGATTGCCGAACATGCCGTCCGCCAGCAGCGCCAGCGCGGTCACCCCCGCCACAAGAGCCAATCCGGCCGGCAGCGAGCGCCCCTGTTCCAGCAGCATGCCGCCCGCCATCGCAGCGGTGATGACCGCTCCCAGGACAACCGCTGGCGGCACCTTCCAGCCGACTAGCCCCTCCGCCAGAAACAGCAGGGGAAACCAGAGCATCGAAAGCAGCGCCAGACGGACAATGCGGCGCGCCAGGTTCAGCCTCTCGCCGCCTGTTCGCCTTCCCCACAGCCACAAGAGCGAAGCCGCTCCCAGGATCACGATCTGCAGCATTACGTACGTGTACAGCACGGAAGAACGGTTGGCGTAAATATGGTGAATCCGATCCACTTCGCGCAGCAGATCGGAGAAGCGCTTTTCCGCCGACAGACGCAGCAGGTGGCCGGACAGCCCCTCCGGCGGCGGCACGCGCAGCCATGACAGGACGGTGGGCAGCACATCCAGACCGCTGACCACCCCCGCCTGTCTGGTCGTCGCCGAGGTGAGCACCCCCGCCGCTCCTCCCCGCCACAACAGGATCGGCGTCAGCAGCGCCTTCTCCTTTTGGGCCTGAACGTTCGGCGCGGGCGACAGCAGCATCACCAACTGCTCCGGCCTGCGCTCCCGCAGCACCCGATCCAAAAAGGCGCCCAGGTCGGCCAGCACCTGTTCGTACTGGCGGGCGAACCGGTCCGGGTCCATGTCGTCCGCCATTTGATAGAGGCGGGCCAGGTCGGACAGCTGCACCGCAATCAGCCCGGAGGTGCGGTCCGCGCGAATCCGGGCGGCGAGGTAGTCGTAGCGGGTGCGCACGCCGTACGGGTAGCCGTCCTTTTGCTCCGAGACAGCGGCGGAGAGATCTCCCCGGGGGACGCGCCCCCGCTCATCCATGGCAAAGAGTACGGCGTGCCGATGACGCACGTCGTCGTAATCGCCGCTGCCGTAACTGGCAGCGGGAATGCCGCGGCGGGCGAGCGTTTCGCCCAGCAGGCCGATCCGGGCGGTGTACGGCTTGTCCCGGTTTTCCGCGTGCAGGCGATAAATGCCGGGAAACACGACCCGGAAGCGTGCCACGTCTGCCCCGTCCGGCGGACTGAGCTGCCGGGCGCGCTCGCCTGCCGTCTCCCCGGAAGAGAGTGGTTCCTCCGGGTGATACGCCGTTCCGCTGCGCTCCGTGTACACGGCCGGTCCGCCGCTGCCGAGCAGCAGGTAGCCATTGGCGGCCGTCCGCGCCCCCGGTGTACGGATGGAGAGCGCGCCCGCCTCCGCCTGCTCCAGCCACGTATCCACATGTGGATAGCCGCGCAGGCGGTCCAGCTCCCGAAACGACAGCCCCTCCACGAACAGCGCCACCACCTGCCTGCCCGCCGGATGGTCGGCTCCGGTTGTGCGCACCGGTTTTTCCGCCGTCACAGTGGAACCAACAGCGACTGCGGCGGCAGCCGCTTCCGGATTCGCGACAGACGCCAGCAGCAGGCATGCCGCGAGCACCTGCAGCCCTTTTGTTCTCACCAGGCTCCCTCCTCTGTTGATAACACCGATACTTTTATCCACAAATTCCACAGAAAAATCCACAGGAAAATGTCGATTTTCCCGGCAATTCTTCGTGTTATCACCAGTATTCACAGGAGCCGGCGAACGCATCCAGCGGAAATTATCCAGAGTCTGTGGATAAAGGTGTGAAATGCGAGCGCGCTCTCTTCCAATCAGCCTCTGCCAGGCAAAAAGGCGGCGTTTTCAGCCTTTTGCGCAAAAAAAAGAGACCCATACCTGGGTCACCATGAGGAGATGGAGAGAAGATGAGTGTTTATGTAATAAATTCTAACATGAAAATTCGTAAAGTCAACAATTATTCGGAAAAATTCGCAAATGAATGTCAGGAAACATGACATATCACTTGCCTCCCCACACCGAGATGGCGTCTCTCTGAAAAAAAGAGCCCGCGGAGTGACATCCGCAAGCCCTTTTCATCACGATAGGGGGAGGCCGGGCACGCCGTTCAGGTCAAGTCCGGCAAACTGGCCTTTTTGGTAGTGGATGTACCCGGCGGCGGCGATCATCGCGGCGTTGTCGGTACAGAGCGACAGCGGCGGGATGACCAGGGCAACGTCCTCCGCCTCGCAGCGCTGCTGCAGGCGTTCACGCAGCCCGCGGTTGGCGGCCACGCCGCCGGCCAGCAGCACCTGCCGGGCGCCGTATTCCCTGGCTGCCCGGATCGTTTTTTCCACCAGCACCTCGGTCACCGAATCCTGAAAACTGGCCGCCAGGTCGGCGGGATCGATCGTCTCGCCCCGCTGCGAAGCGTTGTGCAGCGTATTGAGCACCGCCGACTTCAGCCCGCTGAAGCTGAAATCATAGGAGTCCGGCTCCAGCCAGGCGCGCGGCAGCGGCACGCGCGGCTCACCTTCGCGGGCCAGCCGGTCGATGTGCGGTCCGCCCGGATAGGGCAGCTTCAGCGCCCGCGCCACTTTGTCGTACGCTTCGCCGGCGGCGTCGTCCCGGGTTTCTCCCAGGATCTCGTACTCGCCGTGCGCTTTCATCAAGACCAGCTCGGTGTGGCCGCCTGAGACAACCAGCGCCACCAGTGGAAACCGCATCTCCTCCACCAGCCGGTTGGCGTAGATGTGGCCGGCGATGTGATGAACGCCGATCAGGGGGATGCCGCGGGCAAAGGAAACGGCCTTGGCCGCCGCCACGCCCACCAGCAGCGCGCCTACCATACCGGGGCCGTAGGTGACCGCGATGGCATGGATGTCGTCCAGCGTCCGGCCTGCCCGGGTCAAGGCCTCCTCGATCGTCAGCGTGATGTTTTCCACATGACGGCGGGAGGCTACCTCCGGGACCACGCCGCCGAAGCGTTTGTGTATGTCCGCCTGCGAGGCGATCACGTTGGAAAGCACGACGCGGCCGTCCTGCACCACGGCAGCCGACGTCTCGTCGCAGCTCGTCTCGATCCCCAAAATGTACGTTGGTTCCCCCGATTCCTTGTGCGCCTGGTATGCCTGCCGCACGCGTTCCTCGTAGCGGGAAGGTTCTCTTTTGTTCATTGCAGTGTCACCCACATTATGATCGCGTCTTCGTTATTGTCCGAATAGTACCGTTTGCGCAGCCCCCGCTCCTCAAAGCCCAGTTTGGCGTACAGGCGGCGGGCCACGGTGTTGGACGGGCGGACTTCCAGCGTCATGCTCTTCGCTCCATACGCCACGGCCACTTCCATCATTTTGCGCATCAGCCGCTCCCCGATCTTTTTCCCCCGCCAGTCGGGGTGCACGGCTACGTTGGTAATGTGCGCCTCGTCCAGCACCACCCACATCCCGCAGTAGGCGATCACCTTGTTCTCCCGGTTCACGACAACAACGTAGCGTGCGTTGGGGTTTCTCGTCAGCTCGTTGACAAACGCGTCAGGCGGCCAGGGCGTGGTAAACGACAGCCGCTCCAGTTCAGCGACCGCGTGTACGTCGGCCAGCGTCATAAAGCGAAATCCTACCGCTTCTTGTTGCTCCATGCCTCTACTCCTTTTGGGAACCCTCCTGATTTTGGGCCAGCCACTTTGCTTCCGCTTCCGCCAACTGCAGATACTCGGGCACCAGGTCGTGCGCCGATCCGGCGTTTTCGATCTCGCCCAGTGCCAGAAGGCCGATATGGGCCGCCCGCGGATGGTTGTGCGAAGCCGGAGCAAACCGGGCTTGATCTCCCAGCACCGCCGCAATCGTCTCCCGATGCAGGCGGACGTCTTCGCCCAGGAACAGGATCGGTTCCCCTGCGGCCTGTTCGCGCAGCAGCGGCAGCCAGTCGGAGAGCAGGATGATGCGTTCGGCCAACTGAACCGAGACTGCCTCCATTCCTGCCGTCCGGTACGCTCCGCTGTAAACTTGTCCCCGCCGCGCGTCAAACAAGGGAACGATCAGCCCCGGAAAGCCCAGCGCGTTCTGCGCCACCGCCTGCAGGCTGGAGACGCCGACCACGGGCAGGTTCAGTGCCCAGGCGATGCTTTTGGCCGTGGCGACGCCGATGCGGACACCCGTATACGATCCGGGCCCTTTTGCCACGCCGATGCCGGAGAGCTGTTCCGGCCGCGTGTCCGTCTCGTCCAGCAGCCGGGAGACGCAGTCCATCAGGCGGACGGAGTGGTTTTTTTGCTGGTTGGTGGTCACTTCCGCCAGCACACGGCCCTCCTCCACCACGGCTACACTCAACACCAGGTTGGACGTGTCAATCGCCAGTACGCGCATCACTATCAAACTCCTCGCACAAAGTCACATACCGCTCTCCCTGCGGCACAAGTTCGATACGGCGGGTGTCCGCCCCCTCGTTTCGCAGGATGACCGTCAGCCGCTCCTGCGGCAGCACATCCTCGATCAGGGAAGCCCACTCGACCACGCAGACTCCATCACCGAAAAAATACTCGTCCAGGCCGAGCGAATCCACATCGTCTCCCACCCGGTAGACATCCATGTGATAAAGCGGCAGCCGTCCCTGATACTCTTTTATGATGGTAAACGTCGGACTGTTCACCACCTGCCGCACGCCCAGACCGCGGGCCAGCCCCTGGGTAAATGTCGTCTTGCCCGCGCCCAGGTCGCCCTCCAGCGCCAGAATGTCGCCCGGCCGCAGCCGTTCGGCCAGACGCTCGGCAAAGCGCTGGGTGTCCCCGACTCCGGACAGCGTCCACCTGTATGTCATCCCTGTCATCCTCTCTTGTCAGTCGGCTTGTGCAAAATGATTGTAGCCCGCTTTTGCCAGCGGACCGCATACGCCGTCGCGGCACAGCGTGACGGACGGTCCGCCCTCTTCCACGCGGCCGATGACGGTGAAGGAAATGCCCGATTGGGCACATCGCCGCGCAAGCGTCTCCGCGCCCGCCGGGTCCACCGTGCCCACCAACTGATAGTCTTCGCCTCCGTACAGCGCCCAGTCCAGCGGGTCCCTGCCCGCCTGTGCGGCGTACGCCCGGGTCGCTTCGTGCACCGGCACCTGCGCGGCGTCCACCACCAGTCTCACGCCGCTCGCTTCGGCGATCTCCCACAGCTCGGAGGCAAGCCCGTCGCTGATGTCGTTCAGCGCCCCCGCCGAACCGGACGCGAGCAGCAGGCGTCCCGCCTCAATCTGCGCCGCGGGCCGCTGGTGGCAGGCGACCAGCACGGACCACTCGGACGGCACCCGCGCACCCGCGTCTCTGGTCTGCAGCAGCAGGTGAAGTCCTGCTGCCGACCCTCCCAGATGACCGGTCACAAACACGAGCTGCCCCGGCCGCGCGCCCGAGCGGCGAAGCGCCCGCCCCTTTTCCACTTCCCCCAATACGGTCACGGAAAGGTGCAGGGCGTCGGGCGCCGCCACCGTGTCCCCGCCGATCACCCGGACACCGTACGCCGCGCACGCCTCGTAAATCCCGTCGTAGATCTCCCGGCATTCCGCCGCCGTCCAGCGCGGCGGTACGGCGATGCTGACCAGGGCAAAGCGGGCGATCCCGCCCATCGCCGCCACGTCGCTGATATTGCTGATGACCGCCTTGTAGCCGATATCGCTCGGCTTCATCGTCTCCCGCAGAAAATGGACGGTTTCCACCATGGCGTCACAGCAGGCGACCACCTCCATGCCCGGGGAGGGGGAAAAGACGGCGGCATCGTCGCCGATCCCCACTGAAAGCCCGTTTCCTTCCTGGCCGGCCGAGCGGCTCGTCCACTGGCGGATGAGCGAAAATTCGTCGTGCGCCACCGCGAACGCTCCTTTTTCCACATAGTGCATTCATTATACCGTTGCCGTACAAAGGCACGCAAGGAAGCGGGCTTCCACTGACGAGCCCCGCTGTCTCCTGCGCTTCCCCCGCCGGCAGTCAGCCGCCGTCCGCCGGCGCCAGCTCCCTGAGCGACAGCTTTCCCCGGCAGCGGCCGCAGCGGTATCGGGCCGGGTTCATCTTTCGCTTGCGCTTGTAGCGCATGCCGCACGCCCGGCAGACCAGCTCGTACCGGTAGGGCAGCCGGGTCCGGCCGCCGCTTACCTCCCGGCAGTACCGGCTGCCGCCCACCTGTTTCAACAGCTCGCGAAACTCCCGGTCGGCGTGCCGATACCCCCGTTTTTCCAGGTGCAGGTGGTAGTGGCACAGTTCGTGTTTGATGATCCCGATCAGTTCCGCTTCCCCGTGCTCTTCCAGGTGGCGGGGGTTCAATTCGATATCGTGTGATTGGAGCAGGTACCGCCCGCCTGTCGTGCGCAGCCGCCGGTTAAAGCGGGCGCGGTGGCGGAACGGTTTGCCAAAAAACTCCTCCGATATGGCTTCCACCAGCGTCTGCAATTCCTGATCCGTCATGGTTTCCTCCCCGTCCTCCCGCCTGTCCCCCGACCTTTCCCGCACATATTGAAAAGTGGCCGATGAATAGGCTACACTTGTTGGGAAAGACACGTAGAATGGTGGAGGACTTATGCGTTATCTGATTTTGCAGGAACAAACCGGGCTGCGCTTTGTCGCCATGCCCGACTCCCATATGTACCAACTGGTCGCATTGCTCAAACGGCTGCACAAGGAGATCGGCAAGCTGACCATCGCCGACCGTCCGGAACTGCCCGTCATCGTCGCCGAGTGCACCGGGCTGGAACTGCTGAGCGACGCCTGCCCGGTCGAAGAGGGCCTCGCCTACGTCAGCCGCCTGGAGCGCCGTTTTGCCGCTCTTCAGGAGAGCGAGTATCCGCTCGTCTCCCTGCTCACGGAAATCCGCGCCCTGCAGGCGCAGCTTGAGTTTTTGAACGAAGAGGAATAAGCTTCGCAAAGAAACAGGTACCTCCGGCGCGTCTTCGGCATACATTGCCAATAGACGATTGACGCCAGGAGGTACTCTCATGCCACAGTGGATGCGCAGGCAGCTGCAGCGTGCCTTCTTCGGGAAGGACTTGCGGCAGATTCGCCTGTTGAACAGTTGCTGGTTTCTATATTGGGAAAAACACGGCGGCCGCCTGGAGTAAGAGGAGGCCGCTTTTTTTGTGGGCGGCCTCCCTTGGCCCGGACGGAGGAGTCCGGGCGCTTTTGTCACTCCTCGGGGGCAATCATCGTCAAGCCGACGCGCTGCCGCTTTTCATCGATCTCCACTACCCAGACGTCGACGATGTCGCCCACCGTCACCACGTCCAGCGGGTGCTTGACAAAGCCTTTGCGCATCCGGGAGATGTGGACAAGTCCGTCGTTTTTCAGCCCGATGTCCACAAACGCTCCGAAGTCCACCACGTTGCGTACCGTGCCCTGCAGCTTCATCCCCACGGACAGGTCGGAGAGCTGGAGGACGTCGCTGCGCAGCAGGGGCTTGGGCAGTTCGTCCCGCGGGTCACGTCCGGGGCGCAGCAGGCTGTCGACGATATCCGCAAGCGTCGGTTCGCCGATCTCCAATTGCCGTGCCGTCTCGGCCAGATCCAGCTCCTGCAGCCGTTCGCGGCAGGTCTGGCTGCCGATCTCTTCGGGAGTGATTCCGATGATCGCCAGCAGCTTGTGCACCGCCGCGTAGGATTCGGGGTGGATCGGCGTTTTGTCCAGCGGATTGGCGCCGTCCATGATCCGCAAAAAGCCGATGCACTGTTCGTACGTCTTGGCCCCGAGACGAGGCACGTCTTTCAACTGCGAGCGGTCGGTGAACTTTCCGATTTCCTCCCGCTTCTTCACGATGTTGCCGGCCACCTGGCGGCTGATGCCGGAGACGTACTGCAGCAGGGAGGGGGAAGCGGTATTTACGTCCACCCCGACGTGGTTGACCGCCGACTCCACGACGAACTGCAGGCTCTCCGCCAGGCGGGACTGGGAGACGTCGTGCTGGTATTGGCCCACGCCGATTGATTTGGGATCGATCTTGACCAGTTCGGCCAGCGGGTCCTGCAGCCGGCGGGCGATCGAGACGGCGCTGCGCTCGGCCACGTCCAGCTCGGGGAATTCCTCCTTGGCCAGTTCCGAAGCGGAGTAGACAGAAGCGCCCGCCTCGTTGACGATGATGTAAAACACGCTCTGCTTCAGATCCTTCAGGACCCCGGCGATGAACTGCTCCGTCTCCCGCGAGGCGGTTCCGTTGCCGATGGCGACGACGTGCACACCGTATTTCTCGATCAGCGCCTTTACCTTGGCCGCCGCTTCCGCCACCTTGTTGGCGGGCGGCGTCGGGTAGATGACGGCCACATCCAGCAGTTTGCCGGTCTCGTCCACCACGGCCAGCTTGCAGCCGGTCCGGTAGGCCGGGTCCACGCCCAGCACCACTTTGCCTTTCAGCGGCGGCTGCAGCAAGAGGTTGCGGAGGTTTTCCGCGAATATGTGAATCGCCCTCTCTTCCGCCGTCTCCGTCAGCTCGGCCCGCACTTCCCGCTCGATCGACGGAGCGATCAGGCGCTTGTAGCTGTCTTCCACCGCCGCTTCCAGCCAGGGGCGGGCCACCGTCTCCCGGGCGACGACGCGTTTTTTCAGATAGGCGAGGATTTCCTCCACCGGTGCCTCGACCGCAACCTTCAGGATGCCTTCGTTCTCGCCCCGGTTGATCGCCAGCACGCGGTGGGGGACCACCTTTTTCAGCGGCTCGCTGAAGGCGTAGTACATCTGGTAGACGTTTTTCCCGTCCGCTTCCTCCGCCTTTTGCTCCGTCACCAGCGTCCCTTTCTGGAACGTCCGCTGCCGGATCCACTGCCGAATCTCTGCGTCGTCCGAGATCTGTTCGGCCACGATGTCCATCGCTCCCTGCAGCGCCTGCTCCGCCGACTCCACTCCCTTTTCGGGGTCGACGTACGCTGCCGCCTCCGCTGCCGGATCACCCGCCGCAGGCAGGCTCAACAGGTACACGGCCAGCGGCTCCAGGCCCTTTTCCTTGGCCATCGTGGCCCGGGTCCGCCGCTTCTGCCGGTACGGCCGGTACAAATCCTCCACTTCCTGCAGCTTGACGGCGCGCTCGATGGCCGCCTTCAGCTCGTCGGTCAGCTTGCCCTGCTCCTCGATCAGCCGGATTACCTCTTCCTTGCGCACGGACAGGTTGCGCAAATAACGAACGCGCTCGTCAATGGCGCGAATCTGGGTTTCGTCCAGCTCCCCGGTCATTTCCTTGCGGTACCGGGCGATAAACGGCACTGTATTGCCTTCGTCCAGCAAGGTGATCGTGCGCTCCACCTGATGCGGCTTGACGCCCGTCTCCTGCGCGATCGTCTGGATCATCAACGTTCGGTCCATTCCGTACCTCCTGCACTCGTCCTACGCGGTTATTGTAACACAACCGGCAAATGGCCCCCCAGCGCGAATCGCGCAAAAAACGGAGGTGGTGTCCACCTCCGTCGTCGGTTACGTTACGATGTCGGGTTGGTCAGCCTGCAGCGCCGCCCGCAGTTTGCCGAGAGCCCTGCGCTGCAGCCGCGAAACGTGCATCTGGGACATGCCCAGCAGATCCCCTGCCTGCTTTTGGCTCAAATTCCGATAAAACGTAAGATGAATGATGGCCTGTTCCCGTTTGTCCAACGCATGCAGGGCGCGGTCCAGCATCAACTGCCGGTCGATCCGGTCATACCCTTCCTCTTCCACCCCGACCACGTCCAGAAGCGAGACGGCGTTGCCGTCGCTGTCCGACTCCAGCTCGCTGTCGATCGACAGGGAATAGTAGCTCCGTCCCATCTCCAACGTCTCCAGCACGTCTTCCTCGCTGATGCCGAGTGCGTCCGCGATTTCCGAAATCTGCGGGGAGCGCTGCAGGCGGGCGGTCAGTTCGTCCGCCGTACGCTTGATCTTCGGGCTCAGCTCCTTGATCCGCCGGGGGACGTGGACGCTCCAGGTCTTGTCGCGGATGTAGCGCTTGATCTCCCCGACAATGGTCGGAACGGCAAAACTCTCGAACGTGCGGCCCAGCGAGGGGTCAAACCGGCGAAAGGAGGCAAGCAGCCCGAGCATGCCCACCTGAAACACGTCCTCGTAGGAAATCTGGCCGCGCACGAATTTTTTCGCAAGCGTCTCCACGAGTGGGGTATAGGCGCGAACCAGTTCCTCCTGCAAACCGGGGTCCCCTGTCTCACGAAACGCGCCGACCAGCCGAATCAGCTTTTCGCGGCTAGGCTTCCGCTTCGGAATCTGCCCGGTCATCGCAAGCCACCCCATCCCCCCGCACGTACTTGGTCATGGAAACCGTCACTCCCTCGCCCACCTGAACGTCCACTTCGTCCATCAGCGCATGGATCAGGAACAGACCCAGTCCTCCTTCGGCCACGTCGTCGAGGTCCGCATCGGGGTGGATCGGCCTCAAATCTGCCGGCTGTCCGCCAAACCAAAACCCTTTCCCCTGATCTGCCACTTCGATGACCAGGCGATCCGGAAACACGCGGCAGGTGACGCTCAGCTCCATCTCCTCGGCGGAGCGGTCGTAGGCGTGGTTCACCGCGTTGGTGCAGGCCTCGGCCACCGCCAGCTTGATGTCTTCGATCTCCTCGTAGGCAAATCCCATCCGGTTGGCAATGCCCGAAACAGTCAGGCGGACAACGCCCACATACCCCGCCCGGGCTGGCAGCGTCAGTCGGATCACATCGGCCTCAGGTCGTTGCGCCATTCGTCGCTCTCTCCTTTACGGGGAACAATTCGTTCATACAATCCGGTGAGGCGAAACAGCCGCTCCACGCGCGGCGACAGACGTTCCACGACGAGCCGGCAGCCCGTCTGCCTGCACGCTTTCATCGCCGCGACAAATATACCGATCCCCGTGCTGTCCATGTATTCAACGGCTGTCAGATCCACGGCGACGCTCCTCACGTCCGGCTGGTTGACCAGCGGCAGCAGGCGCTCCTTTAGCTGCGGCCCCGTAAAGGCGTCGATTTCCCCTGCGAGTACCAGCACGTGTTCACCGCCGTTGCTTGTGTGCGTAATCGTCAGGTCCATCCGCAACTCCCTCCCGTATGCTGTGCTCACGTACGTCGAAGTATGATCATGGTGTAATCATCCGGCAGTTCAAACTGGGAGAGGAGCAGCAGCCTGCGGTAGAGGCGGTTGGCCATCTCCTGTGCAGGTGCCCCCACTTCCCCCTGCAGATAGGAAACCAGCTCCTCCCTTTGGAAGTACGCTCTCCCCACCTTGCGTTCCGTCACACCGTCCGTCAACAGGATCAGGCAATCTCCCGGTTCGAGCGCCACTTCCCGCTCCTCGTACGTGCTTCCCGGCGCAATTCCCAGGGCCGCGCCCCGGCCTTCGAGATCGTAAAAGCGGTCCTCGGCCCGCCGGTACAAAAACCCCGGCTCATGTCCCGCCGTCGCGTAGCAAAAGCGGTGAACAGCCGCGTCGTAACGGCCGTACACCATCGTGACAAACATGCTCGGATCGAGGTTCCGCTCCACGACATTGTTCAAATGACGCAGGATGTCCGCCGGCCCCAGCTCCATCTCGCCCAGGCCGTCGATGGCGTATTTGAGCATCGACATGCACATGGCCGCGGGAATCCCCTTACCCGTTATGTCGGCGATCGCCAGGCTGAACCTGTGGCTGTCGTGGCAGACAAAATCGTAGTAGTCGCCGCTCATCTGCTTGGCCGGAACGCTGACCAGCCCCACGTCCACACCGGGGCAGGAGGGAAGCCTCTGCGGCAGCAGTGCCTGCTGCATCGCGGAGGCTACGGCGATTTCCGACTCCAACTGTTGATGCCGGCTCCGCCAACTGTGAATCGAGCGGTAAGCGTTCCCATACTCGATCATGATTTCCGTCAAAATCTGAAACGACTCCCGGACGAACTCGGGAACCGGCCCCAAACGCTCCAGCGCCCGTCCGTGCAGGTCGGCGAGCTCTTCCGGGGAGACGTTGCGGGCCAAGAGCTGCTTTCCCAACTGCTGGGCTCCGTACAATTGGGCTTCTCCTTTGCCCTCCCGGTAATCCCGCAGCAGGCGCGCATACTGTTCTTCCAGGTCGTAATCCGTCAACCGGGGTCACCTCCCCCCGCTTCGTTCCGCCACTTGACGACGATGACACGCGTTCCTTTTCCGGGGATGCTCTCCAGAAAAAAATCGTCCATCATCCGCTTCACCCCCGGCAGTCCCGCTCCCAAACCGCCTGACGTGGAATACCCGTCCTCCATCGCCTTGCGAATGTCGGCGATGCCCGGACCGGTGTCGGCAGCCGTGATCCGCAGCCCGACACGGCTGTCCCGCTCCACCTGTTCGATGAAAATCGTGCCGCTGTCCGCGTACAAGTAGATGTTGCGCGCCAGTTCGGAGATGGTGGTGGCGATGCGGGACTGCATAATGGTGCCGAAGCCCAGTTGTCTCGCCATGTTGCGGCCGATCTGCCTGGCCGTGACAATGTCCGCCTCTGTTGCGATGTTGACTTGTTCTGAATAAGGCTCTGTCACAACCGGAAACTCCTTCCATCCGCGCTTGTCACCGATCCGATCCATTAGCAAAACGTGTCATTTTTTGTCTACGGAATCATTTCGCTGCCGCCGTTTCGAATCCCTGCCCCCACAGCAAAAAAACCACTTGTCACACAAGTGGTTTTTGCTGTCTGAGCATCCGGCAAACGATTAAAAGTCAATGAGTCCCAGGCTGATCTGCAGGGATTCATTGACGCGATCCATCATCTCGTCGTCCAGATGCGTTATTTTATCGGTCAGCCGTTGTTTGTCAATGGTTCGAATCTGTTCCAGCAGAATCACGGAGTCACGGTCAAATCCGTACGTTTTTGCGTCAATCTCTACATGCGTCGGCAGTTTCGCCTTCTGAATCTGCGCCGTGATGGCGGCGACGATGACCGTTGGACTAAAGCGATTGCCAATATCGTTTTGAATGACTAAAACAGGCCGCACGCCTCCCTGTTCAGAGCCAACGACCGGTGACAGGTCAGCGAAAAACACATCGCCACGTTTGACAATCACAAGTCACACCCCGCTAACTAAGCGGATAAGAGTATGGTCAGCCTCTTCCTCTGCGCCAAATGCCTCCGATGCCATTTTCAGATTGATTTTCGCCATTTCCATGTAACCCTTTTGCATGGTTTCGCGAATGACACGCTTTTTGCGCTCTTTCAAGTAAAGGTGCATCGCCTGGCGAATAAACTCGCTGCGATTGGATTTTTCTTTTTGAATGACGCCATCCACTTCCTGGAGCAAGTGCTGTGGCAAGCTGATCATGATGCGTTTCGTGTTAGACTTAGACAAGACAAATCCACCTCCAACCATGACCGTAACATCCGCAGTGCTCGTTCCACCGCAATCCGGTAGGAACAATACCATTATGTCGAACCATTTTCAAAAATATACCTGTCCGATCGCTGTCAGGCAAAAAAAGCCCGTTTTGCGCTCTACTTGTATTCGCGTTCCATCCGCAAATTCCTGCCTGATGTCGACTGCTAGTTATTTACACTTTGTGACAGGTCGTGCTGTCTCGTCAGCGAATGGTACACGTCCACCACTTTGCCGCCGCGCAGGTAGACGCGCGGGATGCGGTGATCAAGCATGCACGCGACCTCGTAGTTAATCGTCCCCAACCAATCGGCCACTTCATCCAGCGAGATTTCGTCGTCCCCCTGTTTGCCGTACAGCACCACCTCGTCACCTACCCGTGCCGTTCCGTGATCGATCCTGACCATGATCTGGTCCATGCAGACCCTGCCGACCACCGGCGCCCGACAGCCCTTGTACAGAACCGATCCGCGATTGGACAGCAGCCGGGAAAACCCGTCGGCATAGCCGATCGGGAGCGTGGCGATCTGCTCGCCCGGCTGCGCGGTGTACGTCGCCCCGTAGCTGGTCGTGTAGGGCGCTTCGGTCATTCGCTTGACATGGGCAATCCGGGTCTTCAGGGAAAGCGCCGGAACCAGTTGCACGCGAGCCTGCTGCTTCATGTAGGCGGAAGGGTATAATCCGTATAAACCTATGCCCAAACGGATCGTATCATACCCCCATTCGGGAAAGGCGATGGCGGCAGCGGTATTGGAGCAGTGGACGCGCGGCAGCCGCCTGCCCGTCTCCCGCAAGGCGCGCAAACACGACTGGAACCGCTCGTGCTGCTCGCAGACCAGCGTGACATCCGGTTCGTCGGCGGTGGCAAAGTGCGTGAAAATGCCCGCCCAGCGGAGCATGGGGCTGTTTTCGAGCGCTTCCACCACGGCAAACAGCTCGTCTTTGGCGCGCACGCCGATTCTGCCCATGCCCGTATCCACCTTGATGTGAATGCCGACGGGCTTGGCCGACGCCTCCTGCAGCAAACGGTTCGCCTCCGTCATCCAGTCGGCGTGGTAGGCCGTCAGCTCCACCTCCCAGCGGCTGGCGGCCACCACCGAATCCGGGGGCGTGTAGCCGAGCACCAGGATGGGCGCGGTGATCCCCGCCTTTCTCAGCACAATCGCTTCGTCCAGCATCGCCACGGCGAGCGAATCGGCACCGCTGTCCAGCGCTTCCCTGCCGACGTGAAAGGCGCCGTGTCCGTAGCCGTCCGCCTTGACGACGGCCATGATGCCGGCGGAAGCCGGTATGTGGCGGCGGAACGCCTGCACATTGGCCCGAATCGCATCCAGATCCACTTCAACCCAGGTATCGCGGCAGTACGGTTTCATCTCGTTCGTTATCTCCTCTTTTGCAGCTTTTGATAGACAAACAGCCGTTCGTTGAGATGGTTGAGAAACTGCCGGGACACCATCAACGAATGCCGCTTGCCGCCCAGCTTGTACAAATGGCGGCCTTCAAAAATCGGCTCCACCTCCGACAGCGGATAACTCGTCTCCCGGCCGCCCATGGAGACGATCAGATGCGTCCTGGTCAGCTTGTACGACGGCCGCAGCGTATACTTGTACACAAACGGCGCCAGGCCGACGACCGCGATCGCGATGGCAAAGGCGAGCACTTTGAAAGCCGGTGTCTGGGTGTTGAAAAATTGAGACAAAAGGAGCATCCCGACGACAAAGAAAAGCGTCTCCATGATACGCATTTTCATGTTTTTGCGCAGCAGCAGGTCTTTGTAGCCGGACTCTTCCTGGTACAAAATCTCATCGGACGTTTTTTTCATGGATGCTGCTTCACCTCATCGCGTAGTTACTTCGACTTTATCGCTTTCTGCCGCTGTATGTCAATTCGCTTATACACCGGCAGACCGTTCCTTTTCGTCCGCTGAACCCGCCGCCTGTTCTCCGGCATCGAGGTCGATGCGTCAGAGACGGCGCCACACACGACAAAAAAGGACGGCCAATGCCGTCCCGATTGATTTTAATTATTTTCCGCTCACGCCGTACGTGGATTGGGCCACCTTGACCATTTCCTCTTCCGGCAGGTCGCCGGTCAGCGTAAACTCCACGCCGTCCAGTTCCCAGCTCAGGTAGCGCTGATTGTCAGCATTTTGGATCAGCACCCCGACGGTGAAGCCCAGATCGACCGGCAGCCCCTGCTCCGAGGACACCGAGGTCGCCGTGGGGCGCGCTTCAATCAGCTTGTAGTTGTACAAACCTTTGTACTCCAGTACGACCGTCCGCTCACCGTCCCGGGTTACCGGCTCGATGTCGCCCTGCTTCACGCCGTCGGGGGTGTAGGTGGGCACAATGACGCCGAACTGGCTGGATGGCGGTTTGCTTGTGTCGTTTTCCTGCGACAGCGTCGGCACCACCGGCAGTGAACTGGTGTTCATGTTGCGGTCTTTGTCAAACGCATCCTTGTCAAACTGCGGGTTGAACACAAAGTCGGTGAAGTTGATCGTGACCAGCGTATTCATATTGGAATCCATGATTTCCGCTCGCGTCGGCTTCAGCTCCTCCGTCAGCCAGATCTTCTGCCTGGTCAGAGAGCGATTGCCGTTGTAATTTGCCTTGACTTCAAACACGTACTGCCTGTCGTCCATGTCCATCTTGCGTTCCGTGTCGTCGATGATGCTGCGGACCAGCGTCTCGTAGAGATAGAGCGGACCGTTGTTTTCCGGCCAGCCGCTTTGGAAGCGGAAGCTCTTGTTGAGATGCGGCGTCAGGACGAACACCCCTTCATTGTTGCGCAGGATGATCTGCGTAATCCCTCGCTGCTTGGATGTGAGCGCGACACGGTAGTTGGTCGGTTTCTCGTACCACACCGCCACATCGTACTCCATCGCCGTGGAGCCGGTCTGCATGGTCAGTACGGCCTGAGACTTGTAGCCGGCCATCTTGTCCAGCGTGCTGCTCAGGTCATCCACCACATCATCCGGTGTCTTTTGACCGAAGCAGCCGCCGAGCAGCAGGGAAAAGACCAACAAGAAAACCAGTGGTAAAGCTGCCCGTTTCATTCAAAGAACTCCTCCTTGTCTGCTAATTTCGACAAAGAAGGGCACTCCTGTCTATTTCCTGGGAAATCTGTCAGTCTTTCGCCTCTTCCGCGCACATCGTGTCAAAAGTCCATTCGGTTATCGGGACGCGACATCGCCTTGATCGGCTGAAGACTTACCCTTTCTGTTAGAGCAGGTAGTCCCTCCTGATCTACGCGATATAAATCTATGTCCATCCTCGTCCCGATATGCAGACAAGTTACAGTTCTTCCACCACAACCTGCGCCACGGCATAATCCCGGCTGTGGGAAATGCTGAGGTGAACCCGCACCCGCTCCGGGTTGAGTCCGACCCGCTCCAGCGCCGCCCTGCTGATGCGCATGTCCGGCTTGCCGTTGTCCGAAGAGAAGACCTCCACATCGTGAAAGCCTACCTGGCCGCCAATCCCGGTGCCCAGCGCCTTTGCCGCCGCCTCCTTGGCGGCGAACCGGCCGGCCAGGTATTCCGCCCGCCTTGCCTTCGCCTTGCCGTCCAGCAGCGCTTTTTCCGCGTCCGTAAAAAGTCGGTCGAGCGCTTCCGGCCGCCGCTCGATCAGCGCCTGCACGCGCCCGATTTCCACAATGTCCGTGCCGATTCCCACAATCATGAACGATCCCGCTCCCCATTCTTTGGTTATGCAGTGACGATATCACCCCATTCTATTATTGGCAAGGCCTGCCGCAAACCAAAAACAACCCCCGCAAAAAAGCGGGGGTGTAAACTGAGGACAAACCAATTGTATCGGAGGAGAAGCATGTTTCCAGGCAGAGCGACTTGTGAGCCCTACCGAGCGGAGCAGCGATTTGCGGGAAAAAGGAGCGCCACCTCTGAATGGGCTGCAAAGCGATACGGCTTTGGCGATCCCCCGCAAATCGGTGCGGAGCGTGCAGTCTGTGCTCCCTTGCTGGGCGAGCACGGAGCGGATGACGGAAACGTGCTTCTCCCCCCAGCAGTCACTTTGTCTACACACTGAACCCCCGCAAAAAGCGGGGGTGAATGGTCCTGTTATTCGGTAGGTTGTTGCGTTTGCTGAGCGGATTTCGCAGCGGATTGCTGGTTTTGGCGGCGCACTTCCGATACGTTGGTTTCGCTCGCAAATTCGGTTGCGGTGGTTTGCGCAGCTTGCTGTTGCGCTTGGTTCATACCTGCTTGTTTGGTTTGTTTCGGCATCGTCCATTCACCTCCTCCGTGTCACTGAATATAATGTGCGCCGCAAGCAGGGTGCCTATTCCCGCCTGTTTTTTCCTTTCACGCGGCCAAACCGCACGGGAACGGCTCGCGTCGCGGTGTCGGTTCGCCGCCGTTTTCGGGCATCCTAAGTGCCAACGGCGGCAGGAGTTTCCCTGCCCCGCCGCGAAGTATTCCCTTTCATTCGAGTACGAAAGGAGCAACTTACATGGCTCGTACCGTCATTGTCTACACCCAGCCCACCTGCGGCCCCTGCCAGGAGGAAAAAATGTGGCTGACGCAGCAAAACATCCCGTTTGAGGACCGCGACATCCGCAAAAATGACGCCTATTTCCAGGAAGCGATCGAACTGGGAGCGAGCATGACGCCCGTTACCCTGATCGTGAAGGAAGACGGCGAGCGGATCGTCGTTCACGGCTTTGACAAGGAGCAATTGAAAAAAGCGTTGGATCTCTCTTGATCCAACGCTTTTTTGTTCCCGCCTGTGGGAAATGTGACGGGTAAACATTTTAAAGCCGCTTCCTGTGAAGAAGCGGCTTCGCCAAAGGACTTTGGCGCACAGTTGTTTGTTATGCGAGCGAATGAGCACCCGCTTGTTTTTTTTCTTTGATGAGAGGCGACATGTCCGGCAAGTGCGAAAGAATCTGCTGTACGGCAGGTGAGCACTCCGTGTTCAGGGAGTAAAACACCCAGGGACCCCTGCGCTTCTCCTTCACCAACCCGTGTGTTTTCAATTTGGCCAAGTGCTGGGAAACGGATGGTTGGGATGTTTGCAAAATCTCCACGAGATCGCGTACACAGAAAGACTGTACCTGCAGGAGAGCCATGATCGTCAAGCGTGTTTTGTCGCCGAGAAGCTTGTAGATCTCTGACAAATACAACACCTGCGTCAAATCAACATCCATAATACCCCACCTTTGCCTTGCATATCTGTTTATCAGTATACTATACAGACATAAGGCAGGGAAGATATGATGTCGAAAGATCCGTGAACGCCTGTCAGACGTCCCTCGTCTGCATCGCTTCCACCAGGCGGTCCGCCGTCCGGGCGGCCAGCGCCATCACCGTGTTGGTCGGATTGCCGCCGCCCGATGTGACAAACGTGGATGCGCCCGCGATGAACAAATTGGGAATGTCGTGGGTTTGCCCGAATTCGTTGACCACGGACGTCGACGGGTCCCTGCCCATCCGGCAGCCGCCCATCAGGTGGGCCGTGTCGTCGACGACGTGCTCCGGTGTGCCGCCCATCGCTTCAATCAGCCGCTTCATCTGCTCGACGGCGTGGGCGATCAGCTTTTTGTCGTTTTCTCCGTAGGAAAAGGTCACTTTCGGGACCGGCAGACCGTACTCGTCTTTTTCGTCGGTCAACGTGACGGCATTGTCGGGATGGGGAAGCACCTCCCCGACGAGCGTGACCCGGGCGTAGTAGTTGTAATCCAGCATCGTCTCCCGCAGGGCTTTCCCCCACAAAAAGGACCCGTCCAACCGTTCCGCTGCAATCGCCCCGGCCATGGCCACCGGCCTCGCTCCGTGGGCGCTCAGCGTGTACCCCCGGGCAAACCCTCGCTCCCGGTCCGTCTCGTAAAAATGCTGGGTCAACGCCAGCACAGGCGTCCCTTTGTACAGGCGCACTTCGTCAGGCAATAGTCCGTACACGTCCTGGCTGGAGTGGGGCATGATCGCCTTGCCCACCCACCCGCTGGAATTGGCCAGCCCGTCCGGAAAATGGGGCGTGGCCGAATGCAGCAGCAGGCGCGGCGTCTCCACGACATAGCCGGCGAGAATCACGACCCGGGCTGTCTGCTTGTACGTGTCGCTGCCGTGTTGAAAGAGAACGCCGGTGACGCGCGTCCCATCCGTGAGAATCTGCGTCACCATGCAGTCGGACAGCACTTCCGCCCCCGCCTGGATCGCTTTCGGGATGTGGTGAATCAATCCGCTGTACTTGGCGTTGGGCAGGCATCCCTGGTTGCAGAAACCGCGGTTGATGCAAGGAGGCCGGCCGTCAAACGGCGCGGACAAAATAGCCAGCGGCGCGACGACGCTGTCGAAGCCCAGCTTTGCGCACGCTTCCCGGAACAACTGCGCGTTGGCGCTGATCGGCTCCCGCACCGGAAACGGATACGGCCCGTTGAACGGCCCCCAGGGAAAGTGATCGGGACCGGACACGGCGATTTCCCGCTCGATCTTGTCGTAATAGGGAGCCAGGTCCTGGTAGCGGAGCGGCCAGTCTTCGCCGACGCCGTCCACCGTCTTGGTCATGAAGTCGCTCTCGTGAAACCGCAGGAAGACCCCGGTAAAATGGACGGTGCCGCCCCCTACACCCCTTCCCGAGTTGTTGTGCCCCAGCCGCAGCGGATTGTTCCCGTCGACCAGACGGGTCTCCTGCCAGCCGAGGTTTTTCATCGCCAGCTCGTCACTGGCAAAATCGGTCTGCGGATTCCAGAAGGGGCCCGCTTCGATCACGACGACGCGCAGCCCGGCCTTGGCCAATTCGTATGCCAGCACGCCGCCCGCTGCCCCCGCCCCGACGATGCAGACATCCGCCCCGTCCGCGTACCGGCGCTGATCCAGCCGCTTGGAGCGGTGCCCTTCATAATGGTCGCTGTGATGCGTTACCCGGTCCTTATTCTCCATCCGCTTTCGCCTCCCAGGGGTCCACCAGTCCTTTTTCCACGCGCACGTAGCCGCGCGGATACGCCGGTCCGCCGTAGCCGATATCCGACCAGACCAGGGGGTGAGAGTAATACGCCTCCACCGTGTCGCGGAGCAGCTTGGTGAAAAAGTCGACGGGGTTTAGCTGCGCCCAGGCGGTGGTGGCGGGAACCTGCCCGGCCGCCACCGCTTCCAGGACGGCCTGCTGCTCTTCCCGCTTCAAGCCGGGAAATTCCGCGCCGTACTTCTCGCGGCTGGCCTCGTTGATCCCGGCCAGTCCCAGGAGGTACAACTGCTGCTTGGGCGGCACCCCCACCTTCCGCTGCGCTTCCCCGATCGGACTGGCGGCCGATTCGTCCAGATGCTGGGTCACGTACGTCAGCACCTCCAGCCGGTGGTCATCCACCAGCACGCTGACGATGGACTGCAGCAGCATCGCTTCCTTTTTCGTAAAAAAGCGGTACGCCACTTGAGGGGTGCGCCGCTTGCCGACAATGTTCCGGGTGTGAGGGTCCCAGGCGGCGTGTTCCTCCCACACGTCATACGATGGGTAACGGCTCGTTTTCGCCATGCCGCCTCACCCCCAGTACAGGGCCAGCAGCCCCAAGGCCGAAATCGCCGTCATCATCAACGGCAGCATAATGGGCGGGCCGACCAGGAAGTTTTGGCTCTGGGAATACCCGCCCACGCGCTGTCCCACTCCCGCGGTATGCAGATAGGCCCCGTACAGGCCGCCAGCCATGCCGATCCACATGAACAGGGCAAACAGCACGCGCAGCCACCCCGCATTGTAAAAAGCCAGGACGATGGCGGTCACGGCAAACAGCGGCCCTTCCACCACCGGCACCCACATCGCCCAGCGGCGAAAGTTTTGCCGGGCGTGAAACAGCGTCACCTGAACAGACAGGATCGCAAACGCAAGTCCCACAAACAAGAGCAGCACCCGCTCAAGGGGCCAGCCTTGCCACATTGGTCATCTCCTCCTATGAATCCCATTTTCTTCACCAGTGCTGTGCCTATTTTTTCCGCATCTTCCAGCGGCTATTCTTCTTTCTTCGGATTCATTCCCCCGAGACCGCGCCGGCAAAACGAAAAAAAAGTCAGCCTGTCCTCAGGCTGACCATGAGCGACCCGTTTATCCCGAAATAAACAGTGTGAGATACAGGCCAGTCAACGTGAAAAACAACGTGGGCACGGTAAGGACGATCCCGGTGCGGAAATACTGGCCCCAGGTAATCGTCACACCTTTGCGCCCCAGCACGTGCAGCCAAAGCAGTGTCGCCAGCGAACCGATTGGCGTAATTTTTGGCCCCAGATCACAACCGATGACGTTGGCGTAGACGAGCGCTTCGCGAACCACCCCCGCGGTCGACGTGCCCTGGACCGCCAACGCGTCAAACATCACCGTCGGCAAATTGTTCATCACCGAGGACAGCACTGCTGCAGTATAGCCCGTCCCAATGGTCGCGGCAAACAGACCGTGGGCGGCCAGCACATCCAGCCAGTCTCTCACCCAGTCGGTCAAGCGGGCGTTGTGCAGCCCCCAGACGACCACGTACATCCCGATGGAAAAAATCACGACCACCCACGGCGCTTCTTTCACAATCCGGCGCGGTTGAATCGCCGCGCTCTTCCTCGCCGCCAGGTAAAACGCCGCGGCCGCCCCGGCAATCAGCAGCGACACGGGAAGGTGCAGCCATTCACTGGCGAAAAAACCGGCCAGCAGAACGGCCAGAATCGGCCATGACAGACGAAACAGCGCCTGATCGCGAATAGCCTCGCGCGGCTCTTTCAGGTGGGTCAGGTCGCAGCTTCGGGGGATGCTGCGGCGAAAATACCAAAACAGCACCAGCAGGCTGGCCCCCACCGATACCAGCGTGGGCAGCAGCATCCTGCCCGCGTATGCAGCAAAGCCGATGCCGAAATAGTCGGCCGATACGATATTGACCAGGTTGCTGACCACAAACGGCAGTGAACTGGTGTCAGCGATAAAACCGCTGGCCATCACAAAGGCGAGCACCATCCGCCCGTCCAACTGCAGGGCGCGCACCTGCGCGAGAACGATCGGCGTCAGGATCAAGGCCGTCCCGTCGTTGGTAAACAAGGCGGAAACGACCGTGCCCAACAGAATCACATAGACAAACATCTTCCGGCCGCTGCCTTTGGCCAATCGGACCATGTGCAGCGCCGCCCACTCAAAAAAGCCGATTTCATCCAGAATCAAAGATATGACGATGATGCCGACCAGGCTGATGGTGGCGTTCCACACGATGCTCGTCACTTCTCCGACGTCAGCCAGCGTGACCACCCCGCAGGCCAGTGCCAGCAGCGCGCCGCCGACAGCCGGATACCCGATGGACAGTCCGCGCGGCTGCCAGATGACCAGAGTCAAGGTAACTGCAAAAATGATGAATGCAAGCCAGACCACTGCTGTTTCTCCTCTCGATCATCCCCCGCTGTGTCTGTTGTGTACGCGCGGCGGGACACATACATGAAAAAGAGCGAACCTCAAAAAGGCCGCTCTTCTTATATTACGATACTGTCGGGGTTATCCGAAACGCCCGGTGATGTAATCTTCTGTCCGCTTGTCGCTCGGATGTTGGAAGATGACCGGAGTGGCGTCGTATTCCACCAGCTCTCCGTTGAGGAAAAACGCCGTCTTGTCGGAGATGCGGGCCGCCTGCTGCATGTTGTGGGTGACGATGACGATCGTGTAGGTCTCCTTCAGCGTGAGCAGGAGCTCCTCGATCTTCGCCGTGGAGATCGGATCGAGCGCCGACGTCGGTTCGTCCATCAGCAGAATCTGCGGTTCGACCGCCAGCGCGCGGGCGATGCAGAGACGCTGCTGCTGGCCGCCGGAGAGCCCGTACGCCGGCTTTTTCAGCACGTCTTTTACCTCGTCCCAGAGCGCGGCTGCCTTCAGGCTGTTTTCCACGATCTCGTCCAGCGTGACGCGGTCCGTTATGCCGTGCAGACGCGGACCGTAGGCGATGTTGTCGTAAATGCTTTTCGGAAACGGGTTGGGCTGCTGAAACACCATCCCGATGTTTTTGCGCAGGCGCTCCACATCCACATTGGGGCCGTAGATGTCTTCGCCAAACACCTTGACCGTTCCCGTGATGCGCGTGTGCGGAACGTAGTCGTTCATACGGTTCAGCGTCCGCAAAAACGTGGATTTTCCGCATCCCGACGGTCCGATCAGGGCCGTGATCGAGTGGGGTTCCACATCGAGATGGATATGATGAAGAGCTTGCTGTTTGCCGTAGTAGAGATTCAACTCACGAACCGAAATGACGCTCATGCGGTATTCGCTCCTTCGTTTCTCGTCTTCTCGATCGCGTCGCGGTGGACCACGCTCATCCTTTCCAACTATATCGGCCGAATGTTGCGTTTTTGTATGAAATGTATAAAGTTTTGATAAAGATTTGGAGCAAAGGTAAGGTTATGGTAAATCTTTCCCTGATGCAATCGACGTCTCTCCCGGCGCCCCCTACAATAAGGCTGTACGCATTGTCGAACAAGGGGAGAATCATCGATGCCAACAAACCAAACGAGCAAGCCGCGCCTTGCGCCTTTTCCGTCCAGGACCATCTTCACCCGGCTGTTCGTCGGAAGCATGACGATGGTGATCTATCTTTTCCGACATGGCGGCCCACAACGCCAACATTTCCGAACTGCAGTTGGCTACCCGGGACGGCTGCTACCTCACTTTTCCCGGTTCACCCCTTGACGCCGGATACGATCCCCGCAAAACGGACTGGTACCAGGGAGCCGTTTCGGCGCAGGCTGGACCATTTTCGCCGTCTCGCTGATCGGACTGGCGGCGCTGGCGGCCCTGCTCTTCCTGTACGTCCGCCGGATCATTACGCCGATCAAGGAAGTGCAGACGAAACTGGCCGCCTTCAGCGAAGGGGACCTGTTCCAGACGATGCAGGTGAACACCCGCGACGAAATCCGCCAGTTGGGAGACAGCTTCAACCGCATGAGCGGCCAGATCCGCACCATTATCGGAAAAATCCAGCGCGTGATCGCCGATGTCAAGCATGTCGCCGAGCACGTCGGGAAGGGCTCCCGCCATTCCCACGCCATGCAGACGGAAGACGCGACCGAGCGGATTCAGCAGGTGATCGCGTCCGGTCAGGCGCGCATGGACCTCGTCACCGAGCGGATGACGGTAACCGACCACGCCACCGTTGACGGGCTGCAGACGCTGCACGAGGCGGCGGACGTGTTCTCCCGGATCGTCGCGGTCAGCGAAATCCTTACCGAACAGTTTGCCGTCATTGGCCGTCTGTCCCGCTCCATTAGCAGGCAGAGCCAGGACATCAAAGAGGGAGTGGATGCGCTGTCCCATTCCGCTCAGGCGGTCACTGCCGGCACACAGCAGGCCGTCGCCGCCACCCAGGAAAGCGTCTCGCTCTCCGAACAATTCCTGCACGACTCGGAACGCCTCGCCGCCATCGTGGACGATCTGGAGCAGGAGATCCGCTTCTTCCGCACGGCTGCCGCACACGTGCCGGATGCCGCCGACGGGTCCATCGTCCGGCCGCTTCCCGCCTCCTCGTGACCGGCGTCCGATAGCGGCAGAAGCCAAAGCCAAAACAAAGCCCTCCACCGCGCAGGTTGTATGGTGGAGGGCTTGTCGCATTCAACATGCGGGCCATTCGACAGAGGGAGATTCAGCCGAAACGGCCGCTGATGTAATCTTCCGTTTTCTTGTTTTCCGGAGAGGTGAAGAGCTTCGACGTGTCGTTCATTTCCACCAGTTCCCCCATCAGGAAAAAGGCGGTCTTGTCGGAAATGCGGGCAGCCTGATGCAAATTGTGCGTCACGATCACAATCGTGTACTCTTCCTTCAGCTCCAGCACCAGTTCTTCAATTTTCATGGTGGAAATCGGGTCCAGGGCGGAAGCCGGTTCGTCCAGCAGCAGAATCGTCGGCTGCATGGCGATCGCCCGGGCGATGCACAGCCGCTGCTGCTGGCCTCCGGACAGGGAGAGCGCGGACTCGTGCAGCCGGTCTTTCACCTCATCCCACAGGGCTGCCTTGCGCAGGCTCCGCTCCACCACCTCGTCCAGCTCCCGTTTGTCCCGCATGCCGTGGAAACGGGGAGCAAACGCGATGTTTTCGTAAATCGATTTGAAAAACGGATTGGCCCGCTGAAACACCATGCCGACCACCTGGCGCAGCCCTTCGATGTTGATCTTGTCGCTGTTCACCTCAATGCCGTCCACCACGATCGAACCGGTGACGCGGCAGTTGGGAACGAGGTCGTTCATCCGGTTCAGGCTGCGCAGGAGCGTCGATTTCCCGCAGCCGGACGGGCCGATGAACGCCGTGACGGAATTTCGTTCAATGTCCATGTTGATATTGGAAACGGCGCGCTTTTCGCCGTAGTACACGGAGACGTTGCGCGTCTGAATGATCGTGTCAACCGTTGTGCCTGCTTGCATGACGTCCACCCCTTCCCTAGTTCGTTCCCGAAGTCATTTTCTTGTAGAGCCAGCTGCCAAACCAACGGGCGCCGAGATTAAACAGCAGCACGGCCAGGACGAGGATGGCCGCCGCCCCGTCGGCGACGTCCCGGGCATCCGGCGTCAGCCCTTCGCTGTTCACTTTCCAGATGTGCACGGCAAGCGTTTCAGCCGGGCGGAACGGATTGAGCGGAGACGTCGGGCTGTTCAGGGAAAAATCGGTGAAGTTCAGATTGGGAGACGACATCCCTGCGGTAAACAGCAGCGCCGCCGCTTCCCCGAAGACCCGGCCGGAAGCCAGAATCGCGCCGGTGATAATGCCCGGCAGCGCCGCCGGCAGGATCACCGAAACAATCGTCCGCCACTTGGTAATCCCCAGCGCCAGACTGGCCTCCTTTTGGCTGCGGGGGACGTTTCGCAGGGCATCCTCGGTGATCCGCACCAGCAGGGGGAGATTGAACACGGTCAGGGCCAAGGCGCCGGACAGCAGGGAATACCCCCACCCGGTCATGTTGACGAACACCAGCAGCCCAAACAGGCCGACGACGATGGACGGAAGGGAAGACAGCACTTCTATACTCAACCGGATAAACTGCGTAAACTTGTTATCCGGAGCGTATTCAGCCATGTAAATGCCGGCCCCGATTCCCAGCGGCAGTGCGATCAGCATGGTCAGCACCAGCAGGTAGATGGAGTTGAACAACTGCGGCCCCACACCCCCGCCGGCATTGACAATGTCGGGCGCGGAGGTGAGAAAGTCGAGAGTGAGCTTGTGCCATCCCTGCGAAAGGATGAAGCCAAGCAGTCCCACCAGCGTGCCGACGATCAAGAGCGCAATCAGCGTAAGCACAACAGTGGCCGTGCGATCCAGAACTTTTGCTCTCATTTGTTAACCAACTTCTTTCTGCCGAGAATGCGCAAGATCATGATGAAGACAAACGACATCAGCAGGAGCAGGAGCGCCATGGACCACAGGGCGTTGTTGTAGGGCGTCCCCTGGATCGTGTTCCCCATGTTCAGCGTAATGCCGCTGGTCAACGTGCTGATCGGGTCGAGCAGGCCGCCCGGCAGCTTGGTGGTGTTGCCAATCACCATCTGCACGGCCAGCGCTTCCCCGAACGCGCGGGCCATCCCCAGCACGACAGCGGTCAGGCACCCCGGCAGCGCGGAATGCAGCACCACATTCCAAATCGTCTGCCAACGGGTCGCTCCCAGCGCGAGCGAGGCGTTGCGCAAGTCCTGCGGCACAGCCTCAATGGCGTCCGTCGCCACGCTGGTAATGGTCGGCAGAATCATCAGGGCCAGAACGAGCCCCCCCGCCAGCAGGCTGAACCCGAGAACGTCAAACTGCTCGCGGATAAACGGTACCAGCAAGGTAAGACCAACGTAGCCGTACACGACCGATGGAATGCCCACCAGCAGTTCAATGACCGGCTTGAGTACTTTTTTCCCGAAACCCGGGAAGATTTCCGTCATGAAAATGGCTGCGCCAATGCCCAGCGGGGCCGCAATGAGCGCGGCCAGCAGGGTGACGAGGAACGAGCCGAGAATAAACGGCAGCACGCCGTAAACAGCCGGCTCGCCTTCGGGGTCCCATTTTACCCCGGTCAAAAACTCGCCAAGGCTGACCCCATTGATCAGGAACGTCGACAGCCCCTTGGAGGCGATAAAATACGTGATCGACAGCACGACAACCACCAGCAGGCCGGCGCACGCCATGGCGATGAATCGGCCTGTCACGTTCTCTGTAAACTGACGCTTGTTGTACGTCAGCAGCTTGCGGTCGATCGCGGATGTCCGCTCCCCGACTTCCGGCGTGTGGTCTGCGATGATGCGGTTGCTTGCGATAGTTGACCCTTCCGAACGACGACTCATAATCTCCCTCCATATGAATCAGAGAAATACGCAAAATGAGGGGCAAGTGCCCCCCCACCCCTCATTCTGCTGCCGATTGTCTGTCCATTATTTTTGGGTTACATTGCCTTGGGCGTCGCGCTCCACCTTCATGTCGGTGATGGGCAGGAAGCCCAGGTCCTTGACGGTTTTCTTCTGCACCTCATCGCTCAGGATGAAGTCGAGGAACGCTTTTGCCGTGCCGGTCGGTTCCCCTTTGGTGTACATGTGTTCATACGCCCATACCGGATACTTGTTCGTGGTGATGTTTTCCGCAGTGGCTTCCACGCCGTCCAGTTTCAGCGCTTTTACCGAATTGTCGATGTAGGAAAGAGCCAAATAGCCGATGGCACCCGGGGTTTCCGCTACGATTTTGCGAACGGTGCCGGAGGAATCTTCGGTGATGCCTTCCGCTTCGTCATGGCCGTCCAGCGCGAACTTGTGGAAGGTGGCGCGAGTGCCGGAGCTCTTCGGACGGTTTACCAGCGTAACTTTCAGGTCAGGACCGCCCACTTCTTTCCAGTTGGTGATTTTGCCGGTGAAGATGTCGATCAACTGCTGCTTGGTCAGATTGTCAACCGTGACTTTCGGGCTGACGACTGCTGCCATCCCGACTACCGCCACTTTATGGTCGACCAGCTCGTTGGCCGGAATGCCTTGTTTCTCTTCGGCGAAGATGTCGGAGTTGCCGATGGTGGCTGCCCCGCTGGCAACCTGGCTCAAACCGGTGCCGCTACCGCCGCCCTGCACCTGGATTTGCGCGCCCTGGTTCTTGGCCATGAAGTCTTTTGCCGCTTGTTCGACGAGCGGCTGCAGTGCGGTGGAACCTACTGCGGTTACTGGCTCGCCGGATACGGAAGAACCGGTGTTTTGCGCATTGCCTTGTTGTTCCGGTTGTGCCGGAGCTGCGTTGTTGCTTCCGCATCCCGCCAGAAGCGCACCTGCGAAGGTCAGCACCATAAGCATTTTGCCGAGCTTTTTCATCTGATGAAAATCCTCCTTAAACATCGGTTTGGATTGTTTCTCTTTCCATGAACAAACTATACCGCTCGAATGTTGTTGAATTGTGGTGCCATTGTAAAGCTTTCTTAAAGTTTGGCCGATTCGGGCGGCACCCCTTTTCCGTTACAAATAAAAAACGACATGTCCGGTACTGGACATGTCGTTTTTCATCATTGGCTGTCTCTTGTCAACGGTTCCGTGATGTCAACGTGACCCATTAGGGACTCGGCCGGCTTGCCGTCTTCCAGAATCACGATGCGCTTCACTTCGTCGAACTGGAACAGCGTCTGCTTCAACGCATCGATGGCCATGGCTTCGCCGCTGGAACCGAGGTTGTACACATTCTTGCTGTCGGCGTCAATGGTCAGCGTGCCTTTGTCAAACGTGACAGAGTGATAGTGGAAATCCTTCCACAGCGGGCTGTGTCCCGCCTGCTTCGGTTTTTCCAGCAGGGCGATCGCTTTTTTGTACTTGTCGAGGTCGTCGGCATACGCGATCTCCTGCTCTTCCTTTTGCAGGGCCGTCAAGTTGTCGTCCGTGTAGTACACGGCGATCGTCTTCTTGGTGAGCTGCGGCTGCGCCGGCTTTTCAGCCTGTGGTGTCGTCGGCTGTTCCGCCTGCGGCTGCGGCGCGGTCGCGCCTGTCTGCTGGCCGGATGGCTGCGGTGCGGGCTTCGCCCCCTGTCCGCATCCTGCCACAAGCAGCACGAGAGCTGCAGCGAGTCCGATCAAACTGCGTCGTTTCATCGGGAACCCCCCTTCTGGTCATGTCGCCTGGCTTGTCCCGCCGCTTACCGGTACGTGAGATAGTACTCGCGAATGGCGGCGGCAAGCGCTTTGGCTACTTTGTCCTGAAACGCCGGCGACGTGAGCTGGGCGTTTTCCGTCGGATTGGAGAGGAAGCCCGTCTCCGTCAGCACGGCCGGCATTTTCGTGTTTTTGATCACGTAAAACGCGGTTTGCTTCACGCCCCGGTCAGGAAATTTCGTCGCCCCCTGCAGGTGACGGTGTACGATCCGGGCCAGGGCTTCGCTGTTGGCGTTGTAGTAGAACGTCTCGGTACCCCCCGCGGTCGGCTTCGTGAACGAGTTGGCGTGAATCGAAATGAACAGATCCGCCTTCCGATCGTTGGCGAACGCCACCCGCTGTGCCAGGGTCAGATAGACGTCCGTGGTGCGCGTCATCTCCACCTGAAACTCGGGGTACTTCTTCAACTCTGCCGCCAGCTTTTTGGCAACGGCCAGGGTAAAGTCCTTTTCCACATTGCCGGCTGCGCCGCCGGCCCCATTGTCGTGGCCCCCGTGTCCCGCGTCGACGACAATCAGGAAGCCCGTCTTGCCGGGAGCAGTCGCAGCAGGCGTCAGTTTGACGGTAATCCCGTCGTTGGTATACTCCAGATTATACTGGCTCTTCTGGTTCAGCTCAATGACGACCCGAACCGTCTTCGGCGAAGAACTGTACTGGCTGTATCGGATATTGGCGATCAGCGTGCCGGCGGCAGGCTTGTCCGACGGCGACATCTGATTCGCGTCCCCTGCTTGATCCGGCTGATTCTGCCCATCCGTCCCTCCAACCTCGTCGGCCTTCTGGCTGCCCAGTGCGGCCAACAGGTCGTCATCCAGTTCGGTCTGCGGCAGATCCAGCACAATGCGGTGCGGTCCCTCCAGGACGAACGCAGCAGGGGTCACGGGCAGCGTGGTGTCGATCCGGACGCTGTTCCCTTCCGCGGCAGCACCGGTAAAGCGGCTGAGCCGTTCGATCTCGACGCGGTTGTCCCGCTTGTCCCACGTCATGCTGCCGCCCAGTTCTTTTTCCAGCCGATCCAGGGGCACCACCTGCTGACCGTCGATGGTGACGGTCTCGTCCGGGTGCTTCCAGGCGAAATCCTTCCATCCCACCTGTTCGGCCACCGCCTGTGCGGAGACGTACAGCGAGTTGCCCATCCGGTAGAACTCCAGCGGCTTGGACGGACTTTTGCCGTTGATCAGAACGGATGGCGTCTCGTTGGCGATTACCGTGCGAGAGGACTCGTTCCATCCCACCGTGACGCCGAGCGATTCGGCAACGAACCGCAGCGGCAGAAGCATCCGCTGCTGGCGCACGACCGGCGGGGTGTCCAGCTTCACCTGTTTCCCGTTGACCAGGGCCGCCGTGGAATCAAGCGTGAGCACCAGCTTTTGTCCGCCGCGCTTGATGGTCGCCGTCCGCGCGGCCTCATCCCACTTCACATCGGCACCCAACCCTTCGGCGATCACCCGGATCGGAACCAGCGTGCGGCCGTTTTGGATAAGCGGCGGCACATCAGGCTGGACGGCTTGTCCATTGATCATCAGGTTCACCGGTTCTTCGTTGGCGCTGCCGGCCGCCGCAGCCCACCCGGGGATGAGCAGCAGGACCAGCAGTACAAAAAACAGTAACAATCGTCTCTTCATCCTGACCTCCTCCGTTGGTTTTCTCGATTTGGCATAAACTACCGAGCGGGATGCGCCATAGTATTAGACGCAGCAAAGGCGACAAAGTTTGTAGGAGTTTTGGACCAAATTCAGTCGAAAAAAGAAAAAATGTGTCGAATTACGGCACATTTTTCCAATATTTTTCTGCGGACAAAAAAAGAGGCGCTTCCTTGTAGAGAACGCCTCAACGTCTGCCCCAGCCCGGAGAACGTCTTTCCTTCCGGCTGGCCTGGGTGACGGATTTGCCTGTCAACCCGGTGTTTGCCAGAAACTGCTGAATCATGGCCATCACGGCTGGATTGGCAAGCACCTTGATCGACTCCGCCACCTTCGGATTTTTCAATTGAGGAAACGTCCCGCTCAAATGGGGCAGCAAAGGCAGCAGATCTTCCAGAGACAAGGAGAGCTTGGGCTTTTCCGGCTCCACCTGGACCGGCACCCTCCGACGGCGGCGAAAGAGCGGCCCCCGCCTCTGGGCCGGCGGCTGTACCTTCAAGCGGTTGAGCGTCTCCTTCATCTCCTGCAGTTCAATCCGCACCTGGTCCATTTCGCTAATGATCTGTTCTTTGCTGGAGTTGTGGGCTTCGGCCAACTGGTTTATCGTCTCCAGCAGCTGCGCATGGGAGACGGTGTTTTTTTGCTTGCCTTTCGTCTTCTGAGCGATAGTTCCACCTCCCCCGCTATCTCAGTCGTTTCTTGATGTTGTTCAGGTCGCTTTCCTTAATCCCCTTTTGGCCCAGCTTGTTCAACAGGCTGTTAACGTTCTCCGTCTGGGCCAACCGCCGAAACTGCGCCACGTACTGATTCAGCTCCTGATCGGTAAACGACTTTCCGGTCTTTCTGCCCAGATCGCGGATCACTTCCTTCAGCCCTGCGTCTGTCTTCAACTTTTCTTTCGGAATCGACTTAACCAGGCTCAACAGCTTTCCAAGATCCACGGCTTCTCCCCCTTGGTTCGGTTTATTCCTTGTTACTCTATGACCAAAGGACTTTGGGGGTTTGGTCGAATGTCCATGGCGGGCGAAAAAAAGAAGAGAAGCACACGCATGTGCCTCTCTGTTCCGCGCATTATTCAATGGAAGCCCATTTCCAGTCGATGTCGCCGAGCCCACCGATGACGATGCCTTTGAGGTTCTCCTTTTGCACCCAGGAGTTGGTGTAGAAGTAGATCGGGATGACCGGCATTTCGTCCATGAAGATTTTCTCGGCATCGGCCAGGATCTGCTTGCGCTTCTCCGGATCCTTTTCCAGAGCGGACTGGTCCAGCAGCTCCTTGAACTTCGGATGTTCCCAACGGGTGTCGTTGTTGCCGCCCATTTTTTCCTTAAACAGCTCCAGGAAGTTGATCGGGTCGTTGAAGTCGCCCAGCCAGCCCTGGCGTCCGATTTGGAATTTGCCTTGGTGCAGGTCTTCGATGTACACCTTCCACTCCTTGTTTTCCAGCTTCACATCGACGCCCAGGTTTTTCTTCCATTGGTCCTGGATCGCTTGGGCGATTTTTTGGTGCCCTTCGGACGTGTTGTAGGAGAGGGTGATCGGCGGCAGCTTGGTGATGCCCAGCTCCTTCATGCCTTCTGCCAGCAGCTTCTTCGCGGTCTCCACGTCGTTGTCCTTGAAGTAGCCGTCCTTGTTCAGCGCCATGGACGGCGGAACAGCGCCCATAGCCGGGAGTTGACCCGCCTGCAGCACGTTGTCGATCAGGGATTGACGGTCGATCGCGTACGCAAACGCTTTACGGATTTTCACGTTATTAAACGGAGGTTTCTCCGTATTGAACTTATACCAGTAGACACCTGCGATCGGCTGGGTGTGCATCTTGCCGGATTCTTTCAGAGCCGGGATGGCGTCCGTCGGTAGTGCGCTCATCGGCGCGCCGGCCCAGTCGAGTTCGCCGTTGTCAAACATGGACAACTCGGTGTTCTCGTCTTCCACCATGGAGAACTCGATTCTGTCCACTTTTACCACGTCTTTGTCCCAGTAGTTTTCGTTTTTCACGAGCACCAGCTTGTTCTTGTGCTCCCATTCTGCCATCTTGAACGGACCGTTCCCCACGTGGGTGCTCGCTTCCATGGCCCAGTTCGGGTTGGATTCAACCAGTTTCCTGTTGACCGGGTAATAGGTCGGGAACGCCGTCAGTTCCTTGAAGAAAGGCGTCGGGTTTTCCAGCTTCACTTCCAGCGTCTTGTCGTCCAGCGCCTTGACGCCGACGTCTTCCGCTTTGGCCTTGTTCTTGTTGTACGCTTCCCCGTTCTTGATGTAGTACAGTTGGTACGCGTAGGCCGCTCCGGTTTTCGGGTCGAGCGCGCGCTTCCAGGCGAACTCGAAGTCGTGCGCGGTCACCGGATCGCCGTTGCTCCACTTGGAGTCGCGCAGATGGAAGGTGTACGTGAGGCCGTCTTCGGAAACGTCGATTTTTTCCGCAACGGACTCATGCGGCTGACCGTCCGCTCCGATCCGGGTAAGCCCGTCGAACGTCGCACGAATGATGGCCGCAGAGGTTGTATCTTCGGAGAGGCCCGGGTCAGCCGTGGGCGGTTCGGAGTGCAGGTTCCACTTCAGCACCTGCGGGCCGGTTTTCGCCGCGGATTCCGCCGCCTGGGAGCCACCCTGGTTTGGATTGTCGGATTGGGCCTGATTGCCTCCGCACCCTGCGAGGGCGGCGCCGAGCACGAGGATGGAACTCATCGCTACAAAAATATTCTTTTTCATGCCACTTATCCCCCTTGTCTAAATCTTTTCTCAATATACATCCATATATATTCTTTTTAAACAAGTTTTACGATGATTTAATAAAATTTTATTTATTTATAAAAATTTTTATTGGAATAATAAACATTCGTGTATGGATGAGCAAAAAAAAGAAGAGCACGATGGCTCTTCTCCCTTTCTTTGCGACACGTTATTTGATGCTCGCCCACTTCCAGTCGATAAAGCCCAGTCCGTCGATCAGGACGCCCTGCACGTGGTCTCTTTTCACGTAGCTTTGCGTGTAGTAATAGATCGGCAAGACCGGCATTTCGTCCATCAGGATGGCTTCCGCCTGCACCAGCAGTTCCCTGCGCTTCTCGGGATCGGTTTGCGTGGCGGACTGGGTCAACAGCTTCCGGTACTCGGCGTTTTCCCAATGGGTGTCGTTGTTGCCCCCGTCTTTCTCCATGAACAGCTCCAGGTAGTTGATCGGGTCGTTGAAATCGCCCAGCCAGCCATAGCGGGCAATTTGATAGCTGCCGTTGTGCAGGTCCTCGAGAAACACCTTCCACTCCTTGTTCTCCAGCTTCACCTCCGCCCCGAGCGTCTGCCGCCACTGCTTTTGAATCGCTTCGGCTATCTTTTTGTGCGCTTCCGACGTGTTGTAGGAGAGCGTGATCGGCGGCAGCTTGGAGATGCCCAGCTCTTTCATGCCCTCTGCCAGCAGCTTTTTCGCGGTTTCCGCATCGTTGTCCTTGAAGTACGGGTGGGACGAAACGGTCATGGTCGGCGGGACGAACCCGAGAGCCGGCAGATGAGTGCCGATCACGCCTTCATCGCTCAGCGCCTTCCGGTTGAGGGCGTAGGCGAACGCCTTGCGGATTTTGGCGTTGGTAAACGGGGGCTGCTCCGTGTTGAATTTGTAGTAGTAGACACCGGCGATCGGCTGTGTTTGCAGCAAGCCCTCCTCCTTCAGGTAGGGGAGGGCGTCCGGCGGGAGCTGCCCCAGCGGTTGGCCGGCCCAGTCGAGCTCGCCGTTGTCAAACATGGCCAGCTCCGTGTTTTCGTCCTCGACCATCGTTCCTTCGATCCTGTCCAGCTTGACGGCATCCTTGTCCCAGTACTTGTCGTTTTTCACGAGCGTCAGCTTCTGTTTGTGCTCCCAGGCCGCCAGCTTGAACGGCCCGTTGCCGACGTGGGTGCCCGCTTCATTGGCCCACTTGGGGTTGGCTTCCGCCACTTTTTTGTTTACCGGATAGTAGGTGGGAAATGACGTCAGCTCCAGGAAAAACGGGGTCGGCTGCTCCAGCGTGACCTGCAGCGTCTTGGCGTCCAGCGCTTTGACCCCCACCTCGTCCAGCTTCGCCTCTCCCCTGTTGGCCTTCTTGCCGTTTTTGAGGTAGTAAAGCTGATAGGCGTAATTGGCACCCGTTTTCGGATCGAGCGCCCGCTTCCACGCATATTCGAAGTCGTGGGCGGTTACCGGATCGCCGTTGCTCCACTTGGCGTCCCGCAGGTGAAACGTGTAGGTCAGGAGATCAGCGGAGACGTCGATTTTCTCCGCGATGGACGGCTGCGGCTTGCCGTCCGGGCCGGTCCGGGTCAGCCCGTCAAACGTGGCCCGGACGATCGCTGCGGACACCGGGTCTTCGGACAGGCTCGGGTCGGCGGTGGGGATTTCATAACCCAGGTTGACCCGCAGCACCTTGCCGCTTTTTTTCGCTTCGGCTGTCGGCTGGGCGGCTCCGCTTGCCGCGGCGCTGCCCACGGATGCCAGCACGGCACTCACGGCCAACAGCGTGCCGAGTGAGATGCTCATGGTTTTGCGCATATCTACTTCCCTCCTTTTTCCAATCTTTTCTATTATACGTATTGTTCCAAATATTTTCAAATGGACGTCAAAAAAAGAAGAGCCGTTCGGCCCTTCTCTATGGCGTGTGCCGTGCCTGCTTATTCGATGGTTGCCCACTTCCAGTCGACAAAGCCCAGACCGTCCAGCACCACGCCCTTCACGTTGTCGTTCTTCACGTAGGATTGGGTATAGAAGTAAATCGGCGCCGCCGGCATTTCGTCCATGAACAGCGCTTCCGCCTCGGCCAGGATTTGCCTGCGCTTCTCCGGGTCCTTCTCCGCCGCCGATTTGTTCAGGAGTTCCTGATACTTCGGATGTTCCCAGTTGGTGTCGTTGTTGCTGCCTTTTTTATACTTGAACAGATCCAGGAAGTTGATCGCGTCGTTGAAGTCGCCGGTCCAACTGGAGCGTCCGATCTGGAACTTGCCTTGGTGCATGTCTTCCAGGAACACCTTCCACTCCTTGTTTTCCAGCTTCACCTCGACCCCGAACGCCTTTTTCCATTGGTCCTGGATCGCTTGAGCGATTTTTTGATGCCCTTCCGACGTGTTGTAGGAGAGCGTGATCGGCGGCAGCTTGGTGATGCCCAGCTCCTTCATGCCCTCTGCCAGCAGCTTTTTCGCGGTTTCCACATCGTTGTCCTTGAAGTACGGTTGGGACGAGACGGCCATGGTCGGCGGCACCAGGCTCATCGCCGGTTCCTGATTGGCCTGCGTCACGTTTTCGATGATGGACTTGCGGTCAATCGCGTAGGCAAACGCCTTGCGGATTTTGGCGTTGGTAAACGGCGGCTGCTCCGTATTGAACTTGTACATGTAAGTGCCGGCAATCGCGCGGGTCTGCATCTTGCCGGATTCCTTCAACGCCGGAATCGCGTCGATCGGCAGCGCGCTCAGCGGTCCGCCGGCCCAGTCGAGGTCGCCGTGGTCAAACATGGACAGCTCGGTGTTCGCGTCGTCTACCATGGAGAAGTCGATCTTGTCCAGCTTCACGGCGTCCTTGTCCCAGTAATTCTCGTTTTTCACGAGAATCAGCTTGCTCTTGTGCTCCCACTGTTCGATCTTGAACGGGCCGTTGCCCACGTGGGTTTGGGCTTCCATCGCCCAGTTCGGGTTGGATTCCGCCACTTTTTTGTTCACCGGATAGTAGGTGTAGAAGGCGGTCAGCTCCAGGAAGTACGGCGTCGGGTTCTTCAACTGCACCTGCAGCGTTTTGTCGTCCAGAGCCTTGACGCCGACGTTTTCCACGCTGCCCTTGCCGTTGTTGTATTCCTCGGCGCCTTTGATGCAGTAGAGCTGGTAGGCGTAGGTGGAGCCCAGCTTCGGATCAAGTACGCGCTTCCAGGCGTATTCGAAGTCGTGGGCGGTCACCGGATCGCCGTTGCTCCATTTCGAATCGCGGAGATGGAACGTGTAGGTGAGGCCGTCTTCAGAAATGTCGATCTTTTCCGCCACGGATTCGTGCGGTTTGCCGTCCTCCCCGATGCGGGTCAGTCCGTCAAAGGTGGCGCGGGCGATCGCACCCCCGATGTTTTCTTCGATCAGTCCGGGGTCGGCGGACGGCGGTTCGCTGGGCAGATTCAGGCGCAGCACTTTCGGTCCGGTCTTTTCCTGCTGCTCCGTCTTGTCTTGTGCCTGGTCAGCCGCCTTTTCCCCGCCGCAGCCGGCCAGAGCCGCACCCAGTACGAGGATGGAGCTCATCGCGGCAAACACTGTCTTTTTCATGAAACATTCCCCCTTATCCTCCAAAAAGATCCACTATCAATATACTGTACTTTTAGTAATATTAAAGCGATTTTAAGTAAGTTTAATTTTGTTTTATGAAAACGTCTCCAATTGTAAATGAAAATGAAAACGCCCGAATCAACCGATTCGGGCGTCACGGGAGGGATGGGCTTAGAACGCCGGCACAACCGCTCCTTTATACGTATCCTCGATGAACTTCTTCACATCCGGCGAGTTCAGCTCTTTCGCCAGCTTTTGGATGGCCTCGGAGTCCTTGTTGTCCGGACGTGCTACCAGATAGTTGGCGTACGGAGACTCCTTGTCTTCGATGATCAGTGCGTCTTTGGTCGGCACCAGATTGGCTTCCAGCGCGTAGTTGGTGTTGATCATCGCCAGATCCACTTCTTCCAGAACGCGCGGCAGCATGGCTGCTTCCACTTCTTTGAACTGCAGGTTTTTCTTGTTCTCGACGATATCTTTTACGGTGCCTTTGATGCCGACGCCGTCTTTCAGCTTGATCAGGCCGTTTTTCTCCAGCAGGGCCAGCGCGCGGCCGTTGTTGGTCGGGTCGTTCGGCAGGGCGATGGTTGCGCCGTTCGCCAGTTCATCAATCTTCTTGATTTTCTTGGAGTAGGCGCCGAACGGCTCGATGTGTACCGGCACGACCGGCACCAGGTTCATGTTCTGGTCTTTGTTGAACTGCTCCAGGTACGGAATGTGCTGGAAGAAGTTGGCGTCCAACTGCTGTTCGTTCAACTGTACGTTCGGCTGCACGTAGTCGGTAAATTCCTTGATTTCCAGGTTGATGCCCTGTTCTTTCAGTTTCGGCTGGATGAATTTCAGGATTTCAGCATGCGGTACAGGCGAAGCGCCCACTTTCAGCGTGATTTCTTTTTGTTCGCCCCCGCCCGAACCGCTGTTGGCCGGATTCGGAGCGGTTTCGGTTTTACTGCCGCATGCGGCCAAGGACAATGCCAGTACAGTGGACAGAATGGAAACAGCCCATTTTTTCACGGATGATTTCCCCTTTCTCTTTCCTCATATTTATGGTGAAGATCTTACTTGCGGCTGAAGCGGATCACCAGTCTGTCTCCCAGCGTTTGCAAGATCTGAACCAACACCAGCAAAATCACGACCGTAACGATCATCACATCGGTCTGGAACCGCTGGTACCCGTAGCGGATGGCCAGGTCGCCCAGACCGCCGCCGCCGATGACGCCGGACATCGCCGTGTAGGAGACGAGCGCCACGGTGGTAATCGTAATACCGGCAATCAACCCCGGCCGGGATTCGGGCAGCAGTACGTTCCAAATGATCTGCCAGTTGGACGCCCCCATCGACTGGGCCGCTTCGATCACGCCGCGGTCCACTTCCCTGAGCGACGTCTCCACCAGTCTGGCGAAAAACGGAGCCGCCCCGATCACCAGCGGCGGGATCGCTCCCTTGACGCCCAGCGACGTGCCGACCAGAACCTTCGTCAGCGGAATCAGCATGATCATCAGGATGATAAACGGCACCGAGCGCAGCACGTTCACGACAAAGGACGCAATCGCGTAAAAGGCGCGGTTTTCCAGAAGCTGTCCCTTGGAGGTGAGAAACAGCAGGACGCCCAGCGGCAGTCCGATCAGGACGGTAAACAGCGTCGAGAAGCCCAGCATCGTCAGTGTATCCAGGGTGGCTTGGCCGATTTCCGTCAGATCGACGTTTTCAAACGTCAGTCCCATTTAGATCACCTCCACTTCCAGGCCGCGCTGGCGCAAGGTTTCGATGGCGCGGCTGCTCTGCTCCGGGTCGCCGTTCAATTCGACGACCAACTGTCCGTACGGCGTCTCTTTCATCCGCGAAATGGTGCCCTGCAGGATGCTGAACATCGTGCCGGTCTCCTGCATGGTCTGGAACAGGATCGGCTGGTACGTCTTTTCGCCCAGGAACGTGACGCGGACAATCGTCCGGTCGCCGGCCGCCTTTTCGTGGGCCACCGCTTCCCGCAGCTCGGCGGAATCAGCCACCTGCTCCACGAACTCCCGCGTGGTCGGATGCTGCGGCTTGAGGAACACGTCCAGAACCCTGCCTTCTTCGACGATGACGCCCCCGTCGATGACGCCGACGCGGTCGCAGATGGAGCGGATGACGTGCATCTCGTGCGTGATCAGCACGATGGTCAGTCCCAGCTTGCGGTTGATGTCCAGCAGCAGGGCGAGAATCGAATTGGTCGTCTGCGGGTCGAGCGCGGATGTCGCCTCGTCGCACAGCAGCACTTTCGGATCGCTGGCCAGCGCGCGGGCGATGCCGACGCGCTGCTTCTGCCCGCCGGAGAGCTGGCTCGGATACTTGTCGCGGTGCGCTTCCAGGCCGACCAGCGCGAGCAGTTCGCTTACCTTTTTGTCAATCTCCGCCTTGGGCCGCTTCGCCAGCTTCAGGGGAAAGGCCACGTTCTCCGCCACCGTGGCCGAAGAGAGCAGATTGAAGTGCTGAAAGATCATCCCGATTTGGCGCCGCTGCTCCTGCAGCTTGCGGTCATCCAGCGTGGTCAGGTCGACGCCGTCTACGATTACGTGACCGGATGTCGGACGCTCCAGCATGTTGATGCAGCGAATCAGCGTACTTTTCCCGGCACCGGAATGTCCGATGATGCCGAAGATTTCTCCCTTTTCTATGGTCAGGTCAATCCCGAGCAGCGCGGGGACCGTCTTACCTTGTACCGTGTAGTTCTTGCGCAAGTTTTGCAAACGAATCATCCGGTTCACCTCCCTGATACGGAACAAACCCCTTTTTCAACATGAAAAAGGGGTTTGCATCGTTATCCGATCACATCCACCCTTCTCATCTCTCAAGATTCAGCCGATCTTGTAGGAATTGGCACCGCGACACCCATCTGTGCGATGAGCCGGTTGCCGGGCTTCATAGGGCCTGTCCCTCCGCCTCTCTTGATAAGAAGAATTTCTCCGTATATGCTGTTTGTTTGTATTCACGTTGATACAAATCGGATTATATTCCATTTAAAAAAACTCTGTCAATAGCAAACAAAGGAAAAAGATGTTGGCCCACGCGCATGCTGCGGCACGCATCAGTTCTGCGTGCCGCTCGTTTCGCGATCAGACTCCGCCTCCGGTTGAGAGAGCTGCAGTTTTTCCTGGATAAAGGCCTGAACCTGCTCCACATCGGGGATGAGGACGGCACCGGCGCGATTGGATTCGCGGAACATCCCCATCGGCGGAAGCTGATACTGGCCGGGCTGTTGGGTATTCAGCGTCAACCCCAGCGACGCCAGCTTCAACATGTCCATCGAGCTGATGTTGGTCTGCACGTACGGGGTGATCTCCTTCAAAATGGACGGGAGCTGGATCAGCGTGGTGCCGCTCTTCATCTGGTCGGCCAGCGCGGCCATCAGCTTGCGCTGCCGCTCCGTCCGCGTGTAGTCGGACGTCGCGTCGTGACGGAAGCGGACGTATTGCAGCGCCTTGGAGCCGTCCAGCCGCTGCAGCCCTTTTTTCAGATCGATATCGTACACGCCTTTGTCGGTGGGGTCGCGGTACCGCATGTTTTTCTCCACGTACAGCTCCACGCCGCCGACGGCGTCAATCAGATGCTTGAAGCCCTCGAAGTCGGTGATCACATACCGGTTCACCGGCAGTCCGGTAAACTGGCTCACCGTCTCCATCGCCAATTCCGGCCCTCCTTCGACGATCGCCGAATTGATCCGGGCATGGCCGTGGCCGGGAATCTCCACATAGGTGTCGCGCAAGATCGAAAACAGATCGTATCGTTTCGCAACCGGATCAATGCTGAGCAGCATCATCGAATCGGAGCGGGGCAGCGTGCTGCTGCGCATGCCGCGCCGGTCGACGCCCATCAGCAGGATGTTGACGCGTTCCTTGCCGTCCCACGCGGGAATCTCCGCCGCCTTCGTCGCACCGGCAGAAGGATGGTCAATCACGTTGGGCTGCTGAATGTCCTCGGCAAACTGATACAGCGAATATCCGTAGTACCCCCCTGCCGCGGCGACTGCCACGATCAGGAAGAGCAGCAATCGTTTCAAAAAGCGCATTTGGAAAACGCCACCTTTGTCTCTTTCTGAGATGATGATATACTCCCCACTTTGACTAGTATACTCGAATCTGGTCGAAGCCGGGCAGCCTTTATTTGGTTGGAATCTTGTTTTTAAACTTTTTAGTTTACAAAGTTTATAAATATGGGTATACTATGGAAAAACCTGCCGATAGAGGGTGACCGCGCATGATCTCCCCCAGAAACTGGTTTCGCCGATACCCGCGGGACGTGCTGCTCTTTCTCGCCGCCAGCTGCATCAACGCGTCCGGCAGCGCTTTTATGTGGCCGCTGACCACGCTTTACGTCCATACGCATCTGCACCGTTCGATGGCCGAAGCGGGTGTCGTCCTGATGCTGCAGTCGCTGGCCGGCATTGTCGGACAGTTTGCCGGGGGCGCCCTGTTTCACCGGCTCGGCCCCAAGCCGTTGATTGTCGGCTCGCTGGTCCTGCAGGGAACGCTGCAGGTGGGCATTCCGTTTACCGACAGTTGGCCCGTGTACATCGGATTGATGGTGGGCATGGGCTTTTTGTTCAACGTGTCCTCCCCGGCGATTCAGGCCTTTGTCGGCTTTCGCTGGAAGGAGCGGCGGCGGGAGCTGTTCAATGTCGTGTATGTGGGCAACAACCTGGGCATGGCGATCGGCACCTCTCTCGCCGGTTTGATCGCCAGCTTTTCGTTTGCCTTCACGTTTTTGCTGAACAGCGCCAGCACCTTTGTGTTCGCCTTGTTCTTTTTCCTTTTTATGAGGCGCGTCTCCCACGAGGAGCTGGCGGGCGGCGATGATGCCGGCAAACGGAGCGGCCGGCAGCCGCTGACCCTGCTGCTCCGCTATCAGGTGTACCTGTTCATGGCGCTGGGTTCGGCCTTTATCTTCTTTTCCACCGCAGTCTGGAATACCGGCGTAGCCCCCTACCTGACCGGACAGGGCATGCCGCTTTCGTCCTACAGTTGGCTGTGGACGATCAACGGCATCGTCATTTTTGCCGGGCAGCCGGTCGTCTCCTGGCTGAAACGCATCGTGAAGCACAGCCTTCCCGCCCAGTTGGTGGCCAGCGCCGCCCTTTACGCGGCCGGGTTCGGCTTCATGCTTTTCTTTCATGACAGCTACGCCGCGTTTGTGGCCGGCATGATCATCACCACCTTTGGAGAGATGCTGGTCGCTCCCGCCGTCCCCACCTTCATCACGGAAAAGACGGGAGAAAACGCGCCGTTTTACCTCGGCGCGTCGGGTTCGATCACGGCGGTCGGGCGCCTGCTGGGCCCGCTGGTGATGGGCCATCTGTACGACGGAGGCGGCGTCGTGCCCACGCTGCTCCTGGCAGCGGCCATGTCCGCCGCGGCCGTCCTGCTCTGTCTGGTCCACGCTTCGTTTCATCGGGAAAAGCGGACAGCTGCCGATCAGCCGGCCCGCTCCTGTTGACGGAACGGGCACACAAACGGGCTGCGTCCGGCTGCCTGACACGGCAGCAAAAACAGCTCGGCCCGACTGTCCCATCACGATAAAAAAACAGTCCTTTTCCTGCACGCCAGCAGGAAATGAGGACTGTTTTTCCATGTGGACAGGGGTTACGGGCGCGGGCAGGTAAGCGACTTGCCGTTGTCTCGCGGACCGAGGGAGAGAATGAAGGGCACGGCGGTACGGCTCCACTCCTCCGGCGTCGGGGAACTGTCCACCTCTTCCGGGGCACACGCGCGCAGCATCGCTGTATCGATGCTCCCCCCGGGATCAAGGGCCACCGCGGCCATCCCCTCCGGAAGTTCTCGCGCCAGCGACTGAGTCAGTCCCTCCACGGCGAATTTGGAGGCGCAGTAGGGGGCAAGCAGCGCTTCTCCGTATCGGCCCCCCCCCCCGGAACTGATGTTGACAATCACACCGCTCCCTCTTTCCACCATGGCCGGCACCAAGGCGCGGATCACGTTGGCCACCCCGGCCTATCAAGCAGTTGTTTCATACGTCATTGCGATAAAATGGTCAGCCCTCCGGCTCCCTTCTTTCGCCGGAGGGCTGACGATCACTCTGCAAGCTGCTGTCGACAGGGCCATCCCCGTCACACAGGAATTCCTTCCAGCATGCAGACGGATGCAGACGTCGGGACGATTCGCTCCAGTTCAAAGTCAGCTTTCCGGAAAAGCGTCCGAAACTCCGCCTCGGTCCGTTCCCTTCCCGTGGCCATGATCATCATTTCCAGATCGATCAACGTGGACGGATGCGGTTGGTTTCCGGCCGGAACGACCATCTCCATCACCAGGAGCTTTCCGTCCTCCCGGATGGCCCGGCGGCAGTTCCGGAGAATGGCAGCAGCTTCGTCGTCGCTCCAGTCGTGGAGGATGTTCTTCAGCACGTACACATCGCCGCCCGCCGGAACCGATTCGAAAAAGCTGCCGGCAATGCACGCGCACCGATCCGCGAGCCCGGCCTCCGCAATGTGCCGCCGGGTGCCTTCGATCACGGAGGGAACGTCGTAGATGACCCCTTTCAGGCCCGGATGAGCGTTCAGGATGGCGGTCATCAGCCGTCCGTGTCCGCCTCCCACGTCGATGACCCTGTCATACGGGGAAAAATCGTACGCCAGGGCCGACACCACCCGGTGGGACATGTCCGACATGGCCTGGTTAAAACGCTCGCCCGCATCAGGATGATTCGCCAAGTATGCAAAAACGCCCATGCCGTGCACATCCTGAAACGCCGGTTTGCCCGTCTTCACCGTGTACATGATGTGGCTCCACGCGTCCCGATGCCATTTTTCCCCCACCATGATCGCCATGCCGCGCAGGCTGTTCTCCCCTGTCTGCAGATACGAACCGAGAGGACCCAGCGCAAACCGCTGCTCGCCTTCCTCCTGAAACAGCCCGATGCCGCACAGAGCCCGCAAAATCCGATAGAGTGACGGAGCATGGGTCTCGGTCACCTCGGCAAGCTCGCCGGCGCTTTTCGGCCCGTCCGCCAGCAAATCGGCAATTCCCAGCTTGGCGGCAACATAGATGGCCTGCTGCACCCACCCCCCGGTGATCCATTCCATGACCCGATCGGCAGACGCCGGTTGTGGCAGTGCCTTCTTTTCGTTTTGCATCCTGTCTCCCCCGCTACATGGATTTTGTCTCACTGCAAAGGGTATTCAGGATTGCACGGGGAAATTCCATTATTTTCAAAATAACAAACGCTCCCTTCCTCTTCGGAAAAGAGCGTTTGTCTCCCGGTTAAAACCGCAGCTCCGGCAGCTCATACCACTCGCCGGACATCCATTCGCTCGCCTTCCAGCGCAGCACATCGGGACGGACAAGCGAAATGATCTCCTGGAAAAAGGCGACCCGCTCGATGTCGGTCATCGGGACAAAGCGGTTGACCGCCTCCACATCCGCCTCCAGCTCGCTCATCTTGCTGACGCCGAGGATCGCGGTGGACACGGGCAGACTCCAGGTGTAGCGCAGCGCCTGTTCCGTCCACGGCGCCAGTTGGCCAAGCGCCATCACCTTCATGCCGATGACGGCGACGCCTTTTTCCACCGCCAGCGGGACGAATTCATGGGCAAAGCTGTAGATGAAGTGATCCAGCGCCGACAGGGCGACCAGCGCGCTGTCAAACGGGAAGCGGCGAATGGCTTCCGCCAGCAGGCGGGGATCGGTATGGCCGCTGATGCTCAGTTTGCGCACCAGCCCCTGCTCCCGCGCCTCGACCAGCGCTTCCAAGGCACCGCCCTTGGCAAAAATGGCTTCGAAGTCGTGCGGCTGCATCACGTTGTGCACCCGCCACTCGTCGACGTAATCGGTCTGGAGCCGCTTCAGGCTGGCTTCCAGATCGCGCCAGGCCAAATCGCGCGTCCGACCGCCGGTTTTGGTGGCGATCCACACCTTGTCGCGCAGCCCTTTCAGCCCCTTGCCCAGCCGCGTCTCCGACTGGCCGTCGCTGTAACTGGGAGCCGTATCAAAATAGTTGACGCCCAGCTCCACGGCGCGGCGAATAATGGCAATCGCCTGCTCCTCGCTGCAGCCGTGCTCGTCCACGATGCGCTGGGCGCCAAAGCCCAGCAGGGAAACCTGATGGGGGTCTCGTCCAAACGAACGGGTAATCATGCTTGGTCATCCTTTCGCAAATGCGCCCCGCGATCGCGCGCGAACCGCATCCCGACCGCAGCCGCTTGCAAGCAGCCTGGCCGGGGGCCGCGGGCGGGCCGGGCAGAGGCGCTTCGTTTTCCCAACCACGCAGAACAAGACGCCCGCAGCGGAGCGTCTTGCCTTACGTTCGTCATCAGTCGCAGTATTTGTCGTACGCGTCGGTCAACAGCTTGGAAATGGTCGCCAGGTCGTTGTTTTCGATCTGATGGCGCTCGATCATCGTCACCAGCTTGCCGTCCTTCATCAGGGCAAACGACGGAGACGACGGCGGATAGCCTTCAAAGTACTCGCGCGCCTTGGCGGTCGCCTCTTTGTCCTGGCCGGCGAAGACGGTGTAGAGATGGTCCGGCTTTTTCGGATGGTTGAGCGAGTGGGCCACGGCCGGACGGGCCAGACCCGCCGCGCAGCCGCAGACGGAGTTGACCACAATCAGCGCGGTGCCTTTCAGGTTCGGCAGGGTTTTCTCCACTTCCTCCGCCGTGCGCAGTTCGGTGAAGCCGACGCGGGTCAGCTCGTCGCGCATCGGTTGAATCACTTGATTCATGTATGCCTCGTAGGACATCATGGGGCATTCTCTCCTTTTTCCGGTACATTTGCTTTTTATTATATCCCGTGAAAGCCCACAGGAGAATGGTTCCCGACACTTTCACAGATTCGGCCGCGCCTATACTTCCATCAGGATGGTCAAAATCATCGGATTGCGGCCCGTCTTTTCATAGATAAACGGCTTGATCACTTCGTTGATCTGCGACTTCAGCTCGGACCATTCCTTGATCTTCTTGTCCAGCGCCTCCTGCAGCTTTTGGCGGACGAGCACGGTGGCCTCCTGGATCAGCGATTCCGATCCGCGCACGTAGACGAAGCCGCGGCTGACGATGTCCGGCCCGGTCAGGATCTTGAAGTTTTTCATGTCCAGGCTGACCACGACCACCATCAGGCCGTCTTCCGCCAGATGCTTGCGGTCGCGCAGCACGATGTTGCCGACGTCGCCCACGCCGCTGCCGTCGATCAGGACAATCCCGGCGGGCACTTTGCTCAGCCACGCTTTTTCCCGATTGCAGTTGAGCACGTCGCCGTTGTCCATGATGAAGATGTTGCTCTCCTCGATGCCCACCTGCTGCGCCAGTCTGGCGTGCATTTTCAGCATGCGGTACTCGCCGTGGATCGGCACGAAGTAGCGGGGGCGGATAAAGTTGAGCATCAGCTTCAGCTCTTCGCTGCTGCCGTGGCCGGACGCGTGGATGTCAAACACGTGGCTCAGCACCACGTTGGCTCCCGCCCGGTACAGCTTGTCAATCGTCCGGCTGACGTTCACCGTGTTGCCCGGGATCGGCGAAGCGGAGATGATGACCGTGTCCTCCGGATAAATCTGCACCGAGCGGTGGGACCCGGAGGCGATGCGGGTCAGTGCCGCCATCGGCTCGCCCTGGCTGCCCGTGCAGATGATCAGCACCTGGTTGTCCGCGTAGTTGTCGATGTGCTTGACGTCAATCAGCATGCCCTCCGGCATCTGGATGTAGCCCAGTTCTTGTCCGATCTGAAACACTTTTTCCATGCTGCGGCCGATGACCGCCACTTTCCGGTCGCACTCCATGGCCGCGTCCACCACCTGCTGCAGGCGGTGCACGTTCGATGCGAACGTGGCCAGGATAATCCGCCCGCGCGCCTTTTTCACCACGTCGAGAATGCCTTCGCCCACCATGCGCTCCGACATGGTAAACCCGTACCGTTCGCTGTTGGTGCTGTCCGACAGCAGCGCCAGCACGTCGCCGCTGCTGCCGATCCGTGCGATTTTGCCGAATTCCGTGGTGGGACCGACCGGCGTCATGTCAAACTTGAAGTCGCCCGTGTGAATGACCATGCCCTCCGGCGTGTGGATGACGATTCCGAACGAATCGGGAATGCTGTGGTTGGTGCGGAAAAAGGTGGCTTTCAGCTTTTTGAACGGGATCTCCGTGTCCTCCGAAATGGGGATCAGCTTCACCTCGTTCTGCATCCGGTGCTCTTCCAGCTTTGCCTTGACCAAGCCCAGGGTGAGGCGGCCGCCATAGATCGGCACCTTGATTTGCTTCAGCACGTACGGGATGGCGCCGATGTGGTCCTCGTGTCCGTGCGTCAGCAGCAGCGCCTTGATCTTGTGCTGATTCTCGATCAGATAAGTGATGTCCGGGATGACCAGGTCAATGCCGAACATCTCGTTCTCGGGGAATTTGACCCCGCAGTCGATGATGACGATCTCGTCTTCGTACTCGACACAGTACATGTTTTTGCCGATTTCGCCGAGACCGCCCATCGCGAAAATCTTTACGTCGCTCAATACTCGTTCCTCCTAATAGATTTCGTGCATGTTTTGTTGGAAACCCGACCAATGCATGCCACTTCTTATTGTATCACATCGCGGCGCCTTCGTTTCATCCAGTCTTGCCATTTTCCCGCATTCTGCTACCGTATGAGGTAAAGAAAACGGAAAAGAAGCGAGGAGAGCCCTCATGAACCGTCATCTGCCGGAAGTGGCGCAGGTGTTTCTCAAACTGGGGAGCATCGCCTTTGGCGGGCCTGCCGCCCACATCGCCATGATGAATGAAGAAATTGTACAAAAGCGAAAGTGGGTCGATCAAGAAACGTTTCTCGACCTGCTGGGGGCGTCCAATCTGATCCCCGGGCCCAACTCAACGGAATTGGCCATTCACCTGGGGTACCGGCGCGCGGGATGGCCCGGCCTGATCGTCGCCGGCGTCTGCTTCATCGCTCCCGCCATGCTGATCGTGCTGGCGTTCGCCATGCTGTACGTCCGCTTCGGCTCGCTGCCCCAACTGGCGTGGGTGCTGTACGGCATCAAACCCGTGATTCTCGCGATCGTGCTGCAGGCGCTCTGGGGACTGGCCCGCACCGCCGTCAAGGACCGCGCGACCGGGATGGTCGGCGCCGCCGCCCTGGCTGCCGCCGCTCTCGGCATGCACGAGATTCCCGTCCTGGCGCTCGCCGGACTGGCTGTCCTGCTGATCAGGCAGGGAGGCCGCCTGCAGGGGCGGATGCACGCCCTCTCCCCCGTTCTGCCGATGTGGGGGCTGTGGGCTGCGGCGAAAACGCCTGCCGCCGATGCGGCCAGTCTGGGCAAGCTGTTTGTTCTGTTTCTCAAAATCGGCTCGGTGCTGTACGGCAGCGGCTATGTACTGCTCGCCTTCCTGCAGTCGGAGTTTGTCCGCCGCTGGCCCGTGCTGACCCCGGAACAACTGCTGGACGCCGTCGCCGTGGGCCAATTTACGCCGGGTCCGGTCTTTACCACCGCCACCTTTGTCGGCTATCTGGTCGGCGGGACGCCGGGCGCCGTGCTCGCCACCATCGGGATTTTTCTCCCGGCGTTTGTCTTTGTCGCCGTGGTAAATCCGTGGGTGGACCGCCTCCGCCGCTCTCCTGTCGCCGGTTCGCTGCTTGACGGGGTAAACGTCGCCTCGCTCGCCCTGATGGCGCTGGTCTCGGCACAGTTGGGCACATCCGCCGTCACCGACTGGTTGGGCGCGCTGCTTTTGACCGTCAGCCTGTTCCTGGTGATCCGGTTCCGCATCAATTCCGCCTGGCTGGTCTTGGGGGGCGGGCTTGTCGGTCTGGCGGCGGCTTATATGTGACGGAGACAGTCAAAGCCATCCGTTTGGAAGAGACCCGCTGAACAGCCAATGTGCCGCAGGGAACCCCGTGATTCCCGAAGAGGGCCGCCCATGAAACAGATGAACCCGCCCCCGGAACCGCGAACATCAGGTCCGGCAGAGGCGGGTTTTTTTACGGAAAATGATTTCCGGCAGGGCCGGCCCGCTGCGTCATGCAAAGGCCGGGGCGGCCCCGGTTGGCTGTTTAATCAGCCAACTGCTCGATGTCTTTCAGCATGTTGTCCATATCCATGTCGGACGCCATCCCGTACATGCGGCGCATGTTGCCGTCCTTGTCGACGAGGAACATGCGGGCGGTGTGGGCAAACGAACCGTCAGGCTGTTTCAGGACGGCGATGCCGAAGTCTTTGGTCACTTTTTCCACGGTCGCTTGATCGCCGCGCAGGAAGTACCAGCCGCTCTGATCGGCGCCAAACTTGTCCGCGTACGCCTTGAGCACTTCCGGCGTGTCCCGCTCCGGGTCAAAGGTGATCGTCACAAACGCCACCTTGTCTCCAAACAGCCCTTTGGCCTTCAACTGTTCCTGCATCTTGGCCATGTTAAACGTCGTGGCCGGGCAGATGTCCGGGCAGTGGGTAAAGATGAACTCCACCAGCCGGACCTTGCCGTTGGTTTCGGACAGGGTGAATGTGGACCCGTCAATGTTGTCCAGCGTAAAGTCGTTCATCTGTTTGACGACGGGGATCTGGCTCTTCTGCCAGTACTGGTAGCCGAATACCCCGACGACGAGCAGCGCCAGCACGGCGGCCGCCACGGTAAACCAGTGGCGCTGCCAGAACGACGCCTTGCCTTCGCTCATCTTGCTCTCCTCCTCATCCTGATCGCGCTGATCCCCGACAAACGGCGATCACGCGCATCTTTCTTTCTGCAGCGCTGCGTTACGCTTCCGTTTCCCCCGGCCAGGCGAGCATGCCGCCCACCATGTTGGCCGCGTCGAAGCCCAATTCCTGCAAATATTGGGTGGCCATGTGGCTGCGGGCGCCGCTTCGGCAGACCAGCACGACCGGCGTCTCCTTGTCCAGCTCGTCGACGCGATACGGCAGAAAGCCGAGCGGAATCAGTTTGGCTTCCTTAATGTGACCGCCATTCCACTCCTCCACTTCGCGTACGTCGATGACCTGCAGCTTTTCTCCCGCAGCCAGCTTCTCCATCAGCTCCTGCGGCGTGATTTCCTTTACCCCTTGATCCGCCATGTTTACTAGCCTCCTGTATCTTCATGAACGTTGATTCCATACCGCCTCCCATCATACCATACCGGCGGCTATTTTCGAACAGGCCGTCCCTGCACGGACGCGGCGTCACAACGGGAAGAGCCCGAGCCGCAGGATCAGCGACGGGATCAGCAGGAACCGGCCGGCGATCTGCGCGATCATCAGCATGGTGCTCATGGCCGGGGCTGGAGGTTACACAGTGCATCTGTATCTTTCTCATAATCACCCCTATTATAGGGCTGCCCCGGCCGGAAAGTTGTGAACGAGAGAGGGCGAAACGGTTACGCAATTGTGACGGGGAGCGCTGCGGTTCCTGCTTCAGCCCGCCGTGTACGGATTCGTCACGGACCGCTTCTCCCCTGGCCGCCCGTTCCTTTTCCGCCAGATACCGGAGAAAATCGTCCCGCTTGAAGGCGTGCAGCACACAGGGGTGCTGCTGCCGCTGCTCCAGAGCGGCGTGCTCCTCGGGATACTCGCTTTCCACGTGGAGCGTGACGTAGGGCAGCTTCTCCTGCGCTTTTTGCGAGCGGATGTTGGTCGTCCGCGCCCCGGCGAAGACGATGTCCAGGTCCAGTTCGCCAAACGCGATGGACAAAATCGCTTCCTTGGCGAGCTGGTTGTACCCTTTCCCCCAGTACGCCCGGCCCAGCCAACTGCCGATGTGACAGCGCCGCCGCTCCCTGTCGATGAACATCAGCGTGGTGACGCCGATTAACTCCTCCTTTTCATTGAAGACGACCCGGCTGACGGCTCTCCCTGCCCGCTCCTCTTCCGTAATGTGCCGGATGAACCGCTTCGTATCCTCGACCGACTGGTCCTGCAGGCTGAGCGCGCCGCTGACGGCCGGATCGGAAACCAGCGCAAACATGCGCTCCGCATAGGCCAAATCGTGTGGACGCAAGAAAACAGCAATCATGATAATTCCCCCTGACTTACTCGGAAATTTGTATTGACCGAATCCGGCTGTCCCCCTATAATACCAGATAAGCACAATTTGCAAAATTTCCACGATTTCATCAAGAGCGGCGGAGGGACAGGCCCGATGAAGCCCGGCAACCGGCAAACAAGCCTGCTTGCATGGTGCCAATTCCTGCAGAATCCCGGATTCTGAGAGATGAAACGGCCGCTTGATCGGGAATGACCGAAGCCTTCTTTCTCTCCGGAAGAAGGCTTCGTTTGTTATCCATCCTTTATCCAGGAAAGAGGGAGAGATGCCCATGTCGGACCAACGCCAGTGGAAGCCGGAAACCATCGCTCTGCACGGAGGACAGTCGCCCGATCCGGTGACGGGAGCGCGCGCCGTGCCGATTTACCAGACGACCTCGTACGTGTTTCGCGATACGGAGCACGCCGCCAACCTGTTCGGGCTGAAAGAGACGGGCAACATCTACACGCGCATCATGAACCCGACCCAGGACGTGTTTGAACAGCGGGTCGCCCTGCTGGAAGGCGGTGTCGGGGCGCTGGCCACTTCCTCCGGGCAGGCGGCGATCGCCTTTTCCATCCTCAACATCGCCCATGCCGGCGACGAAATTGTCGCCTCCAACAGCCTGTACGGCGGCACCTACAACCTCTTCTACCACACGCTGCCGCGGCTCGGCATCACCGTTCACTTCGTCGACCAATCCAACCCGGACCATTTCCGCTCCAAAATCAACGAAAAGACAAAAGCGCTGTTCCTCGAGACGATCGGCAATCCGCGCATGGACGTGGCCGACATCGAGGCGATTGCCGCGATTGGCCACGAACACGGAATTCCGCTGATCGTGGACAACACCTTTGCCACTCCGATCCTCTGCCGTCCGTTTGACCACGGAGCGGACATCGTCGTTCACTCCACCACCAAGTTCATCGGCGGACACGGCACGGCCATCGGCGGCATCATCGTCGACTCCGGCAAGTTCGACTGGAGCAGCGGCAAGTTTCCCGGCCTGACCACGCCCGACCCGAGCTACCACGGCATCGTCTACACGGAAGCGCTCGGCCCGCTGGCGTACATCGTCAAGGCCCGCGTTCAACTGCAGCGGGATATCGGGGCCGCCGTCGCGCCGTTCAACGCCTTCCTGTTTCTGCAAGGGCTGGAAACGCTGCATCTGCGCATGGAGCGGCACAGCGAAAACGCCCTGGCCGTCGCCCGCTATCTGGAGGCACATCCCGCCGTGGAGTGGGTCAGCTACCCGGGATTGGAGAGCGATCCGCACTACCGCCTGGCGCAAAAGTACCTGCCGAAAGGAGCGGGGGCCATCCTCACCTTTGGCATTCGCGGCGGCGTCGCCGAAGGGAAGAAGCTGATCGAGTCGGTCAAGCTGTTCTCCCATCTGGCCAACGTCGGCGATTCCAAGTCGCTCATCATCCATCCGGCCAGCACGACCCACCAGCAGATGTCGGAAGCGGAACAGCTCGCCGCCGGCGTCACCCCGGGCCTGATTCGCCTCTCCGTCGGCACGGAGGCGATCGACGACATTCTCGCCGATCTGGAGCAGGCGCTGAAGCAGGCGGTGCCCCAGCAGGTCGGATAAGGAACGGGTCTGGTCCGTTGGGGCGCCCCGACGCGCCCAAAGCGGCCGGGGATGGCGAGCGTCTGCGTTCGTTTGCGTCAAACAGCGAAGCGGGAGTTCCCCTTCGCTGTTTTTCTTGTTTCCGACGCCTTTTCTTCACCCTCTGTTCCCGCGGCTTTCAAGCGCCCAGTTGCTTGACTGTGCGCCGCCGATGAAGGTCGCAAACGTTCCCCCGCCGATCAGCGGCGCGCTCGTTTCAGAGGGCCGTTTTTCCGATCAGGATAATTTTATGAAGATTTGGCAAAATCAGGCGTTCCGAGGTATAATACCTTCCATACTGGAACAACCGGGTCTCGCGCCCTATTTTCCCATAAAGGAGACGTCCTCATGACCCATCGCCCTTTGGACACATTGCTGGAAAGCGTCAACCGCGTCATCGTCGGCAAGGAGCCGCAGATCCGGCTGCTGGTGACGGCTCTTCTGGCCCGCGGCCACGTGCTCTTGGAGGACCTGCCCGGCATGGGCAAGACCGTGTTGGCCAAAACGCTCGCCCAGGCGATCGGCGGCACCTACAACCGGGTGCAGTTTACCGCCGACCTGCTGCCTTCGGACGTGGTCGGGCTGCACGTGTTCAACCAGCGGACCGGCGCGTTTGAACTTCGGCGGGGACCGGTGTTTGCCGACGTGCTTCTGGCCGACGAGATCAACCGGGCCACGCCGCGGACGCAATCCGGCCTGTTGGAATGCATGGAAGAACGGCAGGTAACCATCGAAGGGGTGACGCTTCCCCTGCCGCCGACGCTGTTGGTGATTGCCACGCAAAACCCGATCGAATCGGAGGGAACCTATCCGCTTCCGGAAGCGCAGCTCGACCGCTTCTTGTTCCGCCTGTCGCTCGGCTACGGCAGCAGGGAAGACGCCCGGGAGATCCTCCGGCGGTTCCGGACAGGCTCACCGCTGGAGCAGGTGGAGCCGGTGATCAGCGTCGACGAGATCGCCGCCATGCAGCGGGACGTGACAGCGGTACACGTCAGCCCCGCCGTGGAGGAGTACATCATCGATCTGACGGAAGCCACCCGTCGCCACCGCTCCGTGGAAACGGGCCTCAGTCCTCGCGCCATGCTCGCCCTGCTGCGCTCGGCGCAGGCGGCCGCTTACCTGGACGGGCGCACCTACGTCCTGCCTGACGATGTCAAAGCGGTGTTTCCCGCTTTGTCCGTCCACCGCATCCGCCTGTCGATGGAAGCGGAACTGCACGTGACGGAGCAGGAAGTGATCGACGACATCCTCAAAAGCGTGGCGGCACCGGTCGAAGAAGGCGTGTGATCCACACATGAGCACGAGACAGGTCTATCACGCTTTGGGGTTTCTCTGCCTCCTGTTTGCCCTCTTTTCGGGCAGCCGCTTTCTCTGGCTGTTTGGCGGCTTCTTCTTTTTCATGACGCTGGCTCACCGCTGGTGGCGGGCCAATCTGCCGCGCTGGGTTCGGCTGGAGTGGAGCGCGGACCAGAGCCGGGTGATGCCGGGAACGCCCGTCACCGTCCGTTTTTCGCTGCACAACCGCTCCTGGCTGCCGCTGCCCGGCACGGTGATCCGCGTGTCCTTTCCCGAACACGTGACGGTCGAAGGGGCGGACGACGTGACAGCGAGCAGCCAGCGCTGCACGGTTCGCTTCCGCTTCCACCTGCCGCTTAGGACAAGCGCGGAACGGACGTTTACGCTCACCCCGCACAAGCGCGGCCTGGTGTGGCTGACGGAAGCCCAGGCGGACACGCTCTCCGTGTTTGGCGAGGAGCAGGACCCGATTCCGCTGCCGCTGTCGTTTTCCCTCCTGGTCTACCCGCTGCCCTTGACGCTGCCCCCGCTGTCGGCGGCGGCAGCCGAGCCTGACGGCGGCAGCGTCTCGCGCAGACGCCTGGAGGAGGACGTCACGTTTTTGCGCGGCGTGCGCGGCTATGCGCCGGGAGACCGGCTGAAGCACATCCACTGGAAAGCCAGCGCGAAAACCGGCGCGCTGCAGACGCGGCTGTTCGAGCCGACCGCCCGCCCCACCTGGAAGGTGGTGGGACACATTCTGCCGTCCTACGAACCGCTGCTGCAGCGGCAAAATGAAACGGTGAACGAGCGGGTCATCTCCGCTCTTGCCGCCCTCTCCGTTCTCTGCCGCCGCCAATCGCTGTCCTGCGACCTGTTCCTGACGGTGAAACAGCGCGGACGGGAGCAGTTCCACCTCCCCGCGGGCAGCGGCAAGGCTCACCACGTCCATGTCATGACACAGCTCGCCCGCCTGTATCAGTACATGCCGACTTCGCTGGCGGCCGTATTGCGGCGTCTGGAGCACAGCGGCACCCGTGACGCGATCCTGATCGTCACCCCGCGTCTGGACGGACCGGCGGAAGAAGCGGTCAAACGGCTGGTGCGGCACGGCAACAGCGTCACGGTGCTGGACGTGTCGGAGGAGCAGCCGGTCCTGCGCCGGCACGAGTCCGGCCGCACCCCGGCGAGGAAGGTGGTCCTTTCATGACGTGGTCCATGTTGGGACGCTGGACGCTGGTGTTCTGGATGGAAGCGCTGCTGACGGCCTCCGTGCTGATGCTGTTCCGGTGGCTGCCGGCCCGGCCGGAAAGCATGATCGGCTTTGTCCTGGCCGCCGCGCTCCTGCTTGCCCTGGGAAGCTGGCTGTACCAGGGGGGCGGACACCACCTCCTGCTTCACCTGCTGCTGTATCCGCTGGTGGCGGCCGTCGGCGGTCTGTGTTACGACGCTTTCGGCTCCTGGCTGCTCGCTTTGCTGCTGGCCGCCCTCTTTTTCTGGCGAATCCACGCCGCGCCCTCGATTCCGTGTACGCCTGTCCATCTGCGCCACCGCTTTGTGCTGGCGCTGATCATCTGCCTGTTCCAACTGGTGCTGGCCGGCCTGTTCGGAGCGCTGGCCGCCCCGCAGCCGCATGACGTTCGGGCGTATTACGCGATACTGGCTTTCGTGCTCGCCAGCCACCTCGTCACCGGCTGGGGCGAGTACCTGACGCGCGAACCGCCGGGCGGAAGCGCCGCGCCGATCTCCCTTGCCGCCGCTTTGGGCGGTCAACTGCTGACCACCCGGCTGCTGCTGGCGGCGGGATACGCCCTCGCAGGCGGCGGCCTGCTCTGGCTCCTGGCGTGGATCTGGGGGCTGGTCAAAGAACCGCTGGGAGACGGTCTGTACCTGTTGGCCCGCCCGCTCCTCCTGGGAACCGCCGCGCTGTTTGGCAAACTGGCGGAGGTCCTGAGCGGAAACAGCCGCGTCAACGGGCTGTTCAACAGCGGAACGGATGTCGTCGAACAGCCGTTGGAGGAGATCGCTCCGGCCGGCGGCGAGACGCTGTTTTCGATGGCGGAACCCTACCTGATTGCATGCGTCTCGGCGCTGGTCCTCGCCACGCTGGCGCGGTTCATCTGGAAACGGCGCTACCGGAACGTCGGCGGCACCGCGGTCTCCCCTGCTCCGGTTCAAACCGCCTGGCGCCCGGTCGCCGCGAACGCATCGGCAGACGAAGGTCCCCTCTGGGAGCTGGACACGCTGATGCGCGGCCCGTCCGGCCCCGTCGACGATCCGGTGCGGTATGCGTACTACCGGTTTCTCCAGCACATGGCCGAAGCGGGGATGCGGATCGAACGGCATGAGACCAGCCACGAATACTTGAGGCGCATCCGCTCGCAGTGGGCCAACCCGGACGTAGTGGAACTGGCCGGTCAGATCACCGGCTACTACGAGCGGTACCGCTACCGCCAGCAGCCGCTTTCTCCGGAAGAATGGAACGACCTGGAGCAGTGCTTGCGGAAGTTGCGGGACTCGTCCAAGCGCGAATGATGGATCGGCACAACCACGCCATTCTCCGGCGTGGTTTTTCATTTGGGATCTGCCGCTGTGGCTGCGCAAGCGGGTGTCGGCCGCGTACATTCCCGGCTGCGAGTTTTTTCTCAGCCTGCACGTGCTGGCCAATCCGGACCACCACACATCCCGCATCGGCTGGGCCCGCGAGACGCTGCACGCTCTGCCGGCCGGCCTGGCACGCGACCTGCGCCGGTTTGACGCGCTCTCCAACCACTTTCTGAACGTGCTGGACTTTCTCTCTCCCTGGGAAGAAACGTACCATCATTCGGTCGAAGCGGGGCTGGAACGGGTGCAGGCCATGTCTCCGGAAGAGTTTGCGGAAGCGATGATGGGGCCGATCTGCCACCGCCGCCAGCTCCAGGCGTGGATGCGGGGGCATCCGAACGAGGCGTTTGAACAGCTCAAACCGGAGCACCGCGAGCTGATTCGCCGTCCGCTGGCCGCCAAGCGGGACTTTCTCGATTTTTGCTACGCGTACCTGCCGTTTTTCCAGGCGGAGGAGCGGCGCATCGAGCCCTGGCTGATCCGCGCCGTGCATGAAGCGGCGGAGCGTCTGGCCGCCGACCCGGTATCGTTTCTCTCCCGGGTCCACCCGCGGCTTCACGTCCACGAGCGCTTTCTGCAGTTTCACAAGGCGAAAACCCACCAGTTTGCCTACGAGGAATTGACGCACATCTACCTGATCGTCTCCACCTTTGCCGCGCCTCATCTGCTCCTGGGCGTTTACGCCGACCGGATTACCGTCGGCCTGCACGTGGACGTTCCGGGGACGGCGGAGAAGGCTGCAATTCCGGCCGATTTTATCGCCAAAATGAAGGTGTTCAGCGATCCGACGCGGGCCGCCATCCTGAAGTCGCTGCTCGGCCACCCCTACTGCGTTCAGCAGTTGGCGGCGCTGCACGGCATCAGCGAACCGGCCGTGGTCAAACACATCAAGCTGCTCGCCGACGCCGGCTTCGTCTGGAGCGAGCGGCGGGGGCGCTACGTGTTTTACCGCGCGATGCCCTCCCGGCTGGAACAGTTGGCCGTCGACCTGCACGAGTTTATCGACATGCCTGACGCCGGTCTGCCGGCCGCCCCATCTTCGACAGAACGGAGGAAATGACGTGTTTCAGGTTGCCAAAGCCACCTTTCTGCGCAACACGCTGGTCATGCTGAGAGCCTATCCCTGGTCGTTCGTGACCGGCCACATCCTGGCCGGCGTGTACACGGTGCTGTTTGCCTATTTTGCGTATACCCACGTGTTTGCCGGCCAGTTGGACGACCGCTTCGTCCGCTACGCCGGCTCCGCCGACTACCTCTCCTACGTCATTCTCGGCGGCGCGTTCTACTCGTTTGCCGTCTCCACGCTGATGAACGTCAGCCGCTCGCTGATCACCGAGCTGCGCGAGGGGACCCTGGAAGCGCTGCTGCTCACCCCTTCATCGCGAAAGGGGTACTTTCTCGGCAACGTCACCCAGCAGTTGATGCGGACGCTGTTTGAATTTTCCGTCATCCTGCTCGTTGGCCGCCTGTTCGGACTCAATCTCGCGGGCGCCGACGTCTGGAGCGCGGCCGCCGTCTGGCTGCTGTCCACGGGAGCATTTTTCTGCCAGGCGCTGGTGCTGGGCAGTGTGATGCTCCGCTTCCGCGACACCTACATTACGCAGAACACCTTGTTTGTCCTAATGGCCTTTCTCTCCGGGGTCACGTACCCCACGGCCTACCTGCCGGAGTGGCTGCAGCCGCTGAGCCAGCTCCTGCCGCTGACGCCCGCGCTGGAGGCGTTTCGCCACAGCGCCATTCTCGGCCAGCCGCTGTCGGCATCCGCGCCGCAGCTCATGCACATGGCCATCCTGTCCGCCGTCTACGCGGCGGTCGGCGCCGTCGGGATTCGCCGGATGGAAAAACGGGTGCTGGAATCGATCTTTGGATAGGAGGATGACACATGTTTCTGGTGGAAAACGTACGCAAAGTGTACCGGATCAGGGAGCGGGGAAGCTGGTTCTCGCGCCAGTGGAAAGAAGTGGAGGCCGTCAGCGGACTCTCGTTTGCGATGCAGCCAGGCAGTATCGTCGGGCTGTTGGGCGTCAACGGCGCCGGCAAGACGACCACGATCAAAATGTGCTGCACGCTGCTGGAACCGACCAGCGGCTCCATCACGGTTGACGGCTATGACGCCGTCCGCTGCGACCGGCAGGTAAAGGCGCTGGTCAACATGATCGCCGGCGGGGAGCGGATGCTCTACTGGCGGCTGACGGGGAGGGAAAACCTGCAGTACTTCGGCAGCCTGTACGGCTTGTCCGGCTCCCGTCTGGCGGAACGCGTCGACACGCTGCTGGATCTCGTGGAGCTGCGGGAAGCGGCCGACACCCCCGTGGAGCGCTACTCCAAGGGGATGAAACAGCGGCTGCAGATCGCCCGCGGGCTGATCAACGACCCGAAATACCTGTTCCTGGACGAACCGACGCTGGGGCTGGATGCCCCCATCGCCCGCCAACTGCGGCGGCAGGTGAAGCAGTTGGCCGCCGAGCAGGGAAAGGCGATCCTCTTGACCAGCCACTACATCCACGAGGTGGAAGAGCTGTGTGACGAGGTCTACATCATCGACAAAGGCCGGCTGGTCGCCCACGACACGCCGGAACGCCTCACCCGCTCGTTCTGCCGGGAGACCACCCTGCGCGTCACGATTCCCGTTCTCCCCGACGCGCTGCAGCGCGACCTGCGCCAGCTCGCCGAACGGCACCGCGGTACGTGGGACGTGGCGGAAACGGACCAACAGGCATGGGAGCTCACGCTGCGCAGCGAGGCAGACCTGACCGCTCCCCTCCTCTCCCTGCTGGCCGCCCACCAATCGCCGGTGCTGCGCCTGGTCACGGAACAGCCGTCGCTGGAAGACGTCATCCTGCAGATGGCGGAAAGGAGGAGCGCATGAACGAGTGGATGAGCCTGCTCTGGGCGGAGATCAAAAAGGAACACCGCCATTCGTTTCACAGCAGTCTGGTGTACTTCAGCCTGCTGATCTGGCCGGTCGTCATGTTCGTCACGGCGTACTATTCGTTTGCCCCGTTTCGCATGGGAGCGGACAGCCCGCTCGCCCGCTTCGTCGCCCCCGGGCAGCTTCCGCTGTTTCTTTTGACCGGCTATCTCGGCTACATCTTTTTTTGGTGCCTGGTGCAGTCGGCCTGGCAGATGAGCTTTGAGCGGCAGGCGGGCACGATGGAGATGATCTTCATCAGTCCGGTCAACCGGCTCGCGTTTGTCTACGGCCGTTCCCTCTCTGCGCTGGTGGAAGGCGTCTGGCTGTTCTTCTGCTTCACGCTGCTGGCGATGGCGTTTGTCGGCGGCATTCACGTCAGCGGCTGGTGGGCCGTTCCGCTCGCCTTTTTGATCCTGCTCGTCTCCGCCGTGGTGTGGGGCGGCTTTCTCAGCGTGCTGTTTCTCTTCTCGCGGGACGCCGGCTTTCTCTACACCGTGCTGGACGAGCCGATGCTGATCTTCTCCGGCGTGCGCCTCCCTCCGCTGGCGTTCCCGTTCTGGGCCAAGCTGATTTCCCTTTGCTTTCCGCTCACCTACGCGCTGCACATGGTTCGGGCCTTGCTGATGGAAGGAGCGGAACTGGGCGATCTGTGGCAGGAGCTTGGACTGCTCGCCGGCGTGCTGGTTCTGCTGGTGACTGCTTCCGTCTTTTTGTTGAAACGGGCGGAACGGCATATGAAACGGACGGGCAGCATGGTGCTGTATTAGAGGAAATCTGCCGTTCGTCCGGGCGTTTTCCCGGAAAAACGGCGGGACCGGCAGCGCCCCGCAAGCGGCCGTCCGGCACCATCAGGTGTTAAACACCCGTACAAGGAGGGATTCCATGGAAAGCCTGACGCATCTGGAACAAGCGTTCACCCGACTGTTTCGCATGGACGAGTGGGAAACCGATCCCGGCTTCAGCCGTTTCATTCCCATGGTGTACGAGCCGGTCGGGTTTGACTGGCGGCGCTTTTTCGAAGCGGAGTTCGTCCGCCGCTTCAACGGCCTGATGCTCAGAGGACGCGAACAGGTACACACCGTCTTTTTGGCCGTCTTCCCGACCGAAGAGGTGCTGAAGCGCTTCCTGGACGAGTCAGTGCCAGGCGACCTGTTGTTCATGCACCACCCGCTGCTGATGGAATGCGGCGACCCGCGCGGCCGCTGGGGCAGGGGGTTCGTGCCGATCGGGCGGGACTTGCTGCTGGCGCTAAAGAAGAAAGAGTTCTCCGTCTTCACCTGTCACCTCCCGATGGACACCAGTTGGCCGCTCGGCACCGGCGGCGCCATCATGGAAGCGCTGCAGGCCGAGCCGATCCAGCCGTTTTGTCCGGCGGGAAACGGCCATGTCGGCATGATTTGCCGGGTAACCGCGACGGATACCCGCTCCTTAATCGATCGTTTAATCACCTTGTTTGACATTCCCTACGTCGATTTCGAGGGAAAGGAACGGGCGCGGATCGAACGGATCGCCATCCTCCCCGGCTGCGGTGACGTGGCGGCGATGATGCGGGAAGCGGAAACCAGCGGAGCCGACGCGTACGTGACGGGAGAGATCCACTGCCACATCGACAACGAATACGGCCGCACCAAGTACGCCGCGGTCATGGCGTACGCCGCCGAAACGTCCATGTCGCTGATTGGCGTTTCACACGCCGCCTCGGAATACCTGGTGATGAAAACCCAGGTGAAACCCTGGCTGGAAGAGCGCTTTTCCGTAAACGTGACGCTGCTCCCGCAGTCGCGGTGGTGGTGGTAGGCGATCACGCTTCAAATTGCGAACAATATTCGCTATGCAGTGACCCCCAATTTTCATACAGCCGCAGGGAAAAGCTATATTTCCAGGTTTACGATGCCAAGCAATACGTCCAGTTCTGTTGCCAGTGTCATTTCTTCCGCAGCTATCTTGCAATATTACGGACACCCCTGCCAAGGAACTCAACCAGGTACTACATCAACTTGTGGTACTTTGACCGTGCAAAACATTTGGGGGGCAGCGGTAAGTAACGGAGAAGTGTTCCATCCTTGTGATCTAACCGCTGCAATGACCTCAACCAACAGTTGGAACACAACATACCGGAACAAGTTTGTGAAAGTCACGAACTTGTCCAATGGGCAATCGATCGTGGTACGAGTCACTGATACCGCCCCTGCCAATCAAGGGATCGAATTAACGTATCGAGCATGGCAATCAATCGGACAACCTGCTCCAAACTCAAAATCAGTAAAAATTGAATTGATGAGCTAAATCACCAAAAAGTGGGTTATCAGCAAAGAACTGATAACCCACTTTTCTACTTCGCAGGATAATCTCCCATCTCTTTTGGGGGATATGGTACGGAAATGGATGCTGCGGACCGGCTTTGAATGGACACCTCTTTCAGGAGAGGCTGGCTCCTTCGATCCACAAGCCCTGCAGGTCATAAGGAAAAGGGCGTGTGTGCCTACCTTTCTGTAACCAAAGACAATCCCTTTGAGGTGTATCTGTATGTTTTTATCGCGGAATCAATCCCTGATTGTACTTGAAAGAGTGGACGAGTATACCAGACACTCCTTGCCTTTGCTAGCTTGTTAAGATTTGCACTGACAATCCGATTGTCCCTCCATGTGTAAATCCGGGTCTCAAACACACCAGGGCTCCCGTAGGATGTTACGATTTCCTCCACTCCATCTTGATCCAGATCTGCTATATCTGCAACAGGTTCATTTAAAAACAGAAGGATGGAAGGTTTCGCTTCCTCGATGGTTATATAATAGCGGAACGGACAGTTTGCTCCGCATAATCCTTTTACTTCAATAACTGATTTCTGGAACAGTGAAGATTTCTGAATTTCTAGCTTGTCAACATAAGGTAATGCGCCTACATCTCCAAATTCATACAAGACATCTCCAATTTGAATACCTCCGAACAAACGGTTTGGATCCTCATTAGCCTTCAAGAAAGCAAACAGTTTGGCGGTATCAAGGTGTTCCTGCTTTACGACCTGTTTGATTATCCCCCTATCCAGTAACGTTACCTGTTGTTCCACCTTTACTTCTTCAAATGAAAGAGGGATGGTCGTTTCTTGTTCTGCGTTTGTGGATGCGACAGGGGTATCGTCTCCGTGCGTCTGGACAGGAGAACAACCTGCAGATAATAGGGACATGCCAAGTAAAAGCAGCACCATGTGCTTCAATATTGTCACCTCGAGTGATTTGGCCAACCTTGGCGGCCCAAAATTTCGGGCTTGCCTTACGGAGGTAAGGACGCTTTACCGAGATCTGCTCCATAGGTTCGGTAATACGAAGTCGTTCGTATTTGCAGGAGCAATCGGTTTCCTATGCTTACCAGCGATCGTAGCTACTCCTTGCCCTGCAAAGATGAGTGGTGTGCCACTGTTTGAACGATCCCGGTTTTTGTGTGGCAGGGCGTTCATTTGAACAAAATGGATGATTTACCAAAACATTATAAATCGGTGTGAGCCCCATGTCAAAACAACGCAAATACTCTGCTGTACACCCGTATATTGTCTACGGCAGTCACTATTGTGCCCAGTTGCTTCCAAAGCATGAGGTCATTCGCGATTCTTTCCAAAAATAGCACGCGAGATTGGCCAAGGTCCCCTCAATAAAGGAAATATAAAACCAAAACGAACTATGGATTCGGTATCAGAGATAAAGTGGGCAGCTTAGAATAGAGCTTTCGTAAAATTTATGCATATGAACCCAATGACGATACTCAAAGCCTATATATAACCGGCGAAGAAAAGCAAGGAGATCAGTATTTGCCAACCTTCATGATCCTAACAAAAAACAATGTGATAGAACATATGGTTCTTTCCAATGAATAATACCTGTCGTAAAGGCATGGTACAGCCCAAGCCGCGCTCACACACAAAAAAAGGCACGGGTTTCTGTCCCGTGCCCTTTGATGGTTCGCTCACCCGTGCCGTCATCATGACGGCTATCTGCCCCGCCCCGCCTGCCTCGTGTTGGATTTGACGGCGGCGGCGCGCTCCAGGGGAAAGCGCGTCTTTTCGGTTCGTTCGATTTGCGTGATTTGCGACTCGTGCACGACGATGTGCAGGGTACCGTACTCCAGACCTTCCAGTGCGCGCAGGATCATCTCGATGCGGGAATCGGCAAGCTCTTCGTGATTCCGGTTCACCATGTGATTCACTCCTGTCCAGCCGTTTTTCCTTCCCGGTCCCGTCCGGCCGCTGCCTGTCAGCCCAGGGACGTGAGTGCGGCACGGTTGACGTGCCGGAAGCGGCAGTGGTTTGAAGAAAGCATAATTCATATTAATCATATGTGTCAAGTCGGAATTGAATGAACATTATGTTCACAGCCGCTTCACGATGGACGCACACGAGCGTTTGCAAAACAGGATGGGTACGTTTTTCGCCTTTGCCTGATGTTTTACGTGCCACGACAGATTGTGATTCACAAAGTCGGTAAACACGACAATCATTTGGGTGTCGACGGGAATATGTACCTTGTATTGGGAGTGTTTTCGCCCCGATACGTGATAAATCTGCCGGTATCCCCTGCCGTGAAGCAGCTCGGTGATATTCCCCAAGCGGTCCCCTCCGATAACCAGCACCGCAGCCATTGTTTTTCCTCCCCTCTTCTGAAGCTAACCGGTTCGGCCCGGCTGTAAAAAGAAAAGAGGTTTCTCCCCTCGGGGAAAAACCTCTAGTGGTCTAGTCGGTTTTACCGCGGCCGATAAATCCCGATTAAACATATCGGTTTTTCAACATTATACGGTGCTGAATTCTCCTTTGTCAACCGCTTCCAGCCTATCACGGCCGCGGAACCCGCGCTTGTCCTGTGTCCGCTACCGATTCCCGCACGGCAGAACTGCCCGTTTAAAAGGCGCGGCCGTACTGCTTGGGCGGTACAACCTCGCCGGAGACGGTGCGGATCGCGTGCAGCGCCCAGTACGGGTCGCGCAGCATGCCCCGGCCCACCGCCACCAGGTCGGCGTCGCCGTTGCCCAGCGTCGCCTCGGCCAAAAGGGGATCGTCCAGATTGCCCACGGCGATCACCGGCACATCCAGCGCCTGCTTGATCGTCCGGGCCATCGGCACCTGATAACCGGGGTGGATGCCCGGCCGTCCCCCCGAACCGATCGGCCCTTCGCCCCCGCTGGAGATGTGGAAGATGTCGACCCCCGCCTCTTTGTAGCGGCGGCACAATTCCGTGCTGTACTCCAGGCCGTAGCCGCCTTCCACGTATTCCACCGCGGAAATCCGCATGATCAGCGGCATGTCCTCCGGCATCACGCTCTTGACTGCTTCGATCACCTCCACGCCAAACAGCGCGAGGTCCCTGCCGTACCGGTCATCCCGCTTATTCGTGAGCGGCGAGTGGAACTGGTGGATCAAATAGCCGTGGGCGCCGTGGATCTCGATGGTGTCCATGCCGGCTTCGACCGCCCGTCTGGCCGCTTCCCGGAACTTGACGACCATCGCCTGCACTTCCTCCGTGGTGAGGGCGCGGGGCGTCTTGTATTTGTCGCTGAACGCGATCGGAGACGGCGCGACCGGCACCTCGGCATCCTCCGCCTTGCGACCGGCATGAGCGATCTGCACGCCGATTTTCGCCCCGTACTTGTGCACCTCCGACACGATTCGGGCAAACGCCGGGATGTGCTCATCCGACCACAATCCCAGGTCGTAGTCGGAAATGCGGCCGTCCGGTTCGACGTCGGTCATCTCCATGATGATCAGGCCCGCTCCGCCGACGGCGCGCGAGACGTAGTGGACAAAGTGCCAGTCGTTCGGTTTCCCGTCCTTGGCCTCCACCGAATATTGGCACATGGGCGGCATTACCACCCGGTTTTTCAAAGCGAGCCCTTTCCATTGAAAAGGGGCAGACAAAAGAGCCATGACTTCCACTCCTTCCCTTTTTCTTCATCTTCGCAAATGACCGCCGCATTCGCAACGTCTGGCTGCACTTTGCTGCACTTTGCCCCGCCTGGACGTGAAACGACCTTTTACCCAACAACGGCCCCAAAAAAGCAAGGAACTCACCCAATAGGGGAGAGTTCCAGTTTGCTGGGCGTCAAGAGAGCGAGCGGACACCATCACACATGCGCCACAGACCTTGTCTGCACGCTGAGCAAGACAGCGTACGGTCTGTTTATTTTTCCTGAAGCGTTATATATTTGACAGGATTGGTATCAAAAACGACTTTTAGCAAATAGTCATTTCCTGCATACTCCAGAATGAAAGTGTCATTTCCCGTATCATCCAGTACCTCACGAGAAGGGGTTCCTAGCATTTCCTTAATATCAAAAGGTTTGCCGGTAAGATTCACGATTTTGGGGTCAGCATATATAACGATAACTTTGCTATTCTCGTTGAGTTCATCAATGGAATTGGCATAATCCTCAAATCCCAGACTAAAACCATCGTAATACATGGCAAACCCATACTCATCATTTCCAGTGCGAGCCGGTTTTCCCAACTTCTCGATTACTTCCTTTTTCGTTGCTCCGAGTCCAATTGACACACCATTTAATTGTCCATTTTTCGCCTTCTCTAACATGTCAGATGTAACAGGATTCGTTGAACTGCCCGCCACTGTTTCAGAATCCACCTTCTTTACAGTGTCAGATTTTACAGAATTAATTGGACCGCTCTCTGCTGTTTCAGAACTTGTCGAACACCCGAATAACACCATTGAACAAAGAAGCCCCACACAAAAAAACGTGCGATACATTCTACGCAATGACATCACCTTCTCCTCTCAATGAGATACATCCATTTGGCGGGATATTCCCAATTATATGAATAAAATGGATTATTTTTCAACATCTTCGCCTGCCTGGGAACCAATTTTCCAGGCGTGGTACAGACTTCCATAAGCCAACTGAATATGTCACATTCGACTGTTTGGAAAGCCTCCAAGATGAACAAACTTTCAGCGCTTTATACTTCCTCGCGATCTGCCAACGTAGCTGATTTTAACACGAGATACGCCGATGTCCTTCACTGTTTGACATTCGGAGCTGACTGCTTTTTGATAAGCCTCCAGCAGTTCCAGAACAGTCCCAAAAGTACTGTGCCCCTCTACATACGAGCTGTTAGGTTTCTACCCAACAGAGCGCTGATTCTTCTTTACACCGGCGCTTGCTTCAGTCACACATTTTTCATTTTATTCATAGATACCCTCTAAATTCCGGTAATAAATGAGATAACTATTGATTGGCTCTTTAAAAAACATATTTTCCTACCTAATTTTTTGCCATTTATCACTTTAATGTAACGGACAAAGATATTGAAAAACTAAACAAAGAAGCAAAAGAGAAAGCAGAGAAAAAGAACAAAAAGAAAAAATCGATTAACAAGTAATTTATAATCCAAACAGCGCACTATCTGGCTCAGCGTGTAGACTAAGTACCCAAAGTACAAGATCTACACGCTTTTTTGTCGAAATTTTGATTTTATTCGATTTTTCGATTTAGTGAAGAGAAGAGGCTGCGTTGGCCCGGTGCCAACAACTGGCTGTGGAGAAACGAGGAGAAAAGGGCTTCGTGCTGTTACGGGCCGCTTCTTTTATTGCGCATATATGCGCATATACGTCAAAAACTCCCTCTCTGCGCTTGCAGAAGAGGGAGTTTGGCTGCGGTCTGAGAAACCCTCCCCATACGGGTGAGTCCCAGTCTCATATTTGTTTTCTATTCGTGAACCATTTCGAGGATCCTGCCCAGTTCCTCCATGGCCGCCTGTTCCTGTTCACCGCTGACTTCCAGCGTGATTTCGTCGCCTTTGGCCGCACCCAGGGTCATCACGCCCATAATGCTTTTGCCGTTCACTTTTTTCGTGCCTTTGACGAGGCTGACCTCGCAGTTGAACGACGTCGCCTTTTGCACGAACAGCGAGGCGGGACGTGCGTGCAGGCCCGTCGGATTTTGAATGACGAAGGTTTTGGTCAGCATGTTGCATCCACTCCTTGTTTATTCTGCTGCTTCTTTTGCTTCTCGCTTGAGCAGGTTGATCATCAATGCCGTTACGACCGTACCGGCCAGAATCGAAACCAGGTACAGGACGGCGTTGCCCACGACCGGAAGAACGAACAACCCTCCGTGGGGCGCAGGCAGCGTACAACCGAAGAGCATCGACAGACCCCCTGCGACTGCGGAGCCCACCATGATCGAAGGGATGACGCGCGTCGGGTCGGCCGCAGCAAACGGGATGGCCCCTTCCGTAATGAACGACGCACCCAGCACCCAGGCGGTTTTGCCTGCCTGCCGTTCCTCATCCGTAAACTTCTTCTTGAACAGCAGCGTCGCCAGCGCCAGGCCCAACGGCGGGGTCATCCCTGCCGCCATGATCGCCGCGTGGGGAGCGAAGTTTCCTTCGGCAATCATCGCGATCCCGAACGTAAAGGCCGCTTTGTTCACCGGACCGCCCATATCGAACGCCATCATGGCCCCCAGTACCATGCCCAAGAGAACGGCATTGCCCTGGTTCATGTTTTTCAGCCAGTCACCCAGCGCCGCATTGGCGGCGGCCACCGGCTCGGACACGACGTACATCATGACAAAGCCGGTAATCAAAATCCCGAACAGCGGGTAGAGCAGCATCGGCTTGATGCCTTCCAGGGACTGCGGCAGTCCGGCAAACAGCTTTTTCAAGCCGGCTACCGTGTAGCCTGCCAGAAAGCCGGCAATGATCCCGCCCAGGAACCCGGCGCCGGACGAAGCCGCCAGCATCCCGCCGACCATGCCGGGCGCAAAGGCCGGGCGGTCGGCGATACTCTTGGCAATAAACCCGGCCAGCACGGGGATCATCAGGCCAAAGGCTGTTCCGCCGCCGATATCCATCAGCGCCTTGGCCAGCGGGTGGAAGGACGGGTCGTTCGGATCGGCCGCCTTAATCCCGAACATGAAGCTGAGAGCGATGATAATGCCGCCGCCCACGACAAACGGCAGCATGTTGGATACCCCGTTCATCAGATGCTTGTAGAAGGCGGGCTGCTTCTGTTTGTTCTCGGCCTTCGCCATCTCAATCTTCTCCTGATAGCCGGCCGCCGCTTCGCCGCTGTAGACGGTCCCGTCCCGGTTCAACGCGCGTTTCAACAGCGCTTCCGCGTTGCGGATGCCTTCCGCCACCGGCACCTCAATTACGACTTTGCCGGCAAAGCGGTCCATGTCCACCTGTTTGTCCGCAGCCACAATGACGGCTGCCGCTTCGGCGATGTCTTCCGCCGTCAGCCTGTTTTTCACCCCGCCGGAGCCGTTGGTCTCCACCTTGAGGGAAATGCCCATCTCGTCGGCTTTCTTTTTCAACGCATCGGCGGCCATGTAGGTGTGGGCGATCCCGGTCGGGCACGCGGTTACGGCCACGATTTTCACCCCGGCACCGGCCGGCGCGTCGGAAACGCTTTCAGTTTCGCCGTGAATGTCCTGCTCTTTCCGGCTGATGATGTCCAATACCTGTTCCTTGGTTTCCGCCTGCATCAACTGCTGCCGGAATGATTCGTCCATCAGCATCTGGGAGAGCAGCGCCAGCGTCTCCAGGTGCGCCTGGTTGGCGTCCGCCGTCGCCGCGATCATGAAGAAGAGATGCGCTTTTTGCTGGTCGAGCGAGTCAAAATCGATCCCCTCTTTGGAAAAACCGAAGGCGATACTGGGCGTTTTGACCGCTGCCGTTTTGGCGTGCGGGATGGCGATCCCGTCCCCGATCCCGGTCGAACCTAGTGCCTCGCGGGCCAGGATCGCCTGTTTCATCTCTTCCCGGCTGTGCAGACGACCGGCTTCGTCCAGCTTCGCGATCAGTTCGTCAAGCACTTCCTCTTTTGTCGTCGCTGACAGATGAAGCACAATCGTATCGGCCTTCAGCAAATCGACAATGCGAATGTGATGCTGCATGGTACAGGCCCCCTTTTTTATTCCACTTTGATCACGCTGATCTCGGGTAAAAATGCGCGGATCTTTTCATGCGTACAAAATCCTTCCGACAGTGCGGTCGTGCTCCCCGCCGCAACGGCAAAGCGAAACGCCTCTTCCGCACGCCATCCCTTTGTATGCGCATACAGGAATCCGGCGACCATGGAGTCTCCCGCCCCGATCGAGTTGACCGGTTTTCGCTCCGGAATCCGAGCGGCGTATGCCTCTTCACGGTTGACGAACACGGCGCCCTGGCCAGCCATGGAGACGATCACGTTCTCCGCGCCCAGTTCCAGCGCTTTCCGCCCATAGGCGATCGCGTCGTCGTGCGTGGAAATCTCCACCCCGAACAGTTCCCCCAGCTCGTGATGGTTGGGCTTGATCAGAAACGGCCTTTCCGACAATCCGCTCCGCAGCGCCTCTCCCCTCGCGTCCAAAAACACGCGGACGCCTCTGCCCCGGAGCCGTTTCATGATCGTCGGGTAGATGTCGAGCGGCAAACTCTTCGGCACGCTTCCCGCCAGCACCAGGTAATCGTCCGGCCCCAACCGGTCAATCTGCGCAAACAGCCGCTGAAGCGCTTCCGCCGGGATTTCCGGGGATACGCCGCTGATGTCGGTCTCGGTGTGGGCTTTGATCTTGATGTTGATTCGCGAATCCTGCTCGATGGAAAGAAACTGGTGCACAATGCCGGCCCGCTCGACCTGCTCCCGGATAAACGCGCCCGTAAATCCGCCGACAAATCCCAGGGCCGTGCTGTCCACTCCCAACAGCCGCAGGACTTTGGAGACGTTGATGCCTTTTCCCCCCGCATCCTTCCACTCTTTGTGCGCCTCGTGTATGGTCCCTTCGGACAAAGAGGGAACCCATACGTGGTAGTCGATCGAAGGATTCAAGGTTACTGTGTAAATCATGCTTTCACCACTTTTAGATTGGTTAATCGGCTGTACGCCTGCTGTTCCTCTTGCGACAAGCCGTCGTCGGTGATCACCGTCACCTCGCGCAAGTCGGCCACTTTGGCAAACGTCACGCGGGAGAACTTGTCGGAGTCGCACAGCACGAACCGCTCGTCGGAGAACTGCAGCGCCAACTGCTTCACATACGCTTCGTCGGGGTCCGGCGTGGTCAAGCCGTGGTGCTTGTCGACCCCGTTCATGCCCAGGAAGCATTTGTCGAAGCGGTACTGGCTGATGGTTTTGAGGGCATCCCGTCCCACCAGCGACAATGTTGCCGCTTTCAATTCTCCGCCGATCAGAATCGTCTTGATGTTCCGTTTGATGAGCTGCAGGGCCATGTCGGGACCATTGGTCACCACGACGATGTTGTCGTAGGGAAGGAACGGCAGCATCTGGTACGTGGTCGTACCGGCGTCGATGAAGATCGAGTCCCGTTCCTGCACCAGACTGGCGGCATACCGGGCGATCGCCGTTTTCTCCTTCTCGCGTTTGACCGCTTTTTCCAAAACGGTGGGTTCTTCAATCTTGTTTTGCAAGGAAGACGCCCCGCCGTGAACGCGCTTGAGCAGCCGCTGTTCTTCCAATTCACTCAGGTCGCGCCGGATGGTCGACTCGGATGCCCCTGTCGCTTCCACCAGCTCGTGGATGCGGACAACGTCCTTTTCTTTGAGCAGGGACAAGATGACGTGATGACGTTCAGGGGTTAGCATCGCACCCTCCTTTCCGGGATGAGAGACAAAACTTTTCGAATTCTTCCATGATTATATCCCAAATTTCGATCATAAACAACCATAAACGAGCAATATCAATCATTATCCAATCAAAAACGGTCAAGCAGGCAGGAAAACCTTCCAGGAAAGCCCGTTGGAAGAAGCCGGTTTCCGCCAAAAAACAGCCTGCTCCTCCAGAGCGGCTGCCCAAAAAGAAAGGAGCAGTCCCCACAGGGCTGCTCCCGTCAGATGCACGGACTGTATCGACAGCCGCGCAGGATGTTATTCCGGCATCGGACCGGTGTAAATCGACTGCGGACGAATGATCCGATTGTTTTTGGCCTGCTCCAGGATGTGGGCGCTCCAGCCGACGACGCGGCTGACGGCAAAGGTCGGCGTGAACAGGGAATCGTCCAGCCCTACCGCCCGCATGACGGCGGCGGCGAAAAACTCCACGTTGGTGTTCAGCTTGCGGCCCGGCTTGTATTCCTCCAGCAGCTTCAACCCCACCTGTTCCACGTGCGTAGCCAGGTCAAACCACGGATCGTCGCCGGAGAGCTGCGACGCCACGACGCGCAGCGCGGTCGCGCGCGGATCGACGGTCTTGTACACGCGGTGGCCGAAGCCCATCAAGCGTTCTCCTTTTTCCAGCTTGGCGCGCAGCCACGGTTCGGCGTTTTCCTTGGTGCCGATCGCTTCGATCATCTCGGTCACTTCGGACGGCGCGCCGCCGTGCAGCGGTCCCTTCAGCGCCCCGATGGCGGCCGTGATCGAGGAAATCAGGTCGGACTGGGTGGAGCTGACGACGCGTCCGGAGAACGTGGAGGCGTTCATGCCGTGCTCCTGCGTCAGAATCAGGTAGGCGTCCAGCGCGCGCACATGGGCCGGGTTGGGCTCCTGCCCCTTCAGCATGTACAGGTAGTTGGCCGTGTGATCCAGGGCGGGGTTGGGATCCAGCGGCTCGCGGCCACAGAGGCGGGCGTAGCGGTACGCCACGATCGTCGGCATTTTCGCCGTCAGGGAAATGACCTGGTCCAGCGTCGGCGGCCAGCCGTAATCGGCGCTGCCCAATGCGGAAACGCCGGTGCGCAGCACGCTCATCATGTCCACGTCGGCCGGAATCAGGTCGAGAATGCTCTTGACGTGCGCCGGCAGTTCCCGGTTTGCTTTCAGTTTGTCCTTCAGCTCGTCCAGCTCCTGCTCGTTGGGCAGATGGCCGTACCAAAGCAGATGGGCCACTTCCTCAAAGGTATGGTTGATCGCCAGGTCGCGCGCCCAATGGCCGCGGTAGACGAGAAGACCGTTGAGGCCGTCCACCAGGCTGAGGTCCGTTTCCGCGACCGCGATACCTTCCAATCCAATGGCTAACGTATGATGCTGACTCATCCTCGCCACTCCCTTTTCTCCAGTCTCTTCGTCTCCATTTCTCTTCTTATCAGTATATCGATTAAAAAACGTTAAGGGAAATAGAAGAAAACAGGTGTATCGATTGCAGGTTATGATCAATTCGGTCCTCCAGCACTTCGTCTGCCAGCTGTCCCCTCACGACCGCCCCGCCCCGTGCACCTCCGGCAGCGGCGGATACAAGGCGGCCAAGATGTCGGCAAAGCGCTGGGCCGGTTCGCTTACCCCCGTTTTCGGCAGCACCAGGTAGGACGCCACCTTCGGCATGACCAGGCCAGGGGTGGGCAGTTCCATAAAGCGGTTTTCGAACAGCTCCCGGCTGATGGCCGAGCGGGGCAAAAAGGAGACGCCCAATCCCTCCTCGATGAACGCCTTGGTAATGTCCACCTGGGAGACGGCCATGGTTCTCAGCGACAGTCCGCGCTGCCTAAGCAGAAGCAGCAGATCGTCCCAGTAGCCGGGGTGATTGTGCGTCAGAAGCCGCTTGGTTTGCAGCTCCTGCTCCCAGTCGGGCAGCGGCGCCTCCATGTCCCCGCCGCTGTGCGGGACGGCAAACACGACTGGATCTTCGTACAGCCTGTATGTATGCAAATTGAGTTCGCCCGGGACCATCCGCGTCAGCCCGAGATCGGCCTGCCCGCTCTGCACCAGCGGGCCGATCTCCACGGACTCGGCGATTTTGATGGAGAGGTCCACGTCCGGATACAGCTTGGTATAGCGGTGAATCAAATGGGACAACCGCGTGCGGGCGATGATCGGGGAGACCGCGATCTGCAGCTTCTCCCGGTACCCCTGCCGCCACGCCTGAAGGTCCTCCAGGCCGTGGTGCCATTGTTCCAGGAGCCCTTTGGCATGGGGCAGAAAACGCTTCCCGGCCGGTGTCAGCCGGACGCGTTTGCCCACCCGCTCAAACAGGTTGATTCCCAATTCCTTTTCCAAAATCCGGATGTGCTGGCTGACCGTCGGTTGGGCGATAAACAACGCCTCAGCCGTCTGGTGAAAATTTTCCGTGGCGGCCGCCATGACAAAGGTTTGCAGCACCCGAAAATCCACGGCGCTCCCTCCTTCATGATAACCATGCGTTATATCATTCTGCCCAATCGGTAGTACGTCCTGTTTTCCCGCCGTAGGTACGATGAAAGAAAAAGAAAGGAGAGAAGGTCGTGCTCGTCGGATACGGACTGATGTGCCTGATCTACGGCACGTCGTATTTCGCGATCAAACTGGGACTGGCGGAAGGCATGCCGCCGCTGCTGTTTGCCGGTCTCCGCTTTTTCCTCGCCGCCGTCCTCGTTCTGGCGGTACTCGCCTGGCGCCGGCAGCTTGTTCCGCTTCGCCTGCGCGAATGGGCGGAGGTGGCGCTTTTGGGCGTGCTGATGACGACCATCCCCTTCGCCGCCCTGTTCTGGAGCGAGCAGCACATCTCCTCGGGAACCGCCGCGCTGTTGGTCGCCACGGCGCCCGTGTTCACCACGCTGATCAGCGTCGTGTGCAGACAGATGAGCTGGCGCTGGTACGTGCCGGCCGGACTGCTGCTTAGCCTGGCCGGCACCGCCTGTCTCGTCGGCTGGCCGGCGGCGGAGCCAGGCGGCAGCATCCACGCGCTCCTCGGCAAATGGGCGATTGTCGTCTCCGAGCTGTTCTTTTCCTGGGGGGCGGTTCGCTCCCGCGCCTGGGTCGCCCGGCTGACCCCGTTCGTCTTCAACGGCTACCAGATGCTGGCTGCCAGCCTGGTCCTCCTGCTCCTGTCCGCGGTCACGGAACCGGTGAGCGCCGTCCGTTTTACCGGCCTCTCCCTGGCCGCGCTCGCTTATCTGACGGTGGTCGTGTCCATTGTCGCCTCCACGCTCTACTACCGGCTGGTCCAGGCGACCAACGCGGCGTTTCCCACCACCTGGACCTACGTGGCCCCGGTCATCGCCCTGGCGATCGGCGCCGTGTTTCTCGGCGAAGAGCTGACCGCCTCCTCGCTTGCCGGCAGCATCGGGGTGCTGGCAGGCGTCATTCTGCTGAACGGGGAGAGCTGGGCTCGCCTGTTTCCTCTTCGCACAGGCGGACGGCTTCACAAACCGCCTCTGGATGACAAATAAGCGAGATCGTGCGGCCAAACGGCTGGCGAAACGGCCGCACGGCCAGCCCTTTGTCCCCCAGCGAAGCGGCCGCCATCTCGGGCACGATGGTCAGCCCGTTGCCCATGGCCGCGTACGCCAGCAGGGAATCGTTGAAATCCAGCTCCAGCAGGTGCGCTGCCTGCACGCCCAAGCGGCGGCATTGGCGGCGAAAGTCTTCGCGAATGTCGCACGGGTCGCGGTGGATCAGGAGCGGTTCGCAGCAAAACGCGGCGAAGTCCACCGCCTCCTTTTCCGCAAGCGGATGGTCGGCCGGGAGAACGGCCAGGTACGATTCGTGAAGCAGCGGACGGGTAAGAAACGGCGCGTCTCCCGCCCTGTTTTGCACAAGGACGGCGTCCACCATCCCCTCCTCCAGCAACGCCGTCAATTCCTCCGACGTATCCTTGACGACCAGCGCAACCTTCCCGGCCTCCCCGGCGGTGTACGCCGCCACCCGCTCGGGCAGGTAGTGGTTGGCCACGCTGGGCAGCGCGCCGATGCGCAGCCGCTGCTGCTCGCTGAAGCGTTTGATCCCCGCCACCGTCTCCTCCACCTGCTCCAGAATCAGACTGGCCCGCTCGTACAGGTAGCGGCCCGCCTCGGTCAGCTCGATCCCCGTCCGCTTCCGGTGGAACAACCGACAGCCGAGCTGCTTTTCCAGCAAGGCCAACTGTTTCGACAGCGCCGGCTGCGAGAGGTACAGCGCCTTGGCCGCTTTGTTGAGGCTCCCCTTTTCGGCGGTCGCCACCAGGTACGCCAACTGTTCAAGCCGAAACATGGTTGCTCCTCCTCATATTGCCTGGTTGATTTTCCTTGTTTTAAAAATTTTTCTCAAACGCACGGGCATCATTTCCGCTTCCTTGTGGTACAATACGAAGTCGGGTGCAAAAATCCTTTCCACAGCGCCCCCATATAGAGAAGAGAAACCATGCGAGGAGGAACATTATGGAAACCACGACAAACGTGAACCCGCCGCGCAAACGCTTCAACAAGACGCTGCTCGTGATCGGGGCGGCCGGGATCGCGGTGCTGGGCGGACTGGGCGCAGCGTACGCCAAGCTGGATTTGTTCAAAAGCGCCAAAACGGTCTATCTGGAGGCGGAAGCCAACAACTTTGCCCAGTTGTCCGACGACTTTTCCCAATCTTTTAACGAATACGAAGAGTACATCAAACCGTACCTGGAAAAACCGGTTCACTCCACGACCGAACTGAGTCAAATCGCCGTCGACGGCACCCCCGCCGACCCGCAGGCCGAGAAAATCCTGGACCTCTTGAAGAGCGCCAAACTGGTAATCCAGTCCAACGCGGACGAATCCAAGCGGCAGCAGTCCGGCGGTGTGGAGGTGCATCTGAAAGACCGCAAGCTCCTTACGCTGGAATATGTCTTCGATGACACCAAAATGGGCTTCCGGCTCCCGGACTTTTACCCCAAATACGGTTATGTGGACCTGAAAGACCGCGACACGATCAAGGCGCGATATGGCGAAGAGCTGCCCAAGCGCCTGATCACGTCCCGCGACTTGTACGAGGCGCTGAAAGTCTCCCGCGATGAAGTGGCCAGCGTGCTCAGGCCGTATGCGCTCCTGTACGCGGAAAGCCTGAAAGACAGCCAGGTGACGATCAACAAGAACGCCTCCTTCTCCGAGGAAGGCTACCAGACGAGCGCCCGCGAGGTGACCGTCACCTTCACCGACGGGGAAGGAAAAGCGCTCCTGACGAAAATAGCGGAAAAGGCTAAGGCGGACGACAAGCTGTTCGACCTGATCTACGGCCGCTACCACAACGTCGCCGTGCTGCTGAAAGACAGCGGGTATCCGGACGTGCAGGAACTGTCCAAAGAGGAGTTCAAGAAAGAATACGTCAAGGTCTTTGACGACATGCTGGCCGAATGGAAAAAGACCGCGAGCACGAACGACCAGCTCAAAATGGTGGTGCTCATCAACAGCGACGACGAAATCCTCTCCCGCAAGCTGGTGATCACCGGCGAACAGGGCAAGGAAGAGCAAAACTTCTGGCACAGCGTCGCCTTTACCAACGGAGCCGACACGTACCGCCGCTACTCCCTGTTTGTCGACGACGACGGCCAAAAAGGCGAGATGACGTTCCGCTACAAAGGCACCACGCACAGCGACAAAACGACCGGCACCATCGGCTTCCTGTTCAACGCCGAACCGGAAGTGAAGCTGGATCTGTCCACCACGTTCGAAACCAGCAAGCAGGACAAAAAGGAAACGGGCAGCTACGACTTCAAGCTGAACCTGAAGAGCGCGGATCAGCCGGACGACATTGCCCTCTCCGGCCGCATCACCACGTCGATGACAAAAACCGACAGCGAACGCGATTCCGAAGGCACGATCAAGGTGAATTTCGACAAGGCGGCGCCCGACATGCCGAAGGGCATCAGCCTGAACGTAAAAGTGAAGGAAGCGTTTGGCAAACCGCTCAGCATTCCGGCCATGACCCCGGAAAATGCCGTCAACATCGCGACGGTGACCGACGAAGAAATCATGGCCATCCAGCAGGAAGTGGCCGACGCCGCGCAGTCCTTCATGATGAAGCACCAGGATTTGTTCCAGGAATTGATGCCGGCCGTGCCGATGCCATGACGCTTGGATGCCGAATCCCCCTTCCCCCGCGGAAGGGGGATGTTTTTTTGTCTCTGTCCCCCTGTAAAAACAGGGGTCGAAACATGACGAAAAAAAATAATTTTTTTAACAAGGGAATCTCTTCCACAATACCGAAAACCATTAGCGATTTTATGAATGTTTATTTTTCTGGTAGGAGGAGAAAGTGTGAAAAACACGAGAAAAACCGTTGCCTCGCTCTCTCTCGCAACTGTCCTGTTGCTCACGTCCCTGCCGTACAACGCCTACGCCTCGGAGAAGCTGAGCAGACAGGAGCTGTCCAAGCTGAACAGCGTCACCAACGCGGTCGTCACCGAGGGGACCGGGACCGCCAAAATCTCTCCCCGTCTCAACACGGAATCCGACAAAAAGGTGAGCGTCATCGTCCAGTTCAAATCGGAACCGGCGGCCGTATCGCAGGAATACCGCCGCGGCTCCCGCTCGACCAGCCCGCAGGAGAGCCGGGTCGCCCGGGAGCAGTCCTCTTTCCTGAAAGAAGCGCGGAAAAAGAACATCGACCTTGACGTGGAGCGCCAGTTTTCCCTCGTGTTCAACGGCATGGAGCTGACCCTGCCGGCCAACGACATTCCCAAGCTGGCCGAACTGCCGCAGGTCCAGGCTGTCTACGAAAACAGCACCTACTCCGTCCCTGATGTGGAACCGGCCCAAAGCGGCTCGTACAAGTACGACATCGCCCCGCTGAAGCAGATCGGCGTCCTCGACATGTGGAACGCAGGGCTGGACGGCAGAGGATTGAAGGTCGGGGTGATCGACACCGGCGTCGACTACCTGCACCCTGACCTGAAGGATGCCTACAAAGGCGGCTACGACTCGTTCGACAACGACAAGGACCCGTACGAAGAAGCGCCCATCTCCCCGGATGACGACCGCAGGGGAACGGGATACGAAGGGTCTTCCCACGGCACGCACGTCTCCGGCACCATCGTCGGACGGGCCAAGAACAAGCGGTCCGACGTCCAGGTAAAAGGGATTGCCTACGCCGCCGACCTCTACGTGTACCGCGTATTGGGCCGTGACGGCGGCAGTTCCGCGCAGGTGATCGACGGCATCGAAAAAGCGGTGAGAGACGGCATGGACGTCATCAACCTGTCGCTCGGCTCCAACATCGAAAAGAACGCCGACTCCCCCGATTCGATCGCGGTCAACAACGCCATGCGGGCAGGCGTGATCACGGTCATCGCCAACGGCAACGCGGCGCAGGACGAGCCGGGCCGATACTACTATACGGCCGGTTCGCCGGCCGGGGCCAAACTGCCCATCACGGTAGGTGCGGTGACATCGCCGAGCGTGCTGTACGACGCCTCGGCCACTTCGTCCCTGGGCCAAACCTACAACTTCCACGTGATGGCATGGCAGATCAATCAGGCCAACTTCCGGGAACTGATCGGCACCGATCCGCTGCCGGTCGTGTACGCCAACCTGGGTTCCGCGCAGGACTTTGCCAACGTGAACGTAAAGGGCAAGGTGGCGCTTGTCTCCCGCGGCACGCTTGCGTTTACGGACAAGATTCTCAACGCCAAGAAGGCCGGCGCAGCCGCCATCGTCATCTTCAACGGCAACGACAAGGACGGCGACGGACAGGCCGACCTGGATCTCCCGCCGGAAGAGCGCGGCGATTACATCGCCACCATCCTGGGCGATCAAATGGAGGGGATTCCCACCTTTGACATGAGGGGGGTGGAAGGACGAGCGCTGGCCAAGGAACTGCTGAGCGACCCGGCCAAGGCCTCGTCCCTGACGTTCACCTTCTCCGGCGACTACCCGACCACCAATGATCCCGGCGACAAAATGGCCGGATTCAGCTCGCGCGGTCCGGTCCTGGGCGACAACTACGCCATCAAGCCGGACGTCTCCGCTCCCGGCGTCTCCATCCTCTCCAGCGTTCCCGCCTGGGGCAAGCTGATTGAGGACGCGCAGTACAACAAGGCGTACGCCCGCTTCAACGGCACCAGCATGGCGACGCCGCACGTGGCCGGCCTGGCGCTGCTGTTGAAGCAGGCCCATCCGGAGTGGACCCCGTTTGACGTCAAAGCGGCGCTCGCCAACACGGCGGAACGCCTCTACGACGAGGAAGACACCCTGTATGACGTCTACTCCCAAGGCGCCGGACGCGTAAACGGTCTGGCCGCGATGAAAACCCCGGCCGTGCTGCAAACCGTGGAGCAGGTGACCATCCTCAACGAAGACTACGAGCCGGAGACGATCACCAATTACGGCGCCAACACCAGCTTTGGCCTGTTGAAGGCGGGCAGCGCCCCGGTCAGCAAGACCCTGCAGTTGAAAAACACGTCAAAAACGGACGTCACCTACGATGCGGAAGTGATCATGCACGAGGCCGTCACCACCGACCCGTGGCATCCGAAAGAGACGCCCGACGTCCGCGACATCAAGGTGAAGCTGTCCAGCGATACGATTTCCGCCAAAGCGAAGAAACGGACGAGGTTTACGCTCAGCCTCGCTCCCGACAGCGACGCCAAAGAAGGCGTGTACGAAGGGGAAGTGCTTCTGAAGAGCAGGGACGAGAAGTACCCGGACCTGCATCTGCCGTTCGTCGTCCACGTCGGCGACAAGCCGGAGGACACCCACTTCGGTCTGGCCGACATGAAGCTCTCCAGCGCAACCCTCTCTCCCGACGGGGATGGCAAGGATGACACCATCACCGTAGAGGCGATACTCCAGGCGACCGGGGTCAACCTCATCGAACTGGAGGCGTGGAGCCTGGACGACACGTACATCGGCACGATGGCTGTCCGCTTTAACGACTTCGAGCCGTTTGCGCCGGGGCCGTTTACGATCTCCAACATCGACGGCACGTACGTCACCGGTTCGCTGGTACCGAAACTGCTGCCGCCGGGCAAGTACAAGCTGCGCCTCGTCGCCTACGTCATCGATCCGGAAACCGGGGAAGTGGCGGACACCTACGAGCTGTGGAAAGCCCTGCGGGTAAAAGAAGCGGCGACCGACGAGACCGCGAAGAAGCAGGCGCGCAGCAGTCTGAAAGAGACGGCTGACGCGTTCCAAGCGGACGTCGCCAACACGGAGACGATCGGCGAAGCGGTCCTGGCGCTGCCGACCGAATCCGAGGACGTCTCCTACGCGGTCACCAAAAGCTCCAAGCCGGAGCTGATCGATGACAACGGCGTTCTCGTCGCCCTTCCGGAAACGGGCAGCGAAACGGTCACGCTTTACGTCACGATAACCTCCAAGGACAATCCGGACGAGCAGGAAACGGTGAAGGTAAAAGTCACGCTGAAGGGGCAGGAGTAGCCAAGATCCCTCCCCTCCACGTCAACAAGCAAAAAGGGACAGCCCTTTCTCCCGCGGGACGAAGGGGCGGTCCCTTTTTCATTTCGCATGCCGCGCATGACGGTATTCCAATGGCATCGCAAACCCGGTAAAATAGGAACGTATGTTTTGCTGAATCAAAAAACAGGGAGAGGTCGTTCATGTTTCTGCCACAAGACACTACATCCATGGTCCTGCTGTTGATCGCAGTCGGCTTGATCGTCTTCTCCGCCCGCGCCTTGTTCAAAAAAGCGAAAAAGGCGCTGCGAAAACGGTATTTCGCCGGCCTGATCAGCGGAAAGGCGCTGCTGATCGGGACGCTCTTGCTCGGGGGCGGAGATGACGTGCAGACACTGCTGCGTCTCACTCCGTCTCCCTTCCAGCAATTCATGCTCGCTTCCGATTTTGACCTGGATTACAGGGATAACCGCATTCTCTTTTCCAAGGACAAGGCGGTCTCGGGGTATGTTCAATTCGAGGAGCAGCGCGCGACCGTGTTTCTGTCGGCCGAAATCGGCTACCCCCAAAGCGTGCAGACCGTCTATGAGGCCGTGAATGCGTTCGCCCCGTCCGCCCAAGCGGTCTCGTCCATCCAGGAGCTGATCAGGCAAAAAGTGAACCGCCGGATTCTCCTCCCGGACGGGTACGTGGAAGTTAAGGGAAGCAAAGTGGAAGTGCGGCTGGAGCGCCCCCTTGCGCCCCCCTCTGATCCAGGCCGCAGGGCGGCCGAAAACAATGCTACATGGCGGTCATAAACGCGTCCGGGTCCAGCCCTTCTCCTTCGATGACAATGGCGACCAAGCCGCTGTCGCTGCCCGACTCGTGCCCTTCTCCCGCCGTCCAAAAGGCTGCCTGGCCGGCGCGGATGGGCGTGCGGCTCTCCTCTTCGCCGCGCACCCAGCCCTCGCCCTGGACGACGAGAAAGAGCTGGTGGACGACGGCCGGATGATAACCGAGCACACCGCCCGGCCCCAGATGGATACAGCCGATCGACACCGCTCCCGGCGTACGCAATATCCGGGAAATCGCGGCATGGACCGACCCGTAACGGTCAATCGTCCGTCCGACGCCTTGATCAAATCGAAACAGTTTCATCGCATGCCCTTCTTTGGCTTCCCGGCATCCAGGATGCCCGTTTTTTTCGGCTGCGCCCAGAGCCGCCACGCCTGCGGCTTTCTGACGCAGCGCTATACCTTGAACCGGCCCATCAGCTTCTCCAGTTCCTCCGCCAGACCGGCCAGCGAAGCGGCCGAAGCGTGAATCTCCCCCATGGACGCCAACTGCTCCTCGGTCGCCGCCGACATGTCCAGGGTCCGGGCGGCGGTCGTTTCGGTGACGCCGGCGATTTCCCGCATCGCCTGCGCCACCTTCTCCGTACTGGCGGTCAGCGAACGGGAAGCCGCCGAAACCTCCTGGATTTGTCCCGTCACGTCAAGAACAGCCGCGCGAATGTGGGCGAACGCTTCTCCCGCTTCCGACACGCCGGCCATGCCGGCCGCGACTTCTTCCGTTCCCCGCTGCATGGAGACAACCGCCTCTTCGATCTCGCTTTGGATCGTCCCGACGAGCTGCGTGATTTGTCCGGCCGATGCGGACGCCTGTTCCGCCAGTTTCCTCACCTCATCGGCCACAACCGCAAACCCTCGTCCGTGTTCTCCTGCCCGCGCTGGTTCCCCTCCGTTACAGCCGTTCGATGACCTTGTCGATCAGGCCGTACGCCTTGGCCTCTTCGGCAGACAGGAAAAAGTCGCGGTCGGCGTCGCGCTCGATTTTTTCCAGCGGCTGGCCGGTGCGTTCAGCGATGATGCGGTACAGCATGCGGCGGTGCTGCAAAATGCGCTCCGCCTGGATCTTGATGTCGCTCGCCTGCCCCTGGCTGCCGCCCCACGGCTGGTGAATCATCACCTCCGCGTTGGGCAGGGCGTAGCGTTTGCCCGGGGCTCCGGCCACCAGCAGCAGAGCGCCCATGGAAGCGGCCAGACCGATGCAGATGGTGGAAACGTCCGGCTTGATGAACTGCATCGTGTCGAAGATGGCCATCCCGGCCGTGATCGAACCGCCCGGAGAGTTGATGTAGAGGTGGATGTCCTTGTCCGGGTCCTCCGCGGCGAGAAACAGCATCTGGGCGACGACGGCGTTCGCCACTTGATCGTCAATGGCGCTGCCGAGAAAAATGATCCGGTCTTTCAACAGGCGGGAGTAGATGTCATACGATCTCTCTCCGTAACTCGTCTGTTCCACGACAACCGGTACGAGATTCATCAGAATGCCTCCTTTACGGACTTGAATGGATGGCAATGGGCTGCGGCGACAGACGGCAGATGCGTTTTCCCCAGGCGGACCGGGCAAGCCTCCGCTATGCCGCCAAACGCATGTGGACGGCTTGCGGCGCGGCTGCTTTTTCCCCGCCGAAGCCGGATGAGACGACGGTCACGGTGGCCGGCCGTTCTTCCGGTCCCACCGTCCATCGGGTGACCGTGGTCTCCCGGGTCCTGCCTGCCTCCCCCGCTTTGTACGCGGGCAGGGAAACGACACTGCCGTTCCGTCCGGCGCCCGTTTCCCACACGACGACAGATTGCGGTTTTTCCTGCGGTCTCATGCTTCTTCTCCTCCTTGCGAAAGGTGCGGGTAGACGGCCAGCACCACCTGGTAGCTGTCGTCCCCGTCCGCTGACTGGTACTTCTCCACCAGCCGGTTGACCAGTTCCACGTATTCGCGGACAAAGGCGCTCCGCTGTTCCGGGCTGGCCAGCCGGATGCTGGTGTCCAGCGTGGCGCTGGGAATCTCTTCATCCCGGTCGGACCGCTCCATCAAGAGCAGCGCGTCCCGCTTGATCCGCTCCGCCATGGTGACCAGGTGCGACAAGGAGCCCTGGTCCTTGATGCGCTGCACCGTTTCCTTCGGCCAGTTCAGCGTCTCCGACAGGACGTACGTCCGCGCGATCGCCTGGTACAGCACTTCGACCAGATTGCGGACCTGGCGGGTGCCGACCCGGCGCACCAGGCCCACTTTTTCCAGCGCCTTGAGATGGTAGTTGACCCGCTGCGGGATTTCGTTGATGCCGCGGGCCACCTCAGCGGCGGAGGCAGGCTCGGCAAGCCGGCTCAGGATTTCCGCGCGAAGCGGGTTGAGCAGAGCCATCGCCTGCTCCGGTGTCTCGACCACGTATGTTTCCAACACTTCCTGTTCCACATTGAACACCTCAGAAAAGGATTGCTTCACGTAAAAACATTTTATTACGTCAGCGCCCCCAATGTCAAATGGTGGAATTGCCCCCAAACAAAAAACGCCCGTTGTCGGGCGCTGCAGCGCGCGGCATCAGCCGTTTCGAAACACGGAACACATCGGCCGCTGAACAAAAAAACCCTCGGCACGGACTGGCGCTGTGCCGGGGGTCTCCCTGCCTGTTGATCCATGCTGTGCAGGCTTTCGCCGCATCAGATCAGGCAGATGTTTTCCTCCACTTATTGGTCGCCCGCTTGGACGGTCGGGAATCCGAAGCCGGAAGCGATATCATCGCCTCCCGCAGCGCTGATGCCTCCCAGGATGTCATTCGCTTTCGCGCGGTTTTGCAGCTCGGTACGGACATCGTTATTGCTCCATGTCGGATGCGATGCCCAGATTTTGGCTGCCAACCCGGAGATATGCGGCGTCGCCATGGACGTGCCGCTGATGGAATTGTACCCGCCGTTGTTCCACGTCGATTCGACCGCCCGTCCTGGCGCGGATACTTCCACGTCCCGCTCCTGAATCACGTAATCGCCGGCCGTTGCCGGGTTCCCCCGGGAGGAGAAGTCAGCCACACGGTACGTTCCGTTTTGCTGTATATTTTCCAGAGCGGCGACCGCTACTGCGTCCTTCAACGCTCCCGGATAGCCGATCGTATTGGCCGAAGGGCCGGAATTGCCGGCAGCCGCTACCACGAGCGCTCCTCGCTGTTGGGCATAGGTCACGGCATTGGAAATCAACGAATCCTTGACGGAGGAGCCGAGCGACATGGAAATCACCACTTTTACCCCGTTGCTGGCGCCCTGATCAGCGGCGTAGCGGATCGCGTAGGCGATGTCATCCGCATACCCGCTGCCTCCGTCGCTCAGCACTTTATACGACCACAGCTTGGCTTCCGGAGCGACGCCCCAAATCCCGCTGCCGCCTCCTCCGTTGGCGAGGATGGTGCCGGCTACGTGGGTCCCATGTCCGTTGCCGTCCGCGCAACCGTTCACGACAGGCGAACTCGTGGTGAAGTTGTAGCACTGCTCCACATTGGCGGACAGATCAGGATGCGCGGTATAGGTGCCGGTATCCAGGACGGCTACGCGAATCCCCTTGCCGCCGCTGGTGGATTGGATCGACGGATTCCGATAAATCGCTTCGATCCCCCAAGGCGTTCGATCGGAAGGAGTCGCCAATGCCTCGATGCGCCCCTCCTCCTCCTCGAACTCGGCAATCGACAGCGTGTTGACCAGTGTGACTTTCAAGGACTTGTCCGCCGTCAACTGCTTCAGCTCTTCTTCCGTCACTTCGGTGGTAAAGCCCAGGTCGTCAAAGTCGTGCCGCTCTCCAAGCTGCTGCTTCAGGCTGGCTTTCAGCGACTTGACGCTCTTCTCCGGCTGAATCAGCACCCGAAGCTTGTCCGAACTTGTGCTCTTGCTCTCATCAACAGCCCCTGCACCTCCAGAAAACGCGGACAGTACCAATGCTGCTGACAGCACCATGCCTCCCAACAACTTCTTCCTGCGCCCCTTCATGCCAATACCTCCTTTAAATGGATAAATTTGGTTTACAGCTGACTCAATTATAAACAATTCTAAAATTTATATCAATTGGTAATTTTAGATATTTTTTCTTTTTCTTCCAAAAAGTTCTGTCCCCTCCGAAAAACCGTCAGCCAAAACGAAACACTCCCCTCTTCAGGGGAGTGTTTTGTCAAAACCGTATCACTTCTCCGTCTTCCGGCACCAGCACCCGGCCGTCCAGCTTTCGCTCCCGCAGATGCGCCCGCAGTTCGGCGCGGCTCAGCAGACAGTGGTTCCACGCTTCCATATGGGCGACGACGATCCGGGCGGACGGGCAGGCGGCGGCCAGGCGAACGACGTCCTCGGCGGTCATGGTGATGGGATCGCCGGTTACAAATTGAGCGGCTCCGGCAAATACCACCGCCACTTCCGGCCGATGGACGGCGGCGGCCCGCTCCACCTCTTCGCACCAGATCGTGTCGCCGGCCAGGTAGAGGCACGGTTCCCCCTCCGCCCGCAGCACAAACCCGGAGACAGGCCCCATCTTCGCACCGATGTCCCCGGTGCCGTGCCGGCCGCCCGTCCGCACGAAGCGCATCCCTTCCCAGACGCTCTCATCCGCCACCGGCGTGACGTTCGAAAATCCACATGCCGCCAGCCGATCCCGATCCTGCGGCTGGCAAAAAACCGGGATCTCCTTGGGCAGCGCCTCGGCGGCCGCTTGGTCAAAATGATCCCGATGGGTGTGTGTCACCAGGACGGCATCGATCCCGGCAATCACGCGCTCCGCCGTCACGGGCAGATCCACGAGCGGATTGGGCCGCTGATTGGGCGTGTCGGGAGTGGCCGGGAGTTCGCCCGCCCGGCTCAGCATCGGATCGACAAGCAGCGTCCGGTTGGCGTATGTCACGCGCAGCGTGGCGTGTCGGACAAGCTGAATTTCCATACAGGTTCGCTCCTTTGCCTTTATAATGGATACAGGTGAGTCCATTATAATCGGGTAATCGTTGACACTGTGAAAGGATTCATCCTTCTGCTCTTTCAGGTTGAAAGGAGTCTGCCTCATGCTGGATCAAACCGACCTGCGCATCCTCGCCCTGCTGCGCGAAAACGCCCGCTTGTCGTGGAAAGAAATCGGCGAACAGGTGCATCTGACCGGCCAGGCCGTGGGCAATCGCATTCGGCGAATGGAGGACATGGGCGTCATTCGCGGATATACGGCCGTTGTCGATCCCGCCAAACTGGGCCCCTCCCTCACCGCAATGGTCACGATCCTGATGAAAACGACGGATCACGGACGGTTCGAACGCTTCGTCAGCAGGCGTCCCGAGATCGTCGAAGCCCATCGCGTCAGCGGGGAAGGCTGTTATTCACTGCTCGTCCGCGTCCCCGATCAGACGGCCCTCAACGCGCTGTTGGACGCCATCCTGGCGTACGGCAACTACCGGCTGAGCCTGTCGATCGGCCGGCTGAAATAGGCACGTCCATCCCAACAGCCGATCATTTCTGAACCGACCGATCATCCCCATGGCGATGGGGACATCGATCGCGTGCGGCCTGAGCCTTTACTCCAGCTTGGTACCGGGAACGCTCTCCGCAAAATATTACCGATTGCCCTCTTCCGCCCAACGGGTTTACAATGAGGGATACCAAGAACCCAGGTTCTTGCAGACGTCAAGAGAGGGGGGAAATCGCCGATGGAAGACGCGCTTTTGCTGCTTTCGCTGGATGATTTCTTCGCCTTGCTTGCCCTGTTTGCGGGATGCTTCCCGTCCGTCCTGTACATACGGCGTTTGCAGGGCCCGCAGACCGTGACCATTGGCTGGCGCCAAGACGACAGCTACGAACCTTCCATTAATCCTTGCTTGGTCGAGACGTATCCGATGGCGGCAAGGCAGCCGCAGCGCATCCGGCTGCATCGGCGCGTACGGCGCGAAGACGGCGACTCGGATGCTTCCGCACTCCGCTTTTCGCTCTGATCAGAAGAATCAGAATGGAAAAAGGAGCGTGACGGGGCATGATCGCCAAGTACATCGGAGAAGCTCTGTTGGTTTGCTTCAGTCTGCCGCTGTTTGCCTATCAGACCGCGGAGAGCCTCCACGCGCTGGCGGACGCGTTTGCGCAGATGTCCGAGTACCTGCCGTGGAAGTGACAACCGCAGCGTGCATGACAAAACCCTGGCCGAACGGCAATCGGCCAGGGTTTTTCTTGCTGTCGCGGTAAACGGGTGCAGGTCTTCCGTGCGCTGGCGGCACGCGTGATCGATGCCGGCCGGTTCCCATGTTCCGCACGCAGTCAATCCGCCTGCACGCGGTCTCCTCGCGACGTCGGCTGGGAGATGACGAGAAATTCCGTCTCCGCCCCGCTTTCATTTTTCATCTGGTGCGGCACGCCCGGCGGCACTTCCATGCCTTCGTGGGGATGCAGCTCCCACGAGACGCCGTCCACTTCCAGCACTGCTGTCCCGGACAGCACAAAGAAAAACTGCCGCGACCGCTCGTGGTAATGACGGACTTCCGCCGTTCCCGCCGGCATCCGTTCGTGGATGACGCTCAGGTCGCTCCCCTTGACCAGATGCCAGCCGTCACAGCGCTCCCCCCAGACGTAGTGCTCCGCGCTCTCCTTGGAGATTTTCCCCAGCGGCATGCCGTCCGACCGCCCGAGACGGGGGGTCGCCTTCGGACGGGACTGGGGCTGAAATCCTTTGAACCGCGTGCCCTGATACGTGAGGATGCCGTCTTCGTTTTGGGCAATCAGCCCGTACTCCGGCCCGTTTACGCGAAACTCCAGCCGTTCCCCGCTGTCCAGTTCAAACGCCACGTAATACGAAGTATGAACGCTTGAATCCCCGGCGCCTCCCCACGTATTCGTCCGCTTCCCCAACACCCTGGCCGGAACGCTGCGGATCGGCGCGGTGTTGTTGGTCATCCACGTGCCCACGCCTCTGACCAGAGCCGTCCCCATTACCACAATGATCACCCCAAAGATCAAGCCGGGCGCCAGCGTAAACCACCAGGGTTCTCCCAGCATGCCGGGATAACTCGCATCGAAAAACACGCTCTTCCCTCCTGTCCATCACGCTACCCTGTTATACGCCGGGGGGAAGCAAATGTTTCGATCATTCCCGCGATTCAGAAGGGAATCCGCCTGTTCTCCATGCAGTCATACCCGTTTCGGACGGCCCACTCAATGACCCCGTCCCAGAAGCTTTCGCAGGCGCACAGGATCGCGTCGGGCTTCGATAAATCCCCGGCCATCACCAACCGGCACAGCGCGTCGAAACCGGCAGGGCGGTCAGACATCCCCAGCGCTTCGGGCAGGACGAGCGCCCTGGTGGAAAAGCACCGGCGGTGATGCAGGCCGACAAGCATGGCGCCGTACGTGGCCGTTTCGATTGCCAGCGTCGGCAAAAACGTGCAGGGCCCCTGGACCCTGACATTTCTCCACTTGCCGGCCAATTCGTACAGTTCGCCTGTGATCACGCCGCAAACCGCACGGCGAAAATCATCCCTGTCAGGCGATTCCGCCGCGCTGCGCAGCTCGGCGAAAAACGCTTCCGGATCATAAAGGCTCCGCACGGCGAAATACTTTCCGTGCGTGAGCGGCCACAGGCCATCGACGGACGCCGCGTCCCGCAGCATCACGTCCTCGCTCAGGAAGTTCACCTCCGCTTTCCACGCCCCGACGGCCCATTCGCAGTCATCGTCCTGACCCGAAGAGCGCAGAACGCAGAACATCTCCAGATCGGAAAACGGGGCGTCCGTTTCCCGTGCCGCTGAGCCGTAGATGCCGATCGCCTTGATGTTCTCTCCGTGGACGGACAGCGCCCGTTCGGCGATCTCGTGCGCCAGGCGCGCACGCTCTTCTCTCGTCATTGGCATTGGTCCATTCATGGGGGTTCACTCCTTTTGTTCGGTACGAAGCGTTTCGGGAAAGCCGCACACGAACAGACAGGAGGGCCGCGGGATCAACGGGGGACTGTTTTGGCGTGCATGCCACCAACCTCCCGGATTGCGTGATCATTTCTGTCATTTTCCCAAAAAGGAAAAACCATTCCGAATCCATTATCCGGAAAATCCCGGAAAAAGACAAACCACTCAAACGCCCCCGGTTCTTCCCCTGCGGCTGCCCGTCCGGCTGCCGAGTCAGAACAGGCCGCAGTCATTCTTTATTGACTTTTCAGGAAAAATCGGTTATGATGAATATGCGTAAACGTGAATATGTAGGATGAATGGAGGAGCCTGTCACCATAGGTTTCCTATTGCCTTTTTTAAGAAGGCAGGGGAAACCGAGGGGCAGGCTCCTTTTTCATTCTCATTCGTTACATCACATCAAAGGGGGAGTGGTCCATGATTGTCTTTCAACTGGCGGTGATTCTGCTCGCTTCCAAGATTGCGGGAGACATCAGCGTCCGATTGGGGCAGCCCTCCGTGCTGGGCAAGCTGCTGATCGGCATCGTGCTCGGGCCTACGGTGCTGGGGTTGGTAAACGATACGGAAATCCTCAAGGAAATCAGCCAGATTGGCGTCATTCTGCTGATGTTCATCGCGGGACTGGAAACCGATCTCGACGAGTTCAAGCGGACGGGAAAAGCCTCCACGTTTGTCGGCGTGGCCGGCATCCTGGCGCCGTTGACGCTGGGGTATCTGGCGGGCACCGCCATCGGCATGTCTCCGATGGAAGCAGTCTTTCTCGGCCTGCTGCTTTCCGCCACCAGCGTCAGCATTTCCGTGCAGGCGCTCAAAGAGCTGGGCAGGCTGAAGTCAAAAGAAGGGGCAACCATCCTGGGCGCGGCGGTCATCGACGACGTGCTGGTCATCCTCGCCCTGGCCTTTGTGATGAGCTTTGCCGGCGGTGATGTCAATCTCGGCATGGTGATCGTGAAAAAAGCGGTGTTCTTCGCCGTCGCCCTGCTGCTCTCCTGGAAAGTGGTGCCCTGGGTGCTGAAGCGGTTTGCTCCGCTGCAGGTGACCGAGTCCGTCGTATCCGCCGGACTGATCATCTGTTTTACGTTTGCCTACCTGGCCGACTATGCGGGAGTAGCCGCCATCATCGGCTCCTATATAGCCGGAGTGGCCATCAGCCTAACCCCGTACAAGCACGAGGTGTGTGAAAAGGTGGAAACGCTCAGCTATTCCGTGTTTGTGCCGGTGTTCTTCACCTCCATCGGGGTCACGGCGTCGTTTGCGGGCATTGGCGAACATCTCGGCCTGATTGTGGGCCTCAGCATCCTGGCGATCCTGACCAAACTGGTCGGCGGCGCGCTCGGCGCGAAGCTGTCCGGTTTCACCTGGGGCAGCTCCCTGGGCATCGGCGCGGCGATGGTGTCCCGCGGGGAAGTGGCGCTGATCATCGCCTCCATCGGACTGGATACCCGGCTGCTGACCGAGGACATGTTTGCCGCCGTCGTCGTCGTCGTTCTGGTGACGACACTGGTGACGCCGCCGCTGATGAAGCTGTTTTTCGCCCAACAAAAGAAAGAGGCGGAACGCCCCGTGTTGAAACAGGAAGCGTAATCCGCCGCCGGCTGCCGGGACAGCGGTCCCGGCCGTTTTTTTTTGACAGTCGATGACGTGGTTCGTCCTACTTCGTTTCCCGGTGCAGCGTCCGCCGCTTCAGCCGCGGCGAATACTTCATCAGTTCCAGCCGCTCCGGGGTGTTTTTCTTGTTTTTCGTCGTGATGTAGTTGCGGTCTCCCGTCTCCGTGCACTGCAGCGTCACCGTTACGCGCATTGGTTTTTCCTCCTTTTGCTCACATGATCGTCTCGACAACCGTATCCGCCGTCGGCAGCGGGTCCGGCAGAGCACTCCAGTCTGCTTCGTACTCCTCGTCCGTCAGCAGGCAGGCGTCCAGCCCGCGCTCGATGGCGGCCTGATCCATGCCGATCCCGATGAAGACCAGTTCGGTCAACCGGTCGCCATGCCGCGGGTCCCACGTGGCGGCCCAGTCAGGGTCTTCCGCCCGGAGCATCTGCTGTTCCGCTTCCGGCAGGGCGGCTGCCCAATACCCGACCGCGCCCACTTCGATCGACGGGCCCGCCTGGCTTACCGACATCGCCAGATCGTTTCGCGTCGCCAGCCAGAAAAAGCCCTTGGCCCGCACCACCTGTTCCGGCCACTGTTCCAGCCAGTTCGCAAAGCGCTCCGCGTGAATCGGGCGGCGGCGTCGGTAGACAAAGGAAGAGATGCCGTATTCGTCCGTCTCCGGCGTATGCTCCCCCTTCTGCAGTTCCTGCAGCCAGCCGGCCGATTGGCTCGCTTTTTCCAGGTCGAACAGGCCGGTGTGCAGGATCTCCCGGGGATTGACCCGGCCGCGGCTGGTCCGGATCAGCTTGGCGTGCGGCTGCAGTTTGCGCAGGACGGCTTCCAGCTTCTCCAGCTCCGCCTCCTCCACCAGGTCGCACTTGTTGAGGATCAGCACGTCGCAAAACTCAATCTGGTTGATCAACAGTTCCACGACGTCGCGCTGGTCGTCCTCGCCGGTCGCCTGGCCCCGTTCCAGCAGACTCTCCCCCGAGGAAAAGTCGTGCCAGAACCGGCAGGCGTCCACCACGGTCACCATCGTGTCCAGCCGGCACACGGCGGAAAGGTCGATCCCGTTTTCTTCGTCCACATATGTAAACGTCTGGGCGATCGGTATCGGCTCGCCGATGCCGGTGGATTCGATCAGGATATAGTCGTACCTGCCTTCCCGGGCGAGCCGCTCCACTTCCGTCAGCAAATCCTCCCGCAGCGTGCAGCAGATGCAGCCGTTGGACATCTCCACCACTTTTTCCTCCACCCGGGAGACGCCGCCCCCTTGGGCAACCAGCGTTCCGTCCACGTTCACCTCGCTGAGGTCGTTGACGATGACGGCGACGCGCATACCCTCGCGATTGTTCAGCACGTGGTTGAGCAGCGTCGTCTTGCCCGCTCCCAGGTATCCGCTGAGGACCGTCACCGGTATTCGTTTGTCCGGCTTTTCTTGATCAGCCATACCTTGCAGCTCCCTTGTACGTTGATAAATCGTAATCAATACGATTTGACTTTTATCCTACCCCAAGGACGAACGGTTCGTCAAGATAAAACGTAATCATTACGATTTCAAAGATGTGGGAATGTTTACCCGATACAATGAATAGACCCATACTCTATGTCCAGCGGAAGGAGCCTGCGGTAATGAAGTTGACTCAATCCCTCGCCGACCGGATTGTCAAACGCACAATGGAAGTAACCAACCTGAACATCAATGTCATGGATAAGGACGGCGTCATTATCAGTTCCAGCGATCCTGCACGCATCCAGAGCTTTCACCAGGCGGCCCGCCAGGTGATTGCCACCGGGGAGGAAATGCTCCTCGGCGAAGAAGATTGCCAAAAATGGACGGGAACGAAGCCCGGCATCAACATGCCCATCCGCTTTCAGCAGCAGATTGTCGGCGTGATCGGCATATCCGGCGCTCCGCAGGAAGTGGTTCCGTTCGGCAAAGCGGTCAAGATGATGACGGAAATGATGCTGCAGCAGGCGTATCTGACGGAGCAGATGGAACTGGCGGAGCGCTCGGTCAATTTTCTGGTGCAGGAGATGATTTCCGGGACGCTGGACCCTTCGCGCGACGTGGTGATGTCCCGCGGTGCCCTGCTCGGTCTGGATTTGTCCCGTCCCCGCTCGGTCGTGATCATCCAGGCGACCGGCGCGGAGGACTGGGAGGAATGGCATGCCGACCGCCGCTTCCCCCGCAAGGTTGCCGCCTGCTTCCGCCATTCCGATCAGGTCTGCGTCTCCGTGACAAAACGGAACTGCTGGATCGTCGTCACCGACTTGAGCGGCCTTCGCGGCAGGGAGCAGATCAAGCCGTATTTGCACGAAGCCGCCCACAAACTGCTGAACGCAGCCCCCGCCGGCCTCCGCGACCACCTTCTGATCGCAATGGGGCGCGGCTATGAAAACGTCTACGATCTGGAACTGTCGTTCAAGGAGGCCATGCAGACACTGCAGGTGCTGGAGCGCTTCCCTGACAAGGGGGCTATCGGCCATATTGACGACATGTCGCTGGAGCTGCTGCTTCTCGAAACACCCCCCGCCACCCGACAAGTGGTGGTCCGCGACATTCTCAAGGAACTCGTCAAGCACGACGAACTGCTGGAGACGCTGAACGCTCTGTTTTCCGCCGATCTCAACCTGACGGCGGCGGCTCAAGCGCTCAACATCCATCGCAACACGCTCCTGTACAGGCTGGACCGGATTGAGGAGATGCTGGGGCGCAATCCGCGCCGCTTTGCCGAGGCGGCCAAAATCAAGCTGGCGCTGGAACTGCACCGCCTCTCCCAAACTGGATAATCCTCACAGAAACCAGACAGGATTCGACACGCTTTTTTGGTGGTTTTGCAAAATGTAATCGCCATCCAAGTCTTGTATATTAATGGTAACGACAGAAGAACATGAGAGGAATGGCTATGAATACGCTTTCGTTTTTGCAGGATGGTTTTTTCGACGAAATTGTACAAATTTTGCATGAAGAGACCGGTCAGCACATCAACATCATGGGCGAGGGCGGTGTGATCCTCTCCTCCACCCGCCCGGAACGCATCGGCACCGTGCACGAGGCAGCCAAAAAGATCATGCTCGGATTGATTGACGAAGCCCTGGTGACGGAGGAGCAGGCACGGGAACTGGAGGGCGTACGTCCGGGCTCCAACCTGCCGATCGTGTACAACGGCCAGCGCATCGGCGTCATCGGCATGTCCGGCAACCCGGACGAGATGCTGCCGATCGTCCGTGTCGCCGTCCGTACCGTCGTTCTGTGGCTGAAAAACCGCGAACAGGTCATGGAACAGCAGCAGGCCTCCAAACAAGTGTACGAACAACTGCACAACATGGCGGCCACCATTCAACAGATTTCCGCCAGTTCCGAAGACTTTGCCGCAGCCAGCCGAAACGCCCTGCAGGTCGTGAAAAACGGCGAAGAACAAATCAAGCAGATCACGGACGCGCTCAAGATGATCAAGGAAATCGCCGACCACAGCAACCTGATCGGCTTAAACGCCGCCATCGAAGCGGCGCGGGCCGGCGAAGCGGGCAGAGGCTTTCAGGTCGTCGCCTCCGAGGTCCGCAAACTGGCGTCCGTCTGCCAAAACACCATCAAGCAGATTCAGGAGATTCTCCGCCAGGTGCACGTCACGTTCGGCAGCATCAGCGAACAGGCCAAAGCAAACGACGACAAGGCGCAGGAACAATCCACCGCGCTGCAGGCGCTGGTCAAATACGTGGACGACATTGAACAGATGATGGAAACCCTGGCCAAGGGAGGGGCAGCATGAAGATTGTCATCGCACCTGATTCGTTTAAAGGAAGCCTTACCGCCAAACAGGCGGGAGAAGCCATCGCGGCAGGCGTGCGCAGAGCGCTGCCGGACAGCGAAATCGTCGTCAAGCCGATGGCCGACGGTGGTGAAGGCACCCTCCAGTGCCTGGTGGACGCGACCGGCGGCAAGATTTTGCAGGCAGCCGTCAAAAATCCCCTCGGCCGGGAGATCACGGCGGAGTTCGGGATCCTGGGAGACGGGGAAACGTGCGTCATCGAGATGGCAGCCGCTTCGGGCCTCTACCTGATCGAGGCGTCAGAGCGCAATCCTCTCGTGACCACCACCTACGGGTTCGGCCAATTGATCAAGGCCGGATTGGACCTGGGCTGCCGCCGCTTTATTCTGGGGATCGGCGGAAGCGCTACCAATGACGGCGGGGCCGGCATGCTTCAGGCGCTCGGGTTCGCCCTGTTGGACGCGGCCGGCCAGCCGATCGCTTTTGGAGGAGGTGAGCTCGGAAAACTGGAGCGAATCGATGCGAGCAGTGCCGATCCGCGGCTGGCAGAGTGCCGGTTTACCATCGCCTGCGACGTGGACAACCCGTTTGTCGGTCCGAACGGCGCTTCCCATGTGTTCGGCCCGCAAAAGGGGGCCACGCCCGAGATGGTCAAACTTTTGGACGACAATCTGCGCCATTTTGCCGATGTGATTGAACAGACCAGGGGCATCGCGATCCACGACCTGCCGGGGACCGGTGCGGCCGGCGGCGTAGCGGGCGCCCTCCTCGCCTTTTTGAACGGCGAGCTGAAGTCCGGCATCCAGATCGTCAGTGAAACCACCCGGCTGGCCGAAGCGATGGAAGGCGCCGATCTGGTGTTTACCGGCGAAGGGCAGGTCGACTACCAGACCGCTCAGGGCAAAACGCCCTGCGGGGTGGCAAGGCTGGCGCAGCAGCGCGGGATTCCCGTCGTCGTCCTGGCGGGTTCCATCGGCACCGGCATCGAAGCGCTGTACGAACACGGCGTCACTGCGGTGGCCAGCATCATCAACAAGCCGATGACGCTGGACCAGGCGATGGCGCACACCACCGGACTGCTGGAACAGGCGGCCGAACAACTCACGCGCATTTTCGCAAGCAAGGGAGGATTGTCATGAGTCCTGCTGTGATTCAATTGGGGCCGATCATTTTGCTTCTGCTGCTGCTGTCGATTCTCTTCATCGTCTACGCGACAGCCAAGTGGAAGCTCCACCCGTTCTTATCCATCATTTCCAGCACGTATCTATTTGCGTTGGCGACCAACCTTGTCGGCTCCCTCAGCGGTGTCGAGAAACCGATCATCGCCGACATCGGCAAAGAGATTGCCGGCGGATTCGGCGGCATCATCACCAGCATCGGTCTGGTCATCATCTTCGGAACGATGATCGGCAAAATCCTGGAAAACTCCGGCGCCGCCGTCAAAATGGCGGAAGTGGTGCTGCGCATCCTGGGCGACCGCCATCCCGCACTGGCCATGACGATCATCGGCTGGATCGTCTCCATCCCGGTCTTTTGCGATTCCGGCTACGTCATTTTGTCTTCCCTGAAAAAATCGCTGGCGAAAAAGACCGGCGTCAGCGTCGTCACCCTGGCAGTCGCTCTCTCCACCGGCCTGTACGCCACCCATACACTGGTGCCGCCGACGCCGGGTCCCATCGCCGCCGCGTCCAACGTCGGCATTGGACCGGACGGCCTGTTCTGGGTGATCGTCATCGGTCTCGTCGTTTCCATCCCGGTCGCGCTGGCCGGACACGTCTGGGCCCGCAAAGTGGCGGACAAGCTCCCGGTGGAACTGGATGAGGCGGTGGAAACCTTTGAGGAGTTCAAGGCCCGTTTCGGACAACTGCCGTCCGCCTTCGCCTCGTTTGCACCGATCGTGGTCCCGATTATCCTGCTGGCCCTCGGTTCGTTCGCCAACTTCCCGGTAGGGGTCGATGCGCAGGGCAACAAGGAAGTGCTGATGACCGGCTTTGCCAACACGCTCTTCACCTTCCTGGGGACGCCCGTGAACGCGCTGTTTATCGGTTTGCTCTTCGCCATTTTCGGATTATTGCGGCAGCGTAATGAGGAAACGCTGACCAAGTGGATGAGCGAAGGCCTGCTGGACGCTGCCGTCATCATCATGATTACCGGTGCGGGCGGCTCGCTCGGCGCGGTCATCAAGGCCAGCCCCATCTCCGATTACGTGAAGACGCTGATCGACGGCAATGTCGCCTTTGTCGGCGTGGGCGCGCTGATCATCACCTTCCTGATCGCTGCCGTCCTCAAAACGGCTCAGGGCAGCTCCACCGCTTCGTTGGTCATCACCTCAACGATCATGATGCCGCTCCTGCCGTCCCTCGGCCTGGATGCGATGCTGGGCACCGTTCCCATCGGACAGATGCTGACGGTCATGGCCATCGGCTGCGGCGCCATGGTGGTCAGCCACGTGAACGACTCCTATTTCTGGGTCGTCACCCAGTTCTCCAAAATGAGCCTGCCCACCGCCTACCGCGCCCAAACGCTGGCCACGCTGGTTCAAGGCTTGGTCGGCATCGTGGTGGTGTCCATCCTGGGATTCCTATTCCTGTAACCCTCGCCAAGACAAACATCCCTCTCTTCTCCGCTGCGAAGAGAGGGATGTTCGTTTGCGGGCACGCATCAGAGCGCGCCTGCTGTCATTTCTGTTTCGGCTTCGGCGTCACCTTGTGGAGGCCGACCGCTTCTCCGTGTCGGCCGATGACCGGCTGGTAGACGGCCGGGTTATTCACCGTCTTCTGGTCGATCAGCGCCGCCGGGCGGTTGCCTTTCCACGTCATCAGGCTGTAGACCTTTCCGGTTTCCGTGGGCATGGTGATCAAAATGTCGTTTACGCTGTCCTGGTTATAGCGGCCGATGTGCAGTTTCGGCAGATAGGCCTGATCCCATTGGCCCACCGAGGCATACGTCTGCTGGTTGGTTTTCCCCTCGCGGACGACAAGGCGCAGATCGTCGGCCAGCAGGTTCATGGACGCGCCCATTTTGTGGCCCACCAGCAGCACATGGTCGCGCACCCCGTCCCCCGTCACGTCGGCGTACCTGGTGTCCAGTACAAAGGTGCTGTCTTTGTCCATGCTGAACCCGGTGTTGACGTCCACGTCGGGGGACGGCATGTTGTCCCAATCGCCTTTGTCGATGGTAAGCCCGACGAGCTGCGGCTTTTGGTTGACCAGCGTCCAGACGCTGGTGGCCACGGCGATCCGGTCGTACCCGTCCACGCCCCACAGGGTCTGGCGGCCGAGGTACCGGATGCTCCCGTCCGCTTCGTAGTACGGGACCAGTTGGACCAGCTTTTCGGCAAAGCCTTTGATCGGTTTGCGCAGCTTGCCGTTGGCCTGGTAGACGCCGTACTTCACGTATCCGTCCTTGTTGGGACTCACGTCAACGGTGGTGACCCCCTTGAAGTGGCTGCTGGTCACCTGTGCCCGAAATCCGTCTACAAATGTTATCTGGAACGTAATCGATTGCTGGGGCTGAATGCGCACCACGGTGGCAAACGCTTGCGGATTCACCGTCTTCGCATGGACCGGCTCCACATTCGGTCCCGCCGTCAAGAGAATCGCGCCGCCGCAGAGCACGGCCGATACGGTCTTGCACCACGCTTTCATCGTTTCTTCCTCCCTTTGTTTTCCCTGATCTCGTGTTTGCACATCCTGCAGTCTCAGGAAACAGGTTGCAGAACGGCCAGCCGTTCATTTCTATATTCTGTCAATACGCTGTGACTCTGTTTACATAAACGGTGGAACGTACCAAATTGTTGCAAAACGGCTTTTCCCTTTTTTCGCCCTCGGCAGCGGATCGATGTCACCGGTTTGCAACCCTTTTTCCTTCCAGTCGGGCTACAATAGAGTCAGATTTTTGAGCACCACACAGAAAGGAACGGAACCACCATGAAAAAAACGTGGCTGTTGCCGGCCGCTCTCGCCGTTTTCACCAGCGGCTGCGGTCTGTACGACACTCCCAACGAATTGATGCGGGCACCGTTGGCCGATGCCAACCAGCAATCGATCAACCAGGCGGTCATGCAGTTTCTGCCGCCCGGCTCGCAGTTGACGGTGCCGCTTCACCCCGAAGAGGCCAGCGCGGTCAGCCTGCAGGATCTGACCGGAGACGGCACTCCCGAGGTGGTCGCGTTTTACAAAACGGAAAAAACCGATTACGAAATTGGCGTGCTAGTCCTCAGCCAAAAGGGGGGAAAGTGGAAGAAAACCGCGTCCTTCACCGGAATCGGCAGCGAATTGGACTACGTCCAGTTCGTCGACGTGACGGGCGACAGCGTCCCCGAGATGCTGATCGGCTGGGGCGGCGGCGAAGGATTGAACAAGGAGCTGTCCGTCTACTCCTGGCAGCAGGAACAGATGCGTGAGCTGCTGAAGCAGCCGTACGCGGTCATGGCGCTCGGCGACCTCACCGGTGACAACCAGGTGGAGCTGGCGCTGGTCTCTCACGACCACAATGCGCTGACGTCCAAAGCGGAGGTGTACGGTCTGAAGGACGGACAGTTGGGCAAGCTGACCGAACTGCCCCTGGAGGGGGCCGTAAACGGGTACGAACAGGCGACGATTGGCAGGGCGACGCCCACCCAATCCGCGATCTTTGTCGAGGCAGGCATGGGGGCGCATTCCGGCATGACCGAGTTTTTGGTCTGGCAAAACGGCAAGCTGGTCCGTCCGCTGGCCAAGGCGAACGGTGACATCGACCTGACCTTTAAACCCTATGTCCTGCCCAGCGAAGACATCAATGACGACGGCATCATCGAAATCGGCATCCACACCCAGCCGCCGGGCACCGACGAGCTGCCCATGGCGGAAATCCCGTGGATCGCATCCTATTACCAGTGGGACGGAGCGGCCGGCCTGCGCCACGTCGAGGACCACTATCAGGCGTACGACATGGGTACGGATTTTCGCATTCCCGCCAAGTGGAACGACAAGTACACCATTGAGGAAGACCGCGACCCCGCCTCTCCCTCCGTCCGCCTGCTCTATTACGGCCAGGGGGGCAAAGAAAAGGCGACGCTGCTCACCCTGCAGGCTGTCCCGCAGAAGGATTGGACGAAGGTCGAAGCTTCCCTGAAGGAGAAGCAGACGCCCTATATCGTGCTGACGGAGCAGGGAAAACAGGTGGTGGTGGCGATCCAGCCGCAGGAAGCCAACGGGTTGAGCGGCGGCGCCCTGCGTGAGTACAATGCCATGCAGCTGACGGCGGACGAAATCCGCCAGTTGTTCCATCCGCTGAAAATGCCGGTGTGACCGATCATCTTACCGCAGGAGCAAGGAGAAGAGACGATGAAAGTGTTGTTGCTGGAAGACGAAAAGTCGATTCGCGACTTTGTCCGCATTAACCTGAAGCGGGAAGGCTGCGAGGTGGTGGAAGCGGCCAGCGGGGAGGAAGCGCTGGACATCGCCGAAAGCCAGCCGGACATCGAGATCGCGATCCTCGACGTGATGCTGCCGGGGATTGACGGTTTTGCGGTATGCGGACGCCTGCGCCAGAAGTTCCCCCGGCTCGGCATCATCATGCTGACGGCCAAGAGCCAGGAACGGGACAAGGTGATGGGCCTGGAGTTTGGGGCGGACGATTACGTGGTGAAACCGTTCAGTCCGGCGGAGCTGCTGGCGCGCGTCAAGGCGCTGCACCGCCGGCTCTCCTCCCTCCCCGCTCCCGACGAGGCAAAACGCCTCATCGACATCCATCCGTTCACGCTGCTCTTGGACGAGCGGAAGCTCTTGAAAGGCAGCAAGGAGATCGTGCTGACCCCGAAAGAATTTGCCATTATCAAGCTGCTTGCGGAAAACGCGAACAAGGCGATCAGCCGCGACGACATTCTGACCGAGGTCTGGGGCCAGTTTTTCGTCGGCGACCTGAAGGTGGTCGACGTGAACATTCGCCGCATCCGCCAAAAGATAGAAGAAGACCCCGCCCACCCCAAATACGTGGAAACGGTTTGGGGCTACGGTTATTTATGGCGAAAGGAAACGGACGATGAGAGGGATTAGGGCCAGACTGATCATCCACTTCGGCTTGATCCTGCTGTTGATCGTGCTGGTGTTGGAAGGGTTGTTCTACTGGGCGGTGCATACCTATTACTTCGGCACCGCCACCGAGACGCTGGTCACGCGGGCCACCACGTTCACCACCTTTATCAACAAGTACGCGGGCACGTACCGGCTGAAAGACAAGGCCCGCTACATTCTGGAGAACGTCTCGAACGAGGAATACGCCAAAGTTGAAGTACTGGACACCGGGGGAAAAGTGCTGCTCAACTCCTACGGGTTTCAAACCGCCGAAGTGATTGACACGCCCGACGTGAAAGAAGCCTTGAAAAACACGACGGGCATCTACGTCGGCAAGTCGCCGCAGACGCCGGAGCGGGTCATCGCCGTCTCCAACCGGCTTGCCTACCTGGGCGAGACGGTCGGCGTTCTGCGCTACACCATTTCCGCCGAACCGCTGTACGCAGCCGTCTACCGGATTGCGATGTACGGCGCGGGCGTCGGCGCCGTCGTCGTGCTGTTTGCCTTTGGCTTGAGCCTGGTGATCGCCAAGCGCATGGTCGACCCGATACTGGAGCTGACCAGAGCGGCCACACAGATGGCGACGGGCAATTTCTCCGTCCGGGCGGCCAAGCGCTACGACGACGAGGTGGGCACGCTGGCGGAGACGTTCAACTACATGGCCGAGGAGATCGGCAAGAACGAAAAACTGAAAAACGACTTCATCTCCTCCGTCTCCCACGAACTGCGGACGCCGCTCACCTCGATCAAGGGCTGGGGAGAGACGCTCCTTTCCGGCGGGCTGAACGATCCGGAAGAGACAAGGCTCGGCCTGGAAGTGATCGCCAAGGAAACGGATCGGCTGATCGGCCTGGTGGAAGAACTGCTGGATTTCTCGAAGTTTCAGTCCGGCGAGATGAAGCTGTCGCGGGAGCGTCTGGATCTGCGCGACGTGCTGGAAGACGTCCGGGTGCAGTTCGCCGCCCGCTCGCACGACAAGGGCGTGGCGCTTCAGGTTGTCGTGCCGGATGCTCCCCTGCCGGTCGCCGGTGACGCCAACCGGCTGAAGCAGGTCTTTGTCAATTTGCTGGACAACGCCTTCAAGTTTACCCCCAGGGGCGGGGCGATCACCGTAACGGCGGAGGAGACCGGGGGATGGGCGGCCGTCGCCGTAGCGGACACAGGCGAAGGCATCGACCCGGAAGACCTGCCGCACATCACGCAAAAGTTTTTCAAGGGGCGGTCCAAACAGGCCGGCAGCGGCTTGGGCCTCGCCATCTGCCGGGAGATCGTCCAGCTCCACGGCGGCCGTTTCCGCGCCGTCAGCAGGCTCGGCAGCGGAACCACGGTATCGGTCGAACTGCCGCTGGCAACGGAATGACGGCAAACTCGTGGGGTGACCATCACGAAAACAGGAGACGTACGGCAAAAAGCCGACAGCCCGTCCGTTTGAAGCGGGCTGCCGGCTTTGTTCATTTTCGCCAGGTTTCGTTAGAAGCTGTTTTCGATCACCAGTTGATCCAGGCCAAATCGGGCGGTCGGACGTGCCGCCACACTGGCCTTGCCCACCGTAATCATCATCACTGGAATGTAGCGCGGCGGGATGTTCAGCGCCTGGATAAGCGCGTTACTGTCAAAGCCGAGCATCGGGCAAGTGTCGTATCCCTTTGCTTTGGCGGCCAGCATCAACTGCATGGCTGCGAGCGAAGCGTTGCGGATAGCCTCGTCGCGCGCAATTTGCGGATTGTTGCGATACGTCTCTTCGATCTGGCTGATCATCATTTCCCGCACTTGTTCGGTGACGTACCCCTTGGCCAGCGCATCGTCATAGACCGGACGTGCCGATTTGTCGGCCTCCAGATCGCCGAGTACAATAATAGTGGCGAAGGCGTCTACCACCTGCTGCTGCCCGTAGGCGATCGGCAGAAGCTGCTCTTTTTTGGCCCTGTCCGTCACCACGATAAAACGCCAGTGCTGCAGGTTCCAAGAAGACGGGGCAGTCGCGGCCAAGCGCAGGATTTCGTTTAGTTCCTCGCGCGGAATCTCTGCGTTGGGATCGTATTTGCGCACGCTGTGGCGCGCTTCCATGACCTGTTCGGCCGTCAGTTTTACGTCTGCTTGCATACGGGAAGCCTCCTTTTTCTCTCATGTGCGAACACTCTTACATTATAATAGTTGGTTACGTTTCGCAACAGTGCAGTATGCCGGGACACCGGCTTCGCTCCTTTCCCAGTGTTCGAAACCCGGTCCGATTTCATTCCCCGGGCCGGCCCATTTTCGTTGACAGGAGGAATTGGTCATGTCGTTTGCCAACAAAATTGTCGTCGTCACCGGAGCCGGGCGGGGGATCGGCTTTGCCGTCGCCTCCCTGTACGCCGCCCACGGCGCCCACGTCGTTGTCGCCGAACAAAACCGGGAAGCGGGAGAAGCGGCCGTTCGAGCCATCGCCGCCGCAGGCGGAACCGCGGTTTTCCACCCGGTCGACGTCAGCGTCCCGGCCGAGATCGAGGATCTGATGCGCATGGTTCAGTCCCGCTGGAACAGGCTGGACATTCTCGTGAACAACGCCGGCATCTCGCAGTGGGCCTCGCCGTACGAGCTTTCGGTCGAGGAGTGGGACCGCATTCTGAACACGAATCTGCGCAGCGTCTTCCTCTGCTCCCGGGAAGCGGCCAAGCTGATGCGCCAATCCGGGGGCGGCTCGATCATCAACATCGCCTCCACGCGGGCGCACATGTCCGAACCGCACTCGGAGGCATACGCCGCCTCCAAAGGGGGCATTCTCGCCCTGACGCACGCCCTGGCGGTTTCCTTGGGACCGGACGGCATCCGCGTCAACGCCATCTCGCCCGGCTGGATCGAGACGGGCGATTATGCCGCGCTGCGGCCGGAGGACCACCACCAGCACCCGGCCGGACGCGTCGGCAAACCGGAAGACATCGCCCGCGCCTGCCTGTTTTTGACCGGTGACGGCAGCGATTTCGTCACCGGCGCGGAGCTGGTGATCGACGGCGGCATGACGCGGAAGATGATTTACGTTCCCTAAGCCGCACCGCCGCCCGCGAAAGGCTCGTCGGGCAAAAAAGGGGACGGTTCCGAGCAGATCATGCTGCGTGGAACCGTCCCTGTTTCGTGTGCCAATCCTTCGTTGCTACCAGGTGCGAATCGGCGGCGAGCCGGGCGGATGGTGGTGAAGCTGCTCCATGATCGGGTAGCCGTACGCCATCACGATCAGGAAGGCCAGCACGCCCACCCAGACCGGCCAGCGCTCCAGAATGCGCGGTGTCTGTTGTTCCGTCTCCGTTTCCGAAATCGGATACTCCGTTTTTCCTTTGGGCGCAAAGAACGCCAGATAACCGAGAATCAGCAGCAGCAGAACCGCCGCTGTAAACAGCAGGCCCCCGCCAAAGGCCATGACGCGCTGAAAATCCATCCAGCCGAGCGCGACCGGGTGATCCATGTAGGTGGTGTAGGCGGTGCGCCGGGGCGTCCCCTGCAGGCCCAGGTAGTGCATCGCAAACGACATCAGGAACATGCCGACTGCCCAGAAGACCGTCTGCACCATTCCCATGCGGTTGGCCGTACGGGTAAGCGTGCGTCCCGTCAGCGCCGGAATCAGCCAGTAGCTGACGCCGAAGAAGGTGAGCGCGACCGCCGTACCCACGGTGATGTGGAAGTGGCCGGTTACCCAGACGGTGTTGTGGACGACGGCGTTCATCTGGTTGCTGGCGTTGATAATCCCTCCGGCGCCGGCCGGAATGAAGAACAGCATGCCCACAAACGGCGCGAAGAAGCGAACGTCCGACCACGGCATTTTCTTCAGCCAGCCAAACAGCCCTGTTCCCCCTTTTTTCCGTCCGGTCGTTTCAAACGTGGCAAACATGGAGAACGCGGTCATCAGCGACGGAATCACGACGATCAGCGTCAGGATGACGTGGATCATCTTCCAGCCCGGCGAAATGCCCGGCTCCATCAGTTGGTGGTGGAAGCCGACGGGGATGGAGAACAGCAGCAGGCAGATGAACGCGAGCCGGGCCAGCGAGTCGCTGAACACGTGGCCGCCGATGACCCGCGGCACGCAGACGTACCAGGCAATGTAAGCCGGCATCAGCCAGAAGTAGACCAGCGGATGGCCGAAGAACCAGAACAGGGTCCGGCTGAGCATGATGTTGATTGTTGAGGTCCAGCCGAACGACCAGGGAATCAGTTGGAACAGCACCTCCACCGCCACGGGCAGCGTCGCGATGATCCACAGCACGAAGGTCGTGACCGACATGAACACGAACAGGGGCGACATTTTTCCGCCATTTTCCCGTTTCCATCTGCGATAGCTGCTGAAGATCGCGAATCCGCCCAGCCAGCTCCCGACCACCAGCAGGGCCGTCCCGATGTAAAAGTACGGCGATGCCTTCAGCGGCGCGTAAAAGGTGTAGAGAACGGACGCGTCGTTGGTGATGATCGTCACGAGCGCCATGACCGTTCCGACCGTCATCAGCACCCAGCCGGCCCAGCCCCATCTCAAGGCGGCGGCGTGCAGGGCCCCGCCGGTGGTACGCGCTACCCCCGAAAGCAGAAAGCCGATGATGAAGTACGTGGTAAAGATGAGTGCCATCAACACGCCGTGCGCGGTCAGAATCTGATAGTAGTTGGTCCAGCTCGGCAGCTCGATGAGGCCGCCGCGCACCATCCCCTGCAGCATTCCGGCCAGCGCCGCCAGTCCAAACGCGGCATACGCCACCCAGATGTACGCCAGACTGAGGCGGGCCGTCGAGCGGTCTACCGGCGTCTGACTGAATGAAGCGATTTTCATGTTCCGTCACCTGCCTTTACTTCACCGTGATTGTGGTCGCCATGACCTGATGGCCGGCGCCGCAGTATTCGTTGCACAGAATCAGGTATTCGCCCGGTTTGTCAAAGGTGTACGACGCGGAGTTGATGTGTCCCGGCATCACCATGAAGTTGACGTTGGTCCCGGGAATCTGGAAACCGTGCACCACGTCCGGGCTGGTGACGTGGAAGTTGACCGTGGCGCCCAGCGGCACCTCCATGTTGCCCGGCGCAAACCCGAAGGCAAACGCCGTCATGTACGCGTCGTATTCATTCTCTCCCACCTTTTTCAGCCCCGGTTTGTCAAACGGAGGCGTTTTGGTCACCTGGGCCGGATCGATCATGTCCATGCTGCTCGGCGGAGCCATCCCCATGGCGAACGCGTTGACGCACAAGAGCGCGATAAACAGCGCCAACCCTCCCGCTCCCAGCATGAGCCAGATTTTCTCGTAACGGTGCAGATGCATCGTATCCTCTCCCTCCTGCCTTTCGCCTTGCTACGCCCGATTCAAAAACAGGCCAAATACGCCAAACCAACTGAGGAGAATGAACGCCCCCACCAACAGCACGGCGGCAAACGTGCCCTTCAGGTTTTCCTGCTCCGGCTGCGTCTGCTTGGCCTGGTGCTGCGATTCCGTACGCGTCTCCACGGCTCGCTCCTCCTTTCCCATGCCGTACCGGCTGCTTTTTACGCTTTCATTCTATCCCCCGGTATGGGGGAAGTAAGTCAGGGAAAACCCCTAAAATGATCCAGGAACCTCCCGATTTTCCCCGATTTTTGTCACATTTTGGCCAAAAAGAAAGACGGCTGGTTATCGCCGTCTGTGCCGTCCTCCTATTCAAAATCGAGCCATCCTTTTTTGATCGCGTAGCGGACCAGATCCGGCCGGGTGCGGAGATGGAGCTTTTCCATGATGTGCGCCTTGTGCGACTCGACCGTCTTGACCGAAACGGTGAGCTGTTCCGCGATCTCCTTGTTGCTGAATCCCTTGGCGATCAGGATGAGCACTTCCTTTTCCCGATCCGTCAGTATCTCGTATTTGTTCTGCTCCTCGCCGTTTTTCACCATCTGCAAAAATTCCTCGATCAAGGACTTGGTCGCGGACGGGTAGAGGTAGGCCATGCCCTGGTGCACGGTCCGGATGGCGGCGATCAGGTCCAGGTCGGGCGCGCTTTTCAAAATGTAGCCGGACGCCCCCGCCTGCAGCACGCGAAACAGGTACTCCTCGTCGTCGTGCATGGTCAAGACCAGCACCTGGATGTCGGGAGCCGCTTCTTTCAACCGGGCGGTGGCCGACAGGCCGTTTTCCCCCGGCGGCATGCTCAGGTCCATCAGGACGACGTCGGGCCGTATCTCCAGCGCTTTTTCAACCGCTTCTTTTCCGTCGGCGGCGTAGCCGACCACTTCGATGTCCGCGTGGGCGTTGAGCAGCATGCCCAAACCGGAGCGGACAATGGCGTGGTCGTCAGCGATCAGGACGCGAATGGCCATCTTCCGTTTCCTCCTTTGCGAGCGGTATGCGCACGATCACCGTCGTCCCCTCGCCGGGGGCCGAGCGGATGTCGACCGTTCCTCCCAGCAGTTGGGCCCGCTCCTTCATGCCGAACAGTCCCAGCCCGGTGCCCTTGGTCTGCGCCCGTTCCACGTCAAATCCGATCCCGTCATCCACAACCGTCACCACCAGCTCTTTGTCCCGGTCCTCAAATACGATCCCCAGCTTGGCCGCCTGGGCGTATTTGGCCGCATTGGTCATCGCCTCCTGCACAATCCGGTAGAGGGCGGTCTCCACCGCGGCGGGATAGCGGCGGCGCTCCCCCTGCACGTGCAGGTCGATCAAGAGGCCGAAGCTCTTTTCAAACCGCTTGATCAGCGAGCGGAGGGCGGGCAGCAGTCCCAAATCGTCCAGGGCGGAGGGGCGAAGCTCCAGCGCCATGCGCTTTACTTCCTCCATCGCCTTGGCCGTCATCTGCTGAATGTCGGTCACGTGCTGCCGCAGCGGTTCGCTCAGCGTGCTCTGGCCGACGACGTTGAGACCGACGAGGATGCTGTACAGCGCCTGTCCCACACCGTCGTGCAGCTCGCGGGAGATGCGCTTGCGCTCCTCCTCCTGGGCCTGGATGACGTAATTTGTCAGCTTGTGCTGATACCGCTCCTTTTCAGCCCGCTGCTGGTCCGACATGTCCCGCAGGATCAGCACCAGCTTGCCGCCGTCCCTCTCCGGCAGCCGGGCCGAGCTGGCGGCCACGGGGTAGTCCCGCCCGTCCTTTGTTTTCAGCCGCATCTCAAACGAGGGCATCTGTTCCTGCTTGAAAAAGCAATCGGCACAGGTCGCTTCCTCCCGGCAGGTGGCCATGCCCAGGCAAAGCTCGCAAATGTGCCGCTTCCCGATCAGTTCTTCGGTTGCCCAGCCGGACATCTTCTCCAGCGCGGGGTTGGCCGTCACGATCACGCCCTCTTTGTCCACCACCAGAATCGCGTCGCTGACGTTGGCAAAGACGGACGAAAGCAGGGTGAAGGCTTCCTCCGACGAGCCCAGTTCTTCCATCCACGCGTTCATGCGCTCCTCCTCAAGACAAACATCCTTACCGTTATTGTAGAACGCGGACGGGGGAAAGTGTATCGGGGAATTCCCCTACCTCCCTGCTCTTCTCCCTCAAAGGAGCACTTTCCCGCAGGGCGATCTGCCTGTTCATGGCCGGCGGCCGGCCTGTCCGCCGTGGCGGTCTCGTTCGGCCTGCAGTTGGGTGACGTAGAACACGTAATCGCCGCCCTCGTACTTTTTCCCCGTTCCAATCGTGAGGAACGCCTCGTCGGAGATCGGCAGCAGCAGATGCTGTTCCCGCTGCTCGGTGCTGTTGGGAAACACCTTTTCCCATACCGTTTCGCCGTCTTCGCCCAGCTTGGCGGCGTATCCGTCCGAGCTGGCGTCGTTCATGTTGAGCTCTTCGTACTTCACGCAGCCGCTGACGAGCAGGTCACCGTCGTCCGTCACCTGGATATCGTTGAGTGCGCTGGTCTCGGTCCCCTCCGCAAACCTCTTCTCCCACACGTTTTTGCCGTCTTTGTCCACCTTGAGCAGATACCCCAGACCGGAGCCGGCCCGGTAGTCGCTGATCGTCCGGTCCGTCCCGGCGATGACCAGACCGCCGTCCGGCGTTTCCGCAAAGGCGCGGGGAACGGTGTCCCGGCCGGTCTCATGCCTGCGTTCCCAGACGGTCTCTCCGGACTTGTCCACTTTCGCGAGGAAGAGATCCCGGTTGAGGCGGTACGAGGCGTCTTCCTGACCGACCGCCCCGAGCAGCACGATGCCGCCGTCAACGGTCTGGCGCACCGCAGTGACCGCATCGTACTCCGCTCCTTCAAACGTCGTCTCCCATTCCGGATTCCCGTCCGGTTCCAGCTTGGCGAGATACAGCTCGGTGCTGCGGTCCGGCCGATTGAGCACCGCAGCCAGCACATAGCCGCCGTCGTCCGTCTGCAGGAGGCGGGTGTCCAGGCCGACGTTCTTGCGGAAGGTTTTCGCCCACACGATTTCGCCGTCGTCGTTCAGCTTGAGCAGGCGGAGGTTCCCCTCCGGTCCATTCGACCTGGTTGGTCCGGCCAAGAGAAAGCCGCCGTCTTTCGTATGAATAAAGTGGGACAGACGGCCCAATTCCTTGTCGGTCACCGTCTGTGCCACCTTCAGCGTTCCCGAATGCTCCACCCGGACGATTTCGTGCGCACGGTCGTCAGCCGCTTGGCGCGAGAAGAATATCCCGCCATCCGGGCCGCGCTGCACGTTTCCGTAAAAGTCGCCGTACGTGTACGGATGGGTTTTTTCCCACTTCACCACCGGTCCTTCGTTCGCTTCGCCGGCCGACGCCTGACCGCTCCACGCCAGCGGACCCGCGCCAACCAGGGCAAGCGCCAGCAGACTCGTCCATTTCCACGCCCGGCCCACCTGTCTGCCTTGCCGTACCAGTCCCATTCGATTCACTCTCCATCACCGAACATCCCCCTTATTTTTACATCATTTCCAAAATGGCGTGAATATGTGAAAGGTAATGTTTTCCCTGGTCTTTTCGGTGGAGTTTTTTTCGGCCCTGCCCGGCAAACAAAACGAGACGGGGCGGCCTTCGCCGCACCGTCTCTGCTGTACGCTCCGCTTCGGCGGAGATGTTCCTCGGGACAACCTTCCTATTCGCTCGGTTCCACCACGATTTTTTCCGCCGCGCCGATCGGCGGGAGGCTTTTTGTCAGCATGGGGCTGTAGAACGCGTATACCCGCGCCCCTTGTTTCAGGTCTTTGGGCGAGAGCAGCGTGTTGCCGTCGGTGCTGACGATTTCGGTCTGGTCGGTGACCCTCAGCACGACGGTGTCAAACGCGTGTTCCGAAAGCCGCTCTCCCTTCAGCTCGACGCGCAGCGTGCCGTCGGAATCGGCCGTGACGCTTTGCAGTTCGCCCGCCGTACCCAGCACGCGATCCGGCAGGCTGTTTTTGACTACGATGCGCTTCGCCGCCGTCTGCGGCGGGAGGCTCATCGTCATCACCTCGGCATGGGTGGCCTCCACCTCCATGCCCAGCTTCAAGTCCTCCGGTTTCAGCGCCCTGCCGTCCTCCGTCACAATCTCGGTGTCAGCCGAGACGTACAGCACCACGCCACGCCAAATCCCGTTCACGTGGATGGCCACGTTCCCGTTGTCGCTGCGCACCCCGGTGATCGTCCCCGCTTTTTTCAGATGATCGTCCGCCGCTGCACCGCCTACGGTTACGTCATCGCCCGAGACGGCGACCGGCGTTTTCATGATGTCCCGCACAAAGGCGAGTGGCACATAGGTACTTCCGTTCAACAGGCGCGGTTTCGCCCCCAGTTTCTTCATCACATTGGCATCGGGATAGCCGTCTTCGCCTGCCTTGGCATAGCTCCAGATCGTCCCTTTTTGGATTTCCGCCACGTTTCGCGATTCGTTCCACGTCACCGCAAAGCCCAGCGATTCCGCCACCGGGCGAAGCGGGACGAGCACGGTTTGCTGCTGGTGATCAAACATCGCCTGCTGCTGAATCGCCTTGCCGTTTACCTGGACGGACAGCGCGCGGACCGGTTCCGGTGCCGCCGCTGCGCCCGCTCCGTTCGCCGTCAGGACAGCCGCGGCCAAAAACGTCATGGTCAGGGTTTGGATCTTGTTCATGTCTCCCATCCTTCTGATGATGTGGTGTTGTCTTTCCTGTTTATGGGACGACGGCATCCGCCAAACGTTTCACGGCTGGGTGACGTTGGGGGCGTTTTGCGGCAGCGGAACGTCCGGTTTGCCGGCGGGATTGTTGTAGAGGTAATCCGGCACCTTGCCGACAATCAGCGCTTCCGTAATCGGGATTTGCGTGGTCACGGTCCGCTGCTCCGTGGCAAACGGGATGACGATCCTAAGGTCCACCTCCACCCAAATGTAGACGGTGACCAGCACCATGTTGATCCCCGCCTGTTTCAGCCCGGTCTCCAGCCGGGTTTTGACCGATCCGACCGGCACGAACGAAACGGGGATCTCCGGGCCGTAGTGCTCCAAAAAAACGTTTTTCGTGGCCAGCCCCAGCGGCACCGTCACCACGACGTTTTCTTCCTCAAACTCTTTCAACCTGGTTTGAATCCGGGAGGTGGTCTCCCCCACAATCCGCGCATACTGCTTGAAGTTGAAATTGACGGCCAGGATGTTTCCGTCACTGTCCTTTTCCAGAACGACAATGTCGTTGAAATCGACCCCTTGCTGTGTCAGCCGCTTGGTGACCGCATCGCTGATGGCCAGCTTCGCCATCTGATCCGTTTTTTGCGCGGCAATCAGCATCAGGGTCGGCTCAATCCGCCGCTCGACGATCACAAACAGCGCCAGCAGTCCGGCCATCACGGCCAAAAGCAGCGCGAGCAGACGCCGGCCCCGCCGGCGCCAACCGCCTCTCCTGTAGCCCCACACGTCGTTCTCTCCCGCTATCCGACATGCTCCTCAGGAACGGACCGCCCTCATCGACGACCGCTCTGCCGTGCCCCGCGGCCGTCCGCTCCGCAGCGCCCCGCCAATGCCCGCGACAAACGTCGGCACCCCTGCGGCCACGAGGATCAGCGCCCAATCGCGGAAGGACAGGTCCGTGGTTTTAAAGACCGGCTGGAGCGCATCGATGTAGACCACGCCCAACACCAGCAGCACGGATGAAAGGACCGCCCAGACGAGGTACTTGTTTTCAAAGATGTTGCGGTGAAACACGCTGTATTGGCTGCGGCAGTCAAACACGTGAATCAGTTGGGCCATCACCAGGGTGACGAACGCGACCGTCTGCGCGTGCGCCAGATCGTTGGCGTTTTCCCGGAGCGTCAGCCAGAAGGACAGCAGCGTCATCCCCCCGATCAGGAAACCGCGGCTGATGATCTTCCACCCGAGTCCCCGGCCGAAAATGTTCTCCTGCTTGTGGCGCGGCCGCTGGTACATCGTGTCCGCTTCCGGCGGATCGACGCCCAGCGCCATGGCCGGCAGACCGTCCGTGACGAGGTTGACCCACAATATCTGAATCGGCACCAGCGGCAGGGGCAGTCCGAGCAGCATGGCAAAGAACATGACGAGGATCTCCCCGACGTTGGAGGCCAGCAGATAGCGGATAAATTTACGGATGTTGTCGTAGATGTTGCGCCCTTCCTCCACGGCGGCGACGATGGTGGCAAAATTGTCGTCTCGTAGCACCAGATCGGCCGCTTCCTTGGTCACATCCGTGCCGGTGAGGCCCATGGCGATGCCGATGTCGGCCGTTTTGACGGCCGGCGCGTCGTTTACCCCGTCCCCGGTCATCGCGACGACGTGGCCTTTGCTCTGCAGGGCGCGGACGATCCGCAGCTTGTGCTCCGGCGAGACGCGCGCGTACACGGCGACCCGTTCCACGATCTCGGCCAGTTCCTCGTCGCTCATGCCGTCCAGTTCGCGCCCTTCCATCACCTGGCCGTACCCGCGCATGAGACCGATCTGCCGGGCGATCGCTTCCGCCGTCACCTTGTGGTCGCCGGTGATCATCACCGTCTTGATTCCAGCCTGATGGCACAGGTCGATGGCCGGCTTCACCTCTTCGCGCGGCGGGTCGATCATGCCCGCCAGCCCGACAAAGACGAGCCCGCTCTCCAACGCCCCCGACGGATGGCCGGGCCGGTACCCCTGCAGTGTTTTGTAGGCGAAGGCCAGCACGCGCAGCGCCTGCGACGCCATCTCTTCCGTCTGGTTCAGCACCTGATGGCGGAGCGACGCGCTCAGCGGCTGCACCTCTCCGTTCCAGAGGATGTGGCTGCAGCGGGCCAGCACCGCTTCCGCCGCTCCCTTGGTCAAAAGCGAGTATCCGCCGTCCGCGCCTTTTTCCACCACCGACATCATTTTGCGCTCGGAGTCAAACGGCAGTTCCTCCACACGCGTCTCCTGCTGTCCGCCTTTCACGCGCTCCGCGCCGCCTCCCTGCCCTTTGGCGGCCAGCACCTTGAGCGCTCCCTCCGTGGGATCCCCCACGACCTGCCACCGGCGCACCGTTTTGCCGATGCCGAGCAGTTTGCGCGCGGTCTCTTCCTCGCAGGACAGCCGGGCGTTGTTGCAGCGCTCGGCGATGCGCAGGATTAGGGACAGCCCCCCGTCGCGGGCAGGAGACACCTGACGCCCCCCCAGGAGAAACGCTCCCTCCGGTTCGTAGCCGCTGCCTGTCACCTCGTAGGCCGTATTGCTGTGCCACACCCGGGTGACGGTCATTTTATTCTGCGTCAGCGTCCCGGTTTTGTCGGAGCAGATGACGGAGGCGCAGCCCAGCGTTTCCACCGACGGCAGCTTGCGGACGATGGCATTGCGCCTGATCATCCGCTGTACGCCCAACGCCAGCGCGATCGTGACGATGGCCGGCAGTCCTTCGGGAATCGCCGCGACCGCCAGGCTGACCCCGGCGAGAAACATGGTAAACAGTTCGTGCCCGTGCCATACGCCTGCGCCGATGACGACCAGCGTCAACAGGACGGCGACGACCACGAGGATTTTTCCCATTTGTTCCAGGCGGTGCTGCAGCGGGGTCGCCATCTCCTCCGCCGCGTTCATCAGATGGGCGATCTTGCCGATTTCCGTTCCCATCCCGGTGGAGACGACCAGTCCCCGTCCGGTCCCTCCCGTCACCATCGTGCCCATGAACGCCAGGTTTTTCTGGTCGCCCAGCGGAATGTTCTCCCCGCCCGCCGGGGACAGCGTTTTCGCCGTCTTGCCGGCCGGCACCGATTCCCCGGTCAGCGCGGACTCTTCGATCTCCAGTCGGCTGGCGGCAAACAGGCGCATGTCTGCCGGCACGCGATCCCCCGCCTCCAGCATCACCAGGTCGCCCGGAACCAGCCGGGACGCGGGAATCATGTGCACCTGGCCGTCGCGCACCACCCGCGCCATCGGGGAGGCCAGCTCTTTGAGCGCCTGCAGCGAGCGCTCCGCCTTGGCTTCCTGGATGAAGCCCAGCACCCCGTTGATGAAGATGATGGCGATGATCGTGATGGCGTCGAGGTACTCGCCCAGCGCGTACGAAATCAGCGTGGCGACGAACAGGATCAGCACCATGAAGTCTTTGAACTGGTCGATCAGGACGGTGAACAGCGGCTTTCGCTTGGTTTCCGCCAACTGGTTGGGGCCAAAGCGGGACAGCCGCCGCTCCGCCTCCTCCTGCGACAGCCCGCGGTCCGCGTCGCTGTCGAGCACATCTGCCACGTCCGCTGACGCCAGCATGTACCACTTTTGATTCGGCTGTGTGTCCACCTGAATCTCCTCCATCCCCTTCGCTTTCATCTCATATGTATGCTGACGAGCCTCAAAATAACCCACTCGTCCATCGCCGGCCTGATCGCGCCCCGCAGGCGGATGTTCTGACGGCAGGCGCCCCGCCTCGGCCGGTCACCAAAGTCCGCCCCCGTTTTCGCCGAAAAAAAATCCCCGTCCTCCGCTTGCGAAGGACGGGGCGTATCTCCCCGGACTACGTGATGCTCTTGGCCAGTCCGATACAAATCAAAAGGATCGGCGGCAGCCAGGTCAGGCGGGACAGCCAGCGGGATTGACCAGCGCGGCGGCCCAGGGCGATGCCCAAGGCGAGCAGCGCGGCGCTCATGACGGCGATGCACAGGGCGACCGACAGCGGCGGATAGCCGAAAAACGTCAGGCTGATGCCGGCGCCAAAGGCGTCCAGCGACAGCGCCAGTCCCAGCATGACCGCCTCCCAGCCCATGATGTGGCCGGAGCGGTCTGCGTCCGCCCGGGACGGATCCCGCAGGATCTGGACGATCAGCCCAAACGCGCGAAACTGGGAAACCAGCGCCTCTCCGGCTTCCTCCGGGCGATGGCCGTCTTCGTCCCGACCGCCGCTGTCGGCACGGGGAGAAAACAGCCGCCACAGCGTGAACAGCCCCAGCCCCACCAACACGGCCGCCCCCACCCGTTTGCCCCACTCCGGAGACAGCCAGAACGTGAGGGTGGAACCGACCGCCATCACCGCGTAGACCACGGAAAACGAGCAGCCTGCCACGACGGCAAGCGAGAGAAACGGCATCCGCATGTTCCTGAGCCCGTACGTCAACCCGACGCTGACGCTGTCCATGCTGATCGCCAGGGAGACGAGAAGGAGCGAAAACCAGCCGCTCAATGGAGTCACCTCTTTTCCCGTTGCCTTCTAGATATACGTCGAAGGCTTATCCATTGTGCGCGGCTCCGCCCTGTTCCCCCTTCCGATTCCGCACGACCGGTCACCGTTTCGCCAGGTACTTGCGGATGTCAACGGCGACGGCGGCCACGATGATCAATCCCTTGATGATCAACTGCCAGTACGGATTGACGCCGATGAAGGTGAGGCCGTAGTTGATCACCCCGAAGATGAGCACCCCGGCCAGAATGCCCGGCACGGTCCCGATGCCGCCCGACGTGGAGACGCCCCCGACGACGCAGGCGGCAATCGCGTCCAGCTCGTACATGTTGCCGTAGTTGTTGGTGGCCCCGCCTGTTCTCGCCGCTTCCAGCACCCCCGCCAGACCGTACAGCGCCCCGGCGATGGCGTAGATGACGATCAGGTTCAGCCCCACGTTGATCCCCGATACGGCGGCCGCCTGCATGTTGCCACCGATCGCGTACATGTTTTTGCCCAGCCGGGTCTTGTTGAAAATCACCCACACCACGACGGACACGACGATCGCGATAATGACGATGTAGGGAATCGAGTAGGGGCCGCCGGGACCGATGTACCCGGTGCCCAGATGGCTGAAATCCTGCCGCAGGCCGCCAATCGGCTGCGATTCGTTCGGCTCCATGTCAAAGTAGATGGAGTTTGCCCCATAGACGATGACCATGGTGCCCAAGGTGGCGATAAACGGCGGGACGCTGAACTTGGCGACGATCACCCCGTTGATTAGCCCCACGATAAGACCCGCCAAAATGGCCAGGAGCACAGGCACCAGCAGCGGCAGATCAGGCAGATCCGGAAAGAAGCGGCGCGGATAATCCTGCATTTGCAGCATGGAGGCCGACAGCACCGCCGTCAGTCCCACCACGCGGCCCGCCGAGAGATCGACGCCCCCCGTGATCAGCACGAACGCCGCGCCAAGGGCGATGATCGCCCGGGTGGAGGACTGCAGCAAAATGTCGCGAATGGTGGTCACCGATAAAAATTGGCTGTCGTAGATGGCAATCCCCACGATTAGCGCCACCAGCACGATGTAGATGGCGTTTTGCGCGCAAAATTCACGTATGGATGTCGCATTCAGGTTTCTCATGGTTTCTCCTCCTCTACCCCGCCGCGTACGCTGTGGCGAGGCGCATCACCTGTTCCTCCGACGCCTCTTTCCCGTCGAGAAAGCCGGAGAGGCGCCCTTCGCACATGACCATGATCCGATCCGACATGCCCAGGAGTTCGGGCATTTCGGAAGAGATCATGATGATGCTTTTTCCTGCTTTGGCCAAATCCGCAATAATGGAGTAGATTTCGTATTTGGCTCCGACGTCGATCCCCCGCGTCGGTTCGTCGAGCAGCAGAATGTCCGGCTCGGTCAGCAGCCAGCGGGCCAGCAGCACCTTCTGCTGGTTCCCGCCGGACAGATTCTTGATCAGCGTCTTCAGGGAGGGCGTTTTTACCCGGAGCAGGTCGATGCTTCTGCCCGCTTCCTCCTTCCGCTTTTTCTCGTCGAGCAGCAGATAGGGCTTCTCATAACGGGACAGGTTGGCGATCAGCGTGTTTTCCAGGATGGACAGCACCGGAAAAATGCCGGTGACGCGCCGCTCCTCCGTCAGCAGCGCCATCTTGTGTTTTTTGGCATCGATCGGCGATTTGATTTTCACCTCTTTGCCGTGGATGAACATCCGTCCCGACGCCACCGCCCGCAGCCCGAACAGCGCCTCGACCAGCTCCGTCCGCTGGGAGCCGACCAGCCCGCCGATGCCCAAAATCTCCCCTTGCCGCAGCTCAAAGGAAACGTTCTGGAAGGAATGGGAATGCGGCGATGTCAGCCCCTCCACCTTCAGCACCACTTCTCCCGGCACATTCTCCCGCTTGGGAAAACGCTGGGTGAGGTCGCGGCCGACCATGCGCGAAATGATCAGGTCGGTGGTCAGCTCCGCAGCCGGCCATGTGCCGACGAGCCTGCCGTCCCGCATGATCGTCACCTCGTCGGAGATGCGCAGGATTTCCTCCATCTTGTGGGAGATGTAGATGATCGCCACGCCCCGGCTCTTCAGTTCGGCGATGATCCGGAACAATTGCTCCACTTCGTTGCCCGTGAGCGATGAGGTCGGCTCATCCATCACGATCACGCGGGAGCGGTAGGAGACCGCTTTGGCAATCTCCAGGGACTGCACCTTGGAGACGGACAGGTTTTTCACAATCTCGCGGGGATCCAGTTCCAGGCCCAGATCGGCAAACAGCGCCTGTGTGTCCCGGTACATCTTTTTTTCATCGACAAACGCGAACGGGCCGAATTGTTTGACCGGAAACCGACCGAGCCAGATGTTTTCCATCACGCTGCGAAACGGAACGGGGTGAAGCTCCTGATGAATCATCGCGATGCCGTTCGCCAGCGCGTCCTTGGCGTGGTTGATCACCTTCTTTTGGCCGTCGAGCAGAATCTCGCCCGCGTCCGGCTTGTAGATGCCGAACAAGCACTTCATCAGCGTCGATTTTCCCGCACCGTTTTCCCCCATCAGCGCGTGAACGGTGCCGGGCCTCACCTTCAGCGTGACGCCGTCGAGCGCCTTGACACCGGGGAATTCCTTGGAGATGTTCCTCATTTCCAGTACAAAACCGTTATCAGTCATGGCAAACCCCTCCCCCGCTTGTCTGCATGGAATGTAAAGAAGACTTGGCGATTGCCAAGCCTTCGGGCGCCGGCAGAGAGCCTTATTTCGCCTCGTTCATGTTTTCCTTGGTGATTTTCTTGTACGGAATCCAGACGTACTTGCCGTCGGTGATCTCGTACCCGGTGTTTTCCTTGGTCGGCGTTTGTCCTTGTGCCAGCACGGCGGCGATATTGAGGGTGGCTTTCCCCTGGTTTTTGGCGTCGTTCAGGACGGTGCCCAGCAGCGTGCCGTTTTCCAGCTCCTTTAAGGCCGGTGCCGTCGCATCCACGCCCACGACGGGGATGTACTTGTTGTCCTTGAAGTACCCGGCCGCCTTCAACGCCTCGATCGCGCCGAGCGCCATGTCGTCGTTGTTCGCCAGCACGGCTTCAATCTTGTCCCCCGCGGAAGCGAGGAACGCCGCCATTTTTTCCTGCCCTTTCACCCGGTCCCACATCGCCGTGTCTTCCGCCACTTTCTCCACCTTGATCCCGGCGTCCTCGATCGCCTTCACCGAGTACTTGGTGCGCAGTTCGGCGTCCTGGTGACCCGGTTCCCCCTTCAGCATGACGTACTGCAGGACACCGTCCTTGTTCTTGTCCGCCTCGGGATGGGCTTTCCAGTAGTCGGCGATCAACTGGCCGGAGATGGTGCCGGACTCTTCCGCCTTGGCCCCGACGTAGTACACCTTATCCCATTTCTGCATGTCCTCCGGCATCGGCTCCCGGTTGAAAAAGACCACCGGGATGTTGGCCTGCTTCGCTTTGTCGATGATGACGCCGGCCGCGGTGCGGTCAACCGGGTTGATGGCCAGCGCGTTGACCTTTTTCGTGATGAACAGATCCACCTTGTCGTTTTGCGTCGGCTGGGAGTTTTGGCTGTCGACGATGTCAACCTCGGCCTTCCCCTCCGCGCTTTGGGAGATGGCGTTGCGCACGCCCGTCATGAACGTGTCGTCAAATTTGTAGATGGCGACACCGATTTTGGGAGTGGTGGAAGCACCTCCGCCTCCTCCCTCGCCCGCTGTCGGCTGGGAGCCGCCCGATCCCGAACATCCGGCAATGGAAAGGGCCAGTACGGCCGCTGTCGCTGTGGAAACAAGCTTGTTCACCCTGAAATCCCCCTTTTCGTTCTGTATGGTGGTGCTCACCATTCCAATGTAAGCGATTCCAACCCAAAAATTAATGAAAAATCATATGATTTTCTATCAAAATTCTCAGCAATCGTTCCAAAGAAAAAAGGAGGAGCCGCTCCTCCAAGAGCGATCAAGGAAAATACAGATATAACGTCATACACAAATAAAAGTACGGCTATTAATACGATTCAAAAATCACTTCGGCAACACTCTGATGAGATTATAGTTTAGGAAAAGGAGTATACAAGGGAAAAACGTCGGTAGAAAAAAATGTCAATATGGCTATTACCATACTAATGAGAGATCGTAATGCTCCTGAAGGTTTTCGCATATTAACATCATATCCTGCACTGAGATGGAGGGATTAATGTGTTGAAAAAATGGACGAATGCTCTGAAACCGGAAGATACCAAATTAAAAGAATTTGAGATGCTCAAGTATTTCGTTACAGGGTATTTTAATACGGGTTACTCTTGGAGCGAGCTTGAAGAAAGAACGATTGCATTTCGTGACGATGAAAAACCAGAATATACGATTCAATTAAAACGGTCGCTAAGTAAATTACAAGAGTTAATCAACAATGGTGACCAAAAACGATGGGTTGAAGTTCAGAAATACATATATGAGCTAAGCATGAGAGATCTCGAATTCAAAAGAGGACAAGAATTTATTGATAGGGTGAATAACGCTTTAGACTCTTGATTACCTACGCGGTTAAAACACGCAGCCCTCGTCCCTGAATGGATGGAGGGCATTTTTGCATTGTGTTCGGAAGGGAGGGAAAACATGGAGCAAACCAAGATGTTCGAGCAACATCTGATCGAAAACGGCATCGCGCGGGTCTGTCAACAAGTTTGTCTAAACTTAATTAACCTTTATTTGGGGTAGCACCAGCGAAACGCAAAAAATCCACGTTAAGCATTTGGAATAGCCGTGTCATAAGGCGCATTAAGGAATGGACAGATGTCAAAATGAGAAAATCGGCTTTTTGACATTGGACATCCTTTAGCGTTGTAAATCCGCGTTTTGCTGGCGGAACCCCCAAATAGTATCCCTACAAATCCCACCTTTCGCCTTCGCCCCCAAGAGCGGGCGCCAAGCGCAGCACGCTGGACCGCAATTCCCTCGCCGGGAGGCACCCCCGGCAACTAGGTTGCCAGGGGAACCAGAGGGTACGGGGCGGGATCCGCGAGGTCAAGGGTGCGCTTCGCCGGTTGCGGCATATGCTCACGCTCCGCGCTCCACTATTCCTCACCGCCCCTGACACGCTGCTGCTAATTTGTAAAAAGACTTTCGTTGTTTTAGGCTGAATCTGGGGTATAGCCAACAACACCATCTATTCTCGGCGCCAGCTTTCCACTGTACTGGTATGTCATTGTAGTTTGGAACAGTTCTGCGAAAGCGCCCATTCCCGAATCGCACGAGCGACCCCGTGCTGATCGTTGCTGCCGGTCACAACGGCGCAGGCCCGCTTGATCTCGTCTTCGGCATTTCCCATCGCGACGCCGAGGCCGACGATGCGCAGCATCGACAAGTCGTTGAAGCTGTCGCCGATGGCCATCGTCTCCTCCAGGGCGACGCCGAGGCCGTCCGCCAGTTCCCGCAGCGCGATTCCTTTCTGCGCAAGCCTGTGCGTGACTTCCAGATTGTGATTCGCCGACGAACTGACGGACAGCTCGTTTACGGCCGCCAGCCTGCGGGACGCGCGGGCCAACTTTTGCCCGTCCCTGGAGAAGACCAGCAATTTATAGAGATGTTCGCCGGAGCGGCCGAGCACTGCCGCGTACGTGTCGACAGAGGAGATTTCTCCCGTGGAAAAACGGCGCTCATCCGTTTCCCGGATCGACTGTTCATCCGTGCCGGGAAACGCGCTTTGGATAAAATCCCGCAGGACGCCAAACGCCTTTTCGCGGTCGTTCGTAAACGTCCCCCGATTCGTGTACAGTTCGTAATACAGGTCTTCCTGCCGCAGGATGGCCTCCGCTTCCTCATACGTCTGCGGGGGGATGGGCACACTCCGGACGATCTCCCCGGTTTCCGCGCGTACCTCCGCCCCGTTCACGCAGATGAGCGGACAGGTGATGCCGGCGGCCATAAGCGGCGGCAGGGCTTCTTTGTACGATCGGCCGGTCGCTACGACCACCGTTATGCCGCTCGCCTGGGCTTCCGTAACCGCCCGGGCGTTTTCCGCACTGACTTGGCCATGCCGGTTCAGCAGAGTCCCGTCCATGTCGATCGCGATCATCTTTACCCGGCAGCGTTTCTCCGTATTCGTCACGAGTCGTCCCCCCTCAACCGGCGAAGTAAAAGACAGCCGATTCGTACGGACGCAGGGGCAGGGAACGGACGTCAAGCCCCGTGTCCCGGTAGTTGGACAAAAGCAGGTTCGGCGCCCCCGCCAGGCGAATATCGCCGGGAAGCGCGAAGAACGTTTCGCTGCCGTAGAAATTGTTCACCACCAGGAGGGTTTCGTTCCCGTACGTCCGCAGATACGCAAAGATCTGCGGATGATCGTCCAGAATCAACCGAAAGTCGCCGTAGGCGATGACATCGTATGCCTTCCGCAGTTGGATCAGTTTTTTGTAGTGGTAAAAAATGGAGTCCTCGTCTTCGAGCGCGCGCTTCACGTTGATTTCCTTGTAGTTCGGCGCCACGTTGATCCAGGGGGTTCCCGTTGTGAAACCGGCGTGCGGACTGTCGTCCCACTGCATGGGCGTGCGCCCGTTGTCCCGCGATTTTTGCTGCAGAATGGCCAGGATCTCCTGCTCCGGTTTCCCCTGCGCCCGAAGCAGGCGGTAGGCGTTGAGCGACTCGACGTCCCGGTACGCGGCAATCTCGTCAAAATAGGGGTTGGTCATGCCGATTTCCTCCCCCTGGTAGATGTACGGGGTGCCCTGCATGAGGTGAATCGTGGTCGCCAGCATTTTCGCCGATTCCCGGTGATACTCCCGGTCGTTTCCAAAACGGGAGACCGCCCGCGGCTGGTCGTGATTGCACCAGAACAGCGCATTCCAGCCACCGCCGCTCTGCATGCCGTACTGCCACTCGCTGAGGATTTTTTTCAGTTGGAGAAAATCGAAGTTGGCCAGAGCCCACTTCTCTCCGTTGGGATAATCCACCTTGAGGTGGTGAAAGCTGAAGGTCATGTTCAGCTCGTGTTCTTCCGGCCGGGTATACTTCACGCAGTTTTCGATCGAGGTGGACGACATCTCGCCCACGGTGAGGAGGTCAGGATTCCTGGCGAACACGCGGCGATTCATCTCTTGCAAAAACTCGTGAATCCGCGGGCCGTCCGTGTAATACCTGCGCCCGTCGTCCGTCGGCGTCTCCAGCGTGTCGTCGGGAAAGCGCTGGTCTTTGGAGATCAGGTTGATCACATCCAGGCGAAACCCGTCCACCCCTTTGTCCAGCCAGAAGTTCATCATATCGTAGATCCGCTGGCGCAGTTCCGGGTTCTCCCAGTTCAAATCCGCCTGGGTGACGTCGAACAGATGCAGATAGTACTGCCCCGTGGTCTCGTCGTACTGCCAGGCGCTGCCGCCGAACTTGGAGCGCCAGTTGTTGGGCGCACCGCCGTTTTTCCCGTCCTTCCAGATGTAGAAGTCGCGGTACGGGCTCTGTTTGGAGCGGGACGCTTCGCGAAACCACGGGTGTTCGGTCGAGGTGTGGTTCACGACGATGTCCATGATGACCCGGATGCCCCGGGCATGGGCCTCCTGCAGCAGCCGCTCGAACGTTTCCATCGTACCGTACGCGGGATCAATCCCGCAGTAATCGCTGATGTCGTACCCGTTGTCTCGTTGCGGCGACGGGTAGATAGGGGTCAGCCAGATCACGTCGACGCCCAGTTCCCGCAGGTAATCCAGTTTTTCCATGACTCCCTTAAGATCGCCGGTTCCGCTGCCGGTGGTATCCTTGAAACTCTTCGGGTAGATCTGATACACGACCGCCTTTTTCCACCATGGTTTCTCCATTGTTGATCCACTCCTTTTCCATAATGGACAATAGCAACCAATCCGCGGAAACCGCCCGATGATCGGTTGCTATGCTCACTGTCTCTCTTTTTATTGTGCTTTCCTCGTTTTCCCCAACAGGAACGTCAGCAGGAAGGGCACCAGCAGCGCGACTGCCATGCCGATGAAGAACGGCCCCCAGTGTTCGGGAAAGATGGAGAGAAAACCGGGAAGCCCGCCCACGCCGATCGACGCGGCTTTTACCTTGCTCATCGTGAGAATGACCGCCCCGATGGCCGATCCGATCATCGCGGACACAAAGGGGTAGCGATATCGAATGTTGACGCCAAACATGGCCGGTTCCGTAATGCCCAGGAAGGCGGAGACGGCGGAGGTCAGCGACATGCCTCTCAGCTTTTCCTCCCGGGTGACGAACATCATCGCCAGGGCCGCAGACCCTTGGGAGATGTTGGACAGCGCGAGCATCGGCCACAGGAAGGTGCCGCCGGTGCTGGCGATGAGCTGCAGATCCACGGCCAGGAAGGTATGGTGCATGCCGGTTACGACCAGCAGCGCATAGAGCCCGCCGTAAAGCAGTCCACCGAGGATGCTGAATGTGTCAAACAAAGTGACGAACCCCGATGTGAGCGCATTGGCCACCCCAAACGTCAGCGGCCCGATCACGGTGAAGGACAGGAAGCCGGTCACGAGCAGGCTGATGGGGGCAACCAGCAGCAGGCGAAACATGTCGGGAATCCGCTTGGCCAAATACGTTTCCACTTTGGCCAGCACGTAGGAAGAGATCAGCACCGGCAGCACCTGTCCCTGGTAGCCGATTTTGGCGATATCCCAGCCAAACAAATGCCAGTACGGCACTTTTCCTTCCGCGACAGCCTGGGCGTAGCCCCACGCGTTCAACAGATCGGGATGAATCAGCATCAGGCCGAGGACCATTCCCAGCAGTTCGCTTCCGCCGAAGCGCTTGACGGCAGACCAGCCGATGAGGCCCGGCAGGAATACAAACGCCGTATTCGCAATAAGATTGATGATGCCCGCAAAATCCTTCCACTGCTGGTGAACGTCGACGAGCGACGCGTCGGGGTAGAAGATTCCCTTCCCGGTCAGCACGTTGTTGATCCCCATGAGCAGACCCGCCGTCACAATGGCAGGAAGGAGGGGAATGAAGATATCGCCCAGCGTTTTCACAGCGCGCTGGAACGGATTCAGTTTTTTTACGGCCGCTTCCTTGGTCTCCTGCCTGGTGGCGCCTGTGATGTCGGCGATGTTAAGCAGCGCGTCGTACACCTTGTTGACCAATCCCTGGCCGATGACCACCTGGAATTCACCGTTCGAAGAAAACGAACCTTTGACGATCCCGATCGATTCCAGCAGCGTCTTGTCGACTTGACGCTCATCCTTCAAGGCAAACCGCAGCCGGGTGACGCAGTGGGATACGGCCGCGATGTTGTCCCGGCCGCCTACGGCTTGGAGTATCTGCTCTACTTCCCGCTTGTTGAGCTCCATGGTTCCCCCTCCTGTAATCGTTTTCATTCAGAATCATACACTTGTTTAGACAAGTAAGTCAATACTTGTTTAAACAAGTAAGCGTGAGCAAAAAAAAAAACAACGCCTTATCGGCGTCGGGCAAAATCCGTGAATTCAAACCGGTCCGGCCTGTGCCGGGATTCGGTGTATTCAAACAGCGTACCGTCGTGCAGATGGACAAAGTTTTTGACCACCGCCACCAGGTTGTACGCTTTTACATCCAAATGGGCTTTGTCCAGGGCGGTCACCGGCTCCACGTGAATGATCCGCCTGGCAAACCCGATCTTTGCGCCCAGCGTGTCTTCCAGGTATTCGTAAATGGACTGTTCCGCGATCTCCCGTGTCAGATCGCGGACGATATCTTTCCGGAAGTAGTTGATGTCAAAAATAATGCGCTCGCCTTTCAAGCTGCGCACGCGAAACAATCGGTACGCTTCCTGTCCAAGGGGCAGTTTGGTTTTCGCCTGCAGCGGCTTGTCAATGGTGATGACCTCAAACAGCGGAACCGTCGTGACAAAGGCTTGTCCGCTGGTTTCACTGGCCTCCTTGAAGCTGACCAGACCGCCAAACGAGAACGTGATCAAATTCGCGTCCAGCACAAACACGCCCTTGCCGTGGACGCTGTTGACGAGTCCTTCCTTCGCCAGCAAATCGAGCGCCCGCCTTACGGTGCCCCGGCTTGTCCGGTACATCCGGCAAAACTCGTTTTCCGAAGGCAGCTTTTCCCCGGGCGGGTAGGTCCCGTCCAGTATCTGTTTTTTGATGTCTGCGTAAATATCCGTGTACCTCTTGATCATCTGCTGCCTCCTTATGCTCTTGCGGCGACCTTTTATCTCTCTCTATTACATCCGATTTCGCCCGCCTGCGCAAAGTCCTTCTCTCCCGTCTCCCCTTTGCGCCGTCCGGCACGGGGATCGGCTCGTTTCCGCCATCTTCCCGCCTGCGGATCGCGGTCCCTCACTTGACAAACGGAAACAGCAGCTTTTGATTTTCCGACCAGAACATGTTGTCCATGTCGATGATTTTCGTTCCCGTATCGACGCGGGCCGGGACGGGCAGGCCGTTTATCGCCTCCACCGCGTGCTTGACGCCCAGGTAGCCCATGCTGAACGGCTTCTGCATGATCGTGGCCTGGATCACGCCCTCCTGAATGTACGCCAGCACGTCCGGCGGGCTGTCGATGGCCACCACTTTCACCTTTCCCGCCAGCCCTCTTTTTTCGATCTCGTGGGCGGCGCCGAGTGCGGAGACGGCGTTGAGCGCCGCGATGCCGTCGATCGGCTGGGCGGCGATGATCCCTGCAGCCAGCTCACTGGCCTGGTTTTGATCGGAGACGGCGTACTCCCTGGCCGCGATGGTTACCCCCGGATAGCCGGCGATCGCATCCAGCAATCCCTTTTCCCGCTGCCCGCCGTTTCCCCCGCCCGCTCCCAGGACGGCAATCCTGCCGTACGGCCCGACCAGTTCGATCAACTTCTCTCCCGCTTTTTTGCCCGAGTCGTAATGATCGGTGCCGATGCAGCTTGCCACCCCCGGCCCCGTCAGTTCGGAGTCGATGGTCAAAACGGGGATGCGCTGCTCCTTCGCCCGCGCCGCGGCTTCGTCCAGGACCTGTTGGCTGTCGGGTGCGATGACCACGGCAGCTGTTCCGTCCGCAAACGCCTGCCGGACCAGCGCCAATTGCCCCTTCACGTCTTCTTCGTAGTCGGGGGCGTAGAAATTGACGTTGACGCCAAACTCTCTGGCGGCCATCTCCGCCCCCCATTTTACCGTCCGCCAGTAATCCCCGTGCTTCATCCTGACGATGAGCGCCACGTTCTTCTGTTTGACTTGGTCGGCGGCAGGATCGGCGCAGGCACCCAGGACGGCAGCCGCCGCCAGCAGCAGATACACGAGTGTTCGCCATGCCTGTTTGCTTGACTGGTGCATTCCTCTTCACGTCTCTTCCGTCATCATCGGTATTCGTATGGTCACGGTGGTGCCGGTCTCTTCGTCGCTTTCGATGGAAAGACCGTACGCTTCGCCAAAAAACAGCCGGATGCGCTCATGCACATTTTTGATGCCGACACCCGACCCGTCCTTGCTTTTGATTTGGCCAGAACCAATCTGCTCCAGCACGTGGGGCGGGATGCCCAGCCCGTTGTCGCGCACCCGGAACAGCACGCTGCCGTCCGCCATCTCCGCCGTCACGGTGATCTTCCCCTGCTGCGCCATCGGCTCGATGCCGTGGTAAATCGCGTTTTCCACGATCGGCTGCAGCAGGAGCTTCAGCGTCTTGCAGGGAAGCACCTCTTCCTGGGCTGTGATTTCGTAGGTGAATTTGTTTTTGTACCGCATTTTCTGGATGACCAGATAGTTCCTCACGTGCTCCAGTTCTTCCTGTACGGTGATGATGTTTTTCCCCTTGCTGAGGCTGATCCGGAACAGTTTGGAGAGGGCGGTAATGGTGGTGATGACGTCTTCGTTTTTGCCGATCCCCACCATGCGCACGACCGAATTGAGCGTGTTGTACAAAAAATGCGGGTTGATCTGCGCCTGCAGCACTTCCAGCTCGCTTTTCCGCTTGGCTTCCTGCTCCCGGATGATTTGATCCATGAGCTGCCTGATGCGGATTACCATGTGATTGAAACGGCGCGAGAGCTGCTCCACTTCGTGGCTTCCCTGAACGGCCAGGTTGACCGTAAAGTCTCCCTTCTCCACCTGCTCCATGGAGCGTTCCAGATTGCGGATCGGCCGGGAGATTGCGGCGGAGATATAGGTCAGGACAAACAGCACCACGGCGATGACGAAAAACAGCAGCCAGAAGATAAACCCGCTGATCTCCTTTTTCGTGGTGGCGATCTCATCCATGTACGAGACGCCGACAATTTTCCAGCCGATGTCTTCCAACGTCTTGATCGTGACCAGCCGCCGTTCCCCGCCGGACTCGTCCACGTAGCTTCCGTACGAGTTTTTCAGGGCAATCGCCCGATTCTCGTTTTTCAATCCGACATAGATCAACTGCTGCTGCGGATGATAGACGATGTTGCCGGCCAGGTCGATGATGTACACATACCCTTTTTTGCCCAGGCCCACCCGCTGGCAGAGGTCGTCGATGGTCTTGAAATTGACGTCCACGAGCAGGATCGCGTCTTCTCTTTCGCCGTTCTGGGCGACCGAGATGCCTCTGCTCATCGAGACCACCCACTTGTACTCGCCTTGAAACAGGTTCTGAATGTGCGGAAGCGAAAAGGAGATGTGGTTGGGGTTGTTCAACGCCGCCTGGAACCAACTCTGTTCGCGCAGTCTCGTGTTTTTCCGCATCGCCGTCTGCGGAAACCCGGCGATCAGTTCGCCCTCCCGCGAAAACACCGCCACCGAGACGAGATCCTCCCGGGTTTCCAGAATCGTCCCCAACTGTTCCGTCAGCTTGTCTTCCGGCACGTTCTCGCTTCGGCGGATTTTCTCCGCAGCCAGTTCAAAGATGTCCGTCATGCCGTCGAGGTAGCTGTTCAGGTTGAAGCTGACCTGGTCGATGATTTGCTGGGTGTGCAGAAAGGCGTTTTGTTCGGCCGTTTCGGAAAACTTGCTGTACAGCATGACGCCGACAAAGAGCATGACCGCGACGGTCACCAGCGTAAACGAGGCCGTGATGATAAACTGGATGCTCTTCATCTTCAACGTGTGAACCAGCGCGATAACCGGATTTTTCATCGTACCCCTCTGGCCATGTTTTTGTACTCCTTGGGAGACATGCCCCACTTCTTGCGGAAGCAAAAGCTGAAGTAGTTGGGGTCGGCATACCCGACCCGTTCCGCGATCTCAAAGGTTTTCAGGTCGGTCGTCAGCAGCAGTTCCTGGGCCGCTTCCATCCTGACCTGCAGCAGAAAGTTGACGAACGTCGTATTCATCTCCTTTTTGAAAATGCTGCTGAAATACCCCGCGCTGATGTGAAGCTGCCTGCACACTTTGTGGATCGAGATGTCGCTTTCGTGGTAGTGGTTTTTGACGTATTCGACGGCCTGGGCGACGAGCCGTTTGTAGGAGGACTGTCTGTCGCTGGCGATGCTGTTCATCATGCCCGAGCAGATGTGCATGAGCCTGTCCTTCGTCTCCTGCAGCGTCTGGGACTTGTGGATGTCCGTGAACCATTGAAGGTTTTCGCCAAAGACGCGTTCCGGGTCCAGATTGGCCCCCTTGGCCGCCTTCAGGATGGCGGTCAGAATCTCCAGCAGGTAGATGTGATAATCCTTGATGGACACGCGGGCATCGGCGATCTCGGCAAACAGCTCGTCCAGGATGTCCTTCAGTTCCTGCGGCGTTCCCACCTTCAGACAGCGGATCAGCGCATGTTCTTTTCGCTCGTCGAAGCGGACCTTTTCCACGCAGCGCTTTTCCACGTCATCGACGCAGATCACCCGGTTGTTTCCGAGCACCACCCTGTAGTCGAGCGCGGCGACCGCGTCCTCGTAGGAAAAGGAAAGGTCCGCCAGCTCGCCGGTGACCGTCCCGATCCCCGCCGTCACGGTGAATTCGCAAAATTTTTCAACGAATTGCCGTGCTTCTTCCAGCACGGCCGCCGTTTTCCGGAGGACCGCCTCCCGCTCCCGGTCCTGGTGGACGGCAATCAGCACCACGTGGTCGTTGTTGGTGAAGACGATGCCCAGACGGTGCTTGTCGACCACTTCCTGCACGATGTTGCGGACGGCAAACAGCAGCAGTTCCCGATCCTCTCCCCACGCCTGACGGATGGGCGGCGGCGCAGAGCGATTCGCCGGATCTTCTCCGACGCAGGGGCGGTCGATGCTGACGGCGCCGACCACAAAGCCGTTTCCCTCCAAATCGATCTGGTACGCGTGCGCCTTTTCCCGGATGTCGGCCTCGGGCAGCCTGCGGGTAATCAGCGACGTGAGGAACACTTCCCGCAGCACGGGCAAACTTTTTTGATAGTGCTCCTTCAACAGGCGGATGTTTTTCTTCTCGGCGGCTTCTTCGTCAAGCCGCGCCCGCACTTTCAAGAGGGCGTCGATCAGTTCACCCGCAGAAAACGGCTTGAGCACGTATTCGTCGATCTGCAGCTTGACCGCTTTCCGCGCGTATTCAAACTCGTCGAAGCCCGTCAGAATCACGATTTTGACGGTGGGATACCGCTCTTTGACGACGGCGGCCAGCTCCAGCCCGTCCATAAACGGCATCTTGATGTCGGTGACGACGATGTCCGGTACGCTTCGTTCCATCTTCTCCAGCGCCTCCTGGCCGTTTTCCGCCGTCCCGACGACCGCGAATCCGTACGCCTGCCAGTCAATCTCGCGGACAACGCCTTCCCTTACGTCTTCTTCGTCGTCAATCAGCAGCAGTGTGTACATGCATCTCCCCCCGGTTACATATTACTCCAGGCGGGCCCGGACTCCTTCCGGATGGAACGTGCACAAAAAAACGGGGGCTGCCGCGTGAACCTTTTCGCGTTTCGGCCGGTATAAGGTAATGAACAGGATGAAAAAACCGGCTCCGTCAAACTTTTCGGGAGCTTGGTTGTGGCCTATGAAAAATGGGAAAAAAGAGGTGAATTTCGATGATGGGCTGGATTGTTTCGTCGGCCGTGATTGTTGTCCTGGCCGTGTTCATTTTCGTTGTTTCGGCCGCGCTGCACAGGCAGATCGTTCGCAAGCCGGACCGCAGCATCGACTATGCCCGTTCCCCGGTCATTTTCCGGTGGAACCGCTGGGATACGATGACGATTGGCCTTGGCGCCTACAGTGTGCTGTGTGTCTTCCTCCTGTTTCTCCTGCTGGCCTCGGGCATCACCATCGACAATCCGTTCGTCCAATTTTTCGCCCACCAGGGAATGGTCTGGTCCATCGTCAGCTTTGCCTATTTCATCGTGCGAATCTCCCAGATTCTGAAAGGGATTAAGGAGCGCTGGACCGATGATCGCCAATGAGCAGGCCGAGCAGTGGCTGCTCCGCTTCCAGCAGGGGGACAAGGAGGCGCTGGAACATCTCTATCTGCACTTCAAACCGATGCTGTACAGCTTCCTTTACCGCTACACGCAGGATCGGGACATGAGCATCGAGATCGTGCAGGACACGTTCGTCCGCCTGCAAACCTACCGGCAGCATTATCAGCCCGGACGGGTGATGGTACGCACCTATCTGTTCCGCATTGCCTATCGTCTGCTGCTGGACCGGATCAACCGGCCGACAACCCGCTGGAGAGAGCCGTGTCGTCAACGTCCGTCCTGGCCGCGCTGTACCTGATTCCGCTCGTCGCCGGGGGAATCGGGTGGGTGTGGTACTGGATGGCCGCCTAAGCACGTCAGCATGAAAAAGCCACCGCCTCCCCGGAAAGGGGTACGGTGGCTGTATCCGCACCTGTGATTACAGTTCGTCAAAGCCGTCAAAATCGAAATCCAATCCGCCGCTCGCTTCTTCGAACAGGTCCTCGGCCGAGTCTCCGATTTCCGACATGACCTCGCCCAGCAGCATGCCGCCCAGGAAGCCGGCTGCCATGCCGCCGATCATGCCGCCCATGCCGTGGCCGCGGTGACCGTAGTGGCCTTGGTGACCGTGCAGCGGTTGGCCGTAGGACGCCATCGACACGTACGGGATCGCCTGCGGATTTTCCGCGTAGGTGCGAAGCGTATCCAGCAGGAAACGGGAAAGCTCCTCTTCCCGGCCGGCGGCCAGCAGTTCCTGCGGCACGACGATCTCCGCCTTGCGCTCCACCTCGCTGCCAAACATGCCGGGTACGGCCAAATCCAGTTCCGCCAGCAGGCGCAGCTCACCCGGCAGGGAGAAGAAGATGACCTCCAGTTCCTTCAGCGGAATGCCCAGCGGCCGTCCCATGAAGAACGAAAACTCCTGACCGTACGGCGTGAGCTTGCCGGAGTCGGGCTTTTGCCGCAGATCGAGGCGGGCCAGTGCGTCCAGCACCCGTTCCACCGGTTCCGGCGGAAGCACCTGTACCGCATCCAGGTCGGTCGGGTCGAGCGCCCTTTCCACATCCAGCTTGGTGTGCAGGTAGTACTGAACGGACGGCGTCGATACGGCCAGCCCTGCCGGCAGTTCAAAGGCAAACGGAATCTCCTGCACAAACGGCTTCGGCTGGACGGTGAAATTGCGGCTGACCGGGTACGTTTGCACCGGACGCGTTACCTCCTGCCCCTGCACGTACACCTTCATCATCAACAGGACACTCAGCTCGGAGATGCGCTGTTCCACGCTGCCCCCTTCGATGCGGATCGCGCCCGTGATCGTCTCTCCCAACCGGTACGCAGGGCGATCCAGCCGCAGATCGACCGTCGCCGCTCCCACTCCCAGTTTGGCCATCCACTTTTTCAGCAAGACCCTCTCCTCCTCCATATAAGCAAACGTTTATATCCGTATTGTATCAGATCCAGAGGGGGTTGTGCGAGCGGCCAGTGCGCGGCCGAGCAGCCGAACCAGTCGGCTGGCCTGCTCGCCTGTCACGTCCCGCAATGCGGAAAATTCGGTCACATTCGCCCCGACGACGCGTGGGTCGGCCAGGACAGCGGTCAGCAGTTCCTCCGTCTGCGCCAGCGACAGGCCGATTTCACTCGGCGAATAGGCGGCCGCCATTGCCTCCTTGTGCATCACGTCGACGTCAAAGTGGACGAGGATATAGGCGTCGGTAGGAATCGCCCGCAAGACGTCGGCCGCCTGCATGCCCGGTCCTCGGTCACACAACTGATCAAGCGTGACGATCTCTACTCCGTAGGTCTCGGCCGGCATCCGCTGGCACCCCAGCACAACGATGCTGTCCGCTGTCCACCCGGTCGCCTCCGTCCAGACGCCGCCGCCCTGCAGCAAAAACCACAGGCCCATGCCGGCTGCCCCGAGACAGCGGGAGGCGGAGGGCGCCATCGCGTCAAAGTGGCCGTCCAGCACCAGGAGGTACGCCTTGTCCCCATAGACGTCGCGAAACCCTTGGGCCGTCCCGACGATCACGCTGCAGTCGCCGCCGAGAAACAGGGAAAATTCGTCGCGTCGAAAGCAGCCGCGCGCCTCTTCGCGCAGCAGGTCCCAGACCATGCGCGGCGCCGGCCAGTTGCGAACAGGCGGAACGTTGTGGCGCGGCAGATAAGCGGGAAGGGCGAGATCGCCCCGGTCGCTTGCCGACAGCCCCTGCTCCTGCAGGACGGCCGTCAATCCTGCCGCCCGCAAAGCGGCCGGCGCCAGTTCCGTACCGGAGACATAGGCGCCGGAGAAGACGGGAATACCTGTTACCGTTACGTTCACCGCGACCCCCTCCTTTCAAGCTGCTTTCATTGTATCACAGCTCGCTTTTCCATACCGGATCAGTTCGCTGGCCGAGGGGCACAGCCACCGTTCCGGCAGGGGGCCGCGGTCACCGGTCAGGAACTGCTTGTCCAACAGCGTCTGTACAGGAGGACAGCTATCTGCCATGAGGAATGGGTGTCACACCACATCGTATCCCTGGTCTTCGATCGCTTCCTTGATCGCCTCCAGCGTCAGGGCGTTCTCGTCATAGCTGACCTCCACCGTTTTGGCGGCCAGATCCACTTTTCCGGATGCGCCCAATTCCTTCAGCGCCTTTTCAATCGCGTTGACGCAGTGATTGCAGGACATTCCTTCCACGCGAAGGGTTACGTTTTGCATGATGATCGCTCCTTTTTCCTGTTTTCCTGTATGCTTTCTGTCCGCCTGCCGCCGCCTCTGTATTTCACGGGACCGGCCGCAGGCGGGCTGGCGATTGCCGGTCGGGCCGCAGGCAGGCGGGCCGCTGCTGCGTTTTACCGGCCGGCTGGTGAGGCGGCATGATCCGCCGCCGCTGGCCGGCCTCACCTGCGGCTTAATGCGCGGCAGGGGCTGCCGGCTGATAAAGGGAGTGGCTCTCCGGCTGTTGATGCGGGGCTTCTCCTGGAGCGGCAGCCGCTTCGTACAGCAGGTAGCCGCCGATGACCAGGAGGAGGTACACGGCGCCGGAAAGCGCCCATGTTGCTGTGCGGCTCATCTCATCGCCCTCTTTCCGTTGAGCGTGATTCCAGTTTGACGCGCTGCAGGCGCAGGGCGTTCAGCACGACCGACACCGAACTGAAGGCCATCGCCGCTCCGGCCAGCCAGGGCGCGAGGAAGCCCAGTGCCGCCACAGGGATGCCCAGCGCGTTGTAGGCAAAGGCCCAGAACAGGTTCTGCTTGATGTTGCGGATGGTTTTGCGGCTCATCACGATCGCGTCGGCCACGCCGGTCAGATCGCCGCGCATCAGGGTGATGTCGGCCGCCTCCATGGCCACGTCCGTGCCGGTGCCGATCGCCATCCCGATGTCGGCGGTGGCCAGCGCCGGCGCGTCGTTGATCCCGTCGCCCACCATCGCCACCCTGCGACCCTGCTGCTGCAGTTTTTTCACTTCGTCCGCCTTTCCTTCCGGCAGCACTTCCGCGATCACCCGATCGATCCCCGCCTGGCGGGCGATCGCCTCCGCCGTCTGCCGGTTGTCGCCGGTCATCATGACGACCTCCAGTCCCATCGCCTTCAAGCGCTGCACCGCCTCGCGGGACGTCGGCCTGATCGTGTCCGCCACCGCCACCAGCCCGGCCAGCCGGCCGTCCACGGCCACCAGCATCGCCGTTTTGCCCTCCCGCTCGAGCCGCGACATCGCTTCCGCCGCCTGGTCAAACGGGATCTGATGCCGGTCCAGCAGGCGGCGTGTCCCCACCAGCACCTCCCTGCCGTCCACCGCGGCGCGGATGCCAAACCCGGGGATCGCCTCAAACGACTCGGCCCCGGTCAACGTGACGCCCCTGTCGGCAATGCCCTTGACGATCGCCTGGGCCAGCGGATGCTCGGAGTGTTTCTCCGCCGCCCCCACCAGCGCCAGCAGCTCCGCTTCCTCCATCCCGTACGCCAGCACGTCGGTCAGCTCCGGCTCCCCTTTGGTCACCGTGCCCGTCTTGTCCAGCACGATCGTGTCCAGCTTATGGGCCGTCTCCAGGTGTTCACCGCCCTTGAACAGAATCCCCAGTTCGGCGGCCCTGCCGGAGCCGGCCATGATCGAGGTGGGCGTTGCCAGCCCCAACGCGCACGGGCAGGCGATCACCAGCACGGCGATGCCTTTTTCCAGCGCGGAGGCGAAGTCCCCCGGCGTCACCAGCAGGTACCAGACGGCAAAGGTGACGAGCGCGATGCCGACGACGACCGGCACGAAGATACCGGAGATGCTGTCCGCCAGCCGCTGAATGGGCGCTTTGGAGCCCTGCGCCTCTTCCACGACCCGGATGATCTGGGCCAAGGCCGTCTCCTTGCCCACTTTGGTCGCCCGCACTTTGAGAAAACCGTTTTTGTTCAGCGTGGCGCCAATGACCGCGTCGCCCGCCGCCTTGTCGACGGGAACGCTTTCGCCGGTCAGCATCGATTCGTCCACGGCCGACTGTCCCTCCAGGACGATGCCGTCAACGGGCACCTTTTCCCCCGGCTTCACGTGGACGATGTCGCCCGGACGCACGTCTTCCACCGGGATCGTCAGCTCCTCGCCGTCGCGGACCACCACGGCCGTCTTCGCCTTCAGTCCCATCAGCTTGCGGATCGCCTGGGACGAACGGCCCTTGGCCTTCGCCTCAAACAGCTTGCCGAGCAGAATCAGCGTAATCAGCACGGCGCTCGTCTCAAAATAGAGCTCCGTCATGTGCGCCCCCGACCCGATGGAGCGGATCGCCAGGTAGAGACTGTAAAAGTAGGCGGCCGATGTGCCCAAGGCGACCAGCACATCCATGTTGGCGCTTCCGTTGCGCAGGGCCTTGTAGGCGCCGACGTAAAACTGCCGGCCGACGACGAACTGCACCGGCGTCGCCAGGGCCAACTGCACCCACGGATTCATGAACATCTCCGGCAGCCAGATGAACGAAGTGAAGGAAAAATGGCCGACCATCGCCCACAAGAGGGGCAGGGAGAGGATCAGGGAAAAGAGAAACTTCCCGGTTTGCCGGTCGATTTCCTCCGCCCGGCGGTCAACCGTTTCCGCGTCCGTCTGATCGCCCTTGGCAGCCGCTTGATAACCCAGCTTTTCCACCTGCCGGATCAAGTCGTTCACGCCGACCTGCCCCGCGTCGTATTCCACGGTGGCTGTCTCCAACGCCAGGTTGACGTTTGCCTCCAGCACCCCGGGCAATTTGCGCAGCCCCTTTTCGATCCGGGCCGCGCATGCGGCGCAGGTCATGCCGGTAATGCTCAGCTCCGCCTTGTCGCTCACGACGCCGTACCCGAGCGATTCGATCCTGCTGCGGATGTCGCCCAGGCTGATTTTCTCGGGATCGTAGACGACCGTCGACGTTTCCAGCGCCAGGTTGACGCTGGCCGACTCCACGCCCTCCAGCTTTTTCAGCCCTTTCTCGATGCGAATGGCGCATGCCGCGCAGGTCATGCCGGAAATCGGAACCGTCGCTTCTTTTATTTTGGCGCTCATCGCGTATTCCTCCGCATCAAAATACCCATGTGGGGTATATTTTTGGTAGTATTCCCTCAAGGGCTCCTGTTTATTACACGCCCATTATACAATACCCCAGGAGGGTATATCAAGCGGTTGGGCAAACATGTTCTGCCAACGGCAAAAAGCGCCGTCCGTCTCCGGACAGCGCGCGATGGCGGCCGTTGTTTTCGCGGGCCGTTTCAGTTTTTCTTGGCGTGATAGGCTGCGGCGATCCGGGCCGCCACCTCCGCGTTGTGCTTCACCAGGGCGATGTTGGTCTGCAGGCTCTTGCCGGCCGTCAACTGTTTGACCCGGTCGAGCAGGAACGGTGTCACTTGTTTTCCGGTGATGCCCTTTTCCTTTGCTTCCGCCAGCGCTTGCTGGATGACGGCTTCGATCTCGCGGTGATTCAGCGCGTCCGCTTCCGGCACCGGATTGGCGATGACCAGACCGCCGTTCAGTCCCAACTGCCACTTGGTGTCCATCAGCGCCGCCACTTCCTCCGGCGTGTCCAGGCGGAAATCGACGCCAAAGCCGCTCTCGCGGGCAAAGAAGGACGGGAACTCGTCGGTGCGGTAGCCGACAACCGGTACACCGTGAGTCTCCAGGTATTCCAGCGTGCGCCCCAGGTCGAGAATCGACTTGGCCCCGGAGCAGACGACGGCCACGTTGGTTTGGGCCAGTTCGGTCAGGTCAGCGGACACGTCCCAGGTGATCTCCCCTTCGCGGTGCACCCCGCCGATGCCGCCGGTGGCGAAGACGCGGATGCCGGCCAACTGCGCGGCGATCATCGTGGCGGCCACGGTCGTGGCGCCGATTTTGCCGCTCGCCAGGATGTACGGAAAGTCGCGGCGGCTCACTTTTTCCACCGACTTGTTGGTGGCGAATTCCTCCAGCTCGCTCTCCGTCAACCCGATCTTGATTTTTCCGTTCATGATCCCGATGGTGGCCGGCACGGCGCCGTTGTCGCGGATGATCCGCTCCACTTCTTTGGCCATTTCGAGGTTTTGCGGGTACGGCATGCCGTGGGAGATGATCGTCGTCTCCAGCGCCACGACCGGTTGATTGTTCTCCAGCGCGTGACGCACTTCTTCCGTATAGGTGAGGTATTCTTTCATTCGTTATCGCTCCTTTTCGTACTGCCTTACTGTTTGTGCGAGCTGTTCCGGCTGCAGCAGCGGCGAGACCGACTGCTCCGTCTGCAGGGTCAGGGCGGATGCGGCCAATCCGAGGCGGCAGGCTTGTCCGAACGATTCACCGTTGACGATGCCGTACAAAAGCCCGGAGGCAAACGCGTCGCCCGCACCGGTGACATCCACCACGTCCGTCGGATACGGGGCCAGGTGTTCCGCCTGTTCCGCCGATTGATAGTACACGCCCTGCTCGCCCATCGTGACGACCACCCGCTTGACGCCCCGCTCCCGTATCCGGCGGCACGCCTCGGCGCACTCTTCGACCGACGCGATCGGCATGCCGGCCAGCAGTTCCGCCTCTTCCCGGTTGGGCAGGATCGCGTCCACGCCGTCCAGCCTCTCCGGCAGTTTCTTCGCTTTGGCGGAAGAGACCGGATCGACAAACAGCGGGATGTTTTCCGTGCGGCAGCGCTCGATGATGTACGCCAGGCAATCCGCCGGCAGGTTGGTATCGAGAAAAACGGCCCGCGCCGCCGCGATGTGGGACCACTTGTCCGCGAACATCTCCGGGGTGAGCGCGTCGTAGATGTCCATGTTGGCCAGCGAGACCACCATCTCCCCGTCGATGTCCAAAAGCGCGGTGTACGTGCCCGTACGCCGGGCGGGCAGCCGCCACACCTGGCTGACGTCCACACCGTGCCTTTTCGTCTCCTGCAAAATCCACTCGCCCTCTTTGTCTTCGCCGACGCAGCTGATCAGCGTGACGCTGCTGCCCAGCCGCCCCAGGTTTTCGGCGATGTTGCGCGCCACGCCGCCGCACGACTCGGTGATGGTCACCGGATTGGACGAATGCAGCCGCACTTTTTGCTTCCCGCGCGCCTTCCGGTCCAGGTTGGCTCCGCCGATGCAGACGATCCGCCCTTCGTCGCGCAGCACATAGGCACGCCCCTTGATCTCGCCCCGTTTGGTAAGTTGGGCGATGTACCCGGCCACCGCCGAGCGGGAAATGCCCATCTTGTCGGCCAGCTCCTGCTGGCTGATAAACGGATTTTCACGAATGTAGCGCAGGATTTGCTGTTCCTTGTCCACGGCTCTCCTCCTTTCTTCCGCCATCATTCCCCTTTTTCTTTCGCATTCTCTTTTCAAACAAAAGTTTATCACATAAACAAATGTTTGGGAAGAAAAAATCACGGGTCCTGATCCCCCCAAACGAGAAACGCGCACCTGCGGCCCCATAACGGGCTGCGCTGCCCCACGAGCGCATGGCCTACCGCGACATTCTGCTGCTTGCCGACGACTGGGAAGAAGAAGTCGAGCGGTACATCCGGGAAGGAGAACTGTATATCGCAGCGGACGGGCAGCGAGTCCTCGGCGCCTGCCTGATGATCCCTGCCTCTCCCGACGAAGCGGAGATCAAAAACATCGCCGTCCTGCCGGAATACCGGGGCAAAGGGCTGGGCAAGGAGATCATCCGTGGAAAACGGCATCCGCGAGCTGGACATGGTCGTGTTTGAACGATTGCTGTAACGCTTCCGGGGATGAGCCGCCCCTCTTTCGCGCACACTAAGCAAAAACAGGTGGGATCTCAGATGGCTGACCAACGGGAAAAGCGAAACGACGAAGACGAGTATTTTTTCTTTGACCTGTCCGACGAGAGCCACGAAAAAATATTGGAGAAAGAGCTGCGGGAAGCGAAGGAAAATCCGCTGGGCCCGCTGGAGGAAGTCACCAAAGTGGAGTACTAGGACGCAGATTGCCGGCAACCCCCTGCCCGCTCACATCACAAGCGCCGGGGGTTCGCCGATCCATTCATGCCGATTCCTCCTGCCGGCCCTTCCATTTGACAAGACCTGCCTTCTCGTGTACCATTATCTCAAATTAGAGATATTAAACAGCGAAGCAAAGGAGGGGCATCCTTCATGGCAGATACGCAGCAGCGAAACGAGTCACTTGAGCTTCTGATTGTGCTGTCCCGTTCCTACAACTGGGTCACGGCCCATACCAACCGCGACATCCGCCGCCATGGATTGAACCCGACGGAATTTGGCGTCCTGGAAGTCCTGTACCACAAAGGCCCCCAACCGCTGCAGCAGATTGGCGAAAAAATCCTGATCTCCAGCGGAAACATTACCTACGTCGTGGATAAACTAGAAAAGAAGCAGCTGCTGGTGCGCAAGCCCTGTGCCGAGGATCGGCGCGTCATTTACGCGGAGCTGACCGACCAGGGCAGACAGTTTCTGGCCGATATTTTTCCATCCCACAAGGAAGCGGTCGAAAAGGCAGTGAGCGGCCTTACCGCCGAAGAAAAACGGCAGGCGATCGCGCTGTTGAAAAAGCTGGGGCGGGCCGCGCAGGAGAGTTTCTAGAAAACACCTGCTGCCCCCCGGCCAAAAAAGACCTTGACAAAACAGCTCACGCGTAATAATCTTGAAATTAAGATTTAAAAAATAAAAGTTATCAACTTACAAAAGGAAAGGGGAATGAAACCACATGAGCAAGGTTCTGTTTGTGAAAGCCAACAACCGTCCCATCGAACAATCCGTCAGCGTGAAGCTGTATCACGCGTTTCTGGATAGCTACAAAGAATCCCACCCGAACGACGAGGTAGTGGAACTGGACCTGTTTGCGGAAAACCTGCCCTACTACGACGTGACGAAAATCAACGCCATGTACAAATCCGGCCAAGGCATCGAGCTGACCGCGGAAGAGCAAAAGGCGGCCGATCTGGTGAACAAGTATCTGAACCAGTTCCTGGAGGCCGACAAAGTGGTGTTCGCCTTCCCGCTGTGGAACTTCACCGTGCCTGCCGTGCTGCACACCTACATTGATTACCTGTGCCAGGCCGGCAAAACGTTCAAATACACCCCGGAAGGTCCGATCGGCCTGCTGAACAACAAAAAAGTGGCCCTGCTGAACGCGCGCGGCGGCATCTATTCCGAAGGTCCGGCCGCTGCAGTGGAAATGGCCGTAAACTACGTGCAAAACGTCCTCGGCTTCCTCGGCGTGAAAGACATCTCCACCGTGATCGTGGAAGGGCACAACCAATTCCCGGACAAAGCCGAAGCGATCGTGCAGGAAGGCTTGGAAAAGGCTGCAAAACTGGCGGAGACCTTCTAAGGCCCGCCGGCCTTTTTGGACAAATATCTTAACTTTAAGAAACTGAAATTAAAAATATATGAAGGAGAGATGAACATCATGATGGATCTTGGTTTGTTGATCATTCGCCTGGTCGTGGGATTTACGTTCGTGGGGCACGGCGCCCAAAAACTGTTTGGCTGGTTCGGGGGCTACGGCTTGAAAGGAACCGGCGGATGGTTGGAGTCCATCGGCTTGAAGCCGGGCGTTACCATGGCGCTGTTGGCCGGCCTGGGTGAGCTGGTGGGCGGCCTGCTGTTTGCCGCCGGTGTCGGCACGTGGGTCGGCGCACTGTTGATCGCCCTGACCATGCTGGTGGCGATCGTCAAAGTCCACGGCGCCAACGGCTACTGGGCGACGCAAAACGGATACGAATACAACCTGGTGCTGATTGCGGTGGCGATCGGCGTGGCCCTGATCGGCCCCGGCGCTTACGTCCTGTTCTGATCGCACAGAGAATGGGCGCTCCCGGACAGCATCCCTGAGTTGAAGGAGGAACCGCACATGCACATCGCTGTTTATTCGCAAAACGAACAAGGCAAAGGCCATTTCGGCAGCGGCGAGATCGTGGAGAACAAACCGATCGGCTTTCCGCACGAACACTCGGCCGTCAAACGCGTCGGACCGCTGTTTTACTGGGCCTGGGCCAAATCGCTGGCCACCTTTGAGATTCCGCTGCATCCCCACTCCGGTTTTGAAATCATCTCGTACGTCTTGACGGGCACGGTGGGGCATCGCGATACGCTCGGCAACCTGCAGCAGGTCTCGACCGGGGGCGCGCAGGTGATGCAGACCGGCTCGGGCGTCTATCACGCGGAAGAGCTGGCAGCGGGCACCGAGATGTTTCAGATCTGGTTTGAACCGCATCTGGCCCGCGCCGTCAAGGAAGCGCCCACGTACAACCAGTACGACCATGAACAGTTTCCCGTGGAGGAAGCGGGCGGCGTCCGGATCAAACGGGTGGTCGGCCCGCAAGCGCCGATCCGCCTCGTGACCGACGCGGAAATGGTCGACATTGACATCGCAGCGGGGCAATCCTGGTCCCATTCGCTCCCGGACGGATACGCTCTGGCGGCCGTGGTGGTGAGCGGCCGGGGCACCGCCCGGCCGCAGCGGCAGGCGGACGGCGGCCCGTCGTCCAACGCCTCCCTGGAGACAGGCGACTTCGCCGTCGTCACGACAGACGGGACGGAATCGGTCGAATTCCATGCCGATCCGGGTGAATCGCTGCGCCTCGTCGCCATCCGCGTCCCTGCCGAGGTGGAGTACCCGCTGTATCGCAAATAATCGCAGCGGCAAAAGCGAGGCCGTCACGCAGAAAGTGACGGCCTCGTTTTCATGTCCGCACCTCCTCCGCTGGCTGATCGGCCGTCGTTTCGGAAGGATTTTCCAGAAGGGGCTCGAATGAAGAAATGGGTGCCGACACTTCTGTGCTGTCGCCGTCTCTTCGGAAATCACCGACCGCGGAAAGGGGGCCGCAGCTTGCTGAACGTATGGAAGGTCATCTTCGACAACGTCCTGGTTTGGGTTCCGGTTCTTCTCATGTTTGCCCCCATCCTCGTTAAACGTTTGTTTGATAAGAAAAAGTGACGCGTTTCCTCCTCCTCTTTACGGTTTTCCCCCTCATTCATCCCGGTTGTCCGGCAGGAATTTCCCCGTTTTCCCGCGAAAGAACATACTCGATTACCTGAAAGCGTTCAGCGACCGCGCCGTGGCAGCGGCCAAACGGGCGTAACCACCGCTTGGGCCCTGCTGAATGGGCCAAGCTCGAAACGAAAAAACGGTCTCTCCCGTCAGCGGGAGGAGACCGTTTTCTTTTCGAGCATCGTGCCTTCCTGGGCGAGCCGCGTGTGCCAGGAGAACGCTTTTTCCAGCACATGCGGCGTATGGCCGCCGCGCGTCAGCGCTTCCCGGAAGTAGTCACGCAGTTGGTCACGATAGAGCGGGTGAGCGCAGTTCTCGATGATCAGCCGGGCCCGTTCGCGCGGCGCCAGACCGCGCAGGTCGGCCAAGCCCTGCTCCGTGACGACGATATCGACGTCGTGCTCCGTGTGGTCCACGTGGGACACAAACGGGACGATGCTGGAGATCTTGCCGCCCTTGGCCACCGACTTGGTGACGAAAATCCCCAGGCGGGCATTGCGGGCAAAGTCGCCGGAACCGCCGATGCCGTTCATCATGCGCGTCCCCAGGACGTTGGTCGAGTTGACGTTGCCGTAGATGTCAAACTCCAGGGCGGTGTTGATGGAAATGAGCCCCAGACGGCGGATCACCTCGGGATGGTTGCTGATCTCCTGCGGCCGCAGCACCAGCTTGTCGCGGTATGCGGGGAAGTTGGCCACCACCTGCTTCATTTTCTCCGCCGTCAGGGTGATCGAACAGCCGGACGCAAACGACACCTTGCCCGCGTCGATCAGATCAAACACAGCGTCCTGCAGCACCTCGGAATACACAGTCAAATCGGAAAACTCCGACTCCAAAAATCCGTTGAACACCGCGTTGGCGACCGAGCCGATGCCGGACTGCAACGGCATCAGGTTTTGCGGCATCCGCCCTTTTTTCACTTCATGACGCAAAAACTCGATCAAGTGGCCGGCCATCACCGCCGTTTCCTCATCCGGCTCGACGATCGTGGACGGGGAATCCCACTGTTCGGTGATGACGATGCCCTTCACTTTGTCCGGGTCGACCGGAATGCCCTTTTGCCCGATCCGCTGTTCGACCGAGGTCAGCGGGATCGGCGAGCGTTCCCCCTGCCGGCCTGGCGTGTAGATGTCGTGGATGCCTTCCAGCGCGAGCGGCTGTGCCATGTTCAGCTCGATGATGACGTGCTTGGCATGCTCCACGAAGACGTTGGAGTTGCCCACAGAGGTCGACGGAATGATCATCCCGTCTTCCGTCACTGCAACCGCTTCCACAATCGCGTAGTCAATCGGGTCCAGCACTCCCGCGCGTATCAATTCCGCCGTATGGGACAAATGCTGATCCACAAACAGCAGTTCTCCCTCGTTGATCTTTTGGCGCATCACCGGATCCACCTGAAACGGCAGCCGCTTGCCAACAATTCCCGCTTCCGCCATCACCGCGTCCACGCCGGAGCCCAGGGATGCCCCCGTGTAGACGTTGACGGTAAACGGCCGTCCATCCCGCTTGGCCCGTTCTGCCAAGGCGACCGGAACGACTTTGGCGTCGCCGGCCCGCGTAAACCCGCTCAGCCCGAGGGTCATGCCGTCCTCAATCCAGCTTGCCGCTTCCTCTGCCTGCACGATTTTGCCCCGAAGGCGATTGTCGCGTAAGCGCTCCCATACCATGTTACCCACCTGCCATTTTCGTTCGTCTGTTTGGTACCACAGTAGCACATTCAAACTGAGCGAGCACTCGATTTCCCACAAGCCAGAAAATTCGGCGGCAGGCCAGAAAAAACACCCCTGAACGTCGGAACCGCCAAAACCGGGCCCAAGGCTCAACCGATCAGAAGCCAGGCAGGCAGGGACGCGACGACGCCGGGCCAAAACCGAAAACAGGCAAAGACGCGAGACCGCTCGGCCAGCAGCCGCACAGACGGGACCGCACGTCCCTCAAAAACCGAGCCTTTGACGGAAATGGCTGGCGTACGACTGGCTGACCGGGACGCGGGTCCGCTGCTTGTCTTTCATCTCCAGCATAAACGTGGAATGAAAATGCGGGTGGATGAAGCCAACCGCTTCGATATTGACCAGATAGGCCCGATGGCAGCGCACGAACCGCTCAGGCGGCAGCATCCGCTCCAGCTCGGTCAGGCTGTACCGGTTGACGTACGAGCCGTTTGCCGTGTGCAGCAGCGTTTTGCCCTCGTGTGAACGAATAAACACGATCTCGGACACGTGGACAGGCAGCCAGCCGTCTTCCGTCTTGCCGGTCAGCACGGTCGGCGCCGGCTGCGGAGCCATATGCGGCATCAACACCCGGGGGTATATCGCGGTGACGCAGCCCTCGAGCCGGCCGCCGCGCACAAGCGGCAGGGAGACCCCGTAATAGGGGACGCCGAACACCCGGCTTTCCACGTATTGCGCCACCTTCCGGCGAGCGGTCAGCGCTCTGTACGTCGCCGATCCTTCCCGCACCGCGTCGCCCGGTTTGATTTTCAGGTCGATGCTGGCGCTGGGCTGATAGTAAATGTAGCGGGAATCATCCGAAATGGCGATCGACACGCCCTCCGGGATCACTTCACCGATCATCTGCAGCACTTCGGGAACCAGTGTTTTCTCCATGTTTCATCCCTCTGCCATGAAAAATGGAAGTACACTTTTATTAAAACACATTTTCGCCCGCTTCGGACAAATCCCCGCTCTTTTCCACCTGCGGCGCCGATCCCGAGTTGGGGAGACAACGGAAAAAGACCTCGGCGTTGCTTGTGCAGTCCGAGGTCTTTCCGCGATTACGACGTTTTTCTTCTGGACGGTTCCGGCACGCCCGGGTACTGGTATTCCTTCTCCCAGAAATCGGCGTCGGCTATGCCCAGCTTGACCGGATCGAATACCGGGTCTTTTCCCTCTTTCTTCTGGCGTTCATAGTCCTTTAACACGGCCAGCGCCGGCTTGGTGAGCAGCAACATGGCGATGATGTTGAGCCACGCCATGCTGCCGACGCCGATGTCCCCCAAGGTCCAGGCCAGACTCGCCGTCTTCACGCTCCCGTAGAAGACCACCCCCAGGATGACGATCTTCAAGGCATACTCCGACCAGGTCCGCTTCACGTAGCGGTTCAGATAGGCCAGATTGGTCTCCGCCATGTAGTAGTAGGCCATGATCGTGGTAAAGGCGAAGAACAGGAGCGCGATGGCGACAAACGGAGCGCCAAAGCCGGGAAACACCGTCTCGACGGCCTGCTGGGTAAAAATCGGCCCCGGTTCGACGTCGCCCAGGTTGTTCACAATGGGGGCCGCTCCGTCCGGCTTTACGTTGTACATGCCGGTGATCAAAATCATGAAAGCGGTCGCGGAACAGACAAACAAGGTATCCACGTAGATGGAGAACGCCTGAACCAGCCCCTGCTTGGCGGGATGGGACACTTCCGCCGCGGAGGCGGCATGCGGCGCGGTCCCCTGCCCCGCTTCGTTGGAATAAATCCCCCGCTTCACGCCCCAGGAGATGGCGGCGCCGAGAATGCCCCCGAAGGCTGCGTCCAGACCAAATGCGCTTGTAAAAATCAGCGCCAGTACGCCGGGCAACTGGGAAATGTTCAAAAAGACGATAATCAGGGCCACCAAAATATAGCCCAGCGCCATGAACGGCACGACCACCTGCGCAACATTGGCAATCCGCTTGACACCGCCGAAGATGATCGAGGCCAAAATCACCGCCAAGGCAATTCCGGTAATGGCGGGATGGATTCCAAAGGCGTTTTCGATCCCCGCCGCGATGCTGTTGGCCTGTACGCCCGGCAGCAGCACTCCCGTCGCAATGACGGTCACAACCGCAAACAAGACGGCGTACCATTTCAGCTTCAGCCCTTTTTCGATGTAATAGGCAGGGCCGCCGCGAAACTGGCCGTCTTGTTTGGTTTTGTACACCTGCCCCAAGGCTGCTTCGACGAACGCCGAACCGGCCCCCAAAAAGGCGATCAGCCACATCCAGAAGACCGAACCCGGTCCTCCTGCGGCGATCGCGGTCGCCACGCCGGCGATGTTGCCCGTCCCGACACGGCCGGACAGCGCGAGCGACAAGGCTTGGAAAGAAGATACCCCTGCCTCGGAACGCTTCCCTTCAAACATGTGCTTGACCATGTCTTTCAGGTGCCTCACCTGCAGGAACCGGGTCGCCAACGAGTAAAACAACCCTGTCCCCAGACACAGGTAAATCAGCGCAGGACTCCAAATGATGTCGTTTACCCAACGGATGAATGCTTCCAACAAAATGCCCCCCTTCCGGAATCATCCAATTTTGTGCAATTATAAAATATTTTGTCTGTTCATACAACTCGGAATCCTTTGCGGCGCCATCCGAAACCTTTCCAGCCACTGAATCGTCATAACGGATACGACGATGACGAAAGGACTGAATATCGGATGAACAGATCCTCCCTCTCAACCGCTCTCCTCGCATGCAGCCTCGTGTTCGGCGCCGTCCAGGGAATCGCCCCGGGCGAAGCGAAGGCGGCCTCCCAATCGGCCGGCTTCCGGCTTACCTACCAACTGCCGCCCCATCCGGAGAAGGTGCTGTTTCTCAATACGGAGATGGTGACGATCGAAAATCCGCAGCCTGCGGAACTGGTGGCCAAACACCGGCTGGACAGCTACCTGTCCGATCAGGCGGGCGGCTACATCAGCGAAAAGGCGATCTATTGGGAAAACCTCACGTTCCTCACGTCCAAAAAGGGCTTTCTCCTGGATGTGTACAACTGGATCGGCGTTCTCCCGCCCGTCTACCCCGCAGGATACGACCCGGCCGAGATGGACCGGCGCGTCGCCGCCACGGAACTGTTTACGGAAGAAGGCATGCGTCTACACAGGGAGCGCGGGGAAATCAACCTGCAGGCACGGCTGCAGGCCCTGATCAACGCCGGGTACGTCAAACCGGAGGAAATCGACGACGGCGCCGCCAGCAAGTATTTTGTGGCGACGGTCTTGTACCGGATGTTCAAGGACGTTCGGCCGTATCACGGAGGCATCGATCTGAAGGATTCCCAGGACATCCCCGTTCGCTGGGCCGTCGAGATCGGACTGCCTGGTTTTGACGTTGCCCCCGATGGATACGTCTACCCCCAGAACCGCCTGCAGATGACGCCGGGGCCGAAAGACGTGTTTGAAGAGTATCCGTACAAGCGTTTGTTTGATTTTCTGACGCTGATCCTGCCGGGCAAAAAGACGGCGAACGGCTGGGAGTATTACCAGGTGAAGCTGAAGCCCGGCATGGTGCCGGTTCGCATGAGCGATTTGATGTACGTCAACGGCCAGCCGATGTCCCCGTACACGGTGTACGACCATCCCGCCTATTACGACGCCAGTAAAAAGATTGCCCGGTACGTCACGCCGCGCTTTGAACAGATGTTGAAAGCCGCTCGCGCGGACGCCCTGAAGCCCCGGGTGTGGGACTGGAGCCGCGACCTGATCCACCACCCCCGATTCGCCCAACTTGTGGCCGATTACCGGAAAACGCGCAGCAGCCGGGCGGTCAACGCCGTTTATCAAGCCGTCCGCACGCATTACAACCTGAATGTGCGGCAGGACTCCCCGGCCGTGATCAAAAGCGTGCTGGATCACGTCAAGTAAACCATCGGCTCCAGCCTGCCCAGCCGCTCGCTCCCATTCGCTGTTCAGCCGCGTTCCGGCCGTTGTCCCGGGCCGGAAGGGGATGCGTTTCGACACCAAAACAAAAAAGGACGGTAAAAACCGTCCTGAAATTTATTGATACATGGAGGGATGCGGGGAAAGAGTGGTGTTGCTCGCCTATGACCGAATGTCTCGCCGTTAGTTCTTGGCGGAATCGGAAGTAGATTGATCGGTGCCGCCGTTGTTCGTTCCGGCGGAACCTGTCGAACTCGAATCGGTGGAGCCGGTGCTTCCGCTGCCGGAAGAGGCGTCCGTGCTTTGACCTGCCTTGCCGGTAGAGTCAGAAGCACCCGTCGAGGCGTCGGACGTACCGGCATTCGAGTCAGCTGCACCTGCATTCGCGTTCGATTGATCTTGAGAAACCGAGCTGTCGGTCGATTGGTTTTCCGTCGGTGTAGAGGTCCCCGGAGTCGTGGCGCTTCCGCCGTCCTGCTGCGTTGCCGGTTCCGGCGTGCCCGATCCGTTGGAGCATGCTACCAGGCTGCCGGACAGCAGTACGGCAACAGCGGCCAGGGATACCCATGTTTTCTTCATGTTCATTCTCCCCTTTCGTTTCAAGGTTCATGACGATCTCGCCGTCACACTTATAGCGTAACGGGAAAAGATAGCCATTCCGTGAGCGAAGTGGGAAAAAACCATGAACAAACTATGAAAAAATGATGACCGTCCCGAACCGCTTCGACGCCGTTACTGCGCTTGTGCCTGACGGTACTTTTCCACGGTCGGCAGCCAGACGGTAAACGTGGTACCCAAGCCCGGCTCGCTTTCCACGGTGATGTTTCCGTCGTGCAGTTCGACCAGCTCTTTGACGATCGCCAGCCCCAACCCCGTTCCTTTGTTTTTCTTGGAACGTCCGCGATCCACCTTGAAAAACCGTTCCCAAATGCGCGGGAGGTCGTCAGCGGCGATGCCGATGCCCGTGTCCGCGACGGACATCCTCACCCACTCTCCCTCCGCTTCCGCCGTGATGCGGATGGTCCCCTCGTCGGTAAACTTCACTGCGTTTTTGACCAGGTTTTTGACGATTTGGGCGACACGGTCCTTATCGGCGTAAATCTTCGGCAGGGCGTCCGCCAGTTCCACCACGATCTCCAGCCCTTTCTCCGCCGCTTCGGGGCGGAAGGCGAACGCCGTCTTGTTGATCACCTCGGCGACGTCCACCGGGAATCTGGCCAGGGTCACCTCGTTGTTCTCCAGCTTCATCAAATCCATCAGGTCGTCCACCAGGCGGTTGATCTGCATCGTCTCCGAGTACATCACGGCGTAGTACTTTTGCCGCGCTTCCTCCTCTTCCACCAGGCCGTCCTGCAGCGCTTCCAAAAAGCCCTGGATCGCCGTCAGCGGCGTCCGCAGCTCATGCGACACGTTGGCGAGAAAATCGTTGCGCACCTGCTCCAGGTGGTGCCGTTCCTGCTCCACCCGCTCCAGTTTTTCCGCCAGCGTGTTAATCGTCTGCGCGAGGTCGCTGATTTCGTCTGCCGTGTCCACCTTGACCCGCTCGGCGTAGTTGCCCCGGCCAATTTCCGTCGCCGTGCGCTCGATTTTTTGCAGCGGCCGGGAGATCGACCACGAGAGATAGGAGACCATCGCTGTGGACAGCACGACGCCGAACAGGGTGGCCCAGAGGATGGTTTCCCGCATCTGGGCAAAGGTGCGCTCGATGCCTTCGATCGGGGCGTGCAGAATGATTCCCCCGTAGATCTCCTCTCCCTCTCCCCAGGGAATGGCGACGGAGAGCATTGGGTCCTCCATGCCATCGATCTTCAACTCCGTCACCGCGTTCTGCCCGTTCAGCACCTTGTTGGCGATCGACATCGCCACCGATTTTCCGGTAAACACTTCGTCTTTCATCGAGGTGGCGACAATCTTGCCGTCGCGGTCAAACAGCCAGATGCGCACGTCGTACGTTTCGTCCAGATTGCGCAGCTTTTCCAGCAGACGTCCATTGATCCGGCTGCTGTCGTGAATCTGCGCGTTTACTTTTTTCGCCTGGCGCAGCAGTTCCTGTTCCTTGGCATCGTAAAAGTATTCCTTGGCGAAAAAGGAGATCAGCAGACCGGAGATGCCCAATCCGATCAGCACGGTGGCCAGAAAGCTGAACAACAGGCGGCGGAAGATGCTTTTCGACATCCCCAGCATTACTCGCCCACCTCGAATTTGTAGCCGATTCCCCACACCGTGTGAATGCACTCGTAGGGGAGCTTGTTCAGCCGCTGCCTGATCTTCTTGATGTGCACGTCGATCGTGCGGATGTCGCCAAAATAGTCAAAACCCCAGATTTGTTCCAGCAATTGCTCACGCGAAAAGACGCTGCCCGGCGATTTCGCCAGATGGACAAGCAGGTCAAACTCCTTCGGGCGAAAGCTGATTTTTTCGCCGGCTGCGATCACTTCCCGTTTGTCCAAATCGATGGACAGCTGATCAAACGTGAGCAGGCGCGCCGCGTCCTCCTCCGCCTTTTCCCTTGGCTGCATTCTCCTGAGGATGGCCCGAATCCGGGCCACCAGTTCACGCGGACTGAACGGTTTCGTCACATAATCGTCGGCCCCAAGCTCCAAACCGAGCACGCGGTCAAACTCTTCGTCCTTCGCCGTAAGCATGATGATCGGCGTGTCCCATCTTTTGCGGATTTCGCGGCACGCCTCAAAGCCGTCCATCTGCGGCATCATCACGTCGAGAATAATCATGTCCGGAGATTCTTTTTCCACCAGCTCCAGCGCTTGCCTGCCGTCGCTGGCGACCACCAGGTCAATCTGCTGCTTCGCAAAGTACAGGCGAATGATTTCGCATACGTTTGGATCGTCATCGGCTACCAAAACCTTTGTATGGCTCATAGCCAACAACCCCCCTTCTCTCATCGGTACTTTTTTGGAGGCAGCCCCAAGGTGTCACATGTGTTTCAGCGAACATAACCGTGTAGTGATCATAATCGGAAACAACAAGAACAAGCTTCCGCTGAAGAAGAACCTGCTTCTTCGAGAAGCCTGCAGTAAAAGCTTTTCTTATGGTAACACAGATGGGGATGAATGTGGACCTGTAAAGACGGGGGAATCATTGTCATTTGCGGGGCCGCGCCTTGAGGCGGCGCTCTTGCCGTGTCTCTGTCGTTTCACCGTTAAGGGGCAAAAGAAAGCTGCCTCCCTTTACCGAGAGACAGCCATTCCCGTTATGGTATGATCGTCAGCAGTTTGCAGGCATTCCGCTCCGCTTCAGCCCGTTCCGCTTCCGGGAGACGTTTCAGGAGGTCGAGCGCAGCGTAGGGAAATTTCAGCGCATGCGGGTCAGAATACGTTTTCGCCCAATACTGCGGATCGTAGAGGGAGACGAAGGCCGGCTCCTTCACCTCATCCTCCAGCACGAAGTCTGGGATTTGGCGGTTCAGGTGCATCTGGATGCGATGGTTGGCCATGCCGGCTGAAACCAGATCGTCGTATCCGAAGCGCTCCAGGTCGATCAATGCCTGCGCGTGGGTGATGCTGTGAATGGTCTCGCCGGCCAGATGGTACATGACTCCGTCGATGACGCGCCCCGGTACCACCGTATGCAGCTCGCCGTACGTCCGCCTCGTCATGTCCAGCGTGTCCTGGTATGCCGGAATGTCCGGGACGTCTGCTGCCGTCACTTCAAAATAATTGTCGATTCCCCAGTACCGGTTCGGTCTGTCTTGTGTCGTTCCCTCCAACATTGCGGCCAGCCCGTCCACAATTTGAGGCGTGATCAGATTCGGCCGCTGGCGCAGCGCCTTCAGCGCCAGCACGCCCAAGGCCAGGCCGTGGCCGGAGGTTCGAAGCTGTTTCACATTGTTCTCAAGGCCTTTGATGACCCGCCTCAGCAGTACCGGATCGGCTTCTTCCGGCTCCGGCGGCGCAAACCACTCCGGATGCTGGCGGCGAAACGATTCACACGTCCGCTCGATCCCCTCTTTCACATGCTCCGGCAGTTCGTGCTCCTGATTCATGAAGTACCCGGCCAGCAGCGCGGCGCCAACGTGACCGTAAAACCATGACGTTTTCCCGGCACGGGCCATGCCTGCAACCCCCAGCTCCACATACGAATCCAACAACCGCATGTTCATCCCCCATTTTCCTGTTATTGGATTCATTATATTAT
>NZ_CP109943.1:4432500-4467694 GCF_001673705.2 Brevibacillus sp. WF146
GTTCAAGTCGTTTACGCGGACTTGTCCGTACGAAACGAGCTATTCTTCGCGTACAAAAGCAAACACAAGTACATACCCGAAATTCAACAAATCAAGAAGGTCATCCGTGAGCACATCTGAAGACCAGAGGCCAGTTTCCATCGGCGTCTGGTCTTTTTTTTGCCCACTGAATCCATAAATTTTCTTATGAATACATGCAAATTTCATAATTTGTTTTATAAAAAGTTCAGGCGTAGAATTGGGGGGCAATCAAAAATAATCATTCAGGAGGTTTGAAACGATGTCGAAAAACGTACTCATGGTGGTCACGAGCCACTCCCATATTCACGAAGGTAAAACGACAGGAATCTGGCTGTCGGAGTTTGCGGAAGCGTATACGATGTTCAACGAGCAAGGTTGGGACGTGGTCGTAGCCAGCCCGCTTGGCGGAAAAGCACCGGTGGACCCCGCCAGTGTAGGTGAGGAAATGGACCCGTCGTTTGCAGAAGCCGCGAAGAGACTGGAAAACACCGTGAAGCTGAGCGATCTGTCTCATGAACGTTTTGACGCGATTTTCTTGCCAGGCGGGCACGGCGCGATGTACGACCTCCCGACCGACCAAAAGCTCCAATCACTGCTGCGCGACTTCTACGAGTCCGGCAAAGTGGTCGCCGCTGTCTGCCACGGCCCGGCCGCTCTGGTCGGTACGGTCTTGTCGGACGGAAGCCCACTGGTCGCCGGAAAACGCGTGAACGCATTCACCGACCGGGAAGAGGCGGAGACAGGTCTGGCATCGCATCTCCCGTTCCTGCTGGAAAGTCGGCTTCGCGAGCTGGGAGCGATCTTCGTTGCCGCTCCGAACTGGACTGCCCACTATGAAGCTGACGGCAATCTGATCACCGGCCAAAATCCGCAATCGACAGTCGCGGTCACGAATGCCGTGATTGAGCAACTTCAAAGAGGAGGGACCTCATCTTGAATTCCGATAGCATGCCCCACACGGGTACGACCACTACGCGGAGCAATTCTGCGATAGCCATTTACGCGCTGACGCTCGGTGCTTTCGCCATCGGAATGACCGAATTCATCATCATGGGCCTGCTGCCGGAAGTGGCGGAAAGCCTGAGCGTCTCGATTCCGGAGGCGGGGCTTCTCATCACCGGGTATGCGCTCGGAGTAGCCCTCGGCGCACCGTTCATCACGGTCGTTACGCATAAAATGCCGCGCAAGGCGCTCCTTCTGCTCCTGATGGGAATTTTCATCGTGGGCAATGCCCTTGCGGCTCTCGCCCCTTCCTATGGCGTGCTCATGTTTGCCCGCATCGTCGCAGCGCTGACACACGGCTCCTTCTTCGGCGTTGGCTCCGTAGTCGCCGCGGAGCTTGTGCCGAAAGAGAAGCGGGCCGGAGCCATCGCCCTGATGTTCACCGGCCTTACGCTCGCGAACATTCTCGGCGTGCCGATTGGTACGTTTATCGGCCAGGAATTCGGCTGGCGATCGACATTCTGGGCGATTACGGCCATCGGGAGCCTGGCATTGATCGGCGTGATCGTACTCGTCCCGCGGATTCAAGCCGCCCCCTCCCGATTGAGCCGGGAAATTGGAGTGCTGCGGCGTCCCGAGGTACTAGTCGCGCTTCTCATGACAACGTTCGGCTTCGCCGGCGTATTCACAGCGTTTACCTATATCAAGCCGATCCTGGTGGATATCAGCGGCTTCCCTGTCGACTCAATCTCTTACATTCTGGTTCTCTTCGGGATCGGCATTACCATCGGCAACATCTACGGCGGCAAATTGGCGGACCGCAGTCTGCTGCCTTCGCTGATCGGTATTCTCGTGTTTTTGGCTGTGGTGCTGGCCCTGCTGGGTGCCGTGGCTCAATGGAAACTCGCAACCCTGATCTTCGTCTTCCTTCTCGGCGTGGCCGCTTTCGGCACGGTGCCGGGATTGCAGCTGCACATGTTGAACACTGCAAAGGAAGCGCCAACCCTGGCTTCAACGCTGAACATAGCAGCGTTTAACCTGGGAAACGCCCTCGGCGCTTATCTGGGCGGAATCGTCATCGACTACGGCATCGGCGGCGGGCTGAAAGCCGTCCCGTTGGCAGCCTCTCTGGTTACCATCGTGGGCATTCTGTTCACCTTGTGGGGATATCGACAAAGCCGCCGGGGACACCATGTATGAATGCAGCGTCTGGAACGGTTCTCCGTACTGGCTGCAACGGTACATGGTAGGGCCGTCCTTTAGGGGATGGCCCTGCTCCATTCCGTCAAAAGCTCCAATTCTTTGCCGCACAAAGGCTTTTCAGGCGTAGAGAAACTGATTGGAACAAAGACCCATCGAAACGTGTTCATCATTTTGGAGATATTTCTTCATAGAAAGGAAGGGGTAAGGCCATATCCAGGAACATGGCGCCAGCCCGTTTGGTTCGGCGATTGCTCCAGGGAGTCAAATTGGAGGTACAGGTCACTGGGAAGAAGATGGTTCCTTCATCGAATGATAGATGAGCTGCACAACGCCAGAGGAGAATGTTCTCGTTTGAACCAACTTTACATTTACCCTCTGTTTGATATCAATAAACAACGGTTTGCCCTCACCTAAAATAACCGGATGGACCGATAGTCTAAATTCGTCAACAAGCCCTAAGTTTATGAAAGTGGTAATGAGATCTGCTCCTCCATACAGCCAGATGTCTTTGCCAGGCTTATTCTTTAAGTTATTGACTTCTTCAAGAATATTATCGTTAATGTATTTGACCTTATCACTTTTATCACCCGTTCCTTTTTGCGTTCGGGAAAACACATATTTTTCTTTACTATGGATGAGTTCCCACATTTCTTTCTCGGTATCAGATAGCTCCATACCATTCATTCCTTGAGCAAATTGCCCCCATATCTCATAGCTCTTTCTCCCGTAAAAAATCGTATCAATCTGATGCAAGAAATCCGTAAACCCCATCTCAGGGTCCATCATGCACCAATCCACTTCCCCATTTTTCCCTTCGATAAAACCGTCTAACGTAACGGCCAAATCCAGTATGACCCGTCGTTTCATGATTCTTCACTCCAATCGTTGAACTGTTTGTCCATTATACCCCTTATGACGCAGCCTTGTCCCCTCGATGCTTCAAGTTCCTAAATCAAACGCTGCAAGACGGCATTGACCAGCGTGTTGTCCTCAAGTTCGCGGTGCCCACAACATGATAGAACCCCCCACCATGCATATCAACGCTCCGATCCAGTCATAGAGATCGGGCATTTTCCTGTCCACCAACCATCCCCAGAACACCGCCAACACAATAAACCCCCCGCCGTAAGCGGCGTACACGCGGCCAAAGTTGGGGATCGCTGTCTTCAAGGAATGACAGCGGGATGGTGGCCAGGTGACTGCTCGTCATCAAAGTTCTGCCACCTGGCGGGACATGTTCTATATGAAACGACGTGATATAATAAGGGGAATTGTGCTGAGGTGGAAAAAACGATGAAACAGATGATTCCTGGCTTTCTGAAATGTTTCCTCTTTGGTGCGCTCTTGGGTACAATCTCCAAGTACCTCGACACGGTTGCAGTCGATGGGAGTTGGCTAGCGGATGTCTTCCACTATTGTTCGCAAATTCTTTCCCGATTAGGGATTTGGGTATTGATTGCTGGAATGATAGCCGTGTACAGCAAAACAATCATCAGGGCCGCGATCAATACCTGTGTATTCTTTGCAGGGGTGCTGATCAGTTATTACCTGTATTCAGCATACTTGTTCGGTTTTTTTCCGACCAAATATTTTATGCTGTGGGGCAGTATTGCACTATTATCTCCCTTTCTGGGCAGCATTGTTTGGTTAGCCAAAAATCATACACGTCTCGCTTATATCTTGCCGGCCTTGCCCATGGGACTGATGTTAAGTCTTTCTTTGGGAATTGGCGCGTTTTATCTGGACATCAATGATATTGACGAACTCATTATGTATGCTGTTTTGTGCGTGATTTTTTACAAAGAACCGAAACAAATGGCGGTATCCATCGTGTTTTCATTTGTTCTTGCGTTGCTTATCGAAATAATCAGCCCATATCACTTTTAATCTCCGAGCGCGATCTAGCCGGAGAGTCCGGTCGATCTTGACTGGGGATGGAGATGGTGTTGCGTGTGAATGAGGGGTTGTCCCAAAATGGGTGATTCGTTTGTAGCTCATGGACATTTCGATTTTTGCCGCGCTGGCCGAACGGAATCGCTTTCACATCGTTGAACTGTTGCGGGAAGGTCCGCTTACCGTCGGAGAATCGCTGCACGAGCCGGACTGAGGCAGCCGCAAGCATCCAAGCATTTGCGCGTGTTGAGCCAAGCCGGGCTCGTCACGGCGCAGGCCGATGCGAACCGACGAATCTACAAGCTGCGGCCCGAGCCGTTTTTTGAACTCGAAGCCTGGGTAGAATCGTGCCGCCGCGTATGGGATGATCGGTTTAACCAGTTGGATGATTATCTGAACCGATTGCTAAGCCAATCAGCAAATCCCGACACCAAAGAATAGCCCGCATAATAACTATCCTTTGGGGGAAAAACAATGAATCTAACTGCTGTCACCGTCGAAGGACGGAACCTCATCATCTCCAGAACCTTTCAAGCGCCGCGCGAATTGGTCTTTCGGGCATGGACGGACCCGCTTCATCTGTCCCAATGGTGGGGGCCTCAAGGGTTCACCGTACAGGAAATCGACGTCAGACCCGGAGGCGTATGGCGCTACGTCATCCATGGACCGGACGGCACCGACTACGACAACCTCATTACGTTTTTAGAGATACAAGCCCCGCAGCGAATCGTATACAAACACGGGGATTTCGAGAACGATGAACACTTTCGGGTCACGGTTACCCTGGAGGAGCAGGGGCAGTCGACGCTTTTGACGATGACCATGCAATTCCCAACGGTCGAAGCGCTGAATCAGACTATCCAAGATGTTGGTGCAATCGAGGGTGCCCAATCGACCATGAATCGGCTGGCCGAGCATCTGCTTTCTCTGCAATCTGCAAAATAAATGTGAGCCTCCTCCCGTCTTTGCGGCGGTTGGAGGCTCTTCATGTGCTTCTTTCGTTTTCATTTCCCGCATGCCCGCATAAAAGGCGGAATAGAGGCCTGCCGGTCCGGCGCCGATAATCGTCACATCATACAAATCTTGTGCGTTCATCTGCTCGCCTCCAGCACAAATGTTTCGCCGGCATGATGGCGGCCAATCGGCACGACCGAAGGAGCGCCCGATACAGGGTCCCGAACAATCATACAATCCAGCCCGAAAACGTCTTTGATCAATTGACTGGTAATCACTTCGGACGGTTTGCCTTCGGCGACGAGTTTGCCTTGACGCAGCGCAAACACATAATCCGCATACCGCGCCGACAAGTTGATATCATGCAAGACCATGACGATGGTCGTGCCGTATTTGCGGTTTAAATCCGTCAACAGATCCAGAATTTCGATCTGGTAAGTGATATCCAAATAGGTGGTCGGTTCGTCCAGAAATAACATATCCGTCTGTTGCGCTAATGCCATCGCAATCCAAACCCGCTGACGTTGACCGCCCGACAGCTCATCCACATGTCGGTTCGCCAATGCCGTGATGTCCATAATCTCCATGGCTTCCGCAACCGCTTCATAGTCTTTCTTGCTCCATGTTCCAAACAGCGATTGATGGGGAAAGCGGCCCCGCCCAACCAAATCGGCCACGGTAATGCCCTCCGGAACGATGGGTGATTGCGGCAGCAAACCCAACACCCGAGCCAGCTGCTTTGACGGGATCGAATGAATCGGTTGGCCGTCCAACAATATCTCGCCTGACAGCGGTTTGATGATCCGGGCCAGCGTCTTTAACAGCGTCGATTTGCCGCATCCGTTTGCTCCGATAATGACGCTGATTTGATTGCTGGGGATTTGCAGGCTGATGCCGTCTAAAATCTTTTTGTCGCCATAACCGGCAACAAGCTGTTTGGCCTGAAAGGTATGGCTTTTCATCGTTAAAACGCCCCCTTTCGATTCATTCGCACTAACAGGTACAACAAATAAGGCGCTCCGATGATTCCCGTAATGATGCCCACGGGGAATTTGACTTCAAAGGCAAATTGCCCCACCAAATCAGCCGCCAACACTAACACAGCCCCAACCAGACCGGCGGGTATGCTGTTGGCGGTGCCTGTACCGACCAAACGAACGGCAATCGGACCGGCGAGAAACGCCACCGAGGCAATGGGGCCGGTAATCGCCGTTGCAATGGCTGACAGCACCACGGCACTAACGATGAGGAGCACACGTGTACGGTCCGTTTTGACCCCCAACGCTGTCGCCATTTGTTCGCCCAGTTCCAGCACCATTAACGACCGGCCTAGCACGCATATCAGCGGCACCAATACCAGAAAGGAAATCATCAGCACAGGCAATTCTTCCATCTTAACCCCGTTTAGACTTCCCGTTAGCCAGCGCACCGCTGCAGAAAGATTGTGTTCCTTGGCGATCAACATTAAATAGGTAATGATGGAGTTGCACATCGCCTGAATCCCAATGCCGACCAAAATCAGCCGGCCGATGGAAAACGTTTTTCCTCTGGCTAATCCGTAAATGATGAGGACCGTCAGTAAACCGGCCATGACCGATGCGACGGAAGTCACCGCTTCGCTGCTCTGCAAAACGACGATGCAAAAAACAGCCGCCGCGCTAGAACCGGCAGTAACCCCGATCACATTCGGGTTGGCCAGCGGATTTCGCAGCATCGTTTGAAATACATAGCCGGCGATGCCAAAGGCAAAGCCCGCAAACAACCCGGCCAGCATGCGCGGCAAGCGGATCGTTTTGATTGCGAATGTCGCACCTTTAACCTCTTCTCCCAACAGTACGGCCGCCACATCACGCACAGGATAGATCGTATTGCCCAGCAAGAGCATGGCACAGCATAAAGCCACCGTAAGCACGGCCAATGTCGTCGTCACAGCTATCCATCTGCCTCTGCGGCGAATCCTGCCTTGTTTAATAAAATCAATCGTCGTCTGATTCATAGTGAACGCACTTTCGCTTTCATCGTTAGAATGATCAGCAGGGGAGCACCGAGAAATGCAGTCAGCACCCCTACTTCCAATTCACCCGGTCTGCCGATTAATCTGCCAATGACATCGGAAACGGTTAAGATGACGGCCCCTGAAAGGGCGGACATCGGGATTAAGTAGCGCAAATCCGGCCCCAAAAGCATCCGAATCACATGGGTGGCCAGAAGTCCGACGAACCCGATGGGACCGGCAACCGCAGTGGTGGCGCCGCATAAGATGACCCCCGCAAACGCCGCAACAACCCTTAGCAAACTCGTTTTCACCCCAAGGCCGGTTGCCATTTCCTCCCCAAGCGCCAAAGCATTTAACGCCGGGGCAGTGATGACGGCAATAAGAACGCCCGACAGAAGAAAGGGCAGCAGCAGAACAAGCGAATCCCACGTGCCGGCGCCGACACTGCCGACCTGCCAAAATCGAAACTGATCCATCACATAGGAACTCGGAATCATCACGGCTGTGACCAGAGAGGAGAAGGCTGCACTCGTGGCCGCCCCCGCCAGTACAAGTTTAAGAGGCGTAGCACCGCCACGCCCCAGAGAACCGATGCCAAAAACGAATATCGCTGTAAGCAAAGCGCCCGCTAAAGCAAACCAAATATACTGACTGGCCGTATTGATCTGAAAAAATGCCATGCCGCATACGACAAACAGTGCCGCCCCGGTGTTAACGCCGAGAATACTCGGATCCGCGATGGGGTTGCGCGTGACGGATTGCATGAGCACCCCCGCTATGCCAAGTGCCGCACCGCAGCACAAGGCGAAAATGGTGCGGATGACACGCTTTTGCACGACGCTCGTTTCATAGATTTCCCCTTGACGCTTCATCAACCCGTCGATCACTTCTTGCAATGTCAAGGAACGTGCTCCGAACATAAAGGAAGCGATAATCCCCAGCACTAACAACACAAGAAAGATGACGAGCACAGGGATGAACGATTTCGGATAAAAACGGTTGCGTTCCATCTATGCGGACTCCATTTTACTTGTTAATTTTCTCTACGGCTTTGACGATCAGCGATAGATATTCATCCAATGTATACTCGATCGAAAGCGGATTGGGATTGCCTGCTGCCGCCAGCGGCGTGCCGTCAGGTATCAGCACCATGGACCCCCGTTTAATGGCCGGAATCTTGCCGAAAACGGGGTCCGCCTGAAGCGCTTTTAACAGCGCTTCATCGCCATAAGCCACCAAAATGTCAGCATCACGTAATGCATCGGCGTTTTCCGCGCTTAAACTCAACGCAAAGCCGGTGTCCGGTTTCACGTATTTATTGATGTTTTCCGGGAAGACCATGCCCAATTCTTGCAGAAACGCTCCGCGCGGATCACCGGGCAAATAAATATAGAAGCTGGACAAATCAGACGGCGAGAAATATGTAAATGCCGCTTTCACGCCTTTTAATTCCGGATGCTGCGCAACCTTGTCAGCGATGAGCTTTTCGACATCTTTAATCAGCTGCTCGCCCTTGGCCGGAATGCCCATTCCGGCAGCATTCATGCGAATTTGCTCGCGCCACGTAATGACCCACGGAGTTTGGGGATAGGCAACAACGGGAGCAATTTGGGAGAGCGTATCGTATTCCTCCTGGGTGATGCCGGAGTATGCCGCAAGAATCACGTCCGGATTGGCATCGGAGATCGCCTCAAAGTCCAGCCCGTCCGTATCCTTGAAAACATTCGGATTTGTTACGCCAAGCTCCTGCAGTTTTTTCTTCGTCCACGGCAGCAATCCGCTGTCGTCTTGGACGCCATAGTTGGCCGCGGAGAAACCGACCGGCACCACTCCCAGCGCAAGCGCAACGTCATGGTTTGCCCATGCAATCGTCACGACCCGCTCCGGTTTTTTCTCGATTACCGTTTTCCCAAAGGCATGTTCAATGGTAATTGGAAATTGTGCCGTTTCCGCATCCTTGTTGGCCGTTTCCGTATGTGCCGCAGGCGTCTTGCTTTCGTTTGGAGTTGCCGAGTTGCCGCCTGAGCATCCCGATAAAACACCAGCCATTATAAATGCCAGTACGAAACTTCTGAATGCAAACCGCTTCGCTGCCATGTTCGTGATTCCCACCCTATCTTGTATATTACATTCATTATCAATGTAAGGTCCGGTTTTACCCATAGGAAAAGAAAAAACGAAAGTTAAGCCCGCAACCTCAGTTGATAATGATTATCAGTCACAGTAATTATCATATGAATTTATAGGCTTGTCAAATGTTTTCCTGTTTCTTTTTCATAACAATTCCTGGCCAAAAAGAAAAAGAAGCCCAGCATGGATCAGGGCAATTCCCAGTAATGGTAATGCTCCCCCCACCAACTACATGGGCTGTAAACGTTTGACCTGGTATCTTGCAGACTTCTTTGACAATAGCAACTAAACTTTGGTCGATTCTCTCAGGCACTTTCGTATTTCGTCACCAATCTGCCATGCCACTACATATTTATCTTCCAGGCACGTCGTATGCCTAATACCTTCCGGGCCAACTATAATCACCTGATTGGTATCCACCTCAAATCCCGCATCTGAACGAGATACATCATTCAGACAAAGAAGATCAACCCCCCTATCAAGCAACTTCCTTTTGGCTCCTTCCGGGTTTGGATCAGTCTCGGCGGCAAGTCCAACCTTAAATACCCCCTTGGGCACTTCCTTCATAAAGTTAGGAATGGGAACAAGCTCCAGATGAAGTGGTTTAGACGTCTTTTTTATTTTCGTGGTGCTTCGTTCTTTGCATCGATAATCTGTGACAGCAGCAGCCATTACTAAAACGTCGGCACTAACACTCTGGCGAAGCACTTCTCTTCTGAGTGACTCTACATCATCAACATAGATAACTTCCGTTCCAAACGGCGGACTTAGTGTTCGATTTGTGCATATAAAAACTACATCCGCCCCCCGATCTCTAAAAACTTCCGCCAAAGACTTCCCCATTTTGCCCGAAGATCTATTTGTAATGTTTCGTACCGGGTCGATTGGCTCAATCGGTAACAATGACTTTGATACCAGTAAAATCCCCATATCGTTTGCTCAGTAAGGTCCGTATTGCTTCCATCACGATCTCTTCATATGAATGGGATTTCTCTTGTCGGGCCTCTCCTTTCAAAAGCCAAATTTCCTCTTGATTATTAACAATATCCAATTTCCAGATACTCTGAATCGCTCCATCTTGGATCCAAATCGCAGGATTGACGTGCGCGAATGCTCTCTTTATCCCATCCATCCTTTTCAAACAACGCACCTGTGACCACGACTATGTCAACATCCGCAACGACATTGTTTTCACCATGGCATTTCGCCACTTCTGTGAAACTAGGGTTTTGCATCGATTGTTCCTCCTGGAGTAATATCAACATTCAATTGCGGAACCTGTTTGTAATTACTAGCATTCACACGATTCCATATAGCGTCGGCTACCATTCAAGGATGCTGTTAAAATCGATTGTCAATCACAACAGTAATTATCGCATAGCTTTTAAAAACTGGATTAAATATTCAAAAAACTACTCTGTCTACTACGTTTCAACATCACATAATGATCAGACTGTATGTAATCATTGTTTTCGACTTGACACTACCTCCCCCGGTAGAAAGTTGAGTTTTAGTGTATTCTTACCATTAAACCCACACCATTAATCGGAAACTTTTTCCATATGAATTTCACCAGATTTTATTACATACCCAAAAAATTACAAGCATCCTTGTCAATGTCCCAAAAATAAAGTCCCGATGACATTGAATGTCATCGGGACTTTCTCAACATCACGGTTCTTCAATTTTTTATCAAGGAACTTACTCCACCGTCACGCTCTTCGCCAGGTTCCGCGGCTTATCAACGTCCAGACCGCGGGCGACGGAAGCGTAGTACGCGAGCAGCTGCAATGGAATGACGGTCAGAATCGGCGTCAACATGGGCAGGGTGGCCGGCATGTGGATGACATCGTCCACGGTTTTGGCCAGTTCGCGGTCGCCTTCGACGGCGAAGCCGAGTACGCGGGCGCCGCGGGCTTTTACCTCGACGATGTTGCTGACCATTTTTTCGTAGATGTCCGGCTGGGTGGCCAGCGCCACGACCGGCACGTTGTCTTCAATCAGCGCAAGGGTGCCGTGCTTCAGTTCTCCGGCGGCGTACGCTTCGGAGTGGATGTAGGAGATCTCCTTCAGCTTGAGCGAGCCTTCCAGCGACACGGCGTAGTCCAGACCGCGTCCGATGAAGAACAGGCTGGTCGCGTCCTTGATGCTTTCGGCAAAGCGACGGATCGGCTCGGCGTTGTCGAGGATCGTGCTGATCTTCGCCGGAATCTGCTGCAGGTGTTCCACCACGTTCGCGATCTCGGCAGCCGCCATCGTGCCCTTGACCTGTGCAAAGTAGAGCGCGAACAGGTAGAGCGCCACGACCTGGCTGGTGTACGCCTTGGTGGACGCCACCGCCACTTCCGGACCGGCCCAGGTGAAGATCACGTCGTCTGCTTCGCGGGCGACGGAGCTGCCCACCACGTTGGTGATGGCCAACACCTTGACGCCGCTCTTCTTCGCTTCGCGCAGGGCGGCCAGCGTGTCCGCCGTTTCGCCGGACTGGCTGATCACGATCATCAGGGTCTTGTCGGTGTAGATCGGGTCGCGGTAGCGGAACTCGGAGGCCACCGCCACTTCCACCGGCACGCGCGTCCACTTTTCGATGACCTCTTTTCCGACCAGGCCAGCGTGCATGGACGTACCGCACGCGACGATGTAGATGCGGTCGTACGCTGCCAGTTCCTCGTCGCTCATCTTCAGCTCCGGCAGCACCACGCGCTTGTTCTCCTGGTCAATGCGGGCGCCCATCGTGTCACGGACGGCCTGCGGCTGCTCGTAGATTTCCTTTTGCATGAACGAGTCGTAGCCGCCTTTTTCCGCCTGCACCAGATCCCACTCCACGTGGAACAGCTCCCGTTCGATCCGGGCACCGGTCTCGGCATCCATCAGTTCCACGCCGTCGCGGGTGAGGACGGCCATCTCCCCTTCGTTGAGGATGTAGACGTCGCGGGTGTGTTCCAACAGGGCCGGAATGTCGGAGCCGATAAAGCTCTCGCCTTCCCCGACACCGACGATCAGCGGACTTGCCAGACGGACCGCGACCAGTTTATCCGGCTCGTGCTCGGTCATGATGCCCAGCGCGTACGCCCCGCGCATGCGCTTCACGGCCTTGCGAACCGTGGAGACGATGTCGCCGTCATACAGATCGGCCAGCAGATGGGCGATCACTTCCGTATCCGTCTCCGACGTGAACACGTAGCCCTTGGCCATCAGCTCTTCCTTGATCGGCAGGAAGTTTTCGATGATCCCGTTGTGTACGACGGCAAATTTGACGGCCGAATCGGTATGCGGGTGGGAGTTTTCGTCGGACGGCTTGCCGTGCGTCGCCCAACGCGTATGCCCGATGCCCGCGTTACCAGCCAGCGGCTGTGCGGCCAGTCGGCCCTCCAGAACGGAGAGACGCCCTTTCGCTTTGTCCACAAGCAATCCCTGTTCCGTCAGAACGGCGATCCCCGCCGAATCGTACCCGCGGTACTCCAGCTTGCGCAGACCTCCGATGATGATCTCTTGCGCTTGTCGATTGCCAATGTATCCTACAATTCCGCACATATTGTTTGTCCCCTTTCCAGTGACGGGGACACAACCCGCTGTCTGTGATACGGGGGGTGTGCCCCCGCCATTCCATATGGTTTCGTTTCACTCGTGATTTCCCAAAAACCTCTCGTGTATCATGCGCGGGTTTTGTCCAACAGGTCGCCCTGCTGTTTTGTTCCCGCGCTCCGCGGCAGTGATACAGCTACCGGGAGGCATCCGCCGAACCTTCGATAAACCTCCTCCTCGTCCACTGCGCTCCGTGTCGGGCAAACGCAGTGCTGGCGCTTTCCTTCAACCATTCTTTGGTCATTCTGACAACATTCGGTTTTCTTTGGCAAATTCCCCCTTTGTTTACATTTGCCATGGCACATGAAAACTGTATCACAGTTTGGCGAACGCGACAATCATTCTTTTGTCTTATTACTTGTATGCAGAGGGGAGTGGTATGGTACCACTCCCCCGGTCGATTATACCAATTCCTGTTTCACAACGTCGGCGATCCGATTGACCAACTGTTCCAACTGCGCTTCGTCCGGCCCTTCCGCCATGACGCGCACGATCGGTTCGGTTCCGGACGGGCGGACCAGGACACGGCCGTTTCCAGCCAGTTCCTCTTCCACCTCGCGAATGGCCTGCTCAATCGCCTGGTTGCCGGCCAGCTTCGTCTTGTCCTCGACCCGGACGTTGACCAGAATCTGCGGATACTTGGTCATCACCTGTTTCAGTTCAGACAGCGGCATGCCCGACTCCTTGACCACGTTGAGGAGCTGCAGGCCGGTCAGCAAACCGTCCCCTGTCGTGTTGTAGTCCAGGAAGATGATGTGGCCGGACTGCTCGCCGCCCAGATTGTAGCCGCCGCGCAGCATTTCCTCGACCACGTACCGGTCCCCCACCGCCGTTTTGGTGGTGTTGATCCCGCACTCTTCCATCCCTTTGAAGAAGCCCATGTTGGCCATCACGGTCGTGACCACCGTGTTGTTGTTCAGCTTGCCTTTCGCCTTCATGGCGCGTGCGCAGATCGCCATGATGTAGTCGCCGTCCACGATCTCCCCGTTTTCGTCCACCGCGATGCAGCGGTCGGCGTCGCCGTCGAAAGAAAGGCCCAGATGTGCCTTGTGCTTCACGACTTCCTCCTGCAGGCGCTCCGGATGGGTGGAGCCGCACTGCTCGTTGATGTTGACGCCGTTCGGGTTGGCGCCGATCGTGATTACCTCCGCCTCCACGTCGGCAAACAGCCGGGCCGCCAGCGAAGAAACCGCGCCATTGGCGCAATCGAGCACCACTTTCATGCCGTCAAAGCGCTCCGTAACCGTGCTCTTCAGGTGGGAGAGATACTTTTGACCGCCCTCCAGGAAGTCCAGCACCGTTCCGATGTGCTCGCCGGTCGGGCGAGGCAGCGTGTCTTCCTCCGCGTCCAGGTATTGTTCGATTTCCGCTTCCACCTCGTCCGACAGCTTGAAGCCGTTGCTGCCGAAAAACTTGATGCCGTTGTCCGGATACGGATTGTGGGAGGCGGAAATCATGACGCCGGCATCCGCTCCCAGCGCCCGCGTAAGATACGCCACGCCGGACGTGGAGATGACGCCCAAACGGACAACCTCCGCTCCTACCGAGAGCAGCCCTGCCAACAGCGCGCTTTCCAGCATCTGTCCCGAAATGCGGGTGTCGCGCCCAATCACCACTTTCGGTTTGCCTTCCTGCTTGTGTCTGGTCAGAACGTAACCGCCGACACGCCCAATTCGAAATGCCAGTTCAGGCGTCAACTGGGCATTGGCCACTCCGCGTACACCATCAGTTCCGAAATACTTCCCCATGTTTGTCCCTCATTTCCTTCCTTGTACACCAAACAGCTTTCGTCTAGCTACGCTTGTTCGTGATTTCCACTGTTACCTTCTTCGGTGCTGTTTTCGCCACCTTGACGTAATCCGGCTGGTTGAAGATGTAGTTCAAGGTAACCTCATACACACCGGCCGGCATGCTGCTGACGTCGGCGACGACCTGCACGTCTTCCGGCCCCAGTTGCTGCAGCACTTCCGGCGCTCCTACCGTGTCGAAGTCGATGGTGGACATCTCCCGACCATCCGGCGAAAGCACGCGCGCCTGCATGTTTTCCGAGAGGCCGCTGATGCGGATCGGGATTTTCCCCAAACGTTTGGTGGTGGACGGAACCACTTTCAGCGACACCTTCAAATACTCGGGTTCCACATTCACGATGTTTTCCAACACCGGTATCTTCAGTTCCAAGAGGCGATCTGACGTAATGCTGCTCAGATCGATCTCCGGCCCGGGATACGTGCTCGTTTTGAGTGCATCGATCACTTCTTTCGGTCCGTATACGGTCACCTCTTCCACATTCATATCTACACTAGCCAAACTATAGCCATCCGGCATTTCATTCGTCAAGTTCAATTTGATCGGGACCTTGACATACGGGCTGGTCACCGGCACGCTGACCTCCACGGTGAGCGGGATGACTTCCGCTGCCTGCAGGACGTTGCCCGATTTGTCCACCACCTTGAGCGGTACAGTCGTTTTGATCGGCGAGGTCGCCCCTTCGACATCGACGGAGGCCTTCACCGCCGCCACCCTGTCAGCCTGGCTCTCCGGCACCCGGACCAAAGCCCTAAACGGCTTGACCAGCGGCTCGCCGGCCGTGTACCCCGGCGCGACCTGTCCCAGCATCTCGACAGTAACTTCGCGCTCCACGGTCTTTTTCTCTTCCAGCGTGACTTCGACAACGTTGGGGATGATCCCCACCTTGGCATCCTCCCACCCCTTGTACTGGACCGGCACCTTGTGGGTCCCTGCCCCCTTGTCGCGCAGATCCACGTACACCTCGTAGGAATCGGAGGGGAGAAAATTGTGGCGGTAAAACGGGTTGTTGCTCTCCAGCGCCACTTTGACCGTTTTCGGCTGTTTCACCACGTAGTAGCGCTCACTGTCGTATTTGACGTGCAGGGCGATGTCGTCAATCAGGAGCGGCCGGTTCGCCTCCGTCGAAGGAGTCGAATCCATTTCCAGGTTGACGACCATCCACATCATGATGGCCAGCATCAAGGCGATGGCTCGCGCAAACCAATGACTGTTTAACCACTTATCCATGTTTTCGCCTCCATTGCCAACGACTTGCCATGGACTTGCTCTTCGAGGAAGGCTGCAGTTGTTCGGTCAGGCATTCCGCCAACTGCTCCTCTGTCAGGTTGCGTCTCATTTCTCCGTTCATGGCAAACGACACGTGTCCCGTCTCTTCGGAAACGACAATGGACAGACCGTCAGACACTTCGCTGACCCCGATGGCGGCGCGATGGCGCGTCCCCAATTCTTTTGAAATGGAGGTATTTTCAGAGAGAGGCAGGTAACAGGCAGCGGCGAGAATCACGTCCCTGCGCATGATCACCGCCCCGTCGTGCAGCGGCGTGTTCGGGATGAAGATGTTGATCAAAAGTTCCGAACTGACGCGCCCGTTGATGCCAATCCCCGTCTCCACGTAATCGTTCAGGCCGGTTTCCCGTTCGATCACGATCAAGGCGCCAATCCGCCGCTTGGCCATGTAGGTCACCGATTTACAGACCTCCTGCACCATCCGGCGCACCGTCTCTTCATCCTGCATACTGCTGGAGCGGGAAAAGAGTCTGCCCCGCCCCAACTGTTCCAGCGCGCGCCGCAGTTCCGGCTGAAAGATGATCACGATGGCCAGCACCCCGAACGTAAACGCCTGCGACATGAGCCAGTGCAGCGTCGTGAGCTGGAAGTACTTGCTCAACAGCCAGGTGATGATGATGACCATGATCCCTTTCAGCAATTGCACCGCTCGCGTACCGCGAATCAGCATGATGAGTTTATAAATCACGTATGTGACGAGGGAAATATCGATCACATACCGCAGCAAATCCCCATAGTCCATTGAAATCATAAACGAAGCCCCCATATTTCGCTCCATCTCAAGGCAGTTGCTCTCGTCTCCTGCGGAAAAAGCACGGCTGCTTCTGCCGTGCTGCATGTAACTATACTCTCTATTTTCTCCTATGGCAAGATAGGAAGCAAGTCATTTCCAAGATTTTTCATTTCGTACCAAATCCAGTCGAAGATCGCTTCGATCGACTCGGTGCTTCCCGCCACCTGCGCGGTGGAAGCCAGCACCACCTTGCCTTCGATGGCGACCACGTTGCCTTTTACTTTTCCCAGCACTTCCACATTGCCGTTGCGCACCACCAGATCGCCGTCGATGGTTGTTCCCGCGGGCACGACCACCACGTTGCGCTCCCGGTCGATTTTTAGTTTATCCATGCTGGACGAAGATATTTGCAGGGTGTCATCCTGCTCAAACCAGGAGGCGAACATGCTCCCGGTCATCAAAAAGAGAAAGACAGCCGCCGCCGTGAGGAACGGATGATTCCGCAGCCAGTTGGAAAAACGCCTTGTCTTGGGAGGAGCCGGCAGTTGCGCAAGAACGCGAGCGGTAAAATCCGGCGAGACATGAACATGAGACGCGCTCTGGACAAAGGCGATGGCCCGCTGCAGTTCGTGCAGGTGCCGTCGGCAGGTTGCACAGGCCTGCAGGTGGGATTGCAGCTTCTGATTGGACAGCTCGTCAATCTCCCCGTCCAGGAACTCGTGAATGAGCGCAATCATTTCTCGGCATTCCATCGTGGTTTTCTCCTTTCCTACATAAATCGCAACTTGCTGCGCAAGGCTTCCCGACCGCGGTGAATCCGCGTCTTGATGGTTGTGACCGGCAGCTTGACAATATCGCTGATTTCCTGCAGCGACAGATCTTCAATGTACCGCAAAATCATGATCGACCGATACTTCGGCGCCAGTTGGGAAAGGGCGTCCTGTACGGTCTCCTGCAGCTCCTGCGTCACCACTTTGTCCTCCGGCCCCTTCTCGTTGGACGACAGCCGCGAATACCAATCCATGCCCTGCCCGGGCTCCACTTCCTCGTCGAGCGAAAAGTCGGGCCGCTTTTTCCTTCCCCGGTCAATGCACAGATTGGTCGCAATCCGGTAGATCCACGTGGAGAACTTGTAACTTTCGTCGTAGGCATGTAGGTTGGCGTACACCCGCAAAAACGTTTCCTGCGCGATGTCCTCCGCATCCTCGCGGTTTCCCACCATGCGATACGCAAGCTGAAATATCTTGTCCTTATATATCTCGATTAACTCGGCAAAGGCTTCGCGGTCTCCTCGCTTCGCCCGCTGGGTTAACCGTTTCTCTACAAAATCCATGCGATCCTCCCCGCAATACCGTAATCCTTTTATACGGATGGTACTGCAAATGGTTTCGTTTTGAGGCGTGTTTACTTGGCCATTTTTGTGGGAAATACAGGAATAATGAGACAGGTTGTCTCCATATAGTAATGATGGTACCTCTCTTATCCTGACGGTGTAAAGGAGAGTGGAACACATGCACGATCCGCATGTTCTTCTCCAAATCGAACAACTGCGCAAAGAGTTGAACGACCGGTACAAGGAACAGGAAACCATTACGCCCGAAATGGTGGAGTTAAGCGTGCAGTTGGATCATCTGTTGAACAAACTGCATCTCCATCCTTAGAATGTACCGCTTTCCCCCACCGATGTAAAGATGCGGAAACGAAAAAGGCGAGGGAACACACGGGTCCCTCGCTTCTTTTCTTACAGCAGTTTGTCTCCAAAGGCGGAACTCATCAGGGCAACGGCGACACGGGCGGTCATGTTTTCCCGGTCGAGGATCGGGTTCACTTCCACAAACTCGGCGGAACAGAGAATGTCCGCGTCAGCCAGCATCTCCAGCGCCACATGTCCTTCCCGGTAGGAGATGCCGCCAATGACCGGCGTGCCCACCCCCGGCGCATCGTGCGGATCAAGTCCGTCCAGATCGAGGCTGAGGTGGACGCCATCGGTGTTCCTGGACACATGGGCAATCGCTTCCTCCATCACGCGGGCCATGCCCAGTTTGTCAATTTCGTGCATGGTGAACACTTTCAAGCCGATTCGTTTGATTAATTCGCGCTCGCCCGCATCCAAATCGCGCGCGCCAATAATCACCACATTCTCCGGCTTCAGCTTCGGCGCAAAGCCGCCGATCTGCACCAGACGCTCATGCCCGTACCCCAGGCTGGCGGCCAGCGGCATGCCGTGAATGTTGCCGGAGGGCGACGTTTCTCCGGTGTTCAAATCACCGTGAGCGTCAAACCAGATGACGCCGAGGTTTTTGACGTGCTTGGCGACACCGGCCACCGTGCCGAGCGCAATGCTGTGGTCGCCGCCCAGCACCAGCGGAAAACGCCCTTCCTCCATGATGCCGCTGACGGCCTCGGCCAGTCTGGTGTTCGCCTCCACCACTTCGTCCAGGTACTTATGGTTGTCTGTCTCGGTAAACGTGTGCGGTCGGGTAACAGGGATATCCCCTTTGTCCTGGATATTCAGACCCATTTTTTCCAAACGGGCGACCACGCCTGCATAACGGATGGCACTCGGTCCCATGTCCACCCCGCGGCGGTCTGCTCCCAAATCAAGCGGTACACCGATGATGCTGATGTTTTTGTTCATGAACGCGCCCCCTTCCCTTGGTTCACTCACGCTTATTGTAGCCTCGGGAAGGGAAATGACTCAACTCGACAGCCATTTGCATAAAAAAACTGCAGGCGGCTGCCTGCAGGTCGCTTCGGGCGCACACGTCCAATTGAATTGATCGCGAAACGAAAGGGGGGCGTACAGTAAAAAACGAGCAACCGAAAAGCGGCTGCCCGTTTTACACGATGGAATGGAGCGGGTGATGGGAATCGAACCCACGCATCCAGCTTGGAAGGCTGGAGTTCTACCATTGAACTACACCCGCATGTGAGCAAGGTCCCCCAAAACACAGGTAATCCCAACATTGGTTTGGGAGTACGGAAGTGGTCGGGAAGACAGGATTCGAACCTGCGACCCCTTGGTCCCAAGCCAAGTACTCTACCAAGCTGAGCTACTTCCCGTTCTGACCTTCAGATGTGGGAGGGGGAAGTGAGAATCACGTTCTCACGCCTAACCTCTCACCTCTGCAAATATGGCGTGCCCTGAGAGATTCGAACTCCCGACCTTTTGATTCGTAGTCAAACGCTCTATCCGGCTGAGCTAAGGGCACATATTGTTGTTGGGGGTCCCCGAAAACCCTTTTTACGTTTGGGGATAAAGTAACTGGTGAGCCATGAAGGACTCGAACCTTCGACCCTCTGATTAAAAGTCAGATGCTCTACCAACTGAGCTAATGGCTCATGAAAATGGCTGGGGTACTAGGATTCGAACCTAGGAATGACGGAGTCAAAGGTATCGGAAGTATCCGTATTTGCCCGATTCCTTACGGTTGCCTGATTCGGTCATTCGACGGTGACACACGGATTCAAACTCTTCCTACGGACTCGTCTTAACAATTACGAAGTATACACGAAGGGAGCGTTCGAAGTCAATAGTAACCTTTTATCACGAGTTCCTACCTATTTATATGCGTTCGACAAGTTTTGCATCTTCGCCATCACCACGGTATGCTGCGCCTCCCCCACGCGTAATACGTTCAGCGCGTGAAACCTCGGCATCTTCACGTAATCCTCCACGGTAAACGGCGCAAGTTCCTCCGCCAGCTCCCGGAACGTCTTCTTGCTCGCGCGGTACACGGTATAGTGCGGCCCCGCACTCCGTATGATCTCCGCGAGGTCGTTCGGTATCTGCTCCCACGAGTGAAACATCCACACGTAACCCACGCGCCATTTCCGCGATTCGACCGCCGCTGTCTTCCACGTACGCGCCGACCGGAGGAACTGATGCGGCTCGTCATATACGATAAAGAACGGGAACTGATCCGCTTCCTCACGCAGAACCATCGCGAGGTCAATTTTGACCGACAGGAGGTTCACGATGAGGTCGACCGCCTCAGCGCCGAGTGTCGCTTTGGGCACGTCAATGACGACCGCGCGCCGCCCGCTCATCAGCGCGACCATATCGAGTGACCGATCGGACTCGAAACATTCCGCGAGATACTCGTCGCCTAGGATCGTATCGAGGCGGTTGTATATCGGCGCGAGAATCTGAGCGCGTTTCCCCTCCGTCATTCGCCCGAAGTCTTCGAGTGTCGACCGGTGCATTCCCGCTCTCATCCGTTCGATACACGCGGTCCGGTACGCGTCGTCCTCGAAAATACGCATGATCTCCGCCAGCCGCGCCGTTTGCATCGCCATGATCGCGGCGCGAAGGTAACGTGCGGTCTGCGCGCCCGCCTCGTCGGTCGCCGTGTTAAAGAACGAGATGATCGCGTTAGCCAGTCGGTTTCTGGCGCGTGGCGACCGGTTGATCTCGCAGAAATCGAGCGCGAACGGAGCCGTGCCGTCAATGCGTATCCGGGTAACGCGGTCACTCGGTAACGCGGCCGCCACCATATCGCCGATCTGGCCTTTCGCGGGGTCTATCGCAAGGCCACCGAAACCATTACGGACTGCCTCGACGATAAGGTTCGCGCCGAACGTGGTTTTGCCGCTGCCCATTCCGCCGATCACTACGCGTGGCAAGCATAGCTCGTCGTAATTGTCCGTCGGCATGTATACCGTTTGTGCCGCGCCTTTGTGCGTTACCGTGCCCAACCGTAGGCCGCCCGCCGATATCTCCGCCGGTATGCCGGTTTCAAGCAGTCGGACGTTCTCGATATGATAACGCTCCTGCAACGGTCGCGTCGGCAACAGGAACAGGCGGGAGACCTCCGGTATACTCATGTAATCGCGAGCAAGCCGGAGCCCTACCGTGCGCTCCCGCATCTTCCGCCACGTACGGTCTACGTCGGTTTCATGCGCGACGAAATGGTTGTCTCCGTCCAGTTCGCGGAATGCCATCGTAACCATCCGCATGACCGCTTTCGCCCGCGCCTTATCCGCGCACACAACACCTATACGCACCGTTACGTCGTACGCGTCCCCTCGCGTCTTGTTCAGCGTTTCCGACCGGAGTTTGCCGTCGCGGAGGATGACCGCGCGCTCTCCGCCGTCGATGTTGATCGGCTCCGGTTCCTCGCCCGTCATGAGTTCGGTTACAATCGAAATCGCGCCGAGGACCGTTTTGGTCGCGAGTTTGAGTGCCGTACGTCCCGCCGTTCGCTTGTTCAGCGCGAATTTCTGCGGCATCTCGCCCGCCTTGAATCGTTCGTACGCTTGCGCTGCGCCTTCGTACCAGTCTTTCTCGGCCGGGACCGCGAGCATCTGCACGTAAACCGCGTCGCCTTCGTCAAGCGCGTTGATCGTTTCGAGGAGTGACGCCAAGAACGATATTTCGCGCCGGTCCACACGAATCGCGAACATGTAATGGTAGTTCATTTCGAGCGTCGCCGTTACGTCCGGGCGCGCGATGAACGGATCGGCTACCTCCGTATTTGTGACGTTCGGCCACGTTGATTCGATGGCCTTGCGCGCGATCGATTCGTATTCCCGCAGGACGGTAACGGTGAATGACGTTCCTTCACGTTGCAGGACCGTCTCAAACGAAACAAAAGGCGCGCGTTCGATGCGGCGTTTGCCGGAGTTCCACCGTTCGAGTGGCGATTGGTAAACGCAGAGTGTTTGCGCGAACTGCTCGACGGATTCGTTATTCAGGCGTGAGTCTGGCGTTATCCGTAGGTGGACGAACGGGGTTACCGCGCTACCATCGCCTTGCCCACGCCCACGAGTATCTGCATGATCGCCGGGGCGAACTGCATCCCCACGTAGCCCACCGCCGCCCACTTGAGCATCGACAGGCCCTTCGACCGCTGCCCGACCATTATCAGGAGAAAGCCGCCGCATATCATTAGGAACGCAATTGGGTACGACACCCCCTGCGCCAACTGTATGATCGGATCGAACGCGCCGATGATCTTGTCGGCAATCCCCGCCGCCTCCGCGTGCTCCAATCGCAACGCGTATACCGCCGTTGCCCCCGCCAGGAGAGCGCTTAGTTTCCGTTTCTGCCGCGCAGTTAATACGCTCCCCATCTCGTCGAAAAAATCGCGCCACGGTATCACCTCGGTCTTTTGTCGCCGAAATCTCGGCAGAGCTACCGAATAAAACACGGTATAACACTCCTCTCGTTTGGCGATACTACGCGTATCCATAACGTTAGGAGGTCGTGAAATGCCGTTTCTCGTCTACGCTGGATACGCGCTTGTTGCCAGTGGAACCGGACTCCTCGCGCTGAAACTTATCGTTGATTTTACGCGATAGGCTACCGTTCTTTGGCGCAGCGACTGCAAAGATTTCCTGTTCCTATTCCGATCTCAACTCCGCACCGGGTGCAATATAGCACAAAGAGAATGATCATGTGACGCTCCCCCTTCGTTTTCAATCGTAAACCAACGTGTCACCTTCGACCCGACACCGCACTTTAAACCGTTCCTCAACGTTATGCTGCCGCTGCACGAACTCGACGATGTTGGCGTTGTTGACGCACAGCTTAACGAGATAGTGCGCGAACGTGGTCGGATGCTTCCGGCACGCGTGCGCAAGGCGTTCGAGTTTCGCGTTCGTATCGTCGTCGGGCGATAGGTTAATGCGTTTTCGTTTCGGCACGCTAACCACCTCCTCGTCGTAACCTTACGCGGTTACTACGTTACCTATGCGCGTCCCGAAAATAAAAAACGAGCCCTGGCGCGGGTTTTTACCGTACCAGGGCCGTATTATTTCGATATGCAGACTCTTCCCCAACGCTGTGCCTACGCAATCAGCGTATGTGCGGGCGCGCTGGAATATGTACGTCCGAGCGAAATTTTTTCGTGGTTACGCGGTCACTTCGTTACACTCACGACATCCTCAACGCGAATCCACACGGAATCCCAAACGTTCACGAGTTTGAACATCCGCCTATTCGCGTCAATCTCTTTGACCACGCCCCATGCCGTTTCAAACACGCCAAGGCCACGGCTCACCTCGCGGAACCACTTAACGGTAATCGCGTAATCGTACTGCGTGCTGTCGTAAATGCGGAAGCACATCTCGCCAAAATCGTCCTCATCAACGGTAGGGCGCGGTTCGAGGCCCCGTTCCGCATTCATCCGCTGAATCTCCGCCTTGTGTTCCGGCAGGATAATCCGCATGCTGCCGAATAGATCGTTAATTTTCGTTCTCTTCAACGTGATCCCTCCCGATAATATACGAACATTTGTTCTTATTGTAATCGGAAGCGACTCCGTTATGCAATAGCGTGAGAAAAACAAATCATACAGAATACAACAACTGTCTTTTGGCTTGATTACACACACAGCCATCTGGATACAGGTGATCCCGAATCTTGACTAACGAAAGAGTGTTTATGTGCCACTTACAAGTTGTACGAGCTTTTTGTAGCTTTGTCTCACTTGCACTCAATTGAATTAGAAAATCGCGCAGCTTGGAGACGAACTCTTCCGTACCCGTTACCTCCAGTCTGAGACAAGTATTCCCGTGTCTATTTTGATACGAAAAGAGGCTAGCGTGGGTGTCACAGTAACCGCGGACAAAATCAACTGTTGCGCGAAACGGTAGATGATCCGGGAAGCCCATGTGATGTAGCGATGATATCAGTTTATAGTCGTAGCACTCAATAAAATGCATCCCCCTCTCGTTCGGCCCCCACTCTGCATATCTGTTGAGAAATGGCTTGATTGTTTCCAACTCGCTTGCGTTTGATGATGAAAACAGAAGCGCCAAGCCCGAACGTGCTGTCGATTTGACCAACGTAGCTGTCCCAACAATGCACCCTAGAAGGTAGTCGGGTATCTCGTAGAAACCGTTCCGCTCGTGGTACAACTGCAAAAACCTGTCGACTGCATGATTGTAGCTTCCGTATAGCTTTTTTAAAACTTTAACCCCGGATACTTCCCGTTTACTAGCTTCTTTGATGTAGTCCCGCATACGAGGGCGCCTGTCCTCTCGACGCAGCAAATCTTCGAATACTTGGTACACCGCCTCTTCCACGGCTTACTCCTCCACTTCCACGAAGTCAATCAAATCACTGATTTGCACACGTACTCCTTTCTCACGCCAGATTGCGTTAGCGATCTTTTCCAAGTGCTCTAAATCAACGCGTTGCAGTGATGTCCTTTCTCCTGACTTCCACCTGTATCCATGCTCCAGCTGGCTAACAGCATTGGGACGCAGCCCAGCCATATCAGCCAGATCCTTCTGACTGCTGATTCCTAGCCGTTCGCGCAGCTCCGCAATCTTTATTACGCATTTCAGCCGTTTCATTGGATCACCTCGGATAAATCATATCGTATATACAATATTTTTTCAAGAAAAAGGGTTTACAAATATCGTTTATGCGATATAATAAGGATAGATAAACCAATGAGGTGAACGGATATGAAAATTTTCTTTCGGGTACAACAGAGAGCGTATGAGATTACCCCGGAATCGGTAAGCTGGCCTTGGTTGTGGAAGTCACTAGAAGAGGCGAAACAAGGTGAGATCGACCGTGCACTGGAGTACATTGTAGACGACGAGTTAATTGAAGAGATTGAGGCTATTGAAGATCTCGACGAACGATGGGAAACAGCTTTAGAAAAAGCGGGCTTGGAAACGGGTATCAAGAACGGAGTTTCCTGCTTTGAAGATCCGGAGAAATTGGTGGACTACTTCGAGTCTCGCGGCGGCGTGGACGACGAAATTGCTTATGTGCTGATCTTCAAGGGTCGTTTCGTCGAAGTTGGGGAAGACGGGGAAGATATCGCAAAGTTTGTGGAAGAGGTTGAACGTGTGGATTGGTCTGACTTTAAGGCAAACATCGATATGTACATAGAAAAGTATGTCGGATAAGTGTAAACCCGCTGTCGGGATACCGGCAGAGGACTGCTGCCTTGCCAGTTGGTAACGATGTTACCGCGTAGGGTATCGGTCCGACCCGGTTGAGTTGGCGGCGGTATCGCGCCAGAACGATGGATTCCCGGTATAACACGCTCCTTTCCGTTAGAGCGTAACACGACCGTTTGGGACAAAAAAAATAACGCCCCGGCGGCGGAGAGTTTCCGCTACCAGGGCGTAGTTTATTCGTTTTTCGCGCGGGCGGCATCGACGCTTGCTTCCGCAAACATGTAGACCGCACACGAGCCGATCGCGCCGATCAACGCGACAACCTTCGTGATGGTATCCGCGTCTTTTCCGAACAAAACGAGAGCGCTCGTTGCAACACCGGCAATCAGCGCCCAAAACTTACGAGAGCCGAGTTTCGCTTTCCAGTCGATCATTTCCGCGTCAACTCCTTCATGACGTAGTCGATCGCGCGGTCGATCAACACGGCGGCCTCCGCGCGCGATAACGGGTCGGTCGGTTTCAGATGGCCTTGCCCGTCGCCTTTCAGCACGCCCTTCTCGTACAGAGAGTCCGCGTGATCCTTACACCACTCCAGCTCTTTGGGAATGTCCTTGAAGTATTTACTCATCAGATAAACGACCTCCGCTTTTTTGTCCTCCGGGGGCTTGGCGCTGCCGCCCTTCATTTCCTCCGCAACTTCCCGTTTGAACCGCGTCCAGTCAGCCGGGTTGTTCACGAACCAGCGGTGACAATCCTTCCAGCCGACGACTTCCTTGTGAAGCCACAGGTCATTCTCGGTCAACCCGTACCGTTTCAGCAGTTGTGCCGCCAACTTCACGGTCGCGCGCCACGTTTCTGCCGTCATCCGCCCGTCCCAATCCGTATGGCAGCATTCGATTCCGATAGTGCAATCGTTAGGGTACCGGGATAGCCGCGTAAGGGCCGCGCTCGTATACGTGGTGCTCCCGACGTGGTACGCCATTTCCGTTTCCGGCAGGCATTGAACGATGGACCCGTCGAGGCACACGATATAGTGCGCGGACCCGTAACCGGATTTGCCGTCCTTTCTGCGTTCGAAGAAATTGCGGTTGTTGAGCGCGGTACTGCCTGGGTTCGCGACCCAGTGGATGACGACACCTTTAACGGGTTTCAAACGGGTGCCGGGGCGAGAGTACGGGTTGGGCGTCAGAAACTTAGATTGGACTCGTAGTTCCACGGTTGTCTTCCTCCTCTCTGCGCGGTGGCACCTCGTCGGCAGTCTGTGGCTGCTTCCGAAACTCCTGTACCGCGCGAACACCGTATACGCCGCCTGCAACTGTCATGAGTACCGGCGCGACCATATCGAGCAGCGTCACGTACATGGGGTCGAGCGTCCGGCCCATCAGCACGAGTACGAGGCCGACCGCGACGAAGAGGAAAAAGACGGTCGTGGATACGAGCAGGAGGTAATCCTTTTCACTAAGACCGTCTTGATCGTTGAGGAACGTTTTCATCCCGTCACCTCGTCAGAAAATAGATGAGGATGGACCCGATAAAACTCGTGCCCATCCCGATAATGACGCCCCACTTACGCCGGTCGTCCGCTTTGATCTCGGCGATGTCGCGGGCGTTCTCTTGCGCGAGAGCCATCGCCTCCCTCGACCGCTCGTTCGCTGCGTCGGCCGTTTTCTTGACGTCGGCCATTCCGTCAAGTTTCGTATCCAGCCGCACGAGCCATTCGCGGACGTCCGCCAACTGCGTGCGAATCTCTTTCATATCGTCCATACGCGTTATACCTCGTCAGCGCACGTCGGTTCTGCCAGGTGCCCGGCGTCCAATTGAATCAGGACCTGGCGTACGTCGTTACGGATCAGTTTCGGTACGTCGCAGATGGTTTTGTACCCTTTTACGATGAGCGTCGCGTAGATTACCGCCATATCGTTTCCACCTCCGAATATGATTCGCAATAGAAAAAGCGCCACCGTACGCATTGGCTACGCCTCAGCCTCCGCGTCAAGTAGCGCTTGAACTTCCGCTCTATGTTTATCCGGTACGTCGTCCAGCGTTTTGAGCCCGGCCTTGATTAATCGGTAGTAAATCGTTGCCACTACGGTGTACCTCCCGATTGAAGTGCGAGTAGTTCTTCGTATACTTGCGTGAGCGCGAGCATCAGGTCGATGTTTTCGCGCTCAAGCTGTTGGATGCGTTCGCGATCGGTCGGCGGTCGCTCGCCCGGATTCACGTCGACCAGTGGCCCGAACCAGCCGTCAGGTCGGCGCGGCCTTAACTTTGGCATCAACCGATCCCTCCCATAATCTTTTTAACTGCGGCGGTCGACGAAGTGTTCTCGCGCGTGAACGTCAGCCTCAACGCTACCTTCGCGCCCGGTTGCGCCGCGGCCCCCACGAACTCGTCCTCGACAATGGTCCCGTCGCCCAACGGCACCGACGCATTCTTCGTGAGTGCCACGTAGGTCTCCGGGTCCGCGCTACCGACGATAGAAGCCGCCGCGTCTATGGTCAGGTCGCCGTCCTCCCGCTGCACCCACGCGGCAATCTCGGCCGCGCTACCGAGTGGCGGCGTAATCACGTACCGGACGACCGCCGTTTTGACTGGCGCTAGGCTTCCCGCTTTGTTCACCGTCAGCGCCTTCGTTGTGCTCGCGCCCTTCACGTCGGTCGCAACGAAAGTAATCGTGTTCGCGCCGAATACGAGCGACGATACCGGAATGCTGTACGAGAACGCGGTGCCGGACGCGACGCCGGATTTTAGCGTAACGGGCGCGCCGCCGTTGACCGCCACCGTCAGCGATACGTTGTCATTTTCGGGGTCCGTTACCGTGCCCGCGAACGTCAACGTCTCCAATTCGGATACGCCCGTTCGGTTCGCGTTGTACGGATCGAGGTTGATCGTGGGCGGCCGGTTGAGGATCACGGTGAACGAACGAGTGATTGCCGTGGACGTTCCGCCCTGGTCGTCGACCGCGTATACCGAGACGGTGTACGTTGTGTTTTCCGCAAGAGGTCCGGACACGTCCGTTCCGCCATCGTAGAGGCGACCGTTTTGGAACGTCAGCGCCTTCGAGAACGGGATCGCGGTCGAGCCGTCCGAGATGGCGGACGTGATGTTGCGGGCGGTGCCGCCGTTGATCGCGTACTTGACGGTGACTGCGTTGCCGTTGTCGGGGTCGGACGCGGTGCCTTCGAGTGTGTACGTGGAACCTCCGGATAATGTTTGATTATCCGTAGGCGAGGCTAGGTTTAGCGTCGGTAGGTTGTTTGTTGTAAACTCTATTCCAATTGACAATTCACTAGTTGAGACAGTAGATCCGTTTGGAGCAACGTCCGAAGTCGAACTAAATGTTGAGGGATAAAATGTAAACGTAACCCCATCCCTAGTCACACTTACATTTGCTGTGATATTTTCTGCTATATACGTTTCCAACCTGCCAACACTGGTATATACACCAATGTAAAAGTCTGTGTTAGGTTCGATCTCTGCTGGCGAGATAAAAGACAATATCGCGTCGGTGTTGGTGTTAACTGTAGTGGCATTACTTTCAGCGATTCTTGTACCACCTAGAGTGTAAAGCACTGCTTTAACGGTGACTTGGCTGGTATCTCTGTTTTGAAAATAAATGCCGGTTAATTTAGTCCGTTTATCCACCCTGATTTTTCTTGCAAAGGTTGACGGAGCATTACCCCAAAATCCGGAATTGGCTGTTTGAGCGCCAGTAGAAGTCGTAAATATCCTCGACATGTTCCTCCCCCTTCCCAATGGCCGTTATCCGAAGTTATCCACGTTCTGGAATCGCGCATCCTCACGCCTCCGTAATCGCAATATCACTCGTTCCCCATGTCGGGAACCCCATCCGTGCATTCACGGCATCCGTCACGGCCGTCGTCCGCGCCACGGTCGCCTTCGCTTTATACGAGTGCGCGAGCGCCGTCACCGTTAACTCACCGACCGCGACCGCCGTGATCGTCACGTTCTCCGCGTTCACATCGTCGAAAATCGTGACCTCCTCGCCGACCGCAAAAACGGCGCTATTTCCGACAGGAACCGTTGTGGCCCCGGCCGTCAGCGCCGCCGTCGTGTAAGTCGCGGCATCCGCGAGTACCGCCGTTACGCGGCCGCCCTTGCCGTCTAGGATGTCGTAGAAGATTCCGTTATTGTCCGGATACCGGAAGTTGATCTCGTCCGCGATCGACCAACCAACGTCAAGGCGCGCGATAAGTAACCGCAGGTCCTCGATCTGCCCGTACAGGTCTTCGGCGGTCGCGTCGATAATATCGAAGTTCTCGACGATCTCGGCGCGTGATACCCGGTCCGTTCCGACCCACCGGTGAAGGCCAAGCGTGTTCGTTTGTCCGCTACTCACGGCATATACACCTCCAATTCGTCCCATGCGAAGCTGTCCGCCTCGTCCCAGGTCATCGCGTCAAATTCGTCCCACACGAACCACGAGAATTCAAGCGCGATGTCCAGGTGAGCCGGTATGAGTTCGCGTAGTTCCTTCCGTACGTCCTCCGCGTTGATCGGCACGCCCCGTTTGCCGACGAGTTTGACCACGACTCGCGCCCCGGTAAAGTCCTCGGTAACCTGCGTCGCCGCCCCGTACAGGGTGTCCGCAAGCCCCCGCACGACCTCGACCGTGACCGTTCCGAACCCTTGCAGGCGGGACTTGACGATGGCGCGCCGGACGTCTAACGGTTTGGATTCGTCCGTTTTGATACCGCAGATGGCCTCCCACCGCGCGAGGCCCCACGTTGCGGTATCGACGAAAAACTGCGCCAGTGTATCGGCGACCGCCGCATTAAGCGCGATGATTTCGTCGGCCTCGCGGTCAATGAGGTTGCTGACTACGCGAGAATCGCGGTAATATCCGGGCAGATAATCCCGCATATCCTGCCGAATATCGCGCTCATTAGCCTGCAACGAAGTTCACCGTCCTCAGTACCGGAATCGCATCGCCAGTAATCACGATGTTCGACGTACCGCCGTTCAGCGTCAGGTTCGCGTAGTCCGTGATGTTCGGGTTATCGAGGAGAATCCGCTGAATCTGCGAAATGCGGACGATCGGGTCGCCGAACGCCAGCTCGCGGAAGTACTCGTTAATCTCCGCGACAATGGCGGCCTGCACCGCGCCCAAATCCGCCCCACTCGTCAGGTACAGCGTCGCGGCCACGTCAATTCCGTAGTCGATCGCGCCGATTACGGCCACGTCCGCGCCAATCGGCCGCACCGATTCGATATGCGTCTTAACCGCGTCAAGGAGCGATTGGGAGGGAACGCCCTCGTCCGCGAGCACAACGACTTTCACCGTGAGAGGGCCGTTCCATACCGGATACACGCGCACGTCCCGGACGCCCACGACTTCGAGCGCCCATTGCCGGTATTGGTACGCGTTGCCTGACGTGATCGGACGGCGCACACGGTCGAAGTAGCGTTTGCGGAAGTCTCGTTACTTTCCGCGTCGACGCCGCCATCGAAGGCCACCGTGTTGGTTACGCCGGTGATGCCGGTGATATTACCGGTGGTCAGCTTGATCGCGCCGGGGCCAACGTTGCCCGTTGCGCCCGCCTCTTTCGCCTCGGCCGCGACCGTTGCCGTTCCGTTTGTGATCGTCGCGTCCGCGGTCGTCACGAAGTAAATTGGCGCGTCTCCGTCCGTGTACACTTCGGTCCCTTTCGGAATGACCGTCCCCTCGTTGCCTGTAAACGTGACGAAACCGGTGGCCTTTACGGCTGGCTTGCGGGTCAGTCCGACCTCTGCCGCGCGCCTATCGAGCCACTCGTCGTACGCCGTGTCCGCGAACGCCTTATCGTGAACGTGCCGAGTTCGACGTAAAGGGCCTCCGCCTCAATCGCGACCGGCCCCGTCAGGTCGTATGTGACCGAACCCGGCCGCTTGTCGATGTCCGGAGGGCTCGCATCGAGCATCCGTTGGTGGATCACGTCTTTCGTTTGATCTTCGTAAGCCACGCTTATAACGTCACCTCCTCGCGTAATGTGCCGTCCGCCGTATCAACGAAAAAAGAGACGTACAGGCCGTCTCCTTCGCGTGTGATTGTGAAGTTGTATACGTCAGTAATCCGGTCGTCCACGAGAAGCGCCTCGGAGATCAACCGGGGGATTTCCGCGTTCAAGAGTTCGATCGCAGGTCTTGGCCGATGAGATCTTCGAGTTCCGCACCGTATAAGTGCTCGGCCCCGTATATCGGATACCGGAACCTGGCCGTCATGATCGCTTTCCGGATCGCCTGCCGGATCGCGGCCTCACCGTCGATAATGCCGCCAACCTCGCCCGTTTCGAAGTCAAGCGCGTACGTCCGCGATGGTTGCGGTGTGGGCGCGACTTCGACCGCGCGTTCTTCCAGCGGCCTAAGAGGACTCAGCGCCATATTTCCTCACCCTATCGAGAATGACGTAGGATTGCCCGTCGTTCATGGACGCGACGAGTACGCGGTCGCCCGCCTTCAACACGTCTTCAAACTGCATCTCAACGTACGAATACGTCCACGCGAGCGACCCGGTGCATCGTTATCGCGCGGCTTCGGTTCCGTGTCGCCAACGTCGCGCTCCGCGTCCTGTTCGTGTTTGATCGTGACGATTCGTTTGTGTCGCGTTAGGTGTTCCGCGACCAACACGTCGTCGGCTTCGAGTTCGAGCGCCATATTGTCGATTTTGATACGGAGTTCGGGCGGTGGCGCGACGACGGTGGCGAGTTCGAACCGGTCATAATCGTTATAGCCGATCTGGCGGATAAGTTGAACGAGTTGGCTCGCGCCGGAGCCTTCGATCCTATCCGATGCCTTTCGCGTGAGGATGAGGTCAACTTTGTCGTCCGCTCCTTTCCGTCGCTTCCGTTTTTCTTCCGGCGGCTCCTCGTATCCATGACGGGGAGATCATCAGTCGCGCTCAACGTCAGCGACATCCGGTGTGTGCCGCCGCTAAACGTGTGCGAATCGGTTGAAACGTAGAAGCCGCCGACCAATCCCGTCATGGACTCACGGACATAGATCGCGGTACCTGCGGTCACGTCCGGGTTGCCGAGCGCGTCAATACGGGCGGTATCGTCGATTGTGCCGAGTTCCGCGAGCAACTGTTTCGCGCGCTGCTGAACCTGTGAGGCCGTCATGTCCTGGTCCACGTTTTCGAGGTGCTGCATGATACCGAACCGTTTTATGAGCGCGTCGTCCTTCACTACCGCGATAATCGGCTTTTTATCCGGGTCGCCACCGATCACCTTGACTTGCGTTCGCATGTCCTCGATGGACTGCGAATAGGACGCGTCGATGATGTTCCGGCCATTTTCGAGAACCCACCGGACGATCTGCTCTTTCCGTTCGAGAAGTTGCAACCGGCCTTCGCGCGAGGTAATAAAATAGCGCCTACCTGTTTGCTTGCGCGTGTAGGTAAGCGCCGTAATCATCATTTCCCACAACGATTTGTCGCGGAGGATCAACTTCGGGATCACGTAACCGGTATCCGCGATCGTCCCCGTCGGAATCCCGAAGTCCGCGCACAACCTTCTAACAATCGCACTCGCGGTCATATTCACGAATTTGCGCGTGTCCTGGTTACGCGTCAGGTACGTGTTTTCATCGTATGCTGTCGCTGTCATCCGTCCGCGCGCGTCAATATCGAACGCAAAAACCGGCCCACGGAACAGTTCGCGCCCATCGTACAAGAGCCGGAGCTCCTTTCCGTGTTCAATCCGCCGGGCCTGCGTCCGACCGTCCACTGTGTTGACGAGCGATACGTCGAGCTTTCGCGCCGCCTGCGTAATGTCGCCCGACCACGTTACGGATTGGACGGGTAACGGGGTTCCATCGTATAGAACTTGCGTGTTCATCAGAGCGTCAACACCTGTCCGGGATAGATACGGTTAGGGTCCGGGCCGATAACGGACTTGTTCTTCGCGTATATCTCCGGCCATTTTTTACCGTACCGGAGCGCGATCTTCGTCAGGTTATCGCCGGGCTTTACCGTGTAAGTTGACGGGACTTCGCGCGTGTTCGGGCGAGTTGTTTGCGTGCTGACTATCGCCTTGTTCCCGGTAATCTCGACCTTATTCACGTCGACGAACACGTACTCTTTCAGCGTGAGGTCGTAATAGATGTCGCCTGGATTGCCTGCGCGTTCCGGTTCATAATTGAACGAACGGATGGTCACCGCGACGTTGATCGGCGTTCCCGTGATGGTCAGGCGGATGGGACGGCGTGACTTCATCCAGCCCTCAATCGTCTGTACCGCGTCCCAGGGCGCCGGAATCGCCTCGTATTCGCAATAGGACGGGTTGTAGTCGCGTGGGAAAAACGAGGAAAAAGAAAAGTCCCGCAAGTTGGCGTCACCGATAACGGTGTATTCGCCTAATTGCAGGACGTTGACTTCCTCGTACGAGTGGGACGACGATATTTGGATTGACGGAGGGTTGACCGGGAGTTGCAAGCGTTCGGCTCCGTTATTGAACGAGAGCCAAAATTGGATCGCGTTGGGTATGGCGGATCACCTCCGGGAATCTTAATTATGCGCAAATGTGTTTTGACAAAGTGCGGTAGAAGTCGTTGGGGTCTGCGTCTTTCGCCAGGTGTATGTCGTAGTCCTTCTTTTTCGTGACGATGGTAAACTCGTGCCCAATCGAAAACGTTTTGCCGCGCTCCATCTCAACGGACTCCACATTATCGTAGGGAATGGATATGATCGCGCGTTTATTTGAGGTTATCGCTTTATCGACGAAAATGATGCGTTTGCTCGTCAGACAAATAAAGTCTTGCACTAACTTATAGTGCCCGACGACTTCCTCTCCCTCAAAGAGCAGATCGTGAATTTCGACTTCGGCCTGCTTCTGCCCGAAGAACATGAATAATCGCCTCCGATTCCGTTTCTATATTTTAGCAACGTGGGGGCGACTTTTAAAGTGGTTACATCAGTCTCCGGATTTCGCGCGCAAGAGCTATAGCGATCCGATCGATGTCCGCATCTTCTCGTACAACGATTTGGTCCGCAAGTTTTGCGATATGAACTCCGCCGCCTCCGCCATTCGTGTATTGCTCATTCTCGGCGGACGTAAGAACGCGCTCCCCTTTATGCAATCGCGCCACATACCCGTCGTAGGGCACGTACGAGAGCCCGCCCGCGTGCGATCCGTCGATGTCCAAGTTGCGTTTTTGGCGGAAATCCTCCATTTCACGCTGTTGCACCGAGTAGTCCAACGCTATTTCCGGAATCTGCGGAATAGTGATTCCGACATGTTCGAGCACCTTGTTCATGGCGTCGATCATCTTGTTAAGGTGCCCGATCACCCAGTTTACGCCCTTGGCGAACGCGTTTTTCAGCGTAACCCACAAGTCACTTGCCGCCTGCTTGATGTATCCCAATGCTTAACCAGCAAGTACCCGGCGCCAATTACAAGGCCGATGGCGACGACGATCAATCGAGTGGGTTCGCGTTAGCAGCGATGTTTAAATGCCCCACTGAGCCGCAGTGGCGATGCCGATAGCAGTCCTATACGCGACCCAGGCCGCAGTCACTCCGCCGATCAACGGCCCCACTATGGACAAAATGTTGATAAGAGTGTCTCCCCACTCTTTAGCCTCACGCGTACCTAACCATTTCGTAAACCGTTCGGTAGCATCCGCTGCGGCCAGCGCGACTTCCTTGATCTTCGGCATTAACGGAGTCAACGCCGCAATCTGTAACGTCTCAATCGCGCCCTTGAACTGCTCGACCGCCCGCCGCGTTATTCATCTTTTTCTTTCGCAACGTCCAACGCGGATACTTTCGTCATCTCCGC